>CAWARU010000001.1:0-2297500 GCA_963784575.1 uncultured Gammaproteobacteria bacterium
GAGGTTAGATTTTTTGAGAATATTTCCATGTATGGACAATACAATGCGCTTTTCATCTCGGCTATCTATTTTGATATCAAGCGGCATTTCTGAAAGTATAAGATCTTGAGCCATGCCAATCGCTATGTGGTCGAGCTCAAAAACAGATTTCAAGAGCGCTGGCAGCAAGCTCTTCCCTTGTAAACGCATGCCTTGCCCAAGCGTTTTTACGCGTCGAATCTCAAGTCTTGCTGCAGCATTAAATAATTTTTGGATACAAAGTTTCATCACTGGTTTTTCGATTGTGTTGAATTTCCTATTTTTGCTAAGCCTATCTCCTTTACTGCCCCATTCTCTGATGCTCTTTATTTTGCGGAACAAGACTTGAAAAAGTTCTTCCAAGGCATGAATCGATTCAAGAAACTGCCTGGACTCACCGCACATTAGATTTTTCGCGAAAGTCATCCAATCGCCTTTGGTAAGTGACTCTTTTAAACTCTCAAGGTTCACTGGGTCTGTCCTGTTTATTTGGGATTTATCTTCCGGGTTTAATTGGGATTCTGGACGAGATCTCCAACCACCATTCAAATTGTCTGATAGGTTTAGGATTTCTAAAACACCTTTGATGTTTTCAGAAATTGCTTTATATTCAGATCTGCGTTGTAACCGTTTTGAGGATGTAGTTAAACATTTATTTTCGATACTGTTCTTTTCTTCACGGAGCTTTTCAATCCCGCCCTCTTTTTTAGGTTTGCTGCCAACAAGCGCTTGCAAATCGATTTTGATATCAGATTTTACTGCAAATTGGATTATCCTATCCACAGCTTTTTCACCTTTTGCCAAAGCAAAAGTAGTTGATTCAATTTTTTCATGTTCATTAAGCGAGAGGATTAGATCAAGAGTATCTTTCCAGAAGTCACGATCTGTTATAAATTGATCAGGCAGTACAGCAGATTTCGAGATGATCAGTTCAAGCCTTTCTTGAGTAAAACCTAACTTCACGAAATACTGTAGCGCTGTGGTAACTACATTTTGAGTTTCTAGCTTAACCCGGCAAACTGCTTGGTAAATTCTAGGACTATAAAGAGCTCCCCAACCCTCCTCCTCTTCTAGCTTGAATTGCATCGCATATCTTAAATATTTCTGCCCCTCAGGCGTTTTTGCAAAACGATCCCCTGGCATAAGTCCTGGAAAATGTCCTAGAAAATCCGTAATATTCCACAGAATATCTAGAAATTGTCCTGCAACGGCGAGTCGAGTGTGCTGCAATAGTTTAAAAACGAAAGTATTGATATAAGGCTGTATCATATCCATGATCATATTACGGATCTGATTATGAGCACTAAGCTCACTTTGAAGCGTTTTAATCTTTGCCAAATCCTTTGATGTTTTGCAAGTCAGCAGTGGTAATTCATCTTGAATTCTCTTGATATTAGCCGCGGCAATATCAAGGGGCGTCTCTTGAATGATAATTTCAGTCTCAATAGCTGGTGATTGCTGTACAGTTGTTCTGCGTGCATTGGTATAGGTAAATGGAAGCAGTCCAAGCTTTTCCGAACGCGTAGCTCTTTGCTGTTTAGTCCTGCTCTCCTCCTGCCCTCCCTGCAAAGATATTCCCCTCGCATAGGCTGGAAATGAATCTTTCGAGAGCAAATCTCGCACAAATTCAACGTTTGCACTGGCACAGGCGAGATGCAGAAGAGTATTCCCCTCTCTATCCCGGATATTCATCAAATTGGGCGTAAAGATATCACTATTTAAGATCATTTCAGGTAAATCAAGATTGCTGACCCCTTTGCTCTTCCATTTTGGATTTTGATTAGAGGCAATCAACATGAGATTTTGTAACTGAGAAAATGCTTTTGAGAATTTGTCTTTGCTTAACAAGGGTTGCATCTCGCCATAAAAAAATAATCTATGAACAGATTCGTGCACTCTAAATTCCAGATCCAGCGGAATATTCAGTGCTAGCAACAATTGAAGCATGGCTTCATTTTTTTTCGAAACAGCAATGAGTTTTCCAATGATACTCAAAGGATCTCTCGCCATTTTTATTTTGAGAGACATTGGTATACCGCATAATATACTATACAATATTTTCCTGGGTGCGTATAAGTTTGAATGATCATTATATGAAAGTGTATCAAAGATAATTTCAGCTGCATTCTTGTTTGCAAATTTTCCAGATCGGACACGAAGATTTAAATCAGTAATTTTCTTTGTGCTCATCAGAAAAATCATCATTTGCCAATTCTGGTGTATAGCACAATGATGAAAAACATTCTTACCATCATCATCAATCGCATTGATATCTACGCCTTTTTCCATTAAGATTTTTGCAAGCAAAGAGACTGAATACCCCTTTATGCCGGCAAGATAAATCAGCGGTGTTATACCACCCGGGCCCTTGCATAATTCCAAATCATAACCTGAAAAATAGCCTGGCAAAAAACTATAAAAATTGTAATCACTCATAACTAATTTTGGAATTGTGATGTTAATTAATTTGCAAATTTCAGCAAATCCGCTTTCAACCGTGTTCATGGGCGTAGACATATTTATTTCCTCAGTGTTTATAATAACTATTAGTATAATTTAAATTGTATGATTTAAATGTTTTTATAAATTAGAACCATTTTTTTGATTTTACTTTATCATCTACCTTATCTTGTATTTGATGTTCACCTGCGGTCCGTTCACCCTCAGATATTTCTGAAAAAATCACAGCAGGCTTGATTTCTTCTGCTGATCCCAGTGACACCTGGATCATAGCATCCGAAAAAACAATATCTCCCTCTTTCAGAACAATATTTTCTTTACGTAATTTAGCGAAAGAATCATCCTTTCCTTGAGCTCTAGACCTAGATTTAGGTTGATCTAGAATATGATCCTCTAGCACACAAATGTCCATCTCCATTTTCTGAAGCAAATCATAGCAGACGGTGACAATTGCGGCTTGTTTACGGAAAATATTTTCAGGATATTTCGCTATTTTTTGGCATACCCCTCTAATGTAGGAAGCTGGTATTTCCTTCTTCGCACTGCTATTCGGCTTAATTCCAAATTCCTGTTCCTCAAACACTCTTGATTTTTTAGCAGCTTTTTCACGAATCATATAGGAGGCGAGTGCAGAGAAACGCAGTGGACACGGGTTCTCTCCCAAACAGTATCGAGTCCACTCCAATTGGCGACGAAAAAAATCGACTGCCAGTGCAGAAATTTGATATTTATCATTGTGCGCCATTCTAAACACGATGGTCGCTTCCAGAAAGTTCTGCCACCGTAATACTGTGTCAATCTTGCACTGATACGTATTTGTGGGGACAACGACTGGAAAAGCACTGTGTATTACTAGAGAAGAACTTGGTTTGATTTGGCTTAAAATAACTCGCATCAGTGTTTCAGAGCCAAGCTTAAAATCCGCTAAGTAAACTGTCGCTGAAATTGGTTTATCCTCAGACATATAGACAGTATTTCTAAATGCTGTCAGTTTCTCGGCCGATATCAAACCAATCCAATCGACGTTAAGACACTCCTTTACCATTTCTGGAACGGAATTAGGGTCGCCAATAACAGCTAGCCATGCATTGCCAAAATGACCCCCTTTCACCAGATTTTGCTTAGATTTTTCTGAAGTCGTTTTCTTCTCTAGATTTGCTGATGCCAACATAATTTGCAACAAAAGTTCTGTGCCAGGCCGCTTCTCTGGTTCCAGTGCCACACAAGACAATACTATGTCTCTGAAAGCCTGCGGGCACCAGCTTGGGATCCTATAAATAACATCGGCAAACTGATATTTGGCAGAATCCTCGTAATGTTTTAACACCAAAAGAGACTCTTCTGCAGTTAATATACCTGCAGAAATGCTTGACTTATCTTGCCAGCCGTATTCCCAAGTACCCATCCCTTTTGTTAAAAGAGAAATCATCAATAAGCCAAACTGGAAGACATCAGATGCACTGCTATATCTTTCTTCCTTGATGCTCTCAGGGGCAATTTTTCGAACATGGCTCGGAATTACTTTGAACAAAGAAAGTGCATCGAAAACGGGATTCTCTGAGAGCTCTTGCGAAAACGAAAGATCGCCATGAACTATGGCCATCTTATGCAATTTATTTAATTCTCGCAACAAGGTACTTGCAAAAACGGACAAAAGCTCAAATTTGTGCGGATCAGCTGACGTCCAGTCATTCTCTTCTTTTTCTATAATCTCTTCCACCTGAGTTGCAATACATGCCATGAGTGAGCTCCTGAAAAGATACGAAATTTACTCTATACTAATTTATTATTCGACGATTGTGCAATTTTAGATGGCATATCTTTACCTTTAGGTATCTCTGGCATTTTCTGCCCCCCATAAGGTCTATGGTACACTCGATAGGCAGTTAGCATCGCCGGATTCTTGGCAATTTCCGGACTGAATTCGGTGCTGGATTCACCGCTCACTTCCTGCTCCACAGCAATAATATCATGTACTATTTTTGGCAGATCTGCTACACGACTCAATATTTCAGGGCTTATGGGATGAGACATTTCCTCTGTTATCTCCAGGTCCGGTAGACCCTTCCCTACATCAATTTTCATCGGAAGAAACATGCGAAAATCCTGTAAATCTGCCGTGCAGAAGCGTTTGTCATCGCCCAGTTTCCAATGCGGAATACCCTCCAATTGCTTTGGGGTAAAACACCAAAGTTGTTTTGCTTCATTCACATTCCATTGTTTGTGATTATAACAAGTTTCACAACTCATAAAGGCACCGCCAGTACGCTTGCTCCTTGGATTGGAATAAAAGCGCCCATAAGAAACCTCTGCAATCTCTTTTTCGCAGAGTGCACAATCCTGTTGTTTAGCTTTAAATACTTCAACTGAAGCTTGGATCAGTCTTCTGCGTTCTGTATCATCAATGTCTGTTAAGCCCAATATGCCATTAGTTTCTATTGTGAGTTTATTATGGGCTCGGATATATGTTTGTTGTAGTGCTATGATTTTTGCCCAACGCCGCATTGCATCACTATAAACTTTTGCCAGACCATGGCCTTCAAGTGGAAAATAACATATTTCATGATTAGCAGGAGCATGTTGCTTAATCAAGTTGCGACAAAATCCAATATGACTGCGGCTCACAATAGCTGTATTCCAGCAAGTACGAGCAAGGGCCGCAAAATCCTTTGGCGCTAAAAAATCCATTATCGACTTCAATAATTCCTGTGGAATACTATCCGCTGCAACACCTTCAACAATATTCTTAATCGGAATGTTCCTTTTCTTGATAACAATACCTTTATCATCCTTCTCTGCATGATCTGCCCAAATATGCGTTAAAAGTCTTGGTTGCGGAGGTCTTGCTTCGCGCTCACAATGGCATGGCTTTAGTCCCCTGGGATCACCTTCACAAGAATTCCTGATAAGCGATTTCTCTTTTTGAGACGGATCTTTAGCCGGATCGGGGTGTCTAGGGGGATCATTCTCGAGTCTGTTTAAATCGTCTTTGATGAATTTGATGAGATTTTTATCTGGCAGCAAAATTGTACCAGTAACTTCCTGGGTCGGAAAATGATAAATTCCCCTCGACAGTGCAGGCATGCCATTTGGATTTGTTAGGAGTTTTTCATTAAAATGGCGTTCTTTATACGCGGCAACTTTTTTAAGAATAAGATCAATTAGAGATTCTGTTTTATCCTTGTCCGGGTGAAGGCCGCTTGCGTCCTCTGCCTCATCAAGCGTTTCAGCAAAAAACCCGGTTTTTTGTGGGCCGACACCCATTGTCAGGCGCATGGTTTTTGCATTAAAATGGCGACTGTAAGCCTGCCTCATTTCTTCACCAAACAGATGCCCGAATATGCCGCCCCTGCGCATGTGCTCAGGTTCTATACTCAACTCTTCATATATATGTGAGCTGCGTACCATGATAGGAACCCTTGTTGGCGGGAAATGCTGCTGTTGCTTTAAAAGTATTTGCAGGTCGAGATCTATCATATCCATGGTGGGTCTTTCTGCAGGCTTTTGCTTCAAACATTTCATCAGCAATTCTGACATTCCACACCAGGAAGGAATTTTGGATCGAATGATAGCGCAATCGTTTACCATTAAGTCTTGTAATTTCTTGGATCGGATTTCTGGATCACTACTCCCAAAGTATTCAGCAAACCAAGTCTCATCTGTAATGAGTTCTAGAATCATCACTGCAAAATGAAAGACATCTGATTCTCTGGAAAATTTCTGGTTTTTAAGACTTTCAGGAGCTGTGGCTTTATAATTTTTTTCTCCAATAATGATTTTTGTTTTATGTGTGACCGTGTCTGTGGCAGCATATTCCAAAGACAAATTACCATGCACAATATTTCGTTTATGTAGATAAGCTAAGCCTCTCACAAGATCTTGAGCAATACCCAACAGTGCTAAAGTTTTATTGTGATTTTTGAAAAAATCCTTTTTGCTTAATGTTTTGGCATCGCTTCGGTGAAACAATAATGCGATAGGTAAAATGGGAATGGAGCTCTCTTCTGTGAGGACGCTTGAAGTTATTCTCGCGGGACCGATGACATAATCATTTGGCTTGCCAAGTTCATTTGGATCTATGCAGCGTTGCAGCAAGTCTTCCACATTCTGAATATTGGAAGGACCAAGCAGAACATACTCTTGATGATCTTCATTGCTCAGTTTGCAGGACATTGCAATGCCCTTAAATTTATAAATATCGGCTGCAATTTCCTTGGAAGTAGCTTGTATTTCCATTCCTGGAATGAAGTATTGCATTGGCGAGTTTTGATTGTCAAAATTCTTGTTGCGAATGGCCTGCGCCAAAAGCCTCCGAGCAAGCATCAGTGAGGGAGGCAGACCTTCACTTCTTTCAACGCATGCTGTTGCAGCCTTTTTCAAGAGCTCAAAGCTTATATTTTGATCCTTAAACCCCGACTGCCGTTCGGGAAGAGACTTGTTCTCGACAAAAAACTTATAAGCATAGATGAGTGCGGTACTGGCACGACGCTCCTCAAGTTGCGCAATCATATTCAGTGTGTATCGATATATCTCAACCATCGTTGGACGCTCATCCGGATTAGTAACTAAGCATCGCTGCAATAATCGCACCAGTTCTTGATGATAGTCAGCTGGAATCTTATCCAAAATATTTTTTAAAGTTATATTAGTAGTTTTAGAGAGTAATTCCAATGTAGTAAGGGCAAATTGAAAAACGTCTACTGCGAAAGTGATCTTGCCATTTTCTTTCAGAAATTCAGGGGCTACCTGTATCTTGGCCTTTGTGATTGTTTCCTTGCGAAAGATAAATTGAACTGTTGCCATATCCGGTTCAATAGCTTGCCATCCTTCTAGTTCGAAAATTCTCCCACCTTGTTCATCAAATACAGAGGCCTCTTCAGTATCATTTTTCCAAAGCAAAGTCTCTTTGCAAATAGCGCCATGAGCAAAACCGCTGTAGTGAAGACCTGAAAATATTCTGGCCATTTTAAGGACAAAGGCTGGGAACTTTTCGGGAGTTGGTGTTTGCAGAAGGGGTGAGTTTTTTCTTAGGCTCTTTCTTTCAAAAACGCGTTTGGAATCCTCTGCTACTTTTTTTATGATCTCCCCGCTTTCCCGAACATTTCGATAACCAGCGCTCCTCTGCCCTTCAACTACAGTTATTTTCGGTCGTTCTAGGACTTTATGGGATAGTTCACTCATGGATTCCTCATCATTTGTTAATCTTTATATAGAAATTAATTCAACTTAAGATTCTATAACAAATTGATTTAATTGACAAGTCAAAATTTTTTAAAAAATCAGATATATTAAATCAGTTACATAACTTATAATTGGGACTATGATACATATTTTGGGGTCTGTTAGCAATGTCCTACTTTTCATTTTATGCAATTTCCTGTATCATTATAACCAATCTTTTAACATAATAACCAATTGCCTTGAATAACTACTGAAGAGATACAATAAATGAGCACAGTTGAACTTCAAACTAAAAAATCATTAATATTTTTCTCTACCCTTCATAAGGTTCATAAAGATGAAGTAGCAGGTACTGGCGACATCGATTATACACTCAGTATTGAAGCGTCTATGAACCGTATCTATAGAGAGTCATGCTGCTACATTCGTGAAAAAAAGACTGAGCAGGAAATATTTGAATTTATTGAACAGCACAGAGCGAATGATGCTCCTATCTTGCACATAATGGTAAATGCCCCAAACATAGGCTTGGGCTACACAGAACAAGGACTCAAGGATTTCAAAAGTAAAAATGGCAGGCTTGTCATTACTGCCGTTGAATTCAGAAAATATTCGAGTCCAGAACAGAAAAAAGAAGTACTGGACCGACTACAATATGCAGATGAAATAATTTTTTTAGATGAATTTGACAAGCAAGATGCATTATTCAATGTAGTGACACACTTTCCGACCAGCGCAGATTTCCTCGCAAAAATTGGTAATGCCATCATTTTGCCTGTACCTGCAACAGTAGCACCGAATTTGCTCCCCATCACAAAACGCGGGCATAATATCGCAAGTTTTGGCATACTCCGTGCTGGAAAAGGCCTAGATCACGTTCTCCGTCTTGCCAAGTTGTTGAAAAAAACTTCTCCCGGAAATAAACTACTCGAAGAAACAAAAATTCTCATCATTGGTACCGTGCTCGAACCCGAAAAGCTTGCTCAGTTGATGAAGGAAGTTTACCCAGAACAAACTAAGGCCATCACTGATTGCGGTGACAAAGTCGATAAGCTCAAAGCACTTCTAAATGATTTCAAAAAGCTGGAACTTGAAGGAAAAATTAAGCCAAATTTACCTATCGAGCTGCACGTCGATGTGCCAGAGCCCGAACTCGCTCCACTATTTAACAGGTGTATTTACTTTTTCCAGCCAAATTATCGAGGGGCTTCATTTCGATTCAGTAGTATAAGCTCTCTACTCAGCCTTGGCTGCAATATTTTCTCTCACAGCAGTGACATTACAGCCAAAGAACTAGAGTTGGGCGGATTTTACCAGAATGCCATGAAATTATTCCCTGAGTCTCTATATATAAGTGACCAAGATGATTACGCCAAAGGAGTGCTAGAAGATATCCTGATTCGAGAACAGGACTGGAATACTATAAAAACAAAACCTGCATCGCCTGAAAATAAAGAAAAATCAGAGCAAAAAATTGCGGATGAGCTCTCTCTTATTGAAGAAACTTCTTACGAGGCACAAAATCTCTATAACATCGAACTTAGACCAAAAATTATCCAGCAAAAACTAACCCAACTCTATGAAAAACTCGGGCAAGTACTGAAGCCTGACCCAGAGACAGAATCCCGTCAAAAAGCAAGGGCAAAATCTTTCTGGGATTGGAGCGACTCGATCGCAAGGAAGCGCGCCTTTGATCTGGTGCAATCCAAGGTTAAAATAGACATTGAAACCCATGCCATCAATAGGCTCAAGGCTCTGAAGATTCGCCTACAGGAGGTAGAGCCCCTAAATATCTGTCCTAAAGTCAAGGAATTGCTGCAGGAACAGCGGAAACCTCGCGAGATCAATGGTAAACAATTAATACCCATGTTGACACCGCTTGAAGCCTATTTTGTAAGGCTCATGCTGGATTCTGACTGGGAGGCAAGACATGTCACAACGAAAAACACTTTGCAAAACATACTTAAAACTGGCAAAGGGCTGCTATCCATAGAGCAGCGCCGGAAAAGTACTCGACAGGTCACAGCTCATACCCCAGATTATCAAGGCATGACTGATCATGTATTCGCAAGCTGGGGTGTTGGAAAGAATATTCATTCTCCACATTTTATCTCAAATTTTCAGGGTGTAGTTGTCTTTGATCTCAATGCAATACAGCGCGATAATCCGGAATCTTTGCGGGACGTCTGGGCTTCAGATCACTGGCCTTCCTATAAATATACTGGAACCCGAGCTGAATATAAAATCTTTGATGTGGTCTTTCGCGTGGAACATAGGGCGGCTGCAGCAAAAACAGCGGATGCATCAGAAACTGTAAAACCAGTAGCAGACGACAAGACAGCAGAGACACAGATACATCAAAAATATTTGACTTACACGCTGCCTGGCAACAAGACCACCTATACCCAAGTGGTCGAGCTTGGGGATGAACTCTTCATGCATCCTAACATCAATCTGGCCATGGCCTTGTTAACTGTCGAAATGATGCGATATTTGGGAATTGATGCCTATCAGAAAATCATGGCCATCATCAAAACCATCAAAGAAAATCCCCTGAACTGCGATTTTGAAATGGGACAATTGAGAAAGCTCATGCGAACCCGCTTTCATCCAGGACTTTGGGAAGTCCATAAACCAAGACGCTGGCTCGTCAATAATCAACCAGGCGTAACTGCTGTCACGCGCAGCGTCAATCAGATGACTGAAGCTCAGATAGATGAATGGACCAAAGTTCAAGGTATTGATAAGGAAATTATTCTATTAGCAGAATTTCAGGGAAAAATATTAGTAAAAGAATATGCAAAAGTTTCAGATGTTATGAGAGATGCAATCCTGTTGCTGCTGACTGAAGAATCGTTAGATCTCGAAGCCATGAAAAAACTCATGCTCTGTTTGCAAAATCATGGCCTTCTTTGTTCAAACTTTGAATTCGGCGAAACTTCGATGGCTTTAATCTCCGCAACTTTGCTTGGGGGCAGACGAGATCTCTTTGAATATATTATGAGTTTTGATCTTGAAGACTCGGCATTCCAGCAACTCAGCATAGATCCTGGCAGATATTGGAATACAGTCGATCTCGTTACGCTCCTGTCAAACCCAGAGAAACTTGATGAGTTTATCTACTCTAAGCTCAAATTACCAAAAAAGCCCTTGAAAATTGATGCGAAGACTGCCTTTGAGATGTTTCATCTCGTCATTCATGGTGCTCTTCCAGGCAAAACGAATTTTATCTATCCCTATATTAATGTGTTACCGGAACATATTGCAGCAGCCTGTTGCAAAATCAAGGCAAGCCCTGCCATCATACGCAGCTTGCTTATGAATTACTATGACAATCCCGCTAAATTATCGATTCTCTGGGGCGTTTTAAGCGGCAGTGTCGATGTGTTACAGGAATTTATCGAGCTCGGGCTTGATCCTACTCAACCTCACGTTGCAAAAGTGTCACTGCTCTCCGATTCCCATAGTGAGATCCCAGAAGGGTTCACAGCACTCCACACTGCCTGCCACTTTGGCGATGATAGCTATGCCGACATTGTAGAAGTTCTGTTAAAGAAAAATAAAGAACTAAAACCTTGGTATATGAAAGCAGAGAGCATTGATCTCAAAGAAGCCCAAAATAAGAAAAAAGCAACTGAACCAGAAGCAGAGCGGCGGAACTTGGAATTTGCGCTCATTAATGGCTATAGCCCCCTCATGCTTGCCGGCCGTAAGGGGTCGAAAAAGATCATGAGTATATTGCTTCATGCCAAGGACAAGATTGATCATATCTCTGTCTCGAATGACACTATTTTTACCCTCAATTGTGATATTGCCGAAGTCATTGAATCGTTCATGCGAGGAACAAAGCTTGAGCATGAACTCAATGTACTTGCAAACTTTTTGGAACCAAAAGCGCAATCTACCTCAGGCATTATTGAGGCCTTTATTCGCTATTTGTTAACGAAAGAAATAGACTCTATAGACTCAGCAACATCTATTTCAGCAACACCTATTAAAGCTTTCTTGGATTTTCTGCATCAACATCAATTACTGAATTTTACTGTTCAACTTGGGTCTCTCACAATCAGCACACTGAATGCCGCACTGCTTGCACCCAGTCTTACCGTATTTGAATATATTCTCAAGTTAGGTCCAAGCATCAATAGCATTAAATTTTTCTCTCTGGATAAATCCGAAGTAAAAGATCCTGAGTGGAATAGTCTGCTTTCCACTGCCTTGAAGCGAACTAATCCCTCTGAACTTAAATCCCTGTACGAAGATAGGCTAGGACTTCCCTACCCCGCACTCGTTCCTCGCAACTCTCAAATACCACACTGTGTTTTGGAATATCTCTTTGAGGATAAAACCTTATCAGCCACGATGCCTAGGTTGACGGCAAGAGATATAGGATTTGCGTTTCATATTTATAAAAATGAAAATTCAGAATTTCTTGATAAACTTATTAGAAATTATGCTAAAGTTCCAGGCAGCATTAAGCAGCTGTCACTCTGCTGGCCCATCTATTATAGGAACACAGCTGCCCTCAAAACAATGCTTGAACTTGGCGTAGAAATCGAACAAGCATTCCTCCCGCAGCACGATATTCGTCATGGATCAAATCACAGCTATCATATTCCACACGGACTACTCCCCTTGCAACAGGCCATATTAGCTGATAACCCAGAGATGGTTTCTCTGCTATTAGATAAAAATGCAAGGCTAGATCTGGTCCGCCTAGTAGGAGAAATACAGGAAAGCCACGATTTTGATGGATTTTCGCCCTTAATGCTGGCGGCAAAACGCCGCTCATCTCTCATTATTGGGCAGTTATTGCGTGCCAATGCAGATATTAACTACGAAGATCCTTTTACGGGAATGGATTTCTTCTCTGTATTGGGTACAGAAATGGGTGCCGATAAAATCACTGAAACTGTAATAGAAAATGCATTGCAAGACACCGAACAGAGCATCAAGGCAATTTTCTCGCAAGATAAGAAATCCATGGCAGATATTTTAAGAGGCTCGATCCAATATTTATTAACGAGCAGTCACTGCGACATGGCAATGTTGACATCTTTCCTGGATTCTTTACACAAACAGAAACTCTTGCACTACCGAGTACAGGTTGGAACACATTGTCTTTCCATGATCCATGCAGCTCTTTTATGTGCCGACCCAAATCCTCTTAATTATCTTTTAAAAATAGGCAATCAGCTTGATCAAAATGAACTCATTGAATTGTACATTAAGGCAAATTGCAAGGAAAAGAAAGAATCGTTTATCTTGGATAAATTCATCGATGAGACCCCGGCCTCACCTCGCATGCTCACCGCTGTTTCCTTCGGACTCAGTACCATTTTGAATTATAGAGGCCCATTTAGCATAAATTCTTTGAAGAAGCTCATCGACTATTTATTGACTGCAGATCATTACGAATGGGAACCACTCAAAACATTGCTTGATTTTGTTCGAAAGCAGCATTTACTGAATTACAAGGTGAAGTTCGGCGACATCACTATCTCAGTCGCAGACGCAGCCCTTCTAGGATACTCTTTGGAACCTTTCAATTATCTCCGCCCTACCTTTAATGATTGGAATTCTATGCTTTCTCTTGCCATTGCAAGACTAGATCCTACATCCTTGGACGGAATATTTTTTGATATGAAACTACCCAAACAAGCACATAAATCAAGAAGTGTCGAGGAATCTGCGAGCCTCATCCATCACTTGCTCGATCAAAGGCAACTTGTCCTAAAATCACCTGGCCAAACAAGGCCAGAATTTTGCATTAATGCAGCAGACATCGGCACCGCCTGCCTCGTATTTAAGAAACAACCAGAAATTATTCTAAAGCTTATATCGCACTATGGAACCAAGCCCGAAGATTGGCAGCGCTTATCACTCTGTTGGGCAATTTATACGGAAAATCCTGAAATTCTGCAAGCTTTGCTCGATAAAGGTGTAGACCTTGAAGCACCCTATCAGTATCACAAAAGACTGTCCCAGAATTTTGATGTTCCACCTGGTATCACAGCATTGCAATTGGCTTGTTTTCTCTCCAACAATAATGAAGCTTGTTATGCCAGCATGGTAAGGCAACTGCTCGAGCGTGGTGCAGCCATCAAGCCAGTACATGTCACAGATTATGATGCCTCGAAAATCAATGAATTAAGTCCCTTAATGCTCGCTGCTCAAAATAAGGCAAAATCAATTCTGAGTATATTGCTCAAAGCAAATGCGGACATTCATTATAAAACAAGTTCTAGAAAACACCTGTTTCACATTCTGGAACATGACGAAAAAGTTCTAGATGATATCATGAAAGACCAGAATCAAGAGGCAGAATTTATCTCTCTAGTAAAATTTATCTCCCCGGATATGCAAGCCAGTTCAAACGCCTTAAAATCCTTGATCCTCTACCTCATGACCAAAGAGCAATACGATAATGAATCTCTAAAACCATTGCTCCAGTATTTTAAGAAACAGGACTATCTCCTGAATTTTAAGTTCCGATTTGGAGCATTGAAGCTTTCGGTCATGAATGCCTTAGCGCTCGGCACCCATTTAGAGCCATTCGAATTTCTGCTCACATTGCAGCCTGAAATAGAGTCTGAAAAGTTTCTGGACACGGCATCGATTGGCAATGATTGGCATTCCTTGCTTGCCATAATAATGGCACGATCCAATCCAAAAACACTGCGATCTCAGGTCTTTGATAAATTAGATATCCCAGCGGCTTCACTCTGGGACCGAGATCCAAAAAGTGCAAGCAGCGCTTTGGAAATACTGCATAAAAACTACAAACTACAAGTTGAAGCAAGGGATATTTGGAGCGCCTGTACCGTATTTAAGTCGGAACCTAGCCTTATCCTTCGATTACTGACTCTCTATGGCAGCGCCTCTCATAAGGTGAAGCAATTATCTCTTTGCTGGGGCGTTTATACTAGAAATCTTGAAATCACAAAAGCCATGATAAAAATGGGCGTTGACATTAATCAAGTGATCGATGAAAGAGATTTTCAGGCGATATCAGGCATCCCTTTGAACTTCAATGCCCTGCATACTATTTGTTATCTGGGAGATGACAGCGATATAGCTCTGGTAGAGTGTCTCTTAAAACATAAGATCGATTTAAATACTCAATTGACGCATTTTATGCCAGTAAGTTTAATGTTCGATCCCTTAATTGTTCCAGAAACCAGTGAAGCTGCGGATTTGCTGAATTATATCATGGATGATAATTGCAGTCCCTTGATGATAGCAATTAAGAAAGGCCAGAAAAAAATTACTGAGCGACTTTTGATGGCAGGCGCCCAGGTACATTTCAAAACAAAACTTAATAAAACAGCCGTATTGCTTCAAGAAGAAATTTATACCAACACGAAAGAGCCAATACCCTTGCCGAGTCTTTCAGAGCATAAAAATGCAGCGGAACTTGCTCAATCGAGTAAACACTACAATAAATCCTATATCCTGATCAAAGGAAGAACCCCAACTCATGAGGATTTTATCATCACTGTTGCACTCATGCAAACCAAAAATACCTGTCACTCGTCCTTCTTAGAATACAACAGCGATAAATACAGAAGAGAAGATGCTATCAGAGAATTCAATTTTCGTTGGTTGCTCGGAATCGATCTCAGTAATTTGAAATGGCATGAATTGGGAACACTCACTACCTCTGAAAGTATTGGTGCGAGCGTATTTCATTTATGCGATATCGGTGCTATCTCGAAACGCTGTTTTCTGACACTGGAATCTCACGAGCCAAGGCTTGCGATGGTCCGAAATTCTCCAGAACTACATTTTTCAGATCGGAGTAGTATGAAACTCTACTCTATGATATTTTCATTGAAGGAAGATTTAAGCTACACGAGCCCACCAATTGAGCTGCAGCCTGTATTAAATAAATGCTATGACGAAGAAAATGCGGTCAAGATCTTCCATCTCAATCTCATCAAGCTGGTGAGATTCGGCGATATTAAAAAATTGAATAGTTACCTCCAATCTTCTTTATCCTTGGATTTCATACAAAATCCTTCCAGCGGCCAAGGCAGCAAATCCTTGTCTGATTTCATTTATGAATCGGCAATCAGAATTGCACTGGATCTCGATCGAGGTGATATTGCTCTCACACTCTTTGAGAAGCTTCCTGCAAAAAGTCAGGATGCGTTTCTGGTGCCAGAAAAACTTTGGAAGCAAATAATTGAATTTGACGCCGAAGAAATTTTCAGACGCTTCATCACACATAATCATAAACAAAAATTCAAAGCGGAAGATTATAGCAATTATTTGGACTTTGCCCTGCTTAACCACGCGAAAAAGATAGTTCATTTTCTCTTAACTTCTGACCAAACCCCAGTCCCAATTGCTTCTCTTGAAATAATGGTTAAAAAAGGAGACCTTGATTGGATCACCAAGCTTTTTAGCCTAAGACCCGATCTCATTTTCAATAATTTTGCAAAAATTTTAAGTTTTTCAGAAAAACATAGAAAATCTGAGATTACGCGTTTCCTAAAAAGCTTTGACAGCCCAAAATATGCATCCCAACAAAGAGCAAGTATGATTAGCAAGATTCATTCACCGGAGTTTGGGGAAGACATAGAGCAATTAGCCTTGCATGAAAATGCACTGGGCAGTGCAAGCGGAATTCACACGAGCGATCTTACTTTAGAATCTAACCCGGTTTTTGATCAATTTGAAAGTTTCATGCCTGTTTCAGACCTTGCAGAGGAAGGCAATGGGATAGAAGACCTCGGCATCGTTTTTGAGGCCGATCCCTTAAAATCGGGCCAAGATGATCCCTTTGGCAGTATTTCACTCACCCAATTTGGAGGTGGCCCTACGAATGCCAGTGATGACAGAACGATAGCTGAGGATATGCCTCTTGGCATACAGACACAAGCTGTATTGCAAAGGCCAATAGCAACCGCCTTAGCACCTCTCGCCTATCTGCCGTTTAATGCATTAAAAGCTCCGGATTCAACCCCTACACCTTCTTTTGAAAATCCTGAAAAATCTCAGAATCCAGATACAGCAAGCCTCGGGCTTACTGATTTTTATCTCGGGCATGGAAGCGGTTTCGACCCCCTACCTGCAATAGGAGCGAGAGCGAATGCGGAGGGAGACTTCGACACAGCACAGAGTATTAAGGCGAAAAAGTTTTTCTGATGAATACCTTTATGAAACAATAAGTATTTTACATTAAATACTTTACATTGCCCCACTAAAATTAAATACATGAAACTATAGGAGAATATAATGCCACACAAAAAAACAGAATTTGATTATCAGACCGAAGCCCTAGATCACATCTTTGAGTGTCTTATTAAGAGGCTTAACCAAATCATCGATGAGTTCCTGGAAACTAAATTGATGCCCTCGACAATGGCTAAAAAAATGGCGGATAATCTCAAGGAATTTGTGGGTAGGCTCTGCAAATACAATCACCGTTTTGAACTGAATCAGCAGGATATTTGTCTGCTTAAAAACTTAAAAGATTGGTTTGCTATCGAGGGCAAAACAATCGAGGCATTCCGTCATGCGGCAACCATGTTGCGCTATATGGATGCAATCGTTCATTTTGATCTAAAAGGAGCCAACGAGTTTCAGAAATACTCAATCAATTTATTCAAGCGTTTTTTAGACTGTTTGAAGGCAATGAACCAGAGGATCCAAGCACTAGAGAGTTCAAAACACTGCAAAATTCAAGAATACACATCTCATGCCTGCACCGATCGCAAGTTATTTTCTGAATTCTCATGGTTGTTTGATCATCTGTCTGCAATGCTTATCAGATCCTGTCTCAATTATAAAATGACTGAGAGAGAAATGAAGTGGCGATCTGAATTCAGGCATAAGTTAAGGTATTTTGCCGATTCAGGTGATGCGACATTTATCAACTTGTTACATGGATATGAAACATGGCTAGCGATGCGAAAAGAGCCAGTTTCAGATTATAAAGCGCCATTGATGCTCTCTGTAGGGAATGGTACTGCGCATGTTAATAGCATTGTGGTAAAGAAAGAGCCAATGGATACCTCAGAAGATGGTAAAGCATCGGATGCTCCCTCTAAGAGTTCTATTGCTAGAAAGTTGTTCTAATTATACTTTTCTTGCAATTGGTTTTTTCATACAAAAGGGCTTACTCAGGCACCAAAAGGTATCTTCTATATCGAGATCGTCTAATATGCTAAAAAAAACTTTGGCCCTTTTATAGCCTTCCCGATCTCTTGTGATATGCGTGATATCCCTTTCATTCCTCATGAGTGCAGCGTAACAAAAGCTTATCACTTCTTGCTTTATTTTGGTACGCTCTGCTGTGAGCCTTGCTAATCGTTGTTGAATGATGGCTTGAACTACCAATGAACATCGATTAATCCACATTTTTTGCAGCGCAATTTGTGAATCGAGCGCCTGGTACAAATTAAAATCCTTGTGATATCGTACCAATTGATATAAATATTCCACACGATTTTTAATGACATCTTCTTGCAGGGATACTGGCGGCAATGCGATATCTGGCGGCAAGCTTGTGGAATTTTGCCCCACAATGGGTGGTGTGATTTTAGCCGTAAGCTCTTTTACAACCTTTGTCTCTATTTCAGACATGATTTCAGACATGAAATGTCCTTGGCAAGATGGTTTGTGTTCTTTTATCCAGAGCCTATCAAAACATTTGAAAATAAGCAATAGGTCTGATATAGTATATAAAATATTATTAAAAACCTAACATTTAGTAAAGAAACCGACTAATTAAAATGCGATTTTATCAGAGTAATTATTTTAAGAGTAGTACCAATATGAAAAAACAAGCAATTATTGAAGAATTCACCACGCAGTTAAGCACTATTCTGACAACCAAAGATAAAACCGCCCTGCCGTCTGTACCAAGATGCGTACAGATCCTAAAAGACTCTCTTGCTAAAATAAAGGAAGAGGAAATTACAGCCGAAAATATCAAAACCTTATGGGAAGATTTCAAACATGAGATAGATGCAGCCAGCCGCAGCGGTTTGAGGGGAAAAGCCGCGTATTATTCAAAAACAACTTTGAAAAAGATTAAACTTCTAGACCCTCTGGAAAATATGGAAAGAAAAGATAGGGAAGATAGAAAAGGAAGCGATGAAATCAAAAAATTAAAAGAGGAGCCCGAGACTCTATCTTTCAAAGACAAAATGATCGAAATTTTTCATGAAACAAAAAAAAATGCAGAATCGAACAGCAGAGGTCTTGATGCTAAAAAAACTAAACACATGATTGCATCGACCGTCGCCTATCGTTCACGTCGCAATGATCATTTGCTAGCACTTGCATCCGATCTTGATATCAGCAGACCTTCCGATGTAGGTTTTACTCCCCTTGAAACCGTCTATCAAGTTCTAAATCAAGATAGTTTTGTGATAGCAAAGCTTTTACTCGATGCAGGCTGCAGACCTTTGGTTTTGAATATGGCGAATAAAATCTCCATCGGAGGCGGCGTTGAAAACGGTTCTTTGGCTCAGGAAGAATCACTTTTTCGATGTAGTAATTATCACCTCGCCTTGTATCCGCATGGGAAATTGGTAGAATCCGGACACCATCGAGGCAGATTACATTACAAACATGAAATTCGCGAGTTTGGCTGCTATTATACCCCAGAAGTTCAAGTGTTCCGAGACAGCACCAAGGATTATGCATTTATCACCCCATTTTCCGTCGCCTGTATCGCAATAGCTGGTTATGATCTTGCCAAACCAGAATTCTTTGAAAAATCTCTTCTCGACAAACATGATAAGCCATTGAAAGGCGAGCAGCTGTTTAAAGCCTTTGAAGAAAATACCAAAATAAAAATTCGTCATTTACTTGAAGTCGCATTATTTTATGGACATGATAGTCTGATATTAGGTGCCATAAGTTGCGGTGCATTTCGTTTACCCGGTGACAATACAGGGATCACCGCAAGCCATGTTGCCAAGGCCTATCAGGACGTCCTTGAAGAACCTCGCTACCACAATCGATTCAAAAACATAAGCTTTGCCGTACTTGCCCTGGATAAGATTGGGGAATTGAATCTTAAAGTCTTTCAAGACATGGTGACAAGGCTTGCTGCGAGTGCAAAACCTGGCAAATCGGGTACCCGAAAATTCAGTTAAAAGCCCCCGCACTCGGTGATAATGTAGCTTTCATCGCCGCTGACCTATAATTATATCCCTATATTATTTTGCTATCTAATTTACTTTAGGCTAAAATTGTGAATAGTCACATAAATTACTTGTACAATTGAAATAGCCCATGTTCATGAGGGATCTGCGATTTAAGAATAGCCTTTTCTGCAGTGTTTTGGCACTCACGATTTTCGTGCTAAGCACCAAGGCATTCGCACAATATGATCTTATGTGCCTTTATCAGGAAGCCAGGATAAATGATTCTATTTTACAGGCAGAAAAAGAAAAACAATTATCGCTACGACAGGAATTGCCTCTCGCACGTGCAGAATTTTTAGCGACCAGTGATTTAACCTCAATATCCACCATCAATCATATCACGCAACCCATCGGTTTTTTTCATGTCAATGACCATACCTTAACTGTAACTCAACCCGTGATCCATTTTGATCATTGGAAAAAATATGCTAAGGCCACAGCCATCGTGCAACAAGCGAATGCTTCTTATGCTGCTGCTGAGCAAGATCTCATGATGCGCCTCGCAACTGCCTATTTCACAGCACTTGAAGCGAAAGATCAGCTTTATTTTGCAAAAGCTTCAGTTAAAGCTTATGCGAACTTAAGAGAGCAAACAGAAGAACGTTACAAAATTGGATTAATCACCATCACCGATTTTGAAATTGCCAAAGCGCAACATGACAATTCTGTAGCAATCGAAATTGAGGCTGCCAATAATTTATTTAATAAGCAAACAGCACTCCGCGCCATAGTCGGACATGAAGTACCTGAATTACTGCCTCTTCGCGATGAAATTCCGCTCGTTTCGCCAGAACCTCGAAATATAGAAACTTGGGTCACTACTGCACTGGCGCAAAATTTTGAACTGCAAGCCGGACGATTCGGCGCCAAAGCTGCCAAAGATAATATAAAAGTAAATCAATACGATCATATTCCACATGTTGATATCATTGGACAATTGGAACGTGGTCCATTGGTTCGAAACGTGCCAGGCCCTAACTTCACAGAAACTTATTTAGGGGTTGAAGTCACTGTCCCTATTTTCCGAGGAGGCGCTGTGAATTATCGAACTAAGCGTGCCATCCACGATTATCTTAGGACAGATCGGGAACTCGAAACGCTCTATCGCAATGTTGAAAATGACACGCGGCAATCCTTCCAGGGCGTTGTCACACAAATCCATAAAATACTGGCCTTAAAGCAAGCAGTTTCATCCAATACCAATGCACTCAAGGCAACCCATGCCTCTTTTAAAATTGGTACCAGAACCATAGTAGATGTCTTAAATGCGCAGCGTGATCTGATTTTGTCGCAAGAAAGTTTTGCTGAAGCCAGATATCGCTATATTTTAGCGAGTTTAAAATTGAAGCAGGCATCAGGAATTCTTTGCTGCGAAGATTTGATGCATATCAATGCATGGCTCAATCATTTACAGTAATTTCACTAGTCTAGGACATTAAAATCTAGTTTATCTAGTTTAACAGTAGAATCTAGTTTATTTATGAGTCGAGTATTCCAAGTACATTCACAGAACTACACATAATTAATATTCATCATTCTCAGACCTATAGACTATACTAATAAACAAGATGGATTAAATGGATATATTCCAACCAATTAATATAATAGTATTGATTGCCCAGAGTACAGTAGAAGTTTCTGCGGTCAATCTAGAATATTTGGAGGTTTAAAATGCGTAACTTATATATCTCTGATAATGACTTAGTTGGTATTTCAGGTGGAGCGCAAAAAGCAGCCGCAAAAAGAAAAGGTAGACGAAGAGTAAAGAGATGATGGAACGTCTTAAAAAATAATACCTCCCTTAAAAACTCCTTAACATTAGGACTGTATAGGGGAGGTTTCTTTTTGGTGTGGATCCTACCTATTGATTGGGTTTAATTACACATGACGTATGATGTATAGATAAATTAGCCATTCTCTGACCTATAGACTATACTAGTAAACAAATGGATTAAATGAATGTAGTCCCTATTATTAATAGAATATTTTGATGATTGAGATAACAATTGAGGTTATCTGAAATTATTATAAAAATCTAAGAATGTTAGGAGGTTTAAAATGCGTAATTTGTATATATCTGATCATGACCTAGTAGGTATATCAGGTGGTTCGGCAGGACAGGTAACAAAGCAGCCGAGGAAGGTATTTGGAGGCAGCGGCGGCGGACGTGGCAGTAATGTAAGGAAGACAGGATTTGTTGATGGAGGCAATGGATTTGTTGTTGGACATGCTGGAGGAAGAGGAGGAAGTGGAAATCTAAATCTAAAGACGACAGCCGCGGCTCTAAAGAACTACGCAGTAGCGTAATGCTGAAATTGTAAGAGAAAGGTTACTAACCCTTCTCCACTGAAACCTGATAGAATGACCTCCCTTAAGCATCGAGGTTGATGATTAGGGAGGTTCATTTTTGTAATGAATTTGTATTGAAAATTCCAGTGCCTCGTTTCCAGTCTTTACACTGGCTTTTAGTGACTGAGGATAAGACAGGGAGTTGAAATTTGCCAAAAAAGATGGAATCTAAGAACCTCAAGAAAATACCTAAATTTCGTCCTGAAGCAGTTCTTGCTTTAGAGACTCCTGAAAATCTCGATACCTTGATTCATATCATCTCCAAAAAAAGTTGGATTATCTTAATTGCTTTTTACCTGTTATTGATTTGTCTTGTTATTTGGGGTTTTTTTGGAACCATTCCAAGCCGAGTCGAAGGGCGTGGCGTTTTATTAGTTGAAAATGGTACGGTTTATAATACTGTTGCGCCTCCGGGGGGTGGTCGCATTATGAACATTGATGTTAAAACAGGCCAAAAAATCAACAAAGGACAAGTGGTTGCCATTTTAAGATCGACCAGATCTTACCGAAAAAATTGAACTTACACAAAAATATGTGGAACGTTTAAAGCAAGAACAAACTTCTCTGATTGCCACTTCGAAACAGGAAATAGAATTACGAGAACACAACATTCAGCAACAGGAAGAGATCATCAATAAAACTTTAGACATTCTGCAGCAAAACTTGGCAGATATTGAAAAGCTGCTCCGCTTTAAGGAAGAAAACTTTAAGAAAGGACTTATGGTGTTGCAAGACATCGAGACTACGCGACGTGATTATTATGGCGCAAAGCAAAAGAACGAGGAACTTAATATTGAATTGGAAAAATTGACCAGTCAATTAGCCGATTTCAAAGATCAGTGGCGCCAGAGATTAAAAGACAAGGAGCTTCTCATCCTCTCTGAACAATTGAAGCTGAATGATATGAGATCGGAACTGAATGTTTCAAAAAGTGTTTTAAGTCCTGCCGATGGATTAGTGATTGGCGTTAACGCCTCCATCGGAAAAATAGTGGCAAGCGGCGAATCTATCATTAGTATCGCCAGTTTAGGAGAAGGTTTGGATACTGTCGTATTCATGGTCCCACATGAAGGACAACGGGTGCAACCCGGCATGCAAGCCTTAGTAACGCCTACTACCATTGAACAAGAAGAATATGGCAGCATGATTGGACAGGTGTTGACTGTTTCCGCTTTTCCCGAAGCGAACGAAACCATAATGGCCGTGCTCCATAATCAAGAACTCGCGCAGCAATTTTCCAAAACAGGTCCTCCTACCGCCATTCGGGTCAGAATTCAACGCGATCCTGCGACTTTCAGTGGCTATAAGTGGTCATCTTCCAAAGGACCTCCGAAAAAAATAGTACCCGGGACACTGGCAGATATCCGGATCACGGTCAGACAACAACCTCCTATCAGTCTGTTAATTCCAGCATTGAAAAAATTATTTGGGGTAACCTGATGAGTTTTTTTAAGATGAATTTTTTTAAAAAATCCAGAATAAAAACACCTCTTGTACTGCAAATGGAAACTTCAGAATGCGGAGCCGCGGCTTTAGGGATAATTCTTGCATACTACGGTCGATACGTACCCCTTGAAGAACTTCGAGTCGCTTGCGGGGTGTCGAGAGACGGCAGCAAAGCAATTAACATGGTGAAAGCAGCAAGGCTCTATGGCTTAATTGCACAAGGAGTGCGAGGTGAACCAGAAACTCTCCCAGAGTTGAAATTCCCATTTATTGTTTTCTGGCAATTCAATCATTTTGTTGTCGTTGAAGACATTCAGCCTGATTTGATTTTCATCAATGATCCTGCCATTGGACGCTCTGCCATTAGCCCAAAAGAATTTAATCGTTCTTTTACAGGCATTGTTTTAGAATTTGAGCCGGGCCCAGATTTCAAACCAGGCGGCGCCCCACCCAATATTTATAACAGCATAGAAGAACGTTTAAAGGGATCGAAGCTTGCTATTATTTATATCATCCTTGCAAGCCTTACCTTGGTTTTTCCAGGTATTGTAATACCAGGATTGAGTAAAGTTTTTATTGATGAAATTTTGGTACAACAACAGTATAATTGGTTGGTTCTGCTGTTGCTTGGTATATTCCTGACAGCACTTTTACGCAGCCTGCTTGAATTTCTATTGGAATATCATATCATTCGCTTGCATTTGAAAGTGATGCTCAGCCAATCGGCACGATTTCTTTGGCATTGTCTTAGGCTCCCCATTGCTTTTTTTGAGCAAAGAACCGCAGGAGATATTGAATCGCGAATAGCATCTAATGAAAGCATGGCCTCTTTAATTGCGGATGACATCAGCAAAAGCGCGGTAGAAGTCTTCAATCTCATCTTGTATGCCATTGTCATGTTTTTATTAGATTGGCGCTTGAGTGTGATTGGAATAATTGCGACCTCTTTTAATGCTGTGCTGCTCTATTTTGCATCCGATCGACTCCAAAACATTAACCGCGTTTATGTGCAGGAAGAAGGTAAACTGGCTGGTCTTGAAATGAATATGCTTGCTGCCATTGAAACGGTGAAATCTTCAGCACTCGACAATCATCTCTTCAAGCGCCTCACCGGGAATCATGCCAAAATCATACAAACGGAACAGGGCATTGAATTGACCCACCTAGTGCTACTCAATTTGCCGCTCTTTATTTCAGGTTTCTGCATGGCTTTGATCTTAGGGGTTGGTAGTTTCCGTATAATGGAAGGATTTCTCACTGTCGGTACTTTAGTCGCATTTCAAAGCATCTATCAAAGTTTTAACGAACCTATCCATACTCTACTCGGGGTGGGCAGCAAAATTCAAGAAATCCGCGGCGAAATCATAAGATTAGATGATGTGCAAAAGCAAGCCTGTGATCCACGGTATCTGATAACAGAAGAGGTAAATGAGGCATCGAAGGAAATGTGCTTTGATGCCGAACAAATGCCTCCGACACTCCTCATTCAGGATTTGAGTTTTGGCTATAGCCCACTCGACCCGCCGATCTTGGAAAATATCTCCCTAAGTCTCGCGCCTGGACAGAGAATAGCAGTTGTAGGTGAAACTGGAGCAGGTAAATCCACCCTCTTAAAGCTGATTGCAGGTTTTTATGAGCCATGGCAGGGTGAAATTTTGATTGGCAATCAGAATTTAAAATCTCTTACGCCAAGTGAGCTTGCAAGTCTTGTCTCTTTTGTCGATCAAGATATCGTATTTTTCGAGGGAAGTCTGCGTGACAATCTCACCTTATGGGATGATTCAATCCATGATGAACAACTGATAAAGGCTTGCCAGGATGCCGAAATCTGGGAAGTGATTGAATCACGCGATAAAATGTTGGACACCGCAATCCTTGAAAATGCACAAAACTTTAGTGCAGGCGAGAGACAACGACTGGAAATTGCAAGAGCGCTGGTTCATAACCCAAAGATTCTGATCTTAGATGAAGGCACTTCTTCACTCGATTCAATAACCGAATATAAAATCCAAAAAAACCTTCGGAACCGCTCTCTTTCTCTTTTCTTCATTACCCACCGATTGAATGTGATACAAAAGTCTGACAATATCATTGTGATAGAACAAGGGAAGATCATCGAGCAAGGCAGTCACGAACAATTAATGCGGCAAGAAGGTAAATATAGAGAACTCTATGACAAATCACTCTTCTCATGAATCCATGGATACAGCGCTCGTCGAGCTTCTTTCAGTTTTGGAACCAGAATACAGTCCAATACCAGAGTACCCCGAAGTAGAACCTTTTCTTTTCGAGGCCTGCCGCTTGATAACAAGAGAACTCGGAATAACGATCAAGAAAAATGATGATTTCAAGGCCCGAAATTCCATAGAATTACTAGAAAGCATTGCCGAAAACTCCAATTTTCGGATCCGGGGTGAAACACTCTCCCCTTTTTGGTGGCAATATGACTGCGGACCTTTGCTTGTTTTTAGAATCTCAGATGGCAGACCAATGGCGATGCTCCGCCGTCAAGATGCTTATGTTTGGATCGATGAAAATGCGGGGATAGAAGAGCCCCTAACGCCAGAACTCAACAAAGAGATAGCCAAAACAGCCTATCGTTTCTATCAATGTTTACCGGCTGGAAAATTGCATACACGAGATTTTTTAAAATTTATGTCAAAGGACATATCGGTAGACTTTAGACAAGTTATTTTGTTGCAGCTCTATGCGGCATTGCTTGCGCTTCTTTTTCCGATTTTTACAGGTGTTATCTTTAATAATCTCATCCCCAATGCGGATCTTAAGCATTTAAATCAAGTCATCGTTCTTCTCGTTGTAACAGGAATCGCTGCATTGCTGTTTGGTATCGCGCAAGGTCTAAGATTACTCCGGATCCGCTTAAAAGCAACGCTTGGTCTTCAAGCAGCCATTTGGGACAGAACTTTGCGTTTGCCGCTCTCTTTCTTCAGAAATTTCACAGCGGGAGATCTTTCTACACGTATATCAGGAATGGATACTATCCAAAGAACGATGTCAGATACTTTTATTACTACAATACTCACCGGTACCTTCTCGATCTTTAGCCTGTTACTCATGTTTTATTATGATGTTCTCCTTGCATTGGCAGCTTGTGTTTTTGTTCTCGTCGCTATTGCCCTATCAGTAGTGTTTAATATACTGCAGCTTCATTATCAACGAGTAATAATCAATCTTGAAGGGAAAATATCCGGCCTATTGTATCAATTCCTGATCGGCATCCGGAAAATTCGAGTGGCAAACGCCATCTCCAAGGCTTTTGCAGTGTGGTCACATAATTTTTCTGAGAAAAGCAAAATCTCATTCAAAGCGCGTATGAATGTTGCTTGGTTTGAAGCCATTTTTCCCTTGGTTATTGCACTTGCTACTATCACTATCTATTATTTAGCAGTTCACCATGTAAAATATCTCAGTTTCGGATATTTTATAGCTTTCTATGCCGCATTTGTACAGTTTTTTGGCGCAACCTTGGAAATGAGTACTGCAGTTGTCAAAACACTGAGCATCATTCCTCTTTTTGAAAGAATAAAACCTATTTTCCAAAATATTCCAGAAGATTCTGAAAAAACCAAATATCGGCAATTTACTCAGGATATCAAACTGCAAGAAGTCACTCTTGAATATAAGACTGGCGTTCCAGTCGTGGAAAATTTCTCTCTTACCATACCGAAAGGCGCCTTTATAGGGCTCGCGGGGTATACGGGATCTGGGAAATCGAGCATTCTTAAACTTATCCTTGGGCTAGAAAAACTGCACTCTGGCCATATTCTCTTTGACGGCCATGATATTGCTACAATTGATATGACTCTGGTGCGACGTTTTTGTGGTGCCGTATTGCAAAACAGTACCCTCATCACTGGTACTATTTATGAAAATATCACG
This sequence comes from uncultured Gammaproteobacteria bacterium, assembly GCA_963784575.1. Classification (GTDB taxonomy): domain Bacteria; phylum Pseudomonadota; class Gammaproteobacteria; order UBA6186; family Azoamicaceae; genus CAWARU01. The sequence continues at coordinate 27,522 of CAWARU010000001.1, forward strand.
GCTTTAAATCCGATACTTACCCTAGAAGATGCGTGGAAGGCTGCAGAACTTATGCAAATTGCCAAAGATATTCGCTCGATGCCAATGGGGATGCATACCTTTATTGCAGAAGGCGGCAGCAATATTTCAGCAGGACAAAAGCAGCGTCTGATGATGGCCCGAGCCATCGTGCATTCCCCCCAGATACTTTTACTGGATGAAGCGACCTCGGCTCTAGATAATGCCACACAGCAAAAAGTTGCGGAGGCTTTTGATGCAATGGCTATCACACGCATCGTAGTCGCACATCGCTTGAGTTTATTGCAAAATGCCGATGTGATATACGTGTTGAATAAAGGGATCATTGTAGAGCAAGGCAAATTTGAGGAATTAAAGAACAGCAATGGACTTTTTGCCGAGATGCTCAAAAAACAAACTGTTTGAAAAAAGTTGACTCAAAATTATTGCAATATTGAGCGAAATCTGAGATAATGCGCGCATAAGTATAAATTTTCATTACTTTAATCTAATTTTATAACTCGAATTATTATAAATTTATTCCATTAATCAATGAATATACATGAGATAATATTATGTCAACTGAATCTAAGATGATGAGAGAATCCCTGTTCACTTTACGTGTAACTAATACTGTATTAAATGAAAACAGTTTGAAAGAACTGGCGGACAATTTAGCCGCCACCAACATAATGAATTTAGAATTGCTTGAAATTCAATTCAAAAAAGAAGCTCTTGAATATTTCGCTGCTCTCTTGCCCAGTCTGAATCTTAAAAGCCTCAAGATCTGGGGAGCAAATCTAGATGGTACGGCACTTGCAAAAGTGCTACCAAGCACCAGGCTTAGGTCATTTTCAATGTATGGATTTAATTCGATACCGTCCTGTATGGCGATTGCTCACTCTGCCATCCAATCAGGTATTTCAAACTTGGAATTAAAAATACCTGTCAAGGTTGCAGCAGAAATTTTTAATCGTTTAGATAAAAGCTCGATTGAATGTTTACATGTCGCATTTACAGATACTGTAATCGATGTAAATTCCAAGGATGCGATATTTTTAGCCTTAAAAAAAGGTAATAACAAACTTCGCGCTCTAAGCTTTCAAGGATCGTTTGGCATTTATTATCCATTTGTTAAAAATCTTCTGAGTGCTTTAGAGGGTAATAAAACGCTCAAAGCGCTCAATTTACTGCAAACCAGAGCATTTACAGTGGGTTCCGAAGAATCTGCAATTGCATTCCGATACCTAGCAGAATGTTTCCAATATCCAGACATCACGAGCAAGGTACGCGAGAGAATGAAAAGTGTATCGAAAGCCTTGTCATCTACTGGCATCGAAGAATTTAGAATTAATGATGATGAATGCGTGGATTTGCCCGAAAGAATTTGTGTCGATCTCCGAAATTTTCGGGTCATTGAAGCAGAACTTCAAAAGAATCGGAACAAAGCACGGGAATCTTCTCTAAAAGCAGTTTTTGATCAGGTTGATCCTATCGTTTATCAATATAATAGAATGCCTAAGTGTTTAACGCAGGTAATTGTGGCTTATGCAAGCGAACCTGAAGCAATGGCTTTCCCACCTGTGGTTACAAACGGGATAAAATTTGGATGGACTTAGTAAATTCTCAATCATTTCCCCTTCCCTATTGGTCAACTTTCTAGTATTATCATTGTTCGAATTAAATGAAACAATATTAGTTAGTTAACATATGAAATTAAATATACTTACATAATTACCCATTCTATTAATACTTATTATCTGTACAAGGATAAATCATGATTATCGAACAACTCTACAAACTCAAGAAATTCCTTGAAAACCGTGACTTAGGCCTTGATTATACACTGCAAGCCCGTTTGACAGAAATTGTGGAGCTCTACGAGCAAGTGTTTTTCTGGTGGGGCAAAGCTGATGATGCAGCCTCAATGAAATCTGCTCTTGCGAGTTTATTCAATGTAATCCAAAAAATACGTAACAAAGAATTGATATTGTTTGGCATAAACTTTTTGACACGACTTGAGATTTTTTTACAAAAACCTATAGAAAAATATTTTGAATTCGAGTACCGGAAAGCTACCAGGAAAGAGTATGAGGAATATTTGGCCGCAAATCCCGCCGCAAACATAGATTATTTCAAAAAGAATGGAAAATATGCAAGCGAAGAAATTTTCGAAAAAAGGCATAAAGATTATTACAAAGATTATGAATCCTATATTAAGGAAAAATTTAAGGAATTTCTCGAAGCACATCCTATCATATCATTTGATGACTTCATCGAGAAAAATTTAGCCAAAAAGAATTATAATACCTTTAAGTATGAGCTCTGGAATCAACCCGATTTTGATGCCCTCCTAAAGAAAATTGACAATTTTTATGGATACTACAATAAACCTTCCATTTCTACGGAGGACATCAAAAAAATCAGAGAATTCTATCGAAAATTTATTCAACCAGTCTTCCTGCAAAAAACAGATGGTTCTCACTTTTTAGGAGACGATGCCTCGGCAGTCAGAGCCCTGTCAGTAATGCTCAAAAAATACCGCAACGAAGGAATGCTGCCAAAGTGCGAGAAACTTGAAGATATGGAAATGGAATATCGAGCGTTTCAGGAAACCTTGGACAGCCCTAGCATCAAAAAGCTTATGGATGAAAATATACTGACAAAACCACTACTCGTGAGTTTGCTTCGAAAGAAAGATGCTTCTTCCATTCCCCTCAATCTAGACGCGATTGCAACAAGTTTATATGATTCGAGCAAAATACTGGGCGCCAAACTGTGTTATTCTCTCATATTGATTACTTTAAACAATAAAAATATTGATCCTGCCTACTTAACCACCATAGTCCACCTTGCTACTGAACTCAGTGATCCCAAGGAAAGAGGAAATTCCAAGATTACACCTGAGTTGCGAGAATTCACCCAGGCAATTAACACTCAAACCATTTCCAAAGATACTTGGGAAGACTTTAAAGAGAAACTTTCTAAAGTATTTCTTGCAGCTCGGGTTAGAAAATACCCAGAGAAACCTTTAGACGAAGTCATGAACGACTTCATCAATAAGAGCAATGATGTTCTATTTCCTTTGAGTGCTGCTGAGATGGCAATTCTTCGAAAACAATATGAAGAAATTAAAAGCCATGAAGCTGAGCTTACGTTCTGCGATGAAATAAAACTTAAAGAAAAGCAAGATAATTGCCGTAAAATTTTACGGGCGCACAAAGAAAAACCTTCTTCCGTTTCTCCCACGGACTATGAAAGAGCGAAACTTGAATTATTGGCTATTATTCGGGAACGAATTAAGCGTGTCTTCGGCGTATTCCCTTATAACGTCCAAATGCTGAATGTTCTCGCTTATCTAAATGATCCCAATAAACGAAAACTCGCGCAAATCAAAACCGGGGAAGGCAAATCCATCACCATCGCCATTTTGGCCGCTTTCTTGGCATATACCAGAAAAGTGGATATAGCTACGACTTCAGACGACTTGGCCACCAGAGACGCACAGAAATTCAAGCCTTTCTTTAAATCTCTAGGTTTAGAAGCTACTGATTGTCCGGAAGGCCCATTTCGCAGACAAACCGCCTCTGCATTCAAGGCAGACATCGTTTATATGCCAACCCACGCCTATGAACATGCTTATATCTTCGAAGGACTGGGTGATGAACACGTGAGAGCAGGGCGGCCTTTTGAAGCCATGATAGTAGACGAAGTTGACAGCATGTTCTTAGACACCCAGGACAACCCTGCCCGTGTTTCGGGTGAAGGTGAAGAATATACTGAGGAACTCTACAAGGATATCTGGAAATACCTGCACAGTGATTCCACTTTAAAAACAGCAAAAGCCTTACAAGTACACTTAAAAGAAAGCCAGAAGCAAGAATTTACCCTAAAGCGCATCCAGGATTGGATCGAATCTGTTAGAGCAGCAGATGACCATCAGCTGAATCGCGACTACATCATTGATAAAGGAAAAGTCAAGATTGTTGACTATAGAAATACCGGGCAAGTCGATTCTGGCAACTCTCAATGGAGTAAAGGCGTGCACTCCTTTGTAGAAGTGAAGCATGATTTAGAAATCACCCCAGAAGATGCAACCAGCGGGCAAATTGGTCACGCAGAATTCTTCAATCTCTATCCCGAGCTCTATGGCTTGACAGGAACTTTAGGAACAGAAGATGATAGAGTGGAATTATTTGATACTTACGGTATCACCATGCACGATTCACCACCTTATCGCGCGAGCTGCAAGAAACCGGATCCGCATATTGTCTGCGATGATAAAGAAGCCCAGCTTGCTGCCATTGAAAAGGATGTTGCGGATAAAGTAGCTGCGGGCAGACCCGTGCTGCTTATTTGCGAAACCATCAAGGATTCCATGGAACTTTTTGAACGCTTAAAAAACAAAAGTAAGCATGTCCAGCTTTATAACGGTGCACAAAAAGAACCCGCCGAGCTGTTACTCTCCTTGGCAGGAAATCCGGGTACGGTCACCATTGCAACCAATACGGCAGGCCGAGGTGCTGACATCAGCATCACTGAAGAATCCGAGAAAAACGGCGGTTTACATGTTATCGTGTCTTTCCCAACCATCAACAAACGCGTTGAAACTCAAGCCTTTGGCCGCACTGGCCGCCAAGGCAAACCAGGTACTTATCATTATATTTTGGATAGAAAAAATCTCTCTCGCTATGTTAACTTCTGGGAAAAATTTGAATCAGATGTCTTCATTGAAACTTGGTATAAACGCAGGGCGGAAGAAAATATTGAGCTTTCACTACGCCGCTATCAAAAGAAATGCTTGCGCATTCTACAGTTTAATTTCCAAAAGCTATTCTTTAGCTTGCCAACCATGGTGAGAAATTCATTCATAAATCTTTGGACTAAACATTTTACTGAATTGGATGATCTGTTCTCTGAAATCAAAGATGAACTGTATCGCTATGAAGCCAGCAAATCTCTGCCTCTTGCCCTGGAAATCAAGGCCAAAAAGGCGGTTGGCGATGCTTTGATTAGCTTTTGGAAGGAGAGCAAGCTTGCAGAAAGCCTGTCAGCGCGAGTAAGTCGAGGTTCCGAGCAGCAACGTATCTCTTACGGCAGCCCACTCCATACTGCCTTGGAAACCAATAATATTGATCTCGCTCTGATGCTCATAGAGTTTCACCCAGAATTACTGGCTGAAACCGATTCAAACGGCAAAACCCCGCTTGATATTGCGGATGGCGAACGCCTAAGTGCCATCATCTCAGAAAAACTCGCAAGCAGCAAAAATATCGAGAGACTTGTTGCTAGCCGAATCTTACAGAAATCCGATATTAAAGCTCTGATGCACATCAGGCCAAAAACGGTGAATATGGCTGTGCTCTGCCTTGAGCAGGGTATCGAAGGAATCCTGGGTACCAGCAAGATCTTAGGTGTAGAAATTACCAGCCGAATGATCTTAAGCATGCTTAAAAATCGCAATATCGACATGACATTGCTCGGCAGCTTAATGAACATTGCGGTCCAACTCTACAACCGCAAGGAAAAAGACGGCGGCAGGCAATTTGGAGAATTCTTAACTCTGCTCGCAACGGAAACCATTACTAATAAAACCTGGTTTCAAATCAAAAATAAGCTTTCTCCTGCAATGCTGGCACTTCATCATCAGAAATTTCCTGAAAAACCACTCGAGGTTGTGTTACATGAATTCAGGACAGTGGCTTTCGATGTTGCCTTCCCATTGGAGGATGCAGAAGTCGAAAAATTGGGCCGCCAATACCAAACCTTGCAAACTTATGGTACAAAATTATCCACTCTGGATGATTTCCATTTACGCGCGGCTCTAGCAAGCTTTAAAACCGAGCTCCTTGAAAATCCTCTGGATGAAAAAGCAAAGCTGCAACTTCTCGCCCTCATTCGGGAGCAGATCAAAAGAACATTCGGGGTATTCCCATACAATGTTCAGATGTTGAATGTCTTGGCCTATCTCAATGATCCCAAAGGCCGCTCCATCGCTCAAATTAAAACGGGTGAAGGTAAATCTATTACCATCGCGATGCTTGCCGCCTTCCTAGGTTTCACGCAAACGGTAGATATTGCGACCACATCGAGAGATCTGGCAAAACGCGATGCAGAAAAATTCACCTCTTTCTTCCAGTCACTCGGCTTAACCGTTGCCCATCTGGCCGATGGAGAAAGCGACATCAGTGAACCATTCCAGGCGCGCATTGTGTACGGACCACTTGAGCAATTCGAGTTCGCCTACCTATTTGATGGCCTAGGCGAAGCACGTAATCGAGGCACAAGACCCTATGAAGCCATGATAGTGGACGAAGTCGATAATATGTTCCTAGATACTCAGGACACTCCTGCGATTATTGCGTCAAGTATAGATGCTTACACGCCGGAACTTTATAAGAATATCTGGCAGTATTGCAATCAAACCTGGAATGTGACAACTGCAAGCTTAGGCGCATTCCTAAAGGAAAAAACTGGCAAAGAATTTTCTTTGCAGCGCCTCGATCTGTGGATCCATGCGGTAAAAGTTGCTCATGATTATGAAGAAGGCAAGGATTATATCATCCTTAAAGATGAAGTGCGCATCGTTGATTACAGACATACGGGTCAGGTTCATGCCTCTAACATGAGATGGCAGCATGGTATTCATTCTTTTGTCGAGGTGAAGCATGGTTTAACGGTGAAACCAGAAGACGGCACCAGCGGCCAAATCACCCACACCGATTACTTCAATCTCTATCAGCGTCTACATGGTATGACTGGTACCTTGGGTACTCAAAGTGATAGGGTGGAATTGAATAAACTGTACAATATCTCCATGTTTGATTCTCCCCCTTACAAACCCAGCCTGAAAGTCGCTGAAAACTTCATACTGGGAGAAGACGGGGACGCTCAAGATGAACTCATCTTGAAGGATATCAAAGAGAAAATTGCGCAAGGCAGACCAATTCTTCTTATCTGTGAAACCATTCGAGATTCAGAACGATATTATAATCTACTGAAAAACATTGGCAAACATGTACAGCTCTACAATGCCAAACAAGAGGAATCGGCTGAACACCTGCTTTCCCTAGCAGGAAACGCTGGCACCATCACCATTGCAACCAATACTGCAGGACGAGGTGCTGATATTACTGTCAGTGATGATGCCGAAGCCAATGGCGGATTGCATGTTGTGGTCACCTACCCCACCATCAATAAGCGGGTAGAGACTCAAGCCTTTGGCAGAACTGGACGTCAAGGCCGTAAAGGTACATTCCGCTATATCTTGGATCGCAGTGAATTGGAAGAGTACTTGGGATTAGAGGAAGAAGCCAGTGAAAAATTGGATGATAATCAAATCTACCAACTTTGGTTCAAACAACGTGAAGAAAAGAATACCATAGCATCACTGCATCGCAGACAAAAGCATGAGCTCCGCAAAATGCAATTTGCGATTCAGAAATTCTTCTTTGCGCTCGCGACTATCACCAAAAAAGACTGTCGCGAAACATGGACCAATGCTTTTACCCAACTCGAAAAAGATCTGGATGTCATCAAAGATATGCTGCATAGGCATGATCCTAGAAACCCAATGCCAGCTGTGTTACAGCGTGCAATACATGAAGCATTTATGAAATGCTTCACTGCGGTCTGGATGGCAGTGAAAGGAAGCCAGGAACGCACTATGAAACATCTCGAGACTACCAGAGGTGACAGAGATTACATTCTAGGTGTCGGGAAATATTGTGAGGATCCTGCTGCATTTGCCAAAGCCACAGGGAATACATTGCTAGCCGAGATCTTAGCAGCTGATAAAGCCATGGCTGAAGCTCTAAATGTCACTATGACTGACAAAGAAGATTCAGGCAAAGATACCAAAAAAGATGCAAGGAAAGAAACGCATGAGCTCGAAACTGGAATCCTCAAGTTGGAATTAGAAATTGATCTTGATAAAGAGGCTGCGGAACCTGAAAAAGGATCAGCGGACACAGAGGAAGCGACCAGAGATAAGCCCAAGAATGGCAAAAGAAAATTCACTCTGGCGCTTGTTTTTTCTGATTCAGGCAGCACATCAGGTTCTGACTCTAGTACGAATGGTGTGGATGGTATGGATACAGATCATGAAAAAGATCAAAATGAAGCAGAGGAATCTCAATCTGATTCGCGACCTGCAAAGCGTAATCATGGCACTAAATTTTCATAAATTTAGCACTAAGGATTCCCGCCACCGCGGGAATCCACTGTAAAGTGAACATACTAAGGAGATAAGGAGAATTATGCTTATCATAAATTATTATCGATTTAAGCAGATCATTTTGAAGGGCATGAAGGATTCTCTGCTCAGCATGCCCTCTGAAATAGATATCGAGGAAGTTTTCAAATCCATCGAAGAAACCTTTCTCATTTGGTCAGAAGCCGATGGCGTTGAAGCTGTAAAAGGTGCCGTTGCAAAGCTATCACAACTTGACATTTTATGGAATAAACCTGAATTAATTCTGAGTAAAGTTCATCTTGCGATTCGTCGCATTGAACTTTTCTTGAATGGCTCGAGCTGCCGCAATGGTAGTCTGAACATTGCCGCAGAAGATTTGACAGGTGCGCAATGGTTCCTAGACAATTTTCTTAAAGTCTTAGGGAATGCAAATCTCGAACGTGTAATGCGGATCACAACCTTAGCCCGATTCCTAGCCAGTCTCAAAGGCAAGGGAGAATTGCCCAATACAAAATCTATTTCAGATCTCGAAACAAAAACCTTACCGATCTTAAAGGATAGGGCAAAACTCCGCGAGTCTATCCCAAAACCAAGTGTTTTTGGTGAGCTCATCACATCGGGGATTTTAACAGCTGATGAAATCTGAACCTTTCTTCAAGGGCGCGGCAATATTGAAATTGCCTTCACAGAGTTGAAGGATTCATTACCTTACATTCTATCGAGCTTGCAATTATTGAAAATCGAATCCCTAAAGAACTTGCTTGCAGTCATCAGCAAAAATAAGCAAGTGAACTTGTGCTGCCTCAATAATATTCTGCATTTGACATCCGGCATTTATGCCACTCTTCCCCTCGATAAAAAGCAGGAATTTCTGGATTCTTTCTTAAAAATTCTCGCCGCAGAGACAATTTCTTTGGAAAAATGGCCCGAATTTCAAGAAAGAGTACATCAACTTTTACTGAAGTCCTACGATCTACACTTTTCAAGTGAAGCCATTTCCGAAGTTTTAAAATCGTTCCGTGAAAAAAATGCCAAATCAGAAACGCTGATTGAAGAAATTCATAAGCACTTCTTGGAAGTGGAAAAATATAAACTGAATCTCCTGTTATTGACGAATTCAGATCTCAAGAAACGCATTGAAGAATGCCGCACTCAGTTGCAGCATACAAACTCTATGAATGATGCGCAAAAATGTTATTTAATCGCTCTCTGCCTCGAAACTTCAAGAAGAACCATAGGGGTGAAACCAACTCTGATCCAAATTTTTAATTTACTTGCCTACTTGCAGGATCCCAAAGCACGTCGAATTTCTTCACAACAAAAGAGCACTGAACGCAGCATGGTATTGGCCTGGCTTGCAGCCTTTAAAGCCATGAATATGAGCGTCGATATGATCTGCTTAAATGCAGAGCAAGCCTACAGGAATGTCCATAAATTTAAAGATTTTTTTAATTTTTTGGGTCTTAATGCACTTGCCTACAGTGCTTCAGGAAATAGCCGGGTTATTCTCGAAGCAGACATTCTCTATGGTACATTAGAAAATTTTGAATCAAACTACCTAGAGCACTTAGATACAGATGAAGCGCTGCTATTTAAGCCGGTACGCCAAAGAAAAGCATTTGAAGTAGTAATCATAGATGAAATGAGCGATCTGTTTTTAGACAGTAAACACAGGAAACTCCAGATTAAAAAACCTGTCTCATATCTGAATCCTAAGCTCTACCAGATCATTTATGAATATATGTTCAATAAAAATGGTACATCCAAAAGTAAAGAAGAACTGCAAAGAATTTTATACCAAGCTCTTAAAGTAGTTTATCCCTTCCACCGACTGGAAAGATGGATGAAATCTTATGAGATAGCAGCCACCTATTCCATAAATAAAGATTATCTGGTAGGGGACCAAAAAATTACTGTGCTGCAAGAAACTGAAGAAGATCCTATCGAAAAACCCGGCAAAAGATTTCCAAAAGGCATCCATTGCTTTTTGGAAATCAGACATAACATTAATCCAATCCCTGAATTAGGTATTCATACCAGAGTTTTTCATGCCGATTTCATCAATCTATACCGGCAGTGTTTTGGTGCATCAACCTCTATGGTAACCGTCCTAGACAGAGATGAATTATTGAAGGTCTATCAATTAAGTCATTTTCGATCGCCCCTCTACTTCCAAAACCAGAAAGTTTTTGAGCCAGTATTAATTGCTGAAAATGGAGAAGAACAGAATAAACTTCTCATCAAAGAATTGAATGAGAAACTTGAGAAAGGCAGGCCTGTGGTCATTTACTGCGAAAACCCCTATGATTGCCGTACCATCTATGCAGATCTCGACGAGGAATTTGGATATGATGATGAAACTATTGTGCAAACTTTCCATGAGTTTACTCGAACTGAGGATGAACAACTTGGCGATCAAAGCGAAGATCTGGAGACTTTTCTCCGTGCCGGACTGCCTAGAAGCATCACCATTGCAACTGAAGCCGCACTGGATTTAAATAAGATCCCACTCGATAAAAGATCTTTGACTGCCGGGGGCTTACATGTTATCGTGATTTATCCACCCAATAAAAGACGCTTCTTAGAGTCATTTTTTGTGGCACAATACAAACCTGGCAGTTTGAGATATCTTTTCGAAAAAATTGATCTGGAAAGCCAGATTGAGGATTTCAGCTACACTGATGCTTCTGGAAAAATCTGCAAATTACGCGCTGAAACCATAGCCAAAGATAAACTCTTCAAGCAATGGGGACATGTATTAGAAAGAAAAATATTTTTTGGAAACTTAATGCTCTATCATAATGTCTTGCTGAACTCGATACATGCTGAGCTTCAAAAGCTTCGCTATCATCTATGGAAACTTTTCTCTAAAGAAGAGAGAAATAAAATTGAGTATGACTGGTCAACGTTTTATAGCTATTCTGTCAATCAATTCAAAGAATTGAGCCTGAAGCTAGCTCGTACCCCGCTCACCAGTGAATTTCCTATTGTCATACAGCATGAAGCAGAAAAGTGTCTTGCGAATACTTTAGCAGAGATCTGGAAAAGATACCCCATTATCAATACTGTTTTGAAAACTCCCTTACATTATGCTCTGGAATATCAAAATGAATCACTAGCAATTCTCCTTGCAGAACAGCGGCCAGATTATATCGATGTTCCAAATGCAAAGGGGGAAATTTCTATTGATCTCGCTCTTAAATACAATTTCACTTCATTCATCAAAACCTTTGAGAAAGGGGTTAGTATTCGAGAAGGTATTAAAACCTTAGAAGCAGATTTAAAAACCAATGCGAGTCCAAAAGCTTATAGGCCATTAGTTACGATTTATGAATACATATACGGTCCACGACCAAAAGCTCCTTCTAAAACTGCTGTTAAAGTACCGCCTCAAGTTAAGCAATAATCGTGATATTTCTATGATTTTTCGGTCTTGTTTTCAGGCTTAAGGCTTAAGTTTATCAGTAGATTTAGGGGTTGGCGGTTCTGATTTTGGAGCAGAAAATATCACAGGAGCAGCTGCTCCTTCTTCTTTTCTCTCTTTTGGTTTTTCAGGCTTTTCTTCTAATTTTTTCTGCGCTGCTTCTAAAAATTTCACTAGCTCATCATTATTATTATCTCTCGCAATATCGAGGGCTGTTTCACCATTGTCATTCTTAATATTCAAATCTGCACCATGTTTTAAAAGCGCCTCTGCAACACTTATGTTGGCAGGATTATTCATGGCAAGAAACATTAAAGGAGTCATTTGTTTTTTAGTTTGATGATTGGCATCTGCTTTGCGATCCAATAAAATATTGACAATTTCTGAATTACCAAACCAGACAGCATATGAGAGCACAGAATCACCAGCTGCGTTGAGGTGACTTAAATCAGCATGATTATCGATAAGGTATTTTATTAGATCAGTATTTTTGGACTCAATCGCATCAAAAATGGGTGTAAACTCATTTGCAGACACAACATGATTGATATCAGCGCCATATTTGAGCAGTATTTTAACCGATTCAAAATATCCATTCTGACAAGCAACATTGATTGTAGCAACGCCAAAATTTCCCACACGATTAATATTGGCAATTCTTTTTGCCAGGAATTCTAGATTTTCTTCATTGCCATCATCGACTGCAAGGAACAGGGCATCACACCCTTCTCCATCGAGATCATCAACCTTTGCACCATGATGCAGCAGAAGTTCCATAACTGCAATATTATGTGGCACTTTTGCCGCCACTGTAATCGCTGGTACCTTATTTTCATCATCTCGATCGCGTCGAATGGCGACATCAGCACCACGTTTAATCAGCTTTTCAATATATTCTTTTGGCAGCCCAGCCTCAAGCGCACAAAGAAAGGGTGTCGATCCATCCGATAGCTTTGCATTAACATCTTTTACGCGATCAATCAGCATTTCGATGATTTCTTTTGATGCTTTTTCTCGAATTGCCCAAACGATTGGCGAGACGCCACTATTCTCATTTAAATTAACATCAGCCCCTTGAAGTAACATAGCCTTAATAATATCTTCTGGCCATCGTAATCTCAGAGCAAAAGATAGAGGTGTGGCGCCATTTTGAAGAAGTATGTTAAAATTACTGCATGTCTTAGTAAATTTTCTAATAAATGCATAATCATCTTTCCAATCTGGATTATAAAAAACTTTTTTGGGATCTAAATTTTTCAAAATAAATTCGACTACTTTTGTGTTGCCATGTTTCTCGGCCTCTTTCAGGAGCGAATTCGGAGACTTCAAAATATGATCGGTTAAATATTCTACTCTTTTATCTTCATCCATTGCTTGCAGAAGTCTAAAGGCCCTCTCAATTTCAAAATTACGCTTTTCTGGATCCTTCGGGGTTTTGCCCAATCCGAAATGTTGGTCAATATACGCAGCCACCAACTGATCTAAAACCTTTTGAGGGATATCTCCGCTTTTGTAATTTGCCACAATGTCATCGATCTCTTTGTCGCGCATCCATCGTGTATAATCCTTGTAGGCTTTTTTAGCGAAAACATGCGCTTCTTTTATGACATCTTTATCATCTTCTGATACTCCTTTTGCTTTTGCAAGCCTCTTTCGTTCCATCAGATATAAAATCGGCCTCATAATAGATTTATGGTTCACAAAGCTGCAGGTGCCATGTTTTTGATCTTGTGATTCCATTTCTTCAATTAAATTTGAAGCTGGCAGAAGTATATTGATTCGTTTTAGGATTGTTTCGCTATCAGCTGTAGCATCCTGCAGACCTTTAATGTATTCTTCGGTCAATACTTTATCTGTCTCCGGAGTGCGTTTGTAGATTCTAGTTCCATAATCCGCTTTTTCTCGACCGCCTCCTCTATTGGAGAGGATTATGTAATCTCCAAAGAATGCGATTGAAAGTGTGTGTGAATCCCAGCCTGCTGTCAAAATAGTAGGGTTCATTCTATCATTTTTAATTTTTTCCAATAGATCTGAAGCGTTTTTTGCAAGACTGACAAAGCCAAGCACATCCTGGTAAGCAGAATTGATGCGTCCAAGATACTCTGCAATTTGCTCTGATCCTTTCTTACTCGCAATACTGTTTTGATAATGCTTTGCGAAATTTGCGAGATTGAAAAGAGAGCGTACATTTTGATAGCCTTCTAATTTGATCCGCTCTGGTTCCGATTTTATATCATCTATCGTAATAGTTGCACTTATTCCAAGACTGTGTCCCTTTTGCTTCAGGAAATCCATGATTTTTAAATGATCGGTATAACGCTTCAAAGTGATTGGATCTTTTTTTGTCATCTCTTCTTTATATTTAGCCTCATATTCCTGAATGATCTTAAAATTATCAGATGAAAATTTGACTTGAGCATATAGCTTCGGGGTAAATGGATTACCCACTGGAGTTAAAAATGGATTTACGCGCCCCTTTTCTAAAATAAGCTTAACAATATCTGGGTTTAAGTTTGGTTTTTTATTAATAACCCAATTCATAAAGATGTCATCACCTTTGTATATGTTGACATCCGCACCATTTTCGAATCATCTTGGCAACAGTATTGACGTCTGGGGAAGTTTCATTCAGCAAATATTCAAGAAGAGGTGTCTGTTGTTCAGCATCTCGAAGATTAATCAACTGCTTGATTTTAGCTTTATCATCTGCCAAAAATGCTTCAATCAGAATCTGGATTCATGGGATTTCCCAATAAAATTATTATACAGTTCTTGTGTTAAGTTACTTATATAATAAGTTTAGACCAATTGAAGATTATTCGCTATTAGGAATTAGATTATTGGATTTCTGTATATACACAGCTTATTACAGCATATTTCTCTAAGAAAATTTGATTTTTGGCACAGGCCTTTCTAAAGCAGGAAGGGGTATAGTGTATATTTCTTGAATATTTTTAGGAACTTCTAAATAAAAGTCGCCATAGCTTTGTTTTCCATCAAAAGCTTTGCGGGTATATGCAAATCCTATCGTTACGCCTTTTTCCTCTTTAAAAGCTTCTTTTATAAGGAGATAATGACACTCTAAAAAAGCTTCCTCACAACAAAAGAGAATATCATTTTTCAAAAACAATCCTGCGATGGATTCAGCTACTTGTTGATTTTTACCACAAATTTCATAGAGTTCTTTTTTAATACTCATCATGTTCTCCAGGTTTAATAAATCTAATTATTAGAGGAATTAACAAAACTATTTAATATAATGAGGATATTCTGTCATAAATGTGGGTAAAAATCAATTACTGGGATTTATCTTTGTATAATCTGGAATTTAAGTTTTTGCATATTGCGAAAATTTATTATTGATGTATTGTCATCATATATTTTGTATGATATAATAAATTCAGTATAATTACTTACTACATATAGATAGGTATTGAAAAAATAATATTTATGTGAATATGCAATATAAAGAATGGTGCAATTGCTTGAACCAGAAAATTTCTAGTGAAACAAACCATTTTATACGCACAATTTGAATTGTTAATAATTATTAATGTAAATGTAGGAGAAACGTCATGGCAATGCTACCCGGCGATTTGAAACCACTATCACATGTAATTGATGCATCTAGAGTTGCAGACACCCCAATAAAAGACATTGAAGGTGTTGCTCATACTTTAATGTTGCTTGGAACCCTCATCAATCAAAAAGTAGCTGGAACCAGTCTGGCTGTTACTGCGAAGCCATCAGAAAACGGTGGTGTTTTATTTAGAAAAAGCGCATCTCTCATGCTCCCCAATCAAAGATCTCAGGATGGGGCAATAGAATTTGCGGTCAAGAAACTCGGATTTATCTTTAAAAGAAATTATAATCATGAATTTGAAATTTCCTGTCCTAAAGAGATACTTGCGCTCCCAGTGGGTGATCAGTATGACAGCCAATTTGCCAAGCAATTTAACGCTCTGTACCAACAGGGTTTGGCAATTGATAGTAAATCTGCGAAACGTTCGCTTCGTCATCGCTCCAATCCTTTACCTGGCGGAGCAGGCATGGCGGCTCTAAAAGTACCAAAGGAAAGAGATAGATCGGCTTCCGATTCTTCTTCAAAGCGCCCAGGCAAAGCATTAACACCTGTGCTCGGTCCTGGCAGGAAACTCGACCAAGAACGCAAATCTCGACAAGAAGAACTGGAATCTCTGGCAATATCAGCAGACAGTGGAGCTAAGACCTTCCTCAAGCTCTATCAAGCCTCCAAAGATAAAGATCGCGACCTCGATAAAGAACAGTCAGGATTATTAAAAGCCTTAGACCACATGAAACTACAGGAGAAAGAAAAAGTCAAACAAACCCTGAAAGATGATGGCAGGCCAGTGGTCGCAGAGGATAGGCCAGTAGTCTCAGAAGATGTTGTAAATGAAAATATGGTTCAGCTATCCTTTTAGTCGAAATACTCGAATACCGAGTATGAGTAATTGCAAAGCGATCGATTAGGATATATCATAAAGATAAACCCTTAAAGCTAGGAAGGCGTGAACAATTGCGATGTCATTTAGGAATATCCTCGATCGCAGGTTACTTAATATGAGTATTTTGATACTGCTCATTCTTATTGTCGCGGCTCTAATCCTCGTGATTTTTCACTACCGTCGTACTGGAATTGTCATTCTTAGTTTCTCTATCGTCTATATCATAGCGGTTGGCAATGGAATCCTACCCTATATTTTGGGGAAGCAAATAATCTCTACTCTCTATTACACTGTTCTCCCCCAATGGAAGAAAAATAATGGCATTATTTTATTGGGGGGCGGCGCTACAAAAATAGATTCACTCTCCAAATTAAATCCTCTTATTTCCTCTTATTCCAGAATCTTAAAGGCCGCACAACTTTATGCTGACTGCCGGAAATCTGGAGAAAACTGCAAAATAATTGTGAGTGGCGGTGATCCCGATCATCTTGGAACCCCAGAGGCAGTCGTATATCGTGATGAATTGATTGCACTGGGTGTTCATTGGGAGGATATAGACATCGAAACCAAAAGCTTAAATACTTATCAAAATGCGCAATATGTTCAAGATCTGCTTAAAAGTAAGCAAAACGCTTTTGAGCAAACCTATTTGGTGACTTCTGGTTTTCATCTGAAACGAGCATTATTATATTTTTCATCCTTCCAAATAAATCCGGTTGGAATAGCATCAGATTTCTTGACAAGTAGGCTAGGATTCATACCCACAAGCTTTAATTTTTTAATATGGGATATTATGATCCATGAAATATTGGGGATCTGGCGTTTTCACGTTTATAATTATTTCGGCTGGAATATTAAAGCCGAGAAGCCTGGCTCATTGTAGACTTCCCCAAAGGATAGTACTGCTGCGGCGTTGTACAATCCGCATGTAAGGGTATCTGATAACGTGAAAAAGGAATCTGGCATCGAGATCGGAAAAATAACCCGGTATTGCCATTACGCCATGAAACGTTGATTGCATTTTCCTCATTAAACCATTGCAGAGGGTTCCATCGAACCGATGGCATGGTGATATCCAAAAACTCCTGATTTTCTTTTACAATAAATGACCTTAAAATGCTTGCAACATATTCTTGATCCCTTTCTTTAATGCGAATGGTATTATAAATATTCGAACCAAAACCTGTCACTAAATAACCCAGATCCTGCAAGGCGACGGACAATAACAGCAGGGTATACACTTGGTTTTCTGAGGGTCTGCTGCCAGGCGCTATCTGCAATTCTGGCCAATACTGTATTGCCATCCGGGTGCCAGCCTCGGTACTTACCACTCCCCCAACAGCCAACACAAAAGCATCATAGTTACCAGCATATTGCGCTTCTAACAATGCTGTAAATAGGCTAACGATGTGTAAAATTCTCGTGTTGGTTCGATAATTGAGATTCGGTAATTTCACTGTGGCGGCCGCGTCATTCACCTCGATCTTCTGAACATATTCAATAACTTTCAGTGCGAGGGTACTGGTAGCAAGCATCCTAATCAAGGGATATATTCCGGTGGTATAGCTATAGTAGAGCCCTACCCCAAAGCCGACAGTCCGTATCATACGTGGTATTTGCTGTTGACTGAGCAAGTATTCCATGGAATGTTCAACTCGAGCCAAATTCGATGCAGACAAATTAAAATATTCTGCACCTGATTTAACAGCCTGCTTGGTTCTATTTTTCAAACCCAGGGCAGTTTCTGAATTGCAGAGTTCCGCGGCCATGGGTGTAGCCATCCAATGCAGCAAATCTGCGCCTAATCGCATCAATGAACGTTCATAAATGAAATTGGCAGCTGTCTTTCCTTTGCGTTTCAGGTAGGCTCTCCATGTTTCACTTGCAGTCAATTCCTGGTGTAATGCGGTCTCCCATTCCTTCAGCTTCTGGTATTGTACTTGTCTAGAATGTTCAAGCTGTTTAATCAAAGTTGATGGCTCATCCAGGTGCTTTAATAAGATTGCCATGGGCCCTGGGTCTAGCATTTTAAAAAAAGGCCTTAAATCTTCTATCTTCTGATGATAAATTGAGATTTTTACCAATTTATCTTTGTTGAATAAGGTCTGTAGAATTTCAAAATTTCGATTTCTGGGAAGCTTATGATTGATGTTTCTGTTGTGGTGAAGGATCAAGTATTTATAAGAGACAATAAGATTGTTCAGAATTCGAGAATGAAAGTTTGTTTTGTCTTTAAGATCTCGACTTTTTATTTCTTCCAATTTCTGTAGAGTAATTATTATGTCTCTATCTCGCTTCGATATTTGTGGTTCTTTTTCTCTCTCTTGCTTGCTTTCCTCTGTCACTTGTTTTCTTTCCTCTGTCACTTGTTTTTTTTCAATTTCTTTATTAATTTCTGTAATTTTTAAATCTTGAGCTAGCTTTCTAATGACTATATCAGACTCTTGTTTTTGGATTTTAGGTTTTTTGCTAGCCTCTAGCGATTCAGAGGAAGGTAAATCAGGTCCCCCGGGCGGAGAGCCTGCTAAAATTGGCCCAATGGGCACTTCAATCGATCTGCTTTCAATCGCTCTCTCAGAGAGCAATTGCTGTATCCAAGATTCAAACCTTGCAGCGATATTAGGTACCGGAGCTTTAAATTCTTTCGCAAACTCAATATGACCTGTAAGGACTATCATCATAGCGTTATATACTGCCCAATAGGAATTATCAGCAGATTCTGCTTGCTGTTTTTGACTACCATTGCAAAACATAACTTTAGGAAATGTTGGCGCTATCTCTACTCGACGTATTTCAATGGTATCGTTAAAACTACAGCCTGCTTGCAAAATGCGAAAAAATTGCAGGAATTCTGCAGGCATCGCGCGGTTTTCTAAGGACACACGAGGATCCATACAGAATAGGACTTCATTAACGTTGCCGGTGGGTTTGCCGCAAGGTACTTGATAATTTCGGGGCAGTGCTACCCAAGTAATGAAACCAGGGCTTGGTTTAAGTTGGGGCATAATTAAAACCAAAGGCTTAACAATATGTCCAAACTGTTTTATATCCGCTTGCACAGTTTTGTTAACGCTTTCTAGATAAAGCAGCAATTGTCTCCGATGCGTCGCAACTTCCAGAGTTTTTGGTAAAATAACTGTTGCATGAGAGCTTAAGGTTTTTTCTAAAATAGTTTGCATTAAAGACAAATCTAATATTTTGCCCTTCTCTATACTTTCTTTCTTTGGACTTTCTTCTTCTATGATTTTAGTTAATTCTGAGTAAAGTTTTTTTAATGAAGATTCTGTTACAGCCATGATTATACCCGTAATGTTAATATGTGTTATAAAGCTAAATAGAACATACATTTTGACGAATATGCCCTACAATTGCTAATTGAATTTTATTATATTATATCATTGGCAATAAAAGAATACTTTTAATAATGTATTTCTGCGGAGGCGGGAATCCAGGAAAATCAAGAACTTGCATTTTTAAAATGAAGAAGCTAGGAAGGTCCTTTAGGATGCTTATCCCTATCCTTTTCAACATTTGGTTCAACTTCTGGTTTTTGTCCTTGAAGTTTAGCGACTTGATCCTTAACGCTTTTAATTTCTGTTAATTTAAACTGCTGAAGTAATGCATTGCCCGTTTTAGGTTTTGCTGCATCATGCACTGGATTGTAGACTACTTCCACTTGGGGCTCTTGCAAAACACGCTCTGCTTTTATGCGTTCACGTTCTAGTTCTGCTGCTATGCGAGGCGGTGTGACTCTCACCTCGAGTTCCTGATGCTCAGTAGGGATCACTGTTAATCCTTCCTCTACCGCAACAGTAGGGCTCTGTTCAATACTTTCAATAGGCACCGCTAACGGAATTGTTCTCGCATTTTCTGACCTTTTTCGATCAATATCGCGTGTACCTTCATTTACTTCTTCAACAACCATACTTTCGGAAGATAGGCTATCGGAGGATGAGTCTGCACCTACCTCTTCAACAAGCATCTCATCTGAAGACTTACTATCAGATAAATCTTCTACTTCTTCTTCAGCAATTAATTGTCCAGAAGACTCTGAAGATACGCTTTCGGATAAAATATCTTCAACTACTACATTTTTTAAAGGTTTTGCACCATATTTTGCTTTTGCACCTTCTTCAACTTCAATTGTCACCTCGTCGCTTTCTATATTAGTCGGTGCAGGTATTCCCTCAGGTTTTCCTGGATCTTTTGGTTTTTTTGGTACAGACATTTTATATACTCCTATTATAACAAATAATTTAAATTCATTATTTCTCTTTATATTCCTAATAAAATTAGAGTAAAACTTAAATGTTAAGTTCCAGTGATTATGCATTAATCAAACACCTGACTACTCTAATCTAATGGAATTCTAATAAAATTTTTAGTTTTTATATAAATTTAATGATATCCTTTTTCTTATTCATATTCTTGCTCATACACTTATGCTTTTTCTTAATAGGCTCAATATGTTCATCATCCTCTGGCAACCCTGTACAGGGCAAATCTGCTACAATTGATAGACCTAATGGCATAGACGGCATAGAAATATCTTCTAATAGAGCAACAGGGAATGTGCTTGAACCATTTACCGCATCTGAAAATAAAAGGGCTCCCCTCTTCCGAGGTCTTGCTGCTGGCGGAGGCATGGCTTTGGAATCGAGTTCAGATTGTATCGCTTTACTTTGAACTTGTATGTTGACAGTCAACGCCTCTCTTTCCTGTACCATCTCTCTAAAATCGGCGATCATATCCTGAAGCAATGTTATGGTAGAATTCAGAGTGCGAATTTTTGAAATGAAGTAGGATGGATTGGGTTTTTCTAGGATTTCTAGCAGCTTCTGGTAAACAAAGGAATAATGCTGGATAATGCCTGTACTTGCTATTCCTTCTGGATCTAATTTGGTTTTCGAAATTTTCTTGTTACAGTAGACCAAATTGGCATCAAATACATTATTGCCGTGCAAGTCGCGCCTCAACACCATTGTAAAATCGTGCAACAGATGGGTCAAAAGCCTTGAAAAGGCGGTGGTTTCAACCTGAACAGGTATATCATCGTTCAAATTGAATTTCATGGCTTTATTCTTTGATGAAGCTTTTACTCTTTCATTCTTCTGATTCCTCTGATTTCTTAAATGTTGCTTGAAGCATCCAGGATCCATGAGCATAGTCCTGCCTCTATCATTACAGCTTATAAATTCGCTGGGAAATTTCGTCAGCAACTCTAGGGCAAAATCAAAAAACTGATGCTTGAAAGCAAAATCAACCAAATTCTCTCCTGAAGCGTTTCGGCTAAAGCGCAGGAATGGGCCGAATTCCGGATGTTCGATCAGAAAACGAGCGATATCGAGCTTATCTTTTTCAATAGCAAGATACAAGGGATTACAACCTGATTCATGAATCCTCCCGAGTAATAGTCGCGATTCAGTGTCAAATTTCAAAATCGTCATTAAGGTCTCGAGGGTATTATCATAAACTGCAAAGTGGGCAGCATTCCATCCATCGGCTGTTACTTGGAATAAGAGTTTTTGTGATTTGTCACACTGCAATAAAAGTTGAATGATATCAATCTGCGCATGGCTCGCAGCAGACATTAAGGAGGTTATACCGTCTTGTAATTCATAGATAATGACAGGATAGTCAGTCATTATAGTTTGAACGGCTACTATATCACCCCGCAGAATTGCTTGAAAAAATGTGTCTATTAACTCCACAGAAAGAAGAGGGGCATTCTTGGAGGAATCCTCTTTAGCAGTTTTGTTTTTTTGCTGCAGATCTTGCAATCGAGTCAGTTGTTCTTCAAGCATTAAATTCTCATTCAGCTTATTGAACAATAGTTGGGCTATGTCTTGTAATTCCTGCTGCAGGCTGAGTTGAATATTCTCAAGAGACAAAGTCTTTTGAACCAAGGGAGCAATGGGAGATGCACTGATTCTTTGAAAAACTTCGGAAAATAAAAGAGATGCTAATTCAACCGAGCCGTGTTCCAGGGCTGCTATAGTCAGTGGTCGCTCATCTTCCTTGAACTTTCCAATGGTGGCAAACAATACATCCCTATCTTCTTTCAAGAGCTTCCGGAAAACCTCTATATTCAAATCCTGCCCTTTTTGGAGCTCAGTATAAATTGCCATTTCTATACTATCAGCTTCACTCCGATCTGCAGCCATTCTTGGAATTGCTGCTTCTGACTGCAGTTTTTGGATAGCACTACTGTGGGCACTGTGGGCATCTCTGCTCTGAATGTCGCCCTGGATGTCAGTCTTCAGAAGAGTGACACTTTGCAGCATTTTGATTTCATTTTTAATACTAGCAATCTGTGCTGAAATTTCATGTTCTTCACGCCAAGTTTTTTGTAATTCTGCAACAGAAGCTTCCAAAAAGCGCAATTGTCCTAGTGCTTGCTGGATGAGGGTATTTTGCACCTCAAAAAGTAATCTCAATTCCTTAAATGCCTTTGATTGAGTGTTTTCAAGAAATTGACATAATCGATCATAAATAAATATTTTGAGCGCATAGTGTTCTTGAAGTTCTGTTTTTGCCGCCAAAGCCATTTTATCAATTTCAAGCTCGGCTTGAAATTCCAGCATCAAGTCAGGTTGAAATATAGTATTGATCTTAGATTTATGCAATATCTGCAAGGGATTTTGTGCTAGGCAAAGTTTCCCGATTTTAATGCAGAGTTCTGATTTCTGTTTTGATCCTTCAATATTTAAGGCAGTCACGAGCGTAGTGGTCGCTTCTGAATCAGGCAACAGGAGCATGGTTCGAACCTCGTTTTCCCGCTCTAATAAATAGTCCAGAACCTCCTTATTTCCCGTTTCAAGAGCAAGTCGTAATAATCCTCCCTGTTCTTTTTTTACAAGACTCATGTATCTTCTTTCTTTAGGATGTTCCAAAAGATACTTTAATATCTTTACTTGACCAATTCGCGCAGCACGATCGACAATATGCGCAATACTCTGCCCTAGAACCTGGTAGGAATCATCATCTTCTTGCAAAAGAAGCTTTACCATATTGAGATTGTCCAGTAGTATCGCAACATCAATCGCTCTATACCCATCCTTATCACATTTGAATATTAGGTTTTGCGGCTTGGTTCTTTTTCTATTAGCCTCCTCTATCAAAAGCAAAGCTGCTGAGTGAATAGTGTTTTTTGCTACCGCAAAAATTAAACAGGTTTTTCCATTCTCATCGTAAGCATCCAATAAATCAGGATATTCAGCGAGTAATTTTGACATTTCACCGAGCTTCTTATCGGCTATCGCCCTTAAGAATTTGACAACAGCTTCGGGATCTATAGATTTGGAATGAAAGACTGGAATGTCATCGAACTCTCGAGACAAGTCCATGCAATCTTTGCCAGATCTGCACTCACGTTTCTTTCTGTCAAGTTCTTTTTTAGCTTGAAGTAAAGCTTTAAGTTCTTGTTCTAGATTTGATTTTTCTTTATGACTGTTCTGATTTTTTTCTCGAAGCTCTGTAACTTTTGCTTTTTTCTCTTTAATTTCTTTGTCTAGGGCGGCAAGATAGGCTCTCAGACTTGAACAATTGATCGCAATATTTCGCGTTTCTTCAAAAAATGCGTCGTCCTCTCTTTCTGATTTTTCAGCCAAATTAAGTAGGGTGTCTAGGATTAGACAATCGTAATGTTTTGCAATGGCAGTTTTAGATTGGATATTGGATTGCTCTATATGTTGAATGACTTCTTTATAGACAGTCCATTGACCTGATTTTAGAGCAAGTAACAATGCATGTCGGATGGATGCCGGATTGCTGAGATCAAATCCAATGCCAGTGATTTCCTTCGCGTGATCGCCATCCTGGGTGCCATCCTGAGTGCCATTAGAACCATTCGAATGAAGCATCCATTGATCGTCATCGAATGGAAGTGTGAATCCATCGGAGTCGTGGTCCAGATCAAGCTGCCCATCTTGCTCTGAGATCGGTGAAAAAAGAAAATCTGCTGCGTTTTTAGACATGATTTTGATCACTCTTATATGTAAGTTAATTATCTAATCTAATAATTATCAAATTTAATTTAAATAATAATAACATAAATACTATGATTATTGCGAGGCCAGGCGAGATTGCTAAAAGATGGGCGTTCGTGGAAAGAGCTTCCGCGATTACAAGATCACACAGCAGCGCTTGCTGGTATCTGAAATCCGCTGCCGAACTCTTTCAACATCAAGCACTGGATTCCATTCATCTGGTTCATATTCGAAGTCAGGATCAAGTGGGATGCTATTAAGTATCTCGGATGCCTTTTTCAAATCTTTTGCAACTCCAATGCCATCAATATACATTTCCGCTAAAGCAATTTGTGCTTTATCCAAACCCAATGCGGCTGCCGACCGGCACCATTGAAACGCCTGACCCTTATCGATTAGTACCCCCCTGCCATCCCGAAAGGCAAAAGCGAGCTCTAATTGTGCCTCCGCATGATTTAGTTCTGCCGCATTGCTAAACCAATTATTTGCCTCATCATCATCTTGTTTTGTACCACTGCCTTGCTTATAAGCTAACCCCAATTCAAACTGGCCTTCTGGCAATCTGTGCAACGCTGCTTTTTTAAAAGAAACAAAGGCTGCATTCAGATCTTTTGGAACTCCGCCTTTGCCAAGTTTTAACAAAATTCCAAGACAATAATGTGCTTTGCCCAACCCCTGATCCGCCGCATTTTTAAACCATTCTGCTGCCAGTTTCAAGTCTTTCGCTACACCCTTACCCTGCGTATAACAGATTCCAATTGCCCATTGCGCTTCTCTGTCATGTGACTCTATTGCAATTTTCAAGGTTTCTTCAAAATAGTGTTTGCCAAATTCTGCCAAGACTTTTTCATCCAGGTTTTCCGAGACTACTGACCCGAGACAGTAAATTTGACCTAGCATTTTCCGGGCCTTTTCTTTTTCAGCCTCATATTTATCTGTTTCAGCGAGTACCACATTTTCAAACCAATCAACAGCATCATCTATATTTGCATCTATTCCGACACCATTCAAAAAACCAAATGCCACTTCAAGTTGCGATTCAATATCACCTTGCGTTGCAGCCATATAGAACCAATAAAAGGCCCGCTTCTCATCTTTGAGCTTCTCTAGATATTTGCGAGCCAGCGCTTTTTGGGCAGTTACTAATCCTTTTAAAGCAGCTTTTCGAAGCCAGGCTGCCGAGAGTATATCTGCTTTACTCTGATTGAGAGTAATATCAAATCTCTTTTTTAATTGCTCTACGTCTTCATATATTTTAGCTAATGCCATTTGAGAGGTGGATACCCCTTTTATTGCAGTTGTTTGAGCTTCTTGGAGATCCAAGTGTTCTTTATGACAACAGTTTGGACAAATAAGCGGTGGATTGTCAGGTAATTTTGGATCATTTCTTAATTTTAAGGCATTTCTTTCTGGGGCTTGCCAAAGTACATTTTGTGCACCTGCTGGTGGTTTATCTTCTATACTCTCTGGTTCTTCTGATGGACTCTGTGGCACTTCTAATGTACTCTGTCGATTTTCTACTTTTCTCTTTTGTTCTTTATCTTTCTGTTCCTTTTTTGCCTTTGGCCTCACTTCGACTGTTACGGTTGCCATAACTCCAAACTCCTTTTCCCTACTCCCTACATCCTACTTCTCACTTCTCACTTCTCACTTTTCTAATTCTAACCGTTAGTGTACACTGATTAGAATGAAGTAGAAAATCCAAAGATAATAAAGTATTCTCCAAAAAAATTAGTTAGGAACCTTGTTTTATATAAAAATAATTGACAATGGTTTTTAGTTAAATTACTATTCCTCTATTCAAAATTTTTTCCTATTAAAATCCAATTTTTTTATTTGAATTCGGAGACTCATTATGACTCAGAAACAATTTCTTCAAGCAGTAAAGACAGGGAACTTAAAAGCCATAGCCGAATTCCTTAAAAAAAATGGTAAAACCAAAGTCAAAAACTATCTCTATATTTATAAAGATGAATACGGTCAATCCCCTCTTCACATTGCGGTGATAAATGATAAAATTGCTGTACTAAAAGAATTGCTAAAAATAGGAGCCAATCCTGCCATCAAAAATAAAGATGATCTCACAGCAATTCAACTCGCGACCATTTCGGGAAGTATAGAGGCATTCAGCATCCTGTATAAAACTGGCATTCTGCTTTCAGATTGCGATAAAGATGGTAATAGTCTATTCCTGCTTGCTGCTAAAAATGATAAATGGAACATCGTTAAATTTCTGATCTCAAACTTTTGTGCAAAATTAGAGATAAAATTGGAACAAAGACCAGGGGCCACATCAGATTTAAAAATAGATCCTAGGTTACAGGCAAAATTACTAGAATCCAACAAGAAAAATATCACCTTTCTGCATTATGTTGCAAAATCAGGGAAAAATGAGATACTCACTTACCTGCTCGACGAATTGAATATGCCACTTTCTCAAACGACTCCCATGGGTAATACAATGTTACACCTGGCGGTTGCAGCGGATAAATTCTCTATGGTCTATGAGCTGGTTAAAAGAGGCGCGGATCTCAATTCAAGAAATAAGCAAAAGCAAGAACCAAGAGATCTTTGCCAAAGAACCCATGACTTTCCAAATTCGGAACAAATCATTAATCTTTTAAACAGTGCGAAGCTAAACAAGATCATAGGATTACCAGCGATACCAGCAACAAAAGTCGAACAAAAAAAATCTGTAGAACAACCCGGAATCACGAAATTAAAAGATGAACAATCGCTCGCAGCAATAAAAGCCGCAGAGATTAAATTGAAAGAGGAAACGAGAGTAGAAAATCTCAAATTGCTAGAAGAAAGAAGGCTTGCAGAACAAAAAATATTAGAGGAAAAAAGATTAGCTGAACAAAAACTTCGAGAAGAAAATAGGCTTAAAGAACAGAGATTAGCAGAACAAAGAGCAATAGCTGAAAAAGAACGTGCCGAAAAACGCAAAGAAGAGAATGTCAAGGCTGCTTTAAAAGGTCAGGCTACCATTGAGACCTTTGAAGAGTTGATGCTGGTTTTAAAATCTTCAGAATTAGTGAGTAGTGATTTCAGGATTTCATTTTGGACTACTATCAAAATGCAAGGTTTCATGAATAGTCCAATCAAATTACTCAAAAAGATAAATTGGTGGCAGGAGGCAGATCCAAGCTTTTTATTACCACATTTAAAAGAACTTTTCTTATTCCTGGCTGAAAAAGAAGCTATGGTGGATATTATTCAAGTTGTTAAACTCATAAAGAAATCACAAATGATGAAATTTCTTGAACAACAAGATCTTCCGTTCATTCAAAAATGTGCAGGCATATTATTGATAGCCGATCTCTGCTATGAGATCAGAGGTGAATATGAATTTCGAGAAGCTCCAATTAGAAAATTTGTGCTTGGCAAAATACCATTTCCGAACGAAAATCTATTTCTATTGACAACCTTACAAAGAAGTAATTTCTTGTCTGGAAATGATTACAGCGATCAAATACCAGTTTTTGAGGATTACCTAGACCATGGCTTTAATCTAAACATTATTGGCCAAAAACAAGAAAGCTTTCTGGCAAATCTATTCAGAAATAAAGCCAAAATTTCTGTGATCAAAAAGTATCTCGAAAATGGCGCAAACCCTTTGATTCTGGCTTTGCATAAGTATTTTTTTACGGGAGAACAAGTGGTCTCGCTTTTTGATATTCTAATTGACGTAAATAGACATGGTTCAGAGGTTCCAATGGAACACTTCGAGTTATTACGAGATTATGGTGTCGGATTGATTCGACCAGAGCTGAGATTTAAAAGCCGTCAGACTGAAGAGATCCAAAAAATGATAAAGCCAGAGTGGGAAGCAGAAACGGGTCTCGATAAAAAAGCGCTGGCGGAAAAATTTTTAGAGTCTGAGATAATACTAACAGGCCTCCGAAAATCGGATGGTAAACCATTCTGGATATTTACCATAGCGGAACTTTGTAAAATATTATTGGATGAAAATAGTGAAATAACCATCCCAAATGTCGAACATATTGCCAAAAGTGTTGCAATGGTGCCAGCAAAAGATTTGGCGCCTCTCATCCAGGAAGTTTTTGCAAAGAGTGATCTAGTACAGAAAATAAAATCACTTAAGGAAGAAGTCTTGCAAGAAAATGCCATAAAGGCCGCTATCTTCAATCGATATCTTCAGGAATTCCTTGAGAAGAATTTCGAATGTGACGCTTCCGTATCTCGAATTTTTGAATTTCGAAGGTGGGGCATAAAAGATGCATTTGCAACAGTTTTGATGCGGGGATTAAAGGATACAAACACCAGATCAGTATTGACACTTTTTCCAGACTGGATGCGTTTTCATTGCAGTGAAATCCTGTGCCATTTGGCTAAAGTCAATGCCGAAAAAGACTTCATCGATATTATTTTAAAGGCAAACCAATTACTTTTTACGACCATAGATGATTTTATTATCTTTCTCAAAGGCAAAGACGCAAGCTTCTTTGAAGTCTGCGGTAAACTATTGATGTTCAGCAGCATCGCAATGAATGCTCCAAAATTATTTTCTTATCTATTGAACGAAAAGAAGCTATCTCCTCTGGTTACTCTCAGCAATGGAGATTCACTGTTACACCATATTGCCCATATCATTGTCAATATTCTACAACTCAAAAATCATGCCAAACCAGAAGAAACAGAACAAAATATGTCTGCCATTGAATTGATTTTGAAAGAACTGATGAAACATCCAATTGATATTGATCATAAAAACAACAAGGGTGAAACTGCAATTGCGTATTGTCATGTCCCAAAACTGCTTGAATTTGGCGCTAATCCCCTAAAACCTTATGTATACCCAGCCCAAGATGTCTGGGGAAGAGGGGGCAATACTGGGATACCTGACACTGCTTCCTGGTATAAAAAAGTGCTATCACAGTTTTGCGAATACGGCGGAGGTTTATTGCGTCCAGCCTATCGGCCACTTGCCAATGTCCGTGGTTCAACTATCGATTCCAATTCATGGGGAGGCCAGGCATTATATTTTCTGGATATTCATAATAAAAGATCTAAATTCAAGAAAACAGAATTTGAAACTTCAATGATTTGCATCAAAGAACTTTCACTATTGAAAGAATATGCTAATGCAAAAATAATGACTGTTGCGAAGCTAAAGAATAGTGACGAATTATTACTTGAAAGCCAATATGTGTCATTTTATGATATCTATCATCGTGAAGTGCAAAATCTTGTTGCAAAACATTACCAGTCCTATGCTGAAAATAATCACGAATATAATAGCGACTTGCATCAGAAGATTTTCTGTAACGATTCTTTATTCTGGATTTTTGATTATGAGGGCCTCCGAAATTTGATGTATGGGAAAATGCCAAGCCTTTATATGCCGCATTTGGAATTGATTCGTAGGCATATTCGAAATGCTGATCCAGGTGTTGTAGATCCAACCGCTGAAACCATTCTCCTATATGATAAAGCATTTTATGAACAGCTTATCGTTATATTGAATGAACTATTTCCCCTTGCTTCATCTTCACCTCTTAATTTGTCGTCATTAGTATGGTCATACATGGCTGACCATATCCCAACAGGAAATTTTGTTCAAGAAACATTAGACTACAGAGCAACAACTGAAGCTCAGGCCCTCACTTCTGGTTCTGCAACAAGCACTGCTGGTGCACTCTCTACAACCTCTACAACATCAACAAGCTCCATTGAAAAGCTTCACGTCGAGAAAAGAATACTGGATGATTCGATTATCCAAAAATTTACAAAATTACCCAGTGGCTGTGATCTTATCGGCGGAAATGTTGAAAAATTTATTGACTTTATCATCAATCCTCATAATTATGAAAAAATACCGAGCTTACAAATTCAAATCCCGGGCTTTCTATGCAATATAGAGTATACAAATACCTTAACTTCAGTATCAGGTTCGATTGTTCATGGCGTGACTTCAGTAGTAACAAAATCCTATGATGTGAGAAATGCTTGTATTCTATTACAATTTTATAGCATGACAAAAGCTTCCGAACCTAAAAAACCAGAGCTAGAAAATACAATTCAATTCCCTACTCTAAACACGGCACTCTATAACGAAATTTTATATAAAAATAGCTGGATGGATGCTGCATGCAGTGATGCTATTTGGGTAAGCAGTGGGGATCTCTATGAACGCCTAAAAGAAGGAACTGCAATTAAATCTCTGACACTCGAAATTGGAAAACTCACCCCCTTTTGGTGGGAAAAGTTTTTGCCAGAGCTCGTAAGACTTAATATTGCTAATCAGGAATTTGTAAATTATCTTAGTGACTTGATAAAAACCGTGAAAGGAACCAAGAAAATATCAAGCCAGGAAAAACAACTGGAGGACGAAATTTTAGCAGATCTTCAAAATAAAGATCTTGATGTAAATGCCCTTGCCGAAAAGCTTGCAAGCAGCATCAGAAATTCAGCCATTGCAGGATTCCAAAAGCAACGCTTTGAAAAAGTCTATTTAAGAGGTCGTGGGGACTACCCTTCCATAACACATCGCATCTCCAAAGATAAGATGCCTTTTATCGAATCGACCACGCTCCTCAAAGCCATTGATGCACTGCAACAGGAGCCCAGCCGATTACTTGCTGTGACTCAAAAGCTATTGACGCATCTTGAAATCAAAGAATATGCAGAAGAGTCTACACTTATTAATTTGGCTCGAGAACAAATCATTCACACTGTTAGCAATGCCACCATGCAATCAAAATACCTGTCTGAAAAATTATTTGCTTTGGAGTTTGTTATCACAGAATTTTTCAAATATATTGATAGATCAACAGATTCTCATGATAGACAGCGATCACCCCAGCCTGCAGGAGGTTCGGGAAAGAAATACCAAGTTCCATGAATTCCTGGCATTTTATACCCGGGCACTCTGTCTCCCTCCCAATACTTTCGATGAATTCTCGAATCAAAATTCCGAGTTAGGCACACTTTACGCACCTATTTATGAAGTATGGCAGTATAATATCATTTTCAAAACTGCTGAGATCTTAAGACTGCTCGAAAAATTGAGCATAAAACAAGAAAAATCAATTAAAGACGAATTAGATACACTCTGTACTGGCTCAGCTGCGAACGGAATAACGGAAGCCAAATCAGATTCAGAGAGAAAGAGCTTGCATGATAAGTACGAAAAATTGGTGACACGATTTGTTTCTTTCGAAGCCGAAACAGTGAAAGAAATTGAAGAGGGCATCAAAATTTTGAACAGCTACTTTGCCATGCTCGCCAAAGATATTCTCGGAAAGCCAGACTTTTTTGCGGAATACGAATTGGATCCTAAGCTAGGCAAGTATTTATTTCATGAATACACTGAAGATTCTATTAAGCTTTTATTTGAGAAAGGGGGGATCATTGCAAAAGACAGAGATACCCTCCTACGGTTTATGCAGATGAATAGCTTGCTGGATGGCATATTTATTAAATTGGCGCGAAGGATTGTTGAATTGAATGAGGTTATCCGTGCAAATTCTCAAGTGCAAGCACCCCTGCTTCTTTCAAATCCTTTGGGTAGCAATGGCCAAATTAACAGCAGTCAAGTTAGTGGCACTCCGAGTGCTGAAGTAAGCGCGGACCTTAGTGAATTACCCAGAGAAAGACCTGCTGGTAATAAATTTTCATAATATAGCAAGATTAAATAATATTCTATTGTCTGTCTGGATTGCGCACGCTTAGCTCGCAATGACGCAAGTTCAGTGCGTAATCACAAGTATCTTGCGTCATTGCGAGCTAAGCGTGCGCAATCCAGAGAATTCATCTTCAGCTATATAAACTTCCTTGAAAACCCAAACCTCCACTCAAATTCATTTTGTACATCTTTATCATCATCTTCAGATTGATCATCATCTTCAGAATTTTTCATAGCATTTTGATTAACTATCGGTTTCTGAAGTGCCAAAAGTGCAGCAAAATCAAATCCCTTAGAAAAACCAAGTATTTGCTGTCGCATCACCGATGGTTTTGGCAATACTTCGCTGCTACTTTCAGGAATTGCAGGATAATCAGGGATCTGCGGCCTGCTGTATGTACCAAAACCTCTTAAGCCGAGTACCATTGCTTCATCTTCAGTCTGACCCCCGATAGCAGAATGAGCGCTTGAACCAGCTTCGATATTTTTCCGAACCTCTGTCACAGGCTTTTGCAATTTCAGGGGTTCCGGTAGTGACATCGCCGCATTTGATATTTCCGATTCGCTCGGTATAAATTCTTCTGGTACAAAATCCTCCATTTCAAGCTTCTTAAATAGAGTCATGAATTTAATTTTAGTTTGCTGCTGAAGATTATAAATTGTTATTGTATGTAAATTTTCTCCAATATAATTGAATAAATTACAAAATTTTTGTATCATCTGTTCAGCCAATTTATCATAATATTTTGAAGAAAGTATCTTTTTAGAATTATATAATTTCATGAATTCAGTCTCAAATACTTGATAAGAATCCCTCAATACATTAGCACAAACCTCGAGTTTTTCCGCAGAAATGCTCCCAGAAAAAAATACAATGAGGATTTGTATTATTTCATGTTTCCAAGCAAACGACCTGCCAGGAATTCGCAATTCTTGAAAAATCACATCAAAGACAGTTTCATTCTTTTTATTTCTAGTCAAAAATGATAAACCCAGATCAGGATATCTTTTTAACAGCTCTCTGATTAAAACAGAATATTTCTCAATCGGTGCCTCCATTGAAGGGGTTACGTTGAATTCATTGATTTTAAGAGCTATATGCAGTGGCGTGTCACCCTTGTTATTCTTTGACTTCATTACTGCACTTTTGTCTCCTTTTGCCAACAAATTCAGGATTTCAAATCCATCCTCAACATATAGAATATTATGGGCAAACACATGCATTATGGTA
This sequence comes from uncultured Gammaproteobacteria bacterium, assembly GCA_963784575.1. Taxonomy (GTDB): domain Bacteria; phylum Pseudomonadota; class Gammaproteobacteria; order UBA6186; family Azoamicaceae; genus CAWARU01. The sequence continues at coordinate 60,473 of CAWARU010000001.1, forward strand.
TTTCCATTGACGCGATCTACATACTTTAAGGCTGCTGGTGTTTTCGAAATAACTGCTCTCACCACTTCAAGAAGTGACACAGGGTGTACTTCATATTGATTCGAAGTCATTTTGCTGTTCTTTATTTTTTTCTTGTCAGTCTCTACATATATGTTGATTATGAGATTATCCTTCAAAGAGGCTTGTGTGAACAAAATAGCGAGATTATAAAATCCTTTATTATTATTCAGAAATTGTAGAGCGAGTATCTTTGGATCAATGATTCTAGACGGTTTCGATGCATCTTTCCGGGCCTGCTCCAGTTTCTCAAGTTTTTCCTGCTCAAACTCTTTAAAAACATCCAATAAAGCATCATCGAGATAATTTTCGGTATCTGATAAACCCATTTGTTTCTTGGTCAGTTTATTCTGACCAAATATTATTTTTTGTATCTCAATATAACCATTATAAAACTTACGACGCTGCACTTGATACCGCATATCCAAACGTGCATAATAATCTGAAGGAATCTCTTCTACTCGATGTAGTATGGCTGCATAAATATAACCTAAGCGTGTGCTGTCGAGATATGCTGATTTGTCATGAAAAAATTTGGGATTTAAAGTTTGGATGAGGGAAATCAACTTATAGACTGCTTCAAAATCACATTTCTTAATACCCAATTCAACTTTTTCAAATAATAACATCAAAGGGGTATCACCCTCCCTGTTGTTCCGGAGCATAATCCGTTTCAATCCAAATTTACCGAGAATATCTACAATAGCCAAACCTTCTCTCAATAATACGCACGATTGTGACATTAAATCATGAATGGCTGTGGTACCCTTTGCATTCACCATGAATCCCCGAGCTCGAAATTTAGAGATCAGAAATTCGAGTTTTAAAAGTCTGTCATCATGATATTCATAACTTTCTACTAGGGTATGAAGAGCGGTATTTTTTGTAGTGGGGTGAACTTCGTAGAGTGCCGCGGGTCTTGCTAGAATGATGGCTTCCATGACATCATTGAAAGTCACAAAGAAATAACGATCTCTTTTTATCCCATCTAAGTTTTTATCAGCTGGCACAGCTATAGGCACATATTTACTTTTAAATTGGCCAATGCAGTCTACAAGACTAAGGTCTCTATTTTGTTCAAGCCAATAGTGCAGTGGAGAATCATGCGAGGCCTCTTCTTCTCTAGATGATTCAATTTCTGGCATTTGAATCACTTCACCAGAATCAGGTTTAGTATCCATTTCCATAGGAGCTTGAGTTTTTGCTGCTATTTCCTGTTGTAATTTCAGTATTCCGTTTTCGAGCGGCTTATCTAATGGATTGCCCTTGTCAGCTGTTTTATCTGCAGGAGAACCGTTTTCAGCTGGCTTATGTTTAGGGGAAGTTTCCTCTGGTTTCTTATCTAAAGGGTTTTCAATTTTCTTATCGCTTTTTTCTTTCACAATCGATTTTAATTTATTTGCAATTTGCTGGTATCTCTCTTGTAATTCTTGAAAACCTATCTGTTCTGGTTCTGGGCCAGGACGAATAGATCCCTTTATTGTTCGTGACTTTTCTGGTTTTTTTAAGTTTAATTCATTCTCCAGATTGCTCAAACATTTTCTTGCTTTTTCTAGAATTTTTTGAAGTTTGCGCTCTAGGTCAACAGAGTCTCCTTCACCTGATTCGGTACCAACCACCGAGCTTTGAAGACCTTGCGTACCAGAATCAATTTCCATGGGAATTTCGGCCTCAGGGCTAGATTTCCCTGTATCCGGTTTTGCCGAATCTGAGATTATGCCCAGAGATGACTTTTTTCGCCCTATTTTAGCCCCAGGATCCCGACCCATATCGATTAATTTTTTAATCTCAAGCATGGCGTGTTTCAACCATTCTGTTTGCTGCAGCTGAGTTGATGATTCTAGAGGTTCTAGTGCAACATCACGAGAACTTTTCTTGGTCTTTCTTTGTTTGGCTAAGCCTTTGAGTTTCTTTCGCTTAGGCCCCAACTCCTGTGCCAATTCATCAATTTCAAATTCTGAGATAATTTTCCAAGGAGCAGCTTGGAGCTCATAGTGCTTGGATTGAATAAAGATTTCATTCGGCGGCTGTAACAAGACATGATCTCGGCAGCGATCCACATCACCCACATACAATTTGTTGCCTTTAAACTGCTCAAAAAGAAAGCATGCATTAGGGTTCCACGCAATTTCAATAATAAAGGCAATTTTATGGGGTTTTTCAGGCCAGAGCCTATCGGCTCGACCAGCCGTTTGAGTGGTAACCTTGTCACTCATGGAGGGTACGGCCTTGATCAAAACCTCCACTTCTGGATCGTCGATACCTTCATCTAATATCCTAGGTCCCGCAATAACAAGACAGCCGCCAAGCTTGAATTTTTTGAGGATTCGTTCACATTCATGGGGTTCAAGATTTGAATGAATACATTCACAAATAGAAAAAGATTTCATCGCAAATTTTCTTATTTTTTCTTCTTCATTTTTGAACTTTTCAGCATCAAATTTTCTGTTGGGATCTGTTTTGCTCTTTTTAAATTCCCGTTCCTTCTGCTTTAGGTAATCCTTCCAAACATTATCTGCATATTTTTTTCTGAGTATTTGTTTCGGATCAATCGTATCCACTCCGCCTGAGATGCTATTAAATTCCTTGGCAACGTGCTCGCTGTGCAAAACGCCGGCACATTTCACCATGGTTTTTTTGCCAAGAAAACTGTCACCCGTCACGTGATCAATCTCTGTCATATAGAGATCTACCAAGGCTTTGTTGAAGGGTTCTTTATCGATTTTCTTGGCAACTTCTTCATCAGTCACTTCACCGTTGGAACCCAGTTGGAATTCCAAATCAATTTGCTCTCCATTTTCATCCTTCGGGATCACTAGATAATTTTGGATCGGAGCATTCACACCTTCTTCTACTGCGGCCACCAATTCAAAGGGCGCAATGGGATTTTCAGTTTCATCTGAATAGCCATAGATATGATAGGCAGAATACTTACTGGTAATCGGGGTAGCGGTAGCAGACAGAAAAGGCTTGCCAAGCTCGAGGATCTGATGCAAAAATTTCATTCTTTCCGGAGATAATGAATTATGGGCCTCATCCAATGCAAATAATGTGAACTGATTCAAATCCAAATCTACCTTGGTTCTTTTTGAGCAAAGTGTTTGCAGCATAGCATAGGTAATATTTGCTGAAATAGCTTGTTCCATCCATTTCGTTGCTAATGTTCCCCGACCTTTTTTACGGATATTGCGGAATGTTATGCGATCTTTACTGATTCGAGTTATCAGGCCTGGTAGTGCCGGCATGTTATTCAGAAATGCTTTTTTAACTTGCTTGTACAATCCTCGGCTTAATGAGATAAACAATAATTTTGGATCTTCCAAATCATGACGAATCGCATAATCCAAACAGGCATAAAAAATATCACGTAATATATTGGTTTTGCCTGTTCCGGTTCCATAAGGCAAAAGTGCCCCCACCTTGCCTATCTTAAGACCGTCCCTGTATTGCCGGATGGCACGTAATTGATGATCTCTTGGACAATAGCTTGAGTCTCGTCCTTTGGGGCTGTCTCCTAACGTACCTCCTGATTCCAAGCGCTTGAAATTTTCTTCAAAGGGTCTGCCAAATTTTTCCTGATGGAGCTTAGCGATTGGTTCGAAGTGCTGCAAATACTCATCCAAGGCATTGATAATATCTAAAACATCCATTTTTCTTTTAATTTTATCCTGAGCTTTAAGGTCTGATAATTCTTTTTCAAGTTTTGCTATTGCTTCTTCGGTTTCCTTGATTTGTTGTTCAATTGTATCTGCTTTTTCTGCTTTGATTTTTTTGAGTTTTATTCGAAATGGAGGTTTTTGCGAACCATCTTTTGAGGTATCCATAGAATTGTGATCTGGTTCATTTTTTTCCTTATCCCTATCAAGAATTATATATGACATGCTTTATCTCATTCTCTTATTAGGTTTAAAATTTGACACAAAATCTGACACATCAACCTCATCTTCAAAAACCTCATCTTCTTCCTCTGGCTCATCTTCGCCTCGCTTTCTTTTGCCTAATGTCTGTGGTCGACTCGCTACCGCCGCATGAGTTCCATTACAGCCATTCATGACTGGAGCGTTTTCAGTTGATGGCAACGACAATGACGATGATGCTGATCCAGGAGCCATTAATTCCAGAGGAATGTCGGCTTGCAGCGAAGCTTTCTCTTGCATAAGTTTAAATCTTGATTTCTGCAATTCTTTTTCCTGATGTTCAAGTTTATAGGTTTCATTTAATTCCCTTGAACATTTTAGTTCACTTGCAAAACTTTCCTGCAAGAAAGAGAATCTGTCAGCTTTGATTTTTTTGATAGCTTGAAGTGAAGAAAATTGACTTTCTTTAATCTTTAATAATTCCTTACTCGCATAAAAAGTATCTATGACGATTTTGTGCTTAAGAATTTGTTCTGCCAAATACTGATGTAGTGTTTTTTTATACTGAGGTGGTGTATAAGACTCTACACAATCCAACACAGAACATAACTCTTTATTTCTTCTTTTCATCAAATCAGGATTTCTTTCCACAAATATAGTAACGCAGTCAAGAGATCCTGTTCCAATGGCAAATTCTAGCGCTGTAAAAGAATCGAGGTTCTCATGAGTTATCGTTTCCTGTACTATTTCAAATTTCAGCAGCAAATTTAAGAGTTGCGCAATGCCCCTTCTTGCAGCGAGCATTAAAATTGTTTCGTCATATGCATTGCTGCGCCATTTTAACAGTTCTGGATCATATTTAATCAGCATCTCAGTATTTGCAAGTAAGTTTCCAAGACTCGAAGCATTTTCTATCTCGTAGAGATCAATGGCATAGGCTAATGGATTATAAACGCAGCCTTTTGTCTCTTGGAAATTCTTTAACTGCTGTCTATTTTCTTCTTTTTTCAGAAAATTTTCTAAAATGAGAGAAGAGGATAGCACGGCTTGAAAAATAGTTTTAGGTACTACGTGGGCAGCCCATTCCATAATAGCTTTTTTATTTTTAATTCGATTGAAGGGATCAAATTCTGTATCCAAAAATTTTCTGAAGTAATCTCCTTTTTCACCCAGGAACAGTGCTGGAAATTTGAAGAACAATAACTCTAGAACCTTCAGATTTACGTTATCGACATCAGGCATAATTTGAAGCATACCAACTAATGAATTCCCCTCAAGACAAGGTGCATACTGTTCTAATTTTTCTAGGCTATGAAAGCAGTCAATATATCTTCTTAAAACATCAATATCACCTTCTACTAATGCCCCCTTAAAATTAAGGCGATCCCGCTTAATTTGTGCTTCAGCAACCAATGCTGCTGCGGCTTCGTTTTGAGATTCAGGTTCTCTAGTCACAGTCAGAGCTGCAGACTCTTTATGAAGTTCAAGATCTGCATCTAATAAATTTTGTAAATCTTCAATTGGATTTTTACTGGACATACTATAACCACCTATAATATTAGTATTCGAGTTTTATGTTATTGCCATTAATCTGCCATTATAAATGTCTTTGCGAGGTTTCGAACTCTCCTCCTGCATTTGTTGCAGCGTTTTTTAAATTCACAATATTTGTGAGCAGCTCTATACCCTCTTTATTGACTGGGCTAAATTCCAAGCTCTGTTGCTCATCTTGTTGTTGCAAGCTCTCATTCATTTTAATAAGAGCTGTTTGTTCTGCAATTATCTCTTTTTCGAGCGCTGCGATTCTCTCTGCAATGGATTTTTCTTTTAGAGTTGAAACTGCTGCTCCTCTGCCCTCACTTTCACTTTTATCTTTTGATAATGGATCTATGCTTGACATCTTTACCTCACTCTTTCTAAATTTTGTAATTTCTGCCTCAATCCAAGAAGTTTTTCTTTATTCTTAATTTGTGTATTTATTTTTTCCTTCTGCTTTTCAGTCAATTCCGCAATAGTCTTTTGCTGTTCTATAATCGTGTCAGGGAGTTTCCTCTGCTTACCCTTCAATAAATCACATTTGTGTTTTAAAAGCGCTTTTTCAGCATCTATTGTACGAATAAGAGACTCTCTGCTTTTCCTATATTGCTGCAGGTCGGAGGCAGAGAGGTCTTGAACTCCGATTAAAGAACTGAATAGCAGTGGCCCTTTGTGATTATCCGGTTTTTTCAAACCAGGTTTATCAAGTTCCATCTTTTCAATTCCTGGCTCGTCGATTCCTAACTCAGGAAAAAACTTTTTGAGCGCGTTCATGGCCATTTTCGATATTGCTGCACCTCTCTTGGCTCTGGATGCAGATTGGAACAAGCTTTTGGACAGAATCAAATTACCTTCCACTTCTGGATGATTCTTATACCACAGGGCCAAATGACATTCCGCAATACCAAGGCCTTTTTTGGCTGCTTTATCCAGCCATCTCCGGTAGTTATTATCTGTCGGTGCCATATATTCGTATCGTGCATCAGAGATATAGCTCGGCTTATCAGATCTCATTTTCTCATCTTTGCCAGACTCTGTTTCCATATCTACCGATTTTTTGGATTTATCTTCTTTTTTTGACGTGCAAAGTTCAGCAAGGGAAAAGTATGCCAAGCTATAATCGAATAATGCTGCTTGATAAGTAAATTCCAGGGATTTTGAAGGATCCTGCTCTAAACCGAGATAACCGTGGCGATAGCAGGTGGCTAAATCATACATGGCAGCAGGAGAATTTTTAAGCGCAAGGTCTTCTAACTGACTGAGTTTTTTCTGTGGTTCTGGTTCATTTTTAAGTTTGTCGTGCCCGGCCAAGGTCCATTGACCGTTCTCGTCTTCAAAAACTGAAATGTAGGAGGTTGTGATTTTAAGTGAGTTTATAGAGTCCTTGCCTACACGTTCTTTTGGAATGGCCATGATTCACTCTCCACGAGTTTGGGTTAATAGTATTTTCGCTTGATCAAGCAAATTTTTTAGTCTGGATGTTTTTTTGTTTCTTTGGTTCTTCCAGATGTTCTTCAGCTTCAAGTTCCGCAATTCGTGCTTCAAGCTCTTGAATCGTCTTTTCATCTTCTGCATTTTCTTTTTCAAGCTCTGAACCGAGAGCTTTCAATCGTTCAATTTGTCGCAATTGCTCCTTCCTAATAGCGATAAATTTTTCAGCCAACTCTTCTTGCATTGAGGCCTCACTGGATGAGCTAGATGAGCTTAACAAACCAGTCAAATCTAGAACAATTTCCGAATCGCTAGCATTCTTTGGAGATTTCTCTAAGGGTTCATCACTTGAAGAGGAAGACATTGGAGACTTTGGATCGCCCCTATCCGGATGCAATTCTTTGGTCAATTTCCGCAGTTGCTCTTCTTGTTCTGGTAGTGCAGGCTCTTGTCCATAATCTTTTTTATGTCGCCTGCGTTTAATATATTGGTAACTTGATAAAATATCATGATCCCAGCGTTTACGCTTGGGAGCGCTCTCTTTCTCATGCTCTTTATCTTGAGCACCGACTGACTTCGAAGCATTTACTGCAACGCTCGATGAGGCTGTTTTTTGAGTTTTATTTTTCCAATAACATTTTGCATAAAGTTCAGGATAACGAGCTTCTAACTCATTTATAGCGTGGTTGTATCGATTGTTTGCAGCACGAAGTAACCAATATTGCGTATTTTTTTCCCGATCTTCTTTATTATTGTATTTTTCTGGCACATAAAAATCTTCTCGGAAAAAACATTGAGCCAGATTATATTCTGCATGATTCAGTCTGAGGTTTGCTGCCTTCTCGTACAATTCATATGCTCTCTGATACCGCAAACGACGCATTTCATCTGGCGTTTTAAGCCCTTGCCCTTGCTCTCTGCCTAAGAGTTCTACAAGCATTGCTTCAGGAAGATTTTCTGTAATTTCATAATAATAACCCAAGTCATTGATTGCAACCGCTAAGCCGCCATCTGCTGCCTCTTTTAGATAATGAAGTGCTTGTTTTTTCCTATCGCTTTCTGAAAGAGAGTTTGTTTTGAAACAGTGATTTTCAGAATAATATTCGCTTAATAACCATTTTGCGACTAAAACGCAATCCGGATTGCTAGATTCCGCTACTTTTATCAAATATCCAAAAGCTTTGTCTTTATTGGGAGTCAATTTGCAATAACCATAGCGATAGCAGGTTGCATAATCGAGCATCGCACCGGGATTTTTATCCTTAACAGCAGCCTTTAATCTATCGATTTCAGCCGATTTAAGATTCATTAGTTTCAATATATTGTTGTTTTGAAATTGACCGCGTTCATCTATGGTCACCGAACTATACCGAATTTTGGATTTAGTGCCCTGCAATTCAGGAGAATCCGTTTCATCTGCTTTTGATAACTTGAATTTATCTTTTTTACGACCTTTACTTTTATTTTTATTCTTTCGAGACTTCTTTTTCGCATTTTGTGAAGGCCTTTGGCGCCATTCGGAATCTGAGTCTGAAGATTCCTGCATATCACTGTCAGACGATTTGTCTGACCCATTTCTTTTTGCTTTCCTTGCCCTATCAGCGGCTGTAGCAATTTCAACAGCTTCTATTGAATCCGCAGCAGCAATTTCAGCAGCTTTTACTGCATCAATGTTCTCTTGTGCTTCTGCTTCTTCTTTTGTGCGATGCTCAGATATAGCTAATTCCAAAACTAAACTCTGGGATAAATCGGATTCGGATAATGATTTTGTTTGATCTGATTTTGCCTTTAAATCCTGTTCTGAAGTCGACATAAGAATTCCTTCGGTACTGTTCTAATTGTTCAAATGTAACCGTTCACGCACTGTCCTTTTTCCAAACCAAATCATCTGTGCATAAACTGTTACGTTCTAATTTACAACCGCGAAAGTTAGCTAATTAATATTCACTGTTTTCTGTATTCAAATTTCAAACTAATATAGTTTTAATGATAAATCATTAAATGCATTAATATTTTCCATTATCATACAGAATTGTAAGTGCTATATCAAATATGTTTGGTTTGGTATTGGGAGTGTATTTTACTAGGTAGCAAACTTTTAACTATTACATTATTTTATTACATTAGGGCCTGTTGACAATTCGCTAGGTTGAGCCAGAAATCATTGATTTCTGAGCACCGTAGCGCAGTTTATATTGAAATAAATGAGCAACGGAGCACAAGAAATCAATGATTTATGGCCAACATAGTAGAATTGTCAACAGGCCCTAAAAAAGGTTTTTTAGAAGTGCGCTCTCTTGGTGATGATCCTACTCAGTGCTAAAAATAAATGATAGGTATCATTTGCATTGATTAAATTGATCAATTGATTTTTGTAACTGATTTTTAATTTATTTTTAACACTGGTCCGATACGATTCAATGCTTTTATTCGATAAATGCATATATTGTGAAGATTCTTTGATTGAATAGCCGCTTAACCAGAGACTCAAGCAAATTATTTCTTTGCTTGTTAGCTCTTTGTTCATTTTTTTGATAATGCTTATAAGTTCATTTTTTTCTAGATTATTACTGATATTAATGACTTCCGAACCTGCTACCAACATTTCCTGGTGTAACCCTACAATACCCCTGATATTGCCATTTTCATCCCTCAAAGGTAATTTATTGATGAGTGTAATTTTTTGAACACCACCTTCAAAATAGCGTGTTTCGCGTTTGTTGATTATTTTCTCACCCGCTAGGACTCGTAAATCAGAATCTCGATATTGATCAGCTGCTGCCTTCCAGGGAAGATCGTAATCCGTTTTATTGACTATATCTTGAATCGATTCTGCTCCTATCGCTTTTACGAAGAGTTGATTGCCTCCGCGATATACCAATTCGTCATCTTTCCAAAATATATAAAAAGGTGAATCTCTTAACAGAGTATCCAAGATCAATCTAGATAATTCATTCATGTCACTATGGCCACTGCACCTCTAACTCTAAATGATACATTCCGATTAACTCATAAATTATCATATCGTGTAAATTCATTCAAATTTTTAATAAATTTGAGTGAATTACAGTAAAGCGCATAGAGAGTCATAGCCAAAGAAGGCCTCTAATGCGTTATTTCATGGATTACAGATCCGCCAAAGTTATTCAGCTCACCATCCAACTGTTCTAAAAAGAGATGAGCTCTTTCTATAAAATCGAAATATTCTTTCGAAAACCAATATATATTTAAAATATCATTAATGCTTTTTTCAGCCACATCATACATTTTTATTTTATTAAGATATTGCTTAATAAACTTCAGCTCCGATTCCAGAATAAATCTTGTTTCTTGAATGCCATTATTTTTGATCATTTGCTGAAGATTTATTTTCCAATCGTTTTTCATAAAGAGAGGTTTATAAAAAAGTTTTAAATAACACTTCAAAGCTTGTTTCTCGAAACGCAGTGAAAATCGCTTTCTCTTTTCATTAATACAAAAAACCAGTAAAATCTTTTTCTCTAAGAAATTGACTTTCTCCTCCAGTAATTTGGGATCTAGGGCCGGTTGCTGTTCAAAAGCAATATCCATTGACAAGATATCATCCATTATTCGTACTCCTATAAATCATTCCACTGTAGCTGTCCGATTGCTGCTTGCTATAAGATTACATTATTAATCTCAATAGAAATCTGGGAATATTCCTATTTTTCATTGAATCTTCTAGAAAAAATAATGGGATCACCTAGGGTTTTCCCTAGTTTTGACTTTTCTTAAGTTTGGAAAGAACACTTATCGGTTTTTTGTGATATTTTAGTCATTTTATTATCAGCCAAGATTTCTGGTGCAGAGGATGTCAACAACAGACCCTTCCCTTGGAGTAAAATTACCCAATGGTTCACCTGCTCTCAATGCAGATAGAATCATGGTTCAAAAAATGTGGGCCAACCATATCCATGAAACACATGAGATCATCATTGCGGGCATGGGACACCCAACATTTTATATCGCGAAAGACATTTGCGAAGTATCTATTAAACTATGGAAAAGTGTAACAGAAATAATCCGCACTGTTTCAAAAGAGCCTCAAAATCCCCCAGAACTAATTTCAGCAGCCAGTATCGCAGCTTCGAGAAAAGAAAAACAAAAGGAATTCGAAGGAAAAAAAAATACTCTTGAAAAGGGCAAAGCAGAACAACAAAGGGCAATATTTAAAGACTCGATTCTAAAATTGGTATTTGAAACCGCGCAAACAGAAGCGCATGAAGAGGAGGTAGCGACCCCAAAAATATCAGTTGAATGGCTTGAACCGGAAGAAAGCCGAGAAGCAGAAGCGCTCCGAAAAGTTGAAAGATTTATACGACCCTCACAACTCAAAATGGCACATTCTTTGAACGCATATTATGGGTTGGTCAATCCCGAAATGCAAATCAAGCCCCATCATATTCGATTTCTGGCAGGAGGTGCTGGCGGATTACATATCATATTCAAGCTCATTAATCAAAATTCTCAAAATTATATTCTGACACAATCTCCTTTTTATACTCTATATATCGGGCATCACAATGAAAATAAGCTTAGAACCATCGATGTCATGGATGAACCCGATCACAACCTGACTGCCCAGGCTATCAAAACGAGATATGAAGAGGTAGAACGTGAGATCGCAAAAACAGGCGGTAAAATTGCCGCCATGCTTATCTGCAATCCTAATAATCCTATGGGTACAGTTCTCTCCAAAACTGAATGGGAAAATATTATAGATTTCTTTATTCAATATCGAGACTGTAAAATTATTGTTGATGAAGCCTATGATGAGCTTCGACACAGAAAGAGCTATGCTTTGTTAAGCATTATTGACAAGATGGCAACAAAAATCAAATATAAGATTATTGAAGAACAGCAAAAAGAACTCGAGAGGAGGAAAGCACAAGAAAGTGAAAATGAAGTTACCAGAACCAGAAGTTCACCAGATATCCCAGTAAAGAAAGGACAAGAAAAAATCTCTATAGTTAAGCGGTCTCAAAGTTTACATGATTTCCCAGTGCCTCAGGAATCAAAAAAAAAGCTCGAAAAACTAATATTAGAAAAAGAGGAGTCGCAAGCAATACAAAAAATTCTGGTTGAGGTAAAAAAAACAGAACCTGAAGTAACGAATGCACAAATTCGATTGCTCAAAGAGGCTCTCAAAAATCTCGCAAGTTTTAAAAAAAGATGTATTTTCATCCGATCCGGCACCAAGGGCATGAGCGCTTCAGGTGAAAGATATTGTGCAATTATTGCTTTTGATTCAGATTTACGCAAACAATTGAGCAAACTCATTATCTCGAATCGTAATCAACTCCCCTATTCTTCACAAGAAGCCTACGCCCAAGGCATGCAGGGTTTTGCAATAGACAGAATGCAAAGTAAATCCACTATTTTTTCACATTGCTTAAGTCATTATCCTTGGAAATTTTATTATATTATGACAGAAAACTTCATCCAGAGCTTACGTGGGATCGGCATCACTGCAAAATCCCCAGAACTCCCCTTTTATTTAAATATTGATTTTGGTTTTTTGAAAGGACATCAGGTCAAAAACGAAGAAATTCTCGGCAAAATGGCTGCAGCTGGTCTCTTACTTCAGGATAATAAATTGATGACTGATGTCGAAATTGCCTTTTTTTTAATGTTCGCACACGGTCTTTTTATAACGCCGCTGTCCTATTTCAGCCAAAAATATCACCAAACTTCACTGTTACGCATCACCGCAACCTTAGGCCAGAAAACTCTCAATGCCATCTTAGAAAAACTAAAGAGTATTATGAAGGATCCCGACAAACTAACCATAAAACCACTGAGCTCAAAAATTGACAGGGATGTTGCTCCGAGTTTGGTCGATGATTCATCTTCAACCACAGATCACTGTAATTTCACGCCTCTGGAGTTGTTTTCCTTAGAAATGGAGAAATATTGGCAGACATTAAATACCAGATCTACCAAAGCTCATAACTATCTATACGAATATATCAAGGACTCAATTAAAAAAGTAATACCCATAATAGATTCCTATATTGTAAAGCAAATCACAAAGGCCATAGAATGCTTAATGCCAGGAGGCGATTCGCCTCAAAAAAAAGAGTTTAAATTAGCATCTGAATGCTCATCTGAATTGCAGGCATTTTTTTCAAAAAATGCTATTGAAGATTTAACAACTGAGTTGCAAGAATTCTACGGATCTTCTGCTTTTTTACAAATTTCAAGATTTACGTACGTGAAATTTTAAATACTATGAAAGATGCTCTGGAAGAGTGCCACCTTGAAACCCTAAAAAAAATAAGTATTTCCGGAGATAAACACAACGTTTTTACCAGCATAGTGTTGATCCAAAAATTGCGAACTATTATTTCAGAACATCATCCTGAACAGTACCCTGATCTCTCTACAAGCTTTAAGGCACTTTTGTTAAAACTTGTCAAAGAAAGAATGCAGCATGATAATGGCATAATCAATCATGACATCATCAAAAGAGAAAAATTGAGTTTTATTAATGTGCTGAGGTGCTGGGCAGCAGCAAATTTTGGAGATCCCTCTTCATTGATTGAAAATATCATTGATCTGCAAGCTGCCGTTGATTATGGACATCCTCAAGGAGATGAAGCAGCGCGAGATACTATGGCAGAAGCTTTAAGTCCCTGGTATAACCTAAAAATTACCCGTGATAATGTATTATTTGTATCTTCGTCAGCAGAAAAAATTGTGAGTCATTGCCTGCGCTATTACTTAATCTCTCAAAATCCTGAAGAAATTCTTGGAAAAGCATACAGCAAAGAATCTAAAGCAGCAGAAACTCAAAGGTTAATAATATACTTAAAGGAGCGAGCTGATAACTACTTAATTGTAGATGAATCCTTACTGGAAAGAACTTTTCAAGAAAAACTGCAACTTCAAGATTATTCCATTGTGAATGAGGTTTTGCGATTTTATCCCGAAGCAGCCAATAGAATTATTATCATCCGCTCGTCCGGAAGTATATTTACTTTAGAATCCACCTTTATTCTGGTAATTATAAGCTTTGATGCTGCCATACAAGCCAAGTTCTTGGAAGAAAGCATCAGTATTTCGGGTCATGCACCACGTTCACTACAAAGGGCATATTCTCAGTCTTTAAGAAATTATACCAGATGTTTAAAACAAAGTTTAGATCCTATTGTAGAATCCAGTCAAGATCTTAAATTTTTAATGTACAAATCAAATCTGAATCATTTCTATGAACTCTTGATAAAGGGTATTTATCGGGAACGCCTAAAGAATATAGTATCCCCAATTGATCTCTCTGAAAGGGATGATACACCAGAGGATTTTTTATTTTTACCACAATCAAGCTCGCTTCTTTTTGCTTATGATGACACAGGATCGAATTCACCCGCCTCTGGCGTAACACCCTCTCTGACACCCAACCCAAGTGTCCCTGTCAGTCCAGAAACGATCCAGTATTCACCCGACACTCCTACCATTTTGAAGCTGATCCGGGAAAGCAGCTCCAAAATCTGAGGCAACCGTTCTTTCACTGCACTTGAACAGTTACGAAAAGTCAAATACATTCTTGTTCAATTGCTCTTAAGCGTTCTACTGAAGTGATCACGCTCTGGATGTTTTCTGTAACAACAGCAAATGCGGCGGAACATGTTGAAGACTCCGCATTTTCTTGTCGTCTTATCGGCAGATCTCATATCGTTTAGTGATTCGTACTCATTTTCCTCCTCCGCCACAGTCTCGGTGTCGAAGAAATTTTCCGCTTTTGCCAATTTGACTCTGGCGGCCATTTCTCGAACTACAGCAAGTGATTCCTCTGAAAATATTCGAAAGTCTGCACTTCTTGTTTTCTGCATTAGGAATTCCCAGATGAGTTCGATATTGGCCAATACATTAATACCGGTCTCACCTGCATATAAATCATTTCGGGATCTTCTTTTTAAGTAGCATTTTCGCAAATAGTCATGAGCAACTGTGATATCTACTCTGTGTTCAGCGGAAACTTTTTCATGTGATGTATTTGATGTATCCGATGATGTTTGAAAAGCATCCATCGGAAAATGATTCATGGCTGCAAGCATTGCGTTTCTCAATTTTTCACAGGCTGCATTGAAGCGAATGGGCAATTCTTTTTGAAGCTTTGCAACAACATCCAATGAATTGGTTTTTACAGGGAATAGATATATTTCACTATCAATTTTTGAAAAGAGTGCTGTGATTTTATTCAATGCCACTTCATTATGAGTTTCTCTCAAGTAGAAATCAACCGTTCGATACTGAGGTTTTTCGGGCAATTCAATCTTCTTCTTGTGATATTTCTCAGAGTTAAGATTAAAATGATAACCAAATGCATGATGCACGATTCTCTCTGTTCCGTTTTTGCTCGATTTTCCAGCGAATTGAATCAATAAAGGCAATTCCTCGGGTTTTGATAGATTGGCTGTTGTTAACCAGCGATAGAACGCATAAATTGAGAGACCGTTACTATTTGCGATCCCGGTCACTGCGAATATCGCAGCGGGAAGTATGACTTCTAATTCCACCGGATCTGTCAGTTCTTTGGAGTACTCTCGATAGATTTGCGACATGAATAGCTGAAGAGTATTATGAAGATTTCCTGTATTGATCCCCTCATCTAAGTCACTGTTATCAAATTTAGTGGGTAAGAATTTAATATGATTAATTTCCGCCATCAATTGAGCTATTTTTTGATCACCCTGCACTCTTTTCAAGCTATCCAGTGTAAATTCTAGCGTTTCCTTCTTCTCGGCCATGAGTGAATTCCTCCCCTTTTCAACTATTTACAGCAAGTGAAGCTCATCAACAAATAATATAGGATTAGAGCGAGAGAGGGAATCGAGTTTATATACTGACTACTTGGCTATTGCATTTGCTATGTGATTTATGTTACTATGTTTTTTTAATTTGATTTATCAATCAATCTAAACCCAATCTTGACCCAATATTCGGATGTTACAGAGTCCCTTAATTGCTGCTGTTACTACCGACAAGGTTGTTTAACAGAAAGAGGTAATTACTGTGACTATATCATTCGAAACCATGAATTTAAACGTAAAATTACTACAAACGGTTCAAGACCAGGGCTTTACTGAACCCACCGAAATTCAAAAACGTGCAATACCGCATATCCTAGAACGCCAAGATCTGCTGGCAACGGCAGAAACTGGGTCAGGAAAGACTGCAGCATTCATCTTACCTATCTTAAATCGGCTTCTTGAACCTCGATCTCGAACTGGGCGAGGACCGGCTGTACTCATTCTAGCCCCTACACGAGAACTGGTTGATCAAATCGCACTTACCACCCGACAGCTCTCAAAAGGAACCCAAATCAAATTTGGCACGATTATCGGTGGTGTCCCCTATTACCATCAGGAACAACTTTTGAAAAAACCTCTCGATATCTTAATTGCCACTCCGGGCCGCTTATTAGACCACATGGATAAAGGACGTGTCGATTTTTCCAACATTGAATTTTTCGTTTTGGATGAAGCAGACAGAATGCTCGATATGGGCTTTCGAAAAGACATTGAAATTGTCTGCGAAAGTATTCCAGAAAATCACCAAACACTGTTATTTTCAGCCACATTAAACCCGGAAATTCAAAAAATTGCCAAGCAACATTTAAAAGATCCGGTATATTTGGAATTGGCAGTCAAGGCAAAACCCCATGCGAACATCTCTCAGCAAATCTATCAAGTAAACGATTATAAACACAAATGCGAGCTTCTGTTCCACATCTTGGAAGACCAAAAAGTATGGCAAGCCATAGTTTTCACTAAAACCAAGCGGGGTGCTGAAAAAGTTGCAGATGAAATAAAAGGTAAACGCATTGCCTGCGCTCATTTACACGGGGATATGAAACAAGGTCAAAGAACACGCACCATCGATCGTATGCACAGAGGCGAACTTCGTGTTCTGGTTGCGACAGATGTCGCAGGAAGAGGCCTAGACATCAAAAATCTTACTCATGTCATCAATTTTGATATGGCATCCAAAATGGATGATCATACTCATCGCATTGGGCGGACAGGTCGTAGCGGCGAATCAGGAATCGCGATTTCATTTGTTGATTCAACGAATTGGCCTCTCATTCACCGCATTGAAAAGTTCTTTGGTCAGCGTTTGGAGCGCTGTGTTATTTCAGGTTTAGAACCCAAGCATGCGGAAACAAATTCAAATTCAGGCCCAAGGAAATTCAATAAAAACAGTAATAATAATTCGAATTTCCATTCTAAGAATGGCTCTAATTTTAAATCCAAAAGAGGTTCAAATTTTAATTCGAAGCACAAATCGAATTTCAATTCCAATGGCAAAAGTCATTCAAGATTCGGTTCTAAAGATGATTCGAATTTCAATTCCAAGAGCAATTCGAGATTCGGTTCTAAGACTAATTCCAGATTCGGCTCCAAGGATGATTCGAATTTCAATCCTAAGAGTAATTCGAGATTCGGTTCTAAAGATGATTCGAATTTCAGTTCCAAGAGCAATTCGAGATTCGGTTCTAAGACTAATTCCAGATTCGGCTCCAAGGATGATTCAAATTTCAATCCTAAGAGTAATTCAAGATTCGGTTCCAAGAATAATTCGCGTTTCGGTTCCAAAGACAATTCGAGCTTTAACTCCAAAAACAATTCGAATTTCCAATCACAAAAAGACAAAGACAAAAACAAATTACCTAATGGGAAAAAAAGATACGAAAACCAAAGACCTAAGAGAACTGTTCAGGCTGTGAAAACAGACTTAAAAGAACTGGCTTAAAAAGCAACTGCAGCCCCATCAGTGATTGGCAAACCGCTCTCAGGATAGGCTATACTAGCTATACTATTAAAAGATTAAGATAGGGATCCAGTCATCCTAGGAGAAGCCATGGAAGGAAATGGTAAGAAAATTGCTTATCGGGGCAATCTATTTTACTTTAAAAAATCAGCAACTTTAGAAAATGTTCCGATCCGTAAAAATTCGCAAATGGGGTCGGAACAGCAATACGTCTACATTGAAGATGGCGTTCTTGTGGTTGAGGACGGCAAAATTTCCTTAGCTTGCAAATATTCTGAACTACCGCAGAAAATTGCAAACTCGGATTCGATTACAATCAAAGACTATACAGAAAAACTCATCACCCCAGGCTTTATTGATACCCATCAGCATAGCACCCAAAGCGCAATTGTTGCGGCATACGGAGAGAAATTATTAGAATGGCTGGAGGAGTATGTATTCCCAGGGGAAAGCAGTTTTAGCAATCCTCTAAGTGCAAGACATGATTTAAACTTCTTTCTCGATCAACTGCTGCAAAATGGCACCACCACCGCAGTTTCCTACGGTCCGCTTTTTTATGAGGCCGCCGATATCTTCTTTGAAGAGATTAACAAAAGAAATATGCGTTTTATTACCGGCAATATTTTAATGGATATGAACTCACCAGATTCACTCCAATTGAGCACAGATGTCAATTATGATAACTGCTTAAAATTAATTAAAAAATGGCACAATAAAAACAGAATTTCCTATTGCATTTCTCCTCGGTTTGCCTTGTCTTGTTCGGATAAAATGCTGGAATTATGCGGAGCGCTCAAAAAAGAATATCCCGATTGTTATATTCAAACCCATCTTGATGAAAATAAAAAAGAAGTCGAACAAGTGAAAAAACAGTATCCTTGGAGTAAAAACTATCTGGATGTATATCATAAATTTGGCTTGGTGACAGACCGATCGGTTTTTGGACATTGCGTTCATACCACAGAAGATGAATTAAAAATGCTTGCCGAGACCAAAGGCATACTTTCTTGGTGTCCAATCAGTAACAATTTCTTAGGCAGTGGATTATTCGATTTCGAGCGAGCTCGAAAATTTACAGATAGGATTACACTCGGTACCGATTGGGGGGGTGGCAATACTTTATCGATGCTTGCCGTACTAGATGCTGCGTATAAAGTGTCGATGTTAAACAGTACCAAACTACCCAGCATGGTTCGTTGGTATATGGCAACGCTCGGTGCCGCAAAAGCCTTGCAGCTTGGCGACAAAATAGGTTCCTTCGAAACTGGTTTTGAAGCAGATTTTATTGTTATTGATCCCAATGCGTCTCCTTATATGAAATATCGACATGAAAAAGTTGCAGATATTTTTGATCTGCTGTTTATTTTGATGTCTTTGGGCGGAGAAAATAATATTGCTGCAACCTATATCGCAGGGAATGCTGCTTTTATTAGAAAACAATAAAGAAATTTTTTAAGATTTTAGCCAGAATACACACTAACTTATATGGATTCCCGCCTCCGCGGGAATCCACTAAAACAGAATCCACTAAAATCAGTTGAAGCTGGTGTTATTTTTATGTGATACTGTCGATTAAGAATAATCAATTCACCGTAGTAATTGAATTATATAATTATTTTAAGTTAATTAGCTAAGGAAATTCGTCATGAGTCAGGCATTAATAGAGGCAGCCCAGCAGGGTGATGTAAATCGAGTAAAATATTTATTATCTCTTGAAGTAAATGTCAATTTTAAGGATGAGAGTGGCTGGACCGCACTTCAGCATGCCGCCTTAAAACTTAAATCCATTTGGGGAGGTTTCAATACAAACTTCGAGGAAACGATTCAAGCCCTCATAGATGCAAATGCAGACGTCAATGTTTGTTTCAGTTGTTCTTTTTCTTTCCCTCAAACCCTGCTTTACAGAGCAGTCACTCATAATGATACCAGCTTTGTTGCAATGTTACTGAAAGCAAATGCCAAAATTCATTTGCCAGAGCTCCATGATATCGATCTCATGCGTTATGCAATTGAAAATAATAATCTGACCATCGTTAAACTGTTGATAGACGCAGGTGCCGATGTCAATAGGCAATATGCCAGTGGAGAGACCCCTCTTCATATTGCAGCTCATAGAGGCCTCACAGAAATAATGGAGCTCTTACTCCTATCTGGTGCTGCTGCTGATGTCGCAGGCAGAGACATGATGGGCACCGAAGGATATACACCGCTTTTAGAAGCTGTTTGTGGTAGCAGCTATATACATCCTATGGGATATGGAGAACGCAGAGTACCGTGGGGCGATAATTTTAAAGCCATAGAAATGCTCTTAAACGCTGGGGCCGATATTGCCGTTCACGATGGCGAAGGACATACCCCTCTTCACATTGCTGCCAAGGAAAGATCAGACCCCGCCATGGCAGAGTTTCTTCTGAGACACGGCGCCATTGTCGATGGCGTTACCACCTCAGGAAAAAGCGCTCGTGATTTCGCTAAGGAGCGCTTCTCGCCCTCACAACAATTCATTGCATTGCTTGAAGCAGCAGAACAATTGATCCATGCTGCAAAAACTGGAAACACATCCAATCTTGATTCGATTCTAAAATGTCTTGGCCCTCTTCTCAATGGACGCTCTGCATTCCAACAGAATACTGCTTTACACATCGCACTCCTGGGAGAAAAAACTGAAGTTGTATTGCGATTATTAAGTGCTGGCGCTGATATCAATATTAAAAATGAACAGGGTGAAACCGCAAGTGATCTGATGCGAAAAAGCAGTCACCCTCATATCAAAAATATCGGTAATGTAAACCAAGCATTATTGACGCTCAACAAAATTAAATTCATGGTTTCTGCAAGTCTTGTCGGATCTCCGATATTTTCGAGTTATGCATCATTAGATACAGCTGATTCATTCGGAATTCTGCAGGAAGAAAGAGCAGGCGGCATTCAAAAATTACGCTTAGACTCTGTGCACAATCGGGACACATCAGGCGCCATTCAAAAACTCCGATCAGATACTAAAAAGAATCCATCCAGTCAAGCAAAGCTCGCAATGCGCGCAAAAATGCTGAGAGAATCTATCAAACAGGCAGGATTTGCCATGGTTTTACAGCATATACAGCCCTACATCAATCAGATCTTTGAAATTACTGCAACTCTCACGGATGCGTTCTGGCATAGAGAAAGGAATTATATTTGCTACCATCTGGGAATGCTCTTGTCAGGTAAATTTATTCAAGATTTTGTTCATATTCTGCCAAAAATTGAAACCAAAAAATGCGACGTACAGGGTAGGTTTTTTCAACATTACCTAGGACAATACATAACAGCTATCAAAGAAGAGCAATTGAAGATTGATACCCTCATAAATCCAATGGATAGCGTACAAGCTTATAATTTTCTCTGCCGTGTTACTCAGGAAATAGGCAAAAAGCAGTATGAACTGGTTCAGAACTTGTTATTTATGCTGCTCTTTGATAAGCACGTCCAGTATTTAATGAAAAATACCCTCTACCCGGTGGGACCATTCATTGCCATTGGAGAGAGACAGGCAGTGTTACAAATCAGTTCAAAACGTTCAGAATATGATGCTATATCTGTAAATCTGACCGATGAAGATATCCGGAATTTGCTGTTTGATTTGAATCGTGAGCAAGCGATATTGGAACATTTGATTTGTTCTGGCCACGAAAATGTCCATCGCGCTGTCCTAGATAAATTCGTAGCAAGCCGTATCGATCATGCAATTGAAGTGAGCGGCATCCCAGGATTCAAAGATTTCAATCACATTACATCACTTAGAGTTTTCTTTGATAAGATCGATGCGATCAGAAAGCAAGATGTTGCTTTGCAAGAAAGCAGGATCACAGACGCTTTGGCTCGTGCGGAGCAAGATGAAAAGGAGCCTGCCTTAAAAATAGCCGAACTTCAGAAGCAAGTCAGAGAACTCGTTTTGAAGTTGGGTCAATTAGGATTAATAGTCACCGAAAATCCAATTAACTTGCAACTCCCTGCAGAGCTAGAGGAATACTCATCAGACGATGAAAATGGCTCCGGAACACCTCCCATAGACTCTAGTGCATCCGAGTCAATATCTCACTCGGCATCCATGTCTCTATTGCCTCCTTTCTGATACCGATCCTGCGCAGCATTTCAGTCCCTTTTTACAAGAAGAAGGCGGCTTAACTGTGGATGCGGAAGTTGATCTGAAACCTGAACCTGCGGAGAAGCCTGAGCCAGAAATTCAGGGAGATAAAGATGCGAATGCTCTGGAATCATCCTCTCCTATGAAGGATAAATCAAAAGCCAAGCATGAAACTATATCTGTAGAATCCAGTGAGGGTACGCCTGGTTCTTTATTGTCTTCTGAAGCAAACGTAAACATCAATAAAGAAGATGAAGAAGGCTTTACACCCCTACATAGGGCTGTAAAACAAGGCAACTTGGCAAAAGTTAAAATGCTCTTGACCTCGGGTGCGATAGTTAATAAAGAAAATAGGAATAAAGAAACCGCTCTACATTTTGCAGCAAAGTTGAATCGTCAAGACATCATCAAGTTGCTCCTCAGTTTTGGTGCACTCTTGAATCATGTCAATGATAAAGGCAAAATACCAGGGAACTTGGCTAAGGATATCACTCTTTTTAAAGCTGCGGGAGATTCTTTTTGATTTGGTTGAAAAAGCCACCACAACTTCAATTGATGATATACTTCGCACCTTGGGTAGCGCAATCAATACCCGTGCACATCGGACTGAGGACCGCCTTGGTGATTCTGCACTGCATATTGCGATACGCAAGGAAAGACTGGACCTGATCATTCGCCTATTGCAAGCCAATGCTAACTTTGAATTATCAAATTCTAACTATGAGAGCCCTCTTACTCTGATGGAACATAGCCCGCAGCCTTATATCAGAGCATTGGCTAATCTACTCCGAGTAAGAATAAAATTGGCTTATTTAGAAAAAGCTTCGAAATCTTCTGCAAGCTACGTGGAGTCTTATCAAAGCAATATTGATAAAATCAACACTATTATGTCTGATTTTCCTGAAGATAAATATAGACCGGTAAGAGATTATATTTGCTATGAATTGGGAATGCGGTTAGCAAGATTCAATGACAAACAACCGAAATTTGATACACTGCAGCCTATCCATCCCGTCCAAGCCTATAATTTTCTAAACCGGGTCACGGTCCATTTTGGCGTAAAACAATTTTCTGTTATTAATACCATCTTATTTCTTTTGATCAAAGAGAGACATGTCAATAGCCTGAAGAAGCATGAACGCTATCCTGAAGGTCCCTTCATTGCTTTCAAGAAAGCCGATGCAAGTGAAAAAGACCAAGGAAAACTTGGGAAAAGCAAGGAGCACGCAAATACCAAGCACATAGATCTTTCCGGAATAAAAGCGCTGGACGATCCTGAAGAAGATGATCTGGATGCAGGAATTGTGTCGGAAGAGAGTCACATCTCTGTAACGAATTCCTATGAGATGAATAGAAAGCTCACGATGGCATTGTTAGAACATCATATGCATTCTGGTCCAGAAAATCCCGACAAAAAATTATTTTTGGATGCAATTATTGCTTTTATCATCGACCGTTCCTGTAAACTCAAAAGTATACCAGGTTTCAAGAATTTCACTGATATCACTTCGCTCAGGCTCTTATTCGACAAATTGGCTGTACTAAGACAAGATGAGATTATTCATACAGAACAGGAAGTATCAAGGATAAAAAATGTATCAGCGAAAAAATTGGCAGATATGGCATATGATATTGAACTTTTAGAAGCCAAGGTCCTGGAATATAAAAGGAACCTTGCAAAATTAGAGGCATCTGCAGCAGCCACAAAGGACACTCTTGATGCCGCAGCCTCTATAATAACACCAGCATCCATTGGACTCATGCAGGAGAATTCAGGAGCTACCCCTTCTTATATGACATTCGCGGAGCGTCCTGGAACTTTAATATTTTTGGGTCCCAACTGAAACCATGCTCCGGATCATAATGCAGTATTGCGAACTGTAAGACCGCAATCAATGATACCGCAAACTACATCACAACAAACTGTTGCGCAAATCGAGAATGATGAGAAAATCTTTATTGGTTCAGAAATTATCTATCCAATATTATCTATCCAATATTATCTATCCAATAATAGTTGCTAAATTTTCGCAATAATTTCTCACACTAGGACATTCCCCTGAATTGCTTCGGAAGCTATCAATTTCCAATAAGTGAACATACACTTTAGGAACTAATTCAATTTAATATATTCTAAGTCATCAGTAAGATTTAGCCTTAATAATTGTAATATGAGTAATATTAATTAATATGATAATTGATGATAAGGAATGTATGTTATGGCTATTCAATTAATTACATTCAAAAAAAGTGATACTGCACCAGATCAAATAGCAGATCTCCAAAACTGGGTTAAGAAACAGAATATAGAAGATCAGTTACAAAAACTAAAAAAGCAAGTTGATCGAGAGAAAACGTCATCCGGAAAGAAAGATCCTCAGGAACAAAAAAAACTAATAGATGAAAAAACAGCATTATTAGAACGGATTGAACGAGTTCAGAGATCACTAAAAATCATTGCACTGATGGCCAATGTAGTATTGCTCAAAGGAAGAGTGCTCGCAAATTATAATACCCTTACTTCACAATTAGAGGAATTGAACAAACAAATAACTGCCTATAATAATCCATTCAAAGCAGCTCAATCCGAAGTTACTAAAAAGAAAAAACCAGATCGAATAAGACAAGGTGTCCTGCAAGCAGCGCCAAAAGTGAACGTCGTACATGCTGCAAAAATAGTTCATGCCAAGATAATCGAAACAGAAGAGGAGACCCCAGAACTCATAATCACCCCTCCTATCACATTTGCACCCAAGTATTCAAATGCACCCGCACACACGAAAAGTAAAGTGAATCAAGTTAAAATGCCTAAAATTGTTGCCAAAGGAAGTGTCGAGCTCGAGATGAATGAAATCTTTGGAAAAACAAAATTTAATATGTTTGTAAAAGATTTTAAGCAACTCATTGGAGGCACCCAAGATGTTAAATCAGAAATGACTTTAATAAAATCCACCTTTGAGTATATAAAAAACAGTCAAGACAGGCTTACAACAGATGAACAGATTATACTCGCTATAGGTGCTCTGGAAACAATTAAATCCATCTATCAGAGTCTCTCTGATCGGGTTAAAGTCCAAGATTACCTTGGATTGAAACAACATGGATTGAATGAAAACTTTTCTAAGACAATCAAGGATCTCCAACAATTACTGAAAAAAAATTGGCCAGAAAACTATAAGAATATGACAGATCCCGAATTACTGAAATCCGCAAGAAAGATGTTCTATGAACATCTTGGCGGTGATAAAATAGGTAAAAAGAATGTGAAACCTAGCGTACTTTACAAGGACATTATGAAAGCTGTGGAAGCGCAAATGCCAGGAAAGGATAAAGAGGAAAAGAGAGAAGAGACGAACCGATTTCAAAAGAGATTTAATCAAATTATAGTAGGAAACATTAAAAGGGCTTTGACTGAAGAGATTGCACCAAAACCAAGTTCGAGACCACGACCCAAGGGACGTGCCAACTAATAAAAGTTACGATTCTGCACGAATTTCGAAGTCATAGATGCTGCATCATCAGACTTCATCTTTGGAAATTTTGTGAAAAGTAGAGATAAATACGGAAAATGGCATTAGTTATATATCCAAATTAATTATTTGTATAAAACCGCAGATCTTCTTCATATTCTTAGTTATTTTACCTAGGTTTTGAAACCAACACAATAGATTGAGATATATAGCGGGTTGTGGCAATCTTATGTTAATATCACCGCAAATTCATGCGCGGAGATCTTTATGGTTACCTTTACAAACACTCCCCAAAATCTCAATGCTAGTACTGTCCCCATAAATCTGACTGCTGGTCCAACAGATACCACAGGCACAATTACCATAGCTAATGCTGCCGCAATCAATACAGGTATTATTAATATCTCAGCTCTGAATCCATTCTCATTACTGCCCAATGTCATTTTGAATCATGATGGAATTTTTACATTGAACCCAGAGGATGGCCCATTTTATTTTGGAACATTAAACATGAATGGCGGTACTATCAATCTCAATGGCGCACATCTATGCATTGGAGTTAACACCCTACCCTCTGAAGAAAATGCGCTTGTCATAGAATTTGCAACTGAAGCTCATGGCAAAATCACTTATGTTAAAAATTCCGTTGATGAACTGCATAACCTATTGGTAAGTCGTAAAGATCATATACAAAATTGCAAGATGATCATAATTCCGGCTTCTCATATTTCATTTCCCATTTTGTTAGAATGCTTTGAATATATCAAAAACACCCCTGATATTGAAAGAATTCATTTACACAATGCATTTGCGGGCGCTGAAGGTCAGAAATTTGTAGAGGAATTACAAATTATATCTTCTAAAACAAATCTGAAAAGCATCTCTCTTTCGGGAGCCCCTATTGGTTTGACAACCGAAACAGAAAGTGCTGATTACACTGCAGATATTCTCGCACTTCAAGCAGAAACATGCGTGCCAAGCCGAGCACTTACCTTCTCAAACCCTGAGGAACATCAAAAAATTCAGAAATTAAGGCAGGAATTTCCAGATAAAAAGCAACTATTCAAAGATACGCTCCCAATGTTTCCATTTGAGTTGTGTGAACTGACCTTTCAATATGCTGCATTGGGAGTGCCTAAAATTAAGCTGCTGCCAGAGCCCATAAAGAAGAAAAAGAAGAAAGACGGGAATCCAATTAAATTTTCTTAATCGTACCTATTTGAGTACTTCCTAGATTGCCACGTGCTTCGCACTCGCAATGACGCAAGATCAATGCAATATGGCCATGTATCTTGCGTCATTGCGAGCTAAGCGTGCGCAATCCAGGGGGATTTACGACCTGAAATACTCATAATATTAAAAGATACCTTATTCTGCATCACATCGCTCGAGCAGCAGACGGCTCGGCATGTCATCCGGCAAATTCTCTAGCACCACCGTAAATTGCTTTTTCGCTTCACTAAAATTACCTGCCTCAAAAAATTGCCACCCCAAGTCATACTGAGGCAAAATATTTTTAATGGCACTGGCCCTATCAATATCCAGCGCATCAATTATTTCGTATATGACAGTAGCTTTCGTTTTACCTCTTACTACAATATTATCAATAATTCTAGACGCAAACTTCGACTTGTCTCTGATATTGTTGATAACGCTTTCAGTTGTTAAAGCATTGGTGCCATATTGCTTGGTTAAGCTCTGAATACGAGAAGCAATATTCACTACATCAGAAATGACGGTATTCTCCATTCTCACCTTATTACCAATGGTGCAAAGCAGCATGGATCCAAAATTGACCCCTATGCCAATTTCAAGATCTGCGATCCCTTCTATCTTCAGAGTCTGATTGAAGTCCTGAAGCGCTACTTGCATTTCAATTGCAGTATTCAAAGCATCTTCAATTGTTCCTGGGAATAAGGCCATGATTTCATCTCCAATATACTTGTCGATAAAACCTGAATTGCGCTTGATGACAGGTTCCATATGAGCAATAAAGCTATTTAATATATTAGAAATAGTCTCAGGATCGAGCTTTTCAGAAAGACTGGTAAAATTATGCAGATCCGCAAAAAGGACTGACATATTTTTAAGGGTGTGAGTACCCAGTTCTACGTCAGTGATGCGCTTTTTCTGCAATAATGCAATGAAATTTTTAGGCACAAATCGTTCATAAGCCGAGCTGATTTGCATGATATCTGAATACAAATAAGCATTTTCAAGCGCCAATGCAATATGAGAAGTCAAATATTTCAGAATTTCAATATGTTTGCTGGTAAAAGCATGGGTGATTTTATCATTTTCCAAATACAAAAAACCTATCAGTTTTTTTTGTTTTTGCAATGGTAAGCATAGAATTGATCGTGCTTTTTTTTCTAACACATAAGGATCTCTAGAATAGACAGTATCTTCTGCTGCATTATCAATGGCAATCATTTCCTGACTATTGATGACATAATTTATCACCGTATGAGGTAACAGCGATTTATCACTCGATTCATATAAAATGGGTTTAAGTTTTATGATTTTACTATCGGTTTCTTTTAAGGCATCTATATAAAGTTCACCTTCTCGCTGAAACCCAAGGGCAATTTTCTCAGCGCCAGCCACTTTGTAGAGCGTTTTAATGACTTTCTGCAACAATTTTTTCAAATCAATCTCTTTGGCAAATATTTTAGAAATTTTCAAGATGGTTTTGAGATCCAGAACTTCAATGCTGGTTCTCGATGTGGTGGTTTCAAAGGCATCTTTCTCGCCCCTTGCAATGACACGCTCCTCCTGTTCTAAAGCAAGAATCTCTGAAAATTCGTTCACCAGCATGACTTGCTTTGCTTTTGCACCCCATTTACCATAGTAGTGATAGGATTTTTTGATATAGCTATTGGCGGTAAAGTTCATGCCAATTTTATAATAATAACGCGCTGTTAATTCATAGGCAATGCCGCTGTCTAAATGGAGTTCATTGTTATGCGCTTCTCGAATGGCAAGTTCATAGCATCTGATTGCAGCATAATTCAAGCCAAAATATTGTTTCATTTCAGCACAAATCAAATAGAACTTTGAGGTATAAATGATACTGGAATATTTAGTAAACTTTTTTAATTTCCGTTTAATCCAAAAAAGCGTTGGGAGAATTTGCAACTTTTTATAGAAAGGTACTTTATGTATAATCTCTAACAAAATCAAGCCATAATAAAAATAAAAATACCTTCCCCAGGAGATGGTGAGCATTTTTTTAATTTTAATGGCATAATTCAATGCCGTATCAAAATCTCTGGAAAAATAGGCAATCATTAGTTTACTAAAATATACAAAGTAGAGCATTGCATGCTCTTTGTTGGCAATATTTTGCGGCAAGTCCTTGATTTCATCATAATGCCGTCCAACCAACATTCCAGAAGGCACCTCTGCTCTACCTAGAATTTCTGCACCTGTGAACACTGCAGAAACAATATGATGTGCTGGCCATAATTTATTATCTTCAAAATATTTTAAATATTTTTTGGTCCGATTTTTGAATTTTGCAAGATTTTCAAAGCCTAGCGAGAAAAGAATGAAATCAAATGAGGTCATAGTCCAACTGGTATACTCGATATCTCCTTGATCAATACCAAGTTGAATCGCATTGTTGTATTTATCAATCATTTCAGCAATCGGATTTATCCAAAATTCGACTGTACTCAGCAGCACAAAATTCAATGGCATTATCTTGATACTGCCAACCGGAAACCTATTGACAAGCCGCGCTGCATAAAGACCATATTTAATTGCAACTGATATTCTTTCTAAAGTACCGCCTTGGATGGCTGCATAACAGGCATAATCAAAAGGGGTAAAGACTGAATTGCCGTATTTCAGAGAATATTCAATACCGGACAGGACCATCAAGGCAAAATGATTCGGATAAGCCAAATAACAGCTTGAGACAATGCTTGATACAATTTTTATGATGGCAAGTATTCTTCTATCACTGACTATTGGCAAGTGATAAAGCTCATCTTCTGTTTTACCGTAAAGCAGCCATTCCGTTCGCAACAAAGCCAGCAGAACTTGAAATTTCCCTGCTTTTTTAGGCAATTTAAGACCCAGTTTCTCTAAAACAGTAAAGCTCAGTTCTAATGATTCCGCCAATTTGTTTTGTGCAACATACGCATGTATTTCTATGTCATAAACATAGGCTTTATCGACTTCATCCTGGGCATGTTCCAGAATGATGGTATTTAAGTCACGCATTTCTTGATAATACGTCAACAAGAAATTAACTTCAGAAGCTTCTAAGTATAATTGGTAAGTCAGTTCATAGTTTGTGTTCCAAGTATTTTTAGGCAGCCAGGCAAGGCCAAAAGTGAGATAAGATAAGGCTGCACTATAGGCTGTTGATTTCTTTGCAATTCTGCCAGCCTGTAAGTTTAGGGCTGCATACTCAAGTTTTGTCGGAACATCCAAGTCTATGCCAAAACCTTGATTAAGATGGTCTGAAATCTTAAAAATATTGGCTTCTTTTTCTTGCTGATTCTGGGCCAGAAGATAATTTGCAATGGTGAGATGAGCTGATTTTTTTTGTCGTTCATCTAATAATAAATGTGCTGCTTGTTGTACCCGATCGTGCATAAATTCATATTGTGCAATGGTGACAAGCTCTTTATCCTTTTTATAAAATTCACCAGTTGATATTATCAAATTTTCAGCTGCAGCAATTTGAAGCAAGGATTTAATTTCACTGATCGGATACTGACAAACAATCGATAGAACATCATCATCAAAGACTTTGCCAATGCAAGCCGCAAATTTTAAGATGTTCTGAGCATCCCTAGGCAAAGATCGAATTTTGACAGCAAGCAGATCTATAACATTCTCAGTATGTTGAATGGTGGCGACCTTATTAAGATCGTATTCCCATTTGCGAGTTGCAGCATTCAGATAGATATAATGTGCGTCAAGTAAAGCACCCATCAGTTGTTTTAGAAAAAAAGGATTGCCATTGGTTTTTTTGAAACAAATTTCTGCTAAATCTGTCGTTTCAATGGTATCTGTATGAAATGTATCCGCAATCAATGCATTGACACTCGAAATAGAAAGGGCTTCTAAGGTCAATTCTTCGAAGTCAAGTTCTGTATTTCTAAATTTTTCCAGGGTTCCCATCAATGGATGGGTAGGAGTAATCTCATTATCACGATAGGAGGCAATGATGAAAAGTCTAGATTTTCGATTATTCAAGGCCAGATCTTCAAGAAGTTGTAGTGATTGTAGCGCTGCCCATTGCAAATCATCAATAAAAAGAACGATGGGCTTTCCAGGCGAGAGCAATGCCTGGATAAAATTTTGCAGCGTATTACTGAACCGAAGCTGTCTTTCCGTCGGATTCATGCTCGCCAATTCTGCCTGTTTTCCAATGATAATTTCCAATTGCGGCAAGATATCGGTCAAGATTCTGCCATTGGTCCCGATTGCCGCAATAAAAATATCTCTCCAACGTTCTATACTTTCCTTTGATTCCATGAGGATCTGCTTCAGTAAATTGCCTAAAGCTTCTATCAAAGCAGAAAATGGTTTGTTACTTTTCATTTGATCAAATCTGCCTTTGATTAAATAACCTTCTTGCTTGGTCACTTCCTTGATGAGCTCATTGATTAACGATGTCTTACCAATACCTGCATACCCCGAAATGAATATCACTTTTTCTTTATTTTTTTCATTGCTGTCATTGAATGCCTGTAACAGAAAATCGCGTTCCTTATCACGTCCATAAAGCTTCTCAGGTATCACCATGCTATAAGATACATCCTGATTCCCAATGGGAAATGGTATGATTTGATTATTTTCTTTGAATTCAACATAACACTTTTCCAAATCAGCTTTTAAGCCAAGCAAACTTTGATAGCGATCTTCTGAATTTTTAGCGAGGAGCTTTAGAATGATGTCTGAGAGGGGCTTTGGTAGCTTATTAATATTTTCGGGAGGTTCTGGAATGATAGCAATATGCGCATAAATCAGATCGAGTGGATCTTTGAAAGTAAATGGCAAATGACCCGTAAATAATTCGTAAAGGACCGCGCCCAGTGAATAATAATCGCTTCTATAGTCCACGCCGCGATTCATTCTCCCGGTCTGCTCGGGAGAAATATAGCTTAAGGTGCCTTCAATTGCATTCACGGGCTTTGCTTCCACGCGCTCTCGAATTAAGGTGGTCGATAGCCCATAGTCGATGATTTTAACTACCTTATTTTCAGCAGAGTAAAGAATGTTATCCGCGCTGATATTTTTATGTACAATGTTAAGTTGGTGAATTTTGTCAAGTGCTTCCGAAATTTGTATGGCTATTTGAATCTTACGTGCCAATTGATCTTCTGGTGTTAATAATTCTGGCACATATCTATTGATAGGAATTCCCGGAAAATCTTCGAGGATCATTAACAAAGTCTCTTCATATTTTTCAAGTGAATAGACCTTGATAGATGCCTCTGAACTCGAAGCAAGCAGCGTGATAGTATATTCATGATTAAATTTACTGAGTGCTGCAACGGATGGGTCTTTTATGTTGAGAAGCTTGATAATTACCCTTTTCTGATCGTTTATGTCAACTGCACGATATACAGCCGATTCGAAAGAAACAGACAGCTCATCTACTATCTGATAGTTAAGTATTTTTCTCATATATCGAACATCTCACCTTCCATCCCCGGAAATACTGGAAAATGAGGCAATTCTTCAGCGATTGCATTGTTGTGCATTTGATTTAACTCTGCATCGCTGTGCGCTGAGTCATGATGAAAAGTAACCAGTGAATTTACCCCAGACAAAGCTGCAAATTTTATAGCATCATTAATTGTGCAATGGCCCCAACCAGCTCGATATTGATATTCAACTCGAGTATATTGTGCATCATGAATTAAAAGATGAACATTTCTTGCAATATCAAAACCGGATGTCCAAACCGGACTTTGCGGAAAATTGATCACGCCAAGCGCGGGCTCGTGATCTGGAATGTAAGCCATGCTCGCTTCATCATTGAATATTCTATATCCAAGGGTTGCGCCTGGATGACAAACATTATCACATACGATCTGAAACTCATCTATCCAAAACCTATTTCTAAAAACCGCATGCAAATGGAGTTTACAAGGTAAATCTTGTAATAATACAGGGAATAATGGCGGAGATAAGTATTTGGCAAGAGAAACATACAATTCTGCGGCGTTTTTGGCGGGACCATAAATATGGATTTCTCGTTCGGAATCCCACAAAGGCGTAAAAAAGCCAAGTCCTTGGATATGATCTAAATGAAGATGTGTGAGTAAAATATCAATTCGGTTACTTTTTTCTTCTAGTTCAAATCCCAATTTTTGAATACCCGTTCCCGCATCCAAAATAATCAAAGAATCCCCTCTGCCGTGAATTGCAACACAGCTCGTGTTCCCGCCATAGGTTAAGGCTTCTGGGCCAGAACAAGGCAGAGAACCTCGGGTACCCCAAAGAGTCACTTTCATGGCAACGTTTCCTCGAAGAAGAATATGCTACCACAAAATTCTTCCATTAAGTTCACTATGGGCAACACACTCAAGACTATGTTAATTAATTGTCCCTCTTGCGTTTCAATAAGACAGTGCATATTCATTATGGTTTCCCTGCCAGGACCTTTTTTTGAAATCAGTTTTGAAATCGAGACAGCTTTTTTGTCTCGAGTTTTGATTTTTTTTAATATGTCTTCTGCATGTATTTCATCCAGTTCAGAGAAGTTAATTCCTAAAACTTCTTCAGCTGCCTTATTACAGAAAATGACGGTTTCATTTTTATCTAGCATAAAGCTCGGGGTTGCAAGATAACTGGTTACTTGCCTAAAAAGAATTAATTCGATAGGTTTTTGTGTTTTTTCAAGATACTTGCTATGCACAACCCTCCTCCATTTCAGAACATGAAACCCAAGACATATAACCCCCATATTCCTATTAATTCATGTGATATGATAACGCCAACTAAAGTACGATGCTTTGAATAAAGCCATCCCCAAAGAAATCCTGGAATCAATGTCAAAAATCCGAGCGTCATTGAAACAAAAAAATGTGTCGTTGCAAACAAAACATTTGACAGCACAATAGCCCAAATTATTTTATAAGGTGTCACTAAAAACTCTTCGAAGGAACTTTGTAGAGCGCCTCGCACGATAAATTCTTGCAACGGTACAAATACGAGATATAAGACAAAAAACCCTATTTTTGCTTGCATTGTAAGCCCAATGTCTATCACATCCCCTTCTATCACTGAATGATTCGCAAGCGAAGGAATAGTGCTGATTACGACCCATTTGAAAGGTATCATGCCTATCATAAAAACGATGGTCCATAATAGGGATTCCTTTACCGATTGACGCCAATTTTCAAGCGTTAGTCCGAACGTCTTCAGCGGATAGCCGGTTTTTAGCATATAAAAGAATAGAATGACTGCAAAAACAAAGATTAAGGGTATGCTATAGAAAGAGGGAGTTCCAAAGGGGGTTTTATTTTCTTCTACTAAAGTCACTATAAGTAAATAGATAAAAAGCATGCAAATGATTGTTATAATAAATGATCCCATGACCACTCGCGCTCTGACATGTTCTAGTTCTTTTCGGAGGCCTTCAACGACTGTAACATTTGTTGAACGTAAACGTTGACTTAAACTTTTAGCAAGATTACGAGTCATGATAGCATAGAGTGGCGATTCGGATTCTCGGTACCTCACCCGACTCTAGAGTTTTAGACTTGGTAAACCATTTGCCAAAAATGCCCTTCTTTTCAGGCAAGAATTTTAGGCTGTTGACAGAGAAAGCAAAGAGCCTGCAAGGCAGGATTGTACTCACTGAAGCAGAACGAGGGATATTATCTAAAATGCTGAGTTCGCCGATAATCTGATTAGGCCCCAAACTCGCTAAGTGTAATCTTTGAGATAATTTAGGATCCCAGTTATAAACCTCGACCTCCCCCTCTAATATGATATAAATTTCATCTTTAATTTCATTTTCTTCTATGATGATTTTACCCGCAGAATAGCTGGCTTCAAAGCCTAGACCAATAACCAAATCTAATTGCTGTTCTGTAAAACCCTCAAATAAGGGATTGTCTCGCAAGATTTTTTTTAAATCGTTATCTGACATTGGTCTACCTTTGAATCAATGGAATTAGTATTTATTCTAATTTACCCATGATCCAAGGATAGACAAAAGGAACAAGCTTTATTTTTGTATGAAAGGGGGTAATTACTCTGATTTCACTTATCTAAAAATTCTATCTCTGATTTCTTTCGGGTACCTTTGCAGATCCTCTACCATGTCCGCACTTTCATCCTTATAATGTTCAGTATGTTCCTGAATGGGCACTGCAGACGCAGTCGCCTTAACGGTTCCTGCCTCAGTTTTTGATCCTGGCAATGTCTTACTCAATAGGAGTGGCTCTTGAATTATCTGGTCCTTGAGTAGTTCTTTGTTCGAAGTTTTATCCTGTTCTATTTTGATTTGTTCTATTTTCAACTTGATTCTGGCTAAGCATTCTTCTACTCCTACTGCTCTACGATCCAGCGCCTGCTGGTACAGACTTTGGGCAACAACCAAATCCTGATCAACACCAATACCATTTTCATAACAGCGTGCCAAATTACATAGTGCATCGAGACAGCCCTTATGTGCGGCATTTCGATAGCAGGATGCTGCCATTCTTTCGTCCTTCTCCAGAACAAAACTATCCCCTGCCCCATGTACGCCCTCTTCATAATAAGTGCCGAGATTATTTTCTGCATTAGCATGTCCTTTCAAGGTAGCTTTTCGATAGAGCCCGATAGCTTCTGATAGATTTTTCGGAACCCCTTCTCCTTCAGCATAACAAATGGCTAAATTATGTTCTGCATCCGAAAATCCATGTTCAGAGGCTTTTTGGAAAAGTTCCGCTGCTCGTTTTAAATCGAGTGGGGTATGGAAACCTTTCTTCAAGCACTTTGCCAAAGTATATTGTGCATTGGGTTGTAGAGCCTCTGCGGCAGATTCAAGATACTTAATACCGAGGGCAGGGGTTTCTACTGTGCCATATCCAAATAAATAACACATACCGAGATACGCTCTTGCATTTTCGTTACAATGAGGTTCATCTGCATAGCTTTTAAAAATTTCAAATGCAGCTTTTTGATCTTTTTCATATCCTATGCCATACAATTTGCAATACCCAATCAATACATTTGCATATGGATTATCAGCATCGCTAATAATTGCTGAATCGAGATGGAATTTGGCAGATTTCGGAGCTGATGAGGAACCAAAATTGTCTAGCTTGCAAATAGCGAGGTTGAATTGAATGTTAGAAACATCTTCTGCTTGTTGATACCAATCGAAAACGAGTTCTGAGGGCCACTCTTCATCAAAACTGAGCCCAAGTTGAATTTCAGACTCTTTTTCGAATTTAACCGAACCTGGTACAAGTTTGACTATATCTGCTAAATCAAGTCCCGCGAATTCAACTAGTTCTATAGAAACCCCTACAAACTCCACTGGCAATTTTTCACTTGTTGCAACTGGTTTTTCTTCCAAAAGCAATTTCGCTTTTAATCTATCGAACTCCGCTCCCCACCCTAGCAAATGGCACCAGCCAAGATTTCGTTTCGCCAAAGCAGAACCTGATCCAATTGCTTCATTCAAGTATTTTATCGCTTCATTAGGATCTTTTGAAACACCCAATCCATTCAAATAACACCAAGCAAGATTATTTACGGCGCTGACATTTTTTCCCTTAATTGCTGCCCTAAAATGCTTAACTCCCTCCTGAAAATTACGAAATGTACCATATCCTCGTAAATAACAGACACCGAGCGCATTCAATGCCGGTACACATTTATTGTTCGCAGCTATCTGGAAACACTTGAAAGCTTTGATGATATTTTTTTCAGTACCAACACCATGCAAATAATAGAGCCCTAGGAGATAATGGCAAAATGCACTATATACTGGAGATTCATCTTGCAAACATTTGTTCAAAAACTCAAAGGAACGTTTCCAATCCACTGGTAAACATACTCCCCTGAGATGACAAAGCGCTACTATAAGATAGGTCTTCTCGAGATCGTGTTTCAAGGCAATCTCTAATAATTCAGAAACGCGCTTCAGATTTTGGGGTACCTTACCCTCGCCCTGCAAATAAATGCGAATAAGATCCAACACCGTATTGCTCAAGATATTTTCATAGCCGAACAGGTTTTCAATTTTTAGTAGTACTTTTTCTAATAATTCTACCCCTTTCTCTGTGTTCTTCTCGATTTCCAAACCGAATCTGTATAATTTCGATAAATAATATTGTGCTTCTGGCACTTTATCTGCGATTTCTTGTAGCAATTTTATGGCCTGTTTGGTGTCTTTTTTCACGCCAAAACCCGTCAAATAACATCTTGATAATTGAAATTTGCCTAGATCATAGGATTCTGCTATCTCCTCGAAAAGTTCGTAGGCATGTTGTTGTTCCTCTGCTGTCGTTTCTCTTTGAAAAAGGCAATCGCCATAGGATATGATAGATTCTGAATTGCCGCGGGCCATGCCTCTTTCAAAGCAAAGTTCAGCTTGGGGTATGTTCATTGCAACGCCAAGACCATTCTTATAACAAAGTCCTAAGTTTTGCCAGCTTACAGGGTGATCAAAAGTGGATGATTTTTGAAAATAGTGGAAGGCACGCTTCATATCTTTAGGATATTTCGGTGCGTATTTACCGTTAGAGTAGAATGCACCAAGAAATATCAAGGCAGTCATATCTGGTTCTGGGCCCTTCACAAGGCTTTCCATTAAACCCAAACCTTCCGCAATATTTTGCGGCACTCCAATACCTTCAATCATACACCGCGCTTGTTCAGATTTTCCTTGTACACAACCTTTAGCTGCCGCAATTTTATATAATTTAAAAGCCTTGGCAGGATCCTTTTCCACTCCACGACCTTTCTCATAGGCTTCCCCAAGTTCAACATAAGCGATAACACAATTGTCTTTGGTGGCAAGTTCTTGATATAAAGCAAAAGCTTTTGCGAGATCTTGCGCGACGCCTGCTCCCATAGAATAACATTCGGCGAGAGTAAACTTGGCGCCAGTATTTTTATCCTTAATCTTTTCTGCGTAGTGAACTGCTTTTACAAAATCAATTGAAAATCCACAGGTACCCAGATAATAATATTCCGCCAGTAATTTTTGAGCTTCAAAGAAGCCGTTGTCGGCAGCTTTGATGAGATATTCTTGGTAAATGGTTGTTGTGTCTTTGAGAGTGAGTTCTGTCGGAAATTCTTTGGCAATAATAGCAACATTGTATTGAGATAAAAGATCACCTGAATCTGCCGCCCATTTAAAAAAGATGTAAGCCTTTTGAATATTTTTGCGCACTCCTTCGCCTGCCATATAGGAGTCTGCGATTGATTTACAATGGTCCAGATCTTTTCCAGTCAATACAGGCCTGGTCTTCATTTTTTCAAGCAGAGACTTTAAACCAGGCGTTATGATGCTGGATTTTTTCTTATGCTTTTGTACTACTCTCGCCCTGCCTCGTCCGGCTCCCGCTTTCTTTCCAAAAGTAAAAGTATTAAGCTTCTCATGAATTTCATCGACAGTGGGCTTTTTGCCTTCGGAAAAAAGATCTACCAGTTCGTCGAGATCAGATTCTGTTAATTTAATAGCATATTCTTTTGGAAGCATTTTATTCTCCTAGATCTTCAATTTGAATTTGAAACAATTAAATTATGTTGTCTGACTAATTAATTACAGATAGTTTATTAAAAGTATATATAATTATCATTACTTTATACTTTTAAACAGATAATTGCAATGGAGGCTGGAATAAACCACCTATACTATACAGAAACACTGAGCAAATAAAAATTTTAAAAACTTGTAAACGACAACGGCAGAGGTAAATAATTTCTACTATATCATTACGGAGTCATGGCTGCTTCTAGTGGATATTTCCTGTGATGAAGCTAAATCCTAACTACTGCCGATCCTTTCTTGGATGAAACGTAACTGCAATGCTTCGAATCTCGCTGCGGGGATCTGAATGAGATCTTTTATCTCTGTGCTCTTCTTTTTCCTTTGCAGAGGTAATGGGTTCACTTTCGCTTTTCACTCCTTTTTGATGATCTGACAACGGTGTTATTGCGGCTCCTGCGACAACCTCTGACGCTTGACTCATCACGGGTGATGAGTCAACATCAGCTCTGGAAGATTGCAATTTCTTATCCAAAACCGCTATCAATCGTGTAAAATATTCCTCATCTCTGAATTCTGCTTCTTCTTTGAGTTCTGCTTCTTTTTTGAATTCGGCATCTTGTTTGACTTCTGTGTCTTTTTGGGTTTGAATAGCTGTGATGGGCGCAGAACAATACAGCGCAGCCAGTATTCCTATTTTATATTTTAAAGTTGAGAAAAAATCAGTTTCAATAGCCTCTTCGATAACTGCATCTTCAGAAGGCGTATGCTTTATGCGCTGTCCCCTACCGCTCGCATCCAGGTATTCTAATCCTAACGGATATTCTCTTTTTGACATTCCAAAACTATGCGACATTTGAATTGCAAGCGGCAAAGATTTTTCTCCTGCATGGGAAAAGGGACATAAAAATTGACAGCAGAGTGCTTGTTTTTTGAGGTTTTTTGCATTTAGCAGATTTTGCAGACAGGTAATGAACTCTATTCCGCCAAAATCTAAAATTAATCCACCTAAACTTGCCATTTTAATAAGATTTTCTGCCATCATCTTCACTCGCTTCTCTCGTAAGGCCTGAAGGCTCGAATCTTCCGGACGAAACACGCTGATACCGGGAAGATCGCTGGCTACGAAAGTGACATTGCCTTTTTTGACTGTCGTTAATAATTCATAAATTTCAGAATCAAATTCACTGAGACCGAGAACCTTTAAAGCCTTTAATTGATCATGCTTACTCTGATACACGCTTAGTAATTCATCTATTTTAGAAGTAAATCCAGAAGCTATGGTAGGATCGGCTTCAAAGCAGAGTCGGATGGGTAAATCGGGATGTTTGACTTGGACTTCTTGAATAAGATCGCGGAGGATTTTAACTGGAAATTTATCATTCTTAGGTCCACGAATGGAAAAAATCATGGTTTTATTGGGTACCGTATTCAAGCATGGCATTAATGGTATTGATGCTTTTTTTGAGAGTTCTTTTACCATGTCCTGCTTCATTAAAGAATCGCTATGTGTTCTTAGACGTGTTTCAATATCAAAAATCATAGGTGTATGTCCTCATATAATAAGTTATATAAATTATTGCTAAAGTATTTTAGTACTTATGTATTTTTATTGATTTATCATAACATTTTCGAGATCGGATGGGAAGTGGAAATTTAATCAAAAGATCTTGATCTAAGAATTTTATCGAGGGATTGAATCGAGCTCTTTAAAACGGCTTAACGATTAATAATGCGGCTTAACGATTCTAAACCCCGCATGTTGGAAAAAGTGTGGCCTGAAATAATTTCGATAATATACACTTGCACCTGCGCCTGTGGTTGCAAATGAGGATCCCATCAAAACCTGATGAAGACCATCAAAACAGGGGGCTGAAAAGTCTATATAATAGGGATGTACTTTAAAACCTGGAAGGGGTGAAAAGGGTTCAATGCACCATTGCCACACATTTCCAAAAACATCATGAAAACCATTTTCATTAGGTTTATGCGCGGTTACTGGCGTTTCTGAACCAAATACAAAATTTGTATTATAGCGTTGCTGCAAAGAATTTTGACTTGTCATCAAATCATTTAATGAATGATCCTCAGTACTTCTTAAACCATGATGTTCTGCTTCAGTTGGAAGGCGGTAGGTTTCGCCGTCCAGTTCTGATTTCCATGCTGTAAAGGCAGTTGCTTCATGAAGATTTACAATGACGGGCCAGTCCCATTGCATGGGAATGATGTCAAAAATGGTTCTTAATTGATATTCGCCAGAACTTTTTTCATTTTTAATCCAGAAACTGGGCTGTTCTGCACCCCTCTTTTGCTTCCATTGCCAACCCGTCTGCGACCAAAATCGTGGTTCATGATAGCCATTTAGACTTACAAATTGTAAAAATTCGCCATTACTGATTAAATATTTACTCGCTGCATAGGCAGCCAGTGATATTTTTCGAGATCCATATTCATTATCCCATCCATAGTAAGGGATATCTCGTTTTTTTCCTAAAACGATGGTCTGCTTTGGAACAGAAATCAGGGAATTGACTGGAAAATCAATTTTTTTCTTTGTATGATTGTGGTCTTCTATCAACGGCCAATATTTAGGCCATTTTTCTGGTTTACGAAAAAAATGACTTGGTAATTCTCTCATGAGGACTGAGGAAGTTTCGAAATGAATGCGTTCGTGCTCCATTGCCATCATTAAAGCATAAGCAGGATCTTTTGCAGTGATTTTGTTCTTTGCAAACGCTTTATGCTTTAAAATAAGTTGCTCCACAATTTCGTTCTTTTGCTGTCTATATTTCTGTATCTCTGAAATTTCAGGCCACTTAGTTTTTTCACTTGGGATAATATCCCAGGGCATTTCATCTAAACCGATTTCAAACATACGCTCAAAGTAGGCATTGACTCCCTGTTTTAATATGCCAGCAAGCTGAAGCTTATTGATATAAAATACTGCTGGATGTCCTAAATAGAAAATGAGTGGATATCTTAAAAAATGATACGGTATGTGGTAGAGGTATGAACTTTCTTTGAACCCTGAAAAAAGAAGTTCAGTTAAATTCCAAGTTTCATGGTAATATTTTAATAGTTTATCTCTATCTAATTGATGTTGGTTCAACATGAGTTTCTACCCTGCATTACCAGGTTTTATCAGACTTTACCCAGGCAAAGGAGACCACGACAGCCTTATAATTGACAATGATATTATAGTTAGCTTTACAGTTATCACAAGTGTTAATGATGAGTGTCAATAATATGTCACATAGCATGTGCCTTAAGGATCCCATTTCTTTTTTTGCTTAAATGTGGTACAATTAACTGTTTTTAAATCTGCACAATTGTGATTATGGAAAAAATGAGCAGTAATCAAGCCACAATTTATGTCATCGATGATGACGAGCAATTTGTAAATCTATTAAATGGCTGCTAGAGACAGCGCGAGTATGGGTGTCAGGGTATACCACAGTGCTGCTCAATTTCTGGAAGAATACAA
This sequence comes from uncultured Gammaproteobacteria bacterium, assembly GCA_963784575.1. GTDB lineage: Bacteria > Pseudomonadota > Gammaproteobacteria > UBA6186 > Azoamicaceae > CAWARU01. The sequence goes on from CAWARU010000001.1 coordinate 101,916, forward strand.
TACCAATTTACACGGCTGTCTTTTGATTGACGTTCGCATGCCCGGAATGAGCGGCTTGCAACTCCAAAGCAGAAAGATGAATCAACCGCATTAGACTCCCTCACAGAAGGAGAAGGGATCCAAGTTGTTGTGGATGAAGAAGGCAATATTATTAATAATAGTTATTTTCTAGAACTGATGGAACTACTGGATGAAGAACAAGCAACGCAAGATCCTCCCACTTGCTATGGTAATTTACATGATTATACTTCTCCTTTAATTTCTAGGCTGAGTGAATCAATGAAAGTTCGAAAAGAATTTGTAATGCCGAAATCTGATTATGCAAATCATGGTGCAGGAAAAGCAATAACATTCAGGTATGATCTCACCCTCCATGATCCGATTATCCAGCTTGAGGTGCCCTCTCCAAGATCCCCTTTTCCGTATGCGATGGGGGAAAGCCCCCCTAGTGACTTAAAATCAGCACGTTTGCTTGATTGTATAGCATAGAGAATTGGAGTCAAGAGACTGTGACTGAAGAAAAAATCCCGCGGATAACCCGCGGGATAGTTTCAAACAACTTTATCTAATATTTATTATTCAGGAATAATGATTCCTAAGCCAGATTCGAGCCACATCCGTTACCCTATCATCCTTTAAGGCAGCTTCTACTAACTCTAATTTCAAGTTTTCAGAATCACCATACATATCTTCTAATAATTCCTCCCAGGCAAAAAACACTGTGGAACTTGATTCCCCCTTGGAGTTAACTTGGGCCAAAATGCCGTAGATTCGATTTCGATAATAAGTATCGATGGCCTTGTCTAACCATTGCACGATATCAGGAGATATAGCATTTTCGGGATCCATTTGATTCCCCTTATAACCTTTCTCCCATATGGCGTGTTTTAAATTGGCATGATTTTTTCCATACAACTTATTAATCATCTCCATACAGCGTTGCCCAATTGCAATACCGAAATCACTTTTTGGATCTTTATCGATATTGCGGCCAATTTCCGCAATGAGATCGGCCCAGGCTTTTTCAAAAGCTTTTTTATCGGATGGCGTGAATCTGGTTTTAAGGCCAGTTTCAAATGCCGCATATTCCTTCAATTGTTCTGGGGTAAATACTTTTCCCGCCCAAGATTTTTCAAGTTTCTCTGTCATACGAAATACCTCTATTAAATGAATGATGGTTTCCCATGAAATGGATTCGTTGCCGCTACAGTTTTCAATTATTTCATTCAGCGTTTGACTCGATTTCAGCAATTCATTTGCCTTCTTTTGCAGCAATTGAGACTGAACCTTGAAATTATCTTTCAGGCTTACCTCAAGCTTCAGAAGACTTTTGATTTGTGATAACTCGAAGCCAAAAAATTTTAATGCAATAATTTGCTGTAAGCGCAGCAAATCCTTCTCGGTGTAAAGACGATAGCCGTTCGGTAGTCGATGTGAGGGTGTGAGCAAACCAATTCGGTCATAATGATGCAGGGTCTGCACCGATATGCCCGTAAGCTTACTCAAGTCTTTCACATACCATTCAGCCATGTTTTACCTCCGTCATTCATAAACTAGGGTATATAGTAACTATAGGGTCAATAGGGTTTTAATAATTTTAGGGAATTTTTAACCGTAATTTTTTATGGTGCAGACAGAATAACTGAGATTTGCTGTTCAAAATAGCTTTGTGGAACAGATCCCGGATATCCTGCTGCGAGAGCACGATTAATCAGATCAGCAGTTGTTGCTGCATTAAATTTTAACTTTAAGCGTTCTATATGGTCTACCACAGTACGATACGCTATGTTTTGAATCTTTGCGATTTCTTTATAGGAAAAACCGCGAATTAGATAAAACAAGCATTCAGATTCTTTGGGTTTGAGATCGATTTTATCGGGTATATCGCTTAAATTTATTAAAATGCCATTTGGAATTGTGTGCTCTGATTTATTGGTTTTGGCAATACTTAAAGCTAAATCTATAATGTGATTAGCAGATTGATCGATCAAATTGAAAATTATCGCTTCAACATTACCCTCTTCGTTTAGAACAGGCTGCTTGTCAATCTGCAAAATCTTCCATAAACCATCAGCCATTTGCAGTGAATTCAGAACTCGAACCATTTTTTTTGTGCGCTTGACTAAAGCGTCTTCTTCCCAAAAAATGGCAGCACATTGTGCAGCTCTACAATGCATATCTGCCACGGTCTTTCCAATAAGATAATCCCTAGGTTTGTCCAGAACTCCCACTAAGTCTGCATATGCACGGTTATAATAGATATAACGTGATTCAGTGTCAACGACACACCACATACCTGGCAATAAGTCCAGTATTGATTTAAGATTGCCAATTTTAGCCTGTTCCATAGTAACAAATGCCCAAATTCCATGACAATAAATAGATAATACTATGTTTGATTGATATCTTAATTAAATTTATATAAGAATGTCAACCATAACTAAATTTTTTCCAGATGTTGTCGTTATATAGATATGGAAACTTAATAATTATTTGTCCTTTTATTAGGGAGCTGAGTTTGATGCACCTAGATCAATTACTATTCTATAGAGCATTATTTTCAAACCCAAGGCAAACGGGTGCGATTTGTCCAAGTTCAAAAGCACTTGCCAAAGAAATGACATCTCATGTCGTTCTGGAAGGAAATGGACTGGTGGTCGAGCTTGGTGCAGGAACTGGTGTGATTACTCATGCTTTATCAAAAGTTATTGTGAATCCTGAAAATATGATTGTCATCGAATGCTCAAATATCTTAGTCAAGAACTTGCAGAATCGATTTCCAGGTCATCGTATCATCAATGGTGACGCCTCAAAACTTAGGAATTTATTAGAAAATGAAACAAAACAGGTTAACACTATCATATCTTCCCTGCCGCTACGGTCTTTACCCAAAAAAGTGACAGAAACTATTTTAAGAGAAATTACCACAATATTATCTCCCGGCGGCAGGTATATTCAACTCACGTATAGCTTCAGAAACATACCAAATTCTCTCCACCAATTCGAAAAGATTTTCACTAAAAGAATTTGGAACAATTGTCCACCCGCCAGAGTAGATGTTTGGGTTAAAAAAGAATCATAAGAAAACCGTTCACGCACTACCCTTGAAGAGATAAGCTTCGTAATTTAAGTATCTTCGCGATAACTAATTCCTTTTCATTCAAAGTAATCTTATTCGATTTTTTTTTGCTGCAACCTGCTTATTATTTTTAATCTCCTCATTCTTATTCATTGGGAAGAGCAATTGCCATTGTCCTAAATTAAAGATTCCAATAAAAATGTCGATTGATAATAAGATGCTGATTTTTGTAACTAAATCTGCTGTGAGATATTGAACCAAGCCTTAGCAACCTGCTATTTAATTCATATTTAATTAAACGGTTTGTAGTGTTTTTTGGTGTCTGTGAGGACTACATGTTTATTAAAAAGATTCTCATTTTATTTGTCACAGTTTTATTGATTGTAACATCGGTTCCAATTTTATCAGATTCAGCCGACGATAGTTCTCTTGCATGGAATATAAAAACTAAAATTCGAAGTACGCCTTCTATTACTAGTGCTTTTATTGAAATTAAGGTGCAGGATGGTATCGCCACGCTAACGGGAATGGTCGATAGTCCATATCAAGAAAGAGATGCAATTAATGCCGCTGAATCTATTCATGGCATTAAACGAGTGGATTCATATATTACAGTAAGAGGAACACAAGGTCCAAACATAAACGTAGTTCCTTCAAGGAATATTATTGAGCCAGAGAATGCAGGCGTTGTTCCAGAAAGTTCAGATGTAGAGAAAAATACAGACATACCAGAAAAAGGTAATCCGGTACCCTATGGCCAACCCTATGGAACGGAACCAAACCTTATACCTGCATCCCCAGCTGTTCCTGGAGCAACGCAGAGGTTTAATAGAAATGCACCGTGAAAAACTTCCACTAAAAGCTAGCATTATAGTGTTAGCTTCTTGCGACCCTTCTGGTTTCTCGCCAAAAATGACATACTTGTTGATTTAGGCAGGTCAAGTTGAACTTTAGTGACACTGGAAAGTGAGATGGAAATTAATAAAAAAGAAGTCAGCAAAAATAATACTTTACCTTTAACATTGAGTGCGTTAGGTGTTGTGTATGGGGATCTTGGAACCAGCCCTTTATATGCCCTACAACAAACTATACCATATATTTCATTAAACAATAATAATATTTTAGGCATATTATCTTTGGTTTTTTGGTCATTAATACTTGTGATTTCGACAGTTTATGTGACAGTTTTTTTACGAGCAAGTAATGACGGAGAAGGTGGGATCTTATCATTGGTCTCTCTGCTTAAAAGACAAAGAAAATTCCCGAGATCACTTTTTTTGATCGGAGTGTTAGGAGCTGGTTTATTATTAGCCGATGGAATGTTAACACCTGCAATTTCTGTTATCAGTGCAATTGAAGGCTTAAAAATTATTTCGCCAAATCTTTCTGATTATATTACTCCTATTTCTCTATTAATTTTATTCTTGTTATATTTTAGTCAACATTTAGGTACAGCTAAGATTGGATTCGTTTTTGGACCAATTTTATTATGTTGGTTCATTATTATTGGAATTTTAGGAGGACTTGCCATCGTTAAGAATCCTACAGTTCTGCATGCAATAAATCCTTATTATGCTTTCCATTTTTTATATAATGGAGGATGGCCTGCCTATATTCTTTTAAGTGGTGTATTTCTTGTTATAACCGGTGCGGAAGCTATGTACACTGATTTAGGGCAGTTTGGTAGGGTACCTATCCGGATCGGTTGGTTTGCAATAGTTCTTCCCTCTTTATTACTTAATTATTTTGGTCAAGGTGCAAATTTATTGTTAAATTCTAGTGCTATTTCAAATTTATTTTATTCGTTGGCACCCGATTGGTTTTTATATCCCTTACTGATTATTTCAACATTAGCTACTATTATAGCATCGCAAGGAGTCATTACTGCTGGTTTTTCCTTGGCAAAACAAGCAATTTTGTTAAATATTTTTCCTCGACTTTCTATTATTCATACTTCAGAAAATGAAAAAGGACAAGTTTATGTACCGCAAATTAATTTTGTACTAGCCACCGGCACCTTGTTGTTAGTGGCTATATTTAAAAATTCTAGTTCTTTAGCTGCTGCATTTGGAATGTCCGTTAACCTTGTGATGATCATTGTAGCTATTTTAGTTATGTTTGTTGCCAGGCGGTGTTGGAAATGGTCTATAGTAAAAGTGCTTCAGATTTTTTCTATTATTTTTATTATCGACTTGGCATTTTTGGGGGCAAATCTTCATAAGATTTTTGAAGGTGCTTGGATTCCCTTAGCGGTGGCAATATTAAGTGCAATTATTATGCTTACTTGGGATAAAGGAGTTAGATTAATTCAGTCCTGTTTGTCTATGAATAAAAAGACTTTACCAGAAGCAATTAAAGGCTTAGATAAGAGTCAGCTTCATTCGATAGATGAATTATCTATTATTTTCATGACTGATCCCGAAGATAAAACCGGTGATGGCTTCATACAATATCTCAAATTGAACCATATTTTACCTAAAGAAATATTAATTGTGAATATCATTATCGATGACTTTCCTTATGTCAATGGAAAAAATCAATATGAAATCGATAATGTGAATCAAAGTATATATTATTTAAAATTGCACTATGGATTCATGCAATCAATCAATGTGCCTGCTGCATTAAATGCCGCATTGAAATCCAATATATTCCCTTTTTTGTTGGATATAAAAAATGCACTTTATTTAGTGGAAGAAATTGGTATCATCATGACCAAAAGAAAATTTACGAATATGTTTTATTGGCAAAAAAAATTATTTTTATTTTTGTTGCGAAATTCGAGTGAAAATATTGAGTTTTATCAATTGCCATATCAAAGAACTATAACTATTGGATCTTATTGTGATATATAATTCTTCTTATTCACCCGTTTTTGTACCAGGCATTCAAGTGCCATTATGTTTCTTTAAAAGATTTTGTAAATTTGATTGGGTTTTTCTTAATTCAAACTCGAGAATTTTTGATTCAGTAATATTTGTAAAGGTGATCACAACGCCATCGATCTTATTTTCCATTGTTCTATAGGGCATAATTCGCACAATATACCAACGTTTATCGTGTGTAGGAACTTGGGTCTCCTTAAATACTAAAGTTCGCAGCACATCTCGCGTATCGGCGGCAAAAGAAGGATATTCAAGCTCGGAAACAAGATCGGTAATTTGCCTACCGGTGTCACCAGGGATAAGCTTAATGATACTGGTCACTTGATTGGTGAATCTTCTAACCTTAAGTCCCTCGTCGAGAAAAAGGATGGCAATATCTGTGCTGTTCAACAAATTATGCATATCATTGCTGGTACGTGAAAGTTCATCAATCTTGGCTTGCAATTCATGATTAATCGTCTGCAATTCCTCATTCATAGACTGCATCTCTTCTTTTGAAGTGGTGAGTTCCTCATTCGTGGATTGCAATTCTTCATTAGTAGACTGCAATTCTTCATTAGCAGCTTTCAGCTCTTCTTGCGAATTCTGCATTTCTTCTCGGGTTATCTGTAGAGTTTTGTGCGAATGTTCTAGTTCTTCGATCAATGTAATTACTCTGTCTTCCTCGACTTTACCAGGGTTGGGGTTTATTATTTTAGTTTCTTTTGAAAGTTCGACATTATTAAAGATGACCAAGACAATCCCAGTGAATACCTGTCGCTCAACTATGGGATGGATAGTGACATCTACCCCCTGAAAGTTGCCATTGGTCCTGACTTTTATTGCTTTCAGACTCAGAGGTGATTCTTGTCGAATAGCTTTTTGGAAAGCTTCATTTAATGCTTGTTTAAGGCCTTCACGAGCCATCGCAAACAAATTTAAATTGGCTTTACCAGTCGCAGGCTCCAGAAATTTACCCGTCTTACCGCTGATATACAAAATATCACCTTGATCAGTCACCAATATAGCCGCAGGACTATACATACGCAATAATAAAGATTCAACTAATGTTTTAAGATTTGATGGAGCAGTGAATCTAGCAGGTATATGACACGGTTCCGATGATTCTCTGAATTTACGGGTGAAAAATGTGGGAAATTCTGCATGCCCCAGTGTCCTAGTTGATTCTAAACGCCGAAATATCCGTGTCTTCCCAGGAAGAGATGCAAAAAGATATGTTGCGTTACCAATGGTTTCAGCACTGCCTAACATCAAGACACCACTCGAATTAAGGCTGTAGTGAAATAAGTGCAATAGTTTCTTCTGTAATTCTGTGTCAAGATAGATCATCAGATTGCGGCAAGTCAAGATATCGATCTTAGTAAAAGGCGGATCCGTGATAATGTTATGGGGAGCAAATATTACCATGTCACGGATCTCTTTGTTCACTTTATAACCATTCTCTTCTTCGGTGAAAAAGCGCTGAAGTCGTGCCTCAGATACATCGGTAATAATATTTTGAGGAAAGAACCCTATCCGCGCCTTGTTAATGGTGTCCTTGTCTAAATCGGTAGCAAAAATTTGTAATGATAAATTTTTATTAGTTGGCTGTGATTCCTCCAAAGCCTCTTTGAAGATAATGGCTAGGCTATATGCTTCTTCTCCAGTTGAACAGCCGACAACCCAAGCACGAAGAATGCTGACATCCTGATGGTTAGACAACAATTTTGGTAAAATCTCATTCTTCAATTGTTCCCACTCACTGGGATCACGAAAAAAACGGGTAACTCCTATGAGTAATTCCTTGAATAACAACTTTATTTCTTGGGTATGTTCTTTTAGATAGTTAACATAATCATTAATGGAAGACAATTGATACAACCCCATACGTCGTTCAATTCGGCGATAGAGCGTATTCTTTTTGTAAAACGAAAAATCATTTCCTGTCTCAATTTTTATCAAAAATAATATTTTTTCAATTGCACTTTGACTAGGATCTGCTAGTTTAACCTTTTCGGTGGAGGACGGAATATGCTGTAAATAGGTGATGATTCTACCGGGTAACTCTAGAACAGGTGCGACGACATCAACAAACCCTGAATTGATAGCGTTTTGCGGCATGGCGTCAAATTTGGCTGAACTTGGTTCCTGAACAAATACTGCACCTGCTTTCTCTTTAATCGCACGCAAGCCCAAGGTACCATCCGAACCCATCCCAGATAGTATGACTCCAATACAATTTTGCTGCTTATCTTCAGCCAAACTGTGGAAAAAGAAGTCAATCGGTAAACGCAACCCGCGTGGAGCAGTTGGTTCCTGCAAATATAGTATGTCATTACTAATGGAGAGATCACGATTAGGCGGAATAACATAAATACAGTTCGGTGATACCTGCATCTGGTCTTCAATTTGGTATACTGGTAAGAGTGTATGACGCTGCAATATTTCAACTAAGGTACCTCTGTGAGTCGGATCCTGATGCTGAACTATTACGAAAGCCAATCCACTATCAATCGGAATCTGTGCTAGAAATACTTCTAGAGCTTCTAATCCTCCTGCTGAGGCACCGATGCCAACAATAGATATTGATATGGGGTCTTGGTTAAATGATCTGCGTTGTTGTTTGGATGTTTTATGGTTAGACATTCATCTCTCCAGGAATCTTGAATGCAATAAAGTAATTAATGCATCGAGCCTTCAGTAAATTCAATTTGAGAAAATTAAGTCATTAGGCAAAGATTGGACAAAACGTCAGCTTAATGGTAACGATCAATAAAAAGCCAAATGGCCCACCAGGTCCATGATAACCTAGCAGAAGAGATTGTGATAGCTTTTACAAAAGAATTTCAGGGATAGTTTTATGCTTATCAACTTACTATTGTGCTTAAGGTAGTTTTTAAAGAAACCTTACAATACAAAAAGAAAATCAATGATTAATTCTAGAAATGATCTTGTTGCCATTTCTAGATCACCATTTTGTTGTGTTGCGGTTATTCCTTTAACAATACTTTTTCATCACGAAGTTTTTTTCGTTCTTATCCTGGTCTATACTGGTTACCGTTTCTGAGCAGTACTGTTTCAATTCAAATTAGAAAAATTTATGGGAAGGACTTGGATTTATATTAAGCATAGTTGCGCATCGAGCTCATGAACATCGTCTGCAGCATAGCTTGTGATAAGTTCCAATATAGGAGAGGCACTGATACTTGGACAGCCTTTTTTGACTTGGGTAAAAATATTATAGAAAGGAGTAAGGGTCGTTATCTGTTGAGTCACATAACTGGAGAGCGATTTATCCTTTAGCCACCAAGAATATTTTGGCATCGATTTTGCCGCAGTTTTATAGTAATGCAGCGCTGTTAATTCATTGCGTTCTTGAAGAGGCAAACCTTTGTCTCGAATAAAAGCACGTATGAAGGCAATCTTGCAGTCTTTTGTTTTATTGAAGCTTTGATCCAGGGAGCCATAAAATTCTATAAGACTGCCAGGTTGTTTATTCTGTTCATAGATAGATATTTTGCAAATAAGCATATCCCAATAACAATCAAATTGCCTCTTATCTTTAGAGGATGACAGTGTATCATAGATTTTTTTTGCTTCCTCAAAACACTTTAAGGCTTCAGGCAGATTCTTCCGCTTATTCCTCGTTCCAAGCCCCATCAGGGAACAAAAACCAAGAGTCCCAAGCAAAGTCAATCGGTTTGCGGGCAAATGATAATGAAGCAGCGCATCTTGATAATCTCTAAATGCATTTTCATATTTTGGAAATTGATCTAAATCCGTGATTCTATCCAAAATGGATTTTGCTAAAGCAATTTCTTCCTCTAACAATGATATACGGTCCAAATCTTCATCACTATCACCAAAGTTACCAATGGAATGCTCTGCGGATAGTACTACATCTTGTAAAAGCAACACGGCACGTCTTGTGTTTCGAACCACACCACGACCAGTGAGATAACAAAATCCGAGCTTGATCTTCGATAATGAATGTCCCTCAAAACACAATTTTGACAGCAGAAAAGTACCTTTCCTATCGTCTTGTGTGATACCATCACCGTCTATCAACTTGCAGCTCAATTGGTATCTAGCGTTCAGAATCCCTTGCAAAGCCGCTTTTCTACACCAAGCTGCTGATTCTTTTTTGTTTATATCAACACCAAGTCCTCTGGCCAATCTTTGGCTTAATTCTGATTGTGCTTCAGCATGGCCGTTACTGGCCGCTGCATGAAACCAAATCGATGCTTGTTCTTGATTTTGTACTACACCCTGCCCCGATGATAAAATCTTAGCAAATCGATATTGAGATTCGATATTACCCAGCGCCGCTGCACTGTGTATCCACATTGCAGCTTCTTGCAAAGCCCCGGGGCTGGCGTTCTCTAAAATTAACTTCATTCCTAAGTTGAACTGTGCCTTAGCATGTCCCTGTTCTGCTGCTTTTCTATACCAATACAGTGCTTCTTGGTGATTGATTGTGGCACCTTCCCCCGTATGAAGGGCTACTCCCAGAAAAAATTGTGCTTCTTTATGGCCTTGTTCTGCGGCTTTTCGAAACCAAAAGCAGGCTTCTTGCAGATTTTTTGGCTCTCTGAATTCGAGTAAGGTACCCAGAAAAAATTGGGCTGCAGCATTATTTTTTAAAGCGGCTTTTCTGCCCCAAAGCCTCGCTGCGGCGATATCTCTTGCAACACCATGTCCATGAGCAAATGCATTACCTAAGCGATATTGTGCTTCACTGTGTTCTCTAATAGCGGCGTTTTTAAGCCAAAGAATTGCTTCTTTTTCATTTTGTTCACTCCTCTCTATTCCTTTACCATATAATAGCAGATGACTTAAATGCACTTTTGCCTCAAGATGACCTTGCTCTGCTGCTTTTCTGAGCCAAACAGCGCCTTCTTTTTCATTTCGAGGAGTTCCTTTTCCGATGGCAAGAGCAAATCCAATTTGATATTGCGCCTCCCAATTGGCTTGTTCGGCGGCTTTTTGAAACCATGCAATGGCTTCGCTGACATTCACCTCTGTACCGTAGCCGGATTCCAAAACATATCCATATAACAATTGCGCTTCATGTTTTCCTTGTTCTGATGCCCTTTTGAGCCAATATGCTGCCCATTTTTTATGCAGTTCATTCTGACAATAATCGATGCAGATCAGAGCACAGAAATATTGCGCTTGTGAATTGCCGGCCAGTGCAGAATTGTGTAACATTTTGACGGCGAGTTTCATATTCCCCTGCTTATAATATTCTATGCCAATCATTAATTGCGCATCGGGTCTGCCTTTTTCCGCATATAGAATCCAGGATTCTATGCTAGTGTTGGCTAATTGTTGTTTAGAGTGGGAGAGTAATTTTTGAGTGAAGTGAGAGACCGGACTAGACACCTACAAAACTCCTTGTCGTAATTACAAATCAATCCTGCCGTAAACGGTACCATGACAGGTTGTGCAAGTCAACCGAGAATATTTGTTAAGATTTTGCGGATAGTTTGAAGCTAAGCTTTAAATCCTTGCGCTATAATATTCTTGAATTTCCCAGTAATTTATAGCATTGAATAAATTTTGGAATTAACAATAAATTTTTTTAAAGGATTTACTGTCATGTCTAAAAAAGCGAAATGGTCGAAGGAAGTCACAGATAAAAGTCACGCTCTAGAATTAGAAGAGGGTGTATTTACCTGGAAAGATCCAAGAAAAATTGCACGCTCATTAAAACAGTCCGCAGATGTTGTCAAAAATCGCAAAGGCAGTTCTTTGCAATCTGCAATGTCCATGCTAAATTTTTATATCAATCGTGGTGGGAGTAAAATAGACAGCAAGCAAAAGAAGATTCTAGAGGAAGCAAAGGGTGAGCTCCATCGTTTATACGATAAAGATATACAATAAAGGCTAGGGCCTGCTGACAACAGGCCCTAGCAGTTTTAATCTCAAGACTATGCTGAAGCTGAAACAGTTCTCCTGAGCGGGGGCACTAAAGGTACACAATCTACAGGTTTTGTACAGGAAGGAACCTGAAATATTGTGAAGATCAAAACACATAAATACCCCAAAGTTTTTGGATCCTTTGATAGGCAGCGTATCAATGATAGGCTCTGCGCCAACGGTCGCTGCCAAATAATCATCATCCTCTTCCTCCTCTTTAGAAGGCGAAATGACAGGTACATCCAGGGCTTTTTTCAACTCTGCAGCTTCTTTCTTTTCTTTTGTTTCAATGCCAGACCCGCTTGCAGCAGAAAAAATCAATTTACCTGCACTAGGGGTGACACGAACACAAGGCACATCTAAATAGCCCGTGACAGATTGTCTGAATAAGCCGCAAAGCTCCATTAACTTAAGACTATGGCACCGAGTCTTCAGAATTGCACCATCGCCTAAAGATTTAAATTGATAGTGTTCCATGACCTTAGCCAATATGCCATCTTTACCTTTTAAAGCTTCAGTGATATACACATCTTTTCCGCTATTAAAAGCTTTATCAGTAGTTGTTTGGGGCACAATGATATTTGCATGGGCAAAAATATAGCCAATAATACAATTTTTTTTCTTATTCTCTGCCAATTGCAGAACCATAGCAATATTCGCAGTGATTAAAGGAACATTATAAATAGAGGCTGCTAATAAATAGAGTAAATCCCCTGAATTTAATTTGCCCATCGTATAATGGTCGCTCACAAGTGAGTCTTTATGTTTTTGGAACTGTTGCTTGTTAATTTTCGAACCGACGGCCCTAGTTCCATTAACGTCATCCAAGGTAACTGCATCAACAAGCATAGCCAGATGGTCCAACTTTATATTGGTGGCTGCAACGTCCTTTCCTGTAATAACCTTACTCAATTGAGCAATATTTGAATTGAAGATAGGATTGCTGCCTCCGAGCAGAGAATACTTGCAGAGATCCATGGCTTTTTTCATATGGGTTTTTTCAGGATCCATAAAAATAGCTTTATCCTTATCTTTACCTTTACTTTTATCTTTATCAATACCATCAAATGAAGTACCACAGGTTTCGATAATCAATGCCGGTAAAATGAGTCTTTTGAGTTGCTCACAATTACGAATTGCGTCCAATAATTCAACAGGCACAATTGTTCCACCTGGGGCGGTAACATTTTTGCGATGAAAAATATTATTATCTAGAATCACCTGATACTGTACAGTACGTGATTCCTTAGATACTTTGGTTTCTTCTAATGCTAAAGAAGAAGCTAATGAAGAAGCAATTTCACTCATAGTTATCTCCGGTTTCTAGGTCTAATTGAGTTTCGTGTATAATCATGGATATAAATTATAATAATTTATTTATCTTACCAACTTTTGATAAAAAATGCAAGTGTTTAATCTTAGATATATGCAAATATCTAAGATTTATGCAAAATTATTATGAAAATCTTCTGAAGGATTCAGTATTCTTTGAGGGTTTCGAACCTTCGGCCATATCTGCATCAGGCTCTGGCTCAAGTGTTGCAGTCGTTCCCGGTGTTCCAGAAGCGTCAGGTACTTCAGTTGCTTCAGGTGTTTCCGGTGTTTCCGGTGTTTCCGGTGTTTCAGCCAAATTATCGCTGAAGCTTTTCTTGGAAATTTCGTCCGCAGTAGCTAGGGCCTTTGCTTTGACTCTTTCAATAATGTAGGGATCCTTGTTTAGATAGGCTTCTAGAAAGGAATTTACTTCTTCAATCGAACGAACAGATAGTAATCGGAGGTAATCAACCCCAAAAAATGCATTATGAAGCTGTTCTTCAGCATCCACTATATTCATAGCTACTTGTAGATGGTAATAAGCAAGCAAATAATAAGATTCTGCTTCAGAAGCATCTTTGATGGAGTGTTCAAAGTATTGAGCGATAGAAAAATAAAGAAAAGCGGCGGAGAGATAGCCCGGCGCTTGGTGCACCAGCATCTTATCAGCCAATTCCCCTATCTTATTGATATCAATAGGTTTATCTCTAACACCAGCATCTTTATCTTTACCAGCATCTAGATTGGTTGAAAGAAGTTTCATGTTCAGAAGACAAAGTCTTTGTAACTCAAAAAATGAATTGTATTCGCTGGATTTTTTTATAGCTTCTAATGCGATGTCCTTTATCGGTTTGGCAGTATCTGAGTCTATTGAGTTTATTGGCAGCAATTGCTGATAATCCCATAATTTTAGAAAAATATTGTAAAAGTGCAGGCCGATGGTTTTGTTTATTAAATCATGCGGTGATAAATCATAGCCTTTTTGAACAAATTGCGGATTTTCAGAGACCCCCCTGGCCAATTGCTGATAATATTCTTTCCATTTATCTTGTAAAAGGGCATTTTCTAAATAATCCTTTTTAAATGCCATGGCAGCAGGAGTCTTATTTTCAGCAATACATTTAATCAGTGATGCTACCGGCATTTTTTTCAATTTATCAAGAATATTTTCTTCTCGAATATCTTTCCGCAAGTCTTTATTTTGAGTAAGATCTGTACTTGCGGCTAAATGGCGTTCATATACTCTTTTTTCAACAGTCCTCGGCATCCAATCAATCACGACAGAGTAAAATAATTCTTTTCTTTTTGGGCTATTCAATAATTCGAGTATCATAGGCTTATTATTTGAGGAATTTAATAAAGGCCAATCGGGAATGAACTCTCTGAAGAGTGAAAAAATCAAAAAGGCGGTTTCATCACAGTTTGAATCGAAGGCGAGTTCAAGCAGAGTTTTACTGATATTTGGAACTGGGTTTTTTAATAGCTCTATAAGGTTTTTTGCATTTCGATCGCTTTCTTTATACTTGTTACGAATTTCTTTACAGACTGACAGAATTTCTTTATAGTTTTTTTCTTTAATTAATACAATAAGTTTAAAAATGAGTTCTTGCACAAGCCACCTCTCAAAGCGTTCACTCTTCTAAGCTGGATTAAAAATCAGCATTTTCTGTTCCATATTAGGTTTATTATATCAAAAACCAGATCATTTTAATAGTCTCTTTTAGGGATATCTATTGTACTCCGCATAAATACACGAATCACCTACTTTAATACGAATTAACAACAGCAATTTTCTTGAACTATTTTATTTTACTGAAATCTAAACTTCAAACGTAATAAAAATATTGATTATAAATTTCTTGCATTTGTAAAATTTGTCAATTAGGGAGAAAAACTTGAGTAATGATATAGAAAAACCCATTAAACTCGAGAAATTCTATGCCGCAGTGAAAAACAATCAATATTCAAAGGCCTTAGATGTTCTACGAAGCGGTGTAGAATTAGACAGAACCTCTCCTAAAAATCTTGAAATATTGGGTAAATTACTTTTTGAAGCAATAAAGCAAAAAAATCTAACAGCAGCCTATGAAGATGCCAAATTATTAATTAAGAAAGGCGCTGATCCTCATTTGCCAGTGGATATCATCACCTCAAGCGGCACAAAAGAAAAAGAATCTCCTTATAATAGGATCGATCATCTATTCAATCAAGAAGTGGGAGACACTTAGCTTGATCTTCAATATCTTGATTTACACAATCTTTTAAAAAAGAAAGTTCAGAAAGAATCTCCTAAAACCGCTGAGATTCCGGCAAACACTGCTGCTGATGATATGAATGCCGAGATTGAATCTATAGATACCGTTGCATTTCAAAGGGAGCTCAGGAAAGAAGCTTTAAAGTTACGAGAGGAAGCACTTCAAAGGCAGGGGCTTCGCAGCAAGGTTGTCGATGCAAGTAAACTTCCCTCAAAACCTCAAACTTTGGTGCGACCTGGCAAAGTCGTTGCTGCCAGTACCCTTGTGCGTGGTGAGCCAGAGAAACTGCCCAAAAAACGAGGCGTTGGCAAATGGGTTGCTGCCAGTACTATCCAACATAAAGAAGGTGACTCCCCAAAATCCCCTAAACCAGATTCCAAAAAGCCCAAATTGAAGTAGCTCCAAATTCTTAAAGATATCCCCACTAATAATAGCTAGACAAATACTATTCAATTGATTTAAGATCTATGCCTTAATCTTAATAAAATTTATCAAGGTCTCAAGGTCAGTTAATCAAATAAAAACCAAACCATCTTGAGCAATAGGAGCCCAATAATATGATGACTTCAAAAAGTATTAAAGAAACTATAAAGGACATTGAGGACGGCAAGATTACAGGTAAAATATCACTGTCTGTGGAAAAGTTATACGGAACTTACTTTGTGCAGCTGTTGCAAGCGATCAACAACTCTTCACTAAAAAGTGGTTCCGGCATTACGTCCTTAAAGATTTATTATATTCGCTCAAGTGATCCTGTGAGGTCATTCACACTTAGGTTTGGTGCTTATCTTCAGAATGATTCCTCTTCGTTCTTATTAAATGAATTTAATTCAACAACAAGCTTTTCGAGCGGTTCGATTATTAGTCCTGAAGAGTATATTAACTCTGCTTTAAGACAAAATAGAACACTCACTGCACTCAAATTACATAATCAAGGTCTCAGCAGCGATGCTCTGCGACTATTATTAAATACCATTAAAGATACTAATATTACTAAATTGGACTTAACTGATAACGAATTTGGAGCCAATGGATTGGCTTATATAATAGACGCTTGTAAAATAAAACCTTTTGTTTCCCTAAATTTTAAATCGTGTCATGTACGTGCATTCGAAACTAGCAATAATTTTGCTGAACTTATTAAAATTCCAAGTTTGCGAACGCTCAATATCTGTAATAATAATTTCTATCAGGCTCATGATACAACAGTAACACATATGGCTGCAGCCTTAAGTACCAATACCAAGCTGACCTCATTCAATATAAGCAATTGTTCTTTAAAGTCTATACACCTTGCAGAATTAATCAAGGGGATAAGTCACCCTAAAAGTATATTATCTCATTTTTATTTATCCGATAATTGTTTTGGCGGCAATGGATATGAGGTACTTCACAGCATCATAAATTTTCCACCTTTGCTTAAGAAATTTATTTTTAATTATAAAGATAACCGTGGTGAAACCTATGGAAGTAAATATCCAAAACCTATGGGCAAGCTGGTTCAGCTAATTTCAGCTAGACTGCCCACACTCAGAGAATTAAATTTAAGTGGTACAGGCACCCTAAATTCTGAGGATATTAAACTCATTGGAACACTCCTGGGTAGTAATTCTAATATCAAGAAGCTATATCTTGATTTTCTCGTTTTGGAAAAAGGAGGTGAAACAAAAGTTTCCGAGGAAATTGCTGCAATAGTTAAATCCAATAGTAGTTTAAAGCTTTTTTCGTTTGACAATACATTTGAAAAAATAACCTTATTTCGCTCTTTAGCTCAAAATTTACATGCTCATAACAGAACACTGACCACTTTGCATTTCAAACTATGTGATAAAGCAGTAATAGCTGATTGGTTTCTGGATGAATTTGTGAATAGGCGTGCTCCTATATATGATGAACCCCCATCTCAGATGGATTTGGCAGAAAGAGAGGAAGAAGAAAAACTAAAAAGTGAAATTGAAGCAATGATCGATGGCGCCCTGAAACGTAATAAAAAAATTGCTTTTGTCAATAAAACACAGGAAATTGCAAATGCTCTTCATTTCTTTTCTTCAGATCTCATCGGCATAGTTTTATCCTTTTGCTATCAAAACAAGTCGATGACCAGCCATTTAAAAGACATCATTCAATATATTTGTGCTCCTAGAAAACCCAGTTCAATAGAGTCATTAGCAAACCGACTACTGGGAGTAACAGATGAATTCCACAAGGATCGAAAATCCGATTCAGAGGCATTAGCTTTGCCTGTTATTTTGAGTAATGGCTCTGCAAGCAGTGATCCCTCTGCATTAACATCTGCAACATCAACCGTGTCTACACCTTCGACGGTAACTGATGAGTTCATGATGAACTTTAACAGCGAACTTATAACAACGTTTGGCTTTCCATTTTTAACCAATTGTTAGTGCCCAGTGAATTTAGGAGATTCTGTTGCGGCGTGTAACATCTTAAAACGTCGGTTTTGATTGCTCCGATTTCGTGTTTTGCTGTGCTTTTTTATCTGCGATCATTTTCAGCCACTCATTTCTAACAGTCACAAGTTCTTCAGCACCAGTAGTTGAATTAATACAGGTGACGATATCCCTACCAAATCTGTCTTTAGCGTCGAGATCAATATTATGTTGTAATAATAATTCCAAACAATCAGAAACTTCTTTAACCTGTTTTGGAGTAATTGAATATTGGAATAAACACATTAAAGTAGTCACGCCGCGAGAAGATTTTATATTGGGATAAAACCGTTTGTCTGCCAACAAAACCTTGAGTGCATTTAAATTATGTTTTGTAGCTGCCAAATGCAACAGTTTAACACTGGATTTTTCTTGATTCTCAACTACGTTGAACACATCGTTTCGTTTTAGAATATATTCTAAAGCTTCTGTATTCTCAGAATTTGTAAGCATAATAGGAAAATCAGCAAGTCTATCAATGTCAGGATTTGTTTGCATGATGGCAACCTGTGTTTGTAGAGGCAAGGACTCTAGTAATTCTTTTAAAACGGCAAAATTTCTGCCCTGACTTCTAAGTAGAGCGTCCCGCCACAATTTTTTCCAATCCTCCTCACTATCGGGTTTGGGTACAGCGTCGGGTATTTGTAAATATGTTTTAAGAAATTCCTTAGTTTCTTTCGTTTCTCTGGTTTCCTTCAATTCCTGGGTTTGTTTCTTCTCTTGAGGTAAGGTTGCAAGGCTCACAAATAAAGCATTCAAAGGCGAATAGCCACCGTAACCACGTCCCCTGAATATAGCGCTTCTTGTGTTGGGATCCAAGTTGGATTGCTTCAAACTGTCAACAACTATTTTTAAGCTTTCCTTATCTTTCTTGGCAATCACTGCATTCAACAAAGCAACCCACTGATTAATCGATTCTTCACTGCTTTCTATCGCTTTGGGGCGAATCTTCGGATTATCCATAAGAACTTGTAATGAATGATGTAACTTATGAGTGATGGCTAGGGCAAACGGTCCTTCTGGCATTAATTTTACTTCTTTTTCAGGCATTTTATACAGATTCAAATATTCGACTTCTTCATTATGAGTTTGAACTTTGCAGAGTGCGATAAGATCACCAGCTGACATGGCTTGTTCCACATATCGAAAGTACAGTGACAGTAATTCAGAGCTATTTTTAAGGATGAAAGCTTCGTGATTACGGAATAATAAACTGCTGCACCAATCACAGTGCGCAGTCATGCTCTTTAAAATAAACTCTATTTGCGGTATATTGTTATTTTGTAAGGCTATTGCGAGTAATGATTGCCAGCGCTCGCGATCATCCTTTGCTGGCAAAAATCTTGGATTCATCACAAGTGAAATTATCTCCGCATTGTTTTTCTTGAATGCAAGCTCTAATGCTGAAAAACCGGCTTTATCGGTTGCACCAAGCCTCACAGAGGTGTCTTTAAGTGCGGCATCTTTAAGTAAAGCTGAAAGTACCGTGATGTTACCTTCTTCAATCAATAGATGCATCAAGGGTTTATCAAATCCACGAGGGGCTTTATTCAAAATTTGAACTTTTTCATCTTCCATTTTAAAATGCGCCACGAGATCATAAAATTTATTAAAATAGTCAGTATTTTTGAGCGAGCTTGCAAAATATAATAAGGCATTCCAGGCTTCTACGTCTGATGAATCCGGAAGCCCTGCTTTCAATAGTGCTTGAATAGCAACTTCGTTGTTCGCAGCCAAGGCTGAAACCAAGGGGATTTGGCCTAGAGCATCTACCTTCAAGGGATTAATTTCTCCTGTTTGCAGCAGGGCTTGCAGCAACCCAGGATTTTTTGAAGACACCGCGAGATTCAGAAGCCCTCTTCCCTGATTTGTTGTGGCATTTAAAATACTCTTTCGGATATAAGGATTTTGAAGTTGCATGATTTTTTGCAGAACCTCTCCTAAGGTTTTAATATCTTCTTCTGTGATTGCTTTTTCTAGTTGACGCGCGGTTGCAACGGCGCCGAACGCTGTCATCAGCGCCGTCGACAAGCCAGCTTTTTCAGGGTAACTTCGGAGGAGTTGTGCTGCCAAAAATTTCATTTTTTGTTCTGAATTCTCTAACAGCCAATGTAATCTTCCTGGATTTTTACTGAGGAGATCAAGATCTGCATTAAAATAACAAATTTGCTCATAAATTGCAAAATAATCAGGATGATTGATAAGCTCTGCGGTACGAATCAGAGGGGTCTCATGGGTGCTCATGATTGCCACTCGATATTTGGCTCGTTCAAGCTTTTCTTTTTCGTATTTTATCATCTTTTTTAATTCCACTGCATCTTCTTCGGTCAAAAGCACAGCTTTTAAGGTCGAATCTGGTTCTGGAGTTTGAACATACAACACGAAATTCAGAGGTTTTTTCTTATCAAGTAGATTTTTGTCGCCAAGTGCATTGGTCACTTGATAATTCTGAGAGACAAAGATATTGTCATTGAACTTAAAGGAGGGTTTGAAAGCTTGGGGAACACCTTCAAGCATGGTGTTTATAGAATGGACTCCAGCATTACGTGCTTCTCCTGCTGTCTCTTCGTCCCTTTCCTTTTTCATATCCTCTGTAAATGGGATACCTGCCCATCTCCTATATTTTTCAGGAATAGGTTTTGCATGTTGGGCCATCACTTGTTGTTCCAGTTCTTTTTGCTTTTCTTTTTCTTTTTCTCGTTCACGTTCGATTTGGACTTCAGAGTTCTCGAAAGCGGTAGGAACATGTTTTCGATCTTTAAGACAATGTTGTGCGGCCTCAGTACATTGCGCCAGTAATTGTCTCTGCATTTTTTCAGATCAGCGCTAGAATACTCACTTTGTGGGGATTTTCCAGCCGACAGACAGTCTTGCCACTTTTTGAGCCATTGATCTGCTATCTTTTTTAAAACATTATACGCAGCGTCTTTGGATTCTACTTCTCCAAACTGCCGATAAGGATCATCTTCTAATTGCTCTAAGAATACGGAACGATAACCCTCATAGAGTTTTAATTTTTCTTCGCCCTCTGGTGCATTATATATTCTTGCGCGCAGATCTTCTCTGACATAATTCTTCATTTTTTGAATGGCTGCTTGAAAATGGAGATCGGACAAAGTCGTCCATTGGTTACGAAGCACTCGCTCTATAACCTGTTCAATTGCCCAAGTCTCTCCAGTTGGTCGTGTTTCTGACATCCCTTTACTGATGACAATTTCAATTTCCTGCGTTCGAGGTAAATCCCGCATCCGCATCACTCCTTGCGCAAGGCTTCTAGCATCAGTATTAATATCGACTGTAGTAATGCCAACTGAGTTTAACGGTTGTTTGATATCCGTTCCTGTGGTGTGGCTTTGATCATAATAAGTAAAGCATTGTGCGGGCCCACTACCCGTTTTTGCAAGTATATTTGCAGGATCACTGGAACCCTATCTCTATTCCCTGAATTGCGGCATTGCGCTTCAAATCGAGAAGCGTTAATTGTCCTTGCGCAAATTTATCTGCCTCCGACTTACTTAATTTATCTAGAAAATTAACGGGAATTGCGCACAAAATATTTTTTTCATTGAAGTACAGAACATGATGAATATCTGCTCTACCCTGTTTCAGCAACGATAAGCAAAGCAGCATTGCAATGTCTTCATTACTCTTACCTTTGAACAAAGCGCCTACATCGATAAAGGCATGAATACGCTTGGCATTAGGATTTCGCTCAAGATGCGTTTGAATGAAGTCTTCCGGAGATCCTTCTGTCGCCACATGAACCTTGGTTTTGACGGGTTTGTTCATCAAATGATCAAAGGTTTGACCATCTACCCCTAATGTTTCAGTACGGTTAAACTCCATGTCAGGATGGAAGCAACGAAAGTTCCAAGGAGTGCCTGTGAATCCCTGTTTACTTCGATAGATACTGGCATGGTTGACGGCATCACTTCGAAGTATATTTGGAAAATGCCTAATTTTCTGTAGTACGTGTTTAAAAAGGCAGATATCACGTACAGGCTTATTGTTCCACCAGAGTTTCCGGAATTTTCTGAGATCATCGGTAGGATGCACTGATGTTAGGGCAAGTCCTGTGAGGGCAGAGAATTCACGGCTCGCCTCAGTTTCATCGAAAGGAAGTAGACCTAGCGTTTGTGTCACTTCATTATTTGCTCTTTTATGATATTCTGCCACAAAGTCTCGAATTACTTCTAAAGAGAATTTTTTCCTTAAGAACTGTAACTGCAGAGTATAATTGGCAGTTTCATAGAAGGAGCCAAACTGCGAGCGCTCATTCGGAACATTGTTTGCGATATAGGGAATAGCAACTTCTTGGCTTTCCACATACTTTTTGGATTTCGGAAATCCATGATGTTCATAAGGTTTGTTGCGTAAAGTGTGCTTCAAAAATTCAATTTCACCCTTCAAAAGACCAATTTTTGTTTGGAGGACTGGATCTGTAATAGCCTCAACAAATTTTGGTTTTTCAATCACAGGACGTTCCGAGGCTGGCAGCTCATCAAACTGATCATGAAATAGATAATATTGCAACTGAAGCTTATCTTCCGTTTTTAAACCTTTACAAAATTCATGGATCGGACTTTTGGGATCATTCACAAAGAAGGCACTCAAATTTTGAAATACGATATCCCAATCTGATTTTTGCGCGACGACCACTTTTCCCAACATCACTTGATGTAGCGTTGTATTTCCTGTCGACAGGTGAAGATCCACATCTTGAAAAATATTGTAGATATCTAGTAAGGTTTTAAGCTCCTCTTCTTGGATAGGAACAGAATCTCCCAAGGTGTAATTCAATTCTTTTTTGGTGTCTAAATTACTGTCCACCTCATCGATTAAAACATCGCCCTGATTTTTGAAAAGTTTTAAAAGGTTCTCGAGAGCTTTTATCTCTGCTTCTCTCGCCTTCCTTTGTTCAGGACTCAGAGGTGGGAGTTCTTTACTGTGTAACCGAATCGACAGGGATTCCAATAATTCCCAATATTTAAGTTCGAGGGCTTGAACGCTTTCTGCGGTTGTCACCAGATATTCTAGATTATTGATGATCTGTTTAAATTTCTGATACAGCGCCTCCAGATCTTCTGGATTACAAGAGCTATCTCTCGAGAAAGTGAAGCGATGGGCTGGTTTTCCGAAAAATTTCTGTGTGGTGGCCTGGAGATCTGCCACATTGGTTTCAAAAAGCGCTGCGGGCACTTCGATGATGGATAAATTGCTGCCATTGGCTTTCTTTAAAGCGAGCATCGGCAGTAAAACCTTGGATTTGCCGCCCCCCATGATCAATTGAGCTACCATATTTTGATAGCCTGTGGGAGTTTCTTGCAACATTTTTTCAAGCGTTTCAGCTTGAGTCGGTCTGATTAAAATGTCTTCACAACTTTCAAAGGCAAGCAGCATGGGATGTTTTTCAGGATTAAAACTTCGAGTCTCGGCCAATTTCTCGCCTATTTGATGCAGTGCAGGATAAAAGTCCTTGTCCCTTTCTTGAAGGAGAGCAGCCGCTTCTAATGCCTTTTTCACTCTCACACGTTGTTGATTGGCGGTTTTATTCAATAGAAATTGGTGAATGGCCTGATAGAGCTTGATGACATCCTCTTCCTGCAAATGTGTTTTTCTTTTTAAAAGTGCAAGGTCATTTTGTATATAGAGTGTCAAAAGATCACTCAGTTTTAAGGGGTGTCTTCTAAGCCCTGCAATCTGAAGGCGAATTCTTTCTTCTGCTCTTTTCCCGGTCAAGGCTTGATTGGCCATTTTAAGGAGGACTTCCTCTTCCACTCGAAGCGATGATTCTCCTTCACTCGCGAGTGAAATAATCTCATTTAAAAGCTTCTTTCTGACTTTAGGATCTGTGAATTTCTTGATTGTCATTTCATATTGATCACGCCTTGATTGATTGATTTTTCTGCCTGCTTTAAGATCCTCTTCAAAAAACTGCGACTCATTTTGAAAAAAGGGTTCCTGCATCGATTTTGTATCTAGGATACGAAGCTGAACTTTTTCTCGTTCTTCTTTTTGTTCATCTTTCCCAAGTCCAGCAAGCTTATAATCTCTGACGAACCCGTAGACACCAAGTTCTCCTGCTAGGGGTTTTGGATGTTCCAATGCATCAGATCGCAGTGATAGATTGAGAGCAGTAATTTCAGACCTTTCCTTAACGTGAACGCGTACTTCAGCCCTCTCAGTCCAAAATTGAAGAGATTCAAAAGTAATGGGTCGACTTTCTGCAAGTTCTACACATTTGTCTTTTACACCAATAAAGAATTCGTTCAAATTGAAAAACATATCTTCAGTACGATCCTTCATCCCCATAAGCGCCTTAGTTCGCGGCCAGCCCCCTTCTTTGTTTAGCGAGGCATAATAGAGAATGTTACACAAAGATACTAGGGTTTTTGTTTGCCGGGTCGCGGATTCATCATCGTTTTTTTCCCGGTAAATCCTTGCTTCCGCTTCCATTTGCAGGACACCTCTAATGTATTTTATTAATGCACTTTGTTCTTTTTCAAAGCCTTCTCTGCTGCTTACAGCCAGAGCATAATAATAGTTAAATCCAGCTAGAAATTGTTTGAAAGGTACCCGATCGTTTAGATCGATCGCCTTTACAGGAGGGATGAAATCTTTAACATCTTCTGACATCTCCGACAATTTGCGTCCACTATAACTGTCATATATTGACGCTTGTGATGGTGATAATTCAGAAATGCGCTTTTTTTCAGAAAGATATTTGGCATGGAGTTCAGCTGAATCTCTGAGCAGTACGGTCTCTTGATAATCTAAGACAGGGAGTTCTGGTGCCAGAGAGATTTGTACCGTTGCTACTTTACCTGGTCTTTTGAGGAACAAATCTCCTGTTTTGAGTACATTACGTATTTCTTCTAGCCTCTTGATACCCGCCTCATCAATTTTTCCCTGTTTTTGGGCTTTCATCAGTTGCCGCTCTTCTTTGCGATAGGCTGTCAATTCAAGTTCCCGCCAACGCCTGCCAATTTTACTAGCTTGCGCCCAAATGGCTTTTCCTTCCTTATTAACATGTGAGGTCGTTTTTATTTCTTTTGTTGCTTGTCTTGCAACCGTTAATTCTTGTTCTGTGTTAAGCAGGAGATCTTCCGGAACATTTCCTTTTAAGGTAAGATAAAAATTCATGTTGCCTTGTATTTCATGTTGAAACTGAGTTTTATAAAATTCTCTGACATTATTCGCAACAAGATTATCCCATTTATCATTGTCGTTTTTTTCTGGCTTCGGGCTGAAGCTTAAAGAAAATTGAGGAGTATCTAAATGGCTTTGTTTAAACTCAGCTAAGAGCCAAGCTGCAGTGAGCCGAGCAGTGATGGTTTCTGGATCCATTGTTCTTGCTTTTTTTTGAGATTGCATGTCTTGTTCGAAAGCAGTACTTGGAATATCGCACATGATCTTTCTGATAAGCGCAATTTCTTGTTCGGTGCCCTTAAGTCCTCCCAGTTTATAGGCTTCTCTTAAGGCTTCAATGGCTTGTCGCGGGTTATATTTGGCAAGATAAAGAGATGCCAGGAAAAGACATTGCTCAGTAGTTTTAGGAGAAAATTTGCCATTTTGTATGGGGATCCTAAAATAGGTTTCGCGCCCTGTATAGTCCCATGTACTTGAACGTGACATAATCGCTAATGGTGGAACAACATTTGCGCGATCCAGTCCTAATTGATAGTATTCTGCCTCTAGACGACTGGTCTCTTCTGCAGCTTCCTTTGCTTCCTTCGATTCCTGGTCGGATGGCTTAGACTTTTTTGGCTTTCCTTTTTGCAACACAAAGGCCTGATCTGGAATCAGGGCCTCTCGTTTACCTGTGGTTCTATGTTCTAAATAAATCAAATGATTGAAATTCAAAATGGTCTGTAAATCTTTCTGAAGTAAACGATATTCTGGATTATTTTTTAAGATAAATTCGGCATTTGGGCCTTCGCCTACCCGGTAAAATTCGAGTCCATAGCGGGGTAATAAGACTCGAATGGCTGGAATTTTGTCATTCGGTTTTAAGTCTGGTCGTAATTTCAAAAGACTGATGAACCTCGCATCTTCGAATTGCAGAAAAGGCGTGAGATAATCAGGCAGTTTTTCTTGTTCTCTAACTTTATCCTTGACTCTTTCTTTGTCACTTTCTCTATCTTTGTCTTTATCTTGACTGAGATCCTGAAGTATATACCCTGTTTTTTCACCTTCACGGGTAAGTTCTTCAACTTCATAAGTTTGTTTTGTCTCCTCAGTCTCTCTGATCTCCACGGTTTCTCTGGCTTCTTTGATCTCTCTAGCCTCTTTTGTTTCTCCCATCTCATGTTGCAAGCGGCCTAAAAATATAGGGCTTTCGCGTTTGTCGGTCACATAAAAAGTTTCTGGTGGAGTCTTTTCGGCATCCACCCACCATAAATATTCTGATCCTGTTAAATGTTTTGGTATAGTCGCAGGAGGGCTGAATTCATGATAATATTGGAGTTCATGCCATTTTTGATCGAATTGAAATTGCATTTGAATATGTGCTGTACCCTTTTCATCCAGAATTATGCGATGAGGTGTGCCTTGGAACATAAACTCAAAGGTGCGATTGAGAGCATCGGGATAATATCTTCCCACTAAATAATTATTGCCAAAGTAGCGCACAACATCTTGGGTGTAGAATTCAGTGGGTGCCGTTCTTTCAATAAAAAGTAATTCAGAACTTTTTTCTGCAAGTTCCTTCTGTTCACGAATTCCTTTTTCTTCAAGCCCTGAGAGGGCTAGTTCTTTGTGAGGCTCGGCAGGTGAAAGTTTTAGCTTTGATTGACCGCGCATAATCCCCGTCGAAAAATCCAGATTTAAGGAGATCGCGTCATGGGATAAAACTACCATAGGAAATTCATGGGCATCCACTTCAAACATTTCATTTGGCAATAATTTTGGCACAAATAACTTACTGATGACTTCATGCAGTAGTTTTTCTGTGGCTTCTTTTCCCAGTTTTTTTAAAATACTTTTTAAGATTGGAAAAGACTCTCTTAATTTATGGGCCATTTCAGATTCTAAATAGGTATCGTTGTTGATGTCTCTCGGGGCAACGATCAAATTTCTTTCAAACATCCTATAAAAGAAATTTTTGAGCCGTTCAGGATCCTTTTCAAAACTTTCAGGGTTTTCGCAAGTCAAATTGAGCATTTCACGTAAGAAAGAGAGATCATAGAAAGCTTTCAGGCGGCTTAACGCTCTTTGTTTCTCATCCTCACTTTGTGTTTTTTGAATGATAATATTGTAACTCTTGATTGCAGAATTAATATCTGCATCAAAACTTTTCAGGATATCCATGGCAGGTTTAAGTGTAGCTCCATTTTCACTCGTGGTCGCATATAAAATATATTTTTGCAACCAGTAGGATAATTTTACGCAATAGAGCCCCCCTGGATTGATGGCTTGTCCCTTTAAATGGAATTTGAAACCGTCCTTTAAAGTTTTGGCAAGCAGGGTTGCAAAGTTTGGCACCTGCTTTACTTTTAGATCCTCCTTGATCTGCTCTATTAAAAGCGTTGGGGTTAAGAAATTAAAATGTAGGAGAGTTTGAAAATCTTTCTCATTCATGTCTTCAAAATTAGATTCCAAAAGATCGTCGGGTTGCCAAAATACGGCAGGGATCCATGGTAATTCTTGTGAAAGGCGCTGAATATTTAGGAAAGCCTGTCGCGAGCTCAAGGCCCAAGGATTTATCCATATCCGCTAAGGCGAGAAAACTTACGTTGCTTTCTGCTAAACCTTCCCTCTCTCTATTTTTCCTGTCTGTAGGCGGAACAATTCTGGTTGGAAGCATTGCTTCTCGTATCATGGGATTTCGGATGTTTTCCAATTCACCCAAAGACTCAGGAAGAGGTCTTTCAAAAGTAAATCCATGTTCAAAATTGAAATTAGTTCTATATTCTCCAAGTCTACGTTCATAAGAACGGGAACAGTTTACTTTGAAAACCTTAGGCACTCCACTAGTGTCAGCATCTCTGAAATATCTAAAATCGCTTCCAGCAACTCGGGTATGTTCTGTAACCAATTCTCCGAAAGTGTTGCAAAATTGAAAATCTTCTAACAAAGATTTATAAGACCTTTCATCTTGGTGAGAATCTTCAGGGATCGGTATTATTCCATTGGCCATCCTATAAAAATTGATCCTTGCGCGATCCATAATATCCGCAGCCATGGCAGTATCTGTATCGTTATTGCAATAAGCCAGTTTTTCCATCAATTCATGTCTTAAGATCAATTTTAAGTCGTAATAATCAGTAGAAATTTTCTTATTTTCAAATTGTTTTGGAGTCTCGGAGTTTTCTAAACTTTCCTGATAAAACTCACGTAACTCATGGAGCCTTGTATCCCATCTCGGATCACCACTCACACTAAAAGGATTTTTTTTAATCCATTCATTGAGTGTGGTTTTGATCATGTCAGACATTGGCCATTTTTCAAAATTTTTATCATCTCTGAAACGTGCTTTTGCAATATGGCTTGCGATGATAAGAGCGGAGGCACTGGCCAAACCTCGTTCCGCAAAGGGATGTCCTCCTCGTAAATAGCAATGTTTCCCATAGATTCGAAGCATGGCTTGAAGCGTATTCAGAAGCTCGGTCTTGCGGCTTTTCCAATACTCTTCCGCTTCCTTGCCAGTGACAGGCAGTGAGAGCATGAATTCCTCAAAATCTCTGATAATCCCCTCGCTATATAGGGAAGCATCATTTTTTTGCATGGCTGCTAGGCAGGCTTTTAATAAGCTTTCGGGATCTTTTGACTTATCGAATGCTGGCAAGTCTTCATAAGCTTCTATTTTCCTTGCTGTTGGAATGTTGGTTGCAGCAGCAGTATATTTCGTTAATTCAAAACTCGAAGTTTCTTTTGAAGGTTCTATAGGTGTGACAAGCCGATGTCTTCTTGTTGCAGATTTCAGAGCGGCTTTTCGTAACTCCGTCTCAATCGCCGTTTTTAAGTCAAGTGCTTCTTCGGCTTGTTTTTCAGTCAAAATGGGTTTTTTATTGTGTTTTCGATATCTAAATTTTAAAGTGGTGCGTTCTAGTTTATCTATGGCAGTTTGGAGTTGTCTTTGTACCATTTCGTCGCCCAATTTTTTCTGCTTTGACTGAATACGAAAATGATTGATGGTGGATTGCAGCCGGACTTGGTAGAGAAAATGTCTGAAGGTTTCACCGGAAAGTTCATTAGCCAATAATGGCATTAAAACTCGCATGGCGCATGTGCCTGACAGTTGTCCCTTTGTTGTGCTATTGCAATAAGACCTTGGGTCTACTTTTTTACCTCCAAGAAAGGCCGCATGACTAATACAATTAGCATATACCTTTGTTGCTTTGAAAGTTTGTTCAACGATCCAGTTGGGCTCGGAATCAAATTGCTGCAGTTTAGGGGTTATTTGCGGTCGTAGGAGGCCTGCCACAAAATTTTGAATATCATCAATTTCGGTCGTAGGAGGGCCTGGCAATTCATAAGCCATGACAGGAATATAATGATCTTCTTTTCCTGAAAAATTAAGATGGTGTTCAATACCTGCGCCTGTGTTATATGCCAAAAATACAAAGTAAGGCTTGCCTTCTTTATCAATTTTTTTCATTAACTTATAGACCATACCATGGCCCCCTGGACCCTGGGCCTTTGTGTTTAGCCATCCACCCGGAATTAATATTTCTTCACAGTCTTTTGCTTTAAACCTGGTTAGAATTTCAGAAGCTAGATTCTGGATTTCTGTATCGACTTTCTTAACATCAATCTCATCTGCAAGCCGTTTTTTTGTTCTTTGCAAAGAGGCATCATTCATAGTCAGCGTATCCAATACTTTCTCCAGTTTCAAAAATGCAGCAGAAAACTCTTTTTGTTGTTCTTCACTGAAAATACCTGGATTCGCTATAATAAATTGCAACATTTTCTGAATGTAATGGACTGTTCTTGTAAAGACTTCTCCTTGTAAATGGGAACCTTTTAAACGGGCATCATGGTGTATATGCGCAAATAATTTTGAATTTAATTCAAATTCATCTGTAACACAGCTGGGTCGATCTTTGGGATTTAATAAGGGCATATCCTCGCCTTTTAACTATAAAATAATAATAGGTTTACTAAAATCTACTTGTTTAGAGCCTTGGCATAAGTAAAAATTCCTCATTTTATAGCATCTTATAACATCTGGGAATTAAGCCAGGCCTCTTAATCCCATCTTCAGAGCTCTAGGCACAGTAAATTAAAGAGCAAGAATGGCATTCAAATAAGATACCGTCTTGCTTGTCAACCCTTTTTAACTTCATCTAGCCAAATTAATATTAAAAGATTTTCCTGACTTCAATACCCCATAAATTATATGTACTAACTTTCTCATCGCTGCCCCTATGATTAACATCGTCGGTTTGCCACGTTTTTTCAAATTTTCGCAAAAATCTCTAATAATTGGGTTATGACGTTTCGCTGAAACAGCAGGCATATAAAATGCCTTCCTCAAATTTGAATTGCCCATTTTTGATAGTCTAGTGCGACCATTGACGGAAGAACCAGACTGGCGTTGCTTAGGATTGAGGCCTACAAATGCTGCAAATTGCTTAGCATTCGTAAAATCCTCCACATTACCCATAAAAGCGAGTACTTGAGAAATAGTCGCCTCCCCAACACCCGGGATGCTTTCCAATAGCTTACTTTTCTCGCGTAAATCCGCATGCTGCTCAATATGGTTATGAATACGTCTCTTTATTGTTATAAGTTCTTCCGCCAGTTTCTCTATAACAGCTTCAATTGAAGCTTTAATGGAAGAATCTGCCACTTCCAAACGATTGTTTTCTTGGTAATACATATCTTGTAATGCCTCTAATCGATGGACCAGAGCCTGTAATTCTCGAACATGCAGTGGCTTAGGTTGCCAGAGCTTTGGGTTCATCGCTCGGCAAAAGCGAGCTATCAACTGCGCATCGGCTTGATTTGTTTTATTACGAGCTAATTCACTTTCAGAAAATCCCTTAATTTGTGCAGGATTCACTACGCTCACTGTATAACCAGCATCAAATAAATAAGTAGCTAGAGCTTCGCTATAAGTGCCTGTTGCTTCCATACAAATGTGTAAGTCTTTTACTTCTACATCTTTCTTATTTAACCATTCGACCATTTCTGAAAACCCATCAGGTTTATTGTTAAATTTTTTAGTTTTTAATTTGTTTTCCAACAATAGTGCAACATCAAATTTAGACTTACTGACATCTATTCCCAGGACGATTTTTGACATAACAACCCCCATCTTGTTAAGCTTTTACAACGCTCGGGTAGATTTTGCTCGAAATAGACCTTGTAAATACAGGCTCATCGCGTATCGAGGCCTAAGATACCGTCCGGTCTTATAGAGCAAAAGTGGGGATAAGCTGCAAAATCTTAATCACAGGTTCTAATGGTCCTAAGAGTTAAATCGGCTTCCTTATCCCCTCACCCAAGTGCCCTCAAGTGATTTAACCACTTCTCAGTGATTGATTCCAAGATACAAGAGTTAAACTATTTACCCAGTATCGCAATCAATGATACGATTATCAACTGAGTAATCGTAACCAACCCAAAGCCTTATTTTGGCAATTTTTTCAAGGATAGGTAACAACTCCATGTCTGAACTAAACCATTTCAATAAGATCGAGCTCCTCCCAGCACCCATAGAATCCAAATTGGCGATCAAAAACTTAGCCCGTTTCTATGTCTATGAATTATCACGGTATAAGGCCGATGAAAAAGATTCTGGTTTTCCTGAGGATGGATTGTATGAGCCCTTTGAAAGTTGCTTTGAGTTTGAAAAGTATTGGGGAGATCCTAACTATTTTCCATTTATTATTCGCGTAAACGATGAGCTGGCTGGTTTTGCGCTTGTCAACAAAAAAGGTAGTTCGAAAGAAATAGACTGGTATTTGGCAGAATTTTTTGTGGTTGCTAAATTTCAGGCAATGGGCATAGGCCGCCAAATTGCCTTTCAATTATTTAATCAATTCAAAGGAACTTGGGAATTAACACAATTACCTGCAAATATCCGAGCAACACGCTTTTGGCAATCGGTCTTAAATGAGTACACCCATGGAAATTTTACTGAAACCAAGCAAATCTGTCCGAATCCCACGCCGCATGAAATGATATTACATCGTTTTCAAAATTATATCACTTAGGCAGATGCCTTGACCCTTTCCAGCAACTGCTTCATTTTATTCTTCTGATCATCTTGTTTTTGGCGAAATTGAGCTAAGTATTCTGACAAGGTTTTCACTGTTGGCTGATTAAAAAAATCATGGAATGATAAATCAATATTATGCTCATTTTTGAACATATTTAATGCTTGGATGACAAGAAGTGAATGTCCTCCCAGATGAAAAAAATTATCATGGATGCTTATCTTTTCTCTTTTTAGAACACGTTTCAATATTGAAGCAATTATTATTTCTTCTTCTGTTTCCGGCTCTTGAAATTTAATACTTGATTCCAAATTATCGAGAGTGAAGCTGGCCAAGGCTTTGCGATCCACTTTGTTATTGTTTGTATAGGGAAGAGACTTCACGAATTGATAAACATTCGGCAGCATATAACTCGGCAATTTTTTGGCTAAAATGTTATTCAATGATTCAGAATTGAGATTTGAATTTTCATTTATGACTATAAAAGCCACCAAAAGAGGACCAATATTCCCATCCTCAATGACCGCAACTGCTGCATCATAGATGTCTTTGTGAGATTTGATATTGATTTCAACTTCATCTAGCTCTATCCTATGGCCCCTAATTTTGAGCTGATTATCAGCACGTCCCAAAAATACAATATTGCCATCCGGTTGGTAATAAGCTAAATCACCCGTTCTATACATGCGTGATTCATCCATTGAAAATCAATCTAAAATAAAGCGTTCTTGATTCAATGTCTCTCTATTTAGATAACCTTTTGCAACGCCTACGCCTCCAATATACAATTCACCCGCTACACCTATTGGGACGGGTTGTAAAAATTTATCTAGGATATAAATTTTTAGATTATTTAAGGGTCGACCAATCGGAATATATTTTAATTGGGCTGAAACCTTCAAATACTCATGCGTTATCTTATTAAGAGTCGCCCATATCGTTGCTTCCGTAGGTCCATAGACATTCCAGCAACTTCCTGAACGCAGTAGAAGTTCTTCAGCCAAATTGAATGTTAATGCTTCACCTCCTACTAAAACTTTTAAGCTTGAATTCCCTTTCCAACCCGAATCAATTAATAATCGCCAGGTGGAAGGTGTTGCTTGAACAATAGAAATATTGCCATTATCTAATTGATTACTCAAATAATGACCATCTACTGTCTTATCGTTTTCAATCAAATAAATTTTGGCGCCCACTATCAAGGGTAAGAATATTTCCAGAATAGAAATGTCAAAAATGAGCGTTGTAACAGCTAACCAAGCATCTTGTGGCGTCAAAGCAAGATGCTGTTGCATGGCATATAATAGATTTATGACTGACCGATGACTCACCGCTACTCCCTTAGGTTTTCCGGTAGATCCCGAAGTGTAGATGACATAGGCTGTACTGTCCGGAGAAATCTGCAGATTCGGGGCAACAGTCGAGAGCGGCTTTATTTTAGAATAATTATCATCTGTTCCGTCTAGATAAATAATTGTATTTAATTTTGATTCAATACCTTTGGCGAGATTTCTTGTAGAAATTGCAGCTTGAACGCCCGCATCTTCTATGATGAAATGTTGTCTCTCCGAGGGAATAGCAGTGTCCAAAGGCAGAAAAGCGCTGCCAGATTTCAATACAGCTAATAATGCAACTACCATCTCACAAGTTCTATCCAATAGAATTGCAATAAGTGTGCTAGAGAGTTGTTTCTCTATAAGATACTGTGCTAAATAATTGGATTTTTGCTCTAACTCCTGGTATGTTATTTGCCCTTTGCTACATTGAATAGCAATTGCATCTTGTGATATCTGAGCTCGACTAGAAAATACCCGCGACAGCAGATCATCACTTGGATATTCACAAAAGGTTTCATTCCAATGTTTTGTTATCTTCAAACATTCATCATTTGTCATCATCGAAATTCTTGCAATTTCAGTATCATATGCCGTCAATGAATTTTGTATTAAATTATGAAAGCAGTTTGCGATATTTTCAACAGAAGAATCTGCAAACAAATTTCTGGCGTATTCAATGCTGACACGTAAAGAATCATCCCAAGGCTCGACGACCATAGAGAGTTCATAAGCCGTATTTTGCTTCGGAAACTGTTCCAGGACACATTTCAAATCATCTTGTTTTATTGCTACACTGTTTTCATCAAAAACAATAGATAATTCTGGCAATTGCCGCAATTCCAGATATGAAAACAATAATTGAAAAATGGGCGTATGATTGCTCATCCTTCCAATTGGCAATTTTTCAAGCAAGAGTTGAAACGGATAATTTTGATGTTCTATTCCTTCAAGAACTGTTTTTTGGACGAGTTTTAATAGCTCCTCAAAACTTGTCGCCTCTGAAATATTTATGCGTAAAGGCAGGAGATTTATCATGCAACCAACAATATTCTGATGTTCTAGCTTATTTCGAACGGCAGCAGGAGAGCCGACTATCAAATCTGTTTCAGATGTTAAGCGATAGATAAGCATGTAAAAATTGCTCAATAAGAACATATAGAGCGTGACACCATATTTCTTGGTGAAATCTTGGATTTTAGCTGTTATTTCTGAATTTATTTTGAATTGATAGATACCTGATTCATACCCTTCTGTTTTACGCTCAAAATCCGTAGGCAAACTTATGATAGGTAATTCATCACCGGTCAATTTATTATTCCAATAAATCCAATCTTCATGACTTAGTTTACTTTCAAGATAGCTTTCTTGATTTCGTATATAATCAAAATAATGATACTCTAAGCTCTGCAATGTACTTGCATTCGATGATTTTCCTTTTTTTACAAAGTGATTATAAATTTCTGTAAATTCTTTTACAATGATCAACATGGACGCTAAATCACTTGCAATATGATGCACAGTTAGTAAAAATTGAGACTCTTCTGCATCCGATAGCAGAGACAAATGACTGGACTCGCTAACGGAATTTGAAACAATCAAATGCACCCGGATTGGAAAAGTGTTTTCTAGAGAAAAACTCTGATTGGCAAGCTCATGCATTTTTGCTCGAATTTCAACATCAAGTTGATTTTTTTCTCCTTTCAATTGGATAATTGATCCATAATTTTCATACTTAAATTCTTCTTCGTTCTCTTGTCTTAGTATATTTTCATCAATATAAAAATAGGATCTTAAAACTCTATGGCGAGAAAGCAAGGTATCCCAGGCTAATTTCCAAATATTTTGATCAATTTTATTGATAAAGCGTCCTTTGATAGATAAATGATAGGCAGAATTTCCTCGTTCTGCTTGGTGGGCAAACCATATTGCTTTTTGATTGTAGGATAAGGGGTAGATCTTCGAAGGCGCACTCGTTGCAAGTTCAAAAGAGTTTGCCTTATTTTCAAATATTCTTCTCTGTTCAGAAATTATACGGGTGATATGATCCAATACTCCTTTAGGGGTTGATTGCATCACTGCATCCAGAACTAGATCAACGATGGTGCCGCCTTGCAAAAAACGTGTCATAGGCCAGTCAATATTCAAATCCGCCATAAGCCTATTTTGAAGTGCGGCAGCATAGAGAGAATCAATCCCTAAACTGTCAATTTCTTTGGAGGATGAGAGTATCTTATTGTCTATATTTAAGGTAGCAGCGATTATTTGAATAAAATATTCCAAAAGTGCCTGCTTATATTTTCTTCAGTAATTAACTCAGATTGTGTTTCAAGAACAGTACGCTTCAATTGTTGAAGTGCTGAATTGTATTTTGCATCACTTGCACTGGCAACCGAATCTGCACCCTGGTTAGGCGTATTGATTTCGACCTGTTCCTCTCTTCTGATAGCGAATGTTGCGTCACTACCCTTTATGGTTTCAAAAGAATTTTCTAGAAACATTTTAGCACAGAGAAATCTTTTGGTTTTGCCGCTCGAAGTCTTAGGAATTTGCCCTGGTTTCAGAAGTAATATGGCATAAGCGGCTAGATCAAACTCTTTAGAGAGCACAGCTTGAATACTCGTCAATACCTCTTCGATGGGCAAATGCTTGATTAAGCTTCTTTCAATTTCCTGTAATATAACCAAACGCTCATTCTCATCTACTTCAACAGAAATAGCCGCAGCTTGAGCATTCTGCAACAAGGGATGTGAAGTCTTAAGAGCAGCTTCGATATCGTGGGGATAATAATTCCGACCTCGAATAATAATAAGTTCTTTTAGTCGGCCAGTGACATATACCTCGTTTTCATGTACAAATCCCAGATCACCCGTTCGAAGGAAATCTTGCGATTGCTGCGTATCAGCAATAGATTTTACACGCGCCTTAAAAATTTCCTCGGTTTTTTCAGGATTGTTCCAATAACCCTTTGCGATACTGGCACCCTGAAGCCAAATTTCTCCCACTTCATTTCCCTTGCAAATCGAGAAATCTTCTGGAGATACGATAATCAATTGTTGCTTATCTCTCACAAAACCGCAGCCAGTAATCGAAGTACAGGTTGCATCGTTTTGCAGAGAGAACTTCACCTGGTTTCGGGCTAATTCTGTTTTGTCTATGTATTTGACCACAGGGTCCTTATCTTTTAAGCCTCCCGACACCAATAATGTCGCTTCTGCCATCCCATAGCAAGGATAAAAGGCATGCTTTTTAAATCCACAGCTTGCAAACTTATCACTAAATTTAGTGATCACTTCGGCTCTGACAGGCTCTGATCCATTAAAAGCAACTTCCCAACTGCTCAGATCTAAGGATTTCTTCTCTGCATCAGAAATTTTGGTACAGAGATCATAAGCAAAACTTGGGCCCCCACTTGTTGACACCCGGTAGTCTGATATCACTTTTAGCCAGACATAAGGTCGCTGCAAAAAACTCATTGGCGACATCAAAATACAGGGCCTGCCGATATACAAGGGCTGCAATATATTTCCTATCAATCCCATGTCATGGTAAAAGGGCAACCATCCTGCAACGATTGTTGCTTCATGATGACCAAAGGATTCTTTGATCATTTTTTGATTGTGCAGCAAGTTACCATGCGTTACCATCACTCCTTTTGGCGAACCAGTAGATCCCGAAGTATATTGCAAGAGGGCCAATGAATTTTCATCGATTTCTGGCTTTGAATAATCCAACACATTGGATGATCCTGAACTCAAAATTTCATCTGTGAAGATCCAAGGGATATCCAAATCGACGCATTCTTTGACATTTTGTAATAAATCAAGAAAAGTACTTTCACTCAAGATAACTGAAGGACTTGCATTGTTGTATACCGCTTTCAATTGCTGATGAGTGCCACGCTTCATGCGGGGCGGATAGATTGGCACAGCTACCAGACCAGCATAAAGACAGGCAAAGAACCCAATGATGAAATCCAAACCCGAAGAGTAGATGAGCAGGGCCCTATCCCCCGCTTTAGTTGTTTGCCTTAGCTTTAGGGCGATTTTGATGGCAGCGCTATGCAATTCATGATAAGTAATGGAATGACGGCATTCTAATTCAGTTCCATCCAAAAAAATAAAAGCGGTATCGCTTGCCTGGTACGCATCTAAATAGAACAGCAGATCAACCAGAGTTCTTGCTTCTTGATTTAGATTATTCTTGAAAAAATTTGATTTGTGTTCTTCAAACATTCAGTGTCCCCAGAAAATTCTTCATTGATAAGATCAGCAATGATCAATAATGGATCGATTATTGAAGTCACTTTGCCCCTTGAAGGAATGGCGTCATTTTGGGAATGCTCTCGCATGGCTTCGAATAGGAGGTAATGACTCATCAAGTGGTATTCCGTGCAGCCAACCACCCAATAATCAGCTTGATATTCTGCGAGCAATTGCTTTATGAGTTCGCTAGCCTCAGAATATCCCATATTCTTTTTTAGTTTATAGATTGTTTCATGAATTCTCTGTTGATCTTTCGCTGCTGGGAAAATCACAAACTTCGAAGCCTCATTCCAATTTGGGCTAGCTTCAAAAATCCTAAGCCGATTGGTGGCACTGGTGCACAATATCAAGGATTTTTTTTGGAGTGAAATTATCCTATCTAGAGCGAGCTTTGGTAATGAAATGATGTGATCTAAAATAGAGTGCGGTAGCGAAGCTTGCAGGTGATGTAAGGTAAAGCAGCAAATGACAAGTTTTTCTGCTCCCATATTCAATAGATTGTCCAATCCCTTTATAAGATGCGAAAGCAGCACATCATGCAGGCCTAAATTCAAGTATTGTGTTCTATCCGGTATGCTTGGATCAGAATATAGCAATATTTTAGGAAGTTTTTGTTCTGGTACTTGCCTATGGGTATGGTAGAAATAGATAGATTGGATGAATTTTGAAGAGGCAAGTGGTCCTACACCGCCCAGAACGCCAAGAACGGTATTTGAGTTTATGATCTGTGATCTTTCCATTAGTTTGCCACCGCCTCACTGTGAGCAGTGATTGAAATGTTATGATCACTATTGAAACGCATTGGATTCAACTTATTTGAAATTGCTTTTCGATAGGCCGTTTCAATCATTGCTGTAGGACCTGAAGCGAATAAGCAGAAATTTTGGAGATTCTGGTAATCTTTGAAGACGTAGTCGGTTACTAACCCTACCCTGCCCTTCCAAGAATTTATTGGATTGCCCAAAATGATTTCAAATTTGAACCAGTCAGTATTGAATTGTAAATCAGTCAAATATTCCTGGTAATACAAATCACTTAATTTATCAACACCCCAATACAGGTGTACGGGATAATCGACAGATTCTTTTTGACTGATATCTTGAATGATAGACAGGCTATGGGCGAAACCACAACCACCAGCGATTAATAGAGTGGGATTGTGAACGCTGTTTGGGCTGGTACATTTGCCCATGGACTCTGAAATTAAAATATAAGATCTTTCATGGATGCTCAATAGAAACTCTTTCAGCATGCACTCATTAATGGGTTCTTGAATATGAAATTCAAGAGTATTGTGGCCAGGGGCCTTTGCAATTGAATAAAGCTTAAAACTGCCGTCATCAAAAAATAGTTTTACATGTTGTCCTGCCTGAAATACAAAATTTTCGGGCATTTCAAGCAAAATCTTATGGATCCTCTGCGTTAATTTGCTGTGGTGCAGAATTTTTGCTGAAAAACATTCATTTAGAGAGCTTGGTTTCATTATTTCTACCCTCCAGAAAAATCAGGAAGATCTTTCGCTGAAACAAGATGTTTAATATTTTTAGGATCAGTCACTTGGGTGGTCATATGGTTATATTCTTGTGGAATCACTTTGAAATTTATACCATTAAGATCTATCATAGAATATCCCCCTGTAATTGACTCCGGTAAAATACTGCCATCACCCTGAAATTGTCCATGGTTTTTTGAATAAAAAATAACATTGTCCAAATCTTTTATAGTGCTCCAAATGGTTGCCGACTTGGAATTATCAAGCTTGGGTACTGCCAAAATATTAATCAAGCTTGATGCTTGGTATAATGCTTCCTGGGTGGACTTTGGCATTGGTAAATTATTGAGAATGATGTTACCTCGCGCAAATCGACTGGCAGCCGTAAAATCCCCTAGCATTCCCACTAAATTGGCCTCGGCGGAGGTGGCATTTTGGGTAATTTCCTTATATTT
This sequence comes from uncultured Gammaproteobacteria bacterium, assembly GCA_963784575.1. Classification (GTDB taxonomy): domain Bacteria; phylum Pseudomonadota; class Gammaproteobacteria; order UBA6186; family Azoamicaceae; genus CAWARU01. Next base: position 141,508 of record CAWARU010000001.1, read on the forward strand.
ATGCACACGTTCTGAAAATTGATCACTCTTTGATTTAGAGGTTGATAGTGATGCATAATGATTTGCATGTTCTTGTTGCCAATCATAGCTAGGAGAATTCGTTAAAATATCGCCAGCATTTTCATAGATTGTAACTTTTCCAGCAAGAAACTCTATAACAGCGCTTTGGCCATTTTTGTCTCGCAGCACAAAATGAATTGGAATATCTTTGATAAAAATGCCATTGTTTTCTTCGACCGCGGATTGTACTAATTGATGTCCCTTAATTAATTTTATCGCATGTCTTACTGAATGTGCCTGGGAAAGTACATAAGCTGGAATATCGTATATAGCCAGTACTGGGTTAGTATTTTTGGGATCATAACTCGGATATACACTTCCAGGTAAGGTAAGTACAGCAATTGATAGACCCTCTGTATTCATTCCGTCCACAACTTTAGCTCCATGGAAGGCAGCGCGGCCAAAATATCCATATTTATTGGTCCAGCTTCTCAATTTTTCTTTTGGGATTTTATCTGCATCAATGACGACATCTGTGGTATTCTTTTGACCAATAAAACCAAATATATTACTGATCGCCATATTGCTGGAAAAATCCATGGTTCTTCCCTCAATATGATATACACCTCTATTGATAAAAAAATCGCTGCACGCATAGATTCTTGGAATTCAGCGATAAACCACAAAGCAGCAAAAGAGTGACAAAAATCTTTATCTGCAAAATTCTCATTTTCTCACCTAATTAAATATTGCGAATACTAATCTATACCAATACAGCTCAAATGGTTACAGATTATTTTCATTTAAATTAGCCCCTGTTTCAATACGTAATAATTACGGATTTCAAGAAATGCGCTCTAGAATTTGATTGATATCACTTTCTAAAGCAGCTAGGTACTCTCTTAGATGCGTTTTGATAAAGAAATGACTACCTTCAAAAGCTCTAAAGATGAATTTTTGATTTGTTTCCTGTTCCCAGGCTTTTACTTCCTCAATAATGACTTGGGGATCATTCAGCCCTCCATAAGCAATGATTGGACACTCTAAAGGCTCTCTATCCACATGTTGATACGTTTCAGCAAGCGAAAAATCAGCTCGTAGGATTGGCAGCATCAAATTCATTAAATCCACATTTTCAAACAAATTGATCGGTATCTCATTATGATCCTTGTTATAACTCAAGAGCTTTTCAATAAATTCTCGTTCTGGCATTTTATGCATCATTTCTCCGCCATCCCGGAGACTTGGAGCGGTACATGCAGAGACGATGATGCCCTGAGGCAGCAGGCTATGATGCTCTTTTAAATAATGTGCTAAACAATAAGCTATTAAGCCACCCAGGCTGTGTCCAAGGAATATAAATGGCTTCGATGTCAAGTAACTTAAAAGTTGCGTTGCCAGGGGTTGCAATAAATCCTCAATTTTATGATAGGGTGGAATATCAAGAAGGTTCATTCTGCCTGGCAGCTGAATGGATAATATTTCAAAAGAGGGTGGTAAAAGCTTTGCCAAATCATTGAATACATAAGCATTGCCACCCGAATAGTGGAAGCAAACCAGGCAAATTTTAGCCTGTGGGTTGTTTGAAAACGTGTGTACCCAAGAATGCGTATTCATTTTAAGTTCCTCCTCATATAGAGCTTCCGATGCCAGTTTCTCCTGAATTTTGCTTGCTATCTTTTTAATTGTTGGATTTTCCAACAACTCCCGGAGCGAAAATTCTATAGGATAGAGTTGCCTGATATTGGTCAACAAAAGCATGGCTTTCAGCGAATTACCACCGACTTCAAAAAAATTATCGCTGCGATTTATTGAGCCTCCCTGTGACATTTCCGAGAGGTCCAACATTTCCTTCCAAAGAGAAAGAACAGCTAATTCAATTTCGGAGATTGTACCAGAAGAGGAAGCGATTTCTCCAGTACTCTCTCTCCCTCCAGATATCTCAGCCTTATTTTCAATATTTATATTTCTTTTGTTATCTGCCATTATTTTTAAGATAGCGTTTTTATCAATTTTGCCATTATTTAATAGTGGTAATGATGCAAGAAATTCAAAGGTGCTTGGTATCATCGCCAAAGGCAATTTATCTTGTAAGAATTTTCTAAAGTACTCAGGTGATGCCTCTTCACCCTCTTTCAATACCATCACAGCTATTAATATGTTGTTACCCCCTGCAATTTTATTGGATAAAACACTGCAACTTGATACCTTAGAATTCGAGGATAAAACGGCGGCGACCTCTAATGGATTGATTCGAATACCATTTATTTTTATTTCATCATCTTTTCGACCCTCTACATGGAGGATACCTTCTTCAGTCAAATAGCCAAGATCTCCAGTGCGATACAAAATATCATTGTTATCGCATCGATAGGGGTTCACAAAAAATTTATCTTGAACATCGAGGCGATTATTTTCCAGATATCCTAAAGTCCTAAAATGCGTTCGGATGATGATTTCTCCTTTTTGATTTGCATTCAGAATTTTATCGTTATTGTCAAAAATATAAATTTCGGTATCTCTTATCGGTCTTCCACAGGGAATAAGTTCTGCGCTCATTTCAGTTTGTACCTTAAAAAAGGTTTTGATCATCGTGGTTTCAGTTGGCCCATAGAAATTAACAAATTTCGCATGACACTCAGGAAATTTTTGACGCCATTTTTCTATCAAGCTCCGAAACAGCGGTTCACCTGACAATATAAAGTATTCTAAATTTTTGAAGCAAATTTTTGTTTTAATTTTGAGCCAATTCGCCATGACACTGGGAATTGTATGGATAAGGTTTATTTTTTCACTTTCAATCACATTCATCAAAAGTAAGGGATCTTGAGCGGTTTCAGTTTCTGGAATAAATAATTTCCCGCCTGATATAAGCGGCAAGAACAGATCGCGCAAAACAGCATCAAATGAAATAGAAGCCAGCTGCAAAACAATCAAGGAATCCGTTAGCTTTAACTCGCTCTTTTCCCAAGCAACAAATTGAGTGACAGATTTGTGCATTCCAATGATAGCTTTAGGTTCTGATGTGCTCCCAGAAGTAAAAAATATATATGCCGGTGCATTGCCATCTATTTTAGGCAAGATTTGTTTGACTGGATTGAATGAGATGACCTTTTCCGAAAATTCAGCATTCCTGTGGGCAGATGCTGCTAGAGATTCCTCGAAAACAATATTCTTACATCCAGAAAAAATTTCGCGATGATTATGATCAAAATGAATAGCCCATTTAGAGTTAACCTGCTTTATCATCTTTTGCTTTCTCTGCAGCGGCAAATCCTCACTCATTGGCATTACAATAGCAGCAATTCGAAACACTGCAAGCATTGTGATAAAGAGGGTTATCGACTTTTTTCCATGGAGAGCGATGATATCACCAGAGTCTACGCCATATTCATGAAGGAGCTCTGAAGTTTGTTCGATTTTGGATATTAATTCCCCATAAGTCACACTATTTTCCTTATCAGCCAAAGCCACTTTTAATGGAAATTTCTCGGCCGCTGCATAGACCAAATCAAGAACATTTCCATAGTGGGTTTCATTTAAGGTTTTTTTAATATTGCAATTATATTCAAAATTTAAATTTTGCATGATGGTTACTCGTTACTTGCTATTCGTTACTCTCTGTTTGTCATTTACCAATTTCTACTTCCCTCAGATAAAATTTGGAAGTTTAAATATATCAAGAAATATGTTAAAAGTAAGGACTGTCATCAACATATCGCTTTCAAAAGGGACATTGATACGAAAGTTTGGTTGACTATACCTTTCTTTCAACCTTTTGATTTCTTGAGCATTAAAATATCCCTGCCTTTTTATACTATCAATGGATAGCATATCATTGATATACTCATCATTTTGCTTGATCAAATAGGCTGAACCCGGTGCAGTAAAGCCAAATTTTTCTCTTTTGATGATTTTCGATGGCAAAATACCATTTCCCAGTTGCTTTAAGATATATTTCTCATTCAAGTCCTTTAATTTTAGGGAAGGCGGAATAGTTCTAATGAATTCAACCAGCTCTTGATTTAGAAATGGATATCTGCCCTCTACTGAGTTTGCCAATACCATACGATCTCCATGATCCCCCAGGAGATGATCTGATAAACGCAGTTTCATGTCAATATAAGATCTCCTATGGATAGGATCAATTCCCAGAACTTTTTCTTTGTTGATGACAAATTGACTCAAGCAATCTAGAGACTCCGAAGCATTCATTGAATCTGAATATAGCTTGAATTTTTCCAGCCCAAATGTGTAGGGCCTATTTTCATAGAAGAATTTTTCATCGCCCCACAATTTCAAATTGATTTTTGAATCAAGTTCGTGGACTTCTCCTGTCAACTTTCCTTCTAAAATCATGCTGTCAAACTTATATCCAGGGTATCCGGCAAAGAGTTCATCTGCCCCCTGCCCTGCCAGAACAACTTTAATATTATTCTGCCGTAAATTTTCTGATAAGGCGATAGCTGCAGTGTTATAGCTTTCCTTTAGTGGACACTCACAATGGTAGATGACTTGTTTAATTCTTTCAGAGATATCTTTTTTCTTAAATTCATATTCTGAGTGATCGGTTTGACAATAGTCAACCATCATTCGCTGATAGGGTGCTTCAGAGATAAGATTCGTGTCCGGGAATGCAACGGAAAATGTCTTTTGTTTTTTTCCTGGATCTAGTTTTTTTGCTATGGAAACGACAAGAGACGAATCAAGACCACCACTCAAATAAAAACCCACAGGAACATCTGCATTTAATCTATAATTAACCGCTTTATTCAATAAATAACGTAATTGTTCTAGATAGTGATTCTCATCTTGATGATACGTCAATTCTCCAACTTTAGGATACCGCAAATCCCAATATTCCACTATTTTTGGTTTTTCTTGACGTAGAGAGAGCTCCAAAAAATGGCCACTTGGGAGGCTTGAAATATTCTCGAACATGGTTGTTGGGCTAATAAGTCCAGGGAAAGAAAAAGTTTGATCTAATCCAGAAATATTAACTTTGGGAACTACTGCTGGATGTGAGAGAATTGCTTTTACTTCAGATCCAAATATAAATAATCCATCTACAATAGAATAGAAGAAGGGAGCAATCCCAAAATGATCCCTTGCAGCCAGTAAAAAATTTTGCTTAATATCAAAAATAACAAAAGCGAATTGACCATTGAGCTTGTTGATAAAGCCGGAGCCATATTCTTCGTAGAGATGGGGTAATACTTCAACATCCGATTCAGTATGAAATCGATGGTTTTTCAAGATAAGTTCTGCGCGCAACTCTTTATAATTATAGATTTCGCCATTACAGATACAGACAACAGTTTTATCCTCGTTAAACAAAGGCTGCATGCCATGTGCAAGATCTATGATACTCAGGCGCTGGAATCCCAGTCCGATATTATCCTTGAAATAGATCGAATCCTCATCAGGACCTCTATGATAGAGCTTTTTTGACATGTTTTCTATAATATAGGGGTTTATTCTATTTAAACCCCTTGTATCAAATACGCCAGTTATTCCGCACATTACTAAACCCTTACTAATTCTTCCAAACAATGCTTTGGTATTTCTAGATACCCAGTTCTTGCAAAATAGTCAAAATAGACTTTCAACAAATGATCTAATGAAGGCGCAATTTCGGCGCTTAATTGTTGACGCGACACAGGGTCCATTTGAGAACCATAGCTCAGAAATGGATTTGCATTTGTTTTGGGATCTAAAATTCCAATTACTTTATGCAAAACATTGTTCTTTTGCTGCAATGAATCAACTAGTTTTGTGTACCAATCCAAATAGGAAATTTCCTTGAGATGGAATCCTGATTTACTAGCGTATTGTATAACTTTTTGAAATGGCATGATTGTCATCGCTTCAAAATGAATTGTGTCGTTCGAGAACCCATCCTTTAGCACCATTTTGCTGATTTCCTTGCTAACAAAATTCACCGGCGTCCAAGAAATGATATAATTTTCTTTTGGAACAGCCGAAAGTTCGATGCAACCCTTAATCATTTGGCAAATGAAATCCTGCGTATTCCAGGCGCCAGTATCGCTACTGCCTGCAAGATGCGGCACTCTGTAAATATTGACTGCTAAACCTCTATTTCTTGCTAATTGCATTATCTGATCGGACACCCACTTACTTTGAAGATAGCCACCTCTCAATTTTTCGGTGCTGAGCTCTAGGGTCGATATATAATGTATTGGCTTAACCCTGCTCAAGATTGAAAAACTTAGGATTTCTTGAGTACCTTGAACGTTTGCAGCTTTTAATTGTTCAAAAGATTGTAAAAAATCGACCTTTGCCGCACAATGGAGAATACAGGCTATTGTTTCTGATAATTCTTGATAAGTAGCCGCCTCCATTCCCAATTGTTTCTTGCTAAATCTCCCAAGATTGGAATTATACGATTTTCAAAATGTTCCTGCCATATCTCATAACGAATCATATTATTTCGAATTCTAGCAAACGCTGCTTCCTTGTTAGTGGACTTGACAAGGCAGTAAATAATGGCATCTGATTGGTGCAGCAAATCTTTCAATAAGAAGGCTCCTAAGAATCCTGTTGCACCTGTTAGAAATATGCAATTTTGGCCCTTTCAATCCTCGCTAGTACTCATTGCGCCTTGAATTTCTATAACAGCAGTATTTTGTATTTGAATTGAATCATCCAACAGTACTTCTGATAAGAGCTCCGTTTCCGTTTTAAGCTCACTGCCTTGAGTATCGTCATAATGACTCAATAACTCTTGTATGGTCGGAAATTGGAACAGATGTCGTGGGGAAAAAAATAGTTTATATTCTTTTGCAAGACCCAGCATTTCAATTGCCAAGATGGAATTCCCGCCCAGATCAAAGAAGTTGTCTTTTATGCCAACGCGATCCAGTTTCAATACCGTACACCATATATAAGCCAATATCTTTTCTTCTGTAGAACTGGGCGCGTGATAGCCTGATGTCTGTGGTTTACTTGTGGATTTCAATGAAGAAGCCATTTTTGACAATTCTATACGATCGATTTTGCCATTGGGTGTCAACGGCATAGATGGCAATTTGACATATTGCGAAGGGATCATATAATGAGGCAAAGATTTTTTGAGATAAGAATCCAGATCAGCAACTTTAATTTCAAGAGGAATTGCAGTATTCACATAATACAAGACGATATTTTTTCCTCTCTCCTTGTCTTCGTGAACAATTGCAGCACAGTTTATGCCTTGAATTTTTTTTGCAACGGCTTCAATTTCATTGAGCTCAATTCTGAAACCACGAATTTTAACTTGATTATCATTCCTGCCAATGTATTGGATTGCACCTTTTGGCAGATAACGAGCCAAATCTCCAGTTTTATACAAACGTTCTGTTCCATTCCGCTTAATCTTCAGTTTCACAAATTTTTGATCTGTCAGCTCAACTTGATTCAGATACCCTCTGGAAACTCCTTCTCCGCCAATATAAATTTCACCTGCTATTCCTTTGGGACGCAGTTCACCGTGGGCATCCAGAATATACATTTGGGTGTTCGCTAATGGTTTCCCAATAGTGACAGGACAAGAATCTGATATTAGCTTTTCAGAGCTTGACCAAACTGTGGTTTCTGTTGGTCCATACATATTGAAGACTCTGCCCTTGATAAGTTTTGATGTTGCACTTGCTAGGGATTCTGACAATGCTTCGCCACCGATCAAAAATTGTTGCAATGACTGCAATGATTCATTGGTGCCGACATCTGATACAAGCAAGCTTGCGAGGGCAGGCGTACATTGAAAATGGGTGACAGAATGTTTGCTCATGAGAAAGCGTATTTCATCTAGAAGTGTACCTGATTTTGGCTTTGAATTCTTCTTCAAGGCTTCTAAATGCACTAAATTATCAAGGACCACTTCAGATGGAACACCAAAATCAATCAAGCAGGCAATTTCATCAATCTCTATCGCTTTCAATTGCTGAATAAATCGTTGGCAACTTTCTGGCGTCCCAAATAATCCACTGGTCTTATAGTATCTTTCAAATGCATGATCTAGAACACCGTCTAAATCTTCCTTGGAGATATTATTAATGTCTTTGCCTGCAGATTCTGCGAAAGGCTTTAAGAGCCCGATGGAATCTGACAAATACTTTTTTAAGGGTTCTTTGACTTGATCTAATACATAATTTTCATCGTCTGAAACAAAAGTATGTAGCATCAAAGTAACCATGCCTTTTTTAGTATTTGGATGGTGCTTTTCAAATGCATTGCGATAAAGCTTAATTTTTTCTGATAATTCTTCTAAAGATTGCCCTAGCAAATGGGTGAGTAAGTTTGCGCCGAGTTCACCCGCTTTCGTAAATGTTGTCGGATTACCAGAGCTGGTTACCCAAAACGGTAATTCGTTTTGCACCGGTCTTGGATAAATTTGAGTTGCAATAGGTTTTTCCGCAACTCCCTTGAAAACGACAGATTCGCCTCTCCAGAGAGCTCGCACTTTCTGTATGCCATCGATCATGATCTCCTGTCGCTTGTCAAAATTCTCCGGGGCAAAGATAAAATCATTCGGCTGCCAGCCAGAAGCAAACGAAAGACCAACACGACCTCCAGATAAATTATCGACAAATGCCCATTCTTCTGCCACACGAACAGGATGATGCAATGGCAGCACACAACTTCCCGCACGAAGCGCCACATTTTTGGTGATCATGGCCAGTGCCGCGTTGGTCAAGGAGGGATTAGGATAAAGTCCCCCGAATTTGGCAAAATGGCGTTCGGGAGACCAAATGGCTTTAAAGCCGTGTGCATCAGCAAATTTTGCACCTTCCAGCAATAGTCGGTACTTGTCCGATTGCTCTTCAGCACTTGCAAAATAAAATAAGCTAAAATCAATGTCATTTTGGCTTGTCGCGGAAGACTCAGCGCTATAATTGGTATCGCCTTCAAGCAAAATGACCTTAAAGCCTCGGCTTAAAGTCCAGAACAGCTCCAAAACAGAAATATCGAATGATATGCTGGTTGCTGCGAGCCATGTACCTGGGGCTGTATTCAGCTTATTATCCATTGCATAGATAAAATTCACAATATTCTTGTGTTCAACCATGACACCCTTTGGCCTGCCAGTCGAACCTGAAGTGAATATGACATAAGCAAGCTCAGATGATTTCACTGGTGCTAAGTTACAGGCTTCATACTTTACTAGCTTTGGGATTTCCTGGTCTAGATTAATAATCCTACATTCTTCATACTCGGATGTTATATTCTGCAAAACGCTCTCAAACTTTGACATTAAATGTGATTTAGTCAGCAATGCTTTTAGTCGAGTTGTTTCGAGAATCACTTCAATCCTGGCCAAAGGATAGCTAGAATCAATCGGCACATAGGCTGCACCTGCTTTCAATATTGCCAATAATGCAATAATCATCTCGAGAGAACGTACCACAGAAACACCAACCAGTGCGCCCTCCTGAATCCCTTGAGCTTGCAAAAAATGGGCCAGTTGATTCGACCGAATATTTAAGTCCTGATAAGAAATACTTTTATTTCCGCAGACAATTGCTATCTGATTGGGCGTTTTTAGAGCTTGTTCTTCAATCAATTGATGAATGCTTGCTGAAACAGGAAATGGTAAGTTTGTTTGATTGAAATCTGTCAATAACTGCGTTTGTTCTGCCTCAGTTAATAGTTTGAGATGGCATATTTTACAGGCAGGATCACTCATACCCGATTTGAGAAGTTCCTCAAAGTGTGATCCCATTCGCTCAATTACTTTTGGATGATAATGATCGGCTGGATATTCTATGTAAAATTCGATTCTATCATTTTTATCATTAACAACCAGAGATAAATCAAACTTAGCACCATTGTCTTCTGCATAAAAATGACTTACTTCTAGATTTGGCAGGTTAAAACTGTCTTCTTGTGTATTTTGATAAGTGAATAAAATTTGGAAAATTGAAGTTTGATCGGCAAAGCGTTCTGGTTTAAGCGCGGTAACTAATTTTTCGTATGGGTAATCTTGATTTGAATATGCCTCTAGTGCAGTCTGTTTCATTTCTTGCAGAAACTGTGTAAAAGAAATATTTCCGTCGATATGAGAGCGAAATACTATTGTATTGGTAAAGAAACCGATGAGTGTTTCAAGTTCCTTATATTTGCGGTTGGTAATGGGAGAGCCAATGATGATGTCATTTTGATCTGTGTAGCGAAACAGTAATATTTTAAAGATTGCTAAGAGAAGCATGAAGGGTGTCAAGCCTTGATCTTGGCAGAATATTTTTAATTGTCTACATAAGTCTTCTCCAATCAAGAAATGCTTCCTATTCTCAGTTCCGCTGCCAGTCTCGACCCCAGTCTCAGTCTTAGTCTCATTGTTCTGATTCTCATCAAAATTCTGAATCTCAGGATTTAAAGTACCATTAATGCAGTCAGTAATATTTAGCCTCGGGGGTATGCCTGCTAATTTTCTAAGCCAATAATTCAATTGTGCTTCAAGCTTGCCTTCCTCCAGTTGTTTTTTCTGCCAGAAGGCAAAATCCACATACTGAAGTGGCAGTGCTTCAAATGCTGCAACTGTTTCTCCCTTTAAATAATGTGAATAAAATCCAAGGATTTCTTTTGCAAGAATACTTCTTGAAGTACCATCCGATATAATATGATGCATGCAAAGAGAGACAATGTACTCTTCTTTCGAGAGGCAAAAAAGACAGGCTTTCAAGAGAGGACCTCGCATCAAATTGAAACAAATTTCTGCTTCTTTCTTGATCAATTGTGCTAGTTTTTTTGAGCAATCCTCTTTATTCAAATGGGTAAGATCGCAGACAGGCATTTCAATGATTAATTCACTGGCTATATTCTGTGATAACTGACCTTGCTCCAAAGAAAAGGTAGTGCGCAGAATTTCATGGCGCTTTACGATTTGATTCAATGCCCATTCTAAAGCGTTGATATTGAGAGAACCTCTGAGTTTAAAGGCAACTGGTAGATTATAAGCAGTGCTTTCAGCATCAAATTCCTGTTCGGATCCATAGACTCTCCTGGAAATAGGATGCGGGCAAGGGATGTTGCCTTCGATAAGGAACTATACCGGGTGCGTAGGAGGATTCACCGGCTAAGCGCTTACGCAAAGCTTCTCGCTGCTCATCGGTCAAATTAGCGCGTCTTTTTGAAAGATGATCTTTACTGGTAATGTTATCAGTCACTGTTTTTCTGCCTCAAAATTTATCCCTCGATTTCCGATAGGATGAGATCCTCTATTGCTAAAGCGATCTCAGAGATGGTTGACATCTCAAAAACTGTATTCAAGGGGAGATCTACCATGAAAACTTCACGAAGCCTTGCCAACATTTGGCTAGCAAGAATCGAATGGCCCCCTATTTCAAAAAAGTTGTCTTGGATGCCGATTGGAGAAATACCAAGCAAAGTCTCCCAAATTACAACAATCTGTGTTTCTACCTCATTACTTGGCGGCACATAAGAAGCTTTATGGGATGGGCGCTGCTGCCGTGGTGCGATTGCAGGTGAATTTTCAAATTGCTGAACTAGGCTTGCAATGGTACGCTCACTGTGTACTTTTCGAACATCTGCAAAATCCTGCTTTGAAACGATGATTTGAGGATATTCAAGATGCGATATAATTATATCAAATATCAGCTTGCCCTCTTTAGGCTTGATGCCTTTTCCTAAACTATCGTTTCGCAATACTTTTAGATCTTCAGGTAAAATATTATCAACAGCCATGCCAATTTCTTGCCAAGTGTCCCAATTTATCGATAGAGTATTGATACCTGTCATTGTATAATGGTATTTTGCAAAAGCATCCAGGAATAGATTCGCTGCGACATAATCACACTGCCCAATAGTATCTAAGACTGTCGCAATGCTTGAGCATAATATCATAAAATCGAGAGGTTCTTCTCGAAAAACTCTAGATAAATTTAGGGTGCCTTGTATTTTAGGGGCCAGAACTTCATTTGCAGCTTCCATTGTTTTAAGTTGCACCACACCAGAACCTGCAAGGCCAGCGGCGTGGATCATGCCATGAACTTGATGAAACTGTTTCTTAATACTACTAAAAGCATTGTTTACTTCTGTGATATCAGTAATATCCGCTTGCAATATCAATATTTCAGAACCCAGTGATTCAAAATACAAGATCTTATTGATTTTCTCCTGCAAATTCCGCAAAGATTTATCTGATGAGTCTTGCTTCAAGAGCTCTTGCCATTCTGAACGTTCAGGAAATGCGCTGCGATTAAGAAAGACTAGTTTGGCTTGGCATGATTCTGCCAAGTATTCAGCCAATGTAAGACCAATCGCTCCTAAGCCACCGGTTATTACATAAACGCCTTGATGACGCAAGGGAGGTTTGCCTTGTGACTTATTTCTTAGGCTTACAGGATCATAAGCTTCAATCCATCGCATCCTACCTCTAAAGGCTACCGTTTTATCTTGGATAGCTTGGATCATCTCCCTATAGAGATTGGAAATTAGAATCTCACGCAATACTTTAAGATCAGCATACGAGATATCGATCATGCGACATCGAATAAGTTCATATTCTTGATTGATAGTGCTTGAAAAACAAGCCAAAATATTGGATAAAGGGTTTAACAAATCTTCGCCAATAATTTCCTTGGCATTGGCAGTGATGATATTCAACTCAAAATGATGATCTTTTTCAAGGGCACCCAGGGTCTGATTCAAAAAAAGCAATGCATTAAATTGTTGCATCATTTGGTCGTTCATCACCTGGTCGCTAATGAGTGAATCTAAAAAGTGATTTGGATCGTTCATAGCTTCGGACCAGAAATAAATCACCCTTTTTGGCATCCTCTTCATTTGGCGCAAATCTTTGAACAGGTGTTCATAGTCAGCCTTTTTGTGTGGGTTAATAATATAATGGCCAGGTCCAAGCTTGATAAATTGCTCGCCTCTTTTCACGATGGAAATTTGCTGTTTTTGTTTCACACAATGCTCAATAAAATGATGGGTAATTTCATCATCCAAACCAAAAATAAGCCATTGATCACTTTCTATTGTGGCACTGGCATTTTGTGGAGATAAAATGGACTGTTGCCAAACAGGCGCATAAAACCAATCTTCAATCCCTTTTGATGCAAGTGGTTTTTGTTTTTTCGAAGGCATAATCCAATAGCGCTGTCTTGCAAAAGGATAAGTCGGAAGAGAAAGCCGCCGCCGTGTCTCATTCTGATAAAAATAAATCCAATCTACAGAAACCCCAATGCACCAAAGTTTTGCGAGCAATGACAGAAATGTGAAAGTATCGTCGCCGATACCTTTTGGATGTGGCAGAGATTGGTAGCTTCTGGCGGAATAATTTTTAACAAAAGTCGTGAGAGTTGACCCTGGGCCCACTTCCACAAAAAGAACTTCTAATGTTCGTTCCTGACACTTTTTAATAATTGTTTGAATGCCCTTATCGAATAATACTGTGTCGCGCAATTGACGCTTCCAATAGTGTGGGTCCAAGGCTTCAACTGGCTTTATCCAATCGCCCGTTAAATTTGATATATACAAGCTTTTAGGTTTATGCAGCGAAATATGAGAAAACTCTCTGACAAATTCCTCTAGCATCTAATCCATCATGGCAGAATGAAATCCATGTGAAGTCTTTAAAACACGACTTTGTACTTCTGTTTGCGACAGTCCCTGCTGAAATTTCTGGATGGCATTAGTCTCTCCGGAAACAACACAGAAATCGGGACCATTTATTGCCGCAATCGATAGTTCTTGCGGTAGGATTTGAATCAGCTCTGGCTCGGGCAACTTGACTACCAACATGGAACCTGCTTTTTGCGCTTGCATCAGGGCGCCACGCCGAGCCACGATATATAATGCATCTTCCAACGAAAATACATCCGCCAAACAAGCGGCGACATATTCACCAATGCTATGGCCTATAGAATACTCTGATTTTATTCCCAATTGATGCAGGAATTTTGCCAAAGAATATTCAATGATGAATAAGGCAGGCTGTGCAATCGAAGTATTTTGTAGAGTGGCATCTTCGAATGAAAATAATAAAGAAAGATCTACGCCAGTTCTTTTAAGTAACAACCGTATGCATTCATCCACAATGGCTCCAAAAGCAGGTTCTTGTTGATAGAGTCCTTGTGCCATCCTAGCGTATTGGGAACCTTGGCCAGGAAACATAAATACAATGGCGCATTTTTCAAGTGTTTCGTCTATGGTGAGATCCGCAAAAGTTTGTCCGAGCTTTACTCTATCGTCACTGGTGATTTTCTTGTTAAAATCATCTGGATCTACGCCAGACTGGACAACTGATGCAACTCTGTACTCGTAATGATTTCTGCCAGTCAATAGGGTATAGGTAAGATCTGGCAGAGTGATTTCATCATTTCGCATGAACTCAGCAGCCATATCAACCGCATAACCTTTAAGTCCCAGTTCTGTTCTCGCACTCAAGGCGAATATCTGCCAAGCTCTGGTATTTGAAGCATTTTTATCTTGAGATCTAGTTTCAGTTCCACATCCGGTGACAGTTAAAGATGGTGGCGTTTCCTCCAAAATAACATGGGCATTGGTGCCGCCAACACCAAAGGAGCTCACACCGGCTCTTCGTGCTTGGCCGCCTTCTTGCCAAGATTTAGAATTCGAAAATCTTTTTTCCCAGGATTTTAGAGATGTATTTACGTAAAATGGGGTTTCATCCCACTTAATTTTGGGATTTAATGTTTCACAATGTAGGCTTTTGGGTAATTGTTTATGCTTTAATGCGAGCGCGGTCTTTATGAGGCCTACAACCCCAGAAGCAGCACTGGCATGCCCTATATTGCTTTTTACAGAACCTAAAGCACAATGGATACGATTTTTAGAGTCAAGACTTGTTAATTGGCTCTTTTTGAAGACTTCATCCAGGGCCGCGATTTCAAGTTCGTCCCCTAAAATCGTAGCTGTTCCATGCGTTTCTATATAATCAAGTGAGTTTGGTTCCACATTAGCGACGGACATGGCTTCCATAATTACCCTAGCTTGTCCTTCTACACTGGGAGCCATGAATCCAGCCTTCACGGAGCCATCATTATTAATAGCACTTCCCTTAATGATTGCATAAATGTGATCACCTTCTCGTGCTGCGTCTTCTAATCGCTTCAGTGCTACAATCCCCACGGCATTGCTAAAAACGGTGCCGCTCGATTCTGCACCAAATGATCGGCAATGGCCATCTGAAGATAAGATACCTCCGGCCTGATAGTGATAACCCGTTTTTTGTGGAACGCTAATACAAACACCACCCGCCAAGGCGAGATCAGATTCCCCAGTCAATAAACTCTGACAGGCTAAATGGACAGCAACCAAAGAAGACGAACAAGCCGTTTGAACAGTGACACTGGCTCCCGTTAAATTCAACTTATAGGACAGCAATGTGGCCAAGTGATCATGAGAATTATGATACATGATGACATCACTGCCCAATGTCTGCAGCAGATCAACATTAGAATAGAGATTATTCAAGAGATACATATTGTGGTAGGAACTGGCATAGACACTGATGATACCTTTGTAAGTTTCAGGAACACAGGACGCATCTTCTAAGGCATGGACAGCACATTCTAAGAATATTCGATGTTGGGGATCCATGACTTCTGCTTCCGTGGGGTTGATGCTAAAAAAATTCGCATCGAATAATTCAACATCCTCTAAGATCCCCCGAGCTTTTACATACTGAGTGTTAACTTTCTCATCCTTTCTAGCATTCGGATCCTCTAAAAATGAGTTCTCTAATTCTTCATCGCTAAAGAATTGTATTGACTCCTCGCCATTTTTTAAGTTTTTCCAAAATTCTTTGATATTATTTGCGCCAGGAAACCGACCGGACATCCCCACGATAGCAATTGCAGAGCCCATATCTTCAAGTTCCTGGTTTTTTTGCATTTTTTGCATTTTTTTATCCACAAAATCATCCTTTCTTGATTCTTTCCAAATATCTGTCAGCAATTGGAAAAATATGCTTTAAAACCTCAATTTCAGTTTCCGTGAGCTCAGGATGCCAGATGTCCCATAGAATCACCATGCGAACCTCTGTGCCATGATGCCAAACTTCATGCATGTAGCTGTCATCAAATATCAAACATTTGCCTTCTTCCCAAGTTCTTGCCTCGGATTCCACACGAATCGCACAACCTTCAGGAATAACGAGTGCCAAATGACAGGTCAGCACCAAATTACTGCCTCCGGAATGGGGCGTAATATGGGAATCCCGGTTGTAACTTGGTAAACATGCATTCGCGCAAGCCATGTGGTGTATTACGAATAGCCTTTACGGTCTCCGGGCACATGCTGCAATGTAATTCATCCCATTTACCTGTTCGATACAATGAATATGTTCCCCAACCCTTCCACCCCAACTCTTTCGTATAGGGGTGTTGATAGGGATCAAATTGTTCCTCTGCCTGCAAAAGTCCGTAGAGTTCTTCCTTAATCTTTGGGAAAGCTGCTTCTATCCCTGGAACCCAAGGAAAATCCTTGGGATCATGCCAGGGTTTGGCAGTTAAGCCAGGGAAATACAGGGCTTGAGTCACTTGCCGTGGATCTGAGTCTCTGGGTTTTTCAGCACCATAAAAAATTTCAATGGATTGCTCAACTCTCTTAAGCAATGAATCATCATATGGGCTGCGGATCTGTTTCCAGGTTTCATCAAACATTCTCCGCAAATCATCCTGTTCTTTCTTGGGTGCTATCTCACCACGCAGACGCTTCGCGATTAATTCCTGTTTTTCCTTTGAAAGCCCTAAACGACGTTGCTCAATACTTTGTTTCAAGTCCATTTTCTTGATGGCAGCCATCTTCATCTCTGTTTCTGGGTCTAAAGGCTCTTGCAATTTTATTTCCATGCTCTTTCCTTAATTTTTCCTGCAATTACTTATCAACTCATCAAAGTTTCTTGATTGCGTCTACTCTTTAGCAAATTCCTTCGCAAAGAACCACGGTGATAGCTGTCTGAGATAAGATCTGAAACAGCTGCCTTAGGAGATTCTGAATTGCCGTGATGATCTTGATGCTGTTCGCTGATAAATTGGCTCAACAAATGAATGGTTGGATATCTAAAAAGAGTAACCAAAGAAATCGTTAAGTTGCATCTATGCTTAAGCAGCAGTTGAATTCTCGCCAACATTAAAGAATCCCCCCCCATATCAAAGAAATTACGGTGGATTCCGATCACGTCTCGACCCAATATTTCTTTCCAAATTGCTTCAAGCATCTTTTCAGTATTGTTAACGGCGTTTTCCGAATCTTGGTTAGAGTCTGTGATGTCATTTCTTCTCGAGTTTTGGTAATGCCTTTTTATCGAGCTTGCCGCTGATCGTATAAGGGAATTTTTCAAGAATCATAAAATGCGCTGGGACCATATAGATTGGAAGTTCTTCTGCCACATAATCCCTTATATTGAAGGTCGAAAGTTCTTGATTCAAAACCAAATAGGCAACCAAAAAGGGATCGCCATTATCCCGATTCTGAATGACAACAGCAGCTTGAGTAATTGCTGGATGTTTACTCAAAACCGCCTCTATTTCTAGCACTTCGACTCGATTGCCCCGAATCTTGGTTTGATTATCAATTCTTCCCAAGAATTCTAGTTCATGAAAATTGATCCATCTACCTCTATCACCTGTTTTATATACCTTATCGGGATAATTGTCATGCAGGGGATTTTGCAGATAGACTCTGTTTGTTTCTGCCTCTTGGTTGAAGTAGCCAAGTGTACATAGGGACTTTGAATATATATCTCGCCAGGGCACCCAATACCGCAAAGTTTTTTATTTTCATCTAGTATCAAAATATTACGGCCAAGAAATGGATGTCCGATGGGGATTGATTTTTTTTGCAAGCTGGATTCTGTGATAAGATGTTCCGTCGCAAGAACAATTTCGCTAGGTCCATATAAATTATAGAGCTTAGGTTTATCTTGAAAAAAGTCTAACCACTCCCTAGCCAGTTCTATTGGTAAGCGTTCTCCTGCTAACATCATATATTCTAGGTTTTGCTTGAGTTGATTTTGTTGGCGAAGCGCAAAATGCTTGAATGATTCTAAAACCAACCTACAAAAGCTTGGGATCAATTGAATGGTATTGATTTTATTGTCTAGGATCCATTCTGCTATAGCGCTGGCATTACCCCTTAGCGCTGCATCGTTCACATAAAGAGTGGCACCGAAGCATAACGCTCCAAAAATTTCACTATAGGAGGCATCATATGCAATTGAGGCCCACTGTCCGACTCGCTTGCCAGGTTTGATATCAAATCGCTTGCTTTGCCATTCCATATATTGGCAAGAAGAACCATGGCACTGCAAAATGCCCTTAGGGATGCCTGTCGAACCCGAAGTATACACAATATAGAGCGGGTCTTTTGGATTTTGTGGGAGATTGGGATTACTATCTATGGCATCTTCAAAGAACCCAGTGCCGTAGTCGATAATAGTAGTCGCATCGATGAAATCCTCTGCAACACTGCAAATATCACTTACGTTAAATGCATTGAGATTTGAGAGAATATGCTTCGGTCTCACTTGATCGATGATTTGTTTCAAGCGTTTCATCGGGTAGGCAGTATCTAGACATACGAATACAGCGCCTGCTTTTAGGACAGCAAAAATTGCAGTGATCTGTTCCATGGGTTCTTCTAGATAGATGACTACCGCTTCGTGCCTTTGCACCCCTTTTTTCAATAGAGCATGTGCTAATTTATTGCTGCGCTGGTTCAATGCTTGATAGGTAAGCGACTGCGCGCCATGGCAAACAGCAATATTGTCTGGATTTCTCGCCGCTTGTTCTTCGAATAATAAATGGATACAACTGTCTTTCGCTGACCAGAAAGATCGGTCCATTGACAGAGCTTTTCTCCCTCACCAGGCAAGAGCATTTTAACATCAGCAATTTTTTGATCGATATCCTCCAGTAACTCTGTCAGCAGTGACTGATACCTGCTTGCCATAGTCTGAATTGTCTCCAAACAAAACAGATCTGTATTATATTCAAATTCACAAGAGATCTGCCCTGATCCGGCTCGTCTCCTGCTCCTTCTTCAACGAATAAAGTTAAGTCAAATTTCGAGATCTCTAACTCTGTCTTTAAATGCTCTGCCTTTAGACCCGTGAATTCTATTTTGGAATCAGTATATTTATTAAAGTTAAACATGACCTGAAACAAGGGATGTCTGCCGAGATCTCGAGGAGGATTTATCAGTTCCAGAACTTTCTCGAACGGAACTTCATGTTCATTTGCACTCAACACGACTTCCTTCAGCAACACCAGGAAATCTATGACAGTATGTGTTTCAGAGAATTTATTTCGAATGATTAATATATTTGTAAAGTAGCCAATCAAATTTTCAAATTCACTCCTGCGATTGGCAACCGGCAGGCCTACCAAGATATCCTTTTGCCCTGAATATCGAGATAACAGGAGATTAAATGCTGCAAAGAGAATAATAAAAGGCGTGACTTCATGGCTTTTTGCTATACGATACAATTTATTTACGATATCTGAAGGAATATCAAATGAAATTTTTTCACCAAAAAAACTTTGTACAGCTGGCCTCACCCAATCTGTAGGCAAGTTTAAAATTGGATCTATGTCTTCCAATTGTTTTTTCCAATATTCTAGTTTTCGCTCATAAATGGCATCAGGCAGCAACTCTTGCTGCCAAATGACATAATCTAGATAATGATGCTTTAGTTCCTTGAGAGCCATCAATGGTTTGGGGGCATCCACAGGATTGGATTCAGTGACATCAGGTTCCTTGAAATTAGATTTCTCATGTTTTGTGAAAAAGTTATAATAGTAATTTAACTCCTGACACACTATTTTAATAGACCAAGCGTCAGAAATAATATGGTGCATGCAAAAAAACAAGTAGTGTATTTCTTCAGATACTTTAGCCAGTGAAACTCGAAATAGTGGGGCTTTTGCTAAATCAAAAGGTGTTGTATTAAATTCTTTGAAGAGGTCTATTACGCTATCATGAACATCATAGCGAGCCTGTGGCAAATTTTCTTTTCCTTTATTTTTTTCTTGACTGTTTCCTTGATTGCTTTCTTTACTATATTTAGTTAGATCATGCACTTTAATCTTAAAATCACATAATTCTACCTGTTTTTGCTTAGGGCCATTTTCAGTAACGAAAAAACAGCATTTTAAAATAGAATGACGATTGATAATTTCTTGAAAACTTTTTTCGAGTGCTTCAAAATCAAGATTACCCATTAACCTGATGATTGCAGGCATATGATAAATAGCATGGTTGGTATCAAATTGTTGATTCAGCCACATATGCTGTTGAGAAAAAGTAAGCGGAAATTCATTCTTTGTCTGTGCATGCTTTCTATGTGCATGATCTTGGATAGGAAATTGTGTGAAATCAATATTATTTTCATGCAATAATGAATAAAAAAGCTTTAATTTTTCGACAGACAGACCCGCTAATTCTTCATAATCCATAGAATCATCCACTTTAAGTACTTCAACCCGATTACGTACTGCTCATTTCCGCAGAAATCTCATATGCTTGAACAGTTACGGCCCGTTATTCCAGAGAAAAAACCATATTTTTTCTAACATAACGGCAATTGTTCGGAAAATATATAGGATTCCGAGGTTTCGTACAATACGTAGAAATTACGGTACCTACAATACAGTATTATTACTTTAGCAAGAAAAAATAATAAACAGTTAACCAACTAAACAAGCATTTCGGGCAACTTTTCTTGCTGTAATTTTCTTTCTGTCAGCTTCTCTGCCTGCATTTCCTGATATTTTTTCTTCACAATATCTTTCGCTGTTAATATGTCTGGTTTCCCAGAATCCTAACATTGGAATAGATGTATGTTTAAAAATAAAACTACATTTCGGTATCCAAAGCTTTGGTAATGAAGTCTGGTTCAATAATTCAAATAATTCCTCAGGACTCACAGTTTCGTGGTGGTAAAGGACGGCCAAGTCCTCTCTATTCCTATCATGGAATACCTGAGATACAACAAGTGCAGCTCGACACCCCAGTATATTATTAATTTTTTCTTCTATCTTGAGGTGGGGTACCATTTCACCACCAATTTTACTGAAGCGTGAGATACAATCAATAATGAATAAAAATCCCTCGCTATCTAAATAACCTATATCTTTAGTGTTGTACCATTCATTGGGAGCTAAAGGAGTCTCACCCAAATAACCAGACATCATGCTGGGACTTTTTATACTCGATTCCGCAGTTTTTAACAGTTGAGGCAGCGTAAAAATATAAGTTCAAGCTGCTTTTTTATATTTGAGAGAGGGACTCGCTTCCATTCTACCAAGATCCCTGCCAACCATATGCTTTTTTGACTGATACACTGGCAGTACCTTGTCTATTGCCTGCTTAAATTCTACAAGTGACTCTCTAGGGTCAACGGAATTAACAATATCAACAACAGTATTAAGCAACGCCTCTCCTTTGACATGTTGAATCAGGCAACCAGTGGATATCCCAGGTTGTTTGTTCTTAAATCGGGCGGATTGCTGCGGGTGGAGAAGCAACGCATGTTCGCACAATAGGCTAAGTGTCATGCCTCGCATAGCACTATCAACGCCCTGTTGTTTGCTCAGCTTATTCCAACCACCATGCGCTTTCCAGTCCTGGATAAAAACCTCGACTAGCCATCTCAAAGTGTAGGTTTGCGCGATGTCCATATGTTGCCAGGATAAATCTGTAGCAACAATAAATCGATATTCCGTTTCGCCTTCATATTTCAAGGCAACAACAAAACGTTTCTTTGTATGTGATTTCACTAAAATTCTGGCTGACAACACTGTGACCAATTTTGACTCCCCACCACGTATCGTAAGCTTAGTTTTTACACCCGGTTGGCGTGCAAAATAGGCCTCTAAAAGAACACGTTTCCCACAAGAACGTACCAATTGATTTTTGCGCAACTGACTGATCACTTGAGAACAATGAGTCACTAATGATGCGTTGTCCATGAATTCTTTAGAACCGTACAGTGCATCTGCCAAAACACTTTGCACCGTAATTTTTGGATGCTGTTGACAAAATTCTCTTAAAAGCTCAAGCGCTAGCATTTGTTTGGTGGGATAATTCAGATTGGGGGCAGGCCTCTTTGCTCGTTCTTTTTTGGGAATACCAGCCTTCTTTTGAGCCTTAATAATCCCTTTCCATTTTTTCAACGCAGGGTCTGGGACATAAAAACGGAATCCAATGGGAATCGTTAAAATATCCGTTACCAAAAGTAAAAAAACAAATTCTTGCCCCTTAAACCAGCCTTGCGTCTTTTTATCCAAAATCTTATGAACGCCTGGGATCTTACTGGTATTACGAGACCTCACTTTATCTGAATCATCAAGCACTAAAACGCCTTTTGTGACACCATAATGAGTAATGATATATGTAACACTGGCTTGAAGAAGATAATCCCATGCAATTTTTGCATAACGGAACATCCAGCGTAATCGATTTTCATCAAATTTCCCCAAACTAGACCGCATGAATTCAGCCCAGCTAAAACAACCGGTGACCATTAATCCAATTAACATAACAACAAGCCAGTTGGACTGAATCTTCGTCAATGAATGTGTGGATATTTGTTTAAGTGATGCATTAAGCCCCGCAACGTAAGCGGAAATGCAATCGACTGGCTTAAGTAACATAAAGACATCATCCTTGCTTTGTCTCCCTAGAGCGGGCATTATAGCCAAGTCGGTCTTCTGTTACAGCGTTGACGGTCTTTGCTATGCGAAAACAAGAGCCGTTTCAGTAGTCCGACTTATCTCTTGCATAGTAAGCCATATTTTCTTTTCCCCATCAAGAACAAAAAACTGCGGAATCGAGTTTATATGGATTAAACCTGGAATACCAGGTTCGTTTTGCAGAAAAGTATCAATATTGACAATTTGCACCAAAATGTCTGGCAGCGGACGTCCAACACTGCCTGATTTAGCACCAGGCATTTCAGTGCTCCCTTTTGATTTTATTGGGGAATTCACAGCAATGATAGGACCAGCTTCAGAGCAGCCATAGCCTTCCATAATTCGTAACCCAAACAGAGTTTCAAAATTTTGAGCCAGGTTTTCATGCAACTTTTCTGCACCTGCAATGACATGTCTTATACTGCTAAAGCTCGCCGCACTGCATTGCTTTCTATAAATTTCTAAAAAGGTTGGTGCCGCAATTAAAAAACTGACTTTATACTGCTGCACCAAATTCGCGATTTCTTTATGATCAGGGGATTAAAATGATATACAATCGCAGCACCCGCGAGGACAGGTAACCATAAGGTACCCGTATATCCGAAAGAATGAAAAAAGGGCAAAATACCCAAAAATACATCGGAATTTTCGTGTGGAAATACTTTTGCGGTCATCCTGATATTTGAAATGATGCTTTTATTGGATAATAAAATGCCTTTGATCTCCTGTGCTGCCGCTTGAAAAAATAATGGTAGCTAATGTATCCTCATGGCTGCTTCTATGAGCAAATATTCTCCAAATCATTGATATAGGAACTAATTTAGCCAATAGTGCGGCCCCCATTTTTAGCAGAATCGATTTTTTTGCTTTTTGAAAAATATCTTCAGCATAAAGAATCTCACAGTCTTCAAACTTAAAAGACATTTTATTTAGAAAAGCTTTCGATGAAATAATTGTTTTTATTGCACTTTTTTTAACACAAGCATTTAAGTTAGCTTCTCCAAGGACATAATTCAAGTTTATGCTGGTCTTCCCCAATAAATTCAGCGCAATATTCACTAAAAAACCAGCAACAGAAGGGGGAAGTAACACACCAACTCGAGCCTCATCCGAATCAAATTTCAATATCCGACTCAATACAAGCGTGGCAACCATCGCTTTAAAATAACTGAGTTTTTTTCCAGAGCTATCGGCAACACATAATTTTTGAGAATATTTTTTGGCAGATTGGAAAAAGAGTTTTGATAGAATTTGAGTAGACATAGGGCATCCTCTGTGTAAGTTTCCTAAAATCTTAAATCGAAAATCCAATATCGATTATTTTTGAAAAAATTTACTTCGTGCAAAAAATCAGGTTTAATGTCAAAGAGTAAACAATATGCAACAACTTAAGTAGTGTTGCAAGGAATTTTTTATTTATCAACTGTCAATTTTTACTATGCAAGAAGATACTATCAGCTATTTTGATCGTAAGACCTTAAAAGAGGTCATCTACTATGCGATCTCCGCAAGCACTTGTCCTGGAATTGATACCAGCTTCAATTATATAAATATAGTAATCTTAGCAAATAAATCTTTAGCTGCAAGTGCTCTAACAGGGGGGGTACAGGGAGCAATCATCACCACTGGGTGTTCCATGATAGGATCTGTTTGCTCCTTAACAAGCAATGCTTATGGCCATGGAGTGATAAATTTACCAGCAGCAAACGCTAAAATTCGTCACAGTTTTAAAAGTGGTTTAGTTTTAACATTGGTATTAAGCGGACCCGCCATAACTTTTGCCTTAACCAGTCATCATATTTTACGATTATTACAACAGCCTGAAGATCTGCTAGATGATGTGGAACAATATTTTAAAATGTATTCTATTGGCATCCCCGCGCTTTTTGCAGTTCATCTCGAAAAACAAATTGCTTTGGGCATTGCTGATTTTAGAGCAGTCAATCTATTAACTGTATTCGATAATCTAGTCGTTTCTTCTCTGGGATTCCTATTTGTTAATGGCATTTTGGGAGAAGAATTAGGACTCTCCGGTTTAGGACTTGCTTTAGCCATTACCAATTGGCTTGATTTATTGGTTTTTTCACTTTATTTAAGATTCAGTGCTCGTTATTCAGATTTTATGCTTGATCTCTTTAGCGAATTCAATGAAGTCCGGCAAGTTTTTTTTGAATTAACTTCTATGTCCATACCGACCGGAATCCAAGTCCTTTCAGAATACTCTATCAATCTTGGTTACACTGCCTTTATGGGGAAATTCGGTGAAGCAGCTCTTAAAGCTTGGCAGATCAGTTTGCAATATAGTTCTTTTGCCGCGATCTCTATCTATGGCTTGAATGAAACAGCTATTGTTCTGGTAGGAAGGTATAAGGGTGCAGGAAAAATTATTAAAGCAAAAGTCACTGGCAATATTTGCATTGCTCTAGGTGGAGGAATTTCATTGCTGCTTTTTGGAGTCATGTCAAGCATGACTCATGAACTCATGAGACCCTTCCTAGATGTAGAGGATCCTAACAATGCAGAAATTGTGACCGCAACTAATTTATTTATCATAATGAATAGCGCATTCCAAGCTTTTGATGCCATAAGGACGATTTCAGGAGGGGCTTTGCTCGGGGGTTTTAAGAATACACGAATTTCAATGATCACTGGATTGGTTTCTGTGGGAATGATAGGCCTAGGTTTATCCTATTCTTTGGGCTTTAAAACAACTTTGGGTGTCGCAGGCATTTGTCTTGCGAGAGGAATAGGATATACGCTGGGAGGATGCGCTGTTTTAGGGGGTTGGCTCATGAAGGCCAGACATTGGCTTTTAACACCCACTACAGTAGCAACGTCTGAAGATAGTCCAGATATGACAGAAAACATTGAGATTGAAGAATCCATAGAAATTGAAAAACCTGCCGATATGAATCCAAAGCTAGAAATCCCTATGCCGGTTTCAACTGCTGATGACTCTACTGTAGAGACTCTAATGTTAGTTTCATCTGCGGATGAAAATAACGAAGAAATAATACCAAGCAAAATTACTGAAGAACAAATAGCGCAAATACAAGTTTCCGAAGATCAGACTGTTCAATCACAAATTTCACAAGAACACAGAAATTCTACGTCACCACTCCTCTTTAGCTCTCAAATAAATCAAACTTCTCAAAGCAAGCCCCTACAAATAGAATCACCTCCTAACAGTTCATTCTCTGCAAAACTACTTTCTCGTTTACGAGGGAATATTAAATTTACCCTTTTTTAAGATTGCTGTATCAAAAGCCTGAGGGATTAAAATAATCAGGGGGTCTCGGCCTTGGCTTGGCCATTGAACTTTTGAGAGGTTCACCGGGTGGAAACAAGGCTTTTGAATCTAAACAGGACTTGAAGTCCCATTTCGGGACAGTCATAGAGTAAATATAAAAAGTAGCGATATAATGCTCTAAAATGAGTGCCAATGCACGTAGCATTCTTACTAAAACATGTTCAATCTATTCACTTAAGTATTATTCAAAACTAGCCGATAAATATCATAAATACCATTGATACTATTATCGATTAATAGTTATGTTAAGTTTAGAGGAAATGCTATACCAAGCTATCAAAGATAACGATATAAAAGTCGTTGACGATATTTTGCATGATATTCAACAACATCCTAATAAAATCGATCTAAATTTTATTGTCAGTCCAGAAGAAAATGAAACTTTCTTAAGTTTAGCCGTAAAAAAAGGCAATCCTGAGATAATCAACCGCATCATGTCGCATCCAACAATGCAAGCACGACAAAAAACCATTTTGGATCGGCGCTCAGGTTCAGATCCCTTACAGACGCCTATTGAAATTGCAGCACTGAAAGGGGATTTTAAAACTATTTTAATATTGCTCGAAGCTGGTGCTGAGCTATATATTTCACCCGAGGCAAAAAAACTGCTTCCTAAAGAAATGTATGAGAAATTAAACACTCTCTCTGCAGAACTAAAACAACTGGGCGAAGCAGTCATTAAAGGGGATATTAAAGCTGCAACCGCACTGATTCAAAAAGGGGTTAATGTCAACTATGTTTCGAAAAAATACGGAAGACTTTTGCCTCTCGCATTATCCGCTGCGAAAATTGATATAGCCATTTTATTATTAGAAAATGGCTATGATCTCAATAATAGAATGAGAAGAGACTTTTTGGTGGAATATGCCGCAACTTCTGAACTAACGTATTCAAAAGGACAGCTCATTCAATTATTAAATTATTTTGATAAAGATTTGTCATTCAAATACTTGAAAGAAACCTCTCCGATTGGAGAGTCACCCGCTTATTTTGCTTCTCTTGATAATAATGTTGCATTTTTGAAAGACTTGATCGATTTTCTACCCAAAGATCAAATGCTAGAAATATTTTATATCAAAACACGGGCAGGCGAAAATACCTTTATGAATTTACTTAAAAATCACAGTAACGGTGTTTTTGATATCATTTTCAGCAAAATATCGCCCGATGAAAAGATAACATTAATCTTAGGCTCAAACGGAAATCCATCATTACTCATGACAGCAATTGATAAGGGGTTGCCACATGCCCTACTTTATCTCTTAAATGAAATACCAGAAAAAGAAAGAATAGATGTCTTTCTTTTTCCCAACATTGAACAAAGTCCATTATTTGCTTTATATCAAAAGGAAGACTGGGAAACCTTAAACCAAGTATTAAAGTTTTTGAAACTCCCAACCCTATCCCTAGAAACACAGTATGAGGGACAACCTCAGGTTTTACTACAATTATCTGAATCATTTCCGGATTTGAAAAAACTGTTGGAAACAGAGGAACAACATACGGAACGAGTACGCAGCTCACCACTCCAAGAGCTTTTTAAAGCGGGAGATGCTAAGGCATTACACTCGAAGTTCAGAGAGGAAACCAAGAAATTGCAAGAAACCATCGGTGCTGTTAGAAGCGATCCACTCTTACTGCACGGACCTTTGGTTAAAACTCAGCATACCGTAGATCTCTGAAAATATTGTTAAATATATTCTACAAAGTAAGCCCGTACAGACAGAACAAATTGGTGATCAAACCTTCATTTCTGTTAACTTGGAAGATAGGGTCGAAAAATATAATTTATCTGAAATATTAAAGTTTGCAAATCTACAGCATATCGTGTTGCAAGAGGAAGACAGAAAAAAATATCTCGATTTTCTTGATACCAGATCGCGCATAAAACCAGCAAAATCAGAACAAGACGATGCCATCCCTACTGAGGAAGATTTTGCGAACAATGACAAGGAAGGATTTTTAAAAGAGGTATCTTATGCTGAAAAATGTGCCATCAATATTTGGACTGGCAAGGCTTATGAATCCATGCAATATTTGCTCACCAACAGAATAAGTAAGATTTCAGATAAGGGAGATGATGTTTTAGATACTTTGGTCCACTCAGTGATGGCCTGTTCTGGTCTTAATAAAGTCCAAGGATTTATCATTCATCACACCTTTCGCTGGGAAAGTGCCCATAGCAAAGCTACTCTGAACCGGAATGCAGATAGAATCAGTGCAACTGAAAAAGGAGGTGACGTCATAATGGAAAGCGCCTTTGTCAGCACAGCCTATAAAAAGCCTTCACACGTCTTTTTTACGCCAGGCAAAACCAATGTAGGAATATTCTATACGGATGGTATCATTGGAAAAAATATTGTCTCTGTCTCTCAACATCCGGATGAACGAGAATTCTTAATACCGCCTACTCAAGTCGTAGTCGAAGGTAGAATTCGTGAAACCGGAATTGACTATTTCAAGTGCAGAACAGTACGAACTCTTACAAATTTGCCCCGCGAAGCACTTGCCTTAGCCTCTAGTATTAAAGATGAAGAGACGTTCAACTACATAGTCCAATTTGAACATATACAAAGATATGTTGTTGATCTACTGGGAGAGCTTCGCAGACATAAGTACAACCCCGATTTTATTGAAAAAATAATGAAATTAAACAATATAACAGAAGCACTTATAAAGGATTCCAAAACAAAACCCATTGATAAATTGATCCATTTTGAACGCGAAATTCAGAGTACCATTCAAGAAATTGAAAGAAGTCCAGTTCTTTCCGACATTAAGGAACAAACCAAGAAAATAACTTTGCTTGAAATGATTCAATCTGAAAAACACCATATTTCAAAACAAGTTTGGCACATAAACTTGAACCCATAGGGCGCGATTTAATAAACAAAATGAATAATTTAGCCAAAGATCACTCATTTCAAAAATTTGAAACTATAATTCCAGGGAGTGGGAAGGTTATAGGATCGCTTCAGAAAAAAATGGATGATATCTTGCATCAAGAAAATATGAAAACTAATGAAAAATTACAAGCGTTAAATAAGATTGCGAGTGAATTTGAATCCGTTCTAAAATCAAATACAGAATCTTTACGCTCTCTTTCCAAGGGAATGACAGAAAAAATGACGGAATGTTCTAAACAAATGGAAGCCTTGGAAAATGAATATAAGGCCGCCAAAGAGGAAGAGGGAAATTTACGACAGCAATTTTTTAAGTCATCAAATCCAAAGGTTAGTACTGAGCTCAAAAAGCAAATTGAAACACTTCAGGAGAAAAGTTCTGAAATATTCAATGTTCGGATCCCGGAACTGCAAGAAATGTACCAGGGGTATCGAAATAAATCCGATGATTTCGCCCTTCTTAAAGAAGGCCTAAAATCAAGAGCAATAAATATTAACGTTATGGTTAGGGAATCTGAAAGTTTCCTCAAAGAATATCAGGCTCTTCTAGATACCAAAACACAGCCAGTACTCTATTCCCAGGCTGATAAAAAACATTCCCAATCAGAGGTTCCGAAAGAACCGAGCCCGGGACCAAAAGCAGGAAGCACCCACATAAACCGTAAAATTTAAATTTTGGTGAACAGTACCTCCAAGTTTTAAGAACTTGGGGGAGCCATAAATTCAGGCCCTACAGGATGCTTAATATGCTGGTTCAAAATGGTATCTAATTCTTTGAGCGCTGCTGCATCCAATTGCCAACCCATGACGTCATTGACCTCGTTAAGTTGATTTGGATGACGGGCTCCCCACAAAGCAATGGTATGTCCTTTATCAAGCACCCAACGCACTGCTAACGCTAGAAGCGATTTATTGAATTGCGTCTTTGCAAATGTCTTCAAGGCTTCTGCGGCATTTAGGTATTCTAAAAATAAAGGTTTTTGAAATTTGGGATCTCGATTATTTCTAATATCGTCCTCTTTAAAACTGGTATTTTCGTTCATTTTGCCGCTTAATAATCCACGGCATATGGCACCATAGGCCAAAGTAACAATTGCATTTTTTTCCGTATAAGGCAGTACTTCTTTTTCAATTTCTCGTTCGAAGAGGTTATATGGCACTTGCGAGGTATGGATAGGAGAGGTTTTTCTAAATGCATCCATTTGAGCAGGTGAGAAATTACTGACACCAATGGCTTTGATTTTCCCTTGTTTCTCAAAATCTGATAAAACTTTGGCGGTTTCTTCAAAAGACACCTTAGGATCTGGCCAATGAATTTGATAGATATCGATATAATCCGTTTGCAAGCGCTTTAATGAATCTTCTAGTTCTTTTTTTAGCCGCTCTGGGGATGAATTACGGAATATTTTACCCTGATTCCATTCTAATCCAACCTTGCTTGCAATAATAATTTTATCACGTGGATAGCCTTGGAGAGCTTTCCCCACAATTTCCTCAGAGACTCCAAATCCATAAACAGGTGCGGTGTCAATAATATTGATACCTTGTTCCAAAGCCTTATGAATTGTGGCAATAGATTCTTTTTCATCTGAGCCGCCCCACATCATGCCGCCTATTGCCCAGGTGCCTAGGCAAATACGGGAAGGTTTCAGAGATAAGGATTCGACTGTGATAAATTCCATATAAGAAGTATAGCTTTTTAACCCTATGAAATAAACTATAATTTTTAAGTTATCAAATAGGATTAACTGCCGTCAAGACCTTTCTCGCATATTAACACCACAAGTGCAGTTTATTACATCAGAATACATTTTTTATTTTTTTTGTTTTGGTTGCGGCGGTTTGGCTGCATCGTGAGTCACCCTTTGTACGATATTTCATATTTAAATCAGGAAAATTTAATGACAAAGCCCTTTGCTCTTGGATCAGAATCTTTATCTCTTCTTTGGGTTTCGGGAACTTCGAATGCTACATCAGTTTTTATCTGCGGAACTTTCTTTTCAGATATTTTTTCTGATTCCTTTTCTGATTTTTTATCTGATTCCTTAACTGATGTTTTATCAGACTCCAATCGCGCTTTGGCGCGATGATATTTGAACATAATACCTTTAACGATGATTGCCCTAGCATCATGAAGCTCCCGCAGGGTTTTGATAAAATCTGCTTTAAAAAGTTTATCATCCTTACTTAATTTGTCTGTAACTGAGGTAGTAATCTCTCCTTCACCCGTTTCAGCGAGGGTCTTCACTTCCTGAGTGGTTTTGTGTTCTGTAGTTGCCGGTGTTTCCGATTTTTCCGGTGTCACAATTTTTGGCTTTGTAAATTGCATTATCGCACATTCGGTGGGTCCCATTATAGCTTGTAACCGGACCAATGTATCCGGTTGCGGCATCACTCTCACCTCCTTTGTTGCCTTGCTTGAAGGAGGCATTACAGAGCCCGTATATCTGAAGCTAAGTGCTTTTGGTAACAGTGAAGTGAAACCCGATATAACTCCGCTCCACATCGATTGCGGAACTTTACTCTTCTCAATTGATTTTCTTAAACCATGATTTATTTCATCTGTCGAAAAGTGCTTAGTTGAAAATTCTTCCGTGAGATAACTATTAATTTCAGCGAAAAAATCGTAGGTTCGTATTGCGCTAACGCTGAGCATTTTGTGCATTATAGGTGTTGAGAAAGCAGATAATTCATATGAAAATTGCGATTGCAGCGCATAAAGTGGTGGTCTCTTTAGTATTAATAGCAGTTTATTAGTAATACTGTTTTTGACCATATTTTTCATGAGATCACTTGCATACGCTCTAGACAGTCGTTCTTTTCGTTCTTGCAATTTTTTTCTAGATGACTCATCACTTTTTATATCTTTTTGTTTCAAAATGTCAGTATTAAATACTGACTTATGTATTTCAACGATTATGGGGGCAGCATGTTCTGCCGTTAAATAAATGAGTCGTTCCAATAATTTCTCTGCTTTATTTCTGAGAGGATCGCCAGTTCTTCGGTAATACTCTACCTCAACACTGCTGACCAATAATTTTATTATTTTTGGAGTTAGAACTGTAGTAAACTCTTTATAGGTTTCTTGAAAATATTTAATAACATGGTATGATTGCTGTAAATCTGATTTATCTTTATAAAAATTATCAACAAGATCTGGATTTGCGCCTCGATCAAGTAGTAATAACGCCATGTGGGTTACGACGCTAAGGTCATTTTCACCATGCCTATTGATGTTATTATAGGCAGCCACTAAAGGACAATATCCATTTGAACTTAGGAAATTTACATCTGCCCCGTGATCAATTAACAAACTAACCATATAATAATCTAAGCAATTGTGAGCTGCAAGACCTAAGCTAGTAAATTCTATCTGGTCTTTAAATTTGAACACTGCATTTAAATTTACAGTAGGTCCGAGGACAGACAAAATCCAACGGACGGTATCAACATTCAGTGAATTGATTGCAAGTGTCAATACATTGATACTATTGGGCGCTAGACTGGAATTATTAATATCTATATCAGAAGGAAGCGGTATTCCTAATTTATGCATCAATCTTGCAATCTTCCAATGTCCTAGACCAATGGCTGTCATCATTGTTGTAAGATTAGATTTATTCAAAGGTTTATTAAATTCTATTGGTAATGGAGAATCTTTATGTGAATCATGCCATGCTAAGAGTTTTTCAATTTGTTCGGTATAGGATGAAGAGGGTCTTAAGATAGTTTGATTATCTTTTTGAAGCAGTATTTTCAAAGTTAGAGGATGAGCCATTTCACGTATTTCAGTGTTTTGGCTGGTAACAATTCTTTGATCGCCATTACTACCCTTATATTTATAGCGAGCATCAGCACCATTTTTCATCAATAATTTTACAATTTCGGAATATCCCAGGGAAGCGGCTATAGCCAAATGAGAATCCCCAAAGCCAGTGTATAGAAATTTACGGTCTGGTACTTTTTCTAAACTTTGCAAAATTTGTTCCCTACAGTCAGGGGTGCCCATATATTCCCCAGTGCTCTGGTTAACATCTGCCTTCCAATAGAGTAACAATTTGACGAACTCTATTTTCCCGGTTCTAATCGCTGCTTCAAGGGGGGTTGATGCGAATTTTCTGGTGGCCTCCCAGGTTTCTTCGCCAAAGTATTTTGGGTTTGCGCCCATTTTTAAGAGTCTCTCTGCAAGATCATATTGTTCTTCTTGTATTGCATAACAAAGCGGCGTTTGTCTTTTATCGTCAGCAAAATTAACATTAACCTTTTTTTTGTCGCCAAGAATTTTATCTATGGCTATTTTATCGTGCATTTTGATTGCATCGATGAGTTCTTGACCGTAAATGAGAGGTACGCTCATGCTAAAAATCCTTCTGAAAATTAGTACTAAGAGTATTATAATACCATATAAAAAATACCCTATAAAATTTTCGATATGATCAATACGTTATTATCTGCCTGATGGTAATGTAGCTGCGACAAAAGGAGATACACATGTCTAGACCACATCAACCTGGCCAAGAAGTGTTTAGAACGATCTTACCCGAAGACATTGACTGGCAACCCTTTCCAGCCTTCCCTCGAGAGGTGCATCTCGCCGTCATTGTGGGTCATGTCACCGAGGTCGGCCCTTATACAATCAGAGTGAAAGCGTCCGGCGGAGCAAAACTAATGCCGCACAAACATCCGGAAGACAGGATCTACACGGTTATTTCAGGTGTCTTCTATATCGGCCTTGGTGAAAAGTTTGACGGCGATAAAGTCCAGGCCTACCCGCCGGGCAGCGTGCTCGTTTTGCCCGGAGACACGCCTCATTTCCACTGGGCAAAATCTGGGGAGTACGTCACGCAGATCACGGCAATCGGACCGCTTGGTCTCGAGTATATTGACCTGAAAGATGATCCACGCAATCGATGACCCATGCGATCAATCACACATGTCATCGATGACTCTCACAATCATTGATACCAAGCGCCTGATTAACACCGCAGTGCTTGCTAATACGCAGAAGTTAAACTATTTTCAAGAGACATAAGTTTCAAGGGACATAGGCATGGGCTTAGGAATAGGAATAAGATATGGAATTTAATGCATACGATACTGCTGTTGTTGTAATCGATCCACAAAATGATTTTCTCAGCGAGAAGGGAACGAGTTGGGGTTTGGTTGGTGCCAGCGTCACCAAGAACGGTATTATTGCGAACTATAGAGCGTCTTTTCAAGTCGGCGAAACGAATGACTATCACGTGCTTATTTCCCCCCATTATTTCTATCCGACCGATCATGCGGCTGGAAGATCAATGGACCGCTTGAAGCCATAGAGTTGAAAACGAATACCTTCGCGCGGAGCGCGCCCCTGGATTTGACGGGCTTTACCAATTCAGGTGCCGACTGGCTCGATCGTTTTAAACCATACATTGAAGATGGCAAGACAATTGTCGTTAGTCCACACAAGGTATTCGGACCGCAGACCAATGACCTCGTTCTGCAGCTACGCAAGCGAGGGATCGGCAAGATCATTCTCGGCGGCATGTTGGCGAACATGTGCGTCGAGTCCCATCTGCGTGAGTTCCTTGAGCAGGGTTTCGAAGTTGCTATTGTAAAGGATGCGATTGCTGGGCCTAGCCATCCGGAATGGGGCGACGGCTACGAGGCGGCACTGATCAACTACCGATATCTGGCGCATGCGGTACTATCGACCGATGAAGCAGTCTCGCGCATGGCATAAAAATAATAAAAATTAAATAAAACCCTGGCCAACATCAATTAATTTTCGGTATTGTTGTTGCAAATTTTGTAATAAATCCTGCCAATAATTGGGTGTATTAAAAAAAGAGAAATGCATCGGAAATGCGGGATCATCCCACCGTTTTGCAAGCCAAGCCGCATAGTGTAACATCCTGAGTGATCGCAAAGACTCAATCAATCTTATTTCTTTAGGATCGAAATCACGAAACTCACAATAACCACTCAGAATTTGGTCTAATTGTATCCCCATTTGTTGTTCATCGCCAGATAACATCATCCAAATGTCTTGTATCGCTGGTCCCATAATGCAATCATCCAAATCCACAATGTGAGGACCACAGTCATTCCATAAAACATTGCCTGGATGACAGTCTCCATGTAATCGTATGTAAGAGATTGGGCCCATTTTCTGAAAGTGCTGTTCAATAGTTGCTAATAATAATTCAACAGTGGTACTGAAATTCTGTTTTAAATATTCTGGAACAAAATGAGTCTTAATTAAATAATGATAGGAATTGTGTCCAAACGTTTCAGAATCTAATCGAGGTCTATGCTGAAATTTGCGACAAGAGCTTAAGGCATGAAGTCTGCCAATAAAACGTCCCATTCTTTCTAAATGCGCTAAATTACCAAGCTCTAATGCACGCCCTCCTTCCCTCGGAAACAGTGCGAAACGATACTCTTGATAATGATGGAGGGTATTTTGATTTATGCTTAAAGGGGACACGACAGGAATTTCAAGTTCCGTCAATTCTTTTGCAAACTGATGTTCTTCCAAAATGGCTTCATTGCTCCAACGATGCGGTCGATAAAACTTTGCAATGATGGGCGGCTGCTCTACAATTCCAATTTGATAAACTCGATTTTCAAAGCTGTTTAGGGCAAGCATGCTCCCCGTACAATGAAATCCTATACTTTCTATCGCAGCTAGGATTAATTCTGGTGTTAAATTACAGTAAGGAGTGGCAGTGCTAAGATTTTCAATCGACATTTAAAAGTCCTAATTTAAAAAAGTCCTGCCAAAGTAACGTTAGGGTGTATATATGTGTTAAGTAGTTGGTTACTTTGGATTAATTATCATATCATAAAAATCCTGCATTGGCTAATCCCAACTTGGTGTCGCATAGCCGCCATGCTTGCAGCTTCAAGGTGGACTATAATCGAAGAAATTCTACAAAAAACGTAATCGTAATAAGGGGATAATATGAACGCAGAATCGACGAAAAATGGGAAAATCCTAGTAATGGTCTCAAGTGGACACGGCCTACCCTTGAAAGATGGCAAGGTTTATGCCGGCGCTGGCTATTATCTCAACGAGCTCACGGTTCCAGTTCGCGCTTTGATGCAGGACGGTTACGAAATCACTTTCGCCAATCCGAAAGGCAACACGCCACAGTTGGATGTGCATTCAGCCACCGCCGACTTTTTTGGCGGAGATGAGGCTAGGCTTCAAGATTATCTGCGCTTCAAAGACAGTTTAACTGGGCTCAAAAATCCAACTCGTATCTCCGATGTCATTGCATCAGGCTTAGACCAATATGACGCAGTTTTTGTCCCAGGTGGTCATGGCCCAATGATCGACCTTCTCGATGATCCCAACGTTGGCATCGTGTTGAGACACTTTCACAAATCATCCAAGCCCACGGCAGTGCTCTGCCATGGCCCAATATCTCTTCTGGCAGCTCTTCCGACCGCAACCGAGTTTGTTGATGCCCTGAAGACAGGCGATGTTAATGGAGCGCGCGCAAAAGCTAAAGATTGGATATATGCCGGATATAAAATGACCATCTTTTCGACAGCGGAAGAACAGCAACGGGAGCCGATCGAGATTGGTGGTAAGGTGCTCTTCTACCCAGACGATGCTCTGCGGGAGGCAGGCGGCGACGTTAGTGTGGTCGCTCCCTGGAAGAGTTATGCGCTTCAAGATCGCGAGTTGATCTCAGGTCAAAATCCCTTCTCTGATGAGGCTGTTCTGAAACTCCTTTTTCAGGCACTCAAGAAGAAGTGAAAGGGCTAGCTGTCATTGCTTATTCTTACTCTTATAATCATCAATTCGTTTCTTTAGGGTATCGTATTCAATGCACCCTGTAGGACAAGCTTTTTTAATAACACTTAGATTTTCTTCAGCTTTTGGAAGATCGTTTTTCATTAAATAGAGCTCACCTAAATATTCATTGGCACCTTTATGATTGGGATCAATTTTCAGAGCCTTTTGATAATATTTTTGTGCATCGTCCAAATTACCAATTTGTCTATAACTATATCCTAAGTAATTATAAGCATCAGCATTTTGAGGATCATCTTTCACGATTTCATTGAGAATCGGTATTGCTTTATTGTACTCCTTTTGATTAATATAATTTTCAGCTTGCTTGAATTTGGGATTTGTATCATTTTCAGTATTGGATGGAAAACCCAATGAGGTGTTCGCAAATAAAACCAAAAGAACCCCTGCAAATAAATGTAATAAAATGCGCATATTATGCCCTCTTAATTTCCAAAACAAATCATCTCTCACATAAAGGTTAGGTGAAGAACACTATACTAGCAACTATTAAATTTAATAGTTGAAATTGAATTATTTTATCGGCAGCTCTATAGTGTAATATAGTTATACATAGTTAAAAACAAAGGTCAAGGTTAAGGAGTGATAGGCATGAGGTCATCTAAATTTTTAGTTTCCCTATTTTTATTAAGCCTTATTTCTAGCCTAATATCGAATGTTCACGCTGATGAAAAGACTCCTTTAATTATCCCACAAAGCGATTTAAAGTGGGTTCCACTTCCTGGAATGCCAAAAGGGGCCAAAATTGCAATTGTTCAGGGGGATTTAAAAAAACCAGAACGCTATACTTTCCTATTAAAATTACCGAATGGTTATGTTATTCCCTCTCATTGGCATTCAAATGATGAAGAAACTACTGTCATATCCGGTACTTTGAACTTGGGGTTTGGCGACAAGATTGACAAATCGGAAGCAAAGGTTTTACAACCAGGCAGTTTTGCATTAGTGCCTGGCCACATGCACCACTATGTTTATTCCACAGGTGAAACTATCATTCAAGATGCAGGTATGGGTCCTCGTGATACCATTTTTGTGAATCCAGAAGAATTGAAGGCATTAATCGAAAAAAATAAGTAAAATATACTGAGAATACGAGGGCACAAACATTAACATCTCAGGAGCTGCAGTTTTATATATTGGCGGCGAAATTCTGCTACTTCAGTATTGACAGGGGATGCAACCAAATGTACAATAACCAACTATGTCAACGCCAACTCCTATTAAAATCAATACTAATTCGCCACGTAAGGAAACACTGTGTATGCTTTCCTAGCTCATTTAAAAAATCCTGATTGCACTCTCAATTCTCTGAAACCTAAAACGATTTGGATTAAAAATACGAATGGTGTATTGTTACAAGTTAATACAGAGGAGTTTGAGCAAAGACATCGGTTTCAGTGGATAGAGGACATTATCGTTTCTGATTTGCAAATAACACAACTTCCTGAAGATATCGCTGTAAAACTACAGGAAACTGTACCCTTGGGATCTGAAATTCTTTTGAAGATAGGACACTATCTTCAAAATATTAACACCTTTCATAATAAGCTTGCCTTGCTTGATATGCAAGATTTGGGTTTTGGAACCATTGCAAAAGAAGATTTCAAAAATTCAGATGGCGATATACTGACATTTTATGCCGGAGAAATAAATATATTCCCGTGCTCCCCTTCTTATGATTATTATACTTCGATAGGCGAATTTCACTGTGTGATAAATTCACAAGGATTGGGTAATATTAGCCGCTTCATGCCGCATCTTCCCTTTGAGCATGAACTAAGCTCTCTTGGTTTATCTGAAAATGAACGTCACAGCATTGCAACAGTCAATGTAACAAAAAAACCCACCAAAATGGGTTCCAAAGAAATTATCTTATTCTGCTTGGAACAGGATATTTTAGCTGGAGAAATCATTGGGTTTTCCTATGGTCGCAGCTTTTGGTCATTTAAAGATTATCCCTTTTGGCTTTTGCTGAAAAATGGCGCAAAGTTCGCCAAAGTCAAATACAATAAGGAGGGAGAGCTTATATTTTTTTAAACTATGTCCTAAAATCCTTGAGAACTCTTCAATATATCACTACAAACACACAAATACCCGGCCAAGATTGAAACTTTTAAATATAAGTCTTTGATTTTGATAATATATTTAAAGACATCGGTTACATTTCCTATTTCATAGTTGCATTGCTTCTTTATTGTTCTTAGCTATAATACTAATATTCTATCATTAGTATGTCAACGAGCTTGTACATGCACTCATTCTTCAATCCCTCTGTACGATTGGTTAATAAATTAAGTTTCACTCAGAAAATTTTATTACTATTTTGTATTTTCATAATAATCGTTGTTCCTTTAGTCTACCAAACAGTTTATCCTTTATTGCAAATTAGAGCTTACTCAAAAAAAGAAATCCTAGGACTAGAATTTATTGATAAGCTTTATCTCTTAAGAAAAAATATATTTTTAAATATTAATACGATAACGGCACAAAAAAATGCTGAAGAAAAGCAACAGTTATTGGAAGAAATTACAGAAAATTTTAATAAAATCGAAGAATTTGTGAGAACAATAGAGGGTCAAGTTGATGTTCGGGATCAATTTATGAAGGTGAAGGCAGAATGGGAAACTGCAAAAAATGCATTTAATACAAATATAACGCTTAAGATTGGGGCTTTGATCAATGATACTTGCGATCGCGTCGATATCATAATTGATCCAGATATTGATACTTCTTTCTTAGTGGATACTTTGTGTACTAAATTTAATAATTATACAGAATATGCCGCCAACTTAAGAAACATAGGTACAGAAGTGCTGACAAATAAAGTCCTTACAGAACAAATAAGAGATAATATCTTATTTGCGAAAGACAAAATGAATTTTTATGTTGTCGATATTAAAGAAGATATGTATACTGCCATGAAAGCTAATCCTTCTCTTGAACAAACTTTAAAAGCGAGTGCAAATGAATTTTATTATCAAACGCGGCATGCAAATGATATGCTTGCTGATATTCTGGATAAAACATTTAAACTACAACCCTCTTATTTTTTCGATGAATTTACCTCATTAATCATCAAATCTTATGATTTTCGAGAGAAAATTATTGACGAGACTATACGCCTAGTAAGAGAGAGAATTAAAAAAAATAATATTATCATTCGATCTAATGTTTTGATCGCAACTATAGCACTTATAATATCCTTATACATATTTATAGGAATTTACTATTCAACCCTGAAAAGTGTTTCTCAATTAGCATTGGGATCAAAAAGTATCAGTCAAGGAAACCTAGATTTTCAAGTAAATCTTGAATCTGAGGATGAGCTGCAGATTGCCGGGAAAAGTTATAATTTGATGAGAGATAATCTTAAAAAGCTTGTCACTAATATTAAAATTGCCAGCAAAAAAATGCAGCAATCGTCAGATGAAATTGCAAAGGGCAATGCAGATCTTGCCAAACGTACCATTTTACAAACAAGCTCATTAGCTGAAACCTCAACATCAATGGATAACATTGCGAAAACTGTTCAGAAGAATGCTGATAATGCAAAAAATGCTTTTTTGAATGCTGAATCAGCAAAAAAAATAGCGCAAGAAGGAAGTCGGGTGACAAAAGAAATGGCTATTATGATGGAAATGTTAACCGCAAGTACTGCGCAAATAACTGATATCATAGAAGTGATCGATTTCCTCGCCTTTCAAACAAATATATTGGCTTTAAACGCTGCAGTTGAGGCAGCTCGCGCAGGAGAAGAAGGGCGAGGGTTTGCTGTGGTTGCAGGAGAAATACAAAACTTGTCGAAACGTTCGGAGGAGTCCGCCCATGGAATTAAGGAATTAATACAAGATTCAGTTTCTCATATCAAAGAGTGCTCCAAACTTACCAAGCGAGTGTTAGATTCGATAGAAAAAATAACCGGCTCATTTACGGAAGTATCCACCATGGTTTCTGACATTAACAATGCCTCTATAGAAGTCAACGCAGACATTCAACAAATTAATTCGGCTATTAATGAGATTGGAAAAGTTAATAAGAAAAATAATCTTTTGGTCGATGCGGT
Source organism: uncultured Gammaproteobacteria bacterium (assembly GCA_963784575.1). Classification (GTDB taxonomy): domain Bacteria; phylum Pseudomonadota; class Gammaproteobacteria; order UBA6186; family Azoamicaceae; genus CAWARU01. The sequence goes on from CAWARU010000001.1 coordinate 182,279, forward strand.
TAATCAAGCCGCGAAATCATTGCAAGAAGATGCCAATCAGATGATGACCGAAGTGAATGTTTTTAAAGTTAACTCAGGCACTGAGGGAAAACAAATTCCCCTCAAATAAAACAATAACAGGATATTTTGATTTATTTAGGACTACAGAGCCATTCATGCAGAGACATAATTCAACTCTTTCACTTAAATACTTAGGTATAGATACTTACACCGAACCCGTCATTTACATGCGGAAAGATTGTCACATTTGCTTGTCTGAAGGCTTTGAAGCTCAAGCAAGAGTACAGGTTACTCTCAATAATCGGTCATTGATTGCCACACTAAATACAATTGATTCTGATATTTTACATCATAATGAAGCAAGCTTATCGCAATACGCCTGGAATTTTTTAGCTGCCAAGGAAAATGATATCATTTCAATTGTTCATCCGAAGCCATTACGTTCACAAAGTTTTATTCGATCCAAAGTATATAATAATGATCTTACTTATGACCAAATTAATGAAATTATCAGTGATGTAGTAAAAGGTCGGCTTTCCGACATAGATTTGGCCACATTTTTAACAGCGACGTCTGGTCATAGGCTGAATATCACCGAAATATTATATCTTACCCAAGCCATGATAAATAGCGGGGAAAAATTAAAGTGGTCATCACCTTTAGTTGTTGACAAGCACTGTATTGGAGGCGTACCAGGCAATAGAACATCGCTTATTATTGTGCCCATTGTAGCAGCTTTCGGTTTAACCATTCCAAAAACATCTTCTCGGGCGATCACTTCCCCAGCAGGTACTGCTGATACCATGGAAATTTTTGCGCCAGTAAATTTAGACATAAAATCAATGCAAAGAGTAGTTGAAAAAGAAAATGGCTGTATCATTTGGGGGGGGTCCGTGTCATTAAGCCCAGCTGACGATATATTAATACGAGTAGAACGAAGCATGGAATTAGATAGTGAGGGACAACTTATTGCATCTATTCTTTCAAAGAAAATTGCTGCTGGCTCGACACGAATACTAATAGATATCCCTACAGGGGAAACTGCAAAAATTCGTTCTTCTATTCAAGCAGAAAATCTTAAAAACATTTTAAATGCTGTTGCCGATAAATTTTCTATATACCTCAAAATTGTATTAAGTGAAGGATCTTATCCTGTTGGTTATGGAATCGGACCTGCATTGGAATCTCAGGATATTTTAGATATTCTCATCTGCAATAAAAATGCACCACAAGATTTACGCGAAAGATCTTTGATGCTCGCTGGAAATATTCTTGAATTTTCTGATAAAGTGCGAACTGGCGAAGGTAGAAAAATTGCTGAGTCCATCCTGGATAATGGTCAAGCCTTAAAAAAATTTGAGGCTATCTGTAAAGCGCAAGGAGGCGGAATACCTGAGATACCAAAGGCACCTTATTCTAAAGTCATTATTGCTGCAAAATCTGGAACGATCACTAAAATAAATAATAGACAGTTAGGTCGCTTGGCTAAGCTCTCCGGCGCACCAAACTCCAAAGTGGCAGGAATTAGACTTAAAGTAAATGTTAATTCAGTTGTAGAACAAGGACAACCTCTTTATATTATTTATGCAGCGACCAAAGGCGAACTCAATTATGCTCTAGATTTTCATCGAAATTGTCCTGATATTATGAAAATTTCGGAAATCACATGAAATCGTTTCACAGAAAAACATCCTCCCCCATACTGATACCAATTTTTGACTATACAAATTTGTCAAAAAATATTGTGAATAAATTAGGCTGTGAACTTGGTAAATTAACAATCCATCAATTTCCTGATGAAGAAATAATGATCAGAATAGACACGGAAATCAAAAACCGTGATGTAATATTTTTTGCAAATCTCGAGAAGCCTGTTCCAAAGATTTTTCCGCTTATTTCCTCATCCTGCACAGCGAAGGCGTTAGGGGCACGACGCATCAAATTAATAGTTCCCTACCTCCCTTTTATGCGGCAAGATAAAGCTTTTCATCTCGGAGAAGGCATTACATCTAAACATTTTGCGGAATTGCTATCCGCTTATTTCGATGAATTAATTACCATGGATCCTCACCTGCATCGCCTTCATTCGTTATCCGAAATATTTTCTATTAAAGTTCAGGTAGTTCATGCTACTGCATGTATTGCTCAATGGATAAAGCAGAATGTAGCAGACCCCCTATTGATAGGTCCAGACATGGAAAGCAAACTATGGGTTAAAAAAATTGCAGAAAGCATTCAAGCCCCATTTCTGACTTTAGCAAAGAACAGAGAAGGTGATCGCGAAGTTCAAATAACAATTTCCGGATTAGAGCCTTATAAAGATAAAACTCCTATCTTAATAGATGACATCATTTCTACCGGGGAAACCATGATCGAAGTTCTGCAACACCTTCAATCCTCGTCCTTTAAAAGTCCTATTTGTATAGCTGTGCACGGCCTCTTTTCAGAAAATTCCTATTCTAAATTTTCTAAATTACAAAAATTTAATTTACATAATATTGTAACCTGCAATACAGTAGTCCATGAAACTAATCAAATAGATGTGAGCAACGAATTTATTAAAGCTTTAAAGCTCTAAAGTTTTTAAAGATAAATGAATTGTGGTACTATACTTAGTATATTCACCTAATATTGAGCACGATACCGAGATATATGCAAATTACGTTTTTTGGAGCTACGCAAACCGTCACTGGATCAAAAACATTGCTCAGTTTCGGAGAGCATAAGGTTTTGGTCGATTGTGGACTTTTTCAAGGTCTAAAGGAGCTTAGATTAAGAAATTGGAACCCTTTGCCAATCAATCCCAAGGAGATTGATGCAGTCATACTGACCCATGCTCATATTGATCATTCAGGTTATTTACCTCTACTCATGAAAAATGGATTTAGAGGGAAAATTTATACCTCTTTTGGGACAAGAGACCTATGTTCTATCCTCTTACCCGATTGTGGGCATTTGCTTGAAGAAGAAGCCCATTATGCCAATCTTCACGGTTTTTCAAAACATCATCCTGCTCTCCCGCTTTACACAAAACAAGATGCTTTAAATGTTCTAAAGCAATTTAACGCTTTGCCTTTTGGGCAGGAATTCAATTTATTTGATGATTTTAAATTTATATTTAGACACGCTGGGCATATTTTAGGGGCTTCCTTTGTTGAAATTCATTATAAAAATAAAACAATTTTATTTACAGGAGATATGGGACGATTTCAAGATCCCGTAATGCGTGCCCCAGAAAATATCACAGACGTCGATTATTTAATTCTTGAATCGACTTATGGTGATAGACTTCATGATAACACTGACCCCATAAAAAAATTAAAAGAAATTATTAATAAAACAATAAAACGTGGTGGCACAATTATCATTCCTGCATTTGCAGTTGGGCGCGCTCAAAGCATTTTATACCTTCTTTACAGAATTAAAGAAAGTAAAGGTATTCCTAACATTCCAATATTTTTGGACAGCCCTATGGCCAGTAATGCAACTAAAATTTTCTGTCAATATGAAGATGAATACCGCATGGATCAAGCAGAGTGTTATCGATTCGAAAATATTGCAACTTATATAAACACCATTGAAGATTCAATGAGATTAGATTCCAATAAAATGCCAAAAATTATAGTTTCTGCAAGCGGTATGGTAACCGGCGGCAGAGTATTACATCACATCAAAGCTTATGGTAATAATGATAAAAACACCATCCTCTTTACAGGATATCAAGCTTTAGAAACTCGTGGCAGAAGAATGATTGAAGGCGAAAAAGAAATTAAAATGTTGGGTGAAATGATTCCAATACGTGCTGAAATTCAGATAATTGATAACATTTCAGCCCATGCCGATTATGTTGAAATTTTAAATTGGTTAGCAAATTTTAGTCGGCCTCCGAAAAAGATTTTTATCACGCATGGTGAAAAAGAAGCTGGAAAATCCTTAAAAAACAAAATTGAAGAGCGCTTTGGATGGCAATGTGAACTACCCCACTACGCCCAAAGTTTTAACTTGTGAAAATCAATCTTGTTTTCTAGTTTAAAAGATGCCTAATTTCAACTTTTATTGATAAAACTAATGTCTCCTGTGCGTTCCATATTAATTTGAGCAATGCTAGCCAATGAATTTGTATTCATATTATTTCTTAAGCTAGCCATAATATCTTCTTTTGTTATTTGCGAGTTTTTCATTGCTTGTTGATTGAATTCACCATTTCCATAAAGAACAATGGGGCTGCCCTTTAATATTTTCCCAAAAAAAGTTGAATAAAAAGTCAACCTTGAACACAACTTATGCAGCAGACTAATTAATAATGTTGAGGCCATTGTTTGAAGTAATGAAAAATCTCCTGCATAAATACCTCTAGATAAAATAGCACCGATTGAAATAATAATGACAAAGTCAAATGATGTATTTAAATGAAGTCTATTATTCAATCGTAATAAGATAATGGCGTAAAAGAATATAATGAAGGTACGGATGAGAATGGCTGTCATGCCAAGATCAGAATTGATACTATTTAGGAATTTAACGTAATCCATATTACGGTCCTTCGAAAAATGCAAAAATCAGGGGATCAAAATCTATCATCATAAGCCAGGATAATGGCATGACATTTGATTTATCTTTATAATGGGTTGTCACCATTACAACTGGGCCTGACTCAAGCAGGCCATAAAAATTTCCCAATCTAAATGATTTCTTTGTTGACATCTCCATCACCTTGCCTAACAATTACTTTATATATAGGTCACATTACAGAAAATTAACATTTTCCCCAACCCTTTATCAATAATACTATACTTAATTTAATTTTAGCTTTATTTGCACAGCCGTCCTGCAAATATTTCATTGTTTGTAAAAAAGAATTAATCGAACGATATCATTCTACGTATCTCATATTATTGGAGGAATCATGGCTAAGATATTATGTGTTTTATATGACGATCCTATTGACGGGTATCCCAAAAGTTATGCACGGAATGATATTCCAAAGCTCGATCGATATCCTGATGGACAAACGCTTCCAACCCCCAATCAAATTGATTTTAAACCAGGCGAGCTTTTAGGTTCTGTTTCTGGCGAACTGGGATTACGCAAATTTTTGGAAGATGCCGATCATACTTTTATTGTAACATCGGACAAGGATGGTCCAGATTCAGTTTTTGAAAAAGAATTACCAGACGCGGATGTTGTTATCTCCCAGCCATTCTGGCCCGCTTATTTAACAGCAGAACGACTTGCTAAAGCAAAAAAATTAAAACTTGCCATTACTGCCGGTATCGGTTCCGATCATGTTGATTTGCAGGCTGCAATTAATAAAGGAATCACCGTTGCTGAAGTCACTTACTGCAATAGTAATAGCGTTGCTGAGCATATTGTGATGGTTATTTTAGCTTTAGCACACAATTATATCCCGTCTTACCAATGGGTTATAAACAAAGGCTGGAATATTGCGGATTGTGTCTCAAGAGCCTATGATATTGAAGGAATGACGATCGGTACAGTGGCCGCAGGAAGAATTGGGCTTGGAGTTTTAAAACGTTTAAAACCCTTTGATGTCAAATTACATTATACTGAGCGTCACAGGCTACCCAAAGAGATTGAACAAGAACTCAATCTTACTTATCATGAAACAGTAGAATCCATGTTACCACTCTGTGATGTAGTCACTATTAATTGTCCTTTGCATTCTGAAACTGAGCATTTATTTAACGACGCAATGATAGCCAAAATGAAACGAGGAGCCTACTTAATCAATACAGCTCGCGGCAAAATATGCGAAGCAAATGCAGTGGCTAAAGCATTAGAAAGCGGACAATTAGCTGGATACGCTGGTGATGTTTGGTTTCCGCAACCTCCTCCTAAAGATCATCCATGGCGCACAATGCCGCACCACGGTATGACTCCTCATGTCGCAGGTACCACTCTTTCAGCTCAAGCTCGCTATGCTGCTGGTGTTCGTGAAATTCTCGAATGCTGGTTGGAAAAAAAGCCAATACGTAAAACATATCTCATTGTCGAGGATGGCAAACTTGCCGGTACTGGGGCTCATTCTTATAGTGCAGGAAATGCCACGGGGGGCTCTGAAGAAGCTATTAAGTTTAAAGAAGGGAAGAATATTTAGCAAAATATACGCTAGTGACTACCATGGAGCCATGTGCCATGTGCCAAGTGCCATGTAGAGTCAGATCTAAACTTTTATAAATCTTTTATCAATAAAGTACCCAAAAATAATCTGACTCCCTCTTTCTAATCAATTTATACTTTGGCTTTAGCTTTTTGTTCTTGTTCTCTTTTTTCTTTATCTATTTTCATTAAAACGCGCCTTATCTTACCTAATCTATCCCTTTCAGCATTGACCGGCTTTAACTGAGTCTCAATTTTTTCTGCGCGTGCTTTATTTTTTTCTAATTTCTCTATTTCTCCTTTAGGCAAATTAAGAATTTGAGTTATAGTAGCATATCGCGTTTCGTAAGAGGTTAATTTCATTCTTGCAGTAACCATCTCGGCGGTAATTCCATTATCCTTTAAGAATTGAATCATATCAGGTTTCCGATAATAGTCTGGCGGACATTTTGAAGCCAGAGGCGTAATAGCGTCTATATCTTTCTGTGTCTGTGCAAGATCCTGCAGCGGCTTTTCCATTTGTTTTTTCCATTGTTCAATTTGTTCTTGTAAGTGGCGAGAGTGAAAAAAACTACAAAGCTTGCTGTATTCCTCTCGTAGCGCCTTAACTTCAGGAGTCTCTAGGGCACCTATTTTTAGACTGATACTACCTGGTCCCATAATCGGCATTGCTAATTCTTCGGATGTGGCAGTTCTTAAAATATCTTCGTCAGTGGATTCCTTTTTTGACTGCTGTTTAGCTTTATCTAATTCATAAGCTGTTAAGGTATGATCTGATCCCGTTTCTCCGGACTCCTAATTTGATAAACTTAGCATTAGGAAAAAGGAGACTTTATGGGTACCAAATCAAAGAGGCACAATCAGGAATTTAAGCAAAAAGCTATTAAGCTTGCTTTATCCTCATCACAACCAATCGCTATCACTGCAAAGGACCTTGGTATTAACCACGCGACTTTGTATTCCTGGGTAAAGAAAAATAAAACTAAATACATTGAAAAACATGGTCAAGAAGGCATAGATGTTCACGAAGAACTTGCAAGGCTAAGGAAAGAAAATGCCCGCTTAAAGGAGGAGCGGGAAATTTTAAAAAAGGCGGCAACCTTCTTCGCGAAAGCGTCAGAATAAAATATCAATTTATTAATCAACATCGCGAGGAATTTACAATGAGCACTATGTTTTGCTTAATGAATGTCTCAAAAAGTGGCTATTATGAGTGGCTAGATGGAGAGATGAGCAATAGGGAGAAAATTAATATGGAATTAACCCAAAAGATACAGAAAATCCATCAAGAGAGTCGAGGTACGTACGGAGGTCTACGAATTTTTGCCGAGCTACGTGAGCAGGGAATGCCATATAGCTTAAACCGCGTCCTGCGTCTTAAACGTAAGGCCGGCATCCTAGCTAAAGCCAAGAAGCGATTTAAGGCTACTACCGATTCCAAACATAACTTTCCAATAAAAGAAAATGTTTTAAATCGGGAATTTAATGTATTAACGCCCAATACTCACTGGGCATCTGATATTAGCTACGTGCCAACAGGTGAGGGATGGTTGTATTTGGCTGTTATAATAGACTTATTTTCGCGCAAAGTGATTGGATGGTCGATGGAAGAAAACATGAAGACGGGGTTAGTCAAATCTGCTTTGCTAATGGCACTGGATAGTCGTGGTGTAAGTGATGGATTACTGCATCATTCTGACCGAGGAGTTCAGTATGCATCCAATGAATATCAAACACTTTTAGCTAGCAGAAATATAATTTCCAGTATGAGCAGGAAGGGTAATTGCTGGGATAATAGTGTTGTTGAAAGCTTTTTTCACACTCTGAAGACAGAGCTTGTACATCATTGTAGATATAAGACCAGAGAAGAGGCTGCGCAGAGTATTTTCGAGTATATTGAGGTTTTTTATAACCGCAAGAGACGTCATTCTACATTGGGCTACCAATCGCCTGAAAAGTATGAGATGATGGCTCTTGCAGCATAGAGAAGGAAGTCTGGAAAATCGGATACAGATCAGTACTACTCATATTTGAACTCCTAATAATTATTGAAAAAAAGGTATTTGTGTCACGAAACAATCGTGTTACAAATACAGGTTGTTTAAGACATTAATGTAGTTTAAGACATAAATTTGGTTGATATAACTCAATTAATAGTCAGTAATTCGACCTCTATAATGTCTGAAATCATATGAAAACTAGTTTTTATATTAAAAGATTGTAATTGTAAAGATGTATACTTTCACAGGTATATACCATTCTCAAGTTCTTCTTGATGAATTTTAATCCATTCAATACATTTATTTGTCCAATTAATAGCATTGATCCAATTGTGATGGTGCAAGCCTTCTTCGACTCTTAATTTATACATTTCGATCTGTTTTCTCTGGATTTCAATAATTTTTTCAATAAAATCCTGTCTCTGATCGAAACCATAGGCATCCAACATTAATTTCATTCTTCGGCTTTGCTCTTTGGGATCTATTTCTTCCTCGCCTAAACAACACCACATCCAAACTGCATAAGCTAAATCGGCTGCCCTGGTACCTGGGGCAGCAGCATCAAAATCAATAAACGCAGTAGGTTTTCCTTCTATCCATACGGCATTGCAAGGAGAAAGATCATTGTGACATATGATATCAAAATTGCCGATAAGATTACATGAGTGTGTTGCATCATGATATTCACGAATTAGTTTGGCGGCGGCAACTAATTGCGAGTCTTCCCATTCATCTAAGTCAGGAGGAACATCTCCTTCGATAAAAGTTAAAATTTCGCGATTTAATTCATCAATCCCTAAAAATCTGGGTGCCCCATTAAATCCCACTTTTTCCAAATGTTGAAGTAGCGCATGGACAAAATTTGCATTTTGAGATAAAGGTCTGCGGACAGTGTTTCCGATTTTTATAATATTTTGGGTAACACGCCCGCCCGTTAATTTCTCATGGTTCATTTTTTTCATGTCCATAATGTATGAGATTTTTCAAACATTTTATGAATTGTGGCTCTTTTGCATTCAACACCTTAAAAAACTGGGCATCTTTTTCCTCAACGGAGGGTAAGGCTTTACTTAATATCGCTCTTCCTTTTTGGGTAAGGCTTGGATGTTTGGAACGTTGATCTGTCTTTTGAACTCGTTCAATTAATCCTTTGGCCTGCAATCCTTTCAAAACTTGCGAAGTTGTATTGGGATCTAAGCCTGCTTGGCGTGAAACTGCCACTTGGGTCGTAGTTTCATTATTTCTTGTTAACCAGCCTACTGTAGCTAACACTACAAATTGGGGGTGCGTTAATTGGAGGGGCTTTAAGGCATCCTCAATGGCCCTGCGCCAGTTTGTGCTGACCCGCCAAAGAAGATAACCCGGGCTATCTTCGGGACCAGTGAAGCTACTGATTTTTTTAAAATCTATCATTCAAATATCTATTAACCTACATTTAAGTTAAATCAACTGCCATACCTTTTGCAATCATTTGAAAATCATTTTCATTGATTGAAAAACATCCTTTTTTAGTAACTGCTCGCCCCCTCTATTCAAATTTTCCAGCGAAAGCCATTTGAATTGCGATTAATGGATTATACCCCTTGTTTGCCATCGTTTGTAAGTAACTTGAAATGCGACAATAAGCTTGAGCATAAAGTTCTTGTCTAAAGCATCCTGAAATCTTTTGTTTCACTTTTGCCATTCTCAAATCCCGTTCAGCCCTGTTGTTCGTAAAACTTATGTCAGATCTTTTAGCAAAGAGCAGGACAGCAGACTCATAATCTCTTAATCTCTCCCATAAATTATGGGCGTCTGATTTCGCCATGACTCCTCTTTGCCCTTTAGGCTTAGGCGGAATAGCAGGAAGCTCTTTTTCTCCACGAGTAAGAATATTTCTGTAACGTTTTTGTAAGTTGGTATATTCTTCTTCTCTGAGCCTCTTCTTTTTTCGTTTGGATACTGTTTTACATACTTCTTGTAGCAGCGCTTTTATATTTAATGCCCAGCTGTATCCATTCGAATCTATCACATAAGTGAGTTCCCGCAGTAAATGAGAACCGCATAAACCATGATCGCAATGGTCGTACATAAGGTATGACGACCAACAGTCATGAATAATAACTCCGCTATAACGAGGGATTATGTTGATAGCATTGATGGCCTCTGAACCTCGACTCTGATGTAAGAACTTTAAAGTTATATCATCACCAGAATAGACATGAATCCATTGATTATCTTTATCAACTCTCAATGAAGTTTCATCCACATTCAGTGCCGGACATTTAAGTAAGCGTTCTACTGATTTTGATTCCGATGTTTCTAAAACATTATGGAGTCGCAAAACAAAATTTAATAAGGTCGCTTCGGAAATCAAGACACCAATGAGTGTCTTAACCATCTTTTGGACTCGATTTAGGGAAATCATTTGGCATACCAATAAATTGATAATATAAGCCTTAATACCCCCGCCATATTGCAATGGCCCATGCATATCACTTGGAAATGTCCCTTTAACTTCTGAATCGCAATTTGGACAAATCTTCTTTTCAGCATCAAAATGTTCGACGGTTTTTTCAAAGACAATGTCAATTTTTGTTCTTCGTTCAAGGTCAAAGCTTGCAACTTTGCTTAAATCCTCACCACAAACATCACAATATTCTACTGCAGCTATAGTGACGGTCTCTACTGTTCTTGTATTATCGACTGTCGAATCGGATTCAAGTTTTCCTTTACCCTTTGTGCCTGGTTGTGTGGAAGATTCATCTTTTCCAGTTTGTGAAGGGGGTATACTAGAATTTTTGCTAGTTTTCTTTGTGGTCTTCTCAAGAAAAATGGATACAAGTAAGTTGATGAGCATCAGCATGCTTTGGAAAAGCATTCTTGTCTCTGAATTTATCTTTTTGTCTTTGGCAAGGTGGTCGAACTCATTCTTTAGTCGTTCAACTTCTTCCATCAACGAAAGTTTGTTTACAGTACTCATGAAAGCAATCATAACATGAGTTTTTTTGGCTTAATTGGATTGTCATCATTTCGATAAAAAGGTACAAGCCTTCTTCAAAGCCCCCGAGGCTGAGTAATGATCCTGTAGGATCAGCAGGATCCATTTTTAGACATGGTCAATGGTGGTTTAGGAAAATTCGAAATTGATGGCAAAAAATCGTGTCAAGAGTTTTTTCACATTTCTTTAAAAAAATTTACTGGAGGGGGCGAGCAGTTACCTTTTTTAAAAGGAAACCCCCATCTTTTCTTGTCATGTATGAAGGAAAGTTTCTCTATCAAAGAAGCAATGGGTAATTCCCTCCCAGAATGAAATATAACATTTCGTCTCTAAGGAATGAAGTCCGCATCCATTTGAAATTCGTAAGGTTCCCCCTGTACAATTCTTCCAATGGCGGTAAATCGTCGACAGGGTATACAGTGTTTATCCTTTTGAAATTGTTCCGTTGGGGAATAATAAAGGATCCAGTCCCCTTCCTGCATTTTTTTTAATGGACCTTGTTTGCCATGACAAACTTGAATAAAACCACCTTTTACTGCACGTAATACGTGTTCTCGACAGGCTACAGCAATCCAATAATTAGGCATTGCTGTCTTCCCTCAACTTATATACCCGAATGCGATGCCCATCTGGGTCTAAAGCAACAAAAGTACGGCCAAAATCCATATCAGTCGGCGATTGTGCCATGGAGATTCCCATTTTTAACCACATCTTATAAACATCATCGATGTTATCCTCCTTAAAGCAGATCTCACTGCTGGCTGGCTCATGTGTAACTTTGGGTTCAGCGGTTTTGTTGGACCAAAGCCCCAATTGAATGCCGTTTTTGAAGTCAAATAGCGCAAAGGTCGATGACTTCTGACTCGGTTCTTGTAAAAGAAGTTGTTGATAAAAATCAGCGCTTTCCAATGGGTTAGAAACAAAGAGGATAAAGAGATTGGGATTTAGCTTGTTTTGCATAAAAAATTCCTAATTTATTAATACGTATTGTGATAATACGTGTTAATATCATAATTGTCAACCTTAAAATTTAAAGTCATATTTTGTTATCTTACTATAATATTTCTAAGATATTTAACTGGGATATTCCATCTTTTAATGTTCACATGCTCACCCTCTTTTATTTCATACTTTTTTTCGATACCTATTTTATTTAAAAAATGGGCATCATGCGAAACAACCACTAGCGTCGCAGGAAAATTCTTAAATACCTAAATTGACTTATTAAAGCCAGCCTATTACGGCGACAACAAATATCGTTTTTATGAGTATAAGCAGCTACTTCTCTTGCAACAAATTTATTAATGAAGGTGAAAAAATAATGAGAGCTTAATCAATGCGATTGAAAGTGGGCTTAAACCAGATAATGATCAAGTTCAAGCAATAATGACTAGGCATTATCAATGGCTTCTTCTTTCATGGACGCCTACCAAAAAAAATTATTTGGGTTTAACTAGCCTCTATCAAACCAAGGAGTTTCGTAAATTTTTTGATGAAAAACATCCAAAATTGTTAGATTTTATTGTAAAAGCCATGAGGATCTATGGCCATACAATAAAGGATAATTAAAATCATGCCGAGGGAGGGGGGATGTTAGAAGAGGAGGAAGAAGAGTCTTTGGCACCCGGTGTATGTTTTGGAATGAGTTTGGCGCGGGCGCTGACAGACGCAGAATCTGAGAGATAGAGGGATATTTTTTTTAAAGTACTAGATTCTGCTTGCTCTTTTTTCTCCGATTCGTCAGTGGTGGTATCTTTTAATACTTTTAATAAAGGATGAGTGTTGTACAGGGCCTGTTGATGTTTCTCTAGTTCAGCCTGCAATTTTTTAGTATACTTCTCTGGTAATTGAGCAGTTTGTAGCAGCGCTTCTATTTCAGTCAAACAATGGAAAAATTCTTTGGCATAGTTTTCAGGTTTTGGTGAGGGACTTTCAGGATCAGCAAGGTCGATGGTTGTAGAGGACGTTTCGACAATTAGTCCTCTGTCTTCATCCCTCTTTTTAGATTTTTCTATAAATTGTTTTTGTGCTTCTTCATAATTATAATGTGCAAAGCTCAATTTGTTTTTGATCTGTTCAAGTTTCAAGCTTTCCTCTAGGATTTTTATCGAAATATTGGGTGCTGTCACAATCCCACCTAGAATCACTTCTCTTCTTTTTCTGACATCATAGAGTTTCAATAATATTTCTTCAACAGAGGGTCTTTCGATTGGAACGGTGCTCGTGATACCATCAAGAAATTCAGCAATTTCTTTTTGCAGCAAGGATAATTGCGGTGGCCCTTCCCAATATTTAGGATCCTGCAACTTAAATTGTTCCTTGAGCATCACTCCAAGTGCATAGATGTCAGATTTCTTAGAATATCGAAAAGTCCAGGGTTTAGAACGATCATGATCCATAATGCGATCGGTTCGTTCTTCGTTCAATTTTGTTGCAGCGATCTCAGGGGCCATATTGAGCGCAGTACCCACTAATCTTTGCATCGGTCTACCCATTGGGACATAGGTTTCTATCCCGTTATAATTAAAATAATTTTTATTGAAGACCTTGACTCTATTCATATTAAGCCAAGTGGCGACATCAATTATGGCGGGTTTTCCTGTCAATGGATCGATAGTGATATTACTTGGTTTAAGATCACGATGAATAATATTTTTGCTATGGAAACGAAGAAACAAGTCTTCAAATGTTAACGGCTTTGCAAAAGCGCGCATTTTTGGCGCTGTCTGATTTCATTTGTTTTCCTTTTAGCCTGTCGGCTAACGCGTCGGCATTTTCCTCAGCATAAATTAACTTTCTCAGCGGCTTGTTATCCCCTGCGAGCGACCGGCAAGGCCGGTCGTTCTCAGGGGTTGTTTTATCGGCCCCTACTGCTTCTTTTTTGTACGAGCTTCTTTTTTAAACGCAGCCTTCTCCTTTGCTTCTCTGAGTCTGTATGAGTCTCCTTCAATGTTCAACAGCTCTGAGTTGTGTACTAATCTATCAATTAGAGTGACAACACAAGCTGCATTAGGAAAAATTTCATTCCATTCTGTAAAAGGCTTATTAGTTGTAATAATTGTAGATTTCGCTTCATATCGACCTGAGATTACGGCAAATAAAAGATCTGCATGCCGATTTGAAAATGATAAATATCCCACTTCGTCTACAATAAGCAATGATATTTTCGAGTAATATTGTATCCGACGTCTCAGCGCATTGTCTCCGTCCTGAGATATTAAATCACTAAGCATTTTTGCTGCTGTGATAAAAAGCACTGTATGACCTTTTAATAGTGCTTCATGTGCAATATTGCGAGCTATCATCGATTTTCCAACGCCATTTGGACCGCAAAATAAAACATTAGTGGCTCCCTTTAAAAACTCTAAGCGCATCAGTTCTTCAATAGTCTCACGGTCGATCTTCTTCGGCCAAGTCCAATCAAAATCAGAGATGGATTTGAATTTGCCAATGTGAGCACTATATAAACGACGCTCAAGACTTCTATGAGAACGTTCGACTTCTTCCCACTCGATGAGATTCTCTAACCAGGGTGCTTCTTTAATTTCTTCCCAATGGCTTATTAACCCGTTTAATTTAAGCTTTTCAGCCCTTGATAATAATGCTGTAGTCATTGATCATTCCTCCATGGTTCGCAGTAAATCATAATCTTTCAAGTTGTGAGGTCGCACAACAACATCCCGGGCCTTATCTGGTATGCGCAAAGGAATGGGCGGTTGTAATTGTTGCATCTCTCGTCTTTTTTCTAAATTCACACGAACCGAGTTAGGATGCGGTGAGTCTCTAAGCATTGCTTCTTCCATGGCGAGACCAATTTCAGCTGCATTATAACAATCGAGTAATGTTACTAAAGAATATACCACCCCTCCTAAGTTGTAACCTCGCTCTGCTGCTTGTTTCAGAAAGTCTTTTGCCTGCGGAATGGCGCAAGTCAATCTATCTTGACCGCGATGAGCTCTGGAATGCCGTTTGCGTTTCTCTAATTCTTCAATATGATTTTTATCTTCTACCTGCATTCCTTTGTCATAACTGCGTTTATGTTCCGCAATTACTTTATCCGCAGCTAAAATCCTTACATTCTCTAGAGTTGCAAAGACAGTCAGGATCCGACGCACATAACTATGAGGGATGGAATAATCATTTAAATCAAAGCGGACATAAGGAGTCTTGCCAACCTTGACTTCTACGCGCTCTTCCGTAGGAAAATGATTATCAGGCAAAGGCAATAATGTGTTCTTTTCCTCTTCAAATATTTTGCGGACAGAGTGAGTTCTATCTTCAGGGCATGGCCTGTCGGAAGCCTGTCCATCGCACCAATCCATTGCTTGTGAGTTAAGATCTTCCAAATCATCCCATTTTCTTGCTGCAAAAAAGCTATCGCGTATATAGCGTATACTGCGTTCGACTCTTCCTTTTTCATTGCCTCGCGCCACTGCAACTGGTCTGGGTTCAAAACGATAATGCGCTGCAAATGCTAACAAAGTAGGATTGAAACGGATTGCATCTCCATATCGTTCTAAAGTTACTGCCTTCATATTATCGTACAGCACAACCCTAGGAATGCCTCGCCAAATTTTAAATGCAGCTTCATGACCACGCAATAAATTAGCGAGTTGCTGGTTCAAATAAAAGCGCAAAAAGATTTTTCTCGAGTAACTTAAAGTCATTACAAATGCCATAAGAGGCCGCTTTGCTTTCCCTATGGTAAAGGAACCAAAATGTCCCCAATCTGCTTGAGCCTGTTCTCCCGGCAAAGTCTTGAGCCGAAGATAGGCTTCAGCTTCTCTGCTTGGTCTGTGAAGCTTAATCTGATGGCGAAAATGATCTATACCACCTTGATAACCTCGCTCTCTCACCATGAAATATAAGCGGCTTGCAGTTAATGTCGGATATTTTGTTAAAGTATCCTGCACGAACGGTAAATAAGGATCTAGAATAGATTTTTTAGGTATTATTGAGGCTTTTGGGATCCCAGCTTGTGACAACACTCTTCTCACGACAGTATGATGCATGTTCAACTGACGTGCTATTGTACCTATTCTCCATTTTTCGACGTGAAAATACCGGAGAATTTTTGCTTCCAATTCTTCTGAAATAGTCATAGTTCCTCCTATTGATGAAAATTTAAGGTGCAAAAGGCCAGCCATGGCTTCTTATCTTGTTCGTTTCATAAGAACAATGCTGCAAAAAGTCAATACGAAGGAATGGAGAGCAGTATTTTTCACAGAAATGGCAAAGAATTTCATTGCTAATAACTAGTGAAATCTGTTTCTCACCTTCTTTTGGCCCACGAAGCAGTTCATCATAGGAAGGGTAATTTATTGAACCTTGATGAGTCATTTTCTTTTTAATATATCTTTTTTGGCGCTCAGCATGGTTATGCTTTCCTCTGATAGTTGCTTGATAACGATGAGCGGCTCTACGTAGAGATTCTATTCTTGCCAAAGAGGAGCAAGCTTCTGAACAATAAATATTGCCGCGATCACACTGACTGCAGATAGTGACTTGTTTATGGCATCGATTGCAATTGAAGAGACGGGCAGTATTTTCCATCGGCGTAGTGCCGATGAAGACTGGACGCGGACCTAGGAAGTGGAGATAATGATTTAGGGCCGTGTTTGGCAAAGGTAAAAGTTCTGACTTGCAGGTGAGAGACTATTACTTTTTTTTCAGCGGCCCTTTATTGTTTATCAACTCAAAATTTTTGTCAGCATTTTGATTATAATAGTTATAAAATTAAATTATTATCTGGTAAGAGCGCCATATTTAAGCGCATTTTGAAAACCATTCACATTCAAAGACACCGATGCCTATATTCAATATTTCTGTGCCCGTTAAAGTACCTGTCTTCTCCTTTAGGTCTAAGTATTGTTTGAGATCTATCCCCTTATCTTCCTCTATCAGATAGCCGATCGGAACGGGCATCGGATCTCCTTTCGGATTTTGCCTCGATTGCGTTGTCGAGGTGACTGACGTTACCGGACGAACCACTCGTCCTAACAATCCCCCCACCTTTTTCAGGCCTCTCATTTCACGTTCATGCATTTTCTTATGAACCGGTTCAAAGAATTTTTGAGCTTTAGCCACCCCCCTCATCCCAGGTTTTTCTGGATTATTGAGATCAACATACCGTCCTCGAATGCCTTTGGCAAAAGTACCTTTGCCGAGCTTCTCATAAAGCACAAAAGGTCTGATATTTTGACCATCACTAATATCAAAAAGAACAGAACGAGACAAGTGTAATTCTACCAGATGATTTCCAACCTCAACCCAATAAGGATTTTTTATGGTGGGATGTTTTTTCTTATCTCCTTTATCATTATATTGATAAACCTTAAGTTTATTGATTTCTCCTGACCAGATGGCCTTGGCGTTTTGCTCAACAAATAACTTTAATAAAACACCCTCCTCTTTGGATAAATAGCCTTCACTGCCTTCTTCTGAAATTTTTAAAGGATAATCACTCATCATTTTCTCCTGATCTTTAGAATCAAATACACTATTCCAGGTCCTGATTTTTTTATAAGATTAATTGTATTTGATGTATTTGCTTATATTCTCTCAATAATATCTAATTAATTAGATGTCCGAATTAATAAATAGTTTTAATATTATTGCCATGACATGATAGGAGAATAGAAAAAGGGGTCCAATTAGGATAAGAGATACTAATATTTATATTTACTAATATTATATTGATCAACCTTTGTCAAAAATTTTGTTCCGGCTCCTTCAACGCCTTTACTTCTATTTGATCGCAAGCTAAACAAAGGTGTAACATTTAAAACATATTCGGCAGTTTTTATTGAATCATAATGTCGAATTGTAAATATCGATTCCAGTTCACGTGCTTCTGGTACCGACAATATTGCTTCTATTTTTGAAAAAAATGCAAGAACTTTTGGGATTCCAAAACTGGCAGCCACCCTTAGCGGATAAGTCATCTCTTCGAATTTAAAAAATAATGGATTTTCATAGTGCTTAGTACCGAACTGTTTCATCTTCACAAATTCTGTATCTAAGATAACCTTTTTGCTGGTTGGCCGAAGATCTCTTGGTTTCGCGTTGCTACTTCTAACAAGCCAAGAGAATTCACATCTTGCTTCAAATGGTCTACTGATTGACGAAATAAATCCTTCCGTTAATTGTGAAAAATCTGCACGTAAAATTGATAAATCACCTATCAAAAGGTTGTTCAAAGCCATTTCTAAAATATGACCGGTTGTATGCCACGTTCCATAGCATCGTGTAGAAGCAATTTCGCTGGTTACCAGAGGAACAATCATCTCGGCATAAACGGGTTGACTCCAAAATTCAATTAATTGAGTTGCCATTTTAGGAAGTATCCCATTTGCACAAGAGGCTACTACATCCTGATTTAGGTATTGCATTTTCTTACCATCTTCAGACAATGTACAATTGAACATAAATTTTAATGTTGGATTAATATTTGCAAAGATAGATCTAAAATTAAAAGGAACGACATCTGTATCAACATAGCAACCTCCGTGCTTTCGTAAAATATAAAAGCGTATTACATCACTGATTGCGCCCCAATTATCGTCAAATTTTTTGAGCAATTCTACTACACTTGGTGGAATATCTAATGTTTCAAAATCCTTAACATCGACATTGGCATAAACATCGGTATCGACTGCGATTTTAACTTTGTTTTTTGTTTTTTTGCTTCTGTCTTTCCCTCTCTTCTCAGTTTTTCTTTTCTTGCTCTTCCCTTCTTTGCCCTCCACACCCGCCATGCTTATCGGCTTTTGCTTTGGGAATTGCTCTTTGATTGTTTCAATTAATTGATTATCGGTCCAGATGGTTACAGTTATAGATTTGTGGTTAATTGATTCCCAAAGGCCTACCCTTTTAACATGTTCAGCATGCATTTTACTGCCACGCCAAACTATGTGAAGATCTTTTATGACGTCGTGTTGATCATCTTTTTTTATTATAGTTTCTGATTTACTCGAAGTTTGGGTAAAACTAGTTGGTGTTGCGGACATATCAACCTTATTACGATTAAGTTAGTTATTTGATTAATTGTGTTATTTATTAGTAATTGATTTTGCTTTTTAAACTGTCATTCCAAAAAATTTCTTCCTTCGAGCTCGGAATTCACCTTAGGGTCATTATATCTGTTTAATTTTAACATTTCAAGCTAATGCTTCTCATTTCGCGTGCCTTCTCAGCATCTTTATTAATTGCATCAATCGCACTTTTAGCGGCCGCATCCATTGCTGTTCTGCGCTCAAGCTCTTCAAGTGCCTCAGTTCCTTCTAGTATTCGTGCCTCTTCATAAGTTGCCCCAAGTCTATGTAAACCACCACCAAAGGCATGAAGAAGGGTATCACCTTGTTCTGAAGAGATTTTCGTTTTCAGAGATTTATCTGCAGTCTTCGCTATTTTATGTTTTGCCATGTTTCTATTCTCCTAAATCAAACTCTATTTAAAATTTGGGTTAAGCCATTATACTAATTTTTTAAAATAGTTGCAATAAGGTAAATAAGAGCAAATTGTTTAGGGCATGCAGATAATAAACCCTTTAGAGCAGATCATGATGTTCGGCTGGAATTATGTGTATTCACACGATTGATGAGCAAGATCTTGGATATAAGAATCGGTTTGCTGGTACTTTTTAATTATTTATCAAAATTGTGAGTTAGATAAGCATTGATAAGTAATAGCTCTTCATCAAACTCTACGGCTTACTAGTAAAACTTCAACTCTTGCTTGACTATTAAAGACAAACAGACAGAATAAAATATTTTACTCATAATTACTCCACTAAATTTTACAAATGTATTGTATATGATATTTCCGACATACGATCTAAAATTTAGCAATTCGCACACTACAGGATCCGTATCAAGACTGCTAGGGCAATAATTATCATACAGTTGATCTTTGTCTGGCTATTCCTTGTTCATCAGCCGTACTTATTAGAGAACTGACAGCAGGAGAGCTAGTGGGGGCATGAGATACTGTTCTATGCATTATCTTTGTCTTTTCAGAGAATAGTATTAATTCTGGTTCAGATGCAATTCTAGACTTTAATGCATCTAATTTTGAAGAACATAGGTTCTCTAAAGTTGCCTCAGATGAAATTTTTAAATGAACTTTTGCAGCAGGCGAAAGATTTATTTTATTTGCTCTGATCCAGTTTAGTAATCCTGTCAGGCGCAGAAACTCATGTGCTTTTGAATACATTGTTAGGAAGAACCTAGCAATTCTCTTCTCAAGCTGGTGCTTTCTGCGTTTCATTTTACCGTTTTGGTACAGGGTGATATCTTCTAACTGCGAATAGTATTTCAAAAAATCTTGTCGCGCTATAAGTGTTTCAAGTATTCTGTTAAACGCTGCATACACTATTGCAGGGTTTGTAAAAGCCCTGGAAAATATTTGATCAATTAAGCTTCGAGCCTCAGGGCTTTTGCCGAATACGGTACCAAATTTTAAAGAAAATTTTTGATTAAAAGGTTGCAATTTTAGTACGCCAGGAAATACATTATAAAAATCAATAATTAAAGTTGAAATTGGCCTTGGTAATATACCTCCAAAATAAAGGGACAAATCTCCTGTTCGTGGATGGCTTTGTAAGTTAATTTTTTGGAAATAACGGAATGCAAATTGGTTAACATAAACTTGAAGTGCTTCAACAAAAATTCGTTTAATCGTGGATAATCTTTCAAGCTCTGGGTTGAAAAACCTAATATGTTTTGAACTTGCTGGCTTCTCAGTTTCCTTGTCAGGCCTATGTTTTTTTTGTTGATCTATGTCGCTTAAGACAAGTTCTAGGGGTGTTTTCTGTTTCTGATTTAATATACTTAAAGGCCGAAGACCATAGGTGTATTGCTTGTAAAGTCGAATTTTTTTAACTTGACCACTTGTGATGATTGGGTAATTAGAAGTACAATCCCTTAGATAATGTAGGTTTCTTGAAAATAGAGCGCTAATCCTTTTGACATCACGATTTCTGCAAAGGCAATGTAAAAATGTATCACCTTGTAAATTTTTTGCCCATAAATAATAATCCTTATCAGGGAGCGGAATATTTTGTGAGTCAAAGATATTAAAGACTAAGTTAAATGCTGGGTTACGATAGCTAGGCCAATTAAGGAAATCATCGTCATATACTTTAACCCCGTATAAAAAAATCATACGTCGACATTCATGATTACCCAAAACTGATCGACACAACTGGAGAGATAAACGCAAGGGTACGCTGGCTTTGATAAAAGCAGCCGTCAATAAGTCACGTATTTTTTCATCTCGCTCAACTTCAGCTTCCATACATCCTTTTTCTTCAAAAGTTCCTGATAGTAGCGCAAGAAGATACTCAAAAAAGCTATAGGTTTTAACGGGAGAAGGGGTGGTTTGAAGATATGTAATTATCCCATCAGTTTCAAAAATTTTAATAAGACTATGTTCTAAAAATAAATAGATATTTTGAGGGCGGTAGCCTCGATATCGATCGAACTTATAGGGACAAAGATAAATACCGGGGTTGCTAAAAATCTCACCTAGAATCGTTTTCTTAGCATGTTCTTTTTCATCAAAAGCCAACTGAAAATCAGCGCCAGCTAATATTAAAACCATACAGCAGTAACTTTGGGTCAAAACCGCATATTGCAGTGGACTATATTTTGAATTCCCATTAGCATTCGGATCAGCGTTTTGAGCCAGTAAAATACTACATGCGCGTTGCCAGAAATATACAGAATCGGGTGGTGGACGGTATAACCCTTCATTTGCGACACGGCTTTTTTCTTTAAAATCACGTTCTAAGGTTAACAGGTAAAAAAGGGGCGTTGTATTATCTCTCGAACATTCGGATACACTGATTGGATTGGCAGCATCAAGCAACACTTGTACAGAAAACGTAGCACAGGCTTGGTGAATAGCCGAAAATATTGATGGCTCCTCTTTTAGGTCTGTAATGGGCATAGCATAATTCCTAATAATGAAGGTCTAGAATATTTCAATCTATAGTCCAATGTATTCTATCATATTTTGATTTAAATAGGATTCTTGAACAATTAACTATATTTCGCACGAGTTGTTAGTGCCTGCCACATTAATAAAATTTCACAAATTTTTTGTTTTGAGAAAATACAGATTCTTTTTTTACAAAAAGAACGAGTGAGTTGGTTAGCGAGTCTCGGCACAAAATCTCCACATAGCAAAAATGCTAGCAATTACAGCCTGGAATTTATGAATTCGCATACAATATCCCATAGGATAATCGGTTTTAAGATATAGTATTCCAATCATTCATAAATGAGGTATAATTGACATTAAGATTACATTATCAAATTTAAGTCAACCACCTAGAGAGATACAATTATGGCTACTACAGCAAATCATTTGGGAAAAAATAAATTGGGTGAAAAAAGCAGCAGTGAACTTCTAAGAGTACATAGTGAAAACTTGACTAATGGTATCGCTAACGATGATCTAAATAAAATAAAAAAACAATTTTCATTACCCACTGAGCTTCAAAGGAGAATGCTCAAAGATGGAACCGGGAAAATTTTAGACATTACACAATATTCCGCTGGCGAATTTTTAGCAATGGCGCAGTTAAGTAGGAGAGTAGGTTTAAAACCTAAATTCAAACAAAGCCAAGGATTTCTTGCCTTCGCGATGATTCAAGATGCGGATTGTTCTATCTTACTGTTTTTAATTGAAAAAATAACTGAATTATTCAAGGATGTCGATGAAAGAAGAGAACTCTTAGAAGCTCGAATAGAGAATGGATTTACTCCTCTACAGTACTTAGCATGTATGGGATCTGCATATCAAGGCCAACAAGAAAAACTTAGAGAAATACTTAGCGTTGCCAAAGCATTATTAGATGCAGGAGTTCCTGTAGATACCCCTATCGATACCGCTATATCACATTTAACTTTTGGGGCTAGAACTGCCCTTCATCTTGCCGTTCATTGTGAATGCGTAGAATTAGCTTTATTTCTACTAACAAGAAACGCTAACCCCAATATTCCAGACTCGAAAGAACGTACAACATTGCACCTCGTTGCAGTTAACCCAAATCTTAAATTCATTCCACAGCTCCTACGAAGCTTATTTAATGCTTCAGCAGATCCTTCAGTAAAAGATTTTCAACAAGAAACCCCTTTCTTTAGTTCGATCGCTGAAAATAATTTTGTGGCAGCGGAATACTTTTTTAAAAAAGTCACTGAAGAAGCCAAAAGTAAAAAAGAAATAGAGGATTTTTTGAATGAACGTGATAGCCAACATGCAACAGCTTTAATGTATTGCGTCACTCGTAATTTAAAATTTGTCCAAACTATGGTTGAAGCAGGAGCCAATATTGACCTAAAAGATAGCAGAAATCAAACCGCTCTTATGTACGCTTCTGAAAAAGGCTCACTTCAAGCAGTAAAGTATTTAGTGGAACGAAGAGCAGATTATAATGTAACGGATAACTATCGATCCGCATTGTCTATAGCAATACGATACCGTCAAACTGCTGTAGTTGAATATCTTCTCGGACTTCCCACAATTAACTTAGAAACTGGTTTAATAGCTGCGTTAATGATAGGTGATGCTGCTTCGATAAGGCTCATAATTAGCGCGAACAATAAAAGAGGCGGCGATTTAAATAGATTACTCAACGAGAATCTTTTTTTCGGGCCACCACTGTGTATTGCTGCTCTAGCGGGACATGAAGAATCATGTCAAATTCTTATTGATGCTGGCGCTGATATGACTCAAAGAGATCGATACGGCAATTCAATTTTCACATTGCTTGCTTTCGGTGATCGGATCGAAAAAGAATCCATTTGCGGCATTTCTCATGTAAAAATCGCTCAGAATATCTTTAAAAAAGCTGAATCTATTGGTCGAGCAGATTTATTAACATTTTGCCCATCTGAAAAAGAGGAAGATTGGAATCCTGCTAATTCTGCAGTGCGACACAGCAGCATGGCTATGTTAGAGTTTTTTTCTGATAAAGGAGTTTCCTTTGGAGACTTTCAATTATCATATCTAACAGGGCTTTTACTAACTACTAATTTTAATGCAAATTCTCAATTAGAAAGGGATACGTATATTAAGAAATTGGCTTTTATGCTTGATCTAAAAATAGCTAGAGTTATGAAGGAAGAGAGAGGAATTGTTTCTCGAAATCCAGCAGCCAAACTGTTGAGTAATTTTTTAGTGAAGTACAATGAAAACTTGGTTTGTGAGAAAGGCACAGGTCATTTAGTTCTTTGGATGATATATAGAAAGCATTCTCAAATAATTTATTTGACCTCTAAAAATATTCCTGAGATTTTATCCAACCTCAAAACTATCATGGAAACTATGGAACTTCCATTACAACAGGTACAACAGGAAGACATTGCATTTAATCGTGTCGCCAAAATTTTATCGGATCACTCCCAAATGGCGCTGAAAAATAGGGAAAAATTTGAACGACAAGCCCTCAAAGATCGCTATGACGAATTAATATTGAATACTCAGAATTACTTAAGAAAGTTAAAAGAATCTATTAACCTCTATCTTAAAAAAGCCACGGAACAATATGAAAATATTATAAACAAAAACCGTCTAAGCTTAGAAAATATGTTGCAATGGGGATATTATGCAAATCCAACTTTCAAAAATGCACACGAAAGCGCTATACAAGTTCGCAATCAACAGTTAGATGAAATCTCTAAAAGAATAAATATAATTCTGGATGATATCATTAAGTTACAAAAGCAATTTCCTTGGTCCGCTGAAGATGCAAAAGACAAATTGGCGGCTTTTGCATTATTGGTCAAAAGTAGTTCCACTGAAGATTGCGAAATGGCAATTAAGAAGCTTTCTGACGAAACTGAAAAGTTTAAAAGCAACACACAAGCATCACAGAAGCTTCTGCAAGATCTTATGGCTCAATTGGAAGCACTTAAGACGGAAACTGAAGCGAGCCTTGACAGAGAGAAACAGGATCATCATAAAAAATTACGACTCGAACCTAAAAGCGGCAGCGACAAAAGAAATAAGCAAAGAAAAAAGGCGAAAAAGAAAAAAGGCGAAAAAGAAGTTTCTCCTTCAGTAACGACAACATTGCCGATTGAAGCAAGAGCTGCTAAGCAATCTGGTAGTACTACAACTGATAATATTACAAGTCTAACTCAAAAAGTTGGAGAATTTGGAAGCAGAGTGTCTGCCCTAAATAAAGTTTTGGAGAATTATGGTCAGACTGTTGAAAAGTCATTAATTCAAGCACAAAAGGCCAATCTAAAACAATTTAAAGACAAGTATGCTGGTCCTTCTTCTGATTTTGATGCTCTGTTTAAGAAAATGGGTACTCTTCAAGCAACCCCCCTTACTCAATTGCTAACTTTAGATACACAGGGACAAATATCGACTAAAGCATTCATTGCAGATGAAAAATTGAACTTAGGAGAACTTGTCGAATGTAAAGTCCAAAAAGAATATGAAAAACAAGAAATTTTTCTTAAAGAATTGTGTCTACGTGGCGGCTTTGGCCAGCTGCTAGAAAGACTAAAGTCCTTAACCAACAAAAAGTTAAATGCAGTTATTATTCGCAGAATTCGCAACGTCATATTTCATGGGAAAGAACTTGAGAAAGATTTAAGACTTGATCTTGATACACTTCTACCCACAATAGACAATGTATTGCACTATTTTTCTCTTGATAAAAGTACCAAACACAAAGAATGCCGCACTGCTGAAGAACTAAAAGCATTATTGAACGAAATCGATCCAAAATCCGCACAGGATAAAAGCAATTCTCCTGATGGCCTTTTAGCTAGACTCGCCCTTTTCCCTCTTGATAGGGAAGTTGAAACTGTGGACTTTTGTGAAACATCTTTCAGAACGGCATTGGAAAAATTTGAAACCTGTCGAAAGTACTATATTGAAACTCACGGAAAATTAAACCCCAAATTGTTATTAAATTCCTTGGGCGCAATATTTGCGGAACTCGGCACTTATGCTTCACGGCTTAAAAAAGGATTTATCAATACTCCTGAACAAAAAAAGGCAGATGAAATTTACAGGCGAATTGAATTATCATCTACCCCAATTCTTGGCATGAAACTCCAAGACTGTATTTTTATAGGAAAAAAATATCGACATACTGAAAATGTTTGGCAATCACGACTACAAGGACTTATTGAGTCTCAATTTACTCGTCTGTTACAAGAGACTCGAGGTGACCGAGACGCTCTACCTGACCGAGATGTTCAAGATGGCCATGACCGATTACCTGGAATAGGTATAGAAGCGACAACGCCAAGCACCGCTTCCTATAGCAGTTTCGATGTGCAAGTAGGGCCTATTTTAACGGCTTTCAAAAAGAGAGAACTCGCACTCCTCCCTTCTTCCGCATCATCTCATGCAATAACTTTGGAAAAAAAGAGAGCGTAGTTGGCTAATAATATGAAATGAACTCCAATTTGCGCGGTGTCATCTATGAAGGTCATAACGATACATCGATATTTTTTACAGCTAAGGTAATATGATTTATTCCTGTGATCATTGATAATAGTTCCTGATTGTTATACCCTTAAATTTTTATTAACGAAAACCCATGCTTTGATTCGAGATGTCAATTTAACCTCGACTTTCACCTTCCGTTTGTTTTAGTGTTCCCTTCTCCATTTTTCCATTAGTTTAATATCTTCTAAATCCTTTGGCCGTCCCATTTTACGCTTGAAATAAATAGAATCATCCAACGATTCAAAAGGTAAACCATCAATAATGTCTGCGCGCTTGATTATGTCTTTAACTTTCGGATCATGAGGATCATTTTTTTGAGTATAGAATGAACCTTCCCAAAAGACTTCTATGTCATCTTTTGGAAAAACAATTTTTTTTATTTTGCCATCATCTACCATACTGTATTTTTTAATTAGATCATCTCTAAGATCATCTGATACCAAAATATCAATATCGTGGATCTCTCTGATCCCTCGTATCCCCAAAGGACCGCTCCCGCCTATAGCGTATTTTCCAGTCGGTAAGTTATATTTTTTTAATAATGCAAATTTTTGTTTATTTTTCATGATTATTTCATTTTCTTTGATAGTATAGGAACTTGCACTTGTGAGAGCTTTATTAGAGTCTTTAGCAACTACAGCTTGTGGTCCCCAAAATATTAAAGATAAACAGACAGAATACAATATTTTACTCACAATCCCTCCATTAGATTTTAAAAATGTGTAGTATATGATAATTCCGGCATACATTTTCGAACAGCTCTAAATGCTTCATTAAAAATTCGCCACCGTCCTCACAGCTTTCACTGGACTAATCATCGATATTATTTGGATGTAATCCTAACGCCGAGATGCCTCGAGCAAAGATGAAATAAGGTAACATTTCATTTTCTAGACCTGATAAAGATCTCTGTGAAATATATCCCTTAATAAAAGATTCCCAAATTTCCTCATCTGTTCCATCATACTGTATGTTCCATCCCATCCACCAGGCTGCAATGCGCCAAGTCCTTTGGACCAAGTTCTTCACCAAGCTCAATAATAATCTCCGACAAAGTATCAAGTCAATTTCAAATGAGATTACGTAATCTCATAGTCGAATAAATGACTTTTTTTGTTTTAAAATTGTTACTCTAAAAACGAAAGGAATAATACCTGGATTATCTATGAAGGGCTTGCTATTATCCCTTATGAAAAGATTTGCCATCTCCCAACAATGTTCTATGTTGCCGGCTGCATTTTATGCTTAAAGAGGAATCGCTCTTTCAAAAATCATTTTTATATAATGGAAGTTTTCAGTTTGTACGGCTTAAACAAAGTACCCTATGCCTCATACAAATGTAAGAATTAGAAATTACCACCCATCTGATGCCAGAAAATTGGTTGATATTTTTTATAACACAATACATAAAATTAATATTAGAGATTATACTGTCGAACAAGTTAACGCATGGGCACCAGAATCGTTTCTACAACTAGATGGTTGGACAAAAAAATGGTCTAACTTAGCTCCTCTTGTTGCCGTAATAGATAATGAAATAGTGGGTTTTGCTGAATTTGAAGACAGTGGTTACATTGATTGTTTCTATGTGCACCATGAATTTCAAGGACAAGGAGTTGGATCAGCATTAATGCGCGCCATTCATAATATTGTGCATGCAAAAAGTATACCTAACATTTTTGCGGATGTTAG
This sequence comes from uncultured Gammaproteobacteria bacterium, assembly GCA_963784575.1. Classification (GTDB taxonomy): domain Bacteria; phylum Pseudomonadota; class Gammaproteobacteria; order UBA6186; family Azoamicaceae; genus CAWARU01. The sequence continues at coordinate 210,551 of CAWARU010000001.1, forward strand.
TATTACTGCAAAACCCTTCTTTGAAAGTAAAGGTTTCATCGTTATAAAAGAACAGCTTGTTGAAAAAAGAGGAGAAAAATTTAAAAATTACAAAATGGAAAAGAGTTTCCTCCCATGGATTACGGTATCTTAGCTCCTTTAACTAGCATTCTTAAATAACAAGAATAAAGTTATCCAACCAAGTTCATGGTTTAAGCAAAACTGTATCTGTTTGTATAATAACAACCTAAATAATTTCATTCCAATACGCAATGAGTTTAAAATTTTCATTATTTCTTTGATAAGATACTAAGCAACAGAGGCAGAATCATGGAAATAACTATCGACTTAAATCTTGTCCAACGTTTAATAGTAGCCCAGTTCCCTCACTGGAAGAACTTAACAATAAAACCGGTTGCGGAGAGTGGATGGGATAACAAAACCTTTCATTTAGGCGATTCTATGCTTGTTCGATTGCCAAGCACAGCCGAGCATGCCATAGCGGTAGAAAAAGAGCAATATTGGCTGCCAAAGCTGAGCTCCCATCTCCCACTGCCCATTCCTGCCCCTATTGCTATTGGAAAGCCTGGTTTCGGTTATCCCTGGCATTGGTCTATTAATCACTGGCTACCGGGAGAGCCAGCGACAACAGCCTACATCTCCGATTTAAATGAATTTGCAACCGCGTTAGCACGATTTTTAAGAGCCTTACAAAGCATTGATACTAGAGGCGGCCCAATAGCTGGGCCCCATAGCTTTTATCGAGGCGGATCATTATCCGTTTATGATTCTGAAACAAGGGAAGCTTTTTCTCTCATCAACAATAAAATCGATATTGTTACTGCAACTCAACTTTGGGATCATGCATTATCGACCACATGGCAAAATCCACTAGTTTGGGTTCATGGAGATGTCGCTCTTGGAAATCTCTTGGTTTTAAATGGTCGATTGTCTGCTGTAATTGATTTTGGACAACTTGCGGTAGGTGACCCAGCCTGTGATCTTGCAATTGCTTGGACCTTCTTCGATGGTGAAGCCCGAAAAATTTTTCTAAACCAATTAAAGCTCGATAAAGATACTTGGATACGTGGATTGGCTTGGACTTTATGGAAAGCATTAATAGTTGCTGCAGGAATAGTTGAAACAAATGCAATAGAAAGTTTAAAATCTTGGAAAACCATAGAAACAGTAATTAAGGAGTATAAGTTTATAAATGGTTCTGAGTAAAATTTGAGTATTTTCTTTTTTGGATGATTATATGAAAAAAACTTCGTTTTATTTTATCCGACACGGTGAAACTGATTGGAATCGTGAAAATAGAACGATACGAGAAGAGACTAATTGCCTTTGAGATTAAATGGCAGAGTAACCTACCCTCTCATTTTTGACCTATCATAATAAAATTGATTAAGGTTTAGGAGGTTCTTGATCCGGAATAGAATCTTCAGAAGAACTTTTGGGAGTTTCATGAAATTGAGTTAACATCAATTTACTGGGTACTTCAGTTTCAATATCACTCATTTTGGACGCTTCAGCCGCTTTTTTTTTGGCTCTTAAGCTTTCCAAATCTTTTATATGATATTCATTCATTTCTGCACCCTTTGCGATTAGCAATTCTGCCATTTCAAGATTTTCCTTTTTGATAGCCAAATTGATAATTGATCGACAGAAGTCGGGTGGATTTGGACTGGTACCTTTTTCTAGAAGTACCTTTGCGGCGAGGTCATAACCTTTGTCTATCAGAATATATAGCACTGTATCCATGTACTCTCCAGCACATAGATTCCCGCTAGCACCTTGCCTAATATAATCCATGATTTCTTTTTCATCTGCCCCATCGACCAAGGCTCTCAAAAATTTTTGATTTAAAAGATAATAGTCCCCTACCCCTCTTTCTATCAGCATTTTTGCAATAGGCTTATATTTTTCTTTTCCACTTGAGCGATGAAAAATATCTAATAACATTTCCTGTATCAACAAAGGCATTTCCATAATGTTCTTTCCAGGAAACATATCCAAAGTTGACTTCACTGTATTATACCTGTCTTGTATAGTGAAGTCCTTGTACCATGGCTTAGAAATATTTAATGCGTTTTCTGCCGCCACTTTATCATCCTGACCTTGTTTTTTAAAAAAATTGAGCAATTCGCAATAAATAACCCCAAAAAATAATGCCTTTTCACTTGTCCACTTGCAAGTAGGGGCGCGTTGCTCACGCATTTGAATTAAATTAATTCTTTTTAATCCCAGTTCTTCTTCTAGATTTTGATGTAGACTATTTGCATTCAAATCCGTGAAATTTTTTTCGGCCAGTATTTTAATGATCTTATCTCTATTCTCAGGTCTTGTAATTAAATTAATTTCCAAACCTGTTCTGCCATCACTGCCTTCGCCACGATTTGCCCGCAAAAGCATGCCATCATAAAAAATAATTCCTTCATGATGTGTCCCGCGATCTGGAAAAACCGTGCCCAAGCCAATGGGGCACACTTTTCCTCCATTTATATCCGCAATTAAGGATTCATAAGTCGGATCGACGCTGGTTTTCAAACGCATCGAAACATTTTTGATTAATTGATCAAGTTGAGAATTTTTTATATCCAACGAAAATTTATTGAATTGTGTCAATACCGAAGCGGAATCCTTATTTGAAATTTCCAAAAATGAATCACAAAGAGAATTTCTTAAAATGGTTGGGTGAGTATAAGTGAGCATTGGAAAATAATCCTTTCCCAAATATCCCGCTCCGTTCAAACTGAATCGGTGCGCCAATAACATCGATTGCTGTATTAAATGATATTGTTCAACGAACTCTCTGCAACGAGAGTCTGCTTCCATCGGTTTAATATCAAAGAGCGGGTAAGAAGACGCCTCACCTACCGCCGAATGATTTTTATAAGTATCATCAAATTTTGCCTTATATTGAAGCAAATATTGTGCAACGGAGTTGTTTCCTCTTGAACAGGCCTGATATAAAGGATATTGCATGTCACTAGTTTTGACATTGACATTAAAACCCTGCTCAATTAAAAAATCGAGAATTTCATTGTTTGGATTTTTGTTGTAAAACAATAAATTTATAGCGTCATTGTGTTTCTGATATATATCGTTAATATCTAGACCTTCAAATTTAAGACGGTCTATCAGAAGCTTTATGTAACTCACACGGAGTGCAGTCCTTTCAGCATCATCCTTTGAATAGATAAAATCAAATATTTGACCATGTAATCTTTCAAGAAGTTCCTTTATTTCTTTAGAATCCGCATCATGAGCTGGTACTGACATGTATATGCACCTATCATAAAAAATATAAATCCTTATTATTATGTCGGCTATATTTTATTTTACATGAATATTTTATCTAGCTTTCATTGTTTTCTAGCTTTGAACTGTATCTTACAACCTAAATAATCTTAATGCAATAGACAGTGAATTCAAAATTTTTAATATTTCTTTGATAAGATACTAAGCAAACAGAGGCGGCATGATGGAAATAACAATTGATTTAAATCTTGTCCAGCATTTAATAGCTGACGTGCTACCGTATTACTTAGTTTTTCAAGCAACCAAAGAAAAAAAATACTCAGCGCTTTTAGTAAGCTAGGGGGGAGCAGCGAGTGGTTTCAAAAAGAAACTGGAACCATCCTATTGATTGAAAGTGCCGCACGCGCCGTAAGTTTGGTTGAAGATCAGGGGAAGCTCTTTCTATCCTTAGTGGCAAAATTGACGCACACACAACCACCAAACTTTGGGACCATGCCTTATCAACCTCCTGGCAAAAACCAGCAGTTTGGGTTCATGGAAATGTCGCTCTTGGAAATCTCTTAGTATCAAATGATCGACTATCCGCTGTCATTGATTTTGGTCAACTTGCAGTAGGTGATCCAGCCTGTGATCTTGTTATGATCAAATGGTCAGTGGCCAACTTAAGTCCTTAATAGCAATTTTTTGATTTCTGCATTAAACGCAGGAATATCATCGGGTTTACGACTGGTAATTAAATTTCCATCTCTAACAACCTCTTGATCGACCCAATGTGCACCTGCGTTCTCGAGGTCAATCTTAATCGAAGGCCATGAAGTCATTTTCTTGCCCTTAACACCACCAGCATTAATTAAAGTCCATGGCCCGTGGCAAATTGCAGCAATGGGTTTATTATCGTCAACAAAATGTTTAATGAAAGAAATGGCTTTTTCATTCATTCTAAGTTTATCCGGGTTCATGACACCGCCCGGTAAAATTAAGGCATCATAATCACTAGGATTAGCTTTTTCAAGCTCTAAATCGACATTAACAGTATCTCCCCAGTTTGAGTGCTCCCACCCTTTTATGGATCCAGTTTTTATTGAGATTATATGGACGGTTGATTTTTCCTTTTTAAGCGCATCTACGGGTTTAGTCAATTCAGAATACTCAAACCCATCAGTTGCTAGCACAGCAATTTTAAAATCCTTCATTTCTTTCATAAAATCTTCCTTAAATTAAGTTCGGTAGCTTGGATAAAATCATGATCCACTCAGTCCAATTGCGTTGATTGTGTCATACTATTAGTATAGAAAAATTAGCAATTTAATCTATAGTTTGTTAATGCAGTTAAAGTGCTAGGGCAGTAACAGGCCCCATTTATTTTTTTAAATTATTTTATAATTTGTGAGCACTATACCAAAAAATCCTTTTTTATTCAATAAAAAGATCTAGCCAAGGAACTCATCAGTTCATATTCAAATTTGATAAATGGTGATCTAAATTAGCGCCAAATTTTTACTGTCGGCATTTTTATAAAGCTTTACCTGTTATCCCTAATCTAATTTATACCAAAGTCTCCATGCCCGAATTAAATGCTTATCTAACTACCTTATTTTTCTGTTTTTCTCTTCCAGTTTTGTTATCATGATTTTTATTAATAGAGTCGATAGAAAAACCTTGACCCTCACGTTACGTGAGGTCTTAAAGTACCATTGTTGTTTAAAATTTATGAGGAAAGTTAATGTTGTTAAAGGTAGGTGAAGTCTCAAAAAAGATCGGAATGAGTGTGAGAGCATTGCATCATTATGATGAAATTGGATTGCTTTCCCCTTCACATCGTAGCGAATCTGGCTATCGCCTTTATGGCTTAGATGATTTGATGCAGTTGCAAAAAATCAAATCATTGAGTCTTCTGAGATTCTCTTTAGATGCAATAAAAAACATGTTGCAAAATAAAGAAACATCCTTGTTATCTGTCCTTAAACAGCATATTGAAAACCTTACCTCAGAAATCGAACAACAACAGATGCTCATTCGAAGGTTACACGATCTTGCTCATATTTTGGAGCAAAGCAAACAACCCTCGGTTGAGATGTTGTATGATACTTTAAAGGAGACCATCATGTACGAGAAATACTATACCCCCGAGCAGTTAAAAGAACTTTCAGAACGAAGAAAGCAATTCGGAGAGGCTGATATCAAGAGTGTTGAGCAAGAATGGCAGGATATTTTCGATAAATTCAAAAAATTGTTCGATGCCAAGAAACCTGCTTCAAGCCCAGAAGCACAAGCACTCGCTAAGCGTTCTCAGAAGTTGATTGATATGTTTACTGGTGGAAACCCCGCCATAGAACAATCATTAAAAAAAATGTACGAAACTGAGGGTGCAGATCGTATCCTAAATCAAGGTTCTCATGGCGGCATGAATGTTGACCCAGCATTATTTGCCTATTTCCGTGAAGCCTGCGATTTAGCAAACAGAACAAAGTAAGTCTTACTGAGCAAATTACTTCCGCATTTTTGTTATGTTTTTTATATAATATTGGTTCGGTGGTGATTTGCTTTTTTCATTATAGGGAATAGGAATCGCTTTTCAAGAGTTTTTTTATTAAATCTTTAATGAAAAAAAATCTGCATCCAATACATGGCAATCGCACTGACCTATGTCACCCCTTTAAGCTTCTAGAAAGGACTTAAGAAATCCGTTTGAGGAGAAGAATCTTGATGGTCATACTGCAATCGCATTAAGGTACACTGGAATGTGCAAAACCCACAAGAAGTTTAAAAGTTTGCAATTTTAAAGTAGTGAATGAAGGATATTAATAATTATCAGGAAGATCTTTTAGAATAAGTGCTTATCATTACTTCATTAAACTTAGGAATGTTCATCCTTTCTACAAGCTCTATACTGGAACCTGGATCTTCAACTACATCCACAGTATACCCCGCTTCTGTCATTTCATTTATATTAATATTAATACGCACATTTGTAACATTCTAGGATAACCTTATCTATCAGCACTTCCAACACAGGTCATCTTTAATTTTTCTAAGACTTCACGGTCCAACCTCAGTTGAATTAAATCATTCTTTCTATATGCACCCAGAGATTCATAAAAATCCATTGCCTTTGTATTCCATAATAAAGGATTTCCCTTTATAAGTTATTTAACTTATATCGCCTATCAATATTGGCTTCCGCGAAGCATATCAATTAATACATTACCTTCTGTTTCTTCTAAGTTATTACCGAATGCAACCTCTACAAATGGCTAAGGGAGAGGAAGATAATCAGATTGTCTATAGGGGCAACAACCGCCACAACTAGACGAGCTAACTAATATCAACAGCAATATTGACCATGCAGTCAATTCAGCCAACAATTGCACTCGTAAGTATCGCTACCCCTATGAAGGGTTTATTGGTTAAAATATGAACACAGATTAGGAAAAAATGCTATGACTGTTATCATTGAAACCGAGAGATTGCTTCTTCGAACCTGGCTACCAAAGGATGTCGAGCCATTCTATTGGATCAATCAAGATCCGAAAGTCATTGAGTGCTTGCCTGGACCTCTTTCACGCCAAGAGGTTGAAAACTTTATTTCGGCAAAAAATAGGCAAGAAGATAAACGAGGGTATACTCTATGGGCGGCAGAATTAAAAGAGGATCATCATTTAATTGGGTTCATCGGTTTAAACTATACTGATTGGGAATCTAATTTTACACCCGCTGTTGAGGTCGGATGGCGTCTTGGATCTCAATATTGGGGTAATGGTTATGCCCCTGAAGGCGCAAAAGCAGCGTTAAAATATGGATTTGAATCAGTATGATTAAATGAAATCATTTCTTTCACAGTGCCTGCAAATATACGGTCCATTCGCGTTATGGAGAAAATTGGAATGAGTCATAATATCTACGATGATTTTAATCATCCCAAATTGTACTTGGACCACAAACTATCCAGACACGTTTTATACCGATTAACCAAGGATCAATTTTTTAATGAGAGCAGAGATTAATGACTCTTTGTAAAAAAACATTAAATTCATGCTGTCAAACACTATAGGACAAAACAAATGAGCAATGAAAACCAAATACTGATAGCAGAAAGCGCAGAAAATGAAAAAAATTATATTCATGATCAAATTATTGAATACAATGCTCGTTGTGTTCCCTTTACTCAAAAAATTAATCCATTATTTATTAATTATGTGGCAAAAAAAAGCGAAAAAGTCATAGGTGGCATTAATGCCTGCATGTATCACTGGGGCATAATATTTATTGATATACTTTGGGTAGATGAAGCCTTTCGTGGGACTGGTATTGGCAGTAAACTATTGAAGAAAGTCGAAGAGAAGGCTAAAGAGAATTCATGCACGCTAATTCATCTTGATTCCTTCGATTTTCAAGCCAAAGATTTTTATCTAAAACATGAGTATGAAATTTTTGGCGTTTTAGAAAATTGTCCTGCTGGGCATAAAAGGTATTACTTCAAAAAGAACCTGTAAAAAAGGAAGATAAAAATATGAATGAAAATGAAGGCAAAAATTATGATAAGATTGCAGTCGAATTCGCTAAAATGCGTGATTCTTTTTATAAAGAGCAAAAGTATATCGATATTTTTCTCGAAAACTTACAGCCCCAATCTGAAATTTTAGACGTTGGCTGCGGGTCTGGGTACCCCATAGCATCTTACCTGATCGAAAAGGGCTTTAAAGTGACCGGTATGGATGCTTCCAAAGAATTACTAGAAATCGCCAAATCAAATTGTCCTTCAATGATTTGCAAATATGGCGATATGAGAACAATAGAAATTGATGAAAAATATGATGGTATTATTGAATGGTGGGCCCTTTTCCATCTGCCTAAAGAAGATCACTTGAAGATGCTATCTCGCTTTTCAAGCTGGATAAAAGAGGATGGTATCCTACATTTTACATCAGGTGACAAAGAATATTCAGAAAAAAGCAGCGAGATGCTTAATACTGAATTATCATTTTACAGTTTAGACCCATCAGAATATGAACGTTTTCTTAAAAAGAATGGATTTAAAGTTATTTTGAAAGAGGCCGACCAAGATCAGCATTTGGTTTGGATTGCTAAACGTGCTTAACCTACAATATCGATATTTACTTGTTCAAGATACCTTGCAACTAATTCTATATTTATAGATTGATACAGCTCTATAATATTTATCTTGTTCCTTTAAAATATCACTTAAATAAATTCCAGATTTTAAAATTCTACCACCTTCATTTACCAAAACCGCACTTGGCCGCTGTTGTGACCAAATTTCATAAACACCCGGTTCGGTTGTTAATTCCGATAATTGGCCATTTGTAAAAGTGATATCATGGGTAAAATGCTTTACACCTTTGCCAAAAAGCGGCGTGCAAATAGTTTTAATCCTATCAACGCTGCTTAAAGTGACTGAATCTTCAAAACTTTTTATGTAAACTCACCTAAATGATTCCATAGTTTTTGTTGGCTGAATTACTATCGTCTCAAAAATTGAATGACAACATTGCAATATTATTATGAAAATACAGAGTTAATTTATTCGATATTATCTTTTAAAATAGGGTAATTCTACCCTATTATTTGATTAGAATATCAAAAGCCTGAAGGATCAAAATAGCCGGGCGGTCTAGGCCTTGGCGCAGAGATCGGGCTCTTAACACGTTCACCTTGCGGAAACAAAGCCTTTGAATCCAAACAAGCTTTAAGCCCCATTTCAGGACAATCATAAAGTAAATATAAAAAGTAACGGTATAATTCCCTATACTCCTCAAAGTCTGGCCATTTGGCACCCTTACTCTGATATGCTTCTTTAAATTTATCGTGTCTACCCAGCCATAACTCTACAAGAACAAGTTCTAATTCTATTGGCCCCACCACATAACTCTCGAAATCGATTAATGCTGAAAAATCATTAGTGCCTGCCAAAAATTGACTTGGCCATAGATCAAGCATGATGAGTCCTGTTGATTTCGGAGTTGGTAATGTTTCTGCTTGTTTTAAAAAGAGAGGCAACAATTGTTGTAGCTGAGGATCTTGCAAAGCTTTTCTAGTTGAGGCTAATTTCTTAATGGTTTCTTTAAATTTCAGTGAGAATTTTGACAGAGGCTCTCCTTGTCCTGAAATATTACCGAAATAATCGAATTTTTGGGCATGTATTTTTGCTAATAATTCCCCCAGTTGATAATTTGAATCAACGCCTCCAGCAAACTCGTTAGAAATATCACTTTCATGAGGGATCGGCCTTCCTTGCATCTTTTCAAGGATTACATAAGGTCTTTGTATTGGATTTTGAAATGATCCAACCGCCTTTATTACTTTAGGGACTTTTACCACCCCTAGTTTATTTAAATAGTCTGACAAATTCTGAATGTTATGGTATGTGACTTCGTGATTGGCATTAAATAAATAGTTCAGACCTCGCCAAAAAACGCTACAATTGGGATAAATATCTTTAAGGACTTTTAGGATATATGGACCGGTGTTTGTCTCAATTAAAAAAACATCATTTGTACTATCCCTGCCGGGATCGATAACTGTTACCTTGGAAATTTTAGAGGTAAAAATTGGCTGAAAAAAATCTATCATATCTTTGGCAGTTCTTTTCATGCTTTACCCCTCTTATGTATGAACCTCATCATGACTTTCACCCAGTTTAGCTAAAGCATTATCGATCTGCTTAGAAACCTCCGAATCACTTAATTTAGATAGTCTTTCTTCATCTGAAAGCGTACCCAAAACGATATCATACTTCCATGTTCGTAGGATCTGGACTTTATCTTTTTCTGTATATTCTAAAGATTCAAGTATCTCCATTGGAGAGTTGAAGAATCGAGCTGGTTTTAAAAAGACTTCGGTGAATTTAACAGGTAAAAATAAAAGCAAATCACCTAACGTAATCCATCCTTGAATTCGCCCGTATATTGCTCCTGATAGCATCGCAGCGACTAATATAAAATACAGCATATCTTGAACAAAATTCATTTTCAAAAAATACCACTGAAGAAACCTGTCTTTTAAACTGAGATCTTCCAAAAATGCTTGAATGCGATGACTTTCATGTTCTACATTGGTAAAAATTTTAGCACTTGCAATATTTGCTACGCTATCAACGATTTGACCACTGACCGCACTGTTAGTTTCAGAAAATGTGATGGTATAAATCCGACCTTTATTCGAGAAATAAAGAGAATTTCCTATAAATATACAGGTCCAAATGAATAAAATAAATGTAAAGAGCAGATTGACCGTGTACAAAAGCACGCACGCAATAATGACTGCTGCAAATCTAGGCCATATCATTGAATTAAACATCACAACAATTGATTCTATGCCTTGTGGCATATCTGAGATTTTGTTAGCAAGTGCTCCTGAAAAATTTTTCTGAAAATAAGTGTGAGATTGTTGGGATAAATAATCAAACATATCTGTAATAATTTCAATGCGCATTTTAGGAAACAGAGTTAAGTAGGCATAGTTCCAGGAGCAAAATACAAAATTCATTAATAATGGAATCAAGGCGTATATAATGGCAGGAACAAGAATGGCAGATAGTAAAAGTTGTGGTTGGTTTGTCTCTTTATTGGCAGTATCAATGATAATCTTCAACAAATAAGGTTCAACTGATACTCTGGCAGCCGCTAATAACCCAACCAGAATAAATACAACCATACAATAAGGATGTTTCTTTAAAAAGTGCCATATAAATGGCAATAACTTTTTAGGAATATCGTTATCCATCATTAACTTCGTACCCCAAATGCTCAAAATGACAATTGAATTATTGTACATTTTTCTAATCAAGCGTTACAACTAAAAGCTGTAGGATAAGAATACCCTATTCATAGAATTGCACTTCGATGCTAGGCTATCACTACTACATTTACTAGAATAAGTGATAGGTATGAATTTAACCAATGTGAGGATGACTTCATGAGCAAATATAAACGTATCTTTATTATTGGCCAATCGGGAGCTGGTAAAGGGGTCCTTAGGCGTTGTGTGTTGCGAAGGCTCTGGGTTGGACCTATGTGAATGCGGATTACGCCTTGGCAGCCTCCATTGGCCGCCAACTAGAGGACATATTGGGTAAAGAAGGTGAGGCAAAGTTCCAGCAATGTTTATCAGAAGTATTATCCAATCACCTTGAAAAAGATAATTCAGTGGTGGTAACGGATGATTGTATTATTGATTTGGATAAAAATCAGAGAATACTTTCCAATGAATTTACTGTCTATTTGAAGGTCAGCACTCATGTTCAAATAGAACGTATCTCTCATAACCGCCCTTTTTTACCTGTCTCTGACTACAAGGCTTTTTTAGAACAACTCCATCAAAAGCGTGACGCTTTATATGAAAAAGTTACAAGTTTAACAGTAAACTCAGATGATAATGATCTAGAAGGCCAAATTAAAAAGATCGTAAGCGCAGTTGGAAAATGAAACGATATTGAGATATTGATATGCAATCCGAAATGGTTTTGATTCAATGGGGAAAGGATTCCCTGAAAAAGAAGGGATACGTATTAATTGGCGAAGAAGAGATCATCCAAAAAACCCCCTATTCTTGTGTTGTTCGGTTTTTGACCTCAAAGGGGAACATCTATCTAAAGAAAACGCCACCATCTCTTTTTATCGAAGTTGAAGTTATAAAATTTTTGAAGAATAACATAGATGCAATGGTCCCATCCATTCTTGAAGTCAATAAAGAATTCTGTTCTTTTTTAATGTTTGACGCTGGAATTCCATTACAGGACTACCTTAAAGAAAGTTTTCAACCAAATTTATTGAAGTCCGCGATTAGACAGTATACCGAAATTCAATACGCGGTCTCGAGTAAAACTGAATTATTTCTCAAATTTGGCGTTCCTGACTGGAGATTGAAAAATTTGCCCAGTCTTTATCAAAATTTAATAAACAAGAAGGATACATTACAGAAAGACGGCCTAACTGAATTCGAGTTTAATTCTTTGAAAATTCTTATGCCAACTGTCACAATACTTTGTAACATGCTGTCACTGTACAATATTCCCGAGACATTGAATCACTGTGATTTCCATGACAATAATATCTTGATCAATACAAAAAATAATAAATTGACCCTAATTGATTTGGGCGAAGTTGTTATTACTCATCCATTCTTTTCTTTATTGTCTTTTATTAGCAAAGCCGCTTTTCGATATTCCCTAGACGACGATCATCCGATATTTATCGAATTATTGGACACTTGCCTCGAAAAATGGCAACCTCATGGAAACAAAAATGATTTAAAGATAGCCATGTTGATTGCCAAAAAATTGTGGCCCATCTATTCAGCATTAGGTTATTTTAGATTAATTGCGAGTTCTGGGATGGGTATGGATGAAGCTAGTCTCTTATCGTATTTTGGAACAGGCAGAAAAGTAGGTAGGCTTGCAAAATATTTTAAGGATTTTATCAAAGCAAATTTAGATATCGATGCTAATGAACTGTCTCAAGTTCAGCTATCATATCCTGGAAGCCGTTTGATGCAGACATAAACAATTTCTTTGAGTTGCTTTACCCTTTGTTTTCGATACAGTTTTTTATACTTTTGATCTGGTCAAAATAATTGGCATCTTGAATATCAAGGCATAGATGTAATTTTCTTAATTGCTTCAATTTCATAAAATTCATAGCCAAATTTTTAACAAATCTACCATCCATAATATCTATATGAAAGGAATCACAATTGGAAACCCCATATGATCACCTGCTAGAATAAGCATATCGCTTTATCTCCCGTTAATGCTTGGGAAATCAGATAATCTTCTTCACTTGGCAGCGCCATAACATGGCTAGGCGGACATTGGTTTTGGCCAACTCGCGGTGGGGGACGGATGGAGCTGAGTCTTTTGAGGCATTTAAAAAAAGAGCTATGGATGGCCTCCAATTATCACTCGAACGCCCCAATCCATTAATAGTTTCACATGGCGGTGTTTATTGGGCAATTCTAGAAATGTTGTGCAAAAATTACTATCATTCAAGCGCTCAAAAAGGACTGTGCGCTGTACGTTCCTCCCGGTGTATTTGTTGGACACGACGAACTGGACAAGTTCGCAGGAGATCTCCGCGCTACACATCCAAAGTTCGTCTATACTCCAAATGAAGAACCACAAGTCCTGCATAATATGGGAATCCTGGCATGGGTTTCGGGCCCGAAAAATGATGCCCCCGAATGCACTGGGCTGGATGTCATCATTGTTCGCGATGGCAAGATAGCTGCCAGTCGATTTAATAATTGATGATTTATTATGGTGGACTGAAGCACTTAAAATGAAACGAGTGAACACACCTAAATAAAAATAGTGCTGAAAATTTATATTAAATATAAGGATCATTATGAAACAATTGTCGCTTTCAGAACATAAAGCAGAAGTGAATGGTATCAAACTGTTTTATAGAATTGTGGGCAATGGTAGTGCGATTGTACTCCTTCATGGCTACACGCAAACAGGTCATATGTGGGAACCAATTATTAATAAACTTTCAGAACGTCACACGGTAATTATTCCCGATTTAAGAGGAGCAGGTGCGTCAGAGAAGCCTTTAATGGGTTACGATAAAAAAACCATGGCAGAGGATATTCATGAATTGATTAAATCGTTGGGCTATAAGAAAATTGCTATTGTAGGCCATGATATTGGTTTAATGGTCGCTTACGCTTATGCTGCACAATTTCCAGGGGAAACCGATCGTGTAATACTAATGGATGCTTTTCTTCCAGGCATTGGAGATTGGAAAAATGTTTGGCTAATGCGAGATCTATGGCATTTCCATTTTTATGGTGAAGTGCCTCTTGCCTTAGTGAAGGATCGAGAACGAATTTATTTCGAACACTTTTGGAATGATTTCGCAGCAAATCCCAAACATTCCATTTCAGAAACTGATCGTCAAATTTATGCTGCAGCTTATGCCCAAAAAGATGGTATGCGTGCAGGTTTTGAGTATTTTAAAAACTTCGAACAAGATGCTAAAGACTTTGCTAAACTTGCAGAAAACAAATTAACTATGCCCGTTCTGGTTTTAACCGGTGAAAAGGCTTCTGGCAATTTTCTTATTGAACAAGCTAAAGTTATCGCTACTAAAGTGCAAAGTAAAATAATTAAAGGTTCCGGACATTGGCTATTGGAAGAAGCCCCTGAACAAGTAATTCCTGAAATTGTAGAGTTTCTCAACGAATAAAAACAGCTTTTTACTATCAATTTCTAGGTTTTTAACATAGACGACCTATCTTAAACCATTTTTATTAACAACCTCTCGACCCACCTCAGGAACGACTGAGAACCCTTGTTTTGCTAACTCATCGAGAAGAGTCAATTTATCGCCTCCTGAACACCCAGAAATAACTATAAGTTTATTCAATCGTTTTCTCCACATAATTCATCAACAGTTATCTTAATTTTGGATTAGGTTTGCTATTTATGAGAATCTTAAGCCTTTCTCTTTTTATCCTGCAAGAATCCTCCTACTTGTGTACCCCAAAGAATATGATATAGTCCTTGGCCTTTCAAGAGATCGCTGTGGGTACCATCTTCGACAATTTTTCCCTCTTCAAAAACCAGTATTCGGTCCATATGCATCAAGGTAGATAATCGATGCGCTATGACTAAGGTTGTTTTATTTTGCATCAATTCTTTTAGGCTATCCTGAATATAACCTTCAGTAACCGAATCTAACTGGCTTGTAGCTTCATCTAAAATTAATATCGGCGCATTTTTTAGAATCGCTCTAGCAATCGCAATCCGTTGACGCTGTCCTCCTGATAATTTCACACCGCGCTCTCCTACAAGTGAATCATAGCCATGTTGCATTTTCTGAATAAACTCATGAGCATGGGCTCTTTTGGCGGCTTCAATAACCTCTTCATCCGAAGCATCTAATTTTCCATATCGGATGTTATCCATCAATGTCCTATGAAATAAAGTCGGATCTTGGGGTATAAGTGATCTGATCCCGTTTCTCCGGACTCCTAATTTGATAAACTTAGCATTAGGAAAAAGGAGACTTTATGGGTACCAAATCAAAGAGGCACAATCAGGAATTTAAGCAAAAAGCTATTAAGCTTGCTTTATCCTCATCACAACCAATCGCTATCACTGCAAAGGACCTTGGTATTAACCACGCGACTTTGTATTCCTGGGTAAAGAAAAATAAAACTAAATACATTGAAAAACATGGTCAAGAAGGCATAGATGTTCACGAAGAACTTGCAAGGCTAAGGAAAGAAAATGCCCGCTTAAAGGAGGAGCGGGAAATTTTAAAAAAGGCGGCAACCTTCTTCGCGAAAGCGTCAGAATAAAATATCAATTTATTAATCAACATCGCGAGGAATTTACAATGAGCACTATGTTTTGCTTAATGAATGTCTCAAAAAGTGGCTATTATGAGTGGCTAGATGGAGAGATGAGCAATAGGGAGAAAATTAATATGGAATTAACCCAAAAGATACAGAAAATCCATCAAGAGAGTCGAGGTACGTACGGAGGTCTACGAATTTTTGCCGAGCTACGTGAGCAGGGAATGCCATATAGCTTAAACCGCGTCCTGCGTCTTAAACGTAAGGCCGGCATCCTAGCTAAAGCCAAGAAGCGATTTAAGGCTACTACCGATTCCAAACATAACTTTCCAATAAAAGAAAATGTTTTAAATCGGGAATTTAATGTATTAACGCCCAATACTCACTGGGCATCTGATATTAGCTACGGTGCGCCCGTCCATCCGTAGCCAAAGGAAATGGTCAACGGGTGCATGAGCATTGTTGGAATGTGACAAAGAATATCAGGAAGATTTTCTAAAATCACCTGCTTTCTGCCACAAGAGAGCATGAACCGAAGCGGCGGTGACTCGCTGTACACTAGCGAGGTGACGTAGCCCGTGGGAAACGGAGTTTGAAGCGAAGTAGTTAAGCTAAGATGAACTTCTAGGTTGAGTACAGAGAGGTTGAGGAACACGGACTCATTAAATCGCATCTGTGGGTTGAAATGTCACCACTGCCTACACTACTTAATAGGCAATTTGCATATATCCTTATTTCAAATGTAGCGGAAATATGGACCAAAACATGGGGTACAAGTATGAGTCCATGTGAGGACAGGTTATGAGAGAGTGGCTAGACGACCAGATATGCAACGACTTGCAGAATGCAAGGATAAAGACTGCGATGAGCAACCTACTCTGTACATGTTAAGTCTAACAATGCGAACCGGGGAAGGATTACACAAATGATAAGGGAGTGTGACCCCAATGATGTGTAATCTGGCGGAGTTCTCGTAGTAGTCAGAGATGGTGAAAGACCATTACAAGGCGAAGGGGAACAGTTTAAGACATTTGCTTGAAAGATTAACTAACCACAGAGAGGTGAAGACCTTTGATAATTAGTGAAATGCAAAGCAAATTAGCAACGTGGTCGAGTGAGGATAAGACGCGGAAATTTGATCGCCTCCTAAGACTAGTGGCAAATATGTCCTGGTTGAAGGAAGCGGCGGAAATCACACTTGCATCACCTGGTGCAAAGACAGCTGGCATCGATGGTATTAACAAACAAGATATGATCGGGAATATTGATCAACATCTTGATATGATACGGACTGAGCTGTTGGAAGGAACATATGCTCCTCTCCCAGTGAAACGTGTCTATATACCTAAAGCCAATGGCAAACTACGACCCCTTGGTATTCCAAGTTTGCGCGATCGCATTGTACAGCGCGCAATGTTAATGGTCATGGGACCAATATGGGAGAGTGACTTCCATACGGCATCCTATGGCTTTAGACCACAACTAAGTGTGCATCATGCGATACGAACGGTTAAACTTCAACTGCAAGATAGTGATGACGATTGTACTAAGGGTCGTTGGGTTATTGAAGGCGACCTGGCTAGTTACTTCGACACAGTTCATCATCGATTGCTTATGAAGTGCGTACGGAAGCGTATCTGCGATGAAAGGTTTTTAAAGTTGCTATGGAAATTTATCAAAGCAGGATGCATTGATAAAAATCTGTTTATAGCAGCGAGTGAGGGGGTTCCACAAGGAGGTGTGATTTCTCCATTATTATCAAACATCATGCTGCACGAGTTTGATCAATATTTGGATGAGAAATACCTGAACAAGAAGTCTAGAAAAGATCGCTGGGCTTGGAATTTTGGCATTCTCAAACGACGTCCAATCGTTGAGCGAGAAGGTAGACAATGGAAGCCTGCCATATCGTATTGCCGCTTTGCTGACGACTTTGTTGTCATAGTCAAAGGCAGCAAGGCTCATGCTGAAGCGATACGAGAAGAATGTCAAGAGTATTTGCAGGGTAAATTAAAGTTGACTTTAAATATGAATAAAACTCATATTACACATGTTAACGATGGTTTTACCTTTCTTGGGCATCGAATTATTAGGAAAAAGGGCCCGACGGGTAGTATGCGTCCTGTAACAACAATTCCATACGAGAAGAGTAAAAACTTTTCTAGCAAGATTGTTACGGAACTGTCTAAAGATTACAGCGTTAACAAAATTGAAATGATTGATAGACTTAACCAAAAGATTACAGGTTGGGTGAATTTCTATCAATTTACTGATTATACTTCTACCACCTTTCAGAAGCTTGATAGAATTATCTTCTGGAAACTGGCTCATTGGCTTGCAAGGAAGCACAGGACATCAGTCAAGGAATTGATAAAAAAGTGGGTCAAGAAACCACAGGGTAAGAAAGCAAAGATATGGGTTGTTGAAGGAGCTAATCAAAAAGGAAAATTTTGTAAAAAGACCTTAAAACGTCTCGTAACAAGCAGTAAGAAGCAATTTAGATGGACTAACCCGAAAACCAATCCGTATATTAAGGGTGATGCAAAGAGAAAAGTCTTTGAATCGCATTATCATGAAGTTGCAATTGCCATGGGTAAGTCTTGAATGGAGAGCTGCATGCGCTGAAAGGTGCACGTGTGGTTCGGAGAGGAGAAGTAGGAAAATAGTTCGACTACGTCCTACTTCTTACTCTACTGCCAACAGGTGAGGGATGGTTGTATTTGGCTGTTATAATAGACTTATTTTCGCGCAAAGTGATTGGATGGTCGATGGAAGAAAACATGAAGACGGGGTTAGTCAAATCTGCTTTGCTAATGGCACTGGATAGTCGTGGTGTAAGTGATGGATTACTGCATCATTCTGACCGAGGAGTTCAGTATGCATCCAATGAATATCAAACACTTTTAGCTAGCAGAAATATAATTTCCAGTATGAGCAGGAAGGGTAATTGCTGGGATAATAGTGTTGTTGAAAGCTTTTTTCACACTCTGAAGACAGAGCTTGTACATCATTGTAGATATAAGACCAGAGAAGAGGCTGCGCAGAGTATTTTCGAGTATATTGAGGTTTTTTATAACCGCAAGAGACGTCATTCTACATTGGGCTACCAATCGCCTGAAAAGTATGAGATGATGGCTCTTGCAGCATAGAGAAGGAAGTCTGGAAAATCGGATACAGATCACTTAATTTGTTTTAGAGGATTCAACTTGGAAGTGCAAATGCACACACTAGTTGATCACCAATTTGTGCGCACAAATACGATGTCAATTTTCTTCAAAAAAATCACTTTCTTTTTATATTGTTCAATTACAACAAAATGCAAATATTGGTTCTCAAAAAGCCAGACAGGATGAATATTAATTAGCAATTCAACTGAACAGAGTTGAGCGCCCCAAAATCCCCACACGACAAAAATGCGCTACTGGTTGCAGACTAAAAATTAGGAATTCACATATTACTGGTTTCAAACAGGCTTTAATAATAGTATTATAAGGATTCTTTGGATCAGACTTCAGCTGACAGTACTGTGAAAAGAAGAAAAGTTGAAACTGATCGCTAAACAAAAATTGGGTGAATATTCAAAATTCTTGACAATTAAAATTATGAGGAAAATATACAAATGGCGATTGTTCCTAAATTAGAAGTCTCGACTCCTAAATTGGAAAACCCTGATATAAAAACCAAAGAAGAAGCTTTGGAAGCTCTTTTAAAAGCCCATAAAGCGTTTATGGATGCTGACTGTTATTTTGATAAGGAAAAACCTTATCAATCTTTACAACTTTTACTCGAAATAGCAAAAACGTTTGGGATACAATCCTCTCATCCTTATAAAATTTTAGATATTTTATTTGATTTGGGCAATGACAGACTCAAATATAATAAATACGATAAGGCTAGCATCTTTTTTAATGAAGCTTCAGATATTCTGGATATAATAAACCCAGATCGAAGGACTCTGCCGGATCCTGAAGCTCCAAACTGTGGCGAATGGTTAAATTACTTTGCTAAAATGATAGCAGGTCAATGTCGTACTTACAATAGTTTTGCTGAATCTACCGATGAATTAAAGGCGCTTCAAGAAAATTATGATTATTGTTTAAAAGCATTTAACAGGATAAGACGACTTGATCCTATCCATCCTGAATTATTAGAAATTGCAAATTATTATCTCGAAGCCGCTGAACGGTTGTCAAAAAGCTTAACAGTTGAACAAAAGAAAATGAAAGAAAAAATCCAAACAGAATGGTTATTCATCTATAAATATAGCGATTACTATTTAAAACCATTAATGAAAAACAAAAATGATTTAGGATTTCGTGAAATTCCAAAAGACATCAAAACAAAATCTGAAAAATTTCGACCTGACATCATTTTTTCCGAGATCCTTATTAAGGATATTATCGATCTAAAAAAAATAAATCATTTTAAAACCTCACAAGATAGCTATACGCTAAAGCTTGAAATTAATCTAAAAGAAGCAGAAGAAATTTTTAAGCAAACAGGGTTTAAAGTCCCCATCCCCCCTAAACAAGAAAGCATAAAAGATTACTGGCTCTATACAAGCGAAAAAAGTTTACTTTGTATTGGTTTTAGTACTCAGAAAAAGTGTTATGTAGCAATAAAATGTGCAAGAAAAACCAAAATGGAACAAGAGGCCCTTGAGGCATTACATAGAAATCCTTCTAAACATTTAATGACTATATTCGATCAACACGAGATAACAATAGATAAAGATGTGGTTGTGAATTTCTTGGTGATGAAACTTGCAGGATTTGGTGACTCATTTAAATTAAAGGATTACATTAATCGAATTGGTGACCCAGAACTCAGTGAGCAATTATTATTTTGTTTTGCGGAAGGGGTGTTACAAGGACTTGCAGATATGCACAATGCCAAAGTTTATCATTTTGACGTCCGCCCTGAGAACCTTGCTCTTGAACAAAATGGTGATGCTTTATTACTTGATTTTGAATGCTCAAGCCACAGCGAGACACCCAGTATCATTTTAGATGATAAAATTGGGGACACGGCTTTTTTCGCTCCTGAACGTCATTTGGCCAATCATTGCAAAAATGAAACATTATATAATGCTGTTAAAATTGATGCTTTTGCAGCAGGCCTCACTTTATTCTTGCTTGGAGAACACAATTTAAGCGCTCATACAGCAACGCAATTTATCAACTTTCATCTAAAGAAAATTGCAAAACTTCAAGAAATAATTGAAGGGGAATTTTATATAAAACACCCTCCCCTCCCAATTATCGAAACTACAAATACAAATGACGACGAACCTCTACCTGCTCAAATTCCAATTACAATACAACAAGAATATATTCATTCACTGAATCAAACTCTACAGACTCATTTCAAAAATTTGTTTGGAAGCTTCGATTTATTAAAAAATCCAGAGCCTTCTGGTTTTTGGTCTTTCGTGGCAAGTTTATTAGAAGCAGATCCTGAAAAACGTAAAACC
Organism: uncultured Gammaproteobacteria bacterium; assembly: GCA_963784575.1. Taxonomy (GTDB): domain Bacteria; phylum Pseudomonadota; class Gammaproteobacteria; order UBA6186; family Azoamicaceae; genus CAWARU01. Next base: position 231,585 of record CAWARU010000001.1, read on the forward strand.
CCCAAAGAAGCTTTAGAACATCCTTGGTTTGTGAAAATGAAGCAAAAATCTCCTGAATGGCGAAAACAAATTATTGAGCAGCTAAATGCTTTTTTACAAAAATTGCAAAATGCTCGTACCAAACTCTCTCCGGATCATTTTATTCCACGACCTCATCTTCAAGACACCATTGAACAGCAACTGTTAAAAAAACTGGTTGAAAAAGAGGGAATGATCGTTTTACAAGGAAGGTACGGAATGGGTAAAGCAACACTCTTAAATCATATTGTTGGTCTTGATTCTATTAAAAATCAAATCAGCCATATTCTTATTTTGAGTCATTCAAATCTAAACATTCGTGAGGTCCAAATAATGAAAGCTGCAGACCAGGTTGGAATATTAGATCTGAAAAGGGACCCGAAATCCAATTTAAAATCTCTTTATGAACATCTAAATACCAAAGCCAAAGAGACTGGAAAACAATGGGCAGTATTGTTTGTTACTGAAAATTTTGAATTATTAGAACCTTATCTTCCGCCTCCCGGAACTCGTTGCATTGTAGTTACTAAAAATCCAAACTGGAAATCATCTTCTCCAATCGTTATCGATACAATGACAGAAACAGAATCCATTGATTTGGTGAAAACGCAATTTCCAAAAACATCAACCCTAAAAGACCCTGAAATCTTAGCTTTCTGCAAAGCATTAAATTTTGTTCCCTTAAGTATTGTTACAGCCTGCGCCTATATCCGAGCTGAATCCATTTCATTTACTGAATATCTGGCTCTATTACAAAAGCAAATCTCAAATTTAACTTTACTTGCAAGAGAAAAATGCCCTGCGCTTAATCATTTTCCAGCATCCATGCTTGCGGTGTGGGAAATCACTTTAAAAACTTTAAAGAGTAAAGATCCCGAAGTTTGGTTTTTATTGGAGAGATTATCCTACCTTCCTCCAGGCGAAATCATAGAACCAATTATGGATTTTGTTTTGCTTATTGAAACTGACATGAAAAAAATGCATACTTATCAGACACTCGAAAGTTTTTTGGCCAAGCTTAATGCGCAATTTATTTGTCAAAAATACGGTATGCTCAAAGTTAATGAACATGGGACAATCTCGATTAATAACCTTTCGCAGCTTGCAGTTCGTACTATTAGTCAAAATAAAAATGCAAATGAAATATTAATTCCTATCATGTCAATGTTCCACCATCTTTTAAAGAATCAACCGGCAAACCTTATTATTAAGGAGCCGAAATTGCTTGAGCTTGCAGAAGCTATTCTCCAATATGCAAATAGTATTAAACACTTAAGCCCATTGTGTTTGAAATGGATGATTCACACTTGTCGTTTTTTTTCGGCACGTTTCCTTGAATTAGGGCTTATAGATTTGGAAAAGAGATATTTTGATCGTGCTATCACGATTCAAAAAAGAATCGATAGTCAAAATAGTGTTGCGCTCCCATTAGATTCTGAAATAGAAGGGTTGGAAAAAGATGAAAAAAGAAAAAAGGAAGATTCCGAAATAATGCAGACACAAAATTTATTATTAAGTACTGCAGCTAAAGCTGCTACGACAGGTTCATTATCAGGGAGGGTTATTAGTGCCAGCACTACTAGAGATAAGCCCTCGGATTACCCCTCGTCACCTGTTAAATGTGAAATCTAAATACTACCAAGAAATCCATGGGTTATAGAAAAGGAATTTTCAAAGAGTATATAAGAGGATTTGATAAATTTATCCATTGTCGCCCGAATGACGGTACTCTTGATCCGTACCTCGTAATTCAAAGCCTCCTCTACGTGGTAAAAGCTTGATGCGACTCAAATATTATTTGATATTGTTTAGTCTATTGACACAATCTAGTACATTGACTAAAAAACCCTAAATTTGGTACCATCCTCAGATGTAATCATTTAAGACCATTCTTCCCCAGTAGCCCAGTCGATAGAATAAGTGACTGTTAATCACTGGGTCGGCCGTCGAGCCTGTTCCGGGGAGCCATTTATATGAAATTAGATAAAATTAAAAACTATTCCCTCATTGATGACTGGACACGTATACCCTCCGAAAATGCCTTTCCAAGTTTGAATTGCGCTTCAGCATCACCTTTTTTAAGAAAGCTTCCTTTTGCTCTTCGTAATAATTCCTGAATTTCACTCCCCGATTTTTTTTCGCCTAAAACAACAGCCATGGTTAGCACCTCCACCTCTCATAAGTATGACGTTTAACTTAATTGAGATTGTTACTCCTAATATTTGATTCATATAATCCTATTTGCTTTTCATTTTTGCAACATTTAAGCGATCGTTAAAGATAAATCTATTTAAAATAAAATGGTGAATTAGTGAATAAAATACTATAACAGCGAGAAGTGGAGCATTACGCGATTTTGCACTTAAATAATCAGAATAGTAATCATTATTTGAAAGTTAAATAAATTTATCTATAGATCTAGAAAGTTCTTGTAAAAGAACTCTTGATATGGAGCTGTTAGCATTTTACTTTTTTGCTTGGTTCAACAGTATTCTCATAACACGTATAAGCCCAGACTATATTTTGTAAAGTCGATGGTAAATGGGATTTACATCTGTCACTTATTGCTTTAAACGACGTCAGTATCTCTTTACGAACCCCTGCTGGGTAGTTCTTATTCAGTTCTAAATATGTTTCAATAGATTTGACTATATCCTTTTCTTTGCTCATGTCGTTTGGTCTAAAACTGATCTCTTGAAGCGTATAATTTCCTCTCAGAGCCTTTGACATAAACTCTAATTCTTTGCTGCAAAATTGATAATTTCCATAGCAAAAATTAAGATGAGCCACAGTAGAATTTTGTAACAACGCTATGCAAAGAGTCTCCAATTGTTCTAAGGAAATTGTACCTGCTGCATTACCTTCGTGATCAATCATAACCGGAATAAATGTAAGTTTAGTTATTGGGTGATTTTCTAGCAATAACATTACTAAACTTTCAAACCATTCCGAATCTCTCCCCTCAAAGCGAAATTCACCATCTTTTATCGTTGATTTCATATATTGTAATTGGTGTTGATCAATTTTCAAGAGATTCGAGATTTTTCGATTTCTGCTGAAAGATCCCCGAATAGCTTTCAAATATAGAGGCTCGATAAATTCGGGCCTAAGCTTAATTACAGCCTCAAAACATTCTAGAGCTTCTTTATATCTGCCCATACAATATAAAGCTTCTCCCTTGCCACAAATGTAGTAACTATTTCTTAAGTCTCTTTTTAAACTATTCTCAAAAAACTCAAGAGCTTCAGGAAATTGCCAGGAGTCCAATAAGAAATCACCTCGAGTGGGTGGTATTCGGCCTTTAAAATAAGTGTCTAATTTTTCTATAGCCTTTTCATAGCCATCTTCTAATGATTTTTTAAAAAAGGCAAAAGCCTTTTCTAAATCTTTAACAACAATTATTCCATCCTTGTTAAATAACCCTAATATATAAAATGCTTCTGCATTATTTTTTTCAGAAGCTTCTACGCACCATTCATATAGTTGCCATAAATCATCCTCTTTTGAAAGCTTCGAATATAATTCAGCAGGTGTACAATAACATTCAACCATCTGCGCCTCTGCTTGTTGATACCAATAACAGGCTAATTTAATATTTTTTTGAACCCAAACACCCTCTTGATACATCAACCCAAGTTCATTTTGCGCATCTCCACGTCCTTGTTTCGCCGCTTTTTGGAACCAATCAAAAGCTTCTTTAAGTAGTTCTTCGATTGTCCGATCTTCTCCGTAAAGATGCCCCTTCTTCAGAAGCATTGCTAGATTATGTTGTGCAGGAGCATACTCTTGTAGAGCTGCTTTATAATACCATTTCGCCGCTTTTTCTAAATTTGGCTGAATACCTTCGGTTCCTTCAAACGCTAATCCAAGACCAAACTGAGCTTCGGCTAAACCATCTTCTGCTGCAACTTTCCAGAGTTCTACTGCACGCCTTTTATCAACTAAAACACCTTCGCCCTTCCAATATGCAACCCCCAGCCTATATTGTGCAAGTAGATGACTCTGATTTTCTGCCTTAGCACTAAGATGTGCTACAGCTCTTACGTGACTCCTCTCTGCTGCGGTTTCAGATAATTGCTTCTTATTTTTTGTTTCTGCTTCGCTATTAATTATTGCTGACATTGCATATCTTCTTTAAAAAAAATTTAACTATGAGCATTTAATCATCCTTCCAAATAATGGGGCGAACCCCCATACATATCACTGTAATGCTGCTAAGCCTATAAGTTTTTGAGCCGCAGCTTTTGCTTTTTCTGCCGCAGCCACAGCCACCTGAGTCACTTATACAATTGAGTTGAGAATATCCTATTTATACTTTTTCAAATAGCTGCTGTCGTATTTTATCATCCTCTTCTGAAGTTTCAGAAACGCTCGAATCTGTGAGTCTTAAGTCGAGTCTATCTTCGACTATTGCTTGTCCTCGTTCTAGACGTTTTAGCCGCGAATCAAAATGAAGCACTTGGAAACTTTCTGTTGCCCCGCCAGCACCAACTGTGAATGGCAGCATGCTGGCTTGTACTTGGCTTCCACCTCCGCCTGCAGTAAGGATTGCTAATTCCTCCATCTTCCGTTTGAATTCTCGCATTTCAGCAAATTCACGTTCTCGTCTGGCTGCTTCTTCGGCTTGGAGACTAAGCTGTAGTTCTAGAGCTTTTTGTTTTTCGTCTTGTGCCCTCGTTCTCTCTCTGTGTTCCTTAAGTTCTCGCATCATTTCTTTAACATCAATTGCTTCGGTATTGGGTATACGTCCCAGTATTGCCGTTTGTGCTGTAGCACCAGCAGAAACAGAAGAAATAGAATGGATGAATGTGGGTGTTGGTAATACTCTAGCTTTATAAGGCTCCCCTGTGATGACAGTAATAAACTGAGTGGAAATATCCTTTGACTTATCAATAGGGACTTTGCCAGACATGATTTGCTGCAGAAGATAAGCGCAATCTAATACTGCAAGTTTATCTTCCACGGGCAAAGTAACCCCTGTTTTATCACTTTTGGCCAAGTCTTTCTTTTGATGTTCCAAAGCTTCCTTTACCATTTGATAAAACCCTTTAAGTCTATCAATGCCTTTATAGTGAACTTCTTTTTGTTGCAGAATGGTTTCTTCCCTGATCAAGGTCAGTCGTTGGGTAAAGGTTCGTATAATTTTTGACATTTCATCAACACTACTGAAGAGTTCACTCAACTTATTAATTTGATACAAACGATATTTCTTATTGGCTGCTGAAAGTGCAGTCGTTAGAATCTTTAGGTACTGACCAGCCATTGGTATACCACCGATGGCTGAAATAACTAAATCTTTTTTATTATCATCGAGTTTAAATATTCCTGCCGGGGCTAAGTAATAGCAAAGAATAAATCGATTTAATTCTGCTTCTAAACGCTGTTGATAATTCTTAAGTTTTAGGTTTGCATTTATGTATTCCTGTTCTCGTTTTGAGTCTGCGTCTAAAGCTAATTTACTTTGCGCCTCAACCATGGACGCTTCAAGATTTGCTATTTTTCCAGTCCAATCTTGGAATACACGAAGTTCATCTTTTGAAAGCAGTGTCAATTGTTGTTGCACTTCCGGGGTTAAAATAGTTTTAAGAGAGGTAATAAACTGCAATAGTTCTGGAGTAAGCATCACTGCTTCCTGGCTGACTTTAGTTTCAGCGGAAGTTGAAAGGATTGCTACGGGAGTCAATGTTGGAACTACAGGCTGCTCTACGATTTTCTGCTTTTCAATCGATGCGGTCGTTAGACTCTCCATCGCTTGCGCTTGGGCTTGAACGGGCGATGGGATAGATAAGGGTCCCTCTGCTCCAGTGGGAACGACTTTTAGTGCCTCTTCATGCTTCGTAGCCTTTTCCTTCTCGGCTGGCGTAGATACTGTACTTAGTACCACTGGTATAACGGTAGAAAGCGGTGTCAATGATTCAGCAGCTTCTTTTGCCTCTTTCTTTTCTTTGACTTCTATGGATGCAGAAGGAGATGTCGGTCCAGCTTCTTTTGCCCTGGCAGCTTGAGTTTTGGCTAAATCTTGATTCCGTCCCAAAGCTTCATTTATTTTTGTTAAAATCTCTTTGCTGATTTTATAATCATTACGACTAAAAAACATATATTGTAGAGTTTTATTAGTTTCCAATGCCTTTAAAAGTGCTTCTGCACCCATATCGGTAATTTGACTTATTGTTAAACTTAAAGAACTCAGAGCTGTATTTGTTTCCAGTGCCTTTGCAAATGCTATTGCACCAACGTCACTGATTGGACTCTCAAAAGTTAAGACCTTCAAGACTTTATTTTTCTCCAATACCTTTCCAAGAACACTCGCTCCAACGTCACCTAACGGATTATCATACAAGTGTAAATGTCGTAAGGCTCGATTTCTCTCCAATGCCTTTCCAAGCATAGTGACTACTGTATCGTTAATTAGCTCACAGTTCAGCGCTAATTGCTCCAAACTATCATTAATTTCCAAACTTCTCGCAAGAGCGGCAATTCCATCGCTATTTATCTGACTACCATTTAAATTCAACTGTTGCAATGTTTTATTTACCATCAGCATATTTGCGAACGCAATTACGCCAGCATATCCAATTCGATTTTGCCATAAGTGCAACTCCTCGATTCCCTTGTTTACTTCTAAAGCTTTCGCCAATGCTATTGCACCAGCATCTCCGATTCGATTTTGGGATAAGTCCAACACCCGCATTTTTTTGTTTTTCTCTAAAGCTGTCGCAAGTTTCATAGCTCCAGTATCACCAATTCGCCAATTACCTCTTAGCAATAGCTTTCTCACGGCCCGCCCACGTTCTTCTGCTTTGATTAAAAACTGCCCTAATGCTTCTGCTCCGATATCACCAATTCCATTGTATTTTAAAGCAAACGTGTCGATCCAAACATTAAAATTAGGATACTCCTCGTCTCAATCGAGCCAAATAGACTTACTAAAAATGCTGCTTGACTCAATTGTTCTCAATAATTTTTGAATTTTAAAGTCATTTGTTCCTGTGGCGTTTAAGGACAAGCAATTAGAATAATCTAGATGCGAGTCATCAGTTTTTCCTCGCTCAAATCGTTTTATTAGTTCATCAACAATTTTTATTTCCGCCAATATATCCTTTGCTTGTCTTCCATCCCATCCATGCCCAGCAGCTTTTTCTAACCATTCTACTGCAATCTTATCATCTTGAAAAATGCCTTCCGTTGCAAACTTATGAAATGGAGAAGTGCCTTCACCATACAAATACATTAATCCCAGTGTATATTGGGAATCAGCATCTCCCTGAATAGCCGATAATGGTAATTTCGCCCCCTCGTTACCTTGTTTTACAGATTTCTCTACCCATTCAAAAGCCTTTTTTAAATCCTGATACACTCCTTCTCCATTGGCATATATCAGTCCAAGTCTACATTGTGCTTGTGCATCCCCTTTTACAGCCATCAAAGCTTGCCTTGCAGTTTCATATTGAGGTCCATTTGACGCACATTCTTGTAGTAATACAGAAGCCTTTTGAACATTCTGAGGCACTCCTTCCCCATGAGCATACATCAACCCCAGCCTGAATTGTGCCCATCCGTGACTTTGATTGGCGGCTCTCTGATACCATTCTGCTGCTTGCTTCAAGTCCTTCGCAACACCTTGGCCCTCTTCAAACGTCTTTCCAAGTTTGAATTGTGCTTCAGCATCACCTTTTTTAAACAGGGTTCCTTTTGCTTTTTGTAATAACTCTTGAATTTCACTACCCGATTTTTTTTCGCCTAAAACTGCTGACATGGCTCACCCCTCTCTTCATAAAGTAAGATATTTAACATATTTAAAGCTGTTGCTCTGCATGCTTGATTCGTATGATCCTATTTGCTCTTCTTTTTTGCAATGGCCTGGGTCTTAAAAGGTAAAAAAATATACTAATAAATACTGAATTATGCGGTAAAATATAGTGATGGTAAGAAGTTCTGAATTAAAATTTGCATATCCATACTGAGAGCATTAATCATTATTTGAAAGTTAACTATATTAATTAACTTGTAGATATGAAAAAAAGAAGTTGTTTTCTTTCACATTACGAGGATTGTATTGTTTTTTACGTTCAAGCATTAATCCAGTTTGCGGTAATATAAAGGATTTCAAGACAATTCACCTAGGTGAACAAGTTTGTATGATAAATAAAAAGTTTCAGCTCAAATTTGATTTTTTAGGTCAGTAAAGAATGATAAATGATATTACAGGTGAAGTTTAAATTTTATTTTACTTGCTGGAAGATTCCTAGGAAACTTAAGAAAAGCCTCAAAATTATCAAGTTTCATGAGATCCGCAGGCGATATTAATGGTCGTACCTTTTGATGATCAGTCAGGGACACTCCTTCCCGCATTTGATGGGCACCAAACGAAATACTTTCATTAGGTTCCAATACCTCCTGCTCCCCAAATAATTCAACCATTTGCTTTGCCCCATGACTATCCATGCGAAAAACAAGCCATGCGAAAAACAAGCTTCGTTCCCGTCAGGCTGCCAAAAGTACGAGCCACATTAGATACATAGATAGCATCCAATTGATGTAAATCTTGGAAGCTCAAAATGAAGCATCCTCCATAACGACGGATTTCTGAGAGACCTTGCATAAGGATTGGAACTTTATTTAAAGAGGCTAACTCATCAATGATAATCCAAACGCGCCGATCAAGATCCTCACCCATAGACATAATGCTTTTTACGGCAATGCTAAGCCAAGCAGTCATTAATGGCTTTAAAAGAAAAAAGGGGTCGGATCTTAAATTTTAAGAATAGACTTAAAATTTAAGATCCGACCCCTTTCTCTCTTATACATTAACCCAAGCTTGAATTGCGCGTCAGCATCGCCTTTTTTAAAAAAGCTCTCTTTTGCTCTTTTTTGCAATTCCTGAATTTCACTACCCAATTTTTTATCGCCTAAAACTACTGCCATGGTTCACACCCTCTTCACGAAGTAAGATATTTAACATATTTGAAGCCGTTGCTCTGAATGCTTGATTCGTATGATCCTATTTGTTCTTCCTTTTTGCAATCACTAGTAGCTCAAAAGGTAAAAAAATATACTTGAATAATGCGGTAAAATATCGCGATAGAAAGAAGTTAAGAATTAATGGCAAATTTGCATATCCGTACGCAGAGATAAATCACCTGTTAGCATTTTACTTTTTTGCTTGGTTCAACAGTATTCTCATAACACGTATAAGCCCAGACTATATTTTGTAAAGTCGATGGTAAATGGGATTTACATCTGTCACTTATTGCTTTAAACGACGTCAGGATCACGTTACGAACCCCTGCTGGGTAATTCTTATTCCGTTCTAAATATGTTTCAATAGTTTTGACTATATCCTTTTCATTCCTCATATCGTTTGGTCTAAAACTGATCTCTTGAAGCGTATAATTTCCTCTCAGAGCTTTTGACATAACCTCTAATTCTTTGCTGCAAAATTGATAATTTCCATAGCAAAAATTAAGATGAGCCACAGTAGAATTTTGTAACAACGCTATGCAAAGAGTCTCCAATTGTTCTAAGGAAATTGTACCTGCTGCATTACCTTCGTGATCAATCATAACCGGAATAAATGTAAGTTTAGTTATTGGGTGATTTTCTAGCAATAACATTACTAAACTTTCAAACCATTCCGGATCTCTCCCCTCAAAGCGAAATTCACCATCTTTTATCGTTGATTTCATATATTGTAATTGGTATTGATCAATTTTCAAGAGATTCGAGATTTGGTCCCTCATTAATGTACGCTGCTGATGCACTAAGGGCATTTGAGGAATTTAGTGCTCAGCAATAGTTATTGATGCACCAATTTTTTAGGGGAATTGTAACTAAAAATGCTGCTCAGCACTCCATTTGTTGTAGGGCGTCTTAATGGCTATGCATTATATCATCCTCACTTACCTCAGCCCCAATTTTTCTATAAGAGGTAGATGTCCGGCCCGAGCAACAGAGAAAGGGCATTGGGCAAGAATTAGTAAATGGATTTACCGCTACCTTGTGTTAGACTTTTGGAAGTACTATTTTTGAATTTGGGTGATTTATGGGAAAATTTGAAAATGTAATTGTTTGCTGACTGGTATTGATGGGGTAAAGGTATAAGTCATGAAGGGAATGTTTTTATGGTGGGATGTAAATTTCAAGCATATTGATAATTATTTATCATGCTAACTTCTTGCGTTTCTTTTTTCATCTCCTAAAATTGAAAAAGATATAACTGTAATGGAGGCTTGGAATGAAAGGAAATCTGAAGCAAAACATTTATTATTCAATTTTTTCCCTATTCGCTATAGCAGCATTAAGTGCAACAAATATCTTATATGCTACTGAAGATCTAAATAATATGAAAACAAACGGTGTTGTTCCCTCTCCAATGGTAACAACCCAAATATTTGAGAAGGCTGAGAATAATGATAATTGGAAAACAGCATTTGCTACTGGAAAACATGCTCAAGTTGTTTTTATGAATGTATCTCCAGAAACAAATCCAAAAAATGAGATTGGGATGGAAACACATCCCTTTGATCAAGTAATTATCGTGGTCACAGGGAAAGGAAAAGCTGTTCTTAATGGTAAGGAATCTCTCGTGGCAAAGGGTGATATGATTTTTATTCCTGAAGGAACTCCTCACAACGTGATTAATCTTGTTCAAGACAAACCATTTAAAATAATCAGTGTTTATTCAAGTACTGATATTCCGGCAAATTCAAACTTTAAGAAAAAGTCTGATGCCCCATAAATTATGGCCACATTTCCCTACCACATTTCATTGGCAATTAACATTTATCATCATTTCTCTGCTGTCAATTTTTTTATCAATCCTATTTCGAATCTTATCGTTTTCTAATCCTGACTTACCACTATTGATTGCGATTGTCGTGGGTGGAATCCCTTCCATTTTACAAATTATATTCAAGTTACTTAAAGGTGATTTAGGTGCTGATACGTTAGCTGCCATCGCTTTAATAACTGCTGTTATCCTTAACCAATATCTCGCAGCTGTGCTTATTATTCTGATGCTTTCCAGTGGACAAGCCTTTGAGGCCTTTGCAATGCGCAAAGCCTCTTCCGTTCTATTAGCACTTGCAGAACGTATGCCCACTATTGTACATCGAAAAATTCCAGAAGGTATCGAAGATATTCCATTAATGAATATACGTATTGGTGATAATATCATTGTTTATCCACATGAAACCTGTCCAGTAGATGGTATCGTTATAGAAGGCAAAGGGTCAATGGATGAATCCTATCTAACAGGAGAACCGTATCAAATTTCTAAAGTCCCTGGCACACAAGTACTTTCAGGATCACTTAATGGAGAATCAGCTTTAATCCTGCAAGCGCAAAAATTACCCTCTGAATCACGCTATGCTTCCATTGTTGCTGTATTAGAAGAGGCGGAACAAAAAAGGCCCACTTTTAGAAGACTTGGCGATCAAATCGGAGCAATTTTTGCGCCTATAGCTCTCTTACTCGCATTAACAGCATGGTATTTTACAAATGATTCGATACGGTTTTTGGCTGTATTGGTGATTGCCACTCCTTGCCCATTACTCATAGCAATTCCAATCACAATCATTAGTGCCATATCCAAAGCGGCAAGGCACGCTATAATTATTAAAGATCCTACTGTTTTAGAAAGACTCCCTACTTGTCGAACGGCAATTTTTGATAAAACGGGTACACTTACTTATGGCAAACCGATCTTAACAGAAATTCTTACAAATCCTGAATTTGATCCTAATTTTGTTTTACAATATTCTGCCAGTTTGGAACGCTATTCCAAACACCCTTTGTCTTTCGCCATCCTGCAAGCAGCAGAAAAAAAAGAATTACCTCTACTTAATGTAATAAGTGCAACTGAACCCCCGGGCAAGGGACTCATGGGAATGATCGGAGAAAATAAAATTAATATTACCAGTCGTAAAAAAATATTTGGGGAATATCCTGAATTCACAGCACAATTACCACCAACTTCTTCTGGCTTAGAATGTATCATATTGATCAATGATAAATATGCTGCTACATTTCGTTTTCATGATTCTCCAAGAGTAGAAACCAAATCATTTATCAGTCACCTTAAACCTTATCACCAATTTAAAAAAATAATGCTTGTTTCAGGGGATCGAGAGTCGGAAGTCAAATATCTTGGAACATTACTTAATATCTCAGAAATACATGCATCGCAAACTCCCGAACAAAAGATTAATATTGTGCGTACTGAAATGAAAAAGGCCCCTACCCTATTTATGGGTGATGGCATCAATGATGCACCCGCGTTAACTGCAGCAACGGTAGGCATTGCATTTGGGCAATTTTCTAACATAACAGCGGAAGCGGCTGGCGCAGTTATTATGGATACCACATTAAATAAAGCGGATGAATTGATTCACCTTAGTACATCAACACGTAAAATTGCATTACAAAGCGCTCTGGGTGGCATGGCATTGAGTTTAATTGGGATGGGGTTTGCCGCTACTGGATATATTACACCAGTAGTTGGGGCATTATTACAAGAGCTCATAGATGTCTTAGCTATCCTGAATGCTCTTAGGCTGATTTGGTATAATAAAATAGATATAGCTCATGATACTAAATCGCAGTTATAAACTGTGAAAGTTTTAAAAAATTAATACCTAATCTGCCCAAATTGTCCAAGTTGATAATTCATCTAAGGTACTTCTACTAGTACCTGGTACAAGTTCATCGACAGATATTCCACGAGCGTCCATGCAAGTTCCACATATACCAATTTCACCCTTATTATTTACTATTTTTTGTAACATTTAGTTCTATATTGTAATATCCTTGAGGCACCTTTTGATTTCCTTTCGAACAACTGGAGGCATCACCCAAGAGGAATATCTTCACTTCTACACCCTCTTTTTTTGAAAGATTTCCAGCTATTCTGAGCCCATTATAAGTTCGTTCAGAACCGTAAGGCCCATCATTAAAAATAAATAATGTTTTCATAAATCGTCTCCATGACGATCAAAAGTATACTGTCTTGTTATGGTTCTACGCATAATGCATATCCAAAATAATTAATGTCACTTGATAATTTAATAATTTTTATTGTTTCATCATACTCTGACAATTCTTCATCATCTTCATCATCATTTCCATCATGCTCATTTGCTGTTCCATCATCTTATGGCATTCTTTAACATCTTTACATTTAGGCATGGTTTTCATCATTTCCATATTTTTATTCATCATCTGCATATTTTCACTCATTGCTTTTTCCCTTTCTTTAGGAGTCTTAGCATTCATCATTTTATCGTGCATTTCTTGCATGTTCATCATCATACCTTCTTGCATCATGCCTGTTTGTTGTCCATTGTCATGATGCTGTTGATGTGCGGAAGAAGATTCTGCTGCGTAGAGTGAACTCGAAGCGAATGAAACAACTATTAAAGCAAATCCGTATTTCAACATACTGAACATAAATAAGCTCCTTCTTATCAAGATGATAGGTTAACCATTTCTAAAGTTTAGCAGAATAGAACCTTCAAGGCTGACCTATGATAATTTGATGGAATAATACATTCCAAATCCTTATTTATTTAATCCTTAGTAACTTAGCATTAATTGCAACAATAATAGTACTTAATGACATGAAGACTGCACCTAATGCAGGTGGAAGGAGGATATCATATTTATACAAGACACCTGCGGCTAAAGGGATGGCCACGGTATTATATCCTGTTGCCCAAATCAAATTTTGAATCATTTTACTCGTCGTTGCTTTAGCCAAGGAAATGATTGCAACCGCGTCCATTGGGTTACTTTTTACTAAAATAATGTCAGCAGTTTCAATCGCAACATCCGTTCCAGCACCAATTGCAATACCAACGTCTGCTTGAGCCAAGGCCGGCGCAGAGCAATGATTGTTAACCATAATGCAGCACGGTTTGCAATATCCTGAGTTTTAGATTTACTTTCTTGAGCTTGTTTTACCAACTCGATCACTTGCGACAAAATAGAGTCTTTCCCGGTTTTTTTAACTGCAATAGTAACAGAACCTTCGCCATTCACTGAACCTCCGATTATGGTATCACCTATTTTCTTGGGGACAGGTTTAGATTCGCCCGTTAACATTGACTCATTGACGCTTGTTTCACCAGAAACTACCACACCATCTGCAGGCACTTTTTCTCCGGGTTTAATTAGCGCTTTATCCCCTATGGAGAGCTCATGTAAAGGAACATCTTGAACCCTACCGTCTGACATTATTTTATGTGCTGCGGCAAGCATCAATTTGGCTAATTGTTCTAAGGCTTTTCCCGCACCTAGAACAGATTTCATTTCTATCCAGTGTCCCAGTAACATGATATCAATTAAGGTTGAAAGTTCCCAAAAAAAGACTCCACCTGAAAGTCAAAGACAACCAATGAGCTGTAAAGATAAGCTGTTGTGATAGCTACGGCGATAAGAGTCATCATTCCGGGTCTTGCTTTCGATAACTCTTCAAAAATGCCTATTAAAAATGGATAACCACCATAGAAGAAAATAATTGAGGATAAACCAAAAAAGACATATATATCCCATTTGAAATATAATAATGTACCTAAATGAAGGAATTCTTGTATTGCAAGCGATAGTAATAAAACAGGAATCGTTAAAATTAAGCTTATCCAGAATCTTTTTCTGAAATCAGGAGATCATTCGCTCATGGTTCATATGACCAGTATGTTGATGTTCGTGTAACATTTGAGGCTTATGATCTTGGTGACTATATTGATGGTTAATAACTTCCACCTCCCCTCATCAAATGTGTAAAAAGTTGGACTATGTATCCTATACAGCACATAGAAAGAAATATAGCATATGACGTTTAATCAATATGACCTATATTGATTTTGTTTAAATCAAAATGGGGCTTCGAATGAACTCCTCTTACTTTCATACTTTTACTTTACCAAAAGTCTTTAATGTTGGATTGTTGTAAGTACTTTAATGGTCTTAAATTACAAGACGATGTCCGAAATATTGCAGGTGTTAGAAATGCTGTATTCATTCAGTCAGCTTAATATAAGAGATCTTGAAGGTCTGAATTGATGAAGCACTCATCATTTAAAAAATTCACCCTTGATTTTAAATTACAACTTTTTTTTTCAATATTTATCTTATCCTTTTTTAATTCTACGACTACTTTTGCTGATAATCGCACCATAGATTTAACAATAAACAATAAAACAGTAAATTTTGCAAATAAAACAAGTTCAAATGCCATCTCAGTTAATAATCAAATCCCGGCACCTACTCTTCATTTCAAAAAAGGTGACCACGTCACTATTAATGTTTGCAATCAATTAGACGAAGGAACTGCTATTCATTGGCACGGCGTATTGGTCCCTTGGCAAATGGATGGTGTCGAAGGCATAACACAAAAAGCCATTCTACCCGGCGAATCATTTCAATATCAATTTACGCTGCATCAATCAGGTACTTATTGGTACCATGCACACGCTGGCGCACAAGAACAACAAGGTGTTTATGGTGCCTTTATCATTGACCCACCTGAACCGCCTCAATACAAATATACAAAAGATTATGTCGTTGTGTTGTCAGACTGGAGTAATGTCCCTGGCGATCAAGTATTAAAGAACCTAAAAAAAGAAGGCGATTATTATTCTCCCAAATTCCCCTTGCAACCCTCATTGATGAAATATATTTATGATTATCGTAAAGCTTCTAACGAAGAACGTAAATCAATAATCGATGACTATAAAATGATGCAACAAATGCGAATGAGTATTTATGACATAAGCGATGTTGCTTATGATGCCTATCTATTAAACGGCCAGACCGAAGATTGTCCTTGGACAGCACCTGTAAAAGTGGGAGATATTGTCAGATTACGATTTATTGGAGCCGCTGGAAGCACCATTTACCGAGTTAAAATTCCAGGCAGTAAAATTAAAATAGTTCACGTTCAAGGTAACGATGTTATGCCCTATGAAGTTGAAGACTTTGGGATAGCACCCGGTGAAACTATAGACATCTTAGTAAGTATTGATAAGGATAGGCCTTACATCATTTATGCAGAATCTATCGTGTAAAAGTTTAGACAAGATCTGACACTCCCTGTAAAATCATATCATTCCATCACGAGTGATATTGGTCAATCAAACACAAGGAGTGTCATCATGAATGTAACACAAAAAGTCATCAAACCCAAGCTTGGTCTTTTAGAATTAGCAAAACAGCTTGGAAGCGTATCTCAAGCATGCAAAGTTATGGGATACAGCCGAGATAGCTTCTATCGCTTCAAGCAGCTTTATGAAACTGGTGGTGAAGAAGCGCTGCAGGACTTAAGTCGTAGAAAGCCAAACCTGAAGAATCGAGTTCCTCAGTATGTTGAAGAAGCAGTCAATGAAGTTGCTATAGAATTCCCTGCTTATGGCCAAGTAAGGGCAGCCAATGAGTTGACCAAAAAAGGCATAAACATTTCAGCAAGTGGAATAAGGCTAATTTGGGTAAGAAACAATCTTGAAACTCTAAAGAAGCGTCTAAAAGCTCTGGAATCTAAAGTAGCTAATGAAGGGATCATTCTAACAGAATCTCAACTGCTAGCCTTAGAAAAAGCTAAAGCTGAGAAAGAAGCCCATGGTGAAATCGAAAGTGAACATCCTGGTTACTTAGGAGCTCAAGACACTTATTATGTAGGCACAATAAAAGGAATTGGTAGGATTTATCAACAGACCTTTATTGATACCTACTCGAGAGTAGCCTTTGCTAAAGTATATACTGAGAAAACTGCAATCACAGCAGCAGATATGCTGAATGATAAAGTTATTCCCTGGTTTGAGCAGCAAGAAATTCCACTGTTAAGGGTTTTGACGGACAGAGGGACTGAATATTGCGGCAAAGTTGAACATCACGCCTATCAATTATATTTGGCTGTAGAAAACATTGATCATTCTAAAACGAGAGCACGACATCCTCAAACGAATGGGATTTGCGAACGGCTAAATAGAACTATAAAGAGGAATTCTATAACGTGAGCTTTAGGAAACGAATTTATCAGTCTATTGAAGCAATTCAAGAAGATCTTGATAAGTGGCTCCATGATTATAATAACTTGCGTCCTCACTCTGGAAAATATTGCTATGGTAATACCCCTATGCAAACATTTTTGGAGACAAAGAGTATTGCGCAGGAAAAAAATTATGGTAGCATAGAAGAGATATCAGACAGTTCGACCTATTTGGACAAAGCTGCCTGATAAAGTAACGAGTGTCAGATCAAATGCTGATTTTTACAATTTTGGGCAATTAAGGGTGGGGTAAATTATTTTTACAGACCAGCAAAAAAACCCTATTGGCAGCCGGGAATCGGCATAGAAGGCTTGATGCCTTATTTCATTGATACCAATATTCGTCTTTACTTCCATAGTGGTAGTGCAAAATTGGACACAATTTTCTCTCGAGACACACAACTTACCAACAACTTCTTTCTTAGAACAGGAATCAGAGGGATATTTGCCACAAAAACAGTAATCAAAGATGAGGTGGGTAGTGGCTTCAACCAGATTAGATATACTGTGCGACCGTTTTATAGATTAACCACAAATATATTCTTATTTGTAGAATATGAGCATACCCATGACTACGGAGCATTTAAAAGAATTCAACGCAATGCAAACGAATTAACTAAAGAAGATGTAGTAACATTGGGCGTTTCTCTTATATTTTAATAGAGCCGTCCCTACTTATAATGAATCAAGCACACGTTTTAATTTCTGATTCGCCTCATCGGCTAAGGTTGAAAGTCCAGGTTTATCTACTAAATTTGCAATAACATTGGGATCCAAGATTTCAACATTTACCTTGTTATCTTCTCCTGTTCTTACCACGACATTACAGGGCAGCAATAGTCCAATTGAAGGTTCTATTTCTAATGCTCGATGTGCAAGATTCGGATTACAAGCACCTAAAACACGATACGGTGGAGAATCTAAACTTAGCTTTTTCTTAAGCGTTGCTGCCACATCAATATCTGAAAGCACTCCAAAGCCCTCTTGTTGTAATGCTTGAGTTACTCTATCAATCGTATCCTCAAACGAATAATTAACAGTCTTGCCAAAACCGTATTTATTTTTCATTAATCCTCCTTCGATAACAAGAAATAATAACCGTAAACTTAGTTATAATTATAGTGCTTAAAATTGAACATGAATACTCAAATGTTTAATAGGAGGTATGTCGTGTTCATATATAAATAATAAGGTCATATTTTAATTGCTGAATATCTTAAATTCAATTTGACTCAACCAATTCTTTTTCCAAATCTAATGATGTTTCCCTATTTATTTCCTTATCGAATAAATTGCTTAGGTAACTATCAGATATTTTGCCATTTGAAATATGGATAATCTTTTTTGCTTGTTTCGCCACTTCCAAATCATGAGTGACGAGAATTATTGTCTTTCCTTGCTCCTTCAGCTTTGTCAAAAACTCCATGACACTTCTACATGTTTCACTATCTAAATTGCCTGTAGGCTCATCTGCCAATATAATTTTGGGATTGTTTGCCAGCATGCGAGCAAGAGCTATTCTTTGTTGCTGTCCAACACTTAATTCATTTGGTTTATGGAGAAGCCTATCACCTAATCCCACAAGATCCAACAATTCTACTGCCCTTTCTTTTTGTAATTTTTCACCCATTCCATTTAATAGCAATGGTAATTGAACATTTTGCAAAGCGGTTAAATATGGGATCAAATTGAATGTTTGGAAAACGAAACCAATTTTTTTCTTTCGTATAGCCGCTCTATCTGCATGATTTAAATCATATAAGGAAGTTCCATCTATGTAGATCCCTCCGTCTGAAGGTGATAACATTTCCCCTAACACAAGAAGTAAAGAACTTTTCCCGCTTCCACTTTTACCTACAATAGAGATAAAATCACCTGAGGCTATTTCAAATGATATTCCATCAATAGCAGAAATATTTTTATCTCCTTTTTTATATCTTTTAAAAATATATTTACTGTAATCATCATTAAGTTTCCTGTAAAGCTAAACGTGGATCAATACGTGTTGCATATCTTGCGGGAAAATAACTAGCAATCGTGGAAATTGAAGTTGATATTATCAATGACCAAATAATTAAATAAGGTACCGGTAATACTGGAATGCCCGCAATTAATGGACCTAAAATAATTCCAAGAAGTGTTCCTATAACATATCCACCGATTCCTCCGATAAATCCTAATATAAATGCCTTGGTAATGAATATTCTTAAAATATTAGAGGATCTAGCACCTAAAGCAACTAGAACAATGGTGTTTATATAAGTAGCTATACTTCCAAATTGATAGCCTTCTTCTTCACTCATTCGGTATTCATCTTTATATTGACAAAAGATTTTTGTTGAATTAATTGCCATAGGACTATCTAGAAAAATAGGAATGTTCAGTATTGATCGGGTTTCTCTAAGCTTGTAAAGTAAGTATAAAATGCTTTGAGCACGTCCGACAGCAAATGCTGGAATAATAACGGCTCCAACTCGGTTTACAGTTTTATTAATAATGTCACAAAGCTTTTTGCTAGGATCGGAGTTATCATGAGCTCGATCACCATAGGTTGATTCAAGAATTAAATAATCTGCCTCTTTGATATTTCGGGAGGCTCCATTACAGGATCATGAAAACGTCCCATGTCTCCTGTGAATACAATAATTTTATTTTTATATTCTATTTCAATAAAAGAGGCACCTAAAATATGGCCTGCATGTCTAAACCTAAAACTAAAACTAAAACTAAAACTATCATATAAATTAAATGGTTTCCCGAAGGGTAGTGTAGTAAATTGCTTCAGAGCAGTTGTTGCATCGTTTTTGGTATATAGGTATATAAAGGTAGGACAGGGTGATGTTTTGAAAAGCTATGAAGATTCGCATAGTAAGCTTCTTCCTCTAATAAATGACCACAATCAGGAAGCAGAATAGAGCATAGATCCCTTGTACCCAGAGACGTTTATACTGTACCACGAAAACCATTTTTTACTAGTAAAGGCAAATATCCTGAATGATCTATATGGGCATGGGTCAAAATTACGGCATCAATATGTTTTGGGTTGATTGGAAATGGCTGCCAATTGCGCAATCTAAGCTTTTTTAAGCCCTGGAAAAGCCCGCAGTCAATCAAGACGTGATGTTTTCCAAACGTAAGTAAGTATTTCGAGCCCGTGACAGTTTGAGTGGCACCTAAAAATGTAATGTGCATTTATTTCAGATTATAACTCCACCATAAAAGTAAAATTGTGCTGTGATCCCTCTTATAGTATAAGCATTTTTTGGTATTAGCCTATATTAATTTCTATAATTATAAAGGATTTAAGAAATTGAAATTAAAGCGATATGTCTAGTTATGAAAAAAAACCCGCATAGAGACTCTTTGATTCAAGAGAATGTTGATAAGCGCTGCATTCAATTGGCCAATGGCTGGTTAAAATATTGTTGTTGGTCAGAAGTCATTGTTTTTTCTTTTACCATCATGATCTTATGGCCAGGCAAAAATCATCACCTTTTATTACTTTGGTATATTCCAGTGCTCACCTTTTGTTTTGTACGTTATGGAGGGGTACTCTATTATCAATATTCTAAATCACACCATAATACAAAAAAATGGTTTAATTTGATTTGGATAAGTACTTTGATTGAAGGCTTAAGTTGGGGACCTGTGGGATCGATTCTTATGCCAAATCCTGTTATGGATCCAATCTTAGTATTATCCATCATTCTTCTTATGGTTGCAGTTATTAATGTAACAGCTGTGATTTATTCCCCACTTAAAAATATTTATTTATTAATCCTAATACCGGCATATCTTCCCCATATTATTTGGTTATTTTACATGGGAGGAATATATAGGTGGGTAAGCTTCATGGCCACTGTTTATTTTTTTCTTTTGATTTCTTTATCTTCTTACATTCATAAATATATCTCATCTACCATTAGATTACAATTGGAAAATATGGATTTGATTCAGGGGTTGACAGATACCAAACAAGAATTAGAATCCTCAAATCAAAATTTACAGGAAGATATTACTAGGAGAGAAATGGAACAAGTCTGCTTACAATCTTTAGTTCGACCCAATCGTTTTACTGTGGAAGTTTTCAAAGAAGTGTTACAACACATTTGTAAAACATTTCATTGGCGCATGGGCGTTATTTGGTATTTCTCATCAGATCAAGAGAAAATTCACCGGGAAGCCATCTGGTCTCACGATCCAGAAACATTAGAAAAATATTTAACTTATATCCCTGAGAATACCCAATTGGCAAAAAAACATTTTTTTGCTCGTGAAATTCTTAAAAATCCCAGAAAATCAATCATAGAGATACAAAATATTACCCAAAACGAATACAAAGATTTTAGTCAACAGTTGGGCATCCAATTCGGATTTGGTTTTCCAATCTTTATTGATAAAGAAATTGTTGCTTTTCTAGATTTTGCTGGCGGCCATAAATCATTAAAAGATGAAGACTTAAAAAGTATTTTATCTATCAGCCATCAATTGGGTCTGTATCTAAAACAAAAACAAACTGAAGCGAAAGAAGAAGCTTTGAATAAACAATTGATTTCTACAGCACGTCAGGTAGGTATGTCTGATATTGCCGTGAGCATTTTGCATAATATTGGAAATCTATTGAATAGTGTTAATGTCACCGTTAATATTTTGCTGGAAAAATTACAGAGATCTAAATTGCTTAATGTATTCATTGAAATAAATCAACAATTAAAAACACATGCTCATGATTTAGAACGCTATTTAACGGAAGGTCAAAATAGAAAAATTTTACTTAAATACTTCGACTTGTTGGAACATGCCATCCACGATGAACGTGCTGAAATTGTGAATGATCTAAAATCGTTACATGATAACTTACAACATATCAAGGACATCGTTGTCATGCAGAATGCTTTTAGTACCGTCGTTGGGATGATCGAACCTATTTCTTTAGAAGAACAACTTGAGGAAACCATTAAAATGATTGGGTTTAATGAAAGCTATACTATTGAACGCAATTATGAAAAATTTGACACAATACTTTTATTAGATAAAATCAAATTCTTGAAAATATTAGCGAATCTTATACGGAATGCTAAGGATGCCATCATTGAATCCAAAACAGAAGTCAAGAAATTAAAACTTAGCGTACGAAAAAAAGCGGATCATTTTATTGAAATCAAAGTGATTGACAATGGTATTGGTATTCCTCCTAAAAATTTAACTAGGATTTTTTCCTTTGGTTTTACAACAAAGCGGGGGGGGCATGGGTTCGGCTTGCATAACTCAATTTTATTGGCTAAAGAACTGGGTGGAACTTTATCTGTGACGAGTGAAGGGTTATATAAAGGATCGATCTTCACTCTCAAATTCCCCTGTCAATTACAGGAAAATAAGGACAAACATGCGTACAATAGCAATATTGATTGTTGATGATAATCCATCGATTCATATCGATTTTAGGAAAATCCTTCAATCACAAACAGAAACAGCAGATGAGTTAGAAGAAATTCAAGAAACTATTTTGGGAAATCCTCACATTGAGAGCGAGTATGAGTTTGATATTGATTCTGCCTATCAAGGCGAAGAAGCATTACGTTTAATACAACAAAAATTGACAAAAAACCAACATTACTCCTTGGCATTTGTAGATATTAGAATGCCACCAGGAATCGATGGAGTGGAAACAACTCGACATATTTGGGAAATCGATCCCGACATTCAGATTGTCATTTGCACAGCCTATTCTGATTATTCGTGGGAAGAATTAAATAATAGATTAAAGAAAGCGGGTAGTTTTCTGATACTTAAAAAGCCCTTTGAAAACATTGAGGTATTACAGTTCACTTATGCATTAAGTAAAAAATGGGAACTCAATCAACAATTACAGTGCCATCTTCACAATTTAGAAAAGCTAGTAGAAGAACGCACCCTGGAGCTAAAGAAAAATTTATCAGCTTTGCGAGCTACTCTAGAAGCTACCTCAGATGGTATTTTATCGGTAGATTTAAAACAAAGGATTAACTTTTATAATCAGAGGTGTCTTAAAATTTTGAACATTTCTAAAAATATTATAGAAAGAGAAGATGATAATCTTGCGAGGCGTGAAGTTACCAGACAAATACTAGATGCTGAGCGTTTTATAAGCAAAGTTAAAGAAGCTTATACTGATTTTGGTCGAGAAATTCATGATGTGATTAATTTTAAAGATGGAAGAATTGTTGAATACTTTTCGATTCCACAATACATCGGTAATAAGGTTACTGGACGCGTATTCAGTTTTCGAGAGGTCACCGATCAAAAAAGAATGGAAGATCAACTCATTCAACAAGCGACTCATGATACATTAACAGGACTTCATAACCGTGTGGTATTATACGATCGTGTTCAACAATCCTTAGCTAGCGCAAAACTAAATGGTTATATTGTAGCAATATTATACCTTGATCTCGACAATTTTAAATTAATGAATGATACTTTAGGCCGTGATGTTGGGGATGAGGTTCTAAAATACATTGCAAACATTTTGCGAGATTCAATTCGGGAAAATGATACAATTGCCCGTATAGGGGGCGATGAATTCGTAATAGTAATCCCGGATTTAAAAAAAATAGATGCGGTTATCCCTATTTGTCAAAAAATACTCAAAGCAGTGTCTGAACCTTTTAACATAGAGAATCAATCATTGTCATTAACTACCAGTATTGGGATCAGTGTTTTTCCCAAAAACGGGAGCGACAGTGAATCCCTGATTAGGAATGCCAATGCTGCCAAACAAAACTGTAAGCACTCAGGACAAAATAACTTTGCATTCTTTACCTCGGAAATGAACATTAATGCAATTAATCGATTGATGATGGAAAATAATTTACGTAGAGCCTTAGGAAATAATGAGTTTTTGCTGTACTATCAACCTTTGATTGAACTAAAAACGAACAAAATTATTGGTGTAGAAGCCTTGTTACGTTGGAAACAGCCAGAACATGGGTTCATCCAGCCAGAAAAATTTATTCCTATTGCAGAAGAAATCGGTATGATGTTACCCATCGGAGATTTTGTTCTGAATTCAGCCTGTCTTCAATCCGCTGCTTGGATAAAATTGGGATTGAACCCCATTCATATGTCTATTAATTTAACTGCAAATCATATCTCGCAATCTAACATTGTTGAAAAGATTTCAAATCTTATTCAAAATAATAATTTAGACCCTAAATATCTTGATCTGGAAGTGACTGAAAGCATCATTATTGAAAATACCGATAGGGTGCTCCAAATCATTCATGAACTCAAAAATACAGGCGTTAGTATTGTGATTGATGATTTTGGTACAGGATATTCCTCGTTAAGCTATTTAAATCGTCTGCCAATAGATAAAATTAAAATTGATCGCTCATTCATTAATTTCGTTAGTCCCAATCCAAAGGATGTAATAGTGATATTGGCCATATTAACCATGACTAAAAGTCTGAACATACGTTCTTTAACTGAAGGTGTTGAAACAAAAGAACAATTGGAAATATTAAAACAACATGGCTGTGATGAAATTCAAAGCTATTATTTTTATCGGCCCATGACAGTACAGGAGATAACGAAAGTTTTAAAAGACAATCAATCTTAAACAAACGAAAGCGTTAGTTATATGACTTTTTAATTTATCGCCTTTAGGAATACTTATGTCGTTTTTTGCAACCGTAATATTCATTTTGATTCTAATTTTATTAGGTATATTGCCAGCTTTACCTTTAAAGTCTTATAAATATATGTATGGCAGGATTATTCTAGGTTTGATATTAATTACTATTTTAATCTTAATAATCTTCAAAAAAATCCCAATTTTCTTTTAAAACAAATCAGAACTAATAGAGGAAAAAGCTTACTATATATACTATAATCTCATAGATATTAATCTAAATTATCAATGAGTTAATGGATTTTTTTAGATTTTGGATTCAGTCGCTATTAAAATTTCAACGTCCAGAATAAAAAATACCCATCTGGATACGGAAATGAACAATCAGCTAAGGAATCAAGAAGTGCGCGTTTTATGAATAATGGCAATTTTCACAATCTACTCCCTGATCAAACTGGGAAGGATTCGATACCTAAATCCTTGCAACGCTACAGAGACAGTTTTAATGAGAAAGAGTTAAATAGAATAGAGCATTTATTTATCCAAACTCATTTTTTCTTTCTCGCTATTGGATTAATAATTGTTTTTTTTCTTTTGTACTATGTTCCCATTATCAAGTTCGTAGACTATCTTATTTATGACTTGATTATTCGACATACGACAAATACACTGCTCGCAAACTTAGTGATTACAGAGATTCCAGCAATACTTCTACTATTAATAATGCTTCTCATTGGAGTTGGTTCCTTAATATTATATTTTTACGCTTCAAATACAATCTCTATCCTGTTCACATTAGCACTTTCAACAGTCTATATAGCTGCCAGCGGGTTCTTTTTAATATACATGAATATGAGGCTGCCTATTATTCCTATACTAATAACACAATATGGCGTCCTTCTCATATCTTCTCTCAAAAAAGTAAGTGATGGTGAGAAGATTGTTAGTGAAATTCTAGTAAATCTTTCGAAAAGGCTATACGAAACCATATTTCCAACCGATTTTTTTCTTGTTGAGAATTATTGGAAATATATAATTGTTATGATAGAGCAAGTATTATCTTTAAAGCGAAGTATATTTTTAGAAAATATTTCAGGATATGATCGCGTTATCGAAATTGAGTCTTTACATTGTTCTTTAGAAGATATTCAAGAAAAAAGACGTAAATATACGAGAATGCCCTATAGTACTGCCATTAAAGAAAACAACTTAATAGAAGTAAAAAATTATTTTAAAAACACCAAAGATGATGAAATGGAATTTCTTATTCCTTTTGTTTTTGAAAAACAAGTTCTGGGATTTTGGGCATTTACTGTAACACATGATCATTTTATACAAGATCCAAAATTTAAAGAAGTGATAAAAATGTATGCAGATGAGATAGCTAGATTATTATATCAAAGGCAAATTTATAATCAATATACGTCAAAGAATATATTTTGGAAAAAGCTATTTTCTTTCAAAAATACCAGACAATTATTTGGACGATTATATAGGTCATTCGCTATATTTGAAAAGGAATTAATCAATTTAGACTCCATTTTTTATCGCGTAAATTCCGCAGCAATTTACTATGACTTGTTTGGAAAAGTATTAAAAATAAATAACAGAATGATTGATATTTTACGTCAGGAAAACATTAGACCTTTTGAAGTAACTATAATTGAATTAATTAAAACATTGACCAAATCTGATCCTATTGAAAGCAGAAGATATATGGAAGAAATCATTTTACAGCATCAACCCCGGCTAATTCCTATTAAGCTTGAAAAAGCTAAGCTCTCAGGTTACATAAAAATTCAAATCTTAAAAGAGCAATCGAGTCGAGTAGAAGAAACGGGAATAGCAACACCTTTTACGTTGTCGGGTATCTTATTAGAGATTATCGAAGTTCACGAAAATAAGGAATGAAAATGGATACATTAATGTTATCAGTTCTAGGATAGTTATAAAATGTTGCCTCATGAGAAAGCGGCAAAAGAGCATTATTCAAATCTAGCAAAGGAAAAAAAACTAGAGTTTATTTCCTTAATGGATATTAAGGATAATTTACATCCAGATTATGCCTTGCGCGAAGATTATTTACGACTACAAGCTGTGCCAATCAAAATAACTGAAAAGACGATTACGATCGCTACCGCCAATCCTACTGATAATAATATCGCTTTGATCGATGAATTTTGGAATAAAAAAGGTGATAAAAAATTAAATATCGTTGTGACTTCAAGGCAAGATCTTGTTGATCTTCTGGCGCTCAAATTTGAAAAAGAACTCATCTATAAAATTTCTCATACAAGAGATGAACTTGATTACAAGCATAGTGCAAGTTATACTTTTAGTTTTGCAGAAAAGTGGATCATCATTTTTTTGCTTTTTATGCTTCTCTTTTCAACGTTAGGCGATTTTTTTACAACAGCTCTTTGGTTTAATTTATTTCTTTCATTTGGTTCTACTATTATTGTCTGTTACAAAACAAGTTTAACGATTTATACCGCTAGATTCCTAAGAAGAAAAAAAGAAGAAATCACCATGACAATGAGTAATCTTCCTATCTATACTATCCTTATTCCACTTTTGCGTGAAAAAGAAGAGACCATCTCTATCCTTTTGAAATCCTTAAAGGTAATTGATTATCCCCATGAACTTTTGGATATAAAATTCTTACTTGAAAAAGATGATTTGGAAACTTTAAATGTATTAAGTAAATTTAGTCTAGATTGGTACTATCAAGTCTTAATAGTACCGCCTGGGCTACCGCGTTCTAAACCCCGAGCTTGCAATTATGGATTACGACTTACCTTTGGAGAATATCTGACGATTTACGATGCAGAAGACAAACCAGATCCCGATCAGCTCAGGAAGGTATTACAACGATTTCACGTTAATCTTGTAGAAACAATTAAAAAATACGGGGATACTCATACTCAGCTTGCCTGCGTTCAAGCATGTTTAAATTTTTATAATTATAAAGAAAATCTCATAACCCGTTTATTTACCATAGAATACACACACTGGTTCGATTTTTTAATCCCAGCGCTTGCCAGTATACATGCTCCTGTTCCACTTGGTGGAACAAGTAATCATTTTAGAGTGGACATTTTGAAAAGAATTGGCGGATGGGATCCTTATATTGGAACAGAAGATGCTGAAATTGGCGTGCGCTTATATCGATATAATTATCGAACAGAACATACCTACTCAACTACCTATGAAGAAGCCAATACAAAATTGGGAAACTGGTTTAAACAGCGAGCGCGTTGGAACAAAGGATATATGCAAACATATCTTGTCTACATGCGTGATCCTATCAATTTTATGAAACAAATTGGCCCCTGGCGCTTTCTTAATTTTCAATGTTTTGTAGGTGGCAATGTTTTTATTCAGCTGGCTAATCTTCCGCTACTGATATTTCTATTTACTGGATTGTTTATCCATAAGGAGTATTATTCGGGAGAGTTTGCAAATCTTCTCTATACAATAACCTGGTATAATTTTATCATTGGTAATATCCTATATTTAACATGCGAATTCATTGCAACTTATAATCGTAAACTATATTCCCTTTTACCTTTTGTTCCTTTAAAGTTTTTTTATTGGATGATTATGAGTGTTGCTGGATATTATGCCGTTTATGAATTGTTAACAAGACCAGGTTATTGGTATAAAACAGAGCATGGAATAAGTAAGCAAAAAAAACCAGATATTGATTTTCCAAAGTAAGAACTGTACATTCGATATTCTTTTTAATTTGATTTTGCAATACAAGTTCTATCCCTTCCTGCGTATTCTCGTCAAAATGAACATAGATTCTCGTTTTACTATGAACGCTGGTTCTCTCTTAACGTGAACAACGATTCTCCTTTTGCGTGAACATTTCTATCTCTCCACCATATTAATAAATCCTAAGCATTCTGCAAAGACCCTTCTGTCCAAAGGAAATAAAAAAATCAATTTTAAATTAATAGTTGTATTTACAAAGGCGCTGTGCAGAGAGCTGGGGCAAGCTGTTGGTAAGCTCGTGGACAATCCTGTCCATAGCTTATCCATCAGCTTGCCCCAGCGCCTCGGAGAGCTCTGCACAGCCACCTTCTATCTCTGACTTCTTATCTGCTTTCTTTGGCTTTCTTAAGGACTCACCCAATAGCTCGACCCTAATAGACTGATGGAGCAGTCTGTCAAGGATAGCGTCTGCGAGAGTCGCATCATTGATGTATTCATGCCAATGAATAATTGGCAGTTGACTTGTGATTATTGTCGAGGCTTTTTGATAGCGATCATCTAATATTTCTAGGAGATCACGTTTTTGTTCATCATCTAATGGAGTTAACCCCCAATCATCCAAAATAATTAAATTAATTTTAGCTATTTGTGCAAGCCATTTGTGGAAAGTACCATCTGCCTTAGCTACCTTGAGCTCGTGCCAAAGCCTTGGAAGCCTCATATACCGAGTAGTCATCCCTTGTAGACAGGCCTTGTGTGCTAAAGCACAGGCTAGGTAAGTTTTTCCGCATCCTGTGGACCCTGTAATCAAAAGATTCAGATGGCTTCTGATCCAGTTGCTTTGCGCTAGCTCCATCACTTTTGATTTGTTTAATCCACGACTGGTTTCATAATTGATATTTTCAATGCATGCAGGTTGTTGAAGTTTTGCATCTTTAAGACGTCTTGTGAGCCTCCTATTCTCTCTTAAGTCCCATTCTCGATCTACGAGCATGGCTATCCTAGCATCAAAATCTAAATCAGAAGGCATTGCAAGCTGTTCTTTATAAGAAGCTACCATTCCTGTCAGTCTCATGGCATTTAATTTGTTAATCGTTGCTTGGTTTAACATTTTCAAGTCTCCTTATTTACTGGTAATAGGATGCGCCACGGACATTGGTGTGACGCAATATGGGGTTTGGTATCGGTTTGCTTACGGAAGTATTTTCCATTTTATTCATTAAGATTGATTCAATTTGTTGGTATCTCGTGATGCCAAGGGCTAAGCCCTTCGAACAAGCTTTTTCAAGACGGTCATTACCATACTTCTTTCCAAGCCTTAAGACACCAAGACAAGCTCGATAGGCCTGCTCCGGAAAAGGTCTGCTAGCTATCATTGCCTCAATAAATTTTGAAGTACAAAGTCCGATTTTTTCTGCCCAACGCCGCATTCGATCCGGCGTCCATTCGGCGTGTGTCTTATGGGCTTCTGGCATATGTTCCTTCTGGGTTGTGTATTGATATTTGTTATAGTCTCTGGCATGTATTGCAATACGCTTGCCTCGATGGAAGCACTCTATCGTGGTTAATGATGCACAGATTTCTATATATTGGTGGATGTATCGGTAAGGCACACTGTAGTAGTGGTCATCAAATACAAAATGATAATCAATATTTATTTTTGCCTTTGCCCATTGGTGATATTGATATCGCTCTTCAGGCAATGGTTTGAGCTCAGGCTTGTCCAATGCTAAAAAAAGCTCTGCTCGTGAGATTTTCATCTTTTGCATAGGGGCATTATTAAATTGCGTTAAAAGCTCCTTAATCGCCATGTTAATTTCACATAAACTGGTAAATGTTCTATGACGCAATGGAGCCAAAATAGAGCGTTCTATGCAGCCAACTGCATTTTCCACTTTGGCTTTATCCTTCGGAGCCATTACTCGAGCAGGAACAATCGCAATGCCATAGTGTTCGCCAAACTTCTGATAATTGGCATTGATATCAGGATCATAAATATGTGATTTCTGCACAGCCCCCCTCAAATTATCAGGCACTAAAATTTTTGGAGTACCTTTGAAAAACTCAAGCATGTAACTGTGAGATTGGATCCAGTCAGGCAATTTTTGGCTAGCCGCAGCATGAACAAACGTATATTGGGAAGCTCCTAATGCTCCTACAAAAATTTGAGCTTCTTGTATAGCGCCTGTCTTCATATCGATCCAAGGCATTGTCATGCCGGCATAATCAACAAAGCATTTTTCACCGGCTTTATGCAGTTGGCGCATGACAGGGGTAATTGATTTGGAGTATTGATTGTAACTTTTGCAAAATCGGCTATAACTCAAGCCGTTGGGGTGCATTTCTTTATATTCACGCCATAACAAAAGTAAAGTAACGCTTTTTCGTCTTAGTTCTTTATGGACATATTCAAAATCTGGTAGTGTCCTTTTAGAATTTTTTTCTGCTGGCAAATTTAGACGCGAATATAGTAGATCCTCTGTTATGCCTTCAGGCAAAGGCCAAGTTAACCCTGCTGCCTTAGCCTTCGCCACATATTTCGCAACGGTACCTACTGCAATATTTAAACTACTTGCAATATCACGATAATTAAATTTTAGCTCGTGAACCTGTCTCAAAATTTCACTTATTTTTCGCATAGATAACTGACCTCTCATTTTGAAACTCCACTTAATTAATAATTAAATAGAGCATGATATCACCTGAGAGATAGACGGCTTACTGTTTCCTTGAAGGAGAAATCATGTTCACGATCAAGGAGAATCAGTGTTCACGGTGAGGGAGAATCTTTGTTCACGCAAAAGGAGAATTCGTGTTCACGTTAAAGGAGAATTGCTGTTCATTTTGGAGGAGAATACACAGAAAATCCACAATGGAAGCAATTTGCAAATGAAATTAGGGTACATGAAGTATTTTTTCTTCACAAAAAGAGAATCAATGCAGATCATTTTCAACCATTACTCTTAAGTAGTAGCGGTGCTGTCACTAACAGTATTCGTACGTTATACAAATCCCCAGCACGAACTGCAACACCAAATGTGCCATCTGCTTCAAGATCTAGAGATCGGAGTCCTAGTCGGGATTAATTTAATTGTATTC
Source organism: uncultured Gammaproteobacteria bacterium (assembly GCA_963784575.1). GTDB lineage: Bacteria > Pseudomonadota > Gammaproteobacteria > UBA6186 > Azoamicaceae > CAWARU01. The sequence continues at coordinate 263,075 of CAWARU010000001.1, forward strand.
ACTCAAAAATATCATATAGACCATAGCCAGTTTTAGCCTTATTTTGAACTACGAGAATTCCTCGGTAGTTTACATAGTACTTTTGAGCTTAATATATTTAACATTTTGCAACGGGCGTTGCAAAATTTTTTAGCTTGAATTATAACTTTCAAGATGATAAAAAACGATATATATCAAACAGCATTAACCTATTCCAACTCAAACATTTGGCCAAAATCTATAATCTCTGTAAAAAATCTGCTATCCATAACTTCTTCAGAAACACCATTCACATGAATAAGTACTGGTCGATAAGAAAAATTTTTAGGTAGTTTCAAACGCTGTATTTTTTGTTCAACTTCCTTTATGACATTGAATTCAATAGGTTTCCTCTTAAATTTAATTTCACATATATAAATATTATTGAACCTAGTCTGGATGAGTAAATCTATCTGACAAGAATCTTGTATTAATGTTTTTCTTTGAAAATAGGGATTTAAGAAGACGACTTCTTCCGGGGAAATCCTTAAAATCTTTAAAATTTCTTTTTGATTATTAATGACTACATTTTCAAACTGTAGACCCAATATGGTTTCCCAGGCTGGCAAAGCTGAAAGTGAAACATCTTGAAAAATGCCCTTCTTAATTTTTTCTTTGTTAGGGTGAATATATTTCAAATAAAATCTTATATAGTTATCTTTAAGACGATAATGGCTTAATTTAGAAATATTTCCAGAATGCAAGTGCCAAGTGTAGTCTCTAGACACAAACCCAGCTAAAACCAAATCATTTAAGTACTCACTAATAGCTCCGCCTTTTGGGCGAGATAATTCCGACAATACTTCTTCTTGACTCTTCGGACCATTTAGTAGTAATAAAATGATTTTACGATAGAGCCCACTACGTTTTCCGAAGACATCAGAAAAAATCCTTTCAAACTCATTTAATAAAGGACTATTTTTGGTAAAACATATTTGACGAATGTTCTCTTCAGCAGTTATTTTGGGATTTATCATTTCGAGATAGCGTGGCACCCCACCTGTAACAGACAACATTTTAAATTTTTCATGCGCAGAAATATTTTTTGCTGCATGTCCCCAAAAACACTGACAATATTTCAGCGCCAATTCTTCCAAGCATAGATAAAGATGTGGCCTACCTAAAAATGCGGTGTTATTTAAAATATTTTTCTCTATCCAGGAAGAAACCGAGCCACAAAGGATAAGCATCAAATTTGGATTCTTGCTAAATTGTTTATCCCACGCATTTTTTAGCTTTCCAAGAAAGGTTGGATCCTTCGAGCCCATCCAAGAGATTTCATCAAAAAAGACAATGACCCTTCCCTTATCTACTTGTTTTGCAAGTAGTGTAAAAATATCACCCCAATTTTTCATCGTAATTCCAAACAAACCTGTCTGCTCACCAAACTGACGCATAAATTCATCACGCTGCATTTGAGCTGTGATGTCCTTTCTAGGTTCTATACCAGCGAATGAATAAAACTTCTGCCCTTTTGCGAATTCTTCAACTAATCGGCTTTTTCCAATTCGACGACGCCCTTGGATAACAACCAAGCTGGCAATTTCTTTTTTTTGGAGTTGCTTAAGCTCATTAACTTCGACCGTTCTGCCCACAAAAAGAGTATTCATTTTTAAATCCGTTTCATTGATTTGGTGATCTAATTCTAACATAAAAAACAAGTCACCAAAACATTTTTTATTGATTTGGTGACATGATTTTATTGTAGGATATGAATCACTAAATCCACTGAAGATGATCTGTATATATTGCTAGTATTTAATCTTTGGGCAACCTGTTATATGCGAAATCTAAATGCTACCAAGAAGTCCATCGGTTATAGAGAAGCGAATTTAGCTAAAATTTTCAAATATGCTCATCAATATACATTGTCGTTTTTATAAAAATCCCAGTTATCATTACATATCGTGCCTAAAATGGGTATGGAATGCAAATGAAACCGGAAAATGCAGGTATCCATCCTATCCCCCGCCACTTTTGTATTTCATGTACATGCACCGGCCTGTCCTACCTAAAATTTATTGTGTGGAGCGCTTCTTTAAGATTAGTTATTAATTTAAATTAGTGCAATTGCACAATTTAATAATTTTATGAATGTCTAACACATTGAATTAAAAATATTAAAAATTCTAAAGCATAATTTTTTAATAAAAATATTTGCTTTAGAACGGTTTTTAAGATATAAATAGAATTATGCGTACCTCGAGTAAACGATTAGAAAATCATCTTGAAATGGGCCGGGTTTACCGACGGGAAACATTATTGCCCTTTAGCAATGCCCTAGATAGGGATTTAAAAAAACAGGAGAGGCTCGGTACTTTGGAGAAAGTGGGAGCAGGCTTATATTACTGTCCTAGAAAATCACGTTTTGGAGCGCTTCCGCCTACCGAACATGAATTGGTGAAATCTTTTCTTAAGGATGATTCCTTCTTATTGTTCACCAGAAACGATTATAACAATCTGGGCCTTGGTCTTACTCAACTCTATAATAGTGTTGTGGTGTATAACAGAAAACGACACGAGACGCTTACTTTAAGTGATAGATCCTTTGACTTTCGTCGTCCTAATAAAGGATATCCTACTGAATTAAGCAAAGAATACTTATTGGTTGATTTAATGAATAATCTTTCTTTATTAGCAGAGGATACGGATCGGGTTAAGGCTCGCATAAAAGAGCGACTAAAGAATTTTGATGTCAACAAAGTTATGAATTTCGCTAGATTATATGGTAAAGTTGGAACCAGGAAATTTTTTGAAGGATTGGTAAAATAATGAAATTTTTACATCAATTATCGGATGCAAAAGAACTCTTTGAAGCTGTAGCAAGGGAGCGAAAAATTATTCCTATTATTGTAGAAAAAGATTATTGGCTGATGCATTTATTATGGGGCTTGAAAAATCAAGGATATACTTTTGCACTGAAGGGCGGAACCTCTCTTTCTAAGGGATTTGGCATTATAGACAGGTTCAGTGAAGACGTCGACATTCAAATTGAGCCAGATGCCTCTAAAAAAATTCGCATCGGAAAAAATCACGATAAAGAAATACATATAGCGGAACGAAGAGAGTTCTTTAATAACTTATCAAAAGAAATTAGAATACATGAGTTGCAACTAGAAAGAGATGAAAATTTTGATGATGCAGATATGCGCAATGCAGGTATAAGAGCATTATATAATACTCAGTTTAAGCCTATAAACGAGATAAAAGATGGAATATTATTGGAAGCCGGTTTTGATCAAATAGTTCCAAATGAACCAAGAGTCATCACTTCTTGGGCATATGAAAAAGCAATGCAACTAGGAATAGATATTTTGGATAATAGAGCATATAATGTGAGCTGCTATTATCCTGAATACACTTTTGTCGAAAAACTGCATGCAATCTCAAAAAAATTCAGAAATCAACAAAAGAACGGTACACTTCCTATTAATTTTCTGCGACATTATTATGATGTATATCAATTGTTAAATCATAAGCGGATTCAAGATTTTATTGGAACATCTGATTATATTGAGCATAAAAATAAACGATTTAAAACTCAAGATGAAAAAGACTTAACCAAAAATCCAGCTTTTACTTTAACCAATGAAGATACTTTCTCCCTGTATAGTAGCGAGTACGAGGGCAAATCGAATCTTTATTTTGGAAAACAACCGAAATTTCGGGAAATTTTAGATAGAATAAAACTATACCTAGAAAGATTGTGAATAAAAGTAGAATAATGCTTGAAAATCAATTAAAAAAATCGTTATGATAAACTTATTTAAAATATTGTGCATTTTTTTCAATCTTTTGTTCAAGCTGTCAATACGTGGTGGTGGAATTAGATCTATCATTGCTGAAAATATTTGTTTGCGTCAGCAGTTGATAATTCTATCTCGAAATAAAAAACGATGCCCTAATCTATTAAATTCAGATCGTTTCATTTTTGGCTTCTTCAGTCAATATATTAATTACAAAAGGTTAACCCGCTCTGCCATTTTAATTAAACCTACCACTTTGATTAAACTACATAAATTTTTTATTTCGAGAAAATATAGATCGCTCTTTTCAAGAAGGAACCGCAAAAAAACTGGTAAAAATGGACCAACACAAGAAATTATTGATCTCGTTTTAAAGTACAAAACTCTTAATCCACGGTTCGGTTATCTACGAATTGCAATGCAGGTTTCTAATCAATTCGGAATTGATATAAGCAGCGATTTAGTGAGAAGGATATTAAATAAATTTTACAAGCCAGATCCGAAGAACATTAATGATCCAAGCTGGTTGTCATTTCTTGGCCATTCTAAAGATTCATTATGGTCAATCGATTTTTTCAGAACAGAATCTATACACTTGAAATCTTTTTGGGTCATGGTAATAATGGATCAATTTACCAGACGAATCATTGGATTTTCTGTCAATAATGGTGATCTTGACGGTCCCTCAATATGTCGAATGTTTAACAGCATAATTTCAAATCAAAAAATACCTCGACGCATTTCAACAGACAATGATCCCCTTTATAAATGTAAAAGATGGGAAACCAATCTTAGAATTTTAGAAATTGATCACATAAAGTCCATACCCTATACCCCCATTTCCCATCCCTTCGTTGAGCGATTAATTAGAACGATACGCGAAGAATTATTAAACAACGTTTTAATCTGGAATGCTTGTGATTTACAAAAGAAGCTAGACGCTTTTAAAGATTATTTCAATCAATTGAGAGCTCATGCTGGTATTGATGCAATGACGCCAGAAAATAAAAGCTCAGGTAACAATAAAGTGCTTAACCTAATCAATTATAAATGGAAAAAGCATCTAAACGGTTTGGTTCAATTACCTGTTGCTGCCTAAAATTTAGGAATTCGCATACTACACCTAATTTTTTGACATTCAGAAATCATATTAGGAAAGAATAAGCTGGTGAACTTTTGGGATCTGACCCCCCATCCCTAAGGTAAAATAATAATAAACGGTATAATATTCTGTGATCAGCGATCTATAGATATTGTGCCGTTACCCTGCGGAATATTCACAACATCTTGCAATTTTGCATCACTCCCTTTAGTAGGGTGACTAGGCACTGCACTTGGCAAAAAAGGCTTTGCAGCTTGCACTTGCAAGGCAATTGGCATTGTTTCTTTGCTTTGCTTGAGATTAAATCCCTCTATAATCTTTTGAACCTCATCTCGCCAGGTAAGGGCTGGTTTTGTTCCCTCCTTGAATTTATCTAAGTGTCGATAAAGAACTCCAATTCTTTTACAGTTTTTGATTGTCAGCTTTATCTGAATTAATTTCCCTCTTGACTCCAATAAATATTGAGCTGATTGCATTTTTTCTAGATGTGAGGCGAAATTCCCAATCATGGCTACTGCAAATCCTAAAGCCATTATCAACAATTCTCTATTGCAAGCACCTTGGCTTATTTTGTAAATTTCTTCAAATTGTGCAAACAATTTGATGCCTTTTTCAATTCTTGATTTACAAAATTCTGGGGTGAGTGTAACTCGCTTTTCAAATAAATCCAGTAGTACGCAGGTATCTCTTGGATCCGTGGCGGGATCTGCTGCTCTTAATAAATCCTGATAAGATTTAAAGTACCTGGGTTTTTCTTTAGTATCATTTATATAAGTGGAAAGATTATCACTGGTTCGCTTTAAGCGCTGGACTGGAATCTTTTCGACATCGTCATGATAGAAGAACATATCCCTAATCTGATTCGCAATGTCAGCAGGTAATGAGGTACCATGGATATTTTTAAGTGCTTCCATCCGTTGCGCCAAAGTTCCCAGCCAGTACCAGCATTCTAAACTTCTATCCTGCTCGTTGGTCGCCTTAGTGTCTTGTTCATTTCTCAACTTTTGTTCTAGCTCTCTATGCTGCAATCTTGCTTCGAGCTGGCTACTGCCTGCCAATGTAGTGATATCGATGGATTGAGTTAATACTCGTTTAATATCTGCTGGCAATGCTAATTGAGTTGCAAACAGCGAAATTGTTCCCATACGCGATTCCAAAATTTTACTTATTTGTTGTTGATCTTCTGATTTTTGTTTTTGACGATTCAGTTTGTATTGTTGTTCTACTTGCTCCAATAATCTAAAATTGCTCATAAATGGACCTGGCCGATGTGGTTTGTGGACTTGATCCGCCCTTTTTTTAGATTCTACACCCTGAATTTTGACTATGCTTTCATTTGCCTTTGCAGCTTGCTTGCTTGCCACCTTCGCACGCGCCTCACGTTTTTTCCGATTAGCACCTTTACTGCGCGGATTACTTGCTCCCTGCTTAGGAGCCCCACTTGCACTCTTTCTTAATTCCGCTTGTCGCCTGGCATGCTGTACCGCGATTTTGTCTCTAACTTTGAGCTCGAGTTCTTGTAAAGCTTTCAGTTTTTCATTAAAAGAGTCCAGGGCCTGATCCCAAAATTCATTCAAAGATTTCTCGAAATCATTGATCAGTTTTTTTGCTTTAGATTCTTTTAATTCAGATCCATCCGAACTATTTAGAATATTTGAAATTGCTTCACGTTGTGTATCCACTTGCAAGTAAGGGCTGCCGGATTGTACATCGAGTACCAAAATCTCAGCTTCAAGTGTAGCTAATCTTCTTGCTACGTCCTCATCTTCTTGCATTTCCAGCTTGCAGTAATTGATGATTTCTGGCGAATTCTAGTGTTATTTCCTCAATTCCAGCCTTGAGCTTCTTGAATCTATTTGAAGCTCCCCGGACTACAACATTGAATTGTTCCAAAATAGCATTCTCGAGTTTCAAGTTCCCTGATTGTTTCTGTGCATCAGGCGTATCAACATTTATATTATGATCGTATATGATCTCTTTTATTTTCTTGAAGAGGACTTTTTCTCCGAGCCTTTCTGAACCAGATTTTAAGAAAGTGCTAAGTGTACAAAGAATTTTGGGCAGTGTGGTTTCATTCAACTCAATCTCAACATATTTTCGAGCGAAACGCAATATTAATGTGATATCAGTTTTCCCAAACCCGATGTGGTTTTTAGGACTCGCAATCATGAAGTTAACAAGGATCTTATCTCAGTAGCCATATCAATTATGGAGCCCCCGGACTTTCTCAACATGGTTTTCAGTCTAGCTTCAATAAGGATTTCCCCCTTTTCTCTATATTCTTGTAAATTAGCGAAGGGGCTTTCTTGGATATACTCAATCAAAGTGGAGAAATTCCTTTGTGTAACCTCGATACCTTCTTCAATCAAAAGCCTGAGGGTCTTAGGAGTTCCATAGAAAGTAGCTTGATCAATGACATTCCAATCCTTTATATCATCCCTAGTGTCAGTTTGTCTTATCCAAGTTTTATGTTGACCATCTTTTGCATCCTGCCTTTTGCTCTGCTCTAGTAAAAAAGCAATTATTTCCTCATGTTGTTGATTTTCTAGTGGTAATACATCACCTTCTTCAGTAATTTCTGTCCTTTCATGGCTAAGGGCGTTTAATAATGGATAAATACCATATTTTCGGAGAAAATTCGGCTCAACTGTAAGAAAAGACTTTACCAGCAGTAGCTGGCCTCTTTCAATTGCGATGTGGAATAATAAATAAGCTGCAGAAGTATTCAGAAATTCCTTAAGTGCAACCGAGTTCTTGTGTTGATAAACTCTCAGAAAGATTCGGCCATTTCAGTATTGTCGTCTCTCCCGCATCCCTGCACTGCAACCTGGATGGGTAAAAATTCCTTTGCTTCATAGAAATTAGAGAGATTTTTTTTGTGATAAATTTCTGAAGCAATATCGCCTCTTTGGCTAATATAACTCATACACTGAGTTTTTGTGGGAACTGTTGCTGAGCGTGGCAGCTTCGGGTCCTGAGCCATATGGCGCCTGATTGCCTCAAATCCTGGCGGAAGGATTTTTTTCACTTGAATCGAGCGAGTCAATAATTTTGTCTTTGCAAGATATTTGACAATTGCTAAGTGCCCTTCCTCCATCGCATGAAATAAACAATTCAATCCTTCTGCATCACAGGGTTCTAAATCAGCACCTTTTTCGACTAGATACTTAACAGCATCAAGTGCACCAAAAATCGCTGCATAGCTTAATGGTGTTCCCCCTCTGGAATCTGGAATGTCGATGGGAACACCTTTTTTTATAAGGAGCTCGATGCAGGCAACATTGTTGCAAGCTGCAGCCTCATGTAAGGCTACACGGCCGCCTTCATTTCTAATGAAAGGAGATGCTCCAGCATCTAACAACAATGCTGTGATTTCTAAAGATTTTCTACATGCATAATGGAGAGCAGTATCCCCTCTCCATTCTTGATAATCCACATTTGCCTTTCGTTTGATGAGCAATTCTACAATGTCTTTATGAAAGTTTTGAACAGCTTCAATGAGGGCGGTGCTTCCTAGTGAATAGGGTGATACAGTATTAATATCAAGTCCAAGATCCAACAGCTTGATAAGCCGATCTTTCAAGCCACAATGAGCAGCAGCGACAAGATGCGGAAGGTTATCGTTATTTGCAAATATTTTGGGGTCCCGTTTACGCTTATAGACAGCAAGTGCATTATCAATTTCTTCCATAAATGCAAAGCGTTTGGCCTCTTCGGCTTCCGGGTCTTTCTCAGGGCCTATTCTTTTTTTAATTATCTTTACCATTTCAGGAGTAAGACGATCACTTCGGGATTCTAAGCCCTTAAGTGTGCGCATTGCATTTAATATTTCAAGTTGTGTATCAACTGCTTCAGCCATTATTTTCTCCAATCATAAAAATTATATTAATATTTACATGGTTTTTAGTTTTTTTAATATCCTGACATTTAGGCTAAAAAGTCAAAAAGTAATCAATTAAAAAGTAGTTCATGCATTAACACTTATGAGACTAATCTGGCCTAATTTGGCAGCTCAGCCCATAATACGACATTGAACTTAAATATTCAAGGACTGGATTGAAGAACACACGATGAAGAACACAGGACTGATGGGAATTGATGGGGTCGAAATCGATTAAAATCTGACTACTTCATTAGGTGTATAGTAACACCATGTACATTAGGTCCCTACGAGAATGCAAGAGGGAGTGGGGCAGGCCTAATCAAGTTACTAGGTTCGCTATCGTCGCTTGAATAACCCTGGCCCCAAAGTTCTTAATATAGCGATTTATTAACTGTCGTGATATCACTTTTTTTCTAGCCAAGTTGAAACAGGAACATGAAAAATTAAAAATGTGAAGATATGAGGATCTGGTTTTTACCTAGATACTCTCCTATTTTTTCATGACATATCAGCATATAAATACCGTTTTTGGGACAATTTTTGCACTTTTATGGCAATAATATGTATAATTTTGTTCGGATATGAAGAAAGTCAGAAAGCATGATGAACACAAAATGGACACAATCGAAAATTAATAAATTTTTGGTTAGTTGATTTAAGTATAGATAACATATTGATTTTAAAAGTATGTACGTTCTAAGACATAGGTGACACTTCGTACCGGACACATAGATTACACTGTTGGTATTTACAGGAGGGACCTGTTAATGCCTTGGATGGAGTGTAATCAAGTGGATGAGAGATTAAAATTTATTGCTAGGTTATTAGATGGCGATAAGATGATGCCCCTCTGTGAAGAGTTCGGCATCTCAAGAAAAACCGGTTACAAAATATATCAGCGTTATAAAAATTTTGGTTTAGAGGGTTTATCTGATCGCAGCCGTAGACCCTATCGATATGCTAACCAGCTCCCTTTTCAAGTTGAAAAAATGATCCTTAGAATTAAAAAAGATAAGCCAACTTGGGGAGCACCAAAAATCCGAGAAGTACTCATTAGAAAATATCCTGAAATTCATCCTCCTTCAAAAAGCACAGTGCATGCAATTCTTGATAGACATGGTCTTGTGATCAGACAAAAACGTAGTCGCAACAAAGCGCAAGGAACAGCTTTATCGAATACTGACGTGCCTAATAAACTCTGGTGTGCAGATTATAAAGGCGAATTTCGATTAGGTAATCATCAATATTGTTATCCTCTCACAATAACCGATTTTAGCACTCGTTATTTGCTTGCTTGCGATGGGCTGGACAACAACCAAGGAAGCAGTATGCCTTCACCGTGTTTAAAAGGGTTTTTAAAGAATTCGGCATACCTGATGCCATTCGAACAGATAATGGTGTTCCATTCTCTTCGCCTAATTCTTTATTTGGATTGAGTAAATTATCTGTGTGGTGGTTGCGCTTCGGAATTGCTATCGAAAGAATAAAGCCAGGGAACCCTCAACAAAACGGCAGGCACGAACGCATGCATTTAACCTTAAAAAAAGCAACCACAAAACCTGCTGGAGAAAATTTTTTACAACAACAAGAAAAATTTGATAGCTTCATTAAAGAATATAATACTGAACGACCCCATCAAGCTTTAGATATGAAATGCCCTGCTGAAATTTATGTTCCTTCTACAAAAAAATATGCAGGACTTCCAGAAGTAGATTATCCCTTTCACGACAAAGTCATTACCATCACATACTGCGGCAGGATTTGTTTAAAAGGAAAAAAAATAAATTTGAGCACAGTATTTGCTGGACAAAATGTGGGAATTAAAGAAACCGAAGATAAAATATGGTTAGTGAGTTTCATGGATTATGATTTAGGGTATTTTGATGAAGAATCGTGTAGACTAGAACCTTTAAAGAACCCTTTTGGGCCAAAAGTGTTACCCATGTCTCCGGTATAAAGTGTAACCTATGTGTCCGGAATGGACCACAAAATTCTGGCGTGCCCGGAGAGATTCGAACTCCCGACCACCTGGTTCGAAGCCAGCGGCTCATTTTATAACTCTTTGATTTTATTGGTAAAATAAACTGCCGGCAACGCTACAAATGAAGGACAAAGCATAACAATGCAGCACTGATGCCCGCAAATTGACCGCAAATTTTTTAATAATTTTACCCTTGTTTAATGATCATTTTTTAAGCTTTGTCCCCGATTTGTATACACTCGATTCCGCAGTTTTTTGTTCTTGATGGGGAAAAGAAAATATGGCTTACTATGCAAGAGATAAGTCGGACTACTGAAACGGCTCTTGTTTTCGCATAGCAAAGACCGTCAACGCTGTAACAGAAGACCGACTTGGCTATAATGCCCGCTCTAGGGAGACAAAGCAAGGATGATGTCTTTATGTTACTTAAGCCAGTCGATTGCATTTCCGCTTACGTTGCGGGGCTTAATGCATCACTTAAACAAATATCCACACATTCATTGACGAAGATTCAGTCCAACTGGCTTGTTGTTATGTTAATTGGATTAATGGTCACCGGTTGTTTTAGCTGGGCTGAATTCATGCGGTCTAGTTTGGGGAAATTTGATGAAAATCGATTACGCTGGATGTTCCGTTATGCAAAAATTGCATGGGATTATCTTCTTCAAGCCAGTGTTACATATATCATTACTCATTATGGTGTCACAAAAGGCGTTTTAGTGCTTGATGATTCAGATAAAGTGAGGTCTCGTAATACCAGTAAGATCCCAGGCGTTCAAGATTTTGGATAAAAAGACGCAAGGCTGGTTTAAGGGGCAAGAATTTGTTTTTTTACTTTTGGTAACGGATATTTTAACGATTCCCATTGGATTCCGTTTTTATGTCCCAGACCCTGCGTTGAAAAAATGGAAAGGGATTATTAAGGCTCAAAAGAAGGCTGGTATTCCCAAAAAAGAACGAGCAAAGAGGCCTGCCCCCAATCTGAATTATCCCACCAAACAAATGCTAGCGCTTGAGCTTTTAAGAGAATTTTGTCAACAGCATCCAAAAATTACGGTGCAAAGTGTTTTGGCAGATGCACTGTACGGTTCTAAAGAATTCATGGACAACGCATCATTAGTGACTCATTGTTCTCAAGTGATCAGTCAGTTGCGCAAAAATCAATTGGTACGTTCTTGTGGGAAACGTGTTCTTTTAGAGGCCTATTTTGCACGCCAACCGGGTGTAAAAACTAAGCTTACGATACGTGGTGGGGAGTCAAAATTGGTCACAGTGTTGTCAGCCAGAATTTTAGTGAAATCACATACAAAGAAACGTTTTGTTGTTGCCTTGAAATATGAAGGCGAAACGGAATATCGATTTATTGTTGCTACAGATTTATCCTGGCAACATATGGACATCGCGCAAACCTACACTTTGAGATGGCTAGTCGAGGTTTTTATCCAGGACTGGAAAGCGCATGGTGGTTGGAATAAGCTGAGCAAACAACAGGGCGTTGATAGTGCTATGCGAGGCATGACACTTAGCCTATTGTGCGAACATGCGTTGCTTCTCCACCCGCAGCAATCCGCCCGATTTAAGAACAAACAACCTGGGATATCCACTGGTTGCCTGATTCAACATGTCAAAGGAGAGGCGTTGCTTAATACTGTTGTTGATATTGTTAATTCCGTTGACCCTAGAGAGTCACTTGTAGAATTTAAGCAGGCAATAGACAAGGTACTGCCAGTGTATCAGTCAAAAAAGCATATGGTTGGCAGGGATCTTGGTAGAATGGAAGCGAGTCCCTCTCTCAAATATAAAAAAGCAGCTTGAACTTATATTTTTACGCTGCCTCAACTGTTAAAAACTGCGGAATCGAGTATACAAACTTGGGACATAATTTATAAAACGTTCATTATTCGAATAAGGCGAGAATCTTACTTTTCTGGTATAATGCTTTGCCTTGGTATCCTTTTAAAACCATTATGATTAATGGAATAGTTATTTATGATGAATGGTGAAGTAATTTTATATGTTACTGAAGATGGTAAGACTAAAATTCAATTACGTCCAAAAGATGGTTCAGTCTGGCTAACTCAAGCTGAAATGGCTGAATTATTTCAAACTTCACCTCAAAACATCACTCTCCACATTAAATCAATTTATAAAGACAACGAACTTATTTTAGAGGCAACTTGTAAGGAATACTTACAAGTTCGAACTGAGGGTCTAAGAAGAATTGAACGTCAATTAAAACATTATAACTTGGATGTGATCCTAGCAGTAGGGTATCGGGTGCAATCTCTTAGAGGTACTGCATTTCGCCAATGGGCTACCACCACCCTGCGCGAATATCTAGTCAAAGGCTTTGCAATGGACGACGCCCGTTTGAAGGATCCCAATGGATGGGATTATTTCGACGAATTATTAGAACGCATCCGAGAAATTCGGGCTTCTGAAAAAAGATTTTATCAAAAGATCAAAGATATTTATGCATTAAGTGTTGATTACCAATCTAATATTGAAGAAACGCAAATATTCTTCAAAACTGTTCAAAACAAATTATTGTGGGCTGTCACTGGAAAAACTGCTGCTGAACTTCTGGTCGAAAGATTTAACTTTAACCTTCCCAATATGGGGTTAACATCATGGAAAGGTTCGAGGGTTCGAAAAGGAGATGTGATAACAGCAAAAAATTATCTTAATCATGATGAAATTACTGAATTAAACCGGATTGTCACAATGCTGCTCGATTTTGCTGAAGATCAGACCAAACAAAGAAAAACTATTCATATGAAGGATTGGGAAGAGCGTGTCAATGCATTCTTACAATTCCATGGAAGATCAGTACTAAATCATCTAGGAAAAATTGCACATCAAGAAGCTGAAGAAATTGTATTTGACAGGTATGAAAAATTTGATCACAATCGCCGAGAACAGGAAATTATCAAAGCAGAAAATGAGGCATTTGAAGAGCTGGCACAAATCGAACGAGAAATTTGCGAGAATGAATAAGCGAGCCTTCCAGGTCTTTACTTATTATTAGAACGTGCAGTATGTAAGGATTTCTTACTAACTGCCTTGGATGCCATACAACATTCACATCAATATAACTCGAATGTTATTAACTCTGTCGCTATAGCGTGAAATCTTGGAAATATTCATTTTTTTATTCAGGCGGACAATGTATATTTCAAATGCGCAGGCAATGCCTGTGCAAATTCTCAAAAACACCTGCATGGCTTGGTTCACTTACCTGTTGCAGCCTAAAATTTAGGAATTCGCTATTACAGGTCAGATTTTTGTAAAACTTGCCCCTACCCTTCCCATCACTTTCAGGCTCGATGATACACTTACTGGTTTCAAGGCTGATGACATAATTAGTGTTGGGGGGCTACTTTGCGATTGGCTTTGAGCAGCAGCGGGAACTTCTCCACCAATTGTTGATGTTTTAGTTTGTTGGCGTTCTCCTTTTTCTTTTCTATCTGATTCGTCATCAGAAGATAAAGGAATAACCGCCGTCGCTACAAGCGAAGTTTCAAGAGTGGAAAGATACATTAACATCTCTTTTTGATTTTCCAAACATTCATCAATGACAGATTTTCCAGACAAGGTTGCGACCACTTCTTTTAATCTCTTTTGTTCTATCATTTTTTGATTCTGGTAGCTCTCTTTAAAGACTTCCGAGGACACGTATTCCAAAGACGCTTGAACATTTTTAAAGCAAAAAACATGACTATTGGATCCAGGACAATATGGGATCTGTGAGTCAATATATGAGGTTGGAAGAACAAATTGTGTTCCACTCCAGGGTGCTTTAGTATCTCTAAAAGGACAGATCGCAATAGAATCTAAAATTTTCTCTACCTCTTCTTTCGGCAGTTTTGAATAATCTAATGGCGTTCTTCCTAATTTGTCTTTAACATCTAATCGAGCGCCTAATTTTATTAGTTGCTGCACAAGCTCCACTTTTCCATAAGCGCATAAGTAATGTAAAGGTGTGCATCCTCGATTATCTCGCGCATTTAAATCAAGTTTGTGAATATGATGTTGTATCAACGCCAGCACAACTTTATTTGCGGTATAGGTTTTACAAGCGATATGTAGTGCGTTTTTTCCTTCCCAATCTGTCAGGGTGGGGTCTAATTCAGGAAATGCTTCAATTATTTTTATAGCCCTAGCGTGTTGTTCATTCGCTATTTCTAAATTTAATACAGGATTAATTTCATTTCTTTTATAATAGAGGCCAACATAGGTATTTGGATTATAACCTAATTCTAGCAATCTATTTCTAATTTCAGAACCAGAATGTAAAGCAAAGGCATTATCTATTTCTTTATCCATTTCGGGGCCCGGTTCTTCCATAATTGAAATAATTTTCATTTTCGGTTTCTTAGCTGTGGGTCTTCTATCGTGTATAAAATAAGATTCATTATTTAGCTCAACAGATAGATATTCTAAACCAGTATTACTGCGCAACGCTTCTTCAACAAGTTTTAAATCATCTTGCGTGCATACTTCATTAAACTCTAGTTTTTCCAGTTGATTCAAACTGATAAACTCAACTAAACTTTTTATCGATAGTTCGGTAGACCGACAATAAATAATTTTTAAGGTTTTGATGCTCATGATATTGGCTGCATCTGCATCCGTAAAATTACTAAACGCTATCGAAAATTCTTCAAGTGTTTTAGAGGTTGCAATAATAGATGACATCGAAGCGGGAGGTACAACATATTGGAATCCAAGTTTTTTTAGGGGTTTTTGTATAATGGCATTTAAAAAGTCTCCGTCCATTTCCCACGCACTAAAAAACAAATTGCGTAAATTAGTTTTAAATAGAATAAGAGCGTTAATTCTTTTTTGCTGTTCAGGTGTTAACTCGCTACCCGATAGAGTCAAAGTATCAATAGTATCCACTTGTTCTAGAGTTGAAATAAGCTTTTCCAGTAAATCTTTATCCTGCAACTCATCATGAGGAATTTCAAAGAAATCAACTTTCTGAGAGTCACCGGTTTTAATCGCATTGATGATGGTTTGTATAGAAGGCATACTTTACTCCAAATCAGTTATTAAGCTAATTAATGTAGTGCCTGACACTCAATACTCTATTGTACTTTCTTGGTGTCAATATGTTTACTGGCATGATATAGATTTTTATGCAGTTAAGTCAATGTGATTCTTGAATTCTGTAACAAGACGCTGCAATTCGAAAGATGAACTGATACAAAGGTGGGCTTATGCATTTCGGAACTTGAAAATCTTCGATTAAAAGCTAAAGCATTATGCTAGTAGTTTGTAAACTGAAGCGCCTCATAATTTAGGACAGCCCCCACTTTTCTAATTGAGATTGAGCATCGGGCTATTATCCAGGTACTCATTTACGTTTTAAGCTACATATCAGCAAAAAAGGATATATTTTGACCAATTTTTGCATTTTTATGCCAAAAAATTGTATAATTTTGCATGGTATTTTGAAGAAGTCAGAAAGCCTAATGACCGCAAAAATCCCACATTGCGACACGGGTCGCAATAAGAGGTTGTTTCCACCTAGTAGGAAACCACCGGTATCACCCGGTGAGTCTACGGCTATGAATGAAGAGCTAGCCGGACAATGTGACGATGTAGGAGTAATCCTACAGGGTCTGAATTGTGAAAGGAAGACCCTTCTGACAGCCATAAGTCGGAGAAGTGCTAGACAGTTGGTATGGTGAATGTAAGTGAACTCGCGCTTTACAGATCGTGAATTTTGACAAGCGGAAATGGCTAACACGCTTGAACCAAAAGGTGCGGAGATGGGCAGGAACGACACTGTGGGTCCTTCCTCGTGATCAATATATCTCTCGGTCTAGAGCGAGCACCTAACCCAACACTACCTTTTATTGCCCAATGTGGAAAACCTGTATTGCTCCTAATTTAGGACAGTTAATCGTGAGGCTAACCTATGGCAGTGCAGGAATGGGAGGTCGGAAAAAGCAAATGTCATTCTGTAACGGAATGAATACCGGTTTAAATCTCACCGGACACGAAAGTGCGCTGACGTCCGACTGGTCTTTAATCGTGATGAATTTTGGAGAACCAATGGCATGAGGAGATGCAAATGACGGCTATTGCAGCTGGTGCTTCCTCACCCACTTCTATCACCTGGGATTCCATCAACTGGAAAACAGCGGTACAAGAGGTACGTCGGCTCCAATTGCGAATCGCGAAGGCTTTCAGAGAAGGAAAACATGGCAAAGTTAAATCTTTGCAGTGGATCCTTACTCACTCGTTCTATGCGAAATTAATTTCAGTAAAACGAGTTGTTCAAAACCGAGGTGGAAAAACGCCAGGTGTAGATGGCGTAATCTGGAACACCCCTAAACAAAAGATAACAGCAGCGCTTTCGCTAAAACGCCGAGGTTATAAAACCAAACCGTTAAAGCGAATCTATATCCCTAAGAAACAGAAAGGAAAACTTAGACCTCTTAGCATTCCCTCAATGGCATGCCGAGCACAACAGGCTTTACACCTGTTATCCGTCGAGCCCGTTGCAGAAATGTTAGCAGATAAGAATTCCTATGGGTTTCGTCCTTTAAGATCAGCGATTGATGCAATTGAGCAATGCTTCAATGCATTGGCACAAAAGATCTCGTCGCCTTACGTCTTAGAGGGGGATATTAAAGCTTGTTTCGACAGCATTTCACATCAATGGTTACTTGATAACGTTTCCATGGATAAAAGAATGCTTCAGAAATGGCTCTCTGCTGGCTACTTTGAAAATGGGCAATTGTATCCAACAGAAACCGGCACCCCTCAAGGCGGGTGTATATCACCCGCACTTCTAAATATCACGCTCAGTGGGCTTGAAGCAGCTGTTCAAAAAGCCGTTGCCAAAGCAGATAAAGTCAACGTCTGTGTCTATGCAGATGATTTTATCATCACAGGCAGGACAAGAGAAGTGCTGGAAAACAAGGTGAAGCCGATCGTTGAATCTTTTCTCAAAGAGCGAGGGTTGTCTCTATCGCAAGAAAAGACATCAATTACCCATATCGAAAAAGGGTTTGACTTTCTTGGAATGAATATACGGAAATACAAAGGCAAGTTAATCATTAAGCCTGCTAAAAGCAGCGTTAAAAGTTTTCTTGCCGATATTCGTCAATTCATCAAGAAAAACGCGTCAGCAAAAACAGATAATTTGATCAGACTCTTGAATCAAAAGATTCGAGGTTGGGCAAATTATCACCGAAATGTCTGCGCCAAACAAACTTTCAGTAAAGTAGACAATGCAATCTTTATAGCTTTGTGGTCTTGGGCAAAGAGACGACACAGCAACAAGGGAATACACTGGATTAAAGCCAAATACTTTCGTAGCGTCGAGCAACGAAACTGGATGTTTCACACCAAAGTGAAAGACAAATTTGGTAAATCCAAATATCTGGATCTGATTGAAACCAGCTATATCCCAATCAAACGACACATCAAGTTCAAGGCCGAAGCCACCCCTTATGATCCTAAATATCATGATTACCTTGATATTAGACTAAGGAGTGAAGGCAGGAAACCGAACTGGTGGCTAGTATGGTGGGACTCGCTGAAGTCAAATCGTAAGGACATGAAGACCGGGCTATAAGTTAGCCTTATAAGGGCTTGAGCGTAATGCCTAGAAATGGGCACGTTGCGTTCTTAGGAGAGTGGGGGTTGGCAACAGCCCCTGCTTATCCGGCTAGCCGAAATAGGCTATGCAGCCTTGATTAATAAGAAACAACTATCTTGAACTACTCAAATGTCTACCATCAAAAGCGAATCATTTATTCTTTAGAAAGTAAACTAATTAAATTCAAATTTATTTTTTAGTATTCACAAATATCTTGACAATAATAAAAAGGATATATACGATTCTTCATATATATGAATTTTCATATATATAGGAATCAGGAACCAATGATTAAATAGTTTTTATAGGAGGATTAAACAATGACTAACCTTAATAAATCACAAACGGAAACCGTCCCTTCTGCTTCTCCATTGGTCTTTTCCCAATATAGAAGGTTATCAATCTCATCATCTTCCATTGATGAGTTATTTGAACAAGGGATCAAATTACAAGGTGCATCCATACCAAATTATACTGGTGCTATTGAATACTATAATAAAATACTAACATTAAATCCTGATCATATCGGTGCTTTAATTAACCGAGGGCTTTCTCGGGTTTCCCAAGGCCATCCTGAGCAAGCGCTTCTGGATTTCAATCGCGTGTTGGGGATAGAGCCAAATAATATTATGGCACTAAATAATCGGGGTTCCATTTATTACACTTTAGGAGACTTCATTAAAGCCACATCAGATTATAATCGCGTTTTAGAAATAGAACCAAATAATACAGATGCTACTTATAATCTTAAGTTAATAGATGGGGAACTTAACAAAGGTTGTTGTGTTATACTCTGATTCATTTAGAATTTTGAATAGTTGTATTATTTTTTATAGGGGAAATATGCGGAGTAATATAGAAATGAACCAAGGACATATGGAATTACCCGCAGGATTGTCAATAAATACTGCGGATGAAAATGATTTTCAAGACATCATTTCTTTATTAATAGAATGTGATTTGGTCACAGAAGATCTTTCACATGAGAGCGTTAAAAATTTCTTAGTGGTACGCGACCAAAATATAAATTTGGTTGCTACCATTGGCATCGATCTATATTCTAATATTGGTTTATTACGCTCATTGGCTGTCCAGGAGCATTATAGAAATAAAGGAATTGCAAATAATCTTTTAAATGAAGTAGAAAAAATTGCTTTCGAGAAGAAGTTAAGATCATTGTATTTGTTAACCATGTCCGCGTCAGAGTATTTTCAAAAGAGGAATTATGTCCCGATCCCTAGAGAATCAGTACCCTTGCCAATAAAAGAATCGAAACAGTTCCTTGACCTCTGCCCTTCAAGCTCTTTATGTATGAAAAAAAGATTGGAGCATTTACTTGACCTATAATTAATTAGCGTTGTCATAATTTGGGCTTAACAATTCTTAAAGGAATTAAATATCTTATACTTCTATCGATCATAGGCATTATATCCTTTGTTACCTACATTTCCTGGAAACATTCACGAAAAAAGGAACAATATCTTGAATATACTTTTTCTTTGCGTTCATAATTCAGCACGCAGTCAAATGGCAGAAGGCTTAGCCAGGAATATCTTTGGTAATGCAACCATTATAATGAGTGCGGGATCACAACCGACAAATGTTCATGTTATGGCAATTAAGGTAATGGCCGAAATTGGCATTGATATCAGTGAGCAAAAATCTAAATCAATTGATTCCATCGATCCCTCTAAGGCTGATATCATTATTACTCTGTGTGCAGAAGAAATTTGTCCTTA
Organism: uncultured Gammaproteobacteria bacterium; assembly: GCA_963784575.1. Lineage (GTDB taxonomy): Bacteria > Pseudomonadota > Gammaproteobacteria > UBA6186 > Azoamicaceae > CAWARU01. The sequence goes on from CAWARU010000001.1 coordinate 283,162, forward strand.
TGTAAGTTCAACTGTTCAAAAGGAGCACTGGCCCTTACCAGACCCTGCTAAATTTAATGGAAACGAGATTGATCAGCTTTCGCAATTTCGTAAGATTCGCGATGAATTGAAAGAAAGAATTGAATTGCTTAAAAATAAGTTAGAAAAAAATAGCGGGCAAAGTAATGACCAATAGAAAAAAATATTTGGGAATATTTGAACAATGGTTAACTCTGTGGGTAATTTTTTGCATGGTAGTTGGTATATTTTGCGGAAAGTATATTCCAAACACAATTCATACTCTGGGAAACCTTGAAATAGCGCAAGTAAACTTACCGATTGCTGTATTAATCTGGTTAATGATCATTCCCATGTTAATTCGGATTGATTTAAAAGAAATTGTTCGAGTAAGACAGTACTGGCGGGGAATCATTATTACATTGGTAATTAATTGGCTTGTAAAACCATTTTCAATGGCTTTTCTTGGTTGGATATTTATTAAAAATATATTTCTACCATATCTACCCGCAGATCAAGTAGATAATTATATGGCAGGGTTAATTATACTTGCAGCAGCGCCTTGTACTGCCATGGTATTTGTTTGGAGTCATTTATGCAAAGGTGAACCTCATTTCACATTAACGCAGGTAACATTAAATGACATCATAATGATTTTTGCTTTTGCCCCTATTGTGGGTTTATTATTGGGAATTACTAATATTATAGTGCCATGGGCCACTCTTTTTTATTCAGTATTAATTTATATATTAATACCATTTATTATTGCGCAAGTTTTACGAATATATTTATTAACAAAAAGCAATAACTTATTGGAAAAAACTCTAGAAATCCTACACCCAATATCAATTTTCGCATTACTCGCTATGCTAATATTGCTTTTTAGCTTTCAGGGGGAGGTATTGATTAAAGAACCTTTAGTAGTTTTACTTATCGCAGTTCCTATTGTTATTCAAGTCTATTTTAATTCAATGCTGGCTTATTATCTTAACAAAAAATTTAAAGAACCCTTCAGTATCGCCGGACCTTCTGCACTTATAGGAGCCAGTAATTTTTTTGAGCTTGCAGTAGCCACAGCTATAATATTATTTGGTTTTAAATCAGGAGCAACATTGGCTACCATTGTCGGAGTATTAGTGGAAGTTCCAGTTATGTTATCTGTTGTCAAAATTGTTAACAAAACAAAATTGTGGTATGAAAGATATTAAAAATTGAGATGTGACGCATAATATTTCTGATTTAACAATTTGCACAATGGGTCGGGCTATCTATCTTCTCCAGGTCGACTGAATAAGGTTTTTCATTGCTAATTTGCTTCAATGTTGTTGAAATAATTTTCTGAGCCCAGGCTGGAAGTTTGGGATTAATACTATAATAAATCCAAATTCCCTCGCGTCGATCAACTACTATATTATATTTCCTTAAAATTGCTAAGTGACGCGATATTTTAGGCTGTATCATTTTTAAGACGTCTGTAAAGTCACAGACACAAAGTTCGCCTTTGGCCTCTAATAATAATAAACAACGTAATCTAGTTTCATCAGATAATAAGTAAAAAAATTCATCAAATTTAATCATAAAATCTCATAGCGATATCCACATATATGGAAAATCATATGTTATAGTTATCCTATTGTCAATAGTATCTGCTTATTAGAAACGCAGCCATTTAATATGGTTTATAGCTATTAATTTTCCTTAAAATTATGCCGAGAAGAACTAATTTAACTTACTTATTATTGATCAAAATCAACCGAATTCAAATTTATAGCCTTGACAGATATCAAATCAACACATATGATAATTCATATATATGTAAATCCATATTTATTAAGGGGAAAATTCAAATAGGTTATGAAAAACTCAGTCAAAAGGGATAAATTTATGAAACAACTTAGCATCTCATTGAAAATACTATTCTTTCTAGGGATGTTAAGCTTTGTGCAAATTACATTTGCGCAGAACGAATCAGCAGGTTTTGCAGCCATTCAAAAAGCAGCCAATGAGAATAAGCACCTTTTTATTTTCTTTTATAAAGATAAAGATGAAAAAACACTTCAGCTTCAAAATATTTTAAACCAAATTTTATCTAAGACGAATGAAGCTATGACTCTTAGCATTGATCTCAATGCTCCTACCGAAAAACATATCATTGAAAAATATAAACTTAAGCGTTCTCGCGTTCCAACTGTCGTTGTCATTGCTCCGAATGGTGCTGTTACTGGAAAGTTTAAATCTTTTACTCAAAATGACTTAATGAAATCTATTCTTTCTAGTGGGGCAGTCAAATGCCTCAAAGCATTACAAGAAAAAAAGCTTGTATTCTTATGTCTACAAAATGAAAAAACTTCTCATAACAGCGCAGCCTTAAAAGGTATAAATGATTTCAAGAATGATCCTAAATTCGCTAAAGCCACTGAAATAGTTATGATTAATCCTTCCAATACCAATGAACATGAATTTTTAAAACAATTCGATTTAAATACCAATACTTCTAAATCCATTACTCTACTGATTTATCCTCCTGGTCACGTAATAGGGAAATATGAAGGAGCTGTCACAAAAGAACAGTTTATATCAAGTATTAAAAAGACAACCGCCGGTTGCCCAGATGGTAAATGTTGCCCAGGTGGTTGTTAAGAGGAATCAACAGAATCATGAAATGGAAAACCTTAATTTTACAAGAGCTCACGCAAAGAAAAAGCAGATTTATTACTAATAGTCTTGCAATTATTTTAGGAATTGCTGTAATTGTTGCAATAAATAACATTTCGATTTACTCTCAGAAAGCAATTGCAAAAGAATTAGACACTTTAGGTGCAAACATTTTAATTCTACCTGAATCCACTACGTTGGTAGATTATTATAGTGCTGACATTCAATCAGGTGAATTACCCGAAGAATACGTGGATGTGTTAACTTCTTCGAATCTTGAAGGTTTAGATAATTTGTCACCAAAGTTATCGATGCCCGTAAATATAGACAATCAAAAAGTAATACTGACAGGTATTCTTCCAAAAAACGAATTTCAAAGTAAATCATCTTGGCAAGGAGCGGGAATTTTTTCAAAACCGAAAGGATGTGGTAACGTAGAGGATATTTTTGGGCTAACAAATAAAGCCCCACAAGATAAAATCGGTAGAAAACGAGTTATTGAGACACTTGAAGACAACGAGATCCTGCTTGGATCTGAAATAGCTAAAAAACTTCAAGTATTAGAAGGTAATAGCATCAGTATTCTTAGCAAACCATTTACTGTGACTTCGGTATTACCAAAAACTGGAACTATTGATGATTCCCGTATTTTTGCTCATTTACATACTGTTCAAAATTTAGCGAATAAAGATGGAATTATTAACGTAATTGAAATAGTTGGCTGTTGTGAACAAATTTCAAAAGGTTTAGTCTCAAAAATCAACAAATTGCTTCCCGACACTAAAATTGTCACTATTTCACAAATAGTTGACACTCAAATTAGAACCAATCAAGTCATGCGTAATTTATCTTTACTTTTCGTTGTTATTATTATCGGTTTAGGTGGCGCATTCATTGCCAATGATATGTATAACAATGTTCATGAAAGGCGCAAAGAAATAGGAATTCTTGTTGCTTTAGGAACAACATCTTCACAAATACTAAAAATATTTTTATTTAAAGCATTAATATTAGGTGTTATAGGTGGGATTGGTGGTTATATTTTAGGTACACTTCTTGCTATTATTTTGGGTCCCGTGATGGCAGGTATTCCAGTACTTCCTATTTTTAACTTATTCGTCTGGTCTTTGTCGCTCGCTAGTGTGATTACTATTTTTGCTAGTTACTTTCCTGCTCGATATGCTACTCGACTCGATCCTTGCACTACAATCGGGGAAATTTAACCATGATTAATGTAAAAAATATTTACAAAACTTATAAAAAGAGATCTCAAGAGATTAAAGCTATAGATGATGTTTCAATAGATATACCACCCGGGGATTTTATTTCTATTGTAGGACAAAGTGGAAGTGGAAAAAGTTCTCTTCTCCTCGTATTAGGTGGAATGTTATCTCCTACAAGCGGTTCTGTGTGTATAGATAACAAATCACTATATGATTTGAATCATATTGAAAGAGCGGATCTTCGCAAGAAAAAAGTTGGTTTTGTTTTTCAATCCTTTAATTTAATACCTTATCTTACCACAATTCAAAATGTACAATTACCATTATTGCTTAATGGTGCTGACGAAAAATTTCAAGAAAAACGAGCCACACAGCTTTTAGAACGTCTTAATTTAAGTGACCGCTTAGATCATAAACCCGCTGAATTAAGTGTTGGCCAACAACAACGAGTTGCATTAGCCCGTATGCTGGCAAATGATCCTGAAATTATTTTAGCTGATGAACCAACAGGAAATTTGGATGTTGAAACGAGTGGTCAAGTCATCGATTTTTTAAAAGAACTCAACCAGGAAGGAAAAACAATTATTTTAGTAACCCATGATATGCGAATTGCAGATCAAGCCAATAGGATTTTAGTTATTTCTAAAGGAAAATTAACCGAATTAAATCGGAGCCACGAAAAGGAAATATTGGTTAGCACGTCAAATACACAATGTGATTTCTCAAATGAGCTATATGAAAATGTTTCATCTTAACTATAAAAAATCAAAATTCTTAAGGAAATTAAAAAAACCTTAGGACTTACAGTTAGTATTATCATCTGATTCATTAAGCTCTGATTCAATTTCTTGAATAGTAGGTAAACTACTCTTCAGATTATCAGGTATGGCCTTGGTGAGTAAATATTCAGATACCCCTATTGGTTTTTCAATATTTCGAAGAGCGTATTCCGCGATCACTTTATCTCGAGCTTTACATAACAATAAACCAATACTCGGTTTATCTTCTGGCATCTTTAATTTATCATCTACCGCACTTAAATAAAAATTTAATTGTCCGGCATGTTCTGGTTTAAATGGGGTAGCCTTAATTTCGATCACAACATAACAATGAAGGATAACGTGATAGAAAAGCATATCAATAAAAAATTCTGTTCCACTCACTTCAATAGGAACTTGCCGACCAAGGAAAGCAAAACCCTTGCCGAGCTCTAAAAGAAATTTAGTAATGTGTTGAATAGAAGCATGTTCAATTTCCCTTTCTTGTGCTTCATCATGCAGACCTAAGCAATCAAAATTATATGGATCTTTCAACAACTCTTGAGCTAAATTAGATTGAGATTCTGGTAACCGAGTAAGATAATTTGAGACTTTATTTTCAAGAAGAGCTTGTCTCTTATATAAATTTGATTGTATTTGCTTTTCTAGCATCGGTCTGGACCATCCATGTTCTATATCCTGCGTTAAATACCACTGTCTTTCTTTATTATCCTTAATTCGAGTTAATATCATCACATGTCCCCAAGGCAATTGGTCAACGGCGTGCTGACCAATTCCATTAGGGTATAAATGGGCAAAAATTCTCATATATTTGAGGTTCGTTTTCGAAAATCCTTTCATTTCTGGAAAATCTATTCGCAGATCATGGGATACTTGTTCTAGTAGCTTATCACCCCAATCAGTAACTTTACCCTTTTCTATAAGGTCCTTTCCTATTTGCCAGTACATTTGAATTACTTCTTTGTTTAATACTATTGCCGCTCTAACCCTACTTGTACTGACATAAGATTTAAGCTTATTGAAAAATTCGATATATGTTGCATCTAAATGCAATGACAACTCATTTGATTGTTCCACTTCTATCTCCCAATTTCGCCTTCTAAAATGCAGTATTTAAAAACACGGTTTGTAGACTTTACAGCGCAACATGCACTTTTCCAATTGGTCAGCACAGCGCTGACCAATTACTGTACAAAAAAACAGATACAGGTAGCTCTATTAATCCTGATGTCTCCGTCTTATTGCTCCACACAGCAAAATGCACAGCAAGCTTTGTTGCGACAGTGTCGCAACAATTTAAACTGTCCCTCTAATATCAATCATTCACACCATCCCTTCATAATGGAAAACACGTGGGTCTTCCTGCTATCCTCAATAGAAAAATAGTCATTACCAAAAATACCTTTTTTGTCGGATAAGCAAGGACTGTTGCCAACCCTTGCTCTCCTAAGAACGCACCGTACGAGTTTCCCCATAGTACGCTCAAGCCCTTATAAGGCCATTGTTTATGACCCGGTTACTCCCAGTCCTCCTTCTCTTGATTTCAGCAAATCCCACCAGGTTTGCCACCAATTTGGACGCTTAGTCTTCTGTTCGATTTCCATGCGTTTTAAGATCCTTTTGTCCAAATAATCATGATAAATCGGATTATAAGGTGTAGCATCAGATCTTAATTTGATGTGTCGTCTAATAGGAGTATCGCTGGCTTTCACGAGATCTAGGTATGTGATATTATCACTTTTACCCTTACTTTTCGTTTTAGCATAAAACACCCAGCTGCGTAGTTTATCATTACGCCAGTATTTATCGTGGATCCATATTGCCCCTTTCTGAGGATGCCGTCTTTTGGCCCATCGCCGCAAGGCCCGAAAGATTTGATAATCTACATAAGCGAAGGCTTCTTTAGAACACACGTGATGGAAATGATTGGTCCAACCACGAATCTTAGGATTCAATAGTTGAATTAGATTTTCCGTCTTTGCTGTTGCTTGCTTTTTGATGATTTTACGAATATCGGTAAGGAATCGTTTAACATTGCTTTTCGCAGGTTTAATGATAAGCTTACCTTTATACTTACGTATATTTGCACCAAGAAAGTCAAAACCTTCGTCGATATGGGTGATTCTTGTTTTCTCTAGAGAGAGGCTTAATCCTCTCTCTCTTAGAAATAATTCCACAACTGGCTTCACTTTGTCTTCAAGCGCTTCTTTCGTCGCACCCGTTATAATAAAATCGTCTGCGTAAACACAAACACTGATCTTATCTTTTGGATTCGGAACAGACTTCTTAACTGCTTCCTCTAATCCACTGAGTGTAACGACCAGAAGTGATGGCGAACACAAACCACCCTGAGGTGTGCCAAATTCTGTGGGATAGAATTCACCATTTTCAATGTAGCCCGCAGCAAGCCATTTCTGTAGCATAACTTTATCCATAGGTGCATTTTCTAGCAACCACGAATGCGAAATGTTGTCGAAACAGCTTTTAATGTCGCCCTCTAAAATATATTGCGTTGATGTTTTTCGGCTCAATTTCTTGAAACTGTGCTCGATAGCATCATGCGTTGATCTTAGTGGTCTAAATCCATATGAATTCCTATCCGCCAACATCTCCGCTACCGGTTCGAGAGCAAGCAAATGTAATGCTTGTTGTCCTCTACATTGCATCGAAGGAATGCTAAGCGGCCTTACTTTCCCTTTCTCCTTCTTAGGAATATAGATCCGCCTTAATGGTAAAGTTTGATAACCTCGCCTTTTAAGGGACATTACTGCTTTCATCTTGAGTGTGGGGGTATTCCAGATTATACCGTCTACACCAGGTGTTTTAGAACCTTGATTTTGGACTACTCGTTTCACTGCAAGTAACTTTGCATGAAGCGAGTGAGTGAGAAGCCACTGTAGAGATTTAACTCTACCGTACTTCTTTTCTCGGAAGGCCTTTGCAATACGCATTTGGAGTCGACGAACTTCTGCCACAACGATTGACCAATCGATAGATTTCCAATCTAGCCGAGTATTAGAGGACGCACCAGCGATTGCCGTCATTTGCTTTTCCTCATTCTGTAGATTCTCCAAATTATCTTGCAATTAAGGACCAATACGGAAGTGGGCCCACTTGCGTGTTCGGTAATGTTTCAACCAATATCTGCGCAGTTACAGCGCAGCGTTCGCTTTCTCCGCTCTCCGATACTTGCATTGCCATGGGTTGATCTTACGATCAACTTTCCCAATTACTTGGGAGCTCTGCAAGCTTACCGCGTTCCACAGTTCGAGCAATGATGGTTTAGGCGCCTGCTATCGACCGGGGATTTTCTTGGTTACGGGAGACTATCATTTAATTTCTCCACCTATCCCTTTACCATTTGGTTCAGGTGTTTCAGCCATTTCACCTGTTCTACGTAACGGTCTTTATCACAGATTTACATACGTTCGCCATGCCATCTACCTAGCGCTCACCCGAATTTGGCTATCAGGAGGATATCGTTCTTGCGATTGACATCCCGCATATTGCTATGCTTTGCTACATTGTTAGGAACGCTCTTTATTCAGTCCCTAGGTTTATCCGGTAACACGGATAGCGCCCTACTCGGCGAAGTGGACGCAGCTCGATGCTGTGGCATCGTGTCGCACAAAGGATTCATAGTCTACATAGATTTTTGCATGATCGGGAAGAATAACGCCACATTCCTTATCAAAAAGGTCCATTGCAAAATCCAGCTCGCTTCTAAATTTTCCTTGGTAATGATTAACTATCGCCTCTTCAGCTAAATAAATATCGTTATCAAAATGCTCTAAAACTTTAATACCCCATTTCCCATAGGTTACCAGGAAAATAGCTTTTTCATGGATTTGCTCAATGCCCTCATCTTTATTCAAGGATAATGATTCAAAACCGTCGTAGGCAAAAATAGACCATTCTGACGGATTTCTCGCCGGGCTCCTAGAAAGCATATCGTTTATCTTGCAGTGGATGACTTCGAATTCTTGCGACATATCAATCCAAATACCATGTAGAATATTTTGATTATATGAAGCCATACAGATAACACATATCTTAGGAGGTTTCTCTAAGTCATGTGCCTCGGGGATAAAGAAATGATGATTGTCAAAAGAAAGGAATTTGCTTCACGGCAATCGCACTGCCAATAGATTTTGTCTAATACCTTGATTATTTTATAAATTCCTGTTAAAAATGATTACATTTTTTTGTTAGGCAGGAAGCCAAATATGACATTAACAGGAACTTTTTTTGACCATTTCTCAAACATCGAAGATCCCAGAATTCACAACCATAACTTTAGGCATAAAATCTTTGATATTTTAGTGATTACTGTATTAGCTACAATTTGTGGCGCAGACGGTTGGGCTGAAATTGAACGTTTCGGCGAAGCAAAAAAAGATTGGCTTAGCACTTTCCTTGAGTTGCCTAATGGAATCCCCTCTCATGATACCTTTGGACGTGTATTTTCTATTTTAGAACCCAAAGAATTCGAAAAGTGTTTTAGTTCGTGGTTAAAATCACTCACCGTTGATCTCAAGAAAGAAATCATCGCGTTAGATGGCAAAACTGTAAGAGGATCTGGCAATAAACGACAAAAAGAACCAGCTATTCATCTAGTCAGCGCATGGGCAGCAAAAGCACGTATAATGTTAGCTCAAATTAAACATCGACGAAAAGTAGAGAAAATTCATGATCATGGGCGAGTAGAAACACGTCGTTACACCCTTGTTTCTGCACGCGACCCACTCTTTTTTGAATTACGTTGGCCTGGTCTTAGAGGCATTGGAAAGATCGACATCACGCGTACAACCAATAATGAAGTTGAATATTCAACTCGTTATTTTCTCACGAGCCTACATTACGAAAATATTGAAATTTTCATGGAAGCAGTAAGAAAACATTGGCAGATTGAAATAGATCTCCACTGGTCATTAGATGTGAGCTTTCGAGAAGATCATTGCCAAGTTCGTTTGGGTCATGCACCCGAAAATTTAGCATTGATCCGCCGTATTGCTTTGAATTTATTAAAGCAAGAACAGACACACAAAAATGGTATTAGCTGTCGAAGGAAAACCGCTGGGTGGGATAATAAATATTTATTGAAGGTTTTAAGCGCTGATCAGCAGATTACTAGAAAAACTAAATCCGATGCTCCGGAAAAAATTGGTTAGGAGGTAGGCCAGTGCGATTGCCATGCCCATTACTCAGCAGCAGAATTGCATAACTTGATAGAAGCCGCAAATAAGGTTTGCGATCGCTCCCGTCAAGGGCCAGTGCTAACCCTGCTGCGTACTAACCGTGAGCTGGTTAGCGAGTTTGGGCAAAAAACCCCCACAAAATCCCCACAATCGAAAATTGTGAAGAATGGTTGAAATCAAACTTACAGAGGTAACGCCTTGATTTTAAAAGAAAATCTTGGCGCGCCCGGAGAGATTCGAACTCCCGACCACCTGGTTCGAAGCCTTAGGGTCTTTTTGTAAGCACTTGATTTTATTGGAAAAACCGTACCCGTCGAACCCGCTATTTTGCATGACCAAGCACGACTGAGCAGAGCTGATCCCCGCAAAATCCACACAGGGCAAAAATTACTTCATGTTGCATGACTAAAACACACCATATGTAGGACGCACCCTAATTTTTACACTTTGTACGCGCTGAGGTATATTGATTTGCCGTGCAAACAAATACCTTTTTTCTTAATCCTTGGCTTTGCAACCAGCGTCGAATTTCTTTTTCATGGGCTTCGTCCGTTATCATTAATGATAAATCTTCACCCAGTTTTAAAGTACCAGGAAAGCCAATTTCACCTTGATAGGCAGGTGGGCGACAATTTTCAAGTTTTTTAATAGTTGCTAATATTAGGGGGCAACGACCATCTCGAAGTAATACTTGTTCTTTTTCTGTTAAACCGTCAATTTTGGGGCGGGTTAGTGCACTGGTAAATGATTCCAGAGCTTGGGTTAATTCATCTACATATCTTGCAACATGGTTCAGCATTGCACTTTTTTTAGCTTGAATCTCTTCCTTTTCAAAATAAGCTGGTTCGATCGTTCTAATCATCATAATACGAGTCGCAAAAGAATTATTAAGCATTGCGTCTTCAGCTTCGACAATCCTATGCAACCTGAAAGGAGGACGTAAATTTCCTTCTTCAAAGATATGTTCATCGTAATTAATTTTAGATGACTCGATATATCCAAATATTTTGATATTATATCCAGCAGATTGAAATCGCAACTTTATTGCAAGCACACTATCTTTGCTATCTTTCGCGATAAAAAGTGGCGCGCTTGTAAGCGCCTCCATCACTTTTTTGTGTTCCAAAAGTGGCTCCCATACATGACTTTGCTGTAAAATGGGCAAAATATCTTCAAGCCTCTTTTTGTATTTTTCTTGATACATTTTTTCATTTATTGAACGAAGCCTTAAGATATAGATGGTTAATTCAATTAATTTATCCGCATCTCCAAGTTCTTCTTGCATATTTAACAATCGTCTCTCAGCAATGGCTTTTTCAAAGTGTCCTAAACATATTAATAATGCTTCATCAAGGGCCTTTATATCTAAACGATACTTTTCTTGACCTTTATGACTATCCATAGTATAAGTCGCATATTGCCAAGCCACCTCAAAGTTCTTTGGCGCAACGCCTGATAAATGTTTTGAATTGACACCTGCAAATCGTGAACCCTTACCATATGCTCCTACGGTGGGAGCTAAACCATTTTTTAACATTGTCCCTAAGGGCATAAGAGTATTATTACTTAGTCGAAATCCTGGTAGTAAGCCTCGTCCATTTGTACCTGTCATCCACGTCACATTTTCCATTGTTTTTTTTCTTTGTGCTATAAATTCATGAACACATTTTAGGAAGGCTTGCTTTGCTGTTTCCATTCTGAGGGTTTTTCTAGGAACTTGCAAAGATCCAGTTTCCGCACTGCTTTTTATCTCGTCTTGAACTGTTGTTTTTTCAGTAGCCATTTTTATTTAATACCCATTTTGATTTAAATAGCACTAATATTTTAATTACCAGTGACTATTGTTATAAAGAAGCCTTGCACGGTACAATTTCGGATTCCAAATCTCTTAAAGTGCAATCGCTAATTCTATAGTCTGGACCATGTCTTTTATTCGCTGCTTCATAAGCAAATACCAACCCTTTTGAATAAGGAATAAGCCAATGCGGATATTTTTGAGATCTTGATATTTCAGTAGAATCATCAAATTCATTTTGAGTCCAGCGTTGAAAAAGGTTACACAAAGCTTCCCTTTTCTCCGGGGTTGTTCCTAAAGGAAATTCACCCAAAACCAATTGCATGCAATCATGTAATTTTACGCCTGGCGCCGGTGGTGTAACCAATTTTATATTTTCACGAATCCATTTTTCGGTATTTTCTCTAATTTCTTGAACTTTTTTCTTATCACTTGAATAAGTAAAATGCTTCATAATTTCTGGAGAAGTATCTTTGGGGAAGCGAAAGGGCATTTCAACACTTCCAATCGGCGTACATATGCCATCTTTAATAATTGTGATAAAAATAGGAGATAGAAGTACCGCGTAGGAACCAGGTGCCAGATCAGGATCTGTAGGATATCGCACACACCGCACACATTCCCCTGGCGTTGTTGTATTAACGATCGGAGCACTACGTAATAATGCATCACTTGCTATAAAAATGAGTTGTTCCCAATGGCGATTTACCAACTTCGCTTTATCTTGCGGTATAATTTCACAAAACTCATTATCTTTAGAATCTTTTGATCCAGGTACAGGAAGTTTGCCTTGGAACAGTTGAATGCAAGCACCTTCCGGAATAATAATATTCTTAGGCACGGTTATAACAAATGGTAGAAATTCTTTAGCGTCTGGATCTTCTACAAAATGAAAAGGGGCTGTTATTTTATATTTTTTCCTATAATGTGCCTTTCTTGATGAATATGGGTGAACAAAACTTTTTAAAGTTGCGCAAGGTCCTTTACCAAAAAACTGATATTGGCTTAGACACCATTCAGAGGATCTTCTATCAACAACTGATGTACCTACAATATTATGTAATTCGCTACTTAACTTCCCATCAGAAGCTAGTTGACTTTCAACTGCCGACAACTGTCTTGCAAGTTCAAGTTGTCTCTCAGTATCCAATTGCTGTTTAATGTCTTGCTGTGATTCGGCCATGGTTATTTCCTCGGAAGCTAAGTTTAAAATATGATATCATTCGGTAGAATAATTAGGAAAAATAATACTATTTTATTGAAACATCTGTCATTTGCTTGACCAAATTACCATACTTTTGCCCAATTATCAACTTAACTTCTTAGTGAAATCTATTTCGACCCAAATAATCACTATGCACAATACTTTTTATCCAGCCCTTATTTGTAACTACCCAGGTGCCTCGTCATTCCTGCATAAGCGGGAATCCAGAAAAAATCAGGAAAACCGCTTAAACTGGATACCCGCTTTCGTGGGAATGATGCACTAAATGCCAGTTTTTTCTGCTGAATTAATGGGTACCTGGGTAGTCACCCTTATTTAGTTAGCTGTAAAATAAATCAGGTTCCTCAATGAATAACTCCTTAAAAGATGCGCCGCACTTGTACAATCTAGTGATGCTGAATTCATGGCCTTACCGGAATTTGATAAAAGATTTAAGTGATAGGGAGGGTATTATGGAATAATTATTCAGATCCATATCGATGCTTCTCAAGTTCTATGCACTCTTCAACTCGTTTTTTCTCAGCCAAGATCTGTTTTTCAAGTAGTTGTATTATATTTTCAGCAAATTTGTTAACTTTTTGATTAGAGTCACCAATCCAATTCTTGATCATATCACTTTTAGTTTCGTATGCCTTCATAAGCCCGAATTCATCTGCCACTACTCCTGTATTGATAATGATTGTATTAACTTCCGAAAGAAATTTGCTATCTTCATGTAATACTTTTACAAATTCTTTACATAGGTTGTATGTTCCAATTTCACCTCCATAATATTGTAAAATTGAAATAGAAATTGATAATTTTTGATCATCTCCAGATTGAATGAATTTGTTTAATTCCTGTTCAAGTGCAGGTTCAAGTTTAGGAAAGATAGCTTTTACAATTTTAATAGTTTCATATTTATGCCCGTTGCTTCTGCTCCATTCCAGAACAGACTTTAAAACATAACTAGCAACCTGTGACAACGACTCTGCGAGTTGATAAAATTGATACTCGATTCCGCAGTTTTTTGTTCTTGATGGGGAAAAGAAAATATGGCTTACTATGCAAGAGATAAGTCGGACTACTGAAACGGCTCTTGTTTTCGCATAGCAAAGACCGTCAACGCTGTAACAGAAGACCGACTTGGCTATAATGCCCGCTCTAGGGAGACAAAGCAAGGATGATGTCTTTATGTTACTTAAGCCAGTCGATTGCATTTCCGCTTACGTTGCGGGGCTTAATGCATCACTTAAACAAATATCCACACATTCATTGACGAAGATTCAGTCCAACTGGCTTGTTGTTATGTTAATTGGATTAATGGTCACCGGTTGTTTTAGCTGGGCTGAATTCATGCGGTCTAGTTTGGGGAAATTTGATGAAAATCGATTACGCTGGATGTTCCGTTATGCAAAAATTGCATGGGATTATCTTCTTCAAGCCAGTGTTACATATATCATTACTCATTATGGTGTCACAAAAGGCGTTTTAGTGCTTGATGATTCAGATAAAGTGAGGTCTCGTAATACCAGTAAGATCCCAGGCGTTCATAAGATTTTGGATAAAAAGACGCAAGGCTGGTTTAAGGGGCAAGAATTTGTTTTTTTACTTTTGGTAACGGATATTTTAACGATTCCCATTGGATTCCGTTTTTATGTCCCAGACCCTGCGTTGAAAAAATGGAAAGGGATTATTAAGGCTCAAAAGAAGGCTGGTATTCCCAAAAAAGAACGAGCAAAGAGGCCTGCCCCCAATCTGAATTATCCCACCAAACAAATGCTAGCGCTTGAGCTTTTAAGAGAATTTTGTCAACAGCATCCAAAAATTACGGTGCAAAGTGTTTTGGCAGATGCACTGTACGGTTCTAAAGAATTCATGGACAACGCATCATTAGTGACTCATTGTTCTCAAGTGATCAGTCAGTTGCGCAAAAATCAATTGGTACGTTCTTGTGGGAAACGTGTTCTTTTAGAGGCCTATTTTGCACGCCAACCGGGTGTAAAAACTAAGCTTACGATACGTGGTGGGGAGTCAAAATTGGTCACAGTGTTGTCAGCCAGAATTTTAGTGAAATCACATACAAAGAAACGTTTTGTTGTTGCCTTGAAATATGAAGGCGAAACGGAATATCGATTTATTGTTGCTACAGATTTATCCTGGCAACATATGGACATCGCGCAAACCTACACTTTGAGATGGCTAGTCGAGGTTTTTATCCAGGACTGGAAAGCGCATGGTGGTTGGAATAAGCTGAGCAAACAACAGGGCGTTGATAGTGCTATGCGAGGCATGACACTTAGCCTATTGTGCGAACATGCGTTGCTTCTCCACCCGCAGCAATCCGCCCGATTTAAGAACAAACAACCTGGGATATCCACTGGTTGCCTGATTCAACATGTCAAAGGAGAGGCGTTGCTTAATACTGTTGTTGATATTGTTAATTCCGTTGACCCTAGAGAGTCACTTGTAGAATTTAAGCAGGCAATAGACAAGGTACTGCCAGTGTATCAGTCAAAAAAGCATATGGTTGGCAGGGATCTTGGTAGAATGGAAGCGAGTCCCTCTCTCAAATATAAAAAAGCAGCTTGAACTTATATTTTTACGCTGCCTCAACTGTTAAAAACTGCGGAATCGAGTTGATATGGTGTCCATTCATACCTTGTATCTGATTTTTTATTCCTTTGCCGCGTTAAGCGAGTACCAAAAAAATCTATTACTTTTTCTGGGTATCTTTTTGCGAAAGGTAAAAGTATATATTCTGCTTCACTATTAATAAGTTGTAATACCAAAAGGTTCTCGAGAACAATAGATAGATTTGCTTCATTAGTGGTTTCAATTACTTTTTGAAGTTCTCGACTAAACCAAATATTATGGATCCATTTAATATTATTGAATTTAGTTAATTCATTTAGAGAAGGGAAGAAAAGATCATTAATAAGATATTCAGTCTCATTATTATAATTTTTTAATGCATTTGTCATGATTGCAATCAAAGCAGCTTCATTCTTAGTTGAGATCGCTTTGTTAAATATCTTTTCTAGGGTCCTGAATAGTATCCATTTTCCGAATATCGCTTTTCATAAATAAAATCTCCATGTGCAATCAACAACGAATAACAATAAGAATCATAGCAATGAAAACTATAAAATGTTATTACCCAGCGGATGTATTTTCAGTAAAATGCTTGAAATAAATAAACCAAGACGATAGTCTTACATCTGTCCATTGGGAACAATGGCGCACTTATGCGGTCCTACCGTTTTTTGCCTTCGGCGATATATTATTGGAAGCCAATTTGTTATAATTGCCATTCGAATTCAATGAAATCTAGGAGTTCTTCACAATGACAAAAGGTAAAAAGGCAACCATAAATGTTCAAGGTTCCATCATTAGTATTTTGTCAAAAGAGCAAAAGGACTATATTTCACTTACTGATATGGTTAAAAGATTTGAGGGAGGAAGTGCCCTTATTGAACAATGGTTGAAAAATAAGGACACAATTCTTTTTCTTGGGGTTTGGGAACAGCTTAATAATCCTGATTTTAATTCCCTCGAATTCGAGGGAATTAAAAATGAAGCAGGAAGGAACAGTTTTTATCTATCTGCTAAAAAATGGATAGATTCAACTAATGCCACTGGTTTAATTGCGAACGCAGGCAGATATGGAGGGACTTATGCGCACACAGATATAGCTTTTGAGTTTGGTTCTTGGCTTAGTCCTGAATTCAAATTATATCTAATAAAAGAATTTCAAAGGCTGAAAGAAGATGAAAATAGGCGTTTGTCTTTAAATTGGGATTTAAATAGAACATTGTCAAAGCTTAATTACAGAATCCACACCGATGCAATTAAAACACACATAATTCCTTCATTGGTCAACGAACTGCAAGTTAATTTTGTCTATGCAAATGAGGCAGATTTGCTAAACGTAGCTTTATTTGGTCAAACCGCCAAACAATGGCGAGAGAAAAATCCTAGTAAAAATGGTAATATTCGCGATTTTGCAACGATTGAGCAATTATTAGTTCTAGCGAATATCGAAGTAATGAATGCGGAGTTTATTCGAATGGGGCTATCACAAGCCGAACGTATAAAAAGATTAAATGAGGTTGCAATTTTACAACTTAAAGTGCTGACAACAAGTATAAACATAAAAGCTTTGGAAGAAATGAATGTTTAAAAAAAAGATTCTAACAACGATTTGTTAGCAGAGAAGCTGTATAATTGTACGAAAATTGAAGCCGCAAATATGGTTTGCGATCGCTCCCGTCAAGGACCAGTATTAATCCTGCTGCGAACTAACTGTGAGTTAATTAGTTAGTTTTGGCAAAAAATCCCCACAAAATCCCCACAATCGAGAATTTTTGAATTTTTGGTTAGTTGGTTTAAGTATAGATAACTTGTTGATTTAATTTAAAAAATTCTGGCGCGCCCGGAGAGATTCGAACTCCCGACCACCTGGTTCGAAGCCAGCTGGTCTTATTATAACCGGTTGATTTTACTAGAGTTTTTAACTGCCCAAACCCGCTACCTATGCTCAATTCTGCTGGACTGTGCAGCACTGATGGACACAATTTGGCCACAAGAAAATTACTATATTTCCTGGTAGAATACACTATCACAACGGATATAGAAAAACATTTATTAAAAGAATCAGGGTTCAAAAAAGTAGCAAACAGCGAAATCATTTTATACCAAAGAATTATAATTATAATGCGAACACAAGCTTCAAAGGTAAAATTCAGCTAACTATATAGAAGGTATGCACATGTTCTCTGAGAAATTCTTAAACTTCATCGAACACCAGTTCAAAACCTGAACCAAGGATCATCTCTCACAATTAAAGTCGGGTCAAAAAAAACTGACCCAAGAACACTGTGAGATTATTCTACGTGCATTCGCAGCAAATGGTAAGGAAGATCTCATCAAAGAATTATTCGATTACATGCGCTTATGTGGGCTCAACATCCTACGGAGTATCAATCTTAGGAACAAGCAGGATGAGAATGCGCTAGGGCTCGCCGCCAAATATAATCGTGTCGCGGTATTTGTATTCCTCGTGAAAAACGGTGGCAATGTTCATCTGAACGACAGCAAGCACAATACCGTTTTCAATATTATTTTTGAACACAAGAGTGAAGCAGTTCTTAAAGCCTTTTTTGAGTCATCAGGGTCAGGGCCAAGCAAGCGACAAGGATCCATTTATGCATAGAACATACGTCAAATATCTGATATATTTATCACAAATTTTAAATAACAATTAATTTTTTCATAGTTACTGAAGTCAATAAATATATAGCAGTCAAAAACTCTATGTTTAGACCCTTAAGAATTGAGTATCCAGGAGCATTTTATCACGTTATGAATCGTGGTGCTGGTCGAAGGAATATATTTCAGCATCCTTCTCATTTTGAATTTTTTTATGATTTATTAGGGCAAGCTCATGACCACTTTAAAATTGAAATTCATGCTTTTTGTTTAATGAGCAACCATTATCATTTATTAATTAGAACTCCGTTAACCAATTTAAGTAAAGCTATGGCGTATATAAATGGTTTATATACTCAAAAATTTAACAAAATTGAAAAAACGGATGAACCCTTATTTAGGGGAAGATTTAAGGCCATTTTGGTGGAGGCTGATAACTATTTATTGGTACTTTCAAGATATATTCATTTAAATCCGGTTAAAGCTAATCTTGTTAAAAGTCCTCAGGATTATAGGTGGTCTAGTTTCTCATGTTATTTAAATAGAATTCATAGTCCAAAATGGCTGTTTTGTAATGAGATTTTAAGCCGCATTTCTGATAAGGATTCTATAGCTGAGTACCTGGCATTTACTAATAGTTGTATTGATGCTGAAATTGAACAATTTTACTCTAAGAAAAGGATTTTTCCTATACTAGGCTCTGAGGATTTTGTACAAAGAACGTATTCTAATTATGTAGATACGAAATTTTTTGAGAAATTACCTGAACACAAAATGTTCTCAAAAAACTTATTACCACCAATTAATGATATCATTGAGAACGTTGCAAATTATTATCAAATTAACCATCAATCTATAATTGAGCATTCAAGCAGAACATTTAAAAACGTGCCCAGGCATGTTGCCATGTATTTGGCATTAAAATATAGCGGAAAAGAGCGAAAAGAAATAGTAAATCATTTTCAGGGAATTTCATATATGAGTCTGACATCAGCAAGACGAAGGATTGCAATCGAGCTTAAGAAGAATCTAGTTTTACTACAAGACATTGAAAATCTTAAGAAACTTTTGTCGCTTGCTTAGCCCTGCCCCCTACATGTGACCCCTACATGTCAAAAGAATTACTTAATCCTTTAAATAAGAGCTTGCAGCCCTTTATCTTCGACTAAGTTAAGTAATTTCAAAGAAGTGCCTCGGGGATGCTTATCGCCATTCTCCCATTGTTTTACCGTTGAAACACTGGTGTTAAGGTATTTTGCAAATACATTTTGGCTCACTTTTGCACGAAGCCGCATTCGCTTTATGTCTTTAGGTTTGAAGTCGCGAATAGGAGGTAAGCACAGT
The DNA here is from genome assembly GCA_963784575.1 of uncultured Gammaproteobacteria bacterium. Classification (GTDB taxonomy): domain Bacteria; phylum Pseudomonadota; class Gammaproteobacteria; order UBA6186; family Azoamicaceae; genus CAWARU01. Next base: position 302,568 of record CAWARU010000001.1, read on the forward strand.
GCATCAAATTCGCGCATCGTTTTCCCATCAATTACACCTGCATTATAAAGGCCTGTAGCACTTTCATGCACGGCTTTAAGCGGTGTTAAAGCTTTAAATGTTTCTTTTCCCTTCTTCAGCATATTGCCTTTACTCATATTAGACCTCAATCAACTTAAGCTTTTTAACATTTCCTATTTAATAACTTCTTTTTCAAAATTTTTAGCTAACAAAAAGATTGGTTGCAATCTTTCACCCAGATAAGCGATCACCTCAACAAGAGAAGTCACATCCAATTTATTTTTTCGAAGAAATGACAACCACATTGATTGTTTAGAAGAATCCATCGCAAACTCCTCAGTCAAACCACTAGGCAATTCAATAGGTATTAACATTTCACGTCGGGCAAATGTTGAGGCAACTGCTTCTGCCAGTATTTTATCGTCAATAATTTCATTCCTCAGCAATATCCAAAGATCCAGATAATCCTTTAAACGACTGTTTGCCATACCAAACAATACCATTGCATGTACTTTTTCTGAGATTACTGAGTAAATCGGATATGTTTGCAGTTGTGGTACAGGAAGATCTGAAAGCATTACAGGATAGTTTAATTGCACTGGTCCAGGAACAACTGTGTCACCAAAACCAATATCAATCTGTGTTTTACAACGAGCTTTGTTAATTTCAGCATAGATTAGTACTCGTGCACCAGCATATCCAGCTTCCTTTCGAATTTCTTCGACAGTAATCGTTTCTGGATCAAAGATGATCCCATCGTGACATGAGATATTTGCTATCTCTCGAAACGTGTCTTCGAGTACTTTAAGATCGCTTGAACCAAATCCAAGGAAATCGATATCACGTGTTGCGCGATGCGGCATGTTATACCATAGATTAAACAATAATGCTCCCTTAAGGACAAATCGATTTGCATATGGAGATAAACTTAATCGATAGAGAATTCGCTCTAAAGCAAAACGTATCAAAATCTGATTGAAGTCTGTGTTTTGTGATTTCGCAATAGATAATAGTCGTGTTCGAATGGAAGCAGAAAGATCTTTTGTCATTGAAGTACCTCAAGATAAGGCCGCATTATATTTGCGACGCGACAAATTTTAGCATAATGCCATAGCTCATCAATACCCACTTTTTTATGGCTCCACGCATCTTTAAGAGCCTCGAGTGCCACATCAAGCCCGATTTTGTTCCTATGCTTAAAACAATCCGCAATAGTTTTAGCAATACCATAGATTTTTAGTTTTACTTTATTGTACTCATGAACTTCAATACCTTTAGAATATGCTTCACCGGAATATTGGATGATCTTAATAGGCGGATAATCAATTTTAGGCGCTTTCCTGCTTTTGGGTATGGCGATCCAAATTTGATGAGGGAGCTGCGTGGTGAGTTCGTGAAATTGCAGCGCTGTTAGTAAACAAAAAACTGCTAACGGCGTTTTTCTGGCAATGAAAGCCAAACTTTCGTGCTCAGTTAAAGTTATATCAGAAAGATGATATAGACCTCGTCCAATTCTTTCTAATTGTCCCGTGGCCAGCAAACGGGTGAGGTATACCCTAGGAATGCCAGTTCCCTTTAAGTCACAAGAACGCAAAATCCCCTTCTCTGTTACTAGACTTAGTAATCGCTGCTTGTATGTTTTTCTGTTCATGATTTAATTATGTTCCATTTATGCGTTAAATGCAAATAAATAACGTATTAATGGAACAATTAATATCGTCCTATAAAAAAGTGCAATATCCCATTTCAGAATTTTGGTACAACCACAGGTATAACCAAATTTCTGGATTGAGAGGTATTTTATAAGACTTTTCAGGATAATACAATCCGCTAATTATATGATTTTATTTACATTTCTGTACATTATTGGACCGTATAGAACATTTTACCATGCGCCTCCTAAGGGGCAGTCAGAGGTTCAAATCCTCTCCGGGGCACCATATAAATCAATATGTTATAGAATTAATATTGGGGCGCATTCTAGGACCAAGTGCGACAATCATTTTTATGCTGCTGTATATATAACTCTTGGAGCGTTTTATAGCCCAAGCATTTCCTTACGCTTCTGTAAAGGCAATTTGCCATCTTTTTTTTGAGTCATCGAATTTAACTTTTTTGGGTTCAAATTTCTCGGGATTGATTTACCTCCGACCCATTCTAACATTTCTTCATGGTCCTCGTGTTTTTTATCCCTTAGTATGGATAAAAAATTTTCATACCCTGGAGTTCCTCCTATATCTTCTGGGGGACAGGCTCGTTCTCCCTCTAAACATCTGGGATACTTCCCAACTTGTTTTTCCTGTTCTCCTTCGAATTCAATTTGATGTTCCCAGTTATCGCCAAAATCATACAAATAAGAAATTTTTTTATTCTTTTTCAATCGAAAATATTTATGTATCTTAATTTCCCACCCAGGCAGTTCATCAAACATATCATCCATATCGTCTCCAGGGATGCCTATGTGCTCTTTTATAGCAGTGTCTGGGTTTATAACAGTGAATTGATGTAGATGAGAATCAGTCCACCCCATAGCATCTTGAATTGCCACATGTAAATCCCAAAATGTATAATCTACTGGCACTTGAATACGCCTCCATATGGATGGATAAATATCATCTAACATAATTTTAAATTGAAGCACCGATTGCGTTGTCATTAATTGATCCCCTACTCTTAAATTATAAAAAAGCACCTAGCTAGTACATTCATGCTGAAAGACGCTGGGTACCAAAATTCTATTTTTCTCACCAGAGCCAACCACCACCTTTTTTTTGTTCCTTTTTCGGCGTCTCTTTTTTCGACGCGGCAGGAACAGCAACTTTCGCTGGTGAAACAGATACAGATGCGGATTTTGCAGGCGCTGCTATGGCAGAAGCCCCTGCACCCTTACTCGCCAAAAAAGCATACAGCATACTTTTTGAATTCCCAGTGGTGGCTAGATGTTTATCAACTGCCGACAAACTCAAGCTAGGTGCTTTAAGCAACGTCGCTTGTAACTCAACTAAGTATCGCGGGATACATTGTGAACTTTCAAAAACAACGACTTCAGTATAATGCGGCAATTCACCTAGTTTGCAGGGAATATAACTGTCTGGACTTGGATCTGGCACTTCCGGTACCACAGGCGCCACATGCGCATCATAGTTTTGATAGCTAGCCTTACCCATTAATTTAATCATGTCTCCGTCAATCACGGGATATGCTGAATAGCAAGCGACCCAATTTAGCAGTAACGCACCCTTGCTGTACACTCTATAGGAATATTCAGCCTCATAGGCGCCATATATTCCCTGGCCAAAATAGCCATCATCTGTCGATGCTAAATTTGCAAACCCGGTTTTAAACAAACTGGATAATATCTCTGGTCTTGTTCCATGCCAAACTGGAAGTAACTTTACATTGGGTGTGTCTTTATCCACATAAGCGGCTGTCATCCTGCCAAATAAAGTATCCACTTTACCGCGCCACTCAACTTCATTTTCATACTTCCATTTTGCCGCAAAAGCAGGATTCCCATGGCGTTGTTGTAATAATTTCAATCGAGCTGCAAACGCACGATTTAACTCTAAACTATAAATAATTTGTACCTTGCCCACTTCATAGCCTGGAACAGGAAAACGCCGGTAGGCTTCTAATACCTTCTGCATGTCTTTCGCGCCTGCAGGAATCAAGGCATAACCCTCTTTCATACTATCGGCAGAAGGTTTAAGGCTTGTATCAAAATGCCATATCTTTTCTGCCGCTATTCGCTCTGCTGCTTCTGATTCTCTTGCTGCTTTCTCTTCAGCCTGTCTTTCAGCAAGCTCTTCTGCCGCATGAATTTGGGCAGCCATTTTCAAGCGCGTCACCAGCACTTCTGCCGTAGGACGACTTTGTGGGTTGCCCCAACACGATTGAATAATTTCGGCCATAGCTTTTGGACAACTATCAGAGATTTTTTCTTTCTTACCCGTTGTAATCCAGTTAATAACAGTGGCCTCATCCGAAGAGTAGCTGTAGGGTAATTGACCAGACACGAGTTCCCAAAGCACCATTCCAAAACTGTAAATATCAGAAGCTGCATTAGAGGGTGGAGGAGGAAAATCAAACAGTTCTGGGGCGCGCCAACGTACACTGCCTACGGATTTATGACTTTTGGTTGAAGTACTACTGACTTCTAGTTTTATCTTGGCTAAACCAAAATCAGCAATTTTCGCACGATCATGATCGTCTAATAATATATTCAAGCTTTTTAAATCACGATGGAGAATTTTATTATTATGCAGATAAGCTAAACCTTGAGCCATATCGATCGCAATGGTCCAACGAAGAGACCACGATAAGCTTTTGCCATCTTGCAAGCGACTACGTAAAGAATAAGGCAAATATTCCATCACCATGGCAAAATGTCCCGGTTCTGTGCAAACACCGTATAAGCGCACAATGCTAGGGAAGTTACACTTCATCATAATATCGCATTCACGTTCAAACTCATTAGCTATGGATCCGGATAAAGTCTTTGATTGCAAAATCTTGACGGCCACTGTCACTCCATGCCAGACGGCTTTGTAAACATCTCCATAACTGCCATTGCCTATCAACTCACCAAGAGTAATGTCTTTCCAAGCGATTCGGGGAACTGTTGGAATAGAAAGCACAACAGGCCCAGACGCTGCAGGGGGCACAACTTTTGGAACAGATGCTCCTGGAATTCCTTTTGCTGTAGGCGGCACAATAGATGGAACAGAGGGTACAGCAGGAACTGCTGCGGGCATAGGAGTTTTAGGTGTTGCTATTGGTGGTAACGCTTTCTGTTTCGAAGTAATCACTGTTTCTGCATAGCTAGGAGGAAGTAACATGGGCATAGATAGACCGATCCCAGCTGACTCTATTCTTTGCTGCTCCTCCTGTTTCTCTTTAACCTCTAAACCTGTTGCAGCATGTTTTGCCTTCGACGATTGCTTGGGGGCTGAAGGAAATGGAGATTTCGCCAATTCTTTATTTCGTTCCAATGCTTGTTTTATTTTTGCAATAATTTCTGCATTGATTTTATTTTTATCTAGATTCAATTCCTGCAGTGTTTTGTTTGTTTCTAATGACTTTAAGAGAGCAGAAGCCCCATCATCGCTGATCAGATTATCTTCTAAATTTAAAGTTTGTAAGGTATTATTGGTTTCTAATGCTTTTGCTAATTCTTTTGCGCCATCATCGCCGATTTTGTTACTGTTTAAATAGAGATTGGTAAGTGAATCATTTATTTTTAGTGCGTCTGCAAACATTAGAGCTTCTGTTGGTCCAATATTATTACCATCCAGACGAATAAAAAGTAGTGTTCTGTTTTTCTTCAGCATACTTGCAAGTTCTTTTGTTCCAACATTTCCAATGTTATTGCTGTTCAGGCACAAAAACCTTAGCGTTCTTTTTTTCTCGAGTACATTTGCCAGAGCTTTTAGCCCTTCATCTCCAAATTTATTACTGCTTAAATTAAGGTGATCCAGCCCTTCATTCATTTCCAAAGCTCGGGCAAGCGCTAACGCACCAATTTCACCAATTAAATTTCCATCCAAGCTTAGTTCTACAAGAGTTCTATTTTTCTCAAGCATTTTGGCGATGTCTGTTGCTCCCACATCACCTATCTTATTATCGCTTAAATATAATTTCAGAAGACTTTTATTTGACTCTAGAGATTTAGCTAATGCTCCAGCTCCTAACTCATCAATCTGATTGGAGCTTAGATTGAGTTCCGATAAAGTAGTGCTAACCTCTAGAGCCTTTGCAAAAGCAGTAATCCCTGCACAAGAAATTTTATTACTTCTAATATGAAATTTTTGTAATTTATTTTTTTCTATTTGTTCGGAAAGCGCTATTGCTCCAACATCTCCAATTTGATTGCTCAATAAAGTAAAGCTGTACATAGGTTTTTTTCTAGCTAACAATAACTTTACTAAAGCGCCCGTTTCTACGTCCCCAATCCTATCACCATTAAAGTCAAAGCTTTCCAAGGTTTCTTTCCTACCTAATACTTTTAATATAGTGAGTATTCCTTCATCACTCATCTGACAACCACCACGATGAAAGTGCGTTGCAAAACCAAAAGACCATATAATCTGATTTTTTTCTAAAGCATTGGTTAATCTTTGAACTTGTGCATCATTAATTTTTTTCCAACTACAGTGAATAAATTTTTCAGTCTCAATTGCTTTAATTTTTACACCAAACTCTTTAATTTTGTTTAAAGCCTCAGATGCAATGGTAATTCCATGATCAACGGCTTTCTGGAGCCATTCACACGCTCTCTTCTCATCTAGGGGAAAATCCTCTTCGTTCTTATACAGTAATGCAATGCTGTTCTGTGCTTCAACATTTCCTTGTTCAATTGCTTTAAGACACCATTCCTCGGCTTGCTTCTCGTCTTTTGTAATACCACGACCGACCTTTAGCATCCTTCCTAGCCGAAATTGCGCTGGTGCATAGCCCTTCTCCGCTGCCTTTTGGTACCATTCAGCCGCTTTTTTCAAGTCCTGTTCAATGCCTTTACCATTTTCAAGTGCTAATGCAAGTTGATATTGTGCTTCCGTATTTCCTTGTTCAGCTGGTTTTTGAAACTGTTCCACTTCTTGTTTCAAATCTTTTACAGCACCTTCAACAACAGCAAGAGGGGGAACAGGGGTAGGAATAGTCTGTATTGTTTTGATTGGGGGTTTTGGTGGCAATTCTTTGGGGGGCTTAGGCGGCAACTTCTTGGGCGGAGAAACAACTGTTGTAACATCGATGCTGGTTTCTTTATTTTTTTGTGTCTCTAATATTTCTTGAGTAGCTTTCTGTTCCAAAACAATAGGCGCAGACTCTTTTTCCATCAGCTTCTCATTTTTCTCTTTTACTTCTGTTGTTGAAGTAGTAGGTTTCGGAGGCAATTTGGTAACCGGGTATTTTGGAGATTTAGCCAATTCTTCATTGCGTTTCAATGCCAATTTTATTTTTTCCAATATCTCAGGAGAAATTTTATTGTCCTCTAAATTCAATGATGTAATTTTTTTATTTGTTTCTAGCATTCTTAAAAGAGCAGAAGCCCCAACATTACCAATTTGATTATCTGCGAGCGTGAGGTGGGTTATAGATTCATTTACTTTTAGAGCATCCGCTAATATTATGGCTTCAGCATCACCCAATTTGTTATCACTTAAACGCAGAAAACTTAATTTTTTATTTACCTCTATAACCTTTGCTAAAGCCTTTGCACCAGCGGTACCAATTTGATTTTTACCCAAGGAAAGGATATATAAGGTTTTATTTACCATCAATGCCTCTGAAATTGCTACAACCCCCGGATCACCCATCCCGTTATCATCAAGATCTAATATCCGCAATTGCTTATTTGCTTTCAATGTCTCCGCAAATGCAATAGTACCACCTTCACCCAACTGATTTTTAGCTAATGATAAATTAGATATAATTTCATTTTTCAAAAGCATTTTCGCAAGTGCTCTCGAGCCAGCTTCACCGATCTTATTACCGTGTAGATCTAGTTCTTCCAAAGTTCTGTTTGTCTCCAATGCTTGCGCTAACGCTATACCCCCTTTATCATCAATCTGATTGTCTCCAAGATCAAGCTTTTTAAGGGTATTATTGCTGTTTAATGCTCTTGCCATTACAATAATTCCGATAGAGGAAATTTTATTGCTCCCTATACTTAACCTGCCAATTTTATTTTTTTTTATCGCTTCAGCGAATGCAGCAGCGCCAACATTGCCAATTTGATTACAGGTTAAATCTAAATCATATAGAACAGCTTTACGATTTAGCAATAACTTTCCTATGACCTTGGCTCCAGCATCACCAATTCTATTATTATTTAGTTTTAGCCACCATAAAGTTTCTTTCGGTTCCAGTGCCTTCACTATGATTATTATTTCATCATCACTCATTTGACCTCGATCTATTCCAAAGGATGTAATGCTTTGATTCTTATTCAAGGATTGAGCAATTTTTCGAGCCTGTACATCTGTAATTTTCTGCATGGAAATTGTAAAATAACCTTCATTTTCTAGTGATTTTAGCATACTTGCAAACTCTTTAATTTTTTCTAAGGCTTCGGATGCATTTTTTATGTGTTGATCAACGGCTCTTTGTAACCACTCACATGCAATTTTCTCATCCAACGGGAAAACGTCGACATTCTTATACATCAATGCAAGAGCACAACTTGCTTCAGCATAATTTTGTTCTATGGCTTTAAGGTACCAATTTTCTGCTGTTCTATAGTTTTGCTCAATGCCTCGACCTTCTTTCAGCATCGTTCCTAGATTATATTGCGCTGGCGCGTAACCCTGCTCTGCCGCCTTTCGATACCATTCTGCTGCTTCCTTTGCCTCCTTACTTTCTTTCTTGTCTATCGATGTGCCTTGAACATTTTTCAGAAGTGCTAAACCGAATTCAACTTGTGCACGGACATCCCCTTGCTCAGCTGCTTTCTTTAACCAATCTAACGACTGAGAATGTCCTTTTTGCGCTGCTTTGTAATACCATTCCGCAGCTTGTTTTAAGTCTTTTTCAACACTTTGGCCGCTCTCAAATGCCAATGCAAGTTGATATTGTGCCTCTATATTTCCTTGCTCCGCTGACTTCAACAACAATTCCACGGCCTCTTTTTCGTTTTTTGGAGCACCCCGGCCATCCTTTAAGATCATTGCGAGTCTATATTGGGCAATTGCATTTCCTTTCTCTGCGGCTTTGCGATACAAAAGAGCGGCTTCCTTTTCATTTTGAACTATCCCGGGTTCTTTCAGAAAAAGTTCAAGCAATGCTTTATCAGCGAATTTTTGTCCCTGCGCTGATGCTTTGCGATACCATTCCGCCGCTTTACTTAAGTCCTTTGAAACAGCTTCTCCTTCCTGATACATTTCTCCAATATCGAATTGCGAAAAAGCATGTCCTTGTTCCGCTGCTTTCATATACCATTCAAACGCTAGTTTGTAATCACGCCCAACTCCCTCCCCATTGAAATATCGCCTCCCTAGATTATATTGCGCATTAGGATACCCCTGTTCTGCAGATTTTTTGAACCAACAACAAGCTAATATATGATCTTTTCTTACACCTTCTCCATTTAAATAACAAATTGCCAAGTTATACTGTGCTATTTTGTTCCCTTGATCTGCCGCTTTTTTATACCACTCATAAGCTACTTTCTTGTCTACTGCAACCCCTAAGCCCATATCAAAGCTGTAACCAAGTTCAAACTGCGCAGAGGCGTTACCTTGCTCCGCACCCTTACAATACCATTCCGCTGCTTTTTTTAGGTCCTTCTCGACTCCTTTTCCGTTTGCATACAATGTTCCTAATTTATATTGAGCTTCTGGATCCCCTCGTTCTGCTGATTTTTTTAACCATGCTATCGCATGAGCATTACCTTTTTCTATTGCTTTAAAATACCATTCTGAAGCTCGTTTCAGATCTTTTTCTACGCCTTGACCACTTTCAAGCGCTAAGGCAAGGTGATATTGTGCTTCATCATTCCCTTGTTCTGCAGCTTTTCTAAACCAGTCCGCTGCAAGCTTTACATCTTGTTCTATCCCCCGTCCATTCTGAAGTGCCAACGCAAAATGATACTGTGCTTCATCATTCCCTTGTTCTGCAGCTTTTCTAAACCACTCCGCTGCTCCTTTCTCATCTTTCGGAATGTCTTGACCACTTTCCAACATTAATCCAATAGAATATTGTGCCTTTACATGCCCTTGTTCCGCTGCTTTTTTAAACCATTCTGCGGCTTGCTTAACATCCTTTGGTACCCCTTCTCCCTTTTCATACATATCACCAATTACAAACTGTGAGGGAGTGTAACCTTGTTTTGCTGCTCTTAGATACCATTGAAAGGCTATTTGTAAATCGCGTTCTGTTCCATTTCCATTATCGTAGAAATCAGCAAGATTATGCTGAGCATTTGCATCACCTTGCTCCGCTGCTTTGCGATACCACTCCAAAGCCTTTCTATCATTTTTTTCAACTCCCAATCCCTTAGCGTATATCCATCCTAAAGCATTTTGCGCACCAACATTGCCTCCTTCTGCTGCTCTTTGATACCACTCTATTGCCTTTTTCTCATCCTTTGATACACCCCCTTCCCCATTAGAATACGCCCTACCAAGTACACATTGCGCATCAGCATCTCCCTTTTTCGCTGCCTTTTGTAACCATTCAAATGCTATTTTTTCATCCTTGTTAACTCCTTCCCCATTAAAATATGCAGTTCCTACGATCCTTTGAGATCTGGCATGTCCCTGCTTCGCTGCTTTTTCATACCATTCCACGGCCTTCTTCACATCTGCAGTAACGCCTATGCCCTGCAAGTAGCAGAGTCCAAGTTGATGTTGCGCATTTATATGGCCTTGCTCTGCCGCTTTTCTAAACCATTCAAAAGCTAATTTAAGATCTTTAACCGCTCCTTCCCCATTAAAATATGAAAATGCGAGGCTGGCTTGGGCAAATTTATTTCCCTGTTCTGCAGATCTTTGATACCATTCACAAGCGGCCTTTTTATCTTTTGCAACACCTAGCCCTTTCTCTAATGCGTACGCATAAGAATTTTGCGCAGTTGCATCACCTTGCTCCGCTGCTTTGCGATACCATTCCGTAGCTTGACTATCATCCTTTTCTACTCCTTCGCCATTTCTTAATGCGACCCCGAGTCTACGTTGCGCTTCCGCATTCCCAGATTCAGCCGCTTTACGATACCACTCTGCCGCTTGTTTTAAATCCTTTTCTACCCCTTCGCCAAATGCATAAGCAAGGCCTAAATCTAATTGCGCTTCGGCATCTCCTAAGTCAGCAGTTTTTTTATACATTTCAAAGGCTTTTTGATACCATTCCTGGGCTTGCTTTAAATCTTTTTCAATACCTTGTCCATTTTGATAAGTCCATCCAAGATTTCGCACCGCATTAACAGATCCTTGGTCTGCCGCTTTGAGCCACCACTCTATGGCTTGTTTCTCATCTTTAGCTCCACCGATCCCTTCAGCTAACGCATATCCAAAACTGCATTTTCCTTTAATATACCCTTGCAATGCTGCTTTTTCAAACCATGATGCTGCTTCTATTTTATTCTGATCTACTCCCTTACCATGCCATAATGCAAACCCAAGTTTATGCTGTGCTTCAGGATGCAGAAGCTCTGCAGCCTTGCGATAGCATTCTGCTGCTTCCTTTAAATCTTTGGAAACGCCCCACCCTTCCCGATAACAATCTCCTAGCCTTAAGAAGCAATTCACATCCTTAGCATTTTTTTCTAATTGAGATTTAAACAGTTCAATCGCTTTTTTAAACAAAACGTCGGCTTTAGCTTTTTCTTTCAGACTAAATAAAACTTTGGCATTTGTATAAATTGCTTCTGCGTCGGCTGGTGCTAAACTCAATGCTGTTTCGATATACTCTATAGCTTCTTGTACTCTATATAATGTGCACAGTATGCTCGCCTTACCTCGATGAGCGTTGACATTTGTAGGATCTAATTTTAAAGCTTCGTTATAACAATCTAATGCTTTCTCAATGATTCCCAAACCGCGTAATGCCTCTCCTTTTCCACACTGAAAACTTGCATTCTTATCATCCTTAGTTAATGTAGCTTCAAAAAATTCTAATGCTTTTTGGTATTGAGCATTAAATAATAAATCTTCGCCAATAGTTACGTTGATTAATTCATTTACAATCATATTTAATTCCCTAACTAACGCCAATTTTCTATCTTTCAAAATAATTGATTTCTAATGTAATTTAATTTTTTAAATTTACCATACTCCTTGAGACGTCTGCAAACCCCCTAAAGACAAGGTTGCTGCAAAACATTCAAGCAATTCTTCTTTTAAATCGACCTTTTTCTCGATAAACTGAGGTACATTCCATATTCAAGCGCGACTTCCTATTAAAAGTGGATTGGCCCCAAAATGCTTAAAAAACGCCTCTTTAGGGGTTACATAATTTAAACATTTCATAGGTCTATCATTCAATGAATCGACTATTTTGTCAACATCTGGCTGTTCAACTTTGTCAATATTCATTCTTTTAGGGAATTTCGTTCTTAGCAAACGATTAGCATTTTCAATGCCTCCTGTTGAAGAATTAGGGGGTCAGGGCCAAGCAAGCGACTGATTAGGGGGTTAGGGCCAAGCAAGCGACAAGGGTACATTTAATCATAGAACATACGTCAAATATCTGATATGGTTATCACAAACTTTGAATAATAATTAATTTTTTCATAGTTACTGAAGTCAACAAATATATAGCAGTCAAAAATTCTATGTCTAGACCCTTAAGAATTGAGTATCCAGGAGCATTTTATCATGTTATGAATCGTGGTGCTGGTCGAAGGAATATATTTCAGCATCCTTCTCATTTTGAATTTTTTTATGATTTATTAGGGCAAGCTCATGACCACTTTAAAATTGAAATTCATGCTTTTTGTTTAATGAGCAACCATTATCATTTATTAATTAGAACTCCGTTAACCAATTTAAGTAAAGCTATGGGGTATATAAATGGTTTATATACCCAAAAATTTAACAAAATTGAGAAAACGGATGGACCCTTATTTAGAGGAAGATTTAAGGCTATTTTGGTGGAGGCTGATAATTATTTATTGGTACTTTCAAGATATATTCATTTAAATCCGGTTAAAGCTAATCTTGTTAAAAGTCCTCAAGATTATAGGTGGTCTAGTTTCTCATGTTATTTAAATAGAATTCATAGTCCAAAATGGCTGTTTTGTAATGAGATTTTAAGCCGCATTTCTGATAAGGATTCTATAGCTGAGTACCTGGCGTTTACTAATAGTTGTATTGATGCTGAAATTGAACAATTTTACTCTAAAAAAAGGATTTTTCCTATACTAGGCTCTGAGGATTTTGTACAAAGAACGTATTCTAATTATGTAGTCACGAGATCTTTTGAGAAATTACCTGAATACAAAATGATCTCAAAAAACTTATTACCACCAATTAATGATATCATTGAGAACGTTGCAAATTATTATCAAATTAACCATCAATCTATAATTGAGCATTCAAGCAGAACATTTAAAAACGTGCCCAGGCATGTTGCCATGTATTTGGCATTAAAATATAGCGGAAAAGAGCGAAAAGAGCGAAAAGAGCGAAAAGAGCGAAAAGAAATAGTAAATTATTTTCAAGGAATTTCATATATGAGTCTGACAGCAGCAAGCCGAAGGATTGCAATCGAGCTTAAGAAGAATCTAGTTTTACTACAGGACATTGAAAATCTTAAAATACTTTTGTCGTTTGCTTAGCCCTGACCCTGATGAATCCCCAAAATTTCCCGACTTCACTATTTTTGAGTCTTCTAAAATAGCAAAAGCCCCGTACCACGGGGGCTATAGCCAATTTAGGCACTACATTATTTGATGTTGGAAAGTTATCTTAAATAGACTGTTGCGTCTGGTGAGCGGGTTAAATTGAAGGCCTTGTAGATTTTTCGTGCGGTATTAGTGATGCGACCAGGAACGCGATATAGATCCTTGGTTTGCTTATGAACGTAAATAGAGGATTGAATTCCTCTTAACTCATCAATCACTGTCTCTATACTAATTTTTTGTGTCAAATTTAATCGATACTGTAAATGTCGTAATACCGAAAATGTCATATAACAAATAGCAATATGTGCATGAATTCGGTTTGGATTCCAATGATAAATCGGACGCATAGCGAGCGTATGCTTATTGATCCGGAAGGATTCTTCAATCACCCAGAGCCGAGAATATTGGGCGAGCAATGTCTCAGCCTTTTCATCTTCGATATTAGTAATAATTCCGTGTAGTCCATCCCACATCGCATCATGCGCAATCTTATCCTCATCTAATTGAGTGCATGCTTGGGGATCTGTTTTTGTAAATTTTTTGACGCCTTGATTAGTTATTAATTTTTGTGTTTGGCCCTTTTTACCAATTACTTTTTCAATTTTTTCTAAAACTCGAGTTCTATCAGCCACATCTTTTAATGCTCGCTTCTTTTTATAGCTGACTACTAAGCGACGATTCTCGTGATTAAATTCACCAATCCACGCAAATTCATCGTTTAAAACAGTAGGATAATAACGAGACTCACTAAGTATTTCGCTTTTAATATTATCAGGCAAAGTGCGTAATTTTGCTGCAACAATATATTGATACCCTTTTTCTTCCATTAGAGCCATATTTTTTTTAGAGAACATAGCACGGTCACCGACAAAACAAACTGATTTAATATTAAATAGAGTATGCCAATGCTCAATCGCTGCAATTAAAGTCCCTACTTCAGCCTTATTACCTTCAAATAATTCATAGCTAATGGGCAAACCATCACCATTAGTTGCCAAAGCTAGCACCACTTGCGTTGTGTTAAACCGACAATCTTTACTGTAACCAAACCTTCTAAGCTCATCTGTTTCAATAGATTCGAAGTAAAGCGTAGTCACATCAAATAATACTAAATCTACACTTTCAGGAAATAAGGATTGCGTTCGAGCGAACGTTAGTTTTTTTATTTGATCGATTTGATTAAACACTTTATCCATCGTTGAGTAGAGAGCATCTAAATCATGACTTTTTCCGAAATTATCTTCTAATATACGTTGAGTTTTTCGTTTGCTCGCAGGAAAAACTAATCGGGTTAACACCATATCCTTTAACAAATCATTATCCCGTTTGCTTTTGAAAATTTTATGGTATCCTAACTCGTCGTAAACATAACCACCAACCTCGTGAACGCCCTCAATGATGCGTTCATGTTCAACGATCATATCTAAAGTGACCTGCTCAGGAGGAAGAATATCCTTAATTTCCTTTTTTGCGGGACGGCCAGGTTTTTTATTCTTATTTACTTTTAATAAGGCTGATAAATCGCCTTCAGCGGTTTCAAAGAGGCTAAGTTGCTCAGAGTTTTTTTCATTAACTGTAAGCATTGAGGCAATAATATCTTGGGCCAAGTCACGAAGTTTTTGTTCTTCTTTTTCATTCATTGCAATACCGACATGGCGCATAATTTTTTGTTTAACAGTAGTGTCTTCTCGATACGACTCGACGATTTGCACCGATTTTCGCGGACTATTTGGTGTTGATTTAACGCGAACAAACAAAGTAGACGCCTCTATTTTGAAAAACTAAGTGAAATTTTAAAAAATTTTTTTCAAAGTGTCAACATTTTTTTGTTTACTAGGCACTACAGTAGAAAATTTTTGATCATGAAATAAAAAAGATCCCGTGCTACAAGGATTTAATAAAAAAACTTTTGGGAATTTAGTTTAGATTACGATGAAGTCGGGAAGAAATAGTAAATTATTTTCAAGGAATTTCATATATGAGTCTGACAGCAGCAAGCCGAAGGATTGCAATCGAGCTTAAGAAGAATCTAGTTTTACTACAGGACATTGAAAATCTTAAAATACTTTTGTCGTTTGCTTAGCCCTGACCCTGATGAATCCCCAAAATTTTTAATAAAAAATTCAATATTATCATAAGGATAAAATCTAGACACGCATGACATTTTGTGATCAGATATTGATTGCACAATCTTTATCGTGAACAAGGAAAATATCATGCGAGTAATGACAATATTAAATGATTTATTTAGCTCATGTCGAGACCTAATTGATATAAGAGTACTGCAAACTCTTTTAAGTTCAGTTGAGGCACTTTCTAGAAGCCGTAAACTGACACTTGCAGGAATTGGCCGCTCGCTTAATAGGCAATGTAGCGTTAAAAACAAGATTAAAGCAATTGACCGATTATTTGGTAATTCGAAGCTTCAAAAAGTAACACCTCTTTTTTATAAAAATATTATAAATAAAATAATAGCACCCCAGTCACATCCTATCATTATTGTTGATGGCTCTGGTTTTTCACATTGTGGAAAATATCATTTCTTGAGGGCAGCCGTACCTCTCGGGGGTAGAGCAATTCCAATATTTGAAATGGCGGTAGAAGCAGGAAAAATAAATCACCCAAAAACACATCAGATTTTTTTAAAACACTTAAAATCAATATTACCAAGGGATTGTGTTCCTATTATCGTAACAGATGCTGGCTTTAGGAATCCATGGTTTAAGTTAATTCTATCATTTAACTGGGATTACGTTGGGAGAATCCGAAATAAAACCGCCTGCTGTAATATGGCTGAGAAGCAATGGTTGGCTATTAAAACCTTATATCTACAAGCCAAAAAAGTTCCTACCTATTTAGGAAAATATTGGTTAGCAAGAAGGAAATCATTAGAAACATATTTATATGTCTATCAAGAAAAAAAGAAAAATCGAGTTAGAAGGAATTTGATGGGTAAGAAGATTCAAAGCAGCATGAGTCTTAAACATGCAAAACGAGGGTCGGAACCGTGGTTGCTAGCTTCGTCACTATTTTCTGAAGCTTATTCTGCGAAGGCAATTGTCAATATATACAAGAAGCGGATGCAAATTGAAGAGAGCTTTAGAGATCTAAAGAATGGAAAGTCAGGATTTAGCCTAAGGCAAAATAGAAGTATCTTCATCGAAAGGTTGAACATTATATTACTTATAGGTGCAATCACTATGTTTTTATTATGGATTTTAGGAACGATAGTGAAAAATAAAAAGATACATTATCAATACCAGGCTAATACAATACGAAATCGCACAGTTTTATCAAATTTCATGCTTGGTTGGCAAGTGATTGAAGAAAAGCGATATAAGTTTAGAAAAAATGAAATAATTCAGGCTATTAAAAGCATAAAGGGAATTATATGTACCTAGCAAGTTACGGGGATCCTACAGGCCCTGACCCTGAGTGATCGACGCAAAAATACTTACCCTGACTCCAAATAAATGCTAGAACAATCATTATCATAGCGCCATTACCTTGTGGTTCCTAATACCTGAGAATGCAATCTGTAGTTCAGTGAGTGTGAAGTGTATTCTTCTCCGTAAAATTTGACAACCCAAATAAAACAAAGATAATACTCTATGTTTCTTTATTGAATTCGCTTGGAATTGATATTGGAGCCCCTTGCTTTCACCAATATATCCGACCAACCAAGCAATTAGTGCTGCCAGCATAGCGATGAGTAACAATACTTCGATACGTTTTATACTTTTGCTGAATGCCTCTTCAAAGCTAAATCCATACTTAGATGATTTTAAATCTCGAAATCCTTCCTCTATCTGCATCCTATTTTTAAAAATATTCACTACCCGCTTGGCTGAGGAATGTTTATTATGTGGGAGGGATGTAGCTAATACCCAAGCTTCCTTTGCACTCTTAGAATGTTTTTTTGATTGCGTATCATTTTTTCTTTGTTTATTTAGATTTAATGATTTTCTTCCCTTTGAAATATTTTTAATACGATATAAATTTGTTATCAAAGAGTTCTTGAGACATAATATTGCTTCTCCAAGAAATTCTGGGTTTTTTGTACCTCCCGTTGTTATGTATCAATTTATTTTAGGCAGAAGAAGCAGTTTCATTTCGCGATAAATTAAATCTTATAATTCAGCATTCCTTAAAATACCACGAAACAAAATTTATTTATTATTATATACACCTATTGTTAATAGTGATTGATCTCTCTAAATATTTTGAAGGAACAGATCAGAGATCCTCCTCTCAAAATAAGTGGATTAAAAAAAAGGAGAGATCAATCATGTTAATTATAGCGCGGTTCTTTAATTCACTTGTAGAATATGTTGAATTTATCTATCAGCATGGGTCAAAACCCTTTCGACCCTCTAAATGCGGATACTGCGGTAAAGCAGGATTAAGATGCCATGGTTTTCGCGAACGCAAAGCAGACAGAGAGAATCACTGCGAAGATTCTCTAAATCCTGTCTTGATTCCAAGATTTTTTTGCAAACACTGTCGTCGTACTTGTTCAGTATTACCAAATTGCATTTCTCCCAGAAGGTGGTACCTCTGGTCAGTGCAGCAGCTTGTATTGTCACTGGATATTTTGGAACATTCCCTGCGGTACATCGCAAGTAAGACGCCTCCAGTCAGAAGCACAATAGCGCGCTGGGAGCTGCGCCTTCGAACTATGTTTCCGATACATTCCTTGCATTTGAAGAGTAGAGCTCCAGACCTAGGAAGAAGCGCTGAGTCATTCTGTATTTTCTGGAAAGCTTGTCTAGCACAAATGTCATTATCCGATGCAATGTTCTGGATTTATTGTGCTGGGGAAGTCATCCCATGATTAAAGTTATTTCAAGCTATTTTAAACCTAAATTTAAGTGAGACAGTCAAAATGAAGATTTAAAACATAAACACACACTTTCGCCACTGTTATTGCAGCCCATTTTTCTGGGACACTTTAGTTTTTTGTGTTACAGGAGGCGAATATGAACAAAATTCCACCCTTAGCATTGTTTCGGTTATCTGTGCTGGGACCGTTGGCTAGCCGTGAGAAATTGGAGCGAGGTGAACTAAAACGCATTATTCGTGAACTGGCAGCCAAGAGTTATGATATTCCAGGCTCAGATAGGAATCGCGTGACTGAATATGCCATTGAGCATTGGTATTACAATTGGAAGCGGGGCGGTATAGAAGCATTGGCTCCTAAGATGCGTCGCGACTGCGGCAAAACAAAGCTAAAGAAGGAATATCAAGAAGCTATTCTGAAATGTAAATCAGAGAATAAAAAGCGCTCAATATCGGGTATTAAACGCGTGTTAGAGTTATCTGGAGTTTCAGCCATCGGTGAGCTGTCGCGCTCGAGCATTTACCGATTGTTAAAAAGCGTAGGATTATCCCGACGCCTTGAAGAACCTGCAGTCACTATTGAACATCGCAGCTTCTGTGCTGAAAAGTGCGGCGACATCTGGTATGGAGATGTCTTGCATGGTCCATCGGTTCCCGTTGGCAAAAGGCTTAGGAAAGCTTATTTGGTGACCTTAATGGATGATGCATCGCGTCTAATTGCGCACAGCGCCTTTTGTCTCGCTGAGACAGCACTTGATATCGAGGGAGTTCTGAAGCAAGCGATATTGAAACGAGGATTACCTAAGAAGTTAGTCGTGGACAACGGGGCGGCTTATCGTTCCAGAACTTTGCAGGAAATTTGTGCACGTCTTGAAGTCCGTCTAATTTATTGTCGCCCATATGCCCCGCAGGGTAAGGGTAAACTTGAAAAATGGCACGGAAGATTTAGAAGCGATTTTCTAAATGAACTAGATACTTCTCAATTACGCGATTTGCAAGATTTAAATGAACGTCTCTGGGCATGGATAGAAGGCGAATATCACCAACAAGTGCATAGCGCTCTTCAGGGATTAACGCCGATGGAAAGATGGCGGAAAGATATTATTCATGTTCGGCCTCTCGGGTCTTTTACTACCAAATTAGATGAAATTTTTTATCACCGCCATAAACGAACTGTCAGAAAAGATAGCACTGTTAGCTTTGAAGGAAATATGTTTGAGGTTCCTTATGAACTTTCAGGCAGAACAGTGTTTCTTGTGACTGATCCGCATCGAAAAGAAGCCATCCGTGTGGAGTCCCAGTCAGGGGAATTTTTAGGGGCAGTCACTAAACTAGATCCTATTGCGAATCTCGACAGACGAAGGATAAGACCCCAAAAGCAACAGGAACTGCTGGAGAACAAAAAAGCATTTAATATGGTTGAACTCGCATTAGAAAATTATACAAATTCTTTAAGAGTACATGTAATAGGAGATGAAGATGAGTAATAAACACTTTGGTTTAACCCACACTCCAATCGGAAAAGCAGTTAAGAATTTCTGGGATGACGGGCAGCAATTTAGTGACTTCATAGAGAAATTTCAGTGGCTATTGAATAATCCAGGGATTGGTATCTTTACAGGAGAACCTGGAGTTGGTAAAACCGCAGCGCTACGCCAAGCAACACAAAACATTAACCCGCATACTCATCAAGTGATCTACATGCCAGAAACGGATTTTGGACGGGTGGATTTATATCGTAGCCTTGCTATTGAGCTTGGGTTAGAACCATCAACACGCCGTGCTGTGTTGTGGAGAAGCATCAAGAATAGGGTCCAAGAACTATATGATGGGAAAAATATTTTGCCAATCTGGATCATTGACGAAAGCCAGAATTTGCCGCATGAATTTTTTATTGATTTACCATCGTTCCTGAATTTTGCGCTCGATTCCAGGGATATTATGACAATATGGCTAGTAGGACATCCCTCCCTTAGCCAAGTTTTAAGTAAGGTGGTGCACAGTGCGTTATACAGCCGAATTTCTGCAAAAGTGACTCTGAAACCCATCATAGAACGAGAGAGATTCCAAGCATTAATTGATTATGCCTTTAAGGAAGCTGGGAGCCAAATAAAATTGCTTTCTGACAGTGGTATAGAGATGTTGCGGCAGGCTTCACAAGGAAAGCCGCGACATGCCAGCAAAATTTTGCAAGGGGCATTGAGAATAGGCGCTAAGAAAGGATTGACTCATCTTCCAGATGAAGTTCTAAAGGCAGCAATAGAGGAACTCCAATGAGGGAGATTATCATGTTATTTACACCACCTACTCTAACAGATGAAGCGGCTTATGAACTTGTGGAATTTTTGCAAGATTTTGTATTGGCGCTTGAAAATCACTATATGCCGCAGCTTAGACGCTATACCAAGACATCAGATGAAGAAAGTAATTTAAGTTTTGGATGCGAGGAGGTTGAAGGAGTCGATCCATTTTAATTGTTGAAAAAACAGTCAGCGAGGTAGGTTTAACTGCTGACTGTTTCACTTAAATTAGGTCGAAACGAATCATTTAATTTATTGCGGAACGTAACACGGATGATAGTATTATTGATTTGGATAAAAATCAGAAAATACTATCCAATGAATTTGCTGTTTATTTGAAGGTGAGTACACCCGTTCAAATGGAACGTATTGCCCATAACCGCCCCTTTTTACCTGTAACAGACTATAGAGCCTTTTTAGATCAACTCCATCAAAAACGCGATGCTTTATATGAGAAGGTTGCAAAATTAACAGTGAACTCTGATGATAATGCACTTGAAGAACACATTAAAAAAATCGTAAACGCGGTTGGAGAATGAGAACGATATTCTGCATATTGAGATATTGATATGCAATCTGAAAAGGATCTGATCCAATGGGGAAAGGATTCCCTGAAGAAGACGGGGTATGCTTTAATTGGGGATGAAGAGATCATCCAAAAAACCCCCTATTCTTGTGTTGTTCGGTTTTTAACCTCACAAGGCAACATCTATCTAAAGAAAACTCCTCCATCACTTTTTATCGAAGTTGAAATCATAAAATTTTTGAAGTATAAAATAAATACCATGGTCCCATCAATACTTGAAGTTAATAAAGAACTCTGTTCATTTTTAATGCTTGATGCTGGAATTCCATTACAGGAATACCTTAAAGAAAATTTTCAACCAAATTTGTTGAACTCCGCGATCAAACAATATACCGACATTCAATACGCTGTATCGAGTGAAACTGAACCATTTCTAAAATTAGGCGTTCCCGACTGGAGATTGAAAAATTTGTCCAATCTTTATCAAAAATTAATAAACAAGAAGGATTCCTTACAAAAAGACGGTCTAACTGAATCCGAGTATAATTCTTTGAAAATTCTTATGCCAACTGTCACAATACTTTGTGACATGCTATCACAGTACAATATTCCTGAGACACTGGATCACTGTGATTTTCATGACAATAATATCTTGATCAATACAAGAAATATTCAGTTAACACTAATTGATTTGGGTGAAATTGTTATTACTCATCCATTTTTCTCTTTATTGTCTTTTATAAGCAAAGCAGCACTTCGATATTCTTTAAACGACGCTCATCACACATTTATTGAATTATTGGACACTTGTGTCGAAAACTGGTATACTTTTGGAAACAAAATTGATTTAAAGCAAGCCATGTTGGTTGCCAAAAAATTGTGGCCCATTTATTCAGCTTTGGGTTATTATAGATTGATTTCGACTTCGGGGATGGGCATGGATGAAGCTAGTCTCTTATCGTATTTCGGAACTGGTAGAAATGCAGGAAGATTTGCAAAATATTTTAAGGATTTTATCAATGCAAATTTAGATGTAGACCCTAACGATTTCTCTCACGTTCAATTATCTTATCCTGGAAGCCGTTTGATTTAGATACAAACAAACTATTTATGGCTTTACTCTTTGTTTTCGATACAGTTTTTTATAATTTTTATCTGATCACAGTAATTTGCTCAAAATTGTCTACTTTTTCAATTTTCATCAGATGAATGGATTATTTCCCTTTGGAGCCCTTATTCGATGAAGAACGATTTGAAACATAGAATGTATCGTCGAGCTTCCTTCTTCCATGAGATTAATCATATTGATCCGACGATTATTTCTAGAGTAAAATTGTTCTACATGGGTACCACATTTTCAATGAAGGATGAATTAATAAATGTTGAAAGAATACATAGAGCTCGATGCTATAGGCATATCAGAATTAATTAAACAGAGGCAAATAGATCCTAAAGAAGTTCTGGAAACTGCGATTTACTTAATTGAAAAATATAATCCTGTATTAAATGCGGTAACAAATAAGCATTATGAATTGGCGTTGAATAGCCTAGAAAAATTTGATTATTCAAAGCCTTTTGCTGGTGTACCCTTCTTACTAAAAGATCTGGGCATTCAGTATAAAGATACTGTCACTACAAATGCTTGCAGACTTTTCACTTCATATAAAGCTCCAGATAATGATGTATTAGCAATCTTTTTAATTTGATTAATCAGAAGTGTCGGGAGGTTAAGATGAGGCACATATAACAAATTACTTATTATCAGCTCCAGATGCTGTGGTAACGGTTCTTCGATTGTTGGAAATGCCTCAATTGCTTTTGGTGTAACCCAAGGATCTTCTTGCTCTTCCTCAGGATTACTGGTTAAAACATCTAATATACTTCCTTGTTTTTGCAATTGTTCTATTAGTCCTAATACTTCATGTTCATCGATGGGATTGATTGTCAATAAAAAATTCCAGGGATCTGCGTGAGGCTCTAAGTTTTCATCTAGGAAAATACTCTTACCTTCTTTACGACGGTTACCTTGTAAAGGTAAAGCAATCAAATTACCAAAACCCCCTTTTGGTAAAGTGTCCTGATTTGGAAATAAACGATCATACGAATCAAGTCCAATCCCAGGGTTTGTTTTCATAGTGTGCGTCAACAGTCCAGTTCCTAGTATTCTAGCAAGACGTGCAGAAATGGGACTAGAGAAAAAAATCCAAACATGTGCACCATTACCAGATTGTGAACATTCTAATGCGACTGGCAACTTAAAATCTCGACAAGATTTAAAAAATGCAAGGGCATCCCTTTTCCAGGTTTCCTTGTCGAAATCTATCGCTAAAAAATGACAGGTTTCATTCTTATGCAATGGATATATGCCGACCATATGGGCACCCGCCAAATGGTTGTGAATCACCTTATCAGTGACGGGAAGCCATTGGCTAAATTGACACTCACTACATTTAATCTTTGGCTTTCGGCACACGCGACGATCCCATTCATTAGCACAAACAGGTGAATAACCCGCCTTCCCCTTCTTGTTTTCCCATCGTACGGCATATACATCGTCACGTCC
Organism: uncultured Gammaproteobacteria bacterium; assembly: GCA_963784575.1. Classification (GTDB taxonomy): domain Bacteria; phylum Pseudomonadota; class Gammaproteobacteria; order UBA6186; family Azoamicaceae; genus CAWARU01. Next base: position 326,135 of record CAWARU010000001.1, read on the forward strand.
TCGAAACAACCTACGAAATAAAGTTATTTTTTCCAAAGTCGAAAGTTTGTTATTCGAAGGATTATGATTGTTAACCTCTTCGATTGCATCATTTTTTGTGACATGTATTTCTGTTATATGATTCGGCGAATCTTCAGGGATAATAATCGTCTGATTTTCATCTATATTGAGTAATTTTCGCAAGTGTAAATTTTCGCGTTTAAGTCGTCCGCATTCCAATTGAGAAGGCGAAGAATTTTCTTTTTTTATCACATTTGTTATGTATCAATTTATTTTAGGCAGAAGAAGCAGTTTCATTTCGCGATAAATTAAATCTTATAATTCAGCATTCCTTAAAATACCACGAAACAAAATTTATTTATTATTATATACACCTATTGTTAATAGTGATTGATCTCTCTAAATATTTTGAAGGAACAGATCAGAGATCCTCCTCTCAAAATAAGTGGATTAAAAAAAAGGAGAGATCAATCATGTTAATTATAGCGCGGTTCTTTAATTCACTTGTAGAATATGTTGAATTTATCTATCAGCATGGGTCAAAACCCTTTCGACCCTCTAAATGCGGATACTGCGGTAAAGCAGGATTAAGATGCCATGGTTTTCGCGAACGCAAAGCAGACAGAGAGAATCACTGCGAAGATTCTCTAAATCCTGTCTTGATTCCAAGATTTTTTTGCAAACACTGTCGTCGTACTTGTTCAGTATTACCAAATTGCATTTCTCCCAGAAGGTGGTACCTCTGGTCAGTGCAGCAGCTTGTATTGTCACTGGATATTTTGGAACATTCCCTGCGGTACATCGCAAGTAAGACGCCTCCAGTCAGAAGCACAATAGCGCGCTGGGAGCTGCGCCTTCGAACTATGTTTCCGATACATTCCTTGCATTTGAAGAGTAGAGCTCCAGACCTAGGAAGAAGCGCTGAGTCATTCTGTATTTTCTGGAAAGCTTGTCTAGCACAAATGTCATTATCCGATGCAATGTTCTGGATTTATTGTGCTGGGGAAGTCATCCCATGATTAAAGTTATTTCAAGCTATTTTAAACCTAAATTTAAGTGAGACAGTCAAAATGAAGATTTAAAACATAAACACACACTTTCGCCACTGTTATTGCAGCCCATTTTTCTGGGACACTTTAGTTTTTTGTGTTACAGGAGGCGAATATGAACAAAATTCCACCCTTAGCATTGTTTCGGTTATCTGTGCTGGGACCGTTGGCTAGCCGTGAGAAATTGGAGCGAGGTGAACTAAAACGCATTATTCGTGAACTGGCAGCCAAGAGTTATGATATTCCAGGCTCAGATAGGAATCGCGTGACTGAATATGCCATTGAGCATTGGTATTACAATTGGAAGCGGGGCGGTATAGAAGCATTGGCTCCTAAGATGCGTCGCGACTGCGGCAAAACAAAGCTAAAGAAGGAATATCAAGAAGCTATTCTGAAATGTAAATCAGAGAATAAAAAGCGCTCAATATCGGGTATTAAACGCGTGTTAGAGTTATCTGGAGTTTCAGCCATCGGTGAGCTGTCGCGCTCGAGCATTTACCGATTGTTAAAAAGCGTAGGATTATCCCGACGCCTTGAAGAACCTGCAGTCACTATTGAACATCGCAGCTTCTGTGCTGAAAAGTGCGGCGACATCTGGTATGGAGATGTCTTGCATGGTCCATCGGTTCCCGTTGGCAAAAGGCTTAGGAAAGCTTATTTGGTGACCTTAATGGATGATGCATCGCGTCTAATTGCGCACAGCGCCTTTTGTCTCGCTGAGACAGCACTTGATATCGAGGGAGTTCTGAAGCAAGCGATATTGAAACGAGGATTACCTAAGAAGTTAGTCGTGGACAACGGGGCGGCTTATCGTTCCAGAACTTTGCAGGAAATTTGTGCACGTCTTGAAGTCCGTCTAATTTATTGTCGCCCATATGCCCCGCAGGGTAAGGGTAAACTTGAAAAATGGCACGGAAGATTTAGAAGCGATTTTCTAAATGAACTAGATACTTCTCAATTACGCGATTTGCAAGATTTAAATGAACGTCTCTGGGCATGGATAGAAGGCGAATATCACCAACAAGTGCATAGCGCTCTTCAGGGATTAACGCCGATGGAAAGATGGCGGAAAGATATTATTCATGTTCGGCCTCTCGGGTCTTTTACTACCAAATTAGATGAAATTTTTTATCACCGCCATAAACGAACTGTCAGAAAAGATAGCACTGTTAGCTTTGAAGGAAATATGTTTGAGGTTCCTTATGAACTTTCAGGCAGAACAGTGTTTCTTGTGACTGATCCGCATCGAAAAGAAGCCATCCGTGTGGAGTCCCAGTCAGGGGAATTTTTAGGGGCAGTCACTAAACTAGATCCTATTGCGAATCTCGACAGACGAAGGATAAGACCCCAAAAGCAACAGGAACTGCTGGAGAACAAAAAAGCATTTAATATGGTTGAACTCGCATTAGAAAATTATACAAATTCTTTAAGAGTACATGTAATAGGAGATGAAGATGAGTAATAAACACTTTGGTTTAACCCACACTCCAATCGGAAAAGCAGTTAAGAATTTCTGGGATGACGGGCAGCAATTTAGTGACTTCATAGAGAAATTTCAGTGGCTATTGAATAATCCAGGGATTGGTATCTTTACAGGAGAACCTGGAGTTGGTAAAACCGCAGCGCTACGCCAAGCAACACAAAACATTAACCCGCATACTCATCAAGTGATCTACATGCCAGAAACGGATTTTGGACGGGTGGATTTATATCGTAGCCTTGCTATTGAGCTTGGGTTAGAACCATCAACACGCCGTGCTGTGTTGTGGAGAAGCATCAAGAATAGGGTCCAAGAACTATATGATGGGAAAAATATTTTGCCAATCTGGATCATTGACGAAAGCCAGAATTTGCCGCATGAATTTTTTATTGATTTACCATCGTTCCTGAATTTTGCGCTCGATTCCAGGGATATTATGACAATATGGCTAGTAGGACATCCCTCCCTTAGCCAAGTTTTAAGTAAGGTGGTGCACAGTGCGTTATACAGCCGAATTTCTGCAAAAGTGACTCTGAAACCCATCATAGAACGAGAGAGATTCCAAGCATTAATTGATTATGCCTTTAAGGAAGCTGGGAGCCAAATAAAATTGCTTTCTGACAGTGGTATAGAGATGTTGCGGCAGGCTTCACAAGGAAAGCCGCGACATGCCAGCAAAATTTTGCAAGGGGCATTGAGAATAGGCGCTAAGAAAGGATTGACTCATCTTCCAGATGAAGTTCTAAAGGCAGCAATAGAGGAACTCCAATGAGGGAGATTATCATGTTATTTACACCACCTACTCTAACAGATGAAGCGGCTTATGAACTTGTGGAATTTTTGCAAGATTTTGTATTGGCGCTTGAAAATCACTATATGCCGCAGCTTAGACGCTATACCAAGACATCAGATGAAGAAAGTAATTTAAGTTTTGGATGCGAGGAGGTTGAAGGAGTCGATCCATTTTAATTGTTGAAAAAACAGTCAGCGAGGTAGGTTTAACTGCTGACTGTTTCACTTAAATTAGGTCGAAACGAATCATTTAATTTATTGCGGAACGTAACAACATTCTTGGAATTAATCTTAATCACAACTGGGCTATCCTCAAAATTCTTATGTGACACAAACTTCTCTTTCATCAAAAACTTGGGCGGTTAATAAAGGAAGTTCCTTAATTATCTCTTCAAATGATGGTAATCTAATAATTAAATTACTCAAATATTGATCCCAATCTCTCTTTATTCTTCCTAAATAATCACTATTCATAAAGAATTGTTGGCTGTCGTTAAATTCAATATTCTTGATTTCGCATTTCTGAATAAAAGCTTCTCTGAAACCTCCCAGTTTTATATTATTTCTAAAATCTTTGAGAATTCGCCATACATCATAAAAATCTCTTACTCTCGAACGCACCCATCCTTTAGCTTTTAAGCGTTCTAGATTCTGCAAAATCCCTCTATATTTTTCCGCTAAAATTTCTTCTAAGGAATAGGTTCGTATCTTTTGAGAAAAACTTTCTCCGTACTCATGGATAATGTTTTTTTCTTGAGTTGGAAAGACTAGTTTTTCATCTCGGCTTATTTCAATTTTTATTTTGGTTAACGGCGTTCTGTGCCATGGGAATTGAGCCCTTAGGGTGTAAGCTCGTTGATTAAACGGATGTGGCATTTTTTCTTCATATAATTCCCATGAGAATAAGACGGCCTCCCCTTGGTTAGTTGACAATCGATTTGCTGTATCAATAATTTTTTGAACACATTGATCAAGAAAACCATCATCGATTTCAGAATCAGTCGTAAAATCCAGATCCTCGCTGAACCTATAGGCTTCTCCAAAATAACATTTTTTTAAACAGGTCCCACCTTTAAATATTAAACTCTCTTTCGCTGATGGGTATTCCCCGATGGCAGCCAACACCCAACTTAAAGCATAATCTAATTCAATGATGTTCCAAGAAGCATTCTTCTCTTGTTGTTTCTTGGTTAGATGAGATCTCAATGACATATATCCCTACTCCTATAAATTAATTTGTAATCGCCACTTACTAGAATATTTTCCTTTAGGTTCTCTTGATGGATCAAGCCTTCTATACCCTGAGTATTCGATTTGTGCAAGACTTAATGTTTGTTCATTTTCAATACCTAACTGTTCTAACGCCCAACCTACCCTTCTACACACTGCAATATCCCACCGTTTAGCGTATCTTACCAATCGTTCGAGATTCAGCTTTTCTAGACTTTGTTCCATACCATGCATTACCTCAGGAAATCCACCACAATATTGAGGCATCGCAAAACCTTCCAATAGTGTTCTTTCTAAATCGCTCACTATAAAACGGCTTTCGCCGCGCCACGCTTGTTCTCCACCATAATACTTGTCCTGTTTTACCTGAATGATTTGGTACTCAATGCCATTAAAATTAAAACCAGCCTTCTTTTTAAACAAACCTCTCTGAGGTGTGGAGGTCTCTTTCAATGTGCTGATATAAATGATTCTTGGCAGCTGTTCAGTGAGCCCATGTTGATAAAAAGCTGAATAGAAGCTAATCATGGCGGGTTTTACTAAGTGCATCGCTATTTCAAATTCATGGATAGGCGAAATCCCTGTGGATGGCGTTAATTTGTAGACGCCTTTCTTGATCGACTCCAACCACCCTTCTTTTATTAAACGGGAAATTAATCTGGAAACGTTGGTTGTATTAAGGTTAAGTTTGTTTACAACAGCCTTCACATCTTCAATTTCAAAGACTCTTAAACCGCTTTCTATTAAGCCTTGGAGTAATTGGGTTCTTTGAGACTTACCATTTCTGTACTGTCTTTCCATAGGACTCATTATAATCAATTTTCTACTTTTAGTATATAGATAATGTCTTATTTTGATATTATCTATGTAAAAAAAGTATTAGAAGAGTACCTGGTTATAACCCAGATATTCTCCTCTTTTTTAATGACATATTATTAAATAAATACGTTTTTTTGCTCATTTTTTGCACTTTTTATCTCAATAATATGTATAATTTTGTTCTTGAATGTGGGTAGTCAGAAAGCCTAATGGACACAAAATGGCCACAATCGAAATTTTCCAAATTTTAGGTTAGTTGGTTTAAGTATAGATAAGTTATTGATTTAATTTACAAAATTCTGGCGCGCCCAGAGAGATTCGAACTCCCGACCACCTGGTTCGAAGCCAGGTCAGCGAAATTTAGATCGTTGATTTTATTAACAATTTTGACTGATAGATCCCGCTACATTATCACGACCAATCACAACAAAGCACAACTCATTGACACAAAACTTACACAGTCCCATTTTTGCAAAAATAGTCTCATAATTCCTGCGCATTAACATTCTACCGTTAATTGGTTCCAACATATACACGCAATTAATCAAAAAAATGCCCCCCTATGCACCTGCGCTTCCTATTGTGTTTTTCTTCTGAATTATTTAAAATAGCTACTATAAATTAATTTTGTTAAGAGGTTGATTATGTCTACACCTAAACCACTTATTTTTACGCCAAGCATAGATATCCTAAAATTACAAGGTTCTTTCTTAGATATCAAGAGCTTACATGAGCTTAGCCGAACCTGCAAACAGTTTCGTGATCTACATCAAAAACCATTAAAATCAGTGGAATTATTGGATTGTGTGGTGAATATTAATGAGGTCAAGAAGCAGAGAATTATTGCCATACTTTCATCTCTTTCTTTAGAGGCTCGAGCCATAATCCTTGAACCAACAATCCATTACATTACCGTGGAAGCGAGAGCTTTGAAGCAAGGTCGAACTAGGTTCAATCATACAAGTCCCCTGCAAGCAGCAGCAATTTGTGGTGATTTATTTTCAGTAAACCGATTTCTACAAGCCCTACCTCCGCAACTTAATCCTCAAGCAAAAGCTCAATTGCAGGAGGTTAGAGACCACAGGGAATTTCTATCTTTTCTCGCTGATCTAGATCGTGCCTATCAGGTATATATCGACCATTACCAAGCACTCAAAGATGCTAATATAGATAGTTATGAAAAACTTAAAGCTGCTAATCAACTAGATACAATAAAAACAAACTTCGAACAAATCGGCGAGAAACAGAAAATGGTCTCCAATTTCGTTTTACAACTATTTTGTAGACGAATCTCCTTTGCTCACCAGAAACCTTGCACTCTCGAACCGGCTCGGGATATATATATAGATGGCTACGATCCGAAATGGGATGCTTTAAGAGTCACTCTACATAATGTAGGGACTGGTACCTATTCGGCTTTAATTAAGGGTTGGTTGAACGAAACTCATAATGTTGCTAATAACACAGGTTTTTTTAGCGAGGTAAAGCTCGATCGCGAGGCATTCGCATGCTATGCTAAACAAATAACGCAAGCATTAGACGCCACCATAACTCGTTTAAAAGACGCTCCTAAAGATGCTTCGAAGAGTTCTAAGGTAACGTCTCCCTCTAAGCGATCTAGAACGTCATAAAATTTTACTGTACCCAAAAAGTATTTAAATTTAGAGTTTTAATTCACCACATCCTAAAGCAATCAAGAATTTAAAACCGAAATCTTACCGGTGGTAAAAATTAATAGGAAATTCATTTATTTTAAGATAATATTATTCCAATTGTGGAAATATTATGGTATAAACCCAACTTAAATTTCTGCACAATTTCTGCACATTTCTTGATTTTTTTAAGAAACCTTGTTAGCCTGCTGTTAAACCCATATCCATACAAAATTTACATTGAAATAGTTGATATACAAACGATGAGGAAATTTCAAAATGAGCTTATTAACTGCGATAATAGCTGAACAAATCGATACAGCACTTCAATTATTAAAAGACAAAGGGATTAGAGATACAGCTTCAAAAAATGATAACGAAGCTTTGCGTGTGGTGGCTTTCAGAGGTCAAACTGCAGTTGCTGTGGAATTATTAAAAATACCGTCGGTTCGAACTAGGGCAGCAACGAATAACAATCAGGCTTTGTGCTATGCAGTTGGTAATGGTCATGCAACCATTGTTAAAGAATTATTAACGATACCGGCTGTTCGAGCTACTGCTGTAATGGTTATTAATAGTGGGATGTTGCGTTCAGCAGCTACCAATGGCTGTTTGGGTATTGTTAGATTATTATTGGAAATTCCAGCAGTTCGAGATAAGATAGCAGCGGATGATAATGCTGTTATGGGCGGAGCAGCTTCTACTGGCGAGTTGGCTGTTGTTCAAGAATTATTCAAGTTTCAGGCAGTCCGAGAAAATGCGGCGGCAAGGCAGAATCTAGCTTTGCGCTCAGCAGCTTCCAGAGGCTATGCAGCTTTTGTTAGAGCGTTATTAGAGATACCTGCGGTTCGGGATAATTTGAAAGCGATGGATAACGAAGCTTTTAAGCAAGCGATCGAGAGGGGGCATACATCTACCGTTATAGAATTATTGACGGTCCCCGCCGCTCGAGCTTATGCGGGATTAAATAACAACTATGCTTTGCGTGTTGCAGCTTCCCGTGGACATTTGGATATTGTTAAAGTATTGTTAGAAATACCGGCAGTTCGAGATAATGTGACAGCGATGGATAACGAAGCTTTGCGTGAAGCCGTTCGAAATCAATGTTGGCCCGTTGTTTTAGAATTATTAAAAAATGCAGCAGTTAGAAATCATCTGGCAGTAAATGATCACGAAGTATTAAGAAATACGTTTGCTAAAGGCGAATTCGGCATCGTTGGCTTATTACTGGATATTTATAGCAAAGAGGGTATCTCTAAGCCTAAGGATATCATCGCTTCATTTGAAGAAGTTTCAAAAATCTCAGCAGTCGAAGGTAGATCGGTTGCAGGCATGGTAGCAATTGTAAGAGATGTCTTTGAATATAATGGCGCTAACCTTCCAAGTTTATTTGCAGATGAACGTGCGCGAAACTATGCCGCGCAAGCCAATAATCTAGCTTTAGTTTTTGCGGTTAGAAATGGAAGCAAAGAGCTTGTTGAAAAATTATTAATGATACAGCCGATTCAGGATAGAACAGATGCAGCCTTGCATTGTGCTATAGAGTTGGGGCATTTGGAAATAGTTTCAGCCCTATCAAAAGTAGAGTCGGTTTCTATGCATTTGCACGAGGTAGCAGACGAAATGCTGCTTCGTATTAGCAGATCAGAGAATTGGCCAATGGTGGCTCTGTTATTACATGTAGAGGCCGTTAGAAGCTGCCGGAGTTTAACCCTAGGTTCTCATGAATTATTAAGGAGAGCTGCTGCGGCAATCCAATTTGAAGTAGTTGCATTATTAATGCAAGTGTATAAACAACAAGGTCGCGAACTACCTCCTGACGTAATGTTTACCTTTGAAGATGGAAGTACTCAAAACATTCTGACACTGCCGCCGCTGACAGAGATCGTTGCTGGGGTCCATAAAGATTTCTGTGAAGCAATTCCCAGCCACACAAGAAATATATTAAATATAGAACTTGCCTACTTTGGTTGTGTCCCTCTCTTGCCTGAAAGCAGTCCCCTCTTAGTTTTGAGTAACTCAGGTGCTAAAGCCACAGCAGGCAAAGCAAGAGAAGCGACACAACCTGTAAGAGATATGTCTCCAGCAAAGAAAACGCAACGATTTAGAGAATAGACTTATTAAGTGCAAAAATCAGCATTTGTTCCGAACACATTACTTTATCAGGCAGCTCTGTCTAGATAGATCGAACTGTCTGATAATCTCTCTATGCTACCATTATTTTTTTTCAAGAATAAATTGATAAATCAACGTGGATTATGCCTATATGAAGAACCATTATTCATTATGTTATCCTCAATTATCAGCACGTTATATTCCCTCTTCTGTTTCAACTACTACCGATTTAGTAACTTGAAGAAGTTTATCGAAATCGGATCTGTATAATGAATCTTGCATAACGCGATATTTTTCGTATTCTTTTTCAGCCAATGCCTTTGCCACTTCATGTGACACGACTCTAAAATTGTTCAAGATCTCCTGTTCATTAAATTTTAAAAATGCATCAAGTTTTTCTGACCAATCTTTCATGGTCATTACTTTGCCCCTTGCAGCTTGAAATTCTGCATAATCAATATACATATTCACTATTTTATTGAGCTGAGAGAGTTCTTCCTTTGTTAGATAATTCTTGGCAATAGAGACGTCTGAAGGTAAAATTTTTCCTTGCGGTGCTTTGCGCCAAGTAGTAAGACCCATATTTAGTTTTTCACTATTAACTCGAGAATGAATAATTTCTGCAGCAGTGTTACCAGTGATTGCAAAATGTAGTTTATTTTGAACAGTTGCAAAAAATTTGGCAGCGGAATCTGATCGAGGAGAATAATCCATCGCAGTTGCATAAATATCCGTTATTTTTTGATAAGCCATCCGTTCTGAGGCTGTAATATGCGAAATCTAAATGCTATCAAGAAATCCATTAATTATAGCCTTGTGAATGTGGCTAAAATTTCTCAAATAAACTCATTATAATACCTAAATATACATTGTCATCTTTTTAGATTTCCGGTTATAATTACATATCATGCCTAATATAGGCATGGAATGTAAGTAAAATCGGAAATATGCAACTAAAAGACTATATATATAATCAGTTAAAGAGCGGTAGATGTTACTTCTCTTTAGCAAAAGCGGCAGCAAAGCTTGGTAAATCAAATGAAGCCCTGCGATCTGCTGTTGCGCATCTGCTTTCAAATGGGGAAGTGCTAAGCCCTGCCAAGGGATTCTACCTAATTGTTCCACCTGAATATCAAATTTTAGGCTGCCTCCCTGCAGAACATTTCATACCATATTTAATTAATTATTGGGGACTAGAGTATTATGCAGGTTTGCTAACAGCTGCAAAATATCATGGCGCTGCTCATCAGAGCCCACATACATTTCAAGTCATGATCCCTAAACATAAACGGGAGATTGTTTGTGGCAAAGTAAAGATTAAATTTTATATGAATAAATACTTGAACAATACACCAACTCAAAAAATCACTACATCTAAGAGTACATTAATAGTATCTACTCCTGAAGGAACAGCGATGGACTTGATGAATTATTCAAAACAATCAGGCGGTTTAAATCACATCGCTACAATCCTTTCTGAACTTCAAGATGCTATGAATCCTGAAAAACTTCATCAACTTGCAGAAAACCAAAAAGATCTGGCCTGGAAACAACGCTTAGGTTATCTTTTAGAAAAAGTTAATGCTATAGAATTAGCAGAAGTACTGAAAAGTAACTTAAAACATCAGAAAAAACTTGACTATATTCCTTTATTAACTGGAACAAAGGATAATATCAATGTTACAAAAAATGTGACTTGGAAGATATTGGAAAATACCACCATTGAAGAGGACGATTTATGATACCTGAATATTGTATTACTGAATGGAGACAGCATGCACCATGGTCAGAAGATTATCAAGTTGAACAAGATCTTATTCTTAGTCGAATCTTGATTGAGTTATATCAAAACAAGCATATTATCGACAGCTTAGTTTTCAGAGGTGGTACAGCATTAAACAAATTATATATAAAACCACCAGTAAGATATAGTGAAGATCTAGATTTTGTTCAGATTAAATCTGAACCCATAGGACCAACCATTGTTAACATTAGAAATTCTTTGGACAATTGGTTAGGATCACCCAAGGGTAAATTAACTGAACGTTCTGCAAAACTCATCTACAACTATATTTCTACCAATGGAAATCCCGCAAAGGTAAAGATAGAAATTAATACAACAGAGCATTTCCAAGTACAAACCCTAAAAAGGGTTGATTTTTCGGTAACCTCTGCATGGTTTGATGGAATGAGCCCCATTGTAACATATGCATTAGAAGAATTAATTGCAACAAAACTAAAAGCCTTATACCAAAGAAGAAAAGGTAGAGATTTATTTGATTTATGGTATGTTTTAAGGCATGATCTGATCAATATTGAAAACGTTATTAAAATTTTTTATCAATACTGTAAAAGGGAAGATCAAATTATTACTAAAGCGTTGTTCGAAAAGAATTTAGCTCAAAAATATCTACATCCGGATTTTAAAATAGATATGCAAGCACTTTTAACGCCAGAATCAAAATGGAATTTTGAAGAAGCCTTCATCCATGTCAACGAAAAAATTATTAACAAATTACCTGGAAATTCTTGGAAAGGACTAACAGCTAGCAAAAAAGTTCATGAAGAGTTCGTTTAGAATGAGTTGAATAAAAATCAATATCCATACATGCTTTGAGATTATGACTTACACATTTAAATTACTTTACTATCTATTTTGTCTTTTATTTAAGCTATTAAAACCAGGCGGTATTAATGCTATTATTGCTGAAAACATTTGTTTAAGACAACAGCTAATTGTTCTTTCCAGAAATAAAAAACGATCTCCTAAACTTACAAACACAGATCGCCTAATATTTGGCTTCTTCGTCCATTATATTAATCCTAAAAGATTATCTCGTTTGGCAATCATGATTAAACCGTCCACCTTAATAAAGCTGCATAGGATTTTTGTAAAACGGAAATATAAAATGCTTTTTTCAAAGAAGCGCCACAATAAGCCCGGTAGAAAAGAACCAACCCAAGACATTATTGATCTCGTTTTGAAGTATAAGGCTCTTAATCCACGATTCGGATATTTGCGAATTGCCATGCAAGTTTCAAACCAATTTGGCGTTGAAATAAGCAGTGATGCAGTACGAAGAATTTTAAACAAATATTACAAGCCAAAACCTAATAATGATAATGGACCTAGTTGGTTATCATTTCTCGGCCATACTAAAGATTCATTATGGTCTATTGATTTATTTAGAACGGAATCTATCCATTTAAATTCTTATTGGGTCATGGTCATCATGGATCAATTTACAAGAAGAATCATCGGTTTCGCTGTCAATAAGGGCAACGTTGACGGTCCCTCTTTATGCCGAATGTTTAACAGCATAATTTCAAATCAAAAAATACCTTGGCGCATTTCAACAGACAATGATCCCCTTTTTAAATGTCAAAGATGGGAAGCCAATCTTAGAATTTTGGAAATTGATCACATAAAATCCATACCCTATACCCCCATTTCCCATCCTTTTGTGGAGCGGTTAATTAGAACAATAAGGGAGGAGTTATTGAGCAATATTTTAGTCTGGAATGCTTGCGATTTACAGAAAAAGCTAGATGATTTTAAAGATTATTTCAATAATTTTCGAGCTCATGCTGGTATCCACGCATTGACACCCGAAAATAAAAGCTCAGGTAATAATAAATTGCTTAGCCTAAGCAATTACAAATGGAAAAAACACTTGCACGGTTTGGTTCAATTACCTGTTGCCGCCTAAAATTTAGGAATTCGCATACTACAAGTCCGCGGTATTAATCAGGAATATGTATTTTCCTATCGAGGTAAACCTGTCACAAAAATGAATAACACTTCATGGAAGCGTGTTAGGAAACTTGTGGATTTACCTCAAGTAAGGGTTCACGATTTGAAGCATACATTTGGTCGGCGTTTGCGCTCGGCAGGTGTAAGTTATGAAGATCGGCAGGACCTGTTGGGACATAAGTCGGGGCGTATTACTACCCATTACTCAGCAGCAGAATTGCATAACTTGATAGAAGCCGCAAATAAGGTTTGCGATCGCTCCCGTCAAGGGCCTGTGCTAACCCTGCTGCGTACTAACCGTGAGTTGGTTAGCGAGTTTGGGCAAAAAACCCCCACAAAATCCCCACAATCGAAAATTGTGAAGAATGGTTGAAATCAAACTTACAGAGGTAACGCCTTGATTTTAAAAGAAAATCTTGGCGCGCCCGGAGAGATTCGAACTCCCGACCACCTGGTTCGAAGCCAGGTTGTCTGTCAATTCGTAGTTGTATCCCCTTGATTTTGTTGGTAAGTTTAACTGCCGGAAACGCTACAAAATGCTAAAAATGCAGGGTTTTGCAGAGGTGTGCAGAGCTGATCCACACAAAAGCCACACAATGATTTTTTAACGTCATTTTTAAGGTGACATGGGTTAACATATTAATATATCATGGTTGAAATTTAAGAAATCACATATTACACGTTAAGATCCTAGCCGAAGCCAACCCATTTGATCCAATTTATCATGAATATCTCGATCATTGGATCAAAAAGCGCTCTGGAATTAATAAAACTAAGCGCCCTAAATGGTGGCTTTCCTGGTGGAATTTATTAGCACCCAAGGACAAGAGATTAAAGGCTGGGCTATCCAAGAGATAGCTTTACATGGACATGAGCGTAGTGTCGGGAAACTAACATGCTGCGTTCTTAGGAGGCTAGGGAGTGGAAACACTCCCCGGCTATCCGGCCAGCCATTTTCTGATCTTGCCCCGATTTAATATAGACTCCGAAAGAAACTTTGGTATAATCTGAGAAAGTTAGCTAGGAGTCTATCATGTCCAGGAAGCAAAGAAAATTATATACCAGAGATTTTAAGGTTGAAGCTGTCAAATTGGTCACAGAACATGGCTATAAAGCCACAGATGCTGCTCAAAGGCTTGGAGTAAGTCTTTGCCTCATATAGTTATTCTGTACTGATTAATCTATTTAATTTATAATAGAGTTCATTAATATTAACAAAAACATAAATATCGTATTCTATAAATGAAAAAACAGTATTGTACTATTTTTCAAACCGGAGGTAAAAATATGGCTGAAGAGAGCAAAAAACTCAAAGAAATGTTACATAATGCGTCTGCTGGAAATGCAGCAGCGCAGCATCTCCTTGGATTTTGTCTAGCAAATGGTCGCGATATGACAAAAAACGAAAGCGCAGCGGTTGAATGGTATCAAAAAGCTGCAGAACAAGGGTATGCTGTAGCACAATATAATCTTGGTATGTGTTTAAAAAATGCTACAGGCATTCCTCAAGACGTAAAAAAAGCAGTTGAATTGTTCCGAAAAGCAGCAGCACAAGATCATGCCGAAGCACAATTTGAACTCTCCTCTTATCTGTTATTAGGCAGTAATACTATTGCCAAAGACGAAAACGCAGGAATTGAATTATTACGCAGAACAGCAGAACAGGGGCTAACTAAAGCACAATATGAACTTGCGCGTCGTCTGTCGTTAGGTGATGCCGTTGTCAAAGATGAAGTCGCCTCAATTGAGTGGTTCCGAAAAGCGGCTCAAAAAGGTTTCGTTGAAGCTCAATTTGAACTCGCTGAGTTTTTATTGGAAGGTCGAGTTATAGAAAAAGATTTGAAAGCCGCTTTTGAATGGTATCAAAAAGCAGCCGTTCAAGGTCATTCAGGAGCACAATGTGCCTATGGTTATTTGTTAATGAGAGGTGAAGGTGTTGCTCAAAATAAAAAAGAAGGAATTGAATTGATTCAAAAGTCAGCAAAAAATGGAGATTTTCAGGCACAGCTTATATTAGCTCAAGAACTGTTGGATGGCGATTTTCTTTCAAAAGATGAAATCGCTGCAGTTGCGTTATTGCGAGAAGCAGCAGGACAAGGATATTTTAATGCACAATATAGACTTGCTATGTGTTTATTGTATGGTACTGGTGTTGCTAAAGATGAAGTCGCCGCTGTTGCATTATTGCGAGAAGCAGCAGGACAAGGATATTTTAATGCACAATATAGACTTGCTATGTGTTTATTGTATGGTACTGGTGTTGCTAAAGATGAAGTCGCCGCTGTTGCATTATTGCGAGAAGCAGCAGGACAAGGATATGGTGAAGCTCAATATGAACTCGCTTTGTGTTTATCGCGTGGCACTTTTGGTGTTGTCAAAGATGAAGTCGCCGCTGTTGCATTATTTCGAAAAGCAGCAGCACAAGGTCATGCTAAAGCACAACATGAACTCGCTTTGTGTTTATTGCGTGGCACTTTTGGTGTTGTCAAAGATGAAGTCGCCGCTGTTGCATTATTGCGAGAATCTGCAGCACAAGGGTATCTTTTTGCACAAGGTGAACTCGCTTTGAAATTAATACATGGTATAGGTGTTGCCAGAGATGAAAGTGCAGCAGCTGAACTGTTGCGAAAGGCTGCTGCACAAGGAAATGATGTCGCACAAGTTACTCTTGCTGTATTTACATTTGAAGGCCGCGGTGGTGTGACTCAGGACAAAAAAGCAGCGATTGAAATGTATGAAAAAGCAGTTACAAAAGGAAATATAACAGCAAAATTTAATCTCGCTATTAATCTCAGTAATGGTGATGGTATTGTTAAGGACATAAAACGAGCTAATGAATTGTTTTTACAGAGCATTCTTCAGGCAAAAGACTCAGATCTTTATCTTCTAGATATTTTAATTGAAGGATTTGGGAAAGAGAGATATAAACAAATTTTACTTCCTGATATAGAAGCCTATGTTGAAAAAAATTTTCCAATATTGGAAAAAACCTTATCTGAACTTACAAAAGATGTGGTTAGACTTGTATTAAGTTACAGTCTGGATCTGGAAAAATACTATCTAGACAAATATAAAGTTTCATTTACACATGAAGAAATCCAACAGCTTGCATATCAGAAGCCTCTTTTATTTTCCCAAGCAGAACAACCTGCACAAGACACAAAACTAAATGAATGCGATGAAGATGGAATTGTGCCACAAGTAATATTGCAGAGATGGCATGATTTATAATATCGAAGAACTACGATTGATTGGACTTTAAAAGGAAAGTGTGCGAGTTAAAATTCGAGTTGCAGTAAAGAAAATTTTGAGGATAGATGGTGTAGTGTGACATTGGAGTAGTGTTATTGCAGTTCGATGGAGTAGATCTTTAAAAAGATTTTAGTGCCTCATGGTTTAAAGCATTAAAGCCATGAGGCCTTAGTAAGGGCAGTTTTAAATCGCGAAGGCAACACGATCATGGCCAAATTCTTAACGAAACGACCATCCATAATATCTACATGCAAGGAATCACAATTGGCAGCTTCTAATGAATAAATTTCATCCTGTAGCTTAAGAATGTTACAGCACATTAATGATGCGCCAATGTTTAATTTTGTCTTTATCATGCTGTAAATTCTTTGCTTTCGATCGAGGAGATCATTTCTAATCGCTGATCATGGCGACCGCCTTCATATTCGCTTTCCAGCCAATTCTTTACAATTGATCCGGCGAGACCACCACTAACAACCTTGGAACCGATTGCTAGTATATTGGCATTATTATGCTGGCGCGACATTTTTGCGGTATAGGTATCAATACAATTTACTGCTCGAATACCAGGAATTTTATTGGCTGCAATGGCCATCCCGACGCCAGTACCACAAAATAATATTCCTTTTTTAGAATTATTTTTAGCCACCTCTTTTGCTACGCGATAAGCGTAAATCGGATAATGAACTCTTTCCTCTGAAAATAATTCAGCTTGGGATAAGGCTAGAAAGGCTGTTGGTTTACCGCAAGTAAAAGTACACGAATCTCAAGCATAGTTTCGGCAGGTGGTTACGCTGTAATATGCGAAATCTAAATGCTATCAAGAAATCCATTAATTATAGCCTTGTGAATGTGGCTAAAATTTCTCAAATAAACTCATTATAATACCTAAATATACATTGTCATCTTTTTAGATTTCCGGTTATAATTACATATCATGCCTAATATAGGCATGGAATGTAAGTAAAATCGGAAATATGCAACTAAAAGACTATATATATAATCAGTTAAAGAGCGGTAGATGTTACTTCTCTTTAGCAAAAGCGGCAGCAAAGCTTGGTAAATCAAATGAAGCCCTGCGATCTGCTGTTGCGCATCTGCTTTCAAATAGGGAAGTGCTAAGCCCTGCCAAGGGATTCTACCTAATTGTTCCACCTGAATATCAAATTTTAGGCTGCCTCCCTGCAGAACATTTCATACCATATTTAATTAATTATTGGGGACTAGAGTATTATGCAGGTTTGCTAACAGCTGCAAAATATCATGGCGCTGCTCATCAGAGCCCACATACATTTCAAGTCATGATCCCTAAACATAAACGGGAGATTGTTTGTGGCAAAGTAAAGATTAAATTTTATATGAATAAATACTTGAACAATACACCAACTCAAAAAATCACTACATCTAAGAGTACATTAATAGTATCTACTCCTGAAGGAACAGCGATGGACTTGATGAATTATTCAAAACAATCAGGCGGTTTAAATCACATCGCTACAATCCTTTCTGAACTTCAAGATGCTATGAATCCTGAAAAACTTCATCAACTTGCAGAAAACCAAAAAGATCTGGCCTGGAAACAACGCTTAGGTTATCTTTTAGAAAAAGTTAATGCTATAGAATTAGCAGAAGTACTGAAAAGTAACTTAAAACATCAGAAAAAACTTGACTATATTCCTTTATTAACTGGAACAAAGGATAATATCAATGTTACAAAAAATGTGACTTGGAAGATATTGGAAAATACCACCATTGAAGAGGACGATTTATGATACCTGAATATTGTATTACTGAACATGGCAATCGCACTGACCCATTAACATTTATCTATCTTATTAAATGTTTCTCTCTTAAAGATTTTCTAGATATTTCAATAAAAATCTATCAATTCGAAATGACCTCAAATTTCAATAACTAAACCATAAAATAGACAGAAATTCAGGTTCAATTTTTATTACAGAAATAATGGAAAGATACTGGTTATTTAATTAGTTGTACGGATTCATTAGGTATGATAAAGTCAGCTACTTAGGGTTATTCTATTCTTAACGTATTCAGCTACTTAGGGTTATTCTATTTTTAACGTATTCAGCTACTTAGGGTTATTCTATTTTTAACGTATAATAATCAAACAAGAGGATATACAACCATGTCGATGACTTCTGTGGAAGCAGCAGATTTTTCAAAAAAAGATAAAAAGCAACCAACTTATTTAATCCAATATAAATTTCCAAATTCTTTAATAAAACATACTGGCTCATTTTTGGGTGCCAGGGACTTAAGTATATTTGGCAGAACAGCGAAATTTTCTCTAGAGGCTTTGAAAGACGATGTGGCAATAAGAAAACTTGTAGCTCATGTCTTTGCTGCAAAACCTGAAATCTTAGGAGATTGGTTTAGTAAACAGAATGCTCAGGCCAAAAAGATACTTACACAAACTCATTGTCACGAAGGCTATCAAAGTACCAAAATCGTCACTTTTCGAGATGGTCGTCAACAAATACAACAACGAGAAAAACCACTATTCATTTGCTTCAGAAATTGGCGAAATGTGAGCGCCTTACAAGCAACAGCCTTTTCTGGCGACATACCTTTCCTGCTGAAACTTTTGAGCCAAATTCTAGTAAAAGATAAGGAAATCGTAGAGGAGTATAGAATAGCTGCGTTACAGCAGTTAGAAGCAGTAAGCCGTCGCATATCGGACCAAACAATAATATTAGATGCAGTAACTGCTATCGCAGAAATGGAATCCGATGATACTGATGCTGTGACTAAGAATGCCGCCAAACTTCGGCTTGAAAAAATGCAGCAATCAGAAGAATTCCAGCGTCTCATCACAGATTCAACTCAAGTAGAAGAAGCCTCTCCTTCAGATATGAAACCAAAAGACTCTCGGCCCTTGGGTCATTTTCAAGCTCCCGCACCTGCCTCTACTTTTCCCTCCGAATTGAAAACTAAGGCAGAAAGCAAGGAAGCTTCCGAAAACACCAAAATTAAGTATGCCGATGAAGCAGAATTTTTAGAATCTCTCTTAAGTTTACTTAAAGCTTATATCAATTCTTATATTCAATATCCCAAATTATCTGCCGAGCGCAGATGGGCTGAAATAGACAAGCTTGGAGAGATTGAAGGTGAATGTATTAAATGGCTTTCCGAGGCCTTTAAGCAAGTAATGTGTGATGATAAACCTTTTTCTTTATCTCCACTCCCTAAATTCGACTCCGAACCTAAAAGAGGCCCGTGCCGCGATTGGAATGGTAATTTGTTGGACTTGGATAGTTTTGGTCTTAGAACTGGTTACGGATTATATAAAGGCCGTGGCCTGCCTGCGGTGGTCGGCCCGCACAGCGCTTGGCGGCTTCGCGACCCGTGTGTTGATATGGCGAGTTTTGCCCACCTTTATAAACTTCAAAGAGACAGATTGGGAAATATTATTGAACAGTTAAAGACACCCGAGACAGCTCAAGCTCTTATCTTCCCCGACAAAAGGCCGAGTGCAAAATACTCTTGAAGCTTGCAATTCTAACAACTCGGCGGCGACGTTTGCTGCCGGGTTGTTTGACCAACAAGAGCGCATAAACCATTTCAACAATTCTTCATATTCCCAAATTCCTGCTGTTCGAAGCCACCATACAGCCCATCGTTGCAAGTAACTCATGATACGGTTGGCAGAAAGCCCATCAAAAACCATAATATTTACTTGTCGGATAAGTAGCGACCATTACTGATCCCTACTCTCCTAGGAACCGTGCATGAAAGTTTCCCTTCACACGGCTCGAGCCTTTATAAGGCCACCCGAGGGTTGACCCAGCTATTTCGATACATTTGGTACATATCAGTTACCATTGATCTGCAAGTTTAGTTTTCTTCGCGCTATATCGCTTAGAAAAGTATTCTTGGTATTTTGGATCAAATGATGTTGCTTCTGCTTTTATCTTGATATGTCTTTTGATAGGGACAGTGCTTGCACAAAATAAATCCAATTGTGTCACAGCCTTCTCACTTTTAGATATTTTCGCAGTAAAAATCCAATTTCTGAGCTTATCACTTCGGAAGTATTTCTTCTTCCGCCATGAGTAACTCTTGTTTGGATGCCTGCGAATTATCCAACGTCGCAACGAATCGAAGATGCATTTGTCAACATATTTGAACGTACTTTTGGCACAGACATGTCGAAAATGATTAGTCCAACCTTGAATCTTAGGATTCAAAAGTTGAATTAAATCTTCTGTCTTTGCCGTCGGGTTTGATTTAATGGTTTTTCTTATGTCACCCACAAAGCTTCCAATGCTTTTCTTTGAGGGTTTCATAATTAATTTGCCTTTGTACTTGCGTACATTGACTCCCAGAAAATCGAACCCATCGTCAATGTGAGTGATTCGGGTCTTCTCTTTTGAGAGTTCCAAACCACGTTCATGCAGAAACGCTTCAACTGTTGGCTTCACCTTTTGTTCAAGGACCTCCTTCGTGGCACCTGTAATGATAAAATCATCAGCATAAATGATTGCTACGACTTTATCACCACGTTTGGCGGTCGCGCGTTTCACCGCTTCTTCCAACCCACTGAGAGTTATGACTAGAAGAGTCGGGGAGGCTATACCACCTTGAGGTGTGCCAGACTCTGTCTGATAAAAGGCTCCTTCATCTATGTATCCTGCAGCCAGCCATTTACTCAAAATTTCTTTATCCATCGGGATGTTATCCCTTAACCATTGATGAGAAATTTTATCAAAACAGGAACGTATATCTGCCTCGAAGATGTATTGTGCTGAGCACTTTCTCGACAACGCGTTAAAACACGCTTCTAATGCATCGGCTGTAGAACGTTTAGGTCGAAACCCGTAACTGTTCTTATCCGCTATCATTTCCGCGATGGGCTGTAGCGCCAGCAAATATAGTGCTTGCATAGCGCGACATTTCATTGACGGAATTGAAAGAGGTCTTTTACTGCCGTCCTTTTTAGGAATATATATCCGTTTAAGCGGTAAAGTTTTGTATCCCTTACGTTTCAATGATTGGGCTGCTGTCCACTTTTGTCGTGACGTTGTCCAAATGACTTTATCAACTCCAGGAGTTTTATTTCCTTTGTTTTGTACGACTCTTCTTACAGCGATTAGTTTCGCATTAAAAGAGTGGGTTAATAACCATTGTAGAGCTTTCGCTTTACCGTGGCGACCTTCCCGAATAGCTTTTGCAATACGTATTTGCAGTCGATATACCTCGTTCTCAGCAGATTCCCATTTAATGGAATCCCACCGTTTTGAGGGTGAAGACGCACCAGTCAGCGGTTTTGCCACTGCTGTCATTTGCTTTTCCTCATACTATCGATTCTCCAAATTATCTTGCATTTAAAGACCAATCAGCCGTCTGCACACTTGCGAGCCCGATAGAATCGGTATCCATATCATTACAATATGGCCTTTGCTTCTGCTGATCTCCCTCACCCGCACAACCATAGGTAAATCTCACAATTTACCGTCTCGATTATCGAGGATCATACGGGGTTACTACGTTCCACTTAACAAACAGAGTGGGTTAGGTTCTCTCTATCCACCGGCGATGCATTATCCGTGATATGGGTAGATTGCAGACCCATATCTTGATCGCAAACCATTTGGTTAGAGCCTGACAGCACATTTGGCTCTTCAAAGCTAACGATGTTTCCGAGAATTTACATTACATTAACCATACCACTCGTCTCTAGCTCCTCACCGCCTTTGTGCTGGCAGTTTCGATTTACCCTCGCGGGCTCATCTACGGATATCCGTGGTTACATTGTCCCTGGCGCTTAAGACCACCGCATTTCTGCAATCGCCTTGCCAGATAGAGAACTGCTGACGGAACAGCAGGTTTCTTCCGGAATGGTAAACCGGAGAAACAGTTCGTTAAGCGACTTCGTGTCGCACGCAATCTTGCCTTTCGCAAAGTCCTAGCGTGGGGAACAAAATTACTCGAGACGTTCTCTGTGCAATCAAGTCGATTAGTTTGTGATTTATTTGCCCCTTCAGAAATTAAATCACATTTGCCTTCATTGTTGACTGCAACATTAGAACGTGGTGCGTTGGTGTTAGTCTTTAGGATTGCGTTCCCGGATATTGAATTCCTAAAAAATGAAAAGACATATCTGTTTTTCCAATCCGCGATTTCTTTCGGGATAATTTCAACCCTCTTTCATGTAATACCTCCATCATACGTCGTTTGCAGCGATTTAAACTACGTTTTGTGTTACAAAGAATAATAATGTCATCCTGGTAACGCAGATAAAAAACTTGCATCTTATCAAATGCGTCATCTAGCGGCTTGAGGTAAATTGCACTAAAAAATTGTGATAGCGGGCCTCTTAAGGCAATGCCTCTTATTGGGTTTCTATATCCATTCGCTGTTTCAATAGGATTGGTTATAATGTTTCTCAACATTTTTATAAGTTTTGGATCTTCATAGTACTTCATAATGTCTTGCATTAACTTATAGTGTGGAATGGAACTGTAGAATGCTTTTATATCAGCCCGGATAAAAAAAGCTGGCTTTTCCATTACTAATATTTGGCGAAGGCGTTCAGTAGCAAGTTTGACCCCATGAGGGCCATTTAAGTGAAAACAATTTCGGCTTATCACATAGGAAAATGTCGGCTTTATTTGATTCAAAATAAGATTTTGAAAGATCCTATCGGTCAAATATAATTGGTCTACAGCACCATCAGGAAAATAAACTCGTTCTAAATGTCTAGGGGTATAACTGCCTTCTTTTAATTCTTGAATTCCTTTTGAAAGCCAAGTACCTATTTCACGATACTGAAAGTGGATTGTGTGATTATGATGAGAGAATCGTTTTTTTTTATAGATTTTATTAAACAGATTGTAACCCATATTTAGCATGTTTTGAAAATCCCAACGTTTAGATACTGTGTGATTTTTCTGAGATTTGATTAGATTAAGATTTTTTGTTTTACTATTGGTTCCTGGTTCCTGGTTCCTGGTTCCTGGTGTTTTGTTAAGACGTCCACAATTTCTTTCATAAGCTTCATAATTGAGAAAAAGACATTCTCATTTTATATCAAATGCAATGTCAGTGGGTCAAAATACTTAGGATTTTTTGATCAATCGTTCATCAGCTGCCAGAACTTTTAATAAATATTTATTGTCCCATCCGGCTGTTTTTCTTCTACAGGTAACTCCATTTTTATGAGATTGCTCTTGTTTCAATAGGTTTAAGGCAATTCGTCGAATTAAAGCTAAATTTTCAGGAGCATGTCCTAGCCGGACCTGACAATGATCTTCCCGAAAGCTGACATCTAAGGACCAGTGAAGGTCTATTTCAATTTGCCAATGCTTCCTAACGGCCTCCATAAAAATATCAATGTCCTCGTAGTGTAAACTTGTAAGAAAATATCTCGTTGAATACTCAACTTCATTGTTAGTTGTTCGTGTGATTTCAATTTTTCCTATACCTCTAAGGCCGGGCCAACGTAATTCGAAGAAAAGAGGATCACGGGCTGATACCAAAGTATAGCGCCGAGTTTCGACACGTCCATGATCATGTATTTTTTCAATTTTTCTGCGATGTAGAATTTTTTTATATTGTTTCTGTTTATTTTCTTCAGCCCGTTCAAAAATTGATAGAACATTATCATAAAGTGTTTTTTGATTCTCCTTGAGACAAAGTAAATAATCTGCTTCTTTTTTCTTAATTTTCTTTGCAATTTCTGTTTGGCAGCCCATTGCATCAATGGTAATTATGCTTCCCTTCACATCAAGCATATCTAATAATTTAGGGATAGCAGTAATTTCATTCGATTTATCTTCGGTTTTAATTTGAGCTAACATAATCCGCGTTTTGGCTGCCCAAGCGCTGACTAAATGTATCGCTGGTTCCTTTTGTCTTTTATTGCCCGAACCTCTTACAGTTTTTCCATCCAAAGCAATAATTTCTTTCTTTAGATCGATAGTAAGCGATTTTAGCCAAGTGCTGAAGCTCTTTTCAAATTCTTTGGGATCTAAAATGGAAAATACGCGCCCAAAAGTATCATGTGAAGGAATTCCATTTGGCAGCTCGAGAAAGGTTCTGAGCCATTCTTCCTTAGCATTTCCAAAACGTTCAATTTCAGCCCAGCCATCTGCGCCACATATCGTAGCCAATACAGCAATAACCAAAATATCAAAGAAATTATGGCGAAAATTATGATTGTGAATCCTTGGATCTTGAATATCTGAGAAATATTCAAAAAAAGTACCTGTCAAAGTCATATTTGGCTTCCTGCCTAACAAAAAAATTTTATTATTTTTAACAGGAATACATTGAAAAATCAAGGGATTAAAGAAAAGTTAGCTTCAGTGCGATTACCGTGTATTACTGAATGGAGACAGCATGCACCATGGTCAGAAGATTATCAAGTTGAACAAGATCTTATTCTTAGTCGAATCTTGATTGAGTTATATCAAAACAAGCATATTATCGACAGCTTAGTTTTCAGAGGTGGTACAGCATTAAACAAATTATATATAAAACCACCAGTAAGATATAGTGAAGATCTAGATTTTGTTCAGATTAAATCTGAACCCATAGGACCAACCATTGTTAACATTAGAAATTCTTTGGACAATTGGTTAGGATCACCCAAGGGTAAATTAACTGAACGTTCTGCAAAACTCATCTACAACTATATTTCTACCAATGGAAATCCCGCAAAGGTAAAGATAGAAATTAATACAACAGAGCATTTCCAAGTACAAACCCTAAAAAGGGTTGATTTTTCGGTAACCTCTGCATGGTTTGATGGAATGAGCCCCATTGTAACATATGCATTAGAAGAATTAATTGCAACAAAACTAAAAGCCTTATACCAAAGAAGAAAAGGTAGAGATTTATTTGATTTATGGTATGTTTTAAGGCATGATCTGATCAATATTGAAAACGTTATTAAAATTTTTTATCAATACTGTAAAAGGGAAGATCAAATTATTACTAAAGCGTTGTTCGAAAAGAATTTAGCTCAAAAATATCTACATCCGGATTTTAAAATAGATATGCAAGCACTTTTAACGCCAGAATCAAAATGGAATTTTGAAGAAGCCTTCATCCATGTCAACGAAAAAATTATTAACAAATTACCTGGAAATTCTTGGAAAGGACTAACAGCTAGCAAAAAAGTTCATGAAGAGTTCGTTTAGAATGAGTTGAATAAAAATCAATATCCATACATGCTTTGAGATTATGACTTACACATTTAAATTACTTTACTATCTATTTTGTCTTTTATTTAAGCTATTAAAACCAGGCGGTATTAATGCTATTATTGCTGAAAACATTTGTTTAAGACAACAGCTAATTGTTCTTTCCAGAAATAAAAAACGATCTCCTAAACTTACAAACACAGATCGCCTAATATTTGGCTTCTTCGTCCATTATATTAATCCTAAAAGATTATCTCGTTTGGCAATCATGATTAAACCGTCCACCTTAATAAAGCTGCATAGGATTTTTGTAAAACGGAAATATAAAATGCTTTTTTCAAAGAAGCGCCACAATAAGCCCGGTAGAAAAGAACCAACCCAAGACATTATTGATCTCGTTTTGAAGTATAAGGCTCTTAATCCACGATTCGGATATTTGCGAATTGCCATGCAAGTTTCAAACCAATTTGGCGTTGAAATAAGCAGTGATGCAGTACGAAGAATTTTAAACAAATATTACAAGCCAAAACCTAATAATGATAATGGACCTAGTTGGTTATCATTTCTCGGCCATACTAAAGATTCATTATGGTCTATTGATTTATTTAGAACGGAATCTATCCATTTAAATTCTTATTGGGTCATGGTCATCATGGATCAATTTACAAGAAGAATCATCGGTTTCGCTGTCAATAAGGGCAACGTTGACGGTCCCCTCTTTATGCCGAATGTTTAACAGCATAATTTCAAATCAAAAAATACCTTGGCGCATTTCAACAGACAATGATCCCCTTTTTAAATGTCAAAGATGGGAAGCCAATCTTAGAATTTTGGAAATTGATCACATAAAATCCATACCCTATACCCCCATTTCCCATCCTTTTGTGGAGCGGTTAATTAGAACAATAAGGGAGGAGTTATTGAGCAATATTTTAGTCTGGAATGCTTGCGATTTACAGAAAAAGCTAGATGATTTTAAAGATTATTTCAATAATTTTCGAGCTCATGCTGGTATCCACGCATTGACACCCGAAAATAAAAGCTCAGGTAATAATAAATTGCTTAGCCTAAGCAATTACAAATGGAAAAAACACTTGCACGGTTTGGTTCAATTACCTGTTGCCGCCTAAAATTTAGGAATTCGCATACTACAGGAACTACAATTGATCCCTGTGTTGTAGATCCTATAATTGATTTTCTTACTGATTTGACCGGCAATGGTGCTGCACTTGAACATAGGTATAGGGTGTTATATGCGAATTCCTAAATTTAGCCTTATAAAGAATTCTCCCAGAATCTTGCCTATCTAATTATAATTGCATCTACAAATAAAAATTTTTAAATAAATTCAACAAAATCAGTTACTTAGTTGAATGTGGCATGCTCAATTTAATAAAATACTAGGATTTTTCAGCATCTGAGTTCAGTATTGGTTTAATTGTATTTTTTGTCCTTGATAATTCCCTAGAAAGGGATTATCATAATTAAATTATGCAAGACAGAAATCCTGAGCTAGGCCCATTGGGCGCAAAATTTTTTGCCTACATGCAAATGAAGGGTCTAGATGTCGTTCATATTGGTGAATTGCAAAAGCCTCTTGGAATATCGACATTACAAGAGCGAAAATTACTTTTTAGACTTAATAAAAGTGGATTGATTTTTCGTCTGCTTCGCGGCGTATATCTTGTGCCTAGTCATATACCACCTGGCGGGTTTTGGAAACCAAGTGATTATTTAATAGTTTCAAAATATATGCAATATTATAAAGCTAATTATTACATTGGAGGGTTAACAGCATTCAATATGCATGGTTTTTCTACGCAGATTCCAAATCAATTATCTGTGTATAATGATAGAATAATAGGATTAAAAAACTTTGGGGGAATTAGAATTAGATTTTATAAAGTTTCAAAGAAGTGTATACGGGGATTTGATAAATTTCCTATTTCATCGAATGAACAGTTTGTTAATATAGCAAGTTTGGCTAAAACAATTTTTGATGCAATTAATGATAATAAACGTTATCAGACATTACCAGCGGCCTATTCATGGCTTAAAACCCATTTAAAGGATAAAGTTTTTTTAAAGGAATTTATAGAGATTTCTTATCTTATCGCTAATAATATTGCATTAAGGAGAATTGGTTATTTCCTTGAAAAACAAGGCGTAAGTGACAAAATCCTATTACCATTAATTAAAAAGCTACCTTCTACCAAGGGTTTAGTCTCGTTAATACCGAATGGTTCACGACGAGGAAAAATAAACATGAAATGGGGAATCATTGATAATGCTTGATAATATTATTGATATGGTTAATTTCTTTAAAGAAGAAAGGGAATTTATAGCAACCGTGCAATATACCGCTGCTAGATTCGAATTCTCTGATGCACTTATAGAAAAAGACTTTCTTTGTTCATTGATTCTGAAGTATCTATACGATGAAGACATGCCCTTAGTCTTTAAAGGGGGAACACTTCTTAGCAAAGTGCATGCTGATTTTAATCGGATGAGTGAAGACTTGGATTTTATGATACCGATGCCGTACGATGCGACGCGAAATCAAAGAAGCCAGAGTATTAAACACATCAAGGAATTATTAAATAATATTCATTTGAAATTGCCATTTTTCACAGTTAAACGTCCATTAATAGGACATAATAATTCATGCCAATACACTATGGAGTTGAATTATGCTTCCCATCTAAAAAAATCCAATGACAAAATATTGATCGATGTAGGGATGCGTGATGAATTATTATTACCACCAGGCATTTTTAAAGCAAAAACTTTACTCATGAATCCATTCATCAATGAGAATATGGTGGAACCTTTTAATATTATTGGGCTTAGCTCACAAGAAGCTTATGCGGAGAAAACTAGAGCTGCTTTATGTCGCCGAGAATTGGCTATTCGCGATTATTATGATTTAGATTATGCAATAATGAATGGAATAATTGATTTTAAAGATACAGTTTTTCAGTCGTTAATCCAAAAAAAGATTCGTCATGAGAATCATTTTCACGATTTCAAGGATCGGGAGACTATAAGATATCTACACGCTAAAATTAACGCTGAGCTTGAGCCCACGTTAAAGAGGCGCAAAATTGCTGATTTTGATTTAAATAGGATTCTTGAACAATTAACTTTATTTTCGAATAAATTGTTAGTGCCATTTTAGAACCTACAGAAGTGTTCTAAATGGCAAAATGGTGCGGTATGTGATATCTAATCACCGCTAACAGAAAAAGCTTGAAAAAAACCTGAAAATCGTTTAAATTCTGTTATTATGTTTAATATATTACAATTATTATATATTTTATTTGGAATGCTTTTTAAAACAGCAAAACCAGGCGGGATCAGCTCTATCATTGCTGAGAATATTTGCTTGCGACAGCAGTTAATAATTCTCTCCAGAAACAAAAAGCGATGCCCTACTTTGTCAAATATAGATCGCTTTACATTTGGGCTCTTCAGTCAATACATTCATTACAAAAGACTAAACCGTTTGGCCATTATAATTAAACCTGCCACATTAATAAAATTTCACAAATTTTTTGTTTCGAGAAAATACAGATCTTTATTTACAAAAAAGAACTACAAAAAACCTGGCAGAAAAGGCCCAAGCCAGAAAATTATTGACCTTGTTTTAAAATATAAAGCTCTAAACCCGAGATTTGGATACTTGCGAATTGCAATGCAAATTTCAAATCAATTTGGAATCGAAATAAGCAGCG
Organism: uncultured Gammaproteobacteria bacterium; assembly: GCA_963784575.1. Lineage (GTDB taxonomy): Bacteria > Pseudomonadota > Gammaproteobacteria > UBA6186 > Azoamicaceae > CAWARU01. The sequence goes on from CAWARU010000001.1 coordinate 355,182, forward strand.
ATACTGTAAGAAGAATTATACATAAATTTCACAAACCAGACCCTAATAAAAATAATGGCCCTAGTTGGTTATCATTTTTCGGTCATACCAAAGATTCATTATGGTCAATAGATTTTTTCAGGACAGAATCCATCAATTTAAAATCTTATTGTGTCATGGTAATCATGGATCAATTCACAAGAAGAATCATCGGATTTGCTATCAATAATGGCGATCTTGACGGTCCCTCTATATGTCGCATGTTTAACAGCATAATTTCAAATCAAAAAATACCTCGGCGCATTTCAACAGATAATGATCCCCTTTTTAAATGTCAAAGATGGGAAGCCAATCTTAGAATCTTGGAAATTGAACACATAAAATCAATACCCTACACGCCTATTTCTCATCCTTTTGTGGAACGGTTAATTAGAACGATTCGCGAAGAATTATTAGAGAACGTTTTGATCTGGAATGCTTGTGATTTACAAAAAAAGCTAGATGCTTTTAAAGATTATTTCAATCAATCAAGAGCTCATGCTGGCATTGATGCAATGACGCCAGAAAATAAAAGCTCAGGTGATACTAAAGTGCTTAGCCTAAGCAATTATAAATGGAAAAAACACCTGCACGGTTTGGTTCGATTACCTGTTGCTGCCTAAAATTTAGGAATTCGCATACTACAGGATCAATCGTCAGGCTAGTACTGAGTTAGAAAGCCCGATGTACACAAAAGTTACACAGTCGAAAATTTCTGTTGTAGGTTAGTTGATTGAAATCTCTCTTTAAGTCCTTGATTTTAAAAGAAAAATCTTGGCGCGCCCGGAGAGATTCGAACTCCCGACCACCTGGTTCGAAGCCAGGTCAGCGAAATTTAGATCGTTGATTTTATTAACAATTTTGACTGATAGATCCCGCTACATTATCACGACCAGTCACAACAAAGCACAACTCATTGACACAAAACTTACACAACATAAAATATGCAATCTTAACTACTCACAACAACCAGTCGATCATCTAGATTATACCATCTTAGGTTTAAACAAATTGCAAATTTGTAACCTAGCATGCAGGAGTGATTCATCCGGTAAAGGGTGAAATCTGACATGTCCCATCTTTATAGTAGATAGTTTGTCTCCCACCTCAATTTTAAATTTCTCCCATTGCGTGAATAAACTTCTTGCTACCTCAGGTGAATCATATATTTCTTTTGCCGAAAAGGGAACTGAAAAACCATATCTATTTATTCTGGATATTTTGAATCCTTCTTGTTCTAAAAGATAAAGCAAGCCATTTTTAGCCACTAGGTGTGCCAAACCAACTGCAATTAAGCTTGGTGCAGTTAATTCTCTGAAATACAACCGCAACTTCGGCAGCCAGATTTGTGTTCTCTTATAGTTTTCTGGCCTATTACTTTCATGTTCAAAAAATTCTTTTGCATATAAAATGCTACTATCAAGATAATGCTTGTCGAAAGATAAATTATCAGCATCATATGTTGGCGATTTTTTCAAAAAGCCAAAGCAATTTTTTAAACAATCATCTAATTTCTCAATAGTAAATCTTTCAAAGTGTTCTATCCCATTGTCAGTGTCTTCAAGCACGAATATCCTTGAAGTAAATAATTTTTCAAGAGAATCTTCCATGCCTCCTCTACAAGCAGCACCATGACAGACAAAATAGGCTAATTCTGGCACCACGCGTTCCATTGGTATCTCAAGCTTGAACTTTTCGCAAAAAATATTTAGAGCATTTTCTAAGATTTCTCTCGATTCCAAAGAGAGTTTTAAAAACCAATTTTTATCTGTAGGCTCTTTAGCAAAAATTCCCATTTTGATATAGTGTTCTTCTGTTAAACCAGAGTGCCCATGATTCTCCAAAATGATATTTTTGCAATTTCCTATAATTTCTTGCATAGGCTGTGGAAATATCCCTATCGGAATCCAATGATAAGTGCCTAATAAATAGAAAACCGTACCGTCTTTTTCCAGCTTAAAGAGTGGAGGCTCTATCAAAGTATCTTGGTATAACGGAAAATAAAAATAGCGAATCTCTCTAGATTCATATTTTTCTTTAAAATCTGCTAATTTTCTTTGTATTTCAGTATTTATTTCGGCCATTTATAAGTCTCCCTTTGTTGATTTGACTTACGGTATATTTATCAGATGAGTGCCATAAGTGATCCGACTTACCGATCATAATTAAGCAATTGAGTCATTTTAAAATATAGCAGCTTAATTATTTACTCTGTTCGATATAACGAAGAGTATAATTTTAATTGAGCCAGACCACCTTCAATTGGAGAGATTACAAATTGTTGCTCGCGTTTTAATACACCTGCACGTTCCATATCCCTAACAAATTGGATACATCTTTGAACAGATCTATCATTAATAATTTTCTTGTCCTCATTTAATTTAAGTGTTGCTTCAACACGTTTTTCAATACTCAAATGTTTATCCCCTCAGCAGATTTCGTTTTATCATGCATATAAAAATCAAAACGCTTCTGTTCAGCGAAATCAGTAATAAGATCATTATAACTCCTAATCAACGACCTACTTTCATCGTCAGGATAATCATCTATTTTTAATCTTAATTGATCATTAAGTAATTTAGATCCTATTAATCTTCCATGAGAATGCCAATTTTTATGATCCACAAGCTTATTCACAATTTCTTCTGCACGTTCTGCTTTTTCTTTATCAGTAACTTGCTGATCTAGTTTTGCCGGATTAGTCTTATGTTTCAACCAATCCTTAAACTTATATTTAACCAACCAAGATTTTGCTAAATCTATTGATAAATCCCTAGCATGTTCATAACTGCTCAATAAAGCAAGATTTTGATTCTGTAAAATCGCAAATTCTGCAGGTGATATATTTCCTTCTCTTGATTTTTGTATTAATTTTTCCACTTGTTCCAAAACACCTGAAGCTGGAACTAATTTTTGAATTCCAGAATCGTTAATAACAACTTGCGGATCAATTGGACCCAGCGAAGAAGAATAATCCATAAAAATTTTATCGCCTGACATGCAAAAAATTGTTCCAGCGGACATCGCAAAATCCGGCACAAAAAACCAAACTTCATTGTAGTGATGTCTTATTATGTCAACCATCTTTTCAACTGGTTCAACTGCTCCACCTCCTGTTCTAAGAAAAACACATAGTCTCTGATGCTTACCTTGACTGGAGGACATCCTCTCAATCAAATCTCTGAAAGGTTTAACAAGCAAAGGATGCATCGGTCCATAATAGAAAATTACGTCTCCATCCAATTTCCCTTCGAGCTTGTTTGCGTAATCATTCAGTTGACTTAAAATAAATTTATCTAGCAACATCCAGACCTCTGAACCATTGAAAATATGTTTGTACATTATACAGTACTAAAAAGGCAAAGCCTAGCCTTATATTAACCTTCTTCGATACAGCTTTTTATGCTTTTTATCTGATCATAGTAATCTGCTCCTTGAATGAATAACCCCTTAGTGCCCAGCACATACGAGGTTGCACCACTCCAATATAACCTTGGAATGTTATTTGTATCTAGTCCGCCATCCACTTCAATTGTCAAATGTTTAAATCCAAAATCTTCTATACGTTTTTTCAACCTGGCTACTTTTTCAAAAGTGCTATTTATAAATGGCTGCCCAGAAAAGCCGGTGATAACCGACATAACTACAATTTTATCCGCAATGCCCATTAACTCTTCGGTGATATTGTCAATGGATGTATCATGATTAAGCGCCAAACCCGCTTTACTATTAGTTTTTTTTGTTTCATGAAGTAAAGTGGAGATATCATCGGCAGACTCAAGATGATAAGTTATACAATCTGGCTCAAAGCCAACCAATTTATCAAAAAATTCACTCGGTTTTTCCACCATCATATGGATATCAAGCGGCATGGATGTGATTTTTTTAATGGCTGCTATTTCATAAAAATTCATGGCAAAATTCTTAACGAAACGACCATCCATAATATCTATATGTAAGGAATCACAATTGGCAGCTTCTAATGAATAAATTTCATCTTGCAGCTTAAGAATGTTACAGCACATTAATGATGCGCCAATATTTAACTTTGGCATTATCATCCTGTAAATTCTTCATTTTCGATCGCGGTTATCATTTCTAATCTTTGATCATGGCGGCCACCTTCATATGCGCTTTCAAGCCATGTCTTTATAATCAATGTGGCGAGTTCACTGCTAATAACTCTGGATCCGATTGCAAGTATATTGGCATTATTATGCTCGCGCGACATTTTTGCGGTATAGATATCAATACAATTTACTGCTCTGATGCCTGGAACTTTATTTGCCGTAATAGCCATCCCGACGCCAGTACCACAAAATAATATTCCTTTTTTAGAATTATTTTTAGCCACCTCTTTTGCTACGCGATAAGCATAAAGCGGATAATGAACTCTCTCCTCTGAAAAACAACCATAGTCTTCACACTCATAACCAAGTGTACTGATAAAATCTTTAATTTCTTGCTTTAAATGAAACCCAACATGATCACTCGCTATAATCAGCATACTGCTACCCTCAGCAATTAAAATCTGGGAAATGCTCTTCCCACTGTATTTGCGTAATTTTGATCACAGAAAATCAATTGATAAATCTTGAACTTTAGGTAAGAATTCTTTATGAGCCGTTTAGCTAAATAAGAATTCTCCTAAGATACTTCAATTCCACCTAGCGAACATAGTTTGTATAATAACAACCTAAATAATCTTAATGCAATAGCCTGTGAATTCAAAATTTTTAATATTTCTTTGATAAGATACTAAGGCAAATAGAGGCGGTATCATGGAAATAACAATTGATTTAAATCTCGTCCAGCGATTAATAGCTGGCCAATTCCCTCAATGGAGGAATCTAACCATAAAACCTGTCGTAGAGAGCGGATGGGATAACAGAACCTTTCATTTAGGCGATTCCATGCTGGTTCGACTGCCAAGCACCGCCGAACATGCCTTAGCGGTTGAAAAAGAGCAATATTGGCTACCAAAGCTCAGCTCCCATCTCCCGCTTCCCATCCCTGCCCCCATAGGTATTGGAAAGCCTGATTTCGGTTATCCCTGGCATTGGTCTATTAATCACTGGTTACCGGGAGAGCCAGCGACAAAAGCCAATATCTCCGATTTAAATGATTTTGCATCGGCATTAGCACGCTTTTTACGCGCCTTACAAAACATTGATACTACAGGCGGTCCAATCGCCGGGCCGCATAGTTTTTATCGGGGCGGATCTTTATCTGTTTATGATTCTGAAACAAGGGAAGCTCTTTCAATACTCAATGACAAAATCGATGTTGTTACAGCAACTGAACTTTGGGACCGTGCGTTATCAACCACTTGGCAAAATCCACCAGTTTGGGTACATTGAGATGTCGCTCTTGGTAATCTTTTGGTTTTAAATGGACGGCTTGCTGCCATTATTGATTTTGGCCAACTTGCAGTAGGTGATCCAGCCTGTGATCTTGCTATTGCATGGAACTTCTTCGATGATGAAGCCCGAAAAGTTTTTCTAAACCATTTAAATCTCGATAAAGATACCTGGATTCGTGGGTTAGCCTGGACTTTATGGAAAGCTTTAATCATTGCCGCAGGGATAGTTGAAACAAATGCTGTAGAAGGTTTAAGAGCTCAGCAAATCATCGAGACAGTAATCAAGGAATATAGATTCATACAAAAGAAATAAATAATATTTTGCTCTCTGTTAAGTGTTTCAAGATTTATTATTTTGTAGATATTTTTTTAAAATATATTCAGTCAATGCTAAGATTTCTTTTGCTTTCACATAATATCCTAAATGAATCCATTGTTGACTTTTAGTTATAGGAATTTGCAGTGCAGGAATTTCCTTAATTTCAATTTTACCTTCACTAGTATAACTTGGTCCACCGAAAAGTAGCCCAAGCAAAATTGTTTTATTTCCTATTCTAAATGTATTGCTCTGTTTGTCAAAATATGCGCCTGATGCATAGCTTAAAATTGGAGAGCCAGATGATCCTGGAAAACATGCAATATCAACAACTCCAATACTATTATCCTGAAAATCTAGAGTCGGATGAACAGCCGTTATTCCTTTTCTTACAATAGGAAAGTTATTTAATTCATCCCATAAACCAATTGGATAGCCAACCATTAAAATCTCTTCAGCCACATCAGACTCCTGAGCAAGCACATCATCGTGTTTAATAAGATTATCATCAAATGAAACATTAAATATTTTCTTTTTCAAAATTTTCTCTACAAGTTCTCTAATTGGTACAAATAATAGAGCTCCAAGAATCAACTTTTTCATTTGGATGAGGAACCCAAATAGTAGAATAATCCTCAATTGAAAAGCAAAAGGATTGATTAGATGGTTCAAGTTTTCCAGAATTGTCAATTCCTTCATGAAAATAGAAGGATAGTTTTTTATTACCATTAACTACATGTTTATTGGTCAATATAAGTTCAACACGCGAAAATTCATTAATTTGAAACTGATAAAAAAAGCCGGTCCCCGTGCCTGCATCCCCACAAATACGAACTGTACTGTATAATAATTGTTCAGCAATTGATTTGGGTTGAATCACTCTTCTATCAATTCCCATTCTTTACTCTCATTAAGATATGTTACTGGTTAAATGAAATATGATATCAAAGTGATTCTAAAAAATCCATAACCCTGTAAACTTCAGAGTTTTATGAAAATATATAAAACGTCTTTTTAAATCATAAATTCATTCAGTTTTACTCCGCCACTTCTCCGCAAATAAGTCCCTGTACTTCTGCCTCTTCCCAGGTAATACCATAGGGGGCCCCACCAGGGGTATAGCCCGCTATATAATAAAAATTCTCATCCGAATCACACCAGTCCAAAAGACTTGCCCCCTCTGCTTTCTTTTCAAGATTTCTTTTTTTAGCCACAAGTCTATGTGTCATAGCTTCAAGTACTCGTGAAACATATTGTTCGTCTATCTTTATTTTTAACATTTTTAGCTCATAAACGGCGCATTGAATATCAACACCATACCAATTTTGATAACCCCTAATAATATTTTTACCAACATAAGTTGGGATCCAATGTTTGGCAGATTCTAGTCTGCTAGCGCGTCTCAACCTTTTTCTTCGAGGTCCTAATTTTTTCACAAATTACTCTTTCAAATAAATTACGTTTTATTTTAGATTGCAATATAAAAATAGTCGTTCCTTCAAATCCTCATTAGCAAACAAGCGACCATTTGAAACACAATCTGGATCATAAAGTAATTCCGTCTAACAAGATTAATCATATTGATCCGACACACGATCATCTTGGAAATAATGTAACTTTAAGACTCATCCTTCTTCAGATTTTGAAGAATTTTCTTCTTAAGCATTTCCGGATCAGGCAATTTACCCGATAATTCTTTGGGTAAAACCTTTGATAATTTTAATTCAGCGACACCGATGGGTCTGTTCAGTTCTGGCAGAACATAATCAACCTCAACATCATTCCTATCAGTACATAATATTAGGCCAATAGAATTATTTTCATGTGGTAATTTAACTTTTTCATCGAGAAGTCGAAGATATAAATTCATTTTTCCTGCATATTCTGCCTTGAAGTGTGACATTTTGAGCTCGACCGCGACCAATGAAAGGGTGATTCTGTTAAAAAACAATAAATCGATTTTATAAGTATTTTTTCCCGCATTCAATACATACTGATTCCCAATAAAAGTAAATCCTTTACCCAGCATCATTATTACTTCTTTTATACGACGAACCATGTCTTCTTCAACTTGTCTTTCTTGAAGCGGTTTTGTTAAGGCCAATGCTTCTGCTGCCTCAAAAAAATATCTACCTTTTAAAATGTTTTCTGCTTTTGCGGCTTGAATAGATGGCAAGGTCGTATTGAAATTATGTTTTTTATCCTGTAAATATCCATGTTCATAAGCCATTGCCGATATTTGATTTAAGATGACATCTCGACTACAGAGCGTTTCAGTCGCCATCTGCAAATAGAACATTCTTGCATCAATATCTTTTACCTTAGTCATAATGGCAATATTGGTTCTCCAACTCACTTCTTTTGCCAAAGCTAATAATTCAGGTTGCTTTTTATATTCACTATAAAACTGTCTCATATATAGAAGATTTCTTTCCGAAAATCCTGCATTATCAGGAAATGAGATGGTTAGGTCTTCTGCAAAATTTATGATTGTAGCTTTACCCCAATCATATTTAATAGAATTCTCATCGATGATTTTTCCCAGGCTCCACCTGACCTCCATCCCTATTCGATTAGCGGATCGTAAGAATTTCTCTTGAGAATGTGTTATTAAATGTTTGGCCTCATTTAAAGCCCTAATATATGCATCTGAAATTTGCAAATCACTTTTATTCACAGTTTCCCCCAAGTATCTTTCCGCAACGCCCGTTGCGGAAAGTTGCAGTGTACAAAACAAATAAAATGTTTCTCTGCTCTCCCATTAAACTTTCCGCAACGGGCGTTGCGGAAAGTTTGTCTTGAATAGATGAGATTTAAAAACCCTTAAAATTCAATTGATTACAGTTATTCGGCACCGAAAGTGTCCTTAATATCTACTTTTCAATTCCGAAGATCATCGAAAAAACTGTTTTTAAAACCAGTATATTTTTAGTGCTCACAACGGAATAAATGAAAGCAGTAAGATAGTTGCGACAACGTTGCAACAATTTAAACTGCTCCTCAGATATCCATTCATGCGCACCATCCTTTCATAACGGAAAACACATGGGCTTCCCCATCACCTTCAATGGAAAAATAGTCATTACCAAAAATACCCTTTTGAAATGCCTCATAGTCTACATAAATTTTTGCATGTTCTGGAAGAGTGAGACCACATTCCTTATCAAAAAGATTTATCGCGAAATCCAGCTCACTGCTATATTGCCCTTGATAATGATTTACTATTGCCTCTTCGGCTAAATAAATATCGTTATCAAAATGCTCTAAAACTTTAATACCCCATTTCCCATAGGTTGCCAGAAAAATTGCTTTTTCATGGATTCGCTCAATGTCCTCGTGTTTATTCAAGGGTATTGATTCAAAACCTTCATAGGCAAAAATGGACCAATCTGAGGAATTACTGGCCGGGCTTTTAGATAGCATATCATTTATACTACCGTAGATAACTTCAAGGTCCTGCGCCATATTAATCCAAACACCATGAAGGATGTCTTGATTATATGAAGCCATGCAGATAACACATATCCTGGGTGGTTTATCTAAACTATCTGATACGGGGATAAATGAATGATGATTGTCAAAAGGATGGAATTTGCTTAAGCTAATGTCAGCCATATTTTTCGGACTCCAATCAGTCTGATTATGGTTATGTGAGTAGACCAGTCGAATCACTCCGACTGGCCCCTCCTCAGAACCACATCGAGCGCTACTCACGCAATGGGCTCCCGATAGACCGATAGGTAATTCTAATTTATGCCTGCTTCGCCAAGCTTGGATACATCGATTTTGTTTTCCAGGTTGTCGGAAAATTTATCTTCTTCAATATGAGCGTAAAGCGCTTCCAGTTCATTCGTCTTTTACCACCTCTACGATAAAACCATTTAAACAGCATACGCTTGCATCTATCGGTAAATGCCCATACTCTTCCATCGTTATCAGAAATCGCATGGTAGTTTATCCACCCCCGTACTTTTTGCACAAACCGCTTTAAAAAGCCATTCGCGTCATTCGTGGTGAGGTTTTCTTTCAGGAAAGTTTTAACTCTTTTGAGTATCGCTCGAAAACGATCTCCACGACTAGAAAACTTCAGTCGCCAAAACCCTTTCTTTGCTTTTCCCCAATAACAAACAAATCCTAGAAATTTATAGATCGCCAGTCGCGTACCATTTTTATCGGCTCTTATTGCAGCTTTATTCCCAGACTCAATCAATTGCGATTTGTCTAGGTGCAAATCCAAGCCAAATTTGTTTAATCGTTTTGGTAGTACTTCGAAGAAACGCTCAGCATCACTCTTATGTTGAAACACAAACACCATATCATCTGCGTATCTCACCTCCGTCGTTTTACCCTTCATATGCGTCTTGCCGATGTCTTTAAACCAGACATCTATTACATAATGTAGGTATATATTCGAACAAATCGGTGAAATTATAGACCCCTGCGGGCATCCGAGCGTATTAACAACTACCTGTCCATCAACTATCGTTGGCGATTTAATCAGGCTGTTAATTAATCTCAGAAAGCGAGAGTCCGAAATTCTTTTACGTAAACATTCCTCTAATCCCTTATGAGGTATAGAGTTAAAATATTTTCGTATATCAATTTCAACCACTGCGCCATCAAGGTTTTGATAGGTGCTTTGTTTTAAAGCTCTTAATGCCTCATGGCAATCATGCTCTGGTCTAAAACCCATAGAGCAAGGAAGAAACATTGGCTCAAACAGGGTGCAGAGAATTTTATTCACAGCAGACTGTACCAATTTGTCCTCAAAACAAGCAATTGCTAAAGGACGTGTGCTTCCATCTTCTTTAGGGATTTCAACTATTCTTGATGCCTTAGGCTTATAAGTGCCTCTTCGGATTTTCTGCAGTACAGCCTTTAGATTTTCATCTAATTTCTCGCCGTACTCTTCCTTGGTAACTCCATCTATACCAATCGCTTTTCTTCCATTCAGCTCATGGTAAATATCCCGCAACATTTCCACACTTAGTACATGTCCAACATTGTTGAATACGATTGTAGTGTCTGATGCTGCTAGCCTGCCTATGCGTTCCAGTTTCGTTAACCACGTTTCTTTGTCATCGCTGCGTACAAACATTGTTTCACTTTCACGCTCTTTCTATCTGCCGACCCTTTGCTCCATTGGCATTACCCACTCTCATCACTACTATGGTCGACTCAGCCACCCGTAAGCCATTTTCAGAAGCTTGCATTTCATTGCTTGACTTCTAAATACTTTCGTTCCATAAAAGAGCACTACGGGCTTCCCAGGTTTCCACGTAAAACTCTATGCACTCGCCAACGTTTGTCACCCCGGTAATTGACACTCTTTGGAATTCGTCAGCGTGAACCGCCAAGTGTCTGTTGCCTGCTACTCACCCCAGAGCATCGGCTCTTACGACTTCTCTTATTTCGGGGCCATCTCGTTCACTTCATTTCGGCTCGTTGCATTTCACTACCTACGTTTCATTCTCCTTCGATTACTCTAGAAGACGCAAGGCTCGCTACACAGCGGAGCTGACTTCTCTTTCTGTGACAGGACTTTCACCTGCAAGTTTTATGCTACGTTTCCCTGGAGCACGGGGTGTTTTAGATGTTTCCGCATCTATACATCCCGCTTTAGTTTTTTCAACTGCAAAAACTTAATTGTCATTATAAAATAAAAATTCTTGTTTTCAAATATTTTTTTTTACAAATCTAATCCCTTGGATCATGACGGCTTATATATTTGATCATAGGTGGATCTCGATCTGTGAAAAAAAGCTCAGCGATTCGGATTTGATTTTCTCATTTTCATCAGACGCACGCCAATATTTTTCCAGTGCTCAAATTGCTCGCTTGTTGGCTCTACAGGCAGTTGTTCGAATGCTTCCGATAATATTCCTAATAATATTGCCGCCTTGTCTCTTTTCTCAAAATCCAGCTGAAGATCCTCCCCCTCCTCTATTCCGCATAGAGAAAAGTAGCCTAAAAGACTTAATAGGCTGCCCGCTTGTTATGCGAAGCAAAACTTTATGAAAAGTAAAAGGTTATATCCCCCATAAACAAAGGATTTAGATCCAATTTACTTCGCATAATCTCCGTCCTATTTTATTTCAGACAGCCAAGAAAGCAGTGCTTGATCCTTATTCCAGTCAGGAAGATTGGAATCAATCAGATCAGGGTGAACATTTTCCATCGCCTTCCTTTTCATTTCAGTATCTGCCCTCACATAGATTTCTGTCGTTTTTAAATCAACATGTCCAAGAAAATCACGGATATATATGAGATTGACTCCTGCCTGTAGTAAATGCATAGCTTTTGAATGACGAAACATATGATTCTTAACTTTCTGAGGCACGAGAGTGGATTCTTTTCTTGCAGAAATAACATATTTTGAGACGATATGGGTAACCCCTTCCTTCGTTAGCTTATGATGTTGATTATTGATGAATAGTGGATGCTCATTTTTCCAAGGTTTATCGAGTTTGTTTTCCATGAGATAACTTTGTAACAGAGAGGCTGTATTCTTCATGATTGGCACTCTCCTAATTTTATTTCCTTTGCCCGTGAGTGTAATGATGGCGGGAGGTTGCAAGGTGACATCACAAACCTTCAGATCAATTAATTCCTGCACCCGCGCCCCAGAATCGTATAAAACGCTGATGAGCGTGAGGTCACGTCTGCCTTTTGGCGTATGTCTATCAGGCTGTTCCAGAAGCAATTTTATGGCCTCCGGAGACAGATAGTCCACTACCGGTTTCTTTGTTCTTTTAATTGGGATAGACGTAATTTTTTGAAAGTGGAAAAGACCGCCGGGTTCTTCTGTCTGAACGTATCTAAAAAATGAATGAATAGCTGCAAGTCGCTGGTTTCTGGTGGAAATGCTACATTTTCGATCTGTTTCAAGCCATTCCAAAAAATTAGTAATCCATTCGCTTGAAATATCACTAATGCTCAATCTTTCAACTGGAAGCCCTGTCATATCTTGACAGTAATAAAGTAACAGCTTAAACGTATCTCGATAAGAATGAATGGTATTTTTACTGACATTTTTCTGGGTTGGTAGATAAACAGTAAGAAAATCCGTAAGATATTTTGCAAAATCAGTAGGTTTCTTCATTGTTATCTCCTTCTAGTTTAGGGATTATATCCAGATAGTGGGTTTCCAATTTTAACGTGATATGGGGGAACACATCTGCGGTCATACGTAGGTAATAAGCGGTTTCCTCAAAAGAATAGTGCCCCATATACGTCTTAAGTATAGGGAGGTATGCCGTTAAATCCTTTTCTTGTTCCGCCCATTTTTTTAAACAATGAACGGCATAAGTATGCCGAAAATCATGAATGCGGGGACCGTGACCACTTCCCCCATGCGGGATTCCAGCTTTCCATAGAAATCTACGGAAGTTTTGATAAAGGGTATTTTTCTTCATTGGTTTGCCCTCAAGGGCTGGAAAATAGTAATCTTCTGTCCCTGAAAGAAAATGGACTTCTTTTGAAAAATTTCGACAACGTTCTGTTAGGGAGTCGGACATGGCAACCAAGCGATTGTTATTGTTTTTGGAATTAAGAATAGAAAGTACACCTGCTTCAAGATCCACATCACCAACTTTGAGAAGCCTTGCCTCTGATGCCCTCAGTCCACACATATAGATCATGCGAAAAATCACAGGCATAATCTGCTGTCGATATGGATTTTCGTAACTGTATCGGCATTTATCTTTATCTATTGCTGCAAAAAACTTTCCCAGCTCAGCAATGGTATAAATATATGGCGTATATTGTTCACCTTCAGAGTAATATTTTTTTGGAAGGACATAAGCTTTGACGCCAATGGAATCTAGATACGTTCCGAATCGTCGAATGATAGAGGCGCGGCGATATTGAGTTGCTTGTGTCTCGTAAGTTCTTTTACTGCACCAGTCCAATACAATTTCCTTTGTAATGCCAGTCACCTCTGGATATTTTTTCGAAACAAAACATACAAATCGTTTTAAGTGGCTTGCCTCTAAATCAAACTTGTATCCAATGGCGCGTTTTAGGTCGATGTAGTTTTGGAGATGATCCTTAAGAAGATCTGTATAAATGGGATTATTCATGACTAGATCCCTCTTTAAAGTTCAGGGCACAATCCTTTAGTTTTTGCATACCAACCTTTAGATAAACGGCTGTTGAATTTGTCTCTACATGACCCAGAAGGTCTGAAATAGTGGAAAGTGGGGTGTCCTTCTCAAGGAGCATACTCGCCATAGTGTGACGCAAGGAATGCATGCCTCGTTTCTTTTTTAGAGTAGGCAGATGAGCTAACCTCATATATTTTCTAATCACTTCAGAGAAATTATCTCCTTCTTTCAACGGGCCGAATGGGGCAAGATGGCTCACAAAAAGATAGGGGTTATCTATGTTAGGTCGACCGTATTTGAGATAATCAATGACAGCCCATCCTACCTCTGGTGTTATAGGAAGAGATAAAGAAACTTTTGTTTTAGACTGAATAAAAATCAACTTCTTTTCTTCCCAATGAAAATCTTCCTTCTTTAGATTTCTAATGTCGGAGACCCTCATTCCCAAACAACAAGCCAATAAAATAATGGCATAATCTCGTTTACCTATTGGGCTTTTCCTATCAATAGCAGTGATCAGTTTTTGCAGTTCATCTTTCGTCCACACAGAAGGAATAAGGGTTTGATTTCTTATCTGAACCGTTGGTATTTTTGCAGTAAAATCAGTCTGGACTTCTTCGATTTCTAAAAGAAACCGCATGAAGGTACGGATATAACAAATATTACGGTTCATGGTTAGAGGAGCATATCCAGCAAAAGTTTTGATATAGGCATGTATCAATGACAGGTTAATTTTTTTGCAATCTGTGATATTTTGAGAAGAAAGATAGTCCATAAATCGAACAAATTTCTGAATCAGTTGGTACGTTGTGGCCTTAGAATATTTCTTGTTCTCACAGAAAAATTGAAACTTTTCTCGAAGAACCATAAAGGATGGATTTGTCAGGATATCCCTTTGTTTAGAACGGCGGAAGATAGTATGATGCAGCTGAAACTCGCTAATCCTACGAATAACACGTAGTTCTTTCAGCTCATATTCTGAAAATTTCCGATTAGCATTTTCCTCAGAAATGTTGAAATATTTTTCAACAAAATCTATTCCTAATTGTTTGGAATAGTAAAGGTCCCCTCGCTCTTCTGCAAATTGAAGGAGTGTCCGCCAACGTCTGCGATATAATCGCATGGGATACTCAGAGTAACCAAGCCGCAACATTTCCTGTTCTAGTTCATGAATCAATTCGGTTAATAATTTTTTCTGCATAATGGTATACCTTCAGATTTTAATTAGAGCGAAATTGCGCTATTTATATCATCGGCTAATATTATGCAAAGTTAAATCCAATGAGATTGGGAAAATGAAGATAATATTATGCGTTACTTCGCATAATTACTTTCTTTATATAACAAGCATTATGCAAAGATTAGCATAAAGCCTGTATTAAAGTCCTAGCTCTAGCCCTCCGTAAAGATTTATCAGCGAGCGGCTTTTTATAAGCTATAATCGCTTTTTTCGATAGCAAACGATTAATTTCAACCATATTCTTTCTCCACTCTAAGCTCATTTTTGTTTGATGTTTTTTTATTGACATTAAGTTTTCGTTTACAAAACTCTTCCCCAATCAATTTCCAAGCCTCCTTTTTTTCAGGATCAGAACGAATGGTTTCAATGATCTCCAATAATCCCCCGACAATTGAATTAAAGTCAATCTGAAATGCCTCGGTAGACTTTAAAACCTGAGAAAAATTATTAACAATCTCCTGTTCAATTAGTTTTTGCTTTAGTTTTAATTTATTAATTTTTTCCTGAATGCTCTCCATTTTCTCAATATCATTCTTCATAAATAAAACCCTCCACATATAGCGGCAGTAAAAGATAATATGAATAATAGCAATGGAAATATTAAAATGTTATCACCCAGCGGATGGTTTTTTACTAAAATCCTTGAAATAAATAAAATAAGACGATAGTCTTACATCTGTCCATTGGGAACAATGGCGCACTTATGCACTCCCTAGTGCGTTTTGCCTTCGGCGAGATTTTTAAACTATGGCAATTTATCATTATCGAGTTGGATTCGTTTCAAGAAGCACTGGACGGAGCGCCGTTCAAAGCGCTGCTTACATTACTGGAAACCAATTAGAAGAGTCTAGGAGAAATATAACGGCTGATTATCGAAATCAATCTTCAGATATTATCTTCTCTGCAACATTTGCTCCAAGTCATGCGCCTGCGTATATGAAAAAATTAGAAGTATGGGATTCATTAGAATCACATGAAGATCGATATGCAATGAGTTACTATCGAACAGAAGCTACTCAGGAAAAATACAAAAGTTGTGCCCAGATTGCCCAGACCACCGTAGTAGCTATTCCAAAAGAACTAACCCCTGAGGTGTGGCAAGAACTGGTTACTGATTTTTTAAATGAAAGATTTGTAAGCCGCGGACTGGTGGTAACCGTTGCGATCCATAATGATGAAGGTAATCCTCATGCTCATTTCCAAATATCTAGGAGGGCTGTAAACGATAAAGGAGAATGGTCCATTGCAAAAGACAGAGAGATCACTACTAAGTCTGCATTAATTGAAAGCCGTCGATTGTGGGCTCAAAAAACTAACTTTTATTTGGCCCGTGAGGGTATTGATGAAAGGGTCGATCATCGCTCTTATGCAGATTTAGGAATACCATTCGAACCAACTAAACATGAAAGTTGGTATGCACAGAAAATGGAAAAAAGTGGATTGGATTCAAGAATTGTTTATGAAAACAAAGAAATTAAGAACCGAAATAAGGAATATTTAGGGTTAAATCCAGAAGATATTCTAAAAGAATTGACAAGCAAACAGGCCACGTTTTCATCCTTGGACCTAGCTCGAATTATTCAAAAAAGATTGGGGGATGATCCGAAGCTCGCCTCCTATGTTTATGAAGCAAGTTTAACTCAAGCTGCCGTTGTAGGAACAAGCCTAGATGGACATGCTAGATATACTTCTCAAGAATATATTCAATTAGAGGCCCAAACCTTAGAAAAATGTGAAGTTCTAATGAGTAATAAAGCCAATATTATTATTGATTCAAAGCTGCAAAATGACATTCTTAAAAGCCAATATCATTATCTCAGCGAGGAACAACAGAATGCAGTTAAATCTTTATGTGATGAACAACAATTAGGTATTCTTATTGGAAGAGCTGGAACAGGTAAAACGACCACTCTAAAGGCCGTTGTAGATATCCATAATAAATCGGAATATAAGACTTATGGACTTGCCCTGTCCGCTGTTGCAGCTGAAAATTTAGCATTGGAAACCAGTTGTACTTCTGAAACAGTAGCTTTTTACCTCGATAAATGGGATCGAAGAGAGGATGCCCACCGTGAATTTTGGTCGATGCATCCCAGTTCGGAACATTTGCGACTTGAAAGGAAAATGCATGAATTAGACAAATACGCATTGACTGAAAAACATCTTCTCCTTATCGATGAGGCTGGAATGATTGGGACTTCTCAGTGGGCTTCCATATTAGGTTATATCGAAAAAGCCAAAGCCAAATTAATTGTTGTAGGGGATGATAATCAATTTAAAGCCATTGAAGCAGGGGATTTTTTCCGTAAACTTAAAGAAAAAGCCTCAGAACAAAATAAGCTTACAAGCTTGAACACAATAATTAGGCAAAAAGAACCATGGATGAGAACAGCATCAGAGGATCTAGCAGAGTTAAAGACCTATCAAGCACTATCAACTTATGAACAGCATGGACATATCAAAGTAATTGATACCACAGATTTAAAATCAATAGCTGAATCTTATGTACAAAAACGAATTGCCAATCCAGATCAAAGCGGATTGCTACTAGCGTCTACCCGCGCCCAATGCCAAGAATTAAATGATGAGGCTAGAAGATCTCTTCAAGATAAAGATCTAATTTCTAAGAATGATATTGCTATAAATGGCCGTACTTTCTCCGCCGGCGATGAAATAATATTCTTGAAAAATAATCGAGATAATAAAATTAATTGCTTCGACAATGAAACAAACAAAGCAAAAGATTTTCTTATTAAGAACGGTACTAGAGGCAAGATCATTAGCATTGAAGAGGTTCTGCCCTCAACCATGCATAGTACTAAAAATCAAAATGCATTAACCAAAATTCATCATATAACTGTGACTATCGATAATAAAACTGAAGCCAAATTTACTACAAACGATTATAACCAATTCGATCACAGCTATGCTATTACTTTGCATAAGGCGCAAGGTCAAACTGTTGATTGGTCAATGATTGTAGCTTCTAAAAATATGGATGCTCATGCTACTTATGTTGCTTTAACAAGGCATCGCAAAGACACGAAATTGTTTTATGATACCAATACATTTACTAATTTTAATGGATTACAGAAGTCACTTTCGCGCGTCTCAAGTAAAGATCTGGTCATTGATTATACTATCAGGCCTGAACATCAAGGGGCTTGGGAAAATATACAAGAGTACCTTCTATTAGGGCAAGACTTAACATCAGTGTCGCAAGAAAAAGATTGGACTGCATACCATGCTTTAAAAAAGGAACGTGATTCTTTAGGTCAAAATATAATCTCTGAATGGAAAGATCATGCTCTCTATGCTCGTCAAGTCGGATTAAGTAAAGAATCCATTGAGATTGCTTCTGGATTAAAAATGCGTCCATTGGCACTGGTTGAAGAGCGAGCACAATTAACGGTTCATGAATATACTAAAAAAGCAATGGAATCTCGACTTTTGTGGCGGGAGATCCGGAGCACTCATCCTGGTAAAAATTGTTATGAACATTGCAGATATCCAGAATTTTCCAACATAAGGCAAGAAAGAAACAGTATAGCAGCAGAAATAACAAACAATCGAGCCTTATACATAAATTTTATTTCAAAAATTGGACAAGAACTCGGACTTGGTTGGAAAACCTTGAATAACCAAGCAATCCAAAGCAACAGTTTCACAAAGGATAGATTAAAAATCGAAGAGATAATAAACGATACGGTAAGAAAATATCATTTAAAAAACCCAGCTTTCTTATCAAATCATGATTATTTAAATCAAATTCATAACACATTTGAAAGATTGAAAAAATGGAACCATACCATTGATAAGATTAATTCCGCCAAAGACAACACAACCATTTTATTTGAACAGGCTATTATTGCAGAAATGATACGAACTAACATCAAGAAGGAATATTGCTTTCTTTTGACCCCAGATGCATCAATGGTGCGATCGCAAGGAATCGCTTTCATAGCCTCATCTTTAATTCAACAAGCTTCAGACTCAAAAGAACACAAAGAATTATTGGAGAAGGCGATGCATTCTTATGACAAGGATAATGCGCTAAAGAATTTTTTGATCAGATGATCATCAAAAATCTCATTTATCAAGATTAATCGTAAAGACAAATACTTTGGCCTTTTCAAAACAAAATGAACCTAAAAAATTAGATCTTGAATTTTAAAATATCTTAGGAAGAAATGTTTCGTTAGAATGGGTTATTTAGCTTTCTTTGTAATTTTTATAAATCTGATTTTGGTTGAACGGCTCAATTATGTTAAATACAATTATAACTTAATTCATTTGGATGAAAGTATATGTCAGATAAAAAATGGAAGCAGTTTGAGCAATTAGTTGCTAAAATACACGCCAATCTTTCCCCTGAAGCCAAAATAACCCTAAATGATAAAATATTAGGCAAAAAAACTGGAAAGAAGGAGATCGATATATCAATCAAACAAAACATTGCTCAATATGACTTATTGATTGCTATTGATTGTAAAGATTATTCTAAACCATTAGATGTCAAAGCCGTAGAAGCATCGATGGGTTTATTTGATGATATTGGTGCAAATCAAGGAGTAATTGTCGCTGCTAATGGATTTTCCAGTACTGCATTAAAACGAGGCACAAAGGCTGGATTAAAATTATATCGTTTGGTGGATACAGGAGAGCATGATTGGAAAACTAATGTTTCAATTCCCGCTTTTTGTACTCTGCATAGACTTAAAGAATATAATTTATCAATAAGTAGTACAGGCCGATTAATTTTACCTGGTAATGTCGAAGACTTAGTTGAATTAACATTGTACGATGATAATGGGAACGTACTAGGTACACCTAAACAATTAATTTATGATAATTGGATGATGGGAAAATACCCAATCGAGGTAGGATGGCAATATGATCTAAAATTAACTAATAAAGATAATGTAACAATTAATTTTCAAAATGAAAATTTTACAGTTAATATTTTAGCAAATATTAATATCTCTCATGAGATGTATTTCCATGATATGCCGTTATCAGATATCTCTGGATTCAGAGATGAGGCTGATAAGAAAATCATAACAAGAAGTATCACTACAACACCACTGAGTCTTGAAATACTCCAAAAAGAATGGCAGCATTTAAAAAGCAAAGAACAGCTAAAAGTTAAACCTGCCTTTTCAGTAAGTTTATTAGCATGAAACACTGAAAAATTTTCTACAAATCAATATTGTCTTACATTGCATCAGGAAAATTTAAGGTTTATTGCAATTCTTAGACTATTTCCATGGTTTAAAAGTTATTTTAGTTGCTGGAAGATTTCTTGGAAATTTGACATAAGCCTCAAAATTATCAAGTTTCATAAGGTCCGCGGGCGATATCAATGGCCTTATCTTTTGATGATCAGTGAGAGATACCCCCTCCCTCATTTGATGAGCACCGAATGAAATGCTTTCATTAGGTTCTAGTACTTCTTGTTCCCCAAACAATTCAGCCATTTGCTTGGCCCCATGGCTATCCATTCGAAAAACAAGCTTTGTCCCCGTTAGACCACCAAAAGTGCGTGCCACATTTGATCCATAGATAGCATCCAATTGATGTAAGTCTTGAAAGCTCAAAATAAAGCAGCCACCATAGCGGCGGATCTCTGAAAGGCCTTGCATAAGGATCAGGGACCTTATTAAGGGACGCTAATTCATCAATAATAATCCAAACCCGCCGATTTAGGTCTTCCCCCATAGACATGATGCTCTTGACCGCAATACTGAGCCAGGCGGTCATTAAGGGCTTTAGAGTCTCTCTTTGGGTAGGCAATGATGAAATAAATAGCCAGTTATTTTCTTCATTCTTCAACCAATCTCGGATTGAAAATCGATCACCAACATCTTTCAGATAATTTAAATTCCTGAGTGCAGACACCAACGTCGCCCGAATACCCATGGCCGTTTTTTCGGTGGCGGGGTCAACATAAGCTGAAACTAAGGTATCCTCAAAATGTGGTGCGATTTCGCTTAATGGCTTAGATAACAAGGAATCAAGTAGATCTTGAATTGATGTTTGATCGCTTTTTTTCATTTTTGATGCTGCGGTAGAAAATAACTGCTGAGCGGCTCTTGTCCAAAATTTATCATAACTATCCGATGAAATTAAACTTTCTGAAAATTCGTCAAAGTCATATTCTTCTACACATTCGCTCCATAAATTCCAATTTTTGGTTCGTTCATCAAACGGGTTTAAGATCAGGTCCTTTTCGGGTTCATGGAATCGAGAAACAAATCCACCACTGGTATCGATAATTATTGCCTTATGATTAAATTTTTTAATTTGTTTCAATAGGGAATTAATAGCATTGGTTTTACCAGAACCTGTTGTGCCTGTTATCATCATATGTTCGCATTCCGCAGTTACAGGTAAAGGTATGCCGGCAATATTTAATTCGGAAGCGCCATTTTTGACTATCAGTTTTCGAAGAACCTTGGGTTCGACAAGTTCATAGCCTTTAAGGATCCGAGTTTCCTGTCGTTTTCTTCCTCTCGAGATCCAATAAACAGATAAGAGGATAAAACTTGCAATAGAAAAGTAACTAGTCTGTAAAAGTCTTTTATAGATTTCAGTTGCCATTTTAGCAGCATATTCAATATATTCAGCATGATTGGCTAAGATATAATCACTCATCTCAACCCAGTGGCCAGTATCTGAAAGCATCCAGCTGGTATCAAAAAAACCTCTGGGTAGGAAAGAAAATTGCATCCTGAGATGAGCCTTATTAAAGGCTATTAAAGTATAAAGCTGTTCATAGCTATAATTCCAACAAATTATTATAATTAAGAATATCAGGCTTATGAACATGGCAATTTTGGAGGTTGTTGTGACAACCTGTTGTATCATGTGGAAGGTATGTAATTGGGTTTGACCGCCTTGGGTGAAGGCGTCAGAATATCGCTTCATAATCAAATCCAGGACTATTTCGGTGTATTTGTGCTAAGATGAATGGGACTAATGAGGGTAAGGCAATGCGCGCAATAAGAGCCTCTATTTCGAGAAATACAGTATCAATCCATTTTGGTTTAACCTTGCTATTCACCAAAATAGTTATAGCCGTCATTTTAGGTACCGTATCGCTGTTATTTTGGGATGCGCTATTTTTCTGGACCATATGGTCATTGGTCAGTTTAGCGCTAGATGGTTCCATTTTATTCCTAAGACCGAAATTTTTATTTGAAACCGAATTAACGGAGCAAGAAGAATCAAGATTTAAAATTAGTTCTATTGAACTCAATCGTTCTTTATTATCGATCCCAAAAATTCGATTTATTCGAACAGGACTTTTAGTTCTTTCAGTAATGCTATTCTCCTCGATAAATGAATGGGAAACAATTTTGCCTTTTTGCCTCTTCATTGGGTTTTTAGTAATCGATCCCATAGTGAAGAGAATTTTAAACATCAAATCACCTGCAATTTTTAAACCCAACACAGATGAACTTCCAGGCTCTGCGTTTGATCTTCACAAGAATAACATTGCATTTCCAGGCACAGCTGTCTGGAACTCTCTCGAATCAAATCGCTTGATAAAAAACAACAATCATCCTTTTGTCTGAGATTCACCCTCTACTCCTTTTGAAGTTTCATTTTTATCGCTCATCATAGATTTGATATATGATGAAACACTTTCAATTGGTTGCGTTACATGCTGTAATTCGGCGGCGATCGCTTGTCCAACTACCATTTTATCTTTACGATTAGTGAACTCTTTCTCTGATTGTAGATATTGTTTGGCATTTTCATTTTCTTTGGCTGAAATTTGTGCCTTGATATTTATTTGATCATTAAAAGCTCCATGCCGTATTTGTTGTGCTCGATTATGATCCCATTGAATATTATTTCCTTGCGCCTCTTCTTGAACTCGCTGCAAAGCACTTTTAGTGACTGGATAAGTAGCGCCTGTATTATCATTCTCATATTTCTCTCTTAAATGATTGCCAGAGTTACCCTGATGTATTTCTTTAGGCGGGGTTGGAAATAAACCCTTTTCATTTAAAAATCGTTCGGCATATTGAATTCTCAAATTGGGCTCATTTGCCACTATATGCCCAGCACCATGCTTTCCAATTGTACCTCCCGTATTATCAGCAGGCTGATTCGCCAGCCAATCGGTAAATTCCTGGGTATAATTTGCATTAATAGTCGATGCAAAAGCCTGAGTATGGGAGGCTTGTCGTTGATAATCTTCAGAAGCACGAAAACTCTTTAAGGCTTCTTGGCGAAAATGATCAGATTGATCATATGATCCCGCTATACTTTCCGATAAACGTCTTGTTTGTTCACTTGTTTCAGAGTGAGATAATGATTTAGAAGATTGCATTGCTTCTCTTACAGCATGTTGAAAATCTTCAGATTTTGAAAATTGCTCAGCTTTTCGATAGAGATCCTGATCATAAGCCGAACCAGATAATTTGGCACCAGCGGAGAACTTATAATAACCAAGATTCAAGCCCGCACCAGCGTCCGCAACTATCTCGGCCGCTTGGACTCTATTTAATCCATTTTCTTTTCCAAAACTTTCAAGCATTTGTGAAGCTTTTTGGATTGAATTTGTTTGCTCCACAATTTTCCCGCTACTCACACTATCTGATAAGTGTTCACCTTTAGACACTTGTTGGCTCAGATCCATCAACTGACGATATGAGCTTGCAAGATTCTTTGACGAAGCTTCTGAATGCCCTATGGCATTTTGATAGTGATTACTGGCCATCTTGGATAATTGAGCTGTTTTTGTTTCAGCCGCATTTATCGATACAGGTATATTCGATGAACTGACATTTAATATTTGTTGGCCGTCCGCTGTTGTCAGAAGATCTGATCTACCATCCGATTGATGAAAAGAACCCGCTCGGTAACTGGCACCATAGCTATGATTTAACATACTCACATTGGAGATCTGACGATTTCCTTCTTGAATATTGCCAAAACTATAATTGCCTGTCACTGCATCGTTAGCAGCCTGGCCCGCTGCACTTTGGGTAACATTACTTAAATGTGAGGCAAGATGCACAAACGAACCAACACCGCGAACAAGTGCGATGCAAAGAAATGGAATGCTCATGGCAAGGTAACCAGCCATTGCTGAGATATCTGTGTTTACTTGCGCCAAACCGACACTGCTTGCAATCGTAACCCCTGCTTTGTTTGACACAGACAGCGCAGCAATAGATTTACTTCTGGCAGCCATGGTCATAATGTAATTTAAAACGGCATACAAAGGAGGCCACATTTGCAACCAAAGCAATATTTGAACCCAGGAAGTCAAAAAACGCCAACCGAAAGGTAAGAGTGCCAATGGTATAACAAATAAGAAGGTGGCATAGGCAATCGCTTCCAGTACTGATTTCATGGTTGGAAGCATTTCTGCAGCCATCGCTCCCAAGGTTTCATAGGTAGTTCTCTGCTGAAGATAGGCTCTACGAACTGCAAAATTAGGGGCATTACCAACTGCAACAGATTTCTGTTCTATTCCATCTACCACCGCGTAAATCATTAGGTTTTGTTTCAATATGTCCGCTGCTGATTGACCCATATCTCCTAAATGCCCATAGGCTATAGGCAGATATTTCAATAGCTCCGCTCTTGGGTTCAATACATTTCCAAATATCTTTTGACCGAATACCGTACAAGTTCGATTTAATTCTGTACTCCATTGTCGATTAAATAATTCCACCCCTTTTCTGCATGTGACAATTTCTGGTCTTGCTTGTTGTTGACCCTCAGCGCGCGGTTCCCTCCATAGAAAGGATCTGGCAGGAGAAGCCTCTCTTAGACACCAACTCCCAAATATTGGCGCTGTGCCGTAAATCTTCCAGGGTATATTTGCGCCCCAGCAAGGCATCATAAACAACACATTGCCCCACAAATTGCCGCATATTTTCCGCCAATTCCTCATTGGTAATATGAAAAGTCTTGGCTTGCTGCACAAAATAAGAACCAAATAATGTACCGGTTTTTTGATACTTCAAATCATCTGGTAAAACAAAGACTTTTTCAATTTGATGAGTCAATTCATAGCCTATTCTGCTAATGTAGCTCGATACCATTGCAAGTCCGTAAGGGACATGATCCACTTTTTCATGATAGCGACTAACAGGATCAATAATCCAAACGGTGGCTTGCGGCACAAATAACACTTGCATAATTGCAGCCAGCGGGATTATCCAACCAACAAATGCCTTCATATAATTACCATAGAGGGCATAAAAGATTGCTAGCATTGCCCCAATCAGTACCCCGAGACGAATCAAAGGCACATATAAAGAGCCTGAATGGGAATTTAAACACATAGCGATGGCATTAAAGATCTCTTTTAAGATCTCACCATTTCCAAAGCTATAGATTTGATATTCCATGACTTATGCCTCTACAGCCAATTATTTTCATTGGCTATATTTCCCAACATCACATGTAATTGCTTTTCAATAATTTGTGTGGCTTGAATAAATGATAAAACGCTGTCCATATGCTGGAAGGCACTATTTCTTCTGATAGTAATACGTTCTCTGGCAACTCTGAGAGAAAGTAGAAATCTTTCAATATTAGAATCATCAACTTGAACAGATTTAAGCTGTACAACGCTATCGTGGACAATATCAATTACTTCTAGGATATATTTGTAAAGAATATCTAATGCGATTAAGTCTCCGTATTGGTGGATATCTAAAGGTGCTGCCCCTTTTCGATAAGCGGTAATCACATTGAGCATCTTATAAATGGGAAGTCGCGTCGAATTTAAGAAATCTTTTTCAGCACTTGATAGCTCTTCATCATTATAAATTTTATTAACTAATGATTGTAAGGTATTGTGTACCCGTCGAAGCAACGCATGATCTTCTGAAATACCACCCGTCCTTAAAACAGGACTTAAACATTTAGCATCATTACAAGCATAAATGGGTGTTTCACCGCCATTTAGAAGTCCGTTTAATACATTTTCTTTGTCTGCATATCCTGGTAGGGTTATCACTTCAATCCCATCGCCATTCTTTCTAGAAATAATCGATCCAACCAAGGTCATGAATAGCTGAGCTAGCTGTTGATCGCCACTTAAGAAGGCATTTGTCTGTAACGCCTTCCAGGTAAGATTAAATTCCCCGACCAGCATGTCCTTATAGCGAACATCTCCTCCTTTTTCACGGAATACTCTTTCTCGATCCCCTTTTGCACCGCAGCCTTGTCTTGCAGCTGCCCAATCACTAAAAGCGCCAAGTTCAGAGCCCATGGCCTGGCAAAGATGTTTACTGGATTGATCTGATTTTGGCCAAAGACCTCCTAGTGCCGTGGCTGCTACCTCACAGCTATTAATGTTGGTACTATTGATTTTCGTTGCTAAAGCATTTAATTCATTTAATATGTTGTAGACTTGAGGGCTCACGGTTTGTACTGCCAGCATAAACCCATAGCTAGCCGCACTTGAGCCCACATTCCGCAGCATCTTGACCAGTTCTTCGGAACGTATATGAGAGAAGCCACCTGCCCAGGCATCTATTCCACCGCAGCCCCCCCTAAATCCCGGCATTTGTAAGGTCGCGATTTGAGCATTTTGAATGGCATTACGCGCAACTATGCTGCCTCCGGTATAATAGCCCGCAGATTGGTCTTTAAATACTCCGGGAGTACTGGCATTAGTCGATACACCTGCGCCATCAAAAAACCGTTTTAAATCAGAGCTTATATCTGCCATCGATTGATTAGGATTCGTAATCAGAGCCAACAAAAGAAGAGTCGAAATCTGTTTCTTCATCTCTTGATCTCCTTAAGCGAATTTAGCAGGACTATCCTAGATTCAATTTCATCCAAGGAAGTCATACCGTAGGCAATAGGAATCACATCAGAAGTACTTGGGTTAACAGCAAACAAGGCTGGAAACGCTTCTATTTTCCATTTGTTTATTATGCCGTTGTTTTCAAGGGGACGAGGATATTCTGTTAAACTCCCACCATCTGCTGATATAGCCAATACCTCCCAGTTGTATGTTTTTGAAAACAACTTAACAACGGGTGAAAATTCCTGACAATAAGGGCAGCGACTATCAAAAATGAAAAATAAACCATACTCATTCGCAAGATTTTGAATGGTCTCTGTGATTTCTTGTTTCTTTTGATCGAAATAGAGATGCCTCGATTTATGATTGACAGGCGTAATAAGGGTATGATCTAAATGTGGATTGTTATATAAAACCTTCATCCACATCCCTGAAAAAAATTCTGCCCTGTCCATCATATCTTTCTGCAATTCTTGATAAGCCTGTATATTTTTCAAAGACGGATCAACCCAAGCTACATGCAATCGATTTTCGAGTTCCTTTTTATATTTATTAACAATTTCGGATGCAATAAAGTTTTTATCTCGATTTTCCAAGGTTCCATGTGGAACATTTAATTCTGTATTTTCTAGGTTTTTATACCAATGCCACCCCGTACTGTTTTCTCCAAAAAAACTTGCTTCCACAGTGGAACAAAATATAATATTTATCAATAAGAGCACTTTAAAATGTCTTGCTATCATTCATAGCTCCTGTTTGCGGCGTCTCAGATCTAGTTTTAATGTCATTTTCTATTTTCTTCATATTATCCTGGATCTTTTCTGTCGTTTTCTGCTGAACAGAATCTAGGTTAGGGCTGCGATATTTTTTCATAATTTCTTCAAACAGCTCACTCATGTCAATCTTTGAGAAATCAATCCTTGATAATTCTTCAACAGTAAATCCACGGCAATTAGGATTTTCAGCAGTTCCCCAATCCAACCCAATCTGCGGCCTTCCCTGTTCCTGAAGAAGTCTTGAAAACTTTGTTCCAAAACAACAATAGCTGGTCTTTTTTCTAATACAAACTCCCAATTTCTTTTCAGCACAATAAGTTCCGATAAATCTACAAAGATTTTTCTCCCGCATCTTAGCAAGCAACTTCTCATCTTCTGAACAATTCGATAAATGTAATGAAACACCCCAGCCTCTCATACCACCGCAACAATCCTTAAAGGAGATACAATGTCTATTGCATTGCTGATTACTGCCCTTAAAAATCTCAAATGCACCTAATGATTGCTGAGCTCGAATGTCATCCTGTATTTCTTTTAACATCGCCAAACGCGAAACGACATCCAACATTTCATCATTGGCCTGATAAGAGGCATCTTGGCAATTACCTGTCAAACAAAAGATATTTGAAACCTCTGTATGTGGTCTTTGAATTCTATCGGGAGGACATTCATAGGTTTGTTCGTACATCCAACATCTACCCTGTCTTTGTTCTTTGCATCTTGACGCAACTTGATGACAGCCTTTTGTTCGAAGCGCTGAACAATCGTCTTTAATCATTTTGCAATGGTAGATTTGTTTATATTGCCAGCAATCTTTATAGACCTTATAACCATTTATGGTGCGTGTTTCAGGTCCCTGTGTGCAAATTTTTTCTCCATACCTGCACTGACCTTGATTCACCATTTCTTCCAAATTATCACAATAGGAGATCCACTGATCAGTTCCTTCACCTTCATAAGTATCATGTTCAAATTCTATCGAGATGCGAGTGACTGGATTACAGGTTTTTCCGTAGTTATCATGAATAGTTTCTCGATTTGTATTGACAACACTTCTCAACCAATACTTTTGTACTCTAAGACAATCCATGTTATGTTTTGTCCCAGTTGCAGCATCGATTGCCTCGAACGTTGGGCAGACATTCTGACGAAATGTAGTGGGATCAATATCATAGTCGCGAGTTGAAACGGGTAGATGTCCAATACCATCCCTAAAACAACCCGCTTTTCGAACAAGATCTGCATAATTAACTGTTAAAGTAAGTCGCTTCAAAAGTACCTGGGGAACAACAGATCTCTCTTGATAACATTCGTAGGTAACATCTTCTCCTCCCTCTTCACAAGTCATCACTTTCGGAGTATCCTTTTCAATCTTCGCCCCTACTTCCTTAATTTCTAGAGAATTTTCTGCCGTGACCTTTGGATCAGAAAATAAAGGATCGGTTTTGGCATCTAATTTATATCGTGGCCTATTTTGGGAACTCTCCATCATAGCTTTTCCAGCTTCAGAGCTTCTTAATTCGTTGTGAATGGCTCCTTGAAAATTGCCGCCACTATCTAAAGAAGCTGGGCTTGGGTTATCCGTTGCAAATCCAGGCACCCTATCATGGTCGATTTTGCCTTGGGTTTGTTGAATAGCGGAAGGTTTCTGACCTTCTGCAAATACTGAACCTTGATTGTGAGCGTCTTCCATAGAGGCCTTCACTCCATGGGTTATGAAGCATAGAATCAATAGAGATAGTCTCTTCATGATTCTTCCTCAAATTTCTTCTGTGCATAAGACAAAGAGACATTTCCTTTTATTTTAAAGGGTTCTTTTTCTTTTACCGCAACAAAGGTAGGTACTTCTTTAATCTCATACTTCTCAAACAAATTAGGATCTATTTGAACCGATATTCCTAAATCTTGAAATGCAGCGGCCGTCTCCTTAAAGCTATTATTTTTTAAGCCGCGGATTATTAGACCAGAATTATTTTTCTCTGCTTCACTGAATAAGCTTTTTAAACTTTCCCTAGGCATTGATAATGAAACGAATACTAAAACCGACTTGCTATTGATATTTTTGTCTTCGCTTGATTCTTGCATTGAACTTTTTGAACATGTTAAGGCTTGTTCCTTATTTGCTTCAGCGAAGAATGTAGATATTTTGAACTCGGCATCATTTTTGATATTATTTGCTTCATCCAAGTAAGAATTCATTTGACATTGGTTTTTATTAACCCAGCCTGCCACTTCCTTCTCACTTTCAGAAGCAAGAACGGGATTAGCCAAAAACACTGTGAACAACCAAATCACAATAGGCAGCAATTTCTCTTCCTCCAAATCAAATAACCAAAATCTTCCCCTTTATAAGGAAATTCTTTTCCTGACCCCCATAGCATTTCAGAGCGTCCTAAGGGCTGGCATCCCTTTGTAGATGGAATGGGGTACACCATTTGCGTTTTATATTGAGTTTTACGAATAATTGGCATAGGATATTTGCTGCAAAATGCATCTTTCCCCATATATCCCCAGAGAAGAAACTCTCGATGCAGTTTTGCTATCATTCTTTGTGTGGCTAATAGGCTTGCCTGTACCCCTCCTACATGTGTACTGATACTTCCAGAAAATGGATAAAGGCTTCCTTGGCAACCGCCACACCAAAACAGAGCGTCCATTGGAAATCCGCTCGATGCAGCGACACAATCAGCCGCACAAGCGGCTTGAGCAATGGGATTGGCAAATAGGATAGCCTCTGGATTTATAATGAAGTTTGTTTCGTCATCATTCCAAAAGGGATCTAATTCTGTAAGATAAGCAATATCGAAGCCATGCTTCTCAATACAAATAAAATCGACTAAAAGCTCTAGCCAATAGATGACTGGGTAAACATACCAATGGACTTGATAAAAACTATGCTTTAAGGCCCTTTGATTACCTGATCCCCTAGCCACACTGCCAGCCCCCTTGGCCTCACCACCGGGGCTGGCTATCTTGATGCCCCCCATATTGACCAAACAATAGGGTGTCCGAGTAACATCCACCAAACGGACAGGTTCCCAAAAAGAGATGGGGATGCCAGGGACTGGAAATGGTATAGGTGGTCTTGGGCAGGCACAAATAAAAGTTCGAGGATTAGACGTATCCTCTCTTCCCCCGGTCACGTTAATCCCGCCAATCGTAATAGGAAAAAGGCAACTCCAACAAATATCTCTGATTGGATTGACAAACTTGCCTTGACATTTTGCTTCTAGGGGCGGGCTCAATATTGAGCTAATAAATATTAGGGTGAAGGAAGGCAGGATCAAATGTTTCATTTTTCTGCCTCCAAGTTTATTTCGGAAACAACTAACATTTTATCCTCTTGCTCCACTCGAGCCGGAACCTGTTTTATACCAAGTTTTTTGACTATGACTCCTCCTTGATCAAAATAGATTGGCATCTCAAATGATTTCATTAGATCAAATGGTGAGCCCTCCACCAAAATGATTTTGGGTTTTAAATGAATATATTTTTTAGACCAGTTTACCTGCTCTAAATCGTCTCCATTTATGAATAACAATGGTTGTTTTAAGCTGTGCAATTCTAAAGGGTTAAGCTTTGTACCTGCTTTATGAAATACAGTTCCTTTATGATCTTTTAAGTCATAAGGTACCGTGATCGATGGATCGTAATAAAACCTTCTAGCTTCTTTAGTCTTCGTTAATCCAATAACGCCTGGTCTCTGAACACTTTTTACTACTTTTTCAGCAATAGATTTCTGGTGCTTCTCCAATTCACCATTGGATTCAAGCTGAGCCAATTTACCTTGAATGAAAGCTAATAAATTTTCTTCTAAAATAGGAAAGGTCTCACCAAAAGTCCCTAAATCTTTTGCCGAGATTGTCGAACTATATACTAGAATTAATAACATTAACTTTTTCATAGCTTAAATTAATGGAATTACCTTGCCCTCTAGAGAATTCAAAGGCACTAAACCAAGCTCATGATAGCGAGAATCAAAGCTAGACTTATGCTCTGAATACACAAAAACATACCCTTTAGGAATTACTTGCGCTTCGATTGGGGTTAGGACTCGCTCATTCTTCGATATTGATTTCTGAAAACCTATTTTTTGGCTGCCAACCCATAAACATTGCCGTTTGTCATACCAAATTTTGTCACCCTCGACACCTGCGATTTTTTTAATAATGTTTTTGCCATACCATTTGCTATAAACAAGGCTATAATCATCTAACCCTGGCTTATATAATTTCAGATGTAAAAAATAGTGTTTTGGATGAGAATCAGTTTCACTTACCACTATTTGAATGCAACAAGATAATAGAAGAATTATTCCAAAGCCAATAATAAAGCCAACACCACCAAAAAAGACATTCTTAAACCTGCCAAAAGAACGAATGACTTCACTCATGCACGTCTCCGGGTTCCACCTTAATAAAGTCCTCGGTATAATCGAGAACATTGCTAGATAAAACAGCGGCTTTGCTAAGTAAAATGATTTTTCGTTTTGCTGTAAACTCTTGAACGCTGGCTCGAATATTTTCTATAATGACACGAAGTTTTTCAGGAGGAACATCACCCTTAGGATAATTTTTTGCAAGCTTTTGCGCCTCTATAGCAACAAGTTTCTGAATATCGACTGTGCCAATCTCAGGAGATTTCATTATAAATCTGACATTAAAGATAAAAGATACTAAAAATATCAGCAATAAAAGTAATAACCATTGCATTTTGATGTTAATGATCATTTTTGAGCCTCCCTATTTCCTAAAATATGTTCTAACGCCTGTTCTAAAGTAAAACCTTGATCACGCAACGATTGCACCATGGCATAATCTTTTGCTTTGGTTGAATATAGAAGTTGTGAATACGGATCAATAAGAGTCGGCCAATTGCATAGCCCGATGAGCCATAAATCATCACTTCTGCATATTGGCCTTGTTTCGTTTTAACCGATTTCAATTGTGATTCCATCATTGGGGTTAAGGATATTCGATTAGTTTTCTTGAGCTGTTCTATGGATTCGGTTTTTTGAGACAACAAACACATCCAATCGCTATTATCAAATGCTGCCTGTGCACCAGCGTTAACAAAAAAATCATTAATACTTTGAGTACCTACAACAAGGGAGCCATTGTATTTTCGAAGTCTACGAGCCAAGGTCTCAATAAATACGCCACCTTGAGAACCTCTTAATAAATCCCACGCCTCATCAAAAACAATATTGAAGGGTGTCAATCGATCACCTAGAAACATCCTATTGGTGATATTAATAATCATCATTTGCACTACAACTGACTGAAGATCTTTACGTTCCTTAAGTTCTTCTAATTCAATAACAACTAGAGTATTTTCTAAATTTACAGTCGATGAGCCCATTAAAAAATTTTCCATAGGCACCCTCACTCGTATAAGGGAACAGCATGGTTCCTAAATCTTGAGCCTTCTTATCATCATGTTTCAGAAGAAATTGAGCGATATGGTAATAGTTGAATTATTTTTATGAGTTTTCCAAGTCTCAAGCATCGCTTGTTCCAATAAAGCTGCTTCCATATCATCGACACCTTTGGTTGGTGCTGCCATTAGCATTAATACCGGTTTAAGCATTGATAATCCATCTTGAGCTGCTTCGCTGTCGTTCACAGGCAAAGTACTAAAAGGATTCAAACATAGTGCTGATTTTGCTTTAAATTCTATGAATTGACCTCCTAGTAAAAAACAAGTCTTCTCAAAGCTTCTCCCTACATCCAGAACAAATACTTTGCCACCCAAACCTAAAGTGGTGGTCATCAATTCCTGCATAAAAACCGACTTACCTGAACCAGACCGTCCTACCACACAGACGTTATAGTTCCCAGCATTATTATCAAAAGGATACCAAGTCATAATCTGGCCTCGACGACCACCAAAAATCATGCCAGGGGTTGAAGTACCTCTCCATTCTCCTTGCAAGGGTAAAAGATTAGCCGCTTCTGTGGACAAGGTAGTCTTCATTTTTTTAAAATATAGAAGTGACTTTACTCTATCTTCAGACCACATCATTGGAAATGAACCGATAAAAATGGGTAAATGAAGCAGATTATTTGCTTGCAGTCGCCATTCTTTACTGCGATATAGATTGAGTAAAATCTGCTCTGCCATCGGCATGGTTTCTTCTTTAGCAAAAAGAATCACATTCAATTGGGTTTGAAAAATCCGTCTCACCTTTTCCAAGCATTTGACGAATAAATTTTAGTTCTTCGGCTTCTTCTACAATGGATGGCAAAAATTTACCTAGGGTGAATTAGCTTGGCGCTCCACATAGGTTGCTTTTGCAATAACTTTCGCCTTAGGCTTATCTTGTTTAGGGATGTGGATGCCATAATGAATGATAAAGGGACAGGGAATTTGTGCATTGTCTCTGTCATCATCCCCAATTAATTGACCCATAGCATGCAGACGACCAAATATGAGGCGATTGCACAGCTTGATAGGTTCTTATTTTGATTTCTCCCAATCGTAAGGATAAATCTTTTTGATTGACCATCAAATTAGTTTCAGGATTTTGTAATTGATTAGAAATTTTAATTTTCTGGATCCCATCGTCTTTGAAATGGTTTCAAATCATTGATGTCCATATTTAAAATGCGACTCACCGTATTAATAAGCTCTGTGGCTCCCCAGGCAAAAACAGGGAGCCCAAGCATTTCAAGGGTAGTTTTTAATTGATTCTGTAGCTGGACAATACTTTCCAAAATGACCGGGTTGGTTCCTAGATTTTTTTGTGAATAAGCTATAAAACATCTGAAATTGCGTAAGCAATATGGGCTATGCGGAGAATGAAAGGCCATCTGCTTCAAATAAGCTGTTCTCCTTTCTGCCAAATTTCTCATCATGTCGCTTTTACGCATTTCCTTCCATTGATCACAAAGCTCTTCGATATAAGGATCTGCCCAAAGTATCACTTGCAGACTGCTTCCCTCAGGTAAGGTATTTTGAAATAAGCCATCGACTTCCTTCTGCATTTCTTCTGAGGCTCCGACCAACGTAGGAGTTTCTAATACAAAACCAACACTATCCGAGTTGAAAAACAATCGATATTTTTCATCAAAAGTTTCATAAGGGAATAAATCAGCGATTTTTGGATACTTGGTGAAAAAATCAGAAATTTCTGATAAATAGTGGGAGCGGCAATTATCAAATTGCTTTTCCCCTAAAAAATCTAATACTTTTTCGCCGATTTTTGATAACATTTAACTCTTCTCTAACAATTGCCAATATCCAGGCTTAATTACCGTATGAATCACTGAGGCCTCATGGAAATTACCTTGTTCATCTTGATAGGGTGCAATCCACACCCTAAGATGCTGCTCACTCACTCTTTGAATCATCCCCTCATCTCCCATAACAATAGGACTTGGTGATTGCCCTTGAGATGAATACAGCGGTTTTGGCAACTCCTTATCTTCGACGTAGCTTTTTAATTGCCCCTTATCCACCATGTGATTCACTTCACTGATGGATTTACACCCCACTCCTTTCTCATATTTACAATCAAATTCATTGGAATAAATTGAACAAGCCGATAAATTAACCGTACTCCAAATATAAAAACTGCTCTGAATACAATTTAATTCTGTTCATAAACTTATTTCCCTCCATTTGGTGTCCATAGACTTTGTGATTTACCTTCATCTATGGTTTGAACTTGTTGAAAACGCTTTTGATCATTTGTTCGGCTTAAGGTTTGACGTAATACACTGTCTGTAAAATCCGTACCTTGCGTGAATACAATGTCTGCTTTCCTGCCAGCGGCCACTTGTATAACTGGTTGCAATTGTTCGGCTCGTTTAATATAAAATTCTGCATACTTATCCAAAGCCCCTCCCGCACCAGTCGCAGCACTCTGTTTAACATTTCCTGTGCACTTAAAGGGTTAGTCTGGGCTAGGCCAGCTGTAGGTGAAAAAACCACAGGCTGCCGTGATTGGCCCAGGAAGTTGCCGACACTGCTGAAAAAGCCGCCTAGCATGGCATTCCGCAAGCTTTCTGTTGAGCGGTCAACCAATCGGCCCCTTAAACCAGCTCGGCCATCTTCTCCTGCCACATAGCCTTGGACATTCATTTCCAATACTTCACCAGTCTTTCTTTCAACACAGGTTAATTTCTCTAAACGCATAAAGACCCGCTCACTTGACAAATCCCCATAGCAAGCTGCCAAAGCATGGCAATCTTCGAGGTCTGAACGAAATTTCCTTGGCAAAGTGCCGGGGCTAATTAAGCGCAATAGGACAGGTCTTGGATCACTTGATGCCTGTATCGAGGTACTCGCGTCCACGCCTCCCAATAAAACCACCTTAGCAAAGGCACCAGCCGGAATGGTGTTATCCGTGGTCTTTAATAATTTGGAATTTCGACCTTGATGCAAATTAATACTTATCTTTTGTAAGGCATTAGAACGAAAGGAAGGCTTACATCTTCTTTTTGCTTAACACAAGAAAATGAATCATTTACCGTTGGTGGCGTTGGGAGCATATTTGTACCCACGGATACGTTCTGATTATTAGAAAGCTCTTGTCTTAGACTTCCCACCTCGGAGGAAGAACCATTTGAAGCTAATCTGCCTTGTTGTTCTGTAATGGTTGTCTTGAGTAATTTATCTAGGGTTCCCTCCAAGGCTTCTAATCGCTTTTGGGTTAATTGAGCTTCCGCTGTGAATTTATGAACCCAGACCTCTTGTGGGTTTACCCTGCTTGCACCTGTATTAATAGTTTTTTTCGTACTTTTTTTCTCTTCAACAGGGCGGTTGTTGATAAGCATTGTTATTGAGAACAAAATAAGAAGCCCCAATATAACAATTGATCCCCATAAAAGTTGCGTTTGCTTAGCCTTAATCTTAGATAGCATCTTTAAAGTCTCGTTAAAACGTAAAGATAAGTTTTGCGATCATCGCGCAAATTACGATCTTGTATGCAAATTGCAAAATCGCCCTGCTGATAAAAGAGACGTTCATGGATTTCAGCATCACTGTTTTTAGCTTTTACTGACCAAACAGATACTAGGTACGGACCTGATTGATAGGCCTTTATAAAATTTGTTTTAAACCCTGAAACAGCTTTTCTTGAAGGTTTACTTTTGTTGTAAACGGGTAGATCTCCTTTCACCGCCTGTTTCATTATTTGTATAAATTGCTCTTTAGAGGATGCATTATCCACCGAAAGTCCTGGTGCAAATAAACTCTCATAATTTGAAATAGATGTTTTTGATTGAGAAGCATTTAAATTCTTTAAAACAATGGTCGCAGCAGTTCCTTCACTGGGGTTTAAGCTTAAGTCCTGGGTAACTCCATTTTCTGTAATAAGGGTTAAAGATAAGGGCTTAGAGCCGTTTTCAACGGTGGGTTTTATAAAAATTTGTCCCGTTTGATCATCTGTTTGAGTTACAAATGTACCCTCATCTCCAAAGATATTGACAATCCTATCATTTAACACAGAGACCCGATTCATAGCATCTACTGATATAGTTGCCTCTAACCTTTTACCTTCAGAAACCATTAGGGTTTGAGTATTGCTATATGCTGATCCAGATAACACCAAACCCATCGATACTACTGCACACTTACAAAAATTGTGAATATTACGAAGTTTCATTTACATTTTCCTTGTCAGATTTAATCATCTTGAATGACTGGAGAAATAATCGTCCCAAACGACCTTCAAAAACCAATCGGTAGGTTTCCCTAGTCTGAGAAATCTTCTGTGTAGAAACGTAGCTTATTAAATCCCCTGTGACATCAACAGTAAGAGACTCAGGTGAAATCGCAACCTCCTGGGGCATAAAGTGAAGACTTAATTGTTCTTTTTTCAATCTTGTCTCATCTTCAAGCAATTTTGTTTTAAATGCTCCGTAGGTTTTTGGTGAAATGTATCGCAGTAAAACTTCACCTTGCGAGATAATATTCGATTCAGTAATATCCAATAGTAAATGGCATAAAAACATAGACGTTTCTTCCAAATAACTTGGCGAAAAACGATTACCTTCTACCCAATAACTTTGTTTGGCATCAGGAGGCGCCACGATCATCCGATCCTTTTTTAGAAACAAGAAAACTGCTTGTAATAGGACAATAGCCAAAAGTAAAACACTCAAGCCCACCAACGCATTCCTTTGAACATTTAGATGAGATAATCTTCTTTGTTGTAATGCAAATTTCATATTTCGACTTCATCCAGTGTATTCTCTTAAATATGAAGCAGGCAGTGTCTTAAATCGTCGATTTGTGGGCAAGAACCAATACATGACGGCATGGAATTGCCCTTTTCCAAATTTCTGCTGATATTTTTTAAACCCAAAAAAATAAAGAAGGCTGACAATAATACCGAGAGATAGTTGTTCTAAAATTAATCCCAGGAAAAAAGGACCAATCATCATTAGAATCTCCGGCACTGTCCATAATAAAAGCCTTAATGGAGTGTCTACATAATTCAAGATGACATGCCGATTCATTGACATGAGTTCGTCCTTTAAATTAAGGCACCATCAGCTCCATTACCTAACCACTTATCAATAAAATGGATTCCAACACTTAAACCTGCACCAATCCCAAATGGCAATAAACTTAAGCGAAATATTGAAATTATAAGACCAACCGCAGCGCTGATAATCTTAACTGCAATCATCCACCCACCAAATATTTCCTTTTTAAGTTCTCTAATGGGTTCTTGCAGTTTTTCGATGGTTACCGCAAAGGCGGGCTCCGTGACAAAACAAAAGACGAAACCAAAGGCCAATGTTAAGTAAAATAATTTCTTTACATCATTAAATTCCATTCCAAAAATCTTTTTTTCCATCAGCTGCCCCATTGAGTTTTAAACATGTTTATAGTCGCCCAATTTCACTATTAAGAACCACTGAATTTATTTTAAACACTGCTATTAATTTTGATATCACCCAGGGGGTGATTTTTTATACGTTTTTGCAAGAAGATCATGAAATTTTGGAAAAATCTTTATTATTATGTTTTTTTCGTAGAAAAGGATTTGAAATCAAGCATTGTTTGACGATTCAGTTCTCTTTGAAAATTCATATATCATCCATGAAAGTGAAGAGCATACAAGAAACACAATCCCTAGATAGATTGGATTACTGCCGGGTAAGAAGGAAACAAGCCAGGAAATAACACCCCCACCACTAACCTGCATAAATCCATATAGAGCTCCTGCATAACCTGCGATCTTTCCAAAAGGTGTAAAGGCAGTTGCAAAAGCATTTGGCCAAATAAAGGTTGAACCGAAATAAAATAGAATTCCGGGAACTGCGATATTCCAGATATTTATTCCAAATAAAAAGGAACTGATTATTAGAATAACACCTGACATAATCATAATCGAAAACCCTAGTCTCATCATGAATGGCATACCTAAGCGAGTTACTAATTTACCATTAAGTATACCCGCCAACGCATAAGCAGCCCCGCCACCTAAAGCACTTAACCAGCCGAATTCTACCGGCGTTAATCCGACATCTTGAATTAATAAGATAGGTCCCACTGTAAACCAGCAAAAAAGGGCACCATAACTAAAAAATGTAGCGAGAGTTACCCCCATGAATATTTTGCTGGTTAACAAGGTATGAAACGTCCGTACAATATAAATCCATCTTAATCGTTCTGGATGATGATGGACGCTAGTTTCTCTAAACCCAAAAATAAGAGCAATAATAGCTAGAAAGGAATAACAGGCCATAAAGATGAAATTTGCCCGCCATCCCCAGTATTCTTGAAAATATCCTCCTAATGCCGGTGCTGCGGGTATAATGAACATAATAAAAATAACTAAATATGAACCATATTTCGCGAGTTCTTCGCCAGAATAAACATCTCTGAATACTGAACGCCACAAAGCAGCGCAGGCACCTGCCCCACAACCTTGAATGAATCTTCCTAGTATTACTACCTCAATTGTTTGAGCCCATAAACAAATGAAACTACCAATACCCATTATGATTAAGCCAAAAACCATTGGAGGTTTCCTGCCTGTCCCTTCTGAAATAGGGCCGTATATTAATTGAGAGATGGCCACCCCTATCATATAGATTGACATGCTCCATTGAACATAATTAATGTGCGTGTTTAAATTTTCCGCAATCGCAGGCAAAGAAGGGGCGTAAATATCTGATGCAAACTGTGTTAAACAAGCTGCGAACACAATGATGAAAAACAGAATTTTATGTTGATTCATTTCGCATGTCCTCTATATCATTTCCAATAATAGCTATATATTTTTGATTTATTCAGTGATAGACCTTGACTGACCAGTCAATTTTAATTAATATTGACTGATTAGTCAATTAATATTTTTTAATACGAGGACTGTATGAAAGACCAGATCAAGAACTCTGATACCAAAAGTAAGAAACGGAAGCATGATGATGGTTCGACAAGAGAAAAAATCCTAAAAGCAGCAAGGACTTTATTTGTTAAACATGGATTTTCGGGCACTTCAATGGGCAAAATTGCAAAATTGGCCCAAGTAAATCACAGCTTGCTATTTCATCATTTTGGGAACAAGGAAAAGCTGTGGCTTGAGGTCAAACAATCTATTGCAAGAGATAGTCGAAATCACTCCAAAATGTTGCCAGAATTATTGGAATCTTTTCCCGAGTTCCTTATCGCACTCATCAAAAAAAGTATCGCATTTTATCGAGAAAATCCTGATATTATTCGTATGCTCAATTGGCAAAGATTAGAATTTGGTTCTGACCAAGATATTGGAGTCACTCTTTCCCCTGAAAGCCAAGAATGGCTAAATGCATTCGCGCATTATCAGAACAATGGAGACATCGATAAATCTTTAAAGCCAGAATTTATCATTACCTATATTCTTTCAATTGTAAGTGTTGCTGCATTGGATCCAAATGTTTTCATTAATGATATGAAAAAATTAAATGATTATATAGAATTCTGCGCAAAACAGCTTTTAAAAAGCCTCAAAAAATAACGGCTGGAAGTGTCCAGCTCTAAATTTACCCAAAAATCAAATGGTTATAGCTGGCATTGCGATTTACTTAGAAATATGAGAAACTATAATATGCATTCTAGGATTTTTGAGGGTTTTTAACCCAATTTTTTGGTGTCCTCAAAGAAATCGAAGTCTTTAAAGGATTTCAACCCTTTATAAATAGATGTAAATTTTAAATCATGAATTTATGAGGTCGATTATGAAAAAATTAGCTCCTGAAGTTTACCGTCAAAGGTTATTAATTGAAGGTTACTACGATTCTAAAATAGATAAAGAAGCCATCGAAGAATATTTTAAATCCATTACACAATCGCTTAATCTGCGTATGTATGGAACACCTATTATTTTTAGCCCTGAAGGAATGGGGAAAGGAGAAAATCAAGGATTTGATGCATTTGTACCTTTGATAGATTCCGGCATTTCCTTGTATGTTTGGACACAAGCGAAATTTTTGTCTCTCATCATTTATACCTGCAAAGGGTTCGATGATGAATTAGCTATAGCAGAGACAAAAAGAATCTTTAATATTACTGAAATTGAATCAAAATCATTTTAAAGAGGGACAATATATGGCATCCTCAATGTTTGAAAATAAATTAGTCGCAATTTTAAACAAAAACATTGAAACTGGGGTAGCACTAAACGCCCTAGGGCATATGTCTCTTGGCTTAGGTGCTGATATTGGTAGAGAAATGTTGCGTCTTGATACTTATGAAGATGCAGACATGAATAAATACCCTGATATCTCGCAAATTCCTTTTATTATTTTACGAGCTAAACCTAACGAAATTAGAAAGACTGTAGAAGAAGCACGAAAACTTGACCTAAAGTATACTGTTTTCCTTGATACTATGACTAGGGGAACCTACCTAGAACAATTGGAACGCACAAAAAATAGCAAAATCGAGACGTTGATATTTTATGGCTGCGTTTTATTTGGTCCGTGGGATGTAGTAACAGAAATCACCAAAAAATTCTCACTGTGGAAGTGATTATCTAGGTTCTTAAGCTCCTAGGCTGTTATTAGTACTGTTATCACACTGAGGGTTATTTTTTATAAATATTTGCAATACTACACCCAACCTAGTTCCGGTTTCACAGCGACATTTTCTTTTGAGGTTCTTGATATGCGTTTTGATGGTATTTCTAGAACGACATAGCAAATCAGCAATATCATCTACTTGTTGTCTCGAGGAATAATTCATTTTGGACCATTTTAGTAAGAAACGATGCTTACTCGGATTGAAGGTGAATAATGAATATGTCGAGCGGTCTGACAAGATTAAGGTAGTAATTAATGAGAATATACACATATATAATTGCAGAGAGTTGACATGATAACTACATTGTTGTTAGTCTCTCTCATTGGGCCAAATTATGTTTAAAGAGCCATTTTTTTTAATTTGTGCAAAGATAAGAGGCTAATCACATGACAGAAGCGCTTATTCAGTTCCTAAAAGCCAAAGGGTTTAATCCTGAAAATTTCTCACATAGTACTTTCAGTGCTGATAGAGAGACTGCTCTAATGTGCGCTGCAAAAGAAGGAAACTTTGCAGTTGCCAATGAACTGTTGGATTTAGGTGCAAACCCAGATCTTGCTGATGAAGGGGAATTCGGAGGACATACTCCTTTGATCCGCGCAGCAGAAAATAATCACCCCCATCTTATCGACCTCCTTTTGAAACGGAAGGCAAATCCTGATCTCATGAATGCCTTGTGGGGTCAGACTGCATTATTGTGTGCCGCAGAGTGGGGGCATAAAGAGGCCGTTCTAGC
Organism: uncultured Gammaproteobacteria bacterium; assembly: GCA_963784575.1. Lineage (GTDB taxonomy): Bacteria > Pseudomonadota > Gammaproteobacteria > UBA6186 > Azoamicaceae > CAWARU01. Next base: position 397,542 of record CAWARU010000001.1, read on the forward strand.
TCTGCTTAAAAATGGCATCCCCATTAATCAAACGGGTAGGAATGGTAGAACTGCCATGTCATATGCTGCCGATACTGGCCGAGAAGAGTTAATTAGAATACTGCTTAAGCACAAAGCAGATGTCAATCATCGCACAAATAATTGTGGAACTCCCATTTCTTTTGCAACACTCAGTGGAAGAAGGCAAATTGCAGAATTTCTTTTACAATCGAAAGCTGATCTGATTATAACGTCTAGCATCTCCCCGCTAAATATTGCTGCAATTGGTGATAATGGTAAAAACGGAATTTATGGAATAATGCTGAATCAAATCACATTTCTTGCGCTGATTGAGGCGAGAAATTTAAGACAATCGATTCAAAGCAAGGAACAACATAAAGGGGAATGTACAGCCTCCCGTTTAGCCTCCCTTATCGATTTTAAAAACCATCTCCAACAATATGTGATGCAATTTACAAGTGAAACTAAAATCACAGACGAGAAAAGACAACAAGAAATTAATACCTCCTTGCAAAATGTCTTAGACTCAGTGTTAAAGCAAACAGCGATATCTCCTGTGCTTGATGGGTCTCTGATTCTTAACCAAGGTTTAATACAGCAGGTTCTACCAAATCTAGGACGCGATTTAATCAGCAGGATTCTAGGGTTTCTTCAAAATGGTTATGGTGAGACTGTGCATCGCGGAATCGAAAAGCTTTACGCTGAGTATGTCGCAACAACCTCCAAAGCTGTGTTCTTTTACTTTAGAATATCGGATACGCAAAGGTGCCCTGATATGGTTGCATATGGCGCAAGGAATAAAGAACTACCCCCTGTTATAATATGTCATCAAAAACCATTGGTATGGCAGAAGAAAGATAAGGATGAATTGGATTGGGAAAAATTCAAGAAAAGCTACAATAAGAATTTTCCGACCAAAGAAGCAGAGGGCTATGGTCCCGGAGCGGTTGTCGTCAAGCGCTTTTCTTAAACTGCACTCTACCCCAACATTAAGGAGCATCATAACCCATTATCTGTGATGTTATTATCCTGTGGGTTATTTTTTATAAATACTTGTAATATAACGCCCAATCTAGTTCCGGTTTCGCAGCGACATTTTCTTTTGAGATTCTTGATATGCGTTTTGATGGTGTTTCTAGAACGGCATAACAAATCTGCAATATCGTCCACTGTATAATCTTCTACTAAATAGCTAGCGACAACAGCCTCTTTTCTGGATAATAAGCCTCCAGATCCATCTTTCAACTTATTTACTAAATTTACTTCCTTTTTTATATCAATTTTATCCATTAAACTTTTCTTCATCATAGAACTAATCATCTGTCTTCAATTGTTTGGATTTAGAACGTGATATCTCAAGAACAATTTTTGAAAGTGATTTCTCTAAGGGTTCAGTTAAAAGAGCCTTGCCGCCGCCTGATTCCAGGACTTCCTTTGCCTTAGAAGCATCTCCGATCAAAACCGGTGGTTCCACTTCAAACCCATTTTTTGCATTGTCACATTCAGACAGTCCCCACAAATATTTTGGATGGCGCTCCGGTTTTTTATTTACATAGCCCATGTACCGTTTTTGAAATTCATTGGCAATGAAGGGCATTTGCTCGTTTGACATGGCACAGAGTTTGACCCAGCCGCCCATATCCTCAATCACCGCATGAATCAATGAATCATCGAAAGCAACGCTTTGATATCTGCCAATCTGTATAACAGCTCTTTCAACTTTCGCCCAAGCAAGCAGAGCTTTCGATTCCCCATTGCCTTCGATGAACCTCACGATATCCGCTGGTTTTGGGAAAAATTGCCCGCAGTCAGGATTTTTCACATGAGTCTGAAATGCGTTTTGGACATCAATCAATTCATATTTCCGCAGGACGTGCCAGTAGATGTCGATTAGCTGGGTGGAAATGGTTTTGCCGTAGAGTTCGCCAATTCCTGCCATCAATGTCGTAAACTTCGGGATATCTTGGGTTTGCATTTATTTTTCCTCAGCAATTTTTTTGTTCATCCAGCCTTGGAGCGTTTGAACATTCGCTAGACTTTTCCTGTCAGAATCAGACATTGGATGCGGAGGATATTGGCAATTGCGAATAAATCTATCGATTTGATCTCCGTCACGCAAAATGACGTGCAAACCGTCGTATCGCTGTCCTCGATCGTTATTGCCCATGTTGTGAGGGGTATAGCTGCAACCCGTGATGGCCTCGCATAGGGCTGTCTCGCTGTATCCTGACTTCAAGGCCTTTGCAATGATTGCTTTGCGTTTCTGATCCAGATTCGCATTTGGATGCTGCATCACAGTTTTCCAATGCATGAACACCTGTTGGATTTTTTGGTCTCCACCGCGCGGTCGCGTCATCGACGCGACAATGTACTCCTTCTCTTCCCTTCCTCTTCCCTTCCCTTCCAGTTCCCTTCCCCCCGGGCATGCCCGTGACGCTTCAGTCACGGATGGCTCACGCGTGAAGCACGCATCATCCACGAGTGATTCACACACAGGACAGTCGTCATCGAGACTTATTTCACATGTCTCACCATTGTCTACTATGAAAGGTCCACAGGTTTCTGCTCCTTCTATATCTTCTTGATCTGAAATGGCTTTTGATTTTTCTATTTCATTTGTGGTTTCAATAGAATCTTCAATGCCAGGGAGCGTGCTGTCTCCTTCTCGATGATTTACTTTCTGATGTTTGAACCAAGAAGGAATACAACCGTATATTTCCCCTTTATACTTATATTTTTTAATAAACCCGCGTTCGATGAATGCATTCAACACATCGGTTATGTCTACATTGTCATAAGGCAACATATCAAGTTTTAATCGTCTGGGTTGCCATCGAAAACGCCCTTCGCGATCGCAACAACCAAACAATGCTATAAATGCCAGCCGTAAAGGCAATTTATAATGGACCTCAGCTTCGTATAGTCCTTCATGACTAAATAGTTCCGGTTTTACTGAACGGATTCTTGGTACAAACATGATTGCTCTCCTTGTGGATTTTGAGGATTGATAAATGAAGATGATTTGAAAGTTCTGTTTTTTGTCTGCTGTGCGCCCATAGCAATGGAAATTTCTCCTTTATCCATAGCGCTAATTAATTCTAAATTTCCGTACAGACAGACTTGTTTAGCTCGGTGATAAGTATTTTTGCTTTTTAAACCAATAAGATAAGCCACATAACTATCGATTCTTTTCTCTTTGTCCCAAATGGGACAAAATGCATCGTCCATCAGGCTTCTATCAAGTGTTAATTTCGGTTTTTTAATACCATTTTTCTTTCCCTGACGGGTACACAGTAATTCTTCTAAACGTATCCCTATTGCAATTTTCTCACTGATTAATAATTCAAAATTCATTTCCTTCAGGGATCGCTTACCTAAGATCAATGCCTCTAAATCTAAGACTATGACTTGAACCTTTCTTTGCTTGGATGAATTTTCTGCGTCTAATTGGGGTAGTCCAGAGATCAATACCCTATCGGTGCCTATCATGATGGGTCGATCTTTATAAACGCATTTAGACGTGAATAGATTCCCAATTTGAATCGAATTTAATTCTACCCAGATGGGCGGTATCTTATTATTTATTCGTAAACGTCTAATTACCTTATTTGCTGCTTCAGTGTCGGGTGACAAACGTTCAATGCTGACTTGGGTTATATCTTCGGTTAAAACTGCATACTCATAGGGAATTTCAATCTCTGGCTTATTGCACCAATTACTGGCCCGGGTCCGGCTCACTTTTAAGCGCTGGCTATAGGCGGTTACCCCGCCGCAAAAACGAATGGCTTCGAGTATTGCTCTCTTGCGCATTTCGATTTTGTTGCCGTTGCAAAAAGACATTGCGAAGTCCAGACGAATCCGATATCATGCCTACCCATCAAATGCATTCCTCTGAGGAACACATTTGTACCCTTTCTAAAAACCAGGCTAATTAGAAAAGGCGACAAGGAGTTGTCGATTTGCGAGGTAAAGGTGGGGTTGTGTTAAATGGTACGAATTTAACTTTTATGAATAAGGTTAATGAGCTAGAAATTCTTAATAAGGATCTGACATTGAACATTTCATTTCTCCCTCAGATTAAATTCAGCCATCACCTTCAAATTTTTCTGAATCTAAGATATTTATCGAGTTGAAAATCCACCAAAAGAATTTTTTGGGGTACAAACTACCCAAGATTTATACGAATTATTTAGGTATTTAACTGGTACAATATTAAGTCTCTTCACTTTTAAGTGAAAAATAGTTAGGATTAAAGCTACGTATTCGCAAAATGAATGCCAAAAGAAAGGTCACCTTCTGATCTTGAATTTGGGTTTAATGACGGATGAGTGTATTACTTCCAAGATTCATTAGGGCTGTAGTTAATGAATGAAAACCGCACAAAAATGGAAGGGAACTATTACGAGGATAATTCTAAGCTAGTTATACCACAAATAGTTTATAATACACATTTAAAATCAATAAATAAAATTACCTTTACTTCCAGAGAAGTGGATATCATTTCCTGCATCATAAGGGGAAGAAGACCAAGCAAAATTGCCTCTCTTTTGTCAATTTCAATTAAAAACGTCGAAAATCGAATCGCTGGTATTAAATTAAAAATAGGTTGCGGCTCGCAGGAAGGAATTATTGATTTTATCGAAAAGTCTGGAAAATTTGATATTATCCATAACTATTTTTTGATTTTGCAAACTCAATACTCTTTTGAAAAGATTCTGAAAAAGATTTCTATTCAGTCAGAGGTTAAATCGATTTGTACTATTATTTATGATGTCAAGTCGAAACTAGATGATTCCCTCGTTCGTCAATTGAAAAAACATTTACAGCTTGCAAACATTAAAGTAATAAAAAATGAGTCAAACAATATTGATATTAGCGCGACCTCTCTGGATTTAAGCAAGCTCTCTATTATCTGTTGTCTATCAAAAACGTTGGTAGAAACCAAACCAGAAATTTTTCAAATGCTCAAATTTTCGAACGAAGAAAATCCTGCTATCATCATATCTTCAGGACAAGACGAAATTCGTCTTTTAGAAGAAATCGCTGAAGGAATATGTTATAAGGATTTAACTAATAATAAAAACTATTTTTTATTAACCCTCGATATTCTAAAACATCTTATTCAAACGATTAATCTAGATAAATATTTTGATGAATTCAAGCAACAAAGCTTTAACGTTTCACAAATAACCGAGCAAGACGATTTGATGGCAGTCCCTTTATCCTCTAATATTTCAGCTAATGGTGGAAAGATACAAAATAAAAGACAAATCATCAAATGGTGGGTTATTGCATGTTCTGGCTTAATTTTTCTAGGGATTGGATCATACATTTTTCTGGATTCAAATAAGACAAATACTGCAATAGAAGAAGGAAATAATTATAGCTTAAACATGATGTCCAGAATTGAGGCTAGAGAAATCTGTAAAATACCAACACCTTGTGAGTATTTTTCTGGTCGAGAGTTCTTCATCAAAGAAATCAAAAAAATATTAGACGAAAACAGAAAGGTTGTTATTGCAGGATATCAAGGTATAGGTAAAACTCAAGTAGCTTATCAGTATGCCAAATTAAATAGTCACGATTATCCTGGCGGGAGGTTCATTATCAAGGCCGATTCGCCTCAGATCCTTATTAATTCGATTAGATCTTTATCAATTGCTATGGGAGTTGTTACGGCAGACTGGATTAATCAGCTTAATGACGATCAAATTAAAAAAATAACGGTTCCAATATTACAAAATCATTTGGATAAATGCGAGAAAACGTTATTCGTCAACGACAATGTCAACAATTATGATGACATCAAGGAACTCATAGGAATCCAAGGAAAACAACATCACATCATTCTGACATCTTCCCAGAAACAATGGGATGCCTGGAATTTTTTAGAATTACGCGGTTTTGATCGGAGAAATCATGAGGCAGAACATTTGATTCTTGAAAGTTCTAAAAAATGAAAGTCCTGAGAATGCAAAGAGGCTAGCTAAAAAATTAGGGCATTATCCCCTGGCCATCACCCAGGCTATCAACTATTTAAAAAACAATGATATCATTAAAATAGAGGACTACCTTCGAGACTATGAAACCTTGCACGAGAGAAGGAAGGTGTTTTTAAGCTACCAATCTTTTGAGCAGAATAAGTATGCAAAAACAGCTCTTACTGCTTTTGAAATATCCAAGGAAACGCTTGTACAAGAGTTTCCCGAAGCATACCACTTGCTTAAACTTTGCGCGTATTTCTCTCATGATATTATTCCCGTTTCAATCTTCAATAATGAAATCAAAAACAGCCAAACAGCTTTAGAGGTTTTGAACAAATATTCCTTGCTTGAGATCTCAAACATTAACGGAGAATTATTCATAAATATGCATAACATTTTAAGAGATAATCTTAAAATTCAAATGCATGAATCCAATGAAGAACTAAAAATTGAAGAAAAAGCGATCAATCTTTTTGATAAATATCTGGCTTATGACTTTTGGGATAATAAAAATATTGAAAAGTTTAGAATGACGATGCCGCATATCGAGCACTTTATTAATAATTTGATCACACAAAACAGTGATTTAATAAAATCTGATAAATTCATTAGCCTTCTAAGTAAATCGGGCGCTTATTACATACATTGTTTGCGCGACACAGATGAATCTATTCGCCTACTTGAATTATCCAGAAAATTAACACAGGTCTCTGGTTTTGATAATAAAAAGCTACAGAATATGATTATGGAAGATCTTGCAACAGCATACTACTATTCAGGTGAGTTTAACAAAGCAAGGCAATCGATAGAAATAGTTCAAAAGAGGAATGGCGCTTCCGATCTTTCTTATATTATTCAAGGACACATTCTGTATAATGAATGTCGGTATGATGAAGCAGAAGCCGCCTATAATAAGGTTTTAACACTGATTGACAAAAATAAAAATCTTCAATCTTTAGCATTAACCAACCGGTCTCTTGGCCTGGTCTACTATAGAAAATCCCAATTTTCTACTCCTGAAAAATCCAAGGAATATATTCTATTGTCTAAAAAACACTTAGAAAAAGCTTTAGATACTCATAGAATTTTGCATAATGAAAATTTAGAAGTTGCAGTTTCAAACCATGCCTTTGGCAGAACTGCTATTGCGCTACAGGAATTTGACAAGGCCGAACGTGCTCTATCTGATGCTTTAAGGATCGCCAAAAAATATTGCAAGAATGACGAAGACCATTATGAAGCATTGGTCATCAAAAGATCCTATGGACATTTCCTATGCTTATATGATAAAAACCGATTTAACGAAGGTTTAAAATATTTACAGGAGGCATTTGATGGGAAGATTCACCTTTTTAAAAACAAACCCCATCAAGCGGTGATTGGCACTATGGAGAGTATTGTGGATGTTTACAATCGAAATCCGAAGAACCCGGAATTAAGAAAATTAATTCCCAAGGTTACTCAGTATTTGAACGACTGGGAAACTGCTATCAGGGTTGATAACAGTCAACAAGTGAATAAGGAGCTAATGGGTAAAAGAATTTTTACCCTAAAAGAGACCATTGATAAGGTAAACCGAGAAAACAAAATAATATTATGAAAAATGTAATCTGGATTAGATATACGTTTTTTATCGTATTGCTTTGCTTTAATAGTGTTTGTAACAATTGTGCTTATGCAGAAAGGTATACTATGGAGCATATTGAACAACTTAATAATATTTTAGACAAAGCCACTTCAAAAACATTGGTTATTTTTGATGTGGATGAGGTCATTGTTTACCCCACTAATCTAATCCAATTACAACCCGCCTCCCCTTTTTGGGAAGCCAAAATGGCGGATATCGAGAAGCGTTTAGGAAAGGATAAGCGTGACTTGCTGCATAGCATAATGTTGTTACAATCTCGGTGGGAATTGATTGATGCCACCCTCCCACAAATAATCAATACTCTTCAGAGCAGAAATATCCAAGTTTTGGCTTTAACTTCATTTAGAACCGGCAAAATGGGTAAAATCCAATCGATTGAAGATTGGCGGAGGCAACAATTAAAAAATCACAATATAGATTTCAAAATTACCGCTGGTATATCTAAATCTTACTTCGAAATTAATGGCTTAGAAAATTCTGATGGCACAAAAAAACCAGTATACAAAGATGGCATCATCTATACGGACTTGCAGTCAAAAAGTGTTGTGCTCAATGCCTTCCTCGCTCACAACCATTTAAATCCCAACGAGATCATTTTTATTGATGATAGGATATCTAATGTAGAAGACCTAGAAAGTTTTTGTAACAAAATTAATATTAATTTTATCGGAATACATGACAACAGATTGCTAACGAAGCATCCGCATTTTGATCCAAATTTAGGACAATTCCAATTTTTTTATTTAGAGAATCATCATGTCTGGCTTAATGATAGGGAAGCAAAGGAAAAAATGCTTCAAACTCCAACTAATAATATTGAAGTATCCAGAGAAGATGTAGTTAATTGATCTCTATGCTGTTCCTAAATGCAATTTTGTTTTAATATACACATCAGTCAGCTTCTACTTAGACACATTTGACAAATCAGAATCATAATGATTTACTTTTGTACACCAGATTCGAAATACTTGAAAAGAAATAATTTTGATCCCTCTGAAGACTGCGTAATTTTCCCTTCTATTAAATAAAGGCCTTTTTGTGATTTTGACTTTCTAAGCAATGCATTGGTGATTTTCATGCATCCATTTTTTTGAGACTTACTCAATAAGTTATACGGTAATGACCCTTGCAAAGTTCCCTTCAAGTCATTGGTGGGTCTCCCATACCACCTCAATTTCACTTTGAAATCCTTGTTTTAAAAAAGTATGAAGTGAAGAAAATTTAAATACTTCTAATATTTCTTTCATAAATATATCTGTTGATCTAAGAAAATACCATGAAAAATCTATAAATTCCTCACACCTTTCTTTTAACGGCCCTTCTCCATATTGATGTTCGATAATGTTCCTTAAATCAAATAAATTATTAGCCAGGGTTTTTCGCATTAAACCAAGTGCAACCAAACTATCTCGCGATCCAAGCTTCGGGTCTAGAAATCCCATTTTTGCTAGTTTTTTGAGCTTATAAATTTTATTAAGTTCTGTTATTCTATGATCAACTGCTCTCTTCAGATTTGAAATTATATCGGCGCGATCAAAGCTATCATTATTTCTGTTAATCTTTTTCGACGCGTGCGCTAAGTAATTATAAGGCAAATGAATTGTTTTGTTGTTACGTTCTTCCAAATTATCTACAAGATAACGCAAAGGATTTACTTGAACACTTGAATCCCAGTCTAAAAAAGATTTATCGAGCCAGAGATCTTCATTTTCGACTACAATCTCATATAACTCTAATCGTTTTTTTAGAATTGTAAGCATATAAATTTCACCTTACATTAGCTGGAAAATTATATTTTTGGCTTTTCCAGTGAACAGAAGTCAAAAGTGGCGCATAAAGATCCTCTTCGATTGAGATAGAAAGCACTTTTAATTCTTCGATCATTGGAGGATTATTTTGAAATACAATTTTATCATTCTCCGCGATAACGGCTAAAGGTGTTTGTTCACTTCCTTCACCCATGCATAAAACTGCAGCGACAGCTAGACTATCCAATACATTTAATTGTGTTACTCGTAGGGCATTTCCATAAATATCAGGCTTTCCGATATAGTTATATAGAGCTTGAAATCCGCAAAAACCTAATCCGATTCCCGTAACGCCGCGCCTTAGAGGGGTCGTATGACTATCCGTGATAATAATGCCTAATTTATTGCATTGATAATGATTTTTTAATGCCTGCCAGAGAGCAACGGTTTCTTCTTGAATGTTGATTGGGTAAAGAATATAGTAACCGTCACCATTTGACTCATCGATTCCCGCAGTTGGAATTAAAATCCCATTTTTTATGGTGAGGCAAATTCCATATTTTTTAGAATAATCTCCCTCTAGATATAAATCTGCTTCTTCTTGTATTAATTGAAATTTGTCATCAATATTTTCTTTTCGAACAAGCCTATTCTGACAAACACTGAGTATCTTTGAGGTAATAGCAATAATACTTCCATCTGGAACTTCAGGAATATATTGAGTGATTATTTTAACCAAAGATTCTTTTGGTTGAATAATATGCGTTTTATAACTTTGTATTTTGATTTTGGCTCTCCAATTGGTAGGGTTAATTTATCACCTTTAACTAGGTCAAGAAAGAAAAATCAAATTTTTACGACAAACATTGCACGCCTCTTCCTAAAAAATTTTCAGCGTTCTGAAATACAGCATCAAGTCATCCAACCAAGTGAATGATTAAGCGAAACCCTTCACCCAAACTTACGTCAATCCATAAAAACGACAACTCGTTGGCGCTCATCTTACGTAGGCTGAATTTAACTCTCAACTGAAATGGAGGAGCGAACAATGGGTATGAAAGATTATGTTACGGCAAAAGAACGATTGCAACAATTAGAACCAAAGCCAAGGAATTTATTCAGACGTTTATTAGATATTTTCAGGAAAAAACCAAAAAATTAAGGAGATTCCAATGCTAATTCTACAGCGGCAACCCGGACAATCGATTTGGATAGGAAAAGATATTCAAATTATAGTACTTGGTCATTCCAAAGGTATTACTCGCATCGGCATTAATGCCCCAGAAGAACTAGTCATAGTGCAGGAAGAAATAAAACCAAAAGAAAGGATTAAGAGGTCATGAGCGAGCTATTACCTAGACTCGTTCGACTTAAAGATGCCCCCAGGTACTTGGGTATGGATAAAAACCGCTTCAATAAAGAAGTGCGTCCATACCTCACACAAATACCTATCGGGGTCCAGGGTATAGCTTTTGACAGACTTGATTTAGACGCTTGGGTAGAGCAATATAAATGCTGTAGCGGGCGTCTATCAGTTACCAACTCTAGGAGTAGGCAACTATGGGACGCAAAATATCGCCAGGGCTCGTTAAGCGAGGTAACCTCTGGCACATCCAAAAACGGGTTCTCGGATGCAGCATTCGAGAAAGCACTGGCGCTGAGTCTCTCAGCGAGGCAGAAGCGTATCTCGCAAGGCGAATCGAGGAAATCAGGCAAGCTAGAATCTACGGTGTAAGGCCTAAACGGACCTTTAAAGAAGCAGCAACAAAATACTTACTTGAGAATCAACACAAGGCCAGTATTATTGATGATGCAGATCACCTAAAGCTAGTTTGTCGTTATATAGGTGATTTGACATTGGAACAAGTGCATAACGGAACACTACTTCCTTTTGTAAAAGCTAGACAAGCATTGGGTCGTAAAACAAAGACGATCAATAATGCATTGGAAGTAGTAAGGCACATTTTAAATTTGGCAGCTAATCAATGGATCGATGAGAACGGATTAACGTGGATCCAGCATGCTTCCAAAATTAAATTATTGCCTATTAACGATGCACGTGATCCTTATCCACTTTCTTGGGACGAGCAAATCAAATTCTTTAATAGATTGCCAGGGCACCTAAGGGACATGGCGATTTTTAAAGTAAATACAGGTTGCCGCGAGCAAGAAGTGTGTCAATTACAATGGAAATGGGAAATACGAGTACCCGAATTGAATACCAGCGTATTTATTATTCCAAGCCATGTTGTGAAGCAAGGAAAGCGACAGCAGTTGGTAAAGAATGGTGAAGATCGTTTAGTCGTACTTAATGAAGCTGCGAAAGCAATTTTAGAACAAGTGCGAGGTATTCACCCAGAATATGTATTTTCTTATAACGGTAATCCTATTTCACGCATGAATAATTCAGCTTGGGATAAGGCTAGGAAGGCTGTTGGTTTACCACAAGTAAGAGTACACGATCTTAAACATAGTTTCGGCCGGCGTTTACGTTCTGCCGGGGTAAGTTATGAAGATCGTCAGGACCTTTTGGGACATAAGTCGGGTCGAATTACGACTCATTATTCGGCAGCGGAGCTTCATAACTTGATTGAAGCCGCAAATAAAGTGTGTGACCGTTCTCGTCAAGGACCTGCACTCACCTTATTGCGGATCAATCGTCAGGCTTGTACTGAGTTAGAAAGCCCGATGTACACAAAAGTTACACAGTCGAAAATTTCTGCTGTAGGTTAGTTGATTGAAATCTCTCTTTAAGTCCTTGATTTTAAAAGAAAAATCTTGGCGCGCCCGGAGAGATTCGAACTCCCGACCACCTGGTTCGAAGCCAGAGGGTCGTTTTTGTAAGTACATGATTTTATTGAAAAAACTTACCTATCGGACCCGCTACATTTCGCATGACCAAGCACAACAAAGCACAACTGATCCCCGCAAAATCCCCACATTGCGACACGGGTCGCGTGCGATACGAAAGTCGCTTAACAAATTGTTTCTCCAGCCACCATTCTGGAAGAAACCTGCTGTTCCGTCAGCAGTTCCCTACCTGGAAATGCGATCGCAGTAATGCGGTGGTCTTAAGCTCCAGGGACAATGAAGCCACGGGTAACCGTAGAGGCATCTGCGAAGACAAATCGAAACTGCTAGCACAAAGGCGGTGAGGAACTAGGGATGAATGGTATGGTTAATGTAATGTAAACTCTTATAAACGTCGTGAGTGTCGAGAAGCCAAATGTGCTGATAGGCTTTAACCAAAAAGGTACTGCGGTCAAGATGGGGGACTGTGACTTACCCCCATCACGGATGTTGCACCGCCGATGGAATGAGAGAACCTAACCCATTTTGTTTGTTAAGCGGAACGTAGTAACCCCGTATGATTCCCGATATTCGGGACAGTAAATCGTAAGACTTACCGATGGTTATGCGGGTGTGGGAGATCAGCAGAAGCGAAAGCCATATTGTAATGATATGGATACCGATCCTATCGGACACGAAAGTGGGCAGACGGCTGATTGGTCTTTGATTGCAAGATAATTTGAAGAATCGATAGCATGGAGAAAAGCAAATGACAGCAGCGGTGATGCCACTGACTGGTGCGTCTTCAACTTCAACACAGTGGGATTCCATCGATTGGAAGACGGCTGAGGCTGAAGTACATCGACTACAAACGCGTATTGCAAAAGCTATGCGGGAAGGACGCCACGGCAGAGCAAAGGCTCTGCAATGGTTACTAACCCACTCTTTTCACGCAAAATTAATTGCCGTAAAAAGAGTCGTACAAAACAAAGGGGGTGAGACCCCTGGAGTTGATAAAGTCATTTGGAAAACGTCACAACAGAAGTTGAAAGCCGCACAGTCGTTGAAACGCAAGGGATATAAAACCTTGCCACTCAGACGGATCTATATTCCCAAAAAGGACGGCCGAAAGAGACCTTTATCCATTCCTGCGATGAAGTGCCGCGCAATGCAAGCCTTACACTTACTTGCGTTGCAACCCGTTGCAGAAATATTAGCGGATAAGAATAGTTATGGGTTTCGACCCAAACGTTCAACGGCCGATGCTCTCGAGGCGTGCTTTATCTCGTTAGCGAGAAAATGCTCTGCACAATTTATACTCGAAGCAGATATTCGATCTTGTTTTGACAAAATTTCCCATAAATGGTTGAGGGATAATATCCCTATGGATAAAGAAATTTTGAGTAAATGGCTAACGGCCGGATACATAGATGAAGGTACCTTCTATCAAACAGAGGAAGGAACACCGCAGGGTGGACTTGTTTCTCCAACACTTTTGGTCATAACGCTCAGCGGATTGGAGGAGACTATAAAGCGTGTTACGTCCAAACGCACTGATAAGATCAATGTCGTCATTTATGCAGACGATTTTATCATAACGGGCGCTTCGAAAGAAGTCCTTGAGCAAAAAGTGAAACCTGCCGTGGAATCTTTTCTGTGTGAGCGTGGTTTAGAACTCTCGCAAGAGAAGACGAGAATCACGAACATTGATGAGGGATTTGATTTTCTCGGGGTGAATATACGAAAGTTTAGAAGCAAATTGATATTGAAGCCCTCGGAGAAAAGTGTCAAGAACTTTTTGAGTGACATAAGAAATGTCATCAAATCGAATCCCACGGCGAAGGCAGAAAGTCTGATTCAACTATTGAATCCAAAGATTCGTGGTTGGGCCAATCACTTTCGACATGTCTGCGCCAAAAGGACATTCAATTACGTCGATAATTGCATCTTTGAAGCGTTGTGGCGTTGGGTTCATCGCAGACATCCGAAACAGGGAGGACCATGGCGAAAGAGAAAGTATTTTCGCTGTGAGAAACTCAGGAATTGGATATTCTCGGCGAAAACTTCGAAGGGAAAGGATACAGTAGCTTACATTGATCTATTCAAGGCAAGCTCTGTACCGATCAAAAGACATGTCAAGATAAGAGCGGAAGCGACACCATTTGATCCAGCATATAAGGCATACTTTTTAAGGCGATATCATCTCCTGAAAAGTAGCCCCAAAAGGGAATCATAATGGTCGTTGATGTGTGCCAAATGTATCGAAATAGCTGGGTCAACCCTTAGTGGGTGGCTTTTACCGAGGCTCGAGCCGTGTGAGCTGGAAACTCTCATGCACGGTTCCTAGGAGAGCGGCGATCAGCAATGGTCGCTGCTTATCCGACAATAAGAGGTTGTTTTTCCACCTAGTAGGAAACCACTGGTATCACCCGGTGAGTCTACGGCTATGAATGAAGAGCTAGCCGGACAATGTGACGACGTAGGAGTAATCCTACAGGGTCTGAATTGTGAAAGGAAGACCCTTCTGACAGCCATAAGTCGGAGAAGTGCTAGACAGTTGGTATGGTGAATGTAAGTGAACTCGCGCTTTACAGATCGTGAATTTTGACAAGCGGAAATGGCTAACACGCTTGAACCAAAAGGTGCGGAGATGGGCAGGAACGACACTGTGGGTCTTTCCTCGTGATCAATATATCTCTCGGTCTATAGCGAGCACCTAACCCAACACCACCTTTTATTGCCCAATGTGGAAAACCTGTATTGCTCCTAATCTAGGACAGTTAATTGTGAGATTAACCTATGGTGATGCAGGAATGGGAGGTCGGAAAAAGCAAATGTCACTCTGTAACGGAGTGAATACCGGTTTAAATTTCACTGGGCGCGAAAGCGAGCTGACGTCCGACAGGTCTTTAATCGTGACGAATTTTGGAGAACCCACAGCATGAGGAAAAGCAAATGACGGCGCTTGCATTGCAACTGGCTGGTGCATCCTCATCCTCTTCTATTACTTGGGATTCCATTGACTGGAAAACAGCAGTACAAGAGGTACGTCGGCTCCAATTGCGAATCGCGAAGGCCTTTAGAGAAAGAAAACACGGTAAAGTTAAATCTTTAATAAGGGCAAACACTGGATTACAGCTAAATATTTTCGTAGCCGCGAACTACGAAACTGGATGTTTCATACCAAAGTGAAAGACAAATTTGGTAAAATCAAATATCTGGATCTCATTGAAATCAGCTATATCCCAATCAAACGACACATCAAGTTTAAAGCCGAAGCCACTCCTTATGATCCCAAATATCATGACTATCTTGATATTAGACTAAGAAGTGAAGCCAGGAAACCGAACTGGTGGTTAGTATGGTGGGATTCACTGAAATCAAATCGTAGGGACATGAAGACCGGGCTATAAGTTAGCCTTATAAAGGCTTGAGCGTAATGCCTAGAAATGGGCACGTTGCGTTCTTAGGAGAGTGGGGGTTGGTAACAACCCCTGCTTATCCGGCTTGGTATAATCCATAAAATGAAGGTAAATTCCATCAGAAAAACGACCTATCAAAATTAACAGAATTTGTTCTTCGGCAAAGTTTACACATTATATTTGATCAATTATAAATCCCTTGAATTAACCCCAATTATAAGTTTGATAACTTTAGTAAATAAATCCTATATTTATAAGCAAACTTTCATATGCGGGTTATCCGTCATAACAATAAATAAAATATTAGCGATCTCAATACTTGAACCTAACTTGTTGGTAATGATATGGCCCGGCTTTAACCCCTGTATCCTTAGAATACAATTCCGATTTTCAGACCAGCTTCTTGCAAATTGTATTTTCTACTCAATTCCGCGTCATACCAAAAACTTAAAAAACCGCCATTGAACAATTGAAGGGATATACCAATACCTGGCGATATTAACTGTCTAGTTTTATTATAGTTTTTGACACTAAACTGTCCTGGTAGACCAAGAAATCCAGCCTCAAGGTGTCCTTTGGTAGCGAGCTTCTTGTTAACATAGCTTAATCGACCCTTAATGGTAAGAAATGCATTTTCAAAAGTTTCGGTCTTTGCCAAACTGAGTCCTGCCTCAGTTCGAAATAACGCAGAATGTTTCTTCTTAACGTCCAAATTCAAAATTTGAGCCCCTTCTTCTTTATAATCATTTTCGTGAACATAAATATAGTCAGCAGCTGCAAAAGGCTCTAGAACTATTTCATTAGTTATACCTGCTGCAAAACCAATTCCTAAGTGGGGTGCGATCTCATAGCCATTATGATGAGATTTAGCATGTCTATTAATATTGGCGAAAACAATATGGCGATTCACAATATATTTGGTAAAACCGTTACTCAAGGAACCATCAACATAAAAACCTTGCGGCGTATACCATGTACTATAAAACGATGCAAACATATTTCTAATATTTGCTCTACTCCCATCTTTATCCCATTTAATGTTTGAATATGATTCCCCAATAGATATCCCCATGAAAGTAGTGGTTGATATTGGTAATCTGTGATCACCGCCTAGCATAAAACCACCCGATTTCGCATCATAGCCTCTATCTCTGCCATTTTTTTCATTTTTTTGATCAGTTACATTGCCAAAACCTTGTAGCCACACACCACCATCACAATCAAACTCACAAGTGTTTTGAACTTGTAATTGATTTAAAGGATAATCAATAGGGGCTATTCGAGAGCCGCTTTGGATTGCACCCAGTGCTCCATTTCGACAATTTCGAAGCGCTGCAGACCGGGATGCATTCAATAAATTTATTAAAGACATATTATCTGCTACCACCAATGCATCGGCTATTGTTTCATCTGAACTTATTTGGTGAAGGGCTTCTCCCAAATTTTCAGAATTCAATGTGAGTAATTCTACAAGCACATTAGATAAATCTGAACCAGGAATGGGAAATGGCAGGTTATTCAAAAAATTCACCACTGATATTGGTTCTACGGAAGGTATTAATTTTCTCCCTAATAATACTTGAATGGAATTTTGATTGTATATTAATTGAGTAGAGATTAAGGGGCCAAAATTCCCATTCGAAATGCTTACAGTGCCGAAGGTTCCTGTCACGCCGCCTGTAGCAGTCAGTATGGTATACAAAGTTCCTGGTTGATAAAATCCAGGATCAGGCATAAGACCCAAACTACTTGTATTGCTGTTAAGAGTTGCTGTTCCAGGACTACCTTGCACTTGCAGCAATGAATTTTGACCTGCCGCATCGAGCTCAATATTTAATCTTCCTGGCTGACTGTAATCACCCATGACTGTCATTGTCCCAATCGCATTACCTGGAGAAACCACACCGTTATTTAGGACACTTCCTGTGATAGTCCCTGTGCCAGCTAAAGTTCCAGCGGAATTAACAATCACGGGGCCCAAAATTCCTCCATTCACAACCAACTTGCCATTATTGATATTGGTACCACCTGTATAGTTATTATTTCCTGACAATTGGATTGTTCCTGGCCCAAGTTTGGTAAAACTTCCCGGTCCAGTAATATTCCCGGATAGCGTTAAAGTATTATTCAAACCCGAAATAAAAGTTCCATTGTTGACAGTCAAATTAATAGGGCTAGGGATAATTGAATTATTGTTATCACTTAAACTTCCTCCATCCATCGAGAGTGTCCCAGTTACAAAGCTGCTCCCTGAGTTTAGGGTAAGTACAGCACCAGCAGATAATGTTGTTGTTCCTACTACATTTAAATTAAAACCATTATTTAATGATAGGATTTGATTTAAAGGAAGGGTTCGTAAATTAGAGGTGCCAGGTAGATTCCACATTGTAGGATCAAAGTAAATTTTTACTATATTAGCGGTGCCATTCGAAATCATTATTTGACCAGAATGAGTATTAAGTGCAATAAACAAAGGCGTTTGAAGACCATCAATCTCCGATTGATAATTTCCTACACTATCAAAAATCTGAACTCTACCAGTGACATCAGCAACTATAATTTGACCCGTAATACTATTGATAGCAACGCCGAATGGACCCTCAAACTGACCTGGTCCTGTCCCAGGAGTACCAAACTGAGATATAAAAGTACCTGTATTACTAAAAATATCAACTCGTCTATTGGCTGCATCATCTGAAACCACTATTTGACCTGTGCTAAGATTTATATCAAGCCCATTTGGACTTTGAAACTGACCTGGTCCTGTCCCTGCACTACCGAATGAAGATACAAATGTTCCAGCGGTATTAAAATGTACTACTCTAAAGTTTGCAGGGTCGGTAACGTAATATTCACCAATCACATTTAGTGCAACATCCGTAGGATTACTAAGCACACCCGCACCAAAACTTGATATAAAAGTTCCTGTGCTATCAAAAATTTGAACAAGTCCTGCAGTGTTACAAGCAACAAGAATTTGACCATTAAGAGGATTAACACTTGCACCTATTGGGCTTGCGGCTGTAGCAAAACTACTCTGAAAATTCCCAAGACTATCGAAAATCATACCTTGATTAAGGCTAGAAGAATTCACAATTATTTGATTAGTGTTGGGATTAATCGCTACACCAGTGGGTACATTTAATATTCCATTTCCAAAGGATGAAATAAAAATTGGAGTTGCATTGCTATTCGCAAAACAAAACAGCAGCACGGATAGGGTGATTAGCTTTTCATAGGAATTGATAAATTGATTCGATTTTCGCATTTAAATTTCAGTTTCACTAAAAACTGTTGATATAAAACGGAAACCTTACTTTTGAAGCAATAGGGATCTACTAGGGGTTAAACTGATTATCAACTTTTTAGCTAATACCCCTATCTTCCTATAGACCATTTTTAAATCAGATACAACGATATATTTATCCGGATGTTATTGAAAGACTGGGAAAGGTCGGCGATCAACAAGAAAAGGAAAGTGCCATATGTGCCCAGGATAGCCTGTATAGCCTCGGGCTAGGATAAATAATAAGTTTGATAACTTCAATAAATTAATCCTATAGTTATATAGAAATTGAAATTAATACACAGGCAGTTTAGATGGAAATACCTACCTCGACTCAACTTGATGCTTCATTAGAGGTCGCCCAATCACAATCAAACCTTGCAACATCCAAACAATTACTGATTTCATGCATGATAGGAAACGCCATTGAATGGTATGACTTTGTCATTTATGGCTATTTTGCAGTAGTATTTGGTGCACTTTTTTTCCCTAATGCAGATCCTTTCATCCAACTTCTGGCAAGCTGGGGCGTTTTCTGGTCAGGGTTTCTAGCACGACCTTTAGGTTCAGTCGTATTTGGCCATATTGGAGACAAAACAAGCCGCAAGGAGGCTCTAACTCTTTCTATTTATATAATGGCTATCCCTACTGCACTAATGGGATGTTTGCCTACCTATGAACAGATAGGCATTGCTGCACCACTACTGCTTATTTTAATGCGAACATGCCAGGGGTTTGCCATAGGCGGCGAATTTACCGGCTCAATGGTCTTTATTGTGGAACATGCTCCACAATCTAAACGTGGCTTCTTTGGAAGTTTTGCTTCTTTTAGCGCAGTCATAGGGGTCATTATCGGGTCAACTTTTGTGGCTGGATTAAACGCCTACTTATCTACAGAGTCCATGCAAACTTGGGGTTGGCGCATTCCATTTATAGTGAGTATCCTGGGGAGTGTTGTGGGTGGTTATATGCGAAGTCGTTTGAGCGATCCCAGTATTTATCTCGAGGTTAAAGCAAGATGTGCTGGGGAATGTACTCCACTCAAGACATTAATTTCCAAATATAAATCTAAAATTGGTCTAATTGTTCTATTAGATTTTTTAACAGCAATAGGCTTTTTTATTATCGCAATATTCCTTGCAACTTATTTTAAAACGTACTTGAAATTTCCAGCGGATATTGTCTTTCCCATAAACACTTTTAACATGTGCGTGTTTGCTGCTTCCATTTTAATAGGTGGTTTTTTATCTGATCGATTTGGTCGAAAACCAATTTTAAAATACTCCTGCATTGGCTTTATATTATTTTCTTATCCACTTTTCCTATTATTGCAAGATGGTAATTTTTACACGCTTCTAGCGGTACAAGCTATATTCGCTATTATGATGGGCCTCTTTTTTGGAGTCATCCCCACTACCCTTGTGGAGATTATGCCAACAGAGGTTCGCTGTTCCGGATTGTCAATTGGGCATAATATTAGCATGGCCATATTTGGTGGAGGAGCTCCATTTCTCGCCACTCATTTAATCCAGTTTACAGATAATTTGGCTGCACCCGCATATATGTTAATTATTGCGAGTGTACTCAGTTTAAGTTCCTTGCCATTCATTATCGAAAAATCTCGTGGTTCATTAGTTAATATTACAAAAAATGTTGATTGAACAGAATTATTATTGATTTGGCATTTTTACTAACAATGCAACATTATTTTTCTTACGCATCAAAGTACTAAAATCAAATTTAATACTTGACATATTAGGCCATATGGTTGTAAGTTAATTTAATGAAACGTGCATTTGAAAAATACATGCTTGTAATGGGATCCGCGGGGTCCCTAGTTTTTTATTTGCAAGCTTTTAAGATTTTTGCTGATAAAAGCGCCATTGATGTCTCTTTGCCTGGCTTTTTATTTGGATTGCTTTCAGTTTCAAGCTGGCTTATCTATGCGTGCATCATTAAAGATCGCGCACTCCTTGTTTCAAATATACTTGCTACTATTGGCGCACTTTCCGTCGTTATTGGGATTCTAATATTTTCTTAGATTATCCCCTTTAAGTACTGTTACCAGATAATTTATTTGGGTGGCATGCGCATAGCGCCATCCAACGGTAGCGTATCTCCATTTAACATTGGATTATCGATAATGTGAGCAACAAATTTTGCAAACTCTTCCGGAATTCCAAATCGTTTTGGGAAAACGGCGTTTGCAAGTAAACCATCCCTTATTTTTTCGGGTGCATTTTTCATCATTGGTGTTTCAAAAACCCCAGGAGCTATAGATATTACTCTTATTCCAAACTTGCCCATTTCTCTCGCCACAGGAAGCGTCATGCCCATTACACCACCTTTTGAAGCGCTATAGGCGACTTGACCAATTTGACCCTCATAGGCTGCTATAGACGCGACATTAATGACAACACCTCTTTCCTCTGTACCCTGTACAGGATCAAGCTTCATCATTTCCGCTAATGCCTGTTCCATCACAATAAAAGTACCCACTAAATCGATCTCAATCACTTTACGGAAATGATCTACCTTCATCGGACCTTCTCGTCCTACAATGCGCTCTCCACCTAAAATTCCTGCGCAATTGAGACAAACGCGAGGCGTTCCAAATTTCGCCTTCACCTGATCCAATGCACTTTTTACACTCTCTTCCTTTGTGACATCACATACAACACCTAATCCATTTACTTCTTTTGCAACTTTTTCTATTGCCTCTTTATTTACATCAAGAATTCCAATTTTTGCCCCTAACGACGCCAAATGATGAGCAGTGGATGCACCTAGACCGGAAGCACCACCCGTTATAATAACAACAGTATTTTTAAGATCCATGATTGACTCCTACTTATAGGTTAAAAATAGGTCAAATAAATTAAATCGTATTGTTATTATAGTTGGCTTTCTTATTTGTTAAATTAGAAACAATGAATTTAATTGAGTCGCAACTCCAAAGCTTTTTATATTTACTGGTTCTATGTCAAAATTTATTGCTTTCCAGTATCTCAATTGTTTAGGCCTTAACTACACTTATTAAAGCTGTTTGAAAATTTTAAATGAAATTTCTAGAGGGTTCTTTTATATGGAAAATCCAGATCCTATCGTGATTGTCGGCTCAGCGCGTACTCCAATGGGTGATTTGCTTGGCATATTTTCTCCTCTACATACCACAGACCTGGGCGCAGTTGCCATAAAAGCGGCTATAGAAAGAGCCCAATTAAAGCCCGAAGACATAGAAGAAGTCATTATGGGCTGCGTTTTACCAGCAGGTTTAGGTCAAGCACCTGCAAGACAGGCTGCAATATTCGCAGGGCTTCCTACCTCCGTTAAATGTATGACCCTCAATAAAGTATGTGGATCAGGAATGAAAGCCGTCATGATCGCCCACGATGCATTGATTTCTGAAACGAATAAAATTATGGTCGCTGGAGGAATGGAAAGTATGACCAATGCTCCATATTTACTTGATAAGGCAAGAGCTGGATACCGATTTGGAGACAGTAAGATTTTTGATCACATGACTATTGATGGTTTAGAAGATGCCTATGAAAAAGGCACTGCAATGGGCGTATATGCCGAAAGAACTGCCGAAAAATATCATTTTACGCGTGCTGAACAAGATGAATTTGCAATAAATTCTTTGAAACGAGCTCAAGAGGCAACTAAAAATGGTTGGTTTTTAACTGATGTAGAAATTACCCCAACTACAGTAAAACCCCATAAGGGTGAGCCAAAAGAAATTCAAGAAGATGAACATCCTCAAAAAGTAAAAGCAGAAAAAATCCCCACGTTGAAACCAGCTTTTAAAAAAGATGGTACTGTGACCGCCGCTAATTCAAGTGCAATCGCAGATGGTGCCGCAGCACTCGTTTTAATGCGTTTATCTGAGGCAAAAAAACGTGGGATTAAGCCTATCGCCAAGATATTAGGACAGTCATCATTTTCCCAAGATCCCAATTGGTTTACGACTGCACCAATAAAAGCCATAGAGATCCTTCTTAATAAGTTAAAATGGACAAAAGACACTCCAGATCTTTATGAAATTAATGAAGCATTTGCATGCGTTACTATGGCAGCCATGAGAGATCTAAAATTATCACATGATAAAGTCAACGTTCATGGAGGAGCTTGTGCTTTAGGGCACCCTATCGGTGCCTCAGGTGCACGAATCATTACTACGCTTTTAGGAGCGCTCAAACACTATAATAAACCACTAGGGATAGCGGCTCTTTGCATAGGCGGGGGTGAAGCTACGGCAGTTGCAATAGAATTAATGTAAGAGCAAAAAATAAGTAACTACACCAACAAGGATCAACAAAATGAACCAAAAAATTGTATACCGCAAAATAGATTTAAAGGCTTCACGTTTCTCCCTCCAACTTCTAGGGTATACTTTTTTATACACAAAAATTAAATTTGAAGATAAATTAATACATATTAAATTTATTAAGAAAATCATAAAAAAACTAAGAGAATGATCATATTTCCCAATCGCAGCCAGGATCCCCGTCGCAACTAGAGGAGGTAAAAGTGATACTGTAACCATTACTCCTGTTAATGCAGCTGAATAAGAGCTTAGCAAGGCCAAAGCCGCAGCCGCACCTGATGCAAGGGCAATAACAATATTTGTTAAACTTAAATCAATATGTTTTAATAAATTTGACTCGATAGTCTCAGGATAGGCAGCCCAAATCATTCCAATTAAATAAGCAACAACCAATGTTATTACAATTCCTGCCAAGTTAGTTTTTAACCCGCGAAACAATAACTTTTTATCCCCTTGCAATGTAGCAAAACTGATTGCTAAATTTGGACCCAACAAGGGAGCTATCACCATCGCCCCAATAACCAACACGACTAACCCTTCAATTAAACCAATCGCAGCCACAATGGTAGAAAGCAATGTCATCATGACAAAGTTAAAATCCAAAGAAAAGCCATCTCTAATTTGTGAATATAATTCTTCTCGAGTATTATTTATCCCCTCTTCAAATGCAATCGGAGATTTTAATTTAAGCATTTCACTTTCTGCAACAGCATCTACATGTAAAATTAAAACTCTTAGCTTTCGACCCTTCATTTTTTCTTGTAAAATATCTATTAATTTCTGAACATTTTTTTCTAAAACAACCACATGGTAAAGAAAGTGTCCTTCTTGATCCTTAAATTTCCAATAAGAAACTACTTCAGCTTTCTGAATCTCATGCTCAACAATCTCTCCATGGTTTTCTGGCATTATTTCTAAAATTTTATACATTAAAATCACCTAAGCATAAAAGTGATACAGTTTAAACTTGCCTTTAAAAACATTATGATCGACAACATTAGCTATCTCTCTGGAAATTACGAGGCATTTTAACCCCACGTCTAAACAATTTTAGGGTATAGACACTTTCTCGACAAAGAGAAATTCGGGTTGCATATGCTACTGCAACTATTAACATGGTGGGCAGAATAATAGAAAAACTGCCCGTCATTTCAAATAACATTACTATAGCTGTAATAACTGCCCCCGTAGCTGCTCCAACAATTCCAGCCATTCCTGCAATGACATATATTTCTGGCCCCACGCCAAGATTGGGAAGAAAATAATTCTGAATAGTCCAAAAACAAAACCCAAAGCTTGCACCCAAAAACAAAGAAGGTGAAAAGATGCCACCAGATGCCCCTGTACCCAGGGTGAGACAAGTGGCTATGAATTTTCCGAAAAATATAAATACAAGCAACCAGAGATTAGTAATAGAAGATTTTAATATTTCATGAATTGTAGAATATCCCAAGCCCTCAATGTAATAATATCCAAATTTTTGCATAAATAGATATAACATTATACCAACCAGAACCATTCCAATTGAATGTCTTACATAGGGATTCTTAAATATCTTCATAAACATATCTTCGCAAAAATAAATGCCTCTAATAAAAGCTACCGAGATCAATCCCAATAACACACCAAAAACAGCAAATATTCCCATTGAACTTAACGTATAATTCCCTACGTCCACGTTTGAAATTTCAAATATGGGATGAAAACCAAATGTCCAATGTATGAAGCAAGTGGCTGCAACTGAAGAAATAGCAACTAAAATCACAGATATTGCATTAATTGAAACTAACATTAACTCAATTGCGAATAATAACCCTGCCAATGGGGTATTAAAAGTTGCTGCTATCCCTGCCGCCGATCCTGCTGCAATCAATAGTATTCGCTCTTTTGCCAACATCGGCATTAATTGACCTAAAGTGGATCCTAGAGCCGCTCCAATTTGAATAATGGGGCCCTCACGACCAACCGAACCCCCGCTTCCAATAGAAATGGCAGCCGTTAATGCTTTCAACAGCGCAACTATAGAATGAATCTTGCCTTGTCGAAAATAAATGGCATACATCACCTCAGGTACTCCATTTCCCTTAATTTCTGAAGAATATTTTTCGATAAATAAGGTTACAAGTAATCCACCT
Organism: uncultured Gammaproteobacteria bacterium; assembly: GCA_963784575.1. Lineage (GTDB taxonomy): Bacteria > Pseudomonadota > Gammaproteobacteria > UBA6186 > Azoamicaceae > CAWARU01. The sequence continues at coordinate 422,885 of CAWARU010000001.1, forward strand.
ATAACCGGTACTAGAATAACTCCGATACCAAAAACGCTTTCAGGAGTATGTAATATAGGGTTATAAACGAAACTAAATTTGCCAAAAAAAAATAAATTATGAAAAAGGCCAATAAGTATTTTAAAAATAATAGATGCTGCACCAGCAATAATGCCAACCCCTAACCCAAGCAGCAACATTAAACCTACTGGTAAAGGATGTTCTTGATTTTGTAGTTTCAAATCACTCTTTCTAGTCATTGTTCAGGTCTCCCTTTTAATAAGTAAAGACCTAATACCTCACCAAAACATAAGTGCCGGGTGCATTACATAAGGGTTTGAAACCCGCCTTAGGATTTCCCATTTCCGGTGCAGGTACTTTTGACTCTGAGTGACTTGAAAGCCAATTATGCCATTCTGGCCACCAAGATCCCTCGTAAGAAGGCGCTTCTTTTTGCCATCTAACGGGAGAAAATCGTTTGTCTTCTTTGCTTCTATCATACATTTGGAAGGCTCGATGGGGATGTCCAGGTTCACTGACTATTCCTGAATTATGCCCACCCGATGTTAATACAAATCTTATATCCGACTTTGTAAAGTCGTGAATTTTATAAACTGATTTCCAGGGGGCAACGTGGTCTTTTAGTGTACTAACGACAAAGACTGGAATATTAACGTCAGAAAGATGCAACCTTTTGCCATTGACTGAGAATTTTCCCTCCACAAGATCATTGTTCAAAAATAACTTTCGCAAATATTCCGAATGCATTTTATAGGGCAATCTTGTTGTATCATAATCCCATGCCATTAAATCAAACAAAGAATCACGTTCTCCTAATAAATAAGAACGAACCTTAGTCGACCAGATTAAATCAACTGCATGCAACATACTAAAGGTTCCAGCCATTTGAGCGCCATCAAGATACCCTTTTTCCCACATAATATCTTCAAGGTAACTCACTTGACTCTCATCAATAAATAATAAAAGTTCACCTGCTTCTCTAAAATCTATTTGTGCAGCCAACAAGGTTAACGAATTTAGTCGATCATCATTTATTCCAGCCATATAAGTGGCTGCAATCATTAACAGGGTACCTCCAATACAATAGCCTACTGCATTTACTTTTGTCCCGGGGATTATTTGATTAATAGCATCAAGAGCAGCTAAAACCCCAAGATTTACATACTCATCAAGGCCTAAATCTCGGTCTTCTTCATTAGGATTTTTCCAAGAAATCATAAAGACAGTATGACCTTGCTCTACAAGATATTTCACCATCGAATTATGAGGCGACAAATCTAGAATATAATATTTCATAATCCAAGCAGGTGTGATTAAGATAGGTTCTTTATCCACATTTTTTGTAACAGGAGTGTATTGAATAAGTTCTATTAGTTGATTGCGAAAAACTACCTTTCCTGGGGTTATCGCTAAATCAACACCTACCTTAAATTTATCAGAGCCAACAGGGAGTTGTTTTTGATTTTTTCTTGAAATATCTTCAATAAAATTTGAATACCCCTTTATAAAGTTATTCCCATTTTGTTTAAGTGTTTCAGATATAACCTCTGGGTTCGTCCAGGGAAAGTTTGAGGGAGAAACCATGTCCAACATTTGTCTTGATATAAAATTAACAACATTTAAATGGTGAGGACTAACACCCTCAATGTCTGTAGTGGCTTCATCCCAAAGCTGTTCCCATAATAAGAAATTTTGATACAAGAGCTTAAAAGGAAAATGATTCCACAAATCATCCTGAAAACGTTTATCATTAGGTTTGGGTTCACATAAATTCTGACAATCTGACGTAGAACAAGACATTATCGAATAGTTCAATAACTTTTGAATTTTTTCAAGAGCACTATTTGATAATTTCATTTGTGTTCCAGGTGACGTTATAAGATGCGCCACCCAATCGTGAACGGCAAGTTGAAATGCAGTTGGCGAAAACCAACCTAAAAATTTGCTGGCAGTGTAATGTGCAGTTCTGTTGAAAAATTGATACTCAAGTGATTCATTTGCTTTGGTTGAACCTTCTTTTGATGGTGTCTTCTTGGAGGGTTTATTCATTTTTGATCCCCTAAAAAATTATCCGATAATGGAATATCCGGCATCCACAAAATGTACTACACCCGTAATATCTTTTGTGGCATCACTGACAAGAAATGCAGCCATAGCACCTACACTTTCGATATCTACTAAACGGTGCAAAGGCGATCTAAGTTCTGCATCTTTTAAAAGCTCATCAAAATCTTCAAGCCCCCCAGCAGCTCTTGTTCTTATGGGTCCTGGAGATAATGCATTCACTCGAATATTGTCTTTCCCTAAATCATAAGCCAAATAGCGTGTTGCAGATTCTAAAGCAGCTTTTGCAATCCCCATCACATTATAGTTTTTTATAACTTTGTCTCCACCATAGTAACTAAGAGTCAAAATGGATCCCCCTTTTTTCATCAGCGGCTCCGCATGTTTCGCCAATTTAATTAATGAAAAACAAGAGATATCCAATGTTTCTAAAAAACCAGCACGAGAACAATCGGTCACTCTCCCTTGTAAATCTTTTTTAGGTGAAAAGGCAATCGAATGTAGAAGAAAATCGAGTTTTCCATAAGTTTTATTAATGTTATCGAAAACGCTAATAATTTCATCATCCTTTTGAACGTCACAGGGTAATATTAGTTTGGCTTGCAGCTTTTCAGCTAAAGGCCTAACGTATGGTTCAGACTCTTTATTAAGATAGGTAATCACTAATTCAGCATCATTCTCTTTAAATTTATTAGCACAGCCATAAGCCATGCTTTTGTCATTGGCTATTCCCACCACCAATCCAATCTTTCCTTTCAAATCAATCATGATGCTCCCCCTTAATCAAAGATAAAGTATGTTTAGCAATCATGTAATCTTCATTCGTTGGTATGACTGTCACGATTACCTTACTTTGAGTATTACTAATAATCGTATCATTCCGTTCATTTTTAACATCATCCAATTGAACACCCATCCAATCTAACCATTCGCATATTTTTTTTCGAATTAATGGAGCGTTCTCACCAATACCCGCTGTAAAAACAATTGCATCACACCCTTTTAATATTATGACTAATGCACCCAGTTCTCGAGCAGCTCGATAACAAAATAGGTCTATTGCTTCTTTCGCCTCTGCCTTTTTGCTTGCAAGAAGAACACGCACGTCACTGCTAATCCCTGAAACTCCTAATAATCCAGATTCACTATAAAGCAAATGACTTACTTGTTCGGCTGTCATCTTTTTTTCTTGCAACAAATATAAAATTAAGCCGGGATCAATAGTGCCACAACGCGCGCCCATCATTAAGCCATCTAATGCAGTGAGTCCCATTGAAGTAGCAAGACTTTTAAGTTCGTATAAGGCACACATGCTTGCACCATGTCCCAGGTGTGCGGCAATTACTTTTTTATTTTTTACGGTATCAATTTTTTCGGGTAAAATTGATGCAATATATTCATAGGAAAGGCCATGAAAACCATATCGTATCATTCCCTCTTCAGTCAATTTTCGAGGTATTGCAAAAAGAGTTGCCAATCTTTTTTGGGTACGGTGGAATGCAGTATCAAAACAGCCCACCTGAATAATTTTTGGATATATTTTGGCAATAACTTTAATGGCTTCAATATTATTCGGCTCATGCAAAGGTGCCAAGGGTATCAATTTGGTTAGTTTTTTAATAACGTCACTGTCAATTTGAACTGGTTTAAAAAACTCTGCGCCACCATGAACAATGCGATGACCGACCCCTTTTAATGTTAATTTATCTTCAGAATTCTCAAACCAATTGCAAAAGAATTTTAAGCTAGGTTCATATCCGTTTGAATCAAGTTTTTTCTTTAACGTGATCTCATGTTTGTCATTAAAAGCAGAGAAAGTTGCAGCCTCAAAAATATCTTCAATTTCACCATTAGCTATTAGTTTTAGAGTTTCAAAATGAAATAAGGAAAATTTTATACTAGAGGATCCTGCGTTGATCACCAAGATAACATTATTCATCTTTTTTATCCCGTGTTTTATTCCGTGTTTTATTCCGAGCGTAAACCAATGCCATCGCACTTGAAGCTTTTCGAGATAATTCGTCAGATCCGCGGCTTGTTAAGATGATGGGTACACTTGCCCCCATAACGATTGCAGCAGCTTCGTTTTGGGATAGAAAAGTCATTTGCTTATAAAGCATATTACCTGATTCAAGATTTGGGACGATGATAATATCAGCGTCTCCAGCCACAGGTGAATGAACCCCCTTCACTTTTGCCGATTCAGGAGAAATTGCTAAATCAAATCCCAAAGGCCCGTCTATAATCCCACCTTGAATTTGGCCTCTATCTGCCATTTTGCATAAGGCTGCTGCATCAAGCGTCGATGGAATTTTCTCTCTAATTGTTTCAACTGCTGAAATTATAGCAACCTTGGGAGTCCCTAGACCTAAGCCTACAAATAAATCTATGGCATTTTGTACAATATCTTTTTTATCTTCGAGATTTGGGTTAATATTAATTGCTGCATCACTTACAAAGAGCGGTTTTGGATAGTGACGACTGTGAATAGAAAATACATGACTGATTCTTCGATCTGTTCTTAACCCCTTTTCTTTATCCACAACAGCTTCCATGAGTTCATCTGTGTGAAGTTTGCCTTTCATCAGTGCTTCGACCTTCCCGAGTCTCGCAAGCTCAACCGATTTTTCCGCAGATTCATGGCTATGCTTTGTATTAATAATTTTATAGGGGGACAGATCGATTTTACTTTCTTTCGCAGCAGCAGTAATTTTATCTTTAGGTCCAACCAAAATAGGGATAATTAATTTTTCCTCAGCGGATTCAATAGCCCCCATCAAAGAAAATGCATCAACTGGATGTACAATGGCTGTTTTTAAAGGTGGGAAGTTGTTTTTTAATGAAATTAATTGTTTATACCAAGCTCCTTCTGGTTGATAAGGTACCATTTCAGGTAATTCGCTAGGTTTTAACTTTAATTTTTCAGTGGGGGCTATTACGGTTGCTACACCACTGATGACTACTTTTCCAAGTTGATTTACGCATTGACAATCTAAATCTATAATGTGTTTCGCAGGATTTTTATCAAGATTGATAGCAGTAACTGTAACGGTTAGTGTATCACCTGGAATAACAGGGTGTTCGAACTTCAATGTTTGATCTAAATAGATGGTTCCGGGCCCAGGTAATTTTGTCCCCAACACAGTAGAAAAAAGTGCAGCTCCCCACATACCCTGTGCAATTATTTTGTGAAATATATCTTTTTTTGCAAATTCTGGATCTATGTGCGCCGGATTTACATCGCCCGACATAACAGCAAACAACTCAATATCTTTCATTGTACAAGTACGTTTAATACTAGCTTTATCTCCCTTTTTAATTTCGTCAAAGGGTCGATTTTCTATGTATTCACTCATGTTGCGTACCTGTCCTCTGAATTAAGCTTTTGCCTACACGTTTTGCCTATACTAGATAGAGTATAGACAGTATGCTTAATAACTTTGATTGAGACTTAAATAGACCTATATTCAATTCGAATTTCAGCAACTTAGAGGGCATCATGAGAACTCCAATAAGTAAATCAGAGTTAAAGGATCTGAAAACTTTACCGATTTCAGAGGTACAAAAAAAATTGGTGACATCAAAGGACGGCCTTAGTCAACCTGAGGCGAAAAAACGTCTAGACCAATATGGGCCTAACGAGATTGAAGAAAAGAAAACCAATCTAATCCTGAAATTCCTCAGCTATTTTTGGGGTCCGATTCCCTGGATGATTGAAATAGCAATTGTTCTGTCAGCAGTTGCAAAGCATTGGCCTGATTTTTACATTATTCTCGTTTTGCTTCTGACCAACGCCTTGGTCGGATTCTGGGAAGAACACACTGCTGGCAACGCCATCGAGGCCCTTAAAGCTAGGTTAGCAATTAAAGCCCGAGTGAAACGTGATGGAAAATGGATTACTCCACTTGCGCGTGAAGTGGTGCCAGGCGATGTCATTCGTGTACGCTTGGGCGATATTGTACCAGCAGATGCACGTTTGCTGGAAGGCGACCCGATAGAGGTGGATCAGTCTGCATTGACGGGAGAGTCACTTCCTGTCTCATGTAAAGCCGGTGAGGCAATATTTTCCGGCTCAATTATTCGTCAAGGTGAAATCGACGCGCTAGTCTATGCCACCGGTGTTAACACCTATTTTGGTAAGACGGCCGAACTTGTGAAGGAAGCACACACCGTCAGTCACTTTCAACGAGCGGTGCTAAAGATTGGCGATTATCTGATTATTCTCGCGGTGGTACTGGTGGCTGTGATTATTTCCGTTGCGATCTACCGCGGCGATCCGATCATCACCACGCTACAGTTTGCCTTAGTTCTGACCGTGGCTGCAATCCCTGTGGCAATGCCAACAGTATTGTCGGTGACCATGGCAGTTGGTGCACGCATACTCGCTAAAAAAGAAGCGATTGTGACCCAGTTGGTGGCCATTGAGGAATTGGCAGGTGTGGATGTGCTGTGCGCTGACAAAACTGGCACACTGACCCAGAACAAGCTGACACTAGGCGATCCGTTCTGTGTGAACAATATCGCAGCTCCGTTCGTTATCCTCAATGCCGCGTTGGCCTCACGCGCAGAGGATAACGACACCATTGATCTGGCTGTCCTGGGTGGTCTGAAAAACAGCCAAGTCTTAAAAGACTACCAAATACTGCACTTCTTACCGTTCGACTCGGTACATAAACGCACCGAGGCCACCATCAAGGGCAAAGATGGGAAAGAATTCAAGGTAACAAAAGGCGCACCGCAAGTAATATTGGCGCTGTCGGCCAATGCTCCGCAAGTGAAACCCGCCACTGAAAAGGCGATAAAGGAATTCGCAGCGCGCGGTTTTCGTTCATTGGGCGTAGCGCGGGCTGACTCCGATGGTAAATGGCAGTTTCTGGGCATGTTACCTCTGTTCGATCCCCCACGAATCGATGCCAAGGCAACGATTGCGACCGCAGAACAAATGGGCGTGAAAGTTAAAATGATTACAGGCGATCAATTGGCCATCGCTAAGGAAACCGCAAAGGTATTAGGTTTAGGTGACAATATACTGGATGCAAGCCTATTTGGTGATATCAAGCTTCATAAGACAGCGGAGATGGCTGATAGCATTGAGAAAGCAGATGGTTTTGCTCAAGTTTTTCCGGAACATAAATTTTACATCATAGATGTTCTACAAAAACTTAAGCACATTGTCGGCATGACGGGCGACGGAGTCAATGACGCTCCTGCGCTGAAGAAAGCAGATTGCGGTATTGCCGTTTCGAGCGCGACAGATGCTGCACGCGCAGCAGCATCCATCGTTCTGATGACACCGGGTTTATCGGTTATTATTGACGCAATCAAAGAAAGCAGGAAAATTTTCCAACGGATGAACAGTTATGCGATCTACCGCATCGCCGAGACGCTACGGGTCTTATTTTTTATGACGTTGGCAATCCTGATCTTTAATTTTTATCCATTGACCGCGGTGATGATCGTGATGCTAGCATTGCTCAACGATGGTGCCATTCTGTCCATTGCCTATGACAATGTTCATTACAAGATGAAACCTGAGGCGTGGAACATGCGTATGGTATTGGGGATCTCTACGGTACTAGGCGTCATCGGCGTCGTAGCTGCATTTGGCTTGTTTTACCTTGGCGAGCGGGTATTTCACCTCGACCGAGCTCACATCCAAACGCTGATGTACCTGAAGCTCTCTGTAGCCGGGCACTTAACAATTTTCTTGACGCGCACGCGTGGTCCATTTTGGTCCATACCTCCCGCGCGAATTCTATGGGTAGCAGTGCTAGGTACACAGACACTAGCAACTTTGATTGCGGTTTATGGAATATTTATGACGCCCCTAGGCTGGTATTGGGCGGGATTTGTTTGGGGATATGCTTTTGCATGGTTTCTCGTTAATGACCGAATAAAGCTGCTAGCATATAGAATATTGGACCCCACCAAACCTCCACTATTATCCAAAAAATATCTCCTGCTCGGAAATCACAATGAAAGCTCTCGTTTATCATGACCCACAAAAAATATCCTTAAACTCGAAGATTTTATGCATACTCGAGTAAGCAAATCAGAGATAGAGGATCTAAAATCTCTACCCATAATAGACCTGCAAAAAAAATTGGGAACATCCCCTGAGGGTCTTTCTTATGTTGAAGCAACACGCCGCATCACTCTGTATGGAGCTAATGAAATATTTGAAAAGAAAATAAATCCAATCCTAAAATTCCTCACTTATTTTTGGGGTCCAATTCCTTGGATGATTGAAATAGCAGTCATTCTGTCTGCAATTGCCAGACATTGGCCAGATTTTTACATTATTCTCGTTTTGCTTTTGACTAACGCAGTGGTCGGATTCTGGGAAGAATATCAGGCAGGTAATGCTATCGATGCATTAAAATCTGAGCTAGCAATTAAGACTCGTGTCCGACGCGACGGTAAATGGATGTCTCTGAAGGCACGTGAACTAGTCCCTGGTGATGTTATCCACGTGAGTATTGGTGATATTGTTCCAGCGGATGCACGTCTGTTGAAAGGTGATCCGGTTGAAGTAGATCAGTCTGCTCTAACAGGAGAGTCTTTGCCCGTTGAGCGTAAATCAGATGACGCGATATTTTCAGGATCTATCATACGACAGGGCGAAATAGATGCAATGGTCTATGCAACAGGGCAAAATACCTACTTCGGAAAAACTGCTGAATTAATGGAGCAGGCTTATACGCCTAGTCATTTTCAGCGCGCGGTTTTAAAAATTGGTGATTACTTGATCATTCTCGCCATAATGCTGGTGTTACTAATTATAGGCGTCGCATTATTCCGCGGCGATCCGCTACTAACCACTCTACAATTTGCATTGGTTCTTACCGTATCTGCGATTCCTGTGGCCATGCCCACAGTACTTTCCGTGACCATGGCGGTAGGTGCAAGATTGTTGGCAAAAAAGAAGGCGGTAGTCACTCGCTTAGCCACTATCGACGAACTGGCAGGTATGGACATATTATGTTCAGATAAAACAGGTACCTTGACTCAAAATAAGCTAACTTTGGGTGAACCCTTTTGTTTAAATGGCACCTCTATCGATAATCTCATTCTAAGTGCTTCATTGGCTTCAAACATAAATAATTCTGATGTAATAGACTTAGCCATACTGAATAACCTAAATAATAGGCAAATTTTGAAAGAGTACGATGTGATCCATTTCCTACCATTCGACCCAGTTCATAAGCGCACAGAAGCTACGGTCAAAGATGCGAATGGAATAGAATTCAAAGTTACTAAAGGTGCGCCACAGGTGATTTTGCAGTTATCAAGCAATCCGAAACAAGAAAAGATCGCAGTTCTGAATACCATTCAGCAATTTGCAATGAGAGGTTTTCGTTCATTAGGTGTGGCTCGAACCGATACACAAGGTAACTGGCAATTTCAAGGCGTGTTGCCATTATATGACCCTCCTCGGGAAGAGGCTAGAGCGACCATCGCAACCGCTTTACAAATGGGCGTGAATATCAAGATGGTTACAGGTGATCAACTCGCAATCGCCGAAGAAACCGCTAAACAATTAGGGCTGGGTAGCAATATACTAGATGCCAGCGGGTTTGGCGATACTAAGCATCATGAAACATCCCAGTTGGCTGAAAATATTGAAAAGGCGGATGGTTTTGCCCAAGTTTTTCCTGAACATAAATATCATATTGTAGATGTTCTACAACAACGTAAACACATTGTCGGAATGACGGGCGACGGGGTCAATGATGCTCCTGCATTAAAAAAAGCAGATTGCGGCATAGCGGTATCTGGTGCTACTGACGTAGCTCGCGCAGCAGCATCGATTGTGCTGACGGCTCCTGGTTTGTCGGTGATCATCGAGGCGATAAAGCAAAGTCGAAAAATCTTTCAGAGAATGCAAAGCTATGCAATTTATCGTATTGCTGAGACATTACGTGTGCTATTGTTCATGACTTTAGCGATTCTAGTCTTTAATTTTTATCCATTGACAGCGGTGATGATCGTGATGCTAGCGTTGCTCAATGATGGCGCTATCCTCTCAATTGCCTACGACAATGTTCATTACAAAGACAAGCCCGAGGCATGGAATATGCGCGTGGTGTTAGGAGTCGCTACAGTGCTTGGCGTTATCGGGGTTGTTGCCTCATTTGGTCTTTTTTATATCGCCGAACGTTTGTTTCATCTTGATCGATCACAGGTCCAGACTCTTATGTACCTAAAACTCTCGGTAGCTGGACATATGACAATTTTTCTCACGCGAACTCAGGGTCCATTTTGGTCAACACGCCCTGCTTGGATTCTACTGGGAGCAGTATTTGGGACACAACTAATAGCAACGCTGATTGCTGTTTATGGGTTCCTGATGACACCCATTGGCTGGAAATGGGCACTATATCTCTGGGCTTATGCCTTGGTTTGTTTCCTCGTGAATGATCAAATAAAACTACTTGGCTATCGAATTTTTGATCCAACCAAAGCTCCCTTATTAGCCAAAAAATAATAATTCAATTAAAATCATGATGGAAACAAATATTTTTCACTGGTCAATAAATGAAGATATTCTTTGCTTGCTCAAACCAGACATTCTTAATTTGCTGTTACAAAACTCTCTAAAATATGAACTATATACATACATTAAAATCTAATGAATAAAGTCATCAAGTTAAGGAGTTTAATATGCCAAATTCAACAAGTCGTTTAAGTATCATAGGGTTAGGTCTAGCACTGGGCATTACCTGGGCTATTTCAATATTTTTACTTGGAATAGTAGCTTGGTTATTTGGATGGGGCATTAATTTGGTGCATATAATTGCGAGTTTATATGTAGGATACGCACCAACTTTTCTAGGCACCATTTATGGCACTATTTGGGGTTCATTGATTGCTTTATTGGAGGTGTCATCATAGCCTGGATATATAATTTTATTGTTGGTAAAAAAGGTTGAAGGGAGTACAACATATTATTACTTAAAACCATTGAAAGAAATTGAAACTTATAAATTAGTTCTCTCGACTTATTCTTTATCTAGCTTTTTTTCATTGATTGGTTGCTTTTGGTCCAACTCCATAGTTAACGCCGTCATCCCCGCAAGCCCACCCAGTTGCATTGTTTCGATAGCTGAGCTTGGGACAATGACGATAGTAGAGTTCTCTTTTAATCCCTCATAAAGCATGTTCATCGCCCTCAAATGCAATGCGACAGGATTGTTGATATAAGTCTTAGCCGCTTCGCCAAATTTTTCTGCTACTTGCCGCTCTGAGTCTCCAAGAATAACTCTAGCTTGACGCTCTCTTTCCGCCTGAGCTTGCATAGACATTGCATCTTCTAAAGCGGGCGGGATCAGGACATCTTTAACTTCCACCGAAATCACATTAATTCCCCAGGGTTCAGTCCGCTCATCGATGATTATTTGCAGCTCATTGCTAATTTTACTTCGTCCTTCAAGCATATCAGAAAGCATCGTCTTTCCAATGACATCGCGCAATGCTGTTTGGCATGCCCACCCAATGGCACTTTCGAAATCAGCTACCTCCAGGGCGGCCTTTTTAGGATCAATTACTTTCCAAAAGAGCACCGCATCGACATCAACAGGTACTGTATCTTTGGTGAGAGTCTTTTCCGCTTCGAATGCAGTCGTGATAACCCGGATGTCGATCCAGTATGCGATTGTATCGATAACAGGGATGATAAAAAATAATCCCGGCCCTTTTAACGCACGGAATTGACCCAGTCGTAACACAATGGCCCTGTCCCACTGCTTTGCGACCTTAAATGCGGCTGAAACAATGAAAGCAATGAAAATAGCTCCGCCAAAAAAATAATAACTAGCGTTGCCGTCAGAACCTATATGTAGCGCATAACTATAGCTACGCCGATCAATAGAATTATGAAAAATATTAATACAGAAAATGAGCTTTGGTTTTGCATTTTAGTTTCCCTGCTTGATCTCCATTATAGTTATAGTACGTGCTGACTAATCAGTCAACGAACTGCGAAATTCACAGCTGCATTGAAACGCTACCATAAGCTGCTAGCCATCGAATCTTGAACCCGTCAAAGCTCCATAAAATTAATTATGGGCTATTGGTCTATAATATATTCATCCTTTTTGATTGCATTCATTCCAAACCTTATGCAAATGATATTTAATGAATTTCTTCTTGCCTTGCAAATAGCATTTTTAATGTTATGGGAAATTTTTTGGGCCTTAGTTCTTGGCTTTGGGTTATCTGCCACAGTTCAAGCAGTTGTTTCTAAAAAACAGATGAACAAGCTTTTACCAGATTCATCACCGAAATCCCTTCTAGTTGCTTGTGGATTAGGAGCTGCTTCTTCGTCATGCTCCTATGCCGCAGTGGCCCTTACACGATCAATTATTCGTAAAGGCGCAGATTTTATAGCAAGCATGGCATTTCAAATGGCCTCAACAAATCTTGTTATAGAACTTGGCATTATTATGATAATCCTCTTAGGATGGCAATTTTTTACGGCCGAATTAATTGGTGGATTTCTGCTTGTTGGAATTATGGCACTTTTCTTTCGCTTGTTTGTGAATAACAAGCTCATTAAAGCAGCAAAAGAACAAGCAAATCGTGGTTTATTAGGAATAATGGAAGGCCATGCCAAAATGGACATGTCCATTACAGAAGGTCCATTTTTGAAACGAATTTTCTCAAAAAAAGGTATGACAGTCATTAGTCATTATTTTATTATGGACTGGCTGGCAATTTGGAAAGATATTGCATTGGGACTATTAATCGCAGGTGCGCTGGCAACATGGGTACCAAATGGTTTTTGGCTCTCCTTTTTTCTCGAATCACATCCAACGATTGCAAAATTCTGGGGTCCAATGATTGAACCCATAGTAGCTATCTTTTCATTTGTGTGTTCGATTGGAAACGTACCACTTGCAGTCATTCTTTGGAATGGCGGCATTAGCTTTGGTGGAGTAATCGCGTTTATCTATGCTGATCTTATAATAATTCCTATTCTTCATATTTATTATAAATATTATGGCTTTAAAATGGCCGCCATCATCTTTCTTATTTATTATATTTCAATGGTAATTTCAGCACTTATTATTGAATTTTTATTCCAGACTTTACATTTAATTCCATTAAATCATAATATTCAAATGACTTATATGTCTATTCATTTTAATTACACAACAATATTAAATATCATTTTTGGAGTAATTATGGCATTTTTAATATATTGGTTTTTCAAAACCAGTGGAACAAAAATGCTTAAGATGATGAGATAACCGAATAACACATATGAACCTATGGATCTATTCAATATCCAAAATTTACTGCCAACGCTTTACTTTCATTGCATGTCAACTCCACTTCCAGTTTCGGATCTCTGGCATATCTTGCCCATGCTTGTCGACATATAATTTGTGCTCGATAAGCTTGTCTTGCATCATCTGCTTCAGATAGGCTCCCTTTGCGCCCAAATGCGGTAGACGATCAACCACATCTTGTACCAAATGAAAGCGATCCAAGTCGTTTTGCACTCTTAAATCGAAAGGTGTTGTAATCGTACCTTCTTCTTTATAACCCCTGACATGAAGATTACGGTTAGTTCGGCGATAGGTAATCCTATGAACCAGCCACGGATATCCATGAAAGCCAAAGATAATGTGCTTATCTTTGGTGAAAAGCGAATCGTAATCCGTATCACTCATTCCATGTGGATGCTCGCTCTTAGGTTGCAGTCTCATCAGATCAACAACATTGATCACCCGGATTTTAAGATCAGGCAGATGTTGTCGCATAATTGATACGGCAGCCAAAATCTCTAACGTGGGTGTATCACCGCAACAAGCCATCACGACATCCGGTTCAGCACCCTGGTCGTTGCTAGCCCATTGCCAAATTCCGATTCCTTCCGTGCAATGTATCACTGCTTCATCCATGGTTAGCCATTGCGGTAAAGGATGTTTCCCAGCAACCACCACGTTGACATAATTACGACTCCGCAGACAGTGATTAAATACCGACAACAGGCAATTAGCATCGGGCGGTAAATACACACGCACGACGTCTGCTTTTTTGTTGATCACGTGATCGAGGAACCCAGGATCCTGATGCGTAAAACCATTGTGATCCTGCTGCCAAACGTGTGAAGCAAGCAAATAGTTCAACGATGAGATCTTTTGCCGCCAAGGAAGTTCCAAACATACTTTCAGCCATTTGGCATGTTGACTGAACATCGAGTCAACAATACGAATAAATGCTTCATAGCTATTAAATAACCCATGTCGTCCGGTTAACAAATATCCTTCCAACCAGCCTTGGCATTGATGTTCACTGAGCATTGAATCGAGGACATCTCCGCTGGGGGCTAGAAATTCATCATTTTGTTCTGTTCGAGCATCCCACTGACGATTGGTTACTTCAAAGACTGCACCCAAAAGATTAGAGAGTGTTTCATCAGGGCCAAAGATCCGAAAAATTCGCGGATCCATATTTAGTTTAGCTACGTCACGCAGAAAATTGCCTAATACGAGAGTATCTTGTGCAACAACGGCACCCGGTGTTGGCACATTCACAGCATAAATATGAAAGTCCGGCATTCGCAAATCGCGCAGCAAAATGCCGCCATTAGCATGAGGATTGGCACCCATCCTTCGATCACCTTTAGGTGCAAGCTCTGCTAATTCCGGTATGAGACGCCCATTCTTATCGAAGAGTTCCTCTGCTTTGTAGCTCTTCATCCAGCTTTCAAGCAACTTAACATGATCGGGATGCTCGGCATCCACTAAAAGCGGTACCTGATGCGATCGAAAAGTCCCTTCGATTTGCAGCCCGTCGACGACTTTTGGTCCTGTCCAACCCTTAGGCGATTTCAGAACGATTATTGGCCAGCGTGGTCGAGCCGTGTTGTTATTGTTTCGTGCATTGTTTTGGATTTGATGAATGTTCTCAATAACCTGGTCAAGGGTTGTAGCCATCAGTTCATGCATAATTTCGGGATCATCACCTTCCACAAAATAGGGTATCCAACCACAACCTCGTAAAAACTGTTCCAATTCTTCGTGCTCGATGCGGGCAAGCACGGTTGGATTACTAATTTTGTAACCATTGAGATGCAAAATTGGCAATACTGCTCCATCCGTGATCGGATTCAGAAGTTTATTGGACTGCCATGAAGTTGCCAACGGACCTGTTTCCGCTTCACCATCGCCAATGATACAGGCGACGATTAGATTGGGATTATCAAACACAGCTCCAAAGGCATGGCTCAACGAATACCCCAACTCCCCGCCTTCGTGAATTGATCCTGGTGTTGTTGGTGCAACGTGGCTTGAAATCCCACCAGGAAACGAGAATTGTGTGAATAGTTGTTTAAGTCCTGCTTCGTCCTGGCTGATGTTCGGATAAATCTCACTGTAAGTACCTTCGAGATAAGTATTGCCTACCAGCGCCGGACCACCGTGTCCGGGACCAGCGATGTAGAACATATTTAGATCATACTTCTTGATAACTCGGTTCAAATGTACATAGATAAAATTCTGGCCAGGTGTAGTGCCCCAGTGCCCAACAACCAACGGCTTTACATGTGATAATTTTAACGGTTCTTTCAGCAAAGGATTATCATATAGATAAATCTGGCCAACAGAAAGATAATTAGCCGCACGCCAATAGGCATTCATTTTGTGAAGAAGTTCAGGCGAAAGCGTATTGGCTTTCAAGTTCCATCCTCTTTCATAACATAACACTTTGCATTAGATTAATTCAGTTTAGCAGCCCGATAATATAAAACCATTGATTAAAGTATCTATAGTATTCGGGCAGATTAACGGCTAGAGTTCAATAAAATTCTTAATTAATTTTAACCATTACCCTATCCTTACTTTCTACGCTAGGATTAATCAATGGAAAATTGTTATTATCTAATTGACCTAGAGCGACGTGACCACGGACCATTTAGAGGAGGAGCATATGAGCAAATTATATAAGGAGATCACGAACGACCTTTCAAGCTCTTTAGCAAAGCTTCGTAAAGAAATACCAGATGTTATGAATGGATTTAGTGCTTTAGCTCAAGCGTCGACTAAAGAAGGTGCTTTAGATAAAAAAACAAAGGAACTTATCGCCCTCGCAATTGGCATTACTTCACATTGCGATGGCTGCATTGGTTTTCACGTACAAACACTAATCAAATTAGGAATAACAAGACAGGAATTTCTTGAAATGTTAGGTGTTGCTGTTTATATGGGTGGCGGTCCCTCATTGATGTACGCCGCTGAAGCTCTAAGGGCATTTGAGGAATTTAGTACTCCGCAATAGTTATTGCTGTACTATATTTTAGGGGAATTGTAACTAAAAATGCTGCTTAGCACTCCATTTATTGTGCTCACCTATATCCCGAATAATTTAGAATACATACTGGTAGATTGGTAGTAATCAGAGCCAACAATATGAATAAACCCTCATTTAAGGTTTTGCGAGCTGGACCTCGGAATATTAAATTGGCATACCTAGCAACCTCAGAGGTCAATCTTCGTTCCCCTATGGATGAAGCCGCGATCAGCATTTTTTTAAGTTATCCAACTTGTTACCTATTGCTGGCAGTCGAGAATGAAAATGTTGTAGGGAACCTTAATGGCAATGCATTACGTCACCCTCACTTACCTCAGCCCCAATTTTTCCGATATGAGGTAGATGTCCAGCCCGAGCAACAGAGAAGGGGCATTGGGCAAGCATTAGTAAATGGATTTACCGCTGCCTTGTGTTAGACTTTTGGAAGCATTATTTTTGAATTTGGGTGATTTATGAGGAAATTTGAAAATGTAATTGTTTTACTGACTGGTATTGATGGGGTTGGTAAAAGAACTATTGGCGAAACTCTATGTTCATTAGATCGCACATTTAAGCTTGTTCTTTCTGATTTGTGGTTAAACCCAATTTTAAGTTTGATGGGTGATGGACCAAATGTTATCAATACACTCAATGCAGAGGGTTGGAAGGCAATTAATGAAATTAGAGATGTTATATTTGATACAATAGCGCATGTTTGTCCTCAAGGTTCAAATTTCGTAATTACTGAAAAATTAGTAGAAGGGAATATTTGGCACGAAAAATTTTATGAAAGAGTTAAGTTAATGGCCAATGAAAAACAAGCCTTTTTAATACCAGTACGTTTAATTTGTGAACTTCCTGTTTTGCTAACAAGAGTAGTGAGTGTTGATCGGAAGAATTATCATAAACCTCGGGATGCCAACGTTGTCCGAGAACGAGCCTTGCACCAAGAGACATTTAAATCAAAAAATAAAAATGAGTTTACTTTAGATACCACTAATTTATCACCTAAAGAGAGTGCTGAAAAAATATTTCGACATCTTGAAAAGCATTGTTTATGACAACAATTCTATATAAAATCACTTAAAACTGATCTGAACATTTTATTTAAAATATCTGCTTTCATATTATCAGGCATACCTTTATCCGAGACCTCATTGGCATAAGAACGCATATTCCATACCGTATAAAACAGCCTATAAAATTGTAACCTTAGTTTCGCATTATGATCTAAATTTAGCAATGTTGCCCAAATATCAGGATATATAGTATCAAAACTAAGTAATTCTAGAGCTACATAGGTAAGTCCTAGTACAAACAGCGGATCACCAAAACACATGTTATCAACGTCAATAATCGCAGTAATTTTATCATGATCTACTATTACATTCCGTTCACTGGTATCCCACATGAAAGGCTTAGCTGCCACCGCCAATAAATCAGCCTGCAAGTTATTAGCTATTGCTAATATTTTGGGCATTGTATCTGGCGGGAAAACGGTGGCTTTACTAAGGCTCTGCTGGCATAAATCTATACGCGCGAGTAAAAATTCATACCATGATTTATATTTATCACCTTGTTCATAACTGGTTGCAAAACCATATTGTGAACCTAATGGTAAGGCTTCAGTTTTCCTGTGTATATTTACCATTTGGTGCGCTAGTTTTTGTTTCGTAAACGCAGATAGATCTTTATACACATTACAAAGGTCACCCCCTGGTGCCCTCTGCATAATTAGTGTTGGATATGGCGAGTATTGCCCATCTAAGTCAGTGGCAATAAATTTAGCCAAAGGTACTCCTAGCGGTAGTAATTTGTTTTGCCAATATATTGCTGCCTCATAAGTACTTTTCCTTTCATTTGTTGTCATGCGAATTACAAATTTATTGCTAGGGGCGGTTATTGCAACAACGAAGTTTTTCCGGCCAGTGGTGATTCTTTGCGCATCCAATACCTCTTCATTTAGCAGTGCGGATGCGACTACTTTGGCAGTTTCAATATCTGGTCCAGCAAATGTATCTATCATGTGATTACCAATTCTACAATTAAAGAGGTTCTCTTTCTAGTCAAAGACTAGTTTATAAATCCTTTGACCTTCGCCCGATATATTCTTTAATCATTCTAGTGATTTGGCTAGGCCTATTGGGATAAAAAGCCTTGTAGACTTGCAAATCCACGCTCATCATGCACTGATAACAAGCCAGTGCGGAATAAATCAGCCATAACTGTTTAACTGTTGTAAACATTTCTAAGAATTGGTTTTTTGTTGCTAATCCTGACCAATTTTCAAAACAAGCGTCTTGGAGTTTTCTATAGATTTGATCATCTTCTTTTACACCATGATGGGTGGTAGATTGTTGCAGACAATTATATAAAGAAAAAAATGGATGGATGATGGCGGTCTCACTCCAATCAACGAATGTCATTATTTTAGTATTTGGATCAATGAGAACATTCTTATCATGAAAATCGTGATACCCTAATGTTTCAGGAATCCCATAGTCGGATAATAATCTGCATTGTGCTAGAAATTTTGGGCTTAGGGCCTGTAATATTTGCAGTTCTTGGTCGGTTATATCTTCTTCTTTTAAAAAATCGGTAAGGTTTATCATTTGATCATACAGAATGGGTAATTTATCTAATCGCCAATCTGGAACTCCTAGTTTAAGAAACGTTTCTATATGATCTTCCGTCGAACGTTGGATCGCAGCGAATTGCTTAATCGCTTGGCACAATAGCTCTGGTTTGAATTCGGCTTTAAGCGTTTCACGCAAAGTTTTTCCAGCATCGCGCATCAGAAAACAATGTAGATCATCGTTGCTTGCTATCACAACCGGTACACTGGCATGAAATTGTTCTGACAATTGCCGAATGATCTTTGGCTCATTGGATAAGTATATAGATGGAGGTGTTTGTTTTAAATAGATATCGCCTGTTGATGTTGAAAATCGTATCACAGCTGACCAAGGTGTTGACAGTACAGTTTCAGGTAAATTTTCTACGGAGTACCCATTAGCAACCAGATAATCCGTTGCCCATTTGAGAATGTGTGCTTGGTTATTCATTAGTTGCAAGCCCCGTGAATACCGTGAAATTTATTTCAAAACTTCCAGATAAGCAGTGTTTCGTCATAAAATTTCAGTTTAAAATACTTTATCCTGCAAAGGCTTTTATTATTTTATTAACACCCTCCTCAACAGAAGTAGAATCAATGGTTATTGTCGCGACTTCTTCAAATAAAGAATCGCGTTCATGATGCTGTTTATCTAAAAATGCTTTTAAATCAGCAATGGGGAGTAATGGAGTTCGTCCTTTTGACCACCGTTCAATTTGCACAGGCGTTGAAACTTTTAAATAAACAACAAATTCTTTAGATAACAATTTTCTATTTTCTTCTGTGGCAATCACAGCTTCTTCCAATAATACTACAACATTCTCTTTGTCAATATAATAAGATATTATTTCAGCTTCACATTTGTGAAATGCTTCTTCACCCTGTTTTCCCAAAATTTCGTTTAAACTTCGGCCAATGTATCGTTCCAAACCAGGATTGGCATCGATGAACTGCCAACCAAGTTTTTTTGCTAAAGCTTCACCCAGTAAGAATTTCCCTGCACCCGTATGCCCGACGATGAAAATACGTTTAGGTTTGGTCATGTTGATATCCTCCTAGACTTGAATATATAAACAACGATAATTATAACCTGCATCATGAGGATATGCATACAATGTGGTGTTTTCTACAAACCGTTTTATCGTAGTTAAAAACAAATTACGGTGGTAGTTTCAACTCATCGATTGTCTATGTCTCATTGTAGAATAAGCGCTCTAGGCCCCTTATAACCCTTTTTTAGATAAAATTAGCTTGTTATACATACAGTAAAAACTGCTATTATAATAATAATTATTGAAATATGATATTTAATCAGTATAATATATTGTAAAGTTAGCATATTTAGGTATATATTATGGTTATAGATGAAATTGACAAAAAGTTGATTCAACTTGTACAGATGGATAGTCGGGCTTCGTATGGAGAATTAGGAGCAGCCGTCGGTCTTTCGGTTTCAGCTGTAAATGAACGGCTAAAAAAACTACAAGCACAGCAAATTATTCAGGGTTGGCGGGCTCAGATCAATGCAAAGGCTATCGGGCTTGAGGTGCTCGCCTTTATATATGTGCAGCTCGATAGACCAAACCATGAAAAAGAGTTTAAGCAAGTGGTTTTAAATTTCGAAGAAGTTGAAGAATGTCATCATATTACGGGTGAATGGTCTTATTTAATGAAAGTTAGAACCCGATCCATTTCGGAATTAGAAAATTTAATCAGTGAAAAAATAAAAGCCTCGGAAGGCATTGTGCGAACCCAAACAGTGATCGCTTTATCTTCACCTAAAGAGTGGGCACCACTTAAATGAGGAGAAAATTATATGATAGTAAAAGAATCTTTTATCAAAGGCTTAATGATAGGCTTAGCTGTTGCTGTAGCTGTAGGTCCCATTGCTTTATTATGCATCCAAAGAACCTTGTCTCATGGATTTAAAGTAGGATTTTCAACAGGATTAGGTGCCGCTACAGCAGATAGCGTATATGGACTAATTGCTGGCGCTGGTTTAGCTGTGGTTGCTGATTTTTTGATTGCCTATGAAGGAATTATAGCCGGAATAGGTAGCCTATTCTTGGTTTGGTTGGGTGTATCAACTTTTAGATCATTACCCAGAGAACTTTCGGGAGCTCAAACTGCGAATGTCTCACTATTTCATTCTTTTGGATCTTCCTTTTTGCTTACGATTTCCAGCCCAATGACTATCCTAATGTTTACTGCCATTTTTGCAGGTTTAGGTTTGGTCGGGACTTTAGAATACAGCACTGCATTTTCACTCATTATTGGCGTGTTTTTAGGATCAACAATTTGGTGGTTAATTTTAAGTGGAACTATTAAATTGATTCGAGGAAAACTGTCACCAAGAGCAATTATCATTATCAATCGTACCTCAGGAATACTGCTTTTGGGTTTCGCCTGTTATGCCCTTGTTAAGGCAGGTTCGCTTCTTACACTATCGTGAGAAAATTGGAATATTTACTTTGTTAATGCAACATTGCCACCCACTCTGATATGGTTGTTATTAACATTGACGTATATCAAACAGGGTTGTTGTAGGAAATGTCCTTGTTCAATAATATAAGTCCCGGAATTGTGATTTTTCGAAAAACGCCATGCTAATGCTGCTGCGGCAATTCCTGTTGCGATATCTTCTGGTTGCCCTGACAGCGGATTAAAATTCCTTGCATGAAAATGCGAAGTTTTATCCAATGTTTCGTTGGTATAAACATAAAAACCATTAATCTCGTTTTTTTGACTCCAATTTGAAATTTTATCAAATTGAGGTTTTAAATTTTTTAAAATTTCTAGACTTTTAACAGGAACAAGTAGTTTTGGACTGCCGGCTGTGGCTATTTCAAAAGGCAAAGCAAGATCTATATCTGATTCGTTTAGGGCAAGCATTGCAAGTACTACATTTGAATCAAATGATTTATTTTTAATTTCAGCGGGAGTTAAATTAATAAAATACCGATTCTGATCTTTGCTTAGCAATAAATCCATATTATCTCTGTTTACAACTACTATGGATTCTGCATTTTTTAACAAATGACAGGCGGCTGCAAGCGCACCGTGTACGCAAATGCTTGTTTCACGATTTGGATAAAAGAATCGAATTTTTGGAGCTCCTTTGTCATCAACCGTAGAATGAAACAAGAAAACTGTGACAGGTGCATTTAACTTCCATGCGAGAGCTTGCAGCTCTGCACTCTCCTTTTCGACACTTTCTATTACAACAGCAGGATTTCCAAAAGCAGGATCTTTTGGAAAAAAAACGTTATACAATGTTAGATTGATTGAATTTTTCATAAAATGATTTCCTATCCAAATATAATTTACCATTTTTCTTCTGCTATATATCTACAAATTGATTGTAGAACTAATAGACACAAGTTGAACACACTGAGTTTCGCATATCCTATCAGTTTCTTCCATCAACTCGCTGATATCACCTTACGATGTGCAATAGCAAACTCATAAGTTAACCATGCGAGTAAAGACGAAATTATGAAAACCCATCCTAAAGGAATTTGATTTTGAACAGACAAGAAGGAGGTTATCCAGGCAATGACAGCGCCTCCACTAATCTGCATGAACCCATATAATGCACCTGCATAGCCCGCGATTTTTCCAAAGGGGGTAAAGGCAGTGGCAAAAGCATTCGGCCAGATAAAAGTGGAACCAAAATAGAATAGAAGACTCGGAATTGCGATAACCCAGGTATTCATACCAAATGTTAATTTTCCTAACACGAGTAGCAAACCTGATATAATCATAATACTAAAGCCAATCCGTAACATTATCGGCATACCTAAACGTGTGACAAGCTTTCCATTTAATAGGCCAGCTAGGGCGTAAGCGCTTCCACCGCCCAAACAGGTTAGCCATCCAAACTCCACAGGAGTTAATCCAACTCCTTTTATTAACAATACTGGACCAACCGTAAACCAAGAAAATAAGGCACCATAACTTAAGAATGTACAAAGCGTTGCACCCATAAAAATCCGATTAGTAAATAGACTTTGAAATGTCTTAGCAATATATGGCCATCGTAATCGTTCAGGATGATGATGAAGGCTTGTTTCCTTGAAGAAAAAAACGATAGCCAGGATAGCGGCTATTGAATAAATCGTCATAAAAACAAAATTAGCACGCCATCCCCAGTATTCTTGAAAATACCCACCTAATGCGGGTGCCGCTGGGATTATAAACATAATGAAAACGACTAAGTAGGATCCATACTTGGCAAGTTCCTCTCCACTATAAACATCCCTAAAAATAGAACGCCATAGGGCAGCGCAAGCCCCAGCTCCACACCCTTGTATAAACCTTCCTACAATCAGTGTCGTAATATCTTGAGCAAAGAGACACACCAAACTCCCAGCTACCATAATCCCTAGCCCAATCAGCATGGGAGGCTTTCTTCCAATACCTTCTGAGATTGGTCCATAAATTAATTGAGATAAAGCAACCCCCAGCATGTATATCGCCATACTCCACTGAACGAAATTAATATGGGTATTCAAATTGTCTACAATCGCCGGTAAAGAAGGCGCATAAATATCAGATGCAAACTGTGTTAAGCATGCTGCAAAAACAATAACAAATAATAGTAGTTTATGGGAATTCATTTATTTTGCCCCTCCCCTTCAACAATTAAGCTAAATTGACCAATCAGTCAATTTTAAAAAAAATTGACTGATTGGTCAATACATTTTATGATCTTTTTAATAATGTTGGAAAATCAGGGTTGATTACTGTATGAACGGACAGTCTACTAAAGAGAAAATACTAATAGCTGCAAGAAAACTATTTATTGAAAATGGGTTTTCAGGAACCTCTATGGGTAAAATTGCAAAATTAGCCCATGTTAATCACAGTTTATTATTTCACCACTTTGGCAATAAAGAAAATCTCTGGGTGGAAGTTAAACAAACCATTGTAAAAGATAACCAACAGCAATCTAAAATGCTTCCCGAATTAACGCTCCCTTTTCCAGATTTTTTACGAACACTTATTAACAAAAGTATTCGTTTTTATCGAGACAACCCCGATATCATTCGTATGATTAATTGGCAAAGATTAGAATATAATGAAAGTCAAAAAATCGGTTTAAGTCTTTCGCAGGAAGCTCAAGAATGGATAGATGCTTTTAAACATTATCAAAAAAAAGGGGATATTAATAAAAGTCTAAAACCTGAATTTATAATTACTTTTGTCTTATCCATCGTAAGCTCCGCTGCATTGGATCAAAATGTTTTTGTTCAAAATGAAGCAGCATTAAAAAAATATATTGAATTTTCCCTTAATCAATTACTGAAAGGTTTAACATAAAAACCTACTCTGCAAATAAATTGGGGGATATCCCCAATGTATCTCCGCTTGGAAAAAAATTACTTCAATAATAATGTCTAAGATTATCAAGAATATATTTCTCTGGTTCAAGAGAAGATTCCTCTTGGTCTTTAAATTCCCTTACAATTCTATTAAGGGCGAACTTATTGAGGAAACCTTTCTCGCAAAGCTCGTTAAAATCATTCTTAGTTATTCCAGTCATCACCTCAAAAAATTCAGGTGATTTTGTTTGAATTACATCATTAATATTGTATTCTCTTTCATAAGTCATATAAATGAAATCTGCCATGCAGATCGCAAGTCTTTTAATTTGAGTTGCATACCATCTTTTCCTTGTTTGACGATCTTTATCCTTGTCCTTTTCCATAAATTCTTCGATGGCACCCTCAATTTCTTCAGGAGACAATTCATTGTCACTCTTAATATCTTTAAGTTTCTCAGCATCGATACCGATTTGAACGAGCTCTTTTATATCCATAGAACCAACCTCTTGCGTTCTATAACCTTTAATTCTCTCTAAGATATCTAATAAATTAGGATGTTCATCAAGTAATTTTAATGAGTCAAAATTTACTAAAATATTTGAAGTGATTCTTCGAGCCAGTGAAAGTCTTGAACCACCATGGTTAAGAACATCAAAAATATCTTTTGCGGTAGTTGGTATACTCTTTAGATTTCCTTCGATAAATCTCTTTATATCTAAAGTCTCACACAATCCAGTGGCAATTATTTCTAAATTATCAACATTGTGACTGAACCGTTGTTCGTAACTTTCTTGCTGGTCAATCTGATCCGCTATGTTATTTGCACAATCATAGACAATCCTTAGACATCGTGTAATCGCAAAATCAAATACCCATGCTTTAGGTTTTAGGACTTTATTATGTTTAAAGTCAAACCAAGCTGATTGGACTCTAAAAATAGCCTGAAAATACGATTCTGCTGACTGAACATCGTTTAGCACTAAAATACTGTCCCATTCATTAATGGTGACTCCAGTTAAAAATCGTCCACATGTTAATGTAATAGTTCCACGCTTTTCTGCATCAGCATTTACTTCTTTAATTTTACTCTCAATGATTGATTTTTCTTTAGCTACAAAATTGTCATCGTCTTGTGATTTAGAACCGCTTCCTGAAGCATTAATTAACGCGAATCTCACGAAATAAGGATGACGCTTTAGTTTCTCAATCAGTGCAGAAATTGATTCTACCCGATTTAACCACCAGACAGTATGACGAATTGGTGGAACCCCTAGTTTTTCTCCAAGCTTACCAAATATACTGATAGCACGTGCTTCATGACCCGCTAGAGTCAACCCATCCAGAAAATGGTCTACAGCATCTTCGTATATAAAGATGCCGTCTCGTGTTTCAAACAATGTATTTAATGAGAAGTCTAAATCTTCAGTTAAAAATACTTCCCTTTGTTGAGCAATGTCCTGTTCAGTAATTTCGATTGTAGAAATATTTAGATCTGGAAGTTGGCGGTAAACAATTGCTTGGATATTTTCTCGATCATTTTCAATTTCTTCTCTTTTATTTCTTTGCTCATCTAAGTAACTATACGTATACACTTGCTGAGCACAGAAGTCGTCTTGTTCAATGATACGAAATGGCGTGCCTGATAAATCAAGTCTCTTCGAAAACTGAAGATTATTTAATATATATTCCGCTCGTTCTGTCCGACTACCGTAATGGACCTCATCAAATATAACTAAATCCCAATTAATTTGCAGTATGGTTTTTAGTCGTTCTTTTGTTTGACTGTTATGTATCAATTTATTTTAGGCAGAAGAAGCAGTTTCATTTCGCGATAAATTAAATCTTATAATTCAGCATTCCTTAAAATACCACGAAACAAAATTTATTTATTATTATATACACCTATTGTTAATAGTGATTGATCTCTCTAAATATTTTGAAGGAACAGATCAGAGATCCTCCTCTCAAAATAAGTGGATTAAAAAAAAGGAGAGATCAATCATGTTAATTATAGCGCGGTTCTTTAATTCACTTGTAGAATATGTTGAATTTATCTATCAGCATGGGTCAAAACCCTTTCGACCCTCTAAATGCGGATACTGCGGTAAAGCAGGATTAAGATGCCATGGTTTTCGCGAACGCAAAGCAGACAGAGAGAATCACTGCGAAGATTCTCTAAATCCTGTCTTGATTCCAAGATTTTTTTGCAAACACTGTCGTCGTACTTGTTCAGTATTACCAAATTGCATTTCTCCCAGAAGGTGGTACCTCTGGTCAGTGCAGCAGCTTGTATTGTCACTGGATATTTTGGAACATTCCCTGCGGTACATCGCAAGTAAGACGCCTCCAGTCAGAAGCACAATAGCGCGCTGGGAGCTGCGCCTTCGAACTATGTTTCCGATACATTCCTTGCATTTGAAGAGTAGAGCTCCAGACCTAGGAAGAAGCGCTGAGTCATTCTGTATTTTCTGGAAAGCTTGTCTAGCACAAATGTCATTATCCGATGCAATGTTCTGGATTTATTGTGCTGGGGAAGTCATCCCATGATTAAAGTTATTTCAAGCTATTTTAAACCTAAATTTAAGTGAGACAGTCAAAATGAAGATTTAAAACATAAACACACACTTTCGCCACTGTTATTGCAGCCCATTTTTCTGGGACACTTTAGTTTTTTGTGTTACAGGAGGCGAATATGAACAAAATTCCACCCTTAGCATTGTTTCGGTTATCTGTGCTGGGACCGTTGGCTAGCCGTGAGAAATTGGAGCGAGGTGAACTAAAACGCATTATTCGTGAACTGGCAGCCAAGAGTTATGATATTCCAGGCTCAGATAGGAATCGCGTGACTGAATATGCCATTGAGCATTGGTATTACAATTGGAAGCGGGGCGGTATAGAAGCATTGGCTCCTAAGATGCGTCGCGACTGCGGCAAAACAAAGCTAAAGAAGGAATATCAAGAAGCTATTCTGAAATGTAAATCAGAGAATAAAAAGCGCTCAATATCGGGTATTAAACGCGTGTTAGAGTTATCTGGAGTTTCAGCCATCGGTGAGCTGTCGCGCTCGAGCATTTACCGATTGTTAAAAAGCGTAGGATTATCCCGACGCCTTGAAGAACCTGCAGTCACTATTGAACATCGCAGCTTCTGTGCTGAAAAGTGCGGCGACATCTGGTATGGAGATGTCTTGCATGGTCCATCGGTTCCCGTTGGCAAAAGGCTTAGGAAAGCTTATTTGGTGACCTTAATGGATGATGCATCGCGTCTAATTGCGCACAGCGCCTTTTGTCTCGCTGAGACAGCACTTGATATCGAGGGAGTTCTGAAGCAAGCGATATTGAAACGAGGATTACCTAAGAAGTTAGTCGTGGACAACGGGGCGGCTTATCGTTCCAGAACTTTGCAGGAAATTTGTGCACGTCTTGAAGTCCGTCTAATTTATTGTCGCCCATATGCCCCGCAGGGTAAGGGTAAACTTGAAAAATGGCACGGAAGATTTAGAAGCGATTTTCTAAATGAACTAGATACTTCTCAATTACGCGATTTGCAAGATTTAAATGAACGTCTCTGGGCATGGATAGAAGGCGAATATCACCAACAAGTGCATAGCGCTCTTCAGGGATTAACGCCGATGGAAAGATGGCGGAAAGATATTATTCATGTTCGGCCTCTCGGGTCTTTTACTACCAAATTAGATGAAATTTTTTATCACCGCCATAAACGAACTGTCAGAAAAGATAGCACTGTTAGCTTTGAAGGAAATATGTTTGAGGTTCCTTATGAACTTTCAGGCAGAACAGTGTTTCTTGTGACTGATCCGCATCGAAAAGAAGCCATCCGTGTGGAGTCCCAGTCAGGGGAATTTTTAGGGGCAGTCACTAAACTAGATCCTATTGCGAATCTCGACAGACGAAGGATAAGACCCCAAAAGCAACAGGAACTGCTGGAGAACAAAAAAGCATTTAATATGGTTGAACTCGCATTAGAAAATTATACAAATTCTTTAAGAGTACATGTAATAGGAGATGAAGATGAGTAATAAACACTTTGGTTTAACCCACACTCCAATCGGAAAAGCAGTTAAGAATTTCTGGGATGACGGGCAGCAATTTAGTGACTTCATAGAGAAATTTCAGTGGCTATTGAATAATCCAGGGATTGGTATCTTTACAGGAGAACCTGGAGTTGGTAAAACCGCAGCGCTACGCCAAGCAACACAAAACATTAACCCGCATACTCATCAAGTGATCTACATGCCAGAAACGGATTTTGGACGGGTGGATTTATATCGTAGCCTTGCTATTGAGCTTGGGTTAGAACCATCAACACGCCGTGCTGTGTTGTGGAGAAGCATCAAGAATAGGGTCCAAGAACTATATGATGGGAAAAATATTTTGCCAATCTGGATCATTGACGAAAGCCAGAATTTGCCGCATGAATTTTTTATTGATTTACCATCGTTCCTGAATTTTGCGCTCGATTCCAGGGATATTATGACAATATGGCTAGTAGGACATCCCTCCCTTAGCCAAGTTTTAAGTAAGGTGGTGCACAGTGCGTTATACAGCCGAATTTCTGCAAAAGTGACTCTGAAACCCATCATAGAACGAGAGAGATTCCAAGCATTAATTGATTATGCCTTTAAGGAAGCTGGGAGCCAAATAAAATTGCTTTCTGACAGTGGTATAGAGATGTTGCGGCAGGCTTCACAAGGAAAGCCGCGACATGCCAGCAAAATTTTGCAAGGGGCATTGAGAATAGGCGCTAAGAAAGGATTGACTCATCTTCCAGATGAAGTTCTAAAGGCAGCAATAGAGGAACTCCAATGAGGGAGATTATCATGTTATTTACACCACCTACTCTAACAGATGAAGCGGCTTATGAACTTGTGGAATTTTTGCAAGATTTTGTATTGGCGCTTGAAAATCACTATATGCCGCAGCTTAGACGCTATACCAAGACATCAGATGAAGAAAGTAATTTAAGTTTTGGATGCGAGGAGGTTGAAGGAGTCGATCCATTTTAATTGTTGAAAAAACAGTCAGCGAGGTAGGTTTAACTGCTGACTGTTTCACTTAAATTAGGTCGAAACGAATCATTTAATTTATTGCGGAACGTAACAGTTTGACCCTCTGCATCAATTGAAAGATCTTGTAAAGAAACACATAAGACTATGGGTCCAGCACATTTTGGAAACTCACCATTAATTTTAAGAGATGGATCCTGTGGGCGGCCTGCTTTTTTTTTGGCTCGAATCCCTGTCCAGTTATTAAAATCTACCTGTTCATTTATTGCATCAAGCCATTCCCCAATTACATCGGGCTTGTATGTCACAACAAGAGTATTATGCGCACTTATTGATTTTGCGAGATGAATGCTTGTAAAGCACTTCCCAAAACGCATTTTAGCATTCACTAAAAATCTATTGCGATGTGTTGACGAACGATAAACATCCTCTGAATAACCATTCAAAAACCATTTTTTAGCTTTTTCAATAGCATCGCTTTGTTCTTTTCTTAGTTTGTAGTTTAAAGTACGATAGGTACCGTAGACTATTTCGTTATAAGCTCTTCTTACATCATCGAACGTTGCATGAAACCATTCCTTTCCAGGCCCATCTTTAACCTGTTGAAAGCCCTTTCGAATTAATTGAGCATGTATATGTCTATCCTCTATTCCTGAAGGTAGTGGCCCGAGCAAAATGAATTCTGGATGTTCAGGATTTGATGTTCCGAATTGTTCTTTAATACGAGTTAAGTGTCTACCAACTAGACAATGTCCAATCTTTACTAAACCTTTTTGCTTATAGGATTCAGTGGTGTAAGCATATAGTTCTAACTCTTCCATTAGGACCATTCCTCAACTTTATTCTTAATATGAAGTTCCTCTTCTTTTGTTAATTTGAAATATTTGGTTAGATTTTCATCATTCCAATCTTTACTAGTGTCAACTAGAGGGACCCAACTCCATCTGTCCCTGGGAATATGTTGTGTTATCTTCCTCAGACCTAATAAGTATCTTGCAAAATTAGTTTGGAGATAATTTTTAAATCTTTCAGCTTCACTTTTTGTTTTGAAACATCCAATCACACTGTAGGTTTCCGTTGAGATTTCTTCTGGTCCAAGAATAAAGATTTGTTTTTTAGGTAAAGTACACCTACTCATTCCTTTACCATATGCTCCTGGAGAAACAACCTTATAATGATCAATTTTATCAAAGTTTTTCTTAATAATGTTTCTATCGATGTACTTAATGACTCTTCCGGTTGTGTAACATTTTATTGCATTGGGGTCATTTGCACCGCATGGTGCATTTAGGGAGAAATAATTTGTTGCGAGACCGAAAGGTTTTCTGGCCCACGCTATAGAAGAGACAAATCCATTATCCTTTGAACCAGCAATTGCTTTATTAATTATGGGAGGAGCTTTTGGATCATCTGGGATGATATCATACTGGGAAAGATCAATCCCAATATTATCCTTTCCATACACGAATTGTGTTTTGGCCTTGTGTTTAGAGTCCCAATGTAAGAAACAAATTCCACCTTTTATTTGTACAGTAGGAAAGACTTCTTCAGCTCTTTCAAAGTACTTGATGGTCTTAATTTGATCCGACTCCATCATCCTTTGTCTAAAACTGTCAAGTCCCTTGCCTGCTGAGAACCAACGAGCTGGAATAACAAGCACCATTTCATCAATACAATTTGAATCAATCAATTTTTCTACAAAATAATTATAAATTGGTTTTGCGCTAGCCTGAGCACCTCTATCTGCTTCTTGATAGGGTGGATTACCAACAGCAATAATTCTCTTTTTCTTAGCAAGATTCTTTATATATTCGAGCATATCATTAAACTCCTTTTCAAATTTATCTTGATCAAGTCGACCATCTATTTCTGATAGATAATGACCATCTCTTATGATGTGAATGTATTGTTTCTCGTGCGAGTGATCATTACCTAAAAATGTTCTAAGGCTTAATTTGTGATGTCTTTCATCAGGTGCCAACCCAAAGAAACGATTAGAATTATAAAGTTCTTTCTGGATAACTTTAATATCAATGATTTTTTTATTTTTACTTGCTTTTGCCAAACACCTAGCCAATGCACATGCTAGAAGTATTTCACCTGCTTTACAGAATGGATCGAAAAATACAACTTCTTCACTAGCCAGAATATTCTCATCTAAACATGAGACTAATTCGACAGCTTTTTCCATAAGCATAATAGGTTGATCTCTTCCTATTACATTTCCAAGAATATCAACCACGTGCGTACCCGTTGTAATAGACAACCCAGGATTCATAATTGTCTCCGTGGGATTTTATTTCTGCCTTTTTGAACATTAGAAGCGAACCTAGCCTGAATAAATAAATATTTTGCAAATTCAAATTCTTCAAAACCATTTGCCTTACCAATAAGAATTTTATTAACAAAATGAATTGCTCTTTTATGAACAATGGGCGTTGAATTTTTAGCTAAACACTTCTTGAAAAAAGCAATCCAGCACAACTCATGATCGATTGGTTTATGACCATTCTTCTTAAACCATTTCCAACTAGACTTTGTTTTTACTGCATTTTCTTTTGCGGTATCATTATTACTCAATGCAGAAAGAGTATCATTTTCATAAATATTCCATTTAATTGAACACAAAAGATGCGCCGCAAAGTCTCGTTCTTGGCTAAGAATTTCATATTCATTCTTAATGCCAAGTTTTTCTTTTAAAAAATGGAGGGTAATGTTCAGGACTCGTGATTGACAGTGAACAACATTATTATGGTCAATATCAACTGCCCATATTGTATTGATTGCATTAGCTACCGCATGAAAAGCAGGTTTTTTGATTCCAAGTGAAAGTGATTTCTTATAAATCCCCTCTAACCTTTTTTCATAAATTTGAATAACAATATTACCATGCCCACAGCTTGGCTCAAAAAAAATTATATTTTCATCGGACCAAATATTCTTATTATCTTTGTATAAAAGCGTTAGCATATCTTCGACATATAATTCAGGAGTAAATACTTCACCTAATTTCTTAATACGGCCTTTAGTTCTATGAGATAATTTATCCACGTCAAAAATGTTGTACATACACGCACCTAATGCAAACCCACTATAAGGTTTGTATCGGCATATTTTGATATTTATGGTAGTGTTTTATTGGTCAAAATGTGACCATTTAATGGAAATATAGGGCGAGTATTTGGTTATGTCATTAAACAAATATATATTCTTATATCAATGGTTGCCTTCGGTTGCCTTCGGTTGCCTTCGGTTGCCTTCGGTTGCCTTCGGTTGCCTTCGGTTGCCTTCGGTTGCCTTCGGTTGCCTTCGGTTGCCTTCGGTTGCCTTCGGTTGCCTTCGGTTGCCTTCGGTTGCCTTCGGTTGCCTTCGGTTGCCTTCGGTTGCCTTCGGTTGCCTTCGATTGCCTTCGCGTTGCCTTCGCGTTGCCTTCGCGTTGCCTTCGCGTTGCCTTCGCGTTGCCTTCGCGATTTTAAACTACCTTTATTGAGGTTTTATAGTTTAGACCATGTGGCATTAGCTCCACGACCCTTAGAGGCAATTATACCAAGTTTCTTGAGTACTCCCAAATCAAATCTTAAAGTTCTATCTGGAATTTGCTCAGATAATTTTTCTTTTATTTCCGAAGCTTTTACCTCACCAATTTCTTCAATGATTTTGATTATTCTCTTTTGTCTTTCTGAAAGTATTTGGAGACTCTTATCCTGCTCACCAATTAAAATAACATCAGGTTTTATACTCGAAGGGAATTTAAAAGTCACTTGAAAATAATTTTCATCACACTCAAATTCAGGTTCAGGATCACCAGCTGCTTTACATTCTTTAATAATCTCTTTTATTCCACGACCCCATCCTTCAATTAAACGACATCGAAACAAAATATCACCAATAAGTGGGTTACGAAGTTCTGAAAGTCCATTCTTTATCTGTTCTAAGGTAACACCCGGTAATAAACCTCCATTATTTATGATTTCCATTTTATCATCGTAGATTGCTAATTTAATCGAGCCACCGTATACACTATAGTTTCGATGACAACATGCATTGATTATCGCTTCGCGAATAGCGTCTGATGGGATCAAAGGAGTTTCAACTCGTTCTAGTTGACCAGGTACAATTTTCGCAGCTATTGGCAAATGTCTATTTACAAATAATACCCCTCTATCTAACAATTCAAAAATATTTCCATAAAGTTGCTCACTATCTAAAAATTCATGGCGATCTAAACCTTTAAAGCGAGCTATTTTTATCTGACACTGAGGGTAATCTGGTAAAAATCGTTTCCCGAAAAGTGCAACTGCTGCATTAGTAATTTTTCCATTTTTAAGCAAATTTAGACCTTGTAAAACTGTAGGAACATCTTCTTGCATTGCCATTTCAACGAGACGTTTTTCTTTCACTGATTTACGTATGGTATTTATAATCAAGTCATTATCTAAATCTTCAAGCGTATATCCTTCAGCAATAAATCGCTCCCAGGAATGATTTACTTGATTTTGATGAGATAGCAAATGATTATATCGAGTTTGGCTCATTTTTCTTTTACTAGACTCAATTTTTTCATAAGGTTTTCCATCATATACATAAGGCATGTGGGTACCTTTTTCGACATGCAAGCAAATTACCTGTTTATTATCTGTTATAGGAACATAATCTACTTTTACTCTAACTGGAGGTTCAAATTTTTCTAATTCATTAGCTATTTCTATGCGGGTATTATCAGTCACCATTTGTCCTACTAAACGGCCGTCATCTTTGACTCCAATAAAAACCATTCCACCTTCACAATTCAAAAAAGCGCAAAGCGTTTTACACGCTGATTTAATCTCTCCCGTTGTAGATTTGAATTCCATATCAATGGATTCATTTTTTATTAACTTCTTAAGATCATCTAAAGTCACGATCTACCTCTCAAACCCTAACAATCTGCTCACCAGCTCCATTGTCCACTGAAATTAATCATGAAGTTTTGTTGATAAACTAAGTTGATCAACAAAATATAACACATAGAACCACATTATATCCTGAATTACTACAGTAATTCCTATTAAACTACATTTCAGCTATTTAACTGGAAATACTGTAGTAAATAAAGCACTTTCAGCGTATTCCTTCCACTTTCACCTCATTAAAAATAGGCTCTCCTGAATTCATCAATAAGGTTGTAATCTCATTCAAAGCACCCATCACATCTTCTGTAATACAGGTAGCTCTACCAACGGCATCGCTTAATTCCCTAAGGTACACATGAAGCTTCAGGTCAGGATAATCGATTAAATCATTTGCTAATACCATTTCAACCATTAACTCAACCCTGGTTTGGTATTCAAGCAATGCCTCTTGCGAATCTATAAGATGCTTTATTAAAAATAGATAATCTGTTAATTTCTTTTGATCCATAGCTGACTCCTCGGTAGTTGGTTGTGGTAGTAGTGGGTTCGGTGTTAGTAGCACCTATTCACTATGGGTGGCATTTGCCTTTGGCTATGCCACCTCTTCATATACTTAAATCCCAAGACTTCTATTAGAAATTAAGTATATATGATACATATTATGTGTATTAATAGAAATTTGTCAAGTAGGTATAGTAGATATTATACTTATGGTGTCTACTACGTGTTTCATTAGAGGTCATATGGGATCAGAAAAGGAAATAATTGTTCGTTCAAACTTCACGCTATTACAAAGCGATTTAGATTTACTGAACCAAACCAAGCGTAGATGTTTGCTGCTTGGGATAGAAACAAACAAATCCGAGCTTATTCGTGCGGGTATCGATTCCCTATCAAAATTATCTGATGATAAACTCCTAACTATTCTTGCCCGTTTACCTAAACCAAAAGTCGGTAGAAAGAAACCAGAGTAATAATGAGTATATTTCTAGAAACAGACAGATTGATTATTAAATTGACCTCCGTCGATGACTTCTCCGACATCCTTGCACTTCGTTCTGATCCAATGGTGCAAAAATTCACCACACAACCTCCAGCAACAAAACAAGATGTCCAAAGATTTTTAGATATGATAATCCCTTATCAAGAAAAACATGGACACGGCATGGCTTCTGTATTTGAGAAGAAAACAGGTGAATTTATTGGACAGGCCGGAATTTTTCATATTGGCCATTGGGATTTACAACCAGAAATTGAAATTGGTTATCGCTTCCATGTAAAACATTGGGGAAAGGGATACGCAACAGAAGTAACTCGAGCTCTAGTTGCGTGGGGATTTGAACACTTGGATATTGACACCATAGTTGCATTTGCTGAAACAGAAAACCTTGCCTCAAGACGGGTTCTAGAAAAATCTGGTTTTCATCATATTGGTCTTCAAAAATGTCATTACGGCATACTTGAAAGATATGAAATTTATAAACTCCTTAAGGTATAAGCAGGCCTCAATTTCCTCTAAGATATCAGTTCTAGAAAGTATTCGTATAATAAAACCATAGCAAAAGTATCAAGCTCACAATATTTTAATAACCCTAAACGGAGATTCTCTCTTTCAGCTGGTGTCATTTCTGTGAACTGCATCTTTGCGTAAGCCGTCATCGCTGCACCACCTTGATTAATTTCGTCTTCACTAAACAAAGTATTCAATCTTTCTGATTGAATAGCATCAAATAACTTAGGCAATAATTGATAGGGATCTATTATGTTATTATTTTGATCAAATTGAATCCATTTCCAATCTTTAAAATTAAGGCTTTTAATTTCACTTGTCCCATAGATTGGGTAATGATATTTGTTTTGAAGTAAAAAGGAATCGTTTAGTATTGCTGGAAGGACATATTTTAAGCTATTAGAATTTCTCATGAGTGGGTGATAATAATATTTAATCACAAGGTCGCATAAATCCACCAT
This sequence comes from uncultured Gammaproteobacteria bacterium, assembly GCA_963784575.1. Taxonomy (GTDB): domain Bacteria; phylum Pseudomonadota; class Gammaproteobacteria; order UBA6186; family Azoamicaceae; genus CAWARU01. Next base: position 459,077 of record CAWARU010000001.1, read on the forward strand.
ATTTCTTGAACCCAACCAAGATTTATCTTTTTTTGTTATAGTTTTAATCCAATCAATTAGGGTTTCTTTATCTGGCTCCCTTGAACTATGCAATTGCTTTAAAATATCGCACAACACTGAATTTTCATGATTAGAATACCGGAAGATAGTCCCGTCATCATTTTCCAATTGATTTTTAAGCTCTCGAACAAAGTCAAAATTTGGAAAAATACCAGGTTTATCAATGAGAAATTGGCCCCTATGCCCAAGGGGCCCATCTTTATATAAAACATGATGTGAAAATTGGAAGGCTATTTGTTCATATGGTTTTCTCCCAGCATTAAATGGAAGAGCCACCCTTGATGTTTCAAAGTCTATAAAATGTAATGGATATTTCCACTTGGCCATTTCATTGGTAAGACTCTCTTTCTCAAAATGCCTTTTATTTTGATTCTCTCTTGCCATTTTTACTTGTAACCATTGCCGTTCTTGCCGCGTAAGACCTGGCTTTGTCTTTTCAACCATTTCAAAATCACTTTCAATAAGATCCTTCATTAAAAATCTTTCAGCCATGATTATCTTGTCTGATTTAGCTAAAAAATGCCATACATCAAAAACGAATGGTTCATTTAATTCATCTTCGGAAACTTTGCTATTCCAGCACTCATTATATCCACTCTTCAATGGCGGGATAGCGTTACAACGAAATTCACATTTTCTACATTTTGAGTCTAGCCTAGGATCCAATTTTATGTCATTCTTTAACCCATTAGACAAACAAGATATCTTATTTTCAAACGGAAGCAGATCCCATTTGTTGGTTTTTTTAATATTAAATAAATTACTTTCTATCATGCTAACTGCCTTCGAAGCATCAATAGGGATAAGAATTTTTTCTCCAACATTACCCAAATCAGTATCAGCAGTTATTTTAACTTTTGTCTTACCATTTTCTTTAACCAGCAAAAATCTTTGATTCAAAGCATCAACCGTAGCAATAGAATTTTTATCTATCAAATATAAGTAAGGCTTAACTGTTGAATCCGGAAAAACTTTTCTGCAAACATAAGATTGATAAGCAACGTCATATAAGTACTTATGCCAACTTGCGATCAAATTATTTCCATGTCTCTTGTCGAAAAAACTATCTTTAGTTGAATCAAAGGATTTCGCTTTGACTTCTAAAAGCTTTATAGTATTACCGTCCTTTTCCAAGATATCTATTCGGACCAATAGATTTTCATAAATAATTGTTGCTTCAAAAATTGTAACTTTAGTTTGTTTAAGCAAGTCTTTAGTTTTTGTAAAGGCTTCATCTGGCCCAAATTCGGATAAATCTATACCTTCAGGGTGATATATTTTAGCCAATGCTCCGACCTGAAATCCGCCCTCAGCTAAAGCTGATAAGAACGAATCTTCCAGGGACTCATTCTGATATATTTCAGGATGCTGGTGATAATAAAGTTTTCTAGGGCATTCAAGACCTATCACAAATAAAGATTTGGTTAAGTATTTACTATCCATAGAAACCCGCAAATTTTTTAAACTCGTTCAGCTTTAGTTTAGTTAAGTTTTACGATTAAACTGTTGATATCTCATATTTTTAAACACACTCATAACCTTTTCGATTTTCGAATATCTATACAGACTCACGCATTTTCATTACACGTATACCAATATTCTTCCAGCATTCTAATTGTTGACTTGATGGATCCATCGGTAGTCTCTCAAATGCTTCAGATAGTATTCCCAATAATATTGCTGCTTTATCTTGATTTGCAAAATCAAGCTGCAAATCTTGGCCTTCTTCAATTCCACATATTGTGAAAAACCCAATAAGATTTAACAGTCCTCCTGCTTGTTATATAAAGAAAGTAATTATGCGAAGTAACGCATAATATTATCTTCATTTTCCCAATCTCATTGGATTTAACTTTGCATAATATTAGCCGATGATATAAATAGCGCAATTTCGCTCTAATTAAAATCTGAAGGTATACCATTATGCAGAAAAAATTATTAACCGAATTGATTCATGAACTAGAACAGGAAATGTTGCGGCTTGGTTACTCTGAGTATCCCATGCGATTATATCGCAGACGTTGGCGGACACTCCTTCAATTTGCAGAAGAGCGAGGGGACCTTTACTATTCCAAACAATTAGGAATAGATTTTGTTGAAAAATATTTCAACATTTCTGAGGAAAATGCTAATCGGAAATTTTCAGAATATGAGCTGAAAGAACTACGTGTTATTCGTAGGATTAGCGAGTTTCAGCTGCATCATACTATCTTCCGCCGTTCTAAACAAAGGGATATCCTGACAAATCCATCCTTTATGGTTCTTCGAGAAAAGTTTCAATTTTTCTGTGAGAACAAGAAATATTCTAAGGCCACAACGTACCAACTGATTCAGAAATTTGTTCGATTTATGGACTATCTTTCTTCTCAAAATATCACAGATTGCAAAAAAATTAACCTGTCATTGATACATGCCTATATCAAAACTTTTGCTGGATATGCTCCTCTAACCATGAACCGTAATATTTGTTATATCCGTACCTTCATGCGGTTTCTTTTAGAAATCGAAGAAGTCCAGACTGATTTTACTGCAAAAATACCAACGGTCCAGATAAGAAATCAAACCCTTATTCCTTCTGTGTGGACGAAAGATGAACTGCAAAAACTGATCACTGCTATTGATAGGAAAAGCCCAATAGGTAAACGAGATTATGCCGTTATTTTATTGGCTTGTTGTTTGGGAATGAGGGTCTCCGATATTAGAAATCTAAAGAAGGAAGATTTTCATTGGGAAGAAAAGAAGTTGATTTTTATTCAGTCTAAAACAAAAGTTTCTTTATCTCTTCCTATAACACCAGAGGTAGGATGGGCTGTCATTGATTATCTCAAATACGGTCGACCTAACATAGATAACCCCTATCTTTTTGTGAGCCATCTTGCCCCATTCGGCCCGTTGAAAGAAGGAGGTAATTTCTTTGAAGTGATTAGAAAATATATGAGGTTAGCTCATCTGCCTACTCTAAAAAAGAAACGAGGCATGCATTCCTTGCGTCACACTATGGCGAGTATGCTCCTTGAGAAGGACACTCCACTTTCCACTATTTCAGACCTTCTGGGTCATGTAGAGACAAATTCAACAGCCGTTTATCTAAAGGTTGGTATGCAAAAACTAAAGGATTGTGCCCTGAACTTTAAAGAGGGATCTAGTCATGAATAATCCCATTTATACAGATTTTCTTAAGGATCATCTCCAAAACTACATCGACTTAAAACGCGCCATTGGATACAAGTTTGATTTAGAGGCAAGCCACTTAAAACGATTCGTATGTTTTGTTTCGAAAAAATATCCAGAGGTGACTGGCATTACAAAGGACATTGTATTGGACTGGTGCAGTAAAAGAACTTACGAGACACAAGCAACTCAATATCGCCGCGCCTCTATCATTCGACGATTCGGAACGTATCTAGATTCCATTGGCGTCAAAGCTTATGTCCTTCCAAAAAAATATTACTCTGAAGGTGAACAATATACGCCATATATTTATACCATTGCTGAGCTGGGAAAGTTTTTTGCAGCAATAGATAAAGATAAATGCCGATACAGTTACGAAAATCCATATCGACAGCAGATTATGCCTGTGATTTTTCGCATGATCTATATGTGTGGACTGAGGGCATCAGAGGCAAGGCTTCTCAAAGTTGGTGATGTGGATCTTGAAGCAGGTGTACTTTCTATTCTTAATTCTAAACACAATAACAATCGCTTGGTTGCCATGTCCGACTCCCTAACAGAACGTTGTCGAAATTTTTCAAAAGAAGTCCATTTTCTTTCAGGGACAGAAGATTACTATTTTCCAGCCCTTGAGGGCAAACCAATGAAGAAAAATACCCTTTATCAAAACTTCCGTAGATTTCTATGGAAAGCTGGAATCCCGCATGGGGGGAGTGGTCACGGTCCCCGCATTCATGATTTTCGGCATACTTATGCCGTTCATTGTTTAAAAAAATGGGCGGAACAAGAAAAGGATTTAACGGCATACCTCCCTATACTTAAGACGTATATGGGGCACTATTCTTTTGAGGAAACCGCTTATTACCTACGTATGACCGCAGATGTGTTCCCCCATATCACGTTAAAATTGGAAACCCACTATCTGGATATAATCCCTAAACTAGAAGGAGATAACAATGAAGAAACCTACTGATTTTGCAAAATATCTTACGGATTTTCTTACTGTTTATCTACCAACCCAGAAAAATGTCAGTAAAAATACCATTCATTCTTATCGAGATACGTTTAAGCTGTTACTTTATTACTGTCAAGATATGACAGGGCTTCCAGTTGAAAGATTGAGCATTAGTGATATTTCAAGCGAATGGATTACTAATTTTTTGGAATGGCTTGAAACAGATCGAAAATGTAGCATTTCCACCAGAAACCAGCGACTTGCAGCTATTCATTCATTTTTTAGATACGTTCAGACAGAAGAACCCGGCGGTCTTTTCCACTTTCAAAAAATTACGTCTATCCCAATTAAAAGAACAAAGAAACCGGTAGTGGACTATCTGTCTCCGGAGGCCATAAAATTGCTTCTGGAACAGCCTGATAGACATACGCCAAAAGGCAGACGTGACCTCACGCTCATCAGCGTTTTATACGATTCTGGGGCGCGGGTGCAGGAATTAATTGATCTGAAGGTTTGTGATGTCACCTTGCAACCTCCCGCCATCATTACACTCACGGGCAAAGGAAATAAAATTAGGAGAGTGCCAATCATGAAGAATACAGCCTCTCTGTTACAAAGTTATCTCATGGAAAACAAACTCGATAAACCTTGGAAAAATGAGCATCCACTATTCATCAATAATCAACATCATAAGCTAACGAAGGAAGGGGTTACCCATATCGTCTCAAAATATGTTATTTCTGCAAGAAAAGAATCCACTCTCGTGCCTCAGAAAGTTAAGAATCATATGTTTCGTCATTCAAAAGCTATGCATTTACTACAGGCAGGAGTCAATCTCATATATATCCGTGATTTTCTTGGACATGTTGATTTAAAAACGACAGAAATCTATGTGAGGGCAGATACTGAAATGAAAAGGAAGGCGATGGAAAATGTTCACCCTGATCTGATTGATTCCAATCTTCCTGACTGGAATAAGGATCAAGCACTGCTTTCTTGGCTGTCTGAAATAAAATAGGACGGAGATTATGCGAAGTAAATTGGATCTAAATCCTTTGTTTATGGGGGATATAACCTTTTACTTTTCATAAAGTTTTGCTTCGCATAACAGGCTTTATGCTAATCTTTGCATAAAGCTTGAATTAAGGTTCTGGTTCTTGCCCGTCTTAAGCTTTTATCAGCTAATAGTTTTCTATATTTTATAACTGTAGTTTTTGTAAGATGCCGATTAATATCAGACATAATTTTCCTCCATTGTCGGCTCAGATTGACTTGTACTTTTATGTTTCCTTTTAATTCTTGCCTTGCAAAACTTTTGTCCGATTAATCTCCACTCCTCCTTTTTCTCAGAATCAGATCGAATGGTGCTTATGACTTCTAATATTCCCCCAACCATAGAATCGAAATCTATTTGAAAAGCCTCTTTAATTCTCAAGACCTGAACAAAACCATTTTTAATATCTTCCTCAATTTCATTTTGTTTATCTTTTAATTGTTTAATTTTTTCCTGCAATATTTCCATTTTTTGAAGCTTGGTTTTCATGGCAACCCCTTTAATAAAAGTTCACAATAAAGATAATAACCGACATAATAAAAAAATGTTACACCCACAGGATAATTTTTTAAAAAATCGTATTCAAAAATAAACAAGGCGTAAGCCTCTCAACCGTCATTTGGAATCAAATGCGCACTTATGCACCCCTTGTGCTTTTTGCCTATCGGCGATATATTAATACCATGGCAATTTATCACTATCGAGTCGGATTCGTTTCAAGAAGCACTGGACGAAGCGCAGTCCAAAGTGCCGCATACATTACTGGCAATAAATTAGAAGAATCTCGTAGAGATATAACAGCTGACTATCGTAACCGTTCTTCAGATATTATTTTCTCTGCAACATTTGCACCCAATCATGCCCCTGATTACATGAAAAAATTAGAGGTATGGAATTCCTTAGAATCACATGAAGATCAATATGCAATGAACTTCTATCGGACAGAAGCCACTCAAGAAAAATATAAAAGTTGTGCCCAGATCGCTCAGACCACAGTAGTCGCTCTTCCAAAAGAACTAACCCCAGAGGTGTGGCAAGAATTAGTGACTGATTTCATTAAAGAAAGATTTGTAAGCCGCGGGCTGATAGTAACAGCGGCAATTCATAACGATGAAGGAAACCCTCATGCACATTTTCAAATATCTCGAAGGGCTGTAAATGATAAGGGTGAATGGTCCTGGACAAAGGACAGGGATATCACTACTAAGTCTGCTTTAATTGAAAGCCGGCGATTGTGGGCTCAAAAAACTAACTTTTATTTGGCCCGAGAAGGTCTTGATGAAAGAGTTGACCACCGTTCTTATGCAGATTTGGGAATACCTTTTGAGCCGACTAAGCATGAGAGTTGGTACGCTCATAAACTGGAAAAAAGCGGATTAGAGTCAAGAATAATTGAAGAAAATAATGAAATTAAGAATCGAAACAAAGAATCTTTAGGATTACACCCAGAAGACATTCTAAAAGAATTGACTAGCAAGCAGGCTACATTTTCATCACTAGACCTAGCTCGTATTATTCAAAAAAGATTAGGGGATGATCCTAAACTTGCCTCCTATGTTTATGAGGCAAGTCTAGTGCAAGCTACCGTTGTGGGGACAAGCCTAGATGGACAAGCAAGATATACATCTCAAGAATATATTCAATTAGAAAATCAAGCGTTAAATCATTGTCATACGATAATGAATAATAAATCTAAGCTTACGATTAATTCGACTCTTCAAGAATCTATTTTGAAAGATAAATATAACTACTTCAGTGATGAACAACAACAATCCGTTAAATCTCTATGTAATGATCAACAATTAAGCGTATTAATTGGAAGAGCCGGCACAGGCAAAACAACTACTTTAAAGGCTGTCGTAGACCTGCATAGTCAATCTGGTTATAAAATATGGGGGTTCTGTCTTTCTGCCGTGGCTGCTGAAAACTTGAGCCTAGAAACTAATTGTTCAGCCGAGACGGTGGCATTTTATCTTGATAAGTGGGAGCGACGAGAGAAAGCCTATCAAGAGTTCTGGTCAGTACATTCAAGTTCAGAGCATCCTTCCCTTGAGAGAAAATTGCATGAAATGGACAAATACTCTCTAACAGATCAACATCTTGTCATTGTTGATGAGGCGGGAATGATTGGAACATCTCAATGGGCATCTATTTTAGACAAAGTAGACAAAGCCAAAGCAAAATTAATCGTGGTAGGCGATGATCATCAATTCAAAGCCATTGAAGCAGGTGATTTTTTTCGAAAGCTAAAAGAGAAAGCTCAGGAACAAGACAGGTTGTCCGTCTTAAATACAGTAGTTCGACAAAAAGAAGAATGGATGAGAAATACATCCAAAGATCTGGCTGAACTAAGGACTTATCAAGCTCTAGCGACTTATGAACAGGAAGGGCGCGTTAAAGAAATTAGCGCCAATGAACTACAGTCTATTGCTGAATCCTATGTTGAAAAACGAAATTCTAATCCAGAGCAAAGTGGTTTACTATTAGCCTCAACTCGGGCACTATGTCAGACTTTAAATGATGAATCCAGAAAAATACTGAAGGAAAAGAAAATAATCTCTGAAATTGATGTCCATATGAATGGTCGTTCATTTTCAATTGGTGATGAAATCATATTCTTAAAGAATGATCGAGAGAAAGCTATTATTTGTTTAGAACAAGTAACAAATATGCCGAAGGATTTCCTGGTTAAAAATGGAACCCGTGGCAAGATCTTAAGCATAGAAGAAAGACAGCCTTCCTTATCTCACCTTAACAAATCACAAAATTCGACAGATCAATCTTATAAACTTGCTGTTGCAATCGATAAAACTACTGTGGCCAATTTTAATACAAATGATTATAATCATTTTGATCATAGCTATGCTATTACTTTACACAAAGCGCAAGGTCAAACAGTTGACTGGTCCATGATACTGGCATCAAAAAACATGGATGCTCATGCTACCTATGTAGCCTTAACTAGACATCGAAAGGATGTCACGCTTTATTATGACACAGATACGTTTTCAGACTTTAAAGAATTACAGAAATCGCTTTCGCGAATTTCCAATAAGGATTTGGTCGTCGATTATACAATAAGGCCAGAACATCAAGGGGCTTGGGAAGATGTTCAAGAATATGTTCTATTAGGACAAGATTTAACCACAACAATACGTGAAAATGATTGGAAAAGCTATCAGGTTCTCAAAAAGGAACGTGATACCATCGGACAGAGTATTCTTTCTGAATGGAAAGAACATTTATCTTATGCCCATCAAGCAGGATTGAGTAAAGAATCAATTGAGATAGCTTGTGGGTTAAAAATACGTCCTTTGTCATTGATTGAACAACAAGCTCAATTAAAAGTTCAGGAGTATGCCAAAAAGGCAATGGAAGCTAGGCTAATATGGCGCGAAATCCGAAAAACTCACCCTGGAAGAAATTGCTACGATCATTCAAAATATTCTAAGTTCTCCAATCTAAGGCAAGAACGAAATGGTCTGGCAAGTGAAATAACAAGTAACCGACCTCTGTATAAAGATTTCATGTCAAAATTAGGACAAGATCTTGGGAATCGGATGGAAAACTTTAAATAACCAAGCCAAACACGCAGAAGATTTTTCCCATGATCGCTTGAGTACATTAGCAGAAATAGATAGGACTTTTAAAAGGTATCACTTAACAAACCCAACTCATATATCGGAGCAGGATTTTCTTTACAATGTCCAAAGATTATTTGAAAGAATGTTACGATGGAATAAAATTAACGAGAGCATTAATTCAATTGAAGATAACAAAAGATTATATGAAAAAGCAATTATTACTGAAGTAATTAGATATAATGCAAAAAAAGAATATTGCTTTCTTTCTACAAAATTGGAAGCCTCAATAAAATCCGAAGGCATAGCCTTAATAACTTCTACATTAGTACAACAGTCCACCAGCAATATCCATACTAAAAAGATATTAGAAAAAGGAGCGCATATTTATGAAGAACAGCTAAAAACGCAAACTGAATTTTTAATTGAGAAGTATAATAAACTATATCCTGAAGCTTCAAAAACTCAAACTGAAATTTTAGTCGATCAACATCTACAGTGTTTGAATATTATTTCGAAAAATCTAACATCTTCAGCTCAAAAAACAATACTCAATTTATCAAAAACTTTAGAATCCGCACAACACAATGAAAGCATATCAAATTATTTTCAACAATTATCTGGTCCAATTAATCATAATAATGAAAAACTTTTAATCAAAGTCGTTGCGCGACAATTTATTGAAATGCCACAGGCTATAGATTTAAAAAATGTTAAAATTTATGAACTTTTGGCCAGCTCACCATATGCTGAACATAACACGAACACGTATACGAAAAATTTTAATTCTACTCATTCTTTCTCGCCATCAACGAACAGACAAACTGAACGCGATATTTGAGCAAAATAAATCAAGCGATTGTTCCCAACAATATATATCCAGTACATCATTAGCATGTATGCAAACAATCTGATATTATAGTAAACTGATTGTTTAGAATATTTACATTTAAGAGGTTTTATGGAGAAAATTGAGGTTTGGTCAAACGCAAAAAAATGGCAGTTAAACTGGGTTGAAGATGATACTAATCATCATCCAAGTAAAGGAGGTCAGGGAGAAGTTAGGAAGGTTAGAAGAAAATTTATAGAAGAAAGTCAAGGATATTTTCTAAAATTTCTTAGGAAAAACCATTGCAATAACTTTCGAGAAAGAATTTACATGGAGGTTGCTCATTACGAAACGATTAACGTACTGGGTGTCCCAAAACTTATTGAAAGCAACTGTCATTTATATCGAAGTAAAGATTATGAGATGTATTTAGTTACGGAGTTTATTGAAGGCGCGCAACTTTCTCCCGCCTTGAATACAATTGATGCAATAAACTGTATAACGAGGTTATGTGAAATTATTGCTTACATACACGGAAAACCTACCCCGATAATACATAGAGATATAAAACCTTCCAATATTATTTTACGTGAAAATAACTGGAATGATCCATGGTTAGTAGATTTTGGATTATCTAGCGAGCTAGGAATATCGCAAGAGAGCATCAGTATCAACCAGGAAATAGGTAATAGATTTTTGCGATTGCCTGAATTTGTAAAGGGAAGTCCTTTAAAAAGAGATCCACGCTCTGATGTGACACTTTGTGTTGGCATTTTATTTTACTTATTAACAGAGGAAGAGCCTAGAATGCTTTTAGATGCTAGTGAATTAATGCCTCATCAACGATCCGGGATAAAAAACAAATTAAAAAGACATGAAAACCAGTTGAAGATTTCAAGTCTATTACATTTATTTGATCAAGGCTTCAAACAAAGTATAGATCAAAGATTTCAATCAATAGAGGAATTGATAGAAAGAATTATTGACCTGGATATTTCAAAAACAAAAATGATTGGGCCAAATGTTGAGCTAAAATCAAAACAAATCCTTAATAAAATGAATACGCACAACAGAAAAAGCAAAGTAAACATCATGAAAAATCTTAATAATATCAGCAACTTTATTAAGAGCGTCAACAATGATATCAGTCAGGAATTTGATAACTCTTTTCAATTATGGCAAAGCGAACAACCACATCCACTTGAATTTAAATATGTTGTACATTTAACATTTGTTGATATATTAAATCCGAAAGTTAGGTTTGAATCAATTTATTCTGTGAATCATGTAGGCAATGAAATTCTTATAAAAGCAAATGAACAATATATAGATCGATTTAACATGGACCAATATGATCAACATTATCCAACACTTCGAAATAAGATAAGAGACTATGTTATTAGCGGTATCCATAATGTTTTAGAAACAACAGAATAATACAGTTATTAATTTTATTAGGTATATTAGGCACCAGTGGAACAAATTGACATCCTGCAAATCCCTATAGAAAAAAATATGATTATAGCTACGAATTTTGACATTTCATTGAGAATCAAAATAGAAATATTTTAAAAATGATATGTAAATTTGGGCTAGTTCAGACTTAATGTGACAACACTTGAAAAAAGTAAGGTTATCCGTTTTGATGGTTGTGTGTAGAAACATCAAAACTTGGAGGATAACCTTATGTACCATACTAGTGAAAAAGTTATTAAAAATAAAGTAGGTCTCTTGAACTTAGCTGAAGAACTCGGAAACATTTCTAAAGCTTGCAAAGTCATGGGATTCTCGAGAGAAACTTTTTATCGATATCAACGCGCCGTTAATGAAGGTGGCGTAGAAAATCTAATAGAAAGGACTCGCAGAAAGCCCAACAGTAAGAATAGAGTTGACGAGGCCATCGAAGGAGCCGTAAACGCTATAGCAATTGAATTTCCTGCCTACGGCCAATTAAGAGCCTGCAATGAACTTCGAAAGCAAGGAATTTTTGTTTCACCAAGCGGAATTCGTTCTATCTGGTTGAGACACTCCTTGGCAACAATGAAACAGCGTTTAAAGGCTTTAGAGAAGAAATCTGCAGAAGAAGGCTTGGTATTAACTGAAAGCCAGCTAATAGCCCTAGAGAAAAAGAAGGACGATGACATTGCGGATGGAGAAATTGAGACAGTTCATCCTGGCTATCTTGGCTCTCAAGATACATTCTATGTAGGCAATTTGAAAGGTGTTGGACGCATCTATCAACAGACATTTGTTGATACTTACTCTAAAGTTGCTCTTTGTAAGCTTTATACTACTAAAACGCCAATTACTTCAGCAGATCATTTAAATGATCGAGTATTGCCGTTTTTTGAAGAAAATGGAATGGGAGTTTTGCGAATCTTGACTGACCGCGGAACAGAATATTGTGGCAAACCTGAACAGCATGATTTTCAGCTCTTTTTGGCAATTAACAATATAGATCATACTAAAACCAAAGTGCGTTCGCCAAAGACTAATGGGATATGCGAGAGGTTCCACAAAACTATATTGTACGAGTTCTATCAAGTGACATTTCGTAAGAAAATTTATGAAACACTTGACGAACTGCAAAAAGATCTGGATGATTGGATATTCCATTACAATCATGAAAGAACTCATCAAGGTAAAATGTGCTGTGGTCGGACACCAATAGCCACTTTCCTTGAAGGAAAGAAAATCTGGCAAGAGAAGGTTGACAGTCTCAATCTAATCTGACAGAAAATTGCAGCCAGAAACGGGTAACTGTCACGGAGACTCTAGACTAGTACAGTAAATTTTACCTTGCTTGCCGGAAGATTTCTAGGAAATTTAAGATAAGCCTCAAAATTATCAAGTTTCATGAGATCCGCAGGCGATATTAATGGGCGTATTTTTTGATGATCCGTTAAAGAGACTCCATCCCTCATTTGATGGGCACCGAAAGAAATACTTTCATTGGGCTCCAATACCTCCTGTTCGCCAAACAATTCGGACATTTGTTTCGCCCCGTGGCTATCCATTCGAAAAACAAGCTTTGTACCTGTTAAGCTGCCAAAGGTACGTGCTATTTGAGAACCATAAATAGCATCTAATTGATGGAGATCTTGGAAGCTTAAAATAAAACAACCGCCATAACGACGTATTTCTGAAAGCCCTTGCATTAAAATCGGAACTTTATTTAAAGAAGCAAGCTCGTCAATAATTATCCAAACCCGTCGATTAAGATCCTCACCCATGGACATAATGCTTTTGACAGCAATGCTTAACCAGGCAGTCATTAATGGTTTCAAAGTTTCTCTTTGAGTAGGTAATGATGAAAGGAACAACCAATTTTTTTCACTATCGTTCCTCAACCATTCGCGGATTGAAAAACGATTGCCAACGTCCTCTAGATACTTTAAATTTCTGAGGGTAGATACCAGGGTAGCTCGAATACCCATAGCAGTTTTCTCGGTTGCGGGATCTACATACGCAGAAACCAACGTGCCCTCGAAATGTGGAGCAATTTCACTTAATGGTTTTGCAAGAAGTGCATCCAGTAATTCTTGAATTGAGGTTTTATTGTTTTTTTTCATTTGTAATGCTGCCGTAGAAAACAACTGTTGAGCAGCTCTAGTCCAAAACTTATCGTAGCTGTCTAAAGCAATTAAACTCTCAGAAAATTCGTCAAAGTCGTATTCTTCATTACATTCACTCCATAAATTCCAATTTTTAGTTCGTTCGTCAAATGGATTAAGTAGTAAATCTTTTCCTGGCTCAAAGAACCGAGAAACAAACCCGCCGCTTGTATCAATAATGATGGCTTTATGATTCATTTTTTTGATTTGGTGTAATAAAGAATTAATGGCATTGGTTTTCCCTGATCCGGTGGTACCTGTTATCATCATGTGCTCGCATTCAGCATTGGCTGGAAGCGGTATTCCAGCTACATTCAATTCAGATGGACCTCTTTTTATTATTAGTTTTCGAAGTACCTTTGGATCAACCAATTCATAGCCCTTAAGTATTTGAGTTTCCTGCCTCTTCTTTCCTCTTGATATCCAATAGAAGGATAAAAGAAAAAAGCTAAAACAGAAAAAATAGGTGGCGTGCAATACTGTTTTAATAATTCCGACTCCTATTTTCGATGCGTATTCAATATATTCGGAATGGTTGACTATTATATAATCACTCATTTCAACCCAATAATTGGAATTAGAAGGTATCCAGGTTGTATCGAAAAAGCCTTTGGGTAAAAAATCAAATAAAATCCTAAAATATGCCTTGTTAAAGGCTACAAAAAAATATATCTGATCAAAGCTATAATCCCAACATAAGAACGCTATAAAAAAGAGCAAACTAGTCAGTAATGAAATTTTAAAGGTTGTTGTGACAACCTGTTGTATCATATGAAAAGTATGTAATTGAGTTTGACCGCCTTGAGTAAAGGCATCTGAATATCTTTTCATAGCTGATTCCTAAGGCTTTTATGGGGTTTATGTGCTAAGATAGGTGGGACAAATATGTGAGTAGACCAGTCGAATCACTCCGACTGGCCCCTCCTCAGAACCACATCGAGCGCTACTCACGCAATGGGCTCCCGATAGACCGATAGGTAATTCTAATTTATGCCTGCTTCGCCAAGCTTGGATACATCGATTTTGTTTTCCAGGTTGTCGGAAAATTTATCTTCTTCAATATGAGCGTAAAGCGCTTCCAGTTCATTCGTCTTTTACCACCTCTACGATAAAACCATTTAAACAGCATACGCTTGCATCTATCGGTAAATGCCCATACTCTTCCATCGTTATCAGAAATCGCATGGTAGTTTATCCACCCCCGTACTTTTTGCACAAACCGCTTTAAAAAGCCATTCGCGTCATTCGTGGTGAGGTTTTCTTTCAGGAAAGTTTTAACTCTTTTGAGTATCGCTCGAAAACGATCTCCACGACTAGAAAACTTCAGTCGCCAAAACCCTTTCTTTGCTTTTCCCCAATAACAAACAAATCCTAGAAATTTATAGATCGCCAGTCGCGTACCATTTTTATCGGCTCTTATTGCAGCTTTATTCCCAGACTCAATCAATTGCGATTTGTCTAGGTGCAAATCCAAGCCAAATTTGTTTAATCGTTTTGGTAGTACTTCGAAGAAACGCTCAGCATCACTCTTATGTTGAAACACAAACACCATATCATCTGCGTATCTCACCTCCGTCGTTTTACCCTTCATATGCGTCTTGCCGATGTCTTTAAACCAGACATCTATTACATAATGTAGGTATATATTCGAACAAATCGGTGAAATTATAGACCCCTGCGGGCATCCGAGCGTATTAACAACTACCTGTCCATCAACTATCGTTGGCGATTTAATCAGGCTGTTAATTAATCTCAGAAAGCGAGAGTCCGAAATTCTTTTACGTAAACATTCCTCTAATCCCTTATGAGGTATAGAGTTAAAATATTTTCGTATATCAATTTCAACCACTGCGCCATCAAGGTTTTGATAGGTGCTTTGTTTTAAAGCTCTTAATGCCTCATGGCAATCATGCTCTGGTCTAAAACCCATAGAGCAAGGAAGAAACATTGGCTCAAACAGGGTGCAGAGAATTTTATTCACAGCAGACTGTACCAATTTGTCCTCAAAACAAGCAATTGCTAAAGGACGTGTGCTTCCATCTTCTTTAGGGATTTCAACTATTCTTGATGCCTTAGGCTTATAAGTGCCTCTTCGGATTTTCTGCAGTACAGCCTTTAGATTTTCATCTAATTTCTCGCCGTACTCTTCCTTGGTAACTCCATCTATACCAATCGCTTTTCTTCCATTCAGCTCATGGTAAATATCCCGCAACATTTCCACACTTAGTACATGTCCAACATTGTTGAATACGATTGTAGTGTCTGATGCTGCTAGCCTGCCTATGCGTTCCAGTTTCGTTAACCACGTTTCTTTGTCATCGCTGCGTACAAACATTGTTTCACTTTCACGCTCTTTCTATCTGCCGACCCTTTGCTCCATTGGCATTACCCACTCTCATCACTACTATGGTCGACTCAGCCACCCGTAAGCCATTTTCAGAAGCTTGCATTTCATTGCTTGACTTCTAAATACTTTCGTTCCATAAAAGAGCACTACGGGCTTCCCAGGTTTCCACGTAAAACTCTATGCACTCGCCAACGTTTGTCACCCCGGTAATTGACACTCTTTGGAATTCGTCAGCGTGAACCGCCAAGTGTCTGTTGCCTGCTACTCACCCCAGAGCATCGGCTCTTACGACTTCTCTTATTTCGGGGCCATCTCGTTCACTTCATTTCGGCTCGTTGCATTTCACTACCTACGTTTCATTCTCCTTCGATTACTCTAGAAGACGCAAGGCTCGCTACACAGCGGAGCTGACTTCTCTTTCTGTGACAGGACTTTCACCTGCAAGTTTTATGCTACGTTTCCCTGGAGCACGGGGTGATGAGATGACGGCTATAAAGACGCTTATTTCGAGAAATAATCTAATAATCCATCTTGGTGTATTGCTGTTTATTACAAAGGCGCTTTTGACCTTTCTAATTGGCAGTATCTCTTTATTATTCTTCAATGTTCTATATTTATGGACTATTTGGATATTGGTCAGCCTTGCGATTGATGCAATTATATTTTCCTTAAAACCAGGGTTTTTATTTGATTTCACTTTTACAGAAGGGGAGGATATTCGATATCGAATAGATTCAAATGAAATGAAGAAATATCTATTATTTAACCCTATACTTCGGTTTATTCGAACAGTTGCTCTGACTCTTTTAGTTGTTGGCTTTTTTCCAAGATCTGATTGGGATACGCATCTGCTTATCAGTTTAATAATAGGATTTCTAATTGTAGATCCAATTATCAGAAAAATATTAGACATTAAAACTCCTGCAATATTTAAGAAATTCCCCGCTGACGCTCCAATTTCATCCATTGATATCCATAGGAACAATCCAGGGTACATAGGAAGTGCAGCTTGGAATGCTTTTGAGTCAACCCGATCAATAAAAACAGATCTTTAGCCTCCATTTGTTTGCGATTCACCTTGAATCCCTCCGTTTGAAGTAACTTGTGAAGATTGCATTTCTGATGAACCCTCACCCACCTTCGATTTAACGTATTTTGTTAAATTATTTATGGGTTTTGTCACATGTTGCGCTTCAGCTACAGCAGCTTGACCAATTAATGCTTTATCTTTTTGCGCTGAAAATTCAGTACTGGATTGTTGAAACCGTTGATCCAAACTTGATTCTCTTTCATTAAATAATTGAGTACTTGTTAATTGAGCATCTGTAATGGACTGTCGTAAGGAATCAGCTCTACTATTATCCCAATGAATATTCTCTTTTTGGGATTCTTGCTTAACTTGTTCCATTGAATTTCTATTTACAGGATATTTTTCCGCACTATGATCCTGCTCGTAAGACTGTTGTAATCGTCCTTCATGATGTCCTTGGCTAATTTCTCTTGGTGTTGGAGGAAGTAATCCTTTTTCGTTTAGAAACTGCTCTGCATATTGAATACGTAAGCTGGGTTCATTCGCAACAATATGACCAGCGCCATGTTTTCCGATTTTTCCCCCAGTATTATCTGCTGGTTGATTTGACAACCAATCAGTGAATTCTTGGGTATAGTTTGCATTAATAGTGGATGCAAAAGCCTGAGTATGTGAAGCTTGACGCTGATAATCTTCTGAAGCTCGAAAACTCTTCATGGCCTCCTGTCGATAATGATCAGATTTTTCATATGAACCTGAAATGCCTTCAGCTAGACGTTTTGCTGTCTCATTGGTGGTAGAATGCGATAATGATTGGGAAGCCTGCATCGCTTCTCGGATAGATTTTTGAAAATCCTCAGATTGTGATAATTGTTCAGCCTTACGATATACTTCTTGATCATAGGCTGCCCCAGATAATTTTGTACTGCCTGAAAGTTTATAATATCCCAAATTAATTCCCGCGCCTGCTTCTGCTACGATATCAGCCGCTTGCTGTTTAGTTAATCCATGATCTTTACCAAAATTCTCAATCATTTGTGAAGCATTTTGAATAGCTCTTGTTTGCTCAACACTGCTGCCGTTACTAACGGCATCGGACAAATGTTGATTCGAGGATAATTGATGATTAAAATCAACCAATTCGCGATAAGAACTTCCAAGATTCTTTGATGATGCCTCAGAATTTGCTATAGCCTTTTGATAATGACTGCTCGAAAGTTGTGATAATTGAGCTGTTTTAGATGCTGCTGCATTAATCGATACTGGTATACTAGAAGTACCAACATTTAAAACCTGCTGTCCGTCAGCCGTTGTCAGTAAATCAGTTCTCCCATCTGATTGATGGAAAGATCCTGCCCTGTAACTCGCAGCATAACTATGATTTAACATACTCACATTAGAAATCTGACGATTACCTTCCTGAATATTGCCAAAACTATAATTACCCGTTACCGCATCATTAGCGGCTTGTCCCGCAGCACCCTGGGTTACATTACTTAAATGCGAGGCTAAATGCACAAATGAGCCAACACCACGAACAAGTGCAATACAAAGGAAGGGAATACTCATGGCAAGATATCCCGCCATAGCCGAAATATCTGCGTTCACTTGAGCTAAGCCAACGCTGCTTGCGATGGTAACGCCGGCTTTATTAGAGACAGAGAGAGCTGCGATAGATTTACTTCGAGCAGCCATAGTCATAATGTAATTTAATACCGCATACAAAGGCGGCCACATTTGAAGCCAAAGCAATATTTGAACCCAGGATGCCAAAAAACGCCACCCTGAAGGTAAAAGTGCCAAGGGGATAACAAACAAGAAGGTAGCATAAGCAATTGCCTCTAAGACTGATTTCATAGTGGGAAGCGTTTCGGCTGCCATCGCCCCTAACGTTTCATAGGTTGACCTTTGCTGAAGATAGGCTCGCCGAACTGCAAAATTAGGGACATTACCAACTGCAACGGATTTCTGTTCTATTCCATCTACCACAGCGTAAATCATGAGATTCTGCTTCAATAAGTCGGCAGCGGATTGTCCCATGTCTGCCAAATGGCCATAGGCAATTGGCAGATACTTCAACAGCTCTGCCCTCGGGTTCAATACATTTCCGAATATTTTCTGCCCAAATATAGTAGAAGTTCGATTCAATTCAGTTCCCCATTGCCTATTAAATAATTCAACCCCTCGTCTACAAGTCACTATCTCTGGCCTTGATTGTTGTTGTCCTTCAGCACGAGGTTCTCGCCATAGAAAAGATCTCGCCGGGGAAGCTTCTCGAGATACTCAAATCCCAAATATTGGCGCTATGACGTAAATCTTCGAGCGTATATTTTCTGCCCAGCAGTGCATCATAAACAACGCATTGACCAACAAATTGCCTCATATTTTCGGCCAGTTCTTCATTGGTAATATGAAATGTCTTGGCTTGCTGTACAAAATAAGACCCAAATAATGTACCGGTCTTTTGGTACTTTAAATCATCAGGTAAAACAAAGACTTTTTCTATTTGGTGAGTCAATTCATAACCAATCCTGCTAATGTAGCTTGATACCATAGCCAGGCCATACGGGACATGATCTACTTTTTCGTGATAACGACTAACAGGATCAATAATCCAAACAGAAGCTTGCGGTACAAACAACACCTGCATAATGGCAGCAAGCGGGATTATCCATCCTACAAAGGCTTTCATATAATTGCCGTATAGGGCATAAATGATGGCTAACATGGCACCTATCAATATGCCAAGACGAATTAATGGCACATATAAAGAACCCGATTGGGAGTTTAAACACATGGCAATAGCATTAAAGATCCCTTTTAGAATCTCGCCATTACCAAAGCTATAGATTTGATATTCCACGATTTTAAGCCTTACAACCAATTGTTTTCATTAGCTACATTCCCCAACATCACATGTAATTGCTTTTCAATAATTTGTGTGGCTTGAATAAACGATAGGACGCTGTCCATATGTTGGAAGGCATTATTGCGTCTCACAGTTATTCGCTCCCTTGCCACTCTGAGAGACATTAAAAATCTTTCAATATTAGAATCATCCACTTGAACCGATTTAAGCTGCACTACGCTATCATGAACAATATCGATGACCTCCAAGACATATTTATATAGAACATCTAATGCGATTAAGTCTCCGTACTGATGAATGTCTAAAGGAGCCGCACCTTTTCGATAGGCGGTAATCACATTAAGCATTTTGTAAATGGGAAGACGTGTTGAATTTAAAAAGTCTTTCTCAGCGCTTGAAAGCTCTTCATCGTTATAAATTTTATTTACCAATGATTGTAGTGTGTTGTGTACCCTTCGAAGTAGGGCATGGTCCTCTGAGATGCCACCAGTCCTTAAGATTGGGCTTAAACATCTAGCGTCATTACAAACATAAATAGGTGTTTCACCGCCATTCAAAAGACCATTTAACACATTTTCTTTGTCAGCGTATCCCGGTAAAGTAATCACTTCGAGCCCCTCACCATTCTTTCGAGAAATGATAGAACCCACCAAAGTCATAAATAGTTGAGATAATTGAAGGTCATCGCTTAAAAAGCGATTGGTTTGTAATGCCTTCCAGGTAAGATTAAATTCTCCAACCAGCATATCCTTATAGCGAACATCACCTCCCTTTTCTCGGAATACTCTTTCCCGATCCCCTTTGGCACCACAACCTTGTCTTGCAGCTGCCCAATCACTAAAAGCTCCAAGCTCTGAGCCCATTGCCTGGCAAAGATGTTTACTTGATTGGTCCGATTTTGGCCAAGTCCTCCCAGTCCAGTAGCCGCCACCTCACAGCTATTAATATTGGTACTATTAATTTTTGTCGCAAGAGCATTTAACTCATTTAAAATGTTATAGACCTGTGGACTGACCGTCTGTACTGCCAGCATAAACCCATAGCTTGCAGCACTAGAACCCACATTCCGCAACATTTTAACCAGTTCCTCAGAACGAATATGAGAAAATCCACCTGCCCAAGCATCTATCCCGCCGCAACCTCCTCTAAAACCCGGCATTTGTAAGGTGGCAATTTGAGCATTTTGAATGGCATTTCTGGCAACAATACTGCCGCCAGTATAGTAGCCTGCCGATTGGTCCTTAAAAACACCTGGTGTACTAGCATTTGTCGATACACCTGCACCATCGAAAAACCTTTTCAAATCGGAACTTATATCTGCCTTCGATAGGTTTGGGTTAGCTATGAGTGCCAACGAAAGAAGAGTCGCAATTGATTTTTTCATTTTTTGACCTCCTTAAGCGAATTAAGTAACATTATTCTGGATTCAATTTCATCCAAGGAAGTCATACCGTAAACAATAGGTATCACATCTGATGTATTTGGGTTAACCGCAAATAAAGCTGGAAACCCTTCTATTTTCCATTTACTTATTATTCCGTTATTCTCAAGGGGTCGAGGATATTCAGCTAAACCTCCTCCATCAGCTGTTATGGGCAAAACTTCCCAGTTGTATATTTGTGAAAACAACTTAACAATAGGGGAGAATTCTTGACAAAAACGACATTGACTATCGAAAAAGAAAAATAGCCCATATTCGCCTGCAAGATTTTGAATGGTTTCTGTGATCTGTTGTTTCTTTTGATTGAAATATAAATGCCTTGATTTATGGTTGACGGGCGTAACGAGTGTGTGATCTAGATGCGGATTATTATATAAAACTTTCATCCACATCTCGGAAAAATATTCTGCTCTATCCATCATATCTTTTTGTAATACTTGATAAGCTTGTATGTTTTTAAATGTTGGATCAACCCAAGCGGTATGGAGTCGATTTTCCAGTTCTTTCTTATACTCATTGACTACATCAGAAGCCGAAGCCAAATCCTTATTATTTTGCATGGTTCCATGTGGAACATTTAATTCTGTTTTTTCCAGGTTTTTATACCAATGCCATCCTGTGCTGTTCTCACCAAAGAAGCTTGCTTCCACAATGGAGCAAAATAAAATATTTAACATGAGGAGCGTTTTAAAAAGTCTTACTGTCATTCATGGCTCCTGTTTGTGGTGTCTCCGATCTTGCTTTAACATCACTTTCCATTTTTTTCATATTATCCTGGATCCTTTCAGTCGTTTTTTGTTGAACAGAGTCCATATTAGGGGTGCGAAATTTTTGCATAATTTCTTCAAATAATTCGCTCATATCGATCTTTAGAAAAATCAATCCTTGATAATTCTTCTACTGTAAATCCCCGACAGTTAGGGGTTTCGGGAGATCCCCAATCCAAACCAATTTGTGGTCTTCCCTGTTCCTGAAGAAGTCTTGAAAACTTTGTTCCAAAACAACAATAACTGGTCTTTTTTCTAATACAAACACCTAGTTTCTTTTCAGCACAGTAAGTTCCAATAAATCTACAGAGATTTTTCTCCCGCATCTTAGCAAGTAGTTTCTCATCTTCTGAACAATTTGATAAATGTAATGAAACACCCCAACCTTTCATGCCACCACAGCAGTCTTTAAACGAGATACAATGTCTATTGCATTGTTGACCGCTACCCTTAAAAATCTCAAATGCACCCAGTGATTGCTGCGCTCGAATATCATCTTGAATTTCTTTTAACATTGCCAAACGCGAAATCACCTCCAACATTTCATCATTGGCTTGGTAAGAAGCATCTTGGCAATTGCCAGTCAAACAAAAGATATTTGAAACTTCTGTGTGAGGCCTTTGAACTCTATCTGGTGGGCATTCGTATGTTTGTTCAAACATCCAACATCGACCCTGCCTTGGTTCTTTACATCTTGAAGCAACTTGATGACAGCCTTTGGTTCGTAGCGCCGAACAGTCATCTTTAATCATTTTGCAATGGTATATTTGTTTGTATTGCCAGCAATCTTTATAAACCTTATAACCATTGATGTCGCGAGTCTCCGGCCCCTGTGTGCAAACCTTCTCTCCATATCGGCACTGCCCCTGATTCACCATTTCCTCCAAAGTATCGCAATAGGAAATCCATTGATCGGTCCCCTCTCCTTCATAGGTATCATGCTCAAACTCAATAGAAATTCTGGTGACCGGATTACAGGTTTGCCCATACTTATCATTGATGGTTTCGCGATTCATATTTACAACACTTCTGAGCCAATATCTTTGTACTCTAAGACAGTCCATATTGTGCTTTGTCCCTGTTGCCGCATCGATTGCTTCGAATGTTGGGCAGACATTCTGACGAAACGTAGTAGGGTCAATATTATAATCGCGAGTTGAAACCGGTAAATGTCCTATGCCATCTTTAAAACATCCTGCTTTTCGAACTAAATCTGCGTAATTAATTGTTAATGTCAACCGTTTAAGAGGTACTTGGGGAACGACTGATCTGTCTTGAAAACATTCGTAGGTAACGTCATCGCCGCCTTCTTCGCAAGTCATGACCTTTGGAACATCTTTTTCTATCTTGGCACCTACCTCTTTTATTTCTAGAGCATTCTCAGCCGAGGTCTTAGGATCCGAAAATAAGGGGTCAGTTTTGGCATCCAATTTAAATCGAGATCTTTTATCCGAGCTTTCAAACATAGCTTTCCCAGCTTCAGAACTTCTTAATTCGTTATTAATGGCACCTTGAAAATTTCCACTACTGTCTAGGGAGGCTGGGCTCGGATTATCCGTTGCAAATCCCGGCACTCTATCGTGATCTATTTTGCCTTGGGTCTGCTGGACGGCGGCTGCTTTCTGACCTTCAGCAAAAGTTGACCCTTCGCTATGAGCAGCTTCCATAGAAGCTTTTGCGCTATGGGCAATGAAACACAGAATCAATACTGGCCATTTCTTCATGATTCTTCCTCAAATTTCTTCATCGCGTAAGACAACGAGACGTTGCCTTTGATTTTCAATGGTTCTGTTCCTTTTACCTCAACAAAGGTTGGTACCTCTTTAATCTCATATTCCTCAAATAAATTAGGATCTATTTGAACCGATATACCTAGGTCGTACAATGCTGCTGTGGTTTCCTTAAAACTATTATTTTTCAAACCACGAATAATTAGTGCCAAATGATTTTGCTCTGCTTCTTTATATAGACTTTTTAAACTTTCTTTTGGCATTGATAGGGAAACAAATACAAGAATGGGTTTATCGGATTTATTTTTGTCTTCTTGTAAATCGCGGGCTTCTACTTTTGAACAGGTCATACTTTGTTCTTTACTCGCTTCAGCAATAAAGTTCTGAACCTGAGATTCAGCACTCTTCTTTAATCCTTCAGCTTCATCCAAATAGGCATTCATTTGGCATTGATTTTTATCAAGCCACTCCTTTACTTCCAATTCATTTTCTGAAGCAAATGTTGGAGAGGCAATAAACGCTGTAATAAATAAAACTAGAGCAAACAACAATTTCGTTTCCTCCAAATTAAATAGCCAAAATCTTCACCTTTGTAAGGAAATTCCTTCCCTGAACCCCACAGCATTTCGGAACGTCCCAAGGGTTGACATCCATTTGTAGATGGAATTGGATAAACCATTTGTGTTTTATATTGCGTCTTACGAATAATAGGCATTGGATATTTGCTACAAAAAGCCTCTTTCCCCATATAGCCCCATAGAAGAAATTCACGGTGTAGCTTTGCTATCATTCTTTGGGTAGCCAATAAACTTCCCTGCACCCCACCTACATGAGCACTTATACTTCCAGAGAATGGGTAAAGACTTCCTTGGCAGCCGCCACACCAGAATAGAGCATCCATTGGAAATCCAGTCGACGCTGCAACACAATC
The DNA here is from genome assembly GCA_963784575.1 of uncultured Gammaproteobacteria bacterium. Taxonomy (GTDB): domain Bacteria; phylum Pseudomonadota; class Gammaproteobacteria; order UBA6186; family Azoamicaceae; genus CAWARU01. Next base: position 483,456 of record CAWARU010000001.1, read on the forward strand.
GGCCGCGCAGGCAGCTTGAGCAATGGGGTTAGCAAATAAAATAGCTTCAGGATTTATAATGAAACTTGTTTCATCATCATTCCAAAAGGGATCTAATTCTGTGAGATAGGCAATATCAAACCCATGCTTTTCAATACAAATAAAGTCGACTAAAAGTTCGAGCCAGTAGATAACTGGATAGACGTACCAATGAACTTGATAGAAGCTATGCTTTAAAGCTCTTTGATTGCCAGAGCCCCTTGCAACACTGCCAGCTCCCTTGGCTTCACCTCCCTGACTGGCTATCTTGATGCCTCCCATATTGACTAAACAATAGGGCGTTCGGGTAACATCAACCAGACGCACTGGTTCCCAAAAAGAGATTGGAATACCTGGGACTGGAAAAGGTACCGGAGGCCTTGGACAAGCACAAATAAACGTTCGTGGGTTTGGAGTATCCTCGCGTCCCCCAGTCACGTTAATACCACCAATCGTAATAGGGAAAAGACAACTCCAACAAATATCTCTGATTGGATTAACAAATTTACCCTGACATTTTGCCTCCACGATCGGACTCAATGTAGAAGTAAACAGGATTAAGATAGAGGAAGCAAAAATTAATCGTCTCATTCCTCTTCCTCCAATTTAACTTCAGAAACAACAAGTTTTTTATCCTCTTGTTCCACTCGAGCCGGAACTTGATTAATACCAAGCTTTTTTACTATGATGCCACCTTGATCAAAATAAATAGGCATTTCAAATGATTTCATCAGATCAAAGGGCGAACCATCCACCAAGATTATTTTGGGATTTAAATGTATGTATTTTTTAGCCCAGTTTACTTGTTCTAAATCATCTCCATTAATGAATAACAATGGCCTTTTTAAACCATGCAATTCTAATGGATTAAGCGTTGTACCGGCTTTATGGAATACGGTTCCTTTATGATCTTTTAAGTCATATGGTACAGTGATAGAAGGATCGTAATAAAACCTTCTTGATTCTTTAGTCTTCGTTAATCCAAAGACAGCTGCTGGCCTCTGAATGCTTCTTATAACTTGTTCAGTTATTGATTTCTGGTGCTTATCCAATTCTCCCTTAGATTGAAGTTGGGCTAATTTATTTTGAATGAAAGATAATAGATTTTCTTCCAAAATAGGGAAGGTTTCGCCAAAGGTCCCTAAATCCTTTGCCGAGATTGCTGAACTATATAATAGAATTAGCAATATTAACTTTTTCATAGCTAAATTAATGGGACAATGAATCCTTCTAAACCAGTTACAGGAACCAAACCAAGTTCTTGATAACGAGAATCGAAACTAGATTGATGCTCTGAATACACAAAAGCATATCCTTTGGGTATTACTTGGCCTTCAATTGGTGTCAACGCTCTCATGTCTTTTGAGATTGGCTTTTGAAATCCTATTCTTTGATTTCCAACCCACAAACAATGCGTTTGGTCATACCAAATTTTGTCACCTTCTACACCTACTATTTTCTTAATAATCTTCTTGCCGTACCATTCGCTATAAACAAGGCTATGATCGCTTAACCCAGGCTTATAAAACTTAAGATGCAAAAAGTAGTGTTTAGAATGTGAGTCAGTTTCACTCACGACAATTTGAACACAAAAGGATAATATAAGAATTACCCCAAAACCAAACACAAACCCCATGCTACCAAGAATGACGTTCCTTGAGCTTTTGAAAGAATTGATAGCATCATTCATGGTTTTCTTCATGTTCCACCTTAATAAAATCCTCTGTATAATCAGGGACATTGCTAGATAAAACAGCAGTTTTGGAAAGTAAAATTATTTTCCTTTTTGAAGTAAAATCTTGAATATTTCCACGAATATTTTCTATGATGACACGAAGCTTCTCAGGCGGCACATCACCCTTAGGATAATTTGAAGCAAGTTTTTGTGCCTCAATAGTCACGAGTTTCTGAACATCGATTGTACCAATCTCTGTAGACTTCATTAAAAATCTGACATTAAAGATAATGAATGCTGCAAGCATTATCATTAATGGTAATAACCACTGCAATTTAATGTTGATAATCATCTTTGACTCTCCCTATTTGCTAAAATATGTTCTAAAGCCTGTTGTAAAGTTAAGCTGTTATGTATCAATTTATTTTAGGCAGAAGAAGCAGTTTCATTTCGCGATAAATTAAATCTTATAATTCAGCATTCCTTAAAATACCACGAAACAAAATTTATTTATTATTATATACACCTATTGTTAATAGTGATTGATCTCTCTAAATATTTTGAAGGAACAGATCAGAGATCCTCCTCTCAAAATAAGTGGATTAAAAAAAAGGAGAGATCAATCATGTTAATTATAGCGCGGTTCTTTAATTCACTTGTAGAATATGTTGAATTTATCTATCAGCATGGGTCAAAACCCTTTCGACCCTCTAAATGCGGATACTGCGGTAAAGCAGGATTAAGATGCCATGGTTTTCGCGAACGCAAAGCAGACAGAGAGAATCACTGCGAAGATTCTCTAAATCCTGTCTTGATTCCAAGATTTTTTTGCAAACACTGTCGTCGTACTTGTTCAGTATTACCAAATTGCATTTCTCCCAGAAGGTGGTACCTCTGGTCAGTGCAGCAGCTTGTATTGTCACTGGATATTTTGGAACATTCCCTGCGGTACATCGCAAGTAAGACGCCTCCAGTCAGAAGCACAATAGCGCGCTGGGAGCTGCGCCTTCGAACTATGTTTCCGATACATTCCTTGCATTTGAAGAGTAGAGCTCCAGACCTAGGAAGAAGCGCTGAGTCATTCTGTATTTTCTGGAAAGCTTGTCTAGCACAAATGTCATTATCCGATGCAATGTTCTGGATTTATTGTGCTGGGGAAGTCATCCCATGATTAAAGTTATTTCAAGCTATTTTAAACCTAAATTTAAGTGAGACAGTCAAAATGAAGATTTAAAACATAAACACACACTTTCGCCACTGTTATTGCAGCCCATTTTTCTGGGACACTTTAGTTTTTTGTGTTACAGGAGGCGAATATGAACAAAATTCCACCCTTAGCATTGTTTCGGTTATCTGTGCTGGGACCGTTGGCTAGCCGTGAGAAATTGGAGCGAGGTGAACTAAAACGCATTATTCGTGAACTGGCAGCCAAGAGTTATGATATTCCAGGCTCAGATAGGAATCGCGTGACTGAATATGCCATTGAGCATTGGTATTACAATTGGAAGCGGGGCGGTATAGAAGCATTGGCTCCTAAGATGCGTCGCGACTGCGGCAAAACAAAGCTAAAGAAGGAATATCAAGAAGCTATTCTGAAATGTAAATCAGAGAATAAAAAGCGCTCAATATCGGGTATTAAACGCGTGTTAGAGTTATCTGGAGTTTCAGCCATCGGTGAGCTGTCGCGCTCGAGCATTTACCGATTGTTAAAAAGCGTAGGATTATCCCGACGCCTTGAAGAACCTGCAGTCACTATTGAACATCGCAGCTTCTGTGCTGAAAAGTGCGGCGACATCTGGTATGGAGATGTCTTGCATGGTCCATCGGTTCCCGTTGGCAAAAGGCTTAGGAAAGCTTATTTGGTGACCTTAATGGATGATGCATCGCGTCTAATTGCGCACAGCGCCTTTTGTCTCGCTGAGACAGCACTTGATATCGAGGGAGTTCTGAAGCAAGCGATATTGAAACGAGGATTACCTAAGAAGTTAGTCGTGGACAACGGGGCGGCTTATCGTTCCAGAACTTTGCAGGAAATTTGTGCACGTCTTGAAGTCCGTCTAATTTATTGTCGCCCATATGCCCCGCAGGGTAAGGGTAAACTTGAAAAATGGCACGGAAGATTTAGAAGCGATTTTCTAAATGAACTAGATACTTCTCAATTACGCGATTTGCAAGATTTAAATGAACGTCTCTGGGCATGGATAGAAGGCGAATATCACCAACAAGTGCATAGCGCTCTTCAGGGATTAACGCCGATGGAAAGATGGCGGAAAGATATTATTCATGTTCGGCCTCTCGGGTCTTTTACTACCAAATTAGATGAAATTTTTTATCACCGCCATAAACGAACTGTCAGAAAAGATAGCACTGTTAGCTTTGAAGGAAATATGTTTGAGGTTCCTTATGAACTTTCAGGCAGAACAGTGTTTCTTGTGACTGATCCGCATCGAAAAGAAGCCATCCGTGTGGAGTCCCAGTCAGGGGAATTTTTAGGGGCAGTCACTAAACTAGATCCTATTGCGAATCTCGACAGACGAAGGATAAGACCCCAAAAGCAACAGGAACTGCTGGAGAACAAAAAAGCATTTAATATGGTTGAACTCGCATTAGAAAATTATACAAATTCTTTAAGAGTACATGTAATAGGAGATGAAGATGAGTAATAAACACTTTGGTTTAACCCACACTCCAATCGGAAAAGCAGTTAAGAATTTCTGGGATGACGGGCAGCAATTTAGTGACTTCATAGAGAAATTTCAGTGGCTATTGAATAATCCAGGGATTGGTATCTTTACAGGAGAACCTGGAGTTGGTAAAACCGCAGCGCTACGCCAAGCAACACAAAACATTAACCCGCATACTCATCAAGTGATCTACATGCCAGAAACGGATTTTGGACGGGTGGATTTATATCGTAGCCTTGCTATTGAGCTTGGGTTAGAACCATCAACACGCCGTGCTGTGTTGTGGAGAAGCATCAAGAATAGGGTCCAAGAACTATATGATGGGAAAAATATTTTGCCAATCTGGATCATTGACGAAAGCCAGAATTTGCCGCATGAATTTTTTATTGATTTACCATCGTTCCTGAATTTTGCGCTCGATTCCAGGGATATTATGACAATATGGCTAGTAGGACATCCCTCCCTTAGCCAAGTTTTAAGTAAGGTGGTGCACAGTGCGTTATACAGCCGAATTTCTGCAAAAGTGACTCTGAAACCCATCATAGAACGAGAGAGATTCCAAGCATTAATTGATTATGCCTTTAAGGAAGCTGGGAGCCAAATAAAATTGCTTTCTGACAGTGGTATAGAGATGTTGCGGCAGGCTTCACAAGGAAAGCCGCGACATGCCAGCAAAATTTTGCAAGGGGCATTGAGAATAGGCGCTAAGAAAGGATTGACTCATCTTCCAGATGAAGTTCTAAAGGCAGCAATAGAGGAACTCCAATGAGGGAGATTATCATGTTATTTACACCACCTACTCTAACAGATGAAGCGGCTTATGAACTTGTGGAATTTTTGCAAGATTTTGTATTGGCGCTTGAAAATCACTATATGCCGCAGCTTAGACGCTATACCAAGACATCAGATGAAGAAAGTAATTTAAGTTTTGGATGCGAGGAGGTTGAAGGAGTCGATCCATTTTAATTGTTGAAAAAACAGTCAGCGAGGTAGGTTTAACTGCTGACTGTTTCACTTAAATTAGGTCGAAACGAATCATTTAATTTATTGCGGAACGTAACACAGATACCGATTGTAGACAAATTCAATCGGCTTCATGCCTCTACAAAGGATATGACTTATCTTCAACAATCTTTAGATCTTATTGATAACATCTTTGGAAAAGATAGCCTGTATGCGTCCAAATATCATTATCTTCTAGGATCATTATTTAAAAATTCTCAAGAGAAACAAAAAGCTCATTACCATTTTAACACTGCATTAAATATTATACTTAACCAAAGTGCCGCAGACCAATCTTTAAAAACGCAATATGATCCAAACATCGCCCTAATAAAAGAAAAACTGAGTTCCCTACAATGAAGAGGATGAAGTAAAGGTTTTCTCAAAAAAATCTGCCAAAGTTTTATAAAGTATTCTTCTGTTTTTACTTTTATATATTCCATGGCCTTCATCTTCAAATAATAACTCTTCATAATTAATTTTATGTGCTTCTAGCAATTTTTTTGCCAAATACCATTGATCGATGTGTACATTTGGATCAAGGACACTATGCACAATTAACAATTTTCCGGTAATATTTTTCATAAAGTTAATTGGAGAGCGTTCATAGTATTTTTGCGGATTACTCTCAGGAGTTCCCCCCATCATTTCTTCATCATAAATGCGTAAATCAGGACGGGTCTTATTATAATTTAAGGTTAAGTCTGTCATTCCACACATTGGGGCGGCCGCAGATACAATATCGCGTGAAAAATGCGTTATCGCATGCCAGGCAGAATATCCTCCATAACTTCCCCCAGTTATCCCAATTTTTCCGGGTTCTGCAACACCTATTTCTTTTAGATAGTTAATACCGCATCGGATATCTTCCTGTTCCATCCTACCCCAACCCTCTTTTTTAATGGAATCACGAAATTCTTGGCCAAAACCTGTACTACCCCTGTAGTTAGGATCCAGCACATTAAATCCTCTTTTTACAAGATATTGAATTAAGGGATTCATAGTGTCACCACTATGCATCGTAGGTCCACCATGAACATATACAATTGTGCCAATAGGTTTTATACTACTTTGATATAACCAGCCTTGTATTCTTAATCCATCACTCGAACGCCATTCTATCGATTTTGCTGGAATAAATTCATTAACTGCAATATTGGTTTTTTTCCAAACATTAGTAATACTGAGTAAATCTTTTTCGTCCTCTGCATCCATTGAAAAAACAACAATATCTGATGGGTGATGGCTTTTTTCATATTTCCCAAGCCACTTACCATTAGGTAAATACGTGATCGGCTCTAGCGCTCCGTCGAAATTTGGAAAAGGATCTTCTAGAAAAGAAGTAAAATCGAGCAAAGTATAGTAAGCACGTGCATCGTGGATTCTTTTTATTATAACTTTATCTTTATCTTTCGAAGGAGAAATTCTTTCTATTCGTTTTTCAAAATCGTCCACAATCCAAAAAACTGTCTCTTTTTCAGACCACACCCCAATACGTTTACAATCATCCATTTCCAAGAGAAACGCCACTTTTTCCCCATCCGAAAGCCAGACGGCATTTAACACTTTATGTGCGTCATCCGTATTGATAATTTGCTTATCAATAGAATTATCGATATCCACCAGATATAATTGAGATCCACTAGGATGTTTATCCTTCCTTATATATAATGCCTTCCTCCCACAGGGACTAAGAATGGGGGCTTCAACTCCTGCTCTCTTAGGATGTGCAACCGTATACTTTTCTCCCGTTTTCATGTCTTTTCTAATAATGACTGTAGCTTCAATTTCTTTATTGGAAACACTATCAACATTTGCACCATACACTAGCCAATCACGGCTCTTAGTAATGTCGCCACCCCTTATAAAATAGTTAGGGTTTTCATCTGTGAGCAATTGTTTTTCTTTAGGATTATCAATTAAGACCCTATACAGACGGTACCGTTCATCACCGCATTTATCCTCTTTAACTACAACAGAATTGTTATCTGGATCCCAGCCAACGAGGTATGTATTTTCCGAATTTTCCGTTATACGTATTGGTTCAGTACCCTCATGGGTTAACGCGACATAAACTTCTTTAGCTTCATGAATGTTACTCCAAGTCCAAGCCACTTTATCTCCCAAAGGAGATACCTTTATGTCACTACACATAGGTAAACACAAGATATCCTCTAGGAACTTATCTTGCTTATCGAACTTTGTTTTCTTTTCCATCACTTTGAAGATCCTCGAGTATGCTATGAATCAATTGGATAACTACCTAGTGGTTCAAATAAGAGCATCAGGGTGCTCGCCACATAGCACAAAATTTAACTGATTTTGTTTTTAAATGATATAACGCCATTATTAAGTTTATTAACTACATTATTTTAAAGCGACATATTCGTATATATTCATACGCTAAAAGATTTCCTTTTAAAATCAATATCCTCAGGAGAAGATTTGAAGATTGCTTAAAGATAGATGATTTTCCCCTAGTGGATTATTAAACACCCCCTCGTTCATTCCCTGGATAGCCTAATTGACTTAGGACCCAATAATTTAGGTTTTTTACATTTAAATGGTCGTTCTTGAGATCAATGAGGGAGAGGTGGATTATGGAAATAGCATCTAATGAGCAACTGGTGTTTGAAGTTGCTGAAAAATTAAAGAGGGGTTCAGATCGGGTCTTAACTGCAAGAGAGGCTTTAGTAGCTTCTTATCTAATGTTCGATTATAACACCAACGATATCGCCGAATTTCTTTGCCGCTCCAAAAATACAATTAAAATGCATATCAAAAACATAAAGAAAAAATGTAACTGTGAAACACAAACAAAATTAGGTGCTGTCTTACAGAATTTTATAAAAAATAACCCGCTGGGTGTATAAAAATAATCCTCTGGGTTATATCCGAAATATTTGAAACAGTTCAAATTATATTTAAGTGGACAGAATAGGATTGCAATCACAATGTTTCATGCTAAACAACATAACCAAGAGCTTTATCATCGATACCTGATTCAAGCTACTTGTTATAGCAATAATATGCTTTCAACTTTTCACATTTCACATTTCAAAAACCAGATAAAGAGGTGATTAAACTAATATGACACGGATCCGTTCAGTGAAACCAGAATTGTTTACACACGAAGGTCTATTCGAGGCTGAAATCTATTACAAACTACCACTAAGATTAGCTTTTATCGGATTATTCACCTGCTGTGATCGAAAAGGCAGATTCCGTTGGCAACCACGTCGCTTAAAATTAGATGTTTTTCCCTATGACAATATTGATTTTGCACACGTGCTTAACGTGTTACATTCCTGTCAATTTATCGTCAAGTACGAGAATAATGGTGAAATTTATGGATGGATCCCCTCTTGGCTACAACATCAACATATAAATAACAAAGAAATGGCAAGCACTCTTCCTGCTTTTGAGGAATCTACAATTCTTCCAGTAGGAAACCATGTATCATTTTCCGGTACTCTACACGTCCCAGACACGTCTTCGACGCGTGAATCTTTCGTTGATGACGCGTCAGAAACGATATTCACAGGAACATGCCATAGCGAAAAATCATTGGAAGATAATCAATCCCTTGTGAAAAAGCGCGAGACAAAGAACGCAGAAGCAACCCAACAAATTTTCGCTCATTGGAAAACGGTTATGGGACATCCCACCGCTAAGCTAGATCAAAAACGTAAAGCAATCATTGTTAGAGCACTTCAATTTGGATACGGAGTTGATGAACTATGTGAGGCTATCACCGGTTGTAGTTATACGCCGCATAACATTGGCGATAACGATCGGGGACAACGCTATGATGGATTACATGTCATTTTACGCGATGGCGATCAAATTGACAGGTTCATTCATAACTGCAAATTCCCCCCCAAACCAATAACGGATGGCGAAAGACGAACAATGGCAAATGTGGCGACTCTTCAGAGTTGGGTATCAAAAAAGATGGCAGAGGAAAAATAAAAATGCAATCAAATGATCTTGGCAAATTTACAATTTTAATGGCAGGCATAGGTGAACTTTATGGCAAATCCATTTCATCTCATTTAATTGATATTTATTGGAAGGTTCTTAAAAAGTACGAATTGACTGATGTTCAAAATGCATTTCAATCGCATGTTCAAAATCCTGATTGTGGTCAATTTTTCCCTAAACCTGCCGACATCGTGAGATTTATTGAGGGCAGCGGAGAGACAAAAGCTTTATTGGCTTGGGCAAAAGTTGAAAGAGCTGTAATACAAATCGGAAGTTATCAAAGTATTGTTTTTGATGATCCATTGATTCATGCAGTAATTGAGGATATGGGTGGCTGGGTAAAACTTTGCTCAATGAAAAATGAACAGATGCCATTTTCTGCCAATGAATTTCAGAAAAGATACATGGGGTATGTCGACAAAAAGCCTATTCGACACCCTAAGTATCTATGGGGGATTTCGGAATGTGAGAACGCTAAAAATGGATTTGAGATTGAGCCACCGATTCTTATCGGAAATGCAACAAAAGCAAAGGAAGTTCTTGAATCTGGCGGGGGGACGCCTCTTTTAACAGAACCTCTGGAAAAATCTCTTTCAAAAGTAGTGCTAGAGATTTCTAGATCTAAAAGTGACAAACCAATGAATGATGCGGAATAGCTGATTTGGAGAGCACCCATGAATGAACTAGAAAAATTTCTACAAGAACAAGAATCTTTGGATAGATACTACTGTTTTGATAAATGCAACATCGTCGATTCCGAATTGGAAAGTAATCCAGATAAAGCTCATTTAAATACAGCCAACAACTTGAAAAAAGGTTCAGGCAACTTATTGACGAAAAAGGAAGCCTTGGTAGCCTCTTTTCTCGTCTCAGATTATAGCGTAAGCAAAATCGCAGTAGCACTTTGCAGATCGAGAAATACTATCAAAATGCATATTAAAAATATGAAAAAGAAATGTAAATGTACTACTCAAACAAGATTGGGCGCTATTTTACAAGGTTTCATTAAAGATCACTCTCAAAATATTTAGGAGAATACATCCATGATTATGAAAGATTATATAAGTGCAAAAGAGCGGATGAATAATTTAATAATTAATAAAAATAAAAAATGGAAATGGTTAGGGACAAAATATGGTGCACGCAATAAAAAGGAAAGAAGTTCAAATGACCAATTAAACGAAATTCAATGCGAGAAGATTTCAGAAGAACTGGGGAAAACAAATCATGAATGAATCTAAGTTATTACCTAGACTTATTAGGTTTAAGGATGCTCCTGCCTACATCGGAATGGATAAAAACCGTTTTAACAAAGAAGTTCGACCTTTTGTAACCCAAATACCTATAGGAAAGCAGGGTATCGCCTTTGACCGACTTGATTTAGACGCCTGGGTAGAGCAATATAAATGCCGTAGCGGGCGTCCGACAGGTACCAATACGAGGAGTATGGAACTATGGGACGCAGAAGAACGCCAGGTCTCATTAAAAGAGGCAAAGTCTGGCATCTTGAAAAGCAAGTACTCGGGAGCCGCATTCGAGAAAGCACTGGAGCTGAGCTACTCAGCGAAGCCGAAGAATTTCTCGCAAGGCAAATCGAGGAAGTAAGACAAGCTAAAGTTTATGGTGTAAGGCCTAAACGAACTTTTAAGGAAGCAGCAACAAAATACTTGCTTGAGAATCAACATAAAGCAAGCATTCGTCATGATGCTGATCATTTAAAACTAGTTTGTCGATATATAGGTAATTTGGCATTGGAACAAGTGCACGCTGGATCACTATTGTCTTTCATCAAAAACAGGCAGTCGTTGGGTCGAAAAACAAAGACCATCAACAATGCTTTGGAAATTGTAAGACATATTTTGAATTTGGCAGCCAGTGAATGGATGGATGACAACGGTTTAACTTGGTTGCAAACAACACCCAAAATTAAACTTTTGCCCATCAATGACGCACGAGATCCATATCCACTTTCTTGGGATGAACAAATCCTATTGTTTAATAAATTGCCCCAGCATTTAAGGCAGATGGCAATTTTTAAAGTAAATACGGGTTGTCGTGAACAAGAAGTGTGCCAATTAAAATGGAAATGGGAAATACAGATACCGGAGTTGAATACCAGCGTATTTATTATTCCAAGCCATGTTGTGAAGCAAGGGAAACAACAGCAATTGGTGAAGAATGGTGAAGATCGCTTAGTCGTACTTAATAATGCGGCAAAAGCTGTGCTTGAACAAGTCCGCGGTATTAATCAGGAATATGTATTTTCCTATCGAGGTAAACCTGTCACAAAAATGAATAACACTTCATGGAAGCGTGTTAGGAAAATTGTGGATTTACCTCAAGTAAGGGTACACGATCTCAAGCATACATTTGGTCGGCGTTTACGCGCGGCAGGTGTGAGTTATGAAGATCGGCAGGACCTGTTGGGACATAAGTCGGGGCGTATTACTACCCATTACTCAGCAGCAGAATTGCATAACTTGATAGAAGCCGCAAATAAGGTTTGCGATCGCTCCCGTCAAGGGCCTGTGCTCACCCTGCTGCGTACTAACCGTGAGTTGGTTAGCGAGTTTGGACAAAAAACCCCCACAAAATCCCCACAATCGAAAATTGTGTTGAATGGTTGAAGTCAAACTTACAGAGGTAACGCCTTGATTCTAAAAGAGAATTCTGGCGCGCCCGGAGAGATTCGAACTCCCGACCACCTGGTTCGAAGCCAGATACTCTATCCAGCTGAGCTACGGGCGCAATGGTGCTATTATTGAGTCAATGCTTGGTGTAAGTCAAGCTTCTGATTGTGGTATAGTATCGATTTTATGAACATAAAAGCATTAAATAAGGTAAGTGGAATATAAAAGGAAATTATGTACATGGGGGGTGGAATGGATATCACAAAGTATATAGGAGACTATGAATATTTTTTTACAGATTTGCTGAATAGAGTAAAAAATATTGGAATTGATGTTAAAGGATTTCCGTTGAGTCACTTTACCTACAGAACAGAAACTACAGAAGAATATAATCAGCTTCGTGAAGAGTTAAAGTCTTATTGTGATGAATTTGTGGAGACTGGATTCAATGGTCGCCCGATTTCTATATTGGGATTGCGGCAACCATTGATGTTAGAAGACAATTTTGAAGTGAAGATTTTGGAATTGGCGGCTCCGCGTGCTATCCACATGTATCCAAGTGGACTTGAAAGTTTGGGTATTGTGATTGGATCAGATTTGGATGAATTTAGACTGCGACATCACAAAGTGATTACAGGGGTGAAAGATCATGGAGAATATTGCCAGCCCGCATTTGTGACTTTTGAGAATGATAAAACCTTTAAGTTTTATGATATCTCATTGCGAGAAATAGTCATTTTACAGGGCTGGCAATTTGATAATACTACAAGTACAGTTTGATATTATTACTAGCACAGTTAGTACTATTAATACCGTGTGACATTTCTACTAGCACGGTTATTACTAATGGTACCCACCCTATGACATTTCTACTAGCCCAGTTTATTTCCACCGTATTTTCATAAATGTTTCCGTCACGGCAGCGCCAAGTTTGTTAGCCAGACGATCTAGCAATGTACTTGCTGGACTATAATCGACAAGTTCATCTACTTTAACGATTTCGCGCGCTACCTGGTATGCATCCGCAAATCCATCTACTAATCCAAGATTTAAGGCATCTTCGCCAGTCCAAAATTGACCGGAAAACATGTCGGAAGTTTCTTTCAAGCGATCACCGCGACCTTGGCGAACGTTGTCGATAAAAGCTCTATGCACCATTGCTAGTTGAGATTCAACGAATGCGTCTTCTTCGGGATTGCGAGGAGAGAACTGATCTAGCGCGCCCTTGAACTTGCCTGCTGTGTATAGGCGTCTTTCAATGCCTAATTTCTGCATAGCATCAACAAAGCCAAATGAATCGATCTTAACGCCGATTGATCCAACAATGCTTGTTTTGTCGCAATAGATTGCATCAGCAGCACAAGCGATGAGATAGGCTGCTGAAGTTCCCGTATCTTCGATGACAGCATAGACTTTTGTATTTTGATATTTTTTCTTGAAATAATTGATATGATCATAAATATGTCTGGCTTGCACTGGATTGCCACCAGGACTATTGATACGCAGAATGACAGCTTTGGCATGCTTATTTTCAAAAGCAGATTTTAATGAGGCACGAACTTGATCAGAGCTTGCTGCTGTATTGTCCTCGGAAATTTCTCCGGTGATGTCAATCAAAGCCGTATGATCTGTTGCTATCACCGGTTGTGTCACATCTTTAGTTAATATTCCTGCTGCGTACAGTAAAAAGAGAATGACAAAAATGATGAAAGTTATTTTAAAGAAAATACCCCAGCGTCGAGCACGACGTTGTTCATAGAGATGCTCGAGTAGTATCTTTTGCAAAGTTTGCCGCTCCCAATGGGAAGTTGCGGCACCTTCTGTGGGTGTTTTAATTTCGGACATGTTTAACTCCTCGAGTACGACCAGTACCAGTATCAATATTAGTATTACTGCACAAATTTATAAATTTCATAAGTATACCTACTTTCACTTTCATCAAACTTTACTTAATTACTTCATTGCTCAATGGCTTCATTGCTTAATTTTATCAATACGGTATTTAAGTCCTGATCCAAAGGCGCTTCAAAAGAAGCTAAAGTACCTTGCTGATTTCTTTGTTGATTTCCTTGTCGTTGATTTCTTTCACCGCGTTCACTTTGATCACTTTGTTCATTTCCTCCAGTTCGATCATTTTGATCGCTTGGCAAAATAAAACTCACTCTGCTCGCATGCAGGAATAAACGCGCTAATCCTTTTTCCTTCATCAAGCGATTGAACTCATCGTCTCCATATTTCTGATCGCCTGCAACAGGATGCCCTGCATATTGGCAGTGCACACGGATTTGATGCGTCCTTCCGGTAATCAATTTTATTTCCATTAAAGTTGCTATATTGAATCTTTCCAACACTCGAAATTCTGTCGTCGATGGTTTACCTGTCTTGCCAACCCGAACAATGCGTTCTCCAGAACTCAATTGATTCTTGATGAGCGGGGCATCGACAATTTCACCAGCCTGCCAATCACCTTTAACCAAGGCAAGATATTTTTTTTCAACCTGTCCTTCGTTTAATTGTTCATGAAGGAACTTTAAAGCACTGCGTTTCTTGGCAATCAATAAGCAACCTGAGGTATCTCGATCTAAGCGATGTACCAATTCTAATGTCTTTTGTTTTGGCCTTATAATACGAAGCGCTTCAATGACACCAAAATTCAAGCCGCTACCGCCGTGGACTGCAAGACCTGCGGGTTTATTCAAAACAAGGATCTCATTGTCTTCATATAATATATGATTTTCGATTTCTGTTTCGACTCGCGATGGGATACGCAGTCGAGGTTCTGAATTTTGTTCTGAACCATGTCCATGCCCATGCCCAGAACTTTGTCGAACAGGCGGTATACGAATTGAGTCCCCTGCCTTAAGACGATAATCAGGCTTCACCCTGCCTTTGTTGACTCGGATTTCGCCTTTGCGAATAACTCGATAAATGTAAGTTTTGGGCACACCTTTTAAATGGGTGATGAGAAAATTATCAATGCGTTGGTTCTCTACTTCTTCTGGTACGGATATGTGGTAAACTCGAGGCACTGCTATATTCTTAGGCACTGCTTTACGCACCGCGATCTCTTGAAGCGCTGCCTTCTCTGCTTCAATGGATTTTGAATTTGTAGCTGTACTGTTTGACCGCATAGTCTTTTTCATTACCTGGATGAAACCCTGGATAAACGTGATTTTTTAAGGTCTAAATAATGCCTAAATAAAGCCTGACTTTGGTTTTAATAAAAATAAGTAGCAAAACTAACCTTGGGAATGATTTTAACATAAATTTCATCAAGTTAATAGTACTGAGATTAATACCTTACCTTGAATTTTAGGGGATAAGACTTATATAAAAATTATATAGGAATTTTTACTAGCAAAAAGGTTAGGAATTTGGTACAATAGTATTGCTTATTTATAGTTTTTAAGGCCAGGTCGAAGGCGAAGGTTTAAATGACCACTGAATTTTTACTATTATAATGCAGATATAATAGGGCCTGTTGACAATTCGCTAGGTTGAGCCAGAAAGCATTGATTTATGAGTACCGCAGCACAGTTTATATTGAAATAAATGAGTAGCGTAACGCAATAAATCAATGCTTTATGGCCAACATAGTAGAATTGTCAACAGGTTCCTAAGCTGTATTATAAAAAAATACCCCCTCTACCCGTCTTAAAGAAACGACAATGGAATGATAGTTTATTTATCCACTCTAGTTTTTTAACTATTGTATTAACTTATTCAATTCCTAAATTGTCACATTACGTGTATATCCTAAAATAGGAAAACTCCGGAACGGATGTCCGATACGGAATCAACCATAACGGAATCAAACTTGGGCCAGTTTACATTAGGTAAACGATTAGGCACTTACGGAAACAACCTTAAAGGATGTAAAGGCATTAACAAATTTATGAACAAATTAATGGTTAAATTAAATGGAAGAAAAAAGAATGTTGGTGAATGCAACTCAACGCGAAGAGTTGCGAGTGGCACTGGTCCATGGATCATTGCTGTACGACTTAGATATGGAAAGCCAAGGGCGTGAACAGAAAAAGGGAAATATATATCTAGCAAAAATTGTACGATATGAACCCAGTTTAGAAGCTCTTTTCGTTTATTATGGCGCTGAGCGTCATGGCTTTCTCCCTATAAGAGAAATTGCAAGAGAATATTTCGCTGATAGGAGCATTGAAGAACTCAATCGCTCTAATATCAGAGATGTGCTCTCCGAAGGCCGCGAGTTGTTAATTCAAGTCGACAAAGAAGAACGCGGCAATAAAGGAGCAGCTCTTACTACCTTCATCAGTCTGGCTGGATGTTATTTGGTGCTTATGCCCAATAATCCGCGCGCAGGCGGTATTTCCCGCCGCATTGATGGCGATGATAGGGCTGAGCTAAGAGAAATCTTAAGTGCCCTGCAATTACCCGAAGACATGGGTGTCATCATCCGAACTGCAGGCGTGGGTAGAAAGCTCGAAGATCTGCAGTGGGATTTGAGCGTTCTCCTGTCACAGTGGAAAGCAATTAAAGAAGCTGCTGCACAGCTCAAAGCTCCCGCACTCATCCATCAAGAAGGTAATGTGGTGATCCGATCTGTTCGAGATTACCTACGTCCAGATATCGAAGAAGTTCTGGTAGACAATCGTGATGTTTATGAGAATATCCGCAATTACATCAAAATGGTCCGACCAGATTTCCTAAACAGAATCAAACTGTATCAAGATAGCATCCCGCTATTTACCCGATATCAAATAGAAAGCCAAATTGAATCTGCCTTCCAACGAAAAGTTCAGTTGCCATCTGGCGGCGCTCTGGTCATCGATCACACCGAGGCATTGGTTTCCATCGATATCAATTCTGCTCGTGCAACACGCGGCGGTGATATTGAAGAAACTGCCCTGCATACGAATCTTGAAGCAGCGGATGAAATCGCGAGACAACTTCGCTTACGTGATATCGGCGGTTTAATTGTTATCGATTTTATTGATATGTCTTCGGTACGAAATCAACGCATGGTTGAAAATCGCTTACGCGAAGCAGTGGAAATGGATCGGGCTAGGATCCAAATCGGCAGGATTTCGCGTTTTGGTTTATTAGAACTGTCACGGCAGCGCTTGCGACCAGTTTTGGGTGAAGCTACTCGTATTCCCTGCCCTGCCTGCGAAGGACAAGGTACAATACGCGGCGTAGAATCCCAAGCGCTTATTATCTTGCGTGTTTTAGAGGAGGTGGCATTGAAGGAAAGCACGGCTGAAATTCATATCGAATTACCCGTGGATGTTGCTACCTATTTGATCAATGAAAAAAGACAAGCATTATTCGCCATTGAAAAACGCCACAATATACGAATTATTGTGATACCAAATGCCAAGTATATCAATACAAACTATCATATTGAACGCTTGAGAATAGATGAAGTGGCATCACGCACTTCAGAACCAGTCAGTTATACTTTGGCCGCATCGCCTGAAACCCGCGGACGAGGAATAGAACAAGCAGCACGCGCACAAGCCACTGCACGTCAAGCTCAAGTCATGGCAACACAAGTTCCTGCCGTGAAAAGTATCATGTCAGCAGCATCCAAAGCCCCAGTTCAACCAGAGCTTGATGAAAGAGAAACGAGAGAACGCGGTGAAGGTGGCGGTATTATCAGAAGATTGTTTGGAAGCTTATTTGGAGGCTCAGAGGAAAGCGCAAGAGCACAAACACGAGCAGGAGAAATGCCATCTGATCATTTCCCTCAATCCCAAGCTCAAACTGGAGCTGGTTCTGGTTCTGTTGGAATATCTGAAGGAACGGAAGACGGACGAGGGCAGAGAAGAGAGGCTTCCCGGGAATTTTCAAGAGAATATTCTGGAGGCAGATCACAAAGACGTCCAAGAGATAGAGAAGGAGCACGAGGCGACAGAGGCAGAGATCACGAAAGAGACAGAGGGCAGCAACAAAGACAGCAAGCGCAAGGCAGAAGACGTGGCGGTTTTGGCGACCGACAAGAGCGCCAGGAACGGCATGAACGTCAGCCAATGCACCCGGAAGCAGAGATGCAAACCTATGAAACGGAACATCATATTCAAGGAATGCAAGGTGATGGTGGACGAGGCGAACAAGGAGGACAACGCGGTAGTCGAGATCGACGTGGTCGTTCAGAACGAGGACGTAGACCAGAACATCATATGGAACGTCAAGGCGAACGGCAGGGTGAACGACAAGGCCAACGTCAATTCGAGCATACACATCCGATACCTGAACATGCGAGACCAGAGCATGCGAGACCTGAGTATCCAAGACATGATCATCCAAGGCATGATTATCATGAACCTGGCAGGCATGAACATTATGCAAAACAAGAACATTTTCCCAAGCCTGATCATCATGAGCAATTCGTTCAACCAGAGATGAAAGTTTCTGATGCGCAATTCGAATCGCAACGTCAATTTGATCAAGCGCATCATGACCAGCGTGAACAACGTGAGCAACGCGAAGGCCACGAACATGACGGTGGCGGCAGACGCGGTCCAGGCGGTCGCTCGCATAGAAGACGGCCTCATCAATTTGGACGTCATCGCCATGACAAATTCCAGGATCGTCCAAATCAAGATCGCTCAGACAAACAAGGTTTTCCGAGTCATTTTGAGCAAGCGCATGCTGGCTATCCTGAACATGATCATGGGGTCGAAGCACACAAGGAGCATGGCGAGAATGCAAGCGAGACTGCAGAGTCAGCACATCATAGGGATCGCGGGGGTCGAAGAGATCGAGACCGGGGTCACCGAGGACAACACCGTGATTCAAGATATGGTGAGCAGAAGTTTGACCTAGGAAAAGTTCCTTATGATAACGATGCTGAATTGAAGGCATATGCTGAATTTGCTGAGCGTGGTTCAAATGAACAACATCCTGGTTTAGAACCCGGTGTAGCTGGTATAAGCAAAGACAAAGAATCAGATTCAATGTCGATGTCGAGCTTAGAATCGGGAACTGAGTCAAATGATCATTTGTCTCAAAGGGATGATAAATCTCATACGGATAATACTGATCATACTGATAAAGAGTCTCATTCTCATAAAGATTCAGAGCAGCGTACAGACTCAAGAGAAAACTCCGATCCAACTCCTATCATCTGTTCCACTGAGAATTCTTTTGAACAATTTGATCAATTCAGTGCTTCTCTTGATCGAGATGAAAAAGACTTTTGGTCGATGGACAGATCAATTGATAAAACAATGGACAAGTCAATTACCTCTGAAACGTCTGAAGCAAAAGAAAAGGATTTATTTGATACATTTCCCTTCACGATAAATGAAGCGCTTGAAACAAATAAATCGAGCGATACCAGTGAATCAAATGGCTCCAGTGGTTCAAAGGGTTCGAATTATTCGAATGGATCAAGTGGAACCGGAGAAACCAGTGATGTATTGGTGATTCATTTAGAAGATCGTTCAGGAGACTGGCATCCAGATCATCAGGATATTATTTCTGGACAAAAAACTACTGATGTTTCCAGTGCTGAAAAGAGTAAAGAAGAGTGGAACAGAAATCGGGATCAGAACCTAGAAAAAAATTATAACAAGCAAGATGATGATTCTGAAAATGAGTCTAATCAGTCTGATCAGTCTAATGAGCCTAATGAGTCTCTAACAGAGTTAAATCATCGAGCCCAGGAAATAGATGAAGCTGTGCGGGGTGATGACTTTGTAAACGTTCCACAACATCACACAGATCATAGACAGGGACATGATCGATTCAGAAATGGACATCGAGGCCCACGGCATTCTTCTCGACGTAGACATGGTCATCAAAATAGACGTCAACCATCAGATAGGCAAGATCAAGGCAGCGGTCGTCAGCATTCTGATTCATATCAACAAGGCCAGGGAGGTATTGCAAGACATGACAGGCATGAAGGTTACAGAAACCGTGCTCCACATGGTCCACATGCTCCTGATCAACAGTCGCATGGTTTCTTTGGTCATGATCAAAATCAAGGCAATCACAGGTACCCTGATCATGGTAATCATGGCCCTCGTGATCAGCATAATCCGCAGGATCAACATAATCCACGTGCTCATCATGAAAACCGTCATCAAAACTATGGCCAACACCGGTCTCATCATGATCGTCATCAAAATCAACAAAACCATCCGGGTTATCAAGGCGGCTATGGCCAACAAGACCGTCGCTTTGATCAAGGACATGGTCAAGGACATAGGGGTAGACACGGACCAGATAACAGGCAATACGATAATCCGCGATACAAACAGGACAATTGGCGTTCAGGAGCTAATGCTGGACGTGAAGGAAGCCAAGGCGGACATAACGAAATAAACCACCATGAAAATCATGGCACCCGTGGGAACCACGGCAATCATGGGCATAGTACTCATCAAGGCCATGGTGGTAATCATAATCAGTATGGCAATCATAACAACTACCACGGTTATCGAGATCCAAGCTCTAGAAATAGGGATGGCAACAAAGATCGCGAAGGATCTATTGGATATGCCGAGGATAAAACTGTGCCAGATACAAGGTCACAGGATTAAGCTTCTAGAAGATAAAAGAAACCCAAATAAAGTGCCTAGTAAAATTTACTGCACTTTATCTTGGGTCTCTCTTCGAAGCTTTCTTTGAATCTCTCATCGAATGGTGTCTTCTCAAGAACCAGGTGGGACCATGTCCGAAGGAAGCTGGCCATCATCGTTTCGAATTTTTGGATCAGCTCTGTGCTGAATCAGCCATTTTGTAATTGAAGTTTTTTCATAATAGGAAGACCAATGTAACAGGGTCCAACCAGCCTCGCCCTTTTGATTAATGGATAGGCCTTTCAGCAACAAATTATCAAGTTCTTTGACATCATTATTCTCTATCGCGGAAATAGCATCTATCATTTGTGATGCTTGCATTGTTTGTATTGCTCTTGTTCGAATGTGAGTATCAGTATTGATAAAAAGCAACTTAAAAATATTGGATTGAGTATCACTACAATAGTCAATAGGGGCTCGACTTTCTTTATCTTTTAGGTTAGCATCGGCTTTATTTTTAAGTAAGAATCTTACAATTTCTTCTCGCTTATGAAATACTGCCCAATGCAAAAGGGTCCAACCGCTTTCATCTTGCCGGATTATTTCTAATCCTCGATTAAATAACCCCTTAAGAGCCTTTATATCATTATTTTCAATCGCTGTAATGGCTTCTATAAAGAGTAAATTATTATGTTGTCGAATAAATTTAGCAACGATCAATGGATCTGTCTTTTCAGCAAGTATTTTGAACAAGTCTGAGTTTATGTCAGTTATGTATTCTAAAGGTACTTGTGCCAGATCTGATTTGTCTTTGATATTCGGATTGGCATTTCTCGCGATTAAGTATGCAACCACAGGAGCAAGATTCATTGAAGCAGCACGATGAAGTAAAGTCCAGCCTTGAAAAGTTGTGTTTAAATCAAATTCTTTATGGTGTTCTAATAGCTCTATTGCAGCTTTTGCATCTTTGGCATCTAACAAGGAAACAACTTTGCCATTAATTGAATCATCTATGGTAGCGTCAACACTGTCATAGTGACAGGAAAAAGTGAGATCATAAAATCGATCGCTGACCTTAGCGACACAATGCTTATCAAATATGAATTGACCATCAGTGAATTCGCGATGCGCATCACTATCGAAACAGATTAGAGGTGCAGAAAGCCCTGGAAATTTTATGCCTAGTTTTTTCCCTGCCTGATGCATGTAAACAAATGTTCCAGAATCCTTGATACCAATGGTTCTGCATAACCAAGCAAAGGCTTCACTCAGATCAAAACAATTAGCCTGGTGAGTTTTATCTGAACGAAGCTCTAATATGGCATGCAAATTCCAATTACTTCCTTCCGAAAGGTACTTCCATTTATTTTCAATTATATATTTCAAAAAATGATCAAACATCAAATCTGCTTTTTTCGATCAGTTAATTCCTTCAAATATTTTCATCACGGTAATAACGATATAAAATCTCTTTACACACATTGTGTACAGGAAGGAAGTATTTTTGTTTTGGGTCAATATGTTTCATATAGATTAAGGCCAAAAGACATTATGGTTTATTCATTAATTTTTTATAACATTATATTAAGTTATATTATTAAGTATAGTCAAAACTGGGGTCCATTTATTTATATGAAGAGTGTATTGCCTCATATTTTTTCAAAAAATAAAGAATTATCGCAAGGATGATAAAGGGATAATTAAGAAAATCGATATAAATATCGATTTATGGATCACAGAACTAAAACAAACTTCGCATATGCTCCAACTCAGCCAGGGTATCAACCCCTGGCGGCAATGGTTCAGGCACGACAGAAACATGAATTGGTTCGCCATGCCAGAGAATCCGCAATGCTTCAATTAATTCAAGCTTTTCGATGAGTGGTTGAGAGAAAGTTTGATAGCGTTTTAGGGTGCTAGCGCGATAGGCAAATAACCCGATGTGGCGATAAAAATGGGGTTCTTGTTGTTGCTTTAGAAGTTCGTCAAGTAAACTATGGCTGTGGGATTCGCGAGGGAAAGGCATAAGGGAACGACTAAAATAGAGTGCGAAGCCTTCTTTATCAAGCACTACTTTTACAACATTGGGATCACGCAGATGTTCTGCTTCAAGAATTGGAGCGCAGATGGTCGTCATGAATGCTTTAGGATTTTCCTGCATGGATTTTACAATGGTATGAATGCAATCGATGGGCACGAGTGGTTCATCGCCTTGGAGGTTTACGACGATGGCATCAGGGCTTAAACCAAGCATTTCTACTGCTTCAGCGAGGCGATCGGTACCAGTGGGATGATGTTCGGAGGTGCGGCAAACGGCGGCACCAAATTTCAGAGCTGTGCTTTCGATGCGCTCATCATCCGTTGCAATGGTTACGGATTGTGCACCACACAGCATGGCGCGTTCGTATACGCGCTCGAGCAGAGACTTCCCGTTGATATCCAATAGTGGCTTACCAGGAAGACGGCTGGATTTATAACGAGCTGGGATTATGATATGAAAGTCTGTCATAAATAATCAGTATTGTTCATACATACATATATTTCGGCTATTGAGTAAAGAATATCATCATACGAAAATTTCTGAGATTACCAAAAGCTTAAATTTTTTCCAATTCCTCGCTGTCCATAGTTCTGGCCTCGTTTTCAAGCATGATAGGGATCTCATTCTTGATGGGATATGCAAGTCTATCAAATCGGCAAACCAACTCCTTTTCCTCTTTTCGATACACTAAAGGCCCCTTGCAAATGGGACAGACTAAGATATCAAGCAGTTTTTTGTCCACGGCATAATTCCTGTACAATTGTTAATAATTTTGCATCAAACAATGGATTGACAACTGCATCCACAGCGAGCACCCAGTAGTTATCTTTCATAAAACTTCCACATTTCACGGCATCTTTTTCCGTCATCACAACAGGGTAATCCTCATTATCTTCAGGAATACTACCTGGAATACCATCTGAAATACTACCTGAAAATTTCAGATCGTCTGGCTTGAATAAATGATGATCGGGAAAAGGATGCGCAATGACTTGCAAACCATAATTTTTGAGCATTTCAAAAAAACGATCGGGATTACCAATACCAGCAATGGCATGTACGGTACTGCCATGAAAGGATGCTAAAGTGCGCTGTTCACTGGGAGATTTACCGTTGTAGAGCATGCGAGGACGAAGTTCCATATCATATTCGGAATCAACGTCAAAATTCAGAGGACCATTACACATGATGAAATTGACGCTATCAAGACGCGATAAGGGTTCTCGAAGCGGGCCTGCGGGTAAACACCAGCCATTACCAAAGCGTCTTTTTCCATCCACAACTACAATTTCAACAGATCTACCCATGGCATAATGTTGCAAACCATCATCTGAAATAATTACGTCCATCGCATTTGTGCTGAGCAAAGTTTGCACTGCTTTGACTCTGTTTTTATCGACAACAATGGGGCAGAAAAGCCTTTTTGCAAGCAGAACAGGCTCATCGCCTACTATGGCGGGATCACTGTTGGCATTGACGAAGATATTGGATTCAGATCGAAGCTTTACATCTCCTTTGTAACCTCGAGAAACTATTCCCGTTTTAAAACCATGCTGTTTCAGGAGTTTTGCTATATGGATGACGAGCGGGGTTTTTCCAGTGCCGCCTACTGTTAAATTTCCAACCACGATGATTGGAACATCAAATTTTTTCTGAGCAAGCCATCCTTTAAGATAAGCAAAGCGGCGTAATTTAACAATTAACACCATGATGAGAGAAAAAAGGGACCAGAATCCAAAGTAATGGATTTAAATATTTTTGATACCAGATTTTAAGCAACCACATTAATAGGATTCCATTTCATTTCATTTCATTTCATTTCATAAAACATCTTCATAGGGTTTCATCATACTGTTCCTGACTTAAACCTTAAACCGTTTCATGAGCTAAATATTCATTGAACTGCGCACGATGCATTGCGGCATAGCGACCATTCCTAGCAATCAATTCTGCATGGCTGCCAGCTTCAATGATATGGCCATTATCCAGAACTAATACTTTATCCGCATGTTCAATGGTGGATAAACGATGGGCGATGACCAAAGTGGTGCGATTTTTCATTAAGGTTTCAAGGGCTTCTTGAATATGGCTTTCAGCTTCAGAATCCAGAGCACTTGTTGCTTCGTCTAAGATTAAAATTGGCGCATCCTTGAGGAAAGCTCGTGCGATCGCAATTCTCTGTCTTTGTCCGCCGGATAAGCGGATGCCATTCTCCCCTACTTCCGTTTCAAATCCTTTTGGCATTTTTTCAATGAACTCTAGGGCATGCGCTAATTCTGCTGCCTGGTATATCTTTTCTTTAGAGGCGCCCCGCATGTCGCCATAAGCGATATTGTTGGTGATGGTATCATTGAATAAAATCACTTGCTGAGTGACGAGTGCAAATTGCCGTCTCAAATCTTCAAGGCAAATATCACGGATGTTGTGCTTGTCTAGAAAAATTTCTCCGGCACTGCAATCATAAAAACGAGGAAGTAGAGACACAAGCGTCGATTTACCGCTGCCGGATTTTCCGACCAGAGCAATATTTTCACCAGGTTTTACTTTAAAACTGATATTCTTTAAAACTCTGTCAGTATCCTGCCAATTAGGATAGAAAAATTCAACATTCTTAAATTCTATTCCACCGTGTGCACGAGTGATGCGTTCTGTTCCAGTATCGAGTTCAACGGGTTCATCAAGCAATGCAAATATGCTGCGTGCACCAGCGATACCACGCTGTAACGTGCTATTAACGACAGCAACTTGCTTAATGGGTCGAAGCAAGCCCAAAATACCGCCTGCCATCGCGACGAAAGTTCCTGCTGTCATCGAAGTACCGAGTAAATTTCCAGGCTCCAAAGTTGCTAGGTAAAGAAAAGCAGCTAAAGCACACACGCCTATTAATTGCATGCCAGACACACTGGACGCAGACGTCGTGGTCATCTTCATTTCCTGGCGCCAATTGGCTTGGGCGGCTTCTGCAAAACGTTGATTTTCATAATCACGTCCCCCAAAAGTACGCACGATTTTGTAACCGCCAATGACCTCAGCTGCGACATGTGTGACATGGCCCATCGTTATTTGAATTTGACCGCTGTGTTTCCGCATACTCCGACTGATTTTATTGATATAAATAGTAAGAATTGGCACTGTCACCAATAAAAGCAGGGTGATTCTAGCGTTTAAATTAAACAACATGATAATCATCGAGAGCGTGGTGAGAATACCACGAATTGTGCTGGTGATGGCATCGCTGATGGCTTCTGCAACTTGATCGGTATCATAATTAATTTTTGAAACCAATTCGCCAGTGGTTTTTTGATCGTAATAATGCGCAGGTAAATTCATGAGGTGTGCTATCATTTTTTGACGAAAATCGCGCACCACGCCGCGCCCTACCCAGGCCATGAAATAACTTGCGGCAAAATACGCTACGCCGCGCGCCACAAAAAATGTGATGACAACTATGGGTATCCAGCGAATAAAAAGTTCGTCGCGCTCAATAAAGCCTTTTTCAATTAAGGGCTTGAAATAATAGGTGATTAAACTGTCTGAAGCTGCGAGCAGAGAATTTCCCAAGACGGCCAATACGATTGCCCACCAATAAGGTAGTGCTGCTTTTAATAAGCGCTTATAAATATCTAGAGAGGAGACATGTTTTGGAGGCATTTGAATCAAGGCCCTTTTAATTATTGAGTGTTTGAAATATTCTTTAATTCTTTAAAAGAGATTTCGAAACAATCAAAGTTGACTTTCCAACAAATTAAATAATCTATAGTAATCTATGGTTCAAATTAGATAATCTACAGTTAGAGCATTATAATTTGCTGGAAGTCGAGATGTCACCTTAGACAAGCCAAATTGCTTGAATCCTAGAAAACTAACATATGATGAACAGTTAAAGTAGCAATAATCAACAGCAGAGACAGTAGTGACTAGTGCTCGTTATAGTCCAGATGTTGCTCTTTTAGCCGGTGCTGATCCTGTATCTCTTGACATTCCTGCAAGAATATCGCTTAAACCGTCTGCTAAAGCCCTGCCCCTAAGTACTCTTAAATCCGAGGGGGTGACACCAGTTGACCTATGAGGTCTGACTGCGGCTACAGAAGGCGATGTTGGTTCAGCTGGACTTCTAGAGGCGCTTGCAGCAAGTTCGGATTCTCTTGCATCGATTGAGTCTGGTTCAGCTGAATCTGCTTCTTTATCGGCACTCGAAGCTCTACTTCTAATTGGGCTTAGTGCTGGTTCCTCTTGATGTGCAGGATTCAGTATGATGAATATCTCTCCTATCAAAGTGTGGGGTGTATGTTGGTCTTGCAGCAGATCTCGTTTGTGCTTCAGGAAAATCACTAAAATCATGGAAAGGATATCTCTCTTGTGCAAATGTACCCATTGAACAACTACCAGTAAATTGTGATGGATCAAATTGAGGAGTCCCTGATAGCAATTCTTCTAAACTAGGTGCCCGGAACGGGGCAATATTTAAGCCATCTAGATTGAGATGCATAGGAGGAATTTCTGAATCTAATTCAACATCATCCTTCATTTTAAAAGTATCGTGAAAGGCATTATAGATCCTACGTTCCGGCGTCTTATCTTCAATTGCAAACATGATGACTTTGAATATGCCTGAAAATTCTGGATCCTCTAAAACTTCTTTGAATATGGCTGCAATATCTGTGGGATTTTGATTAAATTTTACACCACATCCCAGTGGACACAGAACTAAACTATCATGTCCTGGTTTATCTTTGGTTTGCTCAGCGGCTTTTCTTAAAATTGCTTTAATTAAAGTGATGGTGTGTTTTTTAAAATTCTCGTCGGTTCTTTTATAAGGCGCAGCAACAACCATGTCCACTTCAAAAGGATCACAAAATCTATTTTGCATCTTATCGCTTGATCTGAACACTTGAACTTTAGGAACATAATGATAAGCATGGAGGTGTAACGGCTTGCCACTTAGAGCGGCAGAAATATTTGTACTTCTAAAGACAGAAGATTCCATGCTATCACTTCCCTGCTGCGCTTCTGTTCCCAATACATACTTGTCTGATGCATAGCCGTCTGCCATACACATTACCAAAGGATTGCTTCCCTCACTTATGAGGCTTTTTGCACATTCTAAGATAGACATGTTTTCAATAACGTTAACAGATGTTTCTACGAAGGAATCGTCAGCCGGTCGAATTTCAGGAGCACCAGCAATACGCAGTGCTTTTGTTCCTTTGATCATTGCCTCTGTTTTAGCTTTAATTTCTTTTTTTGCTTTTGCTTTGATTAATTTTTCTGAGGGAACATCGCCGCGGTCCTTGATTTCCGCATCTGTACTTAAGGCATCGGCCAAACTGTCTTTTACAAATTTGGAAGTTTCTTCAAATCTGAGTTTACGAATTGCAGTTTCTTGATCTGCTCTGGCGCTTGCTGCTTGTGTGCGAGGATCAGTAAAAACTACTCTTTCACGAACAGTATCAGATTGAGGTGTACGCGCCCGAGCGGATTCAGTATTAACTGTTCTGGCGCGAGCTGGTTCACTAGGAGTTGATCTTTGAGGAGGAACGTCGGAGTGGGGTGTTCGTGTATGGGCAGCTGCATGAGGAGTCCTAGAATGAGTAGCGTCTGATCGTAATGATTCGGTGCGAAGAGTTTCTGATCTCGCTCTAGCAAACTCAGAAAAAGATCCAGATGCATGTGCTGAATGTGTTCTAGAATCTTGAGGAAGAGAATCGGCAAGCAAATCTTCTTCATCGGCAGTTTCTTGTGGAGTTGGCTCAGAACGACGAAGTTCAGATGGTGAAGATTCAGCACTACTAGCTGTCTTAGCTGTCTTAGCTGTCTTAGATTTTTTGGAAGCAGACTTTTCTGATAATTTTTCAAGCATTCCTCTAGAGGCTTCGGCCGCTGCTTTTTCTTCTTTTTCTCTCTGCATTTCTGTATCTTTCACTTTTTTGGTTTGGTAAGGTGAGGAATAATCAAATATACTCGTAAAACCAGGTATAAATAATGAGCTTGCCTGTTGTCCATCCAAATCTGATCCAGAACTTTTAAGGGATTCTTTGCTCGCCCTGGTTTCCTTATCCCTAGAATCGGATGCAGATCCATTTGAAGATGGTGCTGTAGGTGATCTTTTTGATTCCGCGGAATGCCTTTCTGTTGCAACTGCTGCCATACTAATATCCTCATTAAATTAATAAATAAAGGGTTATTTATATTAATCCATTTTATCATATTTAATAGTTCAAAGTAAATATCCAAATTACTGGCAATATTTATATAACCATATGATTTAATTAAAAAATTAAAAAAGCCAATAATGGGTATTCAGAAGCTTATGGCAATCAGGAGGATACACGCTTTCTAATTCACTTTTTCTATAGTTATTATCTAATTTGGGAACTATTGGATTATTTAAGATATTTAAACAATTTTCTCCGATTCCATTCAAGAGGAACGTTATTGCTCCGTGCTTAATTGAATCAAATATCTTGACTTGATGACTCTCGTACCTAGCTACGACATCTGGTTTTGGATGCCCATAGGAATTTCTAAACCCAACCGGAATTATTGCGTATTCAGGCTGAATCATTTTTATGAATTCGGGGGATGATGAGGTCCTACTACCGTGATGAGGAACCAATAAAATGTTCGAACGAAGCTGGTTGCCATACCGATTGATAAGTTTCAATTCTGAAACCGCCTCAATATCGGCAGTTATCAATACACTTTGCTCGCCAGTTTCAACTTTTAATACGCAGGAATGATCATTGCGCTTTTTGGTTTGGATGGTGTCCGGGTGTAAGATTTTAAATTTGACATGATCCCATTCCCATTCTTGATCGGCATAGCAGGTTCTCACTTTATCAATTAATTCAATATTTTTTATGATTGGTTGTTTCGAAAGTCTTTTCGAGACAAACTCAGATTCACTAGTGATGATCTCTTCAACATTCAGCTTCTGAGTAATAGATTCCATTCCGCCCATATGATCGTTATCGCCATGACTAATAATCAAAGTATCAATGTGAGTTCTGCCACGAGTTTTTAAATAAGGTACAACGACTCGATCCCCAGTATCAAATTGAGGACTCAATTTCGGACCCGTATCAAAAACCAAAAGATGATCCTTCGTTTCGACAACTGTTGATAGTCCTTGCCCCACATCAAGTACAGTGACTCGTGCTTGCCCCAATTCGGGTCTCTGAATGGAGTTAAAAAATAATGGTAAAAAGAAAATACAAGCATTAAATTTACCAGGTAGTCCTTTGGGACTTAACAGCCACAATATACCCACGAAAGCGGCAATGATGGAAAGAGTGTTAAGTTCAGAGAATTCCCAAGTTGAATATGGGAATCCTTTAATATACTCGAGTACAAGCCAAATTATGTTCAATAACCTTTCGGAAATTCCTAGGATGAATTCGGAAATATTTGAAAACATGGGGCTCAAAATCGCACCTAAAAGGGCTAAAGGTACAACGAGGAAGCTGACCCAGGGAATACTGATAAGATTTGCTATCGGTGAAATGATCGACATTTTGCCAAATATTACCAAAGTAATTGGCATTAAACCCAGGAATACCACCCACTGTGCCCTACCCCATTTCCACCAGAGTGCTTCAAGCGACATTTTAGAATTTTCTTGGTTGTATAAAGAATCAAACCGCCCACGCATGCCGTAGAGAATCATTCCGACTGCCCCAAAAGAAAGCCAAAATCCAGGAGAAAGGGTTGAGATAGGATCTAATAATATGACCAAAGCCAAAGCTAGAAAAAAACTATGCCAACATGAACTATTGCGCCGAAAAATGATTGCTAGCATAAATACTGTAACCATTACTAAAGAACGTTGTGTTGGGACTGAAAATCCGGCTAGTAGAGAGTAAAACAGAGCGGCTACGAGAGCTCCTATAGCTGCAATCCTGGAACTGGGGTTTGATTGGCATAATTTGTAATTCTTCCGCCATAAATAGTTAATGAGATAGAATGCAGCAGTTGCAACTAAACCTATGTGTAAACCAGAAATTGCCATTAAATGAGCTGTACCCGTATCTTGCAAGGTTGTCCATTGCGGCATTGTGATGCCATCCTTGGCACCTACTACTAAAGCAACAATCATCCCTGCTAATGGACGCTTTTCTAAGATATGTTTGATTTTCTCATAAAGGATTTGACGCAGATAATCTATGGGTTTTTTATACCATTTTCTAGAAATTAATTTAGTGATGCCTTTTTCGAGTACAAATCCTTCTGCTGCAATTCGATTGATGAATAAATATTTTTCCTTGTCAAAACTTCCGGGATTTGCATAGTTACGGCCTCGTTTTAGTTTTAAGGAAAATTTCCAGATATCCCCAGGTTTTGGTAGTGTGGGAATGTTCAGGGGCGGATCTTTCCAAAATACTTTTATTCGGCCAGGGTTCTGCCAGGCTGGATTCCTATTGGGATTTACCTCGATTGTTTTTGAATCAAATAATTTTATTTCGATTGGATCAAATTCAAATTTTACAAATGCCTCCTCTTCGTTTTCTTGTACTTCGGGCAGAGAAGCAATTTTACCAGTGATAACGGCTTTTACTCCATGCAGATCTTCTGGCAGCCTTTTTGCGAGTACGTAGCTTGCGTGCATACTTATATAAAGAAATCCAAGACAAAAAATGAAGCCTAAATTAACGAGTTTAGTGATATTTACTAGTAGGTGTGGCCAATATTTGAGTATATATCTTACAGATATGGGTTTAGAGAGAAGATATAATTTATAGTGTGATTGTGATATTTTATGGCGATGAAGTGATATAATTGATTGAAATACGCTAAGCGAAAGTGAAGGGAAAGTCTTGTGGTGCGGACGATTGTTGTGTACTTTTATTAAAGGATTTTCATTTGCTGATAATTTTTTCAATATTTTATTCAAAAGGTAATGAAATAGAACTAGGACAATTGAATAAGAGGATATGATTAGTAGAGTTTTCGAGAGATCTGGAATCTTTGGTAAAAGATGGAGTGTACAAACGCCCAATAAGAAGCTTATTGCAGTTGGGATCATAAAAAATATACTCAATAAAATGATTGTTATTGAATATATTATCTATTGGAAATTCTTTGTCATTCCGCAAAAAAGCGTATGAAATATATCTAGATTTTTATAGTTGGATGGGATGCAACTGACCACCCTGCAACACTAAAGTGCGATCTCAGCTGGCGGGCTAAATCTGGATCGTGGGTAACTAAAACAAAACTTGTGTTCTGGGAACGATTCAAAGCACGCATAACTTCAAATACCTGGGTAGCGCTTTCATCATCTAAATTACCAGTCGGTTCATCAGCCAGAACGCAGCCAGGATTATTCACAAGCGCCCGCGCAATTGCTACGCGCTGACGTTCTCCGCCAGAAAGTTCTGCAGGTTTGTGTTGTATTCGCGTTTTGAGACCGACTTGTTCCAGCAGATCTACGGCCCGATCCCGAGCTTCTTTTGGATCGATTTTTGCTATCAAAAGCGGCATTGCAACATTTTCGAGTGCAGTAAATTCAGGCAATAAATGATGAAATTGATAGATAAAGCCGAGCGATTGATTGCGTAATCTACCTACTTCTTTTTCGGATAATTGCTGTAAATTCCGGCCTTCAATACATATCATTCCGCTCGTTGGAGTATCTAAACCACCCATCATTTGCAAAAGAGTGGTCTTTCCAGAACCGGAACGTCCCATGATAGCAAGTTGCTCACCTCGAGCTATTGATAAAGTAACGCCCATTAATACTTTGACACGGGTGCTGCCATCAAAATAGTCTTTATGGACATCGCTGCATTCAAGTACATTTGCAGTACTGGTAAACATATTGCTGCAAGCGCGATCTTCGACCACAGTGTTAGTGTTTTGACTTTCAAGCATATTATCCATAACGAAGTCTTTATTCATAACGCAATGCCTCCGCTGGCGGAATACTCGCAGCTCGCCAAGCTGGATATAATGTGGCAAGAAAACTTAAAACAAGTGTGACCGCACCAATTGCAATAACGTCACTACTATGCACTTCGCTCGGTAAAAACCCTACAAAATAAACTTCTTTAGAAACCAATTCGATGCCTAATGCGTTCTGCAAAGTATCGGCCCAGCCCGTCACATGAAATGCCATATAGAGACCCAAAAGCACACCGGCAACTGTTCCGATTGTACCTATAATACTGCCCTGAAACATAAATATGCCCATAATATCTCGACGGCTTGCTCCCAGAGCTCTTAAAATGGCGATATCAGGACGTTTATCGGTCACCATCATTACTAAACTTGAAACCAAATTAAAAGCCGCTACGGCGATGATCAATAATAGAATGATAGACATCACTGTTCTTTGAATTTGTAATGCCTTAAAGAAGCTGCCAAAATCCTGTGTCCAATCACTGAGCGCGTATTCCTGATGTCCTTGCTCGCTATTTAAGCTATGGAATAAATCAGCCGCGACGGCAGGAGCTTGCATTTCATCGGTTAACTTCAATTGTAAGCCATTCACTCCCCCATTCATATGATACAATTTATCAGCGTCTTGGAGATGGACGAATGCTTGATGACTGTCGTATAAGGCACCAATTTCTGAAATGCCTACCACAGTAAAACGACGAATTCTGGGAGAAATGCCTGCTAAAGTGACATTGGCTTCTGGAATGATAAGGCTCACTTTGTCACCGATGCTGAGGCCCAAATTGTTTGCTAAGGTTTTCCCTAGAATGATATTGAATGCTCCAGCTTTAAGATCATTCAGATTACCTTGCTGCATGAGGGTGGCAAGTGGGTAAACTTCTTGGACTTGATTAGGATCGATGCCTTTTACAGATACACCAGAGACTCGACTGGTGTCTAAACTTGCGAGCATCCCCTGGCCATAGATAAAAGGAGCTACACCTTTTACTTTAGGATAGGAAGCGAGCATTTTCAGGGTGGGTTGCCAATTTACCCAAGGACCCCCTACTTTACCGACGGTGATTTGCGGGGTGCCGTTTAGCATTTGAGCACGGATTTCTTTGTTAAAGCCATTCATGACGGATAGGACGGTGATGAGGACGCTGACGCCAAGGGCAATCCCTAACACCGAAGTTAAGGATATGAAAGAAATAAAGTGGTTTTTACGCTTGATGCGTGTATAGCGGTAACCTACGAATGCATAAAATGGTCTAAACATGATTATATTTTACACTAAAAGTAGGTCGATGAAAAAAATAAAAAGAATGTTAGAAACCAAAATAAAACCCCCTTTTCTGATTGTCTCTAAAGGGGGTAATATCAAGATATTGAATTTTTAAGCAACCCAAACCTCTCTAAAATCCTAAAATTTATTTCCCACCATTATTAGGGTGATGTTGGTCGATGATGTGGCAGAGCAGGTATCGCAGGATTAGCTGCAGGAGTTCTCAGTCCATGTTGATGCAATAATGGATTTGCTTGCCCCATCCCGCTATGATCACCCAATGCGGCAAGATAATCGGAATCTCGTTTTGCTCTAGCAAGCCTTTCGTTATACAAGGCCATTCTTACTTCGCGCGCTTTCATCGCAGCCAATTGATCCATGGGAGTATTATTAACATCTAAGCCATCCTGCAAATTTATTATTTTTTCATCTATTGACTTCATTTGAGCATTGATAAGAGGCAACAAATCTCCTATATAATTCAACCACGCTTGTTCATTTACTCGATTAGGATCACAATTTGGCGCTCTATCGGGAGCATAATTTCTTGCTATTGTCAGATCGATTTGGTTCAAAATTGGATAATCTGATGCATATTGCCTCTTGGCGGATACAATCCTTTGGTTAGCTTTAGCTATTTTTTGACAATAATCAGCTACTACTTCTCCTTCAAGTGACTCTTTGTTGCGAGCGGCAAATGCATTAGCTGCAGCGAATTCTTTATATAGATCTATAGCTTCTTGAATAGCTGCCGCATATTCAAAATGATTGTTTTTAATTCTCTCCAATTTATCTATTTCAGAAGCATCTTTCTTGACATTTGTCAATTTTGTAAAATCTTCATCGAGTGAGACAGCCAGGTCGCGAATTTTGTCCTGCATTGCTGCATATTCAAGAGCAATTGCTTGAGCATGAGTGATAGGATTTCCAACAGCATCTCTTAAATCATCTTGTATGCGTCGAGCCAAACTTGGATCAGCTGTGATTGCAGCATCAATTTTTGTTAATTTTTCAATTCGCGCTTTATGTTGTGCAACTTCTTCCTGCACTGATTGGATTTTGTTAATCAGTCCTTTTCTGTGTCTGCACATAGCAGCTTGGTATTCAGAATCGGCACCATTAAAGTTAATACCTGCTTTCAACTCAGACAGAATTTTCCTATATAGTGCTTCAGGATTAATTGGTGCCGGCGCAACTGAACCAAGACCCCCAGGAACAGGTAATTGAGGCGGCCGCCCATCTCTCGCATCCCTCACCAGATCCTTAAACCCATCCCTTAACAAATCCTGCTCCTGATGCCGCAGCAATCCATCCCAATCCTTATACAATCCAGCATTGTCCATTTGCTCAGCCAATGCATCCCAAGCCTTTTTAGTAGAAGATTTTTCACTTGAAGGCTTATGCCATAAAGCATTGATGCCTTGTCTATCGCCATCTTCAAGCTTTGCGGCGTAGTTTTTGAATAATAAAGCTTCGTCAGGATTCGCGTGTTGCCGCACATCATCGGCATCGAGATCTTGGCCGGGATTCATGGCTTTACTTGCTACGTTGATGGCTTCAAGGACGATTGAAAAACCTTTAATAATGGCGCCAAGCAAGCCGCCCAAAAATCCTGCAAGCGGACCGGTGCCAAACATACCGGAGAAGAAGCCAGAATTTTTTCACCAATCAAATTCAAGAAACCTGCACCAGATAAGGTAGGTTTGGTATTTGCAATGCAAGCAGAGAAATCTACTTTGCCTTCTCGCCTAATGGTGCTTCAGATAATTTTTTACGGAAATTTTTAATGGCATCTTCTGGATTGATTTGCCGTAGCGCATTGGGATGATAGCTGATGTTATGAGCATAGAGTTCTGCGTCCGGCATTGCAGTGCCATCCAGCATATAGGCATTATTTGGCAACTGAACAATTCTGACATCTTTGGCATGTGCAGTGAAAACTCTTGCGCGAGCTGCACGAAAGATTCGAATCGCTGCAAATAAGGCATCAGAGATATTTCTGCCATCTTTATCTAAAACAGTCGGTCTGATTCCAAAGCGTATAAGCTGCTAATAGAACTTCTTTCAGAGAAAGCTCTTCACCTGGTCTGCCTGATACTTTATGGAGGAATTGGTCGCCAGTCATATTACCAGCAACTGAAACTGTTCAATAGCCTGGAAAGCGTCTGACGTAGTACCCCGGGAACCATACGGCGCAAAACAGGAGCTAACAGCAGTTCACGGTTTAATCTTCTGGTATTTCTGATAATTTGTAATATCTCGTGTTTGCTAAGGCTAGCATCACCATATTCGGCTTTGAAACTGCCAAAAAGCCGCTACTATTGCCATCCATATCTTCTTGAAGTGTTCGATTGGTGATGTGCTGATATTGCGATTAAAGCATCCAGATCATTGACGAAATGTGGCACAAAACAGCCAAGCAAGGAATTGGAATTTACATCAGCCCATTTGCAAGTTTATTCTTATCAAAGTTTACAACTGCTGCCATATTTTATTACCTCTCAGTTAAATAAAATTTTAGGATTACTCAATACAATTAGAGTTTTTATAGTTATTGGGACTATTACAACATATTTCAAGGTTAAAAGTCAATGATTTTTTAGTAAGTTGACTAATAATAGACAATAGGTGCATAAGCATACTTAAAACGTGCAAATACTCAGAAATATTTAAGGAATTTAGCTGTTGATCCTATAAACATGGAATTTTTCTAGAATATTGAACAGATAAAATAAAGGTTTTTAATATTTCAGCAATTTCTGTGATTTTAGTATTAATGTATGAATAATGATAGTGCTTTTTTTATTTACATTCGGTTGTAGGTGGTTGGTCATAGCCAGTTGCTTAATTAAACCGTTTTACCGATTTTAGAAAGTGACTGAATTTAAGAGTAAAGGTGTATTAAAGTACAGTTGTATTAAGGGTAGTAGGGTAGTAAAGATGTCTTGGCTGTTTTCGTGTTCAAGTTATTCTTGTTGTTCTAGTTGTGCTTGTTGTGGTTTTTGTTGTCCTAGTTGTTCCTGCTGTTCCTCGTGTTGCTCATGTGGCTCATGTGGCTCGGGTTCTGAATCTGCAACTTCCCCCTCTGCAGCGTCAACACACGTTGACACCAGTCCCAGTAAAATTCGTAAAATCAGTGTCTCTCAAGCTGTTCGAAAAGTCGAAAAGGAGGATCATCGCGCAGCAATCGATATCGGATCTACCCGAAGATGGTGATCCCGTGGTTAAAAAGAAAGAGGAACCCGAGGGAGCCAAAGAGGGACTTTCAATTCGGATAGATGCTCCAGAGAAATCGCCACCCTTTTCACCGATGAAATCACCCATGTTTTCCCCAAGCACATCATCATCAACAACCGCTTCTTCAGGTTTATCAACCACAAGAACATCTTTGGGATTATCTTCCACAAAAAGTTCTCAATTATCTTTAAGCTCTAAAACATCCCCTTTATTAACAGGCGGAAAAGTGACACCGCAGCAGACGCCGATATTAAATGGCATAACTTGCCCTGAGTTAACCACACCTCACGACATATTATCTCAAAATACAGTATCTCAAGATACAGTATCTCAAGATACACGCTCTTCTTCAAGTGCTTCAATACCGGCGCCCATATTCTCGCGGAAAATCACCACTGCTTCAGAGAAACGACGAGAAAGTGGCAGACATCTGATAGCTCGTACTATGAGTGCAGATATAACGCCCCTTTATCGTCATGCTAAACAAAGAAAGCAGGAACCAAAAACAAAAGGCAAAACTAGATTGGAACCCATACTCATTGTGGAAGACAATTTTACAAATGCCAAATTATTGACTGATATCCTCAGAAGAATTGGATTTATTATAATAACTCATGCAAGAGATGGCACTATAGCTGTACAAAAATGTAAGGAATGTCACTATAAATTGATTTTTATGGATATTGAAATGGACCCTATGGATGGGATAGAAGCCACTAAGCAAATCAGACTAAATGGCAAGAATACCAAAACAGAAATTGTCTGGCAAAGTGCTAATCTCGAAACTTTGGCTCAAGTTGTTGGAATGCCCTATTCGAATAATAAGATCAATAAAACATATGATATAGATGAAATCAGGATGATGATGCACAAATTAATTCCTGCAGATGAAACGGAGAAAAAACCCGAACAAATCTCTGTGCCGGGTATCTTAAGCTTTTCGACCAATACTTCAAAGGTGGGACCTAGCATTTCTAGAGTAAGCTCGGTACCAGAATTTGGGCGCATTACAAATCGAACTGATGTACATAATGAACTTGATATACAAGACTTAAGTGATGTACATGACGTGCATCACCTAGAACACGAAATACAGCAGGATGATACTATACGCGATATCCCCATACGTAAATTCGAGTAATTTTTAGATTTAGATAAATATTTAGATACATAAAGTAAAGAATAGAAAAACAATAATAAAATAAAAATAATAAAAAGAAAAAACAAAGCACAAATGAAGCTTATTAAAGTAAAGAAAAAATAGTGTAACTACAACATTAATTGATATAAATTAAAGTTGCTGTCTGTCACGCCGAAATCCAAACATAGGGGAGCTCCTGACAGAAGAGTAATAACGGACAATTACTCCGCCCCCCCTACAGAATGGAAACCAAATACGAAAGCTTCCATATCTAAATTGTTTATTGGACTCTACATGACAGCAATTGATTCGGCATTGAATGAAGCAATTAGAATCTCAGATTCTGTAGAAACTATTAATAGTGCTATCGATATCGATACCAGTAGTGGTATTCAGACTACCATCGAGAATGCTGATACTATTCATGGTTCCATGGATGAAGATAATACTGATAGTTGCGATGCTGGCATCGAACTAGAATTGATTAGCATTGATGAGATGCATGAGAAATTCAGAGAAGCACAAGAATCTATAGTGGAGAAAAGCGAATCGCTTGCAGAGGATGAAGAGATAAACGAAGAAGAAACACTGGAAGAATCACTGGAAGAAGAATGTCGCGACGAAGAATCCTTAGAAGAAGATCAAAAACCTCTCGAAGAAGATGAGAATGAACCGGGTATAAATTTTGAGACTGAACTTGAATGTATTTCAGCAGAAGAGTCAGTAGAAGAGAAGCATCATTCCTCTAAGAGATCGAAGAGTCGGGCGGAAAAAGAAGATGTAGAAGAAGCCAGTCCAGAATCCCACCGATATCTATTTACGCGAAATCGGTTTTTCGCCGCTTTTGAATAAAGAAGAAGAAATTTATTATGGCCGCCTAGCGAAACTTGGAGATGAGAGCGCTCGCAGACGGATGATCGAGAGCAATCTACGTTTGGTGGTGAAGATTGCACGCCGTTATGTTCGAAGCGGCATGCCTATTTTAGATCTGATTGAAGAAGGCAACATTGGTTTAATGAGAGCCGTTGAAAAATTTGACCCAGAACGAGGCTTTCGCTTCTCAACCTACAGTGCATGGTGGATACAACAAACTATAGAACGTGCCATCATGAGCCAAACCAGAACCATTCGATTGCCTGTACACATGGTGAAACGCTTGAATACTTGCCTCAGAGCTTCGAGAACTTTGGCGAAAAATCAAGATCATGAACCCACATTTGAGGAGATTGCCAAGGCTTGGGGACAAAGTATCGGTGAAGTCGAAAAAATGATGGCATTGAATGAAAAGGTTATCTCGATTGATATGCCAATTTCGGAGGATGTCAATAAACCGATTCTAAATACCATCGGACAAGAAGAGGATGATCCCTTCATCTACATGAGCCGCTATAAGCTACAAAAGAATATTGAAAAATGGCTTTCCGATCTCAGCCCAAAGCAACGCGCTGTTATAGAACATCGATTTGGGTTGAACGATCAGGAACCCATGACACTCGATCAAACTGGAAACAAAATAGGACTCACCAGAGAAAGGGTGAGACAATTGCAAGCTGAGGCATTAAAGCTTTTGAAGATAGAAATTGAAAAACAAGGCAGTAACCTCAATTCATTATTGACATAATAACCCAGCACATTTACGATATCCTTATGTCGTTAGAAACTAACCCCCTACTTTCCACTGCATTATATTCAAATAATCTGCTGATCATCGGCAGCATTACCTTCATTTTGCTTTTCTTGTTAGGATTTTTCTATTTTGCCATCACCCGGACTCTTAAAAATACCCTTGCCAGGTCCATGGAAAAATCAATGCAAGAGACTCTGGAACAGGCCGCAGCAAAATCTACGGAGAAAGTTGAACAGCTTCTTCATTCGCTCCTGTTTCCCTTAAAAGAAAATATTATGGATCGTTTGGCCGAATTTTCTCAAACTTTTGAAAGGCGTCTAGGTGAAAACTTGTTACAGCAAAGTAAGGAAACTGCTGAAATCGAAAGGCGTCTCAAAGAAGTTTTAACTCGACAAAGCAGCGAATTAAATCAAGGTTTTGGTAATATCTCCTTGCTTGTTGAGAAAAGGCTCAATGAAGGCTTTGAAAAAACAACTTCTACCTTCACCGATATTGTAAAGCGACTCGCGCTCATCGACGATGCTCAGAAAAAATTGACAGAACTATCAACTAATGTCGTAAGTTTGCAGGAAATCTTGGTTGATAAACGTTCTCGCGGCGCTTTCGGCGAAGTTCAGCTAAAAAATTTGGTACAAAATCTACTGCCACCTAATAATTACGCTTTTCAGCACACCCTTTCTAATGGGTCCCGCGCCGACTGCATCCTTTTTCTACCAGATCCCACTGGTAACGTAGTCATCGATTCTAAGTTCCCACTTGAGAATTATCAAATCATGACTGATTTTGCATTAGCGGAAACTGAACGTCGCAAAGCACAGCAACAATTCCGGCAAGATATCAAGAAACACATCAACGATATCCAAAGCAAATACATCATCCGTCAAGAAACCAGCGAAGGTGCCTTAATGTTCATTCCAGCAGAAGCAGTGTTTGCTGAAATTCATGCTCATTTTCCTGATTTGGTCGAATTGGCGCATCGATCTAATGTCTGGCTCTCGTCTCCCACCACATTAATGGCCATACTCTCTACAGCCCGCGCAGTATTGAAAGACAGCGCCACACGACAACATATACACGT
The DNA here is from genome assembly GCA_963784575.1 of uncultured Gammaproteobacteria bacterium. Classification (GTDB taxonomy): domain Bacteria; phylum Pseudomonadota; class Gammaproteobacteria; order UBA6186; family Azoamicaceae; genus CAWARU01. Next base: position 524,241 of record CAWARU010000001.1, read on the forward strand.
GATACAAAATCATCTGCGCTATTTGGCGAGTGACTTTAAACGATTCGAATCCCGCATGAACCAACTTACTAAGCATATTGATCAAGCACATAAGGATGTGCAGCAAGTGAACACTTCAGCCCAGAAAATAAGCAATCGCTTCCATCAGATTGATCAAACTCAAATTGACCAAGAACAAGCTGAACAACCGCAGAATGATAATGATAAGGTTGAAATCGATATTGCCGAGAATGATAATACTGAGGTCGGAATGGATAATATTGATAATACTGAAGAAAATTCACTGCTTTAAAAAATAAAGAAAATTTAACCCCTGCCGATAGCTCATATGAAGGTAACAACGTGAAGGTAACAACGCTTTAATAACTGTTAGGTCTTCTATGATAAAAAATCTCTTTAAGTGGATCTCTAAAACCTGGACAGACTGGCTCACCCACGAGTTTCCCCATGAAGGTCTGCCACAATGTGATTTCGAACGCCTGAGATATGAATTACGCCCTGGCGATGTAGTGCTGGTCGAGGGACGTAGCCGCGTGAGTGACATCATCCAATCAATAACTCGAACCTCATGGTCTCACGCAGCGCTATACGTTGGACGATTACATGATATAGAGAATGAAGAAATCAGAAACCAAGTGACAAATCATTTCAAAGGATCTCCGGATACGCAATTACTGATAGAAGGGGTGATGGGTAAAGGTACGATTGTTTCAGATCTCTGCATTTACAACCGGGATCATGTGCGGGTTTGTCGTCCGAGAGGCCTATCGCGACAAGATGCACAAAAAGTAATAGCCTTTGCTGCAAGTAAACTCGGATTTGACTATGATACCCGTCACACCATGGATCTCGCAAGGTTTATGCTGCCGTGGCGATTTTTCCCGAGGCAATTTCGAACCAAGATCTTTGAATACAATCCCGGCGAAAGTACTCGAACAGTCTGTTCAACCATGATCGCAGAAGCATTTGCTTCAGTGGAATTTCCAATTCTTCCTTTAGTTCAAGAGCATGAAACAAGGGGCATCGAACTCATTACCCGAAACCCGAGACTCTATACACCTCGAGATTTTGATTATTCACCCTATTTTGATATCATCAAACATCCTTTTATTGAATATTCTGATTATGCCATGTACCGCCGCCTGCCTTGGAATCGCGAAGGAGTCTATAGCCATGATGAAGTAGGAGGCGTCAAAAAAATCAATAAAGGTAAAATCTTGGAAATACAAGAAACCATGGGCACGAAGTCTGGAAAGAATCAAAATTCTACTTCAGAAAAAGAAGAGTGCAATGACTTGAAGGATGGCACTCAGAGCTCATATTCTATTCAAAATATGGTAATTAAGCCTTTTAAATTCAGCCGCAGTTTTGCAACAAAAAACTTGCCCGTCTTCGCGAGTAAATTTTTCAATAAGAAAAAGCGAAAGTTAACAGAGCAGCATGTGGCGGGTTTAGAGACTGGTCTTGATTATGACACTACGTCTGCTCCAGCGGTGATGGACCCTGAGATTGAAATTAGCGCAATATCTCAATCCATCGAAAAACAGCTTCAATCCGCAGTTTCGCATCCGGCAAATCTTCCTTAATTCGAAGCTTCTGCGGACCTTCTAAGCGATAAATATCAGGTTTTTCCTGTATCAATCGAATCAATTTGCTGGGATCGATATGGGGTTTGGCACTAAATTCAAGACGCCCGCCTTTCGGCCCGACCTCAATCTTAACAATCCCCAACGGTATAGCCTTTAGCTTCAATTCAGTGACTTTAAAAAGATTACGGGTGTGTTCGGGCAAAATACCAAAGCGATCGACCATTTCAGCCATTAAATCATCCAAGGCATTCTTGTCGCGGCAATTTGCAATGCGCTTATAAAGTAACAGTCGAGAATGGACATCTGGCAGATAATTTTCAGGAATCAGCGTGGGGATGTTGAGAATCAATTTCAACTTGTTTCTTTAAGGGGGCATCCAGTGAGATATCCTCGCCTTTTTGCAATAATTTTACAGCATTATCTAAGAGCTCCATGAATAAGGGGAAACCCACAGCCTGGATATTGCCGCTTTGCTCTTCCCCCAGCAATTCGCCTGCACCGCGAATTTCAAGATCATGAGTTGCCAAAGTAAATCCAGCACCAAGCTCTCCTAGAGATTCAATGGCCTCCAAGCGCTTTTTAGCATCGCTTGTCATCTGAGTTTTTGAAGGTGTTAAACAAAAAGCATAAGCCTGATGATGCGAACGCCCGACTCGGCCACGAAGTTGATGCAATTGTGCCAATCCGAATTTATCGGCTCGATCGATGATGATGGTATTGGCAGTCGGTATATCGATACCAGTCTCGATGATGGTAGTGCAAACTAGAACATTAAAGCGTCGATGATAGAAATCTGACATGACGTGTTCAAGTTCTCTTTCCCGCATTTGTCCATGCGCAATGGCAATTCGAGCACTGGGCACTAAATTTTGAAGTTCATGGGCTGCATTTTCAATTGTTTCAACTTCATTGTGCAAATAGTATACCTGACCGCCGCGATGTAATTCTCGATGAATTGCTTCTTGAATCAGAATCGGGCTTTTTTCACGAACAAATGTTTTGATAGATAAGCGCTTTGCAGGCGGTGTTGCGATGATTGAAAGATCGCGCAAACCAGACATCGACATATTCAATGTCCGCGGAATGGGTGTTGCGGTTAAGGTTAAGATATCGACTTCAGAGCGTAATTTTTTGAATTGCTCTTTCTGACGCACACCGAAACGATGCTCTTCATCAATGATCAAAAGCCCGAGATTCTTGAATTTGATGGTATCCTGCAATAGCTTATGAGTGCCTATGATGATATCCAGTTTTCCTTCGGACAGATCTGAAATGGTTTTTTCTTGTTCCTTGCGATTTTTAAAACGGGACAGTACGTCTAGTCGAACTCCGAAATTTGCAAAACGATCACTGAATGTTTGAAAATGTTGATCGGCGAGTAAGGTGGTAGGCACTAAAACTGCTACTTGCTTTCCAGCCGCAACAGCAATAAAAGCAGCGCGAAGTGCGACCTCTGTTTTGCCAAAACCAACATCACCGCAAATCACTCTATCCATGGGTTTCGATGAGGTCAGATCTTTAATGACTTCCAGTATCGCCCGATTTTGATCGGGTGTTTCTTCAAAGGGAAATTCATCCTCGAAACTTGCAAATTGCTCATCAGGGGCTGGAAAAGAATGGCCAACTTTGGCTTCTCTTTTTGCATAGATTTCCAAGAGCTCGACAGCCACATCGCGAGTTTGTTCCAGTACGCGTTTTTTTACCTTTTCCCAATGATCGCTGCCCAAACGACCGATGGGTGCGTGTTCTAAATCGACTCCGCTATATCGGCTCACTAAGTTCAGCGAAGTGACAGGTACATATAGTTTATCACCGCCAACATACTCCAAAGTGAGAAATTCGGCTTCTTGGCCTCCGAGGGTAAGGCGAGTCAGTCCCAAGTAACGTCCAATACCGTAATCTAAGTGCACAACAGGTGCCCCTATACTGAGTTCAGCAAGACTTCGAACCTCGAAATCAAAATCTGGTGATTTGGTTTTGCGGAGCCGGCGTTGCATCACGCGTTTACCAAAAAGGGCCGCTTCGGGAATAATGGCAAGCTGTTGTTTCGAAGCTTCTATATCCCAGATGACACCTTCATCAATGGGTGCTACTATTAATCCTTTTTTTGCATCACTCTGTAGAAAAGATCGAAAATTCTCAAATTCTGAAAATTGCAGATTAGGGATTTTTGAAAGCGTCTCTTTTAAAATTTCTCGCCTGCCAGCAGTTTCAGCTGTGAAGAGGATGCGGCCCTCAAATTCTGTTAAGAATCCCTGCAGAGATCCAAGCATGACTCCGTGTGGGGACCCGGTTGAAAGATCTGGCAAAAATTCAAAGGGCAGATTTTGGACCATCGAACGATCTGATAAAGTTTTCGCTGCAAGTTCACATACAGGAAATTGCTTAAATGCGGCAAATAATTCATTAGGTTGCAAAAAAAGGAGCTTGGGGTCAAGAATGGGGCGAAGTCTGTCATGACGGTACTGTTCATAGCGTTCCTTTACTTCTTCCCAAAACTGCTCCGCGCTTTTTTCAATGCTGATTTCTGATGTTTCTATCTCGGCAATCAGGCAATTCTTAGGCAAATATTCAAAAAGACTGCTGGTCTTTTCAAAAAACAAAGGGAGAAAATATTCAAGTCCGGGTGCGGCAATACCTTCACTGACATCCACATAGAGCGAGGACTGTCTTGGATCTCCTTCGAATCGATCCCTGAAATGGTTTCGAAAACTCGAAATGCCTTCCGAACTCAGGGGAAATTCACGTGCCGGAAGCAATCTGATTTCCTCAATTTTTTCAAGCGATCGCTGAGTTTCAATATCAAAGGTACGAATCGAATCGATGACATTGTCGAAAAGATCAATCCGAAAAGGTTTCTCGCTTCCCATGGGGAAGAGATCAATCAATGAACCGCGTATGGCAAATTCACCATGTTCCATAACCTGCGTTGCAGCGCGATAACCGCTTTGTGCCAGATTTTGACGGAACGCTTCGAGATCTATCACTTCGCCCAGCCGGAACAGCAAGGTATTTTGATAGAGATATTCCTTGGGGCAAAGGCGTTGCATCAAGGTATTGACAGGAACGATGAGAATTCCACGCGTGAGATTTGGCAAGTGATAAAGGGTTGTTAATCGTTCTGAGACGATGTCTTGGTGTGGCGAGAAAGAATCGTAGGGCAAGGTTTCCCAGTCTGGGAATGACAGGATAGGATATTCACTGGATTCTTCTTTCAAAAAAAACGAGAGTTCTCGTTCGAGTTTAGAGGCTGTGAGAGAGTCTGGTACAACCACCATCACGACGCCTGAGTGCTCTTTTTCAATTGCGGCTAAACAGAGGGGCAAAGCTACGCCATAAAGGTTACCAAAACAGCGTTTTTCTTGAGGGCGTTTTGGCAATGCCAAGGAAAGAATTTCTAAGGGATTTTCCTGTGATTTTGATTTAGCTGCCATAATGGCTATTTTATAGGAATTTTATGGCTTTGCCAAGCTTTTTTCCCCTGTGAATTTAGGGCCAACATAGTAGAATTGTCAACAGGCCCTACAAATGCTGTGGAAAAAGCGACATGAAGAAACCGAAGTTGATGGACAGCGTCTCCCTAAAAGTATGATTTGTTATATTACGAAGCGCAAAAACTCTCTCTACATTACGGATTGAAATTTGTCCGGTATTATCATAACCCACAAAACCACGAACACCATAATAGGGATCTAAATGCCACACTAAACCAATTCTTGCTTTTGAAATACCTCTGGTTGGTAAACGTAAGTCGATTATGGCTTGTTCAACAGGAGAATTGTCGCCCGAAAGCCTCGTTGCTCTGGTTTTTGATCGAATGAAACCCATTCCATAAGAAAGCATTAAATCAAAGCAATGGATCAGCTGAATATAATAACTTGCCATAAAATGTGCAGTCTGAAATTGTACAGTTCGGCTAAATCCAAAATTAATCAGATCAACAGTATAAAAACGTTGGATCTGGTCTAAATGATGGGTAATTTTTCTTCTTACTGTTTGTTCATAACCTAATTCGAGTCCAAAATTTTCATGAAACTTAAAACCTACATAAGCATTTCCAGCAAAATAATATTTCGGAAACATGGGACGCCAGTCATCTTTTCCTTGGGTGAGTTGAAGTTTCATGTCTAGCCCGCCGTAGGGATTGATACCGCCATACCATCTCGGGCAGCAATAATCGGCTAATACGGATTTTGAGAAAAGGAATAATGATAATGATATTGTTAAAACTGATAATAGTGAAAAAGATTGAATCCTTGATTTCATTAATGCTTCCTAAATGCTACTAAAGGCTGCTGAATGCTTCCTTCAACCTTTATGTTGAGTGTATCTACTAACTCTGACTTTGATTATAGTTGCTAACTTTGAAATCGGCAATTTTTTGACAGAAACATTCTTTGATATGTATTTTTATAGGTCACATTCAAGAGCAGTGCCAGTTGCTAACTTTTCTTCTTAGGCTTATGCCCATGCGTTACCTTATCGGTATGAGCTTTCATCGCTTCTGCCTTGGCTTTCAAAAACGCATCCAAGGTTTTTATAAATTCCTTATCCTTTTCTACTTTATATTTATAAACGAGACTTTCAGGCCACAGCCATTCTTTGTAGCGAGCACTCATGAGCGACGAGATGGGACGTCCAAGGGCTTCAGCAAAGTCTCGATAATACTCCACTTCGTGCTTCGAGAGGTGTTTACCTTGCTCAATTTTATCTTGGACATATTTAAGGAAAGGCTTTTGAATTGTAGCCGGGATGTCCTTTTTTAAATTCTTCGCACTTTCTATGTATTCAATGATTTCTGTTTCAGATAATTCCTCACCATTCTTAATTTTTTCATCTACTTTGCGCAAATATTCTTGATTAATTTGCGCAGATTGTCTCTTAACACGCTCCTCTTCTAACATGGGCTCTCTTTTAAAACCTTGATTATTCCAATCCGAAACTCTGGGCAAGGGCATGAGTGCGAGATCTTTGAAAACATTCTTCCTTAAGAGCTGTAATTTTTTACTTCGAGGGCTGTCGTCATCCCGAAGAACTTGCGTTTCCGGCAGCAATAGTTTTAACTTATTCTCGAGTTTATCAAGTCTTGCCCAATATTGTTCATCAGTTTCTGTGTCCTTCATAGGGAAGAGATCACTCACATCACAGCCTGTCCCCTTGAGTTGCGTTCCAAAAATACGATACAAATGGCTATGTTCCATCAGATCTGACTTAGCATAATTCTTTTCTAGAACAAATAATAACTCAGCAACCATTTTGGATAGACCCCTCATTTTTTGAATCTTTTTCAGGTTGGTGAATTCTAACTTATTCAAAAACCAATCCATTTGAGCACGAGTTTTGGTGTTTTTAGTATTATTTCGAACCAGCAATACGATGGCTAAGAAAAAGGTTGAAACTGACAATGCTACTCGCACCGAAAAAGCAAGAAATTCGGTGAATAATAGGATCGGATAGATGATATTATCCATCACCCATTTTGACTCAATTTTTCGCCCTAACCAATTCTGAATCTTAACAACGGTCGAAGTGTTTTCATAGATGCTTCGGTCAAGCTCAGTCTTAAGTTCCTTCATCGTTTGATAGTTTGTCGAGGTTTTCCCTTTCATCTCAATAGCCTGCATTTGTTCGTCAAAGGATTTTGCCTTCTCTATACTTTCAGCAATTTTTTTCCTACATTCTTTCATAAAGCCTGCAATCAAGGCAAGATCTCTATTATGATATGCTTTGATTTCCTCTAGATCACGTGGTATCTCAAAATTTATGTCCCTGCAGTTATCTCGCAGTTCTTTAAAGAAATTGAATAGAAGTGGATCATTCATTTCCTGAACATGTTTCAAGATGCCTTGAAAATGAATATCTCTATTATGCTTCAAATTCCGAGCTTCATCATGCAAGATTTTCATTTTTTTCTTGTACTTCTCATCTGTAAGCTTTGAGTCTGGTGCATGCATAGCACTCGTGAGTTTAATCTGCTTGTCCTTGTTTTTTTTGATTTCTTCTTGTGCGTTATGAAGAGTTTCCAGATCATGCAATACTGGTATTCTAAATGATTTTTTTCTGGCTCGCTGTCTCAATTCATCCATGCGCCAGTCCAAGCTCATCTGCATGATTTGCAGTTGTTTCAACTGCCTTTGCAATTCTTCAGTAGTCCTTGTATATTCGTCATACCTCTCCTGGCATATTTGCAGCAATTCTTCATCAGAATAGACTATCTTTGCTGCCCCCTTTAACCGCTGCTCGAGTCTTTGTTTTTCCAATTGCTCGAGTCTCGCTAACTCATTGTGATCAAATGTACCCTGCTCTTTGCCGTCTTCAATGATTTGATCGATTTCGCGAAGACTCTTCAGCAGTTTCTTTTTCTCTTCTTTAAATGCATCACGTTCTGCATCACTGACTTCGCCAGATTTTAATCGGTCACGCAGTTGATTTAATCTGTACTGCTTTGTGACTTTTTGCCTGATCAATTCATCAAGATGATGACTTAATTCCTCCAAATCCATCTGTTCAAAAATGGGAACACTCTTTTCATCCTGTGCCAGCATTGCTTTCAACATGGATTGGACTGCATCAATTCCGGAATCCGCAAGTGCCAAGCGGCGTTCATCATCAGCATCAAAATCTAATGTTTTTACCCCCTTCGTATCTATCACGGCCATCCTTTGACCATATTTCTGATACAACTCTCTTTCTGACATGACAGACGAATAAAGTGCTTTTGCAAGATCGATGCCTTTTTTGATTTCCATCGGCTTTTCATTCTCAGGGTCTTTCAATGTAAGCGCCATCGCTTCCGGATTGCCGGGTGCATCCTTGGTGGCATGATAGAAAGGATACTCATTAAAAACATCTGGAAGATTCTGCAACAAACCGCCATCAACTCGCACAGGAACTTTGCCATTTTTCAAGTTTTCCTTTTCCTCCTGCGTCAGGGGTACTGTGACCGGCTTGAATCCGCCCGGAAAACTCGCAGAAATGCGAACAGCATCTACAATCGGTAAATCTGGCCAATCGCTCGCATTATAGTGTTCAAGTTTCCGGGTGGAGAGATTTGATCCGGTAAGATGAAGTGCTCGAAATTTACCTGGGTTCGCCTTTGCCAAAGACTTGAGTTTTGCAAAGGTAATTTTCGGATCTCCCGTTTTTCTTTCAATCATCCGAGAAACATGATTTGATAAGGCATCTCCTTTCCAAAGCCCGAGTTCTCTGCTAAAAGCAAGTTTCAGAATATCTTCAGCGCGTTCTACACCTTCGGTGATTTTGCTTGGTAATTTTACGGCGCCTTCAATTGCGGTTAATAAATCAAATTTTTTCTCATATCCCATAGCTTCTTGAAAAATTGCAGTGCCGGTCTTTATCACGCCGCCCATTCCGTAAGACTCTAGCCAACCTGGCTCATCCTTGTCTTGCAGAGCCCTAAAATTCAATGCCAACATTTCTTGTCGGATTTCTTGTGCGGTGTAACCTACAGCTATCAAAGTGGCTACAATCGACCCCGCGGAACTGCCAGCAACTTCCTCAATTTGATCCATCACCCCACAAGCTTCCAACTGTTCAATAGCACCAACATATCCTAGACCTTTCATTCCGCCGCCTTGTAAGGACAAATATTTTATTCTGCGAATGCTGGATGATTCGGGAATATCATCGTATTTAAGCAATGATTTTGAAGGAGATTTCGGTTCCTTGGGGTTTTCGACAGACATAGCAATATCCATTACGCTCGAGCGTTATTTCAATTATCGGAACTTTGTTTGGATTCTTAACTTACAATTTTAGATTGCTTTTATAGAAAAAAGAAATTTATATTGAGCATAATTGTGAAATTTTATGTTATAGACTCTAGCTAAGGCCTATTGCATTCCATGAGAAATACTTGAATATGCACACAATAGAAGCTTGTGATGCTTTATATCTTTATATCTTATCTAAACTTTTTAGATAAATATGACCACCAGGAAGTATTCTCTTTCTTTTTGCCTTTATCTTGGCCTTCTTGTTTTGTTTTAGGATCTGATGCGACAGTTTTAGCGGGCGATTCAGGTTTTGGCTTTACAACTTCTGCCCCTGCTAACTGAGCAGATTGAGCAGTAAATTGGGGAACCAAAGGAACTGCTACGGGAGATTTGCCAGGCGCAGCTGCAGGAACAGGATTAGGTCTCAATTCAGGAAGGATAATACCTTTCTTATCTAATAAAGCAATAAATCCTTTTTCGCATTTTCCTTTCCAGCTCGCTATAGAAAGCAAAGAATCTGGAAAATCACCCCCAACCTTCACACTGAGATCGGCGCCAGCATCAATCAGTATTTCAGCTGATTGAAGATCACCTTGAGCAAGTACTAGGCTTAATGCCGTATCTGCGGTAGGGTGTGATCTTTCATTGACATCAGCACCGGCCTCTACGAGCATTTTGAGATATCCCATTCTTTTTTCTGCGATGACTTGAAATAAAATTTCTGAATAACGCCCTACGGATTGTGCTAGCGCAATCAATCCATTATCAATGAGATTTTGCATCGCAGCCAAATTTGCGGGATCTTTGTCATCGAGTTTGAGAAGCTTATAGAATTCAGAATTTTTGCCATCAAAATCGTAATCGGATCGATTACCATACACAACTTTTGGATCTATACCGGTTGAATGGTTATGCTTCCAAAGTAGAGCTTTATACTGTCCTAGAATGAACTGCTCACGGTTCAATTTACGAATCTGAACTGGGATAGCAAGTGGGGCTGGGGTAGCAAGTGGGGCTTCTGGGTTATATTCCAAGAGTTGTTTTAATTTTTCTTGCGGGAATGCGAGGCATGCTTGCAAAGAAAGATCTTGGTTCAAATATGAGATAATAATGTCAGTGCAATTTGCGGAGTTGATGTGGTTTCGAAGTACTGCATCAACATCAAGAAATGACCTGATTTCTTCTGCAAATAGTTTCTTGACTTTTGGGTCAACTATCTCATCATCTGCTTCAAGCACATATCGGCGAATCGAGGGAGCAAATAGAGAAAGAGCATCATTGGCTTTAGACAAAGCTGCTTCAGGACGATTTAAATACAGGAGGTCCGATAATTCTTTCAAAGTAAATATGAAGTGTAGTTCTCTCTGAATGTCTATGATAGCTGTGTCTGCTGGGGTATCTATGATGTCTGGTTCTTCTGTTCTGGTATAATCTAATAGGTCTTTGGCTTGAGCTTCGGTTTCGGGTTCAACTTCCAAATCCTCTTCGAATTCGATTCCGAGGATGTGTGGTTCTTCTGGGAAGGATTTGACTGCAACATCATGTATGGCATAAACTAATGAGCCTTTGGCTTGGGTATCGGTCAAAGCTTCAGTTTTGATTGTATTTTCTTTTTTCACTGCAACCGCAATATCGGATTCGAAATATAAGCGACTGAATTCTTTAGTGGCTTGTAAATTTCTATCTAAAACCTGCAATACCCCGAGAATCTTACTGATATTAAATCTTAAAGAAGGGCAATAAATTCTGTGCTCTCTTTTTGCCAATCCTGCACCATATGTCAACATTGGTAGGCTAGCAAAAGAATAGCGATAGAATTGCAAGATATTACCAAGCGGCAAATTGCCGTTTTTGCTTTGCAAGAGAGGATTTACCCCTAATTTATCGAGCAACATCATCATTGATTGCCCATTACCTTCTCTTTTTGAAAAATGGTGCAATGCTGATTCTCCCTTTTGATTTCGATAGGAGGCATAGTTTTTTGAATCTTTACCGGATTTTTCAAGAAGCAACTTCATGATTTCATGCGCTTCTTCAGCATGTTGATGGGTGAGCTTTTCCAACATCTCTTCCCAACCATAATTTCCATAATGATATACTTTACGAAAATCATGTGCATACTTATCAACTTTTAGATAGGGATTTCGAAAACAATTCTTAGCAAGTTCAATTAAGAGTGAATTTTGCTGCGTGCCAAGAAAAATATTTAAGGGTATTTCACGATCTTCCATCAGATGCTTGATGAGCTTTATGTCTCGTACTCTCACTCCTAAAAAGAGTAATAATTTTCCGGCACATGCTATGAAGTCTTGTTCACTTCCACGAATGAATTTTAAGAATAACTCCGAGCCAATGACTTTATGATGAGTTTTGGCGAGCAGCAGAAAACTTTCTTCTGCATTGCATTTTGCAAGCAAGCTTAAGACTTCAAGAATGTTTGGTTTAAGCCAGGGTTGATAACTCTCGATATCCTTACGGATTGCTGCAGACACAAATGATTTCTTGTCGAAATCGAAATATTCTTTACCTGCTACAACAGGTGTATTCAATAGAGATTCCTTAAACTCCTTGTAGCATCTCTGATGGCTTTGCGCTAGACTTGTGATTATACTAGGTTCTGTTATCAAATTGAGGTCTTTCTGATATTTCATAAAGAGATCATGGATACCCGGCGCTAAATCTTCTGTCGGTGTTCGGAAAGTATATTCTATGATTTTCCTGAGATTAGGGATTCGAATGTCCCTGTTTGTAACATCCAGAGCACGCTCGAGATCTTTTAAAGTATAAATCCAAACACGTTTTGGTTTGGAATCAGTGGTTTCACCCAGCAGTACTATTTCACTTGTTTCTATGTTTTTTTGAAAGGTTTTAAAAATACTACCATAGCCAATATCCTGCTTTGCGGCCTCCATGACTCCTTTCAAAAATTCCTCCCTATTTCGTCGTTCATCAAATCTACTACTTTCAAGATTTGCTAAGCGCTTTCCGGGCTTAAGCAACCCACCCCCAAAGGATAGTAATTGTAAGAAACAATTGTGAATGTTTGTTTCTGGTTTTTGTCTGCCAAATTCTGCTCGACTTTCTTCAGGAATTCTGGTAAGAAGCTCAAGACTTGAAAAACTGGTAAAATAAATGCCTTTATACCATTTATGGATGCAAAGCATCGGATTTGCGCCTTGCTTTAAACTGAGAGCAAAAATTTCGTTTAAAATTTTGAAACCGGGATCATACCACCAATCTTGGTACCATTTTTTAGGATGGTAATCTGCTAGAAAATTACTATAGCGAAGATATTTGTTAACCATTAAATGATGAAGAAAACCCTGATTCCATCTATTAGCATAATCTGCTCTACAGCCAGCTTCTAAAAGCGTTATTAGGATCTCTTTACCATAACTGTTGCTTTTTGTGAGATAATTAAAAAGCAGCCAATCCATACGAGCGACAGAGTTTACATTAATTTTTCGGGTGTCAAGATAATAGCCGAGCTTTTTCTCATCGCCATGTACCATTGCTTCCAATAGCAAACCAAAGGCGCACTCTTTTAATATAGAATCGGGAAATTCAGAAAATACTTTTATATGTTCTTCCCTAGATATTCTATAAACGATCTCAACGAAATCACCCCAAGCTCCTTTTTTTGCAAGATAATGTAAAACTTCTTTAAAACTTTCTTGCACCCATTGAGTGTATATGGGTTTAGAATAGTATGATGGGCGAACACAATCCCTATGGAATTCCCCAATCCAAGGATTTTCTAGGTATGGAAGAGTAAATAAGGATCTTTGGGAGCCATGCTTTAAAATATATCTTGATTTTGCCAGAATGTGCGGGGACTTTCCCACTTCCAATTGGAATTCTTTTAAGCTTGTTGGAGGAGTTTTTTTTAAAGACACCATTTTTTGGATATCTTGGTCTTTTTTGCTGCTGTCTTTATCTTTCGTTTCTTGCAAAAGTTTTTTAATTGGAGTGCTCATAGTCTTAATTCTCTCTTAATTGAATCTTGTATATAAACTAAAGCGTATATTACTATAAATTTCTGTTTCAGACAATCGGGCTAAATGAGCTTAGGCTAGCTCTTCCATCTGAATTATTTGTATATCCAAGGATCGCTGACCTCGAAAATAGTTTTCCCGCAATGAAAAAGCCGCTCGCACCGAAGCACCTTTTGTCACGGGCAAGCTGGATTGGCTCGTTTGTCGCATTCCAAACCATATCCCTGTAAAACGCAGACCCTCCACTTCTAACTGCACCCTGGCGTGAGTACCATCTCCAACAGGTTTGAGATCTACAAGACTTCCTTCCAATTCAAAAATGGGTGCTTCAAACTCACGCCCAAATGGCTCGAGCTCATTCAAGAAATCTAACAGGTCTAAATTTAAATATTCTGTTTCAAGAGGGCCGTCTGTTTGAATGACAGGACCAAGAGATTCGTGACTGTGATCGGAAAATTGTGCCTCAAATTGCGCGCGTACTGCTGCTTCAAATAGTGTTTGGAACTCTTTGAAGTTTTTCTTTTCGAGGGTTAGGCCGCCTGCGCCTTTGTGACCGCCGAATGCTAGTAATAATCCTGGTGCACTGTCTGATACCCATTGCAAGGCATCACGTACATGAATTTCATCAATGCCACGAACAGATCCCGTTATCAATGCTTCACGTTGTTCGATGCTATCTGCATCTTTATCTGTCCCATGTTTGTCCGTCCCCAGTTTATGTGTTACATGTTTCGGTGCGAAAATGGCTGTCGGCCGCCCAAAACTATCCTTAATCCGACTCGCAGCGATACCCTGCACCCCCGAATGGCCCTCTTCTAAATAAATGCAGATCGAATATTGCCCTGCTGCAACTTGATCTGAAGCCTGATCCATGGCTTGTTTCACGATCCCTTTCTGAATCGCTTTACGTTGCTCGTTTTGATCTTTGAGAGATTGGATCCAATCGCGCGCTTCCTCATCTGTTTCTGCCAACAAAAAGCTTACCGATCCAAAAGCAGAGGCCAGACGGCCATCACTGTTCAGCAACGGCCCAATGCGAAAACCTAAATCTTCCGAACGAATCGGATTTCTTGGGTTATTCGATTCTGCCAAAATTGCACGCCAGCAAGGTCTGTTCCCTTTTGATATTAAACGCATGCCGTATGCCACAATAGCTCGGTTGTTTTGACTGCGCGCCATGCTCACACAATCGGCAATTGTGCCAACTGCCACAAAATCTAGGGAATCCGACAAAGTCGGTGCATCTTTAGCTAGATGACCGCATTCGATCAATTTCTGTCGCGTCGCAGCCATCAGTAGCCAGGCTACCATGCACCCAGCAATGAAGGGATCTCCATAGCTGCACTCTGAACGTGTAGGATTTAAGCAGGCAAAAGCGCTCTTGGGGTAACCTTCTACAGGTATGGCGTGATGATCCGTTACCAGGACATCAATGCCTGCAACTTTCAATTTTGCAATTCTAGGTTCGTCCGAAGATCCATTGTCTGCGGTGATGAGTAAACTTGGGCGTGGATCATCAGCTAAAATTCTGGCTGCAACAGAATCGGAAAGGCCGTACCCTTCTGTTAGGCGATGGCCAATGTAAGATCGTATCAGCGAGGCGGGGTGTTTAAAGCGCTGCGATAGATTGTAAAACAATACAGCATGACTTGTTTGTCCATCGCAATCATGATCGGTTTCAATGCCAATGCATTCTTCATTGACAATGGCAGAGGCTAGTCGGGTTGCAGCGCGATCCATATCAGCCATCATTTGCGGCGCGAGCAGATGTGACAGTTTTGGGGTAATGATGTCTTCTAAAGAAAATCCCTGTGGTAGCGGCCTGCTAGAGATAATACGGGCAATGATGGGATGTAAACCAAGACTTGAAGCTTCTGCCTCGATCTCCATGTTAATTTTTCTTGCCATCATTTTTGGGCGGGGCAGCGTAACATCGATTGACATGTGAGCTAAGTTTCCTTTCTTAATTCTGTCCAATTCTCGGGTTCGTTAAATTTTGGGTCTCGTAGAACATATCGGTATTATAATTGTGCTAGGATTGTGTACAATAGCGAAATGGAACTAACTTTCGATAAATCCGATGCTAAATTTCAAATTACCGGGCTTAAACCAGGTTCAGTTTTTATCAATAAGCAAGAATATCGTCATTCCTTGATTGTGATGTCTGATAAGTTGATAACTGATTCCGTTCCGAATTCAGTTGACGATTTAGATTCAGCATACTTTCAAAGCTTGCTCGAATATAATCCTCAGGTGATACTTCTCGGTACTGGAAATGAAATTCGTTTTCCAAATCCTGCCATTTTCGAACCGCTTTATAAAAATCAAGTAGGTATTGAAGTGATGGATACCAAAGCAGCCTGCAGAACTTATACAGTTTTGGCTTCGGAAGAAAGAAAGGTTCTGGCAATATTAATATTGGAGTGAGATAGTAAGATAATGACAACTTCACATTGGTCCTCGCGTTTTGCATTTATCATGGCTACCACAGGCGCTGCAGTTGGCCTAGGCAATATTTGGAAATTTCCTTATATGGCTGGGGAAAATGGCGGTGGTTTCTTTGTATTAACTTATCTGGTCTTCGTCTTCATCATTGGCTTACCCAGCATGATGGCAGAAATTGTGATTGGCAAACTGGGACAGGCAAATTCGGTCAATACCTTAGAAAAACTCGCCAAAAAAGATCATCACACCAAATATTGGAAATGGGTAGGTTGGTGGGGTGCTTTTGGTCTGATGCTGATTTTGTCTTTCTATAGCGTCGTTGCAGGCTGGTCTGTCGGATATTTATTTAAAGCTTTGGGTGGGACTTTTGTTTCACAGGCCCCCAATGCCATCGAAACAATATGGCAGGATTTTCTAAACGATCCGAAAGCCATGATAGTCTGGCACACTTTTTTCATGGTCATGACTTTATGGGTGGTCGGACGTGGCGTCCATAATGGCATTGAACGCGCTACAAAAATCATGATGCCAGGACTATTTGTGATTTTAGTGGTCTTGACTATTTACTGCGCTTTTGTCGGGGATATTCAAGCAGCATTCAGTTTCCTGTTGAAGCCAGAGCCAACGCAATTTACGGCGAATACCGTTATCTATGCGTTGGGACATGCCTTTTTTACCTTGGCGATTGGCGGCGGCACCTTGCTTGTTTACGGTTGCTACATTCCAAAAACCACCAATATTGCCAGCAGCGTCGTCATCATTGCCTTGCTCGATGTACTGGTAGCGATGCTTTCAGGTTTAACCATTTTTTCATTGGTTTTTAAATTCAATCTGACTCCAGAAGGGGGACCTGGTTTGATGTTCAAAGTGCTGCCCATAGCACTTGCTCAAATGCCAGCAGGACAATGGATTGGCGGTCTCTTCTTTTTGCTGCTCTGGTTTGCTGCCTGGGCTTCATCCCTTTCAATGGCGGAACCCTTAGTCGTTTTAATGGTGGAACGTAGAAAATGGAGTCGAGTCAAAGCTTCTATTGTGGTTGGGGTTGTATGCTGGATCTTAGGTCTACTTGCTCTATTTTCATTTAACATTTGGTCTGATTTCAAATTCTTTGGCAAATTTACCATATTTGGCGCCATGGCAGATCTCACCACTAATATTATTCTGCCCTTGGGCGGCGCTATGTTTGCAATTTTTGCAGGCTGGGTTTTGACGTCGAAAGAGACCAAAGAAGGATTATTATTGGAGAAACCGCGGGATAGAAAACTTTTTAAAGCTTGGCGATTTATAGTCAGATATATCGCTCCTATCGCAATTTTCTTTGTGTTTATTTGGAATCTGTTAGTTTGAATAAACTTGCGATGTCATTCGAGTACTTATTTTAGGTTTTTTAATTCCTTATTGAAACCACCAGACAAAATCGGATAACGACACCAAGTCTTGGGGTCCAGGCTCTCATTATCCAAATGGAAACTCGGTGCAATACGTTCTCTCTTCCACTGGTTTGATGCCCAAAGTTTGAAAAATCTGTCTATGGCACCCTTTAACTCGGAAGACTCTGCTTGAGGATATTTTCTGCCCATGATGACAAGGATTTCTTCAGGCGATCTTTTATCACGAACAAAAAGCCGCTCAATGGAATCCAACCATTCAAAAGACATCAGATCTGCCTCGTCCGTTTGTGGATGATCAATGGGGCGTAATTCGGCTGTGGGTTTTTGAGCCGTGATTTTATCAAGCACTGGAATGGGACCGATACCTTCGATGCCCTTACTCTGCAGCCAGGATAACCATTGCAGTATAAATGATTTATCAACTCCGGCAATTGGACTCAACCCACCGCAGGTGTCGCCATCTATGGTAGTGTAACCGACAGCAGCTTCCGATCGATTGCTGGTGCATAGTAAAATAGACTTACGAAGATTTGCGAGTAACCATGCGCTGGGTGCTCTCACTCGGGATTGAATATTTTGTAATGCAATATCGTCACTCTCCCACTCTAATTTTCGATTGACCAGAGGTTCTATTAATTCACAATAAGCTTTGATGATAGGTTTTATATCAAGATTGGCAAAGGGGGCTTTGATAGCTTCTGCCAAGCTCATGGCGGCTTCACGTGTGACTTTACCGCTGTTTTCACTCGCTTGGTATAAACAATACAGAAGAATCGGCATGAGTTTTGGTACGAATGCATCAATGCCAATAGGTTCTTTTCCGTGCTGCTCTGTTCCCTGCTGTTCTTTTCCCTTGTGGTCTTTTTCCTTTAGGTTTTTGATCTCAGGAATATACTGTAATTTTTCTTGAAATTTTGCAAAACCCAATTCCTCTAAACTTAAGCGAATCATTAAATAAACGAGACAGGCTGTTGCACCCGAATCGGCCCCACCGCTCAAATTTAGCACGAAACCGTGTTGCCTACTTTTTCGCAAATAATCAAAGAGACCTAAAGCCACCGCTCGAGCAAATTCCTGGTGCTTTAAATCGTCGCCCTCTTCCCAGATATTCTGCATTTGGTTCTGCAAAGTTTGAATATCGTTTTTTTCTGTCATTATATTTTTAGTGAGCGTTTTACGCCAAGCCTTCTTAAACTCACAAGCAATAATATCATCTGGATTGCAAGTGATGCCTTCATCGATGGTCTTTGCTCTTGTCAAACGCAGATCTTGAACATCGATAATGCTGCTCGTCACAATAGTATCTTTAAAGGAGAAACGCGGCCCCAAGGCCATGAGTTTTTCACCGGCCGCAATAATGGTATCGCCATCATAGATGATTCTACCTGACTCATTGCCAAGCAAATTAGCATACACATACGCGACACCAAAGGCGCGTGCGCCCTCTCTCACAAAGCGCCTGCGTACCAAACTTTTACCAAAGGAAAAATGGCTTGCGCTTGGATTCAAGATAATATCGACGCCTCGATTGGCAAGGGAGATGCCGGTGCGATTGGCAACCCAGGCATCTTCACAAATTTCAAAACCGAGTAAGAGATCATTAATATTAAAAATCAAGTCGCCAAGCAAATATTTGTTACCTAAAAATTCAAATTCTGTTTGAACACCTGCGACCCAGGGCTTAAACCAACGTGGTTCATAGTGAACCCCATAGCCTGGCAAATGCTGTTTTGCGACAAATCCTGCTATTTTGCCATCTACCAAAAGACAGCAGGTATTATAGAGGCCATCCCGATATAAAATCGGCAGTCCCACTGCCGCAATCAAATCTTTGGTTTCTTTGGCGATATCGAGTAGTATGGTAAAAGCTGTTTTGCAATTGGCAACGGAAAGAAAGGCATCTTCGCAACCATAACCTGTAATGCAAAGTTCAGGAAAACAGATGATTTCTGCTCCCTGGTTTCGTGCTTCTTTAAGACCTGCTAAAATATTGGCTTGATTATGTTCCCAATCCAAGGGAGTTTGGTTTAAGGCCGCAGCTGCAACAGTTACATAGCGCATAAATTATGATTTCTCGGCCAAAGAATTGTTAATTAGAGGTTTATTGGATTCATTGGGTTCATTGGGTTCATTGGGTTCATTGGGTTTATTCGCGGATCCATTTACCATCAAACGCACTTGATACTCCTCCGTTGGCTTCAAAGCAGTGACTCCTGCAGGTAACTTGGAAAGTTGATCTCTTGCATAAGCTTGAATTGCGGTGAGCTTTGGCAATTCATACACTAATTTTCCTTTTTTAAAAATGGGTAGTAACAGTTCTTCGGCCAGTGACTCTTCATGAATTGAATCTGATGAGGTCCCATGTATACCTCTATGAATATCTCCCTGTACATCTCCATAGATATCTCCATGAATACCTCCATGTATATCATAGAGCTCATCATACAAGAAACGGCTATTTTTACTATAGCGTTTGACACGCAATATTCCAGGAAGCGTTTGCTTACGAACATCATCCGAACGCTTGGCCTTGTTGATCCATTTGCCATTTTTATCTTGGATTGCAACCAATTTATAAACGCCCCCTAAAGCAGGTTGATCATAAGCGGTGACTAATTTCGTCCCAACCCCCCACAGGGTAATTTTTGCACCCTCTTTTTTCAAACGCTCTATCTCATATTCATCCAGATCACCACTTCCCAATATAAAGGACTCTTCGAAGCCTGCTTCATCAAGCATTGCGCGAGCTTTAATGCTAAGACTCGCCAAATCACCAGAATCTAGTCTGATACCCAATAACTTACTACCTTTTTCTTTTAATTTTTTCCCCACCTCAATTGCATGTCTGACACCTTCTATAGTTTGATACGTATCTACTAAAAAAACACAATTGTTAGGCATGGCTTCTGCATAAGATTCGAAGGATTGTAATTCATTATCAAAGGCCATAATCCAACTGTGCGCATGGGTTCCGCGCACCGGAATGCCATATAATTGTCCTGCAAGAACATTGGAACTTGATTGCACACCTCCCACAAAAGAAGCGCGTGTGGCTGTTAGTCCGCCATCATATCCCTGAGCTCGACGCAACCCAAATTCGATGACGTGATCACCCTGTGCTGCCTGCATGACCCGAGAAGCTTTTGTTGCAATTAGACTTGGAAAATTCAACAAATTTAATACTGCAGTTTCCAATAACTGACACTGCATCAAAGGGCCTATAATCTGTACTAGAGGTTCTCTAGGGAATACTACAGTGCCTTCTGGTATTGCAAAAACATCAAGTGAAAAAGAGAGTGTCCTAAGTGTTTCCAAAAAAGCTGGTTCAAAAAGCGCCGAACCATTGGCGGCTCTTAACGAGGATAAATAATCCAAATCAGCAGTCTTGAATTGGAACTTTGTTATGAAATTAACAATATTTTCAAGACCAGAGCATATCGCATATCCCCCCTTAAAGGGATTTTCGCGATAGAACAGATCAAAAGCTGCCAAACTATCGTGCATACCTAATTTCCAATAGCCTTGAGCCATGGTAAGCTGGTATAAATCAGTATGAAGGGCGGGTGGGATATACTGGAAAGTCATTAAGCTATGTCCTAATCTGAGATCAGTTCCTTACTAAGAATATTGGCAATCATTAAGGCATTTTGCAAGGAATATTATCATGTTAATCAAGAATACTGAAACAAAATATGGCATCATCAGCAAGCTATTGCATTGGAGCATAGCCATTTTGTTTCTGGTTCAATATATTTTGATCTTTTGGGTTAAATATATCTTGCCAGAGCATTCTCCCACTGGGAAATTTCTCATCTCTGGACTTCATGAACCCATCGGAATGACAATTTTAGTGCTGGGAATTTTGGCTATCATTTGGCGGCTCTGCAATATCAAACCCTTATTCCTATTTTCAATGCCAGAATGGGAAAAAACAGCTGCAACCATAGTCCATATTCTACTCTACGTCACTATCATCGTAATGCCTTTGTCGGGATTATTGATGTCAATTGCAGCAGGCTACCCTCCAAGTTATTTTGGTCTTTTTACAGTACCTGCTTTTCTGCCAGTGAATAAAGCACTGTCCACTATTCTTTATGATGTCCATGCCACTACCGCAATTATCATTGTTGTTTTGGTCGTCATCCATATTTTAGCGGCATTGAAGCATCATTTTATAAATAGAGATCATGTGCTGAAACGAATGTTATGGGGTTAGGCGACCGTTCATGCACTGCCCTCGAACGCCCATCTTCTGGCAATCTCGCTTTAAAAAATTAACAAAATTTGCTCATTTACTATTTGTAAACTCCGCTCTTTTGTTAATTTTTTAAAGCGACCTTGCCTAAAATCTGGACGTTTTACCATACCTAGTCTTCTATGCCTGAAAAGTTACGGGGTTAGGATGACTGTGGTGCCGCATTTGGTTAGACATTTCAGGTTGACGGCCGCTTAGGCTTGTTATTTTCATCCTGAATTTCCCCTGGTTTGCTTTTTTCGGTCTCTGCCGTTTTTGTAGCGGCAGTTTTCGAAAACTTAAGTGCCGTTCTGGGCTTAACAGCATGGTGTTTTCTTTTCCGCTTTTCATTGGGCTTCAATTCATCATTGACCTTCAATTCAGCCGCCTCTAAACATTGCACCAGCGCAGTATTCCCTGCTTCCCTCGCAATATCCAAAGCAGTTTTTCCATCGCTGTCTTTTAATTCTAAGCGAGCACCATATTGTAAAAGCAATTCAGCTGTATCTGTCACGCCAAAAGAGTTCTTGGCAAATTTTATCAAAGTACTTTCTTTGAGATTGTTCACATGATTGGGATCAGCGCCTTTGTCCAGCAACACTTTTAAATCTTCAACATCCGTCATCATTGCAAGGGATAATGCAGTTTCGCCATTTTTGCTCTGATGATTCACATTCGCGCCATGTTCTAGAAGCAAAGAAATGAGTTTTTGATGGTGCTGAAAAACCGCACTCATCAAAGGCGATTCAAGTGTCTGTGTGTCTACCTTATTGACATCAGCACCTAAATCCAGTAATTTCTTGACAAATTTTATGTCGGGCTCCTCATCGATATCAATATTACAGGCATTATAGAGTGCACTCGTACCTTTCTCAAATGGATGATCAACAGAAGCACCGTGATTTATCATAATTTTCAGCAAATTGTCAGGAAGCTTTTGTTTTACCGCTTCGAGAAAAATACTCGTTCCAGACTTTATTTCATGATTTGGATCAGCCCCGAGTTTTAGGGCTCGTTCTATACCTTCCGCGTCTTTATTTGCTATTGCTATCAAAAGAAGAGGCCGCGGCGGCAGGTTTTTTTTAATAAATTCTGCAATAGCTTCCTTATGATACTTAACTGCCATATCATACAGTAATTTGCCATTTCCCGGTAAATTGCTGATGATACTTTTTATTTTATCTTTTGGCAATTCTTGTAGCAAGGAAAAGGCTCTCTCAATTTCAAGACCTTTTTTTTCAGGATTCTTTGTGGTTATATAAAAATCCAGATGTTATTTAATATAGGCTGCGGTTATATTAATATAGACATCTTCCGGTATACTACCGTTCTTGTATTGTTCAATCATGTCTTTGATTTCGTGATCGCGCATCCAGCGAGTAAACTCTTTATAGGCCTTTTTTGCATTGATTGCAGCCTCTGCCATGATCTTTTTGTCAGTTTCCGGGAGACCATGAATGAGAGCTAATCTCTTGCGTTCCATGATATAAAGAATGGGTCTTATGATGGATTTGTGATTCACAAAAGAACATGTACCATGTTTCTGCTCCTGTGACTCAATTTCTTCTAAGAAATTTTCTCTTGGCATTAATGGTTTGAGTCTGGCATAGATAACATCCTCCGTTGCTGAATTATCCGAAAGACTTTCTATATATTCTGGCGTCAATATTTTTCTCGTTTCTTCGGTCAATTTATAAATCCTGGAGCCAAAACCAAGCCTTCTTTCATCTCTGCCCCCTCTATTGGATATGATCACATAATCACCAAAAATAGCGACCGACAGCGCGTGATCACTTGCATTCACAGACAAAATCGTGGGTAGAGCAGCAGGATCTTTTATCCTATCCACTAGGGAATTAATCTTTTCATCGAAGATCAATGTTTTCGATAAACTTTGAAATGCTGCAGGGATTTCAGAGAATTGCAAAGCCCTTGTGCTCTGCTCTGGTGCTTTGGATAATTCAGTTTGATATTTGGTAAGAAGATTCAGTAAATGATCAACTGTAAATGGAGTTAAATACGTATTGGTTGGGACCGATTCACTTTTTCCCGGGACATCTGCGCTGCTCATCGTAATCTCACCATCTATACCAAGTGAATGTCCTTTCTGCTTAATAAAGTGAATGAGCCTATAGTGCGCTAAATCTTTTTTTAACCCATCGGGATCTTGTTTGGATTGTCTCTCGTGATATTGTAATTCGTATTTTTTAAGGAGATCCATAATTTCATAGCGTTTCCCAAACCATGCTTCTGTCTTTGGAGTAAATATGGTGTTTTTTAATGACAAAAAAGGGTTCAAATTGCCTTTTTCAAGAATGAGCTTTATGAGGTCTCTAGATTTCTTTTTTTCTATAATTTTATTCATCAGTAATTCCCCAGTTTTAAGTCTCACATTCACATCAGCTCCATTTGTTAGGAGTAATTCAACGGTCTTAAGATCAGGCTCTGCATCGGCAAGAAGCAGGTCCACTAAAGGGGTTTTTCCTGAAGAATCAGGAATGTTGATTAATTTCTTGATCGTAGCTGTATCTGATTTTTTTAGAGCTTCTAATAATTCAGGATTCATGTGATTACACTCGTAATTTTTATGTTACTAATTCAATAGCCTTTAATAGCTATCTGCTTTTGCTATTATCGGCAGATTAAGCATATTATTTAATGATGTCCATGCCACTACCGCAATTATCATTGTTGTTTTGATCGTCATCCATACTATAGCGGCATTAAAGCATCATTTTATAAATAGAGATCATGTGCTGAAACGAATGTTATGGGGTTAGGATGACTGTGGTACCGCATTTGGGTACTACATTCAGGATGGCGGCCTAAAGGTTTTTTTGGGTTCCTGGAGCTGGTTCTATCTCAGCTTTTCTTTCTGCTGAATCTTTTACGAGTTTTGGCTTGGAAAACAAAAATGCGGCTGCTTTTTCTTTTTCATTTTTCTCTGTCGCCTCTAATAAAGCTATAATTTCAGTATAATCTCCTTGTTGTGCAAGCACAGAATGAGTTGGCGCCTTTACGATATCTAAGGCTGTTTTCCCATCCTTATCTCTAATATCCACGCGAGCGCCATGATTAATAAGAATTTCTGCTGTATCAGCCATATCAGAATTCTTGACAAAAACAATTAAAGGCGTTTCATGATTGGCATTCATTTCATTTGGATCGGCGCCATTTTTAAGCAACAATTCTACAATTTCAGGTTCACCCGATGCTGAAAAAGTTAATGCAGTTTGTCCCTTGTTATTGATTATTTTGGTATCCGCACCCTTTTCCAACAGATACGCAACAATATTTGTTTGATTATGTTGCATTGCATAGAATAAGGGAGATAATCCGTCTTCCGGAACAACATAATCAATGTCAGCGCCCATCTCAATCAGTTTTTTCACCCAACTCAAATTAGCTTGTTCTTTATTACATTCCCTGCATAAAGCAGAAAATCCACCCTCAAGTTTTTGGTTCACAGAAGCACCATGCAGAAGCATGGCATCAATGACAGATTTTGGCAGATCTTTTTTAAGTGCTTCAAGAAAGAGAGTCGAAGTGTTATCATCACACATATGATTAGGATCTAATCCTTTGTCGAGCATAGCTAGCAATTTTTCACTCTCTCCTTTTTGCATAGCTTCGAGAAACACAATATATTCTGGCCTATTTCTTCTAATAAAATTAGCAATATCTCGCTTACCAAATTGTTCTGCCTTCGCGATGAAATCAGTACCATTGTCCTTCAAGCTTCCGATTATCTTTGTTATGAAGTCTTGCGGTAAATCTCGCAACAAAGAATAGGCTCTTTCAACCTCCAAGCCTCGTTTTTCCGGATCTTTTGTGCTCCTCCAGGTATTAATATGCTGTTCTATATAGGCTATTGTCAGTTGTTCATAGACATCTTTGGGTATAATGCCATTTTTGTATTGTTCAATCATGTCATTGATTTCGCGATTCCGCATCCAAAGGGTAAACTCTTTATAGGCTCTCTTTGCGTTAGCTGCAGCCTCTGCCATGATCTTTTTATCATTTTCCGGGAGACCATGCACCAAAGCTAGCCTCTTGCGCTCTATGATATAAAGAATGGGCCTTATGATAGATTTGTGATTCGCAAAAGAACAGGTCCCATGCTTCTGCTCCTGTGACTCAATTTCTTCTACGAAATTTTCCCTAGGGATTAATGGTTTGAGTCTGGCATTGATAACATCCTCAGTAGCTGAATTATCCGAAAGGCTTTCTATATATTCTGGTGTCAATATTTTTCGCGTTTCTTCGGTCAATTTATAAATCCTGGAGCCAAAACCAAGCCTTCTTTCATCTCTGCCCCCTCTATTGGATATGATCACATAATCACCAAAAATAGCGACCGATAGCGCGTGATCCTTTGCATTCACAGACAAAATCGTGGGTAGAGAAGCATGGTTTTTAATCCTATCCACTAGGCAATCAATCTTTTCATCGATGTTCAATGTTTTTAATAGACTTTGAAATGCTTCAGAGATTTCAGTGAATTGCTTAGTAGTTGTGCTCCGCTCTGGTGCTTGTGACAATCTAGCTTGATATTCTGTTAGAAGATTCAATAAATGATCAATTGTAAAAGGAGTAAAATAGCTCCGTGTTCGGACCGATTCTCTTCCTCCCGGGACATCTGGGCTACTCATCGTGATTTCACCATCTATACCAAGTGAATGTCCTTTCTGCTTGATAAAGTGAATGAGCCTCAAATGCTCAATATCTTTTTTTAATCCTTCGGGATCTTGTTTGGATTGTCTTTCGCGATACTGTAATTCATATTTTTTAAGAAGATCCATCACTTCATAGTGTTTATCAAACCATGCTCGTGTCTTTGCAGTGAATACGGTATCCTGTGATGACAAAAAAGGGTTTAAATTTCCTTTTTCAAGGATAAGTTTTAAGATATCTTGTGTTAATAAGTTTCGAGAAATCAAGACAGTTATCAAAAGTCCCCCATCGAGCCTTGCATTCACATCGGCACCATTCTCAAGCAGCAGGCGCAGCGTATCGAGATCTGGTTTCTCTTCATAACCTAGATACTCTATTAAAGGGGGTAGTCCCGACTCGCCAGGGAGATTGATCAATTCTTTTATCTTTTTTTTATCATCCTTTTTGAGTGCTTCTAATAATTCAGGATTCATGTGATTATACTCGTAATATTTTTTAAGGACACTAATTTAATATCTGTTTTAACAGCTGTCTATTTTTACTCATATCGGCATACTAAGCATATAATTTAATTTTTTTTGATTGTTTAATGAACAGTAATTATTGAATTAATAAAGAGCCATATCACGGCGGATAGTAAAGCTGTCACTGGTATTGTAATTCCCCATGCCCAAACAATCCTTCTCGCAACACCAAAGCGCACCGCTGAAATTTTATTAAAAGAGCCAACGCCAACAATGGCACCTGTAATGGTATGCGTGGTAGAGACAGGTATACCAAGATTGGTCGCTAAAAATAGTGCAGTTGCCGCGGCAAGCTCTGCGCAAGCGCCATGCACCGGTTTTAATTTGGTAATCTTCATTCCCATGGTCTTGATGATGCGGAAACCGCCAAAGAAAGTACCTAAGGCCATCACAAAATAGCAAGATATCACAACCCAGAGCGGAACATAAAATTCCTTGCCGAGATAACCGCTTGAAAACAAAAGCACCGCAATGATACCCATGGTTTTTTGAGCATCATTGCCGCCATGTCCGAGACTCACCAGTGCGCTCGTTACCAATTGCAATTTTTTGAACACATTATCGAGTTTAATGCGCGAAGATCTTATGAATAAACTCGTCACCAAAACCATCAATAAAAAACCTAGAATAAGCCCAAGCATGGGGGAAGCAACAATGGATATCAGCACCTTACTCAAATTCGGAATATCAATACTTCCGATGCCTGATTTGATGAGGGCGACTCCGAGCAAGCCGCCAATTAAGGCATGCGAGGAACTGACTGGAATTCCAAAATACCAAGTAAATATATTCCAAAAGATGGCAGATAACAGCGCCGCTAATACAAAAATGGGATCTATGATGTCGGCGGCGACTAATCCCGTACCTATTGTATTTGCAACATGGACTTCAAAGAAAAGAAAGGCAATGAAATTAAAAAAAGCTGCCCAGAGTACTGCCCAGTGCGGTTTTAAAACTCTGGTTGAAACCACCGTGGCTATGGCATTGGCAGAATCATGAAATCCATTTAAAAAATCAAAAAGAAGCGCGATGATGATGATAAAGATGATGAACGATAGGCTTATGGTCATGCAGATCCTTAGGTGCTAGTTGGGGTGCCAGGGTGCCAGTGGGGTGCCAGGTCTCTGCAATACGCAATAAGATATAGCGATCATTTTAACATATTAATTAAGCAGCTGTTTATCTTATTGCGTATTGCAGAGACCTGGCACCCCACTGGCACCCTCTTATGAGTATTCCAAGACAATATCCCTGATGATGTTGGCAGCCCCCTGGCTTTCATTCAAAATAATTTTGGTATACTCATAGATTTCCTTGATTTTCAATAAGGTTCTCAGATCTTGTTCCTCGCGAAAAAGCTTTGACACCCCTTTGAGTAATAAGCTGCTTGCCCTTGTTTCAAGGCTATTGACTTCATCACAGTATTTAAGCGTGCTTTCGATATGATCAAGCTTTTGAATTTTTTGGGTTGCATTTTGGAGCAAAGCAGCAGCATTGACAACGAGTTCCGCCATCTCGGCAATTTCTGGCGGTAATTCTTCGATATCATAAATTTTTATGCGTTTTGAGGCATGTAATACCGCCTCTATGATATCATTCAATTTTTTAATAAAGCGATGGATATCATAGCGATCGAAGGGCGTGATAAAAGTCTTGTGGAGCTTTTCAAAGGTGCTGCGAACGATAAGATCAGCTTCCTGCTCATGGCATTCGATGATCTGTAAAGCTTGAGATTTTTGGCTCAAATCAGAAATAAGTTTTTGGAATTCCTTGCTGACAGCAACCAACACTTCAGAAATATCTTGGAATAATTTAAAGAAATTGTCATCTTTTGGCAGAAAAAATTTGAACATTTTAAATACCTAACTATGCGTAATTGTTCAGCTACTTCCTGTTAAAACTATTTCAAAACATCTTGCATATCATACAAACCCGCTGGTTTATCATGCAGCCATTTCGCAGCCAGGATAGCGCCCCGGGCAAATATGCTGCGATCAGATGCTTTATGTGTGATTTCAAGCTGCTCTCCTGGCAGCGCAAAAATAGTCATGTGATCTCCCGGAACTTCACCTAAACGCAGAGACGTGATCGAAATATCCTGGGTTAAATTACTTTTTGCAATTATTTCATGCATCCGCAATGCAGTCCCAGAAGGCGCGTCTTTCTTTCTCTTATGATGCACTTCATGAATAGCAACATCTGGTTTATTGTCACCCTCAGTGCATTCTTTTAGCAAATTTGCAACCAGTTGCAAGACTTTATAGGTGATATTGACCCCAATACTCATATTGGGTGAATAAAGAATGGCTATAGAATTTGAGGCATGAGAGACTGCTTTTTTTTCTGATTCAGACAAACCTGTCACTCCAAGTACCATAGGAATATTATTCTGAACGCAAAATTCAAGGTGCTCTTGTAATGCAGTTCTCGCGCTAAAATCTATCAAGACATCGATGGATTTGGGATCAAAATTATTTTTTTTATCGCGAAGCAGCGTTGCGGCCAATTTTGCATCTGAATCGGATTGCAAGAGCTTTATGATCTCTTGTCCCATGCGTCCATTAGCCCCTGCGACAGCGATATTAATCACATAATTTCCCTTTTGAAACCGGTCTGCTAGGTTTTAATCCGCTCAATAAAGTGTTTGACTTTCTGATACCAACTTGCCACCTGCGGACTGTGATGCGGTGCGGTATCATGAGAAATACTATAATCCAATTCCTTCAAAAGCTCTTTTTGCCTGCTGTTTAGATTCACGGGTACTTCGACATTCACCTTGCATATTAAATCCCCAGCGGCAGCACTCCTTAAAGTGCGTACCCCTTTACCGCGCAATTTGAACGAACGTCCATTTTGTGTTTCAGCTGGAATTTTCAACATAACACGGCCAGTTAAGGTTGGAACTTCGAGTTCCCCCCCTAAGGCAGCTGTTGTAATATTAATGGGCACTTCAGTATGCAAATCTGCACCATGCCGTGTGAAAATATCGTGCGGACGGACCCGGATCTGAACATAGAGATCTCCGGCCGGACCGCCATTGACACCGGCTTCACCTTCCCCTGCTAAACGGACACGATCGTTATTGTCTACGCCTGCTGGGATGTGAACAGAAAGCGTTTTGGTTTCATGCACTCTACCCTCGCCACGACAAAAGGTACAAGGATCTGAAATGACAGATCCAGCTCCGTGACAAGTAGGACAGGTTTGTTGGATCGTAAAGAAGCCTTGTTGCATGCGAACTTGACCCATGCCGCCACAAGTCTGACAGGTTTTGGGTTTTGCGCCTGCCTTGCCGCCAGTACCATGACAATGCTTACAAGAAACCAGCGTTGGCACTTGAATTTGAACTGTAGTTCCTTTAACCGCATCTTCCAAGCTCAATTCAAGATTATAGCGGAGATCGGCACCTTGCATTGCCTGAGTACGGGCAGCGCCAGGGCCACCCCCTGCTCGGCCACCGAAAATATCCCCAAAAATATCGCCGAAAATATCACTGAAATTGGCACCGCCGCCGCCAGGCATGCCGCCACCGAATCCAAATCCGGAACTCGCAGCGGAGGGATCAACCCCCGCGTGTCCGAATTGATCATAGGCAGCACGTTTGCGGCTGTCTGACAAGATTTCATAAGCTTCATTGACTTCCTTGAATTTCTCTTCTGAAGCCTTGTCCCCTTTGGTGCGATCAGGATGATATTTCATGGCCATCTTTCGATAGGCCTTTTTTATGTCTGCTTCACTCGCATTGCGAGAGACTTCTAAGACATCATAATAATCCGACTTTTTTGACATTACTTCTTCTTCTCTTTATTTTCTTTCACTTCTTCGAACTCTGCATCGACAACAGATTCATTGCCGCCCGAAGCGCTACCGCCAGCTGCACCACTCGCGCCGCCTTCATGGCCTCCTGCTGCGCCACCAAAGCCACCAGCACCTTCGCCTCCTGCAGCACCGCCTGCGCTACCCGCATTCGCTGCACTTTGAGCCGCATACATCTGTTCCATCATCTTGCCGGAAGTTTGGGTCAGAGCTTCAGTACGTTTTTCAATTTCAGCCTTATCATTGCTCTTCATGGCTTCTTTCAAAGCTTCTACTGCTGCAGTGACACTGCTCTTTTCTTCTGCTGAAATCTTACCTTCCATTTCTTTTAAGGCTTTTTCAGCAGCATGGACCATACTTTCTGCATGATTCTTGGCTGAGACGAGTTCATGGAATTTGCGATCTTCTTCAGCATGTGCTTCGGCATCACGCACCATTTGCTTAATCTCTTCTTCACTCAAGCCGCTCGATGCCTTAATGACAATTTTCTGCTGTTTACCTGACGCAACATCGCGCGCAGACACACTCAAGATACCGTTAGCATCGATATCAAAGGCAACCTCAATCTGCGGTGTGCCTCGTGGTGCTGGGGGAATGTCTGTTAAATCAAATTGACCCAGGAATTTATTAGCAGAGGCCTGTTCGCGTTCCCCTTGGAAAACGCGAATGGTCACTGCTGTCTGACCATCGGCAGCGGTTGAGAATATTTGGGTTTTCTTGGTAGGAATTGTGGTGTTTTTCTCGATCAATTTCGTCATCACACCACCTAAAGTTTCAAGACCTAAGGATAATGGCGTGACGTCTAATAAGAGAACGTCTTTCACATCACCAGCCAAAACACCTGCCTGAATGGCAGCACCAATAGCCACCGCTTCATCTGGATTAACATCTTTGCGAGGTTCTTGCTTGAAGAAGTCTTTAACCACTTCCTGAACTTTCGGCATGCGGGTCTGACCACCGACCAAGATAACGGATTGGATCTCGATCCACAGATTTGCCTGCATCTTTCAGTGCAATTCTGCAAGGTTCAATGGTGCTCGTTATCAAATCTTCGACTAAAGCTTCAAGTTTGGCACGTGTGACGCGAACATTTAAGTGCTTAGGACCGCTCGCATCCGCTGTAATATACGGTAAATTGATATCGATTTGCTCGCGAGAAGATAATTCGATTTTACCTTTTTCAGCAGCTTCCTTCAAACGTTGCAACGCAATCGGATCTTTCTTCAGATCAATACCGGTTTCACGCTTAAATTCTGAAATGAGATAATCGATCAAGCGCATGTCGAAGTCTTCACCACCGAGGAAAGTGTCACCGTTTGTTGCCAACACTTCAAATTGATGTTCGCCTTCCACATCTGCAATATCAATGATGGAAATATCGAAGGTACCACCACCCAAGTCGTACACTGCAATGGTTTGATCGCCTTTCTTCTTATCCATACCATAAGCCAAAGCAGCTGCGGTAGGTTCGTTGATAATACGCTTGACTTCAAGACCCGCGATGCGACCAGCATCTTTGGTAGCCTGACGTTGTGAATCGTTAAAATACGCTGGAACCGTGATAACTGCAGCATTTACAGGTTGACCCAGAAAATCTTCTGCGGTTTTCTTCATCTTCTTCAAGATAACAGCTGAAACCTGCTGCGGTGATAATTTCTTGCCGTCCACTTCCACCCAAGCATCGCCATTATCAGCACGAACAATTTTATAGGGTACCAGTCCAATGTCCTTTTTAACCATGGGATCATCAAACCGACGTCCAATCAGACGTTTAATGGCATATAAGGTGCGTCCTGGGTTGGTGACCATTTGGTTTTTGGCAGGTTGCCCTACAATTTCTTCACCATCCTGAGTATATGCAACAATGGAGGGAGTCGTTCTGCCGCCCTCACTATTTTCAATCACGCGAACCTTACCGCCTTCCATAATTGCCACGCAGGAATTAGTGGTTCCTAAGTCAATCCCAATAATAGGTTCTTTCATACATTCTCTCCGCAGTTAAAAAACTTAAATAATTAAATAAAAACATTAAAAATCAATAGATACATAATAGATTGGGACACACCCTTTCAGTTTCAAGTCCTGAAAGCCAATAAGGTTGGTCAGTGGCGGTAAATGAGGGTCAGGACACCATTTTACTCTGCCTTAGAAACAACTACCCTTGCTGCCCGCAAAACTCGATCATTCAAGATAAAGCCTTTCTGGGCCACCAGAATAATTTTATTGGGTTCCATCTCTTTGGTCGCTTGCATAGAGATAGCCTCGTTTTTATTGTGGTCAAAGGCATCGCCAATCTTGGGTTCAATTCGAGTGATCCCAAATTTATCAAATATATCTAAAAGAAGCTTTAAAGTTAGTTGCATACCTTCTTTATAGGCGGTATCGTGTGCCGTTTCGGCAATAGATAAACCTTGCTCCAAGCTGTCTATTACCGCTATCAGTTCCTTCGCAAATCGCTCTAAGCCAAATTTTCGGGCATTGTCCACATCCTGTTCGGCACGACGGCGATAGTTGTCCATATCGGCGCGAGTTCGGACAAATAAGTTCCAGTTTTCTTCGGCTTTGCTTTTAGCCTCCTCAATGGATCGTTGCAATTCACTGATGTCCGCACCTATGGCTTTGCTTTCAGCACTGGGAGGGCTGATGGGAAAATCATTCACGCCACCGCCTAGGGCAGCAGAGGAGAAAGTCATGGTACCTGAGCCGGGGGAACTCGATGAACCGGGTGGATTGGATGAATTGGATGAACCAGGCGTGTTGGTTGTACCTGAAGCGCCAGTTGTGGCTGATGCGCCAGTTGCGCCAGTTGCACCCGCAGCTGCACCAGCTTTATCTTCACCATTTTTACTAGTCTCGTTATTGTTCGAGCTCACGGTCATTCTCCTATCAGTTTGTTAACTTGTCTCGCTATTCTTTTGATAAATGGGGACTAAAGTCTTAAATTCAAGGTGTTAAATACCTGTAATTAAATACCTTAACAAATATGTATAACCTGGGTTGTTACTCAATTACAAGACACTGTATCACAGTCTACTGTATAAAAAAACAATTTAATAAATTTAATAATTGAACTTAAAATTGCTACGTCTTTTGCGGATAGCTATTTTATTGTTATGCTTGTAATTTAATCGTGCCAATTGAGCATGCAATTAGACCAACAACTGTGGGTAGGGAGTTGAAAATGAAATCCCGTTTTAAAAAAATTGGGTTATTTGCTAAATATAACAGCGGCGCTGTCCTTCCCACCTTAAAAAAATTGATAACATTCTTAGAAACTCGACATCACTCCATCGTTATTGAAGAAAAAAGCGCCGACCTGCTACAAGGTGATCTTGGAAAACTAAAATTAGTCACAAAACAAGACTTAGGAACAGAAAGCGATCTCGTGATCGTTGTGGGTGGTGATGGCAGCTTTCTAAATGCAGCACGTGCAGTAGTACCCCATCGGGTACCAATGCTTGGCATCAACAGAGGGCGTTTGGGATTTTTAGCAGACATTATGCCGGATGAATTGGAACTGGATTTAGGACAAATCCTCGAAGGCAACTATTTAGAAGAAGAACGTGCTCTGTTAAAAGCTGTGATCAGAAAGGAAAATCAAGAAACTTTCGAGGGTACCGCATTAAATGACATTGTGATTTATCCAGGCAGCATCGCACGCATGATTGAATTTGAGATCTTGATCAATGATCATTTTGTGTTGCGACAACGCTCAGATGGTCTCATTGCTTCAACGCCGACAGGATCAACTGCTTATGCCCTGTCTGGGGGCGGTCCCATCTTGTACCCTACTTTACAGGCCATTGTGATAGTGCCTATTTTGCCGCATACCTTGTCGAGCAGGCCGATTGTTGTTCCAGATACTCATCGTATTGAGCTTCTTATCACTGAAAACAATGATGTTTTTCCAAAATTAAGCTGTGATGGTCAACAACATTTTGATCTGGCACCAGGGGATCGCATTATTTTAGAAAAAAATCCGCTGCAACTAATTTTGCTTCATCCGAAGCATTATGATTATTTCAGTGTGTTGCGGCAAAAATTAGGATGGAGTACCAGCCAGATTAAGGATAGTTAGGATAAGGATCATATTTAAGCGATTTAAGCTCATTTAAGTTTTAAGCTCATTTTAAAATGTCATATTAAGGTCATATTTATGCTAAAACAATTGACAATACAAAATCTTGCTGTCGTAGAACATTTGGAACTCAATTTTGAAGGCGGCATGACCACACTTACCGGTGAAACAGGGGCTGGAAAATCCATTCTCATCGATGCTCTGAGTTTGTGCCTGGGTGCACGTGCTGAATCAAGCCTCATTAGACCAGGTTCAGATCAGGCCTCAATTGCTGCAATATTTGATTTGCAAAATTTGCCCCTTGTTACAGAATGGTTGAATGAAAAAGAACTTAATGATGGATCGGAAAAAGCTTTCGCCGATGGCAATGATAGGAATGATGGCAATGATAGGAGTGATGGGAATAATGGGAGTGGTGACAAGATACCAGCGGAAACTATTTTGCGCCGCACCATTGCGAGTGACGGCCGATCTCGTGCCTATATTAATGGCCACCCAGTGCCTCTCGCAGATCTCAGGGAATTAGGGGAATTTTTGATTCAATATCCATGGCCAGCATCAGCATCAAGCTCTCTTGAAACCTGAACATCAAAGAGAAATATTGGATCACTATGCCAATCATCAAGAGCTCATGGATACAGTTATTACTGCATATCAAAACCACGAAAAATTAAAAAAAGAACTGATTACACTGCAAAATCTTCAAGGGCAAGAAGACAAGCTTGCCCTGCTCCAATATCAAATTCGTGAATTTGAAGAATTGAATGTGAAGCAGAATGAAATTGAAGAACTGCAAACAGAACACCGTAAACTGGCGCATGCCGAACAATGGCTCGATGCCTCTCAGCATGCCATTGCTGCCCTAAAGATCAGATGATGCCGAAAATGGCAGTAGTGAAACCGCTGGTGATGCTTTTACGGCACTACATGCAGCGCTGTCGCAAGTAAATCTCATCAGTACTCAATTTCCAAAATTACGAACTTGCACTGAACTCATCAACAATGCCTTGATACAGGTTGAGGAAGCAAGCGCAGAACTCCAGGAATTTCGAGAATCTGTGAATTTGGATCCCGAGCGCTTACGAGATATCGATGCGAGACTGAGTGCCATCCATGCCATGGCCAGAAAGCATAAAATAACAGCAGAACATATTTTGGAGCATTATCAAAAATTATGTATTGAAGCAGAAAAAATTGAGCACGTTCAGCAAGCATTGTCTGTAATTCATCAGAAGATATCAGAGGCTAAGGGGCAATATCAAAAAGCTGCATTGCTATTGCGTGCCAGCCGTAAAAAAGCTCTGAAACAACTTTCGAAATTAATTACGCAAAGCTTGCATACTCTAGAGATGTCACAAGGTCAGTTCGAAGTGAAGCTCGTTGAGCTAGAAACCATTAACAAATACGGCATGGACGAGATCGAATTCTTAGTCACCACCAATCCGGGGCACCCACTACAGCCGCTCCGAAAGATTGCATCAGGCGGGGAATTGTCACGCATTAGCCTCGCAATTCAAGTGATTACCGCGCAGAAAATGACGACGCCGACATTGATTTTTGATGAAGTCGATGTGGGTGTAAGCGGAAAGACTGCTGAAATCGTAGGAAAGATGCTGCGGCAATTGGGAAGTCACACCCAAGTACTCTGCGTTACACATTTACCGCAGGTGGCAGCACAGGGACATCATCATTATAAAGTTGAAAAACAGCAAGGTAAAAATAGCACCACAACTAAAATATATGCGCTCGATGCATCGGGCAAAGTGGCAGAGATCGCACGGTTATTGGGCGGTATTCATATTACCAAAAATACCCTGGCACATGCGGAGGAAATGCTTGCAGGAGTTTAAAGTTCTGCCAGAAAAAAGTTTGACAACTACGTAAATAACATCGTATCCAACTTCAAGTATTAAGGCATAGGAGATGTGGATTGCCAAAAGATGGGCGTTCGGGGGAAATGCCAAAAGGGTTATCTTGACGTGAGTTGGTACATTCTGTAATAATCCAAATAAATCACAAATATAGAATTTTTTTATAAAAATTTATTCAGGAGTATAACTATGTCCACGCCTACTGATGGTGATAAGCTTTCATTTTTTGCAACAATAGCACTTACCCAAGGCTCCTTACAATCCACAAGTACGCCGGCTGCAAAGCCATCTGTGCCAAGACAAAATGGATTGACCCCAAGCCAAGGCAGAGCCCCAGGTGCTGGTTCGAACCGAGGCAACGGAAGCAACGGAAGCCAAAAGCCAGTGCCAAAGGGCGCAGCTCCCCAACAATTAGGGCTCACAAACGGAACAAGTCACAGCGCTCCGAGAACAATCACTACACCTTTATTACCATCACAAGTACCTGTAACGCCAGCACAGGTACCTGTAACACCTGCACAAGTTCAAGCTGCAGCAGCTACAGCTGCTCTTCAGAATTCCCACAAATCTACCTCAGACTCTGATACTGCCGCAAAATCTGCAACTGCAGTACTTCCAAAAGCAAGAAGTATGGAGTTAGACGCAAGTCCAACAGTTTTGGCTACGAAATTAGAGGAACCGAAAAAAGAGGATTCCGATTCCACCAAACTCGCTCAAGCACTTTTAGGCTTGCCAAGTACCACAGGCAACTCAAAAAGAAAAACACCAAGTGAAGGATCTGCAGAGGATTTGGAAAAAAAGAAACAACAAGAACCAACGAAAAAACTTCGTTGGACAACAGGGATCGTAAGAACCTCCTTTAACAGTGAAACGACTAAAGAAAAGGAAGGTAACTCGGATGTTAACCCAGGGCAAGAAAAGCCGGCACAAGAAAAACCTGCAGAAGAAGAACCCGCAATAGAAAAGTTAGCACAAGAAAAAGCCACAGAAGAAAAGCCCACAAAAGGGAAAAAAAGAAAGGGAGACGACTCATCCAAAAAAGGTAAAGGTAAAAAATCCAAAAGTGCAGACAAAGCGACTCCGAGCGATGCTGATTCGAGAAGTAATGATAAAGATCTGAAAAAGAAAGAGTCAGACAAAGTGAATGTGAACGTCAAAGAGAAAGCGAAAGACAAGAAGAAAGCGAAAGAGAAAGATAAAGACAAAAAGAAAGTGAGAGACAAGGAGAAAGCGCAAGACAAAGACAAAGACAAAGATTCGAAGAATAATGATAAAACTGCAAAGAGTAAAGATAAAGCTACATTGAAAAAAGTTAAATCAGCACTTAGAAAAACGCCATTAAAACGCCGTTATAAATCTGTTTGCCTTGATTCCAAAGGACAAATAATTTTGAATGGCGACAGGAAGTTAAGCCCTTCTTATGGCATTTTCAATGAAAAAGATGTTGAAAAACTTAAACAACACACTGAAAAGAAAAAAACCGAATTTGAAAAGCTACAAAATCACGCTAACAAGGGTGAGCCAGCAGCACTTTATGATTTAGCAATTTGCTATAACTATGGATATCATGTGAAGCGAGACTATGACAAAACACTGGAATTATTGCAACGAGCAGCAAAACTTGGTTTTGCTGCCGCACATTGGATGCTCGCCGACTACTGTATAAAATACTCTAAGCAAACCATGAAGCATCTACCTAAAGATCAGCAAACAAGAGAAGACCGTTTAAAGATGGCATTCGAACACTATCAAAAAGCTGCCGCGAAAGGTCTCGCGCTTGGTTTCGAAGGTATGGCTGACATGATCGATAACATACAATTTGCAGATATTGATTTTCCAATTACGAGCATCCCAAGTCTTGTCGATGGCAATACATCTCTCAGCAGACAAGAAAATCACGAAGAAATAATATTTCTATGGTACAGAAAAGCAGCCGATTTGGGCAGCGCTTTCTCCCAATATAATACTTACATTTGCTTAAAACTTGAAAAGGGCATACCTAAAGCTCTGCTCGAAGATAAAACAGAACGCCTAAGACTTGCGGCGGAATATTGTTCCATGGCTGCCAAACAGGATAATGGCCAAGTGAGTGAAAAAGCCCGAGAGGAATTAGCAGCAATACAGCATCTGAAATATAAAGCTCTGGGACAAAGCAAAAATCCTCTGTTGGATCCTACGCCGCTAAAGCGTGCAAGACTAGACCAAGATGGGGAGGTGATAAGTGAATTGTCTGCTATAGAACACAGGCCAAATTCACCCGTTATCCAGAAATTGCACAAGGAAATAAAAGGGATCAAGGAAATCAGAGGAATCAAGGAAATGGAACCCTCTGCTCCTTTACGTTTGAGCCAAGACACCCTTAGCAATGCCGCTCACGACAAAACCGCTTTAATCACAAAAGAAGAGAGTCCAGCACTTTCAATGCCCGCAGATGAGATACCGACACTGCTCGACGATTTGATGAGACAGTACAGTGAAAATGAGAAAATCCTGGATGAATTGCAAAAGGAATTTGAAACGATAAGTAGGGATCTCGGAGCGGTACAAGAAAAATATTCTGAAATGGCAATATGGATGGAAAAGCGAAAGAAACTGCTCGAAAAAGCCGAAGCTAGATACATAGACCTTGAAAAGGAAGAGCTGAATTTAATGAAATCTCTGGGGTTAGATCCTGTAAAAACTCAAGAACCAGGTTCAGAAACAGCACAATCTCAATATAGAAGGGATTTGTTATCGATCGGTATTGTTGAATTGCGAAGGACGACTAGCCAGCCTATTCCTGACTCGAGCTTTCTCGTGAAACCCCTGCGCTACAGCGAAGCTGCGCTGAAGGTAGTTGATCCAACCGAGCAAGACAAACTTTCTTGTGACAGATTAAAACGCAAAGTAGATGCACAACGCCTCGAAATCCAAGGTGAGCATCAGACCTTATCTGAACTGAAAAAGAACCTTAAGGAACAAATTCTAAAGCTTGATCCTCAGGAGAACGCTCTAACTGATTTGAATAAGGAATTACTGAAACTCGAACATGAGATTTTCTGCCTTGAGAACAATATAGATAAATTGTATGCAAAAAAAGTAGCAAAAGAGAAGGAAACCGGGTCCCAAGCATACTTGCCAGGCTTCCAGACACTCTTTAGTTCCAGGAAGCGCCGTGTCAGTGACATCCTCAATGCGACTGAACAAGAGACAGCAACTGAGCGAGAAACAGAAGTTGCACAGAAAGCGGCCAAAACCGAAGCAGACCAAAGTGCTTCGAATGCGTCAAAGAAAAAGAAATAAATTGAGCAGGGTCGGTTTTCAAACTAACTTGATTTCACTTATTTTACCTCCTTATGTCAGATATTGACTCTGACATACTTTACATTTAATATTATTTGCTTTATATTTACTTATTTTTGTGGGTATATTTACATGGCACAATTGGTAAGGTTTATCAAACACAAATTGGAACAAGAAGGTCTTTCAGCTTATGCCTTGGAAAAAAGAGCAGGACTAAAACCCAGTGCCGTAAACAATATCATATATGGGAAATCGAAAAATCCGAGTATCAGCGTTCTCAAAGCAATTTCGAAAGCCTTAAACTGTACTGTTGCAGATTTAATAGGTGAAGAAACCTATCCGCCGCAGGCAAACCAAATTGCGACTACTTCTATTTCTATTCCACAGGACACTTTTCAAAACCACGAGCTCTATACTAATTGCTTATTGACTTTTTGTTCTGCTCTTAAAAAAAGAAAACTTTGGCTAAGTAAAGAACTCATCCTGAATTGTGTTGATGAAATATATTTATTCTCGACTAAGAAGGGATTGAAAAATATAGTTGATCACCATTTTGTTGATTGGATGATTGAAAAGAACTGTAAAATCTAGGACCTCTTGACAATTGTGCATAAGGAAACATGCATCTGACAAAGCAACTCCATAAATTGTATACTAAAATCAAGCATAGATTTCTTGCCACAGAAGGATTTGTATTATTTGCCGCCAGCATCATAATAGTCGTCGCTTTAATTTCTTCCATTTTGGGCTATACAATTTTTCGATCTTATCATGCATCAATACAAAAAGAGCTTCGCCTTGCCTCCATCGGTATAAACAACATTTTAGATGAAATTTTTACAGAATCTAATCGCTTAATGGTCTATATAGAAAAGCAAATTGTCCATTCAGGCGGCAGGGATTTAAAAACCATTGAGGAATTGCTCATGGATACCTCAGGGCAAGAATATAAAGCAAAAGCACTGATTTATTGGAAAACAGTATTTGATTGGGTAAGTCCCAATTACTTCCAACTAGTTACCAGCTTGAATGGCGTTATGAATACACCTTCAGACGTCTCGCACCGCTCCTACTGTAGAAAAACTCGTTACAATCCTTGGTCGATTCAGTTTTCTAAACCTGATATTGGGGTTTCAAGTGGCGTTTGGGTCATTCCAGCGGGAACAGGGATTACAAATGGCCGCGGCGACTTCCTGGGCATTATTAGTATGGGTTTCAATATAGCTAAGTTATCATCAATTTTATCGGAAAGACTTGCAGGAGAAAAAGTCAGTTTCCTCGTTTTAGATGATGAATTAAATATCGTTTTGCAATCACCAGACAATTTAGTTTTACAATCCAAAACGAATGATCTCAAGCAAGCAATCAAGAAAATTTCTGGCACAATCACAAAAGATGAAGCTATCTTAGCTACACCACTCATTCATAATAATATTTTATATAACTTTTATAAAAAAATGGATGGTTATCCATTTGTTATATTGACTGGTATACAAAATAATCATTATCGCCACGGTTTATACACCACTGTACTGCCGCCAATCATTGAACTCATCGGCTTAGGCACATTTTCTTTGATTTTACTCTACATTTCTCGAAGCAGAATTTTGAAAATGAATCAAAATTCTGACAAGGCAATGAAAGAATTTATTGCGAAGGTCAATCAAAAACTCCATTTACAATTGGATGTTATTCTACAATACAGTTTATCATTGATTCGATATCACAAAGGTGAAATAAAAGTTGGCATCAACCCAGAAAGACAACTTGAATTTATCACTCATATCAATAATGCCGCATTAAACATTAAGAACTTATCTAACTACAACCTCGATTTAACTCCAGTAGACATCCACTCGGCAATAAAAGATACTGTCTATATCCATACCAGATTGGCATATCAAAAAGACATTACCATTAAAACTGATCTCGAATCCAAATCTCCTTATATTGAAGCAGATGATTTTTGCATCAGACAAATCTTAATGTCCTTGCTTTCCTCTTCGATTGAATACACACCTACCGGCGGAACCATTTGGATCTCCACCAGTTCAATGCTGGTTGGAGACCAAAATAAAATCACAATCACCATCCTCGATAATGGCTTTGGGTTAAATGAAGAAGATCGATTGAGAATTCGAAGTAAATTTAATACTCAAAACCTTGGGGATTATCAAATTGCAACCGATCTTGATATGGCAGATATCCAAAAATTGGTTCATCAACATCAGGGGGTTTGTGAAACCCGATATATTGAAGGTAAAGGAAGAGCGGTAAAAATACATTTTCACTGCGCAGTAAATTCACTGTAACCGTATTTCATTGCCAAAAGAGGGCGTTCAAGGGCAGTGCGTAAACGGTTGCCATTACCAAAACTTTTTCTTCTTGGGATCTCCAAAGGCTAATACAGCAGTAGGTCCCTGCACCGCTAAAGCTGCCGTCCTCTGGAGTTCTTTAGCTCTATCTTCTTCTGCACGTTGTCTCTCTTCTGTTATTAATGTCATGTACAATTGTGTGTTAACCGAAGCAGCGGTTTTTTGAGTCTTTTTAGATTTCTTTTTCTGACCATCTATCTTTTGTCTCATTAGATGTAAACTTTCTTCAATAACATCTTGTCTCTTCTTCATCTCAGTGATTTCAACATGATGTTCAGTCAAAGTTTCGCTCACTGCAGCCATGGATTTTTCTCCAACTTGGCTTTTGCCAAATCCGGCAAGAAGAAGTGCTGAACTTCCTATGGCAGAGACTGTATCCACGGGGTTAATGGCATCCTTTAATTTTTTAGTTTCTTGCTCAGCAGTGCTAAGCCTATCGGAGAGCATTGAGGTTGTCTGGAGGACTGCCTCCGAATGCGTGCGCTGTCTTTGTGCTTCTTTCTCGAGCGCTTCTTGAGCTTTTTGCTGCCTTTTGAGTGCTGCTTCTTGTTCACCCAGTTTTTTAATGATTTCACCATCACTGACTGATTTGTCTGGTATTGCATTCACATGAACGGCAGGGCCGCCGGGGGGTGCTGGCATGCTAGCCAATCCTGCATTACTACTCTTTGATGCACTTCCGCTCTGAGAAGCATGAGAGGGTGAAAGTGTTTTCAAGGGAGAGTTTGGAACAACGGCTGGAGCTGTGTATCCGGGAAGGATGAACTGAATAAGAGTCGTCAGATCTGCCGGAGCTGGATGCGGCCTACACTTATTCTGCATGATAGCAGCCAACAGAAGTTTGCATTGCTTATCAGAAAAGTCCTTTATAGCAGTATCAATATCATTGACAAGGATTTTATCTTTGAGAGCTTTTAAGTTTTTCATTTGACGACGAAAAAATCCAGCTTTAGAACTTGTGGCCAGTGCTTCGATATCCTTTTTTTGATAAAGTGTCAAAGTTCTTGCTAACAATTCACCCATTTCTTCACAACTCGCAGGACCTGGAAAGAAATTTGCCGCAAAATTAACCGCTTGCTGTTTCTCGCGATAGCTATAAAAATTCAGCGCATCCGCAAAAATCTCAGATACTAGGCCCACAACCGGAATATACTGCCCTATTTTTTGAATAATCGTGGCAGCTCGATCTGCAACGGTATCCTTTGAATTGGTTACCATTTCAGAATGAATGGTTTTGCAGGCTAACAATACGTCATTAAAACGTACCTGAAAGGTATAATAATAATCGCAGAGCTTGTCATTACTC
This sequence comes from uncultured Gammaproteobacteria bacterium, assembly GCA_963784575.1. GTDB lineage: Bacteria > Pseudomonadota > Gammaproteobacteria > UBA6186 > Azoamicaceae > CAWARU01. The sequence goes on from CAWARU010000001.1 coordinate 567,557, forward strand.
TGAATTTCTTGTTGCTCCTGGATTGCTTGCTGATGCTCCTCTTCGCGCTGAATGAGTGCAATAAGTTCTTTTTCTCTACCGGTCAAGGCTGTTACGGTTCCATCTGCGCCACTCTGCTGTCCTCGTTTTAAAGTCTCTAGCTCAGCGCGATACTTTTCTAATTGCTGTTTTTTTTCAGACGAGATACTTTCAAGAGTCGAAAGCTTATCCATTATTTTTTTCTGTTGCGACAAAAGCTCTTCATTCTGTTTGGCTGCGATATCTCCTAAAAAAACTTCCTGTTCTGTTTTGATCTCCTTCTCTTGCCGAATTTCAGCGCTTTTCTTGGTGTCCTGCGGTTCTTTTTCTTTATCTTTAACATCGGGATTTTTACTTGCTTCAGGTGGTATTGGAGGAGAGCTTATGGGTACACTTAGAACTTGAGGGAGAATTTTACTTGCTTCAGGTAGTATTGAGGGTGAGATTATTGGTTTTTGAACTTGAGCGGGAATTTTGCTTGTTTCTGGCGGCAAAGAAGATCTTGTTGGTCCACTCAAAACTTGAGCCTGTGCTGTCGCATTCATTTTTTTGGGTTCAAATGCATTAAGATTAATTGGGTCTGTTTTCATTGGAGGGGTCTGACTCGGAGCGATCGCAGCAGCAATGACTTGCGTGCCGATCTGAGAAGTGACAGCGGGGGCTGCGACGATTTCCGCTCGCTTTTCCTTATTCGGAGCTCGTTTAAGATTTTCCAAAGCATCAATCGAATAAATATGGCCTTGACTGGCAGCTTTTTGGTACCAATATTGGGCTTTCTCAAGATCCTGCTCGATAAATTGAGAACTGCCAGTTTCGTATAATTTCGCTATTTTATATTGAGCAAATGGATCGTTTTCTATAGCATCAAGAATGGTATTATACAATTGCTTGCCGAGTTTTTTAATAGGCTTTTCTGCCAGGGGAAATTTAAGCTTTCTAGCAACCTGCCACCATTGACAAGCTTTCACAATATCTTTTTCAATTCCAATTTTATTGGCATAACATTCCCCAAGATCATAGGCAGCTTCGCCATTTTTCATGTCTTTCGCTGCGAGCAGGCACTGATCAGCATATTTTTTGAAATATTCTTCAGCGCGTTTCAGATCTTTTTCAGCCCCAAGTCCCTCTTTAAAGGCAAGGCCCAATTGCAATAACGCACCGCGGTGACCCCCAATTTCTGCTTTTTTAAACCATTGTACAGCTTCTTTATTGCGATTCGTATAGCTGCCAGGGGCAGACGATGGCTCCTCATAAGTCATGCCTTTCAAGCAATCCATACCGCAATGATAAAGTGCTTCCGAATTATTTTTAGCAGCTGCCCTTCGGATCCATTCCTGATATAGTGCCGTATCCTTCATTTCTTTCAAATAATACATGGCAAGATCAAACTGAGCCCATCCGTATCCAAGTTCGGCATTGCAAATAAGCTTGTAAGTTAATTTCAATTGGGTGACTTTAACAGCGCTTTTCCTACAACCATTATCTTTAGCTGCCAGATACCATTCATAAGCAAGTTTAAGATCCTTCGTGGTACCTGTGCCATTCTCATAACAAAGTGCAAGCTGATATTGAGCATTTGCATCGTCTCGTTCCGAATCTTTTTGAAAAGCACGAAATTGTATAATGGGCAGAATGATTTCAAGTCTTTTCTTGGCTTGAACATTACGGACTTGTTGATAAAATTGTACTGCTTTTTCGAGATTTTGAACCACATTTTCATAGTATTGGCCAATTTTAAAATAATCCACATTCATTAATCTTGAAAATACTGTTTTTTCAACGTATTCCATTGCTTTTGAATACCATTTCTTTGCTTCTTCTTCACTTCTTGTAACCAGTATTCCTTGCTCATACATATCTCCCAGAATATGACAACAGGAAAATACTGTCGATTCAATGTCAGAACCTTTCACAAAGCATTGAATTGCCTTTTCAATATTTTTTTTGAGATACATGACTTCGCCACGTTCTGGTATACCATTTTGATAGCAAATTCCCATTTGATAATAATTGATGTCTTTACCCGAAAATGGATGAAGATTTTTTTGCCTTAAAATCTCCGCAATGCGCTTCATGGCTGTGGTTGCTGAACTTGCAAACTCGGTTTGATGTCTCCCGATACGAAAGCTATTCTGAGGCTGACTCTCTTGACCGTACATTTTTCCACCAAACTCTTTGTCTAGTATTGAGTAGTGCGAATAAGCTTCCAAAATATCCTTGTCTACGCCAAGACCTTTTTCATAGATTTCCGCAAGATAAAGATGTGCCTCGTAACTTTTAAATGTGCCACTCACCGCCAATTGGAGCCACTCAACTCCTTTATGGATATCCTTTTCCGTACTAATACTTTCTATATAACTTTTTCCAACGCGAAATAAAGCATCTTCCGCATATCCTGAATAGTTCCAAATCGCCTTATTGAGAATCGCCTTATCAAAAGTCGCCTTAATGCTCGTGGCCAGTTTGAGATACCATTCAAATGCATTTTTAAGATTTTTTCCTATCCAGGGTTTTCCCTCTTCATATAAGCGTCCAAGCTCGTATTGCGCTGCTAAATCCCCCTGATTAGCTGCACTTAAGTAAAGTTCCTTAGCCCTCTTATAATTTGGGTTTTGAATTGTTCCATTATAATAATTAAAACCATAGATATTCGCCAATTTATATTGATGACCTGAATTTCCTGCAAGAGCGCCTTGTCCCAGGATACAAACCTCACTATTAAGCGCAACTCTCGCCTCTGAACATCCCTTTGCTGCTGCTTTCTGATAGAAATCCACTGCTTTTTCAATATCAATTTCAAGATATTTGCCGGATTGATGCATTTGTCCTAGAAAATATAACGGAAGCCCTTCTCCCAGATGGGAATATTGCTGCCATATTGCATAGATATTGGTTATTTCAGACACGACTGGTGATGTCCCACCATACCCCATTGGGGCGCCCCCTGCTGGGTAACCCCATGTTGCACCGAAGGGTGCTTGAACACCCAAATTGTTAATTTTAAGAAAGACCATTCTACCCCAACTTCGCCAAGCTGTAACATCACCTTGCAATGCTGCTTTTTTATAGCACTCTGTTGCTTTTTGATACCAATCTGTATTTACTTGCTGATAGGGATAATGAGTAGATTGTTGCATGCTTTTTTCGTATGAATTACCGAGCTTTATTAAAGATAAAACATGTCCTCTTTCTGCTGCATTTCTATAGTGTTGTTGAACTTCCCAAGACCTATTCATTTTTTCGCAGAGTTCACCGCATTTAAATAGGGCTTCAACGTGCTGCTGCAAGGCAGCTTTGCTATACCATTCAAGTGCCTTAATATCACTCACACAATGGATTTCCAGAGAGGTATCCTCTGTTGCTCCAGGTTTTCCATACCAACCATTGGTCTGTAACCCCTTTTCATATAAAGTTGCAAGCAAATACTGAGCCTCTGCATGTCCTTGCTTTGCAGCCTTTTGGTACCAAATAAATGCCGTATGACCATTCTTTTCAACCCCAATACCATTCCAATAACAATCTGCGAGTTTCTTCTGGGCGTCAGCATTGTTTTTTTGAGCTACTTGCTGAAACCCTTCGAGAGCCAATTTCAGATCCTTTTCTACACCAAAACCATTTTCATAGTGAAGCGCGAGATGATAAATTGCATTCAAAATGCCAGCTTTCGCACTTTTTTCAAACCATGAGAATGATGCTGCCAAATCTTTCGATGCGCCCCTTACACCATTGAAACAGCGATTTCCAAGTTCATTTTGGGCCAGATCATCACCCTCCTTCGCGAGTCGCTGCAGCTCTTCAAACTTTTGGCTAAGATACTCGTTCATGATTTTTGACTTTACAGCTTCCACTTTTGATAATACATTTGGGAGCTTGCTCGAAGCTTTCTCAAAATACTTTCGGGCCAGGGAAAGATTTTTTGGAAGGCCAACGCCCGAGTCAGAACTGCCCGATTCATACAGATTACCAAGCTTCACTTGTGCGGAGGCCAAATCGCCAGCATCAGCCGCTTTGTGGTACCATTCACTGGCAAGCGTAATATGAGAACCTGCCGCCGCTGTATATTTACCCGTCAAATACCTATCTGCCACTTGTTCTTGTGCATAAAAATCTCCTTTATTAGCTCTTTCTAGTAATATTTTCAGTTCTGTTGCTTCTCTTTTTCGATTGAGCGCTGCGAGTCTTGATTGAGCATCTTGTATATTACCGGCATATTGATAATACATACAGGCCATATGTTCAGCTTGACCAGTTCCTATCCCTTCCTCGTAGCTCCTTGCAGTATAATAAGCTGCTACTTTGTTACCTTCATCGGCACTCTTTTTTAATATTTCAAATCCCTCACTCGAACGCGATGCCAGGAAATATTCAAATGCTTTTGCTTCGTCACGCGAAACTAAAGATCCCTTCTGATAAAGCACTCCGAGATGGAAGGCTGCGCGAAGATGACCATTTTGAAATAGTTTTTTGAATCTTGCTGCACAGTCGGATTCTGATGAATTAGCATAATAATTGATAGCTCTATCCACATCCTTAATAACGCCAACACCTCCTTCGTAGGCTTTACCAAGCTCATACATCGCCAATGAATGGCCCTCATGAGCTGCTAACCGCCAATACTCACAAGCTGCCTTATAGTCTGCACTAGTTCCCAGACCAATTTGAGTCATGTAACCTAAACGATACAATGCATGTCCTTTTTCAGGATAAGACAAGGTTGTAGTGCCAATTGGATCGCCAACTGATCTTAAATACCATTTATAGGCTTTATTAAAGCTAAGAGTTAGCCCAGAGTTTCCAGCAAAGTACGCCTCTGCGATTTTGAATTTGGCAGAAAAATCTGCTTTTGAAGCTTCATTTCTTAATTTTCTGATTTCACTGTTCCCAGGTTTAAAAAAATTGATCATAGCTTCCTTCCTTTTCAAGCCAATTTTGTAAATATACAACCAGCGCTTATTTTACTGAATTTAACGATGAATGCAATACTTAAATAAAAAATAATTATTTCATCATCAAAAAATATTGTAAAAATACAATTATCTATTCATCATAAATATAATTTTGCTTCCCAACACATTTGCAATCAAATGTACTTACCATTAGTATACAACTATCAATCCAATAATTTGGTTTAGCAAACTAAATACTATCGTATGTTTTTTTAAAAGAAAAATTCAATTTGTTTAACAGAATGAGAACGAGATAAGGATATGGAAATGAAAGAACTATTTGAATTGGTCGCAGCTAAAACAACTACGGTTGCAGATTTAAAAAAAGCCCAGGAAAGGATTTTTGCAGTTATTGCTGCGAAAGGAAAGGAATGTGAACAAATTAAAAAGGAAATAGAAGAGCACAATAAGGAAAAGCATAGATTACTGCTGGTAGCGGCAGAGGCTGGTAATACTGAAATCATCCTAGCAGTGATTGAGTTTGAGAGAGAATTACAATCGGCAATATACAAGGCAACTGGTTTTTATCCTGAATATTCGCTTCACACCCAAAATAACAATGGCAAAAACTTTATACAACTCTTGATTCAGAATGGGGATGAAGATAAGGTCATAAAATTAATCGATGAGCTCGATGAACTTGAAAAAAAGAAATACGATTGGTTCAATACTGATGTTAAGTATGACTTATTTCGGGGCAGCATCAAAGTAGCAATAAAAAGGCATTCACCAAAAATCCTGGAACGTCTCTTAAATTATCAAGATTTAGGCCACCATATATTGCTGGACTGGATTTCAGATAACGATCTCATGATTGCAGTGAAAGCTGATTTTCATGAAGGGATCAAAATTGTATTAAGACTGGAACACTATCAAAAATACTCTACTAATAGGGTGGCGTTGTTTAAATCCGCAGTCAATCGCGGTTCTCTCGAATCCATCAAACTCTTGGCGTTGCCGCCATGTGATATCAATGCAGTGGATGAATATGGCAGAACCGCATTGCACTACGCTGCAGATAGCTCAAAAATCGATATGGAAATCATCCGATTCCTAATTGAATCTGGCGCAAAACTAGACTGTTACGACAAGCTCCAAAAAACTCCGCTTCAACTTATTTTAGACAAGGAAGATCTAAAGCTGCAACAGCAATTGGAGCAGATTCTGAAAGCCACGAAATCAAATCAAGAGCAATATCTTGATCGGATTCAAAGCATTGAATCCATCCAAAAACGTTTGGCAGAAATCAATTATGCCACTATGGATTTGAGACTTTTTTCTCATATCAATTTGGATGCTATCTTCGATGGGTCGCCCTATGAAGGAATGACCATGAGTTCGACTTCGCAATATTTGCTCTCGCAATTGAAGAGTAAATATTTCGCAGAAACTTTAATGCGCATCTTCGAGAGTGATCGATTTCGCAGAAGCGCCGCAAAGATTAAAGCCCGCATCCAAAATTTCATTACCGATTTGGAGTCTTTTCATACCATATCACTCTTCATGGACGCTGCCCTTTCCAGTTTAATTCTTTCGGAATCTAAATATAGCAGTGTAGCTACTAAAAAACAGGGCCGCAATAAATTATATGAAGAGGTTGTAGAATTTATCTTCAGCAACATAAAAAGAAACGGTGCCCTGAATTTGATCCCCGGCGGCTATCGATCAGAGGAAAATGGACAATCCGGCGGTCATGCTATGAAGTATGGCTTGAAATTTGAAAAAAATTGCCTAATATTCACCATTTATAATACAGGAGATGGGTTGAATCAACATGCAAATCGAGAAGAACAGGATAAACTGAAATATTCTCCAATCCTCGAATACCGCATTCCCATTGAAGAAATATCGGATGAGATCTTAAAAAATTTGCTACGCGAACTTATCAGACTTTGTTTTGAGCCGCGATTAGAAAGTAAAAATTATAATGCGGCGGAGCTCTATCCTCTGATAGATGAAAAACTCAAGAAACTAAAGGCCGAAGTCATGCCAACAAGGGAGAATATTTCCTTTATCACAGGGCAGCGTGCCGGTAATTGTGCCTGGAAAATCATGCAATTGATGCTGAAACTCAGTATAGAAAACGCCGATTCGAGTGAGCTTGAAGTAGTAGAAATCGACCAAGAAATCTATCAAATTCTAAAATTCGAATTGCATTTGCAATCCTTGCTAGAATTTTATGTAACCATGCTTAAATTCGGGAAATTTGCAACTCAACAAGTTCAATTCCCTATTAAAGAGGCTATCTACAACCTCAATCGAGCGTTGTATCACAAGCTGCCCAAAGAGTGGACAGCTGCCCCAGGTAATGAAGCTTATATCCGCGATCTGGCTAGCACTTTCCAAACCATCATAGCTACCTGTACAGTCCTTCCTCCAAAAAGGACAGATTACAAGCTTTATAGTGTCAAAGAAATGCTGGAATTTGATAAGAGCTTCAGAAAACTCGGTGGTAGTCCGAAGGATGTGACTGAGAGTAAAGCAGAAAAAGAAGCTTCCTTTCTGCATTATACTCCAGGAGAGAGTTTGGGTGATGCTGGCTTACTTGTAAAAATGCAACAAGTAGAGCAGCAAATGAATAAAATGAGGCAAATTTCTCCAGCCATCACTGTCAAGATGTTTGAAAATCTTGTCAATAAGGTGCCCATTTACAGCGCCCCTCCTGTTACAGATGCAAGAAAATTCTGGGATAAAATCAAGCGTGATGAAGCTTACCAGATCATGCAGTGCCTGTGCAGAATGACACGAGTTTATCTCTGTACCAGTGTTAGAATCACTCCATTGCTGTTACCGAGTAACCTTGTTGCTCTCTACAGTGTCAGTTTTATTCAGTGTAAGCTGCAGCATATCCTTTTAGGAAAGGGTTTTAGAAACCATGTCTATACTGTCAGTGAAAAATGCAAGGATATGCTTATCTGCCACGAGTTATCCAAACTTGATGTACGCTTTCAGGAATTATTTGAAGCAGAATCTCGCCTCGGATTCGTTTTGGATGAGGCTAATTGGTTAAGTATCGCCACAAGATATTATACCGAAGACAGCTTGGAGAACTTAGGCTATTCTTTCAAAAAGAATGATTCTAAATTGAAGAATAGAAGAATCGCCAATATTGCAGAGTATGGAATACTCTCGGGATGGTTCTTTAGACAGGATTTGAAACCTGAATTGCTGCAAGATCTCGATTTTTACATGTTGAGCAACTTATTACATCACGACATTTTTGGGGCAGTTCAGGGCAGCAGCCGGCAAATTTTTGACGAAGGCTATCTTCCATTTCCAAGTGATCCTTCAAAATTTCGGAATATATTCCCGAAATATCACTTTGGTTTGCTGTGCTCGCCAGATCCAGATAGAGCAGAACCCAATGATTCAATCAAGGTATCAATAACCGAAAAAGATTGGCGTCAAAGGTATGAAGAGTTCGGTTCTAGAGGGATTGCAGGCAACTCTAAACATGCCGCACTGATACATAAAAGGGATATTCTTTTTAGCAAGAATTTTTCATTCACGACAGATTCCACCTATCTGCATGCCATGAAGGGAGAACGTAGTATCGAGAAACGATTTGATTTTGGGAAATTTCGAAACTATAATCGCTGGGATTTGGAATCTTCATCTGCATCTGATCCTTCCCTATCCTCAAACAAAATTCAAGCTCATATCATAGGCGATCTCACCCGAAAAGCCTCAAAGCGCCGTCAGATTTTGCATACCAGAACAGAAAGAGAAACAACTCCCTCTGAAACAATAGATTCATATTTTTCTGAACTTTCAAAATTGAAGAGTCCTATACATCGAACCTTAATAAGTTGTAATTTCTTAAATCCGGGTCAGATGTTAACCACCTTAGATTTGCATCCGGAGTTTGCAGCACAACTCTTGGATTTTATAGAGCAGGGTTTAAAGCATCACATTGATGACAGTTACATAGATCATGCTGTACCATATCTCTTTAAACTGAATATTATATTAATTGATTATTTAAAGCTTTGCGAATTGCGAGCGAGTAAAGCGAGCAAGATTTATGGGGAAACTCGAATAAGGGTAGTCGACAATATTAAGGGATTGTCTAAAATATTGCGAAATTTTATGTCTGCATCAGAAGCTCTGACCAGCAAGGAAAAGAGAATAGAAGCAAGACTCCTGTGTCGCAAAATGCACTTGAATTTGGTTCACTTGATAGTGATTGAATTTTATTACCTCGCTCAGCACACACAAATTTCTACAACACTGCCTGAAGAGCTCAGTGCAGCATCCAACGATAAGATAATAGACCTTTTCAAAGCACTGCTCTATCTCGGCACTCACCCGGTCGATCTTCAAGCAGATGGCAATGATGAAGATCCCACTGGAATAGATTTTATCAGTGAAGCGATGTATTATTGTGCACCCCATTTAAAAACTGTTCTAGAAAACCTTAATGAAAAAGAACCAGACACACTCTTAAAAGCAGTAAAGGATGTCATTAAGGACATTTATCCTATCATAGATAAGTCTCATATAGAATCGATACATTTTCCAATCCTTAAACTGGCTGTAAAAACTGGCAACGTAGAGCTCACCATCAATTGCCTGGAAGGGACTGTCGTCAACCGCGATTTGAAGCTCAAAGATCTCCCCTTATGGGTCTATAAGGACGAAGGCTTCCGCTCAGTCTTTGGGCCTGAACCGCGGCAAGGTTTTGTCTCGGAATCCGAGGAAATCGTCATGTTTACAGTCAGTGAAGGTGAAAATATCTACCGCTACCGATTGGAAAAGGGGGATGTCAGTGATTTTTTCTATGGCAGTAAACCTAATAACAAATTTTTCAAGGAAATAGAAATCGAAGGAGAAAAACGCTGGTATTCATTCAGCTTATATGAAGAACATTATTTTCCTAAATTTCTCTATGACAAAACCATGGTAACCTGGGCTGCTCTTTCTCTTGAAAAAGAGGAGCATGATAAGGTTTTGAGCCTTGTCTTCGCTAAAAAAACAGGACAAAATCTCTATTATTATTCAATGACTGATAGCAAAGTATACGTATTGACAAAGGATGGAAAAGTTTCAAAACGAGAAATTTTGAATGCTAGTAATAATTCAGAACATCCCAATCCAGCATTCGAATTATTTCAAGCTTTTGATTCATTAAATTTCACAAGAATAGAGCGAGATAAAGAATCGAATGAAATTTTGCTAGAATATCTGCGCTATGGAGTCCGCTTTAAGAGTATTAAAGGCGGCGCCTTTGTTTGGGAACAAGATTCACGTTACGAACTTGTTCTCAATCAAAAGTCAGAATTTATCCCGGGAATTGATGCGCCACTCCACCTAAAACCCAGAGAAGGACATTTGGCGCTTGATGAACTGTTTTTGGTCCCAATACAAGCCCTCATTGCAGATCCCGATACCACAGGAGCACGCGCTGATGCTGAATACTTCAATCCAGCTCAGCTCGATGTTTTTGGGATGAAACAACAAGATATATTTTATTGGGTTTCAGGAATAAAAGATGTAAAAGAAGAATATCGTGAGGATCATCACTTCGCCTCCAAATACTGGGACTTAGAAAATTCCTGTCAGTTTGCAACCTATTCATTGAAAGGTCAAGAAAAAACCCCCACTGCACATTCAGCAGAAGATGCTCTTTTCTTAAGTTATTTACAATTTGGATGTAAGCACTATGAATCAGCTTTTCAAAATCTCGAGCATGCTAAATCACTGGGTTTTGAAGGTAGTCGTCAGGAACTTGAAATCATTTCACAGATTTTCTTAAGTGTTCCTTATCAATTTTTGTCAGATGCCATGAAAAGCCTGCACTCCAAAACTGACAGCCTTTCCCGTGCTTCCCAAGTATCTAATGCTTTTACTGTGGCTTATAAAACCCGGATACTGGCCATAATCTACCAACACATTGCTATGGGTGGAAAATTCTGCTTCAAAAGCAGAACACAAGATAAAGCCAGTCGACAATTCACAGATGCCTATGAAACCGGAATTACCACGATTTTACAAAAAATCTTTGATGAAGACACACTTGAATCTTTCTTAGAACAAACACTGCACGAATATCATCAATCATACCGCAATATACCTGAAAGCCATCAATTGAAAAGTGATGAACTCATCCTCTTGCTAGGCAGGTTAAAGAAACCATTTGATTTCGAAACAGCAAAATATCAATACTATTTGGAATTTTATCGGAATTCCATTCTAAAAGCCGCAATGGAAAATAGCGAAGCAATAACCAATACTGATCTGATTCCGCTACCAAAATTAAAGGCAAAAGCTCTGTCTTTGCCCTCACTGCTCCAAAAAGCGGGAATTCAGGAATATCAGCTTGCCAAAATACCGGAAACCGTAGAACTCGAACCACTCCTCCTTCCTACAACAACAGAAGGTACATATTTTGTTGAAAGTCAATTACTATTAAACAGGGACTTCAAAAAAGGCGTGGAAAAAAACCTTGCTCATAAATTAATGCAGTATTTCTATATCAAGGAACTTGATGTCGAAAAACGCAAGATTCTACAAAACACCCTAGAAGTGCTAGTGAACGATTGTAATAACACAATAACAGAACGCAGACAAAAACTTATATCACTCGCTAATGCCAATTCTCTCAAAACAAAACTGGAAATAGATGCCTCCTTCAGACATCTGGCCGCAGGAAAGCTTAAACTCAGTTTTGAAGACATTATTGAACTGTATCGAAAGCGCAGCTACAAACTTTATGCTGAAAAAACCGCGCTTTTACCGGCAGATATTGAAACACTGTTTGCTGATACATTTCAATATTTTCTTGAATTGAACCAAAGCAAGCAATATAAGAGAGCGCTTGATCTCCTAAAAGAGATCAATGCACTCGAAACAGATAAAGATGGCAGTGATCTCTTTCTGAACAGTCTTGCAGAGTTCGTTCAAATTGTTTTGGCCGAGTTAAATTATGATTTGTACTATAAAAATCACCAAACTATTATTTTTGAATGTGAGGAAAATATCCTGGTACGACCTGCTCAACAACACCATATCCATGAGCTTACCCGGAGAATTGATCGCAAGCCTCAGCATTACGCTTATAAAGCGCAAATGGGTGATGGTAAATCCACCGTCATAAACCCAATGGCCTCATACCTTTGCGCCGATGGCGAACACCTCATTGAAATTGATGCGCCTTCTGAACTTTTACCCCTGATGGCCAAAGATCATAAACGCAAAGCAAAGCTTGGTTTTGACCAAGAAGTGGTACTGTTTGAATTTCACCGCGGCAGCGACAGTCGCCTACCAAACCTCAGGAATATGCGAGATAAATTTTTAAGCTTGGTGCATCATCGCGGCTGTCTCGATGCAAGCCCTGTTACCAAGCAATCCCTACGTCTTAAATGGCTGGATATGCTAGGTTCAAAGGATCGAAAAGAACATTATGAGGAAATCCTGCTCTTAGATGACATCCTCGAACTTTCTGAAGAACGCGGTGTTGTCTTGGTTGATGAATTAGAATTGGAATCTAACCCCAAAAAAGAACTCAATTTCACTTCAAGCTCTCCTGAAGCAATTGCGGATTCAGAGATAGATCTGGTATTAAAGCTTTATTTTGATATATTGGAAAAATTCAGTGTTAAAGATTTGAAATTAACAGACTTGATATCAGGAGAAAGCTTAAGCACTTCCGAAATTCATGATCTAAAGCGCTCCATGTTAAAGCATCTCTTTGAATTGCCTGACACTATCACACAACTGAAACTCGATAGCTTAGATCAATCCGAGTTGATTACCTTCACTGAGTATTTATTTGGTAACTCCGAAAAAATGCCAGCATTTATTCTCGCAAAACTAGAACAAATAGATCTTCTGAATAAGAAATTGCTAAGGCTTATCCCCCTAGAACCCAACAAAGAGGAAAGACAGAAAATTGCAAATGATCTCAAACAGCTAAAAGATTACTTAGAGATCGTTGCCTTTTATAAAGCTGAAATCACGGAAATCTTCCCCATTGCTGCAGCTAAGCGCCCCTTTGTAGCTTTTGGCTATTCCAAGGACAGCAGCAAAAGTTCAGTTGACAGAAGATTTGCCATTCCCTATTTCGGTAACAATACACCTAATGAACGCGCAAAATTTGCAAGCCATCTCGTGACTCAGGGTCTTACTGTGCAATTAAATTTGCTTTTTGGTGTATTGCCAGAAGTCATGAAATGTTTTCTAGAGGAAGTCCTAGAAGCTGCAAACAAGGAACGTGACAAGAGTTTTGGCTTAATTATTTCCATCGATGATACTCCCGCAGCGCGCAAGTTCTATGCGCTCACAGGATTAGAGGCAAGCCTTTTCCCACTTCGATCCATTGCTTGCGACACCCCTGAATTTATGGCAACAGCCAAGAAAATCGAAGTCGTCAAATTTTGTCTCAAAAAGTATGTGCTGCCCCATTTGAAAATTCACAGAAGAATCTTAAGGCAAAATGCTCAAGATTACACCAGCTTAGCTGCATATATCAGAGGTTGTTCTGGCACCTTTGAATCCATTTTCATGCTGGATGAACGGCTGCGTCAAAATTATAATGCCGACTTGTATGAAGGCATAGATGGTCAAACCCTGGAATTTCTGCTCCGCAAAGATAAAAAAGCCAAAGTGTACCCTGCATCAGAAATGGATGCCTTTGTTGAAATAACAGCAATTCTTACCCAAAACCCAAACTGCAAGGCTATTATGGATGCTGCAGCACTCTTCCAAGGCATCCTGAACCTCACTGTCGCGAAATCCCTTGCCCAATTTTTTAAAACCTCCCATATGCTCTACATTCTCTTCTTCAATGAGCAAGATAAACTCTGTGCGCTTTCCATAGCCGACCCCGAAGCGTCTCCCAAAATTTTAAGAGGCAGTCACCGGAAAATAGTCGCCGAAGATTTAAAATGCAGTCCGAAAGACTATTTCGTCTATTATGATCAATTACGCTGCAAGGGCATCGATTTGCGTCATATGCCCTTTGCTCGTGGTTTGGTAACCGTAGGTGCTAAAACCAAATTAAACGAGGTACTTCAAGCCGGGAAACGCATGCGCGATGCAACCCACGCTGTAGATTTTCTGATCTCAAAACAGTTTATGGCTAGCTGCCCCGAAATAACTGAATGGACACTGCGTGACGTTTTTAAAGCAACTTTCAAAACCCAAGTGGACAGTGTTTTACTTGATAATTATCGTGTTGCCCTGCAAAAAATTCACGCGCTGTTACGAAGTAAGTTACTGGTTCTATTGAGACGCGAAAAAATCATACAAAGAAAATTCAGGATCTATGATATCTTGGCTGAAAATGGCTATATTTACAGTGAAATCTCTAGCTCACTCTTCGCTAATTTCGGACCTTGTACCAAAGAAACCTACACTGAAATATTATTGAATAAAGCTGCAAATGACGAATATAAACGTTTCTCCGATACTTTAAGCCAAATTGCAGATATTGTGGCGATAGATAGTATCATGCCGTCTGAATTAATGAAGATTCAAACATCCCTAAATACCATTGTGCAGGAAGCCATTAAAGTCTGCAAAGACACCATGACAAGTTCTGTTAATGATTATCTGGATTCAGAGGTAGAAGTAATAGGTGTCGTAGAAAGCACATCCACTAGTCAAGCGCAGGCTCAAACCTTAAGTGTTAGCCAGAATGAAAGTCAAACTGAGACTTTGCATGCAAGCAGCAAAGCCACGCCTGTCAAAGAAGAACCGCTTGAATATCGTTTCAGTATTTATCAGCTTAATCTGATTGAATTGACCAAGTCTAAGAGCTTAAATTCTTACATTGGCCACTTATGTTCCGGTTTTCAATTCTCGCCATGCCTACTGGTCAGCAAAAGATTCTGGGAATCTTGCCGTGAACAAAATATGAAACAAGTAGATATCTATACCAAAACTCCAATGTATATCTTGTTCTGCCAACAACATCCCCATTTAATAGCATTTTTCATCACTGAAAAAGAGGCGTTAAAATTGGCTGAGAATATGCGCTATTATGAAAGGGACAAAGCAAAATCCAAAAATCACATCTGGATTTGCACTCGTAAAGGATTGTTATTTGCAGGAGAACCGCCGAAGGGAAGCTTCAACAGTCCTATCAGTGGCCCTTCCAAGTTAAGCAAAGAAGTCGCTGAAATTCTCGAACAAAGTTGGTTCTTCGCTGGTGATATTTATTGGCTGGCCTTGAAGGCGCAACAAGGCGATCTTTGCTGGCTCACCAAGGAAAATGGCGATCTAGAATTTAAACTCAAATTTTTTGAGAAATATATCCTATCACTACATCCTGAAAGTATCGAGATGTATCAAAGGTACAAGGTATTATTTACTTCTCAGAAAACTGAAGTCGAAATAAATGCCGCGCAGGAAGAACTAGACATTCAAGAATCCGATGAGTCTATTGATCGGGAGAACCGGGTAAGAGTTAAAAAATTTGCATAATTAATCTGTGAGCGTAGTCTTGAAATGTAAAAAGCTTAACCCCACGAACAACACCGCCATCCCCGCTAAAATACCAATTTGTTTAAAAATAAACCTTGCCTCCCCGCCTTTCAACATTAAATTTCTCACCAATTCCAAGAAATGTGACAAAGGATCCATATATGCCAACCATTTTAATATTTCCGGCATATTATCAATTGGAAACATCATCCCTGACAACAAAATTGCTGGAAACAAAAACAAAAATCCCCCGAGCATTGCCTGTTGCTGGTTTTTTGCTATCGTTGCAATTAAGGTCCCTATAGAAACTGTCGAGCATACAAACACAAAGGCCGCCAACGCCATAACCAGCAATGATCCCTGCATTGGCACACGAAAAAGAAACACCGCCACCGCCAAAATTAAAGGTGCATTGATGAGCCCAATCACAACGAAGGGAACGGTTTTTCCCAGAACAATGGCTTTACCACTGATAGGTGCAGAAATCAACAATTCAAAAGTGCCCATCTCTTTTTCTCTGGCGATTGACATGCTTGTTAACATTACGGTGGTCAAACACATCAAGATCACCATTACGCCAGGCACCATAAAAAAAGCTGTTTCTAAGCTTGGATTGTAAAGCACGCGGACATTGAAATAAATTGGAGGTTTCGTTATTGACGTTTTAAAATCATCCGATATAACATCAGCAGAAATACTTTTTATATAAGATTCTACCGATTGCGCTTGGATAACATTCATTGAGTCTACCAGTAATTGAAGCTTTCCAGTGCCTCTCCCAATATCTTTGGTCAATCCCCCCGGCGGGTCAATCATGGCTGCATCAATTTCACCCGCCCGCAGTAAGTCAAATGGACTCGGTCTTTCTGCCAAAGCCTCTTTCTCTGCCTCAGAGACTGGCAGAAACCAACCACTTGCAATACTATGTTGATAAATGTGCTGCAACACAAAATCGTTCGGTAAAGGATTAGCCCAGAGCCTGATGTTTTTCACATCCGTTGAAAGTGCAACACCAAATATGACAAGCTGGATCACAGGCGTCCCGAATAAAAGAAACCTCATGCGAGGATCTCGGAGCGCTTGCTTAAATTCCTTGCGCATGAAACCCTTAAATAGAATCCAAGTCATCATAATTCTAAGTCCTTCATGACTCCAAATCCTTCACGGCTCTAAATCCTTTTTAAAATTTCTGGTTGCAAGAAAAATCATTATTGTGGCCATAACAGCAAGCACCAATAAAGGAATACCCAGATCGAAAAGCGTTGATCCCTTCAAAAAAGATTCTCTCGAAATTGTCATAAACCATCGTGCCGGAAGCAGCATTGTAAAGTATTGAAAAAAGCTCGGCATGCTTTGAATCGGAAATATGAAACCAGACAGGAGCTGCGATGGCAAAAGGCCTGATATAATGGCAACTTGCATAGCAATGAGCTGTTTTCGGGTTAAAACCGAGATGAGCAATCCTTGTGCCAGATACGTGATTAAAAAGAGCAAGACGCCTATTGTAAAAACAACATAACTGCCTTTAAAAGGCACTAAAAATACCAGTGTTGCAATGAGGTAAACAAAAATGACTGCCAAAATACCCAAAATAGCATAAGGAAATAACTTACCGACAATAAATTCCAATGGCCGCACAGGCGTTGAGAGGAGTAGTTCCATTGAACCATTTTCCCACTCTCGGGCGATGGTGAGAGCAGTCAGTAAAATCGACAAGATCGACATCACCACCACGATCAAACCAGGAATCACAAACCAACGGCTATTTAATTCAGGATTGAATAAAAAGCGCGTTCTGAGTTCCATTTTTGGAATAGGCTTATAATCTGCGAGCCTATCATTTACAATATCTTGAATAGAACTCAAATAACTTAAAATTGGACTCACCGTAGAATTATCGGAACCATCCAGCAGCAATTGAACCTCTGATGAATAACCAGAAAAAAGGTCTTTTTGAAAGCCCCCAGGTATAATTAAAGCAGCTCTGGCACGATCCCCCAGAACTGCTTGCTGCGCTTCTATTGGCGAATAAACATAATTAGGAATGAAGTAGTCAGAACTGCCAAAGATCTCCACCAAACGTCTTGAAGTTTGAGTTTGATCTTGATCGGATATCGCCAAAGGAATATTCTTGACGTTAAATTCGATGGCAAGACCAAATACAATTACCATAAACATAGGTAAGCCGATAGAAAGCGCAATGGTGAATGGGTCTCGCAAGATATGGAAAATTTCTTTTTCTGCTACGGCACTTGCTCTGATCCAGGAAAAACTCATATCATCCGCCCTCTACAATTTTTATGAAAACATCTTCAAGCGAGGGTTTTATTTTTTTGATAGTAAATTTCGGACTATGATCTTGGATAATTTTGTCTGCATCTGCCTTGGTTTTAAAAGTGGCATGAAAACGCAATCCAAAGGGTTCAAAATAATCAATCTCAGGTCGTTTGCTGAATGCTCGAACCTCCGCATAATCTATAGGGACTGATGATTCAAAATCATAGAGGCCGTCGGGAAAAACTTTTGCTTTAAGGCGACTTGGAGAATCCAAAGCCACTATCTTGCCATCGCGCATCAAAGCAATTCTTTCGCAATTTTCTGCTTCATCCATATAGTGGGTTGTCACAAATAATGTCTTGCCTCGCTCTGCCAGATTTCGGATCAATTGCCAGAAACGTTCGCGCATCGCAGGCGTCACGCCCGCTGTCGGTTCATCCAAAAACACGATGTCTGGATCATGCAAAATGCTCGCAGCCAGGGATACCTGCTGCTTAATCCCTCCCGAGAGATTTTTCACTAAATAATTTAGATATTTTTCAAATGATATAAAATCTAATAAATAATTGCGACGTTCTCTATAGTAGGAGGGGGTTAAGCTTCTAAGACTCGCTGCAAAAGCAAGATTTTCTTCAACAGTCAGATCATCATAAAGCGTAAATTTCTGAGACATATAGCCGACTTTTCTTTTTAAATCAATTAAGGTTTGACTCTCCGATGTGTCCGATAGTTCTGACGAATCCAGATGAATCCCTTCTACAGTAACAGTACCCTCCGTTGGAGGAATGAGACCGCACAACACACGAATGGTTGTTGTTTTACCTGCGCCATTTGCTCCCAGGAATCCAAATATCTCCCCTTTTCGCACCGAAAAACTGATATCGTTCACGGCATTAAAGTTATCAAAACTCACTATGAGATTTGACACCTCTACGGAATTAGACATCTCTATGGAATTATTCAGGTTGCTGGTTTTATCATTTTGATTCATTTATGTTCTTTTCCATCTTCATTCATTTATTTTTCCTTACCATCTTCATAATTTAATTTTCTTTCCATCTTCATAAATATCTCATCGAGACTCTTCACTTTTTGTTGTTTCAGTAAGGTTCTAGGTTCACCCTCGGCAATTACTTTGCCAAATTCCAACAAATGCACAACAGAGCAACGCTCGGCTTCATCCATATAAGAAGTAGACATCAATATCAAGATTTTGCGATCAAGCAGACGATACAACAAATCCCAAAGTTCACGGCGACTGATGGGATCTACTCCTGTGGTGGGTTCATCCAGCAAAATAATTTCGGGATTTCGGAGCAAGACGCACATCAAACCTAATTTCTTATACATTCCTCCTGAAAGCTCACCTGCGGCCCGATTTACGAAAGGTCCTAATTTCGTTATATTAAGGAGCTCCTCTCGTCGCTTCTGATATATTTCTGCCGGAATACGATAGAGCTTTTGAAAAAATTCCAGATGTTCATCAATTGAGAGATCGGGATATAAGCTTGGAAGTTGTGGGAAATAGGCTATTTTATCGCGAATTTCTTTGAAGGATCGGATTTTGTCGGGATTTTTTTCAAAATTCTCACAGTATTCAACCTTACCTTGATTCGGTTTTAAAAGACCCACCAAGATCCTCATTAAAGTTGTTTTTCCAGATCCTTCAGGACCTATGATGCCATGCATCTTTGCAGACTCAAAGTAGAGTGAAACAGATTGCAAGGCGTGGGTTTTTCCTAAGGTTTTTGAAACATTCTGCACTTTAATTGAAATGAGATCAGTTTTGTTGTTCATTTTCATTCATTCTTTTCACTTTTTGCATGCTTTTCACTTTTTTCATGCTTTTCATACTTTTCAATCTGTTTTATCATATTCATCTTGTTTCTTGTCTCTTTTGTCTTGCATCTTATTCGGTAATTCTACTTCGACTGTCATGCCTGGCTTCAAAATTTCATCCTGGTTTGATTCCAAGAAACTCACTTTAACCCCATAAATAAGACGCTCTCGCTCGGATTGAGTTTGAACATTTTTGGGTGTAAACTCGGCTTCATCATTGATCTTAATAATTCTGCCCATAAAAACTCGATTGTTGAGTTCTGGTACTATGGCTTTGAGCGGCATGCCATAGCTGAGATTCGCGACCATTGGCTGCGGCACATAAATATAGGCCCATATATCTTTTATATTGGCTAGGGTAAGGACCTTGATACCGGGTGTCATCCATTCACCGGGTTCGTGATAGCGAGTCAGTACACGGCCATCAATGGGTGAACTCAAGGTGCACCAGTCCACCTTTATAGCAGCATCATGCATTTGAGTTTTTAAGGTATCGATACTCTCAGGCGTAACAAAATTCCCTTTGACGAGCTTCATAGATCGTTCATAATTATCTTGTGCCAGTTTTGATGCGACTTTAAAATCTTCGCAAACGAAGGTTATTAAAACATCGCCTTCAGTTACTTGATACCCTTCATGAACTCTGACCTCATCAATGGCTGCAGAGAGACGAGCAGACAAATCAACTTTGGTTGCTTCTAAAGTTCCGGCAAAAAGGAAGGGTTGGTTAAAGAATAAATAATGAATCAATAATCCCAATACAATAATGATTAAAATAGCAACGGCAGCGATAGCAACAGTTTTATTTTGCGGTTTGTTAATTTTTTTCACAACTTGCTCTCTTGAAATGTGCTCTCTTAAAATCCTGCTCTCTTGAAATCATGATCTCTTGTATGTACTGCCCTTTTGAAAAAAATTTAGCTAGCCACCAAGATAAT
Source organism: uncultured Gammaproteobacteria bacterium (assembly GCA_963784575.1). Classification (GTDB taxonomy): domain Bacteria; phylum Pseudomonadota; class Gammaproteobacteria; order UBA6186; family Azoamicaceae; genus CAWARU01. The sequence goes on from CAWARU010000001.1 coordinate 588,000, forward strand.
TCATCATCCTAGCTTATCAGACGAGATATATATTATTATTATAGTTCTTATGCTTGTAAACATAATTACTTTTATTGCTATTCTTTCAATAGCTTTATTTCATTGCCCATCGGCCCGTGCGGAGGATTTACTTTGCACCTATATGCTTGCCATTGAAAACGATCCCACCATTCGTGCTGCTCGTGAAGCTCAATTGGCGGCGAGAGAAGCTTATCCACAGGCTCGCGCGCTTTTTTTACCAGTCATTAGCGGCTCAGGCAGTTATATTGAGTATCATAAGCAATATTATTCTAATGTGTTACAAGTCTCTAACTTGTTAATTATTTTAAACAAGACCAAATTTCCTTATGATCAAGGAGTCATTGCCTTAAATGTAACCCAACCCATTTTTTACTATCAACAATGGGTGGCGCTTGAAAAGGCCACAGCACAAGTCAAGCAGGCAAATGCCACTTTTGCTGCTGCTGAACAAGATCTCATTGCCCGCACCATTCAACGTTATATAGGTGTTTTACAAGCTATTGACAATTTAAAGTTTGCTGAAGCGCAACATAAAGCCTTCAGCAAACTTTACGAACAAACCGATGCTCGGTTTAAAGCAGGCATTACAAATACCATCACAGATGTGCAGCTCGCGAAAGCAAGAAGAGATAATGCCTATTCTCAAGTCATTCTCGCCAAAAATTCCCTGGCCGTTCAAAAAAAATTGCTGGAAGAAATCACCTGCGTGCCCATTATTAAATTCGGAACTCTGCGGGAAGATGTTAATCTGAAACCGCCAGCCCCTGATAATATGCAAGATTGGATTTGTATTGCCTTAGATCAGAATTTAACGCTTCAAGCAGTTCGTTTCCAAGTGGAAGCAAGTCGAGAAGATGTTAAACTCAATAATGCAGGGCATCTGCCAACACTCAGTTTGAATGGTTCAGTGATTCGGTCTGGCCCCGCAAAAGATATCTTTCCTCTTCCAGGCAATACCAATGCCTATTTTGGTGTTCAGGCCTCAATTCCTATCTACAGTGGCGGATCTGTTGTTTCGAAGACAAAGCAAGCTCGACATCTCTATGAACAAAATTTCCAGGAAATGGAAGTACAACATCGTCAGGTGGAAAGCAATGCCAGTCAAGCATTTCTCGGAGTACTCACCCAGCTCGCCCAAATTGAGGCACTCAAACAATCGGTTAAATCGAATACTACCGCCTTAAAGGCAGTCCAGGAAACTTTGAAAGCTGGTACTCAATATACGATAGTGGATGAGCTGAATGCGGAAGCCGATTTAATAAAATCGCAGCAAGATTTAGCTAATGCGCGATATATGTATATTTTACAGAGCACACAATTGAAGCAGACGGCAGGGATGTTGTGTCCGGAAGACGTAGAACAGATAAATTCTTGGCTGATAACCACCTCGCACTGTCCATGAACACCCCATCTTCATGAACACCATCCTTTTATGCAATTTTACAATTCTTACATATCCCATAAATATATAAACTATGATCCGTCATCTGAAAATCCATCTTTTTTGCAATCGCCAATTGTCTTTCCTCTATCACTGAATCTACAAATTCTTCCACCTTGCCGCATTTTACGCAGACTAAGTGATCATGATGTTCCCCTTCATCTAATTCGAAAACAGAATGGCCGCCCTCAAAATAATGTCGTATGACAAGACCTGCTGCTTCAAATTGGGTTAGGACCCGATACACCGTGGCCAAACCAATATCATCTCCGGTCTCAAGCAAAGCCTTGTAAATATCTTCTGCGCTCAGATGACGTAGGGGGGTCGTTTCCAAAATATGTAGAATTTTAAGACGCGGTCCAGTTACCTTGAGACCTACCCTTTTTAAGTCTTGATTGTCTCTTTCTTCTTTTTTCAAAACGCATTCTCCTCAAATAGTTCAAATAGGCTTCCGTGACCGTATATAATCTAGTATTATGAGTGTTATTTACAAATAATGTAATATGTAATAATAGGTTGATTATATTACTTTATACTTATTTGGTAATATTTTAGGTAGTGTTTGTAGTGTTTAGTGAATTTTTCCCACATTAAATTAGAGGGATAACTTATAATGTCTAGAATGCAGTATTTTTTGCGAATTTTCTTTATTACTTCCTTAGCTCTCCTATGTCTAAATTTCACTGCCTGTAGTGGTTTTCCACCCCGAATTTACCGAATAGATATTCGTCAAGGTAACGATATTTCCGATGAAATGGTAGCTAGGCTTCGGGTCGGCATGTCGAAAGAACAAGTCATTGGAATCCTAGGTTCTCCAACTTTAAGCCATGCTCTAAATACCAACCGTTTTGATTACTATTATTATTTTAAACCGGGTATGGGCGGAGATATTGTAGAAAAACATTTTGCGGTTTTCTTTAAGGGTGGGCGTGTGATTCGCTGGTCGCATCTGGCTGAATAAAATCCCCCTCCTAACCCCCTTTCATAAAGGGGGTTGGGGGGATTTCCTATTTCTTAATTGGATACTTCTTCGCTCGCTCCCTTCGCGCAACTTTGGGATCCTTCAACAAAGACCTATAAATCTCGACACGATCGCCCGTTCTTAATTCCTTCTCCAATGTCACCTTTTTTCCAAAAATCCCCAGACGATCTGCCAATTTTTGAATCCCAGTTTGCTCCAATTTTTCCTCCAATTTCAATTCTGAAAACTCGGGAAAGCACGCAAAGTCTGTGATTTTTGAAGCGATAATAGCATCGCGCACAGTACTGCCAATCGGAAGATCCACTATGATAATCGCCTGAGCCCCGCTCGCAGCTGAATAAGCGACCTCAATCATCATACGCATCCTCATCCTTATAAACACGCTTATAAACATCCTTGGCACGGAGAGAAAAAGCTTCTAAAAATGTATTGGCAACCTTTTCTAAGAAAGACCCCGCTGCCATATCCAAAATTTTATTTGAGAATTCAAATTCCAAGTCAAAAGAAACGCGGCATCCGTTATCTCTCAAGTCTTCAAATCGCCATAACCCTTTCAAATGCCGAAAAGGACCATCCAGTAGTTTAAGCTCAATTGCTTTTTTAGGGACAAGGCAATTAATAGTACTAAAGGTATGATGTATGCCGCCACGCGACAACTGAATGCTGGCAGCTATTTCAGTCTCTGAAGACTCTAATATTTTAGACCCTCGACACCAAGGCAAATATTCAGGATAGGCTTCAATATCATTCACCAAGTCATACATTTGTGCTGCCGAATAAGGCACTACAGCTGCCTTTTTTATCACTCTCATATCTTTTCCAATATATCTTTTCAATTATATTTCAGTTAAAATGCCAACATTATGAATGCTGAAGCTATTCAAAAGACCCGGGAAAAATCTATGTCCAAAGCCCCCCCAGCCAATCGAAAACCCGCTGGAAAATCTTCTGCGCCTACAAAACTCATTGCTGCCAATCGTAAGGCCCACCACGATTATACACTTGAACAGCGATTTGAGGCAGGGGTAGCCCTCCAAGGATGGGAGGTAAAGAGTATACGCGCTGGCAAAATTCAAATTGCGGACAGCTATGTGCTCATAAAGAAGGGGGAAGCCTGGTTAATCGGCTCAAATATCGTGCCGCTTCTCTCAGCTTCAACACATGTTAAACCCGAACCCGATAGAACTCGCAAGCTTTTATTGCATCGTAAAGAAATAAATACCCTACTTGGCCTGACTGAAAGGCGTGGATACACACTGATTCCCCTTTCTGCGTATTGGAAACAAGGCAAGGTTAAACTTGAAATTGGACTTGCAAAAGGCAAAAAATTGTACGATAAAAGAGAAACGGCCAAGGATAGGGATTGGGAGCGAGAAAAGAGCAGATTATTTAAACATAAAAGATAATATAAGGATACCGATGCAAAAGATGAAGTTAACAAAAAGACAAAATTTTGACGTTTAACTTACTTAAAATTGAATATATAATATAGTAATAGAACGGATCGGATAGAGTGTTTATTCACAGCAATATCGTATATAGTAGATACCATGAACAACAAGCTAGATATGACCAAATTTAAAGCATTGGTTGCTAAACTATTCCGAACGGAAGATGCAAACTCGTTACAGAAAGATTCAGGCCAAATGAAGAAAAAATCTAAGCTCTCCAGGAAAAAACCCTTTTATCAAAGACTCTACTTCCAAGTTATCCTAGGCATCGTGATTGGTGTCTTCCTAGGCCACTTCTACCCTGATCTGGCTGTCAAGTTAAAACCCTTGGGCGACGCTTTCATCCGTTTGATCAAAATGATGGTAGCGCCCATTATCTTTTGCACGATTGCTGTCGGAATCGCCAAAATGGGCGATATGCGAGAGGTGGGTCGGGTAGGCTTAAAAGCTTTGGTTTATTTCGAGGTTGTTTCAACCATTGCCCTACTGATCGGATTAATTGTTGTCAATGTTTATAAACCTGGACAGGGGATGAATGTTAACCCGGCCACGCTGGATACAGGTGCCCTATCGAGCTATACAACCACCGTGAGACCTCTCAGCACTGTTGAGTTTCTCCTGAATATTATCCCACTGACCGTGGTAGATGCTTTTGCCAAAAATGAAATTTTACAAGTCTTACTTTTTTCAGTGCTGTTCGGTATATCTCTTTCGCAATTTGGTGATAAAGGAAAATTACTGGTCAAAATTCTTGATCAAGGTTCGCATGCCTTGTTTGGTGTCATCGGCATCGTCATGAAAGTGGCGCCTATTGGTGCTTTTGGTGCGATGGCTTATAGCATTGGCCAATATGGCGTTGGATCTTTACAGCATCTGGGACATCTTTTGATAGCCGTAATCGCTGCCTGCTTGATATTTATTTTCCTGATCTTAGGCCCCATCATGAGATATATCGGGTTAAGCCTTTGGAAATTTATAAAATATATTAAAGAAGAAATTCTCATTGTCATCGGGACTTCTTCTTCTGAAACTGCATTGCCGCGTATGATCACCAAATTAGAAAATATGGGATGTGCAAAGCCCGTGGTAGGCTTAGTCATTCCAACAGGATATTCTTTTAATTTAGACGGTACTTCGATTTACTTGACCATCGCATCCGTATTCATAGCACAAGCACTGAATATCGATCTGCCTTTAAGTCATCAGCTTTCTCTAATGGGCATTTTGATGCTCACTTCTAAAGGCGCTGCTGCGGTACCGGGCGGTGGATTTGTCACCCTCGCCTCTACTCTGGCTTCCACAGATGCATTGCCGGTGGCGGGCTTAGCGCTCTTACTTGGCATCGACATCTTTATGTCTGAAATACGCTCTGTTACAAATTTGATCGGCAATGGTGTAGCAACTCTGGTGGTTTCAAAATGGGAACATGCTCTTAATATGAAGAAAGCGCAGATGGTGCTGACTGGTGAAACGGTGATGATGGCAGACAAGCCGGAAGAAGTGTCAGATCAGGAAATGGAAGAAGACTTTCCGAATCAAAAAACGACTCAGATTATAGATTGATACTCATAATCAAATAATCTAGTAATCAAGTTCCGACTATCAAGGATCAATTATCAAAGATCGATTATCAAGGAGGATTTTCTGTGAAGAGAATTAGCAAAAAGTGCTGTCATCTTTTTCTCATGAGTTCAGTATTATCAATGAACTTTGTTATTTTACCTAATGCTAATTCCTCGGAAACATCAGAACAACAAAATATCTCAGAACACAAAAACGTGGAGCAACAAACCATCGGGGATAAACAAAATATTACAGAAAATGCAACCTTCAATGTTTATGAATTTATAAATCATGTTTCTGATAAAGTTAAGAACGATCTTCCCCGTGTTTATGTACCAAATTCACTTGATAATACAGTCTCTGTTATCGACCCTAAAACTTACAAAGTGATTGACACCTTCAAAACAGGCAGAAATCCGCAACACATCGTCCCTTCTTATGATCTGACGACACTTTGGATATTAAATGATGAAGCGAGCAGCGTTACTGCGATTGATGCCAAAACCGGAAAGGTGGGTCGCACGCTGCCTGTGACGCGCCCTTACAATCTCTATTTTACAATGGATGGAAAATATGCCATTGCAATTAATGATTCGGGTAAACGCTTTGATTTTCGCGATCCAGAGACGATGGAATTGATTACCTCTGTACCGGTGACTTGCAAGGGCTTAAACCACGTGGATTTTGCAGCGGATGGAAGTTATGCCATAGCGACTTGTGAGTATTCAAGTATGCTGGTAAAACTAGATGTGATTGGAAAGAAAATTCTGGGTTACTTAACGCTAGATATGCCAGAAACAGAGAGAGCTAGCAAGGCTCATAATACAAGTAGCGATAAAAAACATACCCATATGGGCGCCATGCCCCAAGATGTTCGTATTTCACCAGACGGCAAACTTTTTTATATTGCAGATATGATGGCAAATGGTGTTCATATCATTGAACCTGAAAAATTCGAAAAAATTGGCTTTATTCCTACTGGAATAGGCACTCATAGCATTTATCCAAGCCGAGACGGTGGTAAATATTTCTTTGTGGCTAATCGCGGTTGTAATACACCTATTAATTGTGCCCCTGAAGGGCCTGCCAGTATATCGGTTATAGATCCCAGCACAAATACAATGGTGCATAATTGGCCGCTTCCGAACGGCGGCAGTCCTGACATGGGAAATCTCAATGCAGATGGCAGTGAACTTTGGTTGTCCGGCCGTTACGACAGGGAAGTTTATGTCATCGATACCAAAACTGGCGAGCTTAAGCATCGAATTCCAGTGGGATGGGAGCCACATGGTCTTACTGTGTGGCCGCAACCAGGGCGTTTTTCTTTAGGACATACGGGTAATATGCGGTAATCTCATCACGTTGCCATTGAAGCGAGATTGAGGCATTATCGAAACTTTCTTGCTCTCTTCCCAGGACGTTCATCTGGATCACTCTGTTCTTCTCTCTCTTGATCTTGATCTTGATCTTGATCTTGACTTTGATCTAGATTTTGATTTTGTCCATTGTCTTTAGCACCTTCTTCAATTTGCATCTCTCTATCTTCATTTCTGTTTTTATCATCTAGCTTGGATGCTTCTACCGCTTTACGCTTATGAGATGATGATAAATTCAAAACTGTTGACTCGGGCATTGGCTCAGATTCTTCTGGAGTGAGTCTCATATCTTGTCCTTCGTTGAAACCAGCAAAATCAAAAATAAGTTTAAATAGGTTTCTCTCCAACATACCGCTTTTATCCAACATTTTGAGAGGCGATTGATTCTCTGGGTGGCTTGAAACCCCGAGCATAAATGCAAATTTCCTGTTTTTTAAATTCCGATAGTTGAGAGCCAATTGTTGGTGAATTTTGTTCTGGATAGAGAGCTCCTTATCAGTTACATAAAAACTGCAAAATTCAAGAGAAAACATATTAATATGAGTAAGATTGATATTCTGTTTTGTAAGATCTAAAAAGAGTGTCAATAATTCGACAGACATACAGCGTGCATTCAAAGCCGGAAACTCGAGCTCAACCGAAGTAATTGAACTGTTTTTTGCAAGGGCATTCATGACTGAGCGTAGAAACACCACGAGTTCTTTTGGTTTAGTGCAGGGGTATTGCAAACTTAGATGCCTCAAGGTTTGAGTCTTGATAATATAGCAAGATAATCTATCGAGCATGCCGACATAAACTTCTTGAAAATGTAAAGCTAAAATTTTCGGAGCAGAATTTTGCTCCAAAACGTCCATCAATTTAATGAATCTTTGCTTCACATCTTCATTATAATGTTCTCTATAGCAGCGAAAGTCTAATGACAATTTTATTATTTTTCTGTTACTCTTCAAGGCTTCTACGATACCGAGATCTTCTTCATAAAATCCAAAGTGTTGTTCATGGTCTTTCAAACGAAATTCTATCAGGTTTTTATTTGCGGCTAAGGCTTCTCCAAAAGCTTGGCGATTGATTCGTACTCCAGCAGCATCCATTTTATCGATTTCGAGCAACTTCAAGGAACGAAGGGAGTTAGTTTGTAGCAATATTTTAGCCATAGCATCCAATAGATTTTGACTAGGACCACGATGTTCAATTCTGATCCATTTAACCGAAGTATTTTCGGCCATGGCTTCTACAAGCATATCAAGATATTCTTTTATTAGATGTCCTTCAAGATCAAGAGCCAAATTACCCTCATTTTTATTGATTGGATCGATAATTAAGGTTTTAAAGTTTTCGGCATTACGATTTTGCGCATATTTAAACTTTAAAATAGTATACCCCCCAATGGGTGGACCCCACCAGATAGAATCGTCTAGACCAAACTTATAGCCAAGAAGAAAATTTGTTCGCGTAACCGTTTCTTGATCTTGCTCCCTCATATACTTTTTTTTCTCTTTTTTAGCTTTTTCTAAAGATTCCACAATGATTCGATCAGCGTCATCTAATGGTTGATTTTTCAAAATTTCTTTTGAAGCGAGGGATTGTGGTGCTGTATCATCTGCGTTAATATTTGCTTCCGGCTCTTCTTCATCTGAATCGACTGAGTCATCAGATTCATCGCCTTCAACGCCATATGAGTCATCTCCATCCCAGCCATCTCCATCCCAATCATAACCTTCAGGTGCATTCGATACTGGAGCATCACCCGGTGTTGCTTCTGAGTGCGGATCATCTTCTACTACTGGTTCTGATGCGCTTCCTTCATGAACATCGCTTTCCGACGAGTCTCCTTCTAAAGAGTCTCCCTCCATCGCATCACCTTCTAATGCCTCCGCTTCCTCATCAGTAATGATCTGCAATACTTCTTGGAAGTCTTCGTCATCAGATTCTGAATCTAATATGGGTGAAGGTACACTCATTTCATTTCTCTCCTCTATTTCTCTATTTCTCTATTTCTCTATTTCTCTATTTCTTTCACAGAAAATTTCTTCTTATCAATATGACCTGTTAAGTAAAATTAAGGTTAATTAAACCCGGTGACGCTTACATATTTTTTCTAAAAACCCTTTACTCAGGAAATTTTATCAAAAATTGAAACGTAATACAACGTAATACTTTCAAGTCAAAATTTGTATTTCGAAACTTGCACAAACAATCGGAAAATATTATAAAAAAATTATTGTAACAAAAATCTAATATGTGTATACTATCTAAAACTTTTTGTATTTCACTATGCATTATGAAAAAAGGAAGTGTAGTATGGTAGTTGAGATTTCCAAAATTAAGAAAGCAAAAAGCAATCTTCGACCCCAAAAATTAGGTTCTGAAACAGACAGCGTCTGGAAAGAATCTTTAAACAAATTTTTTAAAGATTTTATTCTATTTGCTTGGTCTGATATCTATAGGCAAATTGACTGGAGTCATGAAAAAGAAGAAAAAGAACAGGAACTCCATGCGATTTTGGGTTATGGTAAAAAAGGCAAAAGGTACATTGATAAACTGGTTAAAGTGAAAAGAATCACAGGTGATGAAGCCTACGTATTGCTGCATGCAGAGGTCCAGCAACAAAAAGAAACTGGATTTGAAAAACGGGTTTTTGATTGTCATCATCGAATTTTGCTTAAATATTCGATGCCCGTTGTTACCTTGGCTATATTGATTGACCATGATAAAAATTGGCGCAAAAATATTTATCAAACATCACTTTGGGGATGTAGTCTAAAATTCGAGTTCCCTATTTATAAGTTAATTGATTTGGAGCCTCAATATGAATCATTACTACACAGTGAAAATCCTTTTGCTGTATTGGCCTACTGTCAATTAACGGCAATAAAAAATGTTATGATGTAAAGAAAAGATATAATATAAAATATAATCTTTATAAAGCATTGATTAAAAAGAAATGGTCGGAAAGCGATATCTTATCTTTTCTATATTTTTTAGACAGTATCCTGAAATTGACAGATGAATTTGAAGTAATGTACCGTGGTGAGATAAAAGCAGCTGGGGAGGAATTAGGAATGAAATACGTAACAATCCATCAAAGAATTGGTAGGGAAGAGGGCAAGCAAGAAGGTGTAGAAAAAACAGTACTTTTACTGCTAGAAAAAAAATTTCATTATCTACCTGATAAATACAAGGAAGTTATTCATAAAGCAAACCCAGAAATTCTAAATACCTGGGCTATTCGATTGTTGGATGCAAAAACTCTTGAAGATGTCTTCAAGGAAGATCTAAAAGGATTTGAAATCGAATAGCCTTTTCAAAAGTTGTTATTAATGCATTAACCTTTCTTCTTGTATTCCGGAATCAGTGCAAGCTTCATACGTCTCTTCTCTTTGATTTCCTGAGCGGTTTTCTCGAGCAAGACGTATCGCGCTGCGGAACCGGGGTGACTGGATGAACAACTATTGCGGATCCGATTCGGAGCAAGGAGCGCCATCTTGCGCCAGAATTTGGCAGCGTTATCTACGGGGAATCCAGCTCTCGCCATCAAATACATACTCACATAATCTGCTTCCAATTCAAAATCCTGCGAATAGGCATTGCTGCCAAGCCTCCCAAATAAGCCGGCTGTAGTAAAGCCGCTCGCGAGCCCAACGGCCAAATCAAGTACGGTTCCGAGCACCATATTGTTTTGTTTGGAGCGAACATGCCCCATGAGTCCATGGGCAATTTCATGCGAAAGAGTGATGGCGGCTTCATTTGAATTGCTGAAGTTCATGAGCATGGTTTCGGTGACGAATATCTTTTTACCATCACAATAAGCGTTAGGGGTTTTATCATTGGTGACAATTTCTAGAGGAAAATAGCAGTGCTTGTTTTTGGAGAGCGGTGCAGCTGCATCTAATAATGCTGCGTGAATTTTAGGCAGTTCCTGTTTCATTTTCTCAACATGTATGCGCTCCTTGGGGGTGAACTGTCTGGTTTCAGCACGAGCATTTCGAGACATTCCTGCACAACCAAAAAGTTGTGTTAACAAGGCAATGCAAATAATACTGGTAACAATGGTTTGAATGGTTTGACGATTGCATGTCTGTTTCTTCCGAAGCATAGATAACCTCATTAGTTAAAAGTTGAGTCTAAAATTCAGGTTTAAAGTTTAATTTAATATTTCAGTTAAAATTTGTGTCAAGATTTGTATCAAGCTTTGTCTCAAAATTCGATTTTTGTATTTAAAATTTGAGTTTATCGAAGTGCTAATTTTTTCCGCACCAATTCTGCTTGAATGATTTCTTCGCGCATGATATCTGCTTTGGAATGAGTGGGAATTTTTGTTACAGTGGTAGCACATCCTGTTAATTGGCAGAGAACCACAATACTTGCCAAGGTGTACAATATAATTTTACTGAGTCTTGGAAAGGATGAAGAAAAAGATACGAAATTGCTAAAGTTTTTCATGAATGCATACCTCATCGTAATTCAAAATCTTAATTCAAAATCGTGATTCAAAATAGTAACTCAAAATCTAAATTCATATTTTATTAATCTAATTTAATCACACGACCAAATAATTAAGTTAAGAAACTTTATAGATTAAAATAAATGACAATACACCATACTCTATTATTGTAATAAGATCAATAGTAATTAGTAGCTGGTCAGCAAAATAATTCATAAGACAAAAAGAATCTGAGTTAGAAAAAAGATATCAAATGACAAAAAGAAAGACGATAACTAGGCAGTATAAGGACAACAGTATGAAAGAAAGAAATATCAAAAGAACGTAACAATGATAGAACGATAGGACAGCAAAATATGCCAAAAAGGCGCAGCACAATAAATAACTACTGCGCCTTTTGATTAAAACCTTATCTACTAACTTACAAAAAAGGTGTTAAAAAAATTAATTACTTTAACCCCCTTTGTCCGCCTTCTTTTGCTTTTTAGCCAAACGTTTTTCCATCATAGACATTTGTGGCTTTTTCTTAGTTTCTTTTTTAGTTTCCTTAGCTTTCGACATAAGTTCCTCCTATTTGAGTGAAATAAGACAATTAATCATAACGAAAATCAAAGAATTAATCTATACTCAAAGACAAAAGAGAGGGTAAGGATCATCATTTAGGCTAAAATACGGCTTGATTAAGGCTTGAATATTTAATATGGACTGGTCAAATTATCACCAAATCTTTATTTTTGTCCAAAAAGGTATTGCATTTTTGGGAATGCTCATCATTCTTTCAGGGATTTTGCGTGCCCTTTTTGAATATGGTGCTTATCTTTTCACAAGAAACATTAAACAGGACTCCTACGTTAATACGATTCGTTTAAAATTGGGCAGAATTTTGACTTTAGGATTGGAGTTTATTGTTGCAGCAGATGTTATTGGTACCACTACAGCACCGGATTACTACACGGTTGGAATTTTGGCTATTATCGTGATTATTCGTACCATTCTAAACTATTCTCTAAATAAGGAAATTATGGATTTAACCAAAGAACAGGAACAGATACCACAAATTGCACAAAATAAAAGTTAATGACATCTAGTTTACCACCATTTAATAAGAAGCTTGAACTGTATAGAGAATTAATATATATTTTTGAAACAAGGGTTTTCCCTTATTAAATATGTAATTATAAGAATACTAACTATTTCGTTGTTATTTAGTTATTCAAATATTAATAAGTGTTCATAGATAGCAATAAAATTAAAATTGGGAATAAAACAAGGAATAATGCAATGTCTACTACTAAAGCCGCCATTGGGAGTGAAATAGTAAATTTCTATGACGTGATAAAGCCAAAGAAACACCGGAATAGGGAAAAGCACGAGCAAGACTCTGATTCGATCAAAAAAGAACAAAATGGCCACAGTGAAATAGCTGAAGCAGATTTTCCTATAAAATCCAAACAATCCAAACTAGAGCTGCTTATCCCAAATGAAATCCTGGAGTTAATATTCGGACATTTAAAACTCTCGGATGGCGTTGGATTGTTCAGAACAAGTAAATTGATACGCGAAATTGTTTGTGCTGATCGCTTTGAATGGGCAGATGGGCGACGCTTAGATTTCTGTCTCATGGTAGATGCTACTTACTCTATGAGACCAATCATAGAAAATGTACAAAGTACTTTGAAAAATATCATTGAAACCATTCGTCAACACGAGCTCATACAAAAAACGGGAGAACAAGATCTCAAGAAGCGCAGAGAAAAATTTCATTTACGAACTGGCTTGATTGACTTTCGTGATTATGATGCGAACGTACATTCCAGTGTAAAGAATTTCACGAGCAATTCAGAGGAAATCATAAAATATATCTCTGGTATAAAGACAGAAAGCGGCCATAATGCCGATTGGGCTGAAGACATTGTCGGAGCACTGTTTCGTGCCAATACGGAATTGTGCTGGACTTCTAATCCCTCATGCCGAGCTGTGCGTGTGTTAAATATGGTGTTCGACACCGCACCACATGGCATGGGCATTAATATCGGTAATGATAAACATCCTTTAGGCCCTCCGGCATCACATTCTTTAGGGGTAACTATAGCCGCTCTCAAAAAACAATTCAAAAATGGCAAGCATGCCATTCATCCCATGGTAGACATCCTAGAAAATAATGATTGGCTGAAGCTTGCATATGACTTTAAGAAAAAAGGCATCATCATCAATGCCATCTTGTGCAATGAGGAAGATGAGATCTCAAATCTCTTTGGAACAACTATTGCTAAGATTACGGGTGGAAAATGCTTGCGTCTAAATGATGCAAGCGCTCTCGGGCATTACTTGGTTGCACAAGCATGTGCCGAACTTGAACTGGATGAGTTTTTGACGCTGGAATTAGCAAAGGAATTAAAAAGATCCTCAGAAATTGCAAAAACCAGCGCAGAAGTTGCTCATGACATTGATGAAACCCCTGCTGAAGCTATGAATAGAACCATGTCTGAAGCTATGGAGGAAGATATCAGTAGAGAAGACGCCATTTTAGAACGCGTGTTAACGACAGTTGTGGAATCACAGGACATGATAATTCCAATGGAAGATCCTAAATTCTTGAAAACTGTCGAAGATCCGCGATCGGAGGCTCTTTCGCAATGTCGTTCTATCAAAGATGCCAGAAAATTTGGCTTATTGCCTTCAGTCATCGACCCATATGCAAGACTCAAAATACAAACTGCAAGCCACCTTCCCGCGCCAAGCAGGACAGAACAGGTTGGCCATGAAACACGTGATGCAGAAGGGCACCAGATTGAACTGCCTGTAATGTCAGTAACTAAAATCCCAGTAATGGACAGATCCCAGACGATAGGTTCCGAGACTGATACTGCGATGCCTGCATTGAAAAGGACAGTGTCGGATGCATCCTATAGGTATGCTTTAGCTCGAAAGCTTTTGAATGCAACTGCCTCAGGATCTTTTGATACAGTCGAGAAATCTGAAAGACTTGAGAGACTCGATAAAGAAGTGCAGTACGGTTCTTCTGCGCATTCTCCTGCTGATTTGAGTCTTAAGGATGATGATATCCTGGGCGATCGAAAAGCAGACATCCGTGGCTATTACGCCTGGAGGACGCAGTCTTTGGTTAAGGTTACCTGAATCACAACCCTCTTTAAGTCGTACTTATTCTTGTGCAACTGAAGAAAGAAATCCACCAGAGCGAGTCGAACCATCACCAGTGCTTCACCTTGGAGCAGTCAACGGCATACGCAGAGAACAAAGCTATGCTATAACATCAAATGCTCTGATACCCCATGCTGGAATGACACCGCACGCATTGACACCGCATGGACGGACACCACTTGCTGTAACCGAAACAGAAATTGAGAGAGAGGATTTATCTACGAGAACATCAGTCCCTGCAGAACCAAAACCCTTAGAGTCTGCTTCACTCGATATTCCTATGCCAAGGCAAGTATTAACATCTGCTTCGCATATGCTATATTACGCTGCGCTTCGTACCATTCCTAGAACCTATGTCCATGCAGGAAGTAAATATGCAACGAATACGCAGGCAACCGCTCAAGCAACAAGCTTTACTCAATCAAGAAGTATGCCTGCAACACTCAGTGAAGCAGGAAGCTTGGCAATTCCACCACTCACTATTCCAAGTTTGTCACGAACTTCTTCTGGTTTGGCAACTGCTACGGCAAGATCAACAGAAAGTGAACCACTCTCACCAGGTTCCCTCGCAGCGCCTGCCCTTTCGCAATCACTTTCCGCACCGGATCAAAGTGTCTCCCTACCCTTTAGCGTTCCCCTTCTGTTAAGTGAAACACGAAGTCAAACAGGAGAACGGGGAACTGCTCCAATAGTGCCAGAATTAAGACGAACTGTCAGCTGTTCAATGCCAAGTGATGCGATACGCGCTCGATTAAAGAATATTGTGAAACGATCTGGAACAAAATTTAGCTAAACTAGCGCTAAAGTAGCTTATAAGACAGTCGATAATATAGATAATATAAAAGAATTGGTACTTATTGTAACGTCTTTATAGGCTTTGGGATTGAGAAATATAGAAAGTGATCTAGTATGAATACATTGACTCAAGTACTTTTTAGAATATTATTCAGTACTGCTCTCATGCTATTTTCGCTTGCAACAACTGCGGGCCCTGCGGAGGATAGCTCTCTTGCTCGTGATGTGCGAACCAAATTTGCGGGCAATGCAAATATTTCCACCTCCCATATCGAAGTGAAAGCACAAAATGGCGTAATCACACTCACAGGAATGGTTGACAGCCCTCTGCAAGAAAAATCAGCAATAGAAACAGCTGAGACTGTCAGAGGAGTCAATAGTGTACAATCCTATATCACAATTCGAGGGACGGAATCTCCTCAAATAGAAGACGGGCCTTCAAAAACAGTTGTTGTTCCCGGAAGCTCGGTTGGTGCTCCAACCGCAAGCATGGTAAATCCTGATGTCGAAACTGTCGTAGTTCCGGCAGGTAGTACTGCTGTACCAGCAAGTACCACAGTTATTGCGCCCGCCAGTGTTGTTCCAGCGAGTAGTACCGTGGTTGTTCCTACTCAAACTGTTCCTGGAACGAATACGGTTGTTATACCTCAAAACCCCGGAACAGGTAGTGTCATTGTTCCAAATACCGGATTGCCTGCCAGTGACACTGTTGTAGTTCCTGCTGCCACGGTTCCTGCAACAGGTACTGTTGTCATCCCCGAAAGAACTCCGAGTGGTAATCCAAATTTAACTGTACCGAATCTGCCGCCAGTTACTCCTCAAGTACCTGGTGCACTCCAACCTTAAAGGAGCCATGTCATGATTGCAAAGAAACTAAAAGAAATACTGGATAACCGAAAAATGAAATACAGTATTATTAAGCATCCAGAAGTATTTACAACTCAGGAGGCTTCAGAAGCCGCACATTTGTCAAGCCATGCAATGGCAAAGTCCGTGATAGTAAAGCTTGACGATGAGTTAGTGATGACAGTACTCCCAGCAAATAAAAAAATAAATTTAGAAAAACTTCGAGACGATCAAGATGCAAAAATTGCAGAATTGGCTGCTGAAGATGAATTTAAGTTCAAATTTCCAGATTGTGAACTTGGAGCCATACCCCCCTTTGGCAATCTATATGGCATGGAACTTTATGTTGATGAATCCCTAAAGGGGCATAAGGAATTAGGATTTTGCGCAGGTACCCATCATGAAATTTTGAAAATGAATTATAAAGATTATGAAAAGATAACAAAACCCATCTATGCAAAATTAACAGATTGAAATAAAGGATTCTTAGGGCCTATAGAGCCCTAAGAAATTCATCTCATCAAAAAATCATTAATAACAATCCCAATAATAATCATCGTAATAATACATAGGGGGTGGATAATAATCCGGACAATAACGACATCGACAGGGACGAACATATCTTTCAACCACAACATATTCTTCAACAGGAACAAAAGCAGGTTCCATGAAGACTAAATTAAAATAGACTCTGGCGCTCGCAATTTGAGGAATAAAAGTTATTGATATTAAAATAAGGGCAAACAATATTTTCTTTTTCATAATGCATACCTCTATAATGAAATAAATGATTACATTATAACATTGAATATTCACAAATGATACCACTGTTAATTAAAAAATTAATTATCAAATCGATTAACAAATTTGAGCTGGATATCTTTTGATAGTTTTTTGACCTATTTTATTATATTGAGATTATGTTTTACTGAGATTGCACTGGTTTGGTAGGCGTTTCAGGGGTTTGGACTTGCGGTTCAGGTGATTGACTTGTCTGAATTTTTGGTGCTTCAGGTGTCTCAATCTCTTTTGCTCCTGCTGTTGCGGTCGCAGCACTAGTCGCAGTTTCATTAGGTTCAGTTACTTTAGTTGCTGCTGGTTCTGCAGGTTCAGAGACGTTTTGTTCTGTGATGACGACTTCTAGCGGTGCTTCTGAAATTTGTGGTGCTGTTGCAACTCCAGAAGTTGCAGCAATTTCAGGCATTAATACAGTTCTTTGCACTTCTGGAATTTCAGGCATTAATACAGCTCTTTGCGCTGCTGCAATCTCTGGCCCTTCAGCAGTTCCTGGCCCTGCTGCAATCGCCTGTGCTCCCGCTTCTGGTACCAATGCTGGAGCTGCATTTGTTTGTTGCACTAGACGAGCACGTTTTATGCGTTTAAAAGTTGGACGATTAGGAGGCAATGACATGCCTAAATTTTCCATACTTTTAAACATGATAACCAAAATGCTGGCAGATTTTTTTAAAAAGAAGGCATATGCGTTTTTTAAGGTTTCCTCATTTTTTACATTATTAGCTTCCTTGATTTGCGCTTTTACATCCGTTATTTTCTTGGACAGAAACTCTAAGGGTTTTGTAAATTGTTCAGGGTTTGGAGCTGGCTTCGATGGCGTTTGCAATTGTGTTGGTACTTCTGGTGTCACTTGCATTTGTGTCTGTGCTCCTGATGTTACTTGTGGTTGATCCTGGACACCTGGTGACACCTGTGGCTGTGCTTGTGCCACTGATAAATTTTTGATCTTTGATTGTATTTGAACCAGTTTTCTCTGATAACCCTTAAATATGGTAATTAATCTTTTTAAGGTCATTTCTTCATCGGCCCCAGACCATGCTTTAACTTTAAAAGAAGGAACAGAGGATTCTGGTGCAGCTTCTTTTGGCTTGTCAGCTTGTTGTTCTGGCGGATTAGAGCCCACGATAGCATTCTCCCAAAATTTATTATCGAAAATGTCTGAATATGCACATATACATTAAAAAGTGAGAATTATCACTCTTTAAAATAATTTATACCCAAAATTAATTTATACCAATTTGACCATTTATTTAGTAAATAATTCATTAACAAGGATGCTTTGGTGTTTGAATCACAGAATCCTTTTCCTTGTGAATTAAGGACATTATATCAGTATTGATGAGGTTGTATAATTGTTCAAAATCGTTCAGAACAAAATAAACTGGCTGCAGAACATCAATTTGGTATGAGGTATGTAAAGCCTCTATCAGATCAAAAGGTTTTCGAACTGGAATATCACTTTCCAAACAATACACGGTTTCATTAATTGAAGAAAGGATGCCCCCGCCATATGCTTTTAATCCTGTTGTCGTTTTTATCAATCCAAATTCAATAGTGAACCAAAATACTCTTGCCAACAACATTCTTTCCTGATGGTTCGCCTTTAAACCAAGTTTGCCATAAAGTTCAGTGAATTCTGCGTATGCTTTATTAGTGAGCAGCGGACAATGCCCAAAAACTTCATGAAAAATATCCGGTTCTTTCAAATAATCTAATTCTTCTCGACGACGAATAAAAGTGGCAGCTGGAAAACGGCGATTTGCAAGCAATTCAAAAAACTTATCAAATGAAATGATGGCTTCGACCGGTTCCAAATTCCATCCTGTAGTCTTTTGCAAAACACTGGAAACTTCAGAACATTGCGGAACTCTGTCTTTTGGGAGATTTAAGAGTTGCAGTCCGTGAATATACTCAGGACAAGCTCTGTTTTCAATTATTTTGCTTTGTCTATGGATGAGCTCTTGCCAAACAGCATTTTCCTCTGTGGTATAGGAAATATTTCCAGATTGATCTGGTTTTTTAGCAATATAATTGAATTTTTTGTAATTATTTGTCACTGTTTTAGCTCCAAAGAGATTATAATTGAAGTATAGCTTATATTAAATATATGAAAATCACCTTTTTAGGCACAAGAGGTTATATCGATATACGCAGTCGGCGGCATTTTCGGCATACCTCAACCATGATCGAGTATCGCGGCAAGCGCATTATGATAGATTGCGGTATTGATTGGACCCAGAAAGTCTGGAAAATCAATCCAGATGCCATTGTTATCACGCACGCTCATCCAGATCATGCTTTTGGTTTACAATATGGTTCCCCCTGTCCTGTTTATGGCAGCAAAGATAGCCTAGCGCTTATGAAAAACTATCCCCTGCAGAAAAGACATTTGATGCAACCCTATAAAAAAGTAATGATTCAAGGCATAAAATTTGAAACCTATCCAGTCGTTCATTCCCTGCGAGCACCAGCAGTCGGTTATCGCATCAGAACGCCTAAGGTTACCATTTTCTGTGTGCATGATTTAATCTCTATTGACGATAGAAAGAATGCTTTGCATGATGTATCATTATACATTGGCGATGGCGCAACGGTTTTAAGACCTTTAGTGCGGCGCAAAGGTAATAAGATATTTGGACATACCACTGTGCGAGCTCAACTGGGTTGGTGTCAAAAAGAGCATGTTCCTAGAATGATCGTCACCCATTGCGGTACCCAAATCGTTGGCGACGCTAGAAAAATGGGACAGATTATCCGAGGATTGGCTCGAGAGCGTGGCGTTGCGGTACAAATTGCCTATGATGGTATGCAAATTCATTTATAGGCAGTAAAAACCATAGGAAACGAACAACTCAATAAACAGAGAACACTTTGGAAGCAATTGAATGACTGAAATCGTTAACAAAAATATCGAAGACTATATTCTAAACCATATGAAACCCGAATCTGCTCTTTTCAAAGAACTCAGGGATGAAACTTATGCTCGCATGGCGCGGCCACAGATGCTTTCAGGACCTGTTGTTGGGAATCTTTTAAAATTGCTGGTCAATCTTTGCAATGCCAAATTAGTGCTTGAGCTTGGCATGTTTACAGGATATTCAGCCTTGTACATGGCAGAAGGCCTGCCATCGGAAGGCCGAATCATCACTTGTGAAATCGATCCAATAGCTCTCGAATTAGCCCAAAAATATTTTAAAAGATCAAACTTTGGATCAAAAATTGAGGTACGTATGGGACCTGGACTCGAAACCCTAAAAATAATTGCTGCGCAAGATGAACCCATCGATTTTGTGTTTATAGATGCTGATAAAGCAAATTACGGCAATTATTATAGGGAAGTATTGCCATTGGTCCGGTCAGGAGGATTGATAGTGTTTGATAATGCACTTCGACAAAGCAGGGTTCTCGATCCAAAAGAAAACGATTCGAAGGCAATTGATGACGTGAATAAACTTATTGCTGCAGATCAAAAAGTCGAAAATATCCTGCTCAGTATTCGAGATGGCGTGAATGTGGTTAGGAAAAAATAGTAAGCATTAAATGATATTGATATAAGGTTGTCATTTTATATGAAACAAGCTGCCACAAAAAAAATAGTTTTATTCACCATCATTCTCATGGATCTCCTAGTCGGTATGGAATTTGATCTCTTTGTACCTAGTTTCCCGGAGCTGCAAAGAGATTTCAATCTCTCCGCATCCTGGGTGGAAGCACTCTTGTCATTCAATTTTATCGGCTATGCTATCAGCCTATTTTTTGTTGGCAGTCTTGCAGATCATTATGGACGGAAACCTATCATTCTAATCGGTCTCGTGATTTTTATCATCGGCAGCATTTTTTGTATTTGGGCACCCTCATTCTATATTCTGCTTGCGGGACGATTTCTGCAAGGAATCGGTGTGGCAGCGCCTTCCATCCTGAGCTTTTTGATTATTGCAGATACCTACCCCATCGCTAAGCAACAATATTTATTGGCAATTTTAAATGGTATCATGAATGCCTCAATAGCTGCTGCTCCAGTAATCGGCAGCTATATCACCCTCTATTTCAGCTGGCAAGGCAATTTTACCGCACTTTTTCTGCTCGGAATATTGGTGCTTATCATGACACTCATCTTTGTACCACACTATAAATTGTCAAAGAAACATGAGACTGTTTCATTTGCGGGTTATGTCCCAATCTTAAAATCAAAACCACTCATGCTTCTTATCGCTAATATTGTATTAATTTTTGTACCTTATTGGATATTTGTTGGCATGTCCCCCTTGCTTTTCATGGAAGATTTAGGAGTTGATCTGAAGCATTTTGGATACTATCAGGGATCATTAGCCTTAGTGTTTGCTTTAGGAAGTGTGACCTATGGCCAAATCATGGGGCGTTTCAATCAAAAGAATATGCTAGTAGTATCCAATCTTACTTTTATCTTTAGCATGATAGTGATCGGCATGGTCACGATTCTCGATGGACTACATCCAGTTTTCATCACGCTTTCTTTGCTGCCATTTACTATTGCTCAGATAATTCCCACTACAATACTATACCCAATAGCACTCAATTACCTGCCTCATTTAAAAGGACAAGTATCAGCAGTGATGCAAGGTACACGGCTTATCGTTTCTTCACTGGCACTCCAGATCGCAGGGTATTTTTATGCAGATTCATTTCGAAATATCGGTATCATCATCTTGTGTTTTCTGCTTTTCATCATAATAACGCTCTACTATGTCATTCGTAATCCATCCTTAATCACTAAAGTACACGCTATTGATGCAAAAAATATTCATGCAAAACATTAATTAAAATTAATGGCAAAAATGGTGTTCATACACAGAATATGGAACTTATTTCAATAATTGCTTTCAAACTAATTGTTACGCATATAAACGTGGCTAGTCACGGTTTTTGAAGATTAGAATATGTTAATTTTTGATTTATTTCGTGCAATACATACAATGAAAGGAGATTTTTATGCCAAGAGATAAAATTGATAAACCTACCGATGAACAAGAAAAGACTGAACGAGAGCATAAAGGTGAGAGAGATAACCGAAGGGACAATCGAATAGTTGAACCGAAAGCCGCAAAAAGTGCAGCAGAGCGAGCTCCGGAAATCAGTGGTGATAAAGGAAGAGATGAAAGAGAAAGGGATCGAGTAGAGCGCGAACGGGAAAGAGCTGAAGGAGCTCCAAAAATCAGTTCTTTTAAATATGAAAGAGAAAAGGAGCGAGTAGAGCGCGAACCAGCACCAGCAAGAGCTGTTCCTGATGCAAGATTGAGAAGCAGAAAAGATAAAGACGAGGATGAGATGGTCAGAAAGGATAAGGGTGAATATGAAGTCAAAAAGCGATTTGATGACGACAGAGGTGGCAGAAGAGGACCGGGGTAATAAGTGACTTAACAGACCGGTGAAATATGAAAAGATAGCTTATGTCAGTAGTTCTCACACATTGACAAGGGGTGATTTATGCCGAGAAAAAAGAAAGAAGATGATGAATCCTCGATACAAAAAATTGAGGACACAGAGGAACCGACTCCAATTCTCTTACAGAGAGCAGAAAGCTTACGGGTGGATAGGGTTGAAGAAGTACAAGCTCCCAGAACTACTCTAAGACATGATTTAAAAGGAATGGTTGATGTTAGCGTTGAAATTGCAAAAAACTATCAGGAAATGCTTGAAAAAATGAAGGGCGACCATGACCAAAAGCGCGTGGTGGAACGATATTTGAATGATATTAATCGAAATGTTAGGGATATCCAAGCAGCAATAGACAAGGAACAACCGACAAGGGAAACAAGTGAAGCTGTCAAACAAATCAAGATTACCCTCAATAATCTATCTATTATTCATAAAATCATGATAGATGAAGGTTCAGACGATACCGGCTTAAAAATACTTAAGGAAAATGTGGAGGCTCTTCCTACGCAGATTAATGCTTTGAGATCAGGGGGAGAACTCCGGATGATAGGCAGCAGGCCGATACCGGATCATGGATGGGATAGGATCGAGCAATCACCTAGGTCTGGTGATCGAGGACCGAGATAGAGGCAAGGAAGCATTTCTATTACAGCATTTACTGCATCGAAACCAAGATAAAATCCATTTTGCAGTACCAAAGCTTTGCTTGGTTGTAGGTACAAAATATTTGGCAGCAATTTCTTTCACAAAGCTTAAAGAAGATTCTTGAAAATATAGGCCCGCAAATTTAGCGGGGGTATTCTTTATTAAATATTCAAAAATGAGTCTTATATTAGGCAATACTCCTAATTCTGATCCTATTCCCTTTTGCCGTTCTAAATAACAGCGCTTCAAGTGTAGATAAGCTTTAATGGGATCAATAATAAATTTTGGCTGCAGCAAAGTATTGCTGTTTTTTGGGCGATACCATCCGGTGTCCTGCAGATCACAATTTTCTTTAGTGGGCATTACCGATTTTGCGAGAGTTTCAACGTATATTTTCCGAAATTTTTCGCAAACCAAGTTAAACCGCTCAGGTAGTTGTTTCCGAATTTCAAGCAACCGAGTCACAGATGCGTTTATTTCAAGAGGAAGGCAGAAATCGATATTTTGTATTTTGGGAAATTTTCTCATTATTGCAGCGATTACAGTTTTTGGATCTTTTTCCTTCAGCCAAAAATCAATGAGATTGAATCCTTTTTTATCTTCCAATTCAAGCATACCCAATTTATATTGTTCGAGATTAAAATTAAGACCCACTGCAAAAGCATGATGAAAGATTTTCTCTTTGGCTTCATCACTTTCGTATCCTATAAAGTTTATCAACATCGGCAAATCTTTTGGATTGGAAAGATCTGCTTCAATTAGCCAGCGATAAACAGCATAGATAGACAGACCTTCGCAATTTGCAATACCCGTCATCGCAAAAGCTGCAGCGGGCAGCAAGAAAGTGGCTTCAATGGGATCGATTTCACCTCTCTTAGCATATTCTGCAAGCGTTTTTTCTACAACCTTAAAGAGGTGGTAATGCAAATTTCCGGTGTCTATTGAAGGATCGATGACAATATTAGTACTTGGAAAAAATTGCAGGCAATTGATTTCCTGTGATAAAGCCTCTACCTTTATCTTTGTGTTTGTGTTTTTGTTTGTCTCACGTTTTAATTTTTGAATTCCATCTTTCTGCAGTGAGTCTTTTGTTGCTGACATTGAATGACTCCTATAAGGATTGAATATTTTTACCCAGGCTTTGTCGTATCAATGAAATCGTTTCTGCTTGACAGTACTATCCTGAGGTTGCGCTGCCACGAGGTCCTGCTGCTCTGCGGCAAGTTGTTCCTTTTCGAGTAAGGACTTCACCCCGGCTCTTTCAAAGAGCGACCTAAATTGCAAAAGGGTCAATTTTGAAGCTTTGTCATTCCGGGTGTCTTTGCCATGGGTGGCATGCAGAGGCAGCCTCGAAGGACGGTTCGACAATCCCTCATCTTCCAGAGTATCGCCATAAATGCCATTCAATTCATAGCGCACTCGTGAGCCATTTTTACCAAGTTTACTGCCACCCAGGCTTACCACCAAAGATTCTAATTCCTTAAAGCTAATTTCAAAATCAGGGACATCTTTGGCAAAAATGGCATTTAAAAGTGACATTTTCTTGGAGCTCAAAGCCTCCTTAGGGGCATCTTTGCTGCTGCCTTTGGATGCGAAGGCACGCTTGTAGTCAAAATAGGGAGTTGTGGGAGCAACTTGCCATGATTTACGCGTTTGTTCCAATTTAAGCTTCTTAATTTCATTATGCTCTTTATGTTCATCATGTACATCATGTTCAGTTTGTGCTCCATGTTCTGCGGGTTCTGCGTGCTCATCAAGCGATAAGCCTTCAACAGCATCCTGTAACTCCTCCATTTTTTCGGATTTTAAGGGAGTTGCACTGGCTTCGGGAGGTATAGGTTTTGCTTCTATTTTTGGAGCCAGATATTTTTCGAGTATGGCCTGGACGGCCGCAATTTTTGCTTTTACTTTTAAATGAAACGCAAATATGGATGCAAAGTATTTTTTAGAGACTTTGTAATCAGTTTCATCGAAATCGATATGTTTCATAAACTGCTTTATTTCAGTACTGACACCATTGAAATTTAATAATTGACTTAAATCAGGCTTAGCTATTTCAATCTTTTTTGACATTAATACTTTGATGGATGCTTTGCAGATATCTACCTCATGCTCGATTAGTTTCCTATACTCCTGGTATTTTGGAACGTACACCCATACCCTTGCTGTGCTCTTCGGTAATTGAGTAAGTGTGAAACTCGAAAAGTTAAGCATCAACTTATAACAATCAGAAAGCCAGGGTGTGGTTAATTCAGCAATTTCTTGCAGTAGCGGCAACTCGAAGCCTTCTTTATACTCTTCAGACTCTAAATATCTGCGGTGAATGATACCATTAGCAGTTTTTTTGAATTTGTTCTGGATTTTTTCACTGCTTTTTTGGTGTTCCTTGTTTTCAAATATTCGGAGCCGCATTTTACAATGGATTTCTTCAAACAGTTCTGGATTGTTATGTTCTTTGGCAATGAAGTCTTTGAGTTCAGTATAGATACTGGAATCTGACAAAGCGCCTTTTGACATTAACCTAATACCATGAACGACTTCCGGGTCAATTTCTAAATCATTTCCAAGCATCTGGATGAGATGATTTCGGATGGTTTGAAACGATTCCTTTTCATAAAATTCTGCAAAAACTTTATTATAAGCAATCCTCGCATCACAAATCCGGATAATCTTTTGGATCTCCGCTTGCTTTTTCTGACTTTTTTGTTTTCGCAATCTTTTACTCTTGGCTGTATTTGCATTTTTGGTTTTACTTTTACTTTTTTGTTTGCTTTTGTCTCTGATTACAATGTTTTTTTCTTTCTCCTCGCTTTGTTTGACATCCTTATCTACATCCTCTATATTTAAAAATCTAGCGATGTCAAGAATGGCTTTTTTTCCCTTTTTTGTTCCTAATATTTGAGATTGTCGTGTTGGGGAAATTTCTGAAAATCTACTCAGTGTATCTGATACATAATCTACTACAGTGTCATTGATTTTCCTCATTCTCTCCATGAATGCATCTTCGCCCTCATTCACCAAAGTTCTTAACAATTCTTTTGTGCCTTCTTTGACAAAATCCTGCTTTGATGCTTTTGCACGCAAACTTGCTTTAACCAATTCTCGTCTTTCGCTCATCGTACTCTCGTATAAATTAATAAAAATGTAATAAACACTATATAATGAGTAGAGGCCGCTGGCAAGAGTAAATACGTTATTCAACTAAGTTATTTCTCTATTATTTCGGGTAAAATGCGTAAACATCTATCCATTCACAGATTGATTCTGGTCATTGTAATATTTCTAGGGCTTGTTTTCCTACCCATTACTTCTGTGCTTAGCAGAGAGGAAAGACAGCCGCAGGAACTCGCCGCATATAAAAACGCCATTCACTTTCTGGAAATGCAACCTAAATTATCAAGCTTATCCGGAACAGAAGTGATGAAACTAATATCAGCAATCAATCAAATTATCACGCCCAAGGGAATTTTTTATAAACCTTTAGAATATATCTATGTGGTCAGAACAGACTCCTGCTTTTTCGGAGATCCTAGTGATAATCTGATTGCATTGAATGAATTGACACAATCTCAGAAATTAACTTTGGATGCTATTCGAAGCAAAGTGAGAGCTGTTATTCGGCACTATCATATCCAAATTGCAGATGACAAAGAAGCTAAAGACAATAATAAAGATCATAAAATGGCAGGAAACTTAGAAGAAACCATTATGCTTGATATATTCTACCTCGGCAAAATAAGAAATGTTCCACAAGCAAATCCCCTGCCCTCCTACTATCAATTTACAGCGGAAGAACGGAGACTCATTTATCATCATTATGATATAAAACCAAGACTTCCTGCTCATGAATTTGATGAAAAATATGTGCTTGGAATTGATAATGCCCTCTCATTATTTAAGTCAAATCCGATAGCTGCCGCTGTTTCTCTTCACATGATCGTGGTCCATCTGCATCCATTCAAAGATGGTAATGGGCGTACAGCGAGACTCATTGCCAATAAACTTTTAACAGATGCTAATATTCCTGCCATCGAATTTCCGATAGCAGAATATTCTGGGAGAAAAAAATACGAAGATTCTATACGACAAGCGGAGGAGGAGAATGATTACCGCATTTTTGAGCAGTATTTATCTGAGCTGATCAGAAAACCTTAATCTATAAATTTCTGAACAATGGCCTTCATTTTATCGTAATGAGAACCCATCCAATAAATTTTGCGGCAGTTCTGGCATTCATACAATTTATCAGGTATTTCTGCCATTTGCTGTAGCGCATTTTGATCTTGAATTTCCTCACGCGTTTTCTCTAAAATAAGGCCATTGCACTCCAAGCAGCGGCTGAAAGGCGATATTTTTGATTTTAAATCGAATCTCGAGACAACTTCTTTCAATTGTTCCTGAACCAGAATATTTCTCATCCAATAGCCGTGTGTGATAACTTTATTTTTCAGCAAATTAACATCGCGCGTGAGTATAATTCGGCTTTCATTCTTGGAAATTTCGACTAAGTCATTATCGGAGTAATGATTGCTATATAATGTATCAAATCCCAGAAGCCGCAGTCTTCGAGCCAATTTGCCAAGATGCACATCCAGCACAAATTTTGGTTCGCGAAGCGGTTTAGGCCGAAGACGGAGAATGGGCGAAATATCGAGAGATTCGAACATGGGGTAGACAGAAATTTTATCCTGATCCTCTGGTTTATATTTAAAATCCACCGAATGGCCATTAACCAGGATGAGATCGACTTCGGTATGGGGTACCCCTAAGGATTCTATAATATCCTTAACTGTTGCAACCCCTTTAAAGACATGGCTAAAAGTCTTTTTCCGCTTTAGAGGCTCTAAAAAATCATTTAATTCCTCGTAAAATCGAATAAAAATTTCCGTGTACATATTTTCATCACGTGTGAGTCCTAAACTAGTAGAACTTTCTGGTGATAACCTCCATTTTCGAGCCCGACTTTTCAGAAGATTCATTCGATATAATAGAATCATCCTCTTCTGGTCCTGCTGAAGCACTTGAAGCATTTAAGATGCCCTGCTCCAAATATTGAATGAAAAGCGGAGGACTTGGTTTACCGCTTTTATCGGTATTGATTGTAAACTCTTTAATATTGATTTTGGCCTCTTGTAACTTTTTTACAAGTAAGGATAGCGCTGACTCGCCAGAACCATCCTCTGCAAGCGCTTCCATGTCTTCAGAAGCCATTGCTAACATTTTAAGGTAACCATATTTTTGTGCGCGGATAGCTTCGATCAATAAATTTTCATAGTTTTTTTCTGTCTTCGCCTGGGAGACGAGACCATTATCTATTATCTCTTGCATTGCTGATAAATTTTCTAAAGACGTATCGTCATCTCTCAGGAGACTAAAAAATCTTGATTCATGCCTATAATTGGGATGGTACATAAAATATTTCAAGAAATTATTATTTTCCCAAACAATCGCCCTGCATTGATCACGTATAAATTGCTCACGGCTCAGTTTTTGGAACGGCTGCACGGTATCAATTATAGCGTCAGGATTGAAGTCAAGCGTTTGTTTAAGTTTCTCCTTAGGAAAGGTCCGACACTCTTTAAATGAAATATCTTTTGCAATATAGGAAATCACGATTTCAGCTGAATCTATCGGGAGTAATCCAAGAACAAGTTCTCCGAGATTTAAACAGCCTGGATACTTTCCGCAAAAATCTTTTTGACTTTAGGATGAACCACAGAATCATCTGCCCCTACCACATTGTGGAATAGTACACGGGTATTTGAAATAGGCAAATATTGAGATTCTGGTGATTCCGGTGATTCCGATGATTCCGGTGATTCTTGGGATAATACTGACTCCTTGCGATTTAATGGCAAAAATTTCGAAAAATGCTGCAAAGTAAATCCAAATTTTAAATCCTTTTCTTTTTTATAAATTACAAAAACCACGTCACTATTGCAGTATTGTCCACCGAAACCACTACCATGACAGATAAATCTCTCTATATCCACAATGGAATTAAATTCTGATAGCTTTTTCAAAATGGGTTTAATATTATACCGCATAGAATGACAGAATACCCTGTATTCTACTCTGCAGAAACCTGCACCGTAGTTTAACAAAAGCACCATAGCATCTTTTAGCATATCTTTGCCATAAAAACGCAGCACATTGGACAATGGCGTGCTGCCAGAATTGCTTGACACCAGAGGGTTTACCCCAAGTGCAAGCAGCAATTGAAGAGATTGCTCATGGCCAGGTCTTTTTGAGTAATAATGTAAAGCAGATTCGCCGTTTAGATTGCGGTAGCGAGCATAGGATAAACTGGATTCGACTCCTCCCCTCTCTAGGAGATAGATCAGAATTTGATATCTCTCTTCGAATGAAGATCTAACAAACTTCATCCAAGGTTCACGCGGAATATTTAATCGTTTCGACCATCTCACCCCCCCTTTTGCAAGCTCAATCAAAAGAGAGTTTCGTTGTTTTCCAATGAATATATTTAAAGAGATTTTCGCCTCCTCCACCAAATATCTGATCAAACCCAAGTCGTTTTGTCTAACAGCAAAAAATAACAGGAGTTTCCCAGTGCTTTCTAAAAATTCTTTTTCCTGTGAATTTATAAATTTAAGGAATTTTCTTCTACCAAGAATTGAACAGTGTTTAAGGACAAGTACCATAAAGCTTAATTCAGCGTTTCTTTTTGCAAGTATTGTCAATATTTCGACTATATTGTACTTAATCCACGGCTCATAGTCTCGAAAGGCACTTCGGATATTTTGCCAAGCCTCATGATGTTTGCTTTTATCAAAGTCAAAATAGCATTTCCCTGCTACGACAGGAATTTCTGTAATTTCTTCTATAAAATGCTTATATTGCGCATCAAAAACGAGTGAAGGGTTAAGTTCATCATCAAATTCTTTCTGATATTTTTCAAAAAGTTGTCGTATGCCCACTGCCAAATCTGTCGGATCCGCCTGGAATACTGATTGAGCAATTTGCTTCAGATTAGGAATTATTACCGTTTTATTGGTGCCATTTAGAATGTTTTCGAGCTCTACAAGTGAATATATCCAGAAGCGTCTTTGATCAGAGGTTTCGGCAAGCAAAACGATCTCTTTACTAAGAAAATTCGGTTGAAATGTCTTAGAAGTAAATCCTAAATCATTCTGAGCATGCTCCCTTAAAGGAGCAAAGAAATTTGATATTCTTTCTGCAATTTCACGTTTATTTACTTCACGTTCACTGTCATCTAAACTTTCATCTACAGCAATATCAATTCTTCTTTCTTTACGCAATAATCCCGCTCCAAAAGATAATAATTGCATTAAACTTTCCAGAACAACTTTTTCTTTATATAAATTAGGATTTGTATAAGAAAGTTTAAAGAAAAGATCAATGGGTGTAGAATAGTATTCTCGAAAAGTATCTACAACTCTTGCACAGTAAAATAGTAGTGGATTTTCACCGCGCTGCAAGGTAGGCTTCAGAAATCGGTGATATTCCGTTGAAGAAATAAGGCCACTCAATAAGACTCCGAGACTGATTATAATATTAGGATTTGTAGTTTCAGAGGGGGACTCAGGTTGGACGGTTTGGGATTCGGTAATTTCTTCGGGTTCAAGAAGAAACTCATGTGCGTAACTCCTATGATTTAAAATTCTATTTGAAGGACAACGGTGATTGTTTCATAAATTTAAACCTTTGTCAACCGACTACATTATGTTTAATTACACAATTTCCTGTAACTACCCAGGTACTTTCTGGATTGCTTCGCTATGCTCGCAATGACGCAAGATCAATAAACCATCGCCTGTATCTTGCGTCATTGCGAGCACAGCGAAAGCAATCCAGAGTCATGTTTTTATTTCTAAGAATTACTTAGTTGTTTTACTTATTCACTGATTCTCATCTATTCTCATATTTTATTAATATTTATCGTATTTGTTGATTGACAATCACTTTCCCAAACAATATAATTTTCAAAAATTTATTAATTATAAGAATTTTTAAATTATATAACTTATAAACAATTATACTTGGAGAATAATTATGTCTATGGAACTTCATACCCTTTTGGATGAGATCAATTCTGTTAAGTTCGAATCCGAATTCAATCTTGTGCCGACCCAAAGCATCGATTTAATTGAAAGCGAAACTGATGCGATCGGTTTGGATGAAAGCGATATTGAAAAGATGAATGCCATTGCAGACCTTTCTAAAGAAAGGCTTCTTGCAACAGACAGCCGCAACCGATCACCACTATACTCAGCCATCATTTCTAACGAGGTAGCACGCGTGAAGGAGCTATTGAGCAACTTTGCATTGGAGCAATTAGAACTCTTGAATGCACTTTATAGCCGTTCTGTAGACCGAGGTGAGGATTGGGTGCAACCAAGGGTTTGGATGCAGCAAATCACCGAAAGCCAAGAAATGTACCAGGTATTGTCCAAAGCCTATCATGCCGCAGAACTTGCAAATCCAATCAATCGCGGCATGAGATATCTGCCGCTCGAACGCAGACTGGCATTGAAACACCATGGGTTGACAGATCTCATGATCGCCGCGATAGAAGGATATGAAAAAACTTTGCTTGAAATTCTGTCAGAAGATAGCCGCGAGGTGTTGAAGGTCGATCGTCAAGGCTGGAATGCTCTCATGCATGCTATTCATCATGGCAAAATTAGCAATGCGAGACATCTGTTGCAATATGAGCAGAGACGACAATTGCTACAATACGATACCAGTTCTGGCTTGAATGCTTTTACAATAGCGATCATTAACCAACAATTCAACGTCGTAAGAGGGATTGTGGAAATGGTTCGAGGCAGTCACGCTACATTGCGCGAATTGATGCTATCACGTGATTGCCAGGGAAGAACCCCGCTTATTATTGCTTGTCAGATGCTGAAAAAGTTTCCGAGGGAGAATACAGCCAAATTTGCGCCTTCTCCTGATTCCAGGAGGCTCGAGATCAAACATGAAGCAGAAGCTCTATCAAGCGTAAATGCTATGATAGAATTTCTGGTGGCTAACAGCAGCCTTGAAGTTCTCATTGCAAGGGATTACACGGAGCGTAGCGCACTTTATCACTCGATTCGAAATACTCAAATTCATCAGACCAGAATGCTTCTCAGTCGACATGGGGTTCAGCAAATTAAGCATGTGGAACAAGAATTGAGAGGTCCCATTCATGAATACTTGGAGGCGAGTATTGCGAATTTACAAAAGAATCCGAACTTCATATTTCCAGATATGAGCGAAGCTCAAAAGGAAAGAAGAAATACTATAATTCTCAAGGAGTGTGGTGCGATGCTTGCCCTTATGAGGCAGGTTTATCAGAAATTTGGCTTGATTAAAGCAGCAGAAGCTAGTGAGAGTAACGCTATTCTGCCTCAAGATTCACCTTCTATGTCTGCAATGAGTTTATCAGCAGGTCTTATGGCTTCTTTACCTTCTGTAGCAACCAGAACGCCTATGGTTCCTCCAGCAATTGTGGTACGTCCAGAAAAATCACAGCAAAAAGAAAAGGAAGAGTCTCGGGTTGTGCTCTCTCCTATTGCTACAAATATCATTAAAATCACTAAAGAAGAACGTGAATTAACGGGAGTATTTCTGTCTGTGCTAGCTCAAAATGCCAGCCAAGCTCAGACTGTCAGCCAAAAAACAGTCACTGCAACAAAACGCAAGAAATACGATGACCAACCCTCCGAAGCAGAAGTGAGAAGTGTTAAGAATAAAATTGATCCCGATCAGAAGGCTGCAGTTATGGAGAAACAATCCAGGTCTTTGTTCAGCACAAAGTTAAGACAGAGATAGGTTGACATTCTCCCCTGCATAAATGCAGGAGATTCTAAAGGTACGGCCTACGCCGCTGCCTTTGTTGATTCTTGCTTCATAGTGGCATCCAACGACACCGCTCCACAAGCTAACCGGGCGTGCCCCGCCCTTTCTATGTTGATTGCACCCACCCAATCTGCATGGTTGCAATACGAACATCTTTTACATACAAACTCAGATTGCGTCTGACGATTTTCTTTCGAAATGTAGTGACAGCTTGGACAAGTAATCGATGTATTTTTTGGGTTTACCAACAATACTTCTCCTCCTCGCCATTCCTGTTTATATTTTAACATCGCTCGAAACGCAAACCACCCTTGGTCTAAAATCGATTTATTTAATCCCGATTTCGCTTTAACTTGACGACCAGGATGTGCAATATCACCTTTGGACGAACGACTCATATTAGACACTTGCAGCTCTTCCATCGCAATGATCGCGTGATTTTTGCTGATCCGATTTGAATGCCAATGCAAGTAGTCTTTTCTGACATCTGTTATTCTAGTATGGATTCTTTGAACCTTAGATTTTTGCTTCTTCCAATTATTTGAGAACTTTTGTTTTTTTGACAATCTTTGTTGTTCCGCTTTGAGTTTGGCTTCTAGGGCTCTAAAGCTATTTTTCGGCTCTACAAATTCTCCCGTTGAAAGCGTTACAAATCGAGCAATACCCATATCAATACCAACCAGAGTTTTAGAAGGGTGAACTTGAGGTATCATTTCATATTCTGTTTGAATCGACACAAACCAATGCCCATTTCTTCTAGAAATTGTTATATTCTTCGGTATCCCGACTATTTTGCGACTATTGAAAAAACCGACCCAGCCTATTTTGGGTAAGAAGATTCGATTGCCTTCTATTTTAAAACCCTGGGGATAACGAAAACGATCGTCCACCGCTTTCTTTTTGAAACGAGGTAACCGTTTGCCAGGTTGAGATTTATCAAAGGCGTCCATGAAAGCCTTATCTAAATCTTGCAATTTTTGCTGTAAAGCCTGAGAATGCACTTCTTTTAAGAAACCATATTCCTCCGAATCTTTCCAAAGTTTAAGCCAAAAATTCAGTTCTTGGTATCTTAAAATACGATGTTTATGTTTTAGTCTTTCTAAATTCAAGCTTAAGGACTTATTCCACACAAAACGAGTAGCGCCCGCAAAAGAAGTTAATTTAGCTTCTGTTGCTTTATTAGTCTTTAATCTATATTTAAAAGCCTTGCGGATCAACATTTCCTCATTGTACAATTGGCCAATGAACAATACAACACCTTTTAGAACCGGAAGACATTGTGTTTATTTACTGCACGCACACTTGGTCTTTGTCACCAAATATAGAAGATCCATTTTCACGAAATCCATGTTGGAAGCCATGAAAAAAAATTCGAAAAAGTCTGTTTAGATTTTGAAACGTCTTTAGTTGAATTTGAAGGTGAACGAGATCATGTTCATCTCAAAGATGTTAAATGTTTTTATTGGAAAGGTGTTTTATGGTCTCCTAGTTTTTTTTGCGAGGTCTTGTGGTGGAGCACCGTTATCTAAAGTTAAGCAATATATCCAAAATCAGTAAGTACCCTGTATCTAAGGAATGCGTTCTACATCACCTGCATGAATGCAGTGTCTTGAACTGTTCCGATCGCTGCTAAGAAATGGTTGTGTTACTTAACTTTCATTTCCTTTTTAAGACATTGATCCTTAAATTGCATCACGAAATCCTTTAATTCGGGTACCGTGAGTTTTTGCTTGCCGCGATCCTTATTGCCTTTTAGCACTGAATTAAAGCATTCTTGATAAGTCCCTTGATCGTTATCAAAACTGTCTCCCATGTCTACCGAAACTAATTGACTGGTATCGAAATCCGATTCGAACTGTGCTGTCCCCTGACAACAAGCAGCGCAGGCGGATAAATCATCGTAGGCTTTCACCTCCGGTATTTTAATTTCAGAGAGATCGATATAATCATAAGGAGTGATAAACAAACTATAGCGTAACTTATTGTCGTTTAAACTTACTGTATCAATGCCGCCATTACAGCGATCTCCCATGCCAACAATGTTTTTAGAGTATTTTATAGTATCATCTTTGCGATCGACTAAAAAAACAGAGGTAAAAGTACCGCTGCCACCACCACTGTAAATAAAATAAATGACATGCAAATTATTGAATTTGCCAAGATATTTGTAATAGGCAGACTCAGTCGGGGTATATTCTTCAGTCGAATTTTTTAGGGTATAATCATAGCCAATATAAGATTTTTCGAGCATTGATTTATCGGGCACAAGCCTGTATTTGCTTTCCTCTTTAGAACACTCCGCCAAATTGACTTGGGCAGATTCAAGAGATTCAGCATTGGCGATCTGCGCTATGCAAAGGGGTGATATTGGCTTGCCATTAAATTGAAACTCTTTTGGGACAGAAATGTTTGGATTAGAATTTGCAGCCGCTGCTTCCTCTTTCGCTGCAAGGGCTATGCTTGGAGAAATTGTTAGAGCAACGGGTAATGTCAGAAATTGCGCAAGGATTATCAGGAGTTGTGAGGTGCGAGCTGGCATATATATCCTTGAAAAAGACCGTAAAATTAAAATTTAAGACTTTTTCAAGGAATAGTCAAGAAAAAGTGTGTAACACTAAGGTCGCGCTCTTTTTTCGCTGATCACTTCCATCAATTGTTCAAGCTTGCTTGGCTTGGGACGAGTTGTGAGGTAGTCTAAGTAATGCTTCTTGTCCCAGCCCCATAAAAAGGCGGCTTCGATGACATTCAGAACTTTTCGCAAGTAACTACCTTGGTATTTGCCATGTTCTTCAAATTTCAGACTTTTGGTTTTAATCTGACCTTGTAGATCCCTATAGTGCCAGGTGAGGCGCCGCTCAGACCCGCCTAATTTTTCAATATAAGCAGCTCGGATAATTGCGGCTGTAAATGATGCTCCATTTGGATTCAGATTTTTATCCTGAAAAGAAAGATGCCGTAATAATGCATTAAAGAGACTGTTTATTTCCTGAATGGAAGCTTGATTTTGCAAACGCAAGGTATTAATGGTATCGAGATTTTCTTGCCGCACTTTATGATCATAGGGGCGATGCAGAATCCAAACGGATGCATCAAGGACAGGAGCGAGTGGGGTTTGATTTTCAACATTTGCTGAATTTGCTGTCGGGGTGCCGCGTGTTTTAACTTTGGTTTTTTTAGCTGGTTGCTCGGAATTTTCTGCTGTTGCTGAAGTTTTCGAAACATCCGAATCAACTGAAGACGAAGAGGGAGAGGGAGAGGGAGAAAAAACAATGCTTCCCTCATACACAGGGTTGCTAGGATAACTAAAATGTAATCTTGGCGTAGGATGTCTGCGTTCTTGATTGATTATTTCAGAGGGGCTGGATGGAAGTTCTAATGCTTCCAACTCTGATTCAAATTGATTCCACCAATAATCTAATGCATTATAAGCTATCCGAGCCGCATAATAATAAATCTCAAAACCGGCATAATAATTAATGGCACGCAATACATCTTTTTTAAAAGCATATTTTTCAAGCTCAATCATGCCTTCACGGAGAAATTTTTCCTGTTCTGCTTCGATGATTGCTGGTATAAGATCATAAGGAGTACCTTTGGGTATCACAATGTCTTTAGTGGGATCTTGTTTATATGCTTTAAAAATGCTTGCCGAAAATCTTAAATAAGCATTACTATTTGCAAAGCCAAAAACAAAGCGATGCAAAAGTGCAGCCCGAGGACTATGATAGCGTTGATTGATGATTGCTATGAGCTTGGCAAGATTGTAAAGGCTGTTAACCCCCAACAAGCCTATATAAAGGGTACTTGTCAGCGGGACATTCATAAATTCCATGAATGGTGATACCCGAGAAACCTCAATCCCTTTGGGCCAAGATAGGCCTAAGACATTGACTCCCATCGCCATTTGATCTCCCATCACCTTTATCAGTGAAGAACAAGCAATCGATGACACCATCAAGTCACAAACGGCCTTGGGCACTTCTAGGAAATATCCAACCTTGTCTTCAAGGCAAAGAATGCTGTGTTCTTCTGATTGGGTTTTCCTGTCCTGCTTATCCAATTTTTTTTGCAGGCTTTTTTTCTTGTGGGCATTGTGCGTTTTAGCAATCGTTTTTTCGGTGATTGCTGGCTCGCGAGTGGGTTCATACCTTGCTGCTACCGAAGTGAGGCCTTGATGGATCAGATCTCGCGCACCGCTCATGATCAAATAGTAGCCCTGCATCCGTAAAAAACAGGCTGTATTTGTTTCCTCAATTCTGTCAACTGAAACTATATCGAAAAACGACGCAGATTTGATGAAAAGCCAGCCGCTACCAATCTTGATAACCGTGTAAAGAACGCGCGGTGCTTCAAATAAAATGCGAGGACGCGGGAGCTTGGAAGAAAATGTATCGGACAATCCTTTTAAAAATGATCTCACCTTCATTGCAAGCTCCCAATCCTCTTTACGTCATCATCATTCAAATTTCTGTAGTTTAGGGCTTCTTTTCAGAGGATTCAAGTCTTCAGTTTTATCAGTCATTTTATCAGCCAAAAGCGCAGTCGATGATTTAACGGAGGATTGCCTTGATAATTGTAAATAGGTAGGCGCAAATGTCGCGTCTTTCTCCGACTGAGCAGGCAGGGTAATTCCAGGACGCTGCGACATATTCCAATTCATTACGCCTCTGAACTTCAATAATAATGGTCTGTCAATGAAGATTTGAATCATATCAACTTCATTTCGCTGCGCCAAATATAAACTCGGAATCCCAGCAAGGCTTGTGGTAGATCTCAGAATTTCGGGGTGGGTGGAGATTATATTGGCAATACGATAATACAATTTATTCTGAACGATGGACATCTGTACTTTTGTTGCAATTTCGATTGCTTGGGAAAGCCGTTCTGCTGCCGCTTTAAAACTTTGATCTTTGATCAATTTCTCTGAAGAGCTGATGAATTGATTAATTTCTTCTTGTAATTTCTGGGTAGCTTCATTTAATTTAAAATCCTCCTTTTTAGAAGCTTCTTGTGCCAACTTTTTTGCAATCGCATCAATTTCTTCTAAACTCAGGGTATCAATTACATCGAGTGCTAATCGATACTCTTTACTGTCTGTTAATGACTTTCCTGCTTCCTCACTAAAATCCAATTTTTTTCTGGCATCGCTTGCTTTAATACTCATAATTATCTCCTAAAAATATTCTTCATTTTCAAATATCATAATTAATCAATATTGTTTAATAAGTTAGTTGACTTATAATTAAAACCAATATATTTTTATTTCTCCAAAGAATCAACCATATCTCTAGGGTAGACTCTGCTGGGACTTAACAGACTAACATTATATCTATCTTTTGTCTATATTTGTCTATATTTTTTTATTTTCATTTAAATGAGGATGCACTGCAAACTCATTTCTTCATACTCAATACTCATTTCTTTGTATAAGCAGTTTTGATTTTTAGATCCTCGGGCATCAGTGTACCGCTTTCAATTTCATCCATTTCTTCTGGAGTGCAATTAACTTCTTCCTGCTTTACTAAATCGAACTTATCACCAGCAAATGTATAGTACTGGGTGCTGCCGCACTCGTATAAATAGCCTTGGCTGCGATTATGAATCATTAATTCTCCCTTGTACCAATCCGCATAATTAGAATGTGTGGCAGGATAGACTAGCTTCTCTTCGAATTTTGGGAACCGAACCAATTGGAATTCTTTATAGTTATCATTGTACAAAAATGACAGGGATTTTCCTTGATAGGCACCCATATACAAAGGAATGGTGACTAACGTTGTGTGATCAGTCAGTTTATGCAATTCAACATTATCCAGCGCGGTAAGATGACCATCCCCTACCAAATCTTCTTCAACTTCTGAAAGCTCCTGTTTGTCTGTCAAATACTGTTTGAGATGAGATTTTAGATAGGAAGAAATGATAATTGAAACTACGTCATTTGGATTTTTTTTATCCTGTTGCCATTTGTCAATAGTGTTAGAAGCCAATGACTTGCAGACTGTATCAAAAGTTTCACATTGATTGCGTATTTTTTTTATATATAAGTCTGACAATTGATCTTCATCACTCAATTTTTTCCGATCCAGAATCCACTGCTTTTGGCTCGCAAGCAATTGCAATCTTGCTTTGGCATCAGTATTTTTCCAAGCTTCAGAATAAACTTGCGACATAGCAGCATCATAATTTTTCAAGGTATCGCTCTTACAAATGATTTTTTCATCATTTGTTCGAGCCTTGCTGCAATCGATAGCAAATGCCGATCCACTCATAAAAATAGCGGATAAGACAAAAAATAACGATACTAAAGGTCGGCAGTTCATAAATACTGTAGAAACCATATAGCCAGTTACCATAAAAATACTGTTTTATTGAATTATTATGATACAATTTAGGCTTGGAAATAAAGACTTTGAAGATGTGTAAATACATATACTTGAATATAATCGATCTTACAAAGTTAAGTTAGTCTTATAAACACTACATGCAGGATAGGTTGCAGCATATAACAGATATAAGTTTAGGAGTCTGGAGAAAGCATGATTACACAACAACTGTACATATTAAAGAAATTTATTGATCCCAACTTTTACTCTGGAAGTGCTAGGGAATTTATCACAAAAGCAAAACCTGTCTTTGATTTACTCGAAGAGGTATTCGAACTTTACGCAGAAGCTATGAAGCAAAATCCGAGAACACCAGAAGGCAAGGCTGCAAAGAATAAGCTTGACACAAAGATAAGTGAATTTATCATGCGTATGAATGATCCTGTGTTAAATAACCCTCTTTTCGTCACGGGACTGGATAAAGCTCTCGATAACTTAGATGAATATAAAAATGAAAAAGCAAGATTTCAAGAATTCATATTTTTCTTGAACAGTATCAACATTCCCCAAAGTGATACCGCATCTAAAAAAATGCTAGAAAGAATCCTTGAGAAAGAAAAAAATTTAGGAAATCTTTGCGAAGTTAAAAAGTCTAAAAAATTAACCAGTAGTCCTGCAACGGATGTCAGTCTCTCTTCTTCGGTGCAAACAAAGGGGGGAGAAAAAGCAGGTATAGAGAAAGAATCAGAAAGCTTGAAAAAATTGAGAGTAGAGAAGAATAAAGAAGTAGAAAAGAATAAAGAAAAGGAACAAAACTTTCACACTTTTAAAAAAGCAGCACATCAAGGTTCTGCTGCAGCAAAATTGCAATTAGCATTATTATTTGCAGAGAGCGAAGGTGTACCAGACAGTGAATATCCTGAAGTAACAGCACTTATTGACACAGAACGTGAAGAATATCGTGCCGAGAAAGCCTTTCAATGGTGTAAAGATGCTTTTGATTCAGGAATCAGTGAAGCTGAAGTGTATCTATTACCGTTTTTTCATGTATGGAAACGTTATCCCACAACACCCGAAGGCCAATCTGAAGCACAGTATCGCGTAGGATTAATGTATCAAGAAGAGCTTACACAACAGTTAAAACTTGAAAAAGACAGTGGGTTTACGCTTAGCTTGAGAACTGAGAAAAAAGATCATTACATACAACAACTCTATCGCTTCCTGAACTCTGCGGCAGAAAACGGTGTCGTGGGTGCTAAAAGAGTGCTCGGAATAGCTTATCTGGAGGATGCCTGGTGTATTGAAAGATTCGATCCCTTTTTTCAATTCAAAAGCGAAATTCGAACAATAGAGTATCGAGAAAAACAAGCATTCGGTTGGCTAAAAGCTGCGGCAGACAAGGGTGATGTTCAGGCCAGAGATTCTCTGAAAATTTTCTACAAGAAACAGTGTGAAAACGCACAGAAAATTGCAGAACTCTCAGGAAAAGGCCAAGAATTTGCCATTCAATTGCTTGAAAAGATCGCATTCAATAACAACCTTTTTGCTCATTATCCTTTAGCTCTGCTGTACTTAAAACATGAAGGTATCCCAAAAAACCTATCCTCAAAAGAAATTTGGGATAGGATTAAAACACATTTATCAAAATGCCAATCTTTTGAAGCCAATGATATGTTTTGGTTGATGAAGCGAGAACCCATAAAATTCGCCATCCAATATCGACGCAAAGATTTCTTGAAAATGCTGCTTGAATCTGGTTTTGATGGTCACATTGAGAGGGGAGTATCCTTTTGGCTGACGCAAGACTTAAAACCACCCTTTTCTACCCTATTAAAAATCCATCAAATGCTTAGTTTAACTCTCGTTCATTATAAAGAGTATTTTCGGAGAAACCACAACCATTTATTTCTTAAAATCAAAGCTGATATCTTAAATCAACTTATTAATCTCTGGAAATCTGAGGATTTGAATACCTCCTTAGTTTTTGATTTGGAACTTTTTAATGGGCTTAATTTTGACTTCGAAGAGCACATTAAAAAGGCGACAGATGATTGTTTTGCTGCATCATTAGAAGCTATCGAAGCTCGTGCTGTGGATATAGATGCTGGTCAAAAAGTATACTTTCATCAGGAATCCTACAACATGTTGCGTGAGATTATTAGAAATGATTTCATGAAGAGAGTTCAGCAATATAACAATTCTCGCTTGGATCAAGATGAAGACCTGGAAGCACAACTTGTTTTGGAGCAAGCAGCTAAACTGACCACTCCGAGTCAAAGTTTAACCGAACAAGATAAAGCCAAAGAACAGTCCAAGGAGCAAGCTAAAACACAACCCGGTAATTTTCCACAATATGAAACTGAACAATCACCACTTTTCAACAATCTCTTCCCTTATCTGCAGTATTTGCAAGACGATCTTGACATGCAAAATAAAAATTTACCAAGTTTCAATTCAATGGCGAGCAGTATCAGAACCATTATCTTTTCTTACTTAATAGAGTCCCCAAAAGCTGCTGCAATCCAAAAATCCGTAAAATCTGAGGGACGTCTGTCTCCAATACAACTCTATTGGCAAGATCTCTGCAAGGCTCGATATTCCTTAAGCAGCCTTCTATTTGATAGACACTGCCAGAAATTGAATGCAGAGCCTTTGCAGATTGCGGCGCCTGCAGCTACTCCTACAGAAGGAAACGATATCAGTGATGATGCTGATGCTCATGATCCTACTAAAACAGAGGGCACAAGCGCAAATGCTGCCATAGTTAATATCTTCTCAGGAAAAGGCAGAAAATTTTATTGATTAACGAGCCATTAGGCAAAAACCTTTTTCTGGACATTTTTCTTCTTTTTCTTTTTTGCTTTCTTCTTTGGATCAGAAGCTTGTGATGTAGTAGCTTGAGCATCCACTTCTGCAGCTGCTTTTTTGGCGGTAGACAACTGAGGTTCTGATGCAATACGTTGTGCTTGAATTACATTCTGAAAGAGCATGAGTATCTGCTGTGCGGAAGCCCCTTTACGTAAGAAGTCCAAAGGAACAAACGCTTTATGTCCTGAAACAGCGCTTTGACTCTTTTTTTCCTTCTCTTGCATCATGTCTTTGTCAACTTTAGCAAGTAATTCAAGAATGATAGGATTTTTGTCTAGGCTTACTTTTTTCAACAAAGTCTGGTCATTTCGAAGCAAATACCCCCAAACTCTTTTGATATTTTCAGGAACTTGTAAACGATTTGCCAAATCATCCTCCAAGGCCCGAGTATGACATTTTTGCAAATCTGCATGTGCAGCTTCCGGGTCTATTAGGTAAGTGCTGGTTAAGAAACCAAGCTCTGTCTTGGAGGTTGGCACCGAAAATAACTTTTCTCCTAC
Source organism: uncultured Gammaproteobacteria bacterium (assembly GCA_963784575.1). Taxonomy (GTDB): domain Bacteria; phylum Pseudomonadota; class Gammaproteobacteria; order UBA6186; family Azoamicaceae; genus CAWARU01. The sequence continues at coordinate 630,455 of CAWARU010000001.1, forward strand.
GCGGGTGGCATTTGCAGCGGTTGCCATAGGATAATCAATTAATTCTTGTTCGAATACTGCTTTGAACTCAAGACAGGCAGCTTCAAAATCTTTTCTCAGTGTTGCTTGAATGCGTTTCAGAGCATCAATGCTGTTAGCGCCGACAGGTCCATTATAATGTCCAGAGGTACTGTTGGGATATCTTTTATGAATTGCGCTTTCTATACTAGAAAATTTTCCAAATTCTCGGAGCCAAGGGTCAATCAACAGTACTCTTGCAAAATTTGTATCAGGATATAGTATTCCCTGTTTTAATTGTGTCTCATCGAATCCTATGTTGAGTGCTACTGAGAAATGAAGCCCCTTGCCTGCTTTGTCATCATCAAAGCGAAATAGCGCTGGAATTTCTTCGAGGTTATCCAAGTTTGCTTCTTCTAATAATCTGATGTAAACATAGGCAGCCAGAACTTCACAATTATTTGTACCTGCAATTTTTAAACAAGCTGCAGGCAGCAAAAATCTACTAAAAAATTGGCTTCTTGATTTTCTCGCGGCAATTAACCTTCCTACCCTATCGGTAATATTGGTAATATGACTATGAAAATTGCCAGTATTGCGATGCGGATCTAATGTGATATTGGTTGAAGGGAGAAAATGGAGACAGTTTACTTCTGCCATAATTTTTCCGATTCGTTCGAGTAATAGTTTTATCTTGATATCTTGTCTAGCTTTTGACATTTTATCCCCTTTTATAAGTTATAAAACTGATATATTGCGTTCTGGTTAGGTGAAAGCGCACGGATCCGATAAAAAACCTATTCATAAATTGAATAGGATCTTATACAATTAATTATCAGTTGAAATATACAAGATAAACTAAAAACTTACAAGATTATAAGGGCCTGTTGACAATTCGCTAGGTTGAGCCAGAAATCATTGATTTCTGAGCAACGTAGCGCAGTTTATATTGAAATAAATGAGCAACGGAGCACAAGAAATCAATGATTTATGGCCAACATAGTAGAATTGTCAACAGGCCCTAGAATTAAGAGAGCGAGTAAACGGCAGAGTTCCTAAACCGATAGATAAGGAGGGAAGTCATAATAATGTACATATTAATATTATCGAGTCTTGTTGGCATTACACTCTTTTGCATGGAGTGGATCAAGCCAAGACAGAGCTGGCCAAAAGTATATTTTTGGCTGGGAAGAGCGGTCTTATTCAATATTGTTCAGGGTCTCTGTATCTTTGTTGCTAGCAAACATTTTGATATGTATTGTAAGAAAATTGTGATTTTCGATTTATCTCATTTAAATACTGTTATAGGAAGTATATTGGGATATATTATTATCACCTTTATATATTATTGGTGGCATCGTGCCAGACATGAAAGTCCATTTCTATGGCGTTGGATGCATCAAATACATCATAGCGCTTCAAGGCTTGAAGTATTGACGGCCTTCTACAAGCACCCAGTGGAAATACTCGCAAATGCTCTTTTATCAAGCTTTATCCTGTATGGTTTATTAGGACTTTCGGAAATGGCTTCTGGCATTGCCATCATGCTAACGAGTCTTGCTGAATTGTTTTATCATTGGAACATTAAAACACCACATTGGCTAGGGTATTTGGTGCAACGTCCAGAAAGTCATTGTCTACATCATGAACGCAATAGACACAATAGAAATTACTCAGATCTACCTTTGTGGGATATTTTATTTGGAACTTTTGAAAATCCAAAAGCATTAGAATTCACTTGTGGCTTTGCACCGAATAGAGAATTACAAGTAAAATATATGTTATTAGGAAAAGATGTGCATGCGAGAAATTAGAAAACATGGATTCTATGCAGTAATACTGATGACTGTCGGCTCATTACAAATGCTAGGGGATGTCTGTCAAATCCCACTCTTAAAAGGATTTGGTAGTGCCCTGCACGCCTCCCCTGCTCCCAAAGTATTCACGACTCAAAATGGCTTTGAAACATTCAGTTCACGCTTTTTTATCGAATGGCAGGACAGTACGGGAAGTCATAGCACAGAAATTACCCACGAACATTATCATAATTTTAAAGGCCATTATAATCGCCGCAATGTCTATGGTGCACTGTTTTCTTATGCCCCGCTTCTTGCCTCGAATCCAAGAACGAAAGACATGTTTTACAGCGTTTTTAATGAAATTGCTTTTGGGAAGTATCAGGTATTGCAGGAAATTGGCTTGCCTATCACGAAAGACTCTCATACCATAACACTTGCCGTTCGGCCAAGACTTGAAAATGTTCATAATTATCCGCTCAATTTTAAGGCTATCAATAATACCGAAAAAAAGGGTATGAATGAGACAGTGAATGCCGCGAATACCGCAGTAAAAGGTGAAAATGATGAATAACACTTGGACATTTGCTCAATATCGACTTTTTAGAATTTGTTTTGGATTATATCTATTGATGCATTTTGTTACCCTATTTCCCTTCACTACCGAAATTTTTTCATCAGCGGGGGTATTAAGCGATGGCAGTCTAAGTCCAATCCTTAATATAATTCCAAATATCCTAAGCTTTGCAGATGGACCCATTGTGCTGCAATCGATGTCAGTCCTTGCCATGCTGGCAGCTTTGGGTCTTATCTTTGGTGTGCAGGATAAAATTTCAGCAATTATCCTTTGGTATGTTTTGGCCTGCTTTTTTGGCCGCAATCCGTTAATCGCCAATCCAAGCTTACCTTATGTTGGCTGGATGCTTTTGTTACACGTTGCTATACCAGGCGCAAAAGACTCAGAAAAATGGCAATTTCCAAAACCACTGTATTTTGCGGTTTGGTTTATCATGGCAGTCTCATACAGTTATAGCGGCTATACAAAATTATTAAGCCCCTCCTGGGTATCAGGAGATACTATTCAATTAGTGCTTGAAAATCCTTTGTCGCGCGATAATTGGGTCAGATCTCTTTTTCTAAGCATGCCTCCCATTTTTTTAAAGCTCATTACCTTGGGAATATTGTGGCTTGAAACTTTATTTGTGCCACTGGCTTTGATTCCTAGGCTTCGCCCCTGGATTTGGCTCGGTATGTTAATTGCACATCTCGGATTTTTAACTTTGCTCAATTTAGGAGATTTGAGTGTCGGCATGATTTTATTGCACATGATAAGCTTCAATCCCACATGGCTAGCTCCGTATCAGAATCAGAGTGTGACACAAAAAGCTATCATTTATTATGATGGATTTTGTGGATTTTGTCATAAAACCGTGCAATTTGTACTGCAGGAAGATATTACACATCAATATCGATTTGCACCGCTTCAAGGTGCTTCATTTCGAGAATATTGTCTGCAAAATGCTATCGATACTCGAACAATGCCGGATAGTCTAGTATTGGTAACCTCACAGCGACAGATCTTCTACAAATCAGATGCGTTTGTACATATATTAATGAGTCTTGGTGGGTACTGGCGAATTTCGAGCCTCATCCTAGGTATTATTCCCAGAGTTATAAGAGATGCGGTCTATGATTTTATTGGTAAAAATCGTCATAGAATCTTGGATAAGCCAGAAACGCTGTGCCCTTTGATCCCTAAAGAATATCGCTATAAATTTGAAACCAGTACCAGGGAAGAGATTTAGAGCACGGTAGGATGTTAGGGCTTTCTTGGGGTAGTGGGCTTCGGTTTTTTCTTATGATCTTTTGATACATGTTGTTTCCATTTTATTATTTTCGTCAAAAGACCCCAGGTAACTGCAGATTCTGGTTTTGATTTCTCTAAAAGTTCCTGTTTCGATTTTGCGCTTGACAATCGCGTCAAAGATTCCATTTTAACTTTCCGCTCCTCTTCTTTTGAGGCTGCAGCCTTTGGAACATCTTCGCGGTGTTTTTTGCGGTCTGCAACTTTTTCCTTATCAGACATATAATTCTGATCTATATATTTTTGACATTTTTCACGCAAAAACAATTTCTTATCCCAATTTCGAGAGTTGTTTTGTAATCTTCTAAAAGTGTCTCTGCTTAACAAGTTCTCGATTTCTGCTTTGGCAGCATTAAATGCATAGAATGCTCTTTCAATTCCTGTCTTATCGTTTTTTGGGGTTTGATCCTTAAATATATTATCGAGCGGCAACCGGCGTTCTGCTGAAAGATTAATTTGATGTGCTACGCCCTCTTTAATATATTCTTCATATATTTTCTTTAAAACTGCTATATTATCTTTTCCATATTTTTTACTGTGATCTAAAGCCAACAGAAAGTCCAGATTTTCTTCTGAAACTTCTTCCTTTGCTTGTTTTTTCAAGGCATTTTGCAGCGAGGTAACTGTATAAATGTCACTGATTTCTATAGTATCAAGGTTTAGTTCATTGATACAGTCCAGCGAATCCTTGGAATCTTTGAATGCTTCTTTCATGGTATTAATGAGTTCCACTTGATTGTAGGGAGAAGTAAAATCTGGTCTTTCTGTTATCAGTGATCGAATGACTTGCGCATAAAAATATTTCATCATTTCTTTTCTGAGTCCAGGATCCTTTTTTAATAACTTTTGATTTGTTTCATTTATAAGCATAATATGAACTTGCATTTCCATGAGATTGAATAATTCTTGTAAATCTCCTTTTTTAAATTTTTTAACATTCAATTTATCAAATTCATCAAATGTTTCTTTTGTCCTTTTCATCAAAATGGTTCTATCATCAAGTTCGCTTGACATATACTTTACCCTCCAATTCTTTCAGGTATTTCAACTGTTTTGAAGTTCAAAAGATTCTAATTTAGACACGAAATACCAAAAAACCACGAGCTTCAATGAATAATAAGACTGTCTGTTTGAGAAATAATTCAATATTTTAGAATTCGTGTAATAGCAAAGTTAGCTTAAGACGTGAAGCTACTCGAAATATCTGGAAGTGATGATATTTTTAATGTTTTTTTAAAAATTGCTAAAATAATAAGCAAAAACCAGGCCAAAACAAGATATAAGGCAGCCGTTATCAACAATACTTCAAATGTTTTATAGTGCGTGGAGATCTCCTGTCTTGCGGCCCCCATGAGATCGATTAGAGTAATTGTGCTCGCGAGACTGGTGCTTTTTAATACCATGATGGCCTCATTTGAATATGCCGACCAAATATTAGAAAGGGCTCTAGGCCAAAGGATGTTCTTCCAAGTTTGGTAAAATGATAAATTTAAAGTTTTACAAACCTCAATTTCACCGATTGGAATAGAATTAATTGCCTTAGTCAATAAAACAGTGGTATAGGCGCTGCTGTTTAAAGCCAAAACAATGGTGGCACAGCAGAATGGTTCTTGCAAAATAGGCCAAAATACACTATTTCTTACCCATTCAAATTCAGCCGCCCCATAATAGAGCAGAAAAATTTGAACCAGCAGTGGAACACCACGAGTGAAAGTAATAAAAGTATTGATTGGGACTGAAAATACTTTTTTCTTCGTCGCCAATAAATAAGTAAAAATGACTGAGATCGCGAAACCGATAGAGAGAGCAAGAATAGCCAATTCCAAACTTAAGCCTGCTCCATTTAATAATTCATTTATCATTTCATTTACCATTGGTTTCTGCCTTTCTGATACAATGCTCTGAAATATAGCTTAGAGTGAGATAAACACAGGAAATTAAAATATAATATTTGAAGGGTTCCTGTGTGTTTTGAACTATGATTTGTGTTCTGCTCATTAAATCTTGACCACCGATCAGAGAAATTAGCACAGTGTCCTTTAGTAAAATGAGCCATAAATTTCCCAATCCAGGTAAGGCATTTTTCCAAAGTTGCGGCCAAATAATGTGGTAGAAAGTTTGAAATTGTGTAAGACCTAAGTGTTTGGAGGCTTCTAGCTCTCCTTTTGATATGAGGATACTTGCTGATTGAAATAGTTTGGTGGCATAGGCTGCAAATATAATGGATAACGCAAGTATACCGGCTAAGAAACTCGGTATTTCTATATCGCTGTTAAGTATGTTGGATAAAAACATGCTGCCGCCAAAATAAATAGCAAATAGAATTAATATCTCGGGTAGACTGCGCAAACAGGAAACGAATTGCATTACCAGTTTTTTTATGAGAGGATTTTTACTATAAAACCAGCTGAAAAACAGAGTAATGCCTAAAATAATTCCAAGGCAAGATGAGACCAGCGCTAAGCAGAGAGTCTCAGCAGTGCCCAGAAGCAGGATTGTGATGATGTCATAGAGGTTGGTGGTGGTCATATCTTTATTCAAGATATTGTTTTTCTAATTGCTGCAAGCTCCCATCCTGGATCATCGTATCTATGGCCAGATTAATTTTTTCGATCATTTCCTTGTCATCTTTTCTGACCGCTATGGCATTGCCTTCCGAAAATTCAAGAACTTGCTCTTTTTTCAAGTTTAAATATTGGTACCCAGTGGCATTGGTGTTTTTCTCCCAATATTTAAATACTGGGATATCTCCAAAAACGCCTTTGATCCTATTATTTTTAAGATCCAAAAGTGCTTCCTGTATGCTGGCATAGGTTTTCTGCTTCACGTTCGGGTAATGCTTCTTCAAAAAAGACTCAAAACCAGGAGTACCCTTTTGGATTCCGACGATATTCATATCGGACAAATCATCCTTAAAAATGAAACCAACAGCTGCGGTATACATAGGTTTAGAAAATAATACTTGATCTTTTCTTGCTTCAGTAATACCGACACAGCCATAAACCGCATCGATTTTCTTCAAGCTAAGACTCGGGAATAGATTTTCGAAGGGCCTATGCTGAAACTCACAGTTTAAATTGGCTTTATCACAGATTTTTTTAACCAATTCAGTTTCAAAGCCGCCGATATTGCCTTTAGTGTCCAAAGTAACAAAGGGCGGATAGGTAGCCTCTGTGGCAAACTTGAACGTTTTCTTTGCCTGCACATTTTCTGTTGCAGAGAATGAAGATGGAATGCAGGCCATATTACATAAAATGAAAATATAAATGAAAAACGATTTTGCTGTTTTCATAGTTTAATACTCCTAACAATACCACTAATAATCTGTTTACTTCCAATACTTTGGTGAATAATCATTGCGAGCTCCCAGACTGATTCAAAAACTCCCGCAAACGACTGGTTTTACCTTTAATTAATCCATTCTCGCATTTCACAGTCTCAAGCAGTGAGCCTTTGTCAATAAATAGGACGGTGTTGGACACCCTGCCTGCAAAATGGATATCATGCGTGATGATGAATACAATGTTTCTGTTCTTAACCAGCATCTGAATGATCCCAACCACGATTTCAGTTCGTTCCGGATCCAATGCAGAAGTAGGTTCATCCAATAATAAGACCTCTGGATCCATCATTAAGGTTCTTGCAATGGCAACCCTTTGCTGTTCTCCACCTGAAAGGTTTTCTGGATAAGCCTTTGCTTTTTCCTCCATTCCTAACAGCAGTAATAATTCCAGAGCTTTTCGAATTGCATCTTGTTTTGCAAGTTTCGAGACTTGTATAGGTGCCAAAATCAGATTATCAAGCACGGTCATATGCTTCCATAAATGAAATTGTTGGAAAATAATTCCAACCCGCTTCCCATTTAAAACGAGTTCGCCAGAATCAGGCGCTTCCAGTCCACATAAAATGCGAAATAATGTTGATTTGCCGGCACCACTATTTCCTAAAACGGTAGTGACAGTCCCCTCCTCGGCTTTAAAGTTCACATCAGAGAGTACTGCTTTACCTTGAAATGACTTACCAAGTTGATTAACTGATATATTATTCATAAATACACCTAAAAATCGAATATTTATTCATATTATTGATTATATATTCATTAATTCAAAACTGTCAATACCCATTTGAATAATATCTGAATTATTATTCAGAATTTTGCATATTTGTATAAAGGCTTAAGTCTGATATACTGTATATTAGCTAGAGAATACCAGGAAAACCTAGGCTAACTATATGATTTATTTGATTCATTTGAAAATTCTTTAGGATCGTGAAAGATGGTAAAACAAAAAAACCTTTCGCTTCTTGAATCTTTTCGAGATCTTTTATCAAAAGGGACAGCGCGTACCCAAGAAGATTTAAAAAATAGCCTCAATGAACAAGGCTTTGAGGTTAATCAATCAAAGATATCCAGGCTACTTAGAAAAATAGGTGCCATCAAAACGCTGGGTGCAGAGGGTCAAATCGTCTATCAACTGCCTTCCGAACCTGAGCCCCCCATCGCGGGTTCTCCAATTGAAAATCTGGTGCTGGATATTTCACATAATGAAATCATGATAGTGGTGCGAACAAGTCCAGGTTCTGCCTCATTGATTGCAAGAGTCATTGATTATAACTCAGAAAAATTAAATTGCCTTGGCAGTGTCGCGGGTGATGACACGATTTTTATTGTTCCGAAGTCTATAAAAACACTAGAAAAAACCTATAAAGAACTTAAAGCTCTATTGTTTAGATAAGGTAAAACAACTATTCAGCTACGTCATAAAGAAATGACAAAGATCAAGCAAATTTTTTACTCATATTGACTTTCGCATTAGATGATTTAGATATCCTCACTACTTGCGACGAGGAGCGTGCAGAACTACTGAGAAGAAGCGGAGTTTTGTATGCTTTTTCTTTTGTATTGGGGCTATTCTTACTCTGTGTTGAGGCTGCAGATGTAGGTCTCTGTGAAAGTCCCAATACGGCTGATAATTCCTGTTTTTCGAGTTCAGTCTTCAATCGGACTATCTCAGCATTGAGTTCTTCTCTTTTTTTAGAAGTGTCTTGCTCTAATCTTTTCAAATCCTGCTCCATTGTTTCAATGTCACGCAGTACTGATTCCTTCCTTTTCCTGAATCCCTCTATTTCAGCATTGACTGATTCCGCTTTTTTCTTTGGCATAATTTCTTCTAATTTATCAAAAAAACGTCTGATGGAAAGTATGTCGTCCAAATTTTCAAAATCGATATGTCCAGGTAAGCCTTGGGGAAAAAATCGAGCCACGATAAGATCACCTAGACTGCATCGTAAGGGATCGTTTTTTGATAAACAGGAGATATGCTCAATACAAGCCTGAAGTCTATTGATTTCAGCTTCTTGCAATTCTTCTTTATCTTTGAGATGAGCCACAGCAATAAAAGATCCGAAGGGGTATTCGGAACTTTTCTGCAAATAGAGAGAATCATTGAGATTTACATCCATTAATAACATGAACATTATTTTATGTGCAGACATATACAGCGCACTATTTGAATCACTCACTTTATTGAGGTAATTATAGGCATTAACTGCGTCAAGTGGTCTTAAAGCTTCTTCCTCCTTGCTTACTTCTTTGCCTGTCTCTTTGCGCGTTTCTTCCGCCGCCAAATTTCGTCCTGCAAGCAGTGCTCCTAGTTGAAAGAATAAATCATCAAGTTCCTTCTTCCAGGGTGAATCCCTTAGATTTTCAAGTGCGCTATCAATTTGAGACAGGCAATCAGGTAGTTCCAGAATAAATTTTGGATCATGGCGCTTAAGCTTAATCCTAAGCAATCCACCCAGTGCTCTGATGTAGGAATTTTTGCTTGCCAGCATGAAATCCAGGGCTGTCTTGCCATCTTTGTTTGGCATTACAACAGAAGCATTTTCCTTGAGCAATCTCAGAACTACTACAATATTTTCTTTTTCAACTGCCACATGTAATGCGGTATTGCAATTTCGACGTATTGAACGTGCATTTACAAAACCTTTAATTGAGGAAAGTGCTGCCTCAAGGGAAGCTTTCTGGTTTCCATCCGCAACCTCGAATAAATGTTCAGCATTCAACATGGCTGCAATCGCTAAATAATTACCAAATAGGAAAGGGATCTGAGAGGGTTTTTTGCCTTCAGCATTCAGTTGATCAATCATTGCACCATGCAACAAGCAGAGATTGACAATGTCAGGGTGCCCACGTTTTGCAGCAAGGTGGAGGATATTATCACCCGTAGGGAGGGTTGCTGAAATATCAGCACCTGCCTCTAGAAGAGTTTTCACCACGAGAAAATTTGTTCTAAAGAACGGTTGACTCACTGCTTCAAGAAGAACTGTTTCACCCAGACAATTTTGTTTGTTAATTTGAATTCCAGGTATCGATAATAAAAGAGTAATTATACCAATATATTGGCGATGCACGGCCAACATCAATGCCGTATTGCCTTTTTCATCTTGCTCATTGACATTCACTCCCTTAGAAAGTAACTGCTGCATTTCTCTTTCATCTCCAAAATCAGCAGCACGTAAGAAAGATTTTGGTAAATCCAAAGCAAAACGTTTTCTCCCCTCTGCTGCTCGAACTGCAGCCTGTCGCTTGATGGCTTCTTGATTCATCTTTTTTACTTTTTGTAAAGATACTTTTCGAGTAAGCATAGGTAGCAGGTGTTGATGTCCTATTGCTTCAGCGATTTGAACAGCGGAATTTCCAGATTTATCTCTGGCAGAGAGATTGGCACCTGCCTTAATGAGTATTTCTACGATATAGCGATTCCCCTTCCGTATTGCATGGAGGAGTGGCGTGTCTCCTGCCTCAGCTAGCTCAATATCAGCGCCTGCTTTGATAAGGCATTCCACCATTTCTTTACTATCTTTTGAAATAGCTAATAGAAGAGGACTGTCGCCATTATTATTTTTCTGATTAATATTTTCTACCAATTTCGAAAGCATTGCTACCATCTTGCCATGGCCTTGCCAAATTGCAAGCAAGAGTAATGTATCGCCTGTTTCATTCTGTTCCTCTAGATTGGCGCCAGCCCCAATCAATAACTTGGCAATTTCTGTATATCCCTGCCAAACTGCGATGCGGATAGCCGTGTCCCCTTCTTCATTCTTTTTGTTGATATCTGTTCTTGACCCAATCAGCATAGCTACAACCTCTTTCTGATTTTGAAGGGTTGCATCCAGCAATTTTTTCGAAAGAGATTGTTTTATTTTCTCTTTAAGGGTGATGATTAGATTTGAAGCTTCTTGAATATTAAGATAAGCTACTTCATTTTTTTTCTTCTGTTCTGAACTTAATGCTGTTTTTCTTGCAAGAAGATTCACTTCCTCAATCTTAAGCGCCGCAATTTTGAGTTTTCTGGCTTCAGTTTGTTCTGCTTTTAGAGCAAGCTCAACATCTTCTTGCATTTTATGAAGAAATGCATCAAAAAAACTGCGTAAGGATGGAATATCACTGAAATCTTTAAATCCAGCGATACCCGTTAAGCCTGGAAAAAAGCGATCAATTAAGAGATTTCCTAAAATAACTTTATGAGGATTTTTGGGCCCGCTGCAAAGCAGGTGTTCAAACAGCGCTTCCGCCCTATTGGTTTTCAGAGATGCTCCTTCACAGTCCTTCCGATTCTTCTGGTCCATCCAGTCCACTTACCTCCACTTCTTTCGAAGATTCTACCTCTGAAGATTCCACCGCCATAAAAGGACTTTCGGGGTATAAAGGGGTTTTCTTCAAGCAGGGTCTGTCTTCCATCAACGTTTCGAGATTCAAGTAATATTTTTTTGAGGCTCGCTATTTCGCCTAAAATCCGCATTACCGGATGAGTATGTTTTTTCCATAATTCTATTGCGCTGGAGCTTGAAGTAGCTTGTATGGTATTGATCGAGCTTGGAGTAGTTTGTATATCGCAATAGGTATTCAGATCTATCAGAGCCGCAACCAGTGAGCAATTTGGTGAATCGATCACAACCCCTTTGACTCCTTCCTCTGCCCTGAATTTCAACAAGATTGCTGCGTAAGGTGTGATTACTAAAGACATAGTTGGCTCCTCTGTGATTTCAAGGCTAAATCTAAACGTTCTGAAGTAATGCCCGCACGTTCAAAAGCACGCCGCCATTGCATGCGTGCGATATAAGGTAATTCCTGGCAGGCATGCGCTGCGCCATGCGGAGTGAAACTGCCACCGCTTGAAGTCGGAACATCAACAAAGGCCAGTATCTTATCATCATATTCCCAAGTTTTGAAAGTGCAAGGCAATTCAATTTCAAAATGAGAGCCTTTATTGATAGATATCTTGCCGCAAGGTATGCGAGCAATGAGATCAAAAGCTTCTTGCATGGTAACTGCCATAGAGGTTCCGGGAATATACTTACCCATTAGGCGATCTAGAATATCGCGTTTATCCTTGATGTGTTTACTGAGCACAGACAATTGCTCTTTTTCAAAGTCCAATAACTCCGAATGAACTGCAGTTTTAGCCGAAACTTTGCTCAAACTTTGAGCAGCAGGTTTATCCGCTCTCTTCTCTTGAGCTCTTTCTACATTTTTATCAGCTGTTAATTTGACAATCGCATGTGCTCTCTCTTGCTGCCCTTTTTCAGACCCGACAAGAGCAGCTCTGGCGAGCTTTTTTGCCCTCTCTCTTTCTAGCCGCGCTTCCTGAAGCATTTTCCTTCGAAGCGCATTCTCTTCGTCTTTTTTCTTTCGAAATTCCTGAATAACAAGGGGTGATTCAGTTTCTTCCGCTTGCAAAGTTATTTCTGCTTGCTGCTTTACTTCCAATGGAAGTTTCTCTTGCACCGGTAATCTCCCTTGCAGCTCTAGCTTTTCATTCAAGCCTTGCTTCTCATCTAACTTTAGTTTCGCTTCGCTTTGCTTCTTTTGCTCCTCACGCTCTCTAGCCAATTCTTCCTTGCGATATTTGCAATGTGATTTAATCCCATTTAAATTTAATTGAATATCGTAGAGAAAACTATAGTCTATATATAATACCAATTGGCATTCAGCGGGATCATTCATGTCTCTTTCTGCCATCAATTTCAAACGCTCTTTTTTCCAATCTTCGGTAAATTCCAGTACATTTTTCAATTGCTCACTGACATCTATTTCAGGATCTCCCTGATGTTCTTTAAAGTTAATAAGCTCTTCATGAAGACTCTGCAACAAAGCGCTATTTTTTTGCTCGAGTTTTTTCTGCCAAAACTTCACAGAAGACAATTCCGTGAGTTCGGTATTTTTCTGGAATTCAAGAAAGCTCTGGAACGCTTCTTCAGTGAAGGGCTTAATGATTTCCATAATCCGATAGAGAATCTTGCAATTGAAAGCCAAGGGGTTTTTGAAGTTTTTGAAATCTTCGGCAACCAGTTCCTCTTTCACGAGTAATACGGAAAATTGCAGCCCAAGATATGTCCTAATTGTTTCAGCTGGAGTGTCGAAAATGGTTTCTATGTCTGCTATATATTTGCAAGTTTTTTCATAATCACCTTCCCAATTTGGGATCAAATAAGTAGTTATATACAGTCTTGCTTTTGCTTCATTCGAAAATTCTTTGAGTTTTTTATAGCCGCTATTCATGAGCTCGGCTTTAATTTCTGAAATTGGCGCAGTTTTTAAAAATTCAATTTTAGTTCTTATCCAATCCTTGAGTGCCTCAAGAAGTTGTTTAATTTCAAAGAGCGCTTTTTCCAAATTTTCGAGATTTAGAATCAGAGTAGATTTCTTTGATTTTCTTTCGATGCTTTCTGAGTGAAAAGGGTTTTCCTTCTAACAAGCTCCAATAATAATAGGTCTGGAGGTAGGATTTGTAGTTTTCTTCAAGCTTTTTGTCGACGGGAGGTGAAATGCATTCTTCTGGATCTTTTCTCTGCTGTGTGGAGGTCTCCAGTATGGGTTCTTCTAATAGAGGATCTAATATAGGATCTTTTATGAGTTCTTCTGTTGCTATTTCCTTTGTGACTTCTTTCGTGATTTCTTTGGTAAGTTTCAGTATGCTTGACATTGTTTTACCCCCAATATTACTTAATTTTCCTTTCTTGACTATCTTTAAGGCTAAAGATTTAGTTATATAGCTGAAATAATTTATATACGCTTAGCTATCAATTTTAATTAAATTAATTAAAATAATCTCATTGACAAAAAATAATAATACCATATTGCAAGCAATTAATGTACGTATTACATTTAATTTCCTGAAATAACGATAACTGATTATACACATATTAATCTTAATTAAATTGGAGACTACATATCTTTTGTACACTCGATTCCGCAGTTTTTTCTGGTTGACGCCGCGTAAATTTTTAGATTCAAGCTGCTTTTTTATATTTGAAAGAAAGACTCGCCTCCATTCGACCAAGATCACGGCCAACCATATGCTTCTTTGATTGATATACTGGCAGTATTTTCTCTATAGCTTGCTTAAATTCTACAAGTGATTCTTTGGGGAAGTTTCTCTCCTCCTTAAAAGAAGTGTACGTGGCAGTGATTTTGCATGCCGTTACGGTGGTGAAGAATTCAGACATCTGGTTTAGAATTTGTAGGCTACCGAGAGAGTTCCTTCTTGGGATGTGAATTTATTTCTATGGTAAAGATCATAAGCAGCATTCAGAGCCCAATCTCCAGCAGTGAATAATGTCGAACTCAAACCAACATTTACCTCACCGCGGGCTGGTCTCACACCAACTGTATTAAATACAGGGCCGCCACCGAAGAATCTTGATGAATTAGTTATCCGGAAATTCACCATATCATAGAGATATTTCGCATGAATTTCAGTATATAAAGCACCACAATCAAACTGTATGGGGTACCCCGCCATCAATCCCAAGCTTGATTGCACGACTTCATATTTCTGTGCCTTCTGTATTAAATCAAGAGAGATAGCATTTTTTTCTGTGTAACCTCTTATCCTTAGCTTCATGGCCTGTACAGAGGCAAGTGGTGTGATCGTCAGTCCTGATGGAAAGAAATAATTGTAACCACCAGATACGAGAGCACCATAATCTTGACCATGATATTTCGCCTTAGCTGTACGATCTAGCCCAGGAAATTGAATATGGCGAAAACCTCTATAAAAATTCCAAGCATAGGTGATAAAGTTATCGAGAAACCAAGGGCCACAAGTATAACCTAGATAGACGGTTGCTTCAGGAGTTTCGATTTTGGTGCCGTTATCCTGAATTCCTTTCCCATTTATTTTGGTGTATGCATAACCACCACCAAAACCTAACTGCCATTCATTAGAAATAGGCCTTTGAATACCTATCATACCGCCATACATCTTAGCGTCATAACCGGGTATTAAGGAACGAGTCTTTTGTTTGCCAGAATATCCAAAGCCATCTACCCAGACTCCTTCCCCATTCCAAGCCAATTCGCAATCTGATCGGCAAGGATCACAGGGTGAAAGGCCGTCGTAAGATGAGCATGGATTACACTTCGAAGCACAGGGATCGGGATAGCACATATTTGCACTTCGGGCTTTTATTAGATTCGATGCCCAAAGATTTTGAAATTGGCTTAGTGCTTCGAAGCTCATAGCAGCATTCCCACCATTCAAAGTCGGAGCAAATTGTGCTGCGGCTGCAGCAATAGCTTCTAAATTATTGAGTGCAGTGAGTAGCGATTGTACAAATGCCAAATCTCCAGTGGCACCTAATGCTGTAGCATCAATTGCAGCTAAAACTGACGAAATTCCTGGTGGAAATCCAGGTGGCACTATAGGTGCAATTGGGACAACACTAGGAAATAGTAAAACATTTCCTGTCCCTGCTGGATTCAAACCAATAAAAGTGAAACGTACATTGTTGCTCGTGACGGTAATAGGTGCGGAACTTGGTCCAAATGTTCCAGAGGTTCCCGTGACAACCTGTAAAGGAACGCCCGATAGAATGACAGTATTATCTATCAGCACATTAACCTGAAGACCAGTTGTAAAGTTTATGGCTGAACCAGGCGCATTTATTCTACCGAATGCTGAATCGCTGAGAACTCTTGTAGTCAACTGTGCTGCCGCAGGGAAAGTGACTGAACCCACCTGAGTTAAAGTATTGGGACCAACCACATAATTTTGAGAGGCAATAGCGCCAGTGATTGCAGCATTACCATTAAGATTAATTTGATTAATAAAAAAAGTGGGATCTCCGACAGCGCCGATGTAATGGCTGTTACCATTAAGTGTCAATATGCCAGTATTTGCAGCATTAGTTGTCGCAGCGCCATTGAATATCGCACCCGGACCCAGGATAGCCGTACCATTAAAGCCATTATAATGTAATGCAGCGGAAGTATTGGCATTAAATACCATTGTCGATGCTGACGTAAAACTAGCGAGTGTTGAATTGACCACGCCATTAAACGTCACAGTCGTACCAGCAGCGCCTCCATTAATATTTGCGAACACCAGTGAATTTGGAGCACCACCAATCTGACCCGACGCTATAGAGTTACCGTTAAAGCTAAGAACTGCACCCGCAATGGAAGTAGTAACAGAATCTCCTCCCGGAGAGACACCAAGGTTAAAACCAGTAGGAATAACAAATGGAAATGTTGCACCAGCAGAAATAGCGACATAATCGCCTGACACTTGAAGACTCGTTAGGGGAGGATCAGTTTCTAAGGCTGCCCTAGCAGAACTACTCAGAGACCAAACTATTATCAAACTAAAGAGAGATAATAAATTTTGCTTAAAATCCATTTTTAACATATCACTGATCTCCATTTCGTGATGCTGACCTAGTAGTTTTCTACCCTATTACTTTACTTCTTATTGCAAATACTTTTTCAATATAGGAGTATTTACTTCTTTTCACAAGTTCCACTTCCCGAAGACAATACAAAAATAATAAGTTCTCGGTGACTCTCAGTATAGGTCTAGTATTTATCCAGATGATGGAATAGATTCACACACAGGCTTTTCTCATTTATTATATTCCATATGGAATTTTACGAATATCCAATGAATCACTGGAGCCAATATAATGCTCACAATAATTAAAAAAATGACACCGCTAAAAAGTGCATAGCATCCCGCAAAAAGTTTTCCTGCAAATAGATGAAGCTCACCTACTGGCCCCATACCAGAAAGTATCATTGCAGCATTCACAAAAGAATCTATCCACGTCATGTCTTCAAAGTGACGATATCCGAACATGCCTATCCCCAAAGAAATCAGGCACAATAGTACGCCAAACGAGATATTTCGCGATAAGCGTTTTAAAAACTTCTTTCTTAAGGCATTTTTGAGTTCTGTCTGCGTCATGAGGGATAAAGGGGAATCCTATAACTATCACTCATAACTTATTGCCAGGTTGCGTGCTGCGTTCTACGATTACCGTTTCAAATCCATCATCTATATTAAGAACCAAAATACCATTATTGAGTCTGTATAAGGACACACAACGTTCTGTATTGGAATCCCAATTATCCCATTTAAAGCAAAGCATCTGGTCTGCATTGACTTTCCAGATCCCAGTATCTTTTTGTGGACCATCTTCGGGCTTTTGTGCAAATTGCCCTGTTAATTTTCCATCTCTGCCAAAATAACCAGTAAAGCTATTTGCAACAATTTTGCCATTCAAGGTTGTTGCTGGGATGGTAGTGATTGTTTTATCTGTGAGTGAAGTCTTTATTTCATCACCGGTCATGGGTTTTAGGGTATGCCCTGCTGCAAAGGAAAGAGCGGGAACGATAAGCATTAAACTGGATATAATGCTTGATACAATGAAGGTCCGTTTCAGAATTGCCATAGAAATCTCCTTTTAGCTATCACCTTTTAACTATAGACAAAAAATAGTGACATTCAAATTGATTAAATATCCTATCTTCGCATTCAAATTTTTATGAATTGCAATAGTTAATTAAATAAATTTCTTACTGCGGACCCTATCTTCTTGTTCATCCTCTTCTGGGAGCTTATCTTTGAAGTCGGACTCAGGCTTGTCAGAAGCGACATCCAAAGATTGATCATCCGCGTCGACATCCGAATCCAATTCTTCAGACTCCTTTTACTAGGGCGATCATAGGTTCAGGGCCTTCCGTTACTTGTGTTACTTGATAAGGGTTTTCGAGTAGAAATTCTCTACAAAAGCTTTTTGGTATATCAATTCTGTGATCACAAATGCTCTTTTTTATGTCGGAAAATGCGATGCTACGAATTCCATCAATATTAACAATATTAACGCGTGCTCTCGGAAAATATTTTGCTTCTTTGCCTCGAAACAAATCAATCAAAGCATAAACCAAAGGTATGTTTTTCTTTTTTAAAGCAAGATGGATGAGGATCCCTGTTTTTTTATGGGTATCTCGAAACCACTCTTGTACATAGCGCTCTCGCACCTGTTTGATACCTTGGCTATTCGAATGATCAATCAAAGCTTCATTATAATATTTTGTAAATTTCCAACTGAGTCTTGCGTCGGCGAGCAAACGATCAACGATATCTATATACCCATTATAAAAGGCATCATAGAGCATCTCATTGTCCTTGATAGCCAATTCAAAGAAAACAGGAAAATCTAATAATCGATGAAATATTGCGGGCTTATTCCAGTGAATTGCGTAATATAGCGCTTTGCTAGTACTTGCGCTTGCCAGAACTCGACATCGAACCTGAGATTCTTCGAGCAAGCGATTCACAATATCGAGCCGCCTCGCTCCTGTAATCGCGGATTCTAAGGTACCATTATTTATAGTAATACCTTTAAGTTGTAACAAACGATTGATCACGGGTAAATGTCCATTACGTACAGCGATATTCAATGCCCTTGTATCTTCCCGCATGGCATGATCTGTTTTTCTAATTACGAGTAATCGATTGACGATATCCAGAAAACCTGCGCTGGCTGCACTATAGAGTGCTTTTGAACTACGAGATTCTGTTGCAAGAACTGCAGGGATTTCTAACAACCAATTCACAATTTTTAAGTTTCCCTCCATGATTGCCCAACGCAAGGCTCGGTTATCATCTTTTGCGACACCTTGTAACACGGCCGGTATTTGAAGTAAGCGATTCAGAACAGCCAGATGTCCGCCGCTTGCTGCCGCAGCAAGATCTTCATAACTCACTATTTCCATTACTTCAGAAAATTCTAATAAGCGCTTCACCACATCGAGATGACCATGGCTCGCGGCAAAATATAAGATACTACTTTTCGTATTTCCACTGCTTGAATCTCCCTCGACTTTATATACCATTCTTTTTGAAATTTCTAAATCTTGTAACAGGAGATCTAATATTTCTAACCTTCCAAATTCAGCGGCAAACATCAATGCGATTCTTGCGGGTTCTGGAAGTCTCAGGATTGCGAGAATTGCAGGGAACTTCAGCAAGCGAGCGACTTCGATATAGTGCCCAAGTTGAATCGCTTTCATGACAGGATTATTCCTGGTATCCTTTGTAAGCTCCTCTGCCACTTTTAAATTTTTTGCTTGTTCTTTTAAATTTTCAGACTCTACTTGGGGATTGATACTCATCGCGTACTCCAGTTATTCATGATATTACACATATCGTTCTGAATTTATAACTTAATTATTATATTAGTCAGGCATGCACCTTAACATACTAACAGTTAGAGGTAAATAACAAAATTGACTTCCTAAATTGAAGCAGGTAAAATGCATGAAATTTTTACGATAATTCTTTAGAATTCTTATGATAAAAATTATAATGAGTTAAATAACTTACTTATTGCGTTAAGAATTATATATAATATTTTATAAGTCTAAGGTAGAAAAAAATTAAAACTATTATTTATTAAATATTTTTTAATGCAAATTAAAATCTGAATTTAAATAAAATCATTGATAATTACAGGTGCAAAATGAAAACAGAAGATGTCATCAAAGAAATAATTCAAGCTAAAAAACTTTGGTACGATATGGTTCAACCAGGAACTGATCATAAACCTACAGATGATCCAATTTATCCTACACAGACAGTATTATCAACATGGGTGAGAGACAATCTGGGTGAAACTGATCCGAACATCAAGTCCGCCTGCAAATTTTTAAAGGCATTTTCCAAGGAACTCAAAAAAATGCTGTATCCTGAGGCCGAACTTCAATCTCTGGAAAAATCTCAAGCTGCCGGAACAGAAAAAGAGGAGAGAAAAGAGAAAAAGGAGTTTCTGGATTTATATTCCAATTTCGTTACAAGCATCAGAAAATTTTTCAATTGGAGCGGCATTGCAAAAGAGCCAAGAATTAACCGTAAACAAGAATTATTGATTCTAGATAAAAGCAAAAGTTCTGCACAAAGTGTTGCACAAGCCTCTAATACACTCATTGTCGATGACACCTGGCTACTGAATCATTGTTCATTTTCCAAAACGGATTTATTTCGTTTCCTTGAAAAACATCCTGAAATTGCTCAACTTATTGCAAAAAATGGCGAGAATTTAAAAAGAGTTAATAACATCTACTCCGATGATTTATCAGAGTTAGGAACGCATATTGCAGAGCATAACAGAGCACGGATCAGGATTAAGCAAAAATTTGATTTGCGAGAAACGCTTAAACAGAAATTGTACGGAAAAGATGCAAATTACGGCAGGTGTGACGAAGAATTATTGCAACAACAATGGGATACCATTACGCGGCAATTGAATCTCGATATGCTGGAATTCCTTAAAACTATACAACACTGGAGCGAAGAGGATAATCGGGCGGTATCAAAGAATCTGGATGATTATGATTTTGATTACATCGCCAGTCGCTATAATGGAATTTTCGAAGACGAGAGCTATGATATTACAGCTCCGCAAAAAGAACGTTTCGAAAAGAATTACCAAGATAGACTGCAGTTGATTACCAAAGCTTTTGATGAATTCCGATACAGACCCAATCAAACAGTGCAAGAACGGCCATTTGGTGTAAGGATTGATCTTTCTCATCAAGTCCCTTGTTTTTCCTTGCCTCTTGCAATTCCTTCTAGCGATTTGACATCCGATCAGGAAATGAAAGTAGCATCCGATCAGGAATTAACAGTAGCAGAAGGTCTGTTAGCTATTACAGAAGAAACCACGCCTTCCGCTCCTGTCAGAACTCATGGAGTGAAAAGATCGCGTGAGCTTAATGGAGAGTCAAGTAAAATTGAGGCACCACCCCCTAAAAAAAATCGGTCGCTGGTATTTAGATAATAGATTCTATTAGATTTTTGTAAATTCTACTAAATCCTTGTAGATTCTAGTAGGTTCTATCTAGAAACTAATTGCTATGGTTATGTGGAAAGGAACCAATATTCCTCTGTAATTTAATTTCTGAGCTAGGCCATATTTATTACGAATTTCCAATAATTCAGGACTTTCAACTATCAGAAAAAATCTTATTTTGTCGAATGCATTGATTGATACAAGATCTGTTACTCTAAAATCGAGCTCATTTGAAAAATTTCTTCCAAGCCTTGTCTGGCTTGGATGGCTTGCCTGTTCTGATGGATAATTTGATTCTTGATATCCTGTATTTTCTATATATTGGCGGACTTTACTTGCATTATTTTCCTTTGGGTAAACTAAGCTAATATGAGCACCAATATTCCCTTTCTCTGAAGAAAAATAGTCTGGCATTTGTAGCTTCTCGCTCTTCGCACTCTCTTTAAGTAAAGGGAAAATATCATAAATGTAATTATCGCTGATTTTTAGGTAGCAATAGTCTGTCGATGCATCATATTGCAACACACCCTTTGGATTTAGTGATTGATTGGCGTAATCAATAATTTCAGGAAACCTATGAACCTGATAGGAATATTCTATAGAATCATCATTAAAAGCTTCAATTAACACAGCAATTACCCTAGCCTTATTAAGGTCGAATGCCAAATGCCAAATGCCAAATGCCAAATATTGGATACCGAATACCATATGTCTATAGTATACTGAAATTCGAATTATTACTTGAATAATATACTGAAAATCGAAATTCTCCTATTATTTTATACCAAAAATCGAAATTCTATTTGTATACTAGTCTAAAAATAGCATATACTTGCTTTAAGATACAGCACTGGAATCAAAAGCTAATCGATTATGGACTTGGCATTATTATGACAAAATTACTATTTTCACTGGATAAAAAAACAGCTCAAGAATATTACAGATTATCTAAATCAAATAAAATTCGACGTATACGTTATGGCATTTATACAGACAATTTTACGGATCCTGTCGAAGTAATAGTCAAAAAACATTGGATGGAGATTATTCCACATATCGTAACTACTGGAATTTTAAGTTTTAGAACCGCTTTCGAATTGAAAACCCAGCCTTATAAAAATGGGATGGATATCATCTTTTTAACAAGTACTTATACTAAAACCATCAAATTACCAGGTTTGGTTATCAAAATTTATAAGGGCAATCCTTTCAACTATATTGAGCAAGTGAAACCTTCCTTAGCAAGGAGCAATACTGCAAGAATGCTATTGGAAAATTTAAATATAGTAAAAAGTTCTGTTCTCAAGGGCATAAAGACAATAGGTCCAATGGGCGTTGAAAAATATTTGGCGCGAGAACTTCAAATTCGCGGTGAAGCCCGAATTAATGCGATCAGAGATGAAGCGAGAAAAATTGCCAATGATTTACATTACCAAACTGAATATGCGAAGCTTAGTAAAATTGTTTCTGCCTTGTTGTCTACACATGATGCTAAATTATTAAAAACAGATTTTGCAAAAGCAATCTTAAAAAAAGTGCCTTATGATGAAGAAAGAGTTCGATTATTTGAAAAATTAGCGCTGTATCTTCAAAATTGTATTTTTAGAGAGCGACCCTATACTTTTTCAACAAATTCTTTCAGAAATTTAGCATTCTTTGAATCCTATTTTTCAAATTTCATTGAAGGTATTGAATTTTTAATAGATGAAGCAGAGGATATCATATTCAGAGGAGTTGAGATCTATCATCGACATGCAGACAGCCATGATGTTCTGGCAAACTTTGATTTAGCAAATGATTATACAGATATCAGTATAACACCAAAAACCACAACTGAATTCCTTGCTCTTTTAAAGACAAGACATGCATATCTGATGAAATCACGACCTGAAAAGATACCAGGAGAATTTAAAGAAAAACCCAATAAAGCTGGCAGCACATTTTTCGTAGATCCTAAAAAAGTGGTCGGGACCCTAATGAAAGGATTCGAAATCTATCAAGCATTAAAAGATGGGTTACAACGAGCCTTGTTCATGCATTTTTTAATCAGCGAAGTCCACCCGTTCAATGATGGCAATGGCAGGTTGTCAAGAATCATGCTAAATTCAGAGCTTGTAAAGGCGGGCCTCTATAAAATAATAGTTCCCACTGTTTGCCGAGACAATTATCTTGGCGGTTTGAGACGCGCAACCAGAGATCAGTCATTCTATATCTATTGCAAAGTCATGGATCAGCTGCAAGCCTACACAGAAAGCGTGGAGTGGGATGATTATGGCGCCGCAAGAGAAAAAATAGAATCTGATAATGCAGACAAACTTCCAGATGAAGGGTTGCCTATTTTTAATAGAGCTCTCCGAAACTTAAGATTATCTGATTTGATGCATCCTTAACCTTGATGTTTTTCTGCAGCACTGGACACAGCAGTTTTAGAAGCTTCTAGTTTCGAATGGTTTTTCAGCGGAATTCCTCGGCGGCTTAATTCGGCTTTAATAGAGGCAATTGATTCTAAAGCAGCTTGTTTCCCCTTCTCATACATACGATCATTATACTGATCATCAAAGGTACCATAGCCAACCAGGTCTGGATGGATGGTGATCTCAGCGCGAGTGGATTGCATGCGAGAGAGTTCATAGAAAGAAATATTCATGGCTCGATAGATGAGTTCAAATGCATTCTTGAGCTCTGCTCTACTCGGTGGGGTACTAATATCAACTGCGATAACCATCTCGGGTTTGAATAAGCGCGCTACTTGTACGGGTACGGGTGCTACGACGCCTCCATCAATCAGAGTTTGCTGATAGATGGAAACAGGGGCGAAAAGCGGCGGCAAGGCAGAGGAAGCATGTACTGCAGGAGCTACGGGACCGCTGCGCAGCATGATGATGTGATTATTGTCCACATTGGTGGCTACCGCAATCAATGGAATTTTTAACTCATTAAAATTCCTGGCCCGCATGTGTTTAACCATATAATTTTCCAAAGCATTGCCTTGAATAGGACCTGTGAGACTTACAACAGCTTGAAGCAAAGCTTTAAATGAGGTATCCAGCAAATCTTCTTTTTTCAGATTAATCACTTTTTGTTTTACTGCGGCGATATTTGGATTATCAGCATAAAGAGCTCCCATGAAACTACCGGCACTCGATCCGACAATCAAATCAATTGGGATGCCTTCTTTTTCTAATACTTCGAGCACACCCAAATGCGCCAATCCCCGGGAGCCGCCCGCGCCTAATACTAGGGCTACTTTGACATCACGCAAGGGGGCTGGTTTTGGCGCCGTATGAGGGACATCCACGCGTTGTTGTCTGATGGGTATTGAGCATGCTGTTAAAGTTAGGCCAAATAGGCTGAGAATGATGATTTTATTGATTTTATAAATAGATAGCCTATTTATCTTGTATACCTTGCATAAATTCATATATCCCTTGCATAAATTCATGTAAACTTTGCATAAATTTGTGTATAAATTTGGATTTCTCGTATATCTCGGACATCGTTGATATCCTGGATATCTGTATTGCTTTCTATTCTCTTTCATGGTATAGTTTACCCTTTTATAAGCTAGCTAGCTGTTGATCTAAGTTTTATTTTGGTTTTTATTTAACATCAGTAGATTAATTCAGTACTATGGCCCAATTAACACAAAGATACATTCTAAAATGGTCTAAAAAAATCACTCCTAAGGTAATGCATCTCGCATTTACTCTTGAAGATGAAGCTCCGCTTAATTTTAAAGCGGGACAGTTCATCACTTTACATATTCAATCGCCTACAGACAATAGCAAGATTTTACATCGAAGTTATAGCATTGCCAATGTGCCTGGAAAAAACAATGTTATTGAGATTGCTTGCTCTTATGTGGAAGGGGGTATAGCCACTCAATTTCTTTTCAATTTGAAACCAGGTGAAGCGGTGAATGCCAGCGGCCCTTATGGCTTATTTATTCTTAAAGATGAAACCCCTTCTCGTTATGTACTCGTTGCAACCGGCACCGGGGTCACGCCTTATCGCTCAATGTTGGATGAATTGCAAAACAGGTTGACAGCTACGCCATCCCTTGAAGCGCATGTATTATTGGGAGTTCGAAACCAAGAAGACTTGCTTTTTGCCCATGATTTCATTCAATTCGCAGATAAACAGCCCAATTTCAAATTCTGGGCCTTTTATAGCCGTGAAGCAGACAAAGATGCCGCCATCCTAAAGCCTTATGAACGTAAAGGCCATGTTCAAGATATCTTTCCAGATCTGAAGCTTGATCCCCTAAAAGATCTTATTTATCTTTGTGGCAATCCGAATATGATTGATCAGGCGTTTAATTCGCTGACTGCAATTGGGTTTGACAGGAAGAGCATACGCCGCGAAAAATACCTTTTTGCTCACTAGCGTTATCACACTGCCTTGGAACGCCCAACTTTGGGCAATCTCGCATTAAAAATTAAACAAAAACTGCTCATTTACGAATTTGTAAACTCCGCTTTTTTGTTAAATTTTTAATGCGACGTGGATTCGCGCCATCCATGGCGCTGACTCTCCGCGCGCACCAGTAGGTGCGTCCAAAACGGCTGTCCTGCCGTTTTGTGCCTCAAAGTCTTCCCGTTTTTGACTACATTTAAGCGGGAGACCTGGAACTATTTCGCTCATCACCAAGCGTAAACATTAAAAGCTAACATTTTTCTGAAAATACTCGGCAAGCTAGTGTATTAAGACGGAGCAAGTCATTAAATAAATCGATAGTATGTGAATGCGAATTTTGTTGATTCTGCCTGCCCTCGCTCTCAAGAAAACTCGTGTATCCCCTCTTTTTTTGCAAGGAAGAATCGAGTGCAGTTAATTCTTTGAGGTGTGATAATACAGTATTTTTCATAGCCTTATAATACCACATTTACTCATTATATACAATAAATACAATTGATAATACCCAATTGAAACTTTATAATCCACAACCAAAATGATTGCCGCAGCCTCGATAAAAGCGGGCTTGATGTTGATTATTTTCATTTACAGAACAAGATCTAGAACACATTCTCGCATATTCAACCCATTCTGAAATACTTTTACGGGCACCAAATTCATGTTCCGCAAAAAAAGGCGCCGCTAATTCTTGTTCTAATGCTACTACTTTTTTGATATCTTGATCTTTTAGTGATGCCAGCTCGTGTAGAGTGCTATTAACACAGGGATGACATTCCAAACTACGATGATAGTGCGGACTGATACCTGCACGTTTTAATAATTCATCTCTATTTTCATCGCTACAATTGACTAAAGGATGCCAAACACTCCGAAAATTATGATGTTCGGAAGACTGAATCCACTCTGGAATTTCTTGTTTTGGTGCTGCTGCTTTTCGCTTTGCCATTATCATGAGAGCTTCGGAATTCAAATCAATTTTATCGAGCCAATCTAATAAAGGTAAGGCTTTTAATATACCAGTACACCATTGAAACTTTGAACATGGAAAACTGCCTCTGCCACGCACAGCGTCTTGAAAAGAAATCGCTGCTTTTAGATGTACCACCTCAAATTGCAAGGATTTTGCATGCTGTGCACCTAAAACGATACGCTCCGCCCAATCAATGCTTGCAAATCCGGTATCAATATAAGCTACAATGATATTGCGTAAACCAGCTTCAAATGCCCACTGCGTAAGTGCAATAGAATCATCACCATAATTGCTTTGAATAATGCAGAGGCGATTAGATTCAAGGATAGCATCCAAGGTCACAAGGATCCCTTCGGCAGTTATTGCATCGAGTTTAGCCAATAAGCTACTCCACAAATTATTAAAGTAATAATAATAACAGCAGCGATGCCATCCATCGCATCGTTTGATAATCCTTGTTTGTTTGACATCAAATCATCCTCATTTAAAATGTTCTCATTTTAAAAAGATTCCCAGATTTTACTCTCTGATTTTCTGACAGGGTTGTCGCGCAAGTAAAAAATTTCGGCATATTGTGCTTCTTCCGCTCTTCTCGAAATAGAGCTTGCCTCTGGTTTTTTATCAAATTCCATCAGAAATCAATCTATTTCACTGATATAATTTTTTTCTAATGGCTTACGTCGGAATAAATTGCTCAGAAATCCCATTAAACCTCACCCTCCTGGTTTTGCTTAGAATCAATTTTCGAAGCACAGGCAGAAGCATAATAAGGATTCTCCCCGAGCTCATAATCTGTACTGTCCCTGATTTCTTCAATTTCAGGAAACTTTTCTTTTAGGGTTTTTTCAATGCCATGTTTCAATGTGACATTTACCATACCGCAACCCTGGCAGCCGCCACCAAAGCGCAAAATAATAATTTTATCTTGCAAAATATCTACTAAACTTACCCTGCCCCCATGACCTGCCAAACCCGGATTGATTTCGCTATCCAAAACATAGCGCACTCTTTCACTCAAGGGACTGTCATTTGCAGGTTTTCGGCCTTTTAAATTGGGTGCTGTGATGGAGAGCTGACCGCCAGCCTCATCATCTTCATAGTCTATAATTGCTTTTTCGAGAGCTTCTATGGATGTCTCATCCACAAAAAGAAGAAAATCTTCCCCCTCCAATTTCATAGTTTGATCGGAAGGTTCTTCTTCTCCAGCAGGACAGAACGTCACTCCGATATTGGCATGGACAGTTCCGGGATTTTCCGCGCTTATTCGAATATTCATATCTGGTACATTTTCTTTTTGTATCAGTTTCCGAAAATGCTGTTTCGCGATGTCTGTTACTGTTAAATTGATAGCCATAATGCTTCCTAATCTCAACTAGAACCTTATCTTAATTTATCAAATTTCCGCGCTGCTAGCTAGTAGCTGTGATAGCTAATCATAGCTCCTCATGGCTCATCACTTGAAGAAACATACGAATTGTCGTAATGTATAAACAATGGGCCTAAACTGTTGTAATGTATAGCATGGCATAGGATTACGTAATAGATTTTTATCGTTTTCTAACAATTTTCTCATCTTGAAATATTAAGGGACTGTAAGAGAATACAGTATACTCGCACTATGATCGATAATCGAATCTTGGACTTTAATACCCAAGCGGAACAATTATTAGATATTATTGAATCCCGATTAAATGTCGGAAACCGAGACGCTGCGCTTCAATATCTTATTTTTAAGTTTAAAAGTCTCTACGAACAAGGGGTTGCAAATGGCCGGCTCTATGAACGAGAAGGTGTGTATCCCTATTAATTAACCACATAAATAACAACATAAATAAAAAGTATGTTGATTAACTCATTTTTCACTTCTGTATCGCCCGTAAGTGAACATGCGTGTATTTGACTATTGCAATTTCTTTCATTTTTACAGTATAATCGCAATCAAGAATAGTGGCTTTAACAAGTAATTAAGAAAGAGACAACATATATAGTAACTTTGTAACTGATTCCAGGTCTCCTATTAGGATAGAGATAATCATGGCAAAACCCTTGTTATTTATGGCTGAAGGTTCATCAAGCGGCGATACGCTTTACGGCTTGAGCAAAACCTCTACACCAAGAGAAATTCTGCTCTCAAAAGACGCAGCAATCATTGCAGATGATGTTAATTTCTTGTTTGAATATGCTCAAAGTGTATCCTTAAATACAATGTTGAATCCCAAGGATATACAAAAATTTGATGCCGAAATTTTCAAGCAAATGGAAATTGCCTTAGAACAAGGTAAAGCCCTCAGTTTAGGAATAGAAGCTAGCTCATTCCGTTATAAGCCAAATCGAAGTTAATCACTTTAGTTCTAGAGAGCTGGTATGGTTTCAGGTTCCTAGGGAAAAATAATAATTATAATTTAGTTTTATAACTACAATTAAGTATTAATAAATGGAATAATTGCGTATTTCAATATTATGATTAAGTAATTATTTTTGAATAGTCTGAAGATATGTTAAAGTTACACTAATAAAGTAACTGTTCAGGCACAGGAGTTATCTAATAAAAATTATATGCAGTAACACAATAGAATGTAACTGTTCAAGCATGGGACACTAAGTATGGAAAAACGTCCAGATTTTAGGCACAAAACGGCAGGACAGCCGTTTTGGACGCACCTACTGGTGCGCCCGGAGGGTGAGCGCCATGGATGGAGCGAATCCACGTCGCTTTAAAAAATTAACAAAATAGCGGAGTTTACAAATAGTAAAATGAGCAAATTTTGTTAATTTTTTAAAGCGAGATTGCCACAAGATGGGCGTTCAAGGGCAGTGCGTGCACGGTTGCAATAGAGTCTAATGAAAAATCAGGAGCAATCTAATGGCAATAGTAGTAGTAGATAAGCATTCTAATGGCATCCAAGAACAGAATCCAAGTACAAGTAGTTCCCCCTGGACAAACCCCTGCAATTCATCAATCTGCAATTCATCAAACAGATGGAAAACGACAAGAACTCAGCGTTGCAGAAAAGGCGAGACAGGACAGATTAAGAAAATTCACCAACAGTGATTGGTGTCTCAAACCGGATGAATCGGACAGTGATACCGAAACCGAAGTAGTGGAACAGGAAGTAGAAGATCAAGAGGAAGAGGAAACGAAAGAAGGGCTAGATGTTCATGCTGGGAAAGGAAAATCTACTCACGGTAAAGATGAATTTACCCGTGACAAAGAGGGTGTTCCTGATCATGATGGAGAGGAAGAATTCGCTGATGAAATAGAAGGAAAAGCTGCTCACGAAATACAAAGAGAATCTGTTCACGATAAAGAAGGAGAATCTGCCCCATATAAAGATGAAGCGATCAAAAAATTGCAAAAAAGTGTTGAAAAAGATCCATCCTTAAAAAGCCCCGTAGAAAATAAACCACCACAATCATCAGTACTCTTCGGCAGCCCGCAACACAGAACTGAAGTCCCGAGTAAAATAATACCTACCCTGGCAGAGAGATCTCCAGTCGCGACTAAATCCTTCCAAAGTATGGTTGACACAACACCTCCACAAAACACACTCGAAGATGATATTTCCGTAGCGATACCCGATGTGAAAAAATTTACCACACAAGATTTAATTCAACAATTATCCCTTGAAATGAAATCCGTCATGGAAACAGGTAAAATATCCATAAAAATTCTTAAAATACAGAACACCCTATTGCTCGTCAATGAATATATGCAGAGACTCCTCGCAAATCGCAGAGATATACAAGAAAAATTGTTACAATTGAAGGAAACAGATAAGCAAACTACATGCAAGAAAAAGTTTGATGATCTTGATATTAAAAAAACTGAAATTAAAAAACGTTTTGATGATATGCAAGCAAATCTTAGTAGTTACACACCAAACCAGTCAAGACAGATAGATACTCTCTTCAATGAATTTCATCTCACCACATACGAATGGTTAATCGCAAAAACTGAATTGGAAAATGTAAACAAAGAATTGATTGAGCTGCCTCAAAAACTCAATCTTTATAAACAAGAACTGGCAAATATCAAGAAGACTGAAACCCTTTATCAAAAGATGCTGCAAACAACAGAAAATGTATATAAAGTAACACTCTTCAAGGACTCCTGTTCCGATTTACTTGATGATATTAATGAAGATCTTCTCTCCATCGCTGAAATAGAAGCAAGATTGGCAGTTTTTTTGGAAGACAAATATTTTGTTTCTTGGTTAATGGAGATCACAGAAAACGGAACCGTTATTGATGTTTGCCCAAACATTTCAGAGGAAACAAAGCAGTCTATCGAACAATATTGTGTTTTATCGATCAGAGACTTCAAGGAGCATCAGCTGGTTATTAATGGTATTCTTCATAATCTCACTCAGTGGCAAACACAATACAATGAATTGCTTAATGAAAAAAGAGGCTTGCCCACTGTTTCACTTTTTAAAACGCAAACTATAAAAAGTGACATTACGACAATGCTGAATGACATTGATAGAAATTTAACGGTGATTAGCAATATTATGCCTGAGCTTTCTAAAGCAATTATTAAGTTAAAAAATATTGAAAAAGTCATCGCACCATTAAATAAAATTCTTCTCGATGTTGATAAAAGCCATACGGTGGAAGAGGGAGAGGAAGATTCAGACGATGATGCCACGAATACAGCAGAGGGACAATCTATGTCGGGCTTTCTAAGATCTCTCGATAGCAAAATTATTGAAGACATGGGTTTATTACGGGATCATTACTATAAAGTAATGGGAGAACATAGGGAATCCGAGCTACGGCAGAAATTCAGACTCATAAAATTTGCTAGCTCAATGATAGAAATTCCCTCGCATGGTCCGATAGGTCCCAAGGCCGAGGAGGAAGTCGAATATTTAACTTTTACTACGTTCAGAAAACAATTAAATAAAGAAAATCCTGAGCCAATTGCCAAGAGTATCACACCCGATCACTCTCTGCGTACCTTTAGATAGGGAATGAGAGATAGCGAAAGGTTGCTAAGAAAATTTCCGGTGTTTGGGACTTTTCCTGGTTAACTCGGAGTCATCGTCATCTGCTTTATCAAATCCAGTATCATTAATACCAGTATCACAGATACCAGTACCACTATTGACTGTAAGAGCAGACCCCCATTCCCAATATCTAAAACTGCCTTTGGCAAATTCTAAAGTACTTTTGCAAGTTCGTGCAAAGCGGGGATAATCATCATAATTCAGAAAACGCGTTATGTGTTCCAAAATCTTTGGTTCAATCCCGGTGAGGAGTCTGCTCTCTCTATTGCTCGAGATTGCCCACTCAATTTGGGCTAAACTATGCCCGGATAAGGCTGCAACTTTGGTCCAATGATGCGTCGCTTTCAGACGAGATTGTTCCTTTTCTGAATCACTCATATTGCCTTGGTAAACTTGTTCTGGAACTCCGATATTATAACGATACAGGAAAGCAAGACGCCATTGTGCATAGGGAGATCCACAGTGTGCAAAATATTCAAGCAGCAAAAAGAGTTGTTGCTTGGCGATGTCTTCCGATGCACGTTCCAATGCATGTTCCGATGCACCTTCTGATCCACCTTCTGATGCACGAAATAAACTCTTTTTATCAACCTTATTTAGTAATCTCATTTTTTCCAAGACTTCAATCGCTATTTTCCTTTGATCTATATCCATAAAAAATGGCTGTATTTCTTGTAAATTTTCTTTATTTGCTTGATTGAACGCATCTTCGAACCTTTTCAGGAGTACCGCGCAATTGAAAATGCTTGACCAATATTTTGGATCGATATCAGAATTCCTAAGAAAGATTTGCAAAAGAATAGAGGTATACTCTACACTTAAAAACTTACTACAATCCAAAACAAAATCGACAGTCTTAAAATCTAAAAAGTAAGTGGTTCTTGGAGTTATTTGATCTGAAAGATAGTGTTTTACTGCCTCTTTGAAATTGAGGATCCGAGCAGCACTCAGGTGAATAAGGTTTTCCACCCCTCTCAATTCTAAGAATATGCGCTCCAGGTCTTCTGAAGCAATATCTCTGTCAAGTTCAGGAATATTACCCTGGCCAATTTGTGCTACAATTACCAGCCTCAAGATATTTCTGCCATGGGCAATGCTTGAATCACTTATTTTTTTTATAACTTCCATAAATTCACTGATTAATCGGCGTTGATAGCGATTTAAATGCAATTTTTTAAAGTAGTTACTTATGCACTCGTACACAGCCACAGGTTTATTACGCGAAATATATTTAAGTTTATTAACGCACTGTGATATTCTATGCATAATATCTATTGAGAACATTGGATTTTCATTGGTTTGATACAACATCCAAGAAATTTTATAGAAGAGTTCTTCAAACTCTTGGAAAATCTCTTGCATCTCGAGATGTAAAGCAGGATCGGGGTTTCGAGACTTATAATTTTGGCTGGAATTGAAATAATCCTTACAGGCATAAAAACTTATTATGAACATGTACTACTCCCTTTGGGTAAATTTCGTATTAGGTAACCTAAGAAAATTTTGTTCTTCTTGTACTTTCAATTGAACGAGATCGGGGGTCGTCGTTGTCATCTGCGATTGCGATTTGTGCTGAGGCATCCTGTACTGGAACGATCGGACTTCGATCTGGACTTGCGCTGATGGCTTTCTGCTTCTGTACAATATTCAACTTTTCAACAATACTATCCTCTTCGGGATTATTAACGGTGTTTGCAAGAACTGCTGTACTTTGCGATCCAGGTACGAGATCTTCGCTCGGTTTTTTTCGTTGTATATAGGCTTTATCAAAAAGTGTGTGATATACCAATTCTTGATCTGGCTCTAATGTTGTGCTGATTTTTGGTTTAAACTTATGCTGAATAGTGATTTCGATGCGTGTGTCATCCAGGATCAGAGTTTTATCACTACTATTACTGTTACCATCACTAACACTACTCCCGTCACTACTGACGCTCATTTCAGGACTCTTTGATACGGGTGGTTTTAGGATAGCACCAAATCTGATAATGCCCTCTCTGAGTCTGTCCTTCATTTTCACAAGCTTGAGCTTTGCTCGTAAAGAATTATAATACTTGAGGCATTCTAAATTTTCATCCACATGATCATGGTCTATTTCATCTTCCGCCTGGTCAGATTGTTTTGCTGCCTTAAAACAAGGCTTGGTGCTAATCGTCATGTTTTCGCGAACTTCAGGAGGCAAGTCTTTTAGCCTATCCATAATATCCTGATAATCCTCTTTATCTATCGCATAGGTAAAAGACCGTTCTTGTATGATTTCGTGCTGGAACAATTCGATTAAATCAGGAGTAGCATAGAATACACGATAGTTACGGCCCCAAAAAGGGATGGATTCCAATTGTTCACGAGAAAATCCCCAGAGGACAACGACTTCTTTGAATGTCCAAAGTTTCTGTTCGATACAATTCAAACAGGCCATATGATGCCATCCACTATCAAAACCATACTCACCACCCGCATGATTTCTGGGTTTATCTTCACCGCCACAGAGAGGACAGGCAATGATTTGATCAAACATTGCCGCAATTGCTTTTTTCTTTTGTGGCTCTTTCATACGTGATTTTAAAATTGTAGTAATATTTTCCGATGTTTTTTTCCAATTCATTGCATAAATCACACGTTTAGCGAACATTCGCACCAGATCTTGGTAATCCAGCGACTTCATGGTTATATCCTCGAACACATAATATTTTTCCACTTCCATATTTCGCAGAATACTTTGCCAATAGCCAGTATTACCCCTCGCAAGCATCAAGGCACTTTTACAGGATTTTGCAAAACTCAAGAAATCTTTGAGATTTAGAAAGCAAGTGGCTATATCCCAGGGATCTTTCTTAGCCGTGGTGATGATCCTTGGTTCACATTTTTGGAGTTTAGTGCTGTAATCAGGCAGTGCACGTCTTGCTGGTTCATATCCTAACTTATCGGATTTCCGGCACCAATAATAGGCTTGCTCTAAGCAGTATTGCTGCCAGCTTTGTTCGGTTTTGCCATAGCGTATTTTTTCTGCTTTTGAAATCCCCTCAAAATTTTCGGCATAGTATTTTGAGAGTTGGAATCGCAGTTCAGGATGAAAACCAATGCCTGAAGCCAAACGCCATTGGAATGTTTGTTGGTTACGATACAGTGCTTTTTCCTTTTCTGTTAAGCTTTCCGCTGATGATATATATTCCATATCTGGAATGCCATAATCATTTTCATAATAATTTGCTAAATAGAGTGCGGCAACAGTATGTCCTGATAAAGCTGCAGCCTTTGCCCATCGAAAGGCTTGCGCCAAACGATAGAGCAGTTTTTCTGAATTTGCAGTAATATCTGAATATTCTATGGGCGGAATGCCGTCTTTTTCAAAATACATCTGTGACAGGCGACATTGTGCATAGGTTGAACCCTGGTTAGCATAGTGTTTGAGCAGTAAAAATAACTGCTGCCGCCGAGGCAATGAGATTTTGATTGTATTTGTGGTCAAAGGACAGATAGCATTCGAATCACGAGGTATAGAAGCAGCTTTCCGTGCGGCTCCGCCAGCGTCTGCGATTTTTTGAGAGGCTCTTAATGGATCCTCGAGCTCAGAGGCTTCCAATTCAAGTACTTTTAGGAGATTCAGGGTTTCATTATCTAACTTCTCAGTATGGAAATCTTTGATGAACAATTTTACTTCGTCGATATACCACTGATTTTCTTTGTTTATGGTATTCTCGATTAGCTTAAAAGAGTTAATAGCATTTAAAAAAATTCCCGCGTCATTCAAATCGATGTTTGTGTTTTCTAGTATTTGGTTTATTATTCGGGTGGTTTCATCGCTAAAACCTACTATCCATCGGACCTGAGTAATATACTGTTTGATGCTGCCATCCAGAAGAAATGTGGTATTGGTACTTAATCGTCCAGAAAAATAGTATTGTAAGATTCGCTGCATGGACAAATAGCCGTGTTTATTCACCCCGAAAACATTTTCTACTCTTGGCAGCTCGAGCACGAGCTTACAGAGAATCATCTGAGGCGATGGATTCATCTAATTTAGGCATATATTCGTAAGTAGAATAAAAGACATTTCTGAGCAGTGATACTGAATCGCCATGTGTATGAAGGATAGTCTCAATTAGTTTTATAAATCGTTTGATTCCAGCCAGAGCTTTCGGGCTCAAATCGAATTTTTCTAAACATCGATTTAATCGGGTAAAGATAGGCGCTTCAGGAGAGCTCGCCTCAAACTCTGCCAAAAAGATGCCAATTTGTTGAAAAAGCCTATCACAAGGACGATTGTAGTGATCTATCCCTTTTCCTGAATATAAATCTATGGAATGCTGATAGATCGCTTTCTCGAACAGGTCGATAAACTCCCTCATCTTCTTGGAGAGATCTATATCTGTAATCGCTGAATCAAATTTCTCAAAATGATGTTTGAATACATAGAAATCGAATAAAAGCATTTCATTATCTCCACTGAGGGTATAGGTGCCCAAAAATTTATTGGGGTTAATAAAGACTATATTAGTTATTTAACCTAATCACAACATTGATTTCGGTATTGTTATACTAATTTTCCGTTTCACTGTTTTTTGATCTTCCTTATCTCTTCCTTATCTCTTCCTTATGATATACACTTAATGAGACAAAAATCACTAAGCTAAACCAAGGCAATAGCATATGCGATTCCCTTTCAAATCTATCGACTTAACGCACACTCTATCACAAAATGCCCCTTCTTGGAATGGAAGTTGCGGTTTTGAAAATGAAATAAAACTCGATTATTCAGAATGTGAAACTGAAGTAAAATTTCGAGTACAGCAAGTGAAAATGCATGCTGGAATTGGTACACACATGGACGCGCCATCTCATTGCATTTCAGGTGGGTTAAATATCAATGAATTGCCGTTGGAACAATTAATTGTACCTTGTTACATGATGGATGTGGAGGCAAAAGTAGCTGTTTCGGGAAAAGAAGTTGTTTCTGGTAAAGCAAATCAAAATTATCTATTCAGTCTGGAAGATTTGCATGAATTTGAAGCAAAATATGGCCAAATTGCAGCCGGCAGTTTTGTGATTATACACACTGGCTGGGATCGATTTTGGAATGATCCAAAACAATATCGCGGCAATTTAGTCTTCCCCAGTGTTTCTAAAGAAGCTGCAAATTTATTATTGGAGCGAAATATTGCGGGTCTCGGAATTGATACCTTATCCCCAGATTTACCTAATTCAGGTTTCCCAGTGCATAAAGCACTTTTGGGAGCAGGCAAATATATTGTTGAAAATGTGGCCAATGCACAAAAAATGTCAGCAACAGGAATGTTTTCACTTGCGCTCCCCATTAAGATTCAAGATGGCACCGAAGCTGCGATCAGATTGATCGCTTTATATTCTTAGATATTCATATTCATATTCTTAGACATTCCTAATTCAGATTATTCCTAGCTCAAGTAACAAGGGTACAGAAAATCATTGAATTTTTTATTAATCTATGTAAGTTTTCTTTCAATTATAAAGCCTAATAATAAAAATTTTAAACGAAATCCATTAATACATTATTAATACTTTATTTTAATAAATACATTTAAATCCATAGGAATCCATAGAAATCCATAGAAATCTCTTTAATAAATCCTTTTAGCAATAATTTAAAGCTAAAAGGACCCACAGATTACTTTTTGATTGTAATTTATAGTGAGATGGAGTAGCCTAATAAGTCCAATGAGGGGAGCTATGAATACAGGTAAAAACAAAGTATTGCGCAAAATTGATAGAAAAAAACATCATGATAATTATGATAATCTCCGCAATTCTTCCTCTTTTCCGCTGGGGGAATTGGCATCTATAGCGCATGAAATCAAACAGCCTTTAGCTACCATTCATAACTATGCGAGCGGTTGTATCAACAGATTTGAAACCAATAGTTTCAATGTCTCGGAAATGATGGAAGTAATGCGCTCAATCTTGAAGCAAGTAAATCTAATGGGCAAAATTGTTCATCATATGGAGAACATTGTGAATCAACAGTAGCCATAACGGTAGACCTAATGGTGGAAGTAGACGAATAATAGAAGTAGCAGTAGCAATAGAAGTAGAAGTAGAAGTAGAAGTAATAAGTAAATATAGAAAATTTTTGCATAAACTTGAGGAAATCAATTATGGGCCCAACAGTTTTTATCATTGATGATGAACCAGAAATGCTCAATAGTTTAAAATGGCTAATGGATTCCGTAAAACTCAAAACGGAGCTTTATGACTGTGGTGCAAGTTTTCTAAAAAATTATGATAGGAATCGAATAGGATGTGTTCTAATAGATGTTCGAATGCCCGATATGAGCGGCCTAGAATTGCTCGACATCCTGAACGAACGCAGAAACCGTACTCCTGTTATCATCCTCACCGGACATGGCGATGTACCAATGGCAGTGCGTGCAATGAAATCTGGTGCAAAAGATTTCATCTTAAAACCATTCAATTCTCAATTATTGTTAGAACAAATACAAAGAGAAATAACAAAAACCTATGAAAATTATAAGCCAATTCAAAATCATCAAATGGTTGAGAATTTTTCTGGTCTAACATCGCGTGAACGGGAAATTTTCGAATTGATAGTTGAAGGCAAGATAAATAAAGAAATTTCGACAAAATTGAGTATTGCTGTCTCCACCGTTGAATACCATCGTTCGAGCCTAATGAAAAAAATGCAAGCTAAAAATATAGCTCAGTTATTACAGATGAAACTTGCTTTAGATTCATTTTAGACTGCTATTTGATATTCATATATTTTTCTTCCAAGTCTTTTGCCAGTTTTCAAAGACGCTGGGTGTAATACGATGGATGTTCCAATGCAAACTGTCAAGCCATAGCAACAAGAACCTTTCGCTCACCTTGATATGGAGAGCGGCCATGGAGTGATAAAACATTATCCAAGACTAAAAAATCATTCAGTTCCCATGAGAACTTGATAGAATTTTGCACAACGATTGTCCTAATATAATCTAAGAATTCCTCTTCAATGGGTGAGCCATCTCCATAAAAACAATGATGATGAAAATCTTCTTCAGACATCAAGGATTTCAAATCTTTTAATTGTTCTGGATCAAGAAAGGAAGGGTGCCATTGATCTGCTTGAGAAAAAAATACCTCTTCATTTGTAATCGAGTGACGTATGACAGGATCAACTATGGTTTCGATTCTTAACCCCCCATCTTTTTTCCATCGATAGCATGCATTAATTGACTTTAAATGATGGTCTACCAAAGCACGTTCTCCTGTTTCAAAGCAACTTTGCCAAGACTTTCCAAAGCCAAATCCATCATGTAAATTCATCACATACTTGAGCTTTTTTGATTGAAATTTTTCTAGGACATTTTTTCTTAATTTAGCATGCAATATTCTGCCATCCAATAATGGAGTTTCTCCGCCAAAAGATGCTACGATTTCTGAAAAAAAGAAGAGAATTGCTGGATAACTCTTTGAATAAGACATTTCATTATGCAGAGCAATAGGAAATTCTTTAGGATGTGAAGTTGAAGTGTAGACTTTATCCAATATTTTCTCTCGAGGGGAGTCTCCACCTTTATAATTCATTAATTCAGGCTTAATTGTCTTGACAATATCAAGGAAAATGTTCGGATTTTCTAGCAAAAAACCACGGAACAATACTCCCCCATATTGATATAGTTTCTCAAAAAGAAAGCTATGGTTGTCTGAAATCCACTGTTGTAGGGCAACATCTGTCCTATCATGTTCAGTTTCAACTTTAATAACAAATGGAAGATTTGAATTTTTAAAAAAATTAAATTTCATTAGCGACCTCTTTTACATTTTCATAATTAAACATTTGTTCATGAGTTTCTGATATTTCTTTGATTGTTAAATTGCCTTTAATAATGGCGCCCCAGCCATTGTCAGGTTTTCCTTTCAAAATAGTTTTCCCCTCAATTATCTTAGTTGCCTTGAGTAACACGACATTCCCGGAATAAGATCTCGGACTATAGCTTTTATTTAGTTTGAAATTATTCATTAATTCACTTTTTAAACGCTGCCCGATTTCAGAAGTTGTGCTAACTCCCTGTAAGGTTATATAATGTTCGAGTTCCCTATCCAGCTGTTTTTTGTCAAGAAGTGTTTGATCATAGGCGGAAAAATTATGGCTATCGATGAGTAAAAGTCTATTTGGAGGTGATCCTAAAGCTGACAATTGACAAGCCATTTCAAAAGCTACGACCCCCCCAAAGGACCAACCGCCTAATTCCAGTGAATCAAAACTATGTCTCTCTATATATTGAATATAATGACTTGCCATCTGCTCAATACTGGTAAAATAGGGCTCTTTTTGTCCAAAATAGGGGTTACTGATGCCGTAAATTGATTTATTATGCTTGTAGTCTGCTAAGCTGGTGTATGGAAAAGCAAGTCCTAGCGCTGGGTGCACCAAATAAAGCCTTTGAGCATTATTGTCAACTGTACTGTCTGGGTTATTGTCTCCTTTCGTAATTTTTATTATTGGTTTTTGGATAATATTAGGCTCTTCTAATAAAAGTAATATTTTTTCAGCAATTTTTTCAACGGTGGGGCTTCTGAAAATTTCACTTATTTGAATGGTTTTCTTGAATTCTTTTTTAATTTGAGAGGAAATGACAAGTAATGTTAATGAATTTGCACCTGCTTGAAATAGATTTTCGTTCACAGCAACAGAGGAAACACCTAAAATCTCAGCAATAATTTTGACAATCCTGAATTCAACTTCATTTCGTGGTGCAATTTTTGCATTGGAATCAATATTAATTTGTATTTCCGATAATATATTTTTATCCACCTTGCCGTTTGAATTCCGAGGGAGAAACTCTAAGAAAATATATTGGCTTGGTTGCATATATTGTGGGAGCTCTTCAGCTAAAAAGCTCGCAATGTTTGAACGTAGATAATTTCTATCTACGTCACTTAGTGTTTGATTAGATTCATAATCTTTGCGAG
Organism: uncultured Gammaproteobacteria bacterium; assembly: GCA_963784575.1. Lineage (GTDB taxonomy): Bacteria > Pseudomonadota > Gammaproteobacteria > UBA6186 > Azoamicaceae > CAWARU01. The sequence continues at coordinate 670,598 of CAWARU010000001.1, forward strand.
GAATATGATTAAAGTCAGGAACAATATAGGCAACTAGTTGTTTTTTTCTCAAACTAAACGTCTTTCTAAAAACAACGCACTCTCTCACATAAATATGTTTGTTCAAAACAGATTCAATTTCGCGAGCTTCGATTCGAATACCATTGATTTTAATCTGTTCATCCTGCCTGCCAAGATATCTGATATTTCCATTAGAAGTATATTGCCCCAAATCTCCTGTTTTATACAGCCGTGATCCTGGTTCGTGACTAAATGGATTAGGAACAAATTTTTCAGCCGTTAAAGCAGGATCATTAATGTATCCGATAGATAAATTATTACCTGCTAAATATATCTGTCCACTTCCAAAGCCAAAAACGGGGAGTAAGTCATCATTTAATAGATAGGCCATTGTATTCTTTACCGATTTGCCTATAATATTTAAATCTTGCTCTCTTTCTTCTTTGTGCTCAGTTCTAGATAATTCATATACAGTTGACCAAACACAATTTTCAGTGGGACCATATTCATTATAGAGTTTAGTCAAAGTAAACAATTCACGGTGTTTTTCGTACATATTTGGTGGAATTGCTTCACCCGCAAGAATCAAAGTACTTAAGTTATTGTACTTTTTGGTATCCCCCGGCCGCCTGCTATTTTGGATATTATTCAATAATTCAATGTATAATGAAGGCGTCAGTAAAATATGGGTTAGCTTGTCTTCATTTAAGATGGAGCGTAAGACTTCGAAATCATATGAAGCTGGAATCACTAATTCTGCGCCTGTTAGGAGAGACCAAAAAATTCCGGCGACGGAGCTGTCAAAATGGAAAGGAGAAAGTAATAGGTACTGATGCACGGGATCAGGGTAATACTGAAGCCTTGCCAATGTTGAATTGACTAAGTTCCCATGTGTAACGAGAACTCCTTTAGGATTACCACTTGTTCCTGAAGTAAACAGACAATATGCAATGTCATTAGCAGTTATTGGAATATCGGGGTTAGCGCTGGAGTACTTATCAAGATCATTGAAATCAATGACATTACCCATTGAAAAAAACTCTGCAAAATTCGGAGCGAGAGGTCTATCACAAATAATTGTTTCTACTCGGCTTTCCTTCAGTAAAAGTTTAAGGCGTGTCAGAGGCAGCTTATGATCAAGTATGAGGTACCCTCTCCCCGCTTTTAGAATAGCTATAATCCCTTTTAAAGTATTCAGCTTGTTTTCGGTATATAGAGCAATGAGCTTATACCGGGAACTATGAGGAGAATTCTCAATGATTTTGTGAGCTAATTTGTTCCCAGCAATATTTAAATCACCATAACCAATGCTTTCTTCAGAGCAGGATGCGGCGATAGCATTTGGAATTTCTAAGGCTTTTTTCTCAAATAGGTGGTGTATTGCTTCAGAGAATCTATCATCAAAAGTATTAGGGAACCCCTGACAAGGTGAAGGATGAGCAGCAGAGACAACACCTCCAAGATAGCTTCTATATTCATAGATGGTATTGTTAGGGTTTTTGGCAATAAAATCGTACAGATCTGACAGTAGGTTTGCCATAGAAACTATATCTTCATGAAAAAATAAATCAGTCGCATATTCTAAAGTAAAATTGAGTTCACCAGTTTCATTTTCTTCACACATTAAAGTTAAATCGAATTTAGACACGGGATAATCTGGCATGAGTAGGCTTCCACTCAAACCCTCAAATTTTACTCGAGCTGATGACTTATAAAATCCAAACATAATCTGAAAGCAAGGGTGGAATGAGATGTCACGTTCTATTTTTAAGTGATCAACCAGAACTTCAAAGGGAATGTCCTGATGTTGATAGGCTTCCAGGCTGGTTTTTCTTACATCAAAAAGCAATTCTGCAAATGATGACTGGATGCTTAACTCAGTTCTTAACACCAAGGTATTTGCAAAAAAGCCGACAATTTTTTCCACTCCGGCATAGTGTCTATTTGCAATTGGAGTTCCGATGACAATATCTTTATTATCTGTGTAATAATTGAGTAATACTTTAAAACCAGATAAGAGGACCATAAAAAGCGTTGCTTGCCTTTCCGCTCCAAGCGCCTTTAAGTTTTGAACCGTTTCTTCTTTTAAGGAAAAACTGTAATAACGTCCCTCATGACTTGGCTTTAAAGGCCGTTGTTTAGCGAATGGAAGACGGAAAAAACCTGGCAAATTTGCTAGCTTATTTTTCCAATAAAGTAATTGCTGCTCCAAGTGCTCATCTTTGAGCCAGCTTTTTTGCCAAACTATAAAGTCCATGTAGCTAAAGGTCGGGCCCTGGGACAGTGCTTCATCTGTCTTTTGATAGGAATTATAAAATAAAGCCAGATCATTTAATATTATCTCCACAGACAGAGCATCACCGACAATATGGTGCAAGGTCATTGCAAGAATACTGTCATCTTCCTCTACCATAAATAAATTTGCTCTGAAAAGAGGTTTCGTGAAATCGAATTTACTATTGGCTAATGATTTTAATTCGTTTTGAAGCAGTTCTTCTTTCTTGCTCTTTGAAATTTTTTTTAAATTTGAAACATTAAGCACAATGTGGTTGTTTTCCAGTACTTTTTGATAGGGAACACCCCCTTGTTCACTAAAGACTACGGAAAGAATAGAGTGAGCTTCCACTACTTTATCTATAGCGGCAGTTATAGCAGCAACATTTAAATTGCCTTTAAGACGCACAATAATTGGAATATGGTAGACGCATTTATTTGGAAATAACTGTTCCAGGAACCAAATGCGCTGTTGAGCAAATGAAAGTGGGTAAGTTTCAAGATGGGTATTTTGCAGAATAGGTATTGTGTCTGAACTCATTTTTAATAAATGACTAATATGTGTTGCCATTGCTTCTAGTGTAGAGTGCTCAAATGCCGCTCTTATTGAAAAATCAATTTCAAATTGACGGCGAATATGGACGATAAGTCGCATTGCATTAAGCGAATGTCCGCCCTTTTTAAAGAAGCAATCAAATAATGAAATTGACTTAATATCAATTTTTAGAATTTCACTCCAAATGAATTGTAATTGGCTTTCTATAGCATTAAAAGGCCTTTGATCTTCAGGTATAATAGGATGGTTTGTACGGAGTTGATCTGGGTAGAGGGACTGTAAAGCTTGCCTGTCTAATTTTCCATTACGAGTGATGGGGATCTTGTCGATAAAGATTATATCAGACGGAACCATATAATGGGGTAATTTTGCTTTTGCAAGTAAGAGTAAGGATTCCGCAATATTATGGTTATCATTGATGGACTTCTGCTCGTCATTTTTTATTACATAGGCGATCAATTTTGGACTCTGTTCAGAAGTACTAACTAATACAATAGCCATTTTTATAAGATTGCTTTGTTTCAATATATTTTCAATTTCCTGTAATTCTACTCTGTATCCGCGAATTTTTACCTGAAAATCAGCTCTTCCTAGATATACAACCTCCCCTCTTTTATTATAGTATCCAAGATCTCCCGTTTGGTACATGCGTTCACCTGAAATTGGACTGAAGGGATCTGGAATAAATCGCTCTGCTGTTAAACCTGGACGGTTTAAGTATCCTCTTCCAAGCCCAATACCTGAAAGATAAATTTCTCCTGGCAGTTCGGGGGGTAAAAATTGAAGATTTGCTCCTAAAACATAGATTCTAATATTATCGATAGGAAGCCCAATGGGGACACAAAAAGGTGTGCTATTTCGTAGACATCTAAAATGAGTGACATCAATTGCAGCTTCTGCAGGACCATAGACATTACTAACATTTGGAACAAGCTTAAAACAGCGTTCAAGCAAATCCGTGTCGAATTTTTCTCCCCCCACAAAAAGTTGCCTTAATGACTTGCAATGAATCTCTGTTGCATAATATAAAAATTCTCGAAGAACCGATGGCACGAAGTGAACGATGCTTACCTTGAATTTTTGTATCAGAGCAGCCAGAATAGTTACGTCTTTATTTCCTTCCGCAGGGACAGTAACTATACAGGCACCAGAAATTAATGGCCCAAATATTTCCCAGACAGAGACATCAAAACTGCAATTTGTTTTGTTAAGGATGACATCCTGAGCATCTATCTTATAGCTCTCCTTCATCCATAGAATTCTGTTCATTAGACCTTGATGAGTATTTGCTGCTCCCTTTGGCCTTCCAGTAGAACCCGAGGTATAGATTACATAAGCTAAGCTCTGCGGATTTTGTGGGTGGTTTCGTCGAGTCATGTCATGATAAATCTGGCCGTCATATTTAATTTCTTTCCATTGATCAATGACAATGATTTTTGCTTTAAGAGCGCTTAATTTCTTCATCTTGTCAGATGAAGTAATTAGCGTCAAAAACTGGGTTTCTTCTTTAATTAATTCAAGACGCTCAAGGGGAAGATTTGAATCTAGCGGCAGGTAGACAAAACCCGTTCTGAGGCAAGAAAGAGCGGCAATAATGCATTCATATTCCTCATCCATTTTTGCTGCCAAATTTATTCGCGAACGAACCCCGATAGCGTAATGTTCATTGGCATCCGGTAACCCAAAGTACTCGGGCAAATCAGCTGTAACTTTACGACATAGCTCTTCAGCAAGATCGGTAGAGATGACTTCAATTTTTCTCATAATCCTGTCCTTCTTTCAATACTTTCTGTCAAACCATACACTCTTTAAATAATTTAATAGATTTACTATTTTAGCATAGTGTCCGAAAAATCGGCACTTGCAATGGAATTAAAGAGAATGAGTATTCACGAGCACTGATTACAAATATTGTTATTTTAAAAGAACCTTTTAAAGATAATTTCGATGTGGAATAATTAGTCCATTATTGGCCTATTACGCCCTTTTCTTCTTAATGCTACCATTACAGAAAATGAATGGATGCACATGCTGTTTTATAGATCGATTAAAGAGATAAAATATCCTTTTAATTATTTATTCAACTAAATTGTCTGTAAAATTGTTATTTAAAGGATGGACATCGAATTATATTGAGTTAAAATTAAGTTTTTAAAAATCGTAAAAACATTCATTTCATGATTAAAAGGTATAGTTAAATGAAATTAAATTCGAAAGTGAAATCTTGGAATGTGTAACTCGCAAGATACTCAAAATGCCGTTAAGCTTTACCAATTAGCTACAATCGCCCTGCTTAATGGAATTTCAAAAAATTGCTTGGGAATACTAATCTTCAATTATGGGAATGGATAAAAATGAAATACCACTGTAAATACCCCAACAAATTAACAATTAAAGGCTATCTTCAAAAGAAGTTTGAAGAATATAAAAGTTCTGGACAGTATCTCAATCTTTTTGATGGTGAACTCAAGACTTTTTTAGGATATATAATATTAAAAATTCATTTAATTCTGAGTTGTTCAAAAGAGAAATTACAACAACATTTAGAGCTACTGTTAAAAATTGATAGCATATCAAAACAAGAATTTTTGGCAATTACAGAAGATTGGGAAGAATCTAATTCTGCTGGCGCTTTGTGTTTGATTATGCATGACTCAACCGCAGCCATTGATGTGATCTCCAACAATTTGAAAAAAAAATTTCGAAGCGATATGAATAGTCATTATGAAAGGTTTTTGAGAGATGCAACAGTGAGCTGCATAAAGGATGTGACAGCAGCTAACCAAGTGAATTCCACTATCAAAAAGGTTAGATTTGAATTTGACGATGCAGCTATATCAAAAAGTGAAAATAGACCTAAAAGTCTCAGAAAAACTTTTCGTGACCATGATGCTGGCACAAAGAATTATCAGTATGACAGACATAAATCTCTTGTCAAAGAAGAAAGAAAAACGGCTAAGGGTCATAAAAGGATCCCTGATGATGGTTCGAATCGGATGGGTTTCAAGACCTTTAGTAACTTTTAGTCTCAAATGTTGATTTTTACAAGAATGAATATTTTTTAAACGATATATTGTCAAGTCTCTATTTCGGAAAACAAATGTGTCGACAACAAAAATGTGATTATTAAAGAGATAATTTGTTCAAAAATGATACTTGACACCTAAGCAAAAAAATTTTCAGTTATTAATTGCAAGGGTGTTTCTTGTGCAAGGGGACGTATCAGCAACGATAAAAAAAACCACGAAAGATTTGTCGGAAATTGTAAATAATATTATCAAACTCCTACCAGAAAAAAAATTGTAGAATTATAGATGCTAAACTAGCATCCTAAGGGCTATTGCATATTGCAGCGGCCTGGCACCCAAACTCCATACAAACTCCTCAACCCTAGCCGTATAGAGGGCATGATACAAGAGGCGGGCGATTAGCATGCTCTTACATAAATTCATCCTATTGTTGACAAGTCTATTTGATAAAGATAAGCTGATTCCAATAGCACTTTTGTAAAGTGTATAAAGTAATAAAGTGAAACTTCGTTATGTTAAATAATTTTGATTTTGTCAATCAATTACCAGGGCTTATCAATGTAAAAGATGCCCAATCCAGATGCGTCGCCATTAGCCCTGAGTTCTCGCAGCTTATAGGCTGCCAATCTCCCTATGAGTTTCTCGGTAAAATTGACCACCAAATTCCTTGTCAGGCCGTCGAATATGCCAACGAATTTATTAAAAGGGATAAACAGGTCGTTAATGTTGGAAAAAAAAATATTTCTTTGGACATTATTCAATATATCTCAGGATGGAAGATCCTACTTATCGAAAAAAATCCTATTTTCAACAATAAAGGCAAAGTCGTTAATTTATTTGCTCATGCTATTGATTTATCGAATAGTAGTCAATTCAAAGTTTATATGAATTTTCATCAACTTGATAGCAAATTATTTGGAAAACCTCTAAAATCTACGAGCTACACTTTAAATTCTGAATACACCCCCATTCCTCTGACTGAAAAACAAGAAAACTGCTTATTCCTATTAGTTAGAGGAAAGACTGTGAAAGAAATTGCTAAAATACTACAGCTCTCGCCCAGAACCGTCGAATGTCATATTGAAGCGATAAAAATTAAATTGGATTGCCAATATAAATCGGAAATCGTAGGAAAGGCCATCGAAAAAGGTTTCCTGCATTATATTCCCAAAATTCTACAACATAACCTCAGTTCAATTTAGCCTAGCTCAATCTGGGTCCAAAACAACCTAATTCTGTTCTACCCATTAGCTACCTATTAATAAAACCAATACCCGATTTTTTTACGGTATCTAACAACTAACACCCTAAGTACTCTGAAACTGTAGTCAATTTTAGTTTCATTAACATATTTAGGAGAAATGCTATGAGTATTGTATTAGGTGACGCTTGCATCGGGGATGGTTACAACAGTTTATCAGGGGCCCTTCATAGAGGGGCATTACATATTCCTGAACAGGCAATTGGAACTGAACCTTTATCAGACTCCCATTTTCATGCTGAATTTATTCATGATAAAGCTCAGAGTCAGAATCGTTTTGCCGCCTCTGCAAGTGCGACTGTTCCAGTTGCAGCGCATGCAGGTATAAATTTAGGAGCATCATTTGGTATTGACAGCTTTCGAGAGGCAGGTGCAGATGAATTGTTATTTGTCATTCGATTTCATAGATGGGAAAGAAGTAAATTAGTAAGAGAATTTCGATTTCCAGAAAACATGAATGAAAGGTTACTGCACAGTTGGGAAACCTTTTTTGAACAAGCAGGAAATCGTTTTGTTTCAGAGGTTATTTCAGGTAGAATGTATAAAGCAGCTATTAGGTTCAGATTCAATAGTGATGCTGAAAAAAGAGAGTTCTCGAATTCTGTCAATGTTGGAAATGTAAATTTTGCTTCAGTTGCTACACTTTTTAATCATGTGCGAAACACTGAAAATATACGCATCAACTGTGAAGTTGAAACTTTTCAAAAAGGATTAAACATCGCACCACCACCGCATATGGGCAATTTAAAACAATTAATTGACTGGATCAGTGGAATTGGATTGACCTGTACAAATGCGCATGAAAACGTTTTATCCCCAAGACCAGCACAATTATATAGTATAGCATCCCCCTATTCTCAAATAGTCGGTACTGATAGACAAACTTTATTACAACTTGAGGATGCGATTAAGTACAAAAAAGATTATTTGCAAATCATCGCTAGAATGTCAGAGCGAGCAGAAAGGTTAAAAAGTTATATCGAAGATACTAACCTTGTGAGAAGAAAGCCAGTAGAGTACAGAACTGCATCAGAGGCTTTAGCTGCATTAAATATAATGAAGGGACAGATCGAGCATAACCGCATTGCTGAGGTTATAGGAGTCATATCTCAGTTCAAAAGAGAAGGGATTCGTCTTGAAGGTAGCAATCCTCCGGTTCGATTAAATCTGGGACAAATTTTAAATAATTTGAATCAGGCCAGTCATACTGTCAACAAGTTTGTAATTATATATAAATCATCCGATTTACGTCGGAGGAATAGTGATAGGGCTGCCTATAAAAAGAAAATAAAACATTCTTTATATAGAAAATACCAATCATTAACTCTTGAACCACTTGATCATTATGGGGACAAAGTTATTACCATAAGATACAAAACAAATGGTGATAAAAAAACTCTCCGGGATCTAGCTAGTTGTCCTGGGTCTTTAGCCTTCTATTCGGCAGCTACTGGCGTTTTAGATACAAATCAACATCCTGATCACCTGCATAATCGTACCCCCTACATCTTAGTAACCCGTCGTTCTCCAGATCAAAAAATTAACAGAGAAGATGGTCAAGACATTGCACGATTAACCTTAGGGTTGGCTGCTCCTCCTGCAATTACTGAGAACTTAATAATTAATATGCCTCCAAGGCCAAGAGCTAGAGCTAGATAAACTACGCAACAACAGAGCTGCTTGGAGTTGAAGAATTGTCATTATTTCTTCTTCAAGCAGCCCTTTATTTTTTCTTCCTTAACTCTATAATATATCTTTGAAATCTAGCAGGTGAAAGATCCGTAAATTCAGATATCAATTCATTTTAACCGGTTCCAGTGCTCGTAAATAAAAAAGAACAAGCGCGGATTTGTTGGGTGGTAGCGCGGTAAAACTAGAACTATACCCTTTTATTGCCATCGAATTAAGCGATTTGTTTAATACAACGATCTATTCTTCGTGAAAGTTTGCGATTATTGGGGGACAGACTGGCTATTGTCTCTCTTTACCTTTTTGAAAAAAGTCGGCTCCCAATTTGGGATAACGCCTCTTAACATAGAAACACGATGTGCATTTTTGTTTCCATTTTTTCTATTCTCCAAAGAGAGTGCCACGTATTTCCGATCTAATTCCCAGAGATCTTTAATATAAGCCTCATGCTGTTCTTCGGTCATCCAAAATCCTGTGGTTGATAAACTGACATTATCATTATCTAATTCTTCTTTCAATTTCTTAGAGTATTCCTTAATTGCCATTTCGTTATATTTTTTTGCAAGAGCTCCTTTATCTCTGAAATGAGATACACCACTCACTAGAAATTCTACTTTATCGGGTATGGTTTTCATCTCTGATAACGGCTGGATGATTTTCATATCTGCTAATTTTTTTAAGAAGGCAATATTTTCTTCTTTACTGAGATTGTGAACTTTGGCAATTTGCTCAGGGCTTTTCTTATGAACATAAAGTTCAGAAAAATAAGCAAATATTTCAGGTTGATTTAAAAATTGCTGTTCTTGTTCGATTGTAAAGAAAGGAGGTCTAGGATCTTCAAATTTAGCTTGGCAAACACTAGAAACAACTAAGCAAATCAAAATAAACAGTATTTTCATCTTCTATCCCATGAGTTAAGAATAATAATAGTTTACCATATAAGAACCAAAATGCGCCAGAAATCAAGCTCTAAGCCAGCAATACATTTTGGGAGAGCGAGAAGTCTGGGAGGAAACGAGAGAACCTGGTGCCCGTGGCCGGACTCGAATTGTGCCGCGGAAGCCGCGGTACTCTAAGAGTCAACTATTACTAAGTTTTAAAATACCCCCAATAATACCCCCAAATATTTTGGATTTTAAGAAATCTGTTGGGATTCTTCGACTAACAAGTTTATTCGGAGATAGCATCGCTTCTTTTGTTGGCAAACAATGCGAGATTTATTGACACGCCAGTCAGCTATTAAATCCGCTATTTATCCGATTGCATATCCTTCATCTTTTGTTACTATATGAAAACATGTTTCAATGGTATTGAATGATGAGTAAAAAATTTAAGTCTGATCCTGATATAGTTGTATACCAAGCTAAAAATGGTGCTCTAGAATTACGGACTGATGTTACGAATGACACTATTTGGCTAACTCAACAACAGGTAGCAGAATTATTTGATGTTCAAAAAGCTGCTATTTCCAAACATGTAAAGAATATATTTGATAATGCAGAGTTAGATAGGAAGGCAACTGTTTCCAAAATGGAAACAGTTCAAAAAGAAGGAAAACGGGAGATAAAACGTACAATAGAGCATTATAACCTTGATCTGGTTTTGTCTATTGGCTATAGAGTAAATTCGAAGCAAGCCACCCTCTTTCGGCAATGGGCGACAAAACAACTTAAGCAATATATCATTGAAGGATATGCAATAAATCGACATCGAATAAAAACTAACTATGATGGTTTTTTAAAAGCAATAGAAGATGTTAAAAGTTTGTTACCGCTCAATACCACTGTAGATAATGGAAGCATCATAGAACTAATAACCATGTTCGCGGATACCTGGATATCATTAAATGCTTATGATAAAGGTGAAATTTATCCGCAAGGACAAACAAAAAGAAAAGTTGCTTTAACTGCGACAAAATTAAATAAGGCTCTTGAAAATCTTAAATTAGCATTAATTGCAAAAAACGAAGCAACGAATCTTTTTGGCCTTGAACGAACAAAAGATGGCATTGAAGGAATAGTTGGTAATATTATGCAATCTTTCGAAGGGCAAGACTTATATCCCAGTGTCGAAGAAAAGGCAGCACATTTATTATATTTCATAGTCAAGAATCACCCATTTACCGATGGAAATAAACGATCTGGAGCTTATGCATTTATTTGGTTTCTTCAGCAAACAAAAGTTTTAGATCTCTCGCGCATAACACCACCAGCTCTTACAGCATTAACATTGCTTATTGCTGAAAGTGATGCCAGAGAAAAAGAGAAGCTGATTGGGCTAATATGCACTATGTTATCTAAAAGAAGCTAGAGATAACAATCTGGCTGTTAGGCAAGGTTTTCTTAAAAATGAGGCGATAAAACCAATCAGAAAAAGAGATATCAATCGCGCAAGATTATTTGTCGAGATGATTTATGTCTAGAAGACCTATAAAACGACCCTGAGGTTTTTCGGAACCATAGTTTTTTATGGACCCTGAACGCCAAACGCGATTCTTGGATTTGATATTCTACTTAAATAATCAATTGGAATATCGACACTTGGCTCCCTGGACGCATGAATAAGGCTTGGTGCCAGGTCTCTGCAATACGCAATACACTACTGGGATTTATTGTGTATTGCAGAGACCTGGCACTGTTTCTCTCTGTTTCTCTGTTTCTGTTTTACCCCCCAGTACTCACTCGCGCAAAACTCGCCCAGCTCTTTGACGATGACGCAACAATATTATTTATCCCGGGAAATTTATACCTTAGCAGCTCCCACAATATGTTTTTTCTCTCCATCTTTTCCGGGTTTGCCTTTTAAAGTATTCCAAGCTGCAGACATATATGCATATAACATTGCAGATCTGCCGGGACTTGCACCAGGCAAACTTGCACCAGGTGAACTCTTTCTTAGTTCTAATATGTAACGTGGGGTAAACTGATTATTAAAATATACCAGCTCCGTATGTACAGGGGTTTCTCCCGGTTTGCAAGCTCCACCAAACTCATTCACTGGTACCACATGTGCATCATAATTTTCAAAATTGGGACTTCCTTCAAGCTCTTTCCTATCTCCATGTATCACCGGGTACGCTGAAAAAGAAACACCCCAGCCCAAAAGTAATCCTTGACCACTACGATCTGTATATGTGTCAAACGAATATGAGGCCTCTAAAGCTGCATACAAACCTTTGCCATACCAACCTGCATCTGTTTTTGCTAAGTTCGCAAATCCAGTACTGCAAATGCTCGGTATTACTTTTGGATCTGTGCCATGCCACCCCAAACATAATTTTACATTAGGAAAATCAGGGTCGACATAAGGATCAGTTACCTTTTTATATAAGGCATCAACTTGAGCTCGCCACTCGCTATCATTTTGGAGATGCCATTTAGAATTAAATGCTGGGTTACTATGGCGCTGTTGAAGATTCTCCAAAAGTGAAAAGAACAAACGATTTTGAGTCGGATTATAAATAATCTGTATTCCAACAACATCATAACCATGAACAGGACCCAATTGATATGCACCCATCACTTTATCGCTATCTTTTTTACCTGCTGTAATCAGGCAATATCCATTTTGTAAGGGTGCGTGCGAAGCCTTAAGCGCTGAATCGAAATGCCAAATTTTTTCAGCTATAGGTTCCTCATCAAAAGTGGAAGATATGATTTGTTGTTCGCTACTTACTTTAATTTCTTTCTTCCCAGATGAGGACGGTAGAGTAGAAACTATAGGTGTCGCAATCAATGGCAGCAGACTGGCCAACGCGGTTCTCGCATCAACATTTCCCTGCTCCGCCGCTTTGCGATACCAAACTGCGGCTTCATTTAAATTTCTAGGGAACCCTTGGCCCTTTTCATATATCTCACCAATATGAAATTGTGCTTTAGCGTGACCCTGTTCTGCGGCTTTAAAGAACAATTCTTTCGCTCGTTTTCAAATCCTGCGAACCCCCCGGCTCTCCTCCAGCGCCGTCCCAAAATAGAATTGTGCATCAGCATCCCCCTGTTCTGCAGCTTTGCGATACCATTCTGCACTTTCTTTTTCGTCTTTGGCAACGCCGTCACCTATTTCAAGCGCATATCCAAGATTGAATTGCGCTCTTGCTTGACCTTGCTCAGCTGCTTTGCGAAACCAGCCCACAGCTATTGAGTGGTTCTTCTGAACTCCTCGTCCTTCCCAGCTCGCAAAACCAAATTCGTTTTGTGCTTTAGCATGCCCCTGTTCCGCGGCTTTGCGATACCAAACTGCGGCTTCATTTAAATTCTTAGGGACTCCTTGGCCCTTCCCATATATCTCACCAAGATGATAGTGCGCATCAGCAGCATCCCCAGTCCTTGCTTTTTCTAACCATTCTTGGCATACATCGGGTAATAATGCTTCTTGAGCTTCGATAACTCCTGCTTTTGCCATCTCTTCAAGTCGAGCTTTAGCGTCTGCATTACCTCGCTGTGCTGCTTTTCGATACCAAGCACATGCTGTTAGGACATCCTTAGTGACTCCATAGTTACCCAATCTATACGCATCTCCAAGCCTATTTTGCGCAATTGGATGGCCTTGCTCTGCAGCTCTGTGCAACCACTCTCGGGCAACTTTCATATCCGCCACTACCCCTTTGCCACTGCTATAAACATCCACAAGACTTAATTGTGCCTCTTTATCCCCAGTTGCCGCTCTTTTCAATAAATCTTGAAATTCTGCTTGGGCCTTTGCTGCTAAGGCACCTAACACCATTTGGGCCATTGAGTCTTCTTTCTTTGCTCTCTCCTCAAGCCAAGCTCGCTCGTCCCCTCCCCCTAGCGCAGCTTTTTGATACCATTCACAAGCGGTTTTCTTATCCTGGATAACACCCTCACCTTTTTCATATGCCTTACCAAGGGCATATTGCGCATTAGGTTCTCCCTGATCTGCGGCTCTTTGAAACCATTCGCAAGCTAACTTTTTATCTTGTTGCACTACAATATTGTCTAAATCCTTAAAGTTCACCATTTTGGGCTTAGTATTACCAAGTGGGCAATGTATTTCAAAACGCTGATTACCTTCCAAATATTCATGAGCAAGTCGTAATTGTGCTTTTATATGGCCTTGCTCAGCTGCTTTGTGCAACCACTCCATAGATGCTTTTTTATCGGGCGGGAATCCTGACTGATAACGATCTCCTGGAAGACAGCGCTTTCCAAGCTTCTCCCCAAGTTCATATTGCGCATCTTTATTACCCGCGGTTGCCTTTTCCACCAATGCCCGTCTCTCGGAGATTTCCTTTTCAAATCTTGCTATCTCATCATCCGCATTTTCAGAATAAGACCGAGCACTGCCTTTTAATTTTTCTTTAAATTTCTTAAGCTTTTGATACCATTCAAAGGCCTTCTCATAATCCTTAATAACCTCATAGATCTCGCTACCTTCATGATAAACTCTAGCAACTTTCCATAAAGCATTTCCCGTCTTTTCTTTCTCTGCACAAAGTTGTAACCATTTTAAGGCTTCTTTAGGACCGCGACCGCCTGCCAGATATGGGCTTGAAACTTCATCTATGGCCTCCAAATGCCCCTGCTTTGCAGCTTGTAGATACCACTCAAAAGCTACTTTCTTGTCTTTATCTTCGCTCAATTTCCCTATCCTATATTGTGCATCCGCATCACCTTGATCTGCAGCCTTTTTATACCAGTAATTAGCTTTATCTCTATTTCCGTCAACCTTTCTATCATACACTCGTCCCAGACTATATTGCGCCTTAGGATGCCCTCGCTCGGCAGCCTTTTCCCACCACTTAACAGCTTTTCCTGTATTCTTTTCTATGCCATTACCATCCCAATATCTGCAACCAAGCATATATTGTGATTCTAGAATCCCCTTTGCCAAATAGCGGACCACTTGCTTTGCTTATCAACTCACTAATTTCCTCAGAACTTTTAGCCATGGATTATCCTCCAAAATTTTCCCTGCTTCATGCTACTTCATTAATCTCTATATTTTCAATTATTAGTCTGGTCCAATATGAGATGAGCCTGAAGGGCCAGCTTGATTCCGATATGAAATGAGCCTGAAAGATAGGTGCAGGAACCCCGGATAATGCTGACACAAGGCTAGATTCTGTTCATGATAGGGGATGAAAACTATCATGACAGTTGAAGAACTTAAAACTATCAAACAATTGCAAAGTTTCCTCGCTGGTACTCAAGCTGTTGTCTTCTCAATTGAGACCAACAAAAACAATCTGTAAAAGGCTTGGTGCCACCGGGTAGAAAGGAACCGTTACTAAAAAAATAACAGTCCTAACCCCCACACAACCTTACTATTACCCACAAATTACTTAGCATGAAACAAACTCCATCCGTCTGCTAGATTATTAAGTCGTTTCCAACCCCGCCAAACGACTATTGTACATGGACATTCTGGATTCGTTCTGGCAACTAATGTGATCATAAAAAGTCTCCACGCTATCACACTCATGACGGTAAGATAACGAATTAGACGTTCTGCTGTTCCCAGTCTACAGTCTTCTACGCGAAGACCAGATTTTAAAATTTTATGAAAGACTTCAATTCGCCACCTTAAACAATACCAACGAACTTTTTCAATGGCCTCCTCAAAATTGGTAACAGGAAGATTCGTCAAAAGAACCCATTCTAAGGGTGTTTCATTTTTAGGAGGATTTTTCTCTACTACATAAACCATTTGTAAATTTAAATCAGGTAATTTTTCCGTCCTATGCCTAATATTGTTCTGAGAAGGATTCATTATCAATGAACCAAAATGTAAATCAAGAGTGGCTAACCTACCTTCCTTATCCTGTCTTGCTGGAATCTCAACTTGAATCTTTCCTTGTGAAGTTAATATCTTTATAAAACCCCACAATGTTTCCCTATTTTTTCTAGAGTAACGCGAGGTCTTGTTAATTAGTCGATCTTTACAAGCTCGGACTAAAACTGATGATTGAGCGCTGTTAGCAGCTTCAAAAAAATCATACATATCCGCTTCTCGGTCACAAATAGTTATTACTTGAGTATTTGTGGATTTCATGGCATCATCTGATCTTATTAAAGATTCTATCCATCGAATACTTTCTTTATCCTCAATTGTCACAGAATTATTATGAGTTCTTTTTTTAATTTTTTTTATTTCATTATCGATTTGAGGCCTCGCAAATATTTTTTGATCCAATAGCCCTAGCGGCAATCCTTCCGTAGTAATTGCAAATGAAGTATGCATGACTACTCCATCTGCTTGAATTTTGCTAAGATTGGTACCGGGTCTGCTTGAAATGATTCCTAAACCATCGGTTTTTATATGACTAGTATATGAAATATAAGAAGTATCTTGAATGTCAAGGATTTTTTTATACTGCTGAGCCCTTTGGACCGTTTTCGCGACATGAGTTGCCATAATTTGCATCGGACATTGGGTGCTAGGCCGCTGCAATATGCATTAAAACATTGGGTGCCAGGCCGCTGCAATACGCATTAAACGAGATGATACTGTCATAGTGGGTAAATGATTTTCTTCATTATAATTACTTATTGCGTATTGCAGCGGCCTAATGGTATGGACCCATCCCCCTTTAAATCCGGCTTCAAAAGAGCCAAAATGGTTACGATATATACCATTTAAAAAAGGAGGAGGATCCAATGGAAAATATTACCTTATTAGGCATTGATATTGCAAAGAATATATTTCAATTGCATGGTGTTGATGCGAAAGGAAGCCCTGTGTTAAGGAAGAAGATAAACCGTTCAAAGCTTTTGGAAACAATAGTAAATCTACCACCGTGCACTATTGTTATGGAAGCTTGTGGAGGAGCAAATTATTGGAGTAGAAAATTTAAAAATTTAGGTCATTCAGCTAGACTTATTAGTCCTCAGTTTGTTAAGCCATTTGTTAAAACTAATAAAAATGATAGGAATGATAGCGAGGCTATTTGTGAGGCAGCCTCTCGGCCAAGCATGCGGTTTGTCTCTCCTAAATCTGTAGAACAAGAAGACATACAAGCTGTACATAGGGTTAGAAGTCGATTAGTTCAAGAAAGAACTGCATTGATAAATCAAATAAGAGGATTATTAATAGAATATGGCATTATTATTCCTCAAGGGGTTAACAAAGTTCGAAAAGCAATGCCAGAAATCTTAGAGGATGCTGAGAATGAACTTTCTCATTCAGGCCGAGCATTATTTGCAGAACTATATGAAGAGCTTATAGAGAAAGATAAACGAGTTAATAATTACGATAAAAAAATAGAAGCTATTTTCAAATCGAATGATATGTGCAAAAAAATATCTAAAATTGAAGGAGTGGGTCCCATTAGTGCAACTGCTATTGTTGCGACGATTGGTGATCCAAAAGTTTTTAAGAATGGTCGTCATTTTGCAGCATTTTTGGGTTTAGTCCCTAGACAATCCTCAAGTGGAAATAAAGAAAGACTGTTAGGAATCAGTAAACGCGGCGATGTTTATATTCGAACATTACTAATACACGGAGGGCGTACAGTAGTAAGACATATTGGTGCAAAAAATGAAGACAATAGAAGCAATTGGATAAGAAGTCTGAAAGAACGTAGAGGAGCCAATAGAGCTGCTGTAGCTATAGCAAATAAAAATGCGAGAATTATATGGGCAATGCTTGCAAAAAATGAAGAGTATCGGAAAGCGGTTTGATAGATATTAAGTGTTATTGGAGTGAGTCAATTACGCACCATGTTAAGACTACTGTTTTTTATTGGTGTATCAGATGGTGCGTGGGTTCTGAGGGCGACGCAAAAATTGCGTCGTCCTCGAACCTTATTTAAACGAGTTGCGAGGGATAAATTTCTTAATGGCAAGATAGGTGAGACCGGCCCTATCAAAACCTGCGGGTGCCAATGGCTATAATAAGCCGACGGCCTGATGAGGAGAAAGGGCGCGAATATCATTAGGGCCAGGCATTTTGCCTAAGGCCGAATACATGACAGCACTCATTTTATTGTCACCAGGAAATTATCCTTTACAAACGGGACGGGTCCATACATGGCACCCAATGTTCTTCTTGTATAATGCTATAGGAATTCATGAGCGACACAAGTAAGTAAGTTATCTTAGGTTTGGTAAAAGCCTGAAATTCTATACTAGTCGGGAGATTAAAAGAAATGTTTACTAAGCTAACAATGGCTAACAGTGACTTTAGGGGTTATGGTTGTGGAATATTTTGGAGTCGTTTTCATACTACCAGTGAAAGCGAAGCAGAAAGTAAATCTAGAAAAGAATTAGATGTCCCTGCCCAAAAGGCATTATTTCTTGGCATTGAAAGGGGTACTATTCGAACACAGTTAGTTCTTGTTGAACGTTCTATTAACGATACACTGTTCACAAAAATAATCCGTAGAATATGTGGTTCTGAGAGTTGTAATATTTCTACTATTGATTTTTCAAGCAATAATATTACCGATGTTGCTGTCAATGAATTAGCAACTTTTCTCAATAGTGATAGAAAAATAAGCACTTTGATTTTGAGCAATAATAAAATTGGCAACAATGGTGCAAAATTATTTATATCAATTTTAGGTAAAAATTTTATTATTACTACTTTGGATTTATCCAAAAACCCTATTAGCACTTCACTATTGGGACAAATAGGAACATTATTAAATAGAAACCTCGAAGTGAATAAAGAGTTTGGCTCGAAAGGTAATTATGTCAAAATAGCAAGCACATTACTAGAATCTTCGAATTCCTAGGGATCTTTTATCAATAGTTTTAGAATTTTTAAGTGAAGTGAATGAGGAAAGGGCAAGAGAGATTGTACGAGAAAAAGTCATTTTCCCAGCTATTGCGATTGCAAATACGGCAAAACAAACTGAAGAAACTGTAGCAAAGAAATCGGTGTGTCCACAAACAGTAGCTACGATTCACCAATACGAAGAACGTATGATAGCAATTCACTCACAGTGTCAGCAAGAACTCCCAAGTATGAGTCAGCAAGATTGCCCCGAATTAGAACAACGGTCTTTCTCACAATTATTATTATCAGGAGGACCATCAAACCCCAGAGTTAGTCCTAAAGAAAGCGAACATCCTATTTCTCTGCACTCTGCAAGATCCACAAAATGCAATCCCTTTGTGATTTCCCAGATAAGCCCTATGAGGTCCTAATTGTGCTCAGTTTCCCTATTTACTATTTGCTGCACAATGTTCGCTAATTGAGCTATATTTTCCTTTTCAAAGACAGTTGCATGCGCACCTTGCACTCCATATTCTGTAAAAGAAACATTGGGAGAAACATTGGGTGCCATGTATGGACCCGTCCCGTTTGTAAAGGATAATTTCCTGGTGACAATAAAATGAGTGCTGTCATGTATTCGGCCTTAGGCAAAATGCCTGGCCCTAATGATATTCGCGCCCTTTCTCCTCATCAGGCCGTCGGCTTATTATAGCCATTGGCACCCGCAGGTTTTGATAGGGCCGGTCTCACCTATCTTGCCATTAAGAAATTTATCCCTCGCAACTCGTTTAAATAAGGTTCGAGGACGACGCAATTTTTGCGTCGCCCTCAGAACCCACGCACCATCTGATACACCATGTATGGACCCGTCCCGTTTGTAAAGGATAATTTCCTGGTGACAATAAAATGAGTGCTGTCATGTATTCGGCCTTAGGCAAAATGCCTGGCCCTAATGATATTCGCGCCCTTTCTCCTCATCAGGCCGTCGGCTTATTATAGCCATTGGCACCCGCAGGTTTTGATAGGGCCGGTCTCACCTATCTTGCCATTAAGAAATTTATCCCTCGCAACTCGTTTAAATAAGGTTCGAGGACGACGCAATTTTTGCGTCGCCCTCAGAACCCACGCACCATCTGATACACCAATAAAAAACAGTAGTCTTAACATGGTGCGTAATTGACTCACTCCAATAACACTTAATATCTATCAAACCGCTTTCCGATACTCTTCATTTTTTGCAAGCATTGCCCATATAATTCTCGCATTTTTATTTGCTATAGCTACAGCAGCTCTATTGGCTCCTCTACGTTCTTTCAGACTTCTTATCCAATTGCTTCTATTGTCTTCATTTTTTGCACCAATATGTCTTACTACTGTACGCCCTCCGTGTATTAGTAATGTTCGAATATAAACATCGCCGCGTTTACTGATTCCTAACAGTCTTTCTTTATTTCCACTTGAGGATTGTCTAGGGACTAAACCCAAAAATGCTGCAAAATGACGACCATTCTTAAAAACTTTTGGATTACCAATCGTCGCAACAATAGCAGTTGCACTAATGGGACCCACTCCTTCAATTTTAGATATTTTTTTGCACATATCATTCGATTTGAAAATAGCTTCTATTTTTTTATCGTAATTATTAACTCGTTTATCTTTCTCTATAAGCTCTTCATATAGTTCTGCAAATAATGCTCGGCCTGAATGAGAAAGTTCATTCTCAGCATCCTCTAAGATTTCTGGCATTGCTTTTCGAACTTTGTTAACCCCTTGAGGAATAATAATGCCATATTCTATTAATAATCCTCTTATTTGATTTATCAATGCAGTTCTTTCTTGAACTAATCGACTTCTAACCCTATGTACAGCTTGTATGTCTTCTTGTTCTACAGATTTAGGAGAGACAAACCGCATGCTTGGCCGAGAGGCTGCCTCACAAATAGCCTCGCTATCATTCCTATCATTTTTATTAGTTTTAACAAATGGCTTAACAAACTGAGGACTAATAAGTCTAGCTGAATGACCTAAATTTTTAAATTTTCTACTCCAATAATTTGCTCCTCCACAAGCTTCCATAACAATAGTGCACGGTGGTAGATTTACTATTGTTTCCAAAAGCTTTGAACGGTTTATCTTCTTCCTTAACACAGGGCTTCCTTTCGCATCAACACCATGCAATTGAAATATATTCTTTGCAATATCAATGCCTAATAAGGTAATATTTTCCATTGGATCCTCCTCCTTTTTTAAATGGTATATATCGTAACCATTTTGGCTCTTTTGAAGCCGGATTTAAAGGGGGATGGGTTCCATACCATTAGGCCACTGCAATACGCATTAAACGAGATGATACTGTCATAGTGGGTAAATGATTTGGCTCTACCCTAAAAAAGGCTGAGATATCCCCAGTTTTATTTTCCGTAACTATCTGATTTTATTAAATATTGAAATGCAAAAGAGGTTCTGATCTAATAGGTTTACCAAATCAACTATTAGGAGAACCTCTCATGCAAGCATCTATTTTACAGGAACTGGTCCGTGTACCGCTACAGCAAGCCAAAATCCGTCAAACAAAGCAAAATGCAATAATCGACATTACAACTAGTTTACTTAATAATTCTACCTTAACATTGACCAGCTTGGGACGACACATGAAGGGAGAAGCTTATACTAAGCATAAAATTAAGCGTGTTGATAGATGGCTCGGGAGTACTGGATTATATTCACAATTGCTTGAGATATATAAAGCCATTTTTTCTTCCCTATTATTAAAGAGAAAAACGCTCTTCATTATTGTCGATTGGTCAGGATGCTGTAATGTTTTAGAATGTTGTTTACGTGCCTCTTTACTTTATGATGGAAGAGCAATAACTGTTTACCAAGAAGTCCATTCTACCCACGAACAGCAAAAACCAGAAGTCCATATACAATTTTTAAAAAACTTAAGCAATGTAATACCATCAGAGTGTAATGTTACTTTAATTATGGATAGAGGTTTTCAAGTTCAGTGGTTTAATGCGGTACTTGCTAAAGGATGGAATTTTATAGGAAGAATAAGCAAGAATCATCATTGTAAATTAGGCAATAATAACTGGCAAACGTTACCTGAATTATATTCAACCGCAACTCAGAAGCCCACTTACTTAGGTGTAGGTAAAATAGGAAAAACATTAAAAGCTCCTTTACAAGTGTACTTTTATAGCTATAAGGGTAAGAAAAAGAAGAGGAAATTTAAAAAAGCTAGGAATAAACCAGTCAATCAATTAATGCAGAAAACCTATCGTGAGCAACATAAAACACCGTGGATTTTAATAACTTCCTTATCTCCTACACATCTAAATGCAGAACAAATAGTAAAAATGTATGGATGTCGCATGCAAATTGAACAAAATTTTGGCTCTACCCTAAAAAAGGGGGCATTTTAACCTAAATCGCTTAAGCTAAGTGCTTGACGGTACTAGCAAAAGGAGATTAAAAATGCCCCGCTACAATGTTATCTTAAATTTACCAGGTTTTACAGTAGACAAAGTTAGTGGACCAAGTCCAGTTGTCATTCATGCCAAATACCACCGCAAACCAAGATGCATTCACTGCAATAGCACCAAGCTTCGTATTAAGCATTCTTTCTATAGACAGGTAAAACATGAATCTATCGGTTATCGTAATTCTATTTTGCGGTTTAAAGCTCATAAATTCTTCTGCAGAACTTGTCATCGCTACTTTAATCAACAATTCCCTGGCATTCTTAAATATCAGCGTGCTACTGAAAAATTGCGCCAGCAAGTCTTCAGAGAACATTCCCTAGGTGTTCCTCAGACAATCTCGCCAAGCAGTTAAATCTCGGTAAATCTACTGTAGAACGTTGGTTCCATGCTTTTTATCATCTACAAAATCAATATCAGCTCTATCAACATTGGCCTCGTGTACTCGGTATTGACGAACATTTCTTTTGCAAAAAGCAAAGATTTGCAACCACTTTCTGTGATTTGAGTAAACAGCGTATCTTTGACATTGTAAAAGGTAGGAATGCTTCTGAGTTATTACCTTTCTTACAGGAATTACCTGGCAGAGAACGAGTTAGAGTGGCCTGTATTGATTTAAGCCCCACCTATAGAAATCTAGTCAAAAAATATTTTCCTAATGCCCTAATTGTCTCAGATAGATTTCATGTATTGCGTCTCATTGAGCATGCTTTTATGCAAACTTGTCATCGAATAAATCCTGAACTCAAATACCAAAGGGGAATTCTTTCAGTGCTTAGAACCAGGCCTGAAAATCTCTCTGATTACAAGCAGGATAAATTGCGGCAATTTTTACAGCAAAACCCTGCCATAGAGGCATTGTATCTTTTTAAGGAACAGCTGTTTACTTTGTTGAAGCATAAGCATCAGAAAGCAAGGCAGTGCAAGGAGTTAATACCAATATTCTTGAGCATGATTAAAGAGCTTAAGAAATCGATATTTGAGCCTTTGGTGAAGCTTGGGAAGACACTTTATAATTGGCGAGAAGAAATAGCTAGGATGTGGAGATTTACTAAATCGAATGGGATCACAGAGGGGTTCCATCGCAAGATGAAGTTAATACAGAGGAGAGCTTATGGTTTTAGAAATTTTGAAAATTACAGATTAAGATACCGTCTTGCTTGTCAACCCTTTTTAACTTCATCTAGCCAAATTAATATTAAAAGATTTTCCTGACTTCAATACCCCATAAATTATATGTACTAACTTTCTCATCGCTGCCCCTATGATTAACATCGTCGGTTTGCCACGTTTTTTCAAATTTTCGCAAAAATCTCTAATAATTGGGTTATGACGTTTCGCTGAAACAGCAGGCATATAAAATGCCTTCCTCAAATTTGAATTGCCCATTTTTGATAGTCTAGTGCGACCATTGACGGAAGAACCAGACTGGCGTTGCTTAGGATTGAGGCCTACAAATGCTGCAAATTGCTTAGCATTCGTAAAATCCTCCACATTACCCATAAAAGCGAGTACTTGAGAAATAGTCGCCTCCTCAACACCCGGGATGCTTTCCAATAGCTTACTTTTCTCGCGTAAATCCGCATGCTGCTCAATATGGTTATGAATACGTCTCTTTATTGCTATAAGTTCTTCCGCCAGTTTCTCTATAACAGCTTCAATAGAAGCTTTAATGGAAGAATCTGCCACTTCCAAACGATTGTTTTCTTGGTAATACATATCTTGTAATGCCTCTAATCGATGGACCAGAGCCTGTAATTCTCGAACATGCAGTGGCTTAGGTTGCCAGAGCTTTGGGTTCATCGCTCGGCAAAAGCGAGCTATCAACTGCGCATCGGCTTGATCTGTTTTATTACGAGCTAATTCACTTTGAGAAAATCCCTTAATTTGTGCAGGATTCACTACGCTCACTGTATAACCAGCATCAAATAAATAAGTAGCTAGAGCTTCGCTATAAGTGCCTGTTGCTTCCATACAAATGTGTAAGTCTTTTACTTCTACATCTTTCTTATTTAACCATTCGACCATTTCTGAAAACCCATCAGGTTTATTGTTAAATTTTTTAGTTTTTAATTTGTTTTCCAACAATAGTGCAACATCAAATTTAGACTTACTGACATCTATTCCCAGGACGATTTTTGACATAACAACCCCCATCTTGTTAAGCTTTTACAACGCTCGGGTAGATTTTGCTCGAGATCAACCTTGTAAATACAGGCTCATCGCGTATCGAGGCCTAAGATACCGTCCGGTCTTATAGAGCAAAAGTGGGGATAAGCTGCAAAATCTTAATCACAGGTTCTAATGGTCCTAAGAGTTAAATCGGCTTCCTTATCCCCTCACCCAAGTGCCCTCAAGTGATTTAACCACTTCTCAGTGATTGATTCCAAGATACAAGAGTTAAAGTATTATGTGCGTAGTTCGTAAACTGAAGCGCCCCCTATTTTGGGGAAGAGCCAATTTATCTGGTGCCCGGGGCCGGACTCGAACCGGCACGGGAGTTTAGCTCCCGAGGGATTTTAAGTCCCTTGCGTCTACCAATTTCGCCACCCGGGCTTATTGGAGTGAAGGCTGGGGTCGGAATCGAACCGGCGTCCACGGCTTTGCAGGCCGCTGCATAACCACTCTGCCACCCAGCCATGACTTACATTATAATGGACTGAATAATCGCAGGATAATAACAAACATGAGACATCACTTGAAAAACTGGAGCGGGAAACGAGACTCGAACTCGCGACCCCAACCTTGGCAAGGTTGTGCTCTACCAACTGAGCTATTCCCGCAAATGATCTGGATGTAGGATTATCGCTATAAGCAGATATCATGGCATTCTACAAAATTGAAAGCAATAAAGCAATATGGGAAATAATATGAGATGAATCTCAACCAAAATGGAGAATTTTTTTATATTTTAGGTTCTGACTAGATCATCCCAAGCCAAGCGTAGATAGATGACCATTGACCAAAGCGTTAATATTGCTGCGGCATAAATAAGGATATAACCAATAATAGCAATCAAACTAACTGCTTGCGGATCCTGAGATAGGAGCAGAATGATCGCAACCATTTGTCCAGCGGTTTTTATTTTGCCGAGTTCTGATACCGCCACGCGCTGTCTTTTCCCAAGCTCAGCCATCCATTCACGTAAGGCTGAAATGACTATTTCGCGGCACACGATGATGGCGGCAGGAATAGCCAGGAGGATTGAGGCATGAGATTGGACCAGGAGTACCAATGCAACCGCTACGATGAGTTTATCAGCAACGGGATCTAAGAATTCACCCAGGGGAGAAGTCTGGTTAAGCTTCCTAGCCAAATAACCATCCAGCCAATCTGTGATGCCCGCGATTAAGAATATGATGGCCGATGCCATATAACTCCATTGAAACGGTAAATAAAAAACGATCACAAAAATAGGGATCAATGAAATGCGCAGTAAAGTTAACAGATTAGGTAGACTCATACCCCAATCCTCGCGCATTTTTAAAATTGTTTCAACTGCTTTAGATCGATTAACTGCCATGTAGTGCCTCATAGATACGTTCTGCTAGTTTACGACTCACACCGGGTACTTTTGCAAGCTCATCAACAGTTGCTAAACTAACTTCCTGTAAACCACCGAACTGTCTTAGTAATGCTAGTCGACGCGCCTTACCAATACCAGGAATATCTTGTAAACGGGAACGAATTTTTTGTTTGCGACGCTGTTTTCGATGCGTAGTGATGGCAAAACGATGAGCCTCGTCCCGAATTTGTTGGATTAAATGCATTGCTTTGGAATCAGATGGCAGATCGACAATATCTTCACGGGGAGTTTCAGGCGATATTTTAGGAATTTTATCAGGATGTGGGGTATTGGGCACATTAGGGATTTCACCATTACTGCAATGAAGTTCTCTCACACGATAGATCGTCTCTAAACCAGGTTTTCGATCCGGTCCTTTGGCGATGCCAAGCACAATAACACCCGTCACCTGTAATTCTTTTAGGACAGAAAGTGCTTGCGTGATTTGACCTTTACCTCCATCGATTAAAAGAATATCGGATAAGGTCTGCCCTTCCGATTTGAGCCGCGTATAGCGTCGAGTTAATGCCTGCTTCAGGGCAGCATAATCATCCCCCGGTGTGATGCCCTTAATGTTATAGCAGCGATAAGCATTTTTAAGAGGACCATTACTATCAAACACAACACAAGCTGCCACTGTGGCTTCGCCCAATGTATGACTTACATCAAAGCATTCTATTCGTTCAGGAATGGCTTCTAATTGCAGGGCTTCTTGAAGTGCTGCAAATTTTTCGGAGAGATCTTGTTTCCCAGGCAGAAAACGTGTTTCTAAGGCCTTTTCTGCGCTGTTTCTGGCCATTTCCAGCCATTTTTGCTGTAAGCCTTCGCGCTCTGGTTTACGTAAGCGAACTTTGTGACCGCTGCGCTCTCCGAGCAATTCTTCAATGATTTTTTGTGATTCGAGATCACAGGGGATGATGATCTCTTTTGGAATTTCATCCTCAGGTTGTTTCAAGTAGTGCTGCAACATGAAATTGTAAAGTAATTCCTGCTCTGCAGATTCTTCTACAGATTCTTCTGAAAATTCTCCTGCAGATTCTTTTCCAGATTCTCCTGACGATTCTTTTGCAGATTCCTCACGGTAAGCAGCAGTCAATATACCCTCCGTGTTTGGAAAATAATGACGGCTGCCTAGCATTCTGCCCTCTCGAATGACGAGAAGATGGATACAAGCCATTCCAGCCTCAACATAAACACCGAGAACATCAGCGTCTGTCTTAGATCCAACGATGATCTGCTGTTCTTGTATTCTTCGAAGCATGGCAATTTGATCCCGCAACCTCGACGCTCTTTCAAAATCCAAATTATTGCTTGACTCTTCCATACGGACAAACAAGTCTTTAATAACAGCATCGCTTTTACCTTCTAAAAATAGAATCGCGTTCTTGACGTCCTCTTGGTAAATTTCTTCTGTGATAAGTCCTACGCAGGGAGCGGTACAACGCCTGATTTGATACTGAAGGCAGGGCCTAGTCCTGCTTTTGAAAAAACCATTGTCACATTGTCGAAGCTTAAATATACCCTGCAAAAAAGTGAGCGAATTTCTAGCTTCTTTTGCGCTGGGATAGGGACCATAATATTTTCCAGGGCTTGTTCTATCGCCACGATAAAAACAAAGTCTGGGAAACGGATCTTTGGTAGAAAGATGGAGGTATGGATAGGATTTATCATCCTTGAATATTACATTATATTTTGGCATCCATTGCTTGATGAGATTGCTCTCTAAAAGCAGTGCCTCGCGTTCATTCCGTGTCACAGTGACTTCAATGCTTTGTATTTGTTTCACTAAAGTGAGCGTTTTACTGTCCAGACTGCGTTGGAAATAGCTCGTCACTCTTTTTTTTAGGTTTTTGGCTTTTCCAACATAAATCACCTTGCCGTCGGCATCGAGCATTGAATACACGCCGGGACGGGTAGTGAGATTGCGAAGGAAATTTTCTATATCTAGGCTATTCATTCCTTACTTAGTATAACTATTCACCAGCAGCATTTTCAGTATCTTCTGTGTCCAACAACCCATTACGCAAAGCGAGATGAGTCAATTCAACATCTGTAGTCACTTTTAATTTATCATACAATCGATAACGGTAGGTATTGACCGTTTTTGGACTCAAGTGTAATTGTTCTGAGATCTCATTGACTTTTTGACCGCTTGTAATCATCAATAACACTTGCAGCTCGCGCTCAGATAAAACTTCAAACGGAGATTTTTCCGATTCATTATTTAAAGTTTTGAAGGCCAATTGCTGTGCAATTTCTGGACCTAGATAACGTTTGCCTGAGTGAACAGATCGTATGGCTGTGACCATTTCATCTAAACCTGCCCCTTTGGTTAAATAGCCGACCGCACCTGCTTGCAGCAATTTGGTTGGAAAAGGTTCTCCAGCATAGACTGTTAAGGCAATCACTTTAACATCGGGATTATGTCTTAATATTTTGCGAGTGGCTTCTAGTCCACCCATCCCCGGCATCTTAACATCCATTAAAATGACATCTGGATGTTTTTCTTTGGCGACCTTTATTGCTTCTTCCCCAGAACTCACAGCAGCGATGACACGAATTCCAGAAACATCTCCGAGCAACCGACTGATTCCTGCACGAACCAATTCGTGATCATCAACTACTAGTACACTGATCACTGTATTGCTACTCCCATGATTGAAATCATTAAAATCATATAAATCGTTGAACTCATCTGTGACTGATTAAATCACTATTAAAAATCAAAAAATCACTAATTAGCTTAAATCGTTTATATCACTTTACTGGCGGAGAGGCAGGGATTCGAACCCTGGGAGGGGGTATGCCCCTCAACGGTTTTCAAGACCGCCGCTTTCAACCGCTCAGCCACCTCTCCGAACTAGAGCCGGGCGATTAGCTTGATCCGCCCATACAGACTAGAAACTCGATAATGTCTATATTTGAGTTATCATCCCTAGTCTAACGTGTGTCTCCTCTGGTTTCTAGTCTAAAATTTTTAGATCTAGTTACCGGATAATACCGGATCTGCATCTTTATCGGATTGACAGAGGAGAACGAATATAGTAACTAACCCATTCTATCGATTTTATGAAGATTTTACTAGTGGCTGACCAATAATATCCATCATTTATTTATCAAATATTTATCAAAACCTTATTAATAATTTAGTTGACTTATTTTTCAAGTTAACTAAGATCATCGACTTCCTTAAAATTATGCATTATTCTCATTCTTCATTGCGTACTCCATTGCGTTCTTCCTTGAGCTCTTCATTGAACTCTTCATTGCGCAGAATGAAGTCTCGCAATTAAAAAAAGTGCAGTTACTACAATGCTAATTTTTAATGTTATTTTTAATTATTTATGAGGTATCTATTATGGCAATAAATCCATTTGACCCAGCTGCAATTAAAGCACAACTATCTCCCCGGCAAGAAGCCATATTAAAAGCGACAGGCGAAAAATCGATGCGAAATAATATGGAACCTATTCATGCATTAGCGAATAAAAAAGCAGATGGCAGCTACGACATAGATGCCATTTATGATGAAGCTATAGAGATTTCGATTCATCTTCATACTTTTCATTCTAAAAGAATGCTGAATATTGATATCACCCAGTGCAGTGATTCAGATGCGAAGATTCTAAAGGAATTTCGAGAAAAAGAAGGGAAAAGACTTAAAGCTTTGACAGAGACACAATTGAATCAAAGTGCTGTGAACGATATTTTTTTGAGTTATTTTCAAGTTGCAAGGGAACCTGGAGATGAAATAGATTTGGATATGGTGAGAGCCTGCCTCCGTAAGGGAGTGAATATTCATTATTCAGCCCCTGCCAATCCAAGGCTTACCGCCTTGCATTGGAGCATTATTGGCAATGATAAAAGAGGTTTTGATTTTTTATTGGAACAAGGAGCAGATTTCTCTCTCGCCGATAAATCTGGTTATTTTCCCTTAAAGCTTGCTGCACAAGAAGGACGCAAAGAAATGGTGATCGCTTTATTAGCAAAAGGCGCTGATCCGAGCCAAAAATTTGCTGGCCGCACAGCCGAATTTTTTGCAAAAAACGCTGATATTCGAGCGATCATTGTTGCAGCACAAAAGGCAAAAGCAGAGCAGGAAAAAGCAGGAAAGGAAAAATCAGAAAAAGGAGACAAGGATACGGCCGCAAAGTCAGCGACACAGTCAGCGGCAAAGAGTAAACCTGAACAAATGGCTCTCGCTATTACGCCTTTACGCGACATTCAAACCAAGACTGGAACTGCGGCAACTGATGTCGACAAGACAGCAACTGATGTCGAACAGCATGGCAGCAAAGGTATTGACAGTGATATTGAAAAGGATAGAGAACCAAGCAAGGCGGCTCAGAAATTTATGTAGATATATACCTATATCTTGGATTCAAGATCTGGGATTCAACTTATATAGAATAGTTATATAGAATATAAGTTCTCTAACCCTGAAGGCTGGGTAAAAATCCAGCCTTCTTTTAACCAGTTCATTCTTACTCATACCTACCATCATTCTTATATTATTCATATATTCATCTATATGGGTATATAATATATATATAAAATATAATAGATATACTGATTTCCCCTCCTTGTTTAATACTAAATATAAAGGTATAATTCATATTAACTCATTAAAAATTTGGCTAATATAAGCCCAATTGATTTCAAAACGTTGGCATCTTTTAGTTTCATTCAATAGTTTTAAATGGCATATACGGGAGATCTCCTATGCAAGACAATATAAGCACCGTTACACGAACCCAATCGGCATTGGTTATCCAAACCAATTCGGTTATTAAAAATACCTATATTCTTTTATCCCTGACATTATTATTCAGCGCTTTCACAGCCTGGCTCAGCATGGCAAGCAATGCTGCTCCTATGGGTCTTGGAAGCCTGCTGGTTTATTTCGGATTGCTCTTTGTGACTCAATCCTTACGTAATAGTGCCTGGGGAATTGTTGCAATATTTGCGTTTACAGGCTTTTTGGGATACACCTTGGGACCCATTTTAAATATGGTTCTGCATGGATATAGCAATGGCGCGCAATTGATCATGACAGCCTTTGGCTTGACTGGTCTCATCTTCTTCGCGCTTTCGGGTTACGCTTTAACCACTCGAAAAGACTTTAGCTACATGGGCGGGTTTTTATTTGCAGCTGCAATGGTAGGCTTTATTGGCAGCATTATTGCAATGTTCTTCCATATTCCCATGATGCAACTTGGCATTTCCGCTTTATTTGTGTTAATCGCTTCTGGTTTGATTCTGTTTGAAACCAGTCAGATCATACATGGCGGTGAACGAAACTATATCATGGCTACCATTTCCTTGTATGTTTCGATTTACAACTTGTTTATCAGTCTATTGCAACTTCTCATGGCTTTTGCTGGTAGAAGAGACTGACCGTTATTGCCTTGTTCTTGAACGTCCATCTTGGGGCAATCTCGCGTTAAAAATTTAGAAAAAGTGCTCATTTACTAGATTGTAAAATCCGCTTTTTGCTAAATTTATTAACGCGACCTTGCCTCAAAGTCTTCCCGTTTTGTCTACATTTAATCGGGAGACCTTGAACTAGGAATTACTTCTGTTAATTACTTCCAATCCCCCCATGTAAGACCTCAAAACCCCCGGCACCACAATATTCCCTTCTTCATCCTGGTAATTTTCCATCACTGCAATCAAGGTACGGCCCACAGCCAAGCCAGAACCATTCAAGGTATGAAGATATTCAGGTTTGCGGGTGCTGGCATTCCGATAACGAGCCTGCATACGGCGAGCTTGAAATGTTTCGGTATTGCTGCAAGAAGAAATTTCGCGATAGCGTTCTTGTCCGGGCAACCATACTTCCAAATCATAGGTTTTTGCAGACTGAAAACCCAAATCTCCAGTGCATAAAGCCATCACACGATAAGGCAATTCTAAGCGCTGCAATACTTTTTCGGCTTGCTTTATCATAACTTCTAGGATTTCGTATGAGTGTTCAGGGTGTGCAATTTGAACGATTTCTACTTTGTCAAATTGATGCTGCCGCAACATGCCGCGCATATCTTTGCCATAGGATCCAGCTTCCTTCCGAAAACAGGGACTATAGCAGGTATATTTCAAAGGGAGATCTTTCTCCTCTATGATGTCTTCGCGATGCAAATTGGTGACAGATACTTCGGAAGTTGGGATTAGCCAAAGTTCTGGTTCTTGAACTGCAAAGAGATCATCGATAAGCTTCGGTATTTGTCCTGTACCGTATAATGCATTTCTATTCACAAGGTAAGGCACATAAACCTCTTTATAACCGTGCTCGCGGGTATGGAGATCGAGCATAAATTGTGCCAAAGCGCGATGAAGACTCGCAAGTTTGCCCTGCAAAACTGTAAATCGTGCACCAGACATTTTGGTGCCTTTTTCAAAATCAAGTCCTTTGTCTAAACCTTCGCCGAGTGATACATGATCTTTCGGCTCAAAGGTGAATTTACGCGGCTCCCCTACCCGTCTGATTTCGACATTTTGTTCTTCATTAGAACCTATGGGAACTGAAGAATGTGGAATGTTGGGAATCAAATCATAGATCGACTGCAATTCAGCTTGGATTGCTTCCAACGCTTTTTCTTTTGCTATGAGTTTATCGCCCAGATCTTTGACTTCTGCAAGCAGTGGTTCAATCGGTTCTTTGTTGGATTTTGCAAGTCCAACGGCTTTTGAGCGGACATTGCGCTCGTTTTGCAACTCTTGGGTTTCAATTTGCAAAGTTTTGCGCTTGCTTTCTAAGGATTTTAGAGTTTTTACATCTAATTCGAAACCGCGGGTCTGCAATTTTGCGGCAACGCCTTCAGGATCTTCACGAAGCAGTTTTGTATCAAGCATATTGTCTCCGGTGGGGTCAATTAATTCCTAATAATGTCCACACCATTCGGGGGAACAAAATGAAACTGTTTTTGCGATATAGTTTGATTGGTAGAAATTTTTTGGAAAGAAAATAAAGATCGCTGTCCCAATTGATCCAGCATTTCAATTTCCTTCAAAACATTTTCGCTAAAGCCGATTCTAATCCAGTGAAATGTACTAGAAGAAGCCTTGGGTTTTAATTCAAAACAAGTGTCGCTGCCGTTCAAGCACTTTCCTGCATCGGCTTTGATGGCTGCTATATTGAAATCATTACTCAAGGCATTAATATCGCCAGTCAAAAAGTAAATGGGTGTGCTGCCGCTTTTAGGCAAGCTTTGAATGGTGACTTGAGAGAGCTCAGGATCAAAATCCCAAACCTCTTTACCATTAGACACAATTAAATGCTTATCCTTTCCTTGCACTTCCCAGCGAAATTTGCCAGGCTTTTTGAGCCACATCATGCCATGGCTTTGACGCAGCAATTTACCGCGTTCATTCATCACCTTTTGATTAAAACTGCCTTGAATTGAAGAAATTGGTCCAAGCAATCCTTTGAGCTGCGCAATAGCGGAAACGTCACTGCTTTTGGCTTCAGATACTACTTGTGTATTTGCTTCAGTGGGTGCTTCTTTTGCAGCGCCTACTGCAGCCGCTGCACCCGCCTCGCTTGTTGCAGTTGCCGTACTCGCTGCTTCTCTTGCTTTATTTGCTGTCTTTGCTTCACCCGCCGCCGCATAAGCAGTCCCAGTGATAACAGCAGCAATACTGAAAAAAAACACTGCGATGATCGCAAAACTTTGCACTGATCTGCATTTAAATGGAATTCGTTTCATAAAATTTATCTCCGGTAAAATATCAAAAAACTACAAAATCTAAATAAGTTAGCTTTATTCCTCTGTTTGAGGCCCAACTAATACTTCTCTACTGCCGTTGGCTTGTATGGCACTTAAAAGACCCGCCATCTCCATGGTTTCTATCAATCTAGCAGCTCGATTATACCCAATTTTTAGGCGTCTTTGTAAATGCGAAATGGAAGTTTTTCGTGTTTCCGTGACGATTTGAACCGCTTGATCGTATAATTTGTCCTGTTCACCATCACCATCGCCCTCAAAACTGCCGGAACCAAAACCTCCAGCACTAAATCCTCCCGCACCAAAATTCGCAAATCCGCCTCCTGCAAACCCGCCGGACCCCAAAATATCTTCGGCATAATTGGGTTCCCCATGCTGCTTCAGATGCTTCACAACAGAATGAACTTCTTCATCCGAAACAAAGGCACCGTGTATACGTACCGGAATGCCAGTGCCAGGAGGCAGATAAAGCATATCCCCATGTCCTAAAAGTTGCTCTGCACCTTGTTGATCTAGGATAGTTCTGGAGTCGATTCTGGAAGAGACTTGAAAAGCAATTCGAGTGGGGACATTGGCTTTGATAAGCCCGGTAATGACATCTACCGACGGTCTTTGCGTAGCGAGAATCATATGAATACCGGCGGCTCTTGCCTTTTGCGCGATACGAGCAATTAATTCCTCTACTTTCTTGCCGACCACCATTATCATATCCGCAAATTCATCGATGATGACTACTATATAGGGCATTTTTTCGAGTGGTGGACATTCTCCTCCCATTTCAGGTTTCCAAAGCGGATTTTGCAATGTTTTACCTTCTGCCTCTGCATCTAACACTTTGTGATTGTAACCAGCGAGATTTCGAACACCGACTGCAGCCATGAGTTGATAACGCCGCTCCATTTCCCCCACGCACCAACGCAAAACATTGGCGGCATCTTTCATATCTGTCACCACAGGAGTCAGTAAATGCGGTATGCCATCATAAATAGATAATTCCAGCATTTTTGGATCGATGAGTATCAATCGGACTTCTTCAGGAGTTGCCTTATATAAAAGGCTTAAGAGCATGGCATTTACACCCACTGATTTACCTGAACCCGTCGTACCTGCTACTAATAAATGCGGCATTTTTCCGAGATTGGCAACGGCAGGTTCGCCTGAAATATCTTTCCCTAAAGCTAATGTTAAGGGAGAGGTAGATTCTTGATATTGTGTGGATTCAAAAATTTCACGCAAACGTACCAATTCTCGATGTTCATTTGGAATTTCTAAACCAACCACCGATTTCCCGGGTATCACTTCGACAACACGAACACGAGTCACAGAAAGAGCTCTTGCTAAATCTTTAGCAAGCCCTGTGATTTTGCTGACCTTTATCCCCGGCGCTAATTCAAGTTCAAAACGAGTGATGACGGGTCCTGGCAAAACAGCTACCACGGTGACCTGAACAGAAAATTCGAGCAGTCTTGATTCAACCTCTCGCGATAAAGCTTCTAATTTGTGGGAAGAGAATGAGAGCGGATGGTGTTTCTCTGTTGGACTGGCTTCTTCCAGCAAATTCACATCAGGAAGAATGGTATTTAAATTGGTATTTTTTGTATTTGTATTTTTGTTTGAAGAAGTTTGCTTCTTGTTCTTTTTACCCAGAAATGAAAACTTTATGAATTCAGCATCTTCTACTTCAAGTGTAGATTCAGATTCGCGCTCAACATTTTTTTCAAAATTCGGTTCATGTTTCGACTCATATTTCGGTTTTTTTGAAGTTTTCAAGTTTTTCTTGTCTTTTGGAGAATTCAGTAAAACCAAATCAGTGGTGTCGGAGGGTAATCTGGATTTAGAATTATTGGCTGTTCCCATTGCCGCTCTGTCATTCTCATTTTGCTTGGAAAATCGTATCGGCAAAAATCCAAACGAAAGTAATTTCCAAAGCCCTGAAAAACCTTTTATAGCGATCGATCCATATTTGGCAAAGAACTGCTTAATCGATAATAACATTTTCGGGCCTTCCGCCCACACTTGTTTCAATAACGCTAGACAGCCGAGCCCAATAGTATCCATGACACCAAACCAAGATAACCCGGTTGCCAAAGTGATGCCTGCTAAAAATAAGGCAATAAGCAATAAAGTACTTCCGAATTGACCAAATGCGGTAAAGGTGAGCATTTGATCGATTACAACACGGCCTAAGATTCCGCCACCAGTGAGGGAAGGATTAAAAAGCGCTGCATTTGACTCAGAATTTAATTCAGAATTTGACACCGATTTTGTTAAAAGTGTTTCGGTTTCTGCATCCATTTGCAAGGTTGCCAAACCACAACCAGCAATCACTGCGACAACAAATCCCGCAATACGTAAAATCCAAAGCAGCCGGGTATAAATCCCAAGCTGTAGTCGATTCTGGAACAGTCTCAAACCAGCATAGGCAAGCATCACGGGAAATAGATAGGCGATGTAGCCGAATAAGAATAAAAATAGTCCGATACCCAGGCACCTGTCTT
Organism: uncultured Gammaproteobacteria bacterium; assembly: GCA_963784575.1. GTDB lineage: Bacteria > Pseudomonadota > Gammaproteobacteria > UBA6186 > Azoamicaceae > CAWARU01. The sequence continues at coordinate 706,354 of CAWARU010000001.1, forward strand.
GCCAGCTGCATTATGCAGGGTATCGTAAGTGCCTACATGGGACCAGCCTGGATCGGTTTCATGATAGGTAAAAAGCGCAAGAAATAAAAAAATGGCAAGGGCTCCAAGCAAAATAAAACCACCCTCTTGCAGACGCCTCACCATACTGGCTGTCACCGTCTCCATAACATCTATCTTATAAGAGTTTTTTGCCATATTTTTGGATGTATTTTTAGATTTTTTTTGTAGTGAATTTTTGGCCTTTGAAGGGGTTCGCCGCAATGCACCGCCCATGAAATTACTCCTAGATATTTAAACTCTATGTACCCTATAAAAGAGATCAAGACATTCTATTGCTTTATTGATAAATATACACTATTATACTTCTCTTTATCGAGTTTTTATCGATTTAATCGATAAATTCAGAAAATCAGTTAATTAGCTAGAAAATACTATGAGCATGAATAAACACGCACAACTTATTATTATTGGGTCTGGTCCAGCCGGATATACCGCCGCAATCTATGCCGCAAGAGCAAATCTCGCTCCGGTTTTAATAACAGGAATAGAAAAAGGCGGTCAATTAACCACGACGACAGATGTCGATAATTGGCCCGGAGATGTGGAAGGCCTGCAAGGTCCTGCTTTAATGGAGCGTATGGAGCAGCATGCGAAACGCTTCAACACCGAAATTATTTTTGATCATATCTCTTCAGTCGACTTTACATCCAAGCATCATAGATTGATCGGCGATTCAAAAACTGTTTATACCGCAGATGCTGTAATCATTGCGACCGGCGCCAGTGCAAAATATCTGGGCCTGCCTTCGGAGCAAGCTTTTATGGGGAAAGGCGTGTCAGCCTGTGCTACTTGCGACGGCTTTTTCTACAAAAATCAAAGAGTGGCTGTTATTGGTGGCGGCAATACCGCAGTTGAAGAAGCGCTTTATCTTTCCAACATTGCCGATCACGTAACGCTTGTACATCGTCGTGATAAATTACGTGCTGAAAAGATCATGATTTCTCATCTTAATAAAAAAGTCGAAGCTGGAAAAGTCAGCATTCATTGGAACAGTGTTTTACAAGAAGTTCTGGGAGATGAAACAGGCGTGACTGGGATGCGAATCCAGCGTCTGACAGAAAATACTCCCGAAGATATTAACCTCAAAGGCATTTTTATTGCAATTGGGCATACCCCAAATACCCAAATATTTGAAGGGCAATTGGAAATGCATAATGGCTATATTAAGGTGCACGGCGGATTAGAAGGCAATGCCACCGCAACCAGCGTACCCGGCGTTTTTGCAGCAGGAGATGTTGCAGATCATGTTTATCGCCAGGCAGTGACTTCTGCGGGAACGGGATGTATGGCGGCTTTGGATGCTGAAAAATATCTAGAAGTCTTACAAAATTAGAAATAATTAGGGCCTGTTGACAATTCGCTAGGTTGAGCCAGAGAGCATTGATTTATGAGTACCGCAGCGCAGTTTATATTGAAATAAATGAGCAGCGGAACGCAATAAATCAAGGCTTTATGGCCAACATAGTAGAATTGTCAACAGGCCTTAGAATAAAATCATTCAATAAGTTTGATTATATTGGATGATTAACTGGCAAATTAATAGAAATTTTGCTAATATCGGGTTTATTGACTTAATCGACTTAATTGTGTGACTACTGATTGTAATACATTGTATAAACTTGACAGTATAACCTCTGTCATTAATTTTTTAATTTATTGAGGTAAATATTTAATGCCGAAAGAAGAAGCCATTGAAATGGAAGGTATCGTAATCGAAGCACTTCCAAATACCCATTTTCGTGTTCAATTGGAAAATGGCCATACGGTTATTGCCCATATTTCTGGGCGCATGCGCAAAAACTATATTCGAATTTTGATGGGAGATCGCGTCACCGTTCAACTCACCCCGTACGATCTCACCAAAGGCAGAATCAGCTTCAGAAATCGCGGCGACAGTAAAGATGCCAAGGATGAGGGTGAAGCGAAAGAGAGTGAATCAAAAGAAACTAAAGAAGAATAAGATAACAATTGAAATTGATTATTTATAATTTTATGTATCTATCTCCTTCGTTATTCTGATAATGTTCTTGCGAATGCTGTGTGCCTAACATGTTATTTGAAGGTTTTCAAGGATGCTTCATTGCAGGTTTTACTGCAGGGGGTTCTATAAATCCTCCAGGAGGATGAGGAGTACCATGAACTTTTTCATACTCCGCCCTCATTTCATTCCATTTATTTGCATCTTTATAACTTGTAATTTGCTTCTCTTGCATTTGTATATAAACAGGATGTGCTTGCAATAACGCTGTATCATTCGGGCCAAAATTAATGGGAGTACCTGTGCCTATTGCAGTCTGATATAATTTGATCAACATTTCTTTTCTAGTATCTATATCGGCCTGATCTGTCAGCGGCACTGCTGGATCTTTGAGTGTGAGTGGTAACGGCAAATTCTGAGTTTTATCAAATAAAATGGTGAGGCCTCGATCGGAAAGTGGGATTGAAAAGGAGAGCTTAACTTTGACAGCATCGCCTGGCTTGCCTTCTTTGGGAGGAATGGGTTCTGAGGTTTGAGTTATGGTATCCTCGCCGCCTGTTTCTGTTGGGATATGGATCGTAACGCTCATGCCATCATCGGATTTATCTGCGGTTACTTGGTGATAGAGTGAATCGCTTTTGCCAGTTTCTTTGCCGATGGATGTGGCAATATCATCATTCAGGGATTTAAATTTATTGGAGGTTATAGCTTGATTTTCATCACTGGTTAGGCTCATGATTTCTTTGTCAGAGCGGCTCGCGAGATTGAGTTGTACACTGGCAGCTGCCTTTCTGTATGTGAGGGTGACTGCGGTGACATTGGAGGGCACGCCATAGGTAGCGCTTTGGGCTGCGTAGGCGTCGTCGAGTCCCGTCGGACGGGCGGAGAGAGCGGCTTCTTCGGGAGCAATTTCTTTGTGGAGAGCATCAAGTTGTTTTAGGAGCTCCCCAGACTGTGCCTTAAAATCTTTTGGTGTAATTTTAGCTTCCCAATATGCTTCTACTAATTCTTGAAGTTTTTTATCAATGCCTTTCTTAAAGAATGTGCCATCATAACGATCTTTATATTTATTTTTTTCGGTTTCATCAAGAGCATCAAAGGCAGCACGAACCTGCCCACGTTTTGAAATAATATCGTGTATAATGAGTCTTGATTCCAGCTCTCCAATCTTTTCATTATATTTTACATAATGCCCTTGTATATAGCTTTCCATTTGCTCTATTTCTTGTATCTCTGTGTCCACATACCCACCACCCATAGACCAAACCAACAATTTTTTTGCCTTGATATCAGCAATTAATTTTGCGGCATTATTGAGAGAATCTAAAGCATCATAATAAGAATCTTCCATTTCTCTCTTTATCTTAGGATTTGAGATTGCATCCCATCTTTCTTTAAGGCTAGATAAATTTTTGAGGTTCGCAGCTTGTGTGATGTCGTCGTTTCGGGTACGAATCGCTATTACGTTTTGCATTGCCAACACTTGATCCCTTTCTCTGGCAATAAGCTCTCCTCCTGTTCGTTGTAATAACCCATCATTATACTTCTTAATATCACCTAACCAATTTACACGTCCCTGCGAACTTTCATCATAATTTCCATCCGAAAGTACCCTTAAGCTATTTAGATTTGAGTTCATTGAATCCCGCATTTCCTTTGCATCCATTTCTAAATAGTAAAAAAGATAAGGGTTTGCAGCTTTGAATTTGTTCTGAGCATCTAGGACACGATGAATATTTAGTTCATAATTTGCTTCACACTCTATCTTTGCCAACTCAAGTAAAATCAGATCATTTTCTGGTATTGATCCTTCTTCTCTAGCCGAGAAATAGCTGAACTTAATCTAGAAAAAACAGTTTCGATTCCAGCATCTTCTTGTTCCGCAATGTATCGATGGAACTCACTTCTGCGATCTTTATTTATTTCAGTTAACTGTTTATTTAGATCAATTAATGATTTCTTTAAATCATCAAGTCTTTTTTTATCTGCAAATTTTGTTGACATACACGCAGTCCTATTTTCTTACCATGACAAATCAAAATAATCTTAAAAATATAGACAAACTATTTAGGAATTCATTCACTAGAGATTGAAAATATGTATTTGCATATAATAATTTTCTAAATAATTATTAATAGTCAAAGAAAAATAAACTATTAATTAGACTGATGCTTTTTTGATCCATGGTTTGGGTTTACTTCATTCGATTCGATTTTATCATGACTTTTTAATTCATGCTTTTTGCCGTTGAACCAGTAAGAAAATGTCAACCATTTAGGGAATTTTGACACAGAAACTGAAGGATTTGGTGTTATAGAAGAATCATTAATTTTCGGTTTTAATTCTTTAACTTGCATGATATTTTTGGTTTGTTTGTTCTGTATGGATTTTTGAAGTTGACTATTCGAAAATTGCGGGAATATCCTTGAAGAACCGGGTTTTGTTGTAGGAATTTCATGTTTTGATGCGGATAGGATCTCATCGATTTGACCTATCATTTGCGCAAGAGAGTTACTCTTTAAAAAAGCATCGAAGCTGATTAATCCATTCTTTGGATTATTTCTTTTCTTTTCACCATTCTTTATCCCACTCATTACATTATTGTTTACACTGTTTTCAGAACTCTCTACAGACATAGCTATTTCTGTCTTATCAACCCCCGCCCTCTTCGCCTCCAACACCTTCATTCTAAGCACAGTAAAAATTCCAAGATAACCCGGTTGTTCGCTATCGGGATAAGTATCATGGAGATATTTTACTAATTCACTAATTTTGACCTTCTTCAGCGGCATGGGGTAACCCTTTTGCAATCCTTATCCATCATCCCCGTTTTCCTCCACGAAATTGAATAGTAGAGCTTGGATCAGGATTGGGAGGGGGAACGGGAGATGGCGTGAATCCAGGCGGGAATTGAAAATTGATATCCCCAAGCTTAAAATCGCCTTTTGAAGTCTTATCTTCTGCATACTTCTTAAAGGCTTGATCGAAAGCATCACCAAATTTTACTCGAGCTTGGAGCATTGCACTAAAGCGAGGATCGGCACTCAGCAGTTTTTGGTCTTCATTATCAAAAAATACAATTGCTTTATTGGCTATTATGGAGGCCTGCCAGATTCTAAAGAGAAGTGCAGGATCGTTGCAGGGTTTTGGCATTCGGAGAGGCACGACATTTTTATTAGAAATTATTGTGAATAGAAGCGCTTCATCTGAAGGGGGAGAGGTAATTGAGATGTGGACTTCTCCAACCTTTTGTGCAGGATCAGAAGATATGAATTTTCTGTTTATCACCATATTATCTTTTTTAAAGGTAACTTCATCTTCGGTATCAGATTTTTTTTCAAAATGAGCGTCAGCGTAGGCTTTTGGATTACTTTTTGACAGAGTTTGTAATTGAGTTTTCGTTTCATCACGCATTTTTTGGTATTGATCTATGGTGACTTCTTTACTGCCCAGAAGCGGCAGACTCACTTTAAGTGCTTCTTGCATGAAATAGCGGGTTCGCTGTTGGTTATAGTTTGACAGGAGCTCAGGAGATTCTGAGTGTTTTGGGGAATCCAGGGGTTTTAGCGGGCACAGGTGGTGTGCGAGTAATTGAAAGTTGGGTTTCCGTTTCATCTTGTTCTTCTTTTTCTTCTTGTTCCTCTTCATCTTGTTCCTCCTGTTCTTCTCGTTTTTCTCGTTCCTTTTGGATCCTCAAGTTTTGGTGCTCCAGTCACCGTAAGTTTGGTTGGTGCTGGCATTTCCTCTTCAAAATCAAATTCATCATCAGGTGGTGGTGGCGGCACATCATCATCTTCAAGTGGAGGGGGTGGCGGTTCATCATCTGCTAATTGTTCATCATCTGCCAATTCAAGAGCTGCTAAATCTTCTAATTTTATTTTAGCTTCCTCAAACATTGTTCTAAGTTCCTGACATGCTTTTAAAGCTTTGTTCAAAATGTCTTTAGTCAATTTAGCTTCATCTCTCAGTTCTTTTCCCTTAGGATAAATTAAAGCATCATTATCTAAATACGCGAGTTTGAATTTCATAAAATCATCTGTCAGCTCCTCTAATTCTTTTATTTTCTGGTTCAACTCATCCGCAAGTGTTTTCCCAAATTCTGCTTCTAGCTTTGCTCTAATTTGTGCATTTTCTTTTAATGACTTGGCCATAACCGCCAAAGCATCCAGATGATCCGACAAGAGTCTGAACCACTCATCTGAGAGCGTGTATTGTTCTCGGGGTGATATTGATGGTGGTTTAGAACTCACTTTAAAATCCTCACTAATCCTCAATATTTCTCATGAATTAGAATATTTACTTCATTTTAATTAGACCTTAAACCTTATATTGAGTTCTTCATTGATATTGCACTAAAAAGCACAATAAATCAAAAAATAGAAACAAACATAAAATGAAAAATATAAATATTCCAAAAATCTTAAGTACATAAATCTTTAAAATCTTAAAATACTTATTTAATTTATGAAATTCTAATTATTTCTCTTGCACAGCGGACGCTATCTCCACTTTCAATTCCTCATCCTCTACGGTGACATGCACGCGTCCACCCACTTCCGCCAAACTTCCAAACAACAATTCACTGGCGAGCGGTTTCTTGAGCTTATCTTTTACTAACCGAGCCATGGGCCTTGCACCCATCTGGCGATCGTATCCATGAGAGGCAAGCCAAGCCCGCGCTATCTTATCTACATCAAGTGCCACATGTTTTTCTGTCAGGCGATTTTGCAACTCTGTAATGAGCTTTTCAACAATTAAATCAATCGCTTCAGGCATAAGCGGCTTGAATTGAATGATGGCATCCAAACGATTACGGAATTCAGGTGAAAATTTCTTTTTAATAATGCTTAAACCGTCAGTGCTGTGATCTTGTTCGGTAAATCCAATGGAAGCGCGGATCATATCTTCTGCACCGGCATTGGTTGTCATCACTAAAATGACATGGCGGAAATCGGTTTTGCGTCCATTGGTGTCAGTTAAGGTCCCATGATCCATGACTTGCAATAATAAGTTATAAACATCAGGATGGGCTTTTTCAATTTCATCCAGCAACAACACAGAATGCGGATGTTTATTCACAGCATCGGTGAACAATCCACCTTGTTCATAACCTACATATCCAGGCGGTGCGCCAATCAACCGAGACACCGTATGGCTTTCCATATATTCTGACATGTCGAAGCGAATCAACTCAATCCCTAATAATGCTTGCTAATTGCCGTGTAACTTCAGTCTTACCAACACCCGTTGGGCCTGCAAATAAGAAACAACCTACAGGGCTTTCTGGATCACGATAATCCCGATCGCCCCATTTTGATCGCATCTGATACAGCGTTTCAACCGCTTCATCTTGTCCAAATATCAACAAGTTTCAGATCGCGCTCTAAATTCTTTAATGCTGTCTTTATCCGAAGCAGAAACTGATTTTTCGGGTACGCTGGCAATTTTTGCCACAATTCTTTCAATGTCACTGATACACCAATCAATTTTTTACGTTTATTGCGGCGGTATTAAGCGTTGAAATGCTCCTGCTTCATCCACCACATCAATGGCTTTATCCGGCAAAAATCGATCAGAAATATAACGTTCTGACATTTCAGCAGCAGCCGTAAGTGCTGCAAACGAATAACGAACACGATGATGCTGTTCAAAGCGATCTTGAAGACCCTTTAAAATATTAACGTTTCTTCCACTGAAGGTTCTTTAACATCAATTTTCTGAAAGCGACGCGCCAATGCACGATCTTTTTCAAAAATGCCTCGATATTCTTGGATAGGTTGTGGATCCAATGCATTTAAGCTCGCCAGAGGCCAACAATGGTTTAATCAGATTGGAGGCATCCATCACACCGCCAGATGCAGCACCTGCCCCAATAATGGTATGAATTTCATCGATGAATAAAATGGCGCCTGGTTCTCGCTTTAATTGTTGTAATAAAGCTTTAAAACGTTTTTCAAAATCACCACGATATTTTGTTCCTGCCAATAAGTGAACCCAAATCTAATGCATAAATAGTACTATTTTTAATCGCATCCGGCACTTTTCCTTCAACACCAATTTTGCTAAGCCTTCTACAATGGCCGTTTTACCAACGCCAGCTTCCCCCACAAACAAAGGATTATTTTTGCGGCGTCGGCAAAGAATTTGTATGGTTCTTTGAATTTCATCCTCTCTGACCCACCAAAGGATCTATTTTACCCAATTTCGCTTGATGATTTAAATTAATCGCATAACTTTCTAAGCGGAGCTTCGAATGGTTGAATCTTGCGATAAATCGTCTTCCTGTGAATGAGAGTAAATCAGGTTCTTCATGTTCGTCGATTCCATGTCACGCCATGTGAGATGTAATTCATAACATCTAAGCGAGTACATTTTCTTTCTTTAAAAAATAAACAGCTTGGCTTTCTTGTTCACTAAAAATAGCTGCAATACATTAGCACCCGTTACTTCTTCTTTCCTGCAGATTGCACATGGAAAACGGCTCGTTGCAATACTCGTTGAAACCCTAATGTGGGTTGTGTTTCTCGATGCGGCTCATTGGGTGGAATTAAAGGGGTAGTTTCATCCACAAAATTTGCCAATTCAATTCGTAATTGTTCAATGTTTGCATGGCAGGCATGCAATACTTCAAGAGCTGAAAGATTATCCAATAATGCGAGTAAGAGATGCTCCACCGTCATAAATTCATGACGTTTTCTCTCGCTTCTTTAAAAGCGAGATTCAGTGTCAACTCGAGTTCCTTACTCAACATACTACTCCACTCCTTACTTACTAAAACTTGGAAACGATAGACCGAAAGTTTCTAGGTCTCCTCCATGCTGCACATCAAAGGGTGCTGATTCCTTCTAGAATATTCATTCACCTGTACTACTTTAGTTTCCGCTATGTCACGAGTATATAAACCACAAATTCCTGGCGAGAATTGTGGACCTGCAACATAATTTGCGTTGCCATTTCCTTATTCATAAAAAAAAATCGAATCAATACCTCAACCACAAACTCCATTGGGGTATAATCATCATTCAAAAGGTACACCGTATATAGATTTGGGTTTTGAGTTTTTACCCGTTCTGGTTCCAAAACCAAAGCGTGGCTTGGATGGTTACCTTTTTTCTGCCCATATTGGAATAGTAGTCGCAAGATTACTCATTACTGCCTCATTCTGGCTAAAGTATTTATACTATCTAACTCCTTTGACATGACCTATCCTAACTTTGTTCAAAAGTTAATCATTAATTCTATAAAAATTTATTAAAAATTTTTTTCATTAATAAATAATACAATTATTTTAAATTTTGTTTATAAGCTCTTGACTTTGAATATAAAATTTAGTACCAATAATAAACGTGAATATACTTACTATAAAGATTAATGGTAGGTCGTTTGTTTGGGTCATCAATTTGCTGCCAGATGGGTGTTAATTTATTTCGAAGCAGGTGAAGAAGGTGACATGCAGGAAAATTGGGTAAAACCCAGTGGGTAATAGCGGAAGTAATGAAGTAATGGGGAATATATTTTATGGCGACAGGATCAGTCAAATGGTTTAATAATCAAAAAGGCTTCGGTTTTATTTGTTCAGAAGATGGAGGTGAAGATATCTTTGCGCACTTCTCAGCCATTGCTATGGATGGATATAAAAGTCTCAAAGCGGGTCAAAAGGTCCGTTTTGAAATAAATGATGGCCCAAAAGGCAAACATGCCATAAATATTCAGGCCGAAGAAGAATCAGCAGTTGATATAGAAACAGCCTAAAGGACATTTTTACTAAAAACATAACATTTAAATATAGATAAGAATAGATTGAACTTATCTAGCGAGTCTCATTTACTGAATCTATTCTGCTGCATCTATCTATTAAAACGTATCTCTGTATCTATTGAACTAAATCTAGGGTTTACCCTAAGTTTTTTAAATCTAAATACACAAATAAAATTTTAATAGGGAAAATACTAGCGAAATTAACTAAATTAAGAATCGGATTAGGGAAATATTGTAATTTCTAGGTATGTACTTGATTACAATCATGGTTTTTATGTGGTTACATATGGTTTTACCAGTGAAATAATTTTCGGAATTTGTTTTTTATTATTTCCTTAGACTTGCAATAAAAATAAGAGAAAATTATCATCATCATGTATGTTTATATGTTTTTATATTTGTACAAGTGTAGATGTCTCCACTCGATGGACTCAATGGAAAGGTTTATAAGGGATTGTAAATTGTTATAAGCAAAAAGAATGTAATCATGATTTTTCATAAGCTGTATAATGTTGTGATGATATTGTTGTAATGTTGTTCAGTTAAAAAGGAAGCAAGTATGGCAATAGGCACGGTAAAATGGTTTAACAACCAAAAGGGTTTTGGTTTTATCTGTCCAGAAGAAGGTGGAGAGGATATCTTTGCGCACTTCTCATCTATCGTAATGGATGGATATAAGAGCCTCAAAGCGGGCCAAAAAGTTTGTTTTGAACTTAATGATGGGCCTAAGGGAAAGCATGCTATGAATATTAGAGGGTTTGAAGCTGAACCAAATATTAATATAGAAAATGCCGAAATCATATAGAACAATATCAAAAAGTAATCCGATTAACCGAGAATAACTGTTCAGAGTGACTGTTCAAGGTTTCCTGCTAGAATGTAGACAAAACGGGAAGAGTTCGAGGCAATCTCGCGTTTAAAAATTTAACAAAAAAGCGGAGTTTACAAATAGTAAATGAGCAATTTTTGTTAAATTGTTAACGCGAGAATTGCCCGAAGATAGGCGTGCAAGGGGCAATGCCATACGGTTGTGCCATACGGTTATTCCATATTTTTGATCATTGCTTCCCCAAATCCAGAGCAACTGACTTCTTTCGCGCCTTGCATTAAGCGCCAAAGTCGTAAGTGACTGTTTTATGTAATTGCTCCCTCCATTCCTTGAATAATTTTATCTGCGGCTTCATGCCAACCCATATGACGTAGCATCATTTCTGCGGATAATATTAAAGAACCCGGATTGACCTTATCCTGACCTGCATATTTAGGTGCCGTACCATGGGTTGCTTCAAACATTGCCACGGTATCGCTTAAATTTGCGCCTGGTGCAATACCAATACCACCCACCTGAGCTGCCAATGCATCTGAAATATAATCGCCATTCAAATTTAAGGTTGCAATAACACTATATTCAGCCGGACGTAAGAGAATTTGTTGGAGAAAAGCATCTGCAATCACATCTTTAATGATGATATCTTTGCCCGTTTTAGGATTTTTGACTACGTGCCAAGGACCACCATCCAGTGATTTTGCACCAAAATCTGTGCGTGCTACTTCATAGCCCCAATCACGAAAAGCGCCTTCAGTATATTTCATGATATTGCCTTTGTGCACTAACGTAACAGAATCACGTTCATGATCAATGGCATATTGTATAGCGCGTTTCACTAAACGTGAGGTTCCTTCTTTTGAGACTGGTTTAATGCCTATACCGCAATCCTCTGGAAAACGTATTTTTTTAACTTTCATTTCTGTTTGTAAAAAATGAATGACTTTTTTGGCATCAGCACTGTCGCCCGCCCATTCAATACCTGCATAAATATCTTCAGAATTTTCCCGGAAAATCACCATATTAGTATGCCATGGTTCACGTAATGGACTAGGTACGCCATTAAAATAGCGCACAGGACGCAAACAAACATAGAGATCTAGTTCTTGGCGTAAAGTAACATTAAGTGAGCGTATACCTCCACCTACTGGCGTTGTTAGCGGCCCTTTAATGGACACGACAAATTCGCGTAACAGCTTCTATTGTTTCATTTGGTAGCCAGGCATCGTTACCATAAATCTTGGTTGCCTTTTCTCCTGCATAAATCTCCATCCAATGAATACGCCGTTTATCGCCATAAGCTTTGCTCACAGCAGCATCAATGACTTTTTTCATGACAGGCGTAATATCAATGCCAGTGCCATCTCCCTCGATATAAGGAATAATAGGCTGATCTGGGACGTTTAAGGAACTGTCACTCCCTGCCGTGATTTTTTGACCTTGTTTTGGTACAGTAATTTTCTGATATGCCATATAATGTCCTCAATTTTGGTAATACCCTATTTTTGCTAAAGGCCCAATATGTTCCCAATGTTAGGTGCTGCCTGAAAATTTGACTTTGAGAACCTGGGACCGTTAAACGAGTATATCAAAAAATATCCTATGCTTTAAAATGGGTTTCATAAAATGGATGCCATTAGATTAAAGAGATTAGGCAGTTTGGAAAGAGTAAAGAAAGAGTAGTTGAGAAAAAATGATGCGATTTACATTTAGATTTATGTTTGGTAACATACTAATGAAGTTTAAAACAATCATTATTGGAATGTTTCTGTCCTTTATCATCATGGGTTTGATGGGTTTACCGCAGACAAGTTTAGCAGAAACAAAACCTGTTAAAAAAACAACTCAAGATAAATCTGCAATAATAAAACCTGATACAATTAAATCTAGTAAAATTGAACCAAGTAAAATTGAATCAATTAAGATCAAACCTGATAAAATTAAATCTAATAATATTAAACCTAGTAAAATTGAACCAATTAAAATTAAACCTACTACAATAAAATCCACCGTTACCAAACCCGTCACCAAACCCGCTGCAACAAAACCAATCGATCTTACCCAAGAAAAAAATGACAATCGATCTCACTTTTTACAGGCTGAAACCGCTTTTGCCCAAGGCAAAACAGAACTGTATCAAAAACTAAAAATTAAATTGGCAGATTATCCGCTCTATCCCTATCTGATATTCGCAGAATACGATCGAAAAATGCATTCCTTAACACTCGATGAATTCCAGCAATTCATGAAAAATTATCCGGATACACCGCTTGCCGATCAACTGCGTCAAAGATGGCTGCATACCAAAGCCAAGCAAGAAGATTGGCAAGGTTTTTTAACAGCTTATGTTCCAACAGAAGATACCACGTTGCAATGTCATTTTTATTGGGCAGAATTACAAAACCAAAAAAATAAGAATGCCGTTTTAGAACAAATTGAACCCCTTTGGCTGCGGGGCACCGAGCCGCCAAAAGCTTGCGAAGCCATCTTTAAAGTCTGGGAAAAAACCCCTTTGATGACGCGGCCTCTCGTTTGGCAGAGAATCAAATTAGCCATACAAAAAGGCAATGAACGCCTAGCACGCTACATGACACGCTATATAAAAATGTCTGAAGCCCCTTTGGTAGAATTATGGATAAAAGTCCACAAAAATCCCCATCTTGTGAAACAGAAACAATATTTCAACGCAAACCATCCTGCCATTCTAGAAATGATTGTGCATGGTGTCTGTGAAATTGCAAAAACAAAACCAGAGGTTGCAAAACAAATCTGGCAAGTCATCGGAAAACAGTATCCATTCGAGGTAAGACACTGGGGCTTGGTGGTTAGAGCCATCGGACTCACTTTCGCCAAGCAAAGAAATCCAGAAGCTGAAAAATGGCTGATCAAAGTTCCTAACATTTATGCAAATACAGAGGTGCATGAATGGCGTATCCGCGTTGCGCTGGCTCGGGAAGATTGGAATACCGTACTACATTGGTATAAGCAATTGCCTGCAGCACTCGCTGAAAATGAGGCTTGGAGCTACTGGCATGCTCGAGCACTAGAAAAAGTGAATCGCATCAAAGAAAGCCAAGAAGCCTTTTCTAAAATTGCGCAGACCAGAAGTTATTATGGTTTTCTTGCGAGCCAGCATATGCAAAAGCCCTATGCAATCGCACATCAGAAATTTGAGCTGGACAATAGCACCATGGCACAAATTTCGCGCAAAAGAGCTGTGTTGCGTGCAAGAGAGCTTTATCTCATGAATCGAGAAGCAAAAGCACGGGCTGAATGGCTCACCAGCACTCAGAAGATGACTGACAAAGAACGACATGCTGCCGCGGCACTTGCACTCAGATGGGATCTTCCTAATTGGTCAATTCTCGCACTCTCAAAGGCAAACAATAAAAATGATCTCGAGCTTCGCTTCCCGCTGGTACACACCCAATCCATCATCCAAGCAGCAAAGAGACATCAAGTGGATCCCGCCTTCATTTTTGCAGTCACCCGGCAAGAAAGTTGTTTTGTGAGCGATGCTCGCAATCCTTCCTCAGGGGCTATGGGGCTGATGCAACTCATGCCTGCGACCGCTCGATTCATTGCTGAAAAACACGATATGCCAAGACCAGGTCACTCTGCATTGCTCGAGCCATCCACTAACATCCATTTTGGCACTAAATATTTGCGTATGATGCTCGATCAGCATGAAAATCACCCCATTATGGCTGCAGCTGCCTATAATGCAGGTCCAGGCCGCGTTAAAAAATGGCGTCCTAGTTTCGATATGTCACCAGATGCTTGGGTAGAAACAATCCCATTCAAGGAAACCAGAGATTATGTTAAGAATGTCATGACATATACAGTCATTTATCAGCAATTGCTTGGCTCAAAACCGAGACATGTTATCTCGCTCAAACATATTCCCAAGCATGAAGCGGGCGACGTTTTGCAAGCGACAAGAGCGACAGGTACCGAACCAGAACAAGAGTCAAGCAATAAGCTTCAGGCTTCAAGTCAAGAAAAAGAAGAAAAACAAGATAAGGAAATTCGACACGCAAAAGCGCCTAAGAGGAAGAAACCAAAATCCGGGAGAATTGGATAAACATGTCCTCCTCACCTTCATCAAATTCTAGCAATGATCTCACCCTCAATGAGGCTGGAAAACTTGCAGAAGCAGCAACTTTTCGATTTCGAAAAATAGAAGAAGCACAAGTCGTTGCAAATTTTTTAGCGAGCGCCTGTCCTAATCCTCGTTTGGCAGTTATCGGGATTGTAGAGCTCATCATGAATGCCATTGAACATGGCAATCTAGGAATCAGCTATGAAGAAAAAACCACGCTCCAAAAAGAGGGTAAGTGGCCGGCAGAGCTTGAGCGCAGATTAATGCAGCCAGAAAATCTAGATAAATATGTTGAAGTAGAATTTAAGCGTGTGCCGATTGGTTCAAATCAAGAAACCACAAAGGGATCTGAAGAATTACATATCCGGATAAAAGATCAGGGACAAGGCTTTGATTGGCTGAATTTTGATAAGATACCTCAAGAAAAAACCTTACAACATGGACGAGGCTTAACGATTGCGAAAAGCATTGTTTTTAGCCGCATAGAATTTAATGAGAAAGGTAATGAAGTGCTGGGGGTTATTTCTATTTAATTATATTATTTTTGTTTTTTCTCTTTAACTTCTTTCGAATCCAACACCTCTTTAATCCCTGTCGCCTCTTTTGCTTCCTTAACTTCCTGAATTTCCTTAGTATCCACGCACAAATAATCCGCAGCTCTTTTCTTGTGCGTTATCATTTGCGACATATCCAAAAGTTCTCTCAATGCCACGGAAAACATGGTAAAATTGGGTTCTGAGACATTTTTGAGCTCTGCAATGAAATATTTCCAGCGATCAACCAATGGTTTGTTTTTCTTGGCCCATTGCTCTATAAGTCTGGACACATCCTGGTGATGAGTGCCATTCATATGGAGAATGCCAACTGTGATATTGCGTTGCTGCCGATCCAAATCATCACGAAATGTTGCTCGGGCCAATGCTTCCCAGTGACTCGTGATGGGCTGCTTCTTAATCATTTCGCGGAACCATCCAAGCTCCAAAGTATTACCAACCGCATAATAAATGGCTGCAACGAGTGAGACATCATATTTGTGAGTAATAGCAGCTTCTACGATATCCAGAGCAGAAAACATCGCTGTCATTGCTCCAATCTGATAGGCAAGTTGTCCTGGTACATTGAATTCCATGAAGGCTTTTGCCATGGTTTCCATTTCATATTCTGAATCTGAAAGCAAGGTAGGCAAGATATCTGAAACTTGTTTGACACCATCATGGAATTGTTTAATATTCACATCGATATTTAAGTTCGAGCGTCGGTTCCTCAAGAACCAGCGCGTACCGCGTCGCACCAAACGATTGACTTCTTGAATCATCCTGAGTTGAACATGGGATTCTACTTTGGGTGTTAACGCATTAATTTCTTCCAATATTTTTGGTGCATCAAACACCTCTTTAGCAATTGTATAAGCGCGAATGATATCAGGCGGTCCCGAACCTGTTTCATCCTCGAGTCTCGAAATAAAACTTATCCCCATTTCATTGATAACGCCATTGCTAACGCGTGTCGCAATAATATCTTTTCTTAAGCGATGCCGCAGCATATAATCTTCAAAGCGTTGATGCAGGACTTTCGGAAATGCCTCAAAAAGATTTTTCAGAATGGCAGGTTCTTCCAGGATATCAGAGCTTCCAATCGATTTCTTTAAAAGAGTCTTGGTATAGGCCATTAAAACAGCGAGTTCAGGCCGTGTGAGCCCTATGCCTTTTGATTTTCGATCTGCAATTTCTTCTTTGTCTGGTAAAAATTCCAAAGCGCGATCTAAATTGCCAGAGCGTTCCATTTCTTGGATTAAGCGGCTGTGCATTTCGAGGTTTGCTACGGCTTGGGATTCTGCGATCGAAATTGCTTCAGTTTGATGGCGATTGTTGTAGAGCACTAGTTCTGCGACCTCGTTTGTCATCTCAGCCAGTAATTCATTGCGCTGCTTTTCTGTGAGATCGCCATGTTCCACAACATCATTCAATAGAATTTTAATATTGACTTCATTATCGGAACAATTCACGCCACCAGAATTGTCAATGGCGTCGGTATTAATTCTACCCCCAAGTTTTGCATATTCAATGCGTCCTAGTTGGGTCAAACCGAGATTTCCACCTTCACAGACAACTTTGGTTCTGAGTTCTGAACCATTGATGCGAACAGCATCGTTTGCTCTATCTCCAACGGATAAATTGGTTTCAGATCTTGCTTTTACATAGGTGCCAATGCCGCCGTTAAAAAATAATTCAACCGGCGCTTTCAAAATGGCGCGTACTAATTCATTCGGAGCGACGCGTTCCTGGTAGAAATCCAGTGCTTTCTGAATTTCTTTGCTTAAAGTGATGGATTTTGCAGTACGTGAAAACACGCCGCCACCCGGTGAAATCAATTCTGAGTTGTAATCGGACCAGGCAGAGCGCGGCACATTGAATAGACGCTCTCGTTCTAGAAAGCTTTTTTCAGCATCGGGATTGGGATCAATAAAGATATGCATATGATTAAAGGCAGCAATCAAGCGAATATGACGGGAGAGCAGCATGCCATTACCAAAGACATCACCTGACATGTCTCCAATGCCGATAGCGGTAAAATCTTCTGTCTGGCTGTCCATGCCCATCTCATGAAAATGACGCTTTACCGACTCCCATGCACCTCGCGCTGTAATACCCATTTTTTTATGATCGTACCCCGTGGAGCCCCCGGAGGCAAAAGCATCCCCAAGCCAGAAATCATATTCCGCAGAAAGTGTATTCGCGATATCTGAAAAGGTTGCGGTGCCTTTGTCTGCTGCAACAACGAGATAAGGATCGTCGTTGTCATATCGCACAATATTGACGGGTGGGATAACCTTATCAGCCTTCAAATTGTCAGTCAGATCTAACATGCCTCTTATCAAAACTTGATAGCATGCTTCGACTTCTTCAAAAACTTGATCTCTTGTTAAAGATTCATTGGGCAGATTTTTGGCCACAAAACCACCCTTGGCCCCCATGGGAACAATAACAGCATTTTTGACTTGCTGTGCTTTCATTAATCCCAACACTTCCGTTCGAAAATCTTCTTTGCGATCTGACCAGCGAATACCACCACGAGCGACTTTAGCGGCACGCAGATGAATCCCTTCTACTCTGGGCGAATAAACGAAGATTTCATAGAGCGGTACCGGCTGCGGCAACTCAGGGATTTTGGAAGATTCTATTTTGAAAGAGAAATACGGTTTAAAACGGCTATTTTCAAATCCAGAGGATTGATTTTCCTGTCCTGACTGTCCTGGCTGTCCTAACTGTCCTGGCTCTGAATTAGTCCTTGATGAATCGTATTGATGGATAAGTTCATCGTGATGATGACTGGCAGAGTCATAGTGAAAGGGATGGTCAGAATGCAGCTCATGAACATTTTGCTTTTGATAATAATTGGTGCGAATCACGGCGAGAATCATATCCAAATAACGCCTGAGAACCCGATCTTCATTCAAGTTCATGACCTTTTCCAAAGAATCAAGGATTTTCTGTCTTTGTGCCATGATCTCTGCTTCAGGAGGTACATATTCGGGATCAAAACGCAGCTTGAAAAGCTTTATCAACTCTGCTGTGACTAAGTGGTTTCCAACCAAAGTATCTTCGATATAATTTTGGCTGAGGGTAAAACCTGCCTGCCATAGATACTTGGCAAAGGCGCGCAGGACGCTAATTTCACGCCAATTTAATTTAGCGAGCAACACTAAGCGATTGAATCCATCATTTTCAGCTTCTTTCTTCCAAATATGATCGAACGCCTCCTGAAAAATTTCCCTGACTTCTTCTGCATCAAAGGCTTCTTCTTTCGGAAGAATCATACGGTAATCGTTTATCCAGATGGCGCTGCGGTGACGCGGTAGAATTTCATAAGGTCTTTCACTGATGATGCGCAAACCTAAATTTTCCAGAATAGGCACTACATCGGACAAAGGAATGGTACTGCCAATGCGAAATAATTTAAAGCGAATGACATTTTCTGGTTCTTCTAAGGGACGATACAAACTCATCATCAGCGGATTTTTATTAGAAAGTGTTTCAAAATAATCAATATCTACTATCCCCGCTCTGGCTGGAAATGACTCACAATAGCTTCCTGGAAATGCATTTCCATAGCGCTTAAATAATTCATTGCCGCGCTCTTCCCCTGCATGATCATAAAGTGCGTCTCGCAAGTCGTCCTTCCAGGATCGACCAGCCTCTATCAATTTCTGCTCTAATGCTTTCACATCAACAGGTTTTTCGGCTTTTTTTCTAACATCAATGCGCATCACAAAATGGATTCGAGCCAGAGTAGATTCCGAAAACCGAGTGGTAAATTCCACTTCTAAACCATCGAGGCCTTTCATCAAAATATCCTGCATTTTTTCACGCAGATCTGAGTTATAAGTGTCTCTTGGCACATACACTAAACAGGAATAGAAATTCCCGAAGGTCTCTTTTCGCACAAAAAGGCGGATTTTCTGCCGTTCTTGTAAATGCAATATGCCAGTACCCAGGGCAAGTAATTCATCTTCACTTGACTGGAATAGATCATCTCTGGGTATGGTTTCAAGGATATTTAAAAGGGCTCTGTCATCATGACTTTTAGGGGGGAACCCGGCTCGCATCAAGACTCTATTCACTTTAAGACGCAAATAGGGTATATGTTGCGGGCTGCTATTATAGGCAACCGCGGTATACAAACCATCAAAGCGGTGTAAGGCTGTGAGCTTGCCATTATTATCAAAGATTTTGATGATGATAAAATCAATATAGGCAGGACGGTGCACAGTAGAACGACGATTGGTTTTACCAAGCATTATGATTTGTTTTGAGAAGATGAGATTCTGTGCTGCCTCGGTAAAATCGGATAGGCTATAGACTTCTTTTTGATCCGTATTATTTAATTTACCAAGACTGGAACCTTTATTTAGACGGCAGCGCAGATTTTCATCCTCACCTTCTATAGTATAGGATTGATAGCCCATGAAAGTAAAATGATCTTCAGCCACCCAATTGATAAATTCCAAGCTTTCATCAAATAAGGATTTGTCGACCGCAACTGCAGGATGTTCTCGAAGCTGCTGCAAAATCTTCCGAGCTTCAACCTGCATTTTTGGCCAGTCATTCACCACTATCTGCACGTCGCGAAGTACCAGTCTCAATCGGTTTGCTATTTCATCCAAGACTTCTGGATCGCTCTGCCTGTCTATTTCAATATAAATTGCGGCTTCTGTGATCCAAGGCCCGGGTTTTTTGATATCTTCAGCGACTTCGATAACTTTACCATGTTCATCTCGACGCAAATTGATGTTGCCCATATGGATGATGATATGAATGTTGAGCTCCATTCTATTGAGCTCCATGGCAACTGAATCCACCAAGAAGGGCATGTCATCAAAGCCTATTTCGATCACCGTGTGGGTAGATTGCCAACCATGCTGCTCGAGATTTGGATTGTAAACTCGGATCTTGATTTCACCAGGCTGCCTGACTGAGATAAAATTCCAATGCGATACCACGGCTCCATATAAGTCGAGGACGCTTCTTGAGTTTAAATCTTCTGCAGAAACACTCAGATAGTAGAGCTGGATAAAATTTCTAACGAGGGGCGCTTCATCACGCGGTAATTTGTCAATGACATGTTTAACTAGGCGTTCGATGATTTCACTTCGGCTTTCTTCAATAATGGACATAGAAAGTCATTCCCTCTGTTTAAATATGAGTCTCATATCTATATTTATCTTATCAATATTATATTATCTTAGGCTATTATATAAATATATATTTAAAAAGAGCCATGAATTCTTGGGTTCCGAGAGCTATGACTTGAATATAATTAATGATATATTTTGATATATGTCTATTAAGGATTTAAATAATTTGAAAGAATCTGGTTATAGGTCTTATTAAGTCTTAAGAAATTTAGATAACCTGGATGTTATTTTTATTTCGAATTTATTTCAAACCTAGATATTTCAAAAGTTTATCTTTGAAAACGCAGGTCTTTAATAATAAATCTGTGATTTTTGAATCATGAAGCTGTACCGCCATACAGAGTGCAAAGTTTTTATCTGTTTTTGCAATTACCTCGGGAACAATATCTTTTAATTCTGTTAAATTCTGTTCCATGATCAAACTTAAAGGTGTATGTCCACAGAAATTATAAAATGGCACATCAGAACCCACACAAAGACTGAGTAAGTAGCGTATGACTTGGATGTTGGCTTTTTTGATGGCGTAATAGAGCATTTCCGCATGCATGAGCGGGCCTTCGAGGGGATCGAGAAGTAAGTCGTGGTTGTCTTGGAGGAGTGAAAGCGCAGTAGTGGTGTCCGCGGCAAGAATGGCGCCGATGATGGTTTGGTAGAGTATTCGAAACATCGTTTTATGTACTCCGATTAATATCAGATTATGTACTCGATTATTAAATCATTACTATTGTATTGAATTAATATAAATTATCTTAAAAAACTTTATTTTTGGTTATCTCTAAAGCTTTTTTTCATAATATTACCACTATACTCCTGTAGGATCTTTGATTGCAACGGGTGAATATACTCGCAAATATACTCAATCTATGATTATTCAAGGAAAGTAATGGATAATTTTCATTTAAAATTGTCTATATACTTATGAATACAATAATTTGAATACAATGAATATCTATGAATCATTAAAAATAAAAAATGAGAGATTATTATAAACCAAAATAACCCGGTAGGAGAGATATGAGCATTCCAGCACCTGCACCCACTAAATTAGACATAGGAAATGGTAGCATTGAAATTGTTAGAGGTTCTATTGAATACCAGGGCGGACCAAATTCCGCCATAGTGAATGCTGCCGCTACAGATCTTAGAGAAGGTGGAGGTGTTTGCGGTTATATCTTTGCAGGAGCAAGAGAATTATCAGGCCCGACAGATCATCGAATGGCTGATGAAATTAAAAGACAGAAAGATGTGAGAAGAGCTGCTGGACAACCAGATTTCGACACCGCTGCTGCAATAATAACCCCTTCTTATGATCTAGGGGTAGCAGGTCCTCGCCGTCCTGCCAGTGCTCAGATTAGCAAGATCATTCATACAATTGGTCCTCGTTGGCATAACATGATAGATACAGATAAAGATGGCAATCGTACTTTAAAGCCTGGTACCGCTGATAAAAATAAAGATAATATAATAGATTCTGTATTTGTCCTATATAAATAGCTTAGAATTAGCAGATAACAATGGAATTGAGACCATTACTTTTCCAACAATTAGCAGTAATCTTTTTCATTGCCCTTCAGACTTGGCAGTAGAGATCGCAATGCTAGCCGCTAAGAATTATTTATTAGAACATCCAGGTTCGAAACTGAAAATTAAATTTATTACTTTACCTCATTCTGATGTAAGGGATACAACATTAGATGATAAGTTAAATCAATTATATGAAAGTGAAATGCGTGTTCTAGCAGCACAGAAATTATCGAATACTCTTGCCCCTACCAAGGCCGAGAATCTTTTATCTGGGCCTGCAGCAAGAAAGAGTATGCAGGATGCAAGTAGACCTGCCGTGAAAACTCCTGCCCCCTCTGTCCCTAGTGGACCTGCAATTGATCCAGTTTTGCAAGCAAGAATAGCTGCAGCAAAAAGAGAGATGGATGAAAAAAGAAGACAAACCCCGCCAAAACCTGGTGATTCTAAATTATCACCAGCTGCTGATCGCGTCAAAGCAGAAAGTCAAAAGACACCGGTACGAAAGCTTGCACCAGAAACCCCTGGGCAAGAACCTGCTCCAAGTCCTTCGAAACCCCAAGTAAAAATGGAGATAACACAGCAAGACTTTGCAAAGATGGCGCAAGAAAATAGGACTCAATATACTAATATTGATATAGCAGTCCCCCCTTCTTCAGATCCCTCTTCACCACCCAAAGCTTTTGAAATTCAATTAAAGAGAACGGTGAATAAAGGACCCGGAGAGGAATCAATCCAAAGAGATACTATTGCTCACGTACATTTTGCACCGAGCGCCCCTAATAGTCAGACAGGTTCTGTTGTTGCCGTGTTAAGTGAACCAAATCCTAAATTTGTTGAAGTCGTCTTCAAGCAAATTCAAGGTGTTAAAGGTACCGCAGAAATTTTTGGATGCGCAGCACCTGGCACTGAGGAAACTGCTGCGCAGATGTTTGTGAGCGCACTTATGAATGGCAATAAAGTAAAATTTGAGGATTCCACCAAATCTTATTTACAAAACTTAGCTGCACCGAATTCTTTTGAAGCCTACGTTACCAAAGCGATCAACAATACAAAAGGATTTCTGGAACAGTGTCCAGATTGGCAAACTACCTTATCGAATAGTTTAAGCACAGCTGCAAAACTTACGATTAGAACCTAGCATATGAACTGTGTGAACTATCACGGGTGAACTATCACACGATTGATTATTCATGAATTATCCAAGTTTCAATAAATAAAAATAATTTTGGACTATAAGCAATTGAACTTATCTGACCTTATTTCACTCTAAATTTAAAAGGGGTAATATTTATATACCCAGATGTTTCAGTTTTGTTTATTTTGGAGGTATATATGCCAAATTTAAATAGAGTTAGAGAACAACTTTTAAGTACAATTTATGAAGATAATCATCACATCAAAAATCCCATCCCAAGAACAGTTACCATCGACGCCATAGGCAAAACACTCACCGATATAGAATGGAAAAAATTCTATAATAATTTTCTGATTCCAAAATTACAACGGTGTACTGAGCGCAAAGGAGATGGTACTGTACATTTCTTTGGTGAATATGGCTTGGAAGCTGCTTTGATTCTAGATAAGCGAATTTCAGGTCGTTTTCATTTCGAAGTATTCAGCGATTCTAAAGAAAATGCGGCAGTTGCACTGTTCAATGCCAAGCAATTAGGCTTGAACATTCGTGAAGTGCATTTTAAGAATGGACGCAATGAATTTGTGAATATTAATGATAAGAGGCTTATGGATAGGCTGCTGCAGGAAGCAGCGAAGATCGCTGAAATTACTTACTAAAATATATTTTTAATTAATATATTTTAATTTTAAGCGTGCAATCTTACCCTTTCGCGGTATCGATCGATACCGTGATTGGTAAGGAGCAATCTTTTATCATCCCGTAATTCGCCATCTAAGCGCATGGCCAACTGCTTTGCGATCCGGAGCATGGCTTCAAAAGCAGAGACAGAAAGATTTTGCCGACTGGGTATGAAAAAGAAAGTAAGACCAGGCGTGCCAAACTGATCCATTTTAGAATGATCAAAAACACCCGGTTCAACTGCTGAAGTCACTGAAAAGACAATATCACCAGTGCCATCTGGATGTTCATGATAATGAAAAATTTGCATTTCCCCAAAATGTAAATAAACCTCGTTGAAAGCCTCGAGCAATTTCTTGCCAGAAAAGATCTGCCCCTGTCTTGCCATCAGGTTCAGAATAACGGGCGCAGCGGGTGCAGACGAGGTGTGGGCGGTTTGAGAAGAGTATGAGATATGAGAGGATTGAGAAGAAGATTGAGAGGTTGCGGGATCAGCCATGCTCGCAGATTTAGTGGATGCAGAGGCAGACGACGAAGGGCTTGCAGCTCTGTCATCTTCTATAGTTTGACGTTGTATCAAAGGTGATTGTGGGCTCGATATAAGAGGCGTTTTTTTGAGCACAACAGTTTCAGTTTCTTGCTCAAGATTTTCTGGGGCATCTAGATCATCAGAATCTTCTAACGAATCTTCTAATTTTTTGTGTAAATCTATACGTGAAGATTTGGCAAGCTGG
Source organism: uncultured Gammaproteobacteria bacterium (assembly GCA_963784575.1). GTDB lineage: Bacteria > Pseudomonadota > Gammaproteobacteria > UBA6186 > Azoamicaceae > CAWARU01. Next base: position 730,844 of record CAWARU010000001.1, read on the forward strand.
CGATCCTTCTCCTGGCGCTTAGCACGAAGCGTATCCCAGACAATTCCCGCAATGATAAAAATACCAACCAATAGCAAAATGATCCTAAGACTGGTATCCATTTTTTTCTCCTAAAATTCAATAAAATTCAAATTCTGTTTTTAACTTTTTAAACAATTTAACTATTTCAACCATTTTACACTGGGTTTAAGACATCGCCATTTCATAAGCCTCTGCTACGTTAACAGAGACGAGACGCGACACTCCAGGTTCTTTCATGGTAACACCAACCAATATATTTGCAGACTCCATTGATAACTTATTGTGCGTAATATAAATAAACTGCACTGTAGATGACATATGTTTCACCAACTCGCAAAAACGACCCACATTGGCATCGTCTAAAGGTGCGTCTACTTCGTCCAGCATACAAAATGGCGCTGGATTCAATTGGAAAATAGCAAACACCAAAGCAACTGCAGTCAACGCTTTTTCACCGCCGGATAAGAGATGGATAGAGCTATTCTTTTTGCCGGGAGGCCTCGCCATCACTGCAACTCCGGCTTCGAGTAAATCTTCACCTACCAGTTCCAAATAAGCTTGTCCACCGCCAAAGAGCCTGGGGAACAAAGTTTGGAATTCTGCATTTACTTTGTCATAAGTTTCCTTGAACTTCATCCGGGTTTCTTTATCGATTTTTTGAATGGCGTTATCTAAAGTTTCCAAGGCCTCTGTCAAATCTTTAAACTGAGAATCGAGATAATTTTTACGCTCACTCTCTGTTTGAAATTCTTCAATGGCTGCCATATTGATGGCACCCAGGCGTTGAATTCGATTGCTGACTTGCTCTAATCGTTCTGCCCAGAGCGTTTCTTCTGCACCCTCTTCTAATGTTTTCCAAATTTCTTCTGCAGATTTTTGAACGGCTTGTAATTTTTCTTGCACGGTTTGGCTTCTGATTTCTAAAGCCTGAACTTGCATACGGGCTTCATCTAGGCGGCCACGGATATTTTCAGCTTCCTGTTCAAAATTAACACGGCGCTTTTCGAGTGTATTGATATCATTGTCTAAGCTTTCGACAATGTTTCGCGCCTGATTCAGTTCCTTTTCAATTTCGACCCGCTCTGAAAGCAACTCATCCAAAACAAGGCGCAGCTCCTCGGTGGGTTGTTCGAGATCTTGAATGGTCTTACTCAATTTAATTTTCTGTTCTGTAACAGAGGAAAGACTTTCTTCTAGGCGCAGAATGCCCTGCTTCGTTGCTTCTTGCTGTGCTTTCAAGCTTTCGAGTTTTAAAGCTTTGCTATGGAGGGCATCTTTCGAGGCACTGAGATTTCTTTCTGCATCGCTCAATAAAGTTCGGAGATTTTGCCGCTCAGTCGCAAGCGATTCACGACGATTGCGGCAAGCTTCCATCTCATCCAACGCCGATTGCAATTCAAGTCTTGCAAGACCAGCATCTTCCTGAGCTAAGGTTAAACGTTGCTGATATTCAGCCATTTCCTGTTGCACTTGATTTAAGCGGTTCCGAGTGTGCTCGAGCCTCGCACGCAATGCAGAACTCTTGCCGGTTAAGTCTTTTAATTCTTTGGCAACAACAGTTTCTTTTTGCAGCAAAGATTCTCTTTCTTTTTCTAGTTGCAGGATTTTATCTCGGTTCTCTTCAAATTTTATTTCATATTCTGAAATAGAACTGTTTAATTGCTGAATCAAAGCTTGCAATTCTTTGATTTCTGCTTCACGCTCAATCACGCCGGCACGTGAGCCCTGATCTCGGAAAACTCGAAGGGCATGCCTTGAAATCCAAATACCTTCACGAGTGACAACGGATTCTGCGAGAGAGAGATCAGATCGCAGCCGCATGGCTTCTTCTAAAGTATCCACCACATAAATATTTGAAAGGAATTGATCCAATGAATGTTCAGAATTCACTTTAACTTTACTTGATAAGCGCGCTGCTGCAATTGCGGAAGTAGCAGTAGCGGCCGCAGCCTGTTGAATTGAAGTCTGTTGAATTGAAGCCTGTGATGAAGCATCAGACATTTCCACAAAGGACGCATTTAATTTGGGAATCGAACCAGATGCACTCGAAAAATGCGTCATGACTTCCTCTAAAGTATTGACGCAGACAGCCTCCAAAGCATTGCCAAGCACTGTTTCCAGCGCTGTTTCATAGCCAGATTCTACTTCGATACACTCTCCAAGCCGGCTATTTTCTGAAAATCCTGCGACCTTCAACCATTCTTTAACAACCCCATCTGTTTTACCAAGCGCTGCCTGCTGCAATGCCTCAAGCGATGCCAAGCGTCCCTGGGAAGTTTGCCGTTTTTCTCTGGAGGCATCAGATTTAACCCGTATGTCGTCAGAATCTAGCCGAATATCATTTAATTCTGTCGCAAGGGATTCAAGCTCTTTGCGATAATTCAATGTTTCTTGTTCACGGCTCTCAATGTCTTGCAGCAATTCATTCAAAGATTTTTCTAAAGCTTCCCAATTGAGGTTGGATTGTTCATGCTGCAATCTCGATAAATGGGCATTGGCTTCCCGGCTTTGCTTATCCAATTGTTCGATACGGGCTTTTTCAACTTCCGCAATTTGCTGGGTCTTCTGAGAATCTTCTTGGAATTTTTCATAGCCTTCCTGAAAATGCTGCATGGCATGAGAAGCCTGTTCTAAAACAATTGCTGCGTTTTTGGCTTCTTCATTTGCTGCGTCATAGCTCGGTCGAAGCGCCTCATTTTCTGTCAAATAGTAGCTCAATTGCTCTTTATCTTCGAGAAGTTGGCTTTCAATTCTGGCAATATTATTTTGTGCTTGTTCTATATCATGCTGCAATTGCAGTTGTCTTTCGCGATGATGTTCCAAAGTTTGTTCGTTTCGAGCAATTTTCGTGCCAACTTCATAATAGTGGCTGTGGATTTGATTGTATTCTTCAGATTTTGAAGCATGCTCTTCACGCATTTTCTCGAGTTCGAGATCGATGCTAGCGCGCCCTGCCATTTTTTCTTCAAAGGCGCTCGCAAGCGTTCGAATAGCCTGTTTTTGAGTGTCGAGTTGTTCTGCAAGGGCATGCCAGCGCAGCGCCGCAAGCTCAGCATCCAGCTTTTCCTGTTCATCTTTCAATTCTTGATAACGTGTGGCGGCTTCTGCTTGCCGTTTCAGGCGGTCGAGCTGCTTTTCAAGCTCTTGCCGCACATCATCGAGACGGGCCAAATTTTCTCGGGTATGGCGCATGCGAATTTCTGTTTCATGACGGCGTCTGCGATATAAAGATATGCCAGCGGCTTCCTCGAGGAAAGAACGCAACTCTTCAGGTTTAGCTTCCAACACACGGGAGATCATGCCCTGTTCAATGATGGAATAGCTACGAGGACCAAGGCCTGTACCTAAAAAGATGTCTGTGATGTCCTTACGGCGGCAACGGGTGCCATTCAAAAAATAATCGGATTGATTGTCACGCCCTGCTTGGCGGCGAATGGAGATTTCAGCATAGCTCGCATACTCCCCGCCCAATGATCCATCGCTGTTATCAAAGACTAACTCTACAGTTGCCTGTCCTACGGGTTTTCGGGTGGCAGAACCATTGAAGATGACATCAGACATGGATTCACCACGCAAATTACGTGCTGAGGATTCACCCATGACCCAGCGTACTGCGTCGATGACATTCGATTTGCCACAGCCGTTTGGACCGACCACCGCTACCAATGGACTTTTGAACTCCAAGCTAGTGGGATCTACAAATGATTTAAAACCTGCCAGTTTGATACTTTTTAAACGCATAATGAACGTATATTAAACGCCTAAAATTTGTCTTGCAAGTTTCTTGAAAAAGGCTTCTAATGGTACTAACTAGTTTGTAATCTGGATTTAGGATTTGAGATGTAGATGTTTGGAGGAGAAATGTCTAAAAGTATTGATAGTAGTGACAATACCAACAGTATCAGCGGCATCAGCAGTGGGGGCATGAGCATCGGCAATATTGGTAACACAGATAAGAATACAGACAGAAAAATTAACTCTAGCAATTTAACTAAATCAAGTCAGCTTTCACTACCAAAACTGTCCCCATTTCTCGGCATCACTGCTTTTATCTTAATACTCTGGTTCACACCTCCCCCAACGGGCTTAAGTACCCAAGTTTGGCATCTTTTTACCATTTTTGCGGCAACCATCATTGGGATAATTACCAATGTGCTGCCGATGGGTGCTATGGCCATTGTTGCGTTGTCCCTCTGTACCATCACCCAAACCTTAACTATCAAGCAGGCCCTCTCCGGTTTCAGTTCTCATATCGTCTGGTTGATATTGCTTGCCTTTTTGCTGGCGCGAGGTTTCATCAAAACGGGGCTCGGTACTCGGATTGCTTATTATTTCGTTCGCTCATTGGGTAAAAGCCCTTTAGGCCTAGGGTATGGCTTGATGGCAACTGAGCTCATCTTAGCACCCTTCACGCCCAGCAATACGGCACGCGGTGCAGGAATTGTTTATCCGATCGTCACTGCCCTGTCAGAGGAATTTGGCAGTTCACCAGCTCAAAAGACGGAACGCAAAATGGGTTCTTATCTGATGAAGTTGTCTTATCAAGGCAATGTCATCACAAGCACCATGTTTTTGACTGCCACCGCAGGCAACCCATTAATAGTAAGCCTCGCAGCAAAAATGGGTGTGGAGCTCAGCTGGACATTCTGGGCACTCGCTGCCCTTGTTCCAGGTGTTATCAGTCTCATTTTATTACCCATCATTTTATTCTTTATCTATCCTCCAGAAATTAAGAGCACGCCAGAAGCACCCAAATTTGCGCGTCAGAAATTGGAAGAAATGGGCCCTTTGAAAACTGCTGAGTGGATCATGCTTGGCACTTTCGCCCTATTACTCACGCTCTGGGTTTTGGGATCAGAAATAGGGATTGATGCAACGGTAGCTGCCCTTTTAGGCCTTGCAATCTTGCTCACCACCGGAGTTCTCTCATGGGAAGATATCCTAAAAGAACAAAATGCTTGGCATACTTTCATTTGGCTCACCACCTTATTGATGATGTCCAGTTTCTTAACCGAATTTGGATTAATGACCTGGTTTAGTAATCACATGCATCAGATGATCAGCCAATTTCATTGGATTACGTCTTTAAGTATTGTTTGTCTGCTTTATTTCTACAGCCATTATGCATTTGCAAGCATGATTTCGCATATCGGGGCATTATTCACACCGCTTTGCCTGGTGGCAATTACGGCAGGTGCGCCTCCCATGCTGACAGTATTGCTGATGGCTTTTGCGTCCTGCTTATGCGCTGGAATCACGCATTATGGCACGGGTACCGGTCCGGTATATTTTGGTTCTGGTTATGTGAATATCCGCGATTGGTGGCGTACCGGCGGTATTATGAGTGTTATTAATATCGTGTTGTGGGTGGGGACGGGTATTGTGTGGTGGAAGGTGTTGGGAATATATTAAGTTTATTTATTATTAATATGAAAAATGGATTCCCGCCACCGCGGGAATCCATAAAATAATTATTTATGGGTATGATAATATTATGTTAAAAGATAATGTATTGAATGGTTTTAGGCATTTTCTCGCAGGCTTTCGGCTGATCTCAAGTCCTGGCCTAAAACGCTTTATCGTTGTCCCAGTCATCGTAAATATTGTGCTTTTGGTCGTCATCACGGCAGCCATTGCAATTTATATTACACATCATTTGCCAGCATTTTTACTGAGCTTCCCAAAGTGGGTTATCTATATTTTAGGCTGGTTATTTTGGTTATTGTATGGTTTGACCAGTCTTTTGATCGGTACTTTCATTTTTACCATGATGACTAATATTATTGCTTCCCCTTTTTATGGCATCCTGTCCGAAAAGACCGAAGAAAAAATCAAAGGATACTACCCGGTAACACCAAATAACTTCAAACAACTGATGATACTTTGGGGTCATACTTTTCTTCGAGAATGCAGAAAAATTCTCTATTTCATACCCTGGTTCTTGCTCTGTCTACTCTTTCTAATTATTCCCGCACTATGGCCGTTATTTCCTGTCGTCTGGTGGCTGGTGATGGCCTGGATCATGGCGGTGCAGTACTGTGACTATGCTGCTGATAATCAGCGCATTCCATTAAAAAGGATGCTGAAGACCCTGAAACAATATCCCTGGACATCACTCGGATTTGGCGGATCTGTGAGTGTTGCACTGATGATTCCGGGGTTGAATTTGGTGGTGCCGGCTGCTGCGGTGGCGGGCGGGACGGTGCTTTGGGTTATGCTCAATGATAATAATCGGGATGGCGGTGAGATCAAAAGCGCTGCTGAAAAAATAATTAATCCAGTTTCTTCTGACCAGGTTCAGTAGGTTTATCAGAGGGTTCAGAGGATTCAGGGAGTTCAGGGGCTTCTTGCGACTTTTCTTTTGACTTTGGTTTTACTGCACTCTTTGATTGCTTGGTTTTCAAAGCATACAATACTTCCATCGCTCTTTTGGCCTTTTTAAATTTTTTCTTTGCACTGAACAGAACTTCTTTTTTCAGTGCAGCTGCTTGAGTTCCTTCCTTTGCTGTTTCTGCCTTTGGGGTTTCTAGCTTTGGCGCTTTTTGTGCTTTTTGTTCAAGCAGTCTTTTATTCAACAATTCTTGAAGTTCTGTACATTTTCCAGGAATTTCATCTGCTCGTATATACATCGTCGCTGATATAAACTCAGTAGGATTTGTTTTTTTGTTTTCTAGAATTTTCCAATAATCTTCTCCATTGCTGTTTTTGTAGCTGAGATTGATATCAGGAACTGAAATCAATAATTTAGCTTTATTGAAATCAGATTTCTTAATTAGATTTTCAAGCAAATTAGATTGTTTTATAGCCGAATTCACATCAATGCCAGGAAATCTTAGCAGAGCTTCGAAAGTTTGATAATCTATTTCATTTGTCTTATTAAGCAAATAGACTCCGTCAATTGACGTGTTGATGAATTCTGTCTTCTGCTTATCAAAGGAAGCAGGAAACCCTAGAATTTTTAGTAATATCATAACAGTGGATTGGGGTAGAGTCCCGTCAGGGGACCATGTCCCTGCTTTCGAAACAACTTCCTTCAATAATGCAAATGTTTTGTCATCATAATTCGGAAGGCCGTTAAGCGAAGATACCAAGGCAACACCGTTTCCATACTTCATTAAATTCGAAATCACAGTGGAATCACATTTTTGCGTTTCGGTCATAAATGGGTAGTTCATCAAGAGTTCTAAGATTTTGTTATTCGAGGGTTCGGGATATTTACTTGATGTAAACTGTAACAGTGTTATAGGTTGAAAAGGCTCCATACCTAGCATACCTGTCATACCAGGCATACCAGGCATACCCATGCCAACCATACCAGCTGCACCTGCCATACCTGGACTCATCATAGCATAAGCTGCCTGCAAATCACCGAGTAATATTTTCATATTCAAAACCTCTGTAATAACCTTTTGTCCACAGGTTACAGAAAGCTTGTTTAAAATCAATTCGACGTACTCTGGGCTATTTCTTTCAATAATCGCAGCTTTTAAACAACGAAACCATTCATCAACATCCTTGGCATCAGGAAGAGTCAAAGTTCCCTCTTCAATCGCTTGTTTCACCAAAATAGGATCATCTTTCTTAATTGCTTCCTGTAATGAGGTTCCCTTCATTAGATCTCTATAGTCTAGCAACGGTTCTTTCAACAAGAATTGCAGGGCTTTACTACGTTGATCACCATAATTCGAAGATAAAACAAGTTCTAGAAGATTTTTTTTGACACCTGTTTCCTCTATCCGCGTGTTCAGAATTTCACTGATTTGATCTTTATTGCAGATTGAATGCATCTTCTCAAGTATACTTTTGAGCAAGACTGGATCACTATACACATCATTATTTGTCACAAGTTCCAACCATTGTTTGATATCTTTATCGCGATAGAGAAAACGTTCATCCTGTAATAATATATTTATGGTATCATAGTAATTGAATAATCTTGCATTATTTAAGGCATATTTGAGCGGAAAATTCCCATTTTTATCAGTAACGTTGGGATCTAAGAAACTTTGATCTACCAAAGATTTTAAAAAATCATTGCGAATGTTTTTGATGGCATAAGTCAATAAAGTATAGTCTCCTTGTTGATGGTTATTCAGTATATCTCTGCGATCTTTTTCATCAAAATTCTGTAATTGAGTCAAAAGACTTGTAAAAGATTCGAGTTTTGAACCTACCAAAGCTCTAAAAAGATAACTGCTATATTGTTCATTAGATATTTTCCCTGCACTTTTCATTTTAGCAATTTTATCTGTAAGATAAGCAGTTTGTTCGCGATCCAGTGCTGCATTCACAATTTCATCATTCATATTATTCAGTTCTTCTTTTCTAAAATATTCAGGGGTCACGTAGGATTCAACCAATTCTAATACGTCTTTACTGCCAGATCTTAATATCAATGAAAAAAGCTTTTCTCCATCTTCTGTGACAGATCTAAAAATGCTTCTTAAGACCTCCTTATCATAGGATTTAATTGCAACCGCAAGTTTTTCATGTAAGCTTTTGGCATCGTTCGCTTTTACCAGCTGGATGATATCTCTGATAAGCCCCCTGATCTCAAAAGCACGCACCAAGAATTTAGCTTTCTTTTCTTTTTCAGGATAATAGGGCAAAATCACCGACGTTAAGTATTGAAGCTTTTCGTTCAAATTTATATCATCTATCCAGTCTATTATTTCTGGATTTTGTCCAATGATGTCCAGATCTCCATTGTAAAAGCAAATTTGCTCTCTGATTCTATTGTATCCCTTGCCTTCCGGGAGCTCTGAATGCTTATTTAATATTGATCCCTGCGGTGATATGACCCAGGCTTTTGCTTCACCAATTTGATTATAATATTGACCAGTGTTTATTTTATTGACTATCTCTTCTGCTTCTTCTTCACAAAGCAATATGGCACGGGATTTTGCATCAGGCGGCGGCTCTTGAATGTATAAATAATACATAACAGGCTTTCTGTAAGCATCCATGGGATTATCCTGTCCCTTGAAACTGAATAAATAATTTTCAGAGGCAAGGATATTCTTATCGAAACGCCAACGTGGAGGATGTGGAGCTCTGACCAAAACCTCGTTTATTTCATAGAGTGCAGGAACTGCATCTTTTGAAGCAACCAAAGAAGCGAGATCTCTGCTACTTAAACCCCAAATATAATTCCTAGCCTCCACAACACCTTTTTCAAATTCCTTTTTCTTTTCAATTTCGCGCTCCTTTTCTTTTTCTTTCTCTTTTTCCTTAACCTTCTCAACAATCGCGGTGGTGCCTTCACCAGGTTTTGGCACATGCTTTGTAGTATCCAGGCATATCGCTTTATATTTTTCTGCTATTTCAAAAAGTTCTGCTTCTATCGCTACACTTTCCGCCATTGAAAGTGTGATTCCAGCTTGCTCTAATAGTTTGTTCATGGTATCCAATTTTTGCTGCCGTATTTCATCCAGTATTTCATTGGTCTTGCGGCGTTTTTCAATGGATCCAAATTGCTGCAACGGATCGTCCTTTAATTCAACAAAGAAAAATTCAGAAAAAATTCCTAATAGTCTACTCTTTTCTTTACTTTCCTTTTGATGCAGAATAATGCTTTTTAGTTTTTCACGAATGGTATTATTAATATTTTGCAAGGCTGCCTGGAAATGTTGAGGAGCCAAGTTTTTAAATTGATTTTCTTCTGTTAGTTGAATGATATTTTCTTCATTCCATCTTTTTATCTCAGGGTGGCTTACTGCGACATCCGACGGTAATAAAGTGATGACTTGGTGGGAGCCCGCCAAATCTCTCATGCGCATGGCAGCTTGTTCATAATCTTTGGCTAGGGTATCTTTGTCGACCGTTAGCAACGCCACTGCATTTAAGGCTTGTTTGATGTCAGTACCCCGCGTGTGTCTTTGATCATAATAGGTAAAGCATTGTTCTGGACTTGATCCGGTACGTTCTAAGATGATCTTTGGATCACTGGTCCCAATGAGAATGGGTGCCTCGAGTTTCATCGCTTTGCCATCCGGTCCTCTTTTGATGGGAAGTGCGCAGAGTTCATCTTTATCATTAAAGAAAAGAATGTGATTGATTTTGGAATCTGATTCATTTCCAAAGAAATTCGCAAAGGTTCTTGCAATGTCATCATTTTCAGTGCCTTTAAAAAAGGCACCCGCGTCAATAAAAGCATGCAGGTTATGATGCTCTGTGGAATGTTCGTATTGAGTTTTCAAGAAATCGTACTGATTTTTCAGAAGTTTAAGCGGTGATCGATCTTCGCAAAGTTCTACCCTGGATTTCTTTCTCAACAAATTATCCAAAATTTGACCCTTAGTGCCGATAGAGAGCATGGGATCAAAACGAAGTTTGGTATTGAAGCACTCAGCATTTTCAATTGAACCACTCACGCCATGCGCAGAACGAAATTGACTGATATGATTGACTGGATCCGAACGTAGAATGGTGGGATTGTTCTTTATCTTCTTTAAAATATATTGCATCAAACAGAATTCATAGACTTTTTTATCGTTGCTAAACTGCTCCTGAAGGCTCATCATCTGCCCTGCATCAGAAAGTTTAATTGAGGAAAGTTCGATGCCGGTTAAATCAAAGAATTCTTTGGCTGCATGACTTTCATCAAAAGAAATTTTACCAAACTTTTCTACAACTTCGGCATTAGCCCTGAAACTAAATTCGTTCCAAAATTCCCGAACAACATCCAGAGATAATAGTCGATTGATGTTCCTGCCATCCTTTTCTACTCTTCCTTTCTTCTGGGCAAGAATCGTATAATTAATGAATCTCGTAGAAAGAACCAAATTGAGCCCGTTCATTAGGGGTGTTGCTTGCCACATAAGGTATGGCAATATCCATGTTGAGTCCGCTTTTCGGGTTCCGCGGCAATCCATAATGTTCATTCAAATTTTTTCGCAGCACCAGGGAGAGCAGTGAAAATTCACCTCGTAAAATGGCAATTTTTTCCTGCTGCTCGAGAGTCAAAGCGCCTTTGGTCTGCAGCAGGGGCGGAATTTCCTTGGATAATCCCAAAATGTAGTGAAAAATTTGCTGTTTCTCAATCTCAGATAAGCTCTTAATATCCTGGTATAGAGGACTTGCAGGATCTTTGATAAGTACCCTTCCCAATTGCTGCAAGGCAAGTTTAAAAGCATCAGGAGGTAGCGTCTTGACTCCCTGAATGACCTCTTCAAGGGTCGCTCTACCTTTGGCTAGCTTTATGTTCACTTTTGGAAACAGCCCATAGACATCCAAAATGAGTTTTAAAGTGCTATCTCGAATTGCCACTTCCGAGCCAATGGTAAAATTAAGCTCTCGTTTGGTTTCAAGGATGCTGTCGATTTCATCGATGAGAACATCACCCCGATTTTTGAACAGTTTCTGGATTTTCTCCAGATAGTGGATCTCAAGATCTCGTTCTTTCTCATCTTTAGCGCGCAATTTTGGATCCGAAATGTCCAGAGATTGGCGCAGGATTTCAAAGTATTTAAGCTCTAGAGCCTGCACACTTTCTGCCGTCGTTAAGATAAAATTTCGATCTCGCATGATATCGCGTAATTTCTGATACAAAAGCTTTAAAGTCCCTGAATCACACTTAGATTCTCGGCTAAATTCAAAACCGTAACCCTCCTGACCAAATTTTTCTACGGTCGTTGCTCGAAGATCGGCTAAATTGGTTTTATAGAGGGATTGCGGTACTTCAATGATAGAGAGATTTCTGCCGCTCGCTTTCTTCCATGCCAGTATTGGCAGCAAGACCTTGGATTTACCGCCTCCCATGATAAGCTGCATCACTTGATCGATGTAACCCTCACCCTCTTTTTCGAGCAAATTCGAGAGTATCTTGACTTGTTCCGGGCGAAGCAGAATATTATCAAAGGCTTCAAGAACCAGATATTCAGGATGCAGCTTCGAATCATAATTGCGTTTGGCCGTTATTTGATCTCCTAATTGATTCAATAGAGGCAGAAACTCAGGAGAACTTTCGCTGACTTTGCTGAGCTTCATTAAAACATCGGCTACTCTTTCCGAGTGCTGCAGCTCAGTTTTTTGGATAAGATACTGGTGTATATTTTGATACAGTTCAGCACAGTGCTTTGAATCTAAGCCTGTTAACTTTTGGATTTTTTCCTTATCGTCTTGGAGAAAAAGCAAAATCAGACTTTGCAGTTTGATTGGAAATTTTTTCTTGGATTCTACAGCAACTTTGGTATATAAAGATGCTCCAGGTCCGGTGATATGATAATTTGCAAGATTGAGAAGCTCAGATTCGATTTTGTTGACAGCCTCTTTTTCTCGACTGATCTTACCCTTTACGATCGCATCTTCTCTACCTCGGTCTAGCAGGATATTCTGTATTGAGGCACGCAATGCGGGCGATAAGGTTTCTTTATAGACCTCTTGCTTTGCGGCATCATATGAATTTTTTCTTGCGCCAATTTTATAATCCACCTTGAAATGAGCTGTTTCGGTTTTGAGATAGCGATCTTTATAGTGAGCTTCGTTTAAAATATTCCGAAGATGAGGAGGCTTAACTGTGAGCTCTTGCAAGCGTTTTTCAAGAACAGAACAGCCCAAGACCGCAGCAAAACTTTCGGGAATTTCTCTTTCTACTTGAACTACTTGAACTGGCATCCATTCTGTAGTTTCTGTAGCAATTGCAGTAGTTCTTGCACTTTGTTTTTCTTGCGTTCTTAATATTCTTTGTCGCTGTAAAGCTAGCTTTCCTTGCGAAATATATTGCACTTGCAACTGATTTGGGGCGGATAGACAGAGCTGATATATATTTTCCAAACTTTGTTTGACGTTATATTCGGAATCATTGTCAAATTCCGGCCAAGGCAGGCTAGGATTTTTCAATACCATACCGAGATAGAGAGATAATATCATGACAGGATTGTTTATCCCCTCACCCTTACTGTCGATGGATTGCTGTTCAATCGCTGCCATGGATTCTGCAAAGAACTTTAGCTGGTCCTTTTCAGCGCTGGTTTTTGAAGGCGATTTTGCAAGGTCATAAAAACTCTTGAATGAGTTCATAAAATCTTCCGATCTAAAAACTACTTTCCCTAGATCTAAAACAGAAAGCAATTTAACATCTAATCTTTCCCACGAATATGCTCGGCTTTGATCTTTCATAAATTTCAAGTCCCGCTCATTCAGTTTGGCAGGCTTTGGGGTTACCGTTGCAGTTTTTTCTTCATACTTTTCTTGGGTGACAATGTAGGGGTTACCCCGTTTCAGAATTTTCTGAATTGCCTCTAAGCGGTGCCTTTCGGCACCTGAAATTCCCTGCTGTCTCTCTTGTTTCTGGAGAGTTTCCTGCTCGCGTCGAAGATTGATGAGTTCCAGTTCACGCCAGCGGCACATGATGGAATCTGCCACTGGCTCTTTTGTGCCTTTATAGAGGATGCGAAGCAATGCGAGTTCTGTATCAGACTTGAGCCGCAGGTCTTCAGGAACGATACCCATGACACGATAATATTCAAAATAGAGTCTATTTGCATTTTGTTTAAATGCATTATTATAAAATTCCTTAATGCCTTCCCTACGCACCTCCAAAGATTTTTCTGTGAGTGTTGGGGCACGAACCAATCCTTTGCTAAAGCTGGTATCAAAGAGGGGGGTATCTAGATTTATTTGCTTGCAATCACTCAATAAAAATGCAGCATAGGCTCTGACAGCTGTAGTTTCGGGATCTGAAAATCGAGCATCCTTGGGATCAACAAGGGGAGATACTATAACATTTGGGTTGGGGATCTCCATCATGATTTTTTGAATCCATTCTACTTCAACCGCTTCCCCTTTCATACCGCCAAGCTTCTTACAAGCTCGAAGCGCTTCCATTGCCTTTTGGGGTTGATGTGTGGCAAGATACAGATAGCAGAGGTATAAATACTCGATAGGGTTCTTTGCCATCAGATCTGCAGTTTCAGACATGGGATTGATTTTCATTTCAAAATACTCTGCACTACCACTGAAGCGCCATTCAGGATCCGCAGTCATACCAACGTCCTGCGGCAAGATACTAGCGGCCACCCTGTTGCTTAAATCAAGCTCTAGTTTATGTTTATATTCATGCTCTTTTGTCACGGACGCATAGAATTCTTGGCGGGGAAGAAGTGCAATTCGATCCTGACTATTGGTTCGGTTTTCAAGATATAAAACATGATCGAAATTTGCCACACTGTGGAAATCTTTCAAGACCAATTTATATTGCGGATTTTTACTCCAGAGTAACTCCAAAACACCTTCACTATTAGGTCTTTGTATAAATTCAAGACCATAACGTGGTAAAAAAACACGAAGCGGCATATCAGACTTGGGTCGAGAATCTTGCCAAATCTCAATGAATTTTGGATCTTCGAATTTCATCAAGGTATTTTGAAGTATATCTTTTCCTTTCCAGCTCAATTGAACCAGTTTGTAACCAGTAGTTTTTCCTTCACGAGTTAATTCACTCATTTCAAATTCATTTTTAGGAGCAGTAGGATTCGCTAACGTTTTACTTTTAATATCTGCAATACAATTTAAACCACTATCGGTGACCAAAAACTCGCGACTTGGATTATCGATCTTCGCAAAAAGATATTTGCCTTTCTCCAAGAAGTGACTTGGAATATATTTAGCATCGGGTTTCTTCAGATCCTCATTGAAAAATCGCGGGATCTTATTTTGTAATTCATACCATTCGTTCTTCTCACCGAGAGTAACTTGAATATGGGTACCACCTTCTGGATCCAAAATGACTCGATATTGGTGTCCCTGCCAGGTGAATGATGCCATGCGTCCTTCTCTGCCTCGTGCAATAAGGCCTCGTATTTGGAGATCTCCAAAGAAATCAATGAAGCTGCTCGTATAAAAATCCTGCGGAATAAGCTCTTCCACAAAACCGGATCCTTTAATTTTTCCATTCGAAAAATCAAAGGTGATTGGTTGATGTCCTTTTTGCAATACACCTACGAGTGGGAAATCGATTTTTAAGTCATAGACTTTGTTTTTTATCAATGTCGACAGTGGCGCCGCATCTATCACTTTCTTAATAAGGGATTCTTGTTTTTCTTTTCCAAGTTTTGAAAAGTTGTCTTTGAGTATTGGTGCAAGCTTTATTAGCATTTTATTGAGCACATTTTCTGTCGGCAGATCTAAGATTTTGCTTCTTGCCCCTTCCATAAAATTCTTTCGTAACAGTAAAGTATAGAGAGTTTCCAATTTTTTTTCATCTATTAAAAGTTCGGTTCCTGCTTTTTCTGCTGCTTCAAGATCATATTTCAGATTTTGGAGCTCACCTAGCAATTTCAAACCATAGAGTTCTTTTAAATTTGCATGGGCCGATTGCTTCTCAAGTTCTGTGGATTTTTCTTTCTCTAGAACCGCAATATTGGCTAAAGCACTGCGATCGAGCGATTCCTGTATTTTATCGAATTCGGCTAAGGCTTTATTAATTTCGGAGCTTGCGGGTGCAGATTTGAAATAATCCTTCAAAAAATAACCCAATTTATGACAGAACAGCCCTCCTGGCTCTACAAAGTTGCCCTTGACATAAAATTTAAGACCTTTCTGCATGAAATCAACAAGCTTTATGGCAAGCTGTGGGGTCGCCTCGAGTTGTTTTTGGAGCAACCCAGGTGTCAAGAGATTAAAAAGCATGAAATTCTGATATTCATAATCATTCAAAAAATCCATATTAGAATTAAACCAGTCCAAGGTATTTAAAATGCGATTGCCGCTCATCCTGGCACGGGTGAAGGGGAGAGTATGGAAGGGTAAGTTCTTGGCTTTGGCTTTTTCTAACAGTTTATTAAAATCTACTACAACATCATTGCTTGAATAGATATAATCGTGAGTTAATTCCTTCTTTGAATTATATTTTTTCAAAAAGTATTTATCATATTTTTTTGCAAACAGCATATCTACCATCATGGGATTTTGGAATTGATAGCAATCATTTAAGTCACGTTCTCGATTGGATGCTATTCTTTTCTCTAGACGATCTGTAAAATATACTCCGGATTTTTCTGTGTGAGCATCTCTTTCAGACCCGCGTCTAGCGAGAGTGGACTCTAAACCTCTAAACAGCAGATCCGAATGATCATCCATGGTTAATGGGACGTCTCGGAAAAAATCTACTTTCGCTTTTTCAAAAAGTCGCCCCTCGAGCAAGGTTTCATGAAATTGCAAGCAAAAACGTAAGTCTGAAGTCAATGCATTGATACGTTCTTTATCAGCTGTCGAAAGACTCTCGAGACTTTTTCTTTCATGTTCATTTAACTCCTTCTTTGCAATTTTATAAAGCATCATTCTGGCCTTATCCATGGAAGTTAACCCCCCTAAGGAGGCACCAAGTTTTGAAAGGACATCGAGCAGATTGTGCTTTCGTATCAGGTTAATTTCGACAAAGTCTTCTGGAGTACCTGGTGCCCTTAAGTAAATATCTCTTCTTCCGATGTTAATATAAGCATTTTCTACTTGCTGTAACCTTGCATCAAACTTGGGATCCATTGAAACTGATCTTGGATCCGGTAACAATTTGTCTACTGTATTAAATATCTCATTCTTAATAAAATACTGCCTTAAGTATGCAAACTCTGGGTCTTTGAAATAGGCAGAGGCAATGAAAGATCCTATTAAAATCCCAGTTAAACTGGTAATATAGCGTTTCGGCAGGTAGTAGCCGCCGGTCAAATCATTTTGCTTACCATACATGCGGATCAAATTTTGAACAAAGCTTAATGCTTCTTTTGCTTGTTCCTGACTCATATTCGCCCAGTATGCAGAAGCTTCAGGTTCATTGAGTGGGAAACTCAAAAATAAAGATTCGATGTCCTGTTCAATATTGTCCAAATAATTGTTCTGAAAATTTCGAAGACAAGTTTCATAACTTCTCTTCAAGAATGCATAAGCGGATTCATCTGCACGACACTTCCGGTTTTCTTCAGGCAGCGTAACAGGGGGCCGTGGAACATCAAACTCCTTTATGGCCAAACCCGAAGGCACCACGAATGTTAAGTCTTCGTTTTGATATTCTTTTATTTGGGTTAGGACTGGAGTGGGTATTTCTGCACCCGAAGACAGGGTAGATTCTCGCTGCATTGCATCTCGAGTGGCCGCATATACTTTTAGGTTGTTTTGCAAAGCTGCGATGAATTCAATGATCCCTTTCGCTCTGGCTTCATCTAGAATTGGTTTTCCGTCTTTGTGGCGTTTCATCAATTTTCGAGTAAGATTAGCAAACTTTTGTATGGCACTACCAAGTTGTCTTTGAACTGCAGTATCAAATAAAGTACCTTTTTTTTCACAAATCTTATAAAAAACGAGTATGGACTGCATTCTCATCTGATATAAATATTCTTGGAAGGCTTCTCCTTGCATTTCATTATGAAGCAGGGGCATCAAAACCCGCATAGAGCAAGTGCCTGAAATTTGGCCCTGAGTATATTTCCGGCAATAAGGTTTTGGATCTACTTTGTTGCCGCCCAAAAATGTAATATTTGGAATCACTTCACAATATAATCTATCTTCATTAAATTTATTCTCAATCTTCTTTCGATCATCTTTTGTAATACAGGAAAGCATCGGTTTTATCCTCGGGTTCATTAATTCCTGTAGGAACTTGCTCAAATTGGAAGATTCAACATTGCCCGGGATCTGATAAGCCATGACCGGTAAATATTTGTCTTTTGCGGTATCATTCTTTAAATGATATTGAATACCAGCCCCTGTATTGTAAATTAGAAAGGTGATGACATCTTTCACGCTGCCATCGGGCTGTGGTATTTTTTCTTTCATGAGTTTGTAACATACCGCATGTCCCCCACTTCCTCCAACTCCCAACCACCCTGCTGGTATTATAACTTCATTCCTTGATTGAAGTAACGAAACCGTATATTCCGCAACTTTCTTGATTTCAGCGTTTGCGGTTTCTTCTGTTGCAGAAGAAGTAGCATTTATTTTTGCAATGGCCTCACCCATTCTGTCTTCGATATCAACTAAATCCTGGAAAGTTTTCCGCGTGTTTGCAATGGCCTCAATGATTTTCTTCCTTTTATCGGGCGGGATGCCGCAGAGATTCTTTTCATCTTTTTCGATCATCTCCAGCATTTTCAATTGAAAGCTCGTGGTGTTTTTGAAAGTATTTCCGTTAAGAGTTGTTCCCTCCAATCTTGCATCATTATGAATATGGGCAAAAAGGCTTAATGTGAGTTCAGAGTCATTCGTAATTAATGGTATCCTACCGCCAAGGCCAGTATCGACCTCATGCAACTCCTTTCTAAGCTTATCTTCCAAGAGTTTCTTGACGAGGGCGAAATCGCCAAGTTCTGCAGCTTTTATCAATTCTTTGCTCATAATTCTTACACTTCATTGCTTATATTTCTTACACTTATTCCATACTTTTTTTCATACTAATTTCTTGCTGATTATTCTTGCTCGTCCTCATTTCTCATAGAGGCTTGTTTCTCATGTATGATTATACTGGATTCTTATATATCTGAAAATTATATTTGCACTTATTATTAGAGTGGAATTTTGCAAAATTATCCTCCATATTGGTATTTTATGCTGAAATTTCCGGTATTATTAGTATTATATTACGTGCGAGTACACTAAAATTTAGGAAAAGCCACAGTCTTGGTCTAAACTTTATTTTATGAGTACAGAAAAAAAGGCTTTCAAAATTCTTTTCGTTGACAATAGCAGAACAACACGAGCTGTTATGTCAAACTTACTGCAACAGCGTGGCTATACAGTCGTTACGGCCGGAACCGGACAAGAAGCTATAGATAAAATTAAAACCGAACTTTTCGATCTGGCCATCATGGATCTGTATATGCCCATAATGAATGGCTACGAAGCCGCGAGAATCATCCGAGAACTACCTGAACCTGCCAAAAATGTTCCCATCATTGCGCTCACGGCGAGCCACGATCCCAAGGACATAGATCTCTGCAAAAGAGTCGGAATGAATGACTATGTCACAAAGACAGAGGATAATAAGGGATTGTTCGAGGCCATCGAAAAATTTGCGAAATAATTATTATTTAAGCCTTCATATCCCAGTGACGCAACCATATTTCATATAGATACCTAACAGACTTTTGCGCTAAATATTGACAGCATACATCCAAGGTTACTAACATGATTTTTTTGAACGCAAATAACTGTGTCTGAAAAGGATATTGATCTGAGTCAGCCATATTCATGGCTTTTTGTGTAAATACTAAATTCAGAACCTAAATCGTACCTAAAGAGTTGTTGTGAAAAAAATTGCATTAAGCGCCACTGGCCTACACATTCCTGCTCATTCAATCACTAATGAAGAGTTAGTAGAATCTTTTAATCAATATGTTGATCACTATAACTCAGAAAATGCTGGTAAAGCCGAACCTTTAAAACATTCTTCTGCGGATTTTATTGTCAAAGCTGCGGGCATTCAACATCGCTATGTCATTGAGAAGTCGGGCATACTAGATATTAAGCGCATGAAACCATGCATCGAAGAGAGAGAATGGCATGAACCCTCCCTGCAATGTGAGATGGCAATTGCTGCAGCGAAAGAAGCTATAGCGCGCGCAAAAATCGATGGCTCACAAATTGATGCGGTTATTACTGCCGCTTCTAATATTGAACGACCCTACCCTGCCATTGCTGTGGAAGTTCAAAATGCTTTAAATATCTCAGGTTTTGGCTTTGATATGAATGCAGGCTGTGCCTCAGCGGTATTTGCTGTACAAAATGCGGTAGATGCCATCCATCGCGGCTCGGCAAGAGCAGTTTTGATCGTAAATCCCGAAATCATGAGTGGTCATATTAATTTTAAAGACAGAGACAGTCATTTTATTTTTGGTGATGGCTGCTCAGCACTGATTCTACAGCGCGAAGAAGATGTCGTATCTGACCACCCATATGAAATTTTGGGAACACAATTAAAAACACAATTTTCTAATAACATTCGTAATAATTTTGGTTTTTTAACGCCGCTAAATTCAGAAACCCAGAACAATCCTGACAAGCTTTTTTCTCAGCAAGGCAGAAAAGTGTTCAAGGAAGTGATCCCTTTTGTGGCAGAAACTGTCCAAAACCATCTAGCATCGCTTCACATTAAAATTTCTGAATTGAAACGTCTTTGGCTGCATCAGGCCAATGCCAATATGGATCGCTTAATAGCGACTAAAATTTTGAACCGCGAACCTGAAGGTTTGGAAACACCCATTATATTAAATGAATTTGCCAATACAAGTTCTCCTGGCGCCATTATCGCCTACCACAAATACCACGAAGATCTGAAAACTGGAGATATCGGAATTCTCTGCGCGTTTGGAGCAGGATATTCGGTGGGCAATGTGGTGTTGAAGAAATTATAAAAAAACGGACCCCCTTTCTTTTTAGGTCAAATTAATAACTTAATATTACTTAGCACAAAACGGCAGGATAGCCGTTTTGGAAACGCCGAATAGGCGGAGCCCGAAGGTCTCGAGCGCCATGGACGGCGCGAGTCAGAAGATGGGCATTCAAGGGTCTGCGTGAACGATAGCAATAAAAGTTACTAAGGCTGTCAGTGAAATTTCCTGAATAGCCTACTCATTAATCCACCGCTTTGTTTTTTATCTGGATCACTTTCTGCTGGCTTCTCTTTGCTTTTATCCGATTTCTTCTCATCTTTTTTTGATGATGCCTTCTCCTGCTGTGATACCGCATCATCCTGTTCTGATAAAGAGTCACCCTGTTCTAATAATGAATCATGCTGATCCGAACTTAGTAAAGCTTCTTTAAAAGATTGAGCCTTTTCTTTTTCTCCCTTGCTCTCAAGTATCTTCATCCAAAGTAATGCCGCTTTTTTATCTCTTTGATGACGCTCTATAGGGGTATGCTTTTCTGTCTCAAAAGGTGATTGCACCGGTCTGTCTGCTCTGGCCGTTTTATCATAGATTTGTTGCATACTGCTCAGTTCTTGCATGCTGATCAAAGTTCCCTTTGTCTTAAACGTAGATAAGTCTGGTTTACCCTCTTGAACTCGAAGCCTAACGACCTGCGCAACAATTCTTGCGACCTCCCTTTCTTCATTGTCATATTCACTTACAAAACGCAAACTGCTGCGAAAGACGAAAATAGTGGAACCTATTAATAAAACAATCCAAGCACCAAGTCGAATGTATTGAACTGTCTCAGATTCCAATTCATGCTCTAGACTTCCGGCACGAAAGCCTTTGAAATATAACGTTTGAAAAATAGAGGTAGTAATGTATGTCATGACAGTGGTTGTCAAATCTCTAAAGGGAGAAAAATAGCGAGAGGCAGAAGCTACAAAGCCGGGAGCAAGACACCAGAGTTGGTTAAAAATATTGCCAGGTATTTTAAGCAAGCTCCAAAGCGCCATAAATATACCTGAATTATAAAAAGTTCTATCGGTAACATCTAAAAATCTTCTGAAGTAATGCCACCGGGTTTCCATTGGAAACCAGATTTCTTTTTGTAGCGGCGATACTATATTCCAGGAAGTATGCAGTACAAAACAAATCAAAGGGGGTAATGCAATTTTTCGCCAAAATTCTCCATCATCCATGTTCATTTGATCGGGATGAAAATATCGATAGGCATCAATGCAAATGCCCAATAAGAAAATAAAATTAATGGCCCCTTCCGCTGTAGCTTTCCAAACCCTAATGAACAATGGTTTTGCATTGGGATTTTTTATGGAATAGCCGGCAATAAATGCGGCAACAGCCTCCGTTGTTAATTCCAGAATATAAAGCTTAGGAACAACCAAAGATACCATATTGGGATACAATCTCAACATTCTTTGAATGGAAAGTCTAATTGCCATGGCATCGTTCATAGCTTCAACCAAAGGAAATCTATCGAGGAGCGCTGCTCTCTCTTCTATCTTAAGGGTGCGGCAGCATCTGAGTCTCCTTTGAAGTGCTGGAAAATTCACCTCATAAACCAAAGCCATCTCTACAGTATCTACAGTGTCTACTGAAGTCAAAGGAAAGCTTGTATATGAATGTGAAGAGTTTCTATTTTCTTTGATGTCTTTAAGGATACCATCCGCTAATTGTTTTTGCTCCCTAGACAAATCACGTGTGTCCTTCAGTATTTTTTTTATTACGGGACCAGAAATGGGAATCCTAAGTTCTTCTTTTTCTCTAGACCCTTCAGATTTATCTGACAGAGTTTTGATTCTATAGATTTCATTGACATATTCAATCAGGAATGGTTTTACAAGCAGTTCTGAGGTATCTTTAGCTGATAAATGGAAGGCTTCACCTCCGATAACTGTAAAGCTTTTCTGTTTCGACACATCCTTCAATGCTTTTTCTATGCCGGATATTGCCAACAATATATTCTGAGCAATGGTAGATTTTGCAATCGATTCAGTATCTTCGCAATTTTCCCAGCCCGGAATTTGTTCAGGATAATTTTTCATCGCAGTGCAAGATTCATAGATTTCACGCATAAAAGAGCATCGATACAAACTGTAGAGTTTTGCTATTTTATTGAGTGGGAAATTAATAATGAGGGCGGTATATTCATCTTCCAGAATCTTATCTTGACTGGCTCCGTCAACACCTTTATTAATGACAGACAAACAAGCTGATTCGAATTTGCTTGCATCGATTAAATTGCTGGCTTCATCTAAAATTATTTTGAATTTTTTCTTTAGGATTGCCTTCATCAAAACTGCTTTATTGAGTTTCATAAGGCTTGAGATAAATTGCAGAGCTCTGATGTTTTTGGGATCTAATAAGTGATCAAAGAAAGTGTTAATTTCTTGAGATAATTTACTGTCTATCTCCCCTGTGACAGCTGCAAGTCTAAAGCAAAAATCTTCTTTGATGTTCACTTCGCTGAGTTCATCTCGGAGATCATCAGTTGACTGATGTCTACCATCCTCATCAGCGCCAAGTTCGGAGAATGTATCATCGTATTGGCTGGGATCTATAGTAGTATCAGGTTCTGATGAGTCGAGATATTCTGCAGGTACCATAGTTACTTCCTCAAACGTTCCCTTAAATTCAACATGCGATGACGCAAGTATTCCGCTTCACTGGTCTTCGGCAATAACTTCAAGGCTTCCTGCCAATACCGATCAGCAAGCGACTTATCGCCGCTTTGGAGGGCACGAATTGCCAAAATGTCCATTAATTTGCATTTAGTCATTACATCATCCGGGAATTCCTCGAGATGCAGCACAAGCCTGACTTCATCTTTATTTAATTCTGCCAATAAGGGTCTAATTTCAAGCTGCTTTTCTCGCTCTGCCAGGGCATTTTCTGAATAATATTCGTCTAGTTTTGAAGAATATCCCAGGTAATGATAACTGAGATACGAAAATAGCGGTGTGAAAATGGCAATGAGCGCAATAACAAGTTTATTAATGGGAGATTTGATAAGCCAAGGGAGGATGCATAAGTACGAGATTAATACCATAGCCATGGTGATAAGCCAAAACATCAGCTTACTTTCCATTCAAATTCTCAAGTGCAATTTTGTCAATTACCGGCAAGATAGTAGTATTCCAAATATCTTCATTCATTTCACCTTGATGACGATAACGTACCATGCCTTGCTTATCAATCACTAAAGTATCCGGTATTCCATAAATACCATAATCCATGACTAAAGAGCCATCTTGATCAAAAATCACGTCCTGGTACGGATTGCCATGCTTTTCAAGCCAGCCTCTTCCAGCTTCCATGTCATCTCGAGCATTTAAGCCAAGCAACACATATTTTTTAGAATCTTTAGAAGTATTAGTGGCAGGATCATTCAAACCTTCACTTGAATTTTTCTTACTCAATCTTACCCAAAAAGGATGTTCGATTCTGCAAGAGGGACACCATGAAGCCCAAATATTTAGGACGGTGATATTTCCTTTAAAAACTTCCTGCGTTATCGTCTGATTATCGTTCATGAGGCTAGGCAAGCTAAAACTAGGACTGCTTCGATTCACAATAGCTGCAGGAGCTTCTTCGTCTGGACTCAGAGCCAAACCCTGCCAAAGAAAAATTATTAAGGACAGAAAAACAATGAATGGTAGGAAAAAACGCATCTTGAATAGTTTCCAACAACTGAAATTGATTATTACTATATTCTTTTTGCAATTATAAATCAATATCCTTGATTTAATGTTTTTGAGATTTAGTGTTTTTTGTAAACTTTTCCCAAAGCTGCAATAACTGCTCCAATCGCAATAAGAATAGCACCAAGCCATATCCATCGCACCAGAGGTTTATAATGAATACGCACTGACCAAGTACCGTGTTCCAAACGCTCACCTAATGCGATGTAAATGTCTCGAAAAAAACCAGGATCAATCGCAGTTTCAGTCATCATCACACCGGGGGTGACAAAAACTCTTTTTTCTGGATACAGATCAGCGATTTTGTTTCTTGAACTTTCGTTTTCTGCTTTCTTGCCTTCCTCAACTTCAAAATGACCACGATAACCCACAAAATTTGATCCCTCTACTTTATCCACCTTCATAAATTTAATACGATAATTTGCAATGGCTAGAGAACTTCCTGGCAGCATATTCACTTCACGTTCAATTTGATAATGGGAAACAACTGTCACTCCGAGCACCATCACTCCAACTCCAAAATGAGCAAGGCACATGCCAATAGCTCCCAATGACAGATTTTTGATGCCTTGCTTCCTGATTTTAAAAATCAGACGTTGCAAGGTTCCAAAACAAAGCCAAAGTCCCAAAAATAAACCCAAAAGTTCTTCAAATTTCTTTCCAATAACATCGAAAGATATTGAACTAGTCATTGGTTCAGTAATTGCTTCAGTCATTAATCTTGGCAAAAGAAGTAAAAACAAAGCTAAGATTACACTCAAGATAAAAGCCACTTTTAAATGTGATAGGACTGCAGAAACTTTATTGCTGCCCCAATGCGTGAATGGTCCTAAGGGAACCGCGATCAAAATAGGAATGATTAAAGGGATAAAAACGGCATTAAAATAATGAAAATCTACTGCAATTTTTTTTGATGTTATCATTTCATAAAGAATGGGAAATAATGTACCTAGCAAGACTGCAGCAGCTGTGATGCAAATGAGGATAGCAATGAATAAAATAAGGTTTTCCCGAGATAAGGTAGCAAGGGTGTCAAGTCTCGAATTTGGACGAACACTTTTATCCAGAGTTTTGTCCAAAGTCGAGACTTGACACCCAAATAAAATAAAAGCCCCCCCTACCAGCAACAGTAAAAATTGCAGCATCAGAAGACCACGCTTTGGATCGCTTGCAAAAGAATGTACCGAACTCAAAAGGCCAGAACGCATCAAAAAGGTGCCAAGCAAACTTAAACCAAAACAAATAATAGCCAATAGAATCGTGAATATGTATTGTTCTTTACGTTTATCGTTCACGATCAAAGTGTGGAGCATTGCAATAGCGACAAGCCAGGGCAGGAAGCTCGCATTTTCGACGGGATCCCAAAACCAATAACCGCCCCAGCCCAATTCGTAATAGGCCCACCAACTTCCTAATGCAATCCCGATGGTCAAAAAACTAAAGGCAATCAAAGTGAATGGACGGATCCATTTGACGGTTTTTTCATCTATTCTCCCTAAAATTAAAGAAGCCACTGCAAAAGCAAAAGGTACCGCAAATCCTACATAGCCTACATAAAGCATTGGGGGATGGATGATGAGACCGGGATCTTGCAGCAAGGGATTTAAATCCCGGCCCTCTAATGGAAAATCGGGCAGAAATCGCGTAAATGGATTTGAGGTTGTCAATAAAAAGACCAGAAAGCCTATGCTGACTACACTTAGGGTTGATAACATCAAAGACGTAAATGGCAAGGCTAATTTACGGGAGCTTAAGCTTACAGCAACCATCCATAGTCCAAGAATGAGCACCCAAAGCAGCAAAGATCCTTCATGCCCGCCCCAAACGGCAGAAATTTTATAGAAGAGCGGTAATGTGGAGTTGGAATGCTCTACAACATACTTTAATGAAAAGTCGTTCTCATAAAATGAAAAAGCCAAAAGCATAAAGCTTAGAAAAATAAAAAAACATTGACCATAGCAAAGCGGTCTCGCTGCTAACATGAAATTTTCACAATTCCTATAGAGTCCAAAACCTGGCAACAAACATTGCAGAATCGCGAGCGCTAAGGCTAAAATTAAGGTAAAATGTCCTAGTTCTGGTATCATGGTTCCACCCGGCCTTCTGCTTTTAAGTTTTCTGCTTTTAAGTGAGAAATCTCGGGCGGCATATAGTTTTCATCGTGCTTTGCCAATACCTCATCCGCGAGAAAAACCCCCTCTGATATTAATTTACCTTGCGCAACGATGCCCTGCCCTTCGCGAAAAAGATCTGGCAAAATACCGCGATATCTTATGTTGAGTGTTTTGGTAAAATCCGTGATTTTAAAACTTACTTCTAGATTTTCTCCCCTGACTAAACTGTCCTTCTCTACCATACCGCCAACCCGAATCCGAGTATGATTGGGTGCTTCCTGATTAAACACTTGGCTGGGTGTGAAAAAAAGATTCATATTTTGTCTTAAAGCAAAAAGTATCAAAGCTGCGGCAAGTGATAAAATAGCGATGATAATCATAATGAATGCAAAGCGATGGATATGTTTCCGACTCATGTGAAATTGCTATTTTGAATAGTATTAAAAGTTTTAAGAGTTTTGAAGGTTTTGAGAGTTTCCAGCGTTTTATGCCTCTGCAACATAGCAGAAATGAGCGAAATACCAAGACATATAATAGTAAAACCTAATGCCGCATAGATATAATAGCCATAATTTCCTGAATTCATTTAAAACATACCTCGATTAAACATACCTCAATCCTAACTCTAAGTGATAACTTTTATAAAATTCCTATCTAGAAATACTTTTAAGCAATCAAGCAATTCCTTTAACCCATTCTGAATGAAATTCACGTTCTAATATCTCAGACTGAATGCGAAGCAAAACCACAGCAGCAAAAAATAAACCGAAAGCCAAAATCATCATCAAAAGTGGTAACAACATTTCTGCTGGCATATTGGTTTTGTTCAGATTAAGAAGCGTTGATCCCTGATGCAGTGTTTGCCACCATTGTACCGAAAAATGCACAATAGGAACGTCAATCATTCCGACAATTGCGAGAAGCCCTGCAACCTTACCTCTTTGTATGGGATTTTGGTTTGCAGCACGCAATCCCATATAGCCCAAATACAAGAATAACAGAATAAGTTCAGAAGTGAGTCTCGCATCCCATACCCACCAAGTTCCCCACATCGGCTTACCCCAAATGGCACCCGTCACTAAAGCGATGAGGGTATAGGTTGCGCCAATGGGTGCTGCACAACTTGCAATCATGTCAGCAATTTTCAAGCGCCAAACCAGAAATAATATTGAAGCAACGAAAATGAGGCTGTAAATTGCAAGCGACCAAAAGGCACTAGGCACATGAAGATAAATGATGCGATACGCTTCACCCTGCTGATAGTCTGGTGGTGCAAAATAAAATCCATTTGTGATGCCAATGATAAATAAAATCAGAGCAGAAACCAAAAAATAGGGATAGGATATGTGCGCAAATTTATAAAAATGTTTTGGTGTCAAAAGCTTAGTCATTGTACTTCCATGCTCGCTATACTTCCACTCATACTATATTACTTCCACTCGCACTTTGATTGCATAAGACATTATCAACGGTGCAAGCAAAAGTGACAATAATAATAAAGCTGCCAATAAAGCAAGTTCAGCGATAAAAGGCAGCAATTGACTGGCAGCTGTTGTTGCACTCACTCCAAAAAGTAACACAGGCAGCATCAGAGGTAGAACGAGCAGCGCAAGAAAAAGACCGCCCTGACGCAACCCCACTGTTAAAGCTCCCCCGATGGCAGCCATTAATGACAGGGTTGGCAAACCAATGGATAAACTTGTCATTAACCCTAGGAATCCATTTGGAGACAAATTTAATGCTATGCCGAGTAAGGGGGCTATCAGCAAAATGGGTAAAGCAATGATTAGCCAATGAGCGAATAGTTTTCCAAACAAAAGCAAGCTGAGAGAATACGGTGAGAGCAGGAGTTCTTCTAAACTGCCGTCTTCAAAGTCTCGCTGTAATAAGTTATCTAAGGAGACTATGATGGCGAGCATGGCTGCTATCCAAATAATAGCAGGAGCCAATTCTGCTAAAGTTTGAGGGGGCAACCGTAGAGCAATTGGAAAAAGGCTGTTGATCATCACAAAGAAAATGAGAGGTCTCACAGTTTCCCCAGCATTTCTGGCATAAAGTTTCAGATCACGACACAAAATTGCTGACAATGCTTCAAAGTTCACGACATTTCCCAACTATTTATTTCCCAACTATTGTTATTTTCTTGAGAATGACCTGCTTGAGAAAATCCTGATTGAGCAGATCCTGCCTGAAAAGATCCTAAATGAAGCAATTGAATTCCAGCATTCACAGAAATTTCACTCATCATGGTGTGACTTGAAACCACTGCAATACCGCCACAACTCAAATGCCCATGCAACAAATCGCCAAACCAACGCTGTGTTTCTACATCCAAAGAATTGCAAGGTTCGTCCAAAATCCACAAACGCGCAGGCATTACTTTTAATCTTGCCAATGCTAAACGTTTTGCAAGTCCCGCAGATAAACAGGAGGATTTTGTATTAAGCCATCGTTCCATTCCCAGCGTCTGCAATGCCTGCGTTACGGCCTCTGATTTTACCTTGCTATTCTTGCTATTAATGCTAACACCGCTCATGCTCACACCGCGTAAACCAAGCCACCATTGCAGATTTTCCATGGGTGTTAAATCCATTTTGAGGCCAAGGCCATGTCCGATATAAATGAAATCTCTTTGATAATCTGGTGTAACAGACAGGAATTCTCGAAATTTAACAATTCTGCCATCCCATTCTAATTCTCCAAAACAAGGTTTAAGTAGGCCAGCTAAAATTCTTAATAAACTACTTTTCCCTACCCCATTACGACCATAAACTTGCAGGCAACTGCCCGGTTTAAGGGAAAAAGTTAAATCTCTAAATAATATTTGATGATCCCGAGTGCATTGTAGATGCTTTACTTTTAGCACAGTGTCCTCGTGCACTTATCAATTCTTTTCATAATTCCTCTATTACTGATACCTTAACTTATGCTAGAATACCTTGTAGGTCTGTATTGTAAATTGTAACATGAATAATCCTTAGGAGCATTAAGCTGTGGCTGAATTTTTCTTTAACTACGGTCTTTTCACTGCAAAATTCATTACTGTCGTTGTATTGTTGCTATTAGCTCTCATTGTGTTGGCAATTGTCTTGTCTGCACGTGCTGATCGTGACCGCGAAAGTATTGAAATCGAAAAAATCAATGATAAATTTGATGCCTTAAAAGAATTGATGGAAGAAGAAATCTTAAGTAAGGAAGAATTGAAGCAGCGTAAAAAAGATAAAAAGAAGAAAGACAAAGAAGAGGCCAAGGCTCACAAAAAACGTCTGAAAAATCATGAACCGGAAGAAGAAAAATCGCGTATCTTTTTACTGAGATTTCTGGGAGATCTCCAAGCCTCCGAGGTTGATAATCTGCGCGAGGCGATTACCGCAATATTATCAGTAGCAAAAACGGGCGATGAAGTTGTGATATTGATCGACAGCCCAGGGGGATTGGTGCACAATTATGGCTTAGCTGCTTCGCAACTCTCACGGATCAGAAATCGTAATATCAATTTAACAGCAGCAGTGGATCTGATCGCTGCAAGCGGAGGATACTTGATGGCTTCCGTTGCTAACAAGATCATTGCGGCACCTTTTGCCGTAGTGGGTTCTATCGGTGTTTTGGCACAAATTCCTAATTTCCATCGCTTTCTCGACAAACATGATATTGATATTGAGCAGCATACGGCAGGTGAATACAAGACAACCTTAACCTATTTGGGCAAAAACACCGACAAGGCACGCAGTAAATTTCGCGAAGAGCTGGAGGATACCCACAAGCTCTTTAAGGAATTTGTTGCAGAGCACCGTCCAGAATTGGATATCAATAAATTGGCGACTGGGGAACATTGGTATGGCAAGCAGGCAATTGATCTCAAACTTGTCGATGAGCTTATCACATCAGACGATTATCTGCTGAGAAGCAGTGAGCATGCAGACATTTATGAGGTTAATTACGTCATCCACGAAACCTTATCCGATAAAATATCAGGTTTCATGCACGGTTTCAGCACTAAAGTAATGAATAAAATTTGGGGAACGCTGCAAAGGGTGAGTTCGTTCTAAGTCTGTTCTAAGTTCGTTCTAAAAAAGTTATCGTTTAGTCAGATTCGCTTGTGGTATTCGATCAGGCTCTTGCTGCAAGTCTGTCATGTTTGTCATGTCAGTCATCAGCTGTGTCTTTTCTATCTTTTGATCTGCCTTTACAGTTCTTGATCCAATATCCAAATAAAGTTGTTTTTCAAGATCTGAAACCAATTTTGATTTTTCTCCGAAACCTTTTTCATCTCCCTCAGCGTGTTTCAATGCAGTAGTATAATTTGTTACAGCATTACATTTTGAATACTTTCCATATCCTGCAATTGCTGCTGCAGGTGCTAACCCAGCCCATAAAGCTGCCATACCCGCATAGAATGGGAAATCCAAGCCTTCTGACAATATTAAGGATACTGCGACACCGGCCAAAGCCAGTATACTTCCAACAATGAAGGATCTATAAGCTCTCTTCTTCGACAGTTCATAATTTTTCGCTGTGACCACAGCCGCTGGATTATGCTTGGCAATAATCATTTCTTGTTCTCGAATCGCATCCGTTATAGAAACGCTAAAATTGGGAAAAAAGTCGACAACCAGATGGGGAGCTGGGTCATAGTCAAACATTGGAAAGTACAGAAAACCACTCAAGTATTTTGATCTATTATCACGAAGGATAATGGTGTTATGATCTATAGGGATTCTATAATTCGATTTACCCATATCAAATTCTTTTCCCACCTGCGCTAAATACTGAGATCTCCAAAGTGCCACTGCCCTATACGCCATTAATTCAAAATATACTTTATTCATGCCAGCAATAGCTTCTTCTAATGAGAATGATTGTGAAGCATGGGCGTAGAAATTTCTGTAAAAATATTCGTATTCATCTGTCTTTTCTGCAACTAATTTCTGCAATTCTGCGGGACTTTTTTGAAAAGCTTTTTCCATAAGCCTAATTGCTTCTTGTTGATATATTTCATCTTGGTATCTTTCATCACTCACTGCTTCCATAAAGTACCCCTAAATCAATACACCCCATTATTTCAGTATGCCCATTCTTTAAGCCTAGCCTGCAACCGCAACATCGCCTGCGAATGAATCTGACTTGCGCGGCTTTCACTCACACCAAGCACTTCTCCGACTTCACGGAGATTGAGCTCTTCATCATAATAAAGCGCTAGCACCAAACGCTCGCGTTCAGGCAGGCCTTCGATACCTTTCAACAAGGTACTACGAAAATCTTCATATTGCAGTCCATCCAGTGGGCCCGGTGTATTTTCTGAGATACCTTCTGCGACTGTTTCTTCTGTCAAGCCGACATCTTCAAAACCAAAAACACGGACACCGTTGGTATCTTGCAGCATCTGATGATATTCTTCGAGTGGCAGATCTAATATTGCTGCCACTTCGCTATCACGTGCGTCCCGACCATTTTTATTTTCAACCTTTCGTATTGCTTCTGCAATTCGTCGTGTGTTGCGATGCACGGATCGGGGAACCCAGTCACCCTTGCGAATTTCATCCAGCATTGACCCTCGTATTCTGATGGTGGCGTAGGTTTCAAAGCTTGCGCCTTTTTCAACATTAAAATTTTTCCAAGCCTCCAACAAACCAATCATTCCAGATTGGATCAAATCTTCAGTTTGAACACAGGGCGGTAGACGACCTATTAGATGCTGCGCAATCCGCTTTACTAAGTGAGCATATTTTGTAATAAGTTGACGCTCTGGTATATCTGCTCCCGTGTACATCACCCAGCCATTGCTTGCTTTAGCCATACTACATTTACTCCACTTCTCTCACATGCAAATCTCGCAGAAATCCTAAGAGCTACGAAGAGCCACAAAGTTCTTTCGGCACTGCGTGAAACCTCACAAAATGAAACCTCAAAAAGTGAAACCACACATACAGTGCCAAAAGGCTAACAACTTTGCACAACTTTTCTTTCCTCTCACTATTTCTTCTGCAAGAACTGTTCCAAGATCCTAATTTTCAGGATTTTGATGAAAAATTTAGGTTTTGGTTCTTGCGGTCGATAGAATTTTCGAGACCTTCTATGGCTTATATGTATTACCTATGACTTATCTGGACTTATCTGTGACATAAAAAATGGCCATTCTGTGACATCAAAGAGTATTGGTCTTATTTATACAAATTTATACGAACTTAAAAATAGAGGTTAAATATGAGAAAGAGAATATTGCATCACTTATTTAGCGTCTTCTTATTCATTTTTTTTGGCATCACCGCCACTAACTCGACATATGCCATGACTTTTTCAGTGCCGGCAACAGGAAACGTTATAGGACAAATTCAAAAAGTAAAAGCGAAGCGAGGAGATACTTTATTTAAACTCGCTCAAAAATATGACATTGGTGTCAAGGAAATCATGGCACATAATCCTAAGAAAGGTTTAGGCCGGCCGCTTGCTGCAGGTACTCTGGTCACCATTCCTGCTCAATATACCTTGCCTTCTGGACCACGATCTGGTGTGGTATTGAATCTCGCCCAAATGCGTTTATATCATTACAGTGCGGATGGTACTCAAGTTGATACCTATCCAGTTGGGATTGGACGTCCAGGCTGGTCTACGCCCCAAGGCGAAACTACTGTTGTTTCCAAGCAAAAAAACCCAAGTTGGACGCCTCCTCCTTCCATTCGCCGGGAAGCTGCCCGTAGCAATCGAACTTTGCCAAAATCCATACCACCCGGTCCAAGAAATCCCTTAGGACGATATGCCATACACCTTGGCATGAGCGGTATTTTGATCCACGGCACACCACAGCAAACCAGTATTGGTCAGCGATGCAGCCATGGCTGTATTCGAATGTTTTCTAAAAACATTGAAGAATTGTTTAATACCATACAAATTGGAACGCCGGTCAGAATCATTCATGAGAAATTTGAAGCCAATGCGAGGCAGTAATGTTAAGCGATGACTAGTGTTAAGCAATAAAATGATCTATGCTTAATTTATCCATAAATAGAATCAGGGAGTATTATCCATGACAATCGTAGGCACCTTATCTGGGGATGGCAATGAACTTACCATAAAAGTACAGGGCCGGTTCGATTTTAGTTCATTGCAGCAATTTCGTAATGCCTATGAAAAAGTAAGTCCAAAACCCAAATCCTTTATAATCGATTTAAAAGAATCTGATTATTTAGACAGCTCGGCCTTGGGTATGCTATTGGCGCTTCGTGACTATGCTGGCGGGGATGATTCTAGTATTCGTATTGTTGGTGCTAACCCTGATATTAAAAAGATTCTGGTGATCACTAAGCTCGATGAATTATTTAAAGTAGAATAATCGATAAGCGTTGTTGCACTGCCCTTGAATGCCTATATTTGGGCAAGCTTATTCTTTCGTTATTATCCCGCGGCCAATACCATATTTTCTCATTTTTTCTACTAAAGTCGTGCGACGCAGCCCTAACCGTTTCGCAGCATGAGCCACAACGCCTGAGTATTCAGTCAAAGCACGATGAATGTAACGATACTCAAGCTCAGATAGAAATTCCTTTAAATCAAAGCCATTTTCTGGTATTTCTGGCGCAGTAAAGACTGTGAAATTTTTGTCTTCACGACGCGAAGGTTCTGCGGATGATGATACTAGAGAAGATTTAACAGATTTCTTAACATATTGTTCTGGCAAATCTGCAACTTCAATCGTTCTTCCCGAAGATAAAATCATTAAGCGCTCCATTAGATTGGCCAGTTCACGCACATTGCCTGGCCAAGAATAATTTTCCAGCAATTCAGAAACTGCTTGTGACAAATGGATTGAGGTAAGACTCTCCCTTGTAAAAGTATCTCCTTTAAGTGTATCCCCTTTAAAGGTCACTCCTACATTCGCGCGATACTGCTCAATAAAATGCCGCATCAGTAGCGGAATATCTTCTCTCCGCGTCCGTAGTGCCGGTATTTCAATAGGAAAAACATTCAGTCGATAATACAAATCTTCGCGAAAACTACCATCATGAATGCAATTTGCCAAATTTTTGTGCGTCGCAGCAATCACCCGCACATCAGCTTTAATCGGTTTATTGCCCCCCACCCGTTCAAAGCTTCTTTCCTGCAAAACCCGGAGCAATTTTGCCTGCATCACAAGCGGCATGTCACCAATTTCATCTAAGAAAATAGTACCGCCAGCTGCAGCTTCAAAACGCCCAATTCTCGTCACATGAGCGCCTGTAAAGGATCCTTTCTCATGCCCAAATAATTCGCTCTCTAGTAATTCTAATGGAATGGCAGCACAATTGACTGGAATGAAAGGTCCATTGCTCCTTTGCGAGCTTTGATGAATAATCCTTGCAACCAATTCCTTGCCTGTTCCTGATTCCCCAAGTACCATCACATTCGCCTGAGTGTGTGCCACTTGTTGAACCAAATGCTTCACATTTTCTATCGCCTTGCTTTGACCTACCAGCCCAAACCTTTCCATCGGTATATATTTTCCTGCATTATCACGTATTAAGTTTATTCACTTACTTTGTTCAGCGCATAACTAACAAATAGTGCTTAAATCGCGCATCGTCAAATTTTATATGCTAATTACCCTGTCTCATGGACCTACCAAGAAAACAATCACTTAACCATCTAGCAACATTGGGAATTGGGAACTATTGGAATAAACGTTTGCCAAAAAATAATAATAAACGCCCTTAGATTTCTTACGATTTTATATCTCATTTAAATCAATAGAAGTAAATCAGCAGAAATTTTAACAGGAGATATGTCATGTCCGCAGCTGCACCTGATGAATTATGGCGAAAGATCCAAAAGAAAGTCGAAAAGAGAGCCGAGAATATTGGTTCCAAAGCATCGAATTTGATTGAATTACAAGAAGTCTGTGAGGAAGTGAGAAAAAATCAGGAAATAGAGCTGCCATTTAGCATTGCAGTCCCAGAGTTAAATCCCCTGACACATGAGGCCATCCAAGCTCATCTCAATCTGCATGCATCAGGATGGCGGAAATATTGGGATGCTTTCAAAAAAGCTCAGGGAGAAGAAAAACGTGGATTGAAGAGTGAAGCGTTGCAACCCCTCGAAGAGTTGCAATCCTTGATTTCAAAAACCTTTAAAGATTTTCCGATACGAGAAGATTTGTGCAGAGAATTTCTGGATTCCTTAAAGTCAAGTGATCCCAAAGTTCAATTGATGGTGAGAAGCACAGGGAAAGAAGATACCGTGGATTTTGCTAACCCTGGCGGTAATATCAGTGTTGCCGCAGTGAAGCCTGAAAATGCTTCAGTTTCAGAGGCGATTGGCACGGTAGTCGCTTCATATTTTAGCTTTCAATCACTTTCTCAGCGTCTAAAAAGCGGTGATGACATTCTGAAAGAGCCCTTCATGCCAGTGTTATTACAACGCATGATAGGCGAACCCTTGAAGGGCGAAAAAGTGTTTAAAAATGTGGTGCGATCAGGTGTTATGTATACCAATCAAGGCATCACCCGGATACAAACTGCACCTGGACATGGTGAATTGATTGTGAACAGCAAAGCTCCTTTCGACACTTATCTTGTCACCCGTGAAAATCTGGTGCACGCTGAGATCCATCATAAAGCAAGACGATTGGTTCCAGTTGAAAAAAAAGAAGAGGATGAAATCAAGCGAGAGCTTATTTTTGAATCCAACCCAAAGGGAAGTCAGGATGAGTCCAGTATTCCGCAAGATGTAGCCTTGTACATGGCGAAAATCGGACGCGAGATAGAGAAGCATTATGGAATGCCAATGGATGTCGAGTTCATCTACGATCCAGCCCGCAATACTTTCAATCTGGCTCAAGCCCGTCCGATCCCAAAAGGCGATTTGCGAGAAGTCATCCCCTCCTCTATTGCACCAGAAAAATTGCAGGAAGTCCGCGCTGCCGCCAAAATAGCAAAGGGAGAGGTCATCACCCCAGCAGGAGCAAGGGCCAGAGTGATCACTCATAAAAATGAAATTTTGATTTGCCGAACTATCAATGAGGCCTTGCGAAAATATCTCGAACAAAAGGACTCCCACATCAAGGCAGTGATCGTACAACAAGAATCACCACTTACTTCACATGAAGCAGCACAATTCAATGCCAAAGCTATCCCCGTATTGCAAATGGAGGATGTTTCACAGATCAAACAATGGACTGGGCAGAAAAAATTCGCGCTTATTGTTGATCCTCAGCGCCATCAAGTGATTGATTGGACATCAAACATTAAAAATTTTGATAAGCCTGAAAAAGAACTCTATGATACAGGCATCTTACGCGATGGTTTGTTTAAATCCACCATCCCTGCAAAAGCGACTATTTTACCTATTTTTGAGGAAAAAACTTTAAAAGTAGCAAGGCGTTCCAAGGAAGTTTCCAAAATACCAACCCTAGCCTTGAGCACTGAAAAAATTGGCGATTTGATCTTAAAGGTGAATGAGGCAAAATCAGACAAGGAAAAAGAGGCAGCACTGCAAACCTTGTTGCCCGTTTTATTCCAAGCACTTGGAGATTGGAAGGTAAATCTTGAGAAAACTTCTACAGCAGACCTAAAAAGAACTTCTCGAAAAACATTCTTTGAGGTGCTTCGAGACAAAATTGAAATATTAGAGGGTGTAAGCCCAGAAAAAGTGGCATCTGAAGGAATCCCAGCCCTGGCATTTATCTTGCAGCGCTTCTCTAGGCTCGCACAATCAAGTCAAGCAAAGGAAGGGGGAAGACCCCGCCGCAAGCTATTCCAGCAAGCCATGTTGTGCGGCGCAGAAATTTATAAAATGCTCATGGAGTTCGCGAAATTGGACCCCAACGATCCCAATGTGAATGCTGTACGTGCCGAGCTCCTCGATCTGATTTCGCGCCTGGAAGCGCTCCTTGTGAATCCCGGTGCCAAAGACCTCATTTCTGATTCTCTCTACCAGCTTGCCCTCGAAAATAAATCCAGGAAATTTGCGGCGAAAATAGCAGGATTTGAGTCACTTGATAAAGTTGCTAAACTTTACTTCATTGAAATGATAACACTCCAAAAAATGATATTGAATGAGGATTTCAAGAAAGCCTGGATTAGCTTCGCACTGGTTTGCTCCAAAACCAAGGAAAATCGGCAGAAAATGATGCATGTGCTGAAATTTAATTCCCAAAATGAAATTGATTCAGAGTGGTTAAACAGTAATTTCATCAAAATTTGGCAAGAAGATTCCAATCCAGAAAAAGTCTTGAATCGTCTCTTTGAGACAGCAAAGACTACCGCAGAGAACCTCAGTCCAATGGAACTCGACGAAAAAAGAAAAATTATTGAAGCATTTGAAGCCCGCATCCCAGAATGGTCAGATCCAAAGAGATTCGATGTCATGTGGAAGGACTATGCAAAGGAAATCATTCCTCTCATTGAAAAGCTCAACATTCAACCTGGTATGACGCCATTAGCCGAGAAAGCTGTGCTGGTGTTAATTCAACGCTTAACTGATCTCATGGATAGAAGCATTAAATCTTTGGAAGGAAGTCCGGAATATACAGCAGCCAATAAAAAGCTGCAAATAGAACGATTCATTAAGCTCTTAGAGCCCTATCATCAATTGATGCGCAAGTGGATGAATCAAATCCCTGATTCTCAATATGAAGATTGGGCAAAGTATGTCAACGATTTCCCGGAAGACAATACTAAAGAATCAATGCTAAAGTATATTGAGGCCTGCTTCTCGAATTTGAAGCTTGACAAAAATCTAGATGTTTCTCAATTTAATGCAAGCCGCGGATTTTCAGTGGATGCTGCTCGTGTGGGTACCACTGCATCATTCGGAAGAGAGTTTGTTGCCAAAAGTGATAGGCTTACCCTTGAAGATTTGTTTTCCTTAATGCATCAGAATATATTAAGCAGTCTCAGTGTATTAGGACAAAAGTCACAGATCCCCTTGGAGAATTTGCCCGACAAGCTGCGGCCGTTCATGAAAGCGATGAGTGAGACAACAGAGTTGGTCGGAACAGAGCTCCAATATCCTTGGTTTCGCGCTGAATTCAATTTGCCTATGAAAAATCACAGCGCTCGCTTCAGTCTGGAGTATAATCAAAAAGATCATAAATTGCGCTTCAAAGGATCTTTTTTTGGAGTAGATCATGGATATCTTGTAACACGTTGGGCGAGCATTAAAACCTACCTTGGCATTGCAATGCAATCTTTTGGAGATATTGAGCTCAATTTTCCAGCAATGTCAAGTGGTGTTACCTTCAACTTTGAATGTGATGAAGATCGTCTACTACCTATAGGGTATTCAATGAAAGATATCATTGAGGATAGCATGAAGTTGACTTTTCGTGGTTCTCTTCTATCAGTTCTAGTGCCCCGCATCGCAAAGTTGCGTCCAGATATAGACAAACAGATAGCCTACCTTGATGGCGTGCCAAATGACAATATTGTTCTAGAGCAATCACAAGACAGTTTTATTAAAATGGTACTTGAATTGCTAGATGGTGATGCTCTTCCTGATACAAAAATCAAAGCGCTCATTGATATATTGAAACGCAATAATCTACTAGATGCGGCAATGAAATCTGTAGTTCTAAATGGTAATCTCAAAATGATGAAACTGTTACTAAATTCAGGAGCCAAACTCCCAAGCTTATCTCCTAGCATAGTCATTCTGGGAATTGCGCAGTCAGAACTTACAAAACCTGAACTCAAAAAGTGGTTTGAGGATAATTATCTAGCAAAATATAACCGTTCTGATTTTCAAGGCTTTACTACTCTTATCAAAGAAATCATGGAAAGCACTGCTAGCAAGGAAATAAAGGATGCATCAATTGCCTTTTGCCTGGATCAGAGAGCCCCGCTGGACTATTCTAATCTGGAACAGGTTAGTAAATTGCTTGTCTATCCCAAGGTAAACGAGCGCATATTAAAACATTTTCAAGAAACAAATATGATTGACACTTTTAATCGTGACCCGAAATCTATCAGTGGTCTTAAAGACGGAAACTTTATTGCAGTCTTGGTCAAATTGGGATTAGATCTACAGTTATTGACTCAAAAGCAGATAATGCTTGCGCTCAAAGACAAAAGTAAAATATTGCAGGATAAGATCTACAGTCTATTGATTGATAACACCAAAACTGGCAAGAAGTTCACGGTAGAAGTATTCATGCAGCAATTGCTGGATTCTCCTCCGAGTACCATTTCTGGCGCCTATCAGCTGTTCCAATCATTACTTAAGCAAACGGAACTTAAGTTTACGCCAGTTTCTCGCTATTTTATGATCTTGTGCAGGGAAAAACCCATGGATCCCGTGGTGATAGACTATCTCAGAAGAGAATATGCAAATCTATCAACAGCCTGTCAGCGAGATCTCAAGGATTGGTTCCTATTTTATCTGAACAGTAATACGGAAGCCTTCCGTGCCTCATGGCCTGCAATTATCAAATGTCTTACTAAAGGAGATTTTGAAAAGATATATAAAGTTGAGGAAGCCAGGGATTTTATTGAACAGAACCTCTTGGAAGCCTTAAAAGGGATCTCAACACAAGATCTAAAGCAGCTCGGGGACGAGCTAAGGTCAGCAGATA
Organism: uncultured Gammaproteobacteria bacterium; assembly: GCA_963784575.1. Classification (GTDB taxonomy): domain Bacteria; phylum Pseudomonadota; class Gammaproteobacteria; order UBA6186; family Azoamicaceae; genus CAWARU01. The sequence continues at coordinate 770,583 of CAWARU010000001.1, forward strand.
CTGCAATCAAGGACAAGTTTTTGCCAATAGTGGAAAAATATCATGAACAGTCTCTGGCTCCTCCATCATCACCCAGAGCGCGACAGTAATCATAGAAAGCAGTAACAATAGAAATTTGGATAAAGCCAAATATCATCTATAATAGTATTTGATATTTATATCTATACTGTATAAAGAGGTAAAATAATGAGTGAGTATAAAGAATCAAGAGAACAGCAATCAAATAGTGGAGTGCCTGTAAGAATAACGATGTTTCAATGGCTTCCTGCCGATTATAAGAAAAAATCACATCGTCAGAGAATTGACGAGACCTTGGCCTATATCAAAGAGCATATTTCTGATAAAACGACTGATATTTTATCATTCCCAGAACACTATTTAACCACCTTATGCCAAACTGGGGATCCTCTTCCGTCAAAGGAAGACAGAGCCGCCGAGGAAGAGGCCAAAAAATCGCTTATAAAGCTATTTGCTGATATAAAAGTCAATGCCATTCTAACCGGGAATGATTTTTATGACCCAGCGAAATCGCCTGCTAATGTTGCTTGGTTTATTTCCAAACATGGTGAAATACTTCATACGTATCATAAACAAAGTCTAGCCGGTGCAGCAAGCGGCGGAGGCGAGGCAGATCGCATAAGCGTTGGGCCTGAAAGTTCAGGATATTTTTTAGCGCCCTGCACTTGCCAGGGAGACAAAGATTGTCAAACTCACAAAATTCCTATTGGAATTATGATATGTTCAGATTTAGAAAATCTAAAAGTTGTGCAAAATTTGCTAGAGAACGAGCCAAAACCAGTCATCGTATTTGGCCCAGCATGCATTCCAACCGGTAGAAAAGAAGAGGATATTAAAAAAAGAATAGAATGGGCAAAAGCGAGCGACAAGGAGTTCAATCGTATTAACAAAGAATTGCTCACTGAAAAACGAGCTTTTGCTGATCGTTTAATTTATCCCAGCAAAGATGCATATGTCGTGAGAATCGATTTTCCATTTCCTGTGAAAGAAGGTACCTCAATGCTACTGAAGCCCGGTATTTTTTCAGAAAGTGAATGGGAAGCAATACAAGATCAGATTGATGCTGGTCAAAGTAATCTCAGACTGACTAAACCCATGATGGATAAAATAATAGCAGAAAAAATGTCAGAGTATGCACCACCTTTACATATTGGTAATTTTGTCCACACCGCGACGATTACTGTTAATCCAATCACAAAACCAAAACCAAGCATGAGTCTTTAAGTAGTATTATTTTTTTGCAAATATAGCGATTGCAGGAGACGAGGAATGAAAACAGAACATATTGAGTATAAAGATGGCAACGTACTCCTTCAAGGTTTTTATGCTGTTGATGAAAGCAAAAAAGACAAAAGACCTGGTATCTTAGTTTGCCATGACTGGAGTGGTCGAAATGAATTTGCAGAAAACAAGGCTAAGCAATTGGCCGAATTAGGTTATGTTGGGTTCGCACTCGATATGTTTGGTAAAGGAATAATTGGCAACACAGTAGAGGAAAAAACTAAACTCATTTCACCATTTATGGCAGATCGAAAAAAGCTATTGACCAGAATCATGGCTGCTTTTGAAGTATTAAAATCCCTCCCAGAGGTTGATTCAAACAAATTAGCAGCAATAGGTTTTTGCTTTGGCGGTTTGTGCGCGCTGGATATAGCGCGTTCAGGCGTGGATTTAAAAGGAGCGGTGGGTTTTCACGCATTATTAACACCTCCTCCTTTCAGCAATGAAAAAATTAAAGCTAAAATATTAGTGCTGCATGGCTACGATGACCCAATGGTGAAGCCCGACCAAGTGATTCATTTTGCAACCGAAATGACATCTTCTGAGGTCGATTGGCAAATCCATATGTATGGAAATACCAAACACGCTTTTACTAATCCAGCAGTTCACGATAATAAACTAGGAACAGTTTATAATAAGTTATCGGCTGAGCGATCCTGGATAGAAATGAAGGATTTTTTTGCAGAGATATTAAAATAAAGATCTATTTTTGTTAATTTTTTAAAGCGAGATTGTCAAAAGATGGGCGTTCACGGACAGTGCGTGAACGGTTGCTGATAATTTGTCATCAGTTTCATCAAACCCATTCCTTCATGTGCTATAGCAGTTAGGGTTCGACTGATTGTTATAGCATCACAGTCGCTTCGGACTGCCAGAGTAGACTGCTGCATGAAATCCGGAGTCTGCGCTGTAGCTTTATTGAAGATAGCTTTATCAAAGTTACGCCATAAATATGGAACACTTAAAGAAACAAGCTCATCACCTGCGTTGACTCTAATCCCCAATTCAGATTTTTTAACAATTAATCCACCTTGCGGAAAGTAAACTGAAATAAAATCTTCCAGTTTGCAGGTATAGATGTTAGATTTTTTAGGGGTAGTGTTAGCGTTAGTGTTTGCAGAAAATTCACATATTCCCTTGGTACTTAAATAATTCAAAATTCCATTAGTTTGCAGAGTTGCACTATTCATATAACTACCCTTGCACTTCCGAGCCATGAATACAGGATTGAATGTATGCTTTAGGCGCAGTTTTGTTGCTCCCAGTAAAGTAAAATACTGGCAGTGATACCTCGGTACCATCGGCTAAAATTCTACTGGGGATATGTTTCATTGTCTGGCTTCCAATTCATCAACGTTTCGTGATAAGACAAGAGGGTATTCCGAGAGGGTAAATCCTCCAGACTCAACGGTAATCGCACCGCGTCATTATCAATAAGACCAATATCGCGCAGTAATGCCTTTATTGGAATGGGATTACTGGCTGTAAAGAAAGCTTTGCAGGACTGCCACCAAATCTTAGAGGGGATTTTCCCGCCTGCAAGGCAATGTTCTACATATCTCCTGGTTGCGTCAAACCAAGCATTTGAAGCAACCGATACAAGACCAGCTGCCCCCTCTGCAGCCATTGCTGGCATCATATAATCATCACCACAATAAATGGCAATATCGGGGGCTACAAGCTGATATTCTACAATACTTTCAACTGTACCGCTGGAATCTTTAATTGCAAGAAAGCGATCATGATTTTTCAGATTCTTAACCGTTTCAGGATCTAGTTTAATACCGGATCTCCCAGGAACATTATATAACATCGCTGGATGCGCTGCTTTATCCAAGAGACCTTCAAACCATTTTGTTTGTCCCATGATGCCTGGCTTGGTATAAATGGGTGTTGTCATTAAATAACCATTAATTGGCAATGTTTTACAAAATTGCAGCCATTCTAGAGCAGCATGCAAATTGTGGCTTGGCACTCCTACAATAATTTCGGTTTTGAGCTTGAGATCACAGGCAAATTGCACGATAGTGCGTCTTTCATTATCTGTAAGAGAAAGCCCTTCACCTGTGCTGCCTAATAGCACCACGCCATTGCCTGCTTTTTCTTGGGTACGTAGGAGTCGTTCTAAGCTCTGATAATCTATCTGGTTTACATTGGTCTCAAAGGGAGTAACGCAAGCTGTATATAAAATTTGATCTAACATACAAAACCTCCTAGCCTCTTACTTTACTAATAACTGTTGATGGAGCATTTCGGCCATCTGCGCTGCATTTTCTTTTTGTACCAAAATGCTGATACTGGAATTACTTGCGCCATAGCAAACCAAACGAATAGCATAGGGTTCTATAATTCCCAAAGCTTTTTGAATGACGCCTGGAATAGTTAAACCAGACCCAACTATAGATAATAGTGTCAACTCTTCTTCTATGAGGATCTCTGCGAATTTGCTAAGCTCTTCATAGAGTTTATGGTCGGTATGAAAAGGACTCATGGCATGTGAACCAGTACTTTTTCTATCAATGGTGAGAGCAACGCTGACTTCGCTGGTTGTGATCAGATCTACGCTCACTTTATGCCTCGCTAGAATACCGAAAATATTGGCAATGAACCCATAAGCATTGAGCATTTTCAAACTTTTGATGGTTACCAGAACTTGAGCTTCTCTCATGGTGATTGCGGAAATTCGGGGAGCAACAGTTTTAGGTTCTGCAACATTTATATAAGTTCCGGGCATATTGAACTCAAAGCTAGAGAGAATACGCACCGGTATTTGAGCCCGCACACAAGGTTCCAAAGTTGCCGGATGAAGAATTTTTGCACCGAAATTTGCCATTTCAGCCATTTCTTGAAAATTAAGTTCTGGAATTAAATAAGCAGATTTTACTACATTGGGGTCCATCGTGTATACGCCCGGTACATCGGTATAAATGAGCAATTCAGAAGCCTTGATCGCCTCAGCAATAAGAGCGGCGCTATAATCGCTGCCACCACGCCCTAGAGTGGTAGTTCGTCCATCTAGTGTACTGCCGATAAAACCTTGGGTAACGCAAAGTCCTTCTGGAAAACGTTCCATATGCTCTTGGATCCTCTCCAGATCAGGTGTCGCTTTACCAAAATGCTCATCTGTTATGAGGTATTTCCGGATATCCACATAGCTTGAATTCATACCCTGCGATGCAATGAAAGCCTGTACGATGAGGGATGAAAAGATCTCACCATATGACAATATGCGATCAATCGTTTCCGGTGTTTCCGAGGTTTCCAATGTTTCCGAGGTTTCCGAGGTTTCCGAGGTTTCCGATGTTTCCGATGTTTCAGCTGATCCCGCTGTTTGCTGCGCTTGCATATCGAGATGGGCATCTTTTTCCATCTCTCTGGATATCTCCACAATTTTATCCTCTATTGACAGTCCTAAATCTTCTGCAAGCTGTAAATGAATGTTCAAAATCTGTTTAAGTAATGTCTTCCGCAAATTTTGTTCAGCATGATGAGTATGACATAACTTCACCAAAAGATCGGTAACACCACCAACGGCACTTACCACAACCACGCGAATTTCAGGCTTTGAACTTATAATTTTACTAAGCCTTTGAATTGCCTCTGCTGTTTTAACACTGGTTCCACCAAATTTGGCAATAACATTACGTCGATTCATAATAGCCCCCATCGAAGAATTAACAAATTCTTAAATGCTTTGAATTAGATAGGCTATTTTACCACGACCGTCTTAATATTCACAAATTCTTTAATGCCTTCCTCTGACAATTCACGCCCAAATCCTGAAGATTTAATACCGCCAAAGGGCAAGCGCGGATCAGATTTTACGAAATCATTGACGAAACAGGATCCTGCTTCGAGATCATGACTTGCGATTTTCAAGCCGTGTTCAATGTTCTGGGTGAAAATTCCAGCACCTAAACCAAAACGCGTGCCATTGGCGATCTGAATGGCTTCTTGTTCATTATTAACCTCGATTAGTACAACTACAGGACCAAATAATTCATCATCATAGGCTGGCATGCCCTTTTTGACATCGACTAAAAGGGTTGGGGGGTAGTAGAAACCCGGTCCATCAGGCAACACGCCTCCTTTCAAGAGAACGGCGCCTTTTGCAACACTTTCCGTAACTTGTTTATGCAAGGACTCTCGCAAGTCTTTACGCGCCATTGGCGCAATTTTTTTCATCCCCTCTTTGTCTTTGGTCACATCAATCGTATAATTACCAATTTTTTCCAACATCAATTCTTGGAATCTTTTCATGATGGGCTTCATTACTAAAATTCGCTTCGGTGAAATGCAAGATTGTCCGGAATTTTGCATACGACCTTTCATTATTAATTCTGCCGCATTATCCAAATCAGCATCTTCTAGGATAATATAGGGGTCTGAGCCTCCAAGTTCGAGTACCACTTTTTTCAAAGCAGAACCCGCTTCTTTTGCAACGATGCTGCCGGTACGAATGCTTCCTGTCAAAGTTGCCGCAGCAATCTTCTGATGCTTAATCAAGTTATCGATCATCTCACCATCGGCGCTGAGGGTCCTGAACAAATCACTTGGAAAGCCTGATTCTTTGAATACTTTTTCAATGGCAAGTGCGCAACCCATGGTATTAACGGAATGCTTTAAAACAGCAGCATTTCCCGCCATTAATGAGGGTGCTGCAAAACGGAACACCTGCCAGAAGGGAAAATTCCAAGGCATGATTGCGAGAACTATTCCTAATGGATTGTAAGTCACAAAACTCTTGCTGCTTTCGGTTTTGACTGGTCTCGGGGCAAGAAATTTTTCAGCATTCTCTGCGAAATATTTGCAGACCAGTGCGCATTTCTCAATTTCAGCAGTACTCTCATTTGGGAGTTTTCCTATTTCTTCCGTGATGAGCTCGCTCAAGGTTTGTTTATTGTCTGATAAGTATTCTGCTGCCTTAATCATTTTTTTGGCGCGATCTGAAAAAGCTGTTTTTCGCCATTCGAGGAAAGTGCGGTGACCATCATTCAAAATCTGCTCTATTTCATCATTTGTCATGAATTTGTAGCTTTGGATTGTTTTGCCGGTTGCCGGGTTGATGGTTTCGAACGTCATAATTTCACCTCATTCAGAAGCAGAGAAAGAGCTCAACAATGGAAACTGCTGAATTCATTGCAGCACTATTAAATTAATCAACAGCACTATGAAGCACACTATGAATAGTATAGAAAAATTATAGACTGTTATTAAAAATATTACACTTTAGCTCTGGTGAGTGATTTATAAGCTCTTTCTTCAGCGACAACGGTGCCCGGAATAGTAAAAGTAACGCTAGGATCATTCAAAGCGGTAAATACTATTGAATCTGCTTTACGTGTATCTGTTCTACGTAAGTCTGTTCTATGCAACATCGCTCTTTCCTTTTCATATTTTATTGCTACAGATTCTAGTGATTCCGGTATGTGAAATGTAACGTTGGGATTATCGATTGCCGTAATTACTCTTGTTTGGGTCTTTAACTTTCCAGCTCCGTTATCAAAACTGAATGAATGAGCTTTATCACCTGCCCCAGCTGACTGGCTCATTGCTGAACTGCTTTGAATTTCTTCTGCTTGCAATTGTACATGTGACAACATAGCGGGATCAGACTGAGAATGTAGTGATGATGAACTTGGCCCCTGGTTCTCTGCAGATTGGGGGGTTTGATTAGAAAAACACTCACAAATTCCACAACAAATGAAATTGAGTGCATTTGCAAGTGTACTGCAAAGGGAACGACAGAATTTTTTGATGCTCATACAACTATCCTCATTATTATCAGTAAGTTAAAATTATCAATAAGTTAAATTTTTATATATCTTACCACGACAGAGCAGAAAATAAAACATTTTGTGTTGTGGTTAATAATATGATAAATTTGGAAGCAGCATTTTAAACAACTATTTATAGGTTATAGGTTTTAAGCATGTTTATAAACCGAATTAGAAATGGATTCAAAGCAGCAGTTGCTATTGTAAAATTACCCTATCAAAAATTAAAAGAAACGTTGAGACTCACTGGGGAAACCTTACACATTGTAAAGCCTATCATTAGCCTGCAAAAAATAAAATATACTTTCATTGCAGGCAGTATTGCATCGCTTACTCTCTTTGAATTTGGATTATATTATTTAAGTCTCCAAAGAGCAAAGGAAGGTTCTGAAACTGCACTTAATGATAATATGATGCTCATCTTAGGCAATTTATTCGGTGGATCTATTATTAGGAATTTAAGAGATGTTATAACGCGCAACGCAGAATATGAACTGAGCAAATTACTTAAAATTACTGTGCTTGAAAAAACTTTAACCAACAGAGGGAATAGCATCGGCATTCAATTCTTACAAGATCTAGAAAAGATGAAAGATCCCAAAAAGAACTCATTATCCTTACATGAAATCATCATAAATTGCAATGATTTCGGTAGCAACACAGTAAAATTCACTTTTAGTATTGTTTCAGAATCGGTGACTATTTTGCTGAATCTTTATTTCCTTAAAAATCTGTTTGAATTGATCAATGATAAAAGAATATTGGCTGCGAGCAGCATATTAGGTATTTCTTTTGCAGGATTCATGGGGTGGATCAGTGATCGATTTGAAAAAATCTGTATCACGGAGAATGAAAATGCCTCCAAAATCCAATCACAATTTCAATTTCTTGAAGCACATCCCTTTGAAATTTCTGCTCTCAAAGGAGAATTAAAGGAATGCTCAAAGCTCGTTATGTCTTATCAACAACTTGGAGAAAACAAGAAAAATACCAATCTTACGCTTTTTGGCTTCCAATCATCCAATGATATTTTTTATAACTTACTTGGCGCCATGTTAGAGGCTTATACCCCTGTTTTACTCGCCACACAGCAAACTAATTTCTTTACGATTGCCATGATGCACAGAAATTTATTAAATGTGATGTTCGCGTTGAAGAGCTTGGTGTCTTCATTGACACAAAATGTTTCAGCAATCGCTGCAAGTCATGCAAAATATCGTGAGTTTATCGATTTAACTTCAACCTGGGAACAATTTCAAAAAAACCGTAAGTTTATGACAGCCTATGATCAAAAAGTATTTTCATTAAACCTTAATGTCCACATCCCCAAAAAGCATTTTAATTTAAAATCTTTTAATGAAGTGATGAATACTGCGAATCTCCTTAGAAATGCAGAGCTGCGTCTCAAACCTGGCGCAATTTACAAACTTCTTGGCAACTCTGGCATTGGAAAGACCACGTTATTAAAAGCGATTTTGGGCCATTTCCCCTGCACGACAGGAAAAATAGGTTTCCCCTGCAAGGCTCATGAAATTTTCTACCAAACCCAGAGTATCATTTTGCCAGACGAATCCACCCTTTTAGAGGCCATCACCTATCCTGAAGCCCCTAATTTAAATTCACGGCAACTGAAGAATCTCCATGAAATGATGTCCGCTCTGGGCCTCAAAAATAAAATTGATGATTTAATGACTGTCAAAAATTGGCCCCGAATATTGAGCGGCGGAGAACAAAAAAAGGTCAGTCTGTTGCGAGTTTTAGTGAAGGCAGAAAATATTAAATTCCTTATCCTGGATGAACCTTCTGCCGGACTTGATACTGCGAGCAGGCAGGCTCTTTTTACTTTAATTAAACAATATTTATCCCATGCTCTTGTTATTTATACCGATCATGTCCACGACGAAAATTTGGAAGTAAAAGAATTAGCAGAATTGATAAAAGCATCAGACTCAGGACTAAAATCTGATACAATCCACCCTGAAAGAAAAACCAAAAAGGAAAAAACCCAAGAAAAAGAATTAAACCGAGAAATTGTAAAGCTAAAGGAAGTAGACCAAAAAATTGAAACTCTATATTCCTATTTAAGGCTTCGAACGGAACTGAGACCCGAGTTCTATCAAGGTACCATTGAAATCGATGTTAGCAGACGAAGACTCATTTCGAAAACGCATCATTCATAAATAAGCTTAAATAAGTTGTTAATTTAACTGGAGATTTACAAATAATAATTTTTTTGTTGTAAACACACGGTTTATACTGAATTTGAACTCTTCTAAACACTTGAAATCAACATAGGTTTCTGATACCATTAGTACTTTATAATAATTCAATTGATTACTTAATTGAAAATTTCTTATTAAAATTAATGATTGGAGTATAATTATGTTACGTTTTACAAGTTCCCATGAGAGCAAACCAAAACCAGAACCAACCCAAAAAAGAGCAGAGTTTCATCTTATTTCTGAACAGGAATTGAGACAGAGAATTGATGCTGAGCGTAAAAAGACGGAAGAAGAGTCACAAATGCAGCAGATTACTTCTAAAACCGCTCAATTAAAAATCTAGATCTAGCACTTTCATAAGATAAACCCAAATGTTCAACCATATCAAATCAAACATTTGGTGATCATTTGATATGGTTGATGATATAGTTGAATATTGTTGAGAAACTTACCCATACGAATCGAGGAATTTTTTATGTCAAGTTCACCACAAAACTTAAAACTAGAGTTAGAGCAAAAGTCTAAAATTGAAAAGTTATCCTTGGCATTTAAAAAGGCAAAGGAAAACAATGATTATACAAAGATCATACATTTTCTAACAATTTGTAATCAAGACAGCTTAAAGATTTGTCTGGAATATGGCATTGTGCAGCATATGGATAAGGACGCACTGAACAAGCTCTTTTTGAGAGTGATTACAATGACAGATACAACAATTCAAGCTAATCATAAAATTCAAAATAGCTTGCCTACATCTCAAAGATTTACTCCAGAGAGTGAGAAGTTTTTTAATATTGAATTGATTAAATTATTTTTCGAACAATGTATTCTTTTTGGTTGTCTTTTACAAATAGACTGTCCCATACATCTCATTTTAAAAACTGAATGTTTGTTTCGTTTGAGCTTATCAAGTAATAACACTCATAAACTGCTTGTTTATCTACTCGAAAATGGTGTTCCGATAGATTTAAAAGACAAAGATGGCAAAACCATCGAGGATGTAGCAAATGACATCCGTGGTCATAGAGGTATGCTAGACCTTAATTATAACTATTGCGAATCTTTATTTAATAAAGCTACTAATACTGCTATAGGCCCAAAAAATTTATATTGGACTCCATGGTTCAATATAACTACCTATCTTAAACTACGAAGTGTTAATAACTTTAATACCCTACTTCATACCGCTTGTGAATTCAATTTAACTATGGCCCAATTTATTCTAACTGCAGTGGCAACGCTTCCGCCACAACAAAGATTTCACATTCTAACTGCACAAAATGCAATAAAAATGACTCCGCTTGACATTCTTTATCAGCGATTAGAGCGCTGCAGTATTAGTGAAAGAGTAGACCAAGATATATCGGAAAAAGAGAGTAAAAAAATTTCGGAAGAAATAATAATTCATACTGTCATTAAGCAATTTCGGAATTTGATGCAAAATCTTGTTGATAAATCTGTGATATCTTTCCGACAAGCTGTGAAGCTTGGTTTTAATGAAACAAGCCCTCTGAACAAATTACCAACTCCATTGACAGCGAAAATTTTTCAATTCCTGTCCTGGGAGCCTTCCTGCAACTTTGGTACGACGTCAGAAAGCCAACAACTTGTTTCTAAGGCATTCTATAGAGCAACAGTCAGCCCCACTGTGCTTTCTATGAGTGAAAGATTATTTCTTGTTAACAAACCTTTGTGTGATAAAGTTTTGCAAGAAGTACAAGTTCAAACCCAAATGAAAGATCCAGATAAAGATACGCATCTTGAGAAAGCTCTAAAGAAATTTTCCTAAAGTTTCTTCTATACCTTACTATCTTGATTATCTTGCTCGACCTAAGCTATTTTGTTGTCAGGATAATGCCGGTATTTTTATGGATAGTTGCCCGCGAAAAAAGAGAGATTTGTTTCCCTGCACCCTAGTAGCTTTTTTTATTATTGATAGGATTTATGATTTCAGAACCAAAGTGTGCTATTAAACTAAATCATTAATATTGTCATGCTTAGCTTGTCACTTATCTACCTATTATCAGCTTTCAAATTCTCCGCTTTTTCGATAAAATAGTAACTTGAATCATTAAAAATTGATTTAAGAGGGACATTCACATGGATCTTCGAAAATATTACACTTTAGGCTTTCCCATACTACAAACCATGCTGATTATTGGCAGTCTCGGCATCGTCATTTCACTGGTTTATTACTTTTGCTCCGGTGGCACAGCTGGATAGCGCAGCCCCCTCCTAAGGGGCAGGTCGGAGGTTCAAATCCTCTCCGGGGCACCATATAAATCAATGAGTTATGAAACAAATTTGGCTAAGAGCTCCTTTGGGAAGTAGATTTGGTATAACCACAGGTATAACCAAATTGACTCCTTTCTACTCTTCAAGATAGCTAGGCTATATATTGTAAAGAGGACAGTTATCGAGTATTCTGAAAATGACTGAGTGGATCATTTAAATTGCCCACCAGTGTATTAATATTACTCATTACTGATCAAAATAAAAAAATTTAGTAAATTTTGAATCGAATTATTCACTATACCAAGAGGTAAATATTTTATGTCCATTCCAACATCACGAATGCCTTTAATAAAAGATATCAAAGCTCGAGAATATACAACAATAAACATCAAACCATTAACTCAAGTGTTCCTGACCAATGAATTTACAAATAATAGCATCGTACCATTTTTAGATAATCATTCATTATGTCTCTTTTCAAGAACTTGCAAGACCTACCGTAATTTAGCAACATTAAGTAGGGTTAAGGCCCTGCTCTACTATGTTTTGAATCCGTCTTGGGGAAGCCTAGATAAAATGGAAAAACTACTTTCTAATGAAAAATTGCTGAATAAGAAGAGAGCCAAGACAAAACATCAAGCAGAAGCACAATCTATTATTCTTACCCGTGTTAATGGCGCCAAAGAGCTTTGTATGAGTGAAAATCATGGGTTAATTACCAAAAGATCATGGAATTATAAAATGAGTCCTCTAGAAGCAGCATTCAAGATATGTGGTGATTTTCATTTGGTGCAACTACTACTTAATCATGTTCCGCATAATCAAAAACCTTTGGCTTTAGAACAACTTCAAAATGTGAAGGCGGAATGTTCTCCACGAGTGCCTGGTAATTACCTATATGATTTAACTCTCCTTCATGCAGCGTATACAAAATTTCTCAATATATCCGTCCCTATAGCCGCTACAATAAATTTAACATATCCGAATGAACTCCATAGACTCGTTGCCTTTCTTGGAGATGCGCAAAAAAATCAGCCATGGTTTATATTACAATGTCTCAATTATCCTGGCAGACTCTTCCCGGATGAAATCTTTCTAAAAGAACCATGCAGAGGTAACATTATTTCCATAGTCGCTTTCGAATCGCTGGGGTCTAGGGCTCAAACGGCGTTATGTAGAGACTTAATGTATGGAGACTACTCTAATTATTTTCGCATTCAATTTATGAACAATTGGCATGGGGTTGTAGAAAGTGCTTCGATTGACATTGAGATTTATGAAAACCTACAAAGGGTAATCATTTCAAAGTTTGACAATCTTATTGAATCATTGGAGAATGAGATAGAGTTAAGTACGAGACCGAGAAAAAGTTTTTTTCAAAACTTCTGTTGTTCTAGTAGGTGATGAGATTACTACGGAGAATTAGGGGTCAGGGCCAAGCAAGCGACAAGAACTTTGAAAACCTAAAGAGACATTTGTCGCTTGCTTGGCCCTGACCCCAATGGCCGAGTTTACTCATACAGCATCTTTATTATTGGACAAATTTGTATTCTATTGGACTACATTAGCCCAAAACAAATGGCAACTTAATGCATCATTTAAATAAGCACATCTAGGCCTTTATCCTCCACCAGGTTAAGTAATTTTAAAGAAGTGCCTCTCGGGTGCTTATCACCATTTTCCCATTGCTTAACTGTCGAAAGACTTGTATTTAAATATTTCGCAAAGACATTTTGGCTAACCTTTGCTCGAAGGCGCATTCGTTTTATTTCTTTAGCTTTGAAGTCACGAATGGGCGGTAGACATAATGCATCAAATTCACGCATGGTTTGCCCATCAATAACACCTGCATTATAAAGTCCCGTAGCACTTTTATGGACAGATTCAAGTGGCGTCAAAAATTTATATGGCGCCTTATTTTTTTTCACTGTATTACGTTTACTCATATATCACCTCAATTAACTCGCCCTTTTTCAACAATCGTTTCAAAGACAATTCATCCATAACAAGATAAGACTTGGACAACTTTTTAAATGCCTCTTTTTCCATGGAACTAATTTTATCTAGCATATTTTTCGCGTATCCATAGAGAAAAATTGCCTTATCTCCTTTCTTATATGCAACTATGTGAAGAAACTTGTGCCAGGCCTCTGCAATACACATTAAATTTTATTGCGTATTGCAGAGGCCTGGCACCCATTTTCCTTTATCGATCCTTTAAAAAAATGGTATAATTACACGGCTGTCAATAATTATAGAGACGAAGGCGATAATGACAAACGTTTATTTTTTGAAGAAAGTCTTGGCTTCTTCAAAGAACCAGACACCATCTTCGAAAAAATGATGAAGCCCCCCATCAGTATGACTATCGCTTTGGGTTTGTTTATGTACAATTTCTTGAAAGGAACAAGAATATTTTCTAAAAAAGATAATTTAAATGAAATCCCTTTGGGTCGAATCGCAAGAACTCTAGGCTTTCTCTTATTATCTGAATCTGCATTAATTAAACATGATAAGCTATTTGCTGCCAGTTATTTGAGTAACGTCTTTGAACCTGAAAACACAAATTCTAACATGCAAACATTGGCCCTCCAGGAATATGCACAAATGATGGCGGCAGGCATCGATCATAGCGAAGCGTTGCTAAAAATTGGTTTTATAATGGAGTATACTAAGGGTGTTATGAGAGATCAAGCCGAGCGTTTGCATTCAGAGAAAAGAGTCTGGTTACAATATGCTAAAATGTTTAAATTTTTTAGTTTACTTCTATTTGCAGGCAGCATTGTCGATACCTATCATCTTTATCAAAAGAAACGATCTGAAAATCCTTTACAGACAAGAATGGAGGCGGTAAAACGTTCTTTATTTGAAAGACCCTCCCATGGGCCCTATCATGCACTTCAAGCTTATTTACCTCAACCAAAGTCTTCAGCCATAAAGGAATTTCCAGAAGAAAAAATCAATGAAGAAGCCAGGCGTCAGAAACAAGAGGAAAAAAAAGCAAGAGCTGAACGTAAAGATCAACGTGAGAAGAAAGAAAAAGAGGACCAGAAAGCATTAGAAGCAAGACAAAAAGCAGACAATGAAGCCAAAATAAAAAAAGAGCATGCTTCTATGGTTTTAAAAAACATAAGGGGCCTTAATGCGAAAACCAAATCCAAATTAAGTGATATCCTTAAAAAAGGAGAGCACCCTAATATAGACAGTGATGATTTTGAAGCCGTATTTGGAAAGCCTGATAAACATCCTAATATACCGCCTTTTAAATTAACAAGTTCTTCAGATGGAACACTAATTCAATTTAACGAGGAAGTCATCGATGGTTATCATAGACAACACGGCAAACAAATTCATGAACGAACCTTTAATAATATTCGGGAAAAATTTGAATCCCTAGATATTACAGCCGAGACGGTTAATGAACTGAGTCCAAAAAATGGTACTGACTTTGGATCGGCAGTTTTTAATACTAAAAAAAGTAAACTTTGAGTGCCATTGGGGTCAGGGCCAAGCAAGCGACAAATGTCTCTTTAGGTTTTCAAAGTTCTTGTCGCTTGCCCTGACCCCAATGACCCATCGACGGTTTGATCCGTAAAGGCAACCGCTTAGCCTCAAAATTCATCGCGTTATCTGAATACCCTTTTTAAGACCTTACTCCCAAGATCTTTGATTTGTTCGATTTTACTTACTTGATTGATAACGGGTTCAAAAGCGTATTCTGCTATTAGATTCACAATTTTTGTGTCTTTGATACTCATATGCGGGGTGATTTGCGTCTCTTTTGCAGGATTTGGGGAAGTTGTGGTTGAAACGGTAAGTATCGCGGAAGCGGTTGTAGCTTTGGAGATTACGGAAAAAGTTAAAAGAGGAGAGGATAGACCCTCTTTGATAGCCTCTCGAAATTTGAAAAGCGGCGCATAGAATTTAATTTTATCTTGTGCATATTTGTCATCTTTAGCCTTATGATAAAATTGAAGAGCCGATTCCAAACGCAATACAATACTTTGGTCAATACCAGAAACATTTTTTTCAAGCGCATACGCATATATAACAGAACTGTTCGGATTTCCTTTCTCTGCAAGTTGTTTTTGATCCTTTAGAAATTCTTCAAGGTTTAAAAGTGGCAGTTGTCCTGCTTCATAGCCGTGACGATAAACAAAAAACAAATCCCACAGACATTTTCCATCCTTATCTAGCATTTGAGCTTTTTCATAGTAATCACAAGCTGTTTTATAATTTTGAGTAACCCCAAGCCCTAAATGATAGCAAAATCCCAAATTTTTTAAAAGTTCAAGCCTTCTCTGGCCGAGATCATCTTTGATTGTTTCTAGTTCAGTTTGAAAAAGAGTAACTGCATTTTCAAGTTTTGGTTCACATTCACATTCACCTGGTATAATTTGTCGATTAAGAAAATGAACTCCAGCACGCTGCAAAGCTTGACAAATTAATTTAGCACGTATCATATCGTGCCACTCTTCAGAATACACATAGTGCCTTTTAAGCCAGAATAGAGTGAGTCGGTCTTTCCGTGTCTCGACTGATCTTATTAACCATTCAAAACTCTCTTTCAAATCTTCAAGAACACCAGAACCTTCGCAGAACATACTAGAAAGATTGTATAATGCATAATGATTTCCTTGAGCTGCAGCTTTCTTCGTCCACTCTATTGCCTCTTTTGGATTTTTTGGAAATAAACGTCCATACCTAAGAAATTCTCCAAGGATTGTTTGTCCATCTGCGCAACCTTTTTCTGCAGAATCTCGAATCAATGTCATAATTTGTCCTTTTTGTGATATCCTTTTAGAGTAACTACTATCCCATAATAAATATCCAAGTAAAGCTTGCGCTTTTACCAATCCTTGATCAACTGCTTTCTGAATCCATTTTATAGATTCTATGAAATCATATCTCCCATGAAAATCTGGAAGAAGAATGATTCCAAAAACTAATTGAGAAAGTGCATCACCATGCTCTGCGGTCACTTTAAACCACTGCCGGGCCTCAACAATATGTTTTGGTGCATTCTGATCTTTTCCTTTTGAAAGCAATTCTCCAAGTAAAAGTAAATTCAATAACTCACCTTGCTCCGCTACTTTTCGATATTCCTCTATTGTTCGACAATACTCTGGAGTTTTTGACTGTTCAACAAATTCATTTTTTGCTTTGATTAAAACTTGAGCTGCAATTTGCCGGTGTTCTTTTTCTGTATAAAGTTTGCTGATAGTAGTACTCATGATTACGCCCCGAGTTATTTGGCTAGTATAAAATGTTTTAAAACCTTAAATATAATCCCTAATTTATGATCTATCTTAGGTATTATACTTACAACGAATGCCTTTGGCCATGATTCTATTCTTTTAATCAATATTTTTTTGAATATTATTTTAATTTTTATTTCAATCTCGCATATGCAAGCATCAGAAACTCGTGCCGGGCCTCTGCAATACACATTAAATTTTATTGCGTATTGCAGAGGCCTAATGGTATGGAACCCATCCCCCTTTAAATCCGGCTTCAAAAGAGCCAAAATGGTTACGATATATACCATTTAAAAAAGGAGGAGGATCCAATGGAAAATATTACCTTATTAGGCATTGATATTGCAAAGAATATATTTCAATTGCATGGTGTTGATGCGAAAGGAAGCCCTGTGTTAAGGAAGAAGATAAACCGTTCAAAGCTTTTGGAAACAATAGTAAATCTACCACCGTGCACTATTGTTATGGAAGCTTGTGGAGGAGCAAATTATTGGAGTAGAAAATTTAAAAATTTAGGTCATTCAGCTAGACTTATTAGTCCTCAGTTTGTTAAGCCATTTGTTAAAACTAATAAAAATGATAGGAATGATAGCGAGGCTATTTGTGAGGCAGCCTCTCGGCCAAGCATGCGGTTTGTCTCTCCTAAATCTGTAGAACAAGAAGACATACAAGCTGTACATAGGGTTAGAAGTCGATTAGTTCAAGAAAGAACTGCATTGATAAATCAAATAAGAGGATTATTAATAGAATATGGCATTATTATTCCTCAAGGGGTTAACAAAGTTCGAAAAGCAATGCCAGAAATCTTAGAGGATGCTGAGAATGAACTTTCTCATTCAGGCCGAGCATTATTTGCAGAACTATATGAAGAGCTTATAGAGAAAGATAAACGAGTTAATAATTACGATAAAAAAATAGAAGCTATTTTCAAATCGAATGATATGTGCAAAAAAATATCTAAAATTGAAGGAGTGGGTCCCATTAGTGCAACTGCTATTGTTGCGACGATTGGTGATCCAAAAGTTTTTAAGAATGGTCGTCATTTTGCAGCATTTTTGGGTTTAGTCCCTAGACAATCCTCAAGTGGAAATAAAGAAAGACTGTTAGGAATCAGTAAACGCGGCGATGTTTATATTCGAACATTACTAATACACGGAGGGCGTACAGTAGTAAGACATATTGGTGCAAAAAATGAAGACAATAGAAGCAATTGGATAAGAAGTCTGAAAGAACGTAGAGGAGCCAATAGAGCTGCTGTAGCTATAGCAAATAAAAATGCGAGAATTATATGGGCAATGCTTGCAAAAAATGAAGAGTATCGGAAAGCGGTTTGATAGATATTAAGTGTTATTGGAGTGAGTCAATTACGCACCATGTTAAGACTACTGTTTTTTATTGGTGTATCAGATGGTGCGTGGGTTCTGAGGGCGACGCAAAAATTGCGTCGTCCTCGAACCTTATTTAAACGAGTTGCGAGGGATAAATTTCTTAATGGCAAGATAGGTGAGACCGGCCCTATCAAAACCTGCGGGTGCCAATGGCTATAATAAGCCGACGGCCTGATGAGGAGAAAGGGCGCGAATATCATTAGGGCCAGGCATTTTGCCTAAGGCCGAATACATGACAGCACTCATTTTATTGTCACCAGGAAATTATCCTTTACAAACGGGACGGGTCCATACATGGCACCCATTTTCCTCAAAAATGTGCGTAATTACAACAAAAAATTGCGAGGATTTGGGTTCATTTTCTTATTTGGTGAGTTCACTTTCGTATAAATTCATGATAAAATAAACCCCTTAAAAATAAAAATTTACAATTTCGATTATATTTTATTATTTGTATATTCAAAAATTCTGGAGTTAAAAATGGCTATTACAGATCTTCAATTTCATTCTTCGGTTAAAGCCGAACCAGAGCTTCGTCATCTCACTCAAGATGTCTCATCTCAAAAAAAATCATTAAAATTAAGAACAAATCGCTTGTCTTGGAGAGCGCTAGCATTATGTCCGGACGAAGCATCAAAAAAACACATTGAGCAAGATATAAATTACCCTATAAATAAAGTGACTAATGAAACTATTCTTGTCCTGGCATGTTCAAAAGGAGATTTGAAAGTTATTAATGAATTGCTTGAAAAGGGCGCTAATCCGAATATTAGATATTTTGATAGAGCATTATTTGAAAGATATGGAGAAAAGTTTGGACGAAGAAGAGAAGATGATTGGGCGTCATTCGATGATCCGATTACAGGCAGAAGATATTACAAAGATTCAGAGGATTGTCAAAATCCGCGATTCCTAACAACCCCTTTAATGAAAGCGATGACTAGAAATGACGGGATCGGTTCCTTAGTCATTGATGCGCTTCTGAAAAGTTCAATAGTCAAGACTGATCTGAATTTAAGTTGTTGGTTAGAAGTTGATGATATTTATAATAATTGTACGCCGCTTATAGCTGCGGTTTGTTGGCAAAATGCCGGCTTGGTTGCTAAGTTACTGGCTTTTGGTGCCGACATGAGATCCGTGTCCATCGTTCATTTGAAGAAATCTCATTATCAATTGACAGAGTATCGAAGTGCATTTGATGTTGCTATAACATTCTCAAAAAAAGTTCCTGATCTTAAGGATCTTGATGCAAATCCGACTATCAAGATCTTGATGAAAGAAATTTATTCAAAACATTCCGTTTCTGGTCGAATTTTCGAAGTCATGAAATATATTCATGCCTCAAGAGACATTGTTAATATAATTGCAGGATATGAAATGCCCGATGAGGATGTTTCCATAATGCTACCGCGATATTCAGGAAATCAGCGAGGACAACACTTTTGGGAAAATATCATGGAATTGGCAAGAATAAATCATATGGAAATCGAATCTGAACAAGAAAAAACAGAAAAGCGAATTTTACAAAACCAAAGCCCGAGATTCGAAGCTTTAGTGACGAGATTTGAAGCTGCGGCTTCCTCGTTTGAAAAGCAGAAAGAGGAGCAGGATGAACGAAATAAAACACTGGAAAAACTCGTCAAGGAGCAGGATCTACAGAATAAAGCACTGGAAAGGATCGTAAAAGATCAAGAGTCGCAAATTAAAATGTTGACCAAAATGTTAGAAAAGTTTGTCACTGGATTGAAATTACAGGTTGATTCAGAGTCAGAACAAACCATGACTTCATTACAGAGAAGTACAGTCAGTCCAGAAATATAAAAAGAGTTGACTGGATCAAGCCCATAAATATAAGTCTCATAAAAAATTTGGAGAAAAGAAATGTCTACACTAGCCCCTAGATTCCATGACTTTACTGCACCTGCTGTTGAAGTCACGTCTTGGTGGTAGACACAATGCATCAGATTCACGCATGGTTTGCCCATCAATAACATCTGCATTATAAAGTCCCGTAGCACTTTTATGGACATTCAAATGGCGTCAAAAATTTATATGGCGCCTTATTTTTTTCACTGTATTACGTTTACTCTTGCATTATGCAAACCACTTTCTATCTATTTTACGATTTGGATTATTTATTGATCCGTTAATCTCTCGTGTTCTGCACAATAGTGTAAATCCGCGGTCTTAAAAAACTTCATACCTTCCTAATGATGAATAGTATCACTAAGTGTTTTGTTTTCAAGATTTAGTCACCCAACCCATCTCCTAGCCACTCCGTGGAAAGTTGCGCGATACTGTCAAAAGTTGCGTAATAGGACTTGCGCGCAACTTTTTATTGCGCGATACAACTGTAGATCATTAAGATGACATACACCCATTTAGCAATCAAAGAGGTATATTTTAATGGAAAAAATGAATGCTATTCTACGATTTTTTAACCAAAATAGGGGTAAAGATTTAACTATTAATAACATTTCTTCCAATTTTCCAACAATACCCCATAGAACATTGCAGTATAGAATTAATCAACTTTCAAAAAGGGACAGTTAATTAAAATTGGACGTGGCCCAGTGGTTCATTACCGACTGGCATCTCAAGAAAATCCTGAACCAGATATCGCAATCAATACATCTGCAGAACAATACCCCATTCCTATTTCAAAAGAAGGTGAGAAAACCCATACAGCAACGAAAACCAATTGGATATAATCTTGAATTTTTGACTTCTTACAAACCTAACAATACATTTTATTTGCCAGAAGATTTGCGAAATAAATTAAAACTTTTAGGGAACTTTCATAATGGTGATCGCCCGGCTGGTACCTATGCAAAACAGATATTTAACAGATTGCCTGACCCCAATGGCCGAGTTTACTCATACAGCATCTTTATTATTGGACAAATTTGTATTCTATTGGACTACATTAGCCCAAAACAAGTGCAACTTAATGCATCCATTTAAATAAGCACATCTAGGCCTTTATCCTCCACCAGGTTAAGTAATTTTAAAGAAGTGCCTCTCGGGTGCTTATCACCATTTTCCCATTGCTTAACTGTCGAAAGACTTGTATTTAAATATTTCGCAAAGACATTTTGGCTAACCTTTGCTCGAAGGCGCATTCGTTTTATTTCTTTAGCTTTGAAGTCACGAATGGGCGGTAGACATAATGCATCAAATTCACGCATGGTTTGCCCATCAATAACACCTGCATTATAAAGTCCCGTAGCACTTTTATGGACAGATTCAAGTGGGGTCAAAAATTTATATGGCGCCTTATTTTTTTTCACTGTATTACGTTTACTCATATATCACCTCAATTAACTCGCCTTTTTTCAACAATCGTTTCAAAGACAATTCATCCAAAACAAGATAAGACTTGGACAACTTTTTAAATGCCTCTTTTTCCATGGAACTAATGTTATCTAGCATATTTTTCGCGTATCCATAGAGAAAAATTGCCTTATCTCCTTTCTTATATGCAACTATGGACCTCAACCCACATCGTATGCCACGACCTCCTAACGCTATGCGCTTCTTAAAAAGATTGCCCCCTAAGCTTCCATTATGCAAACCCCTTTCTATCTCCTCTACGATTTGGATTATTTGTTGGTCCATTAATCCCTCGTGTTCTGCAAAACAGTGGAAATCCGCGGTCTTAAAAACCCCTCATTCCCGCTCCTAATAAGGAATAGTATCACCTAGTGTTCCGTTTTTCAAGTATTTGCGACCAGTTTTTTCAAATATCATAAAATCTGTATATATATATATATGAAAACAGCTGGAAAAATTCGTGGTATAACCACAGGTATAACCAAATTACCGGATGCGTGCGTATTCTAATGAATTTAATTGGACATAATCAATCTGATATTTATCGGGTATCAGGCTATTTTTAAGGCTTCTTTGGATTTATTAGGATTTCATTGAATTATAAGACCTTGCGTCTCCTAAGGTGCAGGGCGGAGATTCAAATCCTCTCCGGGGCACCATATAAATCACCTATGTGTCAGAAAGGACATCAAGAACTTATGAAATAATTTTTAAAACTGATACATAAATTCTTCTCTGGGGGCCTCCAGAGGACCTCAAAATTAAATGTTACAATCATTCCTCTTCGATTTATATCAATGCCTCGTAACTGTCGTCTTCAACTATATGCATCCTATATTCCGAAAACCAAAAAGGTCATATTTACTGCAGTCTTGCCGAAAGCTCACGATTAACCAGATGAGCGGCCCTTAAGCCTGAAATATAAGCACCGTGAAAACAACCCATTAAGCCAATAGGTACAATACCATCTCCAGCCAGCACAAGACGTCCATCCCATTCAGGCATCATTATGTGCATAATGTCGTTGGCCGTGGTATCCTTGGAGAAACTCGCATATGAACCATAGGTATAAGGGTCGAGGTGCCATGCTGAGGCTTCAACAAAATAGGGATCAGGCGTTTGTGGCCAGGCTCTTTTTATGGCATTCTTGGCGTCATTAATAAGGATTTGCTTGTCTCTGATGGCATCATCAGCAAAAAATCCAGCAGTCAGTGTCCATTCTTTATTGCGCGTATATTTATTAATATTATTAAATAAAGTAATGGGGCGTTCTCCCTTCGTTACGTTGAGTGTAACAAAGCGAAAATTTTCATTATTCCAAAATGGCGTTTCAAATTTCAAGTTTACTTTATTCATCATACCCATTTTTAACCGTTGAATCGCAGCTTGTTTTTTCTCTGATAAATTTCGAATTTCGACCGTACCTTTTTTCAAAACCCCAATGGGTAGTGTAGGAATAACCGCATGCCCTTCAAATATTTTGCCTGAATCTGTGAAGACTTTTACTGTTCCAGAGCTGTCTACAATTTCCTTCACAATGACATTGCAATGTATTTCCGTCCGTGCAAGTTCATTACCTATCTTCTTTATAAGTTTATAATAGCCGTCGTTTTCAATTGGTAAATCATCTTCCCCATATCTGAAGAATTCTATTCCTCTACTTTTTGCGTGACTCATGAATTGAGTCAACTCTTCAATATTTAACCCAGAATATGCTTCTTCAAACTTCCTAATTAATAATTTCGCAAAAGCATTTTCAGTTGAATTATCATCCTGGCCTGAAAGATCCGCTAATTGATTGTGATAATTATAATGCTCAGTATAGGCTTTATATTGCTTATTAAATAATGACAAATCGAAGTGATTTGCCTCTTTGCCACCCAACAGGATATCTTGATCACTAACGACGTCTTTTGACCAATAGGGAATACCGTATTTGTCGAATAAAGCAGGAATGGGTTGTTCTCTCGGTAATGTGGATAAATCTAAAAAATAATCAGGATGCTCCTCTAAATAACGAGTGATCCCACCCACTTCTGGATAAGGGCCCGCTTCATGGATGATCAAAGGCCCAAGAGAGATGTCATGACTTATCCTGGTCCGCCCGCCAATATCATGCCATGCTTCCAAAATGATCACTTTGTAGCCATAAGACTCAAGACGATGCGCCGCCGCCACACCGGCTATCCCTGCCCCAATGACTATGACTACCTTTTCTTGCATCCTTTTCTCTCTTCTCTTAAGCGCGCAATAAGGCATTTTTTTGTATATTTAGCTCCTTATCAAGAAGCGGCAAAAAATACCTCGAGTTCAAAATAAAAAAAATTAATGCCCGAATTTCGGCTACAAATGTATAATAACATATTACAATACGAACGTATCCAAGGTTCGGTCATTTATTTTAGTCGGAAAACTTAAAAATGGTTACAGACAAAAGTAAAAAAGAGTTTTATCAGGCATTGATAGATAAAAACACAGAATACGAAGGTGTTTTTTACGTGGGGGTAAAAACAACCGGGGTCTTCTGCCGTCCAACCTGTCCAGCACGAAAGCCCAAATTTGAAAATTGTGAATTTTACGATACTGCAGAACAAGCACTTCTCGCTTCATTTCGACCATGTAAGCGGTGTCAACCACTGTCTCATCCTAATCATGTATCGAAGCTTGTCCAGACCCTAGTAGAAGCGATTGAAGAAAATCCCGAAAAGCGTTGGCACGACAAGGATTTTAGGGAATTATCTGTTGATGTTTCAACAGCTCGTCGACAGTTCAAAAAGCGATTTGGTATGACATTTGTGCAATACGCTCGAGCACGGCGCATGGGACTTGCTATGAAGCAAATTAGAAAAGGTGATGCTGTGATCGATGCACAACTTTCGACAGGATATGAATCTAGTAGTGGCTTCCGAGATGCATTCTTTCGCATTATGGGTGCAGCGCCGACCAAGGTAGGACATCGACAGATCCTAAAGGCATCTTGGTTGGATACGCCCCTTGGGCCTATGATAGCAATTGCAGATGAATATGAGCTTTATCTCTTAGAATTTGTGGATCGACGCGGTCTTGAACGCGAGGTAGAACGCCTGAGACAAAAAACAAAATCCGCGATTGTTCCAGGTCATACGCAACCGATCAGTTCCATTGAAAATGAGTTAAGTCAGTATTTTGATGGGAAACTAACAGAATTCAAAACACCTACACATTACATTGGTTCATCTTTTCAACAACAAGTATGGGAAGAATTAAAAAAAATCCCCGCAGGAGAAACACGGTCGTATTTGGATATAGCCGCGGCTATCGGAAAGCCATCTGCTTTTCGCGCCGTTGCACAAGCAAATGGCGCAAACCAACTTGCTATTATAGTTCCATGTCATCGAGTTATTAACACGAATGGCGCATTTGGGTGGGTATGGTGGTGGTCTAATACGAAAAAATTGGCTCATTACTCATGAAAAGAGAGCTGCTATGTTAACTCAATAGAGTGGGCTCTTTTATTTAATAGGCTTAATATAAGGAAAAATCATTATGACTCAGGCAGTTTTAAAAAGACCAATATCGGTTGATCTCGTCTATGACATTATTGCAAGCATCAAGCCGTTTGATGATCTCGAGGTAGAACATATAACGGACACCCTTTCTTGGATTGAAAGCGGTGCTCCTCTCTTTCGGATTCAAAAACCAGATGTTCCAAATAAGCATCTGGTTTCCTACTTTATTTTATTGGATGAACTCGAAAGAAAAATATTATTAGTTGATCATAAAAAGGCCGAGCTTTGGTTGCCCTCTGGTGGACATGTTGAAGTAGACGAAAATCCGAAAGAAACCACCATTCGCGAATGCCTAGAAGAACTTAAAATTCAAGCAGACTTTTGGTGCGAGGAACCTATTTTTCTAACCTCAACTATCACCGTTGGTTTAACAGCAGGCCACACCGACGTTAGTCTTTGGTATGTGTTGAAAGGAAATTGTCAGGAAAATTATTCTTTTGATCAAGATGAATTTAATGCCATTCGTTGGTTCGGTTTTGATGACCTTCCACTAGGTAAAACAGATCCTCACATGCAAAGATTTATTAAAAAATTACGGGGAAAACTATAAGTGCCATTGGGGTCAGTGCCATTGGGGTCAGGGCCAAGCAAGCTACAAGTTACTTGTAGCTTGCTTGGCCCTGACCCTTTCTCTATAAAATTAAAATGTCTATTTCCATGAAATGGTTATCGACTTTCGTGAACTGAAATATCATTTCAAGTAATATTTAATTTTCGCCATCCGCATTTTTAAAAATAAACTGCTTCTTGGTTTATTTACAATGGTTGCATGGATTTAGATTCAATGTTTTCATTTTAGAATACGAACCTTAATTTTTATTGCAATACATCTGCCTAGGTCTAATTGAGGTATATCGCGTGATTCAATTAATTTAAGTTGGAGGTTCCATAGTTTTGTATTGACTTGTTTATGAAAATTTCAATAGTTATCAATTGAACAAAAAATATCATACATTATTGAATTTTCTAGATTAGTGGTCCCTCTTGAAACTAGTTTTTGATTATGATAGTATGAACAATAACCACGAAAAAAAGGAATATATATGAGTACCGCAGGGGAATTTTTAACTTCAAATAGATTATCTTCCGGTAGAAAATATGTTTCTTCTCCAGAACTTGACAATTTGCCTGACAAATGTGATGAGTTCAATGGAGATGGTATTGAATTAACTCTTCATCAAAGATTAGAGCTTATAGAGAAACATTTTGGAAATAAGTATTTTCCAGAAAAGTATAATCGGGAGAATCCTTCGATAAATCTTGTGTTTGCTAATATAGGGTTTAGATTTCATACGCACAGTGATGCGAAAGGATTTTCGAGTATCCCTATTTCAGATCCAAAGATGCTTATTATTGGGCCGGTTGTTGCATCAGAAGCTCGAGAGCGTGAAGATGGAGACACGCATTCTGAATACGCATTATATCAGTATTTACTCAGACCGGGTGTGGTTAAAAGGTTAGTAGACAAATTGGTGGAACAATTATTCAAGGAAAAAAGTAAAATAACAATCGATGAAGTGGTTTTTGATTTACATTCGACATTAGAAGTTTGCCAACTTTGTGATCCACGTCTCCACAAAATACAAACCGATCCGAGAGACAGAGTGCAATTGATTTTACAAGAAACATTAATACGAAATCAGTGTAATTATGTTTTAATCGAAAATTTACTACCAGTTGTGATACGTATTACGGGTTTTAAATCGTGCCCAAGAACCTTTCCGAAGGAAAGGGCAAGATATCCAGCAGCGGTCGTCTGCACAGATTACCCCAAGAGTACTAGATTTCATGAGCCAGGCGTGAGATTTCATGTAGCTATTGCTCCACCAACACACTATGCAGAGCGCATAAAACTGTTCGGTAAGAAATACGAAAGCTTTGATTCAGGGGTAGGGTTTCCTGATGACACTTTATATAATGAAAGATCACTATTTTTCTTGAGAACGACAGATAAAGTCAAATTGCCCTATCAAACAGCTTTTGCTAGTGGCGTGCGTAGAGATCGCGTGAGAGATCTGAAAGGAGAGCAAGAAAATGAATCATTTTGGTTAAGTGGAGAAGAGATCGTACAGTATGAACCTCATCAATGCAAAAGTTTCGAGGAACTAACAAGAGCTATTGTGGAATCCATATCTCTTGTTCGAGATGATATAAACGTTGCGGCTGTTGCAGAAGTTGTACCTTTAGTTTTAGGATATCTGTATAATTATAAACACCATCGTGAACAGGATACAAGAATAATAAATGGAATAATTGCTGGTTCAAGACCAGATCTGATACTAGAAAATATTGGAAGTGCAGATAAAAATTTTAACAAAGCAGGAGAATCTCCTACAAGAGGTAGAAAACGTGTGAGAATTGAGTAAAGATTAATTACTCAGAGAATTATAAAATCTGGACTTTTGGATATATGGAATGCTCACTTTATATACGCAATATTGCTAGGATCTTGTGCTACTTGATGCTCAACCATTCTTCCCCACGCTAGCCAAGCAGCCCTTTGCTCCTCTGGATAAATAGCTCTTTGATAAGTTGCAACCAGCTTATTATGCGGCTTATTGTTTAACATAAGCTCAATAACGTGTGGATTTGTCTTTAGGTACTCCCCCCAAGCTGTAGCCGCCGACCTTCGAAAATCATGGATGGTAAATGGTTTGAATTCAGCTAATGCAAGTTTAGCACTTTTTCTAAGACGATCTACAGCGCGATTTAGACTGTCCGGCATAATATGTCCATTCTTTGTACCTTTTGCGGTGTCAAACACAAATAAAGAATGACCAGTTAACGGCCACAGAGATTTTATAAGACTAATTGCATGATCTGAAAGATAAATGGTGTGTGCCTGATGATTTTTTGTTCTGTTGGATGGGAGTAACCATATCCTCTCTTCGAAACAGCTCCGACCAACGCATAGCCGCAATCTCGCCTCGTCTTGCTCCGGTCAATATTAGTAATTTTATTGCTACACCTGTCACAGTAGCTATTTTTACACTGCTAGCATCTTTTTCTAAAGTTCGATCTAATGCCTGCCATACCTGACGTAGCTCTGAAAGATTCAGCACACGATCTCGGGGACGATTTGCTGTTGCTGAATGCCATTGGGGTCAGGGCCAAGCAAGCGACAAGTTACTTGTAGCTTGCTTGGCCCTGACCCTTTCTCTCTACTTTCTCTACCCTGGCCTCTAGACTTTCACAATTAATAAAATTTCTTTCCAGAAGGTGGCGCAGAATCATGTCCATCTGCTTCTTTGGATGGATGGTCTGAAGATTTTTCAGTACTACTATGCTTAATTGGAGAATGAGAGTCAGTTCCCAGGGGAGTGTTTTTACCCATTTTTATTTTATTATAACAGCTCTTGACCTGATCAATTACTGGATCAGAGGCCAACCGGTGAATACTGAGCGGCATGGTGATTTTTTCACTAGCAAGAATATATGCAACTTCTTTGGTCCATTCTTGATTTGCAGATGCGGCAATGTATGCCAAAAGTTCTGGATGTTCTTTATAGTTCCATTTCAGTTTTTCTTGTAGTAAGTATTCTGCAACTCTTTTAGAACCTGACAAACAAGCAATGGTTAAACAAGTTTCAAAATAGTCTTCACATTCTTTATCATGTTGTTTGAAGTAATCTAAATTATCGACAACGATAGCGGTATAGATTGGCTTAGATCTACCCAATGCCGATCCCATTAAAGATGCTTCCTCATTCCCTGAATATCTTGTCTTGCTCCATTTTTCAGATAACCACTTTATTTTTTCATTAGCATTAGGAATGGATGATTTAATAGACTCGATCTCTTGTTCATATTTTTTTACATCAAACATTTCATCTGGATTTTTACTCATTTGTTCGCCCTCTTTTAATTTAAAGCTCAATATAATGATACCGAATCGTTGCTAAAATTACCAAACATAAGTTAGTCGACCATCCTTATTTTTGGAGATGAGAATCAATTTGTCTTCCTCTAACTTTTCCTCCTTTTCTTATCCCCATCGTTATCTCTCTTGGATCCTTCCGGAGTAGATGTGTTTGGGGCAGAGGAGGGTGTTGGAAAGCTCGGGCCGCCACTACTTTCTCCTTTAGGCCGAAAAGTGAATGTTACAGCACTTGCACTGTCCTCTGCAGATGTAGCAGAAGCCTCGGCAGTTGAAGATGCTGAAGCATGGCTTTCTGGTACCGGGATGTTTAGGGGAGCAATTCTTTTATCGCGTAACACAAGTAAACGCTGAGCCAATTCTTCCTCTTCAAAACTTCCTTCATCATAATGAACTTCTCTTCTTAAAACCCATCTACAAAGGGATGCATGAATACGTGTTTGATCTAGCCTGGTTGGAATAATATCTTTTCCAGGCACGCCAGTTACCCTTTCATCCAATTTTTTGTCTGGGGCTTTAAGGATTATATTTTCCCCTTGACGTATGAAAGTGAATCCTGCTCTAAGTGCAATACTAAGTTCCAAGGCAAAGGCTGAAGGACAAAAATTATCAGGTGGTTTATGATTGCGTGTGACTCCTTGAGGAAAATTTTCAGGCGGTGTTCTTTCTCGAATAACAGATCTTAGCTCAAGTGGAACTTTATGCTTTAACAAAGCTAGAACCCAAGCAGCATTGAGTCCCCAGTTATGATCTTTCCAATTCCCAGGGGCATAAATCCGAGCATGTTCTACTGCCTCAGCATACTGCTTATGATCCAATTGAAAAAACTTACAACATGCAATATGTTTAACATCTCCAACTTGGCTATCCTGATTAAACCATTTTTTTATAGCCTCTTTTCTATTGAAAGGAGGTATATCACTGTAGAGATGGGCAATTCTATCTTGAGCAATGAAAGCTTGATAAAGATTTACTTTAATCCGGTCTTCGTTTGTCATGACTGGTTTAGCTTCTAGATCAGCTTTTAGTTTCAGAATTGCAGCAGACAATCCTTCTAAATCCATTTCACTTGATATTAGCATCTGAATGTCGGAATTGATCTCAAGACGAGCTCTATCATATGCTGAACCATAGGCGTTTCTTGCCTCTACTATTCGTGTGTCAGTGAGACTAAGACTAACAGCAAAATTTATTTCTAACGGATGATTAAACCAACTTAGTATTGCATCGTTCGCTTGCGTTAATTCTCTTGGTGGGGGAGGTATGAAACCAAATAAGGATTTTATTCCATCAGTGCTTATTAATGCCTGATAAAGACGTAATTTACTCCTGAGTGCGTCTGTCATCTTATCCGGTGGCAATGATTGTAGATCGATGATTCGCTTTTCAACTGCAGCAGTTAATGATTTTAAATCTATATCACTTGTTATTAGAGTTTGAATTTCAGCACAGACGTCTAGTCTTGCTTGTGTTACGTTCCGCAATAAATTAAATGATTCGTTTCGACCTAATTTAAGTGAAACAGTCAGCAGTTAAACCTACCTCGCTGACTGTTTTTTCAACAATTAAAATGGATCGACTCCTTCAACCTCCTCGCATCCAAAACTTAAATTACTTTCTTCATCTGATGTCTTGGTATAGCGTCTAAGCTGCGGCATATAGTGATTTTCAAGCGCCAATACAAAATCTTGCAAAAATTCCACAAGTTCATAAGCCGCTTCATCTGTTAGAGTAGGTGGTGTAAATAACATGATAATCTCCCTCATTGGAGTTCCTCTATTGCTGCCTTTAGAACTTCATCTGGAAGATGAGTCAATCCTTTCTTAGCGCCTATTCTCAATGCCCCTTGCAAAATTTTGCTGGCATGTCGCGGCTTTCCTTGTGAAGCCTGCCGCAACATCTCTATACCACTGTCAGAAAGCAATTTTATTTGGCTCCCAGCTTCCTTAAAGGCATAATCAATTAATGCTTGGAATCTCTCTCGTTCTATGATGGGTTTCAGAGTCACTTTTGCAGAAATTCGGCTGTATAACGCACTGTGCACCACCTTACTTAAAACTTGGCTAAGGGAGGGATGTCCTACTAGCCATATTGTCATAATATCCCTGGAATCGAGCGCAAAATTCAGGAACGATGGTAAATCAATAAAAAATTCATGCGGCAAATTCTGGCTTTCGTCAATGATCCAGATTGGCAAAATATTTTTCCCATCATATAGTTCTTGGACCCTATTCTTGATGCTTCTCCACAACACAGCACGGCGTGTTGATGGTTCTAACCCAAGCTCAATAGCAAGGCTACGATATAAATCCACCCGTCCAAAATCCGTTTCTGGCATGTAGATCACTTGATGAGTATGCGGGTTAATGTTTTGTGTTGCTTGGCGTAGCGCTGCGGTTTTACCAACTCCAGGTTCTCCTGTAAAGATACCAATCCCTGGATTATTCAATAGCCACTGAAATTTCTCTATGAAGTCACTAAATTGCTGCCCGTCATCCCAGAAATTCTTAACTGCTTTTCCGATTGGAGTGTGGGTTAAACCAAAGTGTTTATTACTCATCTTCATCTCCTATTACATGTACTCTTAAAGAATTTGTATAATTTTCTAATGCGAGTTCAACCATATTAAATGCTTTTTTGTTCTCCAGCAGTTCCTGTTGCTTTTGGGGTCTTATCCTTCGTCTGTCGAGATTCGCAATAGGATCTAGTTTAGTGACTGCCCCTAAAAATTCCCCTGACTGGGACTCCACACGGATGGCTTCTTTTCGATGCGGATCAGTCACAAGAAACACTGTTCTGCCTGAAAGTTCATAAGGAACCTCAAACATATTTCCTTCAAAGCTAACAGTGCTATCTTTTCTGACAGTTCGTTTATGGCGGTGATAAAAAATTTCATCTAATTTGGTAGTAAAAGACCCGAGAGGCCGAACATGAATAATATCTTTCCGCCATCTTTCCATCGGCGTTAATCCCTGAAGAGCGCTATGCACTTGTTGGTGATATTCGCCTTCTATCCATGCCCAGAGACGTTCATTTAAATCTTGCAAATCGCGTAATTGAGAAGTATCTAGTTCATTTAGAAAATCGCTTCTAAATCTTCCGTGCCATTTTTCAAGTTTACCCTTACCCTGCGGGGCATATGGGCGACAATAAATTAGACGGACTTCAAGACGTGCACAAATTTCCTGCAAAGTTCTGGAACGATAAGCCGCCCCGTTGTCCACGACTAACTTCTTAGGTAATCCTCGTTTCAATATCGCTTGCTTCAGAACTCCCTCGATATCAAGTGCTGTCTCAGCGAGACAAAAGGCGCTGTGCGCAATTAGACGCGATGCATCATCCATTAAGGTCACCAAATAAGCTTTCCTAAGCCTTTTGCCAACGGGAACCGATGGACCATGCAAGACATCTCCATACCAGATGTCGCCGCACTTTTCAGCACAGAAGCTGCGATGTTCAATAGTGACTGCAGGTTCTTCAAGGCGTCGGGATAATCCTACGCTTTTTAACAATCGGTAAATGCTCGAGCGCGACAGCTCACCGATGGCTGAAACTCCAGATAACTCTAACACGCGTTTAATACCCGATATTGAGCGCTTTTTATTCTCTGATTTACATTTCAGAATAGCTTCTTGATATTCCTTCTTTAGCTTTGTTTTGCCGCAGTCGCGACGCATCTTAGGAGCCAATGCTTCTATACCGCCCCGCTTCCAATTGTAATACCAATGCTCAATGGCATATTCAGTCACGCGATTCCTATCTGAGCCTGGAATATCATAACTCTTGGCTGCCAGTTCACGAATAATGCGTTTTAGTTCACCTCGCTCCAATTTCTCACGGCTAGCCAACGGTCCCAGCACAGATAACCGAAACAATGCTAAGGGTGGAATTTTGTTCATATTCGCCTCCTGTAACACAAAAAACTAAAGTGTCCCAGAAAAATGGGCTGCAATAACAGTGGCGAAAGTGTGTGTTTATGTTTTAAATCTTCATTTTGACTGTCTCACTTAAATTTAGGTTTAAAATAGCTTGAAATAACTTTAATCATGGGATGACTTCCCCAGCACAATAAATCCAGAACATTGCATCGGATAATGACATTTGTGCTAGACAAGCTTTCCAGAAAATACAGAATGACTCAGCGCTTCTTCCTAGGTCTGGAGCTCTACTCTTCAAATGCAAGGAATGTATCGGAAACATAGTTCGAAGGCGCAGCTCCCAGCGCGCTATTGTGCTTCTGACTGGAGGCGTCTTACTTGCGATGTACCGCAGGGAATGTTCCAAAATATCCAGTGACAATACAAGCTGCTGCACTGACCAGAGGTACCACCTTCTGGGAGAAATGCAATTTGGTAATACTGAACAAGTACGACGACAGTGTTTGCAAAAAAATCTTGGAATCAAGACAGGATTTAGAGAATCTTCGCAGTGATTCTCTCTGTCTGCTTTGCGTTCGCGAAAACCATGGCATCTTAATCCTGCTTTACCGCAGTATCCGCATTTAGAGGGTCGAAAGGGTTTTGACCCATGCTGATAGATAAATTCAACATATTCTACAAGTGAATTAAAGAACCGCGCTATAATTAACATGATTGATCTCTCCTTTTTTTTAATCCACTTATTTTGAGAGGAGGATCTCTGATCTGTTCCTTCAAAATATTTAGAGAGATCAATCACTATTAACAATAGGTGTATATAATAATAAATAAATTTTGTTTCGTGGTATTTTAAGGAATGCTGAATTATAAGATTTAATTTATCGCGAAATGAAACTGCTTCTTCTGCCTAAAATAAATTGATACATAACACTTGTTCATATTCTCCTTTTACTTTATTCTCTACCGATATCAACCCGGGATCTGTAAGACTTACACCCCTACAATACAATAGCTCATTCTCATGCTTAAACCACGCATCAATACTCATTTTGATTGTATTCAGATCCGGGGCATGAGAATTATTGAACAAAGATCTTATTCTATCGTCAGTCATAAACTGTTCATAAAGTTCCAATTGAATTTGTTCTTCCTTATCTCGTGATCTTATTCGCAACAAATCTGCTTTTTTATTTGCAAATACAGCGAAGAATTCTTTTAAATCCGAATCAGAAGTTACAATATTGAGTAAGTGATCGCGAATTTCTCCACGACCTTGGAGATATTCTGCTTGTAAATTCTCTTCATCTTTAACTGAATACAAAAAAGCAGGTCCACTGTTTCGCATCTGTTTATATTGATCTTTTGCTTTCTTAAAACGAGCTATAGCAGGAGCGTCATCTCCTGCAACATCCATAGATATCTTTCTAAACATATTTTTCAAAGGTTCGGATAAGGCAGTAAATTCGACCTGACGTTCTAATGCTTCACTTAAATCTGATACAATAACAGCCATATATGACTTTATGATTTTTGCCAGTTTATTATCTTTTTTAAGTATAGATGTATTTTTTATTTATAGTAATAATGTATTTAAATTAAACTAGGTCAACTCTTCTCAATAATCCTGAAGATCAGTATATTCGTTTAACTACACATTAAATGTTGCTTTATTGCACATGATTGCACATATGTGTAAACACATATGTGTAAATATGAATATTTCATGCGTAAAGTCTTTGTGCTTTTTCAGTAGAATTTTCTTGTTACCGTCAGCTTTGTAGTTTGTGGGGTTTCAGATGCGTGATCAAATCCGAGCAAGATGGCTGGACTAGCAGCTGAAGATTTTTGTGTGAACCTAAGCTCTATGCTCTCACTTTCTGGTATTTGCAACAAAGGATGATTTGGATCAAAAGCACTTAAAGCTTGTTTGAGTTGTAGAATTGCCTTCTTCTGATCAAGAATAGTCTTCGCCATGTCCTTTTCCTGAACTGCTAGGCGTGAACCCATTTCCTCTTCAGTTCTGATGTTTTCTTCTCGAATTATCTTTAGCAAAGCTAGAAAAGAGCTAGAGTCCTTGAAATCTTTGAATTTTGGGATGCCCTGCAGATTGCGGCTGCCCTCCTTGCCAGTGCATCTAGTATATGCAATGATCATGTTTGGAAGAGCGCTATTTTCATCTTCATCCCCAAATTCCGCGTGGACGAGGTGAGCTAAGGTTTTCTCGAGAATGAGATTTTTATTATGCTCACTCTGAAGATCTGTATCCAATGAATCCTGATCTTCCTCCAAAGAAAGAGCTTGCGATTTAAGGCTTTTTTCAGATGGAACAGATGCTTGAGATACTACAGATGTTTTAGAAAAAGTGGAAGCACCTTTATCCGAAGCACTAATGCTAATGTCGCTTTCTGCTTCTTTCTTCGATAGAGCACCAATGCCTATATTTAATCGAGCAGAAAGTTCCGATATTTCATTCAGAAACAATCTTATAATTTCTTTTTCCTTATCATAATTCGCAAAATTAAAATAGAGGATGAGTTCAGGATATTGCAAAACCAACCTATACATAATACGATTTGCCTGCCTAAACGCCTCTTCACTACTTTTGTCAACTTGCTTTAGTATCCTATACGCATGCATAGGCGCAAGCGGCCTTTCTTCTGGCGATGCCAGTATTGCTCCCAAACGCAAGCACATTTTTGCAGGTACTTTTTTGCAGTTTATCAATTCTTCCATTGCTTCTTTGTCATCAGGCAGTATTTCGTCTTTGAGCCTCGCAATCTTCATGTTCAACTCTTGCGATGCTGCAATACAGTCTGGAAGCAACATGCTTAACTCCTTTGCAAAATTTCCCAGCTCTCCCCATAGTTCCGTCTCTGCTTTTAGCCGCTCAGTCTCAAATTCACTTTCTTTCCAGCGTAAAAGAATTTGAAATCCCTTGTATATTTCCTCTATTAATGAAGCCGACCTGGAGCAGTTTAAAGTGGTTCTCAGCAATGGGTCTGGATTGGTTTCAAGATATTTCATACCCAAAGTATATGCTGTCTCACCCTTTTTATTAGTAATGTTGATATTTGGATCTGTTTCCAGCAATTGCAGGAGATACGCTCGATTTTTTCTGTGAATAGCAATATGTAAAGGAGTATCTAGGCTCTCCGGGTGACGAACATTTATTGCATTGCCTAAAATACCAATATATCGCTGCAAATTTAATTTTGATTCTAGAGTAGTATGCTTTGATGGAACTTCCTCAGCTATCAGTTTAAATATTTCCCGAGTGGCATTATGGAATTCAATTTTTTCAATAGTCCATCGTCCATTTGATTCAATAAAAGGATATGCACCCAAGCACAAGAGAAGTTTTGCAGACTCAATGTTTGGACGAGGAAGAAGTTGTGGCCCCCGCATCCAAATTTCCTGTAAAAGCACAGTATCCATGACAAATTTTGCATTCATCCTCAAATCTTTATGGATAAGCTGTTTATTAATCAAAAAATTTAATATCTCTACTTTATTGAACTGTATCAAATTCTTTGTAACAGACCGCCAATCCCAATCTTCCGATTTGCTGAGAAAAGAAATTCCGGGCATCACAAATTTATTTGAAAGAAAAATTGCAATTTCAAGATCCCCTTGCACAAGAGCAGCTTCTAAGGCATGTAAAAGTATTCTGTCTCTCCGAGGATGTGTTGCGGAGAGGCAAGTTACAAAATGCTTAACTAACTTCATACAGCCTACCCTTGCTGCATCACTTAGGAATGTATCAGCTCGCTCATTATCGAGCAGAAATTCATTTGACATTTTTAATATTTTGTCACCAAAGATATCGTGATAGTTCAGTATTGCAAAATTCAATGCTGAATAATTAAAACAATAATGATTAGTTTTTTCATGAAGATAAGAGCGTGCAAATCTAAATAAAATTGCCCCACCTAATAGAGCCATCAATTCTTCAATTTCTTTCAGGTGTTTGTGTCTTTCTGCTTTATCAGGACCCATACGCATAAATTGATAGAATTTATAAGCGCTATTGTGAAAATCCTTTGTTTCCTTAACTCGTGCTCTTGTGTCTGCATCAAGCTTGCTTTCATCTGCAGCAATTTCTGAGATTCGATGAGTCATTTCAGAACCATTGCTATATAATAATTTCAATGCTTCCACATTTCCAGACTCGATCGCAAGCTCTACCGCAGACAAATTTCTTTCATCATAACCATAGTCTCCAACAGAAGGAACTCGAGCAGCCAAAGGCAATAAATAGCTCAACACCTCCATTTTGTTATACCGAACAGCAAGCGAAATTGCAGTATGGCCAGCTTTTCGGAATGTACCACTATGTTCAGAAGTAGGAATTATGATTTCGGTATCCCCTGAATGGCGTGCAGGTTTAACTGCTTTTTCAATAATATACTTACTTGGTAGAGGATTTTGCTTATTCTGCATCAGAAATTTGATGATTTCGAGATGCCCTGCGGCAGCGGCCTCCCGGAGTGCTGAAGTGCATTCTGCTAAGAATAACTTGGGAGGATTATTTAAATCTCCTTGTCTGAAATGTTCGAATAATTCCTGAAATATTTCAAGGTCGCCAACCTGAGCACCGAGAGATAATGCTGTCATATTATCAGGAGTGAGCTGATAAAGCTTAGGCTTGTCGCTAATTTTTTGCAGTAATTCTTTAACTGTTTTTAAATCACGTTTTAGTATTGCATTTAATAATTCTTCATACATATTTGTTGTCCTCTTTTCATCTCAATTTAGCACTATTTATTTTTTTCTCTATCTATCTCTTTTTATCAGTAAAATTTTCTTGTATCAAACCTCTTTTTAGCTTGTGGGGTTGCAGATACTTGATCAAATCCGATTAAGATGGCTTTACTAGTATCTGAGGGAGCACGTACCGGATCTTGCACAGCACTGTCTTTTTCTGGCTCACTTAGCAAGGGATGTTTAGGGTCTAAGGCTCGTAATGCACTCTTGAGTTGTTCATTCTCCCTTGCTTTTTCCGTAACGAGCTTCTCCTGTGCTGCAATGAGCTTGCTTTGATCTGCTAAGCGATCGGCCATCTCTTTTTCTTTGCTAATATTTTTTTCTCGAATTATCTTTAGCAATGCTAGAAAGGAACTTGGTTCTTTGAAATCTGTGAATTTAGGGATCCCCTGCAGATTACCTCTGCCCTCTTTGCCAGTGCATCCAGTATAAGCAATGATCATGTTCCCGAGGGTGCTATTGTCATCTTCATCACCAAATTCACCGTAAACAAGATGCGCCAAGGTTTTATCGAGAACAAGATTCTTATTGTGTTCACTTCCAAGATCTGTATCTAATGCATCCTGCTCCTCCTCCAAAGAGAGCGCTTGCACTTGCACTTCTACTTCTACTTCTGGCCTTATTACAGATGTTACAGGTTCATGAGATGGTACAGAGGCAGTTGATGCTACTGAAGCTCCAGATATTTCAGATGCTTCAGAGGTCGCTTTTGCATTCGGCGCTCCTTCATGCAGCAATTCTTCTTCCTGCTTCGATGGGGTTCCTGTCTCTAGTTTTAAACGAGCTGGGATTTCCGATATTTCATTCTTAAATATACTCGCAATTTCCTTTGACCGATCGAAATTCGCAAAATTAGAATAGAGGATGAGCTCTGGATATTGCAAGACTAGCCTATACATGATACGATTCGCCTGCTTAAATGTCTCTCTATCGGTTTTGTCAATTTGCTTTAATATTCTATAGGAAAGCATGGGTGCGAGTGGTCTCTCTTCTGGCGCTGCAAGTTTTGTTCCTAATCGTAAGCACATTTTTGCAGGGACTTTTTTGCAGTTCGCCAATTCTTCCTCTGCCTCCTTGTCAACAGGCAGCAATTCGGCTTCAATTTTGGTTATTTTAGTGGTTAATTCTTGCAATGCTGCAATGCATTCTGGCAGCAATATCCATAACTCCTTGGCAAGTTTTCCCATTTCTTCTCGCATTTTTGGTTCTGCTTGCAAACATTCTGCAACATACTCGCTTTCTTTCCAACGTTCCAGGATCTCAAAGCCCTTGGCAATTTCTTCCAATAAAGAAGCAGCGCGGGAGCAATTTAATGCAGTTCTGATTATAGGATCTGGCTTTGCTTCAAGATATGCCTTGCCCAATGAATAAGGAGTTTGGCCTGCATTATTGGCTAGATTGACGTTGGGATCTGTTTCTAAAAATCTCAGAATATAGCTTCGGTTTTTTCTAATAAAAGCACCATGCAAAACAGTATTCAAGCTTGGCTGGTGACATGCATTGAGTCCATTTCCTAAAAGTTTCATACAGTGCTCGAAAGCAATTTTTGCATCCTGTGAAGGATCCGGCGTTTCTTTTGCCACCATATTAAATAAGTCTATGGTAGCGGTATGAACTTTATTATTCTCGTAATTTAACTTACCTGTTTTCTGGAGTA
Organism: uncultured Gammaproteobacteria bacterium; assembly: GCA_963784575.1. GTDB lineage: Bacteria > Pseudomonadota > Gammaproteobacteria > UBA6186 > Azoamicaceae > CAWARU01. The sequence goes on from CAWARU010000001.1 coordinate 809,819, forward strand.
GTGGATACGCACCCTCGCGTAAAAGGATCATTGCAGATTCTATAGCGGGATCAAGACGAAAACCTGGTCCATATTTGTTTATCCATAGACTTTGTACTGTCATACTATCCACGATCACTGGAGTACGAATCACGAGATTTTCATGGAGATAAAGCTTCGTCAACAAAAAGTTCAAAATTTCGTGTCTATTGTCCTCAACAGCAATACGACACATATAGTTGCAATATTGTTTTAATTTTAGAGCAATATTTTCTCCTGGTCTGAAGAGCTTATTTGTGAGAACAACCACCATTTCAAAATGACCTTCTCTGATCGCATCTCCCAGACAACGTGTTAGGATTCTATCTCTCATCGGATGCGTCATCGGCAAACGCGCAGCCAATTGCTTAAATAAAGCCATATTGCCCATCAAGACTGCAAGATCAAGAAAAGTTTCATCATGATGACTGATAATCATGGGAGCAACTGACATTTTTAAGAGTCTTTCAATCATAAACTCATGTTTATTGAGAACGGCAAAATGCATAGCAGTATATTCAAAGCCATTCCGGCAAACTTGTTTGGGATGTTCATATTGTTTACCAAACCGAGCCAATACTGCATCACCCAAGTTGTCCAACAATTCTTCAACTTCTTTTTGAAATTTATGTTCCTCTCCCTTGCTCGGTTTCTCATAACGCATGAGGTGATAGAATCTCAGGGCAATATTATGAAAATTTTGGGCTGCTGCTACCTTTTCTTGCAAGATCTCTGCACCCGAGTTTTTTCCATCTACAATAATCTTTTCTGTTAATGATGAAACTTTGCAACCATAACTATATAATAACTTGAGCGCCTCCACATTTCCTGTCTCAATCGCAATATCTGCTGCTTCTAGACCGCGTTCATCAAAGCCATAGTCTCCACGGTAACTAAATGGTACTGCGAGAGGCAATAAATATCGCAGCACCTCCCTTCTGCCATGTTTAACAGCAAGCGAGATTGCTGTGTGGCCAGTTGGGCCACGCCACGAATTTTTCGGATCTTTACTTTGATTAGAATGACGACCCGTTAGAGCCTGTGCAATGATGCATTCATAGCCAAGGGGATACACCTTGTTATGCAGCAGGAATTTGATGATGTCCAGATTCCCGAGGGCAGCGGCTTCTCGGAGGGCGCAGATACACTCTTCCAAAAATAATTTAGGAGGTTCGTTTTTATCTCCCAACCTGAAATGCTCGAATAATTCCTGAAATATTTCAAGATTGCAAACAAAAACTGCAAATGATAATGCAGTCATGCCCATTTTATTTTTGACTTGATAAAGATGGCTCTTCTCTGTTATTTTTTCTAGCAATGCTTTGATTTCTTTCAAATCGCTTTTTAAAAGATGGTGAAACAATTCTTCATACATTTTTCTTTCCTCAGAATAATATTTCGAGAATTTTGCTTTCAATTAATGTAGTTATAAAACTTAGTTTTTGGCCGGTTTTCATTTATTTTTTTAAACCCTGCAATTATTTCATTGCTAAATCATTTCATACCTAAGGTAATTAGTCAATCTATTTTACTGTTTATGGCTTGGTTTGGTAATAGCCGATGTATCAATACTCGGAGTTGGTCCAAAGATCCCACATAAGCTCTTCAGACCGGGTTTTGAGGTCAGAAAATTATTTAAATATTGTAGAAATAGAAATTGTGATTCACGATTTCTTTGCTGTTCTACTCTAATTGTATATACAAACACATATAGTCATATTTAATTTCAATTTCAGCAATGTTCACCCTACCCTTCCGAACCAATTATCCGGTTACTGGTCAAATTAAATAAATCACAAATACAAATCAAGCGCGCAAAGCACAAATAGGCTTAGAAATTACAGTTAATTTAAATTTACATATCATATATCGAGGCAGTGCTGAAATGGATCCTGAACTCATAGCAGCAATAAGTAACAATGATTTGGATGCCATCCGTAAATTGATTGAGTCAAATCCGGATTTAATCAATCAACAAGATAAAGATGGCGACACTCCTTTACATTTAGCTTTACAAACTGAAAAGATGAGTCGAGAAGTCATCACCTATTTGCTGGAAAAGAGTGCAAAAGCTGACATTTTAAATGCTGCAGGAGACTCCGCTTTAAAGCTCGCAGTCAAAAAAGAAATGATATCAATAAAGAATTCGATCAATAAAGAGGGGGTGCCTTCTGCCTTACCAACAGCAGAACAATCTACTGTTGCCCTTATTCTCAGCAAATCTAAAATCAAGCCTAATCCCTTTCAAATAAGCACTAATTATGATCCTGATTGGGCTCTAGACTTAGCATACACTTATCATCTTTGGAATGAGAAAGACATGCTGGAAAAATATCAGCAAGCCTATCTTGAGACAGCGAGCGAAGCAGAAATAAAGCAATTTGCTGAGTTGCAAAAAGGCAGGGAACAAAGGAACTATATCAAGAAAAAGGGGCATGCGCTTGGAATCAGTGACATGATCCTCTTCCTTAATCCAATTGCCGGGAAAAATGCCACTGTCCACACTGAAGGCTTTGAAGATAAATATTCTATCGAAAATTTGCATTCCTATCTCAAAGATTATCTGAATCAACTACCGAAGCTATCCGAACATAAAGCTCGAGGAAAAGGAGAAGCGAGAGAGTCGAAAGCAGCTGTAGAAGAAAAGTCAAATCTTATCAAACATCTCACTGAAATTAATGAAGCTGTCACTGCACTGTCGGAATATACCAACCTAAAAGATGCTGAGAAAAGTTCTCCCAAATATCTGCTGGACAGAATTAAACAAAATAAATTAACGATCCTCACCGGAAGCTGGGCAGATCATGCTTTTTCTATCGCTATCATGGGTGATTTTCTGATCGTGTCGAACAGAGGCAGCGGGCGAGCAGCCACTGAACATGGATCTGAAATCTACAGGCTAACAGAAACTGAAAAGAAATTGATCACAGAAGATTTTATCAGAAGCATCGCCGATAACAGTGAAACCAAAAAAGATCTCATACTCAAGAGATTAAAAACCATTACAAAACCAGAAAATTTCATAGAAGAAATAGAATCCCAAGATCAAAAACATGGCACTTGTTCATTTGTAAACCATAAATCGATGATTCGGTCTCTTCTTTATCTCATGGAATGCCAGAGCCAAGCTTCAAAACTTGGGAGGGCGTTAAGCAAAACAGAAAAAGACCAAGCAGCAAGTTTTGCGAAGCAACATTATAAAGAATTTACGCAATGGATGAGAGATGAGGAAATTGATGATATTGTAAAGGCATACAAAGAAGAAACCGTATCAAAAACCATATTAGAACAATTGATAAAAAGCTATATAGATGAGCATTTTTTAAAATCACCCTCAAAAAATGCTGCCAAGACTAAGGAGGATATCCTGAGAGCCCTGAAATTGCTCTCGCTCTTGAATGATAACAATCGCAAAGAAATGCTATTAGACTTTTTAAAACGAGGAGTCAAGCTTTTTGAATATGCGGTACGGTATAACCAGGAATCCGCAGTGAACTTCTTCCTGAAAAATAATTATTTTGCAATGGCAATCGAGAATGGATCTTTTTCAGATATTGAATATTGTCTTAAGGCCCATGTGGATGTCAATGCTACTGATAGTGAGGGACATTCCATTGTCCAATCTGCACTTACAAACTACAAAGCTTATAAAAATCTTGATTATCTATATGAAAATGGCTTTGATCTCTTTAAGCTCATAAAGCAAGATCGTGAATTGCTGAGACAACTAATATCTAATGATTGCAATACTTTACTTGAAAAGATGGTGCAAGATCCCCGCTTTGAATCTGATTGGGTGAATGAAAAGGATAGTAATGGCAATTCAATTTTGGCAATGGCTGTCGCTAACAATAATATTGGACTTGCTAAAACTTTGCTAGAAAAGGGAGCCGAAATTGATACTGTCAATAAGAGAGGAACAACCCCCCTGATGAACGCTGCCAAAAAGAGCTTGAATTTGGTGAAATTACTGCTAGAACATTGCAAAGAAGAGAAAAGAGCAGAATTAATCAATAAAGTAAATTCAACAGGTAATACATCTCTCATGATTGCAATCGACTCTGATTCCAAAGAGAAGAATGAAATCTTTAAATATTTAATTGAAAATGGCGCTGATACCAGTATCAAGAACAAGTATGGCTGGTCAGCCCTAGAAATTCTTGAGCAAAGAAAAGCTTTAGACCTCATGAAGTTTATCCCGAAGAAAGATGAACACAGAAAAGACGAGCCCAGCCCGCTGACCTTTGGATTTGATTCATCACTGGACTCGAGATTACCCTTGCTCGAAAGATCGCCGAATATCGCGTCCCCTACCCAGCCCCCAAAAAAACGGTAGAGATCACCTGTTAAAAACAAACTGATTCGATTATTAGCTTGACAACATACTAAATGTATCGCAATATTTAATGATGAAATGCGCTAGACAAATGAAGTAATATTCGTTAAAATTTATAATTCTAAAATACAATAAAAGCTGTCATTTAATGCGTGTAATATCCTAAAGACCCAAGATAATGCATAATGCGGAATACCATTACAACAAATTTTACATTTTCTAGGAGAATTCAATGGCTGCCAATGCTATCAAAGTGATAAAAAAGTTCCACAAAATGATGAAGAAAAAAGCCGAACAAGGCGATAAAGACGCTCAATGCCAGCTTGGAACTATATTTGTAGCAGGAAATGGAGTCCCAAAAAATACCGAACTTGGAATTCAGTGGCTCCAAAAAGCAGCAGAACAAGGAAGTATAGAAGCGCTAAACAATCTGGCTTGCATGTACTATATGGGAAATGGTGTCCCCAAAAATTCAAAGCTTGCATTCGATTGGTTCCATAAAGCTGCTAAGCTTGGACATGCACATTCACAACACAATATCGCTCAATTTTATGCCTTAGGCACCGGGGTTTCACAAGATGCAACACTTGCAGTGGAATGGTATAAAAAAGCAGCTGAACAAGGATTCGTTCTATCACAATTCCATCTAGGTATTATGTACCAGGAAGGTCAAGGTATTTCCCAGGATAGGGCAATGGCAGTGCATTGGTTTAAAAAAGCCGCCAAGCAAGGCGATATGCTTGCTCAAAGAGATCTAGGGCTTGCATATCGGGATGGGTTGGGCGTCGATAAAAATCCACCACAAGCAATATTTTGGTTGACAAAAGCAGCCGAACAGGGCTGCACAACCGCACAGCATAATCTCGGTATGATATATTGGATGGGTTCAGGTGTTACTCGGGATGCAAAATTAGCAGTTCAATGGTTTAAAAAAGCAGCTGAACAAGGATATGCGCCAGCTGAACATAATATGGGTATTGCATATTTACTAGGTCAGGGTGTTTCACAATGTATGGATACCGCGGCGCTGTGGTTTGCTAAATCAAATGCACATTTAGATGAAGCTGTAGCCAATCGAAGCAATCTTATAAATAAGATAAATAGAGAAAAAGCTCGTACCTTGGTTAAACTTGGCATGCGAGCTGCAGATGGCAAGGAAGGTGACAAAAAAAATGACGAATTGGCCTTCAAACATTTTTTGGAAGCTGCAACATTAGGATCTCCCGTCGGACAAATGAATCTTGCTATTATGTATCATTCTGGAAGAGGGGTGGAGCAAGACCGAGCAAAAGCTATCGATTGGTTTAAAAGAGCTGCCATCAATGGAAATAAGAAAGCAAAAGCCTATTTGCAAACTAAAGCTGACAAGGGTAATCAGGACGCAATAAAAGCATTGCAAGATATTAATCAATATATAACAATTGATCTGGAAGAGGTAGAAAAGGCAGCGGTACCCACTGAGAATCCACAAAATGAAGATAAGAAGTCAAGCGCAACTGATTCTGCAGGTGTAAGTAAAGACGATGGCGAAGCAGGCATTGCAACAGCAGAAATTGCTGAAGTTATCGATTCTGAGGTTGATTCTAAATCCCCCAGAACCCGGAAATTTGTATAGTAACTGTTCGGCTTGTAAATCCCTCTGGATTGCTTCGCTGCGCTCGCAATCCAGAAAGCACCTAAATAATAGCGCTATTTTTTCATATCTTGTTCAATATGATTCGCAATTTTCTCGAGTTGCTTAGTCTCTAGTAATCCAAAATGTGTGCTGTCTAACAAAATGCGTTCCACGTCTTTTGCATAGTTTTTCCAGCCGTTGAAAGCCACCTCCGTCAAACCCATATTTAAACTGGTTGTTTGAGTGGTTTTAAAAAGTACCAGCTTATCATGCCAAGGTTTGATTTCATAATCTAACAACAACTTAACGTCATTTTTCAGGGACGCAAGAATTCTATCCATTCTCTGTTCAGGAAGGGACTTCAGGTATCGAACATGATCTTGGGGTAATTCATTCAGCAAATTTTCAAAAGAGATCGAAGCGAAGATCGAATTCAAAAAATCGTGAGTATAGATATGTGTGTCTAATAAATAGAGGCCAGCAACAGATTGCTGTTCGCTATGAAGCCTTGCCGCCATTTCGTAGGCAATCATGCCGCCAAGGGACCAGCCTCCCAAGTAATAAGGTCCTTTGGGCTGAATTTTTTGAATCTCAGATAAATAGTAAGAGGCGAGCTCTTCAATTGTTTCTATAAAATCTCTGCCACTGTTTAAATTATGAGAATCTAGCGCAAAAACTGAGATTCCTTCTTTGAAAAAACCAGCAAATTCTGAATATACTTCGGCACCTGTTAAACCGGGATGTATCAAAAATAGGTTCTTTAGTAGATTATTGTTTTGATTAACACTATTATTGCTATTATTTTTATTTAAACAAATAATAGGGTTGAAAGCCAAGGTAGCTGAGAGTCTTAAACTTTTGGCCTGTGACTCTATCGTATTATTTTCTAGAAGCCACGCAACGGGAAGGTCCAGCTGAAAATGCTGATTGATGGATGACACAAGTTGTACAGCCGCAATGGAATTCCCCCCCACCTGAAAAAAATTATCTTGCTTGCAATTAGACGCGATCAGAATATCCTGCCAAAGGTTTTGTAATTGCAATTCTAATGAATCCAGGGGTTTTCTGGTTCTTTGATGGTAAACAATCTGTTCTTTATTGGGTATTGGTAAGCGCTGCTTGTCAATTTTCCCATGAGGAGTCATAGGTATTGCTTCGAGTTCCACATAGGATCCAGGTAACATATATTCCGGTAACAAATTCTGTAAATAAGCATGCATTTCTGTTGGAGAAATCTTTATATCGCGACTTAAGAGCTTTTGAAACCAAGATTTTCTTTTCGCCTTGTAATAAACTACAATCCTATTCAAATGCGAAGCTTGTCTTTGATTTGGATCTGTAAGAAAATCCATGATTGTCACAAGACAATTTTCAATCTTAGGATACAGTTTGAGTTTTGCCTCGATTTCACCCAGTTCAATTCGATGTCCCCGAATTTTGAGTTGCGAATCACGTCGTCCGAAATATTCCAAATTACCTTGCTGGGTTCAGCGTACCCAATCTCCCGTTTTATAAAGGCGAATTGTGTCACTTGTATTGCAATGGACTAAGTTTTTTGTAGTGTTATGGACGAAATTTTTATAGATAAAACTTGCCTCAGTTTTGACTGCATCATTGAAATAGCCCCTGGCTAAACCAGCACCGCTGATGAATAATTCACCGATCACGCCAATGGGAACAGGATTATGATTCTCATCTAAGACATGAAATTCTGTGTTCGCGAAAGGGCTTCCAATGTATGGCGGTGTGTTCGGCTGCAGTTTGTAATAGCCTGACCAAATAGTGGTCTCGGTGGGCCCGTAGACATTCCAGACAAAGTCTGAAATTCGAAGCAAATCGCGGGCTTTTGTCGGAGACATCTCTTCACCACCGCAAAGGATAACACCCTTAAAATCTTCCCTTTTTAAGTGCGGAAGTAATATAGAAAAGAGGGTCGGAGTTCCTTGTATGAAACTTGCTTTATTCTTGCGTATGAAGTCAGCAATCTTGACGGGATCTTGCATGATACTTACGGGACAAATGATGTGTGTGGCACCACTCAGTAAAGCAAGATAGAGCTCCAATCCATAGATATCAAATGTGGGTAATGTCAAGCTTAAGATGCGATCTGATTCTCTGATACCCAACTTTTCTTTTATATCCAGAACAATATTGATGACACTGTGATGTTCTATTTCTACACCTTTTGGAATGCCAGTCGTGCCAGAGGTGAATAGGACATAGGCGAGATTTCGAGCCGGATTTATAGCAATGGTGTCGCTGCCGCCAACGAAACAATTAAACTCTTGCAGAATATTTTGAGTGCGATTCGATGTATCCTTAAGATCTATCGGAACATAGGCTCCGCCAGACTTTAAAATGGCTAATATTTCAATCACAAGATCAGGTGTTTTTTCAGTATTTAAAGGAATAAGTTTTGATTTTGAATCCCGAATTTTATCATTAATGAGTTCAGCTAGTGTATCACTTTTCTTATCCAAATCAGCAAAGCTTAAAGATACATTTTTAAATTGGACAGCGATAGCGTTTGGAGTTCTCGACACCTGTTCTTTAAATAATTGCTGTATTGTTTTATCACTTGGATAGGGACGTGAAGTGGCGTTAAAACTATTCAGTAATTTAAAATCTTCATCTTGTAGAAAAGAAATCGTATTGCATTTATCAGTTGGATTGGCAATACAGCTTTTGATAAGCTCTAGCAAGTGCCTGGCAAACTGCTTAATCATGAAATCATCGAATACTTCTATTCGATAATCGAGCCGAAATTGCAGTTCATCATCCGAAATTTGATAATAAAGTGAGAGATCGTTGAAAGCAGTCTCGGGATTATAGGGGATTGAGGCTACCTCCAATTCTTTTAAGCACAAAGGACTGAGATTTAAATTAGCTTCAATGATGCTTACATTGAAATAATGGTTACCTATTCTTTCAGCATATTCTTTTTTTAATTCTTGGATTACCTCAGTTAATGAGGCAAGTTCATGTGCTTTGCTCTCTCTTCTCTGTTCGGTGCATTGATGAATTAATTCTGCCACTGTTTGGTCTTGATTAGAAAAATCAAGCACCATCGCAACATTATTCACAAAGCAACCAGGGACATTTTGAAGCCCTGGCGGCCGGATATTCACAGGATATGAGAATACGATGCATTTTTCTGCAGTATAACGATAGATCAGCAATGAATATATAGCACTGAGCGCTAGAAAAAATGTGGATCGGCAATTTTTTGCAAGAATTTTCAAGTCATTTACGGTGTGTTTTTCTAAGGTAAAGTATAAGGAGTTGCTTGCATTTCTGCTTTGTTTTTGGCTTTGGTTTTGACTTTGACTTTGAATTAGTCTTTGGTTTTGGCATATTTTGAAATCAAATTTAACTTCTAAAGTTTTATCTTGAAGCTTGGTCTTCCAATACTCAATATCTGATTTTCTTTTAGCGATGGGATAAAGCTGCTGTTCTATAGTTAAATATTCTTCAAAATTAGGACCTGCATGTCTAGGAGCTGCATCCTGAAATGCAAAATGATTATAGAGAGCGCTTATATATTTGACCAAATAAACTGCGGTATAAGCATCTGTAATGATGTGGTGGAAATTTAACACTAAAATAAATTCATTTTCTGTGATTTTTAATAAACCAAACCTAAAAAGATAGGGTTTTGACAACGTGAAAGCATGTTTGCAAAATTTTTTGATAAATTCTTGTGTTTTTTGTAACTGATCATGCTGAATTTCTTCATATTCAAGTTCGACTTCAACATTCTCGACTTTTTCTTGTTTGACTCTCTTCCCTAATTCTGACACCTGTTCGTCATGTTGTTCCTCAAAATAATGGCGTGTCGCTTGATGATAATGATTGACATAAGCGTTCAGTGTTTTCCGTAAAGCTGAAATATCCAGTGGACCTTTGATATCATAAATGAGCGGGGTATTGTATTGAAATCCCTCTGGATCAAGCTTCCATTCCAGCCAAAAGCGTTTTTGATAATGTGAAATATTCATGTAAACTTACCCTTCCTTGGATTTTCTTTCTCAGGATTTTCTCTCCGGGGATTTTCTAGCCCAAATCTTTAAGTTTTTTCCGGTAAACACAGAGCCTCCCGAAGAGATCTAACCTTAAGTTCTCCCTTCGATCGGCTGATTTCATAATCCGCAATTTTCAATTTGGGATGGCGGTCTGGCCTTGCACCCAAAACTTCCCGATCTATCCTATCCATGTGATCTAGGCTTGGCATAGAAAAACCATTACATTGCAGCCAGTAACGCAACACGCCCTTCCGGCGTAATGAATTTAACGCAATCAAAACCCGCGTACTAAGTGAGGATGGAGAATCGTTTGAATGTATAACACAACTTGCATAATCTGAAACTGCTAAATCCTGCAAGCCACTGGCAGCTTCCAAGCAAAGACTGCCTGCACGGCTCATAGAACGGAGCACGCTCGGCCAGCGTGTGACTAATTTTGGCAGAATTTGGCTCCGAAGAAAATTGCGATCAAAACGGGTGTCGATATTACTTTCATCTTCGATCCAATCATAATTTTCCGCTATAGCATAGTCAAGAATGGCCTCCTTTGAAACTGAAAGAAATGGCCGCAGGAATTCCGCTTTTCCAATATAGCCTTTTTCTGGCATTCCTCCCAACCCGAGTGGTCCAGTGCCACGAAAGAGTCGGAGAAGAATTGTTTCAGCTTGATCGCAAGCATGATGAGCCATCAATATACAGTCATCCTCTCCCAGAAAATTTTCAAGTGCTTCGTAGCGTGCCTCTCGAGCAACTTCTTCTGGACTGCTTCCGTCAGTCACAGTTGCATTGACATGTAATACTTGCAGTGGAATCTCTAGTTTTGAACATACTTCTTTGCAATGTGTTACCCAGGCATCAGCATTGGGGCTTAAACCATGGTGAATATGAATGGCAGAGAATTGGTATTCACAATCAGAATCACTCTTAGAATTAGAATCAGCATTATACCTAGAGCTAGAGCTAGAGCTAGAGCTAGAGCTAGAGCTAGAGCTAAGTTTGAATGCTTTTGCACCAAGTTCAAGCAACACGCGAGAATCCACCCCGCCACTAAACGCTATCCAAAAGCGTTTCAGGGTGGTTTTTGATGTAACAGTTTTGAACAGCCATTCGCTGTTGAGTGTTTGTTTAAGCATAATCCAGTTTAATTACAAAATGTAAGTAAAAACGAATGTAATATTAATAATTATAAAACAATTATGGACTCTAATTTGGACTCTGATAATGCGACAAGGTTAACTTGTTATTCCCATCGACATCCACCGCTTATATCTTTGCCTCAATAAATCATCCACTGGCAACTTTACCAAAGGCCTCAAAGACTCAAGTATGGATATCTTCAAAGTTTTAGCCATCTCTTCAACATTGCGATGAGCACCCCCCAAAGGCTCAGGCACTATTTCATCGATAAGCCCGAGCTTTAATAACCGAGGTGCTGTAATTCCCATGACTTCAGCTGCTTCCGATGCCTTGTCAGCACTCTTCCAAAGAATTGTCGCACAACCTTCTGGAGATATTGTTGCATAGTAAGAGTATTGCAGCATCAAGGTTTTATCGCCAACACCAATGCCAAGAGCACCACCTGAACACCCCTCTCCCAACACCACACAAATAATGGGGACTTTCAATTTTGACATCACAAAAAGATTCTTCGCAATGGCCTCGCTTTGCCCCCTGGCCTCAGCACCAATACCGGGATAGGCTCCTGGTGTATCAATGAGGCAGATAATGGGAAGTTTGAATTTTTCAGCTAATTTCATCATCCGCAGCGCTTTGCGATAACCTTCGGGATGCGGCATGCCAAAATTTCGTGCAATTTTTTCTTTGGTATCCCTACCCTTTTGCTGTCCGATGATCATCACAGGCTGATTGTCGATTCTTGCAATGCCAGAAACAATCGCTTTATCGTCTGCAAAGGCTCTATCGCCATGCAACTCTTCAAATTCGGTAAAAATTTTCGGGATATAATCCAAAGTATACGGACGTCTGGGATGTCTTGCTAATTGAACAATCTGCCAATCAGTCAAAGATCGAAATATCGATCGCGTGAGATCCTGTGCTTTCCCCTGTAAGCGAGAGATTTCGCTTTGAATGTTGATCTCTGAATCGCTTCCCACCAAGCGCAACTCTTCGATTTTCGCTTCCAGTTCAGCAATGGGTCTTTCAAAATCTAAATAATTTATGCTCATTAGCTAACTCAAAACAATATACAATTTCTATCTAAGTTTTTAATCAAAATCTGATAACTTTCAATTACTAGAATCCAGATAGTACCCTGACAAGAGGCAAGAAACAAGAAGAAACCATAAAATAGTGGATAATTGTTCAAGGTCTCCAGCTTTAATGTAGTCAAAACGTCCAGATTTGAGGCAAGGTCGCGTTAAAAATTTAACAAAATAGCGGAGTTTACAACTAGTAAATGAGCAAATTTTGTTAAATTTTTAATGCGAGATTGCCCAAAGATGGGCGTTCCAGGGCAATGCAATAACGTTTCTTATCAATAGCACAACTCAACCGATTCTTCGCCGCACAAGACTTTCAGGGTATCGATCAAACTTTGTTTCGGTGCAACTGTCCAACCTTCACCGAGCTTTAGAACCGATGCAATCCCCTCGCGCTGATATTCAATTCGAACACGCACCCGCCCTCCCTGCGCGCGTTTTAAATTGGACAGAAGTTCTTGCGTAAAATCTTCGGAAACTTTGTCTTGCTGCAATGCAATCTTCAAGAATTTGAGCCGAAGAGATCGTGCTTCTTCAATATCCATCAATTGCTGGCATCGCATCTTATAGCCGCCTGAGTATTCATCAGGACTCAATTCACCTTCGATAACAACAAGATTATCCTTCACCAAAACATCACGTTTTATCCGATACAAATCTGAAAAAATAGCGACTTCTTGAAGGCCTGTGCGATCATCGAGGGTGATAAAAGCCATCCTATCACCTTTTTTGGTATTCAAAGTACGGACATTTGCAATCAATCCTGCAATGGTTACCCGTCGATTGCCTTCCAATCTCAAATCACGAATGGTGCTGCTGGTCAATGCGCGCAATTCATTCTCAAATTGTGCTAGGGGATGTCCTGAAAAATAAAAACCCAGTGTTTCTTTTTCACCGGCAAAAATAAGCTGATCGCTGTACGGCGCAATAGTGATGTGGCGCGAAACGTTACCCCCAATATCGGAACTCGATAAGGAATCACCGAAGAGATCTGCTTGGCCTTCAATGCGATTCTTTGCTAATTGCTCAGAAGCCAAAATAGCGTCTTCTAGTACCGCCATTAAAGCAGCACGATGCTCTCCAAGCCCATCGACAGCACCCGATCGAATCAATGCTTCCATGGTGCGCCTGCTCACTTTGCGTGAATCCACTCTGGCGCAAAAATCAAATAAATCTTGAAAAGTTCTGTTCTGCCTTGCTTCAATGATATTATTGATGGCAGCTTCACCTACCCCTTTGATGGCACCGAGTCCATAAAGAATGCAATCAGGTCCAAGAACTGTAAATTTGTAATCGCTGCGATTGATGTCTGGCGGCAACAGACGCATTTTCATCCTGCGGCATTCTTCTACAAAGATCACCACTTTATCAGTGTGTGCCATATCAGAAGACAGCACTGCCGCCATAAAAGCGGCTGGATAATGTGCTTTGAGCCAGGCTGTTTGGTAAGTGAGCATGGCATAAGCAGCGGAATGGGATTTATTAAAACCATAACCCGCAAATTTTTCCATGAGATCAAAAATGTAATGGAAGCTTTCTGTTCTTCTACACCATTTGCGACTGCTCCTGTGATAAAAATTGCGCGTTGCTTGGCCATTTCCTCAGGCTTTTTCTTACCCATGGCGCGGCGCAATAAATCGGCAGCGCCCAAAGTATAGCCTGCCAAAACCTGAGCAATTTGCATCACTTGTTCTTGATATAAAATAATGCCATAGGTTGGCTTCAAGATCCCAGTCAGTTTTGGATGCAAATATTCCGGCACCGCCCGCCCATGTTTACGGTTAATAAAATCATCCACCATGCCAGATTGCAGCGGGCCTGGTCGAAACAATGCTACCAAAGCGATAATTTCTTCAAAATTATCGGGTTGCAATCGTCCGCACCAAATCTTTCATGCCGCGTGATTCTAGCTGGAATACAGCAGTCGTATTGCAGGCTCGTAACAGATCAAAGCTTGCTTTATCACCCATAGGAATATCATTGATATCGATGGGAGCTTCGTTTTGTTTTGCTCGCTCTTCATTCACAGTACGACATGCCCAATCGACGATAGTCAGGGTACGCAAACCTAAGAAGTCGAATTTAACAAGACCAATGGTTTCAACATCGTTTTTGTCAAATTGCGTCAGCAGTACACCTTCACGTGCATCACAATAAAGCGGAGAAAAATCCGTGAGTTTCGAGGGTGCTATGACAACGCCACCCGCATGTTTGCCTGCATTTCGCGTGATGCCTTCTAACTTTTGCGCCAAATCAATAGAGCAGTGCGCACTTCTTCTTCTTCCTGATAACGCTGTTGCAATGCTTCTTCCTGCCGCAAGGCTTTCTCTAAGGTGATACCCAACTCCAAAGGAATTAATTTTGCGATTTTATCGACAAAACCATAAGGATGTCCGAGCACTCGGCCCACATCGCGAATCACAGCTTTTGCTGCCATGGTACCAAAGGTGATGATCTGGGAAACCGATCTCCTGACCATAAGTATTGGCAACATATTCGATGACGCGATCGCGCCCTTCCATGCAGAAGTCAATATCGAAATCGGGCATGGAGACACGTTCAGGATTTAAGAAACGCTCAAACAGCAATTCGTATTGCAAGGGATCAAGACCGGTAATTTTCAAAGCATAAGCCACGAGCGATCCGGCACCCGATCCGCGTCCTGGACCCACTGGCACGCCATTTGCATTGGCCCAGCGAATGAAGTCTGCCACAATCAAAAAATACCCAGCAAATCCCATGGAATTCAGAACTTCAAGTTCTGTTTCCAAGCGTCTTGCATAGACCTCGGGAATTTCAGGCAATGCTTTTAGACGTTCCTTTAAACCGCGCCTTGCTTCATCAGTTAAATATTGCTCAATGCTATACCCTGCTGGCACCGGGTAATTTGGCAGAAATACTTTTCCTAAATTAAGAGTTAAGGTGCAGCGCTTGGCAATTTCTATGCCATTTTCAATCGCTTCCGGAAATTCCGCAAACAATTCGCACATCTCGATCGGACTTTTGAGATATTGTTCTTCGGTATATAATTTTCGGCGTGCAGGATCACTTAAAGTCACACCCTCGTGAATAGCAACACGCGCTTCATGTGCTTCAAAATCTTCTCGCGTCAAAAACCGCACATCATTTGTCGCCACCAGCGCGCACTCCTTGTCAGCGGCAAGCTTAATGACAGCCTTTAAATACTGTTCTTCATCCTGGCTTCGGGTTTGTGTGATTTCAAGATAGAAGCGATTTGGAAAAATGCCAGCCCAATATTCCACCAAAGTTTCTGCGAGCTCCAAGTGCGAAGCGAGCAAAGCTTGCGCCACATCACTGTCACGACTACACGCAATTGCGATTAAGCCATCGGTTTTGGTACGCAATCCTTCTTTCCGTACCATCGGAACGCCAAGCACCTGGCCTTCTATGTAACTTTGAGAAACAATTTCGGTGAGATTGTGGTAGCCTTTTTCATTTTGACAGAGTAATGTCAAGCGATGCGGCGTGCTCGGATCTGCTTCATTGAAAAGTAGCACATCCGATCCAATGATGGGTTTAATACCTTTGGCCTCTGCAGCCTGATAGAATTTGACCATAGCAAATAAATTGCAATGATCAGTGAGTGCAACTGCGCTGCCGCCCTGTGACTTGACGGTGTCGATCAATTCCTCGATACGGATTAAACCATCGACGATGGAATATTCGCTGTGAACTCGTAAATGAACAAAATTGCTCATGTGGTGCTCAGATTATTCAAATTACCCTGGGTTGCTTCACCGTGCTCCGCTATCCAGCAATCATCTGGGTTGTTATTGCTCAAGTTAAGGCTTCCAGAGCCTCCTCTTCTGAATCGAAGGCACCTATCAATAGAGCCTCATCCGGAGACAAAAATGCTCTGCATGGCGCAAAACTTTTGCGATGAATCTTACAAAGACCTAATTTTTGCAATGCTCTATGATGCTCTTCAGTGCCATACCCTTTGTGCTTGGCAAAACCATAGCCTGGAAACTGCTTGTCTAATTCTGCCATTTCCTTGTCTCTGATGACTTTGGCAAGGATTGATGCTGCTGAGATGGCTTTAATTTTTTTATCGCCATCAACAATGGCTTCGCTAGGGTATTCTAAATCTGGACACTTATTGCCGTCTATCAAAACACGATCCGGGCGCAATCCTAATTTTGCGATGGCCCGTTTCATTGCAAGTAAGCTAGCTTGCAAAATGTTGATCTGCTCAATTTCATGCACTTCAGCTCTCCCTATTCCAAAAGCGAGTGCTTTACTGATGATTTGTGGAAATAAAGCCTCACGCCGCAATGGAGTCAATAATTTCGAATCTTTGAGGCCTATAATACGTTTTTTAGGGTTTAAAATGACCGCAGCTGCAATAACCGGCCCCGCAAGGGGGCCTCGTCCCGCCTCGTCAACACCTGCCACCAACAGATTTTCTTTGTCTTTTTCAGCCATGACCTAAATTTTTCCAAGTCTAATATCTTTAAAAACGAGCCCAAAACCTCGTAAAATCTCCTGCCAGCCTATAAAAAATACCCTGAGAAACTCAACTTTCTTAAGAGTCCGGATTTTGTATAACTGAGAGTCATGCGAGTCTTATGTCTTATGTCTTATTCTTTCCCTCTGGCTTCATTTCAAAATCAACTAATCTAAAATACATCGGACGTTTGTCATTCGGCACCACAACTTGTCTCGCATCAGTTTCAATATGAATCACGGTTTTTCCAGCTGGAAATTGCACGATTTCTGAAAACTTGCCGCCCTGATTATTGACTCTCATATCCTGATTGATTACCTCGCATCTAAAACTGACAGTCGCGTGTTCTGGATAAAAAGTTCTTAATGCAAAATTAAGAGCAACACGAATCGGCTTTCCAGTCTTATTGTGGATAATCAAATCCGCTTCTTTCTCTGCCCAACGCCAGCATTCGTTATTTTGACACTCTAGGCCATAAAATCCTTTATTCCAATCAGCGGCGACTTTATTTCCCATCAAACTTTCATCTCTGATTCTCGACTTTTCCATTGAAATTCTCTTTTCCCAAACATTCGGTTCTAAACTGTCTTTTAAGCGACTCTTGTATTTTCTGAGATCAAAGAACAATAATTCCCCGTCCGCGCTTTGCAAAGGTTTTGCCTCCAAAATTGTGGAAAACTCTTTCTCTAAATTTTCTGCTCTGTCCCGATACCCTTTACGATTAATGGTGACGCCATCAAAATCATAGTAAATCAGATCATGAATGAGCTCTTTGGCAGGTTTTGTGGTTATGTATTTTTGCAAGTCATCTGTTTCTGACCCCCTCATTGCACCATAGCTCCAACGCAAGCTTTTTGAGTGCAAATACAGCATGAAGTGATCAAACTCTTTCATACGATAGACTGGATCATACCCAGGAAAGGAGATATAGGGAAGCTGAAAAACCATACTGCCTTGTGGAAGAATGGCTTCAATTCCCTCAATAAAATGTGAATTATTTTCAGATTCTTTGATTTTTTGCTCTGTACTTATCAAATATTTTGCGCTGCTATATTCGCACACCCCAATGAGTGTTAAAAATGCCACAAACATCCATGATGCAAGACTATGCTTGAAAATTTGCATCCTATTTGTCATTTCTTGAATTGCATAGAAAAAGGCAAATAACGAGAAAAAAGCTATAATAATGCCCAATCTTGTATAACCTCTTATCATAGGTGAAACAAGAAACGCAAATATTGATCCAAATCCTCCCGTGACCCCTAATAGCACTGCCAGAATATTCAAGCGACTCATCCTCAAAAGTGTATGAGAGCTATTATTTTTTATCGGCATTGCTATTAGGATCCAAACCAAATATAAAAATCCAAGTGTTGTGAAAATACCAAAATACACATGCTCGATCCCTTCTGCAAAATAGCTTGCGTAATGATTCAGTTCTTTTATTGTGGAACTGAAGCGATAATCACTTCCTGGCAGCAGCATTCGATATATCTTAAGTCCAAAAAGCTCTGCATCTGTTGGATTTCGTACTGCAACTTCTGTATTGACGCCATGTTTTGCAACCCCAAGATAATGAGGTATGAGATTGATGAATAGCGATAGCGATATAAAAAAGACGCCAATCAAGGCATTTTTTAAAGGGTAAAGATCGCGTTCTTCATAGGATGTGATTACAGCCAATGCTAAGATAAGAAAGGAACTAAAAAACGCATAATAACCCTCAGAAGAACCTACCAATAAGCATATTGCAATGCAAAGCCAATAAGAAAATACGGTTTTCTTATGATCTGATCAATACAAATTTTCGTTCTGCCAACCCAAACGCAAGCCAGATTCCTAAAGGTACGACATAATAGCAAGACAAAAAAAGATGTTCTTGCCCACGAGCAAAGTGATAGGGTAGAAAAGTATAAACAATGCTTGCGGCCATTGCGTAAAACTTGTTCAAACCGAGTTCTTTGAATACAAACAGTGCAACTACTGCGACTAAGGGAAAACTTAAGACATAGAATGCATTGAATACAGTGACTGGATTTTTGCTCAATAATGAAATCAGTTTGATAATAATGCAATAACCCCCTTCTACCAAGGGGAAATCGGCCAAGGAGTACTGATTCGGTGCAGCCAAATAAGGATTGTTCCAGATCCATCCAGTCTCTAAGATGGTTTTCACATAAGCACAATGTAAAAGTGCATCTCCTTCATACTTAAACGGAATATGAAAAGCAGCATATTTCAAATCGGTGAGCAAAGCAAATACAAAAAACGATAATACTGCGATAAAACCATATGGCAGTATTTTTTTTAGAGAGTTAGATAATAATTCAAAAACAGAACTGTAAGGCTTAACCATTGCATTCATAGTTTATTGCACTCCTTTTACTAAGAGGGTAAATTCCGGGAAACAATCATAGGGCAACTGCAATATCTTGCTGCCGTTTGGAAGTTTTGCTTCAATTTCCTGCGCTAAAAGTTTGTCATTTAGAGAACAATACAACGAGAAAAAGTTTGTACTTAATTTTTGAATTATCTATTGCATTTAATGTATTCGATTTGTGACGATTTCTTTCCCCGGATTTCTCTCGCCACAAGACTATGAAAGTAATGCAAAGCAATTCAACTTTCAAAGAATTATCACTGAAAACTTAAAATTTGATATACTCGCAAAATACAAACCCTATTTTTTAGGCCCCACTCTATGCTGAAAGGTGTCATTTTAGCAGGCGGCAGAGGAACTCGGTTATCTCCGCTTACGGAAGTTACTAATAAACACTTACTACCAGTAGGTCGAGAGCCTATGATATGGCATCCTGTCAGGCAACTGGTTCTGTCTGGTATAAAAGATATCTTGATAGTGACTTCTACAATTCATATGGGTGATATTGTAAATTCCTTGGGATCAGGACAGAAATTTGGCTGTGGACTTACTTATAGAGTGCAGGAAGAATCAAAAGGCATCGCTCACGCCCTCCTCTTAGCCGAAGATTTTTGTAAAAATGCCAGATCGGTTGTGTTGCTCGGAGATAATATTTTCGAAAATTCAATTACGAGCCATGTTGAAAATTTTCTAAAACAAGAAAAAGGCGCCTATGTGCTTTTGAAGGAAGTCGGCGATCCTGAACGATACGGTGTCGCAGCTTTAGATGAAAAACAAATCATTGAAATCGAAGAAAAACCTTTCATACCCAAGACAAACTATGCTGTTGTTGGTTGCTATATGTATGACGATCAAGTATTCAACATCATCCGATCTCAGAAACCCTCTCCAAGAGGCGAGTTTGAAATTACCGATATAAACAATCGCTATGCAAAGCTTCATCAATTGAATTATGGCTTCGTCCATGGCAGATGGACAGATGCTGGTACTTTTGAATCCTTATCAGAAGCAAATTCATTATTGTTAAAGTTAAACAATGAAATCGCTTGTGAAGCGATCGCCTAAGCTTGAAAATATAGGATTTTGATTCATGAACATTCCCTTTAATCGTCCCTATCTTGCTGGAAATGAACTGCATTATATACAGGAAGCACTCGAATCCGGACATTTATCAGGCGGGGGACATTTCACCCTCAAATGTCAAAGTTGGATCGAACAGGCAGTTGGTTGCAAAAAAGCTTTGTTGACACCTTCCTGTACCGCCGCATTGGAGATGGCTGCGATATTACTGAATATCGAACCTGGTGATGAAGTGATTGTGCCTTCATATACCTTTTCCTCTACTGCGCTAGCTTTTGTGATGAGAGGAGCGATTCCTGTTTTCATTGATATCAGAGCAGATACCTTAAACATAGATGAGCAAAAAATTAAATCAAGAATTACCAGCAAAACTAAAGCCATCATTGCAGTGCATTATGCTGGAGTAGCTTGTGAAATGAATGCGATAATGAACATAGCGCGTGATCACAATCTTTATGTGGTTGAAGACGCCGCACAATGCTTGCTTTCATACTACAAAGGTAAACCGCTTGGAAGTTTTGGGCATCTTGCCGCATTAAGTTTTCATGCGACAAAAAATATCGTGGCAGGAGAAGGGGGCGCACTCTGCATTAATGATGCAAAGTTCTTGGATCGCGCCGAAATCATAAGAGATAAAGGAACCGATCGTAAGCGCTTTCTGTCCGGTGAAATTGACAAATATAGCTGGCACGATCTTGGTTCATCCTATCTCATGAACGAAATCACCGCGGCATTCCTCTTTGCGCAACTTGAACGCGCATCAGACATCACCTCTCAAAGACTTGAGTTATGGGAAGCTTATTATAAGGCTTTAACTCCGCTAGCTTCGCAGCAATTATTAAACTTGGCTGCCATCCCAAATGACTGTCAACACAACGCACATTTATTTTATGTGATTTTGCCCAGTTCAGAAAAAAGAACAGAAGTTATGCAATTCTGCAGAAATAAAGGTATCAAAACCGCAACACACTATGTTCCTCTGCATGATTCGGTTGCAGGAAAGAGATATGGCCGAACCCTGGATAATCTTGAAATTACTGCCTGGGTTAATCAAGGTTTACTACGTCTTCCATTATGGCAAGATCTAGAAAATGATCAAGCCTCCATTATCAAAATACTGATTGACGCTATACATACTGCAAATCATCATAAATCAAGGACAGTATTGGCATGAAGGTATGCTATAAATGTCAGCAAGAAATTCAATCAGAAGTATGGTCTTGCAATACCTGTGGCGTAGAACCTGATCGAATCAATAATTTCCCATGTTTTGCATCTGAATTTTTTCAGGAAAACGACAGTTACGATGCAAGCAATTTTGAAATACTGAAACGTTCAGCCACGCATTTTTGGTTTAAGGGCAGAAATAAATTGATTATTCAGGCAATTAAAAAACATTATTCCGATGCTAAAACGATGCTTGAAATCGGTTGTGGAACTGGAACAGTGCTTTCTGCTATTCAAAAAAGCTTTCCTAAACTTGAGACTGTAGGGACAGATCTCTATCTCGAATCGCTTCCAATTGCCAAAGCAGGGCTCTCAAATCAGACCGAATTATTTCAAATGGATGCAAGAAATATCCCTTTTAAAGAGCATTTTGATATTATCGGTACATTCGATGTGCTTGAACATATTTTGGAGGATGAACTTGTCATCCTGGAAATCTATAAAGCTCTGAAGAAAAAGGGAATTCTCCTCATAACGGTACCACAACACCCGAGGCTTTGGAGCGACGCAGATGATGCTGCTTGTCATAAAAGGCGCTACAGCAGGAATGAATTAGAACTTAAATTACAAAAGGCTGGGTTTCTGGTGATAGAATCCACCTCATTTATGTGCTTATTGTTACCAGTGTTGCTGGTTTCCAGGTTTTTACAAAAGGGACGTTACAATTTTAAGAAAGAAATAGAAATTAACCCTGTCTTGAATCGTATTTTTGAAGGCCTGTTAGATATTGAGCGCGCTTTCATCAGAATTGGCATTGATTTACCTATTGGCAGTTCACGATTTGTTGTAGCACTCAAAACTTAAACAGAGCTTAAACCCGGAATTAGGAGTAATGAATGATAGAAAATAATCTTATCGGAGCCTGGTACTATACCGAAAATGAACTTAGATCTTTTGGTTTCAAACATTTAGGGAAAAATGTGTTAATCAAAAAAAATACTACCATTTTCAATCCTTCGAATATCATTCTCGAAGACAATGCCAGAGTAGAAGATTGGGTTCTACTGCTAGCCTCTGGAAACATTGGCATCACGCTAAGAGAAAATTCCTTTATCGCGTCACACTGTTGTTTATTGGGACGAGGCGGTATCGAAATTGGCGCATTTTCTGCTCTTTCTCCCCATGTGAGCTTGGTCAGTGCCAGTGATGATTACTCCGGCAATGGATTGGTGGGATTAGCAGTGCCAGCAGAGCTCAGAGGTTCGATTGAAGGCAAGATCGTTATTGACCGACATGTTATTATTGGTATAAACAGTTCTGTCTTTCCAGGAGTCCATATCAATGAAGGCACGGCGGTGGGTGCCCATAGCTTGGTTAGAAAAGATCTGCCCGCTTGGGGCATTTATGCAGGAAATCCTATTCAATTCATTAAAAAACGAGAGAAGAAGCTGCTAGAGCTAGAAATACAGTATAGGAGTAATTTGTGAACCAAAATCCAAATGTACCGAATAAAGCAATATCTGTCGTCGCCACCCTATACAATTCAAGTCAATACATTCAGGAATTCTATGAAAGAATCAAATGCACTCTGCAACACATCAGCTATCAGCATGAAATCGTATTGGTAGATGACGGATCACCTGATGATTCATTACAAATAGCAAAACAAATTCAATCCCGAGACGACACTGTCAAAATCATAGAACTTTCTCGGAACTTTGGCCATCATCGCGCCATGATGACTGGTTTGGCGCATGCAGAAGGAGATTTAATCTTCTTGATAGATATTGATTTAGAAGAGGAACCTGAACTGTTAAGTACGTTCTTGCAAGAACTTAACAACAATCCGGATATCGACATGATTTGTGGCATTCAAAGAACACGGAAAGGCGGCTTTTTTGAGCGATGGAGCGGCACGCTTTTTTATAAAATCTTAAAAACGCTTTCCGGCGTCCCAATCTCTGCTAATGCTACCACTGCCAGGCTGATGACCAGAAGGTACCTTGACAGTCTTCTGCTCCATCAGGAAAAAGAGTTGGTTCTGCTTGGACTCACAGCGCTAACAGGATATAGACAAAAGGAAATCTTGGTAAACAAAGGGCATAAGGGCAGTACAGATTACACCCTTTCGAAAAAGATTGACCTTGCAATTAACTTCTTAAGCACTGTTTCCAGCAAGCCTTTGCTTTATATTTTTTATATAGGCGCCACTATCACCTTTATTTCACTTCTGGCAGTCTTTTTCCTATTCTGCAATAAATTCTTTTTCAATAGAGCACCTATGGGCTGGACATCTCTGGTGGTAACCCTCTGGTTACTGGGAGGAATGATTATATTTTTCCAGGGCATCATCGGTATTTATCTTGCCAAAATTTTTATAGAAGTCAAAAACAGACCTTTGACTATTATCAAAGAAATCCACCGAAGTAAATAGAATAAATAGAAAAAGAATCGATCAGCATCTTCTGGCTTCGATTAGGACGCTCCCAATGCAACAGCACTAGTGCGGTACAGGGATATATTATTGTCAGAAAATTTCGGATTACTTTGTTTTATCCTATTATTTCGATACTTATCAATTGGCTTCTGCACCCAATAGTAAAGAAAGACAGAAATAATGATTGATAAACAAATTGCTTCAATAATCGCGATCCTGCTGTGAATGGGTACGTACACGTTAAAAATTATGAAAACCGGATAGTGGCAAATGAAGAGTGGGTAGGAAAGATCTCCTATGATTCGGTCCAAACGGCTGTCTTTAAAAAGATGAAAAAGCAATGCAATGGAGAATGACTTTATAAGAAAACGAGCTAATTCAAAGATTTCCAGTTTCATTAACAATACTTGGCGCGACGTAAAGATTTGTAAATAAGGATCTATAAAATGACTCCAGTGATTGGGCAGGCTATTGACGATCTTTTTCTCCATTGGAAAGCAGCAATCAAAAATTACAATCAAAGCAACAATAATGATCCCAAGGCTATACTTAGATTTGCTGGAAAACTTCTGCGTCATGCTCTGGATGAAGCCTCTGGCATAGAAGTAATACAAAAGAACACCCAACAAATACAAATGTAGATGGGAAGGGAAGACCCGATACGCCCAAGGATCGTAATCATACCCAGACATTAGAAAATATAGCTTACAAAAATATGATAACAGTATCAGAATTATAATCATTTGGAACTTTGGCTTTATTCTATTGACAAAGAATGGCGCCAAAAAATAAAAAATAAGCTCGGGCCCGACTGACCACGCTGCGCGTATGAGTGTAAAATAACATAGATAAACATCAGTTCCTTCTATGGGAATAATGGATTTTGAAAAAAACAATTCACCCTCTTTCATTATCATAAAAGAAGCAAGTTCTTGAGTCACAATAAATAAATTATTGAAAATTAAATAAATCCATGAAGTGAGTGAAAGAGAGGATCCAAAGCGGGTGTACACATTCAAGGGCGTGATATCAATAGTTTTTCCAGTCAAGATCATCATGCCACAAGCGACGAAAATTAAGGCTAGGAAAGCCCAATAAACGGGGTAAATTCTTAATAAGCGATTGATGATAAAGTCTTTATAAGTTTGATATTTTCCAGAATCCAATATAAATCCCATGTAAAAGCCGGTGATTATAAAAAAGGTTTCTACAACGTGGAACATTGTGATTCCACCTACCCAGCCGAGATGGGCAGCTGCAACAAGTATTGCGAGTATGAATCTAAAATATCCCATTCTGGCCCCGATTTCTTTGAAACCATTCAACCGTTGCAATAAAACCCTGCTCAAAACTAAATCGAGGTTGCCAATGGTATGCTTCCTTTATTTTTCGAATATCTGCCCTCCAGAATTCAGTATCGAAACTACGATTCATCATACTGCCCCATTTTGGATCGGCAGATATATTTAATACTTTCTTCGCAATGTTTACCATTTCCTCGATCGTAATTTGAATACCGGTTCCTACATTATAAATGGCATCTCGGGAGTTTTTTTCATTCTGATGTTTTTTACTTGCTGCCTCCATATAGATATCCAGTACGTCTTCTATGTAAATCATATCACGCGCAATGGCAGGAGTTACTAAAGGCGGCAATTCATTCCGCAATCCGTGTTGAATAAGTCTTGGTATAAGACGCGTAGGTTCCTCATAAGGTCCGTATACCGAAAAAAGACGCAGAGTCTGAATATTTCTGTCATGACTTTCACTATTTAACCGGCAATATTCAGTTGCAGTTAATTTGGAAATACCATAAAGACTATTGGGAATGCAACGCTCTTCTTCTGAAAAAGGCTTGTTTTTAAAACCATATTCAGAGGAAGAACCAGTATTAATGAAAGTTTCAAAATCAAGCTTCAAACAAGCTTCTAAGAGATGTACTGTGCCCATGATATTTGTGTTCATGATATCTAAACAATTTTTTTGATCTGGATAAGCGCCATGTGTCGCCAAATGAAAAATCCATTCCGGTGCAATTTGTTTAATTGTGGGTTGTAAGGCTAGAAAATCATCTAAGGAAACTTCATGGATATAGAGATCTAAAAGCAGATCTCGAATACGCCAACGGTTTGACTCTGGTCTGAGTAAAGCATGGACTTCATGACCCTCATGAAGTAAACGACGCGCAAGATTTGATCCTACGAAACCACTTGCACCTGTCACAAGTACTTTTTTCATTAAATAAAATCTTGATACCCGAAAACATCTAGGTAATGGCTTGCCCGCAAGCGTATTTCTTCTTTTTCCTGCTGCGATAATTCTTCTGCTGTGCGTCGGCTGCTAGCCAAAGTTGCTTGTCTTATCGTTCCGAATGGATAAATTTCCTGCAATTCCATGCCATTCCATGAGGGGGTACTCAGCGTATTTGAAGCTTGAAGCCCCAACTTTTCACAGAATGCACCAAGAACTTTTTTTGGTTCAGCCATAATATCTTCTGTTCGAAGGATCGTGACGCGTCCAGGATATTTTTTCTGAAATAGAGTTGCATAGTATTGGTTTTGGACCCAGCCATTCATATAGTGATCTAAAGACAGAGGTACAGGTCGCTTTTTGGTTTCTCCATATGCAGACCAAGGATTTCTGACGATATGCAACAGAGACGCTTCAGGTAAATCTTGAAGAATTTTTTCAGCGTCAATGATTATAATCGGGCTATAACCCACAAAAAATTTCTCCTCCCCCGTCCTTTTATAATCCTTCCAAGTATCAAAGGTTGCCTTGAAAAAGGCCATTACATTAGCACCACGTGACTTACCGGTTTTGCTTATAATCTCAATATAACGCTGACATCGCTCCTCATCTGAAAAATCCATGGGCATGTGCCTAAATTTACTTACCTTTGGCGTTATGGCTCGTATCTTTGCTTCTTCATCTATAATTGCCTTGTAATCTTGGTAAGGTGTTGCATCGAGCAAGAAAGCCGGCCATCGATATTTCACAGGATAAAGGCTGGATAAATGATCGTTCACATACTTAGTACCAAGCTGTGACTCGAATGGATACACATAAAGTTCTGGATGACCATCCAAAAAACGATGGGTCATGTTACCGCCATTTTCATACATGGCGCTCAACATCAATAATTTTTCCTGTTGTTTCATTGTTCCTCCCAAGTATAAAATAAATTCAATTCCTGTTCTAATGCTCTTTTTCGTGATGTGTTAAAAGGAAAGCCATGGCTCATGGTGTCTGGCATCCAATCAATAGCAAAAATTTGATTTGCATTGGGCCAAATCAGCTGTCCCAAAATATTACCACTTTTCATATCAATTGCATGAATGCCGCAAATGCTTTTTTCAGGGTCGAGTCCCGGTGCATAATCCTTAAATTTTGGTATCACCCGAGAGGTTCCTACAAATGCAATATTATCGATAAAACATAAACCCCTAGTCCAACCAGGAAGCTTGACTATTGGGTGGAATCTACCGTCTGCAAGATAGCCAAATTCTCCATAACCGCTATTATCTACCCAGACTTTTTGTCGAAAAATTCGAACAGAGTGAGGCCTTGTCAACCCCTCCGCAATAGGCTCTCGGGTTTGCCCACTAAAGACGACACCTCTGCCATCCACAGCAAAATTTCGGTGACCCGGTCTCACCCTAGATATTATGCTGGTTGAAGCAGAAAAAAAGGATTGCTGAATTGAATCTCCGGCTGCGATAGAGTTCAATTGCAAATAATTCAAATCAAATCTGGGTCCCTTCAAACTTTCAATGCAATTTGGCCACCAGACCCTCTCATATCCTCCATCAGATTTGAAACGAATAATGGCATTTTGTGTGACTGCATTGGCATAGAGATCATCTTTGATAAGTGCCAGATCGTGAATATATAAATTTCCCGGGAAAAACCAAAGGTTGCTCGGTAATAATGGTTTTGGTTTGTGTTTTGAATGCAGTGATTTTATCTTTTTCGAATCAGATGACTTGTCCAAACTATGTCTATCCAAAGGTTTAAAAACATACAGCTGATTCGGATTACGCGTGCTCGCTATATAGATGTGTTTGCTTTTACGGTTGACCACGAGACCAGACGGATGCGGCATGGGTTGAAAACTTTGTTCCGGTTTTGTGCCTGAATGATTCAGAGCCACACAGAAATGTTCATATTCTCTTGTGACTAATAAAGTCACTTTTAATTTTGCCAATGTCTCCCAAAAAATATCCTTGGTTTTGAACTGAAATAATTTCCTATCGAAGCTATTGGCTTCCTCCCAAAGACTACTAATTTGAGCAGGATCACGCCATTTACGATTATGTAAGGTCCACATTTCCTCTCTGTCTGCTGTTTTTTTCTGACGTTTCTCTAGTGTAGAGGTTTGGCTACGAACTTTTATCATAGGGTACCTTTAGCGAAGCTTGTTTTTTCATTACCGAAAACGCACCGCAATATAATCGCAATGCGGAAAAAATTGAGGTGGTACTTTTGCCGCCTGCGCGTTTACTTGAAAAAATGGGAATTTCTAAAACTGGGTATTGATTCTCCCGGCAAATGATGTTGAATTCCAAATCAATGAGATCATCTTCGCGCCTCAAGCTTAAGAGCTTAGAGAAAGATCTCGGAAATATTTTAGGAGTTCCATTAATATCCCAATAAGCAAGATCATATAACAGGCGGCATTCTAAATTATACAGAAGCGAAGCCAAACGTCTGATAAAATGATCTCGAATTTTGCGATTAGCTTTTACCACGGTATTGGGATTCATCAACGCAAGATTCAAAGCCTTTGCTAAATCTGCGGCATTGGTCCTGGATGAATTGGTATAACAGATTAAATCACCTTTGGCAGTTTTGATGCCTTGCTGGACAGCAAATCCCCAACCACCTCGAGTGCTTTGGATCACCACAAGATCTTGGTGGCGCTCTTTTGCTTTGCAGCAAAGCGCATAGCTTTCATCTTTACAAGCATTCACGACCAATACCAATTCAATCCTGCAGGGTACTGACTTCATAGCTGCTTGGTATTCATTTAACAACAATTCAAGATGATCAGCTTGATTATGGATTGGCAAGATGATAGAAATCAGTTGATAAGCCACTTTTCTTTATCCTTGGTTTTAATTCAGTTGAAATACGCAAAGCGAGTGATTCCGGATCCAAACCATTCTCACGATGATAGTAATTTTCTGAGCCGGTATGCGAATTTATTCTGGGCAGCACACCAAAGCGAAGCATTCGGCAAGCCCGCCCCCTGTCAGCAATGACTTCTGCAACGAGTGAACCTAACCCACCGCTTTTATAATGTGCTTCAACGGTGACCAAACAAGAATATTGAGAACTTGCAATGAGTTTAGCAATTTCCGCTTCAATACCCTGTGTTATCGAGGACAGTATCGCAACCCCGCAGCCTATACCTTGCTCTTCTAGCAGTGCGCTTGCAATTAATACGTTTTTTGCAATAGATCCTGTCGTAATGCAGAGTACATCGCGACCCTCACGTATCTTTTCCAGTTTCCCTAACCGAAATCGCCCTTGCAATTCTGGTATAACACTGCTGTTCTTGCTTAATCGATAATATACAGGCCCAGGGATGTTATAAGTTTCGCGCAAGGCATTTCTGGTCTGAGTATCATCTGCAGGCGATATGAGAGTCATATTGGGTTGTACCCTCATGACACAAAGGTCTTCTAAACCATGATGAGTATGCCCCGCATTGCCATAATCAAAACCAGCCCCCATGCCAATCATCCTGACTGGAAGGTGATGCAACACAGGACCATTACGTATAAATTCATAGCATCGCAATACTGAAAAAGGGACTATGGAATAAGTGAAAGGGATAAAACCTGCTTTGGCTAGTCCGGTCGCAATGCCGATCATATTTTGCTCTGCAACTCCCACATTGAAGTATCGGTCTGGAAACTCCTGAATGAAGGGTTCCCAAACCATGAAACCGAGATCGGCAGTCAACAACACAATGCGTTCATCTTGCCTTGCAACTTCTAATAATGTTTTTGCAAATATTTGCCTCATTATATCTCCGACAAAGCCTGCTGAAATTGTTCTTCATTCATAGGTAAGTAATGCCATGCTATCTTTTGTTCCATATATGAAACACCTTTTCCAAAAATAGTGTCGGCAATAATGACTTTTGGTTTTTCACAGCTCGCATGATCCAAAGTGAGAACTTCATTTTGCTGGTTTTGTTTCAGTGCTGTTTCAATACTTGCGACATCATGTCCATCGACTTCAATTGCATTCCAGCCAAAAGAATGCCATTTTTCCTGTAAGTATTGAAGCGAAATAATATCCTTAGTATACCCAAATGCCTGTTGTTTGTTATTATCGATAATGACGATGAGATTGCTTAATTTATGCTGAGCTGCAAACATGACTGCTTCCCAAACCGATCCTTCATTACATTCAGCATCACTTATTAAGACGCAAACTTTTCTTTCACTTTTTCGAAGTTTCATTGCTAATGCAAGCCCTACTGCAAAAGTCATACCTTGTCCGAGAGATCCGACAGAAAACTCTACACCTGATAATCCACTTTCAGGATGCACGCCCAGCAAAGAATTGTCACTAAAATAGGTATTCAAGGTAGCTTCCGATATCCATCCGAGCGCTCCAAATATGGCATAAAGCGCCAAGCCCGCATGTCCTTTTGAGAGTATGAACTTGTCTTCCTGTAAATCTGTTAAATCTACATCCGTTAAATCCTTTGCACTACTGTTATTTTTTTTAAGTGAGGGATTTTTGATATCCAGGCCACCCGTATATACTGCAATTAGAATTTCGACAATAGAAAGTGCGGAACCGATATGGCCAACATTTACGCGCCTCGATTGTTCTAGAATTATCTTGCGGATCTCTGTTTGAAAATGCCTTTGACGTAGCGATTGCTCTAATGAATTCATTTCTTCCTTTTCCTCATGGTATTGCTACCAATTTATAGTTCATTATTCTAAAATATAGCTTGCGATGATCACTCGGCAAAAGTTCTGCCTTTCTAGCATTCGTTTTGAAATGAATTACAGTTTTACCAGGTGGAATTTCTAACACTTTCTCAAACTCTGTTCCACTCTGATTAACTTCAAATACTTCATCTAAATGGCTGCTCTTTATCCAGAAAGTTGCATATTCCTTATTGAAGGTTTCAAGTCGAAACTGCAGTTTTACCTTAATAGATTGGTCATCTTTGTTGGTTATAACAAGCCTGCCTTTGTTGTTACAGCAACGAAAATTGCCATTGCCCGATATTTGAATATCATGGAATCCTTTTTGCCATTTTGAATCCAATGAAGCTTCCATAAAGCGCAACCGTGTATATTGTTGACGATCAAAGGCGGTGGTAAAAGCGTTTAGCCTATCTTTGTAATGCCTTAAATCATAAAATACCAGAGAACCATCCTGGCTTTGGATCGGATCAACTTTTAGTATCGCGCTCAATTCTTGCTCTATTGCCTTGGCTTGATCAGGGTAGCCTTTTCGGCAAACTGTTACGCCATTGAAATCTAAGCGAGCGAGCTCATCAATCATTTCATGAATTGGCTTTGCGGCAATTATACGATGGATTTTGTTTGGAACAGATCCCAGCAATGCACCAAAACTCCAGTGAATAGAGTGCGAATGTAAATAGGGTCTTAAATGCTCATAGACATCCATTTTTCCATTGGGTACGCATTCTGGGAAACATTGTTCAGGTAATTGGAATACCTTGCTTTTCGGAGGAATCTGAGCCTCTATCGAGTTTACAAATTGCCTATCGCTTTGAAAAGCCATTTTAATAGCCGGTTGATTAATTTTGAAATTTGAACTGGTCTGATCAAAGATCCCAATACCCATAATTATAATCGCGATGCACCATAGAGACCTTTGTGTACAACGTCGTGAATATCTGTTGATGACGAGTTGTAACAAGATAAAAAATGCAAATAATGAAAAAAATGCTATGAAGATGCTTATCCGTCCATAAGCCCTAATCATCGGTGTGAAGGTATATGCAAAAAGGGAGCCGAATCCCCCGATCATTCCAAGCAGCAATGCCCCAATATTCAGTCTGCTTAAAATATATAATTTATCATTTCTTATTCTTGCTAAGAACAAAGAGACAATCAGTCCAAGGAAGCCAATAATTGCAAAAAATCCAATATAGGAGCAACCTGACCCCCAGAGATTCATGAACGGACAAGTGTAATATTGATAAGAAAAATCAGCAAAAGATTTCAGTCGATGAGCTAAGGGGGGTAACAGAATCTGCATTATTTTTAGCGCATATTGCTCTGCTTGATAAGGTGGACGCAAGGCTACCGCCGAACGTCCAAAATCCCACAGAGACAATAGAAATGGAGTAATATTGATAAGCAACGCAAAGGAGATTAGGGATACAGCAAGTAATGCATGCTTTGCAGGATAGGTTTTGCCTTCTTTGAAGGCTATTGAGATTCCCAAAACAAGAATAAAGAAGTTGGTAAAAAAAGCATAATATACCCCACAAGATCCAATGATGAAGCAAGAAATACTGACTAAAAGTAGGGTATAATTCTTTAATACAAATTGTTTTATATTTCCACACTCTTTCATTGAAAAGAAAATTATACGATTTTCACAAAGCCAAAAACCTAGCCAAATTCCTATGGGAATCATGTAATAGGCAGAAAGTAATAGGTGAACTTCATTGCAGAAAAAGTGACTGGTTTGGAATGCAAAGAGTAAGCTTGCGGCAAAAGCAAATGGGAGGATCATCCCCAATCTTTTGAATGCAAATAATGCCGTACAGGCTACTAATGGATAGCTAAGAAGATATAGAAGATTGATAACGAATGCTACATTACCCTTGGTAATAAAATATATCAATTTTGCCAGAAAAAAATGGAATGAATCAGACAGAGGAAAATCAGTCACATCAGAAATGCCAGGCGCAGCCAGAGAAGGATTTTTAAGATACCAACCATGTTCCATGGTCCCTTTGATCCAAGCAGCGTAAACAAGGCTATCTGACTCAAAAGCAAAGGGGATATTGAAATCTGCGCTAAAAGCACTGCTGATGATAGCAAAAACAAACAATGCCATGAAAGAAATACTAATATATTGAAACAGGGTTCTTGACTGCAATTTTTTTAGCAAACTGAATGATGATTCAATGATTGAGAAATTGGTATTTACTATTGCATTCATTATCTATAAGCTCTTCTAACGTTCACCTAGCATTTTCATACCATCTAGAACGCCTATCTATGGGCAAGCACTCACTCTTTAAGCGGGATAGCGATTTCTAGGGTTAAATGATATGCTATCTTAAATATTACCCTCAAAATTAGTCAAGCAACATACAAGGCATAAATGATCTTCATCACAGGTTCCGCTGGTTTTATTGGATATAATTTCCTGCTAGATTGGCTTCAAAACACTTCAATCCCTGTCGTCAGTATCGACAGTTTAAGCTATGCCAGTAATCGCTCCTGCATACGAAATCTAAAAAATCCTCGTCATTTGTTCATACATGGCAACATCAACGACAATGTTTTAATATCAAGTTTATTAACAACACATAAGCCCAAAGCAATCATACATTTTGCGGCTGAAACGCATGTTGACCGTTCCATACATAACCCAGAAATATTTTTACAAACGAATATAGTAGGAACATTTCGACTATTAGAAGCGGCTCGTCAATATTATAATCAACTGAATGTAGATGCGAAAACAAAATTTCGTTTTCTGCATATTTCTACTGATGAAGTTTTTGGCGCATTAAATGAGAGCGATCATCCCTTTGCTGAAAAATCCCCCTATGCACCAAGCAGTCCTTACTCTGCCTCTAAGGCATCATCCGATCATTTAGTGTATTCGTATTATAAAACTTATGGGCTGCCAGTTTTGATAACGAACTGCTCTAATAACTTCGGGCCCTATCAATTTCCTGAAAAATTAATACCTCTGATGATTTCAAATGCATTAGAGCATAAACCTCTGCCAGTCTATGGGGATGGGAAAAATATCCGTGATTGGCTCTATGTAACTGATCATGCGGCTGCGCTGCGAGCTGTTTTAGAAAGAGGAACTGTTGGCGAAACTTATCTGATTGGTGCCAGAAATGAAAAAAGCAATTTATCAGTGATTGAATGTATTTGCGCTCTATTGGAGGAATTAAAGCCGACGAATTCGGGTAATTATTATGCCTCACTCATCCGTCATGTCACAGATCGTCCCGGACATGATAGACGTTATGCCATCGACCCCAGCAAAATAGAAAGAGAGCTTGGCTGGGTTCCGAAGGAAACTTTTGAGACTGCGCTTTACAAAACAATTCATTGGTACATCAATAATCCAGATTGGATTCGGGGCGCAAAAACGCCAGAGTACAAACAGTGGCTAGAACTGAATTATGCAGAAAGTGAAATGTAAATGCTTAGGTTTAGTATAATCTGAACAGTTAGAAGCATTAAATTGGAGTTAACTTATAATTAAAGAGTCTAAAATAAAGTTCGCGATTACAGACAGGATTTAATACTTTTTTTGCATCAGTCTTGAAATAAATATTGCTTCTTCCTGGGGGTATTTCAATAATCTTGGAAAAATCACTGCCATGTTGGTTGATAATAAGTTTTTCCTCCATAATGTCACTATTCATCCATAGAATTGAACGATTTCCATAAAAAGATTCTGCACGGAAGCTAAGCTTTGCTTTGATAGGGAGTTGCCCCTTGTTGATTATTGTCAAACAACCTTTTTTATTGCACCAGCGCCAATTTTTCTTGTCATCTCCCTCGAGATAAGAAAAACCATTATCCCATTTTACCTCTAAGGCTATGTCCGTTAAAGTTTTGTAATTGATGCTATTAAAAGTGGGATGTGTTGCAAAGAATTTCTTTTTATACTCAATAAGGCTATAAAATAATAACATGCCGTCCTTACTTCGCAGAGGATTTTTCTTCAAAATTTTTGTCAAACTTTGCTCAAGGGACACAGTTTTACCAGTTATGCCTGCGCGGCTAATTGTAATACCATTAAACCCCAGCCGAACCAAGGTATTGACCATCTCTTCTGGCGGCTTAAAGGCAATGGATTGATGTAATTTATCCTCAAGAGAACCCCGAAACGCACCAAAACTCCAATGTAGGGTATGTGAGTGCAGATAGGGTTTAAAATGTTCATAAGGATCCTGCAGATCAGGCCGTTTCGCTTCTGGAAAACTTATATATGGCAATTGAAAAACCATGCTACCCATCGGAAGCTCGTTCTCGATGTCTTGCACAAATTTTTTGTCACTGTAGAACGCAGGTTGCAATTCTTTTTCAACTTTTAATATAGGTGTGGTTTGATCGTAGATTCCGGTTACAATCAGGCAAAAGGCTGCAATCCATATATACTTCATTCGATTCAGTATAGAGTATCGTTGTTTGAGGGATTGAACTAAGTAAAAAAACGCAAATAGCGCAAGAAAAGCAATGAATATGCTGATTCGACTATAGCACCTTATCATTTGACTTATCGTAAAAGCAAAAAACCCTCCGAATGCACCAATACTTGCAAGCAAAATGGCGCTTAAGTTTAAGTGGCTTATTAACAATAATTTACTATTACGCAAATTCTTAGCAAATAACAAGGCAAGCAATAATAAAAAACCAATACCTGCAATCATTCCAATATAATTCCAATCATCTATAGACCGATCTGCTAGCCAGTGATAATAGTTTTTTGAAAAATCTCTTAAGGATTCCACACGATGAAAATCTGGTGGCAGCAGCATTTGAATGATTTTTAAGCCATGGCGTTCCACTTCGTCATAAGAACGCTCTAATAGTCCTGATTTGCCATTCTTGGCAATAGAGAGTAAATAAGGCGCGATATTGCTTACTACTGCTGAAGAAATAATGCCAATATACAGCAATGCATTCTTGAAATAAATCAGCGCCTTTTCATTCAAAGCATACAGGATCCCCGTCACCAAGATGAAAAAACAAGTAAAAAATGCATAATAGACGCCGGAGGATCCAATAATAAAGCATGCTAAGGCAAGCCCTATGACGCTAATAGGCTTCTGAATAAGATTCGGGTTCCGAGCTTCAGAAACCAGAACAGCAAGCCATATCCCAATCGGCACCATGTAATAGCATGATAGAAATAAATGAACTTCAGATCGGGCGAAGTGGTAAGTTTGCAATGAGAATAGCATGCTGGCTGCAAATGCAAATGGAAAAATCAAACCTAATCTCTTGAATACAAAGAGTGAGGTACAAGCGGTCAATGGATAGCTCAACATATAAAATATATTTAAGACAAATCCTACTTCACCCCGAATAATAAGGGCGATCAGTTTAATAATGATAAAATGAAATCCTTCCGAGAGCGGAAAGTCTGAAAAATTATACTGACCCGGTGCACTGAGATAGGGATTATGCAAGTACCAGCCAGTATCCATAATTGTTTTAATCCATGAAGCACCGAAAACTGCGTCACTGCTGTATTTAAAGGGAACATTGAGATCAAAATTATATGCTTCGCTGATAAAAAGAAAAGTAAACAATGCTGCCAGAAAAGTTACTGTATACTGTAATAGTATTTTATACTCAGCTATAGAAAATATTTTATGAATCGTTTGATGGATGGGATAGTTCTGGACCGTCGACATCGTTGTTTCCTATATTATTTTCATAAAGCAATAAGCTAGGCTGGTTTTTTTTCGCTTTCCGGCATTCTTATTCTGATCCCACCAGCTCTGCTATCGCCTCTGCTGCGCGCACTGCAGCACCTCGACGCAATTCCAAGTGAATTGCCGTGAATTTTTGAATCAAGTGATCGTAACTTTTACCCCGCTCCAAGCACTGCAGCAATGCCTTGCCAAGGAGTGTCGGCTGCACATCACCCTGAATAAATTCTGGAACCAGTTTCTCATTTGCAAGCAAATTGGGCTGCGAAATGTACGGGACTTTTATCATATGCCTTGCAATTTGATAAGTGATGGGATTCATGCGAT
The DNA here is from genome assembly GCA_963784575.1 of uncultured Gammaproteobacteria bacterium. Lineage (GTDB taxonomy): Bacteria > Pseudomonadota > Gammaproteobacteria > UBA6186 > Azoamicaceae > CAWARU01. The sequence goes on from CAWARU010000001.1 coordinate 846,543, forward strand.
AGGCGACTACCATGGGCTTCTTAAACAGCAATAATTCGAGTGTTGCGGTGCCGGAGGTCACTAAAGCTGCATCACAGGCTTCCATTACCGCGCGGGAGTTGCCGAGAACTGTTTGAATGGGCACAAAGGGTGCATACTTCAGACAGAGGGATTCAAATATTAATTTGTGCTCTTCAGATACCAACGGTGCAAGGAATAATAAACCAGGATCTTGCTCATAGAGCCATTTCGCAGTTTCAATATAGGGTTTTGAGAGATACTTAAGTTCGCTATTTCTGCTTCCAGGCAAAATTGCGATGACTTTTTGATGCGGTCCAAAACCAAATTCTTCCTTTGCAAGCGTGATATCGATTTCAAGGGGAATTTGATCTGCAAAGGGATGGCCGGTATAGCAGACTGGCACGTGATGCTTTTGGTAGAATTTGGCTTCAAAGGGATACAGTGCGAGCATCAGATCTACTGCTTCGCGGATCTTATGAATACGTCCTTGGCGCCATGCCCATACGGTGGGACTCACATAATGGACAGTTTTAATGTGATGCTGGCTGCGTAATATGCGTTCCAAACCCAAATTGAAATCGGGTGCGTCGACGCCAATAAAAACATCGATGCGATTTTTATTATGATGATTTTCTGTGAAATGCTGAATTAAGGAACGGCGTATCCAGTAGAGCTCGGGGAGATGCAGCAAGGGATCGATAAATCCCATATAAGAGAGTTTATCCATGTTGAAGAGCGGTTTTGCGCCTGCTTCGATGAGTTTTGGTCCAACGACCCCAGTGAGGCTAAGATTTGGAAAATGTGCTTGCAAAGGTTGAACTAATGCTGAAGCGAGGAGATCTCCAGAGGGTTCGCCGACAACGATTCCTGTCTTCAATCCATCCTCTCCTCTCAACCCCTTAAAGGTGATTGGTTTCCCTACCTCACAATCCCACGCGTCGAACTCGACAGAAAATCCACCAACATCATCACTTCTGGAATTTCTCCAACCATAGCCCTTAACTCTGTGATAGCCTCTTGCAGCGTAAAACTTTGGCGGAAAATAATCTTGTAAGCTCGCCGCAATGCTGTCATGGTCTCAGAATCAAAACCGCGACGTTCAAGTCCAACTGAATTTAAGCCATGCGCTTCCGCAGGGTACCCAGAAACCGTAATGAAAGGCGGTACATCTTTATAAATAATAGCGCCTCCCGCTGCAAAACTGTGCGCACCAACGGAACAAAATTGATGCACGCCGACCATACCACCAAGGCAGGCATAATCTCCGACATTCACATGACCTGCGATGGAAGCGTTGTTTGAAAAAATAATATTATCTCCCACAATGCAATCGTGCGCGACATGAGTATATGCCATGAATAAATTATCGCTGCCAATGATGGTTTCTCGACGGCCATTCATGGTACCGCGATGAATTGTGCAGCATTCTCGAAAGATATTGCGATCGCCAATGATAAGCTTGGTAGGTTCGCCCTGATATTTTTTATCCTGGGGTGCCTCTCCAATGGATGCGAATTGAAAGATTTTATTGTCTTTTCCAATTTTAGTGGGCCCATTGATGACAACATGAGGTCCAATCCAAGTACCTTTTGCTATTTCAACATGAGGTCCGATCACTGTAAATGGTCCAATATGGACATTTGCTGCAATCTTTGCACTTGGATCTATGATTGCATTTGGATATTTTAAAGCATGAGTATCTGTCACGATTTTATCTTCCCTTCTGCACTTGTCATTTCTGCTGTGCAGGCAATTTGGCCGTCGACACTAGCGGTTCCTCTGAATTTCCACACCTGGGCACGATGCTTTAGAACATCTACTCTCAAATGCAATTGATCCCCAGGTACCACCATCTTTTTGAAGCGAGCATCATCGATTGATCCCAAATAAAATAAAGTTTCAGTGGCTGTCCATCCGGTGCTTTTGCAGACAAGAATGGCTGCGGCTTGAGCCAACGCTTCTACGATCAAGACACCTGGCATGATTGCTTTCATCGGAAAATGACCGTTGAAAAAAGGTTCGTTGATGCTGACATTTTTGATGGCATCCAAACTCTTGCCATGATCGATATTGATAACTCGATCGACTAATAGAAAAGGATAACGATGCGGAATGCTATTCAGTATCTCTTGTATGTCTAAGATTTCCACAAAAACTCCTCGCCTAGCCAGTGTTTTTCCACACTAGTACATTTTTCCCGAACAATTACGTCCGCTCTAATTACTCTATTTTCTATATTACTCTATTTGTTGTCTTTCCGCTTCTCTTTCCAAAGCCTTCTCTAAAGCCCTAATTCTTTTTGCCATCTCATCCAAATATTGGAAGCGTGCGGCATTTTTACGCCATACGTGATTGGGCTTAGCAGGCAGGCCTGCAGAATATACACCAGATTCATTAATCGAACTGTTGACGCCTGTTGTCGCCGTGATGCTGACCCGATCCGTAATATCCAGGTGTCCGGCAATGCAAGCTGCTCCACCTATCAAACAATATTTGCCAATATTAGTACTTCCCGCAATCGCAACACATGCCGCAATTGCCGTGAAGTCGCCAATCGAGACATTATGCCCGACTTGAACCAAATTATCGATGATGACGCCGTTCCCAAGGCAAGTGTCTTCCAAAAATCCTCTATCTACCGTGGTATTCGCGCCAATTTCGACATTATTTCCTATCACTACTCCGCCTAAATGCGGCATTTTTACCCAGGCCTTGCCATCATGTGCAAAACCAAAGCCATCGCTGCCAATCACTGCACCACTGTGTATGAGGCAGGACTCACCTAAACGCACGCGTTCATACAGTGTCACTTTTGGTTTTAATATCGTTTTTGTGCCGATAACCGAATTGTCACCAACGCACGAGCCAGCGCCTATAACAACCCCCGCAGCAATGCTCACTCCAGAACCAATGACAACTAAAGGTCCAATTGCTGCGGTACTGTGAATGTTGCAACCAGATCCAATCACTGCAGTTGGATGAATGCCCGGAGGTATTACGCTATGTTTTTCAAAAAGAGCAGCAACTTTAGCCAAAGCAAGTCTCGGATTTTCTGCAATTAAAAGATTAATAGCTTTTATCGCAACTTTGGAACTTTGATTTTTTGAGTCATTCGAAGAATCCGAAGAATCATCTCGAGCACAAAGCGCTTCATCCTCAGGCGCCAAAAGTACTGCAGCAGCGCGGGTTTCCCCCAAGTACTTTCGATATCGTGTATTCGTTAAAAACGCGAGATCATTAGGCCCTGCTGCATCGAGTGCAGCAAGGCCAGAGATCATGCAATTGGGATCGCCTTTGAGCCTTGCCCCAATACTTTCTGCAAGTTCTTGCAGGCGCATCAAGTAGTATTGCCTTACTTCGTTCTATACTGAATCAGTCTTACTTCTTATCTTTCTCAGATGACTTTGCAGAAGTCTTCATCTTCGAAAGTTTTTGCAAGACTTTATCAGTGATATCGATGCTGTCTGCCATATAAACGGTGGCTTCTTGAGGAATCACCAGATCATATTTCTCTTCAGCAGCAAGTTTACCGACCACATCCCGAACCACGGCCAGGAAATCATCCATTTCTTCACGATGACGGGTGGTATAGTCTGAACGAAGTTCCTCGTCCATATGACGAAGATCTTGTTGAATTTTAGCAAGTTCCTTTTCAGACTTATTTCTTTCTGATTCGGACATGGTGTCACGATCACGTGCCAATTTTTCTTGCTTGGTTTGATATTCTTTTTGTCTGGCAATCAACTTATCTTTGCGTCCTTGGAACTCACCTTCAAGACGCTTGCCAGCGGCTTCGGCTTGAGGTGCTTTTTGCAATAACTGCTGCCAATCAATCACACCAATTTTAGGAGTTGCATGTGCAGCAGCGGCTGAGGCAGCCGGTGTATCAGCAGCATAGGCGCCAGTTGCTCCAAAAACAAAAATGAATGCGGATAATAACAACATTTTAATTAAACGGTTCAAGGCTGCTCTCCTTCTTAAGCATGTTTTACAAAATATCATCTAAAATTGTGTACCCATCCAGAATGTAAAGGAACGCTTTTCATCTACAGCCTTAGCATTAAGTGGTTTAGCTAAGCTGAAGGTGATAGGCGCGCCTAAAGGCGAATGCCAAGCCAAAGAAACACCCACCGCATATCGCATGCCATTGGGTCGGCCTATCCTTGACTTCCCATTCAAATACTTATCCCGGAAATGAGTATCATATACCTGACCGGCATCTAAAAACAATGATGTTCGAATAGATTTTGCATCCGGTTTAATAGGATTCGGAAAAATTAACTCTATAGAAGCCGCTGTCAGTAAGTTACCACCGAAAGCCCGGCCAAATTGATCGGGCGGACCCAGGGCATTTTCTTCAAAGCCGCGCACTGTTCGGGTACCACCACAGAAGAAATGTCTGAAGAATGGCAGTCGATTTTTTCTATGATAGTCAACTCCATCCTTTTACTTTACCATAACCATCTCCATACCCTAAAGAGGTGTGTAGGTTAAGTATCCAATATTCTGATTCAGTTAAGGGATAATATAATGAAGCATCATAAGTTAGACGATAATAGTTCAATTTAGATCCCGGTGCAGCAACGCGTATTTTCGCTGACTGGCTTAAACCTCGGGTTGGGAAGATCGGTCTATTTAAACTGTTATAACCCCAGCCAATACCCAAAACATACTCATCATATTTTTTACCATGTAAGGTAATAAAATCTTTGATTTCCTGAGCCTCAGTATAGGGATTCACTTTTAATCGAGTATTATCATATCCAATGCTGGTACTCAAAGCTTCAAAACGTCCCAGCGGAAAGATAAAACGCAATTCTGTACCATAGCTATCTATGGTGTAATCGGATATAAAAGTTGTTTTAGAGAGATCGGTTTTATTGTAGTAAGCCCCGACACCCATGGCGATGCCATCTACCGTAAAATAGGGATCTTGGAAATTGAAGGCATAATTGGTGGTTGATTTACTTTTATCAAAACTCAATTCCACAAATTTTCCAGTACCGAAGAAGTTTTCCTGACTGATACTGAAATTGAACATCAATTTTTCTGTGGCTGAATATCCTAAACCAGCACCGATTTGTCCCATCCGTGCTTCTTCAATTTTATAGAGCAGATCCACCTGATCCGGTGCACCTGGCACAGGAATGGTTTCCACATCAACTTCGGTCGAAAAACCTTTGCGTTCGAGTTGTTCTTTACCAATCTTAACAAGACCGGTTGAAATCCAAGCGCCTTCTAATTGAGGTAATTCGCGGCGCAGTACTTCATCTTTTGTGGTGGCATTGCCGCAAAACAAAATGCGGCGCACATAGACCCTTTTGCCTGGAATAAGTTCATAACGCAAATTGACGCACTTAGTAGCCTCATCCACTATCGGCACGATATTGGCTTCCGCTTGAGCATAACCAATATCCCCCATTCTTTCTTCCAATGCCTGCTTCACTTCCAATAATACTTTTCGGGAAAAGCAGCTGCATTTTTCAATGGGAGTGAGTAGACAAGTTAATTCTTCTTTCGGCACGACAAAGGGTCCAGTTAACTCAACATTTCCAAAAGTGTATTTTTCGCCTTCACAGATTTGAATGGTAATATAGATTTCTTTTTTATTGGGGGTGAGTGACACTTGGGTGGATTCAATTTGAAAATGAAGATAGCCCCGATCCATATAGAAGGAACGGAGTGTTTCGAGAATCGGCATTCAATTTTTCCTTGGCGTATTGATCATCATTGGTAAACCAGGAAAGCCAATTTGTAGTGGCTGAATGAAAATCTTTCAGCAATTCACCCTCACGAAAGCACTCATTGCCGATGATTTTGATTTGCTTGATGCGGGCGATGTCGCCTTCATAAATATCGAGCTTAACGCAGACCAAATTCGGTCCTTCTTCTTCTATTTTTGGCTCAATTTTGACGCCATAGCGACCTTTTTTAAAGTAAAATTTTTCAATTTCCTTCACAGCTTGAGCAATGATGATGGGATCATACATGCGTCCTTCTGCCAATCCTACTTCTCGGAGCGTTTTGAGTAGTTTATCTTTGTCTTTCACGCCTTCTACCGTAAGTTTGCTGATAGAGGGTCTTTCCACAACATTGACAACTAAAGTATCACCCTGCCGCGATAAAGAAACATCTTTAAAAAACCCAGTCTGATAAAGCGCGCGAATGGCTTCACTGCCTTCTTCTTCAGAGATAGTTTGTCCAACGTGGACGGGTAAATCATTTAAAACTGCAGCTTCGGACACACGAGCCAAGCCCTGAACGCGAATTCTTTTAACAACGAAAGATTCGAATGCGCTTACTTGAGCGGTGGCAAGACATCCAACTAAAATTAATAGCGCAGAAGTCTTTAGGGATGGCTTTTTATTAAATGACACCATATTGGATATCTTTTTCGATATTTTTTTGAATGAAATCACTTTAAAACGTTCTCCATAAGTAATTTCCTTAAGAAAATATATTTATTACGAATACATTCTTAGGTACTAGGCACACATCCTAACACAAAAGCGAATCTAAAGTGAATTTTTTAAATTAAAAATAATAGATAAGAATATAAATAAGAATTTAGATAAATAAAGTTGGGCCTGTTGACAATTCTACTATGTTGGCCATAAATCATTGATTTCTTGTGCTCCGTTGCTCATTTATTTCAATATAAACTGCGCTACGGTGCTCAGAAATCAATGATTTCTGGCTCAACCTAGCGAATTGTCAACAGGCCCTTATTTTTGAGCACTTTTGACCTATATTTAAAATCGAGAAAGATCGTTATAGAACACAAAAAGTGTAAAGAAAAGAATTATAATTCCACCAATCCAAAGCCCAATATTTTGAACATGTTCCGATACTTTGCGGCTTGTAATCAATTCCCAAACACAAAACATAATATGTCCACCATCTAAGATCGGAATTGGCAACAAGTTCAAGACACCTAAGTTAATACTAATGACAGCTAAAAAGCTCAGAAAATATTCTAAGCCGCTACTTACCGTGCGGCCAGCATATTCAGCGATGGTTATGGGACCACTCAGATTTTTTGACCGAAACAGTCCCTTGGATCATTTTTTTTACCATTTCTATGGTCAATACGGTATAACTCCAGGTTCTTTTGAGAGCTTCTTCAAAAGCTTTAATCGGACCAAAACGAAGGGTTCGCATGAATTCTTTGGGAATTTCTAAATTGGTTGAATAAATTACACCGATAAAACCCACTTCTTTGCCATCATCTAATTTTTTAGCAACAGGACTTAACTCTACATCGACATTTTTCCCTGCACGCAAAGCCACGATGGTCACAGTTTTGCCCAACTTCTGTTGAATCACATCGCTTGCTTCACTGCGAGAACGAATTTTATGGCCATCTATGGCAATGATTTGATCTCCTTTTTGTAAGCCGGACTGAGCTGCAGGATAGTCAGGCAGGAACCCGCCGATCACAGCGGGTAGCGGATCGAGCGGATTTAAGCCGAGGTCCTTCATAAAATCCGAACCTGCGGCATGATCAACGCCAGTTAAATCCATAAAAAACTGTTTGGGACTTGCATTGGGATTGTCTCGTGCTTCAATCACTACTTTTTTGTTCTCACCTAAATCAGAAATGAGGTGAACAGAAACAGCTTCCCAACTTAAGGTGGGATTATGATCAATACTGACAATTTCTTGATGAGAGCGCAAACCTGCTACATAAGCGGGGCTATTTTCAGGCACTGATCCTAAAATAGGTGCGAGATAGGAAATTCCAATTAAAAACATCAGCCAGTAAGCAAAGATAGCAAATATTAAATTAAACAAGGGTCCTGCTAATAAGACAGCAATACGCACAAGCACGGGCTTATGACTAAAAGACATGGGGCGCATGGATTCAGGAATGTCTGCACCGCGTTCGCCATAGAGCGCTACGTAACCGCCCAATGGGAGAGTGGACAGGGCATATTCAGTGCCTAATTTGTCGTACCAGCGGAAAAATGGTTTACCAAAGCCGATTGAAAAACGATTCACTTTGATGCCAAAACGACGTGCTACCCAAAAATGTCCAAACTCATGAACGGTGATAAGTATGCCGATCGCGATGAGAAAACCGATGATAGAAATCAAGACTTGCAACATAAATATTCCGATACAATTTTTAGAGCGGGCTTCAGCCAGGGCGTATAGAGATGTTCAGAATGCGCTAATTCTGCTTCTAGCTGAGTTAGGCTCATCCATTTCAGATCTTGTATTTCCTTTTCGTCAAAGTCAAAGTTAAAGGATTCGCTTTGGGGTGAGGGTTCTCCTAGATATTCTCCCAATAATACGTGATCAAATTCATTTTCAATGAGGCCGTTGGTAAAAGTAGCTTGGTATTGGAATGATCCAATGGATATTAGTGGTAGCGAAATACCAAGTTCTTCCTTCAATCGCCTCTGCCCTGCTTCTATAATACCTTCATGTAACCTAGGATGACTACAGCAAGTATTGGTCCATAGTCCACCGCAATGATACTTGTTTTGATGGCGTTGCTGCAACAAAAATTCAATTTCGGATCCCAGACCCTGAATTCGGTAAATAAAAATGGAAAAGGCGCGGTGCAGCATGCCCAGTTGGTGAGCTTTTAATTTTTCAGCAGTGCCAATGACTTGATCTTGGGTGTCTACTAAGATCACCTCTTCTTCACTATGCATCCGACACCACTAGATTCGGAAAAATGCGCAAAACCTTCTCTTCGTCTTCCTCTTGAAAAAAAAGCTTGAGATTGGGACCAGCATCTTGGGTAAAGTACACTGGCAAACCATTTTTACGCGCAGCTCTTACCGCTTCCCAGGCAGATACCGTGTCTGCATTGGAATAAATGATGGAAGGAGATGCTGTCATCATTAAACCATGCAGGGATTGAGCATTATTTTCTACGAGTTCACCAAAGACTGCAAAGTTTCTTTGCGCTATTGCTTCTTTCATGGCCTGCAAATCATGCTCCACTTGCTGCTTCCAGGCATCGAAAAAAAATGAAGTGGCTCTGGTTTGTTCCATGGCTACTCGAGATGATATGGGTTTAGGATTTTTATTCAATATCATAAGACCAACCCGAAGTGAAGGCCAAGTATGATTGAGTGGAACACCATGACTGTCGCGACCTTCGGCGGAGCTGCCTTTCTGCCATTCAACAAAGCCAGGCCAGAGCGAACGGCAAGCAGAACCAGATCCTAAGCGTGCCAGGATCGACAGCGTTTTCTTATCTAAGTTGAGAGCGTATAACTTATCTAAGGCAAGCACAAGTGCTGCAAATCCGGAAGCGGAAGAAGCGAGACCTGCTGATATAGGAATGTTTGATTCCGTTTCGATATGGTAATGGGTTTCTAGATTTGGTCGAAATAGATCTAAGAAGTTCGTGAGGCGAGTTACGAAGGGTTCTGTAGATTGTAACTCTTTACCATTTAGGATGACGGTGTCTGCCGATACAGTTTCCGAGATTCGGGTCGTTGTCCCGAAGCTTCCGAGAGAAATTGATAAACTGTTGGTTTCTGGAAGATTCCAAAGGGAGTCTCGTTTGCCCCAATATTTACAAACTGCTATGTTGACCGGCGCAAAGGCTTCACCGACTTTGTTATCTGTTCTCTGGGGCGGGGGAAGGGAGATCTTGCACGAAATTTCGGATGGGATTGTTATTCATACTTCAACCCCACTTTGGAGGCGGAAATTGGAAAATGTTGAATTCCTTGGGATTTATTTTTGAGTTCTTCTATGGACGCTTGATTTAGAGTACCTAAGCCAATAACGCAGTCCCCTAGCCCTGCTCCTGAAATTTTAGCGCCATAAATTTGCTTGGAGGCGCGTAAGGATTCTACAATGGCATCCAAAATTTTATTAGAAACACCCAGTGCGGTTTGCAAACCTTGATGGATATTCATAAGAAGACCAAGACTTTCCCAATCTGCGTTTTGATGTGCATTCCGAGCGCTTTCGGTGCAGGCAGCAATAGTTTTAAAGAGTTGTTCGATGATGGTTGGATTGCGATTATAGGCTTTTTCTACTTGCTTTATCACAAGCGGTGTTGGAACTTTGGCACCGGAATAGATGGCGAGGAGCGGGGGTAGATGTTCTAGACATTCAACGGATGGGGGCACAGAAGGCACCTTCAGGGGCATCTGATAAGAAATCACGCCGCCGAAGATACTGGCTGCTGCATCTGCTCCGGAGCCAATCCCTTGGATTCTGCGAATGACGGCGTGGGCTTTTGTCAATAAGGCAATATTTTGCTCATGGGTATTGCAGCTATCACTTTTATCACCTTCGATTTGTTGAAATTTTTCCAACGCCGCTAACGTTGCTACCACAACTGCAGCGGAAGATCCAAAACCTACCGTATGAGAAAATTCTGATTCAATCCAAAGCTCAAAGCCTTGAGTGAGAGCATGCCGCTCTTCTAGAATGGCGGCGAGGACGAATTGAAACGGAGTTTGGATTTCAAGCGAATCAAGATGGGTACGGAGACTGCCGAGATGCGAAGAGATGGAAACTGATCGATCATTTGCATCACTTTTCGGAATAAGCGTGACGGTGATGCGTCGATCGATGGCAGCTACTAAAGCGGGATGATTGTAAAGCACTGCATGCTCACCCATCAGCATGAGAGATCCTGGAGCAGAAACTTTAATTAACGAGCCGGGTTCCACACAAATCTCCTTGAACTTTTTGAAAGGAATAGCCAAAATTATTGATTAGGCGTAAAGCTCTTTTCTCTTCCTCTGGATCCAGAGGATCTGTGACGAGCAGCACTATACCAGCTGCATCGCCTTGAATACTTCCCGCGCCGCAAATTTTGGCAGCACAGCCTTCTTTCTCTACTGAATGAATAAATTCCTGGACTTTTGGCGTTACCACACCAATTTTGTTGAGCAGAGTATGGTTAGCGCGAATGCATTCTTTTATATCGGGCATCTTCTCTGCTTTATCAAAACTCAGAGTGACATCAGCAAAATCGCGGCCGATGTTTGTTTTTTCAAAATGCTTCGCTACAGAAGCAACACATTGTCCGGTAGTCGATTCGGGTTTCCCAGTTTCTACGATCATCAGTGGGAATTTTGGGATGGGCCTCTTCTCGGTTTTACCTTGTTCAAACTTAAGGCATCCTCCAGTGAGAACAAGATGCAAGTCTAAACCGCTGGATTTGCCATGTTGCAGATTCTCAGCTTCTTTGCCTAAATTCAAAAAACTGGATGGATCAAAATCGAGATCGTAGAACTTTGCCAGTGCAAATAAAGTGCTCATGACGGAAGCTGCTGAGGAACCCATGCCATAACCTATGGGAATATTGGAGGAAGTTTGTACTTCGATACCGGAATTTGGAGTAATATTGCCTTTTTCGAGCAGATTGCTCACGGTGAATTGCAGTAATTCAAAAGGTCTTTTCAAGACATCTCGAATGCCGCATTTACCTTCAAGAAAAGCGTGATATTGATTTTGGAGCTCATGCTTCAAGGAGAAAAGAGTGCTTAAAGTGAAGGATTTTGCATATTTGAGATTCAGAAAATTAAAGAATACAGAGGGGGAAAAAACTGACTGGGGACGCTTTGTTCCGGAGGAAGTAGTTCCGGAAGAACGAACCGTACTTTCAGCGTAGCGATTCACTGCCAGTGCTATGGCGGGATGCCCATAGACTACGGCATGTTCTCCAGACAGGATAAGTTTTCCAGGTGCTCTTGCGGTTGCACTAAATTGCCTGATCATCATTCACAGTCTTCCTGTCCGGCACTGGTTTGGCATCTTCCACTGTTTTGTAAATTCTTTTGTGGCTTTCCAAGCCTGCGAGACGATAGCGTCCTTGTTGATAATCAGAAATAATAAAGGCACTGCCATCGATTGGCAAAGCAAAATTGTAGAAAGTTTCATAGTCCTTAAGCGACAATTCTTCTCGCTTATTTAACATGGCATAATGATAGTTCTTATCCAACATATCTCGATAGTTTTGTTTGACGATGCCGCTGAAAAATTCCCCTACGCAACCAGAACCATAGCTATAAAAACCAATGCGGCAATTGGAGAGATCTTTCGGTTCATTTTCTAATAGGGAAAGCAGGCTCAGATAGAGGGCTGCGGTATAACAATTCCCTGTAATGCGCCCATAAAGTAAGGAGGGCCCCAATTGTTCATCGAGCTCTGTTTGAGTCAATTTGGGCAGACCATTGAATCTGAGTAAGCATTGATGTGCTTTTTCGACCAATCGAGGTACTGGGACATGATAGCAAAAGCGCTTGTGATCATAAATTTTACGACCAGAGATTCCGCTGTACTCTTCCCAAGTTTTTTGAACAACGCGCAAATATAGTTCGCAAGAATACTTGCCTTCTACTATGGCTTCTTCGCGATAATTAGGACGCCAGAAGTCCATGACATCTTCAGTATGAAATCCGCTCTCGGGCTCAATTTCGAGCAGACGAGGATTTGAAGATAAGAGCAGTGCCACAGCGCCCCCGCCCTGAGAAGATTCACCGCTGGTATTTAAGCCGTATTTCGCAACATCTGAGGCAATCAATAAGACCTTCTTGTCTGGATTCTGTTTCAACATTGCCAAGGCCATTTGCAGGCCAGCAGTCGCACTATAGCAAGCTTGTTTCAATTCTACGACGCGGCAGCGCGAAGGAAGATTCAAGAGATTGTGGACAAATATTCCACCCGCTTTTGATTGGTCAATCGCACTTTCTGTTGCAAACAAAAGCAATTCAATATCATTAGGATCTGCATGACGCATCACGCGATGACCTGCATCCGCCGCCATCGTGACCACGTCTTCATCCGGCGGAATAACAGACATTTTCTGTTGTCCCAGTCCGCTAAAATATTTATTGGCATCAACGCCGCGCGCTTCTGCTAGAACTTTTAAATCTAGGAAATAATTGGTAGTGTAGAAGCTCATTGCATCAATGCCAACTTTAACCATGTGCAATCTCCGAAGATGCTTTCTTTTCCGCTCTTCTAGCCTGTAGGCGTTCTAAGCGCAGATGGCTTTTCATTAATTCGCCAGGATTGGTTTGTGCAGCAAGTAATGATAATTCACCACAAAATACTGCAGCAGCAGCGATGGCTGCAAGACGTCTGCCATTGGTACCAGGTTTGTTCGATTCCAGGCATCCGAGTTGTTCTAAATTTTTTCTGACAAAATCGTGCTGCTTACCGTTGCCAACCGCACCAATGATAAGGTTGGGGAGGGTGACCGAAAAATAAAGCCCTGCTGCTTCTTGCTGATTGCTGCGTCCGGCGCGCTGTAATTCTGTGAATTCTGTGGGTTCCGTCGATTCCGTGAATTCTGTTTGTTGCAATTCAGCATACACAATGCCTTGCGAACCTTCAATAATATTGGCAGCATCTTGACCGGTTGCGAGATAAAATCCTAGCAGCATATTGGCAAAATGAGCATTCGCACTGCGCACCCCGCCAGCAATGATACTGCCAATTAAATTCTTTTTGATATTAAGTTCCACTATCTTTTCAGGAGTCGTTCGTAAATACTGCTCACAAATATCCCGTGGAATGTTCATTTCAGCAACCACATATTTGCCGCGGCCCAATATGCCATTCACGGCACTCGCTTTTTTATCGGTGCAATAATTGCCGCTCACCGACACATATCGCAATCTCGGATAGCGGCTTAAAATCCAGTGTGATAATTCATCGACCGCTTTGGTGGTCATATTATGACCTGCTGCATCCCCTGTTGACATTGCAAAGCGGATATAAATAAGTTTACCAACTACCTGAGTATGCCAGTCTTTCAATTCCGCAAACCGGCTGGTGGAGCTTACTACCTTTTCCAATTCTTCGCGAAAACTTCGGAGCGCCGACAAAACATTACTTGCATATTCAGCGTCTGGGGCTTCTAATAGCAGAGATCGGGTCATGCGGTCATCCAAGAGGGTGACTTTAATACCAGTTGCTAGTCGTGTGATATTCGAGCCGCGTTGCGTTGATGGCCAAAGAGGTGTTTCAAAAGTTGCGAGCGGAATCAATACCTCATCATTCAATACAGAACCCACAATTTTGATGGGACCTATATGACGCATGGGAATTGCTGCAAATTCCTGAATTTTTTTCAAATTCGACCTCGCAGTTAGCAGTTTGCTTGCATGTCTTCCGGCCAGATTTATCGCCTTCCGGTTGCAGAACTCGCACTTCCGTCTTTGCTAGATTCCTGTTATCGAGAATGACAATATCCTAGGGTTTATACTGTAGACAGCATTATACGCATCGGATGGCCCTATTTCAACTAAAATAGTTTGGGAGATGGCTTCAATTATTTTATTATCTAACTAAATAGAACCTATTATATCATCCATGTGGCTATCGTTAGGAATGAAAAGCTTATTTTCTGAGGAAAATATCAGTGGTTTTTTTATTTTTAATCTATTATCATGCTTTTGTAGACTAACTATATTGATCTATAGGCGACAACTCGTCGAATGATAACAGGCTTAGAATTTTATTATTTTATCAAGTAGCGTAAGTAAATTAACTTAAAAAAGGAGGACCTATGCCAAATCCTGAACAGAATCAAGAACAAATTCCTAAACAAAGACCAGTCCGTGCTTCTATCCTGGATGCTTTAAAATATGCTGCAGCAGCTTATTTATTTATAAGAGGCGTTTCATGGTTGATTAAACCAGCTAAAGCTGAACTAGATTCGAATACGCTTATAAAAGTATGGGACCCAGAATCACATTGGCCTTCTCCTATTGAACCAGCAGTATCAGAACCAATTGTGATTAATGAAGATTGTGATGCGTATTCAATCTCAACATCCGATAGATTAAAAGAGATCGAAACGAGATGGAACCAAAAATCAGAATTGGAAAAATTTAGAGAGTTTGATTCTGCATATCAGCTTTGTTTCTATAGATTCGGCAGTGGGGGCTCTGAGAGAGCAAAGAATAAATTCACAAAGTCATTTTTCCTTAATTTGAATCGTAGGCATGATGAATTAGAACAAGATCTCTATGTTTCTAATTATGGCACCAGTGAATTAATCGAAGCGCCACACATTTTTGAGGATTTTGAAGCGTTCAGGAATGAAGAAAATGGACAATGTTCTAGGTTAGATGTCTTTGGTGAAATGAATATGAATGGTTACAAAGTAGATAGCTTCCAAGATGATGGCATACAAGATTTCGTTATACCTGAGTTGTCATTTACCGTGCCACAAATACAGAATAACTACTTCGACATCGTATATAACCAGGCCGGTGGAGCGTATGTAATATTTGGTAAACCTCATGATAATTGGGATATTTTTGAACATATTAACACAGTTAATGGCTATCTTATAAATGGCTTTACAAAATCTGATTGAGATAGCGATACAGTACTTTTTATACATGATGGAAGCTCTGAACCCCCTTCTTCCCCTTTCATCGATGTTAGGGAAGATAGCACTCCTCCAACGAAACCTTTTGGTTTTTTTATACGTGGTTTAGAAATGACTGATAAATCAAAAGAGGATCTTGATTGTGATTCTGACTTGAATAAAGAGGGCATATCTGATTCGGCTACAGAACCTTTTAATAAATCTCTCGCTAAACTACCCATTAAAAGATCAATGACAGTTTAATCCGAAATCGCTTCAGAAAATTGCATTCACGGTTTTCTCAATCTGCCCATGAACGGTAATTGTGTTCATGGGCAGCACCTCCACAGTTGCGTTATTCCAAAGTCTCAGCCTGCATTTTCTTCCTTCTTGTAAAATCCTTTTTTGTAATATTGAATAACACTTTTCCAGAGGTTCTCTGAATACTAATATTACCTGAAGACGGATCAAAACTATAAGTAAAATAACAATGATGGCGAGGATTGCTTAATACCTTCGGGCTAAATATCACCGCATTGGTACCTTGGCATCTTGCTGATGGGGCAAGTAAACCGGGATGTCCTTCGTTAAATACCCTTCTACCAATTTCTTGGCTAAAACCATACGCATTTGAAATCAACTTAGGATAATGTTTGTACCCTTCGCTAATATCAATTAAAATTGCCTTGCAAGAAACTTCATACAATGCTCTTTCTTGAATTATTTTTTCCCTTAATCCCTCAATTTGTGACTCACGTACCATCATATGATATGCAGTTTCATAAATTGTAGTTTCTATATTGAGAGAACCATACCAAACTGGGAATCTTCCATCGCTGTAACGGCTTGACATATAGGGTTCCGTCTCAAATGGATAGGCAATAGCTGTATTATAATGAAACTCTCTCGAAATCCCTGTTGGTAACCCCTTCTTCGACATTTCTTCCACAACTGAAGCTATCTCGGACGTTTTTTCATCAGAATCATTTATATCATCAAACAAATCTTCCGATTTTCTAATGAGATGATATTTCTAAAAATATCATCCAAGAAATCTCTATTATTTGAAAACAAATTATTCATCTTGTTCAATACGCTACTGTAACAATTTTTATTTAAGTTTACCGATCTCTTTCGAAATCAAGATATCGCGCAATTTTTGCAAGCCCAATAATCCCCTGATTCTGTCATGATCTCTATAGGCATTTGATTAGCAAATGCCAAATTTCTTCGTTTAACCCAAGAATATCGAATCGCTTCATTTTTAGGATAAAATAATCGCAATGATTTATGGATTGAAAGCAGCAATGCAGCGCGATCGAATAGATCCCTAGTATTTGGAAGAGGTTTTTCACCCTTTTTGTAAGGAGTTAATAGTGCTCGGCTGCTTGGACTTAATCCTAAGAGATTTAATTGAATTGCAGTATCCAAGTCCCAACGCTCAAATAGATTCAAAAGAAGTTTGGCCAGTTTTTTACGGCTTTCTTCTGAATATACATCCAGTGTAGAACCTGAGCTGCTTGAAGAATAATGAAGCCCCATAAATACCCCCTCTACTGTTTAAGTATAAACATTTATTGTTTATAAAACAACAGAAAAGTAGGTGATAATACTCTCAAAACATCCTCGCTAAATTACCTCCCTTTAGCTTTTAAACTATCACTTTTAAACCTATTAAATCTTCAAGTTTAGTAAATTACTTCTTGAAAATTTTCATGTCTGTTTTCAAATTTACTAGAAATTTGATAACAAGCAATCGGATTTATATCTAAATCAGGTGTCTGGATCGGGTGATCGGGTGTTAAGTCTCGATTTTGGACAAAAGGATCTGCGCTAAGTCTTATATTTGGCTCCAAAGACTTTTGTCCAAAATCGAGACTTAACACCCGATCACCCGAGGTTTCGAGACTTGACCCTCGAGGTTTTTGTTCGTAAAATAAATATGTTTAATTTCAGCGACAATTGTTTTGAAGAAACGAGACTTAAAATTTATATTTATTATTGATTTAGCAAAATAAGTAATTTAACTTAACTAAAGAGGTTCCGATGCCAAATCCAACTCAAAGATCTAGTACGTAGTTCTATCATGACTGTTTTAAAATATGTTGGAACAGCTGTTTTATTTATAAGAGGCGTTGGTGGCTTTTCATGGTTTGCGAAAATACCAGAAGCTCCGTTAGATTCTAAAATTCTTATTAAAGTTTGGCATCCAGGATCAGATTTACCTCGTCCTATAGAACCATCTGTATCAACACCAATTGTGATGGATGAATTTTGTGATTTGTATTCAATCTCTTCATACGATAGATTAAAGGAAATCGAAATGAGATGGATCAGAAATCCGAGTTGGAAAAAGTTAGAGAGTTCAGTTCTGTTTCGAAGCTTTGTTTCGATAGATTCGATAGTTGCTGCGGTTCTGAGAAAAAGCGCGCGCATGATATATACTCAGACTCATTTTTCCATGAATTGCTTCATAAGCGTGATGAATTAGAATTCGATCTTGATGTTTCTAATTATGGCACTAGCCCATTGTTCGAAACTCCACACATTTTAGACGAATTTGAATCAATCCAGAACAAAGAATATGTACGATGTTCTAGGTTAGATGTCTTTGATGAAATAAATGATGATGGCATACAAGATCTCAATATTCCAGAGGCATATTTATATCCAAATTATCCGTATAAAATATGTTCTAAGGCTGGTCCCGGTGTACTTTATATCTGGTGAACCCGACAAGAATGTCTTTAGTATTAATCATATAGGAGATATAAATGGTGATGGGGAACCAGATTTTATGATTAAATCTCCGTCTGATAGAGTATACGTAGGATTCGGTATAACCCCCAGAAATGTGGCAGTTCCAACCTCTCAGGTTTTTATGATAACTGGTTTCTCTGAGAAAGTTGTTGATTGTGACACAAGCTTGGATGAAGAAAGCGTAACTGATTCTGCTGTAGAACCGTTTAATACATCTCTAGCTAGACTACCCATTAAAAAATCAATGACAGTTTAATCCGAAAACGCTTCAGAAAATTGCATTCTCGGTTTTCTCAACCTGCACAGTTGCGTTATTCCAAAGTCTCAGCCTGCATTTTCTTCCTTCTTGTAAATGAGATCGGGTGTCAAGTCTCGATTTTGGACAAAAGGATTTGCGCTAAGTCTTATATTTGGATCCAAAGACTTTTGTCCAAAATCGAGACTTGACACCCGAGGTTCTATGGCTGCCAATACCCAGGGCGCGGCACGGAGAACAAAAGTTTATATTCTGATGAAATTAATAGTGGCTTTTTCACTTTATGGCCTGTTATAGTAACCTCTATAGACTACGATAATGTAATGTAGCGACAATAATATGATTGATAAAGCGCCGCAAATTTTAATATTGTTTAATTAAATCAAGTCATCCACTTAACTAAGGAGAATCTATGTTTATCCTTGAACAAATACAAGTAGAATTACAAGCATTACCAAGAAATTTTGAAGAATTACGAGCAATCCCAATCCGTAGTACTATCCTAGAAGCTTTAAAATTTTATGGAATGTTTTCTATGCTCACTAGAAGTTTTTCAGGGTTTTTAAAATCAACAAAACCTACTTTCGATTCACGAACGCGTATTAAAATTTGGGATGCGGAATCCCATTGGCCTTGCCCGATTGAACCACCAGTTTCTACACCAATCGTGATCAATGAACTTTGTAATGCGTTTTCAATCTCCTCATCCCATAGATTAGAAGAGATCGAAATCAGTTGGAACCAAAAAACAGATAGGGAAAAATGGGATAAATTTATTTCTGTTAGGCGGCATTGTCATGATAGATTTGGCTACTTCGGTAATGGAACAGAGAAGCATCGCTTCACACCGTCATTTTTCAATATATTGATAGATTATCAGGAAAACTTACGAAAAGAAATCCATTTTTCTAATCATGGCACTTGCGAATTAGAATCAGCGGAAATGCCCCACATTTTTGAGGAATTTGAATGGATTAAGAATGATGAAAATGAACAATGTTTTGTGAATGAACTTGGTGACTTAAATGGAGATGGAATAGAAGACTTTGTATTTGGATTTCCAGGAACGCCATCTGTAGCTGGTACAGGAGAAGTAAGATTTGGTGTATACAACAGAGAAGATCAGGTCGTTCCAAGCGTTCATGGTTTTATGATAACTGGTTTCTCTAAAGGATATGATGAAAATGGACTATCAATAAGCAAACTCGGTGACACAAATGGAGATGGCATAGATGATTTTGCGTTTAAATCTTTGCCTGGAACGCCGTCTGTAGCTGGTTCAGTATACATAATATATGGTAAACACCATTGGGAAAATCAGGTTGTTCCAGGTACTGATATTATGATAACTGGTTTCTCCAAGAAAAATGTCGGCTATGACGACGCAAACTTGGATGAAGAGAGCACAACTGATTCTGCTATAGAACCCTTTACTAAATCTCTAGCAAAATCGCCCCTTAAAAGATCAATGACAGTTTAATCCGAAAGCGCTTCAGAAAATTGCATTCTCGGTTTTCCAAACCTGCCCATGAACGGTAATTGTGTTCATGGGCATATTGGAAGAATGTGATATTGCACGTAATTTTTAAATTGAACACCCTGTTGTTTGGTAACTTTCTTTTTCATATTATTTGAAAAAATTCATACTCGGTTTCAAATTTATTAGAAATTTGTTGACAAGCAATCCGATTTCCAATTATATTAATAATATATTGAATCAGAAAGGACCCAATGTTGATGTATATACATAGATTACTAAAAAAGAACATCTTACAAGTTCTGAAGTTGGATAAAAGTATTCTATTGCTTGGACCACGGCAAACAGGCAAAACAACACTTATCGATCAAATTCCTGCATTGAAACGATTTACTTTGGCGAATCCTAAAGACCGCTTACGTTACGAAAAAGACCCTGCTGTTCTGACTGCAGAAGTAGAAGCAATCGCCGAAAATAACAAGAATCCTCATCGCCCATTAATTATCATTGACGAAATACAAAAAGTTCCTATCTTGATGGATGCTATACAAGATCTGATTGATCGCCGGTTAGCAAAATTCCTACTAACAGGTTCCAGTGCTAGAAAATTAAAAAGAGGTGAAAATGTCAATCTCTTACCTGGCAGAGTAATTCCATTACGATTAGATCCCTTAGTCCAAATTGAATTAAAAGGAGATAAGTTATTCTTTAAATGAAATATTACTAGATGGAACTCTACCTGAAATTGTGCTTTCAAAAAATGAAAAAGAAAGAGAACTATTATTAGATGCATACGTAACTATATACCTAGAAGAAGAAATTAGGGCTGAGGCCATAGTTCGAGATTTAGGACATTTTGCGCGTTTTCTGGAATTGGCAGCGTCAGAATCTGGTAAACTTGTCAATTTTACTAAGCTTTCGCAAGAAATTGGCATCAGTCATTCAACAATAGCTAATTATTATCAAATATTAGAAGATTGCTTAGTTGCAGAACGCATTGAACCCATCATCACGAGCAAAACTAGGCGTAAATTAACGAAGACTCAAAAATATCTTCTTTATGACTTAGGTGTAAGGCGCATTGCAGCTCGCGAAGGGAGACTTCTCTCGCGCGAACAAATGGGTCATGTATTCGAACAATATGTTGGATTGGAGCTTATTCGACTCATCAGATTATCCGAAAAAAGAATAACTTTAAAATTTTGGAGAGATTTAACAGGCATAGAGGTAGACTGGGTAATTGATATAAATGGGGTTTATATACCTATAGAAGTCAAATGGACCACGACACCTACTATCCAAGATACCAAACACCTACAAATTTTTCTCGATGAATATCCCGAATCTAAAATGGGATATATTATTTGTCAAACACCTCATAGAATGAAGCTTTCTGATAAGATTCTAGCTTTGTCTTGGAACCACATCGATGATTTCTTGAATTATTTGATAATTATTAAATTTTCCGCATTTATTCAAACTTCCTAAGTTTTTTCAGTTCTTCAGTTTCTTTTTTTAGTTCTTCTTCCTTCTCAGATGAATCGCCCGTTCGTGGAGCACTGGCTGCTGCAGCTACAGTTTCTGATAGATGAGTTTCGGGTATTGCATCAGGGAGCGAAGCGCTTCTGCTGCCGCCTACTGAGAACCCTGTCAACCCCAAACCAGGCAAGCTTTGGGGTTTCAAAGCAAGGGGAACGGCACCCAGTTTAAGGCTTTCAGTTTTTTTACTTAATAATTCTTTTCGAGTTTTATAAATATAATCAGTGAGTGTCGACATAACGATTGCCAGCGCTTCTCCATAACCACACATATACTCAGGATCGGGCGCAAGTTTACTGATTTCATTTTTGTCGATGACAAGACCACTGGCCTCTTCGATGAGTTTGACAAAAATTAGTACTGCGGGGAGGCAGGTTTTTTCGAGCCGCTGTAAACTAACATCCAATGCTTCTTCAATTAATTTTAGATTCTTTCGTCCTCCTTCAATAAAGAGTCTGAGACTGATGTCACAGAATTTGTCCATGGCCATCACATCGAACAAAGACGAAACTTGCTTTTCCGGCATCTCGAGAAAAATAATTTTAAGAGCTTCCAAGGCGTCTATCGGAGCAACTTTTTCTACACTAAGGCGAGTTCCCACGCCAAAGTGGATTGGGTGTCAAGTCTCGATTTTGGACAAAAGGATTCGCGCTAAGACTTATATTTGGATTTAAAGACTTTTGTCCAAAATCGAGACTTGACACCCGAGGTTTCATATTCAAAAAAAAATCAGTACCCACTTATAGGTAAAAGGTCTGAGAATTTTTCAGAAAATATCTCATTCCAATTGTAATTCTTTTTATATAAATCCGTTTAACCCATGTTGAAGGGCTACAGCCCTATTGACTTCTATTTGAATATTAATGTATATTGCTAAATATACACGAAACATAAAAGTGAGGTTTAATATGGCTGTAGTGTTATCGTATGGTACCCTTGATTTTATTAGACACATTAAGGAATGTGAAAATGTCAATATTTGTTTAGACTCTTGTCCTCATTCGGCAATATAAAAAAGCATTGTTTGAAACCTTGAATAGCAGCAATGTAAAAAAAATTGTAATCAAGTATTCAAATTTACAGGAATTATCCGATAATGATTGGCAATCTTTGTGCCAATGGTTTTCAACTAAATCAACATTGAACGCAATCCATTTCAAGGATTGCAACCTGATTTTGCTCAAACCCGATCGTGTTCATGATTCCATTAAAGCAATTGGCTTGAATACTTCAGTATCTGAGCTTTTGATTACTAGCAGAAAATATGAAGATTTATTCAGGGAAAGTGATATTTATTTCAAAAAATTTTGCAATGCCTTGAGTTTGTGTCAGCATCTGAGGTCTCTTAGTTTAGTTTCGTCACTATGCATGCAATGTCTGCAGAAGATTCTGAAGTTTTTTGGAAAGCGATTAATTCTCTCAAAAGCTTAACCCATCTTTCATTGAATGACTTGCGAGAAGCAGAAACAATTTGGAATTCGTTTGCGATAAAGATGGAGCTCGCAACTCCGCTTTCTTCCGTTTGCATTATTGGAATTTTAATAAATTAGATGATAGTCAATGGCAAGGTTTTTTAAGAGCATTATCAGCTGCATCAGGAGTTGTCATCAAGTCTTGTAATTTAAACCGCCTGCCACCCCAACGTTTATTCTCATTGTTTAACTTCTCCAGAAGAATACCTCTCTTAAGCACCTTGATCTCTCATCAACCTACCAAGATCAAAGTTCAAATAAATTGCATAGTCTGGATAGCAAATCATGGCACGAACTTTGTGAACTCCTAGCCAAAGGAACTTTTGAAACATTGATACTGCAATACTTATTAACTGGGGACCCGATCCTTAGTGATGATTTGGCAACAGAGCTTCTAGAATCGTTGCTCGTATGCAAAAATCTTAAGAAATTGGATATTTCTGGTTGGGTAGAGGAAGCTTACCTGACAAGGTTCCCTCTTGAACGCAGTACTTTGCATTGGTCAAAGTTTTGCGAACTCCTCTCCCGAACAAGCTTGACAACAATTGCCTGTAGCAGCTTGGATTTTGCTAGAAGAAATCGATATCTTCAACTGTTGCTTTTCACCAGACCCTGTTCGGCAATATTAATCTTGATAAAATCATTGTATCTGACTACTGGACTTGGTCGGTACTTGACAACGAAAAAGCAGATAGAGAAGCATTTCAATTTTTTTGTAAAGAGATTGCTGCCCATCCAATGATTATAGAAGTCGAATACCGAGGAATCCATGAAGAGACCGATCTACAAAATAGTCTAACAAAGAAAAAACTGAGCTTTGTTTCAGCCTTTGAAAACCTGGAGTTATCAGACGGCAGAAAAATTTCATTTTCGTATGATCTTATTGCTCTCATATTGAGCTATGTGTCAGGAAATTGGAATTTCTGGAGACAATTCATCCATCTAATAAAGCCTTCCACAGAGGAAAAGCCCTCAATCAATCCCACTTCTGTAAAGGCACCCACGAGAGAAAGCTCTTCCGTTCAATCTGATAAGAAAACTGAGAAAGAGTCGACCGCTGCGACTACAACAGCAACAAATTCTCTAGTAAGACCGCTTATATTCACGACCAGAACTGTGCAAGGAGAAGAAAGCAGCAGTTCAGTAACACTAGATCCTTCTTCTCAATCCGTATCAGGATCATTGGGCTTAGCCGTATAAATTAGACAAAAGCTACATTCACTTAGTCTTTTGATAGAAAGATTATGAAATGATGGCTCGCGCCAAATAAAAGAAGTCCCTACTCAAATTTCTTAGTCTTATTCAGTGCTTCGATTTCTGTTTCTAGGTCTGTTTCCTTGGCAGAAGAATCGCCGGATGACAGAGTAGTGAGTGCCGCAGCTGCGGCTTCTGATAGAGGAGTTTCGGGTATTGCATCAGGGAGCGACGCGCTTCTGCTACCGCCTACCGAGAACCCTGTCAACCCCAAACCAGGCAAGCTTTGTGGTTTCAAAGCAAGGGGAACAGCACCCAGTTTAGGGCTTTCAGTTTTTTTACTTAATAATTCTTTTCGAGTTTTATAAATATAATCAGTGAGTGTCGACATAACGATTGCCAAAGCTTCTCCATAACCATTGTTATGTATCAATTTATTTTAGGCAGAAGAAGCAGTTTCATTTCGCGATAAATTAAATCTTATAATTCAGCATTCCTTAAAATACCACGAAACAAAATTTATTTATTATTATATACACCTATTGTTAATAGTGATTGATCTCTCTAAATATTTTGAAGGAACAGATCAGAGATCCTCCTCTCAAAATAAGTGGATTAAAAAAAAGGAGAGATCAATCATGTTAATTATAGCGCGGTTCTTTAATTCACTTGTAGAATATGTTGAATTTATCTATCAGCATGGGTCAAAACCCTTTCGACCCTCTAAATGCGGATACTGCGGTAAAGCAGGATTAAGATGCCATGGTTTTCGCGAACGCAAAGCAGACAGAGAGAATCACTGCGAAGATTCTCTAAATCCTGTCTTGATTCCAAGATTTTTTTGCAAACACTGTCGTCGTACTTGTTCAGTATTACCAAATTGCATTTCTCCCAGAAGGTGGTACCTCTGGTCAGTGCAGCAGCTTGTATTGTCACTGGATATTTTGGAACATTCCCTGCGGTACATCGCAAGTAAGACGCCTCCAGTCAGAAGCACAATAGCGCGCTGGGAGCTGCGCCTTCGAACTATGTTTCCGATACATTCCTTGCATTTGAAGAGTAGAGCTCCAGACCTAGGAAGAAGCGCTGAGTCATTCTGTATTTTCTGGAAAGCTTGTCTAGCACAAATGTCATTATCCGATGCAATGTTCTGGATTTATTGTGCTGGGGAAGTCATCCCATGATTAAAGTTATTTCAAGCTATTTTAAACCTAAATTTAAGTGAGACAGTCAAAATGAAGATTTAAAACATAAACACACACTTTCGCCACTGTTATTGCAGCCCATTTTTCTGGGACACTTTAGTTTTTTGTGTTACAGGAGGCGAATATGAACAAAATTCCACCCTTAGCATTGTTTCGGTTATCTGTGCTGGGACCGTTGGCTAGCCGTGAGAAATTGGAGCGAGGTGAACTAAAACGCATTATTCGTGAACTGGCAGCCAAGAGTTATGATATTCCAGGCTCAGATAGGAATCGCGTGACTGAATATGCCATTGAGCATTGGTATTACAATTGGAAGCGGGGCGGTATAGAAGCATTGGCTCCTAAGATGCGTCGCGACTGCGGCAAAACAAAGCTAAAGAAGGAATATCAAGAAGCTATTCTGAAATGTAAATCAGAGAATAAAAAGCGCTCAATATCGGGTATTAAACGCGTGTTAGAGTTATCTGGAGTTTCAGCCATCGGTGAGCTGTCGCGCTCGAGCATTTACCGATTGTTAAAAAGCGTAGGATTATCCCGACGCCTTGAAGAACCTGCAGTCACTATTGAACATCGCAGCTTCTGTGCTGAAAAGTGCGGCGACATCTGGTATGGAGATGTCTTGCATGGTCCATCGGTTCCCGTTGGCAAAAGGCTTAGGAAAGCTTATTTGGTGACCTTAATGGATGATGCATCGCGTCTAATTGCGCACAGCGCCTTTTGTCTCGCTGAGACAGCACTTGATATCGAGGGAGTTCTGAAGCAAGCGATATTGAAACGAGGATTACCTAAGAAGTTAGTCGTGGACAACGGGGCGGCTTATCGTTCCAGAACTTTGCAGGAAATTTGTGCACGTCTTGAAGTCCGTCTAATTTATTGTCGCCCATATGCCCCGCAGGGTAAGGGTAAACTTGAAAAATGGCACGGAAGATTTAGAAGCGATTTTCTAAATGAACTAGATACTTCTCAATTACGCGATTTGCAAGATTTAAATGAACGTCTCTGGGCATGGATAGAAGGCGAATATCACCAACAAGTGCATAGCGCTCTTCAGGGATTAACGCCGATGGAAAGATGGCGGAAAGATATTATTCATGTTCGGCCTCTCGGGTCTTTTACTACCAAATTAGATGAAATTTTTTATCACCGCCATAAACGAACTGTCAGAAAAGATAGCACTGTTAGCTTTGAAGGAAATATGTTTGAGGTTCCTTATGAACTTTCAGGCAGAACAGTGTTTCTTGTGACTGATCCGCATCGAAAAGAAGCCATCCGTGTGGAGTCCCAGTCAGGGGAATTTTTAGGGGCAGTCACTAAACTAGATCCTATTGCGAATCTCGACAGACGAAGGATAAGACCCCAAAAGCAACAGGAACTGCTGGAGAACAAAAAAGCATTTAATATGGTTGAACTCGCATTAGAAAATTATACAAATTCTTTAAGAGTACATGTAATAGGAGATGAAGATGAGTAATAAACACTTTGGTTTAACCCACACTCCAATCGGAAAAGCAGTTAAGAATTTCTGGGATGACGGGCAGCAATTTAGTGACTTCATAGAGAAATTTCAGTGGCTATTGAATAATCCAGGGATTGGTATCTTTACAGGAGAACCTGGAGTTGGTAAAACCGCAGCGCTACGCCAAGCAACACAAAACATTAACCCGCATACTCATCAAGTGATCTACATGCCAGAAACGGATTTTGGACGGGTGGATTTATATCGTAGCCTTGCTATTGAGCTTGGGTTAGAACCATCAACACGCCGTGCTGTGTTGTGGAGAAGCATCAAGAATAGGGTCCAAGAACTATATGATGGGAAAAATATTTTGCCAATCTGGATCATTTATGAAAGCCAGAATTTGCCGCATGAATTTTTTATTGATTTACCATCGTTCCTGAATTTTGCGCTCGATTCCAGGGATATTATGACAATATGGCTAGTAGGACATCCCTCCCTTAGCCAAGTTTTAAGTAAGGTGGTGCACAGTGCGTTATACAGCCGAATTTCTGCAAAAGTGACTCTGAAACCCATCATAGAACGAGAGAGATTCCAAGCATTAATTGATTATGCCTTTAAGGAAGCTGGGAGCCAAATAAAATTGCTTTCTGACAGTGGTATAGAGATGTTGCGGCAGGCTTCACAAGGAAAGCCGCGACATGCCAGCAAAATTTTGCAAGGGGCATTGAGAATAGGCGCTAAGAAAGGATTGACTCATCTTCCAGATGAAGTTCTAAAGGCAGCAATAGAGGAACTCCAATGAGGGAGATTATCATGTTATTTACACCACCTACTCTAACAGATGAAGCGGCTTATGAACTTGTGGAATTTTTGCAAGATTTTGTATTGGCGCTTGAAAATCACTATATGCCGCAGCTTAGACGCTATACCAAGACATCAGATGAAGAAAGTAATTTAAGTTTTGGATGCGAGGAGGTTGAAGGAGTCGATCCATTTTAATTGTTGAAAAAACAGTCAGCGAGGTAGGTTTAACTGCTGACTGTTTCACTTAAATTAGGTCGAAACGAATCATTTAATTTATTGCGGAACGTAACACCATACATATTTTCAGGATTCTGGCGCCAGTTTGCTAATTTCATTTTTGTCGATGATAAGACCACTGGCTGCTTCGATGAGTTTGACAAACATCAAAATTGCAGGAAGGCAGGTTTTTTCGAGCCGTTGTAAACTAACCTCCAAGGCTTCTTCGATTAATTTTAGATTTTTTCGTCCTCCCTCAATAAAGAGTTTGAGACTGATGTCACAGAATTTGTCCATGGCAATATAACTGAAATAAGACCAGCATTGTTTTTTCGGAGGCTCGAGAAAAACAAGCCTAAGTGCTTTTAGAGCGTCTAGCGGTGAGACTTTTTCTAATTCTAAGGCGAGCTCCCAAGCCAGAGCAGAATCAGTATTCCATAAACGTCGGTTACCCAATAGTCGGTAATTTCCCCCGCGATTCTTTTGCTTTTGTCTTCTCCAAAATGTCGAGTGTTACTACTCTTGCTTCTTCCACAGCCCTTGAGTATTTTTGATTGCTCACACACTGATGAATATAATTAACAGCAGATTGACGATAGGATAATTCATGACCTGTTGTAAATTGCATTAAAAAATCGAGATACTCAGCTGGCATCACTTCTCGAGTGATAAGAAATTCAAAAAGATGTTTGCAAAGTTGCTTCGGCATGCGTCCAATTTGAAAACTGAAGTGTTGCAGATCTTGATATGGATCAGGATGAGCAGGGTCCTCGGGAGTCAGTCCCGTATTCAATACATCCTTAATTCGATCCTCTAATTTTTCAGATGAAAATTCGTATTTACGAAAATGGTGAATAATATCAAATATTACATGGTAATTATGTAACCCTGAGCCATAAACATTAGAACCAATTGATTTTCTCGGAATACTTGATTTCTCAGGATCTCCCAGAATAAAAAGCACTGTTTGAAAGAAATTTTCATTGAAATGCTGGTCTGGTTCAATGAGATCTTTATCAGGAATATAATCATACTTCGGATTTGAAAAACCGATATATAAAACTTGATGTTTATGATGTTTGCGGTACATAGCAGAGCTTTGGACTTCAGGCGAAACACTCGCAATCTCTCGCTTCAACAAGAGAAATTCCTTGTCTACTTTTTGAAGATCCCCACAAACAATTGATAATCCCCTTGGCAAAGCAAAGCTTCTTTCTGCTTTTTCCTTGTCTTCACCCCAGATGTCTGCAACTGCAATTGGGTGACTTTCTAATGTCATAACTTCTTTTGCTGGGATAGCTGTTGTTTTTACAATAGAATTTTTTCGTAGCTTTCTGGTCATCTTCAATAACGTCACAAAGATGTTTTTCAAATATTCACGATCAGTACATTGAATCGCAGCAAAATTCTGAAATGGATCTCTATCATCTGAGTGTAGCTCATAAAAACCACAGGAGTAAGATAAAATTATCCGCAATGATGCCATCTCATTGGAAGAAACTGAATCCACTGCACGTGTCATCAAGTTAAGAAAACTTTTTAAATATTTATTAACATAAATTCTTTTTTCTGTCGCAGAACTAAATTCCCCTCCCATTAGGATCTCGCATGCATATTTAATTCTTTTCGGTGCAAATTTTTCGATATCACAAGCAATATAATAAGCTAATATCGAAAAATCCCTTTTATGAATAAACTTACTCAAAGGGTATCGTTTAAGGCTAATTGTATGATATTTGAAAATGTTTTCTTTAAGTTTATACCAATCTGATTCTTGATCCGATTTAAGTGCTAGTCTAAAATTTTTCTTGACCAATTCAAACATTTTCTGTTGTTCCGGACTCAGTTCTTCTTCGGCCACAATTGACAATAAATATTCATGCTCTTCTTCAGAGATTTCTTTGTTATTAAGGAAATAATTTAGAACCATAGAAGTAAGCTGTTTAGGAAAACAACCAACGGGGATTTCAACACGTTCTTGATATTCTGACCATAATAAAGGTGCACCCCCATCAGCGAGTGCAGCAATTCTTTCAAACTCGCTAGAGATTTCAGAAAAGACATCTAATCTGTTTATAAATGAGACGAATGGAGGGTTATGGTCGGTAATATCTTCTAAACTGAAAAAACAATTTGAATATTCTCTATACTTTAAAGAAAATTCTTTCGTACTGTTTCGACATTCACGAAATGACAGCTGTCTTGAAATTCTATTACTGGGTCGGAAAAATAAAACTAAGGTTTGACCAATAATTTCTTTATTATTTTCGTTAGTCAATAAACGACCATGATAAAGCGCAATTCGATATAATTGCCTATTCTTTGAGGCTTTTTTACAAGTTTCTGAACGAGGCTCGTCGGAAGAAAATTTTCTTGCCATATCTTCACTGGAAGCTTTTTGCTCAATATTTTTTTCGAGCACAATGATTCTTTTACCTAATCCTTCATCGAGCCACTTTAGTTTTCCAAACTTAACATGCCAAGCTGTTGGTATAGCAATATTTGCTATTTTTTCATTTTGGAGTTTAGTAATTCCTTCTTTTTTCACGCCAATAACTTTAGCTAAAAGCGCAGTCATGAAATCTGAAATGACAGCCATGCATTTCTCCTTAAATTACCCAAACTTCCTGGATTTTTTGAGATCGGAATCTTTCTCTAGTTCTCTTTCCTTGGCAGAAGAATCGCCGGATGACAGAGTAGTGGGGGCTGCGACTTCGACTTCCGATTTATGAACTTCTGATAGAGCATCAGGTAGCGAAGCGCTTCTGCTGCCTACTGAAAACCCTGTCAACCCCAAACCAGGCAAGCTTTGGGGTTTCAAAGCAAGGGGAACAGCACCCAGTTTAGGGCTTTCAGTGTTTTTACTTAATAATTCTTTTCGAGTTTTATAAATATAATCAGTGAGTGTCGACATAACGATTGCCAGCGCTTCTCCATAACCACACATATACTCAGGATCGGGCGCAAGTTTACTGATTTCATTTTTGTCGATGACAAGACCACTGGCCTCTTCGATGAGTTTGACAAAAATTAGTACTGCGGGGAGGCAGGTTTTTTCGAGCCGCTGTAAACTAACATCCAATGCTTCTTCAATTAATTTTAGATTCTTTCGTCCTCCTTCAATAAAGAGTCTGAGACTGATGTCACAGAATTTGTCCATGGCCATCACATCGAACAAAGACGAAACTTGCTTTTCCGGCATCTCGAGAAAAATAATTTTAAGAGCTTCCAAGGCGTCTATCGGAGCAACTTTTTCTAACACTAAGGCGAGTTCCCACGCCAAAGCAGAATCAGTATTCCACAATTGTTGGTAACCTTCTGCCCGCTCTGTTGCCTTTATATTTTCCAATATGTCGAATGTTACTTCTCTTGCCTCTTTCACAGCCCTAGCGTACTTTTGACTGCTCACATACTGATGAATCCGATTTACAGCCGATTGACGATAGGATAATTCATGACCCGTTGCGAATTGCATCAAAAAGTCGAGATATTCGGAAGGCATCACTTCCCGAGTAACAAAAAATTCAAAGACTGTTCTACAGAGATCTTTCGGCATACGTCCAATTTGATAGCTGAAGTGTTGTAGCTCGTGATATGGTTCAGGATTTGCAGGGTCTTCGGGGGCAAGGCCCGTATTTAATAAATTATTGATTCGATCCACTAATCCCTCAGTCGTAAATTGAAAAATGCTAAATTTGTTAAACCAGCCCAATAAGATATGAAAATTATGAGCGGCAGGATCCCACTCAGATGGTGAATCAATTTTCTAGGAATATTTGATTTCTCGGGATCTCCCAAAATAAACAGCACTGTATTATACGAATCTTCAGAGAAACGTTGGCCTATATCAGCCACATCTTTTCTATGAGAGAACAAATCATATTTCACTTTTAAAAAACCGATATACAGAACTTGTAGTTTTCGATGCTTCTCATACATCGCAATTCTTGGGGCTTCGGGAGATAAATCAGCAATATCCCGTTTCAATAAAACCAATTCTTTATCAATATTTCTAAGATCTTCCTGAAACAACAGACAATCCTTTTGGCAAAACAAAGTTTTTTTCTGACGTTTCTTTGCCATCAATATGAGTATTTAAAGGATCCAAAGCTTCTTTTCTGATGATTCGAATATCTGAACT
The DNA here is from genome assembly GCA_963784575.1 of uncultured Gammaproteobacteria bacterium. Classification (GTDB taxonomy): domain Bacteria; phylum Pseudomonadota; class Gammaproteobacteria; order UBA6186; family Azoamicaceae; genus CAWARU01. Next base: position 878,379 of record CAWARU010000001.1, read on the forward strand.
GTCTACAGTTAAATCATCGTCCAAACTGGATAGTTCTTCTTTTTCAGATGCTTCTTTGTCAGGAACTGCAATAAGGTCTTTATGTTTTACCATAATCTCTTTTGCAAGTGGAGCAATTGCTTCGGAAGCACTATCTTTTGGCAATGCCCTGGTAATTTCCAGCAAAGTAACAAAGATTTTTATCAAATTTTCACGATCAGTGCCCAGTATTGCACCGAAATTTTGAAAAGGATCTATATCGTCTGACTTTAAATCGTAATAACCGCAGCTGTATGATAACATGACTCGCAACGCGGCAATAACGTCGGGAGATGTTGAACCCTCTTCATCCGTCATTAAGGTCACAAAACTTTTTAGATATTTATTAACATACTGTCTTTTTTCTGCAATAGAACTGAATTCCCCTCCCATTAAGAGATCACAGCACTTAGAAAGTGCCAAATATACATATGGGGAGACGATGTCAGACTTGTCCCAATCAATTGTATCCATCATGATATCTAAGAGTTCTAACGCATATTTAATTCTCTTCGCTGCACATTTTTCGATGGCACAAGCAATATCATAAGCTAAGGTAGAATAATCCTTTTTTCGCAAAGAATCATTTTCGGTTTTTTTGTAACCAAGTGAATGGTATTTGACAACAGTGTTTTTGATATTTTCCCAGCATTCATCCTTATCAGTTTCAAGTACTTCCTTAAAACTTTTATCGAGCAATTCAAGTAGTTCCTGCTGTTCTGAAGTCAACTCTTCTTCCGTCACAATGGACGTTATAAAATGATATTCTACCTCAGTAATATCTTGATTATCCAAGAAGTATTGTAGCACCATAGCAGTAAGTTTCTTTGGAAAGCAGCCAACGGGAATTTCGACGCTGCGCTGAATTTCAGACCACATCAAAGGCTCATTTTCATGAGTAAGCAAAGAAATTCTCTCCCTTTCAGGGTTTTTAGAGTTTGGATCTAACATATTCAAAAAGTGAACGCCTGGAATGATACTTTCAGGAATATAATATAACCCAGAAAAACATTTATTGTAATCGGCCCAACCAAAGTTTAAGTCTTTTCCACTTTCCGTGTATGGAACTTTTCGCGCAATTCTATCATTGACCCGAAAAAATAGCACAAGCTTTTGACCAGTAATCTCTTTGTCTTTATCGTCCTTCAATAATGGACCATTATAAAGTGCAATTCGATACAATTGGCGATATTTTGCAGAATTATTAATTCTGTCAGAATATTTTTCATGTGAGATTTTGTGTTCACTACTTGCTTTATCTTCACTTGCAGTTTTTTGCTCAATATTTTTCTCGAGCAAAAGGATCCTGTCTCCCAATCCTTCATCGAGCCACTCTAGTGAACCAGACTTAACATGCCAAGCCGTAGGCATAGCAATTCTGGATAATTTTTCATTTTGTACTTTAGTGATCCCTTCTTCCCTGACTTGAGGTACTTCTTCTGAAAGAGTAGCCATAAATTTCTCCTTAAATTACTCAAACTTCCTCGATTTATTGAGATCTGAATCTTTCTCTGGTACAGTTTCCACACCAGAAGAATCACCCGATGGCAGGGCAATGGGTGCTGCAGCTCCGGCTTCCGATTGATGAGATCCGGATATTGCATCAGTAAGCGAAGCACTTCTGCTGCCGCCTACTGAGTATCCAGTCAATCCTAAACCAGGCAGGCTTTGAGTTTGCAGAGCGAGGGGAGCTGCATCCAATTCATGACCTTCAGTCTTATCACTTATTAATTTTTTCCGAGCTTGATAAATATGATCCGTGAGTGTGGACAGCACAATTGCTAAAGCTTCTCCGTACCCTAGCATATATTCTGGTTCTGGGGCTAGCTTAGTTATTTCATTTTTGTCCACGGTTAGATCACTCGCCTCTTCGATGAGCTTGACAAAAGTCAGCAAGGCAGGGAGGCATGTTACTGTTTCGAGCCGTCTTAAACTGGCATCAAGTGCCTCTTCAATCAGTTTAAAGTTCTGCCGTCCGCCTTCTATAAAGAGTCTGAGGCTGATATCGCAGAATTTGTCCATGGCCATCACATCGAACAAAGACGAAACTTGCTTTTCCGGCATCTCGAGAAAAATAATTTTAAGCGCTTCCAAAGTATCGAAAGGCGAAACTTTTTCTAGTTCTAAGACAAGATCCCAGACGAGAGCAGAATCGCTGTACCATAAACTTTTATCTCTAATCGGGCATTCTGTTGCCTTAATTTTTTCCAGAATATTAAACGTGAATTCTCTTGCTTCTTGCACAGCTTTGGGATACTGATGCTTGCTCACACAGTATTGAATCCTATTAACGGCTGAGGGAAGATAGGATATTTCATTTCCTGTTGCAAATTGCATCAAAAAGTCAAGATATTCAGGCGGCATCAGTCCCCGAGTAATAATAAATTCAAAAGCCGTTTTGCAAAGTTCTCTTGGCATGCGTCCAATTTGAAGGCCGATGGTTTGCAGATTCTGATAGGAACCCAGGGCCGTATTCACTGTACCCAATATAGGTCCTCGAATTTGCTGCCCTTTTGTGCCCATTGCAGCTTTGGTCGCCTCCTCTAATTCCTCTGGGAAATTAGAAAAAGTATATTTTGAAAATCCCCTCAATATTTCATCATAATTATGTAGAAATATTCCTGAACCACTTTGGTTGAAGGCTTTTCGCGAGATGTTTGATTTCTTGGGATCTCCCCGAAATAAGACCACTGTTCGATATGCATCAGAGAATTGTTTCCCCGCTTTAACAACATCTTTTCTATGCTCGAATAAATCGATTCGCATCTTCATAAAACCAATATAGAGAACTGGAAGGTCGCTTAGATAATATCCCCGAGTAGATCGCTCTGTATTAGGTGCGATACTTGCTACCTCACGCTTCAATAAAACATCTCCCTTGTCAATGTTGCGAAGATCCCCTGAAATTAGGGATAATCCTCTTGGCAAGGATATGCCCGCTGCTTTCTTTTTCTTATCTTTTTTCTTCTTTTTCTTTTTCTTGATACTTTCGTCTGTTTCAGATTTTTCTTTGCAAGGAGCTACAACTGATTCTTGAGCGGATGCCCGAACAATCTTATCATGCGAAACAATTGCCTTCGACTCATTTTTGGGTAACTTTCTAGTCATTTCCAATAAAGTAACGAAAAAGTTTTTCAAATTTTCACTGATCAGTGCCTTGAACTTGATTCACACACTGAAACGGATCTCTATCCTCAGACTTCAGATCATAAAAACCGCAGGAGTAAGACAATATTACCCGCAATGCTGTAATAACATCGGGGGAAACTGAATTCTCTTCATTTGTCATCAAGGAGATAAAGGTTTTTAAATATTTTTTGATATAATGTCTTTTTTCTGCCACAGAACTGAATTCACCGCCCATTAAGAGATCACCACACTTTGAGAGCGCGCGATAAACATAAGGTGATTCTATCAGATTCGTGACGATCAAGGGTGTCCATCATAATATCTAATAACTGAAGTGCATATTTAATTCTTTTGGGTGCAAATTTTTCAATACCGCAAGCAATGTTATAAGCCAAAATTGAAAAATCTCTTTTATGTAGAGATGCAATCAAAAAGTATTCTTTGAGACTTAGTTCATGATATTGAAAAACAGTGTCTTTCAATTTCTCCCAGTCCGAATCTTTATCTGAATCAAGTGCGATTTTATAATTTTGTTCAACCACTTTAAGCAACTGCTGCTGTTCCAGAGTCAGTTCTTCTTCGTTCACAATTGACAACAGATACTCGTACTCTTCTTGGCTTATATCTTTGTTATTCAAGAAGTAGTTGAGAACCATAGCACTGAGCTCTTTAGGGAAGCAGCCGACAGGAATTTCAACGCTTACTTGAAATTCTGACCACAATAGTAATGCTCCATTCACTGTAAGTGAATCGAGCCTCTTAGACTCAGGAGAAATTTCCATCATGGGATCTAAGTTTCATTAAAAAATGTACAGAGGGGACACTTTTGTCTGAAATGTGATTTACACCAGAATAACAGGTTCGATATTCTTGACCGTTAAAGTTATCATCAAATAATCGACGTTGACATTCTGAAAATTTCCATTGTTTTGAAACCCGATAATTGGGACGGAAAAATAGCACTAGAGTTTGACCAGTAATCTCCTTGCCTGTTCTATCTTTCATAAGCCGTCCATTATAAAGCGCAATTCGATATAATTGGCGATTTCTTGAGGCGTTCTTACTTTTTTCAGACGAACCATTTTCAAGAGAGATCTTTTGTTCAGCACTTTCCTTCTCGATGCTCCGAACATTTTGCGCAACGCTCTTCTCAAGCAGTAGAACCCTTTCCCCCAATCCCTCATCCAGCCACTCTAAGGTCCCTGACTTAACATGCCAGGCTGCAGGCATAGGAATCTTTGATAATTTTTCATTTTGGATTTTAGAGATTCCTTCTTCTTTTACTTGAGTTACTTCTTCTGAAAGAGCAGACATGAATTCTCCTTTTAGTTAATTTCGCTAGCTAATTTGAAATTGAAATTAAAATAATGCGTGTAAGTCACACCATTTAAATTAGTTATACTTGATTCTAATGGAAAGTCACCAAGAAAAGCAACTAAAAATAACGGTCAATGGTCAAATAAATAGGCGTAAAAAATGAAACAATATGAATAAATGTAAAAATATAAAAAAAAATGCTAATACATGACTATACACATTTAATGATGTTCTCTGTTACCGGAGATTAAAGGATTGGATATTAATTAATAACTTTTAGCGCCGATACTCCTAAATGGCAACCCAGGGTATTTATAGGGTTTCATAATGACAGTCAGAGTGAGAGAAAGTTAAAATGAGAGAAACAAATTTATTGAAAATCGGCACCAGACAAATCACGGTCCTACATGAGGATTCCAGAGCTGCGAACGAAGCAATGATCTGCTGCAACGACTTACCTGGACTCTCTGTCCGCTCGCTGCGACGCAGAGACAGAATGCGCATCAAAAAATACCAAAGACAAAGAATGCTTGAAAATTTCAAGGCTCCTATTGATGTTGAGGCAATTCAATTCTATATGCCACCCTCCAATCCACCCGAAATGCCCGGAACGGAGTCACCGCAGGAACTTCCGGGCAATGAGCCAGAAGAAGTGCCAGAACCGCCGCAACCCGATGAGCAGCCAGAAAGAGAGCCATCCGAGGTGCCGCAACGTGAGCCCGAGGAAGTTCCACCCGAAAAGGAGATCCCAAGAAAGCCACTGGAACCAGAGCCAGAACGGCCCGATGTGATTCCGCCTGAGAAACCTAATGAGGAACCAAAAGAGTCTCCAGGGTCCCAAATTCTAAACGCTCAAAAACTTGATAAGGCATATAGGATAGATAGGTGAATTTACATGAATGTGCAATCACGAAAACCAACAAAAGAAGCTCTGGATAATTTGCTGAAAACTATCATCACTGCACATAGTATTGGAGAGTATGAATTTGCCAGTTTTCCTGACGCTCTACAGCAAGCCCTACAGAAAAGCGATTTTCAAGATAAATATCAGGTATCAATTGATGCAGAGAAGAAAAAATCAGAAGACGGTTTAGATTCGTTTTTCATAGTAGACAAAAATGGAATTCCTCTTATCGAAATTACCGCAACATCAGATAATATAGTAAGCTTTACTTTCAGTCAGAATATCACCAGTAGTCAAGGTAGCCAAGTTTCTCTTACCAATAATGAATATTTAGAAATATTAGATCTCATGAAAATTGCTCTCAATACCTTTCACGATGAAGCACAAAAAGGGAATTCCAAACTCAATTATAAATTCTCAGGGGATCCAAAGGTGTTCGATCAAATCATAGATCTTGGCTTAGGATTTGTTTTCTCTGGCCGCATGACTGGACAGGTTGCATCCATTGTCAAAGAAAAAGAAAGGGAAGTCATTGCTGATATTATTGAAAGTTTGCGAGATACAACCAAAAAATATCAAGATTCCGAAGAACAAATATTATCAGAAATGAGCTTGCTTGATGCAAAAACGGCAAAGATTTTGAATGCACTCACACATCCCTCCAATGATGCGTTTCCAAAAATACAAAAAGCCATGCAGGACATTATTTCAAAGTCAGATGAGTTGTCTCAAAGAATGTCCAGTGAAACGACGAGGCTTAACAAAGAACGTGATGATGTATTTGGATCCATCAAGATATCAAATGCCCAATCGAAATTCAGTAAAGAAGTTTATGAATTGATGCTCGCTTCCCAGAAAAGACGTAATACCGAACTCACCAGGACAGATCAAGCAGAAAAGCTCAAACAGATTCAAGAAGAAATTGAGGGCTTGCAACAGGTAGAAGCTTCTTATTCCAAATTGGTTGCTGATACTCTGCGAGATGATGGACGTGCGAGACAAACCATAGCAGTTTGCCAGAATTTAATGCGAGGATTTAAGCAACATAGGCCTGTTGCGGCACAGCTTGAAAACATTCACAAACTCATTACGAATTGTGAAAAGGGAGATGCTGTACTGCATTTCCAAATGGAGAATCTAGATAAAGAAATAAAAAACCTCATGGGGACTGAATTAAAATATACTGATGCATGCCGAAAAGCAATGATTCAAGAATTACAAGCGCATTCAAAAGCATTGCAACAGGATAGCGATACAATTGAACAGTTGTTGATTGAAATGAAAAGAGCGGAAAAGTTAAAAACAAGATCAGATGTCAGAAAAACGCCCAGATTTTAGGCAAGGTCGCTTTAAAAATTTAACAAAACAGCGGAGTTTATAAATAATAAATGAGCAAGTTTTGTTAAATTTTTAAAGCGAGATTGCCAAAAGATGAGCGTTCATCGATAATGCTATGATGGTTGCTCAGAACGAACTCGCATTCCACCAAAGATGAAATAATATACTTACTACGTAACCTAAAGCTATTGCAGGCAGCCATTTCAGATGCGTTAAGAAACTGTAACTGCCTCGAGCAGCGCCCATCAATGCAACTCCCGCAGCAGAACCAATAGAAAGTAAGCTTCCACCAACACCGGTGGTGAGCGTTACCAGCAACCATTGTCCTTCAGACATATTAGGATTCATAGTGATAACAGCAAACATGACTGGAATGTTATCGATTAATGCCGATATGATACCAATGATTGAATTACTGAGAGTGATTTGGGTGAAATCATTGATGCTGGGGGACCAGGGCGTGTAGAGTAAATTGGAGAGACTCGCCAAATATCCAAAGGCGCTCAAAGCTCCAACGCAAAGAATAACACCATAAAAGAAAAGCAGCGTATCCCATTCTATTTTTTGAAGTTGGGGAAAGATGTCAAAGTCCTCTTCTTTTTGATTTAATTTGGTGTAATATGCAAACATTTGCAAATAACCTAGGCCCAACATCATACCCACCACAGGGGGCAGATTGAAAAAGTGATGGAGTAGGACACTGGTTAAAATTGTCAGTAGAAATAATATTGTCATTCGCCTGGCACCTTTGCCGAGGTGAACTGGTGTTATGAGCGGTACAGGTTTGCCCTTTGGCAAAGCAAAATGCATGCAGAGTGCTGGTATAAGAAAGTTCAACAGCGCAGGCAAGAACAATTTGAAAAATGTCCCAAAAGGAATGATGCCAGCTTGCCACACCATCAGTGTTGTGATATCTCCAAATGGCGAAAAAGCACCTCCTGCATTTGCCGCTACCACTAAATTGATACAAGATATACCAATGAAGCGATGTTGATCCTTACCAATTGCGATGATCACCGCAGACAGTGCCAAGGCTGTGGTGAGATTGTCTGCAATAGGAGAAATAAAAAATGCTAGGAATCCAGTAATCCAAAATAATTGCCGATAAGAAAATCCTTTGTTGACGAGCCAAGCCCGAATGGCCTCAAAAACTTTGCGATCTGTCAAGGCATTTATGTATGTCATGGCAACTATAAGGAAAAGAAGCAACTCACCGTAATCTAGCAGTTGTTTTTTGATGGCGGTTTCAGCAAAATGCGGATTGCCTTGCTGCAAACTAAGCCAGGCAACCAAAATCCAAAGCAGCCCAGAAGCGACTACCATTGGTTTTGATTTTCGTAATTGGATAAATTCTTCAACAATCACAAGACTGTAAGCAGCAGCGAAGAGAACTAAGGCTGTTAGGGCGGGGAGGGTCATGGTCGCATTTGCTAATACATCTGAAGACATAGTATTTTTTTTCCACTGGTTAAGGTTTTTTAACTTTAAATCTATTAATAGTGAGTATACTATACTGGAAATAAGATAACCAAATCCAGAATGAAGTTGTTAAGCCCCCTTCGGACTGTTGGGTGGACGAGTGGCCCTGTAAGGCTTTGTGATGAAATGCTCCGAGGTTCCTTTTTGATCTTTTCTGCGTTTAAAACCCCCATATTGACTCAAAGTCTCTTGATCTGTAGGAGTTTGCGCTGGCTTTCTTACTCCTTTAGGGCCTTGTTCCCTTTCACGAATTGCCTTATCTTCAGGAAGCGCCTCCGCAACTGTAATAAGACCCGCTTGTTTTCTTCTTGCAAATTCCTTCCTGACATATTGTTCCAATAACAAAAATGCACCTGCCTTATCCTGGTGACAAGACAGAATAGTTTGTTCATAGAATTTTAATTTTTCTTCCATATTCTCGAAAATCCAGTTAAGCTTGGTCCTATCCCTGAATAAAGAATCGGTGTCTCCATTATAGAAGTAAATTTGCTCTTGTAAGGAGTGCAGTTCTTCAACTTGTGCTGAACTTAATTCCGGAATTTTATCCGTAAATAGAATACCCTTGGTGGTTGTTATCCAGGCATTTACCTCCTGCCCTTGCATAGATTTTTTAAATTCACGAGCTTCTTTTTGGGTAATCAAGGTGGCTGTAACATGATTGTCCTTATCCAAGCTCCACAGTATGCAATCTCCCCGTTTCTTTGCAAAATCAAACAAACTGGTCCCCTGCCCTTCCCAAGTTGTGACAAAATTTAGAGATGTGAATAATAAATCGCTGAATTTGAAATTTGGATTTGGAAGGCTTTGATCTTCTGGCTTGATTGCTGCAATGCGGGCATTCAATGTTTTAGGAGCAAATTTTTCTTGTTCCTCTGCTGCCTTCAAGTCTATCGGCATTCGGAGAATTTGATTTTGCAATTGTCGGGAAGCTTCCTGCCTGGTTTGTTTCTGCATTTGCTGGTTTGCCTCCCGCTCTGCCGCCGTTCTCACTTGCTCCAAAACGGCAACCTGAACATCCCTGGCTGACTGGGTGGTTTTCTGAGTCTCCGCGCAAACTTGTCTCGCTTTCTCTCGTATGATGAGCATGTCACTATACAACGCATTTTCAGACTCTTGAGTATCTTTTGCAGAGACACCAGCAGCACAAAGGCATTCCTTCCAGCGATTCATTAATTGCTCCCATTCGCGATTTAAAATATGATCTGTTGCATCTATACGCTCTGTTTCGCGGAAAAGCTTATAAGGTGACAAGCTTTCTTCTGTGAAAAGTAATGCTTGAAAAGCCTCACTCATTTTCATTTTTCGATCCATATCCTGCTCTGCTCGGATCCTTTGATTAAGATCAGATCGAATAAGAAACCTTAATTTCTGTAGTGCCGCCCTAAAATTATCTTCTTGGACGCGAAGTTCCTGAGTCTTGTCTGCCCGCTTCAATACTTCAATAATATCCCAATGCGCATCTGGATACGCTGCTGCCATTTCTTTTGACACCAAAATTTCTACTTGCTGCGATCGCGGTAAATCGCGCATGCGCATCACCGCCTGCAATAAGTCTTTTCTTTGTGTAGTAGCGGAAAAAGTAACGATAGCTTCCGCATTCGACATTTGTTTAATGTCGGTACCTGTAGCACGTTGCTCATCATAATAAGTAAAGCATTGCCCAGGATCACATTGCAATTGCGATTTGATACTTACCGGATCTGTGGAACCCAATACTCGGATATCCAAATTTGCAGCACTGGCATTCGCTGCCCTTAAACCCTCTGATTGGACATTCAAGGCACAAAGTTTATTTTCACTATTATAGAAAAGAATAAATTTAATCTGCGGTATATCACGACCCGCATAGAATCTTGCAATATCAATTGCAACTTGTACATTGTCGATGCCATTGAAATGAGAACCCACATCAATGATTGCTCTAAAATTGGGATTCGTGTCCAACAATCCATGGATAGATTCCAAGATAGATTTGTCAGCGGCCACCACTTTGGTTTGCTTCGAGACCAAAAAATCGATGGTTCTACCGTCGGTACCGAGTGCCATTTCTCGATCAAACTTTGCCCTCTCATCAAATATAAAAGGCGTCGTAATCGTGCCTGATCCGCCCTGAAAACTTCGATATAAGGCGCTGTGATCTTGGGCATTATGCCGCAGCAATAAAGGGCTTGCCTTGATCGAAGGTAGGATATAAGTTTCGAGAGCATAAGTAATCACTCGAGGATTTTTATAGAGCTCGAGAGCCAATCTTTTCGCTGTGGTTTCGTTGCTTAAATCTAAGGTAAAAAGACTCTGAGTCGATCCCGTGATTTCCCGGAATTGCCGTGCTGCTTCGGTAGCGTCCATGTTAATGCCCAGTATTTCTCTCTCTCTTAAGGCCTTGGTTTTGAAATCCTGAATAATTTGTACGATAAGATCTTGTCTCACCCCATAGATGTAATTCAATTGAGCCGTATAGTTTGCAGTTTCAAAGGGGCTCGCAAATTTCGATTTTTCATTTGGATAGTTATTACCACTGTAAGGAATGGCAAGGCGCCGTTCTTCAGGCGATCGACTTTCATCCTTGGAATATCCATACTGCACATTAGGCGTCTTATACAGTGTGAGTGGCAGCAGTGAATTCAGCTGTTCCTTGTATAGCACTATGGTATCCTTGAAATGTGGACTTTTCATATCGTCTACAAAACTCGGAATTACCCGCTCTCCCATGATGTAACTGATAACTTCAGAGGCTTCTTTTTGGCTGCAGGCACGTTTTAAAATCTTATGCAGTCTATTGTCAGGCTTAGCGGCAATATGTAAAACTAAATTTTTCTGTATCACGTTCTTAAAAAGAAGTTGCCATTCTCTCTCTGATACCTTGGGAAAATTACCGCTCATGATGTCGGAAAGTGCATACCTTTTACCCCGGAACTCAAATTTAAAGTCTTGAATGTCACGGTATAAGTCTGAGAGAGACTTGATAACTTGGGAAGTCATTCCTGACTCTCCCCCAATGGGATAGTTCACTTCCTTCCGCACATCCTGGATAGAGTCAATTTCATCCACATAAACATCGCCGCGCGTTTTAAAAATATCCAGAATCTCTTCCAGAAGCTTGATTTGTTCAGGACTAGATTGAACCTTCGACACTTTAGGATTCATCATTTCAGACCATCGCAACTCCAAAGATTGCACATCCGTGCTCGTCGTGACAATATAGCCCTTTTTAAGCATGGTATCTCTTAAGGCATCTCTGATCTTGATTAAATTTTGAGTGCTGAGATCGGTATCGCGATTGAAATAGAAAGGCGCCGCGTCTTGATTAAAGAGCTTTTTAGAAGTCGAGGCCAAATCCTTGAAATTACTGTCGCGCAATGCAGGGGGAACTAACATTACTACCAAATTATTGCCCTCTGCCTTAAGATAGGCGGAAACTGGCATGAGTACCTTGGATTTACCACCAGCCATAATCAATTGAATAATGCGGCTATCAAAACCGCCGCTGATTGGATCACGATTTTTATCCAAGAGGATGCGGAGCATATTCACTTGCTCTGGCCATATCAAGATATCGGAATAATACTCAAAAGCGAGAAAATGTGGAAATTCATGGAAATCATAAGATCGCTTGGCATAAAGTGTTCTGCCAAATTTTGCAAGAGCACTTTCCTTTTCCTCTACTGATACTTTTTCATCTGATTTTAAGCTTTGATAATCACTGTAATCCTTTAATGCCCTGCTATATTGCTTTAATTGCGTGTCGTTTAACAGAAAACGGGCGGTTTTGCGATACAATACCTCTATTTCAAAATCGCTTAGGTGAGTTCGTCTGCGATATTCATTGCGATCTGCCTTTAAATACAAATTGATCAAATCTTCTAGTGACAATTTGGCCCTGTTGCCTGCAAGTAAGCCTACTCTCGCAGCAAGGCTTGCTTCCGCCTCTGTTTTCTCTTCCGGCAGTTTATTGGCGTATTCAAGCAGCTCTTTTCGAAGCAAATTAACAGAGGTTTTGGCTGTTGCTTCTGCTTCCTGTAAATTCTTGAGCAATTTATTGAGTTTTTGTTCATCAGCCGCCATCTTAACAAATGCATTGCGAAACAACTTTTCTTCTCTGTTTTTCTTGGCGCCCAATTCATAATCACGACTGTCTAGTTCGGGATAGAGTGGGGCAACCTTGACTTTCTGTGTCTGCTCTATTGCTTTTTGCATCATATTAGCGGGAAATTGAGATTCTTCGAGCAACATTTTAGCTGGCTTTACGTCTTGGGATAAAAATTCTGGCATCTCTATCAAAGACTCTTCTAAGGAAGAAGAACCTTTCATGCGTGACAAGCCTGTTGCTTTTTGTTTTGGTTTTTCTTTCTTTTTTTTCGGAATGGCCGACTCAACATAATTATTAAATTTCATGCGCTCCACAGGCACTGGATTTTGAAGCTCAAGTGTTGTTGTCTTGAATATCAGAGATGATAAGAAAATTTCTCTCGCAGGCTTTAGTGTCTCTCCACTGTAATCTAAATCAAGCTTAAAATTTTCGGCAATGCCCTTGTACTGTTCAGAAAAAAGCGTTGCATAATAAATGGCCTTATTAATAAAAAAGCTGACTTTATCCTTCTTATTGTCAAATTCCATCCCCTCGTCGAGATCAACGCCCTTTATCAGCAACTGTTTTTGAATCATCCATTGCATTTTTGCAAGAGCTGTTTCCTGAGCCAGCTGCAATTCTTCTGATCTTTCTTTTTGTAAGCTCATTTCATAAATTTGCTTGATGATTGGAAGTACAGATCCTATCAAAGCATCATTTGAAATACCTGAAATATAACTTTGTACAGTAGACTTCTCTTTGGCGCCGATCTGTTCTCTTACCTGTTCAAATAAATCCTCGCGCAACCTTTCATTTTCATCACAATCAGTATTTTTGGAAATTCGGATTTTTTTTGAAAGAACAGGGGCAATTGTTCTTTGCAATAGTTGCGCGCCGACCCGATCCTCTTCTATTGAGATTGCATAGGATGGCGTCAAGGCACTACCAAATTTCGCCGCTTCAACTCGCTGATAATGATTTGTTAAGGTATTATAGCGAGCTTTCATTGGTGGCGATAAAGATTCATAATAGCCGCCAGGGGAAGACCCCAGCAGCCAGTGATAGAGCTGAAAATGATCTCTGTCATTTATTTTGAGACTTCTTGGCACATTTCTTTCAATACGGAGATAATTCTGCAAATTTTGTCGGATTTTTATTTTTATCAGTAATGGCTTCAGAAAATGTTCAAGTTCGGAGTTTTCTAGTTCTTCCGCATCCATTTGCGGTTTGCCAGTCTTTTCTCCTCTACCCTTTGCTCCTTGGCTTGGGATATCAAATGTGCCCTGCAAAGAAACATATCGGGACAACATGCTAAGCACAGATAGTCTGAAGGCCGTCAACTCAGGGGTTGCAATTGCTTCTCCCGGTGTCACTATTTTTGCTAGGCCCTCATGTTTCACATTATAAGGGATGGGATCTAAAATCCATTTAATCACTTGCGCCTCGAAACGGCTGCCAGAAATTCCACCATTCTTCTGATAGTTGGAGAGCATCGCAAAGGCTTCCTGCGCTCTATTGTTACAGATGGCAAGATAAGCTAAATAAAGGTAATCGCTTGGGTTTGAAGCAATTATCTTACCCTCTTTGTCCAAACTCACTTGCACTCTGGGCTGTTTTCCTTGTAAATTCCATTCGGAGGGTTTGAAATCTTTATTAACATATTCTGCAACGCCCGCTTCATATTCCTCCTTGGTGTGTTTTCGTGTTGAGCTCTCCCCACCACTCTTGGCGCGAAGTCTGAAATCTTCCTGGGAATATCCCGCTTTATCTAGATCAATGTTTTTCCCGCCAGTACTGATTAAAGGACAAACGGGGTAGATCGCAATTTCCCGCAATTTAGAGTTCGGAGCTATTGGTCTCAAATGCAGAGGGGATGAATTAGCAGCGATCAATTCAGGTTCTGTGTCTACTACCAAGGCATAATTGGGATCTTCCTTCCACTGTAAAAAAATCGGACCAGGCGGTTCCTCTGGAATATGTTTTGCAATAAATTCCATATTGTAGCGCGGTAAACGAATGATAATACTCGGACTCTTGGGATCTCGATTTGCGGCAGTTTTTTTCAATACTTCAATGTAGCGGCCATCTTCAAATTTAGACAGAAAATCAAAGGCAGTTTTGATTTCTGTACTTAAGCTGTCTAAATGTTGACCTCGGACTTTGAATCCTACTTGAATCATTTCATAGTTTTGGTGGTTACCAACTTCATCGATCGGATGCAATTTACGATCAATTAAGATGAATTGATTTTGTTCTGTTTTTGCATCTGAGATAAGCAACACATCTGTCTCACTGGGGGCGGAAACTTTCCATAGATGATGATTTTTATCCAATAAGGTGGCAGGCATATCAAGAAATGCGAAGGGATTTGGATCCTTAGTCGTATCAATATAGCTGCACCAGAGTGGAAGAGCTGTATTTGATTCGCCAACGCCATCCTTCAAGACCATGCTTTTTTGCAGATAGGCATGCGAGCCCGGAAACTTAAGGGAGTTAAAGCAACGATAATGCTGCGTTTCTCCCCCTTTTTTAACATCAAATTCAACATAGCTTTCATCCAAAGCCACATCGCCGCTGAAGATTTCGTTCCCAAACAAGTCCTTATAGGCTTTAAGATTCGTGGCCCAACTGGGTAACACTTTAAAAACTGTGCCAGGTTCTTCAAGGGTGCCTTCCAATAGGTTCAAAATGGCTTTTTTGTGCTGATCCTTCGGCAGAGGAATTTCTTGTGCAGCCTCTTCAATAAGTTCAGTAAGCTGTTGTTTTGTAATTCGCATCAGTTTCTGGAATTCTGGATCTAAGCCGGAGACCTTTTCGACAGCACCTTTGGTAGAGGCATCGTCAAAGTCAACTGTTTCTGTTTCCGATGATCGAGCTTTCGGTAATAATTCATGATATTCTAAAATAAGGTTTGGAAACGCAAACTGGAGTGATTTAATCTTACCTTGTTCCAAAAGAGTGGAAACCTTCTCTTTCATGTTACTCGGCAATGAATCTATGATAAATCGACTTCTCTTCTCTTCTTCTAGCGAAGCAAGGTAGCGCTTCATCATTGGCATAAGAGTGCAACTAAGCCTATCCCTCGCATCCATCAGCATGGGATCTGTCGTTAATGCGGGATCATTGCCAGTTGCAGCATGAGAATTAATGTAGAAATTGGCTTGTAAGAATTCGCGTAATATCTTTTCAAATTCAGCGCCTTCTAAACCTTCCTTCCTGTCTTTCCCTTCTTTAGATGTTAAGAGCTTGGTCAAGTTACGATCAAGTCTATTCAATAAATTAAAGTAAAGGCTTCTTTGCACATTTGTGGCTTTGAATTTATCCTCTTCATTCGCGTACTGTTTCCCCTTAGCATCTGGATTATTCAAAGCAATTTTTCTGTCTAAGGTCCCTGCTAATTCTTCTGCGCGCTGTAACCACTGCTCAATTTTTCGTATTTTTTCATCAGTTTTCTTACCTTCTTCCTTAAAATAAAATTGTCGCATTTCAGGAAACAGGATCTTATCCAAATAGCGAATCAAGTCTTGATTCAGTTTATAAAAATACGCAGTTGGCAGCAGCAGTGTCTCACCTTCTTGATAATATCCCAGGCCACTCTGAATTAAATTCAATAAATTGCCAATAATGTCTGGATTTGTAATAATACTTGCTTCAAGTTGAGTCATTTTTAGGTCGAGATTCGGTTTAAACAAGTTCCGACGCAACAAGGCCTGGTATTTTAATTGATCTAAAACATCCAGTCTTGACAGGAAATGATCGATGGTGAGTGGTACTCGCAATTCAGGTTCGACTAAGGTTTGTAGCATCGAACGATGCAATCCTACATCGGAAGACACTTCATCCCCACCTTGTTCAAAATCTCTCATGCCTCCTACTGGAGTTGCGAGCTCTGCTTTATTAATGAGATATGGGCGCTGCAATCCCTCTGGTGTTCCTTCTGGATCATAAATACCCAGTTCAAAAAAACTGTTTAATTGCTGTGGAGATCCCGATTCTACGTGAAGCTGTAATAGTTTCTCCGAAGGAACATCATCAATCTGTCTGGTGCTAACACAACGTCCTTCACTGCTCTTGAAGTGTAAGGTGTGAACATAATAATATTTAAATAAACTGTCACCTGAGAGCGGTGGTTTAATTTTCCCTTTGAAGGAATAAGATAGCAGCGAAAATTGCGAAAAATCTCCCCTCATTAAGCCATCCATTCTCCTGCAAAGATAATCCGAAACGCCTAGGAATTCACAATTCCTGCGCACAGCACCTTCTGAAGCTAATTCTTTCGGAAGCATTGGGTTCTTGCCGCTTTCTTCGAGGGCAGAGGATATGCCAAATTCATCTATGTTTTCAATGATACCGATTTGAATTTCATTCCTTTTTTTTCGCTCTTCATTCATTCTATCGATTTTTGCCTCACGGAATGCTTTCAAATCAGAGGGATTGAATTTACTATACTCTGCAATTTGCAGCAGCCCTATCTCCTTCTTATCCTTAGATTCTTTTTTTAAACGTGCAAAATAGGAATGAATGCCGTAGAGCCTTTGATCTAAATTAGGATCCGAATTGATATAAGTTGCATGAGCAATAGCATTTTCGAGCGCTGCTTCTTGGAAGGGTCTGATAGTTTTATAATAAGATAATTTTGGATCCCTAAAATACTCCTCGCCTATACGCGTTTGCACTGCAAGCATTCCATAGCCTGCCACAAGACTTCTCGGATACGTATACCCTTCAAGTCCTGCCCCTTGGATCCTTGCCTCAAGCTTCTTTGCATACTGCGTCGAAATTTTATTTAAAATCTCAAGTTCAGCTCTGGAAATGGCTTTGATTTGCAATACCTTCCAATAACCATCCTCTTGAATGGGAAGATTAATAAAGAAATCTTCTACTGTTTTGATAAAGAGGAGATCTGCAGATGCATTATTTATTTTCTGTGTTTTATTCATAAATTCAACCAAGAGTTTCATATCAGAAACAAAACTCACATACGGAAACTTTACCGGATAATCTATGGGGTTATCTTCGAAGGCAAGTGCATCGCTTATTTTAAAGGTAGATTTGACATCAGGCGTTGCAAAATAGCTTTTAACAGCAGGGAATTTTGCTGCAGCTTCAGTATTCACAAGGCTTTCAATTCCAGGGCCATTTCTATGCTGTCCTAGTGCATCAAAATATTTCAAATTTCTTTCGATAGTCTCGCAAAGATCCACTGCCGTTTGAAACCCCTTGATATCTTCGCCCTTGGCCACCCTCTTTTCAATATTGCGGTTTAGGTTTGCTATGGCATCGTATAATCTCTGACGCACCGCAAATTCTTGCAAGCGATCGCTTGATGACATGCTGCTGTAGTAATCTATGATCGATTGTAGTTTTATCTCAAACTTCACTCTGGCACGAAGCTTACCAGGCAATTCCGATTTCAGGAGAGCGCTTAATACCTTAAAGGAGCAGGTACCTGAAATTTGTCCAGTAATAAATTTCTGTTTTGGATCTATGGGCATTATCTCGGCATGAAGCGGCAAGCTTTGCAGAATTATGGAATACATATCTACGCCGCTGAAAGATTTCCTATCCCAAAAAGGTTTTGCGGCGCCCTCGATGATATTCTTCATCAAGCCCGTCACATCACTGCCTTTTGGCAGCTTGATGTTCATGACAGGACTGAATTTTTCTTTTTTCAACCCCTCTCTTTTTTCGTGAAATTGGAGGCCATCGCCAGAATTGTAAATTGAAAAAATGATATTGCCGTCCGGATCTAATTTTAGCCCGTACACCATGGCATGTCCTTGATCTCTTGCATACCAACCGCCGGGAATCAAGATATCTTTTTGCTCTTTCAGCTCTTGATCAATTTGCAGTGCAATTTCTTGCAGCAAGTCGTTTTTGATTTTATGATGACGCTTTAAACCAGATCTCGCATCCGCCAATTGCAATATTGGATTTGCTGCAAGATTTACTTCTGTGACAAAATTGTCGCGCAGGTTCGAAAGTTTATAAAAGAATTCAAACTTTTTCTGAATTTGGTCTAACTGTGCTGCCTCTTCTTTTTTAAACTTCTGTTCGCGTCTGATTAAATCTAAGCACTCAAGTGTGTAGCCCATGGTGTTAGAAAAATGATTGCTTTGAAGTTTAGTGCCCAATAATTTTGGATCTAGATTGATATGTCCAAAAAGACTGTCATCCATGCCTACTAGTTGAATTTTACCTACTCTATTTCGAAATGCGTCCTTTGAGAGCAATTCTTGGATTTGCTTATTTTCTCCCTCTTTGGCGGGTTTTATCATTCTAAGAAATTTTGCATGGACAGTTCTATCACGAATTAAATAATCTTGCGGTCTTTTGCCAAAGATGTCCAGCACATTATTATCTGCACCATGTTTCAGAAGGATCTCGCAAATTCCAAAATTGAGAGGCGAACTTCGAACAGCTCTATGAAGCGGGGTAAATCCATCATAGTCCTTTGCATTGATGTCTTGCAGGATTCTGCGATCTTCGAGCAACCGTAGCAGTATCGGAAAATTGCCGCTTTGGATCGCGAGTGAAATTGGTTGCATGCCTTCCGGTCCATAATCTTGCATGGGATGAAGATCTGGATTAGGATGTTTCAGCAATGCATCCAGTGCGGCAAGATTGTCATATTTCACTGCAAAATAGAGTGGTTTTGTGGCATACATGACTATGCCTTGCTGCAAATTATTGATGATTGCGGTGATGAGATGACCCTTTCCCTTGCGGCGGATGGCATATTCGAATATTTTTGGATCATTTACATTGAATAATTCCTTGCCTATGGGATGCTGACCAATTATATTTACTAATTTAACCGTCTCTTCTTCAGAAATCAAACCATCATCATATTGTTTAAGCAGGTAGTAAAGGCAATTTTCTTTGGTTTCAGGATTTTGTTCATAAATTAGTAGGTTCGCACTTCTCGCCAAATCTAATAACGGTTCAATGAGGTTATAACATCCTTGCTCCAAAGCTAAAAAGAATGGGTTCAAATCAACTTTTTTAATGGGCTGCGAGTCATCCCTTTTCATACTGAAACTGCCAGGATCTCTCCAAAGATCATGGAAATCAGACCAATTTATATATAACCATTCCTCCGAACCTGGTTTTTTAATTTTAATTTCGTAGCTGCCTGGAAGACCCTTTATTTGTATTACCTCTTCCAAATCTGCTCGGGTGGCTGATTTTCCTTTTTCTTGAATCAAGAGATGCACGGGATTAAAATTTGGTTTTACACTCGAAGGTTTTTCACTCGAGTCTGGTGAGTCCAGTCCGATTCCTAAAGTTTGAGGAGTTTCTCCTCTTTCCATTCCCATTTCTTGTTGTATTTCTACTTGTTGCTGTATTCCAAATTCATGTTGGATTTCTACTTCTCGTTGACCGTCAACTTCACCTGAGATTTTCCTTCCGCCGCGAGCACTCCGACCAATCGTTTGCTCGTGTGTTCTCTTTTTCTCACTTGTTCTTTCCGAAAATTCATTGCGCTCTTTACCCTGAGACAATTTTCTGCTGCCTTTTGGTGTACTTTCTCCTGATTCAGATCTTTTCTCTGGTGGCATATACTTCTTTGTTGGCATATTATTATCCTGTCTTACATTTTTGTTTACGTATCGCTTTTGTTTAATTTTTATCGTTATAGTTTAGGTTTTATACTTGAATTTGTTATAAAAATAGCTAAAAAACTAATTATTATACATTCAATCTATTCATTAATTCATTGTGAATTTTATGAAATTAGAGGCTGATGATAATACAGTCTATATTTTAAGACAATATACTAGTTATATTGTTCCAAATATTGTTTAAATTGCATGTACATGCAAGTTCTTTTTTCTAAGTTTAATTTAGAATGCTTATGTTTAACTTCTCTTCCCCTTTTTGAGTGACTTTATATGCATTTTTATTGGGGATCTCAGCAATTACGTCCTTTAATTCCCCATTCACATAATGCGCAGCAACATTATCCTCCAATGCAATGCCAGGAATGACAGCGCCTTCACTCACCATTTTTAAAAAAGTAGGTTTTCGCTCCGGCTCAGTATCATAATGCGGACAGCAGCTGCCTTTCAGCAAGTCCATGCCTTTTAGGGATCCTAAAGGCCAAACGGAATCCGTCACACATTGTTCAAACCAGCAAATTGCGCCTGCGCTGATGCCTGACAATACTATGCCTTTTTCATAGGCATTTTTCAGAATTTTATCCATACCCCATTCACGCCAAATCGCAAGCATGGTTCTGGTATTGCCGCCACCGACATAAATTAAATCTTGTTCCAGTATATGCTGTTTCCATTTATCTTCTACTCGTCCAAACAAAGATACTGAGGACGGATTTGCCTCCAGAGAAAGAAAAGCTTCATAAAATTTCACGATGTATCGATTGTCTTCAGCACTTGCCTGTGACAGAAAACATACTTTGGGATTTTTCTTGCCAGTTTGATCGAGCAGGTATTGTTCGATTTTTAGGGCAGGTTTTTGCGTGGTAAAACCACCGCCACCGATAGAGATGATTTGTTGTTTGATTGCCATAAATCCTTAGTCCTTTAGCCTTAAGCAAGAGCTTTAGTTTAAATGGATTCCCGCGAAGGCGGGAACCCATTGTTCATTGCGCATGGTGTAATAAATAGAATTTTATACTAAACTTATATTAATTACTATCCTGCGTATTTACATAGAACCCACAAGATAATATCCCACGAGATGTTAAGAGCATGTCCAAAGAAAAATATGGTCGAACACAAAACTTCACAGTACAGGGATCCATCGTTTGGTTCATCTCTACCGTATTCGTCATTTATGCATTTTGTTTGATGACCGCTGCAGCTGTTTTTTCTAATTCGGTTCAGTCAAGCCTCAAGGCTTCCAATCTTGAAATTTATCTCGCCTCTGGTGCATTCGTACTGGGTTATGCATTCATGCAAATTCCGGTAGGCTATCTTCTTGATAAATTCAATGCCCGCATTGTCGTTGGCCTCGGTATATTGATTCTCGTAGTGGGGAATATCCTCATCTCCTTCACTAGCACCATTGCCTCGTACACTGCAGCCAATTTTATTCAAGGCATCGGTGCATCATTTGCGTTTGTTTCTTCTGCAGTTTTGATTTCACAATGGTTTTCAAGTAAAACTTTCCCTATTCTTTTCGGTTTTACCCAAACACTCGCCTGCATTTTAGCCGGAAGCCTCCATTTTCTGCTGACTTTAAGCTTGGAACATTATTCCTGGCATGTTATTTACCAGGGAATTGCCGTGTTTGGATTTTTACTTCTCGTTTTGTCTCTCTGCTTTGTTAAATCTCCACCAGGCAACAAGCAGTTCTCGCAGTCCTCACAATCCTCCTCCAATGGTTTGGGTACATCTCTTTTGTTGGTATTGAAAAACAAGCAAATCATGCTTTGCGGAGTTGCTGCCGCAACCTCCTTCGGAATTTTATTGGCTTATGCCAGTCTTTGGTATCAGGATGTTCAAAATTTTTATTCTGTGGATACCCGGAATGCAGTATTTATCAGCGTCCTCATTTTCGTTGGCATTGGTATTGGAGCGCCTCTTCTTGGATATATTTCCAACCTTCTGCATTCTCGAGTCATGGTAATTCATATTACTTTAGTATTAGGGACTATGGCCTTATTGCTGAGTCTTTATCTGCCGCATTTCAATATCGATTCTTTGTTCATCGCCCAAACAGTTGCCTTTTCAGTAGGATTTTTGCTGTCGGGCTCGCTACTGTTCTATACCATGGTGGGAGAGATCGCAGAGGATGCCATAAGAGGTATGGCAATAAGCGTTATCAATGCTGCGGTTTTCATTTTTAATTCCCTGATGCTATTTATTCCGCTGCTTTTTATCACAGAAAAATCTACTCAATTCTTCACATACCTTTGGACATTGCCCTTTTTTATCATGTTTTCTATATTGCTGTTATATTTCATTAAAGAAAGTTATAAAGGGAATTAATTCGCCTTGGTCTTTAAACTACCATAAGCCAAGAAACGGCCAATCATTTGAACGCCTATCACTAATATAATTAATGTAACGATGATTCCGAGCACATAGCTCGTTTGGTAATCTTTATAGCCTTTTTCTACCAACAATGCGCCAATCCCGCCTGCTCCTAATACTCCTAAAACCACTGAGAATCCTAAAATTTGAATCAAAACCTGGCTGAAACCATAAATAATATCTGGAATTGCTTCAGGCAAAATCACTTTAAAAAGCAATTGACGTTTAGTGGCACCCAATGAAACCATGGCTTCTTTTAAGCCTTTGGGGATTTTGGCAAAGGCTTCCATGCATACTTTTGTAAAAAGCGGCACAGATGCTAGGGTAAGAGGTATCACTGCGATAACCGTACCATGCTGCGTTCCCATTAGCCAATGAGCAATCGGAATGAGCGCAATCATAATAACAATATAGGGAATTGCGGCAATTAATTGAATGATTGCTTTAATACAACTGTGTAATACTGCGGTGCTCCCCGATTTGCTTTTCGGAAATGCCTGCACCACACTCAAAGGAAATCCTAATAGAATCGTTAAGATGCTGGCAGTAAAAACCATGAATAAGGTTTTTTCGAGAGCATCAATCAGATCGTGGAACATAACCTAGTACCTCGACATGGAGTTCTTTATCTTCTAAAAATTGAATGGCATTTTGAATATTGTCTTTATGTCCCATTATCTCAACAATCATAATGCCCAAAGTTTCATTGTGTATGGTTTCAAGATGTGCCTGCATGATATGAAGATTCAAGCTGAATTGTTGAATGATGTAGGCGATCAAAGGTTCTTGACCAGACGATCCCAAAAATGACATTCGCAAAACAGGGTTGAAACCTTCGCGCGGTTCCGATCTCAAGCGCCGGCGCAGTGCAGACGGAATTTCTAAACGAGTCACCGTTTTGACCATTTCTTTAGCAATCTCAGAAGCGGGATTCACAAACACTTTAGGTAAAGCTCCCTGTTCGACGATCTCACCTTGATGCAGAATAGCAATACGCTGACATAAAATTTTTATGGTATCCATGTCATGGGTGATATAGAGAACCGTGAGTTTTTGATCTTCATTAAGATCGCGCAGATTTTGAAACAGAGAATGTGCCGATCGTGAATCTAATTGCTGGGTAGCATCATCACAAATCAGGACTTTGGGCTGCTGTGCGATTGCGCGCGCCAAAGCAACTTTTTGTTTCTGGCCTAAACTCAGATCAGCCGGAAATGCGCTTTCACTTAAATTCAGCAAATTCAGAAGTGGTTGCACGATTTGCCTGATTTCAGACTTTCTTTGACCCGCAAATTCTAGGGGCAACGCAACATTATCATAAACATTTTTGCTGGAGAGTAAAAAAGGATGCTTGGTAAGCAAAGCGATTTTTTGACGGGCTAATCTTAAACCCTCAGTACCCAGTGCAGTAATAGGACAATTATCAATGATAATGGAACCTGAAGAAGGACGTTCCAACAAATTCATGCAACGTGCCAGCGTACTCTTTCCTGAGCCGGATCGCCCAATAATGCCAAACATTTCTCCTGATTCGACATCAAAAGTGACGTCTTTCAGCGCATGAATGACGTTAGTACCCGAATTGTAGACTTTTTCAATCCCTTTTAGTGAGATCATCAGCTGAACCTAATTTAACTCCAATACTCCCTGATACAAGATACAGGAATTGCAAGCTTAATGGAAGAACTTTGAACGATGTCGTCATGGAGAGGCCGCGACCACGACCTACTACAATATTTTTAATATATTATTCTTTAATTTGTTGAATATATTCTGTTTAATATATTTTGTTATTTAAATAATAAATTATCACTAAATATTGCAAAACCGCCTTGTTGTAATAATGATTCAGCTAAATTTCGTTCATTGACAGTATAGAGTAATACCTCAATACCACATTCTTTAGAGTGCAAAATTTGTTCTTGAGTGATGCCTTTATAATCACAATGCAAAGTTTGAAAATGATTTTTCTGAATGATTTCTAGCATGGTTTCATCCCATTGCTCGACCAGAAGACCTATGGGTAGATTCGGAGCTTTTTTTCTTAACAAAACTAAAGGCTCTAATTCAAAACTGGATATGAGGGGTGGTGAATCATTCCGCCTCCAATTATCCCCTAACCAATGACTCTCAATGACTTGTAATAAACCATCGATTTGCGTATCAATTTGCGTATCAATTTGCGTATCAATTTGCGTATCAATTTGCGAATTAATCATGAAATCAGTTGAAGAACTTTGTTGACTTGATTTACTTGATTTGCTTGGTTTGCTTGATATAGTCGTTTTTATTTCAATATTAGGATGGATGCCTGCATCTTTTAGGTAGATAAGCACTTCTGACAGCAATGGTATCCGTTCAGCATGGAATTTCGGATTAAAATAACTCCCGGCATCTAATTGCTTTAGACTCTCAAAAGAAAGATCTGCTACGAATCCATTTCCGTCCGTAGTTCTATCAACAGTCTCATCATGCAGCACCACCCATTCTCCGCTGCCGCACACTTGAACATCAAACTCCACCCAATTCAAGCCAAATTTTTTCGCCGCTTCAAAACTGGCAAGGGTATTTTCAGGCGCGAAACCAGCCAATCCACGGTGGCCAATGGTTTTTTGGCGGATGGAGGGTAACCTCTTCATATCAAAGTTCCTTTCATATCAAAGCTCTTTATCTCTCATTTTTAATCTCTAGTATTAACCCTTATTTTCTGTCTCCAATCACCAGTTGTGTCCATCCACGACTTATGATTAAATAATTATTAAAAAATTGTCCTTGATATCGTCATTATAGACCTTATATATCCAAAATGAGCTTTCTGGCTCAAAAAATTTTCTGTTCAAGCTCTTTAGATTTTATCTAAATAAGGAAAAGAAAAAATTGTCAAAAAAAGTAAAAAAGTTAATCAACTTGGACTGACATTTGCAATTTTTTTTGGTAAAGTGAGTTTCGTGCGGAAACTGACCTTTAGCTTACAAGGGGGATGGCCTCATGAATGCAGAAGGGATTATTGGAATCTTAATTTCCTTAACCGCTGTATGCAGTTATATTAATTATAGATATTTAAAATTACCAAAATCTATCGGCTTAACTCTCATTACTGTGGCCTTATCTCTATTCCTTGCAGGTCTGGGAAGGTTAGGGCTTAATGTCGATGCTTTCGCAACCAAATTATTAGATGGCATTGGTTTTACAGACACTTTCCTCCATGGCATGCTAGGGTTTCTCCTATTTGCAGGCTCTCTCCATATTAATGCCAGAGAGCTTGCAAAGCATAAAGTGATTGTCGGCTTACTCGCCACTGTCACTGTAGTACTGTCCACTTTCTTAATTGGTTTCAGTACCTATGGCTTGATTTTTTTCTTAGGTATCGATATTCCTTTGGAATATTGCTTAGTTTTTGGAGCTCTTATCTCTCCTACCGATCCAATCGCAACGCTTTCTATTTTAAAATCTGCAAAAGCACCTAAAGCACTAGAAATGAAAATCGCCGGAGAATCCTTATTTAATGATGGCATGGGCATTGTGCTCTTTGTCATCTTAATGGCGATGGCAAGCGGCACTGAAACTTGGTCCTTTAGCGAAAGTACTTTATTTTTTCTAAGACAATTCGCAGGGGGATTGGCTTTAGGCATTATCATGGGATGTCTCGCCGCACGTTTCTTGCGCAGTATCGATAACTATGAAGTCGCAGTCATTTTAACACTTGCCGTTGTCACAGGCGGTTATAGTTTCGCACACTCCATCGCCAATGTTTCTGGTGCAATTTGTATGGCTGTGGCAGGATTGGTGGTCGGTAGTTCCTTGCAAAATGGCAATATGAGTAAAAATACTTTGCAGCGCCTAGACAATTTCTGGGAACTTTTGGATGGGGTATTAAATGCTTTATTATTTGTGTTTATTGGATTAGAACTACTCACCATCCATTTCAATGTGCTCACAACCATAGCTGCAATTGCTGCTATAGTGATTACCCTTATTGCGAGATGGATCAGTGTTGTGGTACCTGTCGCCTGGCTCGCCATGTTCCGGAAATACAATCCCAATGTGGTTTTGATCATGACTTGGGGTGGGTTGCGTGGCGGCATTTCAATTGCACTCGCATTGACAGTACCAGAACCCGCACGTGATTTTATCTTGACCATTACCTATGCTGTTGTGGTTTTCTCTATCATGGTACAAGGCTTAAGCTTGAATACCCTAATTCGAAAAATTACCTGTCGCAACAATACCCCAGTACTCGGAAAAATTCCTTTCCAATTTTTCCCAATCTCACTGGGTACCCCAGCTATTAATACGGTTCCCTCAAGTACTTCTTTCATGGGCTTGCCTGCAGGCGCCTTTATTGGTCTTCCCGCGACCTTCATGGGTAGAGCTCACGATGATATGCTTGGAAGAACGACAGAAGGCAATGAGAACTGTGTCGAACATGATAATCATGTCAGAGATTCAACAACAGTGGAGGTCAACGTATCTGATGATACGGAAGATGACGATGCAGAACCAGGTTTTAATGGAATAGGAGTCTATGCGCCTTACTCCTAACCAGCGGATGGCCGTTTATCTAAGTTCTGTTAATTCAAGTAAGTCCAGTAATTCAATTAATTCAAGTATCAATCATTCACCCGCTTATTCTTTCTCGAATTGGATCACTGTACTTTGGGAGAATTTAAGAAAGAATGTTCCGGAAGCAAATTTACCTCAAATTTTGAGCCAAGGTGAACAGGAATCTCTCATCGAGAAAATTATTGAAGATATTCTGGATGAAATGACGGAAAATGACTCATTTAAGTCCTTTGACTCGTTTAATCAGAATGAAACGACTGGCATTCACTTTACAGCTAATATCTCAACCAATATCTTTAAAAGTGCGGCTTTGGCACGACTCATTATAGATGCCTATCAATTGATGCAAGAATGGTGTCTAGAGAGTGAGAGAGTAGAAGATTTTCAAAATTCTATGTTTGATAATCCTATTTTCGACATCAGTTTGGAAAAAAAACTCTACCAACAAACTATTATAAAATATCAGGAACAATGTCAGGCCAATAATTGGATAGATCAGGTTTCATTACCAGCCAAAATAATGACAATAACAAAAGAAACTAAGCAGGTGAGACAAGAATTTGGGCAAAAATTTGAACTCCACAAAGAATTGCTGAAAATCTTACCCAAGAAAATAGAGTGCATCGGTTTTTTGGAATGGACACCCATACAAAAAGAGTTTCGTTCTTGCCTTGAAAACTTAGGTATCAGGGTATCAGATACTTCCCTTTTAAGTACTTCTTCTCTAAACATTTTAAATATACCTCATCAAAATCACAATCAAAATTCCAATAAATGTCATAATAGAAAAATTGGCCAAAAAACCTATGTGATTGCTGCAGAAAATCCATTAAAAGAACTACAACTTGCAGTTCTGCATGCGAGAAATTGGCTGCATTCTAAAAAATCATCTCAAAATTCAGACAAATTGCATAACTCAGACCAACAGTTCCGAACTCATTCTTTTGCAATCGTTATCCCAGAATCTCAGTCAACGACGTTTGCAAATTGAGAGAATCCTAAAACAGCATTTTTCAGAAAGTGAATTTAATATCTCAGCCCCACTTGCATTAATTGATTATCCTCTCATCCATTCTGCTTTTGTACTGCTGCATTTAATGCAGGAAGCAAACAGATGGGAAATCCAATTAGATACTATCAGTCAATTTTTACTATCTCCTTTTTTTATTGCTTCTAAAACAACAAACAGCGAACCCTTGTCAATACAGGCTGGTAAAGCAGGTCAGTCTCTTCAATCTAGTCTAGCCAGTATTGATATTTTTTTAAGAGAAAATAGAGAAAGAGAATATTCTGTCAAAAGACTGTTACAATTGCTTGAATATTTCAATAAAACAGCATCATTATCATCCAGATCATCAATCGAATCATCACCCGGTTCATCACTCAGTTCATTATCTGGGTGCCAGGCAATCATCACGCTTCTCAATAATCTCTTTGCCCTGCTTCCTAGCCTCTGCAAAAAGCAAAGAGCTGCTGAATGGCGCGAGATTTGTGTAAAAATATTGGAAACAGGACAATGGCTTCCTTATCAGGTAACGGATCACCTCTTAGTAACAGATCCTCACTTAAGTCATCTCTTAAGCGATAGCGAACTTCAACAGAAAACCCAATGGGAAGAAGTACTAGAAGATTATCTTAAGATGGATCGAGTTTTGGGACCTCATTCTTTCAGTCAGTGCGTCACAGAATTGAAGCGGTTGACAAAACTGAAACGATTTTTACCCGTCTTACCCGAAAATGCTGTCTCTGATGCCCCCATTCAAGTTCTTGGCTTGTTAGAAGCTCAAGGCTTACCATTTGATACAATTTGGGTGGTGGGTCTACATCAAGGCATTTGGCCAGCCGCACCTGATCCAAATCCTTTCATCCTCTTACCCTTACAAAAAAAACATAATATGCCTCACAGTTCGCCCTCTCGAGAACTCATGATTGCGAAAAAAATTATGGCAGAATGGCAGCGCGCAACTGATCTACTCATTTTTAGTTATCCCACATCCAGTGGTACAGACATCTGTGAAAAAAGTGCACTTCTTGATGAATTTGACGAATCAGTCCCATTGAGCTCGGCATAGAAATCAATTCGTCTTACTTTGTAAATTATTTTAATACCTATCTAGGTACTGAGGATCAAGGGCGTAAGTTTCAAAGGGCTGACAGTCACGATGCCGCCCCCTTGGGGGTCTCTGAATCTGTTGCTCTTCCCAACGATACCATACTTCCTGGCGGCACACTTGCATTAAAACTACAATCAGCCTGCCCATTTCGCGCCTTTGCTGAAATTCGACTGAAAGCAAAACCGCTCAAAAAACCTTCCCTAGGCCTCAATGAAGCAGAACGCGGTGAAATCATTCATCAAATCCTGCAAGACTTCTGGAAAGACATCAAAAGCCAAGCCAAGCTACTCTCTCTCACTCAATCAGCAGTAGAACAACTTCTTTCAAACATCACTCAGTCAGTTTTTGATCTCTGGCAAGAACGCAATGCCCGCCTCTTGAAGCCGCGATATCGTACTATAGAACAAAAAAGAATTTTAAAATTGCTATCAGAGTACATTAACCTGGAACGCGAGCGCGCACCTTTTGAAATGGTAGCTGAAGAAGTTCTTGAAGTCGTAAATCTGGGTGCATTACGCTTCTTCATCCGTATTGATCGCATCGATAAAATTGAATCAGGTGAAGAAATTTTAATTGATTATAAAACCGGCAAAGTGTCCATTTCTGATTGGTTTGGTGTACGCCCTAACAATCCGCAATTGCCCACTTACTGCTTAACCCGTAACCCCAAACCCAGTGCTCTTGCATTTGCTATCATTCGTCCCGAAAGTATTCACTACAGTGGCCTGATAGATGAGAATATCGTCGGTTCTTCTTCTAAACCCATCCCTGGCCTCAAAACCGCTCAGCAAATGAATCGCTCTGGCAGCGAACCAACCTGGCATGAACAATGTCAAACTTGGAAAACAACCATCGAAAGACTTGGCAAAGATTTTAGCGAAGGAATTGCCGATGTTGACCCAAAAGACGGCGCCAATACTTGTAGAACCTGTTCACTTCAGATGTTATGCCGAATATCCTGAACAATTACCCTGCAGGGGACCGGTGCAAAACCGGCCCCACATTTTCTCACAAAAGTTCTCCTGAAAAATCTTAAAGTTGCTAAGACTTAAGGCCTCCTAGACCCCACCCTGCACTCTTGGATTCGGTCTTCTTCAGGTTTCGCCGGAGCTTTAATCAATTTTAATATTTCATTTGAAACACGGTACGGATTCATCATAGGACTTCCATCACTACAAGAGGAGCTTGCACTTGTTTCACCCAGAGAATTAAATTTATCATAGCAACCTAATCTGCCAGAGCTTGTAACATGAAAACATAGATTGATTTATTGGATTCCGTAAATTCTATTTTATCGTACTCGGAGGATCTACTTTCTTTCAAACCTTTTTCGTGGAGATAAAGATGTCGTAACATGGCACCACCTACTCCATGAGTATAATCCCCTGGGAATTTTTTCGAAAATAATTCACCAGAAATATAGGGATCGCTTGATTTTAAAATCGCCAGTTCATCCAAAAATGCTTTGACATTTAATTGTTTAAATGACTCTAACAATTTTTTGAGGTGCTCGTGTCGCACTGCGTTTCTTGCTCTACGTTTCAAATCAGAATCAATAGCAACACCAACATCAACGTACCAAGCTACACCATGTGCAACAAGCGGGTCGCTATAACATTTAAAAGGATTATCCTGGTATTGTTTCAACAAATCCTTGTAAACAGCCGCAACTTCTAAATCATAAGCTTTCTCTAACTCTTTGCTTGAATATTGAAATAATATTTGTGGAGTAGTTGACATCTTTAATCTCCTCATTAATAGATTAATTTAAATAAAGGTTATGACACTCCATCATTTTATTAAAAATCATACTTAAAAAAAACCGTAATTATTTTACGGTTTCTGAGCTAATGTATTGATTTTAATAAAAAGGTCTGACACTGTTGTATCACCGGTTCAATTAGGGAAAGTGGTGACTAAGGCATAGAATTCTGACTTATCAAATCTTTCATTTTGATTGCATATCGGCAAAAATTCAGATTACTTTCGGTTGATAGCTATGTTACGATCTTTTTCTTTTTAAATAAGGATTGAAAATATGTTATTTAGTTTACATAAATGTTTATTTCTATCAAGCCTTGTAATCTCCGGATTATTGAGTGGTTGCGCTACAATAACTGGCAGTTCAACTCAACAAGTTTTCGTTGACGCACGCGATTGCAATAATCAGCCAATTCAAGGTGTCAATTGCAAACTTTCAAATGATAAAGGCACTTGGTATACACTTTCACCCAATGCAGCAACTGTTCAGAAAATCGGCAAGCGATTTATATATCGTTGCTAATAAAGAGGGTTATTTACCAGGTACTGTGAAAATGGTTTCTAAAGTAAACGCCGGAATGTTTGGTAACATCATATTAGGCGGAGGGGTAGGAGCTATCATCGATCACTCCAAAGGCACTGCTTACAACTATCCGAATATGATTACTGTAATGATGGAAGAAGATGGTAGTAATACTAAATCTAAAAATAAAAGAAACTCCTCAAAGGATTTCAATAAAAAGATTTAGTGATAACAGTCATCATCATTGTGTGTCAAATCTCGACTCTTGAAATTTTTTGACAAAAGTCAGGCTTGACACGCAATCATATGAATTAATTCATAATTTTCTATCTGCCTTTAAAGCAGTCCTTGACGCCTATCAGAAATTTTTCAAAGAAGTCGATACACAAAGCAAAGCAAAAGCGCCAGATTGGAAAACTGCCTTTAAGCTTTGGGAACAACTGGGCGAGGCACAGAAAAGACTCTCCACGTTTGGGCTACAAGTATTCTGTAATCCTGTGCCGCATAAACATCTCCCTGACTTCACACTAGAGCCTGGTCCCAGAGGTGCTCCATATACATAGTACAGGCTAAATTTAGGAATTCGCAAATTACGCGCTGCTGCCTGAACAAATACATTTTAAAAAATTAGAATGGGAAAACTCCTAGCCTTCCCATTCTGGGTTTGATTTTTTACTCTAATTAAGCAGTGTAAGCTTGAGGCTTAGAAGACACAGCAACTGCGTATGGTTCGTTATAAGTTGCTGCCCAAGCTGGAGGTTCCGATTTAAAAGCAAAGAGAACCGAGTGTCCTGGGGCTTCCATTGTACTACTAGAAACATCGGTTGTTGCATGATTGCTCAAAGGAGCTGATAGGGACTCTGTACTGCTTTCCAAAGGAGTACAAGCTAAGAATGCTGATAAAGGCGCTGGTGCTGGCGCTGGTGCATCAAGTTCTTTAGGTCGCGGAGCGAGTGCAGGTAGTCTTGCTACTTCTTCTGCAGTGAACCACGCAGCGAATTCTTCTGCTGTCGGCCATTGCATAGGTGCTTTATCAGTGCTAGCACTTCGTGAACCGGACGAAGCTGGCATAGATGCCGGAGGCGTAGCGGATGATAGTTTGGTATCTTTTTCCAAGGTGTCATATGATCAGTAATGGTCGCTACTTATCCGACAGATGAAATGTATGGTCGCCGATGGGCAATCTACCCAACAGATCAGAAAATATTTGCACCTTTGGTGTTTGTGGTGGGTGAAAACCGCTGAAATTTGGCAATACTCTGAAGTTTTATTTCTCTTCATTCAATCTTGGTATATAGATAATAAAGCTAAAAAATGCGCCGAAACGCTGCTACTATCTTTTACGATAAAGCAGAGCGCGCAGGCTCTTTATCCTTGTCAGACCCAAGAGCTGCAGATGCACTGTGCTCGCGTTCTGATTTCTTATCGATCGCTCGCGGATACTGCAATAACAGAGACCTAGTTTTGCCTAATTGTTCGGGTATCACTTTACATAGGAGGCTAATGGCCTCAAAATCAATTGCCGACCACCACAGCCCCGCACCCCCCTCGACCAGCCAGCAACGATCCGCAACCCCAACGACGGCGTCTTTATATAAGGCAAAATCAGTACCAACCCCAAACGAATCTAAATCCAAATCTACCTCTTTCCACCCATCGTCATAAACTTCGAAGCGACATGCCCGGACAGGTTCTAGCGCGAAGTCGGGAAGGGGATCATGTGGTACAGGATTACAGAATACCTGCAGCCCAAACGTGGAAAGTTTTTTCTGCGCGTCGCCCAGATGTTCCCAAAGCTCATAGGCAGTTTTCCAATCTGGCTCCTTTGCTTTGCTTTGTGTATCGACTTCTTGCAGAAATTTCTGATATGCGTCAAGAACTGCTTTAAAGGCAGATAGAAAATTAGAGTTAGACAGAATTGTGTCTACTTGTAATCCCGCTTGGCGTTTTAGATTATCAGGAAGAGCATCTCTAAAAATATTTACTAAATGAAAGTCACCTGAAAGTGCGGCGGCTTCTAGGGAACTTAGATTGCTGATTCCAATTCTGACCGCAATTTTCTTTTGTTTAGAGCTGGGATATTTAACATCGCCTTTGGTGCTGACCAAAATGAGCTCTGGATTTTTTGCGATGATTTCTAGGATTTTTTTCTTGTTCTCTGCAGTAATATTCAAGACAAGGTCCATTAGAGGCGCTGCTTTCAATGCGTCCTCACCATAGGCCTCTTTATAGAGATGATACACAGATTTACAGACAGATGCTTTTTTAACCCATGATCGTGCATCTAAAAATTGATCCTGCAATTTCATTAGGACTGTCGGTTGTTTCAGAAAAGGATTTGTGGTTGCCATATCAATTACCTCTACCTTTTAGTATCGCTGTTAATAAATGTGCATAAGCATCAATATAAGTTAGTATTTTATCACATTAAAAAAGTATGTGTCAATCTGGTAATTAAATTAGTGATGAATCAGTATTTTTACATTTAAAACCAGCCTTATCTTGAAACTTAGAACCCGAGCTCAAGGACTAAGGACTAAAAATATATCCAAAAGAAGGAATATATTGTCTGTCATTTAAATTCTCTATTATTAACAGAATGTCGAACAGTCAAAGTTCAGAACCCACTCGAAACTTCATAGAACCCTTTAATTTCTGATCTCGCTTCATTCTTTGATTTTATTTTCGCAGTGAATTGATTTAAGGCATCTAAACACTTGTCAAAAGCCATTTCCACCGGACAATCAAGCTTTATCTTCTTTGATTGGTTTGGAACCATAATCCCCTTTAAACCAACTTTTTCTGCTGATTTTTTGTATGTTCTCCATAAAATAAAAGTCATGATAAATCCGAAAAAAATGCCGCCAACTGTTCCTAAACCTCGACCCACGCTTGTTTGAAGTCCTACTAGACTCCCTAAAAATAGACCAAAAGGAATGCCGCTCAAATAGAACAATTTCATTGTTACCCTCCTTCTCAGATTCATATTTACAGCAATAATACAACATCTAACTTCATTTATAAAATTCAAACTGTTAGAAATTAATGATTTAGTTATTTTAGTATTGTGTATAATCACTATTTTCAAGGGTTTTTCAAGTCGCAATCAATCTAACTATTCTAGGGGGTTGGTGTTTTAATTTCCTTTTAGAAAAATATTTAGATTCTTTGTGTTAAGGATTCGATGGATTCATAGAATTTTTATAAATCATAACTGTTCAAATTCCACCAACACTTGCAATTAGAATGGAATCAATAAATACTACGATGGACTGTTAAAATATTTCACTTCTATTGTTTGAAGCTTGCTGCTGTTTGTCTTCTTTGTTGCGACGTAAAATCAATAAAAGATTTGGTAAGCACTCGATTCTGCAGTTTTTAAGCTGCTTCAACTGTTAAAAACTGCGGAATCCAGTATATATTAACTGTACATGCATGTAATTTTTAGCCTCTTTAGGTAAATAACTTTATTATTTCATTCAAAGCATAATTCCAATCAATGCGTTCCTGCTCCAAGCGGACATTCTGCCCAAATGTTTGCAATTTTAAATAAGTATAAAGCGCTTGTTCAGATTCATTTAAGAAAGGAAACGATTCGCTGGTGTGTTGCTTGGATTCACAGACCCATAATTCCTTATGTCTCATCAGCGTTTTTTCATCCATTAAAATTGAAACTAGATTGGGAAAGTAATTGCGTGCGCGATTTAAAATTGCAAAACCATGGGTATCAATATCGCCCCAATAAATGCATTTTGCATTAGTAATCCAGGGAACTCGACCAAGTACTTCAACACCATAGCCTTTACCCATAATAACTACAGCACTTGGAATTTCAGGAAATGCGTAACCAGTTTGAGAATTTTCTACGATAAAAACAGTTGACACTGGTATATTCAAAATACTCAATTCCTCGGTAGTGCTAGAAATATCAGAGACACCTTCGAAATATTTGTATAAATTCCGATCGTAATATTTTCATACGTAGTAAGGTAGCAGGTGGTTTTTTTAAACCACAGATTTCATAAAAATTAGGTTTATCATTTCTCGATAATTGTCTGATAGCTAATAATGATTCCAAAACGACATTTTGACGATTCTCGAGCCATTTACTGTCTATCCCCACAATAGGTAACTGTCTGGGATATAGATTAGAGTTGGGATTTTCAATCAACCAGCTAATGACTCCAAACAGACGTTGGAAGTCAGATTCAGAATAATCAGCTAAAATCTTAAAAAAACGGGGTAATGTTGAGGTTAATTGAGGCCAATGAGAAATCAGTCTTTGATATCGGGATTTAGCTTGTGACCATCTTTTTTCTTCACCTATCCAGGTTGCAATTTCGGTAGGGTTCGATAAGCATAATTTGGCAGGCAATTTTTGTATACCGTGAGTTTTGAATTTTCGTTCAGTCCATACTAGAGAACCATTGTTATTTACTTTGCTGTTACCACTTTGCTGCCATTGGTGCCATGCTGCAACCCAACTTCGAAGTTTTTCATATTCAAGATGAAGTTCCTTTTCCCCTGGTGAACCCAGTGGTATTTGCAGCGGCCATTTATCATCGCAATTACCATCTCTAAATTCGATTAACCATTTCTGATGATTTGTTTGATAACGGCGGTATAAGAGTAGCTTAATGTCTTCAGGGAATTTCAATCAGACTTTCCTTAGTTCGATGATCATCTAACCCATTGTATCATAAAAAGCTTATGTCTAATGAATCTAGATCTCGCAACTACGCTCGCTCAGTCTGATGCGAAGATCCAGCATGCTGCTGTTGTGGCAACTTCAAACGCCCTTGCTCTGAATCCCAGTCTATGAGCTTGATGCTAGAATCACGACGATTGCGGATGTCTACGAAGCAAGCGCCGCCGATAAATGGTTCTAAAGTCATGACAGACTTAAGCGGGGTTGCTACAATCATTTGGAAACCAAAGTTTGTGAAAATATTCATGGCAAGCGCGGTAAAGTCGTTATCGGCTTTATCAAAGGCTTCATCCAAGATCACAGGCGAATACATCGGCATACCGCCATCTTCGCCGCCAAGCTGATAGCGTAACGCTGCAGCCAAGCAAGTTGTCGCAAGCTTCTGACGCTGACCGCCAGATTTTCCAGCGCCGCTTCTGTATATTTCAATTTCTATGCCGCTTTCATCGATTTCACGGCCAATGAATTCAACATGTAAGCGTACATCGAGCACGGTATCGCGCCAACGCTTGAAGGTGGGATCTTGGCTGCTTAATTTTTCGACTAAGGATTTTAGCATGGTAAAGCGAGCTTCAGCGATAGCGCGATCTTCACTCCAGGCATGGCTCAAGGCTGTTTGGATTTCCTGCTTGAATTCTTTTACTTCGACCAATTGTCGATCGCTGACTTCAATCGATAAATAAGTACATCTGTCTTGGTTTTTATTAAAGGGAACTTTGCTCAAGCTTTTATTCACGATTTCCATTCGCTCTAAAATATCTTTTCTGGCCTGATTTAGGTGCGTAGCCAAGGCAGCTAAGTTTTGATCGCTTTGATCTTGCAGTAAAGTAAAGAATTTGTGTTCATGTTCAGGCAAGCCATCTTGTTGCAAGCGGGTAAGCTTCGCAAAATAGTCGGGGGCACTTTCGAGTGAAGCATCAACATCGCTTGCTTCCATAGGCCATAAATGCTTGAATTCAGCAAATCGATTTTCAATGACACGTTCGCTTTTGTTAATTTCTTGTTTTAATTCACCAGTTTCCACATTCATTTTCTTCAAGACTTCTTTCGCAATGCGATCGATATTATCAAGCTCGATGCTTTTTGAAGAGAGGTTTTTTGAAGCCTGTTCAAAGCGCAAGTCAAGTCCCTGAGTCTGAGAGGGTGTTAAAGTCATAATAGGATGCTGTAAAATGCTTGCAAGCTTGTCTTCATTGGCTTTCTTTTCTCCGAGCACAGTTTCATTCTTGACTTTAATAGCGACAACAGCATTTTCAGATTCTTCCACAATGCTTTTTTGTCTTTCAAGCTGTTCATGAATTTTTTGAAGCTTCGGATCGTCTTCACGTGTCTCTTTCAACTGTCGATTAATAGCATCAATTCGCGACATCGGTGTTACCACATCAATTTCCTGCCATTGCAGGTTTGCAATGGTATGGTAGTGAATCACATTGATACGAAGCTTTCTTTCCTGTTCTTCAATGCCCGACATTTTATCAGCAAAATCTGAAATTTCTTGGGCAAGTTTTTGGGCTTGTTTTTCATATACATTCAGTTTTTCACGGTTGTCAAACCCTAAAGCCCAACGGCGGCGATCTGAGATCGCAAAACGATCATCTTTTTCATGACGATGGCGGTTATGTTTCACTTGGCCTTCACGAGTCAAAGCGCGTTCATGGTTTCTGAAGGCTTGGATGGAATCGACGCAGGTATAATCAAATCGATTTCTTAATTCATTCAACAACCATTCGGATTGTTCACAAGATTTGAGATTCACCTTAAAGATGAGAGAGTTGGCCCCGCTGGTTTGACGATCGTGATTGCGATTGCGTTCCTCTAAACGTTCACGTTCAGCGGATCCTGTTCTATAATAAACCAATCTTCTGCCCAGATTGTTGTTATTAACAAATTGGCTGAAACTTAAATAATGTTCTTCAGTCACTAATACTGAAAGAGCGAACCCTTGTAAAACGCGCTCAATTGCACCCTGCCATTCTAATTCATCTGGTTTGACTTCAATCAATTCTCCCACAAAAGGCAATTTTGCTTCATTCACTCGAATCGCAGCTGCAATGGTTTGCCGCAATTCCAGCATTTCTGCTGGAATATTGGAGGGTTGCAATCGGAGCACCCTAATTTCTTTATTGACGTTTAAGAATTCAGTTTCAGCCTCTTTCTTTTTATTAGACAAAGAAAATTGCATTTCACGGCTGGATTCACTTTGCTGCTGCCAAGCTTCCACTGCATTCCGTGCTTCTGTCACACGTTCACTGAATTCAGACGGAGATGTAGGGGTTGACCAACCCAGCATTTTACAGGCATTGGAAGCCTGGTCGAATTTTCTGATGCGTTCTTCTCTTTGATTTTCTAAATTCTTCTTTTCCAA
Organism: uncultured Gammaproteobacteria bacterium; assembly: GCA_963784575.1. Classification (GTDB taxonomy): domain Bacteria; phylum Pseudomonadota; class Gammaproteobacteria; order UBA6186; family Azoamicaceae; genus CAWARU01. The sequence continues at coordinate 916,665 of CAWARU010000001.1, forward strand.
TTCCCACTGCTCAATCTTGTCACCACCTGTTTCAAAATGCTGTCGTTCCAGAATCTCTTAAATGTGCTTTATGATTTCGGGTCAATTCCTCTTGATGCTTAAGCTCTGTTTCTATCGTTAGAGCTTTCTCATCGAGCAGAGTCACTCGCTTTTTCAGTAACTCAACGCGACGAATGTCGGTATATGTATCGATACCGAGTTCGATTTCCGCTATCTCATTTTGTTTCAAGCGGAATTGCTGCATTTTTGTATATTCTTCTTGTGCTGGCAACAAAGTTTCAATCTGCTCGCGTGCAGTTACCACTGCTTGGTGAGCGGCATTTAAATCGCCGAATTCTTCTACCAAGCGCTTCGCAACTTCAAATGTCTCTGGCTTGTCTAGCATAAATTCCCGCAAAAAGAGATTCAAATCTCCCAAATTCTTCGCGGACTGGGTTCGATGCAGCAAACGCAATGCCATATCACTTTCTATTCCTAATAAATGGCGAAAACGTTCACAATAGGGCCTAAAGTCCTCATGCGAGTATGCGTCAGGGAACGTTTGCTTAAGTTTTCGGAGGTCAAAATTGGTTTGGCTGAAACTTTCAAACTCATTTAAATTAAAATCACGTTCAAAGATAAAATAATGGCGTTTGATGTCGGAGCTTGCATTACTATTGCCTCGGACCCAAAATATTTGTGTCAAAACAATGGTTTGACCTTTGTCATTTTTAAAGCTTAATGCCAAACCTGACCAGCTGGTACCAGAACGCAGATAGCGGGTAACGATTTCCCCAGATTCATCGTCTTTCTGCTCTGCCCAGGCACCGCGAACATAAGTGACTAAGCTTCGATCCCGGCTGCTTTTGTCTGCCCCTTGGGCTGCAGCATTAAAATCAATCCAGCGTGGCGGAATGAGGAGGGTCGAAAAGGCATCGAGCAGGGTCGATTTACCTGTACCTGAATGGCCGACAAAGAGGAATCCCCGCTTTGCAATGGGAATGTCATGGAGATTCGAAAACGTTCCCCAATTAAAAACTTGTAATTGCGACATTCTAAATTGCTCTTTTGGTATCGTCATTTTAACACCTTTATCTTTCATCATTTCCTAAATATCCTAAAAATAATATTACTTAGATTATGAAACAATTATACAACTTCATTTACTTCATCATTATATTCATCATCGAGTTCATTACTATCCGAGTCATCCGAATCATCCAACTCTGTCGTGTGCCCCTCTGTCACTGCTCTATTTTGATTCATGTCCTGGTAGTGCTTTATTAAACTAGTGATTTCCTCTGCCGAAAAGAGCAGCTTCAATGCCGGTGAAATCTCATATCTATTATCGGCAGTACGAATTTTTTGCAGAATATTATTTTCCTTAAATTTCTCGATTGCAGCTCGTACTCGTTTATTGAAACCTGCCCGATCGGTATTAACATCTTTTTCAAACAATGTGAGATGTTCTTGGATTTCTTCACTCGACACCACCGCTCTTTCCCCTTCAGAGCTTGCTTGTGACAATTTTTGTCGTAAATAGAGTAATAGCACAGAGTGAATGAAGGTTAATTGGCTGCGCCGCAGTAACATAGGTACTTCAAGATCTCCAATATCCGCTTGGCGAATAAAAGCCACTTCGGCATCAAAATCTATTATTAAGTCTAAAAAAAGTTCAGAGAGGTATTGTCGAATCACAGCTTCGTCGCGCCTTAATACTGGCCATAATTTATTATGGCGTTTGCCATCCAGGAATGGACCTGTGAGCAAATGCACGAGTATGCGTCGCGTCTCTACAGGCAGGACACCCATATCGCCATTGAAAAGTGCGTTCTGTGTTGTCTTATCACCGTTATTCATTTCACCGTTATTCATGTCGCCGTAATTCTTATCACCGTAATTCATGAGCCTTCTCTCTTAAAAAATAAATTTTAGGAATATTTGCTTGACGCCACTCTCCATCGCCACCCTGCCAGGCAATCGTTTCGATTTCATCACTTTGCATACCATGCTTGCTGCCCAAAGATACCAACCCAATAACACTCCCTAACCCCTGGGTAGCCGGGAACTTTTCAAGCACAGTTGCTATGGAGGCTGACCCTTCTAATTTCAGTGCTGCCGCAATATTATCCTTCAACTCCCGGAAATTAATTTCTGATTGATTGATGCACTGACTGATATAGTCCAAATCCAGCATCAACGCATCCCCTGCCACCATTGGGCTAGCAACCGCTTGGCATTCAGGGTTATGCATTACCCATTGGGAAATTGAACGAATTTTAGTGCTGGTCAATTCCAATGTATATTGTAAGGTTTCAATTGCGCGCACTTCATTTCGCAACTCCAACGCTGCATTTGTTGCAGACATCAAGAGTTGATTTAGCCGCCGTTGTTCCAAATACTCTTTGCTTTGTACAAATTGTTTTAAACTCTTCGCGAAATTTTGTAAGATTTCATGCACTAATCCCCCCTGCTCCAGCAAAATTTTCATGAAGCGATGCAAAAATCTTTTTTCTTTTAGGCTTAGCTCAGCTACAAAAGGCCGTGATAACACATTCTCCAAAGCTTGTTCCAAGCTGCTCGATTGTTCTGGATCTGTAAGCAGTCGCCAGAAGGCCAAAAAGGTTCTACCTGCCTCACTTTCAGAAATTAAATCGATCCCTGCAAACAAAGAATTCAATACTTCGCCTCGATTCGCTTCGCTGTCCATCACCCGCTCGCGCAAACTGCGATTCAGAGTCTCAAATTGTTCCCGTACCTTACGAAAATCCCCTGCAAGCCCTTCTGCTAAAACCAAAATTTCTCGTAATCGCTCAGTTGCACTGGACTGGGACAAAATACGCATTTGTCCTTTATCAATTGCTGCAATCTGCTTGTCAATTTTATCTCTTTCTTCAATCAATCTATCTATTCTTCGAAATTTGTTTGAGTCGCTGTCCGAGGCAAGATCTACGAGGGCATCAATCACAAGAGCCAAGCGGCTTTCTGTTGCGGCTGAATGGGGGGCTGCAAGTCCCGCAACAAAACGAATGGTATCGACAGTAGCGGCAGATAACTCATAAACTTCTTCGCTTGAATCTTTTGGGAAACGCCGCTCTAAGTAGCCCTGCTGCAGCCAAGTTGCAATATAATTTTTGGCAGATTGAGGTAGATTTTCCCCATTTGCTCGCAAAGTTTCCAAATCACGTCCTATACGATCATGCAAAATAGAAGCAGGCAGCGTGCGTTCTTCCTCATAAAGATGATGTTGCAGCAATCCAATGATAATAGGACCATTGTCGGATGCGAGCAGCTGCCACAGAGGCTCTGCTCGAAGTCGTTTGTATGTGGCTATTGTTTTCTCTGCTTTCATCATTCAGTTATATTCACTTTCATAATTAAAGTGCATTACTTTCTTAATTCAGGTACTTTCACTTTAGTTACTCAATTTCTTTCAAAACCTACTTTCCTAGTCGATTACTTCATATACCGTCTACTTCATAAAATTGTCTTTAAATCAAATACTTACGTTTAATAGCTCGTTTATTTATCTTTTTGCAAAATTACCAAAGAACCATAATGCCCTAAAATGAATAAAAAAGCAAGTTAACTTTCAGTTAATTATGTAAATGCACATATTTTTTTAAACAATTATAATAAGATATGTACTGGTATCAAGACCTAAGTACCAAACTAAGGAACCTCTTATGATCGACTTATACTACTGGCCTACGCCAAATGGACATAAAATCACTATCTTCCTTGAAGAAACCGGACTGCCCTATAAAATCATTCCTGTCAATTTAGGAGAGGGCGATCAGTTTAAAGCTGATTTTCTGAAAATCTCCCCCAATAATAAAATGCCTGCCATTGTAGATCGAAAACCTAAAGGCAATCAAAAACCTATCTCTCTCTTTGAATCGGGTGCCATCCTGCTCTATCTGGCTGAAAAAACCGGACTATTTTTACCCGAAGAAATCCATCAACGTTTTAATGTCCTGCAATGGCTCTTTTGGCAAGTTGCAGGGCTAGGCCCTATGTCAGGACAAAATTTCCATTTTCTTAAATTTGCACCAGAAAAAATTCCCTATGCAATCGAGCGTTACTCGAAAGAAGTGAATCGTTTGTATGCCGTATTAAATAAGCAGCTTGAATCCCAAGAATATATTGCCGGAAAGTATTCAATAGCTGATATCTCAGCCTATCCTTGGATGGCCATATATCAGAATCAAAATCAAAATATTGAAGACTTCCAAAATCTTGCACGTTGGCTCCAAGTAGTTGGAGAACGGGAAGCAGTGAAAAGAGCCTACGCCATAGGGGAAGAAATCAATCCCAACCAGAATGCTGAATTGAATGATAAAGCCAGAAAAATTCTATTCGGACAGGATGCGAACACTAAACAATAGACAATAATACAGGGGAATAATATATTAAATAGCACCATAATTTGTAATACAGCTTTTAATGAACCAAATTGATACAAGCAAAGAATTTGTTAAATTTCTTACAAAAGTGCTATATGTGCTATAAATGGATTGTAAAGGAGTCGATATGTTAAAATATGCTTGGGTATATATTATTATTCTAATTCTAATTATCCTCGCCCTCCTTCCAACCATCGTTCTCAAGAATCATACAAGAATGTATCCTAGGATAATTTTGGGTATATTGCTAATTATTCTAGCGATCTTGATTGCATTAAAGATGATAATCATTTAATTAAAAAATTACCAAGAAGAAAGAAATATATTAATGATTTCTATATTTTGAGTGATTAATCTAATCTGTAGCCTCTTGATGCCCTAGGTTAATGAGATGTTCAACAATTTTTTTGAGATCTTGTTTTTTGTCAAGTCGCGAAACCAATATCGCATCGTTGGTTGCTACCACTAGACAATTTTCAAGACCCGACGCAACGAGCAAAGGTTTACTTGAATATAAATAACAATCATCGGTATCAAATATTACCACATTGCCATTCACCACATTGCCATGCTTATCTTTCTCTCCCATTCGATACAGTGTTTCCCAATCCCCTATGTCCTGCCATTCGCAGGTGAAATCTAACATTACTGCTTGTTCTGTTTTCTCAAAAAGGGCCACATCAATGGAGATACTAGGACAATCACGCATCACTTCATCATCTAAGAATATAAAATCGCGGTTTGAATGCGACATCGATACAGATTTTTCTGCATGTGATAGAATATCTGGGACATATTTTTTAAGTTCTTGCACTAAGGTACTGGCTTGATATAAAAATATGCCACTATTCCAATAATAGTCACCAGCCTTCAGAAATTCCGTCGCAATTTCCAACGACGGCTTTTCTATAAATTCCTCCACTTGATAGCCATCGCAGTCCTTCGGCTTTTTTCCCTTCTTAATATACCCGTAATCTGTCTTCGCATATTTTGGCAATATCCCAAAAGTCACCAGTTTTCCCATTTTGGCACATGGAATAGCACTATTTACCATATTGGCATATTTTTCTGGGTCTGAAATATAATGATCACAGGGCATTACAAGTATCAAGGGGTCACTTATTATTTTCGAAGCGTATATCGTACCTGCTGCCATAGCTGCGGCAGTATTATGCGGCTGTTCTTCAACTAAAATAATTGCCTTCTCATTAATTTGCTTGATTTGTTCAGCAATTTTAAATCTAAGTTCTTGATTGCAAATGATGATCGGCGTTTCAAAGCTACGTATAGATTGCAAATTGCTATAAGTGGACTGCAACATCGTCAAGTGATTGAAAAATTTTAGCACTTGCTTTGATTGAGATTTACGTGAAAGCGGCCATAGGCGGGTTCCTCTGCCTCCGGCCAGCAATAAAGGTACTATCATTTCCATAGAATACTTCAAAAAGTCAGCTATTATTAATAGAGTATATACTCAAAAAGGGATTGTGGCTGTGTTTTTTAAGAAAACTGTTTGGAAGCGGTTTAATGCAAGTTCTTTGAGTATTTTATTATTTTGTACAATGATTTTTTTATCACCTATTAATTGCTATGCAGGCGCCTGGCTGCAAGATGAAGGAAAAGGCCTTATTATTTCAAACTTTCAGCAGTATATCAGCACCAAATATTGGGATCGAGAAGGTCATTTGAAATCTGGACCTCGCTTCAACCAATTTTCTATCAATCCTTATATGGAATATGGGGCGCACCCAAAAATGACCATTGGAATAAATCCTACAGCGAAAAGAATTAGCCAAGCAAATCAAGTCAGCAAATTTGGCCTGAATAATATTAACTTATTTGCATTATGCCTTCTCAAGAAGAGCGACTGGTCAAGCTATTCGATACAATTTACCTACAACCAGCCTTTTAAGGCCAAATCATTTGGTGCTAATCAAGCCAATCAATCTGTGTACGGTATTATTGATCGACAAAGATTTATTGATGTGCGCCTACTCGCTGGAAAAGGTGGAGAATTTGACAAAAAACAAAGTAGACTTTGGTATGCTGATGGCGAAATTTCTTATAGGGCAAATTTTGATGGGGCGGCAGATGAAGTGCATGTTGATTTTATGCTGGGATTGAAATTCCTGGATCAACGCCTGGTTTTTGAGGTCAAAGAGCAAAATGTCTTTGGTATGCATAATCCAAAAACTGACTCTCTACCAGATTATAGTCTATTCACTATAATACCGAACATTCAATTATTTTCAAGAGACAAAACTTTAGGTCTCCAAATCGGCCTACAACAAGATTTTTATGGCGTCAATATTGGCAAGGGAATTGCTCCCTTTGTCGCCCTTTGGTGGAGATTCTAAAATATAAATTTTGAATGCGAGAAAGTTAAATGTCGAAGCATAACTTGTCACCAAAGACGCATTTTTCTAAACTTGCAAAACTTCACCATTTACCTTTATGCAATCTTTGAGTTATTGATTAGACCTGGATATTGGTATAAAACCGAGCATGGAATTAGCAAAGAAGTAATGGGCACTGATTCCAAAGAATGACATATTTGGCTATCTCGAACCTTGAAAGGAGATATGAATGAAAGATCAACATCAAAAAGACATCGAAAGCGTACTTGTGATCGGTATGGGACGGATAGGATTGCCACAGGCATTATCGCTCGCCACAGCTAATATCAAAGTTTATGGATATGATCGAAATCCTGGCACAATATCAGAACTCAATGAGCAAAAAATCCCTTTTTATGAACCTTCCATGAGTGAATGTCTAAGTAAAACCTTAGGCAAGACTTTCTTCCCCTTATCCAGCTGGGATCAAATTAAGGAACAGCTACCGAATATCGATGCAATTTTCTTTGCTATAGGAACTAAAGCGCCCAATAGCCAAGATATCACACAAGGAAAGAGATTGGAAACACCTGAATATTTTATACTACTGGATCGATTATTTTCGGATAGTACAAATTTGAAACCTGGAATTAAATTAATTTTACGCACCACCATGCCTCTTGGTGGTACAGACAGCATCAAAGAATACATTGAAAAAAATTATTCTGCTAAGGAAGGAGAAGATTTTTTCCTCACTTTTGCACCAGAACGAATAACTGAAGGGCATGCGATAGAAGAACTGGCCAGTGTCCCTAAAATCATAGGCGTCTATAATGAAAAGGCTTATGAACCTATTAGAAATCTGTTTCAAAAAATGGGCGGCAAGGTTATCAGGGTAAAAAACCCCATTACTGCTGAATTTTGCAAGTTGACAGATAATGCCTACCGCAGCACTCTGTTTAGCTTCTCTAATGAAATTGCGATGTATGCAGGAAAATTTGACATCGATGCAGAGGAAGTCATTCAAACGGTAAATGATCATTATGAACGCAATCACATTCCTAAGCCTGGATTTGTTTCGGGATATTGCTTGAGTAAAGATCCCTATATCTTTGAACAAGATTTCATGAAGTATAATACCTCCCGAGATTTTCATTCAATTTGGTATTATGGCCGCCGCACAAATGATTATCTTGTTGAATATGCAGTCTCTAAGGTTCTCGACCACCTGGCGGACCCAGAAAATAACACTATTGCCCTATTGGGATTGGCATTCAATGCTAATATAGACGATTTCAGGAGCTCGCATTCATTCAAAATCATGGAGCTTCTTATTGAAGCTGGCGTCAAAAAAATCAATGTTTACGATCCCAATCTTGAAATAAACAAATATACTAAATTGCCTGAGACAATTGTTCCCTATATCTTTAATAAATCTGATAACTTGGATAGAATTATATTTGATGGTGTTAATGCCATCATTATCTGCGATCGACATAATGCCTTAATAGACGTCAACAACATCCAAAAATTAAGCCTGCTTTTGAAGGATACTCACAACCCTTGTTATCTTTTCGATGGGTGGGATGTTTGGGATTCCGCTTCAAACCTTGGTCATATCAACTATGAGGGAATTGGATTCAAGGAAAAGGCTAGTAAGGACAATAAGGGGCACTATTAAGACATGCACAATCATGCAACTGCAAACAAAATACTCGTCACAGGTGCTGCAGGCTTCATTGGATCTTTCTTATGTGAACAATTGTTACAGAATGGGCATTCTGTCCTAGGTATTGATAATTTTTTCCGTGGAAAATTCGAGAATATAGAAAAATTGAGTTATAACAAACATTTTTCTTTTGAAGAGCTGGATCTCAGCCTCGAAAAAAATGTTGAGAAGATAACCGGCCTTGTTTCCATGCAGAGTATCGATACTGTCTTCCATCTTGCTGCCGTGAATGGGACAGAATATTTCTATGAGCGTCCTCTCTTCGTGCTTGATCAAAACATCAGAATAACACAAAATGTGCTTGCCTCTCTTCGATCTCCAGTCGAATATATAATTTATACCTCAAGCTCCGAAGTATATGGCAATGCACTGGAATTTCCAACAAAAGAACAGCATCCCATTCTACTCAATGCCAGAGCAGACAGAGATTCCTATGCTGCATCAAAAGCCATTGGAGACTTCTATGTGCGCTTGTTTGCAAAACAGCATAATATGCGATCTTTGATCTTAAGAATATTCAATTTATATGGTGAAAGAATGGACGGTACTCGTTATGGACAGGTAATCCCGGAATTTGTAAATCGTCTACTCTATGAGAAAGATTTCTACATTATTGGAAATGGCCTGCAAACCCGAAGTTTCTGTTATATACAAGATGCAGTTTTTGCCATGCGATTATTAATGGAAAAACAAACTACCGGGATTGTTAATTTAGGCTTTGATGAAGAAATTTCCATAGGCTTGCTTGCAAAAACCATTCATGAGCTTGAGAAGAGGCAATTTAATCCAACTTTCCGGCCAGAACGCCCAGATGATCACAGGCGCAGACGTCCAGATATCAGCCATTTAAAATCGCTCATACCCGAGTTAAACTTTACACCCTTAAAGGCTGGATTACAAAGAGTCATAGACTTTTATAGGAAAAAAGGTTTCAGTGGAAAAACCAATTGATAAAGACATCATTTAATACTCTAGGCGTAGTATTCATGGATTGCACAGTTTTAAGGCATCAGAGAGCTTTATCTTTGCAACCCCAACAACCCGATCCGCTCCTCCATAATACAATAATATTTCTTCATTCAAAAGAACAGCACCACAGGGGAATACCACATTTGACACTATTCCAATCTTTTCATAAACCATCTCTGGCTCTAACAAATGGATGCTCGGGCTTATCACTTTAGAAGGATCGTTAAGATCAAGAAGCAACATACCAGCTTCGTAACTGAAAATACCATCCTTGGTAGTGACACAATGATAAAACATTAACCAGCCTTTCTCTGTTTCGATCGGCGGTGCAGCTATTCCAGTCTTTACCAATTGTTGATCACTTCTGCAGTTGACTTCTACTATTTTGTATTCGTTTAAGAGCCAAGCAGTTTCTAAGTAGGCAAGGCTCTTCATGTAATCAAGATAAATTGTATTGTCAATTCTATGAAAAACCGCATATTTATCGTTGATCTTTTTAGGAAGCAAACAGGCATCTTTATCAGAATATTGACGTGGGGTAATTACCTTAGACCGCTGCCAATTCCAGTTTTTATCCAGGAAATCTCGAACCAGAATGGAGGTATAGGCAACCCTCGGGGTAAAGCCATCATATGCCGTATAGAAAACATAGAATTTGTCATCAATCCTCGTAATTCTAGGATCCTCACAACCAGAATGGCCAGGAGTGAGCCTCTTTTCATAAAATTCAGTCGGTACATAAATTGGTTCAGGTAATCTTTCATCAATTTGGATGCCATCACGACTTGATGCATATCCAAAAACCGAAACATCATCATGAGACAATGCTCGATAAATAATATGGATCTTATCATCTGCATATATCGCAGCGGGATTGAATGTCGCTTTTGCCTCCCAAGTAAATTCTGGACGTGGGGCTATGATTGGATTGTATTTATACCTAGAAACTAAAGGATTTGCATTGCTTGCGACAAATGAATTTTTATCAACAATGATCAATTTTTTGAGCAGATCTGCGATATCGTAAATTGCTGCACAACATACAGTATCTGCCCCACCATAGTAAATAATTATCTTATTATGCTCCACTATGGCACCTGAAGGGAAGATGACATTCGGAACATTACCTTCCAATTCATAGGGCTGGTCTGGAATAAGTAAAGGTTCATTTATCCGACCAATAACTTTTCTGGGATCCTCCAAATCCAAGAGAGCAGCTTCTATCGCGAAAATCTTGTTTGGCGAAAAATAGTTATGTATATAAGAATGGATCAAGAGCCAGCCATGGTCAGTTCTTATGGGTTGAGATCCTAATTCGATGTGATCATGGGAGTTTCGCATCAAAGGGATTACATGATGATTCAAAGAAGCGTACCATTCATTCCAATATTGGCTGGACCATAAATCTTCTTCATTGTCAAAGAGGGCTAAAGCAATCCTGGCTGGGGGAATATCTGTGTGGACCGTTAAAACGGCGGCTATTTTTCCATCTATTCTTTCTGGGAATAATGCCATTGCTTTTGAATTGAAATTCGTGATGGAATACTTGATTGATGGAGAATCAAAATTATCAAATATTGCAAGTCCAATTTTAATTCCCTTCGCTGTGAAGGGATATTCGGACAAAGCCGTATAAAAAACATAATATTTATCCTCGAATTTCGTCACTCTGGGATCTTCACAGCCAAATGCCTCCCATGCAAATTCTGGTTTTATCAATTGTTTCACACGCTTAAAATTGATTCCATCATCGCTTACAGCATAGCCAATAGATGAAATAGAGAGAGGAATGTTTTGAATAAAATACTGTGATGACATTGCCCTATAGAGCATATGATAGCGATTATCTGATTTGACAACACAGGGATTGAAAGCTGCACATGCTTCCCAGGAATTGTCGGTATCTGGCCTTAATAAAGGATTTTCTCTGATTCTTTTGAACATATCATCCTAACTTTTGAACCTCAAATCTCTAAGTAGTGAAGCTAATATTCTAACCTGCTTCCGCAAATTTGGAAAAATTCAGCATGCTGCGATGTTTTGATGCCCTCGATCAATTCTGATAACTTAACAAAAGCAGCGCATAAGACAGAATCTGCTGCTCCATAGTATACGTAGAGTAATTCATCTATAAGTGCTGTTCCGCATGTGTACACCACCCCTGATTTGAATCCCTCCATTTCATATTGAGCCGCTGGTTCTAATATTGGATGAGTCGACCGATATTTCACTTTGCTGGGATCTTCAATATCGAGCAACATAGCTCCGATCTTATATTTATTGGGGTCCTTGTAATCCATCGCATGGTATAGTATCAACCACCCTTCTTTGGTTTTGATGGGCGGTGGGCCGCTGCCTCTTACCCAATTATCCCAATAGGGACTCATTTCTGCAACCCTATAGTGACTTTTAATAAAAATATCTTCTTCAAGAGAATCACAGTAATCAATTAGAACTTTAGGAGTCAGACTGTGTAGAATTGCATACTTTCCATTAATCTTTTCTGGAAATATAACCCAATTTTTATGCATTTCATGAAAAGGTGAAATTCTTCTTGGACTCTTCCAATTCCATTCCTGATTTAAGAAATCAGGGACCGATATTGAAGTTACCTCAATATATTGAGGTTGAAAAGCATTGTAAACGGTATATGTCATATAAATTGTATCATCGATGCAACAAAGACGGGGATCTTCACAACCAGCCCAGCTGCCGCCTGACCCAAACATAAAGGGATAAGTATAAGCACTCGATGCATGGCTGTGTTTGTGATTGTTATTGTATGAAGGCTGGCAGGAATAAATAGGCCTATCTGATCTCTCCTCTATATGGATGCCATCCTTACTCGATGCATAGCCTAAAACAGATTCACCGGTCGACATAATGGCTCGATAAATGATATGCACTTTCTCATCCAGGTATAAGACACCCGCATTAAAAACAGCAGAAGCTTCCCAAAAGTTTTTATGGTTGGGCTTTAAAATCGGGTTTTTCGGGGATCTTTCTAGCGTAATCTTTGATAAATTTTTCGAATCTCCGAAAAGGACTTTGGATGTTATTTTGACTTTTTTGATCGTTTTTTTTAATAGATATGAAAATTGGATATCTTCCTGTTCACGAATTAGTTTTTGAGGTTTTATTTGTTCTTTTGTTTGCCAAATGGGGTTAGCTGTTCTCCATAATTCAGATTCCATCTTGATATCATCAAAAAGAACGGCTCCTAGAGAAAAGGGATTTTTGACATAGTAGAAAATGAGTAAACCTTGATTAAACAGAAATCCGTCTAGAAAACTTATTTGTGAGTTATCAAAATAAGTTTCTCTGGACTGGATCTTTATTCTAAGTAACTTTTTTAACTTAGATGTTAAAAACATTTCATTTCCTAATCTCTCCCCATCATTAAAGAATAAGAAATATTTTTGTTATTGCAAATTTGAAAGAAAATAACAAGATATTTTGAAAAGTTTTCTTAAGCTATTGGTAATCAGAGGATTGGCAGAAACGACAAATACCGTCTATTTTAGAATGAGACTATCAATACTCACTTCATTCTACTTGACTAATATGGAAGTACCTATAGAACTACCTTCCATTAATTTGTATGGTTTAGCTGCATGAGCATAGAAAATTATCCTGATAAAGAGGGTATCTATAGAGAAGAAAGATTTAAGCTTACCTGCAATTTAGAATCTATTACTCATAGCGAAATAAATAACTATTTATATGGCAACTTGTTAATTGGGGTAACCTCCATCTTCATTTTGGCAAGCATTCTATTTTGGGAGCTGTATGGTCATATTGAAAAAACAAGATTGACCCTTTGGTATATTTCTGTACTTCTTGTAGTGGCTCTCCGAATCGGGTTGTTAATTTGGTACCATAAAACAAAGCACAATACCAATTTACAAGATTATCACTATATATGGTTTGTCGTTGGTTCTACTTTATCAGCAATGCTATGGGGGATAATCGGAAGCATTTTGATGCCAGATAATGTTTTCTATCAAACATTTATCCTCATTATGATTTCAGGAATCATGGCTGGCTCGACAATAGGCCTGAGCGCCCGCTATTTGCCTGCAATTCTGTATATCTTTTTCTCTCTGGTGCCAATCATTGCCTGGGAAGGACTTCAAGTATTGGAAGGCAAAAGAATGTATTTGGGCATTTTTTTAGCAATGACTTTCTATTTATTCTACTCAAGCGTTACCGCATACAAAAGTTCTAATCTTATAATCAATAATATAAATTTAAAAAATCAAAATATAAATTTATTGACAAAATTAAAAGAATATCTTCGGCAACTTGAGCTCTTCAGCCAGATGGGGGAATCCCTAGAAAAATGCCGCAGCAATCAGGAAATTGGTGTTACCTGTAGAAAGTATCTTCCCTATATTTTCCGTGAATTTTCTGGCGGCATAACTCTGATCTCTGAACCGAGTGACCAAATGCAGTACTTCGAATCATGGAGCGACTATACCACAGTCGATCGATTCCAGGATTTTCCTAAAAGCGATTGCTATGCCAGCAAAGCTAAATCATTCCATATCAGCGACAAAGTAAGCAGATGCAAACATTGTCAGGATTCTACAGCCTGTTATGTTTGCGTACCACTCCAAACACCTTTAGAATTTTTTGGAGTACTGCACCTTAAATCGAGTTCCAGATCACAGCATAAAAACCACCAAGAGATTTCAAACCAAAAAGATCTTATCACTCGTGTAGCCGCGAATATTAGCTTTGCATTGAGTACAATTCAATATGAAAAGCTCCTGGAAACAGAAGCAACTGAAGATACCTTAACAGGGCTATACAACCGCAGATATCTAGATAAATACTTTAATATAGAACTTGCAAGATATGAGAGAAAGCCAATTCCTATTTCAGTTATCATGATTGATATAGATCATTTTAAAAATTACAATGATCAATATGGGCATGAAACTGGTGACCAAGTACTCCATAGCCTAGGATTAATACTTAAAAAAAGTGTGCGTGGCAGTGATTTTGCATGCCGCTATGGTGGAGAGGAATTCATCCTGATTTTACCAGAGACCGATTTAGATGCGGCGTTCAAACGAGCAGAAAAAATACGAAAGGAAGTCAAGAATTTTTCATTGGTAAAAAATGCAAAAACTATAAAAAATATGACTGTATCAATGGGTGTTGCATCATATCCTGAACATGGGGATACAGAGTCCCATGTTATCGCAGCAGCCGATAAGGCCTTATACCGTGCTAAAATAGAAGGTAGGGATAGAATTTGCATCGCTACAGTTTAATAAAATAAATATCCAAATGATATCTTAGTCTAAATATATTTTGCGATGAAGGCATCAAGCTTATTTGCCTGTAAAGGCGGAGATATATAAAATCCCTGAATTGTATCGCAATTTTTTTCTCGAAGAAATTGCATCTGTTCCTGAGTTTCAACCCCTTCTGCAATCACCTTGATATTTAAGTTGTGTGCCATATCAATGATTGTTTTTACTAATATTGCGGCTTCCTTGCTTCTCGGCAAATCCTTGATAAAAGAACGATCTATTTTGATGTTATCCGCATTCATATAGTAGAGATAGGATAAAGCTGAGTAGCCCGTTCCAAAATCATCGATGGAGATCTCCAAACCCATATTTCTAAGCCTGCTCAAAATTGATCGATTATCTTCAATGTTCAAAAACAAAGAACTTTCTGTTATTTCTATCCCAAATAATTTAGGATCCAAGTCATACTTACTAAAGAGTTCTTCGAACATTTCAGGCAGCCCGGTGTCTTGAAAATCATAGGAAGTTAGGTTAATGGCAATTTGAAATAAGGGCAGAGACTTAATTTTCCTCAATTTTTGCAACTCGCAGCATAATTGCAAAATTTTTAGTGTGAGTGGCCGAATAAGGCCTGTACTCTCTGCTAAAGGTATAAACTTCTCAGGCAATAGAAGACCTTCAATTGGGTTTTGCCAGCGCACCAAAGCTTCAAACCCTACAATTTGCTCATTTTTTAAAGACACTTTTGGCTGAAATTCTAGATAAAATTCATTCTTATCAAGCCCTAAAAGTAGCTGTTTTTCATAAGAGCTTATTTCAAGTATTTCACTTTTTAATTTGTATGAAAAGAATTGAAAAGTATTGCCACCGTGTTTTTTAGCTTCGTGCATGGCAATATGTGAATTGGTCATCAATGTATGTTCATCATCACCACTTTCTGGGAAGATAGCTATCCCTATGCTTGCAGTTGTTTTTATGCTCCTCCCCTCGATCAGATAAGTTACAGAAGCAATCTGGTTAAGCCTCTCTGCCAAATTGGATACTTCAGAAATATTCTTTGGAAACCTGCGCAGCAATATAGCAAACTCATCCCCTTCTGTTCTTGCAATAAAGTCTATTTTTCGCAATTGTTTTTCCAGATTTTTGGCAAGCTTTTGTAAATACTGATCTCCCAGTTTGAGTCCAAAGGTATCGTTAATGGTAATAAAATTATCTAAATTAAGATACATCAGAATTAGAAAGCTCTGAGTTTCATCCTTTGCAAAAATAAGGGCCTCAGCTAGTTTTTCCTTCAATAATTTGTTGCTGGCCAGTCCCGTAAGGGGATCATGTGTTTCCAGCATGCGGATTGCTTCCATAGCACTCTTTTGAGTGCTGATATCCTCGGCAACGATCAAAACTGATGGTTCATCTTCAAATTCGAAATATGAGGAAGTAGCCATTAAATACTTGATATCACCCTCGGTGGTCTTGAATTTCTCTTCAATAAATTGATTTGCTCCATGAGTTTTATAGATATAATCCAATCTTCTTTTTTTTACAGCTATGAAATCGGATGCTAGAAATTCTAAAATCGACTTACCCAGGATTTCTTCCGTATTTTTAGCATTAAGAATTTTCATGAAAGAATTGTTAATAAAGCAGATTTTATCTTTTTTCAATAGCATGACTCCAGCTGGAATGATATCCAATAATTTTTTATATTTTTTTTCTGAAGCCTCTAGCTTGTTGATAAATTCTATCTCTTCAGAAACATTTGAAACAGCGCCTATGAATTGTAACTGATCGGCTTTTTTATTATTTTCTAGCCGAGAATTAACTTTAAGTGTAAGCAGTTTTCCATTTTTTCCGAGGAATCGGATTTCAAATAACTGAGACCCTAATTCCTCAAATTCCTGGCATTTCAGTATGTACTGCATGATAATCGTTTTGCTTTCGCTATCCAA
Source organism: uncultured Gammaproteobacteria bacterium (assembly GCA_963784575.1). Lineage (GTDB taxonomy): Bacteria > Pseudomonadota > Gammaproteobacteria > UBA6186 > Azoamicaceae > CAWARU01. The sequence continues at coordinate 933,294 of CAWARU010000001.1, forward strand.
AAAATCAAATATAGATTTCCCAATGAGCTCATCAGCAGAATACCCAGTGATTTCACACAAACGTTTACTGACATATATAAAATGGAAAGATTCATCGACACACCAAACTCCCTCTAAATCCATATCGATGATTTTTTCTAATTGCTTTCTTGACTTTTGCAGATCATGGAATAGATCAACATTAAGAATGTTCTCAAAAATGTTTTCTTGAAGCACCTTATTATTTCTACGTATTTGAACCAACAAAAAAACAATATACAAAATCGTGCTGAAAAATAAAGCAATATATATTGTATCATAATTTGTTGTTAAGATTTTAGCAAACAGATATAAACTCAATATACCTAAAGTAAGGATGACAAAGAGGATAGAGGCTGCCATACTGATAGCCAATGATTGTAATCCTCCACCAACTATTCCAAATATTACTAAAATAAAGAATATTTCCAATTGCTTGCTGGGCGGCTCCATCAGAGGCAAAAGAAGTCCCCACAAAATAGCTAAAAAACTGCTCCCGAGAATAAAAAGCCTATAATGAACTCTAATGAATCTTGGGTTATCACTGGTTCTTTTGTACCAAATGAACAATCCCATACGACAACAAAGCAACACTAGAAAGATGCCATACCAAACATTATCTCTTTCTGTTTGCAAATACAATATTTTTTCTTGAAAAATATCTGGGATCAACCAATAGACAAATGAAGTAATAATAAGTAGAATCATAAAATCAAAAAGAAAGGACCGATAAAGAATTTCGAGTTTTATTCTAAGCACATTATGATGAGATTGTTGGTAAGTGAAGGGAAACATGGCATATTCTTTAAACTTATTTCCTGTAGCAGTGCTTTCTGCATCATTTTGTGCTGCAGTTTTATTTTTAAACTCTTTATAATCTTTCTTTTTTTTCATTGTTTTTTTCCGTACCTTTATCACTAATAATTTATTATCACATCATAAAAATAAGTGATTTTAATTTAGCTCGATTTATTTACTGTTCAAGATGCAATTCGTTCAAGCAATTCGTCTTATCTTATTATAATATAGTATAGGTCAAGAGCTGAGAATATTCACAGCAAAACTACACGTTTTGAAATGAATTTGATAGCTCAATTCTGCCGCTTGTATTTAATATGTTATTTTGTTATATTTGATGTTTCAAAATATTATCAATATTATTATAAACCAATGATTATTTTATCAAAATGAGCGCCCATTATCCTATGAGTACACCAATAAACAGATCATCCAACGTGCGCATTAGCAATCGCCTCGATAGTCAGGGGCAGAGGCGAGCATTATTAAGACCATTGTGCGCAAAAACTGAGACCGAAATGGATGCCAGACTATTTGCGCATATACACTTAGATAGTCGCTTGTCTGGAACATTGTTAGAGGGGGCTAGTTTTCGATCTACGACTACTTATATTATTAGAATACTTCAGTTTCTGATACAGAATTCAGATCTCTGCGGCGTTTCTAAAGAGAGTCATGAAAAAATTGTCAAGTCACTTGAATGTGTCAAACAACAATTTGTTCATACTGTTTCCATTGAGGATAGGATCGAAAAAATCTGTGCTCATATACATGCCGCACTGGATAAAAATGGCGACGAAGGGCTTTCGATTCAGCTAATTTATAAATATCATTTGGAACCACTGGCAAAATTCATCTTTCAAAAAATTGAGAATTCAGAAACAGACCGTATTTTAATTCCAGGCGGCTGGCTTGCAACAGAAGAAGGCCAAGGTCATGCCATGGCTTATCAATTTATAAGACAGGCAGATGGCAGCTTTCTTTTTGTGGTCTTTAATACCGGTGCTGGCATTCAATACCATTTGGGCAGCTGCTGCCACAAGCAAAAATATTTCCCTGTTAGAGTGTTTCATATTCCAAAAAATAAAAATATGATTGAAAAGATAAAAACCTTTATCGCGGACTTGATTTTTCCCAATATTGCACCGAGATTTGATAAAATTACTGGTACTGACAAGGATTGGATCCAAGAAAAACAATATAACGCAGACAGACTTTACAATGATATAATTCCTAAAGTATATCTGCTGGGTAACTCTGAAACACCAGTTCAAGAACTCGACCCCAGCACCATCACATCGCAAATGACCCAAGGTCAGCAATCAGGCACTTGCAGTATGCGTGTATTGATGCCAATCTTGCATGCCGCTCTAGGGGACCACGCTTTTCAACAATTTTTATTTCAGCTCAGATTACAGTCACTTTGGGATCACTATCACATCCAAAAAAAACTCGGGAAACTTGGGAACAGAATGATTCGAAGGCAATTAGAAGCTGGTAGATCCAAACTTGCCAGAACCACTCGAATCATGATGGAGCGACGCAAGGATAGCAAAAAGTTATTGGAAGAGTCTGAGGCGTTGATAGCAATTACTCTGTTAGATCAGATTTCAGCTGATTTAAAAACAAATGCTGAATTGACCATGGCAGAATGGGAAGAAATTCTCCGTTTAGAAACAAAGCAAGGGCGAAGTTCTTGTAAAACCGCACCAAGTCTTACACCTGGAAAAAAGGATGACATTTTTAGAATTGAAAGTCAAGATTTAAAGGCGGACTTGGATTCCATATCGCCTGATTCCCAGATATTTCATTCCCTGTCTTTGCCTAGACAGAAAAATGGTGATGTAGATAGAAAATCAGATTATGAAGTCGGTTTGCAGCCCATCAAACAAAAACAAATCTTGCCCATACTCGATATCACTCAATTCATAAGCCCTTTAGAGTATCTCAAGCATTGCAAACATGTCCTCAAAAAAAATCAAAGAATGGGAATATCAAACAGTAAAATAATTGCGGATTTTGAAAAAATATTTCTTTCATTGCCAATTGATTTTAAACAAGCCCAAGATTTTTGGAACAATTTGGGAACGGACCCTAAGGATGTAAAGAAGAGCTTTGATTTACTTCAGTATATACTACGTTACTATGGATATTACTGTTTTCATGATGGAGGAACTGCTCCCTTAGCGCGTCAAATCCTCTCAGCTGAAACGGCGTTGCTCTCGGCAAGTTTTATTTGCAAGCAATATTTTGCACATAATCCAAAAATGCAATATTTGGCACAATTGCTTGATAGAGACTTCGTTGATTCGGATATCCATATTACAAGTTTCGATCCTATTTGGGACAGAGTAACACGAGAACTTGGTACAACTCTGGATAAAATCATTAAAGAAGCTGACGAGTCTATTGGCTGCGCAGACACCTATTATGATTATTATTTCATCAAACACTTGGATGAAATTGAAAAACAGGAATTAAATAAAGTAAAAATCAAAGAAGCTAAGAATGAGTTTGATAACATGAGAATAAATTTATTTAAAGCCGCTAAAGAAAAAGATTCTCAAACCAAGATCATGAAAAATATTCTTGCTGATTATGATGTTCTATTACAATTTAAACAGCTGCGTGCAGAAACAAAAGTGTTCAAAAAAGGAGTACTCTCCTATTTTTCTGTATCGCCTAAAAAGCATCGGGAAAAAGATAAGGCAGGACAGCGATTTAGTATGCTATCCCTAAGAAAAGGAGGAGGGTTGACCTGTGAACTGCCAGAAAAACCGGATAAAGTCACTGTCACAACAAATTATGGTTTTAATTTTGAACCTATTCCCTATGATGGCAGATTCTATGTCCATTAAAGAAGTGTCGGATTCCAGTATTTTTGCAGCAATCGATCATAAGAATGGGTATAGTCTATCCGCCAATGAACGAATAGTGAGACTTGAGAAAAGAATAGAGGATTTGAGCAAGAAAAAAGGTTTTTCCCGTAAACTTGGATTTTCGAGGCATTCTAAAAACGAGACTCGAATCATTGTTACGAAGGAAATTTTTGAATCTCATCTAGAATTATTCGATACAGCAGAAACTCAGGTTATATTCTTAGCCAATATTTTCAGCCCTAGAACAGAAAATATAAAAGTACCTGGAAGTGACCATACTATCATTCATGGAATCCTTTACAAAGCCTTGGATAGAAACCCCAAACTTGCCTTAGAACTTGTGGAACTGTTGCTGAAAGGCTATAAATTTCATTGTCGTGGAACCAAAATCAGCGATGGCGCCATTTTCTGCTTCCAGGCAGCCGTTCACCTGCAAAAGTATTTGGAAGCTTATCCTAAAAAGAAAGCCTGCGATGAAGCCCTAAAAATACTGAATGGGCACCTCTATGATGAACTTGTAAATCAGATTGATAATTATCAAAAACAAATTCTTCAACCTGAAAAGTATAAAATACAAGCTGATTTTTTAAAAGATACCTGGATTTTTACACAACTGGTAAATGTACATTACATGAGAACAGGACACCTCTACAAAGAAACAACAAAAGTGACGCCTGTCAATGACCTAAAAATCCTCCTCATGGGCTTATACTATAAAAATATTCTTCCTAAACAAAGCAGCAGCCACCTGAATACTTATCTTTCATTTGACATGGAATCGATGGAGAATAATGTCAACCAATTCTTAGAATCAAGGCTCGAAAAACTCTCCTCTGAACAAAGAAATAAGCTGTTCCAATCATTGATCACAGATCTCTTCAGTCAGGATTTGTTGCCAGATGCCGGTGTAGAATACAGATATGATTTTCCGAACTTGATTCTTCAAAATGATAAATCTGTTATTTTGATCTTCAACCTAACTACAGGCAAAATAGTGACCAGCTGTGATCGCCAGGGTTACATCTTGGAAAATTTACAGACTAACACCTATAAGAAAATATTTGGTTCTGCCTCTCAACGGGCCAAATTTCGAACTTTAGCTCAGTTTCAAATAGCTGAATTTCATTTCAAAAAGAAATCTTATCGCGTTGTAGAAAATTTGAAAAATCATACCGTTTTCATCCAGCATCAACCTGGCGGAGACACGGAATGGTATGATTTAATGGACAGTACTAAACTTCCATTTCCCGTATCCCTCGAAAAACTCGAAGAACATTACTTGTGGTGGCGTAAAATCGATCTCAAAAGTAGCAGTCCGGCTTATTATTGTACAGACCGAAAAGGAAAACCGATACAGAAAATTGTACCTCAAGGGAAAAATACCTTCAAAATAATGGAACTGGATGAACGAGGCATTGAAACAGGCAATTCTTTGCTCTCTCAAAAAGCTCCAGATGCTGGCAAACTTTATGCCTACCTCAGCAGATTTGAGGATCCAAACTTCATAGAAATCTGGCAGCATAAAAACGGTACTTTTAAGATTCATATGCTGCGCTATGGCCTTGAATGGACATCCGAACAAACCAAAGAAGGCACTGAGTGGATCTGGACCCAAAATCCAGAATATAGGCTTTTTTTGGCCGAAGGCCAAGCTTTGCTTGGATTGCAACCCTGCCTTTACATGCAAAGCCGTAAAACCAGTGATTTTCAAATGATCATGCCCCTGCAGGAATATTATCCGGTACAAAGTAGAGGACCAAAAGGCCAGAAAGAAGAGTACCGACCACTGGTCTTTGATGTTAAAGACAGAATCAGGAAAATGATTTTTCAAACCAGGGATCACGATGGAGTGCCTACTTCCAGTGAGCTCGCGAGAATACCTCCATTGAAACCCTATAAAACAGCATGGCGAAGTAGAAAATCAGAACGATATGCACAATTCATGATGACATCCGGCAAGATCATTGGAAACTCTGCCGTTGATTACCTGCAATTAGCCTATGTGGCCTTGGCAGAACATCATCCAGAACAAGCCCTGACTGCCCTGAAGGAATGCCAGAAAAAAGGTGGTATAGCTGGGAATGCCATTGAAATCGTGCTAATCAAGAGGATAATGGTAGAGCTGCCAAGCAAAATTTTTTCTCCCCACCTTGCGCTAATTTGCCAAACAAAGGAACCAGAGACAGAAGCCTGCCGTCTTTTTGCCGCATTGCTGCTGCTTGAACAAAAAAATGCCTCATTCAATACCCTATGTTTTGAGGTTAATCGAAATCCAAGCCTAAAGAGCGCGAACCAAGCCTATCGATATCAGCAGTTGGAACAAGCACGGGATTTCTATCATAAGTATTATGACGCAGAATTAAGAACTCTGTATCATGACTACTTTGCAAAACTGCCTAACATTCCACAGGAAATGAGGCTCAATCCAATACAAGAACTGTCGTTATTGAAATGTGCTTATGCATATCTGCATACCTCTCCGTATATTAGTAATCGTCGCCCCCCAACCGAAATCGCAAATAGAATGCAGAAACTGCTGGTTGCAAAACTACGTCACCAAAAAGAACAAATCCGTAAAAAAGGGGAACGACTTGATTTATCATCAGAAGATACTCAATTACTGCAAGACTTAAAAAGAGAAATTTCAAACACCAAAAATCAGAAAGTTACGAGTTCCAGTGAATTATGCAACAAAACATATTTGATAAAGCTTCCAGGCGACGATTATTTAATGGAATCGTTCAAGCAATTGAACTTCAAAGAACTGAATGCTCTCAAAGAAAAAGGAACCCAGGAAGTTGATGCCGCACCAGTATCTTCTGAAATCAGCCAAGAGATCATAACCAAAAGCCTCTGCGATTTCAGCAAAAAACATACTATCTTTGAATTCATGCTTTCATTTGATAGGTACTACACACTTGCCAAGGCAAAAGCATCCTCACTCATCCCTACCAAAGCATTGCGCGCGGATTTGGAAAATTACGTCCATAATATGCTGCGGGTTGAATTATGCAATTCTAACTATGGTGATCACCGAAATTTAGAGTTTTTACTTTGTAGAATACTCTGCTTCGTTTTCAAAAAACCGGATCTGGATTGGCCAGTATATAGAGATAATACTGTGCAAGATATGCGAAAGTCCCTGTCAGCGATTCGTAATAAAGCAGCATCGAGCGGCATTGATCCAATCCCTGTTAAGATTGTGGAAACAGAAAAACGACCGGAAACAATTGTCCCTCCTGCAGAACCCAAAAAAGAAGGTGCCGACTCTCATATTACAAAATATCACTTCACTCAACCGATGACTTCCCGAGACAGAGATGGACAAACACTCGCGCTACAGCAATTCAAAAAACATGGTTTGGAGAGATTTACAGATGACCTCGAAGCTCTCGATCGAGAATCAGACTCGAAATTAAAAGCTTTGATCAAAATTGCCGAGGATTTAATCAAAAAATCAACCAAGAAAATATCCCAGCAATCAATCGAAGATTCCACTCAAAACTATGGATTTTTACAAACTGAAGCGCTTTATTCAAAACTCGATAAGGAAGCAGGACAGGTAAAAAACCAGGCAACTAAAAAGAAAAAGGCTATTTATCGAGATCGCATCGAATCTTTGCTGAGCTCTACAGAATATTGGGATTTAAAACAGAGAATTAGAAAGTGCCAGGAAATATTAAATAAAGACAATAGTTTAGTGAAAGAAAAAAGCGATTTGGAGTCACTCCAAAAATCAATACTCGAATTTGGTAACAAGGCTTTAACTGGCGAAAAAGCAAGTTTACAAACCATTGCCAAGGTAAAAGGCAATGAAATAGCGACATTAAGTTTCGAATACTTGATATATCTCTATTTTAGAAAAGATATGCGGCTCATGTGCCGAAAAACCAAACTTGATCTGGTCTCGGCAGAAGCTCTGAATCAGAAACTGCATGATTATCTCATTCGTTTTACTGCACATCAGCATCGCAGTCGAGTCTCTGATACCTTACAGAAATTAAGCGCCACAGAAGAACACAGCCCTGAATATCAGAGCTACCGGGAGCTTTTGGGTTCACAACTCGAGGCTAGTCGCCAATTTGAAACAGAAAAACACCCAGAACTTTTGGTCTTTGAATATTATGACGATAAGCTCTTACGCAAAGATCAAATCACTATTTTGAAAAAATTCCTAAGCAAAAAATCGGGGGCAGAAGGCTATAACTCCGAAGTGATTCAAATGATCATGGCTGCTGGAAAGTCCAAGATAATCATGCCGATCTTAGCTCTTATGAAAGCGGATGGCACCAATCTCTCCATTATCGAAGTGCCGGATGGGCTATTTGAAACCTGTGCCAAAGATTTCCCTTGATCACAATGAAAATATTTGGCGTGCAAGGACATGCCTTTAAATTCGATCGCTCGAGTGATTGTTCTGCAGAAAATTTGAAACGTTGCTATGAGAAACTTAAGGACATCATTGCTAATCAAGAATACCTTATTGTGACTGCTGAAACTGTGCAAGCTTTGCAATTAAAATATCTTGAACTTTTGCATCAACCAATGTGGTTTGAAGGTATTAATGACAGCATTTTGAACCTTGAAAAAATCTTGAGATTATTCAAGGAAAAGGGCGATGTTATCATCGACGAATGTGACACTGTACTCGACCCCAAACGTGAACTTAATTTTACCCTGGGTAAGGCAACGGAGATATCCAGTGATATCATTAATACTCTTCAGGAAATTTATCGCTTATTTCCAAAAGTTACCATTCATTTAAAAGGGGGTCCCAGCAATCTCAATGAAATAATGCTTGGAAAGCGCACGTTTGCTAGTCCAGAGGAATGGGATACTGCTCGGACAGTGCTCGTGGCAACACTTTTGGAAGATGAGCAAAGTCCAATTTTTTCAATCAGCAACCAATTAAATTCAGATGATAAAGATATCCTGAAGCTCTATCTGCTGAATAAGACCGAATCCATTCCAGAATTTGTAATAAGAATGAATGATGACGATAGACGAAAAATTGCCTTGGCAAGAGGTGAAATCGAACTCCTGAAAACCACTGTGTTTCGCAAAGCGAATGAACATTATGGTTTCCCCAAAAGTGCTAATTTCAAAGGAAACCGAGAAATTGCTATCCCTTATATCGCAAGTAACACCCCCAATGAGCGATCCGAGTTCGGTTCCATATTTGAAACAATCAACTATACCCTGCAATTGCAATTACAACGCGATAAAGTTCCGCTTGAATTCGTGCAAAATTTATTGCGGGATTTCATTAAGCTTGCAAACCATGAAATCATAAGAAAGCAGGGTTTGATCGATTTTGATGAAACAATCGCCTCCAAGAACTTCGAGAAACTCACTGGAAAACCATTAAAAGCCTATCATTTGGAAAATGATCTGGAGGTGCTTGATCTCCAATCTCTCATTTCAACAAATCGAGTGGCACGTGATTATCTGATACGAGAATACATTCTGAAGGGCATCAAAGTATATCCGTCTATATTACAATCAAATGCCATTAATCATATTGATCAATTCCGCTCGGCACAATTAATGACCGGTACGACTTGGAATGCGCGTTGTTACCATTCTGATATCCAATATAAAAGAGAGGAAGGGCTTGGTACAGATGGCCAGACTTCAAATCTTCTGATTCAAAAAAATCCACTCATCATACCCATTAAAGCACAATCTGAAGTAGCAATGCTAGAACAGCATATTCTCAAAAATGAAAAAAATGCAAAAATCCATGCTTTAATTGATATCGGTGCTCTTTTCAAAAAGAAAACAAATCTTGAAATTGCAACCTTGCTCGCTGAAATGCTCCGAACGAAACCTCTCAATAAAATCAAACATATTCTATATTTTGATGATCAATTAAATGAATTATGCGCCTTGCCTCTGGAAGGCAAGCCCTATAAACCTATCTTGATTGGCGGGACAGATCCCAACTTAATTTTTGCAAAAACGCACTCAAAACCTGAGGAGTGTTTCACCTATTATGACCAACGTCACACAACCGGCACTGATATTAAACAGGCAGTGGATGCCATAGCAATTGCTACCATTGATACTGATACAAAAAGCCGTGATTTATTTCAAGGGGTTATGAGACTGCGAGATTTTGCCGGAGAGCAAACCTTACAATTTATTGCCCCTCCCGAAGTATTTTTAAGTCTAGATACCGAGAAAGCCCAGAAACAGAACTGGGATATTCATGATGTTCTCGAATACACCGAGAGAAATCAGATTCGGGTATTGTCTGACCTCCACCTTCGGGCCAGTCTCGACAAAATGAGCAATGTTTTAAGACAGCATTTCTTAAATCGCATCTTTGACGCTAAGGATCTAGCAGAAAAATTTAAGCTCATGAGAACTTTTGCTGAAGTATTTATAAGCCCTGTATTAGCTGATCCCTATGCAAGATTCAAAGAGTGTGAACAGCCATTAGCTACGGAAATCATACTGAAAAGACATCGTGATGAAATAATTGCACTTTACGAAAGGCTTATGGCAAAGGCTTATTCAGAGAAAGATGCAAGGGTTCATAGCCAATTTAGGATAATAGGAAGGGAAGATCAAGAAACGAAAGAAATGAAGGAAACCAGAGAAGCCAAAGAAATAGCACTTAAAAAAGAAATTGTAGAAGTTTCTGCACAAATGACTCTGAAACTCATGGATATAGAAGAAAGTGCTCTTCAAATTTGCTTGCCGAATTACACACGCACCAGGAAATCGACTGAAGACACGGCAGCAGAGGTTCTTCGCGAACGCGAAAGTCTTAAAGACCAGGAAGAAGATATGGAGCACGACGATGTGCGATTTAGAGAATCCTCGAAAAGAAAAGTTAGAGCACGCGATGTGTCTGCCGAAGATGAAGTTTCCTGGGAGGGTAGTTTTCCTATCGTGATTAGCGCTGATGTCAAAGAACCGGTTCAAATACATTCCTTAAATGAAATGCTCTTGTCTGATTTGGAATCTCTTGATCATTGGTATTTTGGTCCGAATCTATTTGTGACACAGAATTTCATGAAATCATTTGACCAAGTGGACAGCCACTATATAGAACATGGCCTGAAGCCAATCGACTTTTTCTTAGTTCTCTCAGAACCTCCTTCCAATTCAAAGCTTAAAGTACTCCTTATTTCCCAAGATGAAGCAAATGAATTTATGAATTATCTGGATAAGAATCAAGAACTGCTGAAAACAATGGGATTTGGAGCGTGGATCGTGACACCACACAACGGCATTCTGACAGGGACCTCCAAAGAAATCGAACATCCTGCCTTTCCGGAGTTGCTCGAACAAGTGCAATTCCTGAATGGCGATCTGGATATGCTTTTAAAAAATAGCTCTGATTGGTTTTACGATAGAATGGAAGATAAATTGAAATTTCTTAAGGAGATAATATTAGAAAACGTTCCGGAACAAGAAAAATATTATGACCTTCTGAAAGAAAAACTACTCCATAATTATAATCTATTGAAAAAAATTTGCGCACCCAAACTTGAAGCCCTGACCAGAGCAGCACTTTCACGAAATCTGAGCGAGGTTGATAAGCTGCTCGTCTCTCTTAAAAATGAATGTAAGCCAAGCTTTTTCCGGGAAGTGCTTTCCGAACCAATGCATAACAATTCTTTGACTCTTTTGGAACACTGTATTGTCACTAAAGACACTATGTTACTTGCTAGAATTTTGCAGCTTGACATTTCAACAAGAATAAAATCAGATCATAATTCGTTAAATTTTGCATTAAAACATTTCGATACTGATATTTTCATGATATTACTCAAGGACGGCAGATTTTATCCAACACAAGAGGACTTTAAATATTTACAAGTGGAATCCAGAGAGGAATATAGTGCCGAAGTTGCAAAATTTTGGGTCGAGCTATGTGAAAGTGTGTTAAAATTCGGTATCCCTTCGATCGTTGAACAGTTACTTCTAGATATGGAAAAATACGCTTGCAAAGAATTAGTATCGGAAGTTAGGCAAGAATTTTCCGAATTGTTCACTGCATTAAACCCTGAAACTGCAGATGAAAAACCCACAAGCTTCAGGAAATTCTATTAGGGTTTAGGTTATTAGTCAAGACCAAGCTATGCCTTAGCATGACTTGCTCGGTGATCCAGCTTATCAAGAAGTTTAGTCTGAAGTTCAAAGCTTATCTTTTGAGTCCGCCATAGGTCTAGCAGTACAGCGCGCTCGACTTCGATGATTTGTGATAGGAGAAAGGTTTCACGCCTCACTTCTTCGGCTTCTTCCTCGTGATCTAAGATGCCATGATGATGGGCTATTCTCTTTTTGAGATCAGCTCTTAGATTTTGATACTCCTTTATGTATAAATTGAGTTGCACGCAAAGCGATTTATCATCATTGAAATCTTCTCGATATCGTTTTAACCATTGCAGTGCAGCCTTGCACATCTCAAGCCTTGCATTCAGTTCTGCCATGTGTTCATCATATGCTTCACGGGTTCCATCTTCGCGAATTCCGGTGACCTTGATCAACCAAGGCAATGTCAGGCCTTGCAACACAAATGTTGCCAATATTACAGCAAAAACTAAAAAAATGAGCAGCGCCCGTGGACTTGTGCCATTTCCCATATCCGGAAGATAAGGCACTGCAAGTGCCGCAGCAAGCGAAATACCTCCGCGCATGCCTGCCCAAGAAATGATGAAAGGATATTGCCAAGGGGGAAAAGGATCTTTTTTTCGAATCGGAGGAAATAGAAATCGCGGCAGAAAAATATTTCCAAGATATACCCAAATAAAACGTCCAATGATGACGGTTAAGATAACTACAATACTATAATAAATCAACATTTTTGCAGGTAAGGGCGCAATATTTTCAATAATCAGGCGCATATCAAGACCCACCAATAAAAACAGAACACACTCCAAAGCAAAAGCTAACATAGGCCAAATTGCTCTTGCCACTAATCTGAATTCTGGCGTAAACCGCACCGCAAAGCGGTGCCCTATCACAAAGCCAGTCACCACAGTCGCAAGAACGCCACTTCCCCCTAAAAGTACGCACGGTATATAAGCAAAGAATGGAGTGAGGAATGAGGCTATCATATGCAGTTGTGTACTTGCAATTCTTAATCTGAGTGTACCCAACAAATTTCCCAGAATAAAACCATAGGCGGCTTCCCCTAGAATTAAAACAAAGAAACTTAAGATGCCTTGTGTGATGGATATTTGAGATGCAAAAACAGCTGCAAGTGCAAGACGAAATAGGATTAGTGCCGCTGCATCATTTAACAAACCTTCACCTTGTAAAATACTGATCACCCGATTCGGCAGCCGAATTTTCTCTGCAACAGACACAATCGCGACATCGTCGGGTGGTGAAATAACGGCGCCTAGTACGAAGGATAAAGGCCATCCTAATTCTGGGATCAATGCATGGATCACGACAGCTACAGCGACAGTAATAAATATGACGTGTCCAACAGACAAAAGTGCTATCGGACGAAGGTTCTTGCGAAAATCGTACCAGGATGACATAGTGCTAATTTGATAAACAAGAAGCGGCAGAAAAATGTCTAATATAATTTCAGGATTCAATGTGACACGGGGAAACTCAGGAATATAGCTTAAAATCATTCCCACAAGTACCAATAACAGCGAAGTGGGTATCGGGGACTTTCGAAATACCTGCCCAATGATAAGGATAATGGTAAATAATAAAACGATTATTTCAATTTTTTCCATGGCACGGATGCCTCTGATGGTGCCTCTGGTGCTGGCACTCTGGTGCCACTCTACTGGTACCAGGCACCACCATTGACCAGTGCCTGGCACCACTTATTACTGCTTATTACTACTTATAACTACTTATTACTTTATCACTCATTTATGACATACAAAAAATTAACGCATTGATCTCTTTCGAAGGCTAGACCTTCTCGAAGAACTGGATAATCTTCTAAATGTTTTGTTAACCGGTTTTCTTCTTCTGACTGAAGTGCTTTTTCTAGCCTTACTTCTGATAGGATGGTGTTTTCTGGCAGCACTACTTCTTCTAACAGTACTGCGTTTTTTTGCCGCAGCACTTTTTCTAGCAGAAGATCTTTTTTTAGCACTGGCTCTCTTCATTGACCTATGGGGAGCTTTTTTCGCCGTGTGCCTTCTCTTTTTAGCTGCACCTGATCTTCTTTTAGCTGCGGGCTTACTTCTCTTGACAGCGGTCAATTTCCTCTTCGCTGCAGTCGATCTTCTCTTAGCAGCAGTCGTTCTCCTTGCAGTAGATTTTCTTTTGGCAGCGGCTGTAGACTTCCTAGCAGTGGATTTTCTAGCTGTCGATTTTTTGACGGTGGTTTTACGTGCTGCAGATTTCCTTTTGGTACTAGAAGCTTTACTGCGTGAAGTTACAGCAGGTACTTTGTAGCCTTTTTTACGAGCCTTTGATAAACCAATTGCAATGGCTTGTTTACGACTTTTTACAGGTCGAAGCTTACGACCACTACGAGCTGTACCTTTTTTAAAACTACGCATTTCTTTCTTAACTTCGGCTTGGGCCTTTCTACCATATTTTCTTGCCATATTTATGTCTCCAAAAGTTGTGATAATCTAAGTATAGTATAATTTTTTATGGGTTTAAAAAATGGTGCAACCGTTCACGTACCAATGGCAATTGATTCGGGATTCATTTACTTTTTTGAAGCCAATAATTCCATTCTATTCTGGTGCAATTTGAGTTCATCAGCAGTGGCATGAATCACCTTCAACATAACATTCGATGAACGTAATTTGGCTTTTTTTCTCGGAGTTTTTGGCCTTCCTAATACTTCCTGATTCTCACCCTCTAATACAAGGGAAGTCTGGCCGGCAGTCATTTGGAGATAAACTTTAGCCAATATCTCGGCATCTAATAAGGCACCGTGATAGGTTCTGTGGGAATTATCAATTCCATATCTGCGGCACAAGGCATCCAAATTATTCTTTTGACCTGGATGCAATTGACGTGCGAGCATTAGAGTATCTATAACCTGAATGTAAGGATCTACTGTACCCCAAGCATGTTTTAGTAATTGCAGTTCATTATTAATAAATCCCAAATCAAATGGGGCATTATGGATGATGACTTCAGCATCTCGAATAAAATTTAAGAATTCATCGGCAATTTCTGAAAATTTTGGTTTATCTTTTAAAAATTCATTCGTTAACCCCGAAATGGCCACTGCACCTGGGTCAATTTCTCGTTCGGGATTAATATAATAATGGAAAGTTCGGCCTGTGAGTCGGCGGTTATTCATTTCAACGCAGCCTACTTCAGTGATGCGATGACCCTTATTGGGGTCTAAGCCCGTTGTTTCAGTATCTAATACTATCTGCCTTACCATAATTTATTCCAAAGGATTTTGATTCTTTCCCTGAACCGCCAAAAGCTCATCTATTGCGAATCGCGCGAGCTCATCTGCACGTTCATTTTCAGGATGTCCGCTATGCCCTCTAATCCAATGCCACTTCACTTGATGTCGACTAGAAGCCGCATCAAGCTCTTGCCAGAGATCCAGATTTTTTATGGGCTTGCCATCACTGGTTTTCCAGTTATTGTTTCGCCATTTGCT
Source organism: uncultured Gammaproteobacteria bacterium (assembly GCA_963784575.1). Taxonomy (GTDB): domain Bacteria; phylum Pseudomonadota; class Gammaproteobacteria; order UBA6186; family Azoamicaceae; genus CAWARU01. The sequence goes on from CAWARU010000001.1 coordinate 948,561, forward strand.
TATCCACTGCGTCATGCCTTTTTGTACATACTCTGAGTCAGTAAAAATATCTACTCGACAAGGTTTTTTTAAGGCATTGAAGCCCTGAATAGCGGCCATAAGCTCCATGCGATTATTGGTGGTGTTGTTTTCACCGCCCGACAATACCTTTTCCACGCCATTATAACGCAATAAAACGCCCCAGCCGCCTGGACCTGGATTCCCCCTGCAAGCACCATCAGTATAAAGTTCAACGATTTTTTCCACAAAAACGAATTACCATTGCTAAGATTTTAGGGTTATGGGATAAACATTATGATAAACACTATAAGGTTCATCAAGATTATCCCAAAAACATTTATTATACCACTATCCTGAATATTATGAACATCATGAATAAATCCATGACATACGACGTAATTATCATCGGTGCCGGTATAGCCGGGTTAGCCGCTGCCCGTGAACTGTGCAATTTAGGGGCCAAAGTTTGCCTGTTAGAAGCTCGTCCGCAATTAGGTGTAGCCCAAGAAAGAAATCTAGAAGCAATGTATGTACACGGACAAGGCAGTGATTCTCATGCAAATCCAGTTCCAAATCCTGTTTATGCTCTCATTAAGCATTACGGCATTGTACCCAAGACCCCAGACATCAATAAATCAGATCTGCGAGATACCCGTGGAGAACCTCGTTCATTGCCGAAGCTTGAGACTGAATTAAAAGAGTATTTTAGTGCTGCGGTCTTTGAAATACAGGAGGCAAGAAATACTCATTATCAAAATCCGCCGTCTGTTGCAGATGTTCTCATGTATCATGAAAGCAATATTCCAAAGAGAGACAGCCCTGCATTTTGGGCAAGAAAACTCGTTACTACAAGCATTATTCATCATACTGATGCAAAGTTGTCCGAGCTTTCAATAATCGATTTGCAGCACGATCGTATGCTCCAAGGCGAAGATGTGCTCATTATCGGCGGATATACGCAACTTGCAGAAAGCCTATACCATGAGTCTTTGGAAACACAAAACTTAAGCAGCTACTTTAATTCAGTGGTCAAAAAAATCAATCATGATCCAAAAGAAAGTCATGTGAGCGTTGAGACTTCTAAAGGAATCACTTACAATGCAAAAGCTGTTTTATGTGCTCTGCCATTTAACATCCTGAAACAAAACCAAGTTCTATTTCATCCCGCTCTCTCAAAAAGAAAAAGGGATGCCATCCAACATTTTAAAGTAGGACATCAAAATACTGTTCTACTACGATTTAAAAAAAGATTTTGGCCTGCGGACGCGCATTATCTTTTTCCTAATGATCCAGACGTTGATACCTGGCCAGAATATTTGAATCTCAATCATTTTATCACTGAAACCAATTCTAAAAATACTTCTAAAAATACATCTGGAAATATATCTGAAAATAAAAAAGAATATCCGGCTTTGCTCGTCTTTCTCTATGGCGAGAACGCAAATTTTGCCAATAAAACCGAAGAAGAAATTCTCAAAATGGTGATTATGCCCCTAAAAAAGGCTTATAAAGATGCAGAAGATTTTGAACTGATAGAGTATGCAATTTCGCATTGGGACAGTGATAAGTATTCCCAAGGTCACAATGTCTATTGCAGCACTGGCTGTTCTTCAGAACACATCGATGCCTTAAACGCAGATGAAACGGGTGGATTATTTTTCGCTGGTGGTTTTAAGCGAATTAAGCAGGGCATGCAAGCCACTGTTGAAGGTGCCTATGACTCTGGTGTGGAAGCGGCACTCGAAATTCGATCCTACTTAAAAGCAATCTAATGGTGCTATCAATTTGTTCCCAAAGATGGGCGTTCAAGGGCAGTGCGTTGCGGTTATTCTTCATCACATTTTGTTCGCGTCACAGGTTCAACAAAACCTCCCGCAAGACCTGCACGACGTTCTTTGAAAGTTTCGCGGATCGGCGTCAAAGTCATCACGCGTTTTTGTGCCACCACAATATAGCAGCCTCCCCAAAAGGGCCAACACCACCGCCCTATTCGTTCCATCCATTTGAAGTTCCTGAGCCAAGATTCCCTTTGAAAAGGCGGACGAAAATTATAAAAACGAAGATCCAAAAAATCAAATCCAAGAAGTGCCAACCAATCCTTCAATCGAAACCAAGAAATAAAGCGACCATCCCAAGGTTGCCTTTTAATATAATGCGTACACCATCTCCAAAAGCCCCATAAACTCCAGGGATTAAAGCAAGAAATAATAACATGACCTTCTGGCCGCAGCACTCTATAAGCCTCTCGTAATGCTTCATGTGGATTACGAATAAATTCCAGACAATGTGCTAAATAAACCAGATCTACCTCATCCGATTGAATGGGTAATTTATCTTGCCTTGCCGCAAGTGGAATTATATCAGAAGTTTGGATGATATTAGGATGAATCCAAACACGATGAAAAATGGGGCTTGATTTTAAACCTTCTACAAACGCTAAATCACCCAGCATCAAAAGATGATAGCCAAATAATTTTTTGACCACCTTGTCCATTTCTTTGGCTTCAGAGCCGAGTAGAGTTCTCCCTAAGGGCTCTGACAGAAAATGACGGAAAGATTTCCATCGAATGGGCGAAAATTGTGGCATTTTCCTAACTCCGTACCAGTGAGAATATCCAGGGGGCAAGGGATTGAAATAGAGAAACCTTGCCTCTTGCTTGCATTTTAATACCTAAACGACCATGATCATAGTATGGAAAAAATTTTGAGACTTGAAGCATTTCTTGACAACTATATTTGGGTTTTGCTTGGACCACACTCTAATGCCGTAGTTGTTGACCCTGGCGATGCTACCCCAGTACTAGAGACCTTGAAACTTCGCAATCTAAATCTTACCGCTATTTTAGTCACTCATCATCATTTTGACCATTGCGGCGGAGTTACGCAACTTTTAAATAAATATAATGTACCCGTCTATGGCGGCCATCGTGAACCCATCCCTCATCTTTCTAATCCGCTCAAAGAGGGGGATGATTTAAAACTTGATTCAATTGGTGTCAGCTTTAAAATTTTGGAAATACCAGGACATACTTTAGGCCACATTGCCTACGTTTGTGAGGATAGAAAACTGTTTTCAGGAGATACCTTGTTCACTGCAGGTTGCGGAAAATTATTTGAAGGTACTCCGGAACAAATGCTAAGCTCCCTCTCAAAATTAAAAGCATTGCCAAAAAATATTGAAGTCTATTGCGGCCATGAATATACCTTAAATAATTTAAGATTCGCAATGGCAGTGGAACCCGATAATACAGATATCAAAGAACGCTTCGAAGAAACAAAAACACTGCGAGGATTAGGCAAATCCACTGTACCTGCATCCATTGGAACTGAACTCAGAACCAATCCATTTCTTCGAACAGATCAGGCAGCAGTCATAGCAGCTGCAGAACAATATGCCAAGCAAAAATTGAATAGCGAAACTGAAGTTTTTAGGGTTATCAGAGAATGGAAAAATCATTTTTAGAGACATCTATAAAATCCTATATAAAGCTATATACAGTGCTGATCATATATCCGGTTGACATTATGGAATAAAATGCTGATAATTAGAACATGTTCCAAAAGGAATAAGTTTACTTTTTATAATTTGGACGTTTCGATCTCAAAAAACGTTGAAAAACTCTATATTTTTCAACGACTTACAAAAAATCATACTTTTTACAGTATAACAAAATAACAACATCAGAACAAAATAAAAAAATCTGTCATGAGTATCGGAGCATTTTATTCAAAAATAAAAAATTTTGAAACTATGATGCTGGATAAATGCTAAATAAACCGGATGCAGAAATAGAGCATCCAGCGAAATGAAGGAGCTTAATGATGAATGATTTTTTTTCAAAGAATAATCCTATCCAAAATTGTGTTACAAACTGGATTAAAAATAGCAACTTAAAAAATATATTTGTAAAAGTTGTATTCGTAAAGATTTTAGTCGTTATTTTTGCACTTGCGAGCATCATAGCCTGCGATAAAATGTCAGACGATGGCAAATCTGGTTCCAATGAATCAAAACCAAAAGCTGTCTATAAAAAACCCAGAGGCAACAAACATCGCGTGGTCTGGGATCGAATAAGAAGCAATTTTGATATTCAAACACCACACAAACACACAGAAGAACGTCAAAGAATTCAAAAATTTGTTCACGAATTTCAAGCAAATGAAGAAAGACTTGCAAGAATCACAACCAAGGCTTCTCCTTATCTCCACTATATCATCGAAGAAATTGAGAAAAGAAATCTGCCGGGTGAACTTGCCCTGTTGCCCGTAATAGAAAGTGCTTTCGAGCCACAAGCGACTTCACGCAAAGGTGCCGCAGGTTTATGGCAGTTCATGCCCCCTACTGGCCGTCAATTCGGTCTCACACAAGACAAATGGTATGATGGCAGAAGAGATATAAGAGCTTCCACTAAAGCAGCATTAGATTATTTAGAATTTTTGCACCAGGAATTTGGATACAACTGGATGCTGGCATTAGCTGCTTATAACGCTGGTCCAGGAACCGTGCAGAAAGCTATCGATCGAAACCTGCGCGAAGGAAAGCCCGTGAATTTTTGGAGTCTTCGCTTGCCCAAAGAGACCGCAGCCTACGTTCCAAAATTTCTTGCATTGGCTGAGGTCGTTGCAAACCCAGAGAAACATGATCTGTCACTTCCCCACATAGATAATAAACCCTACTTTAAGACCGTAGATACCGGCAAACATCTTACTTTCAATAAAGTTGCCAAACTAGCGGAAGTTAATGTACAAGAGTTAAAACGCCTGAATCCTGGCTATCGTAAGGAGAGCACACATCCCAAAGGACCAAAGCAGCTGCTGTTGCCGGTTGAAAATGCTGCAAAGCTTGAAGATCAATTGGCCGAAGGCAATGTGGTAGAGGATGTTCCTCCAAAGGAAGTTGCAAAACCAGCACCCAAGGCAAAAGCAAAGGTCAAGGTGAAGGCAAAAGGAAAAGCAAAGGCTCAGAAAGCTAAGGCAAAGACCAAGGCTAAAGCGAAAGTTAAGTCAAAAGCAAAAGGAAAAATACTGAGTAAGGTGAAGCTTAAAGCAAAGGCAAGACGGGTTTAAAGCCAAGATAATTGTTTAAGTTTCTTGGTACAATCTGAACAGTTACAAATGTGTTCAATGAAGTCATTAAGACTCAAGTGGAATCAAGAACAGATGAATTGGAAGTAAAGTGGAATTTTTGGAACTTAAAGAAAAAGAACAAAATGACGCAATTTCAGCACTCCCATTGAACGTATTTCGATCCAAAGCTGAAAAAAAATTGCTGCATTACACAGGAAAAGCCATCTCCGATTTCAAGATGATCGAAGCCGGAGATAGAGTCATGGTCTGCTTATCTGGCGGTAAAGATTCCTTCACCCTTCTATCACTTCTGAAAATATTACGCAGCAGAGCCCGTCTAAAATTCGATATTTTTGCCTTCACGCTCGATCAAGCACAACCCGGCTGGGATGACAGCAAATTAACAGATTTTTTGACCCAGGAAAAAATACCCTTTGAAGTACTAACTCGCGATACCTACTCTATCGTGAAAGAAAAAATTCCGGAAGGCAATACCTATTGTTCTCTTTGCTCAAGGCTGCGTCGCGGTATTATTTATCGTTATGCAGAGGAAAACGGTTTCAATAAGATCGCACTCGGCCATCATCGTGATGATATGATCAGAACTCTGCTCATGTCTATCATGTACAGCGGCGAAATCAAATCCATGCCGCCAAAACTATTGAGCGACAACAAAAAACACATTGTGATCCGCCCCCTAGCCTATTGCCAGGAACAGGATATAATCACTTATGCAAAAGAGCGTAAATTTCCAATTATTCCTTGTAACTTATGTGGATCCCAGGATAATCTTGCGCGAGTCCGAGTCAAAAAACTCATCACAGAATTAGCGAATGAAAACCCTAAGGTCCCAAGCAACATACTCCACGCTCTGCAGAATGTCCAGCCCAGCCAATTAATGGATAAAGGCATCTGGGATTTCGAACTATTTAAAAGGGTTTAATCAAAACAAAAATAATGAATTTCAATTTATATTAGGGCCTGTTGAAATTCGCTAGGTTGAGCCAGAAATCATTGATTTCTGAGCACCGTAGCGCAGTTTATATTGAAATAAATGAGCAACGGAGCACAAGAAATCAATGATTTATGGCCAACATAGTAGAATTGTCAACAGGCCCTAGCTTTTAATGAGGTTAAATTAGCATGCAAAATCCTTCAGAAATTATAGAAAAGCTTTCAAAAGAACAGCACAATCTAAAAAAGAAAAAGAAACATAAAAACAAGCACAAAGAAAAACCAAAAAACAAAGAACAGGAAAAAACAGAGGTCAAACAAAAAGACACAAAAGATACCCAAAAAGATTCCATGGATAAATCAAGGGGTAAGTCAGAAGAAAAACAAAAGACTAAACAAAAAGATAAACAAAAAGAAAAGCAAGAAAAGAATCTGTGAGGAGAGCAAAAAACGAGAACAAGTACTGCTAGATACAATCACTAAAGAATTGTCCAAGATATTGGATGCTGCATACTCTGGCAACACTTCTTTGGTCAGAAAAATCTTGCAAGAATGTAAGCCTAAGGTTCCAAGTCCCCTAGATAAAGGAGGTATTGCCCTGCATACAGTGGTCTCGCGAGGATTTCTAACAGCCACACAAACGCTCATTGAAGCAGGCGTCAATATCAATTCCGAAGACCACACAAATGGACAAACAGCTCTCCATTGTGCAGCTAAAAATGGCCTCCAGGAAATCACAAGCTATCTTTTGTCTCTCTCTGGCATTGAGGTGGATGCCCCCGACAATAAAGGAGACACTCCTTTGATACTCGCCGCAAAGCTTGGAAGCATCCCTATTCTTGATTTGCTCATTCAGTCCCATGCAAAGGTAAACAATCGTAATAAAAGTCTTGAATCTGCCCTGTGGATTGCTGCGAGATGGGGCAAAACAGAAGCTGTTGCAAAACTTCTCGGCGCGAATGCCTTAGTGGATCTCGAAGATGATACTGATAAATCTCCCTTGATGGTTGCAGCAACTTTGGGACACCTGGAAACTGTGAAAAAGCTGAAAGAAGCCAACGCAAATGTAAATAAAGTCTCTAAGCCCGATGGTTGCACTGCTTTACTGGCCGCCACTCAAACAGGACAAGTTTCGGTAATTGACTTTTTGCTTCAAAGCAAAGCAGATATGGAAGCAATTGACCTTAAAACGCGCAAAAGTGCCCTATTCCTAGCAGTTCAATTTCAGCGCGACGAGGCCGTGAAACTGCTCCTTACCGCAAATGCTGATATCACAACACGTCTTCCTGGAGGCATTGGCATCCTAAGTGAAGCTGCCCATAAAGGAACCCTCTGCAGTATCAAAATGCTGATTGATGCCAAATGCGATCCTAATGATGCCTGTGAAAATGGATTTACCCCTTTGATGTTCGCCACACTCAGAGATTATTCCAGCACAAATCCTCTCGCAGATGTTTTGCAAGTAGGACAATCCATGTCCCCTCTCGACCTTTTCAAAACTTTACAAGATAAGCAAAATATCGAAATCCTGCAATATCTCTTAGATCAAAAAGCAGATCTCTACAAAGAAGTCCCCACAATGACAGCACAAACCTCGCCATTGTCCGCAGCAATTGAATGCGGATCTGAACCTGCATTTCAATTCTTATTTAATGAAATAATTAAAAGAGCAAGTCTCACAGAGAATGCTGAAGCAATTGCAAAAGTAATAATAACGGCTTCATATTATACCTTGAAATTTATTCGCCCTAAAATGTTGAAATTTATTTTGAGCAATGACGCACATGCCAAGATCATCCGATATTCCATTGACTACGACTTTGGAGAAATGCTCAAACACAATTTTGTAAAAGGAATAGAAATGTTGTTTGAGTTCAAGCTCGTTGATCCGAACGCCTGCATAACCAAAACGATTGGAGTATCTTTCGGTAAGGATTCAAAAGAGCAGGATGTCTCTGTCATTTTTCCCCGTTCCACCCCCCTTATTATTGCTGCATCTCAAGGGTACTTGGAGACAGTCAAGACTCTGATTGAAGCCGGTGCAAATCCAGAAACTGCTGCCATCTCTGTGGTCCCATCGAAACACTATGATGCGAGTATCAAGAATATAGATTCGATTTCGATCGATGGTCAGAATAATAAACGCTATTTTATAATTACTCCCATTACCATAGCTGTTTTGGGGAACAAAATAAATGTTGCAAGCTTCATTCTCTCGAAAATGGTCATTGTTCGTCTCAAAGATTTCATGAAGAATCATTTCAAAGATTTTAGCAAACTCAGAGAAAATATCACAAAATTAAAAAATCTCTCAGACAGAACATGTGATATTTTGCTCGACTTGATACCCAGCATCGATTTTGATCATACCTTGTGGATTCCCTGCACAGCATTCAGTAAACACCGATTCTCAAGCTCATTCCTGAACAACATTCCATCCATCGGAGTCGGAATTTCAGAATCTTGCTGAAATTGTGAAAATTTTGTATCTCGAAAATATTCGAGCTTTACAACTTAATTTTCATAAACTAAAAGTTGCAATCTTTAAACTTTGTGCCCCCCAAATAAAAGAAATCGAGGCATCTCTTGCAGCAAAGGATAGGCTAAACTTCGAAATGCAATCAATTGCCTCTGGACACTTTGACAAAGAATCTCGCCAATTTATGGTGTCTCCTTTCGGCATTAAATTGGAAGAATATTGCGATAATTTGAACACAATTCTCTATGAACTCAATCAATATTTGGTGGAAAGCAGGGAGTTCCTCCTGAATAAAGATTTGATTGTACAGCTATTGCCAGCGAATACTTGGATTCAAAGCCTAGCAGATAAAAATGATAAACTTGAAAAAGAACTCATTGCTATCTGTTCTGAATTCAAGAAAATACTGCAAGATCTCTTCGAATATGAAAATATATATGAAGACAAGCGTTTCGATTTTATTGCAAAAATCTGCAAATTGGCAGCCGCAAAAACCGAAAAATCACTTGAAGAGTCTCGAACTTTAACTGCAAACATGAAATCAGATAAGGAGCTTAACTCTATCACTGCAAAAGTAGAAGCCATTTGGATTAAATTAGAAGACATGAAGCTTCGTTTATTAGACATCCGAAGCATTTTAAAAGAGCAAAGGAATAAAGAATCGAAAATATTTTTGAAAGTCCTTAAGAATCACCCAGTACATAAAGAAGCAATTATGCGTTCAAAAAGTGAGGAGTCTCCCCTTTCGAAAAAAGAAGAGTCTCTTACAGTAAAAATCGAGGAATCAAAAAAAGAAATTGAAAGCCATTTTCTAAAATTAAAAGATCCCCGCGCTACAAGATATCAGCAGTACGAAAAAGAAATTACTATCCGTTTTCTTTCTTTTGGTCCAAAAAATGGAACGAGTCACAGCAGCCGACTGCAGCGGGGTTTAAGGCCTGAAGAAGGTCCTGTTCCTATTCTTCCCAGTGAAAATATCATCAGATTCCAAGACCAAGACCAAGACCAAGACCAAGACCAAGACCAAGACCAGAATACAACAAAAGTATTTAAAAAATTCTATTAAAAATTACAGGATGGGCAGTGCCATCGGTAGTTGTCTTATGGAAAAAAAATTGTTATCATTTCTGAACTGCTGAGCAGACCGACCTTAAGGAGTACCAGTATGGCTGTAGTGAATATTACCGCAAATTTAGCTCATACTCTGAGCGCAAATCTCACCGCAAATTTTTCAAGTCAATCATTTAATCATTCTAGCCTCATAGGAACAAGCGTAGCAATCGCTGCTCTGGAAGTTCAAGCTTTAGAGGCACAAGCCTTAGAAGCTCAGGCTATCGCCGCGGCTTATCAAACAGAGACTGAAGCCCTCCAAGTAGAAGCAAATTCAGCTGAAATTGATAGCATCATTGAGAAAGCATCAAAAGCAAGCGCTATGGCATCGATGGATTTGGGAATACGAACATTTGAAACTACCGCTCATATGGAAAAAAGAGTGGAAAATTTAAAAAAACAATTGCAGGCAATACAAGACCCACATAAAATATCCTCGCTCCTTGCCTGGTTCGGGCAAGCTTTGGTGGACGGTGCCTCAGAATCGCAGGCTATTAATCCAGATGGCACTCTCGCCATTCAATCTCACTACGCGAAATATCGAAAAGCCATTATGAGCTGCGCTGAAAAGCTCCTTATCAATATACCCTATAAGTGGACCTTAATGCTTTACCGCAACACAAGTTTTGTCGAAAAATTTTCTTATGCCGAAGCAGAGAGAGCAGATCCCAATTTAATATTATTTAAAAATGGCGATCCTGCTACTACGATGCAGGATTGTGTTGCATCAGAATTGTATACTATGTTAGATGCCAGTCTGGCCCCAGATATGCGAACAAAAATCGATACTTGCCTTTTAAGCGAAGCCTATCTAGGAAGCAACATAAACCTGAAGTTGTTTCAATCCAAACTAAAAGCTCTCTATGAAGCTGAACGAGAAAAGCTTGCCTGCTTTCGAAGTATGTACCCTAATTCTATGCCCTTTACAAAAGAAAAGATAGCAAGTGATCTAAAACGTGCCAGGTTTTATGCAGAGCATTCGAGATCCCAGCAGCAATATTTCATCTACCAAATAGAAGTCTTAGAACGAAGACTCGGTATCATCAATAATTTCATCTACTGGGGAAGCGGTCTCACGGAAGCCAATGTTATTGGAGACAGAGAATGCATCTGCGTTGATGCAGATCAAGGCGTTGAACTTCCCTGCGCTCGGCTCACCTGTGAAACCATCGAGGTATTTGATGCCATGACTCCGCAGCGTACACTTACTTTTCACAGTATTTACACAAAATCTCGAAAGTGTCTGGCAGAAATTGCCAATCCACAAGATAAAATTGCAGGGGACATTGAAGGCCTGGAAGATGCCATGATGCACAGAAAAGGCATTGTGCGCAGAGGAAATCCACCTGAGTATTCGTCACTGAAGCCAAGTATAGAGCCATTGATAAAGGCTTTCGAAGAAGCTGCAACTCATGAGCTTTCGACTTCCAAAAACTCGAAATGCCCTTTCAAAAGAGTAGCCTAACAAATCCTAAACCATACCTATTTTGAGACAATTAGAGTATTAAGATACTCTAATTGTCTTTTGGGTTCTTCCTAATGGCTGCTTGTCTTAAAATCCTTATAAACCTTATCAAGCTCAGTAATAAATCCTTCTTTTTCCTTTGCTGATATAAAACTAGAAACAAACGAATTCTTTGCGATTTGGTACACCTCATCCGCCGTTAACCCTAAAGCCTGATGCACAGCGATAAAATTCTCCACAACATAACCGCCAAAATATGCAGGATCATCCGAATTCATTGTTACTCTCAAACCAGCTTCGAGCATACTGCGGATAGGGTGCTGCTGCATGGTTTTAAAAACACAAAGCCTGACATTTGACAATGGGCAAACAGTGAGTGGTATTTGCTCGCGAATCAAGCGTTCTACTAAAGCCTGATCTTTTACGCACTGAACGCCATGATCGATGCGTTTTACCTTTAATAAATCCAGCGCTTCTACAATGTATTCAGGGGGACCTTCTTCTCCTGCATGAGCAACGCACAGCAATCCTTCGTTGCGTGCCATTTCAAATACTTTTTGAAATTTACTCGGAGGATTACCAAGCTCCGCAGAATCGAGCCCGACGCCGATAATCAGGTCTTTATAAGGTATCGCCTGCCTTAATGTGGTAATTGCATTTTCTTCAGTCAAATCACGCAAAAAACATAGAATAAGATGGCTTGTAATATTGAGCTTCGTTCTGGCATCTTTCAAGGCTGAAGTAATTCCCTTAATCACTGTTTCAAATGCAATGCCTCGATCTGTGTGTGCTTGTGGATCAAAGAAAATTTCTGCATGACGAATATTTTGCGCATTGGCGCGTTCAAAGTAATCCCAGGTTAGGTCATAAAAATCTTGCTCATTGATTAATACTTTCATTCCAGCATAATAAATATTGAGGAAAGATTGCAAATCTGTGAAACGATACGCTTCTTGAAGTTCCTCAACACTTTTATAGGGAATTGCAACTTTATTTCGAGCAGCCAAATTGAACAGCAACTCAGGCTCAAGGGTGCCTTCTATATGTAAATGCAGCTCTGCTTTTGGGATAATTTTTATCAATTCCAACACTGGATCCGAATGGTTTGTTGGCGACCTATCACTTTTTGTTTCACTATTATTACTATTTATTATGGTGTTTCTATCACTATTGAATGATGACATATAGACTCCGTACGCATATACACAGGAACATTATAATCAACCCTCTATCAAATAACTATAGTCACTTCTATTTAATAAATGAGGTTGTAGAAATTTTATGCCCAAAACACTGAATCTCTCCCAAGCTAAAATACTCGAGCAATGTAAGAAATATATCGCGATGCAGCTCGAAATCGATGAGGAACGTGAAAAAGAGGCTAATACATTAGAACCAGAAATTTATAAAAAAAAGTATGATCGAAAATTTCGAAGGAAATATCATAAAAAAGACATCGAAGCCCTGGACAGCGCCTTTCAACAAGGGCATTGCTATGGTTTGGCTGCCTACTGGCTTTTCAGAAAAGATCGAGGAGAAGATAGTTTATTCTTCGGAGACTTAGGTTTAATTGCAGAATGGAACGGCAGTAAGAAAAGTTTGCTCACAGAAGACCTAGAACCCGTCTTTGAACGAACCATCAATAATATGCGCTGGCTACATGCTTCTCACTCACTCGACAATCATATAACTCGTCAATCCCATCTCGAAGATGTCATAGAATTTATTAAGCCTGCGAGTCATGAAGAAGAAAATCTAGGTCTCGAACGAGGTCAACAGCTTAAATCCTTAACAGAAAATCTATCCGGAGAAGAATTAGAGCAGTTTCAAAAACAATTAAAACAATTTCAAGCCCAAAGGAAACTCCCGCATCTACGTCGAGAATTTGGAATGAGTTTTGTGTTCAAGAAAGAAGAATTGATTACCACTCTCCGCAATGCCTTGCGAAAAGGAAAAATGCTGCAGATCGGCAGCACCGATCACTCTATTGGCGTGTACCAGAGAGAGGGTAAAATTTATTGCTATGATTCTAATCAAGTACTATTTGAGTTTCCAGACTATAGCGCAACAGATACAGAAAAAACCAAAAAAGCGCGTAAAACAGGTGAAACCGTTTTAACTACCGTCGAAGAACTCGCAGACTATTTGGAAAAGTCTCTCTTCAAAGCGTGGCCAGAATCCAGTGATACCACAAACAATGCCATGCCTATTCATATCGCCGTATTAGATAGATCGGATAAAACAAAAGAAAAATATCAACTCGAAGAAAAGTTAATGCGAGAATTTCTGGACAGCCACGGTGATGTCAACCGAAAATCATGGGATGATTGGGATATCATGGATTTTGCCTTAAAAGGAGAAGATCTCACCGCATTAAAAGTTGTTCTTTCCTATCCTGCCTTTAGCCGAAACAGGCTCTGCACCAAACGGGATTCAGGATTGCACGAAGTGATGAGAGCATATTCCACATTTGGCAAAGAATTGTCCCTGACAATAATGAAGATTCTCTGTGATTTTGGCTGCAATCTCGAAATCACCAACAAAGAAAAAAGAACGCCGTTACAAGAAGCAGTCATGGAAGACTGCTTGCCTGCTGTAGAACTGCTCTGCAAATATGGAGCGAATAAAGAGGCATTAACCAAAAATGGTAACTCTTTGCTGCACTTAGCAATTATTCAAGATAATCCAGAAATGCTGCGTCTACTTTGTCGTCTGGGTGCTAATACAGAAATACAAGATATCCATAATGATACCGCACTTCAGCTTGCCGTGAAGGAAAATAAGATAGAAATGGTCGGTATCCTATGTGAAGCAGGTGCGAATAAAGATGTGTTGTTCAATGGTAGACAAAATTTCTCCAATGGCCAAAGTCTGCTACATTATCTTGTTTTTAAAAATCAGACCCAACTTCTGAAAGAATTATGTGAACGAGGTGCTAATTTAGAAATTAAAGATCGAGATGGCTTAACACCCTTGCAATATGCCGTTTTAAACGATTTTCCAGCTGCGGCAAGGGTATTATGCCAAGCTGGTGCTAATCCTCATGTCCTGCTTCCAAACAGAGAATCCCTGATCCACTTTGCAAGAGATGGTGCAAATCATACCATGATTAGAATCCTGGAATCAAAAGAATCACAAGAAAAAAATGCAAAAGATGTGACCCTGGAACAGGAAGATGGCTTTAGCTTGACTCCGTTACAAAAAGCGGTATTAGATAATAATCTAGCGGCTGTTGCATCCCTTTGCAAGCATGGGGCAAATAAGGAAGTCATTTTCAAAAACCGAAAAACGCTGCTGCAACATGCCGTGACAGAAGAGAATTATAACTTAGTAAAAGTGCTTTGTGAACAAGGCGCCAATGTCAATGCAAGTTATGCAGAGACAGAGCTTCCTCCGCTACTGCTCGCTGTGAGTAGAGGTAATGTGGAAATTGCTGAGTTACTTTGCAAAAGGGCTGCGAACAAAGAATTGACTGCAACAGTTGACCAACCTCCGTATAAAAAAACGGCACTGCAACTAGCTCTCTCAAAAAAAGATTATCGCATGCTTGAAATGCTACTCAAAAATCAAGGCCATGGGGCTTCAAATCCCAATATGGATTATGATTCCAGGCAGAGCTTTATACCCCTTTTTGAGGCAATCAATAGTCAAGATTATAAAGCACTTTCCTTATTATGTGAAATGGGCGTCAATACAGAAATTCTAGACTCAAATCGGATGACTCCCCTGCAATTTGCAACAACTTTGGATGATCTAGAAGCCATTCGGATACTGGCGAAAGCTAAAGCCGATTTGAATGTAAGCTATAGTCAAATAGAGCCGCCATTATTCATGGCAATTTCAGGGGGAGATGTTCGCAAGGTCGATCTCCTGTGTCAATTAGGTGCTAGGCTTGATATAAAAGACGAGAGCAGGCAAACCCCGATACAACGCGCCCTTACAGCGGAGAAGCCTGAAATCCTCGAAATACTCATTAGAGCAGGCGCAAAAACAGAAGTGTTATTCCCTGGCAGCAATACCCTGCTCCATCAAGCTGTACTGCAAAGCAATCCAACACTGCTAGAAGTGCTGTTAAGATCTAAAATGGATC
Organism: uncultured Gammaproteobacteria bacterium; assembly: GCA_963784575.1. Taxonomy (GTDB): domain Bacteria; phylum Pseudomonadota; class Gammaproteobacteria; order UBA6186; family Azoamicaceae; genus CAWARU01. Next base: position 963,726 of record CAWARU010000001.1, read on the forward strand.
TGGAAGCTTTGAATGACAACGAAGAAACCCCTTTACATTTGGCCATTTCAAGAAACGACATAGAAATGGTTGCAATGCTTTGCGAGCAACGCGCCAATAAGGAAGCTCTGAATCGTGAAGAGAGAACTGCTCTCCAAGAGGCTGTCATGAATGGCAGACTGGAAATAGTAAAAATACTATGCGAAGCAGGCGCTAATATGCAAGTACTGAGCCCCCAAAAAAGAACTTTACTGCAACTTGCAATTCATACTAATAATATCCCTATTTTAGAGATGTTATGTCAATATGGCGCTGATATTAATAACACTCAGTCTGAAGTTTCTCCACCCCTACTCTTCGCAGCAGAACATGATGCAATGGAAGCTGTAGAAATTTTGCTGGAACGAGGGGCGTTATCTTATTTATTGAAGTATGCCCCCGAAAAAGCCGAGCAATTTTTCATCCTCATGAAATCAAAGGAAAAGAGTTATATTATCAATGAACATTTTCATTTGTATGAGAAAGATACCCAAGAACAGAAAAACACCAAAGAATACACCAATATACTCTTAAAACATGCGAAAATGAAAAATTTTGAAACCGTTAAATTTCTGCTCACTCGAGGCCTGTTTTCAAAATTACTAGCACAAAATTCTGCAACTGCGAAAGAATTTATAGAATTACTCAATAATAATAACAAGCTGAATCTTTTACAACCTGAATTCCAAGCAGCCATAATAAACAATAATCTAGAAGTTATAGAGTTTCTAGCAGGTTTCGGTTTAAACTTGGATAATCCATTAGAGACCAGTGATATTCCTCTACACTATGCCACAAAACAAAAAAATCCGGCATTGCTGAAACTTATCTGCGACTTAAAAGCTGATCCAAATGCTCTAGACTTTCATTCAAGAACGGCTTTACAATTGGCAATCCTCGAAAACGACATAGATTCAGTCAAAATCCTTTGTGAGGCAGGCGCAGATCTTGAACTCACTACTGGCACACTGCCCAAACCTATCTTCCTCGCATTGGATCAAAACCGATTGGAAATTTTTAAATATTTATTACAACAAGGTGCAGAGCTAGAATCATCTCAACATACCAGCGGGGACCAGGCTCAGACCCTGACTGTGCTGCAACGATTGCAGCAAATTGGCAGGAATGATCTTGCCTATCTTGTGAAGAAATCTATAGAAAGTGAACGCATGGAAGAAAGTGCAAGTAAACCCCGCAAAATAAAGAAACCAGAACCAAAAGTAATGGAAGAAATAAAAGCAATCAGAGATATCGAGCAACCTACAAAATTGGAAAAGAGAGACACTATAGCCGCCAAGCCATTGGCCTTTCGCAAATTTATAGTTCCAAAGGCCAAAGACATCAAGAGTACAACAGAAAAACAACAGGATAAGCATGAGAAACAAGACAAAAAACCAAAATCGCAAGGTTCTTCATCCCCTGGCAAGGGGGCTGGCTAATACGGAAAACGTACAGCAATATGCGACACCACATCTTTCACCCCTGGGACCGAGCCCGCAATCCTTTCAGCAGCTTTAGCCTGAGCAATTGTATCCAGTTCACCCGTTAAGATAACATGCCCGTCTCTGGTTTCGATATTGAGATTCTGAAATGGCTGATTTTCCAGAGCATTTGCTCTGATGAAAAAGCCCTTAATTTTGGCTGAGGTCATCGCGTCAAGAAATGCAGGACCCTCACCAGTGGTCAAAACTATGCTAGAAACATTGACATCGACCACACCAGGTACCGAACTGATATCTTCCACTGCCGCAATTGCTTCTGCCAAAGTATTAAAGTTTGCTTTCAATACCACGATGCCATTATTGGTTGCAACATCAAGACCTGTAGTGAGAATTCTAGGATCTTTGCTAAGCCTGATTTTTGCATTTAATGAAATGTTATTATCTTCTGCTGCAACATTTGAATGCGGTGTGATATTGAGGGCTTCGGAAGCGGTTTCATCCGAGAAAGCGACCGAACTCCATAGTCCGACAACGATACAAAAACAGCAATATTTGCAAAAACTGTTGAAATTCATCTCTCACTCCTATCCTTATCCTTAAATTAATATTCTTACATCAATATACACACTAAAATATACACACTAAATTCACACTAATCTGTCACTTCTGGAATATCCGCAATTTTCAAATGCAGGTGGCTTGCTGCTAGCAATTCCTTCGTATAGGGATGTGCAGGATGCTGTAATACCTCCTCTGCTCCTCCATATTCCACCATACGACCATTTTTCATCACCGCAATACTATGCGCCATGGCTTGGACTATGGCCATATTATGGGTAATAAACAAATAGCTGAGATCGAATTCTTTTTGGAGTCGCAACAATAAGTCCAATGTCTGGGCTTGGACAGAAACATCTAAATTGCTGGTGGGTTCATCCAATACCAAAAGACGCGGACCCAAACACAATGCACGGGCAATACACACTCTTTGTCGCTGTCCGCCAGAAAGTTCATGCGGAAATCGAAATTTAAATTCAGGTTTTAAGCCGACTTCCTGCAAAATATAATCAATGCGCTCTTCCCTTTCTGCAGCATCTCCACCAATATTCAATGCCAACATTCCTTCCAATAATATGCTCCGAATGCGCATCCGCGGATCCATTGCTGAAAAAGGGTCTTGAAAAATGATCTGAAATTCACTGCGGCTTTTTCGAAGGCGACTCTGTGACAGTAAACTCAAATCTTCCCCTAAAACACAGACTGTTCCCGAGGTCTTTTGAATCAAAGACATTACGGTCTTGCCTAAAGTCGTCTTGCCGCTGCCAGATTCACCTACCAAAGCTAAGGTTTCACCTTCGCGAATCACAAACGAGACATCATCCACCGCCTTCACGAAACCTACAGTTCTTCGAAACAATCCTTTTTTTATGGGATAATACACTTTTAGATTTTGAACCAGCAAAACCTCGTTTTCTCTTTTATTATTTTCGTTATTTCCACTATCGGCAATACTGCCTTTCTGTTCTTTGGGACTGGCGGCAAGCAAACGTCGGGTATAGAGATGTTTTGGATTCTTCAAAACCTGTTCAAAATTGCCCTGCTCTACCACTTCCCCCGATTGCATAATGGCAACGTCAGTCGCGATACTGCTTGCCAACGCAATATCATGGGTGATAAAAAGGATCGCCATGCCAAATTCTGCTTGCAATTGCTGCATCAATGTGATGATCTGTGCCTGGGTTGTGACATCCAAAGCTGTGGTTGGCTCGTCTGCAATGAGGAGCTTCGGTCTTCCTGCCAAGGCCATGGCAATCATGGCGCGTTGTCTCATGCCACCCGACAATTGATGCGGATAAGATCTTGCGATTCGTTCTGAATCTGCAATATTGACCAATTCGAGAAGCCTGCAGGTTTCTTGCCTCGATTTTGAGCTTTTCATGCCTTGATGCAAACGCAGTACTTCTGCTATCTGCGCTCCAATCGTCATAATGGGATTCATAGAAGTCATTGGCTCTTGGAAAATCATGGCGATATCCCTACCTCGAATATCTCTCATTTGATATTCAGGTAAATCCAATAAATCTAATCCTCTAAATACAATGCGGCTGTCCTTGCCGAATAAGGCATTGCGCTGCAACAGTTGCAGGATTGAAAGTGCAGTCACGGATTTTCCAGAGCCAGATTCACCGAGTAGTGCAAAAGTCTGGCCTGGTTTCACTTCAAAACTCGCTTGTCGAACTGCTTCTACGTTGCCAGTTTGAGATTCTATCACGACTCTTAAGTTTTCTACTGCTAAGAGTGGCTGCATTACACATTCCTCGGATTTAGAGCATCTTGAATCGCTTCAGACACAATATTGGCAGAAAAGACCAATAAAAACATCAGAACAAAAGCCCCGCAAAGCGTCCACCAGACAATCGGGTCGCGCGCCATTTCTAATCTACCGGCATTAATCATATTACCAAAGCTGAAGGTGGCAGGATCAACCCCAACCCCTATGAAGGATAGTACTGCTTCTGCTAACACTAAGCCACTGAAATCCAGAACCAAAGTGATGATCACAATATGCATTAAATTGGGCATAATATGACGAAACAAAATATTGAACTGTTTCACGCCTAAGCCCATGGCTGCTTGAACATATTCTGCCTCTCGCAATTTCATGGTCTCCCCCCGAAGCAGACGACAAAGTCCTGTCCAAGTTGTCACCCCGAGAATGATGCAGAGTGTCAGCAACCGTAACTCAGGTTCCTGTTCTATTTTTGCCTGTAACGCCAATACCGCAGCTGCAATCAGCAACACTCCAGGAACTGAACTTAAGGTGGTATAGATATATTGAATGATATCATCAACCCACCCTCTAAAATATCCAGCCCACATTCCGAGCACCAGGGCAAAGGGAAACATGACAATGGTAGTGACACTGCCAATGATAAGTCCAGTTCGAATGCTCTTCAGAGAAATATAAAGGACATCTTGTCCAACCTTATTAGTGCCCAGAACATGATAGTCAAACATCAAAGCAAAGAGTGCGGATGTGACAAAAATTACTGTAAACAAGGTAATCCAAAATGAAATCCAAGGTTTTGGAGGAACAATTTTTTTTAAAATAGGCTTCAATCCAAGATAGAGTATTCCGGTAATTACAATTGCAAATATAATACCTTTCAATATTTTACCTGCAATGTCCAGCCATTTTTCCTGTTCTGAACTGATGCCAATCCCCGCATATTGCAGCCTGGGATACACTTCAAGAACGCTGCCAGTAGATTTTTGTGTGACTTCCTTGTCATATGCCCTTAATGCGAAAGGTGCTGAGTAAGTTATTTCAAATTGAGAATTGCGAGGGCTTAAAAGCCAATCCAGTACACTCTGAGTTTGATAGTAATTGGGAGCCGCTCGATAATGCAGGCTGTCTAGAAAACCAACCAGTCCAAACCAAGCAAGAATCACGAGTGCCACCCAATAGCGGGGTTTCGAAAAAACAAAATAAAATTTCTGCCGCAGGTGTTCTGATTTGCTGAGCCTGAAAGCCACATAGAAAAGGATAATAATAATCAAATAAAAAAGCGCATCAGTCCAATAAAATACCGGTTTCACTGTCATAGTCATTGTCATTGCAACCTCACCCTAGGATCTGCAAGCACATAGGAAATATCTGTCATTATCAACCCGATGATGTACAAGACAGTACCGAGAAATACCATCGAACGCACAATGGCAAAATCCTGTTCACGGATTGCATCAATGGTATAGCTGCCAAGGCCTGGAATGCCGAAGAATGATTCTAGCAATAAACTTCCCAAAAATAACATGGGAAGAATAGAAACAACGCCCGTCAAGATAGGAATCAAGGCATTTCTCAAGATATGATTAAATAATATTTGGACTTGCGATAATCCCTTGGCACGTGCGGTCCTGACATAATCGCGATCCATTTCTTCAAGAAATAGGGTACGATACCAGCGCACACCGGAACCTAGGCCTGCTAATATGCTGACCAAAACAGGTAAAATTAAGAATTTAAGGCCCCACATGCCATCGACATAACCCGATATAGGAAACCATTTCAATACTTTTGCGAACATAAATTGACCACCAACAATAAAAAATAAGGTAGAAATCGATAGCAGCACAACGCACACAATAATGCCAAATACATCCAATTGGGTGGCACGGAAAAATGCGAGGAAGAGTGCCAGGCTGACATAGAGTATAAGCGCAATGACAAGCTCTGGAATTGCAAGTTTTATGCTTGGTAAATAGCGTTCCTTTATCGCTTGTGCGATGTCACGGCCGGTATCAGAAACGCCAAAATTGAAGACGAATAATTTAAGCGATTTCTCATAGAAAATAGTCTGAGTGAACTTTGCACTACCACTTGCGGAACTATTAAAAAATAAGGGCAAATCATAGCCATGCACCTTCTTCCAATCATGCTTGGCCTGCTCTGTGACGTATTTGCCGCCAAGATGCACCCTTGCAATATCATCAGGAGAGTTCACAAAGAAGAACAGCGCAAAGGTGAGGACATTCACTCCGATCAAAATGGGAATAGCATTCAGGATGCGACGTACAATATAAAACCACATTAGATGCGTGCCCTCTTCATCTGTGCTAGCTTTTGACTTCGCATATAGAAAAATAGTAAAGAAATAAGAAATGTAATACCGAGCAGCCAGAGCGGCCAAACAATGGGTTGATTCCATTCTGCACGAGCTGTGGCACGAGTATCGGGAAATATCTTTGAATATTTCAGGGTATTATTAATAATACCTGAAGGCTTGCCCGGCCGTACCCATTTTTGATAGAGTGCATAAGATTTAGGATAAAAGCCCCAGACAGCGGGTACATCTTGATTTAAAATAGCGAGCATCTTTCGGATGATCTGTAACCTCTCTGGACCATCTGGAAGCACACGCATGGATTCATATAATATATCGTATTCTGGATTGCTATAATTAGTAATATTCATGCCGCCATGCTTCGCAGCGCCATTTGCGCTATAGAAAAGAAATAGAAAATTTTCAGGATCTGGATAATCTGCATTCCACCCATAGAAAAAGAATTGTACTGTCCCCTGAAACATTTTATCTTGATAACGATTGACATCTGTCCCTCGTATGATCAAATGCAGCCCGAGTTTCCTAAATTGCTCGGTTATCCACGTCTGGGTAGCAATTTCAGAAGGGTCACCTGAAATTGCAGCATCTAAGTATATTGCTTGTCCCTCAGGAACTCCAGCATCCTGCAATATTTTACGGGCTTCCTGCACTCTTGCTTCTATTGAAGTTGAATCAATTGTATTCGCTGTAGAACTATCATTCACCTCATAGCCAAAAATATCAGGTGGAATGGGTCCATTCGCCAAAACCCCGCGTCCATTCAAAAAGATATTTATATAATATTGCACATCAAATGCTTTTGAGATAGCTTGCCTTATCGCTACTGCACGCTTACCATTTCCGCCTACGGTTTCATCGAGCATATTAAATCCCCAATAGAAGAGCTCTGGGGTCACAGAAGTTTGCAAGCGAATATTTTGGGTCGCTAGTCGATTACTGATTTCGGGTGAGCCTTGAATATTAAATTTCACCGCGGTACCAAAATTGTCCGAGCTTATCCCAGACATATCATAGTAACCTTGTAAAAATTTATTCCAATAGGGTATTTGTTCTTTTTCTAAAGTAAAAATAGCTTTGTCAACACTCGGTATTTTGCTTCCAGCAGCAGCGAGCAAACCATTATTAAGATCGCTCGGCTCCCCTTCACTTGGGTAATATGTTTCACGATAATTTGGATTTCGTTGCAAAGTCATGCGGCGATCTGGATTATTTTCGATAAGCTCATAGGGTCCAGTTCCAACCGGATACCAGTCCAAGGAAATATTGTGCCTCTCCAAACCAGGTTGTGAATAGAATTCTGCAACTTCCCAGGGTATCGGCGCGAAAAAGGGCATGGCCAGCCAAAAACGAAATTGGGGATATTTGCCTTTGATTCTTATCTTGTAGGTGTAGCGATCAATTGCTGTTGCTCCCTCAAACTCAAAAGAACGTAAATCTACTTCTCGCGAATGATCTGAAGCCGTAACCGCAGAACTCGACAAAATCTGCTGCCTTAATTCTGATAATCCCACAATATAATTCGACATTACACCAAAAATGGGAGATGCTAATTTTGGCTCGGCCAAACGCTTTATTTGATAAACATAATCTTCCGCCACCAATTCTTTCGTTCCTGTTTCTTTGAAGTCTGATAAAACACGATAGCGACGCGCTTCGTTGGCAGTCAAATTTAAATAACGATAATTTCCTGCGGCATCTTTTGCAAAGGCAGGATGAGGTTGATAATAAATGCCAGGTTTCAATCGGATCCAATATTCACTATAGGCAACAAGAGCCCCATCCGCATCATCATTTAATGGTTTGTTGTTGGCATCAAAATATCGGACTTCGGGCATCTCTTCGGCAGTTTGAGGCTCTAGGACATAAGGACGCTTGAGATAATTGTATTGCAGCGGTGGTTCATAGATTTGGCAAATAAAGCGCCATTCCACGTCAGAATAGGATTGCGCGGGATCGAGGTGCTTTGGATGCTCCGTAAAAGCAAAATAAAGTGTATTGGCTCTGGGGTCATCAAAGGGATAAGGGTTATTCCAAAGTCTATCTTCACAGCCAGCTAACAAGCTAGAAGCGAACAGCAAGTAACTGGCGAGCAGCATTCTGAAAGCGACTTGCATCAATCTGCAAGCTATGCGCTTCAAACTACAATTCCTCAATACGGGATAGAAATGATATATGGAAAATAAGGGCATAAAAAAATTATAATCTATAAACTGCATTTTTTTAGATAAAGTTAACAAACTTATGTTTAACAATCGTTTGCTTGTCGCCTGCTATTGCTTGCTTGTATAATAGGATAACTATTTTTACGTGACTGCTCAGTGTTCTAATAAAGAACATGTTGCTTTTTTTATTTGTTTCATTTCTCTTATTTTTTGACTCTTCTCTCTTTTAAAGGAGCTTCATATGGGTTTTTTGGCTGGTAAACGTGCCTTGATTGTAGGCTTATTAAGTGATCGTTCAATTGCTGCTGGCATTGCTGCTGCCATGCATCGCGAAGGTGCAGAATTAGCATTCACTTATCAGAACGACAAATTAAAAGATCGAGTGAATAAACTTGCTTCAGCCTGGAATTCAACACTGACTTTCGAATGCGATGTGAGTGATGACACGCAAATTGAAAAAGCTTTTAAAGAATTGAAAAAGCACTGGGATGGTTTTGATATTTTGGTGCATTCTGTTGCATTTGCACCAGCAGACCAATTATCAGGTGACTATTTAGAACATGTGAGTAGAGAAGGCTTTCGGATAGCAAATGATGTCAGTGCGTACAGTTTTGCTGCACTTGCTAAAGCTGCATATCCTTTCATGGAAGGGCGCGATGGATCACTTTTAACTCTCACGTACTACGGAGCAGAAAAGGTTTTCCCAAATTACAACACCATGGGTCTCGCCAAAGCTTGCTTAGAAGCTAATGTACGTTATATGGCAGCGAGTTTAGGACCAAAAGGTATACGAGTAAACGCAATTTCTGCAGGGCCCATTCGTACTTTGGCTGCATCCGGAATCAGCGATTTTCGCAAGATGCTGGATTACAATCAGCGCGTCGCACCGATGAGACAAAACGTTACCATCGAACAAGTCGGCAATACCGCAGCATTTCTTTGCTCTGATTTGGCTTCTGGAATTACGGGCGAGATTGTGTATGTGGACAATGGCTTTAATATTATGGGAATGATGGATTTTGGAAGTTCTGAAGGTGGCGCCACCGCAGGATCAGAATCTAGTGCCTCTCAAACAAAAGTTGCTTCATAAATACAAAATAATACTAATTGTTCAGTTACTTGCCTTCCTGGCCACGTGCTTCGCACTCGCAATGACGCAAGTTCAATGCGTCATTGCGAGTGCGAAGCACGTGGCAATCCAGAGGAATTACAAACTTATCGATAATTGATACTGGTGAACCGGACGTCTAACAGCCGGATAATGTCTATGTCCGTGGTGCGAAACATGCCTCACATTGTGATACCGCCCAGAAAATTGCCGAACATGTCTGTGCATTCTAGGACCGTGACCGTGCCCGTGACCGCGATGATATCCATTCCCATGACCATAATATGGCCCATGATTATGACTTCGAACATACGGTCTAGCATACACTCTTGGAAGATTTCTTTGTCTCATCGCATTACGATAGCCTTGGGTATAGCCTCTGCCATAGCCACGTCCGTATCCATTGTGATAGGCATTACGTTGCGCATTTGCTTGTCTAGCCCTGGCAACAGAATTTCTTGCTACAGGGCGTTGTTGCGCTCGATTGACTGCCCTGCTGCTTCCCTGTCTTTGAACAGCATGGTTATTTTGCTGATATTGATGATTCTGATGATTCTGATGATTAACACGGTGATAAGGCGCATGACGATAGTTATAACTGGGATAATTCACCAATGAAATTGTGAAAGAGGATTCCGCACAAATTGCTTCACATCCAAAAATCATTATTAAAATACTTGAAACCGTAAAAATGTTTTTCAAAGTTGTCATAAATTTTCTCTCAATTTTTCTAAAAGTTAGTTGATAGAAAATTGCTTTATAATCATAGTTAGCAGTTAGCTTTGATTCTTATTAAAGGCTGTTTTTAAACAAGCACATTCCCCTATAATTCAGAGCAATCATTTGTTTAGACGAGATCATTATCCAAGCTCATTTATTTTTTGTCAACAGGCCCTAGTCATTTTCCAGGGCTAGCTTGGCTTTTGCTTTATCCCAATACGACATTAAAGTTTTCACGGATTGATTTTTTAAATTCTCCAAACCATCCTGTCTTGCTAGATCCATCACCAACTTCAATCTTCTCTGATATTTATGAGTACTGATTTTCAATGCTTCGTATGGATCACATCCGCAGAAGAATGCAAGGCTCATGGTTGCATGGATCAAATCGCCAATTTCCTCTTGTAAATGCGCAGTATTCCCTTTCTCACTTGCTTCTTTAATCTCATTGCATTCACTTCTTATCTGATCAAATATCTGTTCCATATTTTCCCAGTAGAACCCAAATTCCTTTGAAACTTCCTCCTCGCGCACAACTGTGCGAAACAAATCTTCTGCATGTCCTGTTTCAATCATATTTCATCCTTTTATTTGAACTTTATGTGAAGTTTATGTGAACCGGATCGGCATCTATTCCTTGATATTTATTCCTATATTTTTACATTTCATGAATCACACTTACAATCATGCAAATTTTCGTGATTTAACATCCTTTGGGTCCGCGTCCTTTCTATTTTCTTCGGATAATGCTTTTTCGGGCATATCTTTTTCGGGTACACCTTTATCAGGACTTGTTGAGTCACTCATTAAGTGCTCTCTCAATTTCCCTGCATTTTCAATCACTTTTCCACTATCAATACTGCGCTCAATTTGCTCATGAATAAGCGGGTTTGTCACTGCTTGATTTGAAAATTTTAAATTCTGATAGAAGGGCATAAAGTGAAATTGCAGGACTTCTATAGGAATTTTTTGGAGGTTTATAGGATAAATAGCTCTTAAACCAATCGCAATTCTCATCATTTCTCTTTGGATTGGATAGAGATTCATCATAAACTTTGCGAGTTTTTGATCTGAATGCAGTTTTACTGCCAAATCTACCGCAGTAAAACCCTCTTTATTTTTGAGTGTTAAATCTGCTCCGCGCTCTACTAGCAGTTGTACCATCTCCTTTTGGTTTCCTCTGACAGCATGATGTAATGGTGTATCGCCGTTAGAATCAATTTGGGTAACATGACAAGAGGATTGCAATAATTCTTCCGCCCGTTTGCAATCACCTTCTCTGCAAACCTTAAAGAAAGATTCATAATCTTCAATAACTTTGATAATTTTAGTTCTGACTTCAACGAAGTATTTATCCTGAGGGTGCGCTAGATCCATTACGCGTTTAGCGACATCTAAAGCAGTTTCATTGAATTCTCGATCTTTTATGTCTGCCCTGACACCACAACGCAACAAAAATACCACAGCTTCATAGCTGCCATTATTAGCAGCTAAGTGTAAGTGTGTTTGTCCGCCTGGCCAAAATTCAGCATCCGGCCTTTGATGATGAATATCTGCTCCAGCAGCTATCAGCATTTCCATAATATGCACATCACCTCTTGCCGCTGCATGCATCAAGGGCGTGTAACCAGGATCAACGCCGCAAGGATACACAAAATTAACCAAACTGGGATTTTTATCTAGCATGATGCGAACTGATTCACGTCTTGCTTTATCATCTTCTCCGTTCTGATTAGTAGAATAATAGATGGCTGTCGCCAAGGCATTATAACCACGAAACATATTTGCATTTTCAGGCACTACATAATCCAAAGTAATATTCGCATATTCTAATAATTCCCGCGCAAATTTTGGACAATTTTGTTGAAATGCAAGGTATAGTGGCGGCTGAAAATTAACTATTTCATTTATAGAATGTTCTGCAACAAAACCATTCATTAGAAAAAAATCTTTTAAAGTACTCGATAAATCACCAATTTTTGTAGCCTCTTTTTTGGCTTTGACTTCCAATGTGAGTTTTGTAATTGCTTCTTCTGATTTGTCTTTTGTTTCTAGAGCTGTACTAGACATTATGATCTCCTTATATTTAATTGAGTAAGATGGTTAAATTTATATCGAATCTTTTTACTGTTAGATAATACCAAATAATATTAAATTATGTGAACTTTTTCTAAGATAACTTTACCATACAATTGCAGATCCCTCTAGAGATTTTTTGAATACCACTAAACTATAGTAATTTTACAGTTACTTCCACATTACCCCGTGTCGCATTAGAATACGGACACACTTCGTTATGTGCCTTGTCTACTAGTTTTTGTGCGATCGTTTTATCTACGCCAGGCAATGACACTTGAAGTTCTACTTGTAAAGCAAAACCAGTACCATTTGGAATCGGTCCAATTCCTACTATCGCAGTGACAGAAGCATCATCTGGAATTTTGACTTTCTCTGCTTCTTTCGAAGCAGCAAATTTAATCGCTCCAAGAAAACACGCTGAGTAGCCTGAGGCAAAAAGCTGTTCAGGATTAGTGCCGCCCCCTGGTCCGCCCATTTCTTTAGGAACTGCAAGCTTGACATCTATAATGCCATCAGAAGAGACTGCATGGCCATTTTCTCTGCCGCCAGTTGATTTGACGTTCGCTTTATAAAGTACTTTATCCAGTTTTATCATAAGATCCTCCTTGTATTTCCTTTAATTCAATCTAGGGCCTGCTGACAATTCTACTATGTTGGCCATAAATCATTGATTTCTGGCTCAACCTAGCGAATTGTCAGCAGGCCCTAGTCAAAGAATTTCTACACAACAGTGCTTACTTCCTCATTTCCAACTGTTGCTGTGTTTTGTATACCTTCCTTTTGCATATCCTCTGGCATTATCTGATTTGTTTCCAATTCCGGAACCACTTTTTGCAGCATTGCAATGAAATCAAATTCATTATAGTTTCCATCGGAGAAATTATGACATGCCGCATCGAAACCCCGCAGACGCTCTTCGAACCAGCCAAACTCAAAGCTACGTGCCTGGGCCTGCAAAATTTTCTCATGTGAAGTGGCGGTACAAATTTCAGTGGAGTGAAACAATTCTTCCGATAATTTTTCACCGGGTCGTATTCCAGTATAGCGAATCTCCACATCGATGCCAGGTTTCTTACCAGCCAAACGAATCATTTGTTCAGCCAAAAATTGGATTTTAACGGGTTCACCCATGTCTAACACAAAAATTTCGCCGCCTTTTCCAATGCTCAAGGCCTGTAAAATCAATTGACATGCTTCGGGAATTGTCATAAAAAAACGCGACATGTCAGGATGCGTGACAGTCAAAGGGCCGCCTTTTTCAAGTTGTTTTCGAAATATTGGCACAACACTGCCAGCAGAACCGAGTACATTACCAAATCGCACTGTAATAAAACGTGTCACCCCTTTGGCATTATAAAAATGACAGACCATCTCAGACACGCGCTTGCTGGCACCCATGATGTTGGTCGGGTTTACAGCCTTATCACTCGACACCAATACAAATTTGCTGACGCCATACTTGACGGCAAGTTCTGCAATGATTTTGGTACCCAGGACATTGTTCTTAATTGCCTCTCGGGGTTGTTGTTGCAGCATGGGGACATGTTTATACGCGGCTGCATGAAAAATAATATCGGGCTGTTGCGAGGCCATAATATTATCCATGGCAACTTCATCGCAGACATCCACTAAATGGAGTGCTAATTTCTGATTCGGAAAATCTTCAATTAATTCCTGTTCCAAAGTGAAAAGATTATATTCAGAGTGTTCGACAATAATGAGTAAAGAAGGATTCAATCGCGCGACTTGTCGGCATAATTCAGAGCCGATTGAGCCGCCACCGCCGCTCACCAAGACTTTTTTACCGCTGATGGCGGTTCGAATTGCTTCCCAATCGAGAGAGACGGGATCACGCCCTAGCAGATCTTCCAGAGAAATTTCACGTAGTAAATCAATCGCGACACGGCCAGAAACCAAATCGTTTAATCCAGGCAGGGTACGTACTCTGCAACCAGTCGTTTCACAGAATTCCATAATACGCCGCAAATCGATGGCACGTGCAGAAGGAATTGCAATGATGATAAGTTGAATATCGTGCATTTTGGCAACGAGTGGTATATCCTTGCAGCGGCCCACTACCCGAATGCCATGAATTTCCTTGCCTTGCTTGCTTTTTCGATCATCAACAAAGGCGATTGGCTTGTAATTTCGGGTGACATCTCGTAACAGTTCTCGAACCAAACCCTCACCTGTTCTACCAGCCCCAATCACCAATACCCGCTCGCCTGTTTTCATCAAATGCTTGTATTCTTTGAACCAGCGCACCGCAAAACGCGAACCGCCGAGGAGAAGAATCAACAGCATGCTGTAAATTGGGATGACGGAGCGCGGCAAGCCTTGAAGCCGCATCACTAAGAACAATGCTATGAGTGCGATGGCACATCCCACCAAAGAAGCTTTGATGATGCGCAGCAAATCTGGTATTGAAGCGAATTGCCAGATGCCGCGGTAAAGTCCGACTGCCGAGTTGACAAAAGCTTGAATGGTCCAAATCAAAGGCAGCATACTGATGGCGACTGCAAGTGCGTCTTCTGGAATACCATCCAAATTAAATCTGAGCCAAAATGCACCAAACCAAGCTATCGGAATTATCAAAAGATCACTGGCACATTGCCATGATGCGACTGCGGTTTCGAGCCCATATCGTCCATCGTGCCAGATTAAGTCGCATTTATTACACACGCTCCATTGGTTTTAATTTTTCTACTCCAAAATAGGTAATAGATAATAACGCTATCGCTGCGAGAAGACTAATACACATCCAAGATTGATGATAGTAAGTCCAGAGTGTGATGGCAGCCAAAATACTATTCAAAAATATCACCGCGTACAAGACTTGTGCATGGGAAAATCCCGCTTGATGCAGCCTTTGATAGGCATGATCGCAATGTGCTGTAGCCCAGTGTTTTTTATAATAAATCCGACGCAGTAAAGTGACCGTTGCATCAAACCAGAACAAGCTATATAAAATTATCCAAAGCATGACAGGAATCTTGAAATAAATGTCTCCCATCAAAGCGAGGATGGCGACTAGGAAACCCAAACAATAGCTTCCTGCATCCCCCATAAAAATACTGGCTTTTGGCCAATTCCAAATCAAAAATCCTGCAACTGCTAACACCATGGTCCAAGGAATGAAAGCCTCATTGACATTACCATTTAAAAAGAATAACAATCCTCCAATCCCAAAGACAAAAATTGCTTCGGTTGCAGCAATGCCATCGGTACCATCCATAAAATTGAATACATTGATGGACCACATGATTCCAATGATCCCGAGCAGCGTGCCAAACATAAACCAAATCAGGGTAAACAATGCACCGAAATTAAAACCGGTCGTCAGGCAATTGATGCTAAAATACGTGGGAGTTTGACTCCACAAGTGCAAGGAAGAAAGGCCGCCCAATAAGGATAAGCAATAAAGAGCAGCAAGAAACTGACCATATAAACGTATGTTAGCGGAAAGTTTGTAACGGTCGTCCCAAAATCCAATGAGAGATACCAGAGCACTTGAGGGAGCAATCAATCGCCATTGGTCTGCAGAAATTATTTTTAGCGCGAATATAAGGGTGATGGCAGCGAGCCAAATTAATACAAATACAATGCCGCCTCCTCGTGGTGTGACATGTTGATGTGAAGAACGATGATTCGGAACATCTAAAAACCCGCTGCCCACCGCATACTGTCGAAATAGCCGCACCAAGATCGATGACAAAAGAAAGGTAACCAAACCAAATACAATTATGAAAATTATCTTAGTCAACTTTATTCCTCAGCTTTTTATTCCTCAGGAACTAAAATAAAATAATTATACCATTTAGTCTAGGGCCTGTTGACAGTAGAATTGTCAATAGGGCCTATAAACCCAAAACTGCTTTTTTGAAGACGTTACCACGTTCTTCAAAGTTACGAAACATATCTAAGCTGGAGCAGGCCGGCGACAACAAGACCCCGTCCTTAGGCTTAGCAAGTTCTGCAGCTTTTTGAACAGCATCAATCATGTTGTTAGCAAGTATACATTGAGTGGTAGTCTGCAAAAGGCCTTGCAATTCAAGTGAAGCCTCACCAATCAACACCACCGCACGACAGTGTTTGGCAATTAAGGGTTTCAAAGGAGTGAAATCGGCATTTTTCCCAATGCCACCAGCAATCATCACCCATTTGCCCGTAATAGAATCCGCCAGCCCCTGTAATGCAACTTCTGTCGCGCCAACATTGGTTCCTTTGGAATCATTGATCCAAATGACATCATTGCGTACTCGCACTTTTTCGCAGCGATGTGGTAAGCCTTTAAAATCTTTTAAGGCATGGATCATAGCATTCATTGGCAGATTAATGGCTTCACCCAGTGCCAATGCCGCCAATGCGTTCGAAATATTGTGACGGCCAAAAATTTGTAATTCGTCAACGGGTAAGAGTCGCAATGAACCTTTAGCAAGATTCACATGACTATCCCTGGAGTCTGAAAGCACTCCATAATTATCAGCATTTGGTTTATCTAAACCAAAGCTAATTATCGACTTTCCGCTTGGAAGCTTACTGAATACATAGGCATCATCCCGATTTGCCACAATAACTTCAGAGTGGTTATAAATTCTTGCCTTTGCTGCATGGTAATCTTCTAAACTTGCATAGCGATCCATATGATCAGGACTGATATTTAACACGGTCGATACTTTTGGTTTTAATGAATCAGTGGTTTCTAATTGAAAACTGGAAAGTTCTAACACATACAACGCACGATTAGGTTCGAGGAGCGTCAAAGCAGGCTTGCCAAGATTACCACCGATACCGACGTTCAATCCCGTTGCAATCGCCATCTCTCCAAGCAAAGATGTCACGGTACTTTTGCCATTGGAACCTGTGATGGCGGCAACTGCAATTTTCATGCCTTGCAGCTTTTCTAATTCTGCAATTCGTCTGGCAAAGAGTTCAATATCACCGATGATTTCGGTATTCTTGGAAATGGACTTGATAATATCGGGATGATCTTTTGGCACCCCTGGGCTAAGTATAACAGTTGCTGCTTTTTCTAATACTTGTGGTGAAAAGCCCCCAGTAAAGACTGGAATTTCAGGTAATTCATTTTTTAAGGAAGCAAGATGCGGCGGATCCTGTCTGCTGTCTACTATTATACAAGGTATGTTATTTTTGGCCAAATAACGGGCGGTGGACAAGCCGGTTTCGCCCAAGCCAATGATGACTGTTGACATATAAAAATTCCTGGTCAAACTAATTTAAAATAAAATTTACAATCAAATTTACAATCAAATAATTATCTCAACTTCAAAGTTGCCAACCCACTCAAAACCAATACCACCGTAATAATCCAAAAACGCACGATCACCTTTGGCTCTGGCCAACCTTTTAATTCAAAATGATGATGGATCGGCGCCATACGAAAAACACGCTTGCCCGTTAATTTATAAGAAGCAACTTGCAGAACCACAGACATAGTTTCCATCACAAAAATGCCGCCCATAATGAACAACACCAACTCCTGCCGTACCAAAACAGCAATGATACCAAGTGCTGCTCCTAAACCCAGCGCGCCAACATCCCCCATAAAAACCTGGGCTGGATAGGCATTAAACCACAGAAACCCAAGCCCAGCCCCCACCAAGGCGCCGCAGAAAACAGAGATTTCCTCAACCCCTGGAATGTAAGGAACCGATAAGTACTCAGCGAATTTGATGTGACCCGTGACATAAGCAAAAATTCCGAGTGCGCCGCCCACCAGTACGATTGGCACAGTAGCTAGACCGTCTAAGCCATCCGTTAGATTAACGGCATTGCTCGTTCCCACAATCACAAAATAAGTAAAGATGATATAAAATATGCCAAGCGGTACCATGACATTTTTCAAGAAGGGCAGCAGCAGCGCAGTTTGCGCGGGAAGACTGGCATGAAAATAGAGAACGACCGCGGCGAGCAACCCTATCACTGACTGCCAAAAATATTTCCAGCGTGCCGGCAACCCCTTGGGATTTTTATACACTAATTTACGGTAATCATCGACCCAACCAATAGCTCCAAATCCTAATGTGACGGCTAAAACAATCCAAATATAGATATTTTTGAGATCGCTCCATAAAAGTGTCGTTAAAGTGATTGCCACCAAGATCAAAGCACCACCCATGGTTGGAGTGCCAGCCTTACTGTAATGACTCTTAGGACCATCTTCACGAACCACTTGCCCAACTTTATATTGTGCAAGCCATTTTATCATTCGAGGTCCGACCAAAAGTGCGATGATAAGCGCCGTTAATGACGCAAGAATCGTGCGCAGAGTAATGTACTGCACCACACCGATGGCATGAAAGTATTTTTCCAAAAGTTCTGAGATCCAAACTAGCATGGATTATTTTCCCGTAATTGTTCAGTGAAATTTTGTACAACTTCTTCCATCCGCATACCGCGAGATCCCTTGATCAAAATCGTAGAATCTGTGCTTGCAGATTTAGTCAAAGAATGAATCAGACTTGGTTTGTCCGCAAAATGGATCCCATTTTCACCAAAGCCTTGTATGGCAAATTTGGTCAAGGGACCGAAGCCAAACATGCGTGAAATGTTGAGACGTTTCGCGAATTCTCCGATTTCTCGATGCATTTTTTCTGTATCTTTCCCGAGCTCCAGCATGTCCCCCATCACAAAGATAGTATTCGGAGCATAAGCGGCCAATACTGCAAGTGCTGCTTTGACAGATTGCGGGTTGGCATTGTAGGTGTCGTCAATGACACGAATGCCCTGCTTGCCATATTTTATCTGCAAGCGGCCCAAAACCGGTGTGAAGAGTTCCAAACCTTTTTTGATGTCTGCTAAAGGAATATGCATAGCAAATGCTGCTGCCGCTGCAGTCAGAGCATTTCTAATATTATGTTCGCCTGGTGCCGCAAGCTCAATTTCCACTTCACCTGAGGGAGTTCTTAAAATAAATTTGCTTGACGCCGCAGTCTGTACCACGTCACTACAACTGATGTTCGCGATATTGTCTTTCACACCATCACCCAATCCGAAAGTGATGATTTTTTGATTTTTTAACAAACTCTTCCAATAATCGGCATAGGGTGAGTCTACATTCAGTACTGCAGTACCATTTTCTGCCAGTTCAGCATAAATTTCCCCTTTGGTTTCTGCAATGCCCCTTTCACTGCCAAAAATCTCTAAATGCGCTGTGCCAACATTGGTTATGACAGTCACGGTAGGTTCCGCAATTTTCATCAAATAACGGATATCGCCAACCTTCCGTGCCCCCATCTCAATAACTGCAGTTTGATGGCTTGAATCCAAGCGCAGCAGTGACAAAGGCACTCCGATCTCTGTGTTCAGATTACCGCGACTCGCGAGAGTCGGGCCGCGCACCGCTAATATTCTCGCCAACATTTCTTTAACCGTGGTTTTTCCGCAACTGCCTGTGATGGCAGCAATGGGAATGTTAAAAAGTGCGCGATAACGTCTTGCTATTTCACCCAGTGCTTGCAAAGTGTCTGCCACAGGTATCAGCGGCAAATGCATTGAGTTTGCGGAGCTCGTGTGATCATATTGCTCTTCATACGGTAATCTGCTTACATTGGATGCGGTATTCTGTATTGTAGCATGTGGATGGACAAGCAAGCCAGTTTGCCCACCGCTAGAGGCTTGCTGGTTATAAGGCGGTGTGTCTACCAGGGCAGCAACAGCTCCTTTTGAAGCAGCATCTTTTAGAAATTGATGTCCATCATAGTGCTCGCCCCGAATTGCAACAAACAGATCACCTGGAACCAGACTCCGTGTATCGGTACTCACACCCGTGATCGCAGCTTCTTTGGCATGTTCTGCACCAATCAATGTTGAATGGAGCCATTTGGCTACTTCTTTTAAATTTAAAACTTCCATTAAATTACCGCCCAATATTTTTTCATAAAAATGTTGTGTAACTACTTACTCTATCCCAATTCCTCTCTGGATTGCTTCGCTGTCGCTCCTTGTTTCTTATCTCTCGCATTCAGCGCTTCTTCAACTACCAACTGATCGCTGAATGGCAATTTCTGCTGTCCAATGATCTGATACATTTCATGCCCTTTCCCAGCTACCACGATCAAATCCTGTGGTTCTGCTTGCTGCACGGCATATTGAATTGCCAAAGCACGATCGGGTTCTATCTTGATTTCGGGTTCTATCTTGATTTGATGCAATTTAATTTGACTCGATTTGATTTGACGCGATTTACCTTGAACTGACATACTGCTAAACCCTGACAAAATATCCTCAATAATCTTTTCAGGATTTTCGGTTCTTGGATTGTCTTGTGTCACAATGACGTGATCACAAAACTTTTCTGCAATTTCAGCCATCAACGGCCTTTTCCCTGGATCTCAATCCCCGCCGCAACCAAAAATGCACCATAACTTTCCTGTGCAATGCTGCTTCACAGATTGTAATACTTTTGCAAGAGCATCAGGCGTGTGTGCAAAATCAACGACAACCATTGGTAGATTCGAAATGCCTCCCAAACGAAGCATGCGTCCGTTAACCGATTGCAAAGTAGAAATAGCCTTTAATACTGGCTCCAATGCAAATCCTTGTACGAGCAGCGCTGCAACAGCGGCTAGAATATTACTGACATTGAATTCGCCTAATAAGTTACAGTGAAACTTTCCGACACCCCAAGGTGTATGCAGGCTTGCTTTCATGCCATTTTCATCCAAAATCAGATCTTCTGTATATAGGATATGGCTGGGATCATCTGTAGCATCTTTATGAATTTTATATCCGATTACACCGTTCACACCATCCGAAATATCCAAGGTATTGAGTTCTTGCCATAACAAGCGTCCATATTCATCATCCAAATTCAGAATTTTATACTTTGGCTTAAAATCCAGAAATAATCTTTTTTTGGCCGCGAAATATGAATCCATGTTCTCGTGATAATCTAAGTGATCCCGGGTTAGGTTGGTAAAAATCGCGGTATGAAATTTAACACCATTCACGCGTCCTTGTGTTAAACCATGCGATGTGACTTCAATCGCTGCAGCAACTGCCCCCATCTTATAAAGTTCGGCGAGCTCACGATGTGTTGTGATTGCATCTGCAGTTGTACTATCGATATTTTTAAGCTTCTCCTGCAATCCTGCCCCTAAGGTACCCATGATGCCGCATCTGCTTCCCAAGTTTGTCATCAGTTGTGCAATAAAATGTGAGCAGGAAGTTTTGCCATTCGTACCGGTAATACCAATCACATCGATAGCTTCTGAGGGTTTGGAATAAAAAATATCTGAAATAAAACCCATGGCATTCTTGAGATCTGCAAAGGGGATGATGGGTACTTTGGTCGAAGTAACATTGGCCGCAGTAACATTTAGGCCAGATGCATTTTGATCATTTAGATCTAATACATCTCGATCTGATACCGCTTCTATTAATATTGCACGCGCCCCTTTTTCGATGGCAGCAGGAATAAATTTCCTGCCGTCTACCGTAAACCCAGAAAGTGCAAAGAACAAATCGCCAGGTTTGACACTGCGACTGTCTTGACATAGTCCTGTAATACTGAGGTCATCAATGTTCGTGCTAGTGCTGCTGCTTCCAACTCGGAAAGTCATTCAAACTATTCCTGCATACTATCCAAATCATCGTCATTCACTGTTGCCACTTTTGCAACTCGCCAATTTTCCGAGTCAGTTATATCTGGCGGAACATTGAACAAGCGCAATGCCCCTGCCGCAATTCTTGAAAATACTGGGGCAGCAACATCACTGCCATAATAAAGCTTACCTTTCGGATCATCAATCATAATCACAATGGCAAACTTAGGGTGGCTCGCAGGCGCAAGACCTGCAAAAACAGAGACATGACTGTCTTGAAGATATCCCCCTGACTGACTTATTTTCTGCACCGTACCGGTCTTTCCTGCTGTTTGATAACCCAAAACTTGGGCTTTTTTACCACTGCCATACTGTACCACCGTCGTGAGCATATCGAGCAGTTGCCGTGCCACATTGGCATCAATGATTTGTTCACCCGGCGGTATGCCATTTTGTTTTAAAAAGCTTACAGGTCGTTTTATACCATTTGTTCCTAAAACTGCATAGGCTTGAGCCAACTGAAGTGGTGTTACACTCATGCCATAACCAAAGGATAAAGTCGCCAAAACAAAGCAACCTGACTTTGTAGGACGACTCAAAGTCCCTGCACTCTCTCCCGGAAATCCTGAACCTGTTGTCGAACCAAATCCAAAATCCATATAAGTTTGCCACAATCGTTCTGGCGGATGTTGAAATGTCAATTTAGTGACACCCACATTGCTCGATTTTTGCAGTACAGTTGCAACATTAATCAAACCAAAATTCTTATTCTTCACTTCTTTAACAATACGTCCACCCACTGTCATCCAACCAGGTGAAGTGTCGATCATCGTTGTGGGTGTAATCTGACCGTTTTGCAAAGCATTCACAACGCTGAATGTTTTCATCACGGAACCGGGTTCAAACACATCTGTCACAGCACGATTCCGACAACGTCCATCATTTTTGAACTTAACACGAGTATTGGGGTTGAAGGAAGGTTGATTCACCATCGCCAATATTTCGCCACTTTGCACATCGAGCACAACAGCAGACCCCCCTACTGCCTCTGCTTTCAAAACAGCTGCTTTTAATTCACGATAGGCAAGATATTGCAGACTTTGATCGATACTCAAGACAACATCTTTGCCGGGTTCCATATCTTTTAACCCTTCTAAAACCTGCACTTCTCGATTCAATCGATCTGGACCACGCGTTTGCTGCCCGCAACGCCATTCAAAGGTTTGTCGAACGCTAATTCAAGCCCTTCTTGCCCGTGATCATCCACATCGGTGAATCCCAGGACATGGGCAGTCACTTCTCCCGCAGGATAATAACGACGATATTCTGGTTTTAAATGCACACCCGTGACTGCTAATTGCCTGATTTCAGCTGCTTTATTGGGTGCAATATGACGTTGTAAATAGATAAATTCTTTGCCTGAATTTTTCGCTGCTTTTTCGAGCAAGTGATCCAATGAAATATCCAACACTCCAGCGAGTGCCAATAATTGCGGATGATTGGGATCAAATTCTTTGGGATTTAGCCAAACAGAATCTACAGGTGTGCTGATCGCTAAGGGCTCGCCATTACGATCTGTGATCATGCCTCTGTTGGCCGGAATACTGACCATTCGAATGGTGCGTGCTTCGCCTTGATGACGCAGAAAATTTTGCTCAAATATTTGCAAGCTGACAATGCGCCACCCCAGTCCGCCGACAATGGCAGAGAGCGCGAGTGACAATAGTAAATAGCGACCCGTGTATTTCATTGTCGAATCACCAAAATGTCTTCGTGTTTCGGTAATACCATATCAAGTTCATGGCTTGCAACTTGTTCCACCCTAACATCAGATCCTAATGTGCCTTGCTCCAAAAGGAGTCTCGACCATTCCACATGCAAATTATCTCTTGCCTGTTGTAATTGCTGTAATTCAATATGCAATTTTCTATTCAGGTGCTTGGAATACACCACTGCAATTGCACTGCCTAAAACGCCTAACATAAGGACACAGAGACAAAATGCCTGTATCGATAATAATGGACTTAATGGTCCTTTTGGTAATATCAACATATTTGTAA
The DNA here is from genome assembly GCA_963784575.1 of uncultured Gammaproteobacteria bacterium. Classification (GTDB taxonomy): domain Bacteria; phylum Pseudomonadota; class Gammaproteobacteria; order UBA6186; family Azoamicaceae; genus CAWARU01. Next base: position 987,506 of record CAWARU010000001.1, read on the forward strand.
CTCTTAACTCTACTTTTATCTTTTTTACCTTGTTTTCCTACTTTCCTACTTTCTCCGCAACCCTCAAAACCGCAGAGCGTGCCCGTGGATTGCTCGCAATTTCTAAAGACGTGGCTTTCTGCTTCTGCCCCACTCGCCGCAACTTCTGATTTCTTTCAAAATCACGAATTGGCAAATTTTTTGGGTGTTCTTCGCCTCGCTCCGCAGTCTGAATGAAGCGTTTCACCATTCTGTCCTCAAGTGAATGAAAACTGATAACCACCAATCGGCCATTCTGAGTTAGCAATTGCAAACTTTGTTCCAAGCATTTGGAAAGTTCTTCCATTTCATCGTTAATATGAATTCGAATCGCTTGAAAGCTGCGTGTGGCCGGATGTTTATGTCGCTCCCACGCTGGGTTTGCTTTTGCAACAATCTCTGCCAGTTCTGCAGTGGTTTCAATCGGCTTTATTTTGCGAGCAGTGATGATAGCACGAGAAATTCTTCGATGAAAGCGTTCTTCACCAAATTTTTTTAACACTTCTGCTATTTCTTCTTCATTCGCGGCATTCAGCCATTCTTTAGCGCTTTCCCCGCTGGTAGGATCCATTCGCATGTCCAAAGATCCCGCTTTTTGAAAGCTAAAACCACGATCTGCTGAATCTAATTGCGGCGAAGAAACACCCAAATCGAACAACATTCCGTTTAGCTTTCCTACCACATCTTGTGATTTGCAAAATTCATAAGCACTAGAAAAAGGACCTGATTGAAAAACAAATCGCGCATCTTTTTTTTCCAGTTGTAACGCGTATGGTTTTGCACTCGGATCTCTGTCCATGGCAAGCAAGCGCCCTGTTTTACCAAGCTGCTCTAATATGGCCGTGGAGTGTCCTCCTCTACCAAAGGTGCCATCAAAATAAATGCCATTCGGCATTATGTTTAATCCCTTAATCACTTCTGTCACCATCACTGGTTTATGTTCATCGTTAGATTGCATAAAACTACAAACTCAAAGACTCTAATTCCGAGGGTAAGCTTCCCCCCATTTCTAAACCTTCCTCTAGCCAGTTGCTTCGAGAAGTGTTCCAAAATGTTTCATCCCAAATTTCAAATTTTTTCCCTTGCCCTACCAGCATGAGTGATTTTTGTAATCCAGCATACTCGCGCAAGGGTTGCGGTATTAAAATTCGGCCTTGTCCATCCAACTCCACTTCTGTTGCGTGTCCAATCAATAAACGCTGCAATCTTCTTGCAGCAGGATTGAAACTTGGCAAGCCAGAAATTTTTTGTTCAATCTGTTCCCATTCTTGAATTGGATAAAGAAGTAGGCAGGTTGTCTCAGTTTCGATGGTGATAACCAACAAACCATTGGATTGAGTTTGTAAACGTTCACGAAATCGCGATGGAATTGCCATACGCCCTTTTTCGTCTAGTTGAATGGCATTGACCCCGCGAAACACCGAAAAAATCTCCTGTAAAACCTATTCCCACTTTCTACCACAAATTCCCACTTTCTTAAACTATGGGATCTTGACCAGCAGTTGTCAAGGAAAGTTTTCCTACTTAGTATAATTTATTTTTATAAAACAATGTGTTATATACACTAGTCTGGGAAGCAGCCTTAGAATCTATTAATAGTTTGATGATATGTCGTCTTAAACAAAAATTAAAAAATTTCTGCAAAAATTGAAAAGTGATTTAAAAAACACAGTTTAAAGCAAAAATCACGATGGAAATAAAGTTATTAAGTTTAAAAATTATATAGATCTAACATTTGATCTGTAACATTTTTTTGCTTGCTAACATTTGTTTTTTACTTTTATTTGATCTCTAACATTTATTGTTTGTGGTTCTAAAAATGAAATGCACAATATATAGGAAAAATAAGGGAAATACTTGTTCAGAAATCATTTTTAAATTCTCTGGATTGCCACGTGCTTCGCACTCGCAATGACGCAAGATCTATGCGATTCCGCAAGTATCTTGCGTCATGAGCTCGCGCAGCGAAGCAATCCAGAGAATTTAAAAATGATTTCTGAACAGTTATTATGGGAATTAATGTTAAGGATATAATCTGAGAATATGAAAATATGAGATCTTGGTATTTTAATATTCTATTTCTTCAAGGAAACCCTTTTGGTTTTCCTCTGTTGCTGTTGCTCTCGCTGTCGCTGCCGCCGTGGTTCGAACTGATTTAGCCATAAAATCAGATCTTTTTATCCCCAACAACTCTTGAGTCAGTGAATCGATATCAGCCTTTGCCTCATTAGGCAATGCTGAATCAAAAATTGAAACCATTTGTGAAGCTGCCTCTGGAAATGCGCGCGACAACCTAATCCAACAAGGCGACATCCTATCATTTCCGGCTACAGCACTGCTGCTGCCAGATCTTCTCAGATCTTTTTCATTAGAATAAGCCGAAACGTCTTCTGTCATTCTACTTCGAGACCCTTGCTTCCTGGTTTGTCCCAATTGTTCTCGGATAATATTCCAGGCATCAATCGATCGTTTGTCTTCTAGCTCAAATTTATTCAATAAGGGGTAGCAAGGAATGGCGATTGAATAATCTTCTTCCAACTCTATCAGCATCTGACGGGTCGATTCTAAACCTGCCAAGGCAAATTTATCGGGCGTCACTGGCGCTACTAAAAGATCCGCAGCCAATGCTGCAGCTGCGACAGATTGTCCAAGGCTTGGAGGACAATCAAAGATGATCAAATCATAATAAGATTGAAGTTGACTAAATGGCTCTCGATATAATGTCTCTAGAGGTAAATTGTTATTCCGAATGACTTCGTCTAAAAGTGCATTTTCAATTCTGCTAGGAAAAAGATCAATACCATCAGTCACTTGTATGAGAGAATCATAAATGGGATAACCTTCTGCCAGATGATCGATCATCACAGGAACTTCTTCCGGATTTTGGTTACAAGCCTGGGTTAAATTGCCCTGGCTGTCTAAATCAACACAGAGGACCTTGGCTCCATAGAGGCTCGCGCGTACTGCTGTTTCGAGTGCTAGAGAAGTCTTGCCAGTCCCGCCTTTTAGAGACCTGGAAAACGATGATTTTGGGTGAAAATTTGAACTGAAAGAAGCGTTTTGCGACTTTGTGATCGAAATAAAGATAATTGTCTGCATTAAATACTGGAAGATCTAGTTCCAATAAACGTGAATTCGCAAAGGCTTGGCTTTGTCCCAAGCACTGAGCTGCGTCTATTACAGTCATCTTTGGATTCATATTTGTCTACATCGTAACGGGAAACCTAGAATACTTTAATTATATACTATTTCTAAATATCAATTAGGTTGTTTTTCGCCCCACAAATATAAGTAAATAAACCAACAAAGATATGGTGTCAATTTAATTATTAATTTATTTTTCCTCAAAACTCACGCTTTCGCCACAGCCGCACTCACCCTTTACATTGGGATTAAGGAACTTTAAATATTCACCGAAATCATCTTTGATGCAATCAATGATGGTATTTTTAAGATATGGAACACTTTCTGAAGCAATTAAAATTTTAACTCCGTCTCTATTTAACAAAATATCGGGTTCGCAATTATTTTCTTCAGGTACTTCATTGATATACTTAAGATCATAACTAAAACCGGAGCAGCCTGATTTCTTTATTCCCAATCGCAGCGCTTTGGCTGTAGGATCGGCAGCCAAGCGGCGTTGGATAAAATCTAGCGCGTCATTGGTTACATTGATGGGTGCTGTCATAGTCTCTCCTAAATACAATACTTAATTAATATTTCCTAAATATCTCTTGCGAATTAAATCTATCGCATATTCAATTTCTGCTCTTGTCGTATAACGACCAAATGAAAATCGTATTGAACAATGCGCCATTTCATTAGTCAAACCCATGGCTCTCAAAACATGTGAAGTGTCTAAATTAGTTCCGGCACAAGCAGAGCCGCCTGAAAATGCTAAATCCTTTAAACCTTCCTGAAATATATCCCGATCCTGCCCAGAAAAACAAACATTCATTATATTGGGCAAATGGTTTTCTGGATGCCCATTTAAAAATACACCAGGCAACTCTTTGATGCCATCCCAAAAAAGCTTACGGAGCGCTTTTTGGTGACATTGTTCCTGTTCAAAATCTTCCCGAGCGACACGAAACGCTTCACCCATTCCCACACATTGATGGGTAGGCAGTGTTCCAGAGCGAATACCACGTTCTTGCCCGCCGCCATGAATCTGCGCATTCAAACGAACTTTGGGTATTCTGATAAATAACGCTCCTACTCCCTTTGGGCCGTACACCTTATGGGCTGAAAAAGACATCAAATCGATATCCAGCTTGGTGAGATCGATCGCTATTTTGCCAACACTTTGTGCAGCATCTACATGGAAGAAAATGTTCGGGGAATGAGATCGCAATAATTTACCAATAGCTTCTATATCTTGAATTGCGCCTGTTTCATTATTGGCATGCATCAAGGAAACTAAAATGGTATCCGGACGCAAGGCAGATTGAATGAGATCGGGTTCGATAATACCTTGTTTATTGGGCTTTAAATAACTGATCTCAAAACCCAAAGATGCCAAAGCAAGACAGGCATCCAGAACTGAGCGATGTTCAGTTTGACTGGTGATGATGTGTTTGCCGCGAGATTGATAAAATTGCGCGATGCCTTTGATAGCAAGGTTATTGGATTCTGTTGCACCTGAAGTCCAGATGATGTTATTAGGTTCTGCCTTGATAAGGCTTGCCACTTCATTTCGTGCTTGTAATATTGCTTCAGACGCTGTTTTTCCAAACGCATGACTTGATGCAGAATTGCCAAAATTGTCCAAGCTTTCTATCATTTTGGCCGTAACTCTTTCATCCAGAGCAGTGCTGGCGGCGAAATCAAGATATATTGGGAGTTTACGTTCCATACAATTAAAGTTACCTACTGATATTGTTTACCTAGCATAATTCCCTGGATTGCTAATATAATCTTCCTCCGAAGACTCATATTACCTTCTTCTGAAGAGTAGTCAAGATTCCCCTGAGTATATTTATTTCAACTTTATCCAAGCCTGCCCTGCCAAATAAACGTTTTAATCTTGGCATCAATTGACCTGGATTTTCTCGATCTAAATATTGAATATCCACCAAAGCTTGTTCAAGATGATCATAGAAACCAGAAGTTTCTTCAAAATTTGCGCTGAGACTCTGCTCTGCTAAATGTATGTGCCGTGAGCAATCTTCTTCTTTTTTTGTTTCTTTCGCTTCTTTCGCTTTTTTTGCAAAAATGCTGCTACGGCTTGTTGCCGCAACCCATAATTCATAGCTAATTATTTGCACCGCTTGTGCCAAATTTAAGGAAGCATGTTCAGTGTTTGTTGGAATCATGATTTGAGCATGACAATATTGTAATTCTTGGTTTGACAGCCCAGATTGTTCGCAGCCGTAGAGTATTGCAACTTCCAGAGGTTTATCTGTTGATTTTGAATCTGAATTTGAATCTAATTCTGAGATGATTTTTTCCGCAGCTTCACGAGCGGTGAATAAAGGCCAGGAAAGCGAACGTTCCCTGCTGCTGGTTCCAAGAATTAAATTGCAACCTACTAAAGCTTCTTCAACTCTTGATACAACTATTGCATTTTCCAAAATATCCTTGGCAGAGGTAGCACGAGCGGTAGCTTCATCGGAGGGGAATTCTTTAGGGGCTACGAGGTATAATCTCGATAATCCCATATTTTTCATGGCACGGGCTGCTGCACCGATATTTCCGGGATGGCTATTGTGGATTAGAACAGTTCGGATATGATTTAGCATATTACTATCCTATCATATCTTATCGAATAACGCTTGAATAACTTTTTTCGTTATTCAAGCGCCACCGTTACCCTAGATCGTGAATTTAGTAATAAACAAATCTACTAAATACATCTTACAACGTTACGATCAACGCTTCTTATCACAAGCGGAAAGGAGATCACCACAACATTTCAAACATTCGCAAAAGCCGCTCAAACAGTCGCCGCATCCTTTTACTGCATCGCTTTCGCAACATTTCAAGCAACTATCGCAACTACCGCAATCACAAGAAGGCATGGAGCAATTTGGCAATGAACAGCTTGGTAAAGAACAACTTGGCAACGAACAGTCTGGCTTGCAACTTGGACAACCGTCAAAGCAGCCATTACAACTGGGCATACTGCATAATTTTGCGCCATCACATTTCCAAAGGCTAAACTGATGCGCAACAGCAGTCGCTTCAGTTGCTATCTTTTCACCCGCATGCTTCAGACCATCTCCCATGCCTTCTGCTGCGTGTCCTGCTGCACTGCTGGCTCTGGATGCTGCAGAACTCAGGCTTTCTCCTAGCGCTTTTGCTCTGTCCCCTAAATGAAGATGTTCAAATCCATCAGCAATCTCATGAGCAAGTTGTCCTGCCCCGTGTGCTGCACTGTGGGCTGCAGAACTCAAACTTGAACCCAATTGTTCTGCTTTATGTTTAACTTCTTCGCCAAAACTTTGATGACCATCACTTTGGCCATTGGTTTGACCATTTGCTTGACCGTTGCCTTGAATGGCATGATGAGGATCAGCACCACCAGCGGAACCGCCACCGTGCATGGTTTGAGATTCGGGCTGTTTTGGCAGTTGATCTCCATCGTGATGATGTCTAAAGGATCCATTAAATAAACCACCTGAATGATGGTGATGATGACCGAAAAATAAACCGCCTGAATGTCGTCTAGGGCTATAATCTGGTTGACTTAAGATCACAGCAGTTGCGACTGAATCTGATAAGCCGTCGCTATCATCATCAGAGTAATCTGCTCCAACCACAACATTTCTTGGTCTGACTCCTGATTGAGAAACAGTGCCTGCTACAGAACTACCTTGTACGCCAGCATCTGAACCATCAGCCCCTGGGGTTTCTGTCATATCGCTCATAGCGGCAGAACCACTCAGCGGCATTGTAACGACTCCTGATGGTTGCATTGCTGGAGCTTGAACTTGCATTCCTGGAACCTGTAGTTGTACTTCTGAAACTTGCATTCCTGTAGGCATTAATACTCTTTCAGGACTACTCACTGGCGATGTTTGTGTTTCTGTAGCCAATGGAAGCGCTGGTCCGCCTGGAGGTGACATAGATTGCGACATTGACATTGAATCTTGCATTTCGGAAGAGCTGCCCATTTGAAAATGTTGTCTCACGATATCTAAATCTGATTCTGGTGCTGGTGAAAGAGAGGGACTAGATACGAGTGATTGTGGTTGTGCTGACATATTTTGTACTCCTAATTTAGATTAATTTATTGATTCTATCTTTTAATTTGGATCTTATTTCAATTTCATTGGTATTATCGATTCCATTTTCAAATTCATGTTCAATATATATAAAGCGTTAGAATTGTGAATCTAACCAGTTCTTTCTTTATCTAACTAATGATATAATACCATGAAATTTAGTTATAAACAACCAAAAAACCCTCAACTTCCTAACTGTTCAGGCACTGCCCAAAGATGGGTGTTCAAGGGAAGTGCGTGAACGGTTGCTCAATGCATTGGAGTTAAAACAGTGCAGCTACATATACAAGTCTTATTGCTGTGTGCACTCTATGGCTCGGTATTCACTCTGGGTAAAATTACCTTGGAGTATTCGTCCCCGCTTTTCATTACCGGGAGCCGCATGTTGCTAGCCGCTTTCCTGTTGCTCCTCTATCAATTCATCTTCAATCGCAAAGAGTTCGTCTTTAAAAAAGCACATTTATTACCAACCTTTATCATTGGATTTTCTGGCGTATATCTCACCAATGCCTTTGAATTTTGGGGTTTGCAATTTATGGAGGCAGGTAAAGCCTGTTTCCTCTACAGTTTTTCGCCAATCGCAACGGCCTTGATGTCTTATTTTTGGTTTAAAGAACGTATTACCTTCTTAAAATGGATGGGACTGCTGATTGGCATTTTGGGTTTTATTCCCATACTAATCATTCATTCCGGCGGAGAAGATAGTTCTGGTTATTTCTGGCTTCTGTCTTATGCTGAGCTAGCAATGCTCGCAGCGGCCATTGCAAACGCTGCAGGATGGATGGCAATGCGGGTCATGGTGCGCGATCAGTCATGCTCTTCAGTCATGGCAAATGCAAACAGCATGTGGATGGGCGGTGTTTTTGCCTTGATTCATTCAGCCTGCACCGAAAACTGGAATCCAGTCCCTATCAGCGATTTTTGGCCTTTTCTAGAAGGTTTCCTGGCATTAACACTCGTGTCCAATATTATCTGCTATAACTTGAATGCATTATTGCTTCGAACCTATACAGCAACCTATCTATCGTTTACTGGATTATCGCAACCCTTCTTTGCTGCTCTGTTCGGTTGGATCTTCTTAGGTGAAATCATGTCAGAGTATTTTTGGATTTCAGTCGCAGCCGTGACAATCGGACTGGTTATTTACTACCGAGAAGAATTGCGGCAAGGTCATATTGCCGCAATTAAACCCGAAACTTCTCTTAAAAACCTTATCTGAAAGGCTTTTCTTATCTAAAAGGTCTCACAGCAACGTGACGATCGCTATCAGGTTCTTGATCGACTTGCATCTGATTGGTATCGGTCTCTTCGTCTGTTGTTAAATCAATCACAGGAGCGGAGGACCTAGAGGAAGAAGCAGCAGAAGACGGACTCCCAGGCATAGGTATTGAAAGCGCAACTGGTGAGTTATCGGTAGATCCTGTAGAAACTATGGCATCCTCATTCACTGATGCATCTGATGTATCTATTGCGGGTACTGCGAAGGGCGCAGGGAAAGCTTCTGCCACCACAGGTACTGCAGGTGCTGCTAAAAATCCTCCTTCCGAGAACGCCTGAGACCCGCTTGAAAATAGTACAGGTGCTGCAACTTCTGCTGGCTCTGCTGATTGGAAAGACATAGCAACTAATGATTGCTCTGCTTCAATAAGGTTTCCTAGAACTTTCTTCACCTCACGTCTGATACTTAAGGCACTGTTATAGACCAATCGATCTTTTTCTTGTTCATCGTCATATCTACGCGCCGTAGGCCATGCCTTATAACGCAGAAGTTGAAAACCATTTTCGGAATACCTCTGACCATTTTTGAGAAACTCTTCAATCTCGTCAAATATTTCAAGACAAAAGCTTTCCGACACATGCTTTGCAATCAAAGCACGGCGCTCATCCTGAGGCAAAGAAGTAATTCTTGCCCAGTCTTCATTCACTGCGGCAAGTCTTGCTTTGATCTTTTTCAGACAGGCACTATAAAATGCATGGATTGGCGTTTCTTTTTTATAATTCAGTTCAGATAACGTACAACCTTTAGCATGAAATCTTCCTATTATCTGGAGATAACTTGCCATATTTTGAGCATGGAGTTCCCGATTCGAATGGTCCGGCACACACTTCGGCCTCAGACAAAAATCAGCCAATTTACTCATATATTCATGCAATGCAGTGTCGCCCAGCTGATCTAGGGATTGCACAAAGCGTGGCTCTGTATGCTCTAATAACAATTGAATTACAGCTAAATTACACTGTAAGGGATGAAAGTTCCATTTTGAGATAGCGAGGCTTAAGGGGGAATCACCGAGATCATCAAATTGATTTGGATCTGCTTTGTGTTGTTCCAGTAATGATTGACAGACAATATGCATTTTCGATACAGGCACAGTTTCTAATGCCTGAAAAAGCATGCCGGTTTCTTTATCGAACCTGGGATTTTCCTGCTGCATTTTCAAAATTTTGGAAATTTCTGAGTGCTCTTTATGTTCTTTTCGCTCTTTTACCTCCTCTGAGGATACCTGTTCTCCAGGCAGAGCTCCCGACCTCAATCGTTTTGCGTTTGGTTCAGAACCAGAATCACGAGCTGCTCGTTTCGCTAGTGTGCTTGTAATCATATGCGTGCTTGTAATCATATGCGTGCTTGTAATCATAATAGTTATCCTTATAGTATTGGTTAATAATAAATTAATAGTTATTTAACAAAATAATCAATTAATTCAAATAATTATTATTATGAATCGATTTATTAGACAACTTAAGAAAATTCAGTATATCATAGTGGCTTATATTATACAAGAATTACAAGGGACTAGCTCATTATCAGGTTATTGGTTATTAGCTTCCCCCTTATTGGAATTATTATGCATCCATATCTCAACATTGCGATAAAGGCAGCGAGGCGAGCCGGGAAAATCATCACCCGCTATTTGGGCGATCTTGATACCTTAAAAATTCATGAAAAAGGTCTGAATGATCTCGTGACTTTAGTCGACCAAGCCGCTGAAAACGACATCATCGATACCATTCGTAGAGCCTATCCGAATCATGCCATTTTGGGAGAAGAAACCGGCTATCATACCGGTTCTGATGAATTTGTTTGGGTAATCGATCCGCTCGATGGCACTATGAATTATGTACACGGATTCCCGCATTTTGCAGTATCTATCGGGATAAAATACCGTGAACAGCTCGAACACGGTGTCGTGTATGATCCCTTAAGCCAAGATTTATATACCGCAAGCCGCGGCTCTGGTGCACAATTGAATGACCGTCGCATCCGAGTCTCAAAACACAATTCGCTTGAAGGTACATTAATCGGCACCTCCTTTCCCTATCACGATCGCCCCAAAAATCTCGACGAACATTATAAAATATTCAAAGATGTTTTCACGCTCTGCGCTGACGTCCGTCGTACCGGTTCTGCTGCATTAAATCTTGCCTATGTAGCTGCAGGCAAATTGGATGGATTTTGGGAAACCGGTTTAAAAGAATGGGACATGGCGGCAGGTGCATTGCTGGTGAAAGAGGCTGGCGGGTATGTGAGCGATTTTAAAGGCCAAAATGCCTATTTAGAAAGTGGGAATATGGTGGTGGGATCGCGAAAAGTTCATGCAGAATTGCTCAAAATTATACAAGAAAAATTAGATATAAAAAGTTAGGGCCTGTTGACAATTCTACTATGTTGGCCATAAATCATTGATTTCTTGTGCTCCGTTGCTCATTTATTTCAATATAAACTGCGCTACGGTGCTCAGAAATCAATGATTTCTAGCTCAACCTAGCGAATTGTCAACAGGCCCTAATCAGCAGCAAATTAAATGACCACAACCATCAATTATTTGGTTATTTTTCCAACTTCTTACATTTATATAATATTACACGTATTTTGTTCTCACAAAATACCTTTAAAAATCAAAACCTTACCTTCAAAACCTCCCCCACAATAAAAGTTGTGCCTCTTGACTTTTACCCCTTGAATATGATTAAATAGACCCTATATATAAGAATTCGAATAAGGTCATTTTTAGCTTATACACTAAAAATGGTAATTAAACAAAAGTTCATAGTTAATTAATCAGTACATTAATAAACAGTAACACTAACGGTCACTAACAGTAAGGAGTTATAAAATATGCCAATAGATAGATACAAAGTCGCTCCTATGACACTCACAGGAGATATGGCTCAAGACACAATGCATGCTTGTGCGCATTTCTTCGCTCAAAATTTTAGAAAAAAGAAATTCAATCAAAACACCGTCACTCTAGTTTACAATGCTTATAAAGCCATGCATTGGCCCGGAGCTTCCGGTGATCTACGCGAGAAATTCCAAGAAGAAATTGAATTTTTAGCCAAAAACAATCCTGAAGGTCTGGAAAAGAGACTCGGCACCGTTCTTAAAAAGATGGCCGATGATTCAGCTAAAGGAGCAGCCACAGAAACAGCTAAACTACAAGCTGCTGTTGATCTGGCCGCTGTGCTTGGTATCGAACCTGAAGTTTATTTCAATTCAGATCCCAATAAAACTGTCGATTTCTATGGCATGTCTGGCTTAAAGCGCCCTGAATATCCTGCCAATGCTTTAAAATTAAAATTATTAATGCAATCTTCCACACCAAAATCTTTCATGGATATTTTTACCGATCCAAAATCTTTGGTTCCCAAGCTCGTTGGTTTTGAATTTCCAATTGAATACAGCAATGGTAGACCAGTTTCTGAAGATGTTGAAGCAATAAAGCGTCATAAGGATATTTTTGCTAAAAAAATCCCCGCAATTTCATTGCCTTTTGAAAAGGAAGCTGGCAGTCAAAAGCAATCCTCCGCTGCTCATGCAAGCCCCATAACTCCAAGCCAAGCGTTACAAGTTGCTCCAAGGAATGCTCCACAACTACCATCGCAGCGACCAGCGCCTGTACTAAAAAATGCAGCAGACAAAAAGCCAACTCCCGATCAAAAACCAGAACCAGCTGCAAAAGCATCCGAAACACCCAAACCTTCTATCTTCGAAGGTATTGGCAGCGGCATCGATGCCATTGGCCAAGCCATGAATCAAAGCGGCCTTGCAAATCAAGGCGGTTTCTTGGGTGGCTTGATGGGCTTTGTTGGCAAACTCCTAGGTTTTGCGAAACAAATTATTTCTTGGATTGCGCCCGTTGTTGAACCTATCATGGGAATTTTCAACAATCTGTTTGGTGGCGCCGAAGCTGGCAATAAATCAGAACCAGAAAAAACCGAACAACCTGGCTTGGATTCTGAATCTGATGAAGCTTTATTGCGCGAATTCGAAAATCCCTTCGAATTCAGCAGCAGAACCGGCGATGCTTCTAAACGCGAACCTACCATACGCGAATATCCCAGCGAATCGAGACCTGATTTGGCCGGTCAACTCCGCCACGCAAGAGAAAGTCTGGAAGCTTCCGCTCATACGCCGCATACAATGAGATTGTTAGAAGCGCCTGTAAGAGGTGTTGCACAAGGGTCTAAAAGATCTTCAGAAGCTGCGCAACAATCAAGACGAGATCAAGGCTTGGAACCCGGCAACCCAGAAGCTAGACCTTTTATGCCAGGTTTCGAGAAGGCTCGTGCGATTGCCAATGCTGCGCCGTTGAGACCAGCTGCATCCCCCACAGCAGATGTTCAATCACAATTTGAGCCGGGGAGAGCTCATCAGGCTCGAACCTAAAAAATATACCCTCACTCCATCTCCCTCTAAAGGGGAGATGGGATTCAAAAGAAATCTTCAACCTAGCGAATTGTCAACAGGCCCTAATATTCAACGAAAAATTCCATCCTCAACTATCTAAACCCAACATCTAACATAATAATTGAGTTGACTCAATTATGTCATTTCCTATATATTGCCTGCTAAAACCACAATATGCGAATATTCGGTTAATTTATATATTTTTGATTTAATAGAAATATAATTATTATCATTTTATTAACTAACAAAACAATTGAGGAATAATGACATGAGTAGTCAAACACCACTCACTGAGGGCGATAAATCCACAAATACAGCTATGGATACATCTGATGATTTAGCTCCTAAATCTGATAATTCAGCTCCTAAAAAGGATGATAAGAAAAAGAAAGCTGCCAAACTTGCCCCCAAAAAGAAACAAACAAAAAAGCAAGTGATCAAAGTGAAATCCTTAAAAAAAGCAGGTTCTAAGAAAACTGATAAAACTTCAAACGGAACACAATCTCATGAAGAGAGAAGCGATTTGATTCAAAAGCTCGCGTCAGACAAAAATGCGAGCAAAAACTCCAAAAAATCAGATAAATCATCCAAATCTAAAAAGTCTAACAGCATATCCGACGTAAAAGTCCAACTACGTTCTGGAAAGATTAGTTCCAAGGGCATGCGACAACTATTCGCAGGCTGTCTCGACTCACCCGAAAATTTCGAAGGATTCATCAGGACAGCCACCGCAGAACTGAACGTAAAACAAGAAAAAACCATGTTTGTGTTAAAGCTATTTTTTGGCTGGGGTTTCAAGTTTCAAATAAACGGTGACACTCCGCTTTATCTAGCTGTATCCCAACAGAATTGGAAGGCTGTCAAAGCAATACTCGAAGCTATTCCAAAAATACTCAATGAAACACCGAAATACCAGAAAAAAAAATTAACTTTTAATCAGTTTAAAAACCATCTTGGCCAAACGCTTATCAAGATGAACATTGATAATGAGGCCTTAAAAAATTATTGTGAAATGTTCAAAGTAGACTTCAATGCCAAATGCATGTTCGAAGAATATGATTACACCCCTTTGAACGACGTGTTAAATGCCGATACCAAGTCTAATCTCTACGCATACATACCTGTACATCAATTACTGCCAAGATTACAAATGCTTATTGATTATGGGGTAAAGGTCAAATTTTCTAATCTAAAATATTTTCTAATGAATGAAAAAGCTTTCTCCAGCACAAAATACACACCCGAGTTATACCAAGAATGCTTGAAAGTGCTTCTCAAGCACAGTGACAAATCAGTTTCCAAATTCGGATTAGTTGAGGAATGCCTAGGGCTTTCCCTTATACCAAATATAGAATTGCTATCAGGGTCCGAAGAATCCGATATATACATCGTATGAAGCCTTTAAAAAATTGATGACAGTCAGTCCGGAACATGAAAAATCTATTGAATCTAATTCCAAGAGCACGGTAGAGCTCTTGCTATCAAATGGTTTTGAAATTGGTGACAACTGCAGTGATGAGCATGAACTTAAATTTTATTTGCGCTTCGGTTACCTCAAGGCATATTGCGAATTGCGCAAAAAAATGATTGCAGCAGGAAAAGCTTCACAATTCATTACAAATATAAAAGAAGTTTTTCATGATATCCTGAAAACAGCTTACCTAGATCAGGACTCCATCGCGATGGCAAAATATATATTGGATCATGAAATTGAAGGGCAGGCCTCTGACCCCAAGAATCTCTCGCAATTCCTTGAGGTTTTTGCTGAATTTTCAGAATTTATATTCAACAAAACTACTGAAGTAGGTGTCTTAAAAAGTGATAAGAAAGATACTAAGAAGAAAGGCAGGAACAAAAGTAAAAAAGTAGATACCGGTTGTGAACCAACAACTGTACCTTATTACAAAATTTTACGTGATGATCAGTGAAGCCAACACTTCTTCTCTGTCGCTTATTGCTTTTTACCATGAATTAGCTAACCGACTTGACTTCTTCAAGCGAAATGAGAACATAAATCCATACCGCTATGTTACATTCTTCCAATCGCTGCTCACAACCAACCAGCGCTTCCTCGAGATGTTTTTAACTCCCAGTAAAGATCTTCGATTTTATGAAAAAAATGGTCAGCGACGTCAGACTGCTCAATGCTTTCCCCCAAAGCATCCTGGCATTGACTCAGTACATAGATTTTGACTGGAAGATAGGCACAGTCAAAAAACTCTGCAGCCAACTTATTTTGAGATATGTGAAGGAAGGTGGATCCTTCGAAAAACTATTCCAAGCATTCCTGCGGTTCACAACAGATGCCGCAACAGAACCAAACATCGAAAAAGTGGCATCTACAGATAAGCACCTAGGGGCCTATGGCATTCCAGAAAAAACCATTCTTGAAAAGATCAAAATATTTTTCGAACCTATCATGGGACACCCCAAGCTCTCGCAAAAATCAACACCAGCTTTCTTATCTTCTCAGATGCAAACTGTGTGCAGGCGTTGTCCTATCGAAGGCAAGTACTATCTGATCCCAGCCCTTGAATTTCTAGCTTCCCTAGGCGGTGATTACAAAATCACCACCCCGAACAATGAAACATTATTGCATCTTTTCTTGCAAAATTGTGCCGAGATTGGCGCAAAATCCCCTAGTCGTAGGACTACATCAGGTCTTGAAGCCCAGGATCGGGAAGTATTAGGATTTCTCCTGAAACAGAAAGTGCCTCTTGATACCAAAGCCAAAATAGAAGCTGAAACTCAGGAAATGACGATATTTGATTTCGTTGCCAAGTGGAATATGCGAAACCCAACCCATCTGAGCGGGCATAATGCACTATTTTTAGAACTCCCAGAAACCAGGCCTCTCATACAAGCTGCGCGCGGCCGCTACATGATGCAAGGCCTTATCGATGGCAGCTTCAAACCAAAAGGCATGTATGAAGACAAGCAGCTTGTTCACTCTTCCGGTATTCACAAAAGTGCTTCTGAATCTGCTATTATTCTCTGCAAGCATTATTTATTCCCTCTGTTAAAATCTGAAAATAATAGGATGTTTATCGCTGAAATCGAGAAATCCGAGCAACATTATCATAAACTTATTATTTCTATTTTAAATTCTACCGAATGCCATGAATTAAAGCGCAATGCCATCAACGCTTTTGCAACAAAGCTTATCAAACAGCTCAAACCCGAAATAATAAAAAAGATCCAAGAATTATACCTGGAGGTAGATCCTGAACTTGCAAATCCTGAGGTCTTTAAGACCAGGCCAGCATTTATCGCGTTATTTGCTAATCTTTATAATCCAAAGACTTATCTCCAAAAGCAGACCTGGTGCGAAGATTTCTGGGATCTGAAAACCTTTCAGGCCTGGCGTTGGCTCTGCAAAACTCGTCCTGCTTTCAGTGTTAATGATAGGGATGGCGGATCCAAACTCGCCATCAATGATATTCTGACAATTGTGCTTTTAGCCATTGAAGATGCGAAAAATTATGATAATGACGAGAAAAGAACCGATGTATTCAATTCATTGGTCAAGCAATTGAGTGAATTACAAACAGAATACAAGGACTTGGATCCAACTGGGCGAAAAGATCTATACGGCTGCGCCCAAGGCACACTGCCAAAACTCGTGCAAGTGTTAGCTGATTCTGGTCATCCTCTGGTACATCTTTCCTACATGAGCAGTACAAACTTGCCTAACTTCTTGTGGGACTTTGTAGCGATGAAATTCTTAAATATGACGGCAGCAGAAAAAACCAAGTTTATTACGGATATTACTAGCGGTGAAAATAAATGGCATATTCCTGATGCCTATTTATCTCAACTTGAGCCAGAGTTCAGAAAGAACACCGACGTAACCTATGGATTGGCGAAAAAACTCATCACAGATGACAATGTTCATGTCTTGTTCACACTTGAATTTCCGTTCCATCATTTCAGGGAAATTGCAAGATACATATTACAAGGCTTGATGGCTGATTTCTATGATCGAAAATTTCTAGAATCACCAGAGTCGGTGCAGCAAGCGATCATGGCAGACTCCCAGAATAACAAACTCAGCGAATCGTTCATTCAGCAATTTCAAGACGAGTTCCTTGCGCTTCCTGTAATTGAAGAGATCATTCCCGTCATCGATTCTCAGGATAGAGAAGAAGCCTTAAAACTCATCAAAATACTGAGTTTCAATGAAGCGCTTCCTCTGGAACGATGCACAGGAATAGTGAAATTATTCGAAAATGTGAAGTCTGCTTCGATCGACCATGATAGAAAACGGAAACGAGTCGAGGGCGAAATTGGTACTGATGCTCGCATCAGCCCTAGCATTGAAACAGCGAGAGATGCTAGTAACAAATCACCCTCTGATACTGCCGCCCAATCGAGCAGCAGTGACTCTGACAAAGAATCACAGATGGACGAGACTGGCGATGTTCGAAAAGAGGATGCATCTCCAAAAACCGATGAAGACATGAATGAACCCCAAAGAAAGGCTAGGAAATTTGCATAACACTAGAAAAAATAACTGGAGCATATATTTATGAGTAACACAACCCCACTGCAAGGCACTGAAAAACCACAAGAGACTGAATCAATGGCCATCGCTTTTCCTGAATCAACCGATGCTGCAAACACTGAAACTGCTGCAGCCAGAACAGAGACGGATAAGCCAAAGAAAAAAGGAAAAAGAAAGCGTTCTCAAAAAAAGGACAAGTCTGCTGAAAAACCTAGCCAAAAAAAATCGGGCAGCAAGAGAAAAAGCACTGCAGCAATCTCCGACATGGATGAATCTGACGAATCTGAATCCGAATCCGCAAGCAAAAAGAACAAGCAGGAAACAGAGCCAGCCGAAATTACGGTTAAGCTCATTCGCGGCCCGCTTCCCCAAAAAGCTGAATATCTTGCGAATGCCTTAAACGTAGAAAATTTAGAGAGCTGGCAGAGTATCACAAAAGCCTTTGCAGATTTCTTTGACAAAGACTGCGCTACTTCAAAAGGCGCGCTCAAAAAATTCCACTGGTTGATATTCGGAGATAATTATCTAGACACTTCAAGCTATAGAAGTTCACACGAAATATTTCAAATCATGTTGGGTGATGATAGTATTATTATTGAGGCTTATTTAGAAAAAAAATGGCCGCAAATCGAAGCTTTGTTTGAAAGTTACGCCTATCTTGCCAATAAGAGAGGCTCTAAGGCATTTCAGGATATTACGGTACCTGCGATGCAAATCTATTTCATTTGCGCATTGCTTGATGTTTTTGATAATACCCGTTATTCCAATGATAATAAAGATCACCCTTTTCAGGAATTTACCAATACTGAACGTATGGCCATGCTCGAAAGTTATATGGCAAGCAGCAAAATCGATCTGAACCGTCCTCTCCCAAAAAGCTTGGTTAAGCCCTGTTGTAAAAAAGAACATGAAGATGAAGGTGCCATCCAAAAGCTTGAACAAGATAAAGACAAAAAAAAGACAACCAAAAAGGAACCCCATGCATATATGGAATTTGAGGGAATCACGCCGCTTCATTTCCTAATCTTGAAGGAAAAATCAAATACTATTCCAGCAATAGAGCTTTTCATCAAATTTAAAGCACAATTAACAAAGAAAGTACTGCTGGAAGTGCTGAATTGGGATCAGGAAAGGGTGCAAAATAATTTGCAAAGAAGAGGAGAATTCTCCCAAGTCTTGCAGGCTCTTTTGAAGGCAGACGGGAGTGAGGCTGCAAAACAGGCTGTCATAAAGCAAATGTCCTTGCAGAACTACTATGATAAATCTTTTATCGGGGACTGGTTCAATGAACACTCAACATTTAACGCCAAACTCAGCAAGTATGAGCAAGCATCCCTTTATGCCATTTATGGTAAGCTTTCCAAATATCAGGAGTTATGCGATGAGCTTGTCAAAGCAGACAGAGATGCATTAAGAAAGTGGCCGGCCGAACATAATCCGATGAAGAGCCTCGTGGACTGCAGATGGCTCGATGCCGGGATGCTCGATGTCATGTGGCATATCCTCACGCAGCAAAAGGAATTATTGCCGCAGGATGCCAGTCTTCTGATTTTATTCCTCGAACGGCTCCTGCTGGAAACAAAAGTATCTTACACCGTACACTCTGTTCCCTGTATATTCCATTATTATTATTCTGAGCCCCACAAAATGACAAAGGAGCAGGCCCCAAAATTGTTCCCCATGATTGACGCTTGGATTAAATCGACAAACCTCAATTTAGATTTTTATAAAGGGATTATCAGACTATTATTACGATATTTTCCAAACCCAGCTGAAACTGATATAATGATAGAAATTCGAAAGTTACTTCATTCCATGTTCGCGAAATCCTTATTAGAAAAATCTGGGATAAATGAAGTTCAATTCGTTACCCTAATACATGAATCACTCAAAGAATGTGATCAAAAGGCGCAAACAGAGCTAGAAGATGCGAAACTAAAGCAAAGTCGTTGGAGAAAAAAATCAGTGCGTACAGCAGATGATATCCCTGCTGCACTAAAAGACTCAAGGATAAATGCTGCTGTTTATATATTTATCGAAAATTACGGTTTTGATCCCAATAAACTCTTGCAAGCATTTCTCAATAAATATGAGGTAATGAAAGATAAGAACATATCCAACATGCTCAGTACTTTTGTGAGCCGAAATCGAGACAAGATAAAATTTGAACAAGCGATTCTTGATCGCCTTCCTGATTTCTGCAAGCAAAGCCTATTGACAGGCATAGCTCGTCAGCCGCAAGCGCCACAGCAAAGAGGAGTTGGGGGAGTCAGAGGATCTATTTATTCTTTTGCGAATAAACCTCCTTGCGGCTCAATGAATCCGATGGAAGCCCCTTTGGGATTGGGATTACCAAATGAGGCATCCGTGAAATTGAAACCCCATCGAGATATGTTCTTCAAAAAATATTTGGAATGGTCAGAAAGGGACCCTCAAAAAAATTCTTGCGGAACAACAAACCGGCAAAGATCACTATATTGAGGCCCTAAAAAAAGTTGTATTGAGGAAAGCATTGCTAAAATACCTGCCCAATAAGCCAAGTGAACCCAATAAAAAGTGGGCAGAATATCAAGCAAAACAGCTCCAAACTTTAGAGCTATTTTTCTTGCACGATGAAAAAGCTTGTGAGGTCAAATCTGCTGTCAATGAATTGATTTTTGACGATCTCAATTTTCAAGCGTTTCGATATTTGAAAGTCATCGAGAAATACGCCACCTATGGTTATTGCAGAGACACAATGGTCTACAACATTTCAGAGTGTTTAAGTGTAATCCTTGCGCTATCAGCCAAACTTGAGAAAACTACTCAAAGTCAGGTCCTAAGCAAAATGGTCATGAATTTGGCAGAATTACAGCGTAAATTTGAGGAATTGAAACTTTTTAGTTTATCCGATTTGTCCAATTTGCGAGAATTCTTGAATTCCTACCTCATTTTCTTGGCACGTCACCCAGATATAGATCTATTCCCTAAAGAACTGCCAAGCCACGAATCAGCCCTAGCAAGTTTTATAGAACACAGCTTTGGAGAACTTTCCGAAGAAGCCCGAAAATCACTGGAAGCGAGCTACGATTCCCCGGCGATCTTGGTAACTAAAATACAAGAGTCTTATCTCAAAGGAGAAGAGATCGGGTTTTTGACCAAAATTGGTTTTTTTAATAATCTAACCTTTTTAGGAGCAATGTCGAAATTGAATCCCATGAAGGAAATCACTTTAGTTTTCGATGCAAAAAATGCTCGATTAATTGAGAGTTCATATGATGATCAAGATGAAGAATCTCAAGCAAAAGCCAAAACAAAGACAAAACGGCCCGATACTTTCATTTTGAGACTGGACACTTTGTATCAAAAGAAAGCAGCTGAAAAGGTTCCAGGAAATACGACCGAAACAGCAGCAGCTGTTGCAGCGTCAGTTTCCACGACAGGAAGTGCTGATGATCGTGATGTGGCGATGAGTGATAAGGTGGAGCCTGCACGGAAATTTAGTTGAGACAACACTGAAATATAAGTGAAGGTATTATGAGCAACACATCCCCACTTTCATTGGAACTTAATGGCACTCATGCCATGGATGAATCAGAAGACAGCAGCTATGATTCAGCAAAAGCATCTGCCTCTCTGAATGGGATCCAAAAAATAACAAAAGATCTTCAGAAAACCGAAGTAACATTGACGCTGAATCCTTCACAATATAAAGTGCCAAGCATTCGTGCATTCATCATAAGTAATCTCGATGCACCAGAAAAATGCGGGTTATTTCTAGAGACCATATTACTGAAAGAAGTTTCAAACAGAAAAAAAGCAGATCATTTGCTGAACATTTTTTTTGCGAGAGCCTTTGGCAGAAAGATTTTAAAAACATCTGTCCTCTATGTCGCCGTGCAAAAGCAGAAATGGGATGCCCTCCGCTACTTTTTCGATTTGTTGTTTAAAGCCCTCAATAAATCAGAAAAATACAGTATATTTTCCAAAGCAAAATCCTCTAAAAAAGGCCAAAAAGCCAAAAAGATTAAAACGGGAACAAAACTCACCACCCAATCTCTTCCTGACCACCTAGCCTATCTCTTGATCAAAAGTGCTATAGATGCGACAGCTTTTCAGAATTACTGCGAGTTATTTAACATCGACTTTGCGAATCTCAACAATAAAGAATTGAATAGAACTAGATCGACTGAGGACCTTTTCTCTTTGGTAATCTCCGCAGAGCATCATAATAGAGAAATCCCAGAACAAGCATGGCCAGCCAGATTGCAAGTACTATTGAAACATGGCCTCAAACTTTCAAAATCTGACCTCGAAACATCTCTTTCGCATGAAAAATATCTTGCAAATAAAAAATATAGCCACAAGTGCTACCAAGAATTCCTAAAAATATTGCTGGATAACATCAATGATAAACCAGAAAGATATAACCTGATACAGACTTGTTATCAAAACCACAACTCTAAGGCCACCGTCATGCAACTGCTGGCAAAAGGCTTCATATCGGATGATGGCACGAGCGAATTGGGAATAAGCGACGAAATAAAGCTTAAATTCTATTTACGCTATGGATTTCTTGATAAATACCGGGCATTAAAATCCAGACTCCTGACGTCTAGTGTTGCCTCCAACTGTGCACATGACATTTGTGCCGCCTTGAGTCAAGTATTAGAAACACCCTACTTTGATCAAGATTCCTCTCAATTGGCAAATTATATTATCGTGAAAGAAATTCCACAAAACTTAAGCCGCAAAACACTCGATGAATTAATTGCCCTATTTTCACGTTTTATTAACAATATATCTTCTAAAGTCGAACAGCCTTGGGGCGAGATAGCCATGCCCTATCACATATTACGGGACGATAGCAAAGCCTCTGCACTGCATCTTTTTCATTGCTATCATTATTTTTCGAGAAAAATCAAGTTTTTTGACTGGCATAAAAACTATTACACCACGCAAAGAAGTGAATTTTTTCAAGCTTTACTCAAATCAAGTAATGAGCGTATCTTCGATCTATTTTTGGAACCCAGTAACACACTAGATCTCATCGAAATCATGAAAAATAATTCAATGTTACTGCAATTTTTTGCATTAGGGACTTTGTCCCTCACAGATGAAACAGAAGACCATTTTGCAACAGTCCAAAAACGCATTCGCAAACTTATTAAAAAATATTTAACATCTGGTGGCAAGCTAAAAAATCTTTTCAAAGCATTTTTGCATGTCTGTACCGATCCCGGTATCGAACAAGTTGTCATTAATATGCGCAAAGATAAGCAGGGGTCACCTTCGAACCTAAAAAGAATAATGCGCGTATTTTCCCCCTTAACAGAACTTCCTGCTATAGTACCTAAACTTAAGACCCCCTTCCTATCCGAAATGCTGCAGTACATTTGCAGATCCTGCGATATTGGAAACAGATATTATTTGGTGCCCGTGCTGGAATTCCTAGCGCATCTTGGCGCTGATTTTAAGGTGATCACTCTCGAAAACAGAACTTTATTGCAGCTTTTCCTCGAGAATTGTCGTGATGCTCTGCAAAAATTTCCGAATCGAACAACCTCTGGCGTTGAATCCGAAGATATTCAAGTTTTGGAGTTCCTGAAAAAGAAAGGCGTTCCAATACAGGATAAGATTAAAGTTGCTGGAACTCCTTTTGAAAAGGATATTTTTGATTTTATTGCTGAGCAGAATGGCCAGAATCCCCGATTTTTCCAGAGACATCTCGCGTTTTTTCTTGAGCAAACCGATACACGACCCCTAATGCAGGCAGCACGAGAGCGTTACCAGATCCAATGTATCCGGGCTGGGGGGCGCATCAAAGGGATGCATGAAGATCGCCAACTGGTCCATGCTGACGGCATTCATCAGAGCGCCTCTGAATCTGCAATAGAGCTTTGCAAAGCCTATCTCTTCCCGATGCTCCAATCCGAGGAAAATAAGACAAGTAAACTTATGATTTTAGAATCAAGCGAGCATTATGATAGCAAAATCTTTTCCATCTTGAACTCTAAAGAAACACTAGAAATTGAAACCAAAATCATTGAAAGGTTCATGACTGTAGTCTTCGCAAAACTAAAATTTGCGCTCTGGCAAGACTATGTCAGAAAATTTCAGCATCTTGATCCTTCGTTACGCAATCGAGAAGTTTTTGAAAAGGATCCAGCCATTATTGCTTTATTTCAACTGCTAAAGAATCCTAACAATATTACCAAGCGCAATCCCTGGTGTGAGGATATTTGGGATGTTCCAGAATACCTGGCATGGCGCTGGCTCTGTATCACCAGAGTGCGTTTCAGTAAAAGCGATCGAGATCCGCACTCCCTTCTCTCTGTCGACAATATTTTAGCTATCGTTATTTTGGCAAGCGAAGACGGCATAGTTTATGATGATCCCGACAAAAAATCCGCTGTATTTAATTTCTTCATCAATCAGCTGGCCGAATTGCAAAAAGAATATCGTGAACTAGACCCTACAGGGGATCATGATTTGGTGAGCTGTGCCCGAGGCACTTTGCCAAAGCTCGTGCAAGTGTTAGACAAAACTCATCCAAAGGTTCGGCTTTGCTATGTAAGCAAAACCAATTTAATTGACTATATCCGTTCATTTCTAGAAGAAAAATTTGCCAAAATGGAACATCAAGAAAAAAGTGAATTTATTAATTATCTCCGCCAAGATGAAGTCAAATGGCACATTTCTGAATCATACCTCTCTAAAGTAGAGCCTGAGTTCCATAAACACCCTGAGATCTCCTATGCTTTGAGCAAGAAAATTTTAGCAGAAGATCAAATTCATGTCTGGTTTTCATTAGACCTGCCCTTTCATCACTGCAAAGACATCGCTGTATACTTTTTCCAAAACTTAGCGGGCACTTTTTATGATGCAAAGTTTGGAAGCTTGTCGCAAATGGAACAGCAGATTGTCATAGCAAGTTCGAGCCAGAAGAAATTAAGTCCTGAGTTCCTCAAACGATACCGTGAGGAATTCTTAAACTCTGCTGCAATAAAAGAAATTGCTCCTTTTATCGACCCGAATAATATCAATGTGGCGTTAAAAGAAATTGTAGATTTTTGTTTCAAAGAAGCTTTGCCTTTAGAACACTGCGTCGCAATATCCAAATATTTTGCGGAAAATGAACAAAGAAAGGCTGCAAATTTAAGTGAGATCGCCGAGAGAGATGTCAGCATGACTTTCACAATCCCCATGGAGCAAGATGAAGATGATGAAAGCAGCAAACCCACTACCAAAAAATTTCGTTAGTTAATAACTATGTTACTATATTAGGAACTAATACATGAGTGCAACACCACCCCATATCCCAGCAGCATCTGAAACCTCTCCACAACCTGATGAAAAACCAAACCGTCGCAAAAGAAAGCTTTCAGTAAAAGCGATCGAATCCAGTGAGTCCGATAAAATTTTAAAATTATCCAAAGACGATGACTCTTATCTGGATAAAAGAGCGGCCTGGCAAGACCAAATTGCGTCAGTTGCTTTCAACATGAAGCTTAATCTATCAGTGGCTTCATTAAAACAAAAAGCTGAATTTCTGGTTAACTCCCTTTCAAATGATAGTTTTGAAAATTGGCAAAAAGGCTTACATTCCTTTATCGAAGTAGCCGAAAAATCCAGCAAAAAGCCCCTTGAGACACTGAGGCAATTTCAATATATTTTTGGCGTTAAATTTTTAGACACATCCAGTTTCAAAAGTGCAGGAAGCATTGAAGAATTCTGCATCGCGGATAATCGTTTAATATGGCAGATGATACTTCAAGATAAATGGCAATATCTTGAAATAATGCTCTCAGAATATCTCAAACTCATGCATAAATTTGGTGAGAGCCATAAGCGGATCACAATGGATTCGATGCGAGCCTTTTTACTCTGCGCAATCGCCGAAGATTTTGCTTCGTGGTCACTCAATAACTTACTTGAAATTGAAGATAAATCCTTAATACATGCTCGCTATCTGACGCAAATAAATACCTACATACAGGTGAGCAAACTTAATATAAATACTGAGATCCCCAAATTTCTTTTTAAATCGCCCCCCTATCATCGGACAAGAAACAAAAAGAAAAAGAAAAGTGGCAAATCAAAATCTGATCCCTTTACAGAATTCAATAATATCAATCCACTCCAATTTCTTCTGTTAAAAGATAATATTAAAATTATACCGATACTAGAGATTTTAATCCAACATAAACCCATTATCAACTTGAAAACACTACTGCTGTTTTTAGAATGGGACAACGTTCGTTACCAGAATTCCCTTGAACCAAGACAAAATAGCATGGCGCTGCTAAAGCTTCTTTCGCACTGTGAAGGATATGAGGATGCGAAAAAAGAACTCATAAAACGTCTTTCCAGTAAACAGAACTTTTCAAAATCGCTTGTTAGATCAATGTTGGGATCTGATTTAAACATCAATCCCAAATTAAAGCGTTATGAGCAAGCTACTCTCTATGCACTCTATGGCACTCTTAAGGAATATCAGGAAATTGTTGCATCATTAAAAGAACACGATGCGAAGTTCCTCGAAAAATGGCCAGAAAATCTAAATCCCATGAAGTGTCTTATTGATAGCAGATGGCTTGATACCGAGCATTTCGATGTTATGCTTTATATTCTTGCACAACAAAAAGAGCTTGTGTTTATGATCCCGCACCTTTTATCAACCTTCATAGAAAGGCTCTTACTTGATTCATGGCTTACCTGGACAATACTAGAGAGAAATGGTCCTATTAACTCAGAACCATTTTACTATTATTCAAAGCCCCACTATATGACACCTGAAATGGGCAGTGGAAAAATACTTGCCATTATTGAAACCTGGTTAAAATTGATCGATGCTTCGGAGGATTTTTGCAAATTTTTAATAGGAGTTCTACTTCGTTTTGATAAAAAGTTGATTACTTCTGAAGCGCTTGTTTCTGTTAAATCATTGCTGCTTTCCCTCCTTCCATCCTACGTGACTAAACTTGAAATTACGGAAAAAGGCCTTGTTAACTTTGCTTATGAGACTCTTAATGAACACTCCAAAAATGATGAACAACTAAAAGAAAAGATTTATGAGTGGCAACGGTGTGAGGGCGATAAAAAAGCTGCCGCTATAAATATTGAAGTTTTTTCCTGTGTAATCGCAGCCGGGTTTAATCCAGATAAAATTTTAGAGAATCTTTACGAGACATTTAAGACAAAGACAACTGTATCGGACTTCTACTACTATGGTTTAAACAATAATGAAACCGCAACTCAAATTTTTGAATGCTATTTATGGAATATTTCAAATGAACAGCAATTGAACCCGAGATCTCCTAAGCAAATGTCTTGCAACTTTATATGAGAGATTCAGGGACCTCGACAGATTTTCACAAAAAATACGAATCCCATAGTATTCTTGGTTCCATTTTGAAAAAAATTGCTACAGAGAAAATACAAAGTAATACGCAAAATCTACTAGGCATGTTGCCAGTTTCAGCGAGAAGTTTCATGTCGCCATTGCAGATCCCTGGAAGCGGACAACAGACATTCGCAGAACACGCTCAATCAATGATGCCAGAAAAATCGGACCCTATAGAAAATCTGCTATTCACATATACATCTTGGCTAAACTCGATCATTTCGTATGTGTTTTCTAACCCACATAAGGTGAATAATGTGATAGCGGAAATTAAGCCATTCCAAGATCTTGTATTTAACAATGCTATTCAAGTATTGAAGCAACGCTATACAAAAAACACCCCCCAATTAGATGCCTGGCAATCTAAAAAGCTGCAATTTTTTCAGTGGGCCATTTGGTGTGAGGATGAAGGTTGGAAGCTAAAATCTGCTATTAATGAGCTTATTTTTGATGACCCTAATTTCCAAGCATTTCGCTATATGAAAAATTTAGAACCCTTTCACCAGAAGGCACTTATGGAACCATGGCACAAAAACACTAGGATGTCTTGCCTCTATAGTGTTGAAATTGTTTTGGGGACACTTATTCAATTAATGAAAAAAATTGATTCATCCGATCAATCTAACGTGACAATCCAAGAATTAATTGCTGTCTTGGCAGTAGAACAATTTGAAATTGACAGACAGGGTTGGGACAAATCACCTGGTTCACTCGCATTTGCTTTTATACACAGCTTCTTTCTAAAGCTTGCAAACAATCCAATCATTCAATCACTTAAGTTTGCGCCCCCCCCACCCTGTGGACCTCCAGTAACTCCTGTAAATGACTTTGGGCCAGAATTTCAAATTAGACCCTTTGGCATTTCGAATTATACAATTATTTCGTTACTTGAATACATCATTTCTACGGTGGTAAAATTACCCGGTGATGCTTCGCTGTCAGAAGATCCGAAAATTAATGAATCACAAACGCTCTTGATAGAAAAGATAAGAAAAGCATTTTTTGAGCGATTTGAGATTCGATTCATGATGAAAATCGGCTTATTTACTAGAAAACAAATTGAATCAGCTCTCACAACGTATCCACTTCGTACTGGCGCAAGGACACTTTTATTTAGTCAAAAGACTTTAAAAGCTATATTTGTCGAAGATGAGCCCGTGATAGAAAATCCGCCTGCCGATCAGGCTATGGATGCAGAAGATCGTACCATGCAGGATGAACCTAGCATTGTCAGCAGAAAGTTTGTTTAAATATTACAAAATTTATTTTACAATCAAGGTAGCTTTTCATCCTGGAGGTGAATTATGTCCGAATTAGCCGCCGAAATTTCAAAATTAAAAAACGAATCGAGTAGAATCGAATCGACTAGTGTCGAAGAAGCACTTAAAGCACCCCTCGCTGACGTCCTCGACAAATTACCTTTTTCTCCAAATCCCATCGTTCAAAAAGTACTGGAACACATGCGGGAACATAACAAGCAGAGAAGCCTAGAACTCACTGAACTCGTTGAATCCACGCAAGTATTGGTAAAGGCTCTGGATCACAATCCTAAACATGTCTATAAACTGGTCTCTCTGAAATTAAAACAAGATCTGGACACAATGCAAATGCTAGATAAAGCACTGAAGGCTTATTCACCAAGCGCGCTGCTTCCTATCATGCAAACAACTTATCATTTAAAAAACAACAAAATGACATTGGTTATCGCAGGTGCACGAGAGCTTCTTTCAAAAGAAAAGAATTTCTTCGATCTCTTCTATGAATATCGAATCCCTGAAGGATTTTCATTTGAGTACCATCCTAGAAATATCTCGGTGAGCGGTTGGAATCCAACATCCATTTGGGGAAACCCGCGCGGCAGCTACTTAACTGCTGCAACCATCACCATGAATCTAGTTTGTAGTGGCAGCACTCACCTCGAAGAAACCTATCTTTTTGGCAGCCGAAAATTAAGCGTCAGACATTCTGCCTTAGTCATGGGTACCCCGATGCCTACCAAGCTGGTATCAGAACTCGAAGCGCACTCCAATTTTCTGGAATTTAGTTTCGCCAATACCCACGATCACCGAAGTACTTTTTTCAACGTACACGGTGGTTATATTTATGGCGGAGCGCGGCACACACACGCAGTTTGTTCTTTTGAAGATTGTACTTCTTATACCGCCAAAGTGACTGGTTGTACTGCACTTCCCCCAACGAGCGCACTTGCCGAATTTTATCAAGGGTCCCAAAAACCAGGAATCGCATCTCTTGCTTCTGTATACAAGCCAAAACGCATCAAAAACTACCAAACTGATATCCGTGCTGGAGATCTCTATTGCCATGTCGGCGAAAAAGGCGGTCATTCTGCCATTATTGTTCAGGATGGTGTCATCACAGAATCTGGCAAAAATCCCAAGATAGTCACCATCACCTTTGGCCGTAATATTCCAGAGGGAGACGATGGCTTCAAAGTGGAACTTCGATCACCAGAGTCGACTAAAGATAGGAAAGTGATGATTTTTTCGGTGGCAGGGAATGAGGTGAGCAGAGCAGCTTCACCGCACACTCTGGCGTCACCAAGCCAGAGAGATCGAAGCGAGTCTGCGCCTATAAAAATAGCTTTTCAATAAGGTTTAATAAAGTAAGATGTGACTTAACGGTTACGGCCTGTCGTCTACTACCCGCTGCTTCGGCATTAGATCAGCTTTGCTCAAACCAAGCCACAGCGCCAACGCACCCGAAACATAGATCGATGAAAACGTACCGATGATAATACCCACAAAAAACGCCATCGAGAAGCCAAATAGCGATTCTCCGCCAAAGAAGAGCAGCGCCAGCACGACAAGCAAAGTCATCCAGGAAGTCATGATGGTGCGCGATAGGGTTTGGTTAATAGATAAATTCATGATCTCTATTGGACTGCCCTTGCGCACTTTACGGAAATTCTCACGCACTCTATCAAACACGACTATTGTGTCATTCAAAGAATAACCAAGGACTGCCATCACTGAGGCGAGAGCGGCTAAATCGAAATCAAACCCAAACAAAGAAAAGACACCCAAAATAATAACACCGTCATGGCAAAGTCCGACTGCAGCACTTACGGCAAGTCGATATTCAAATCGTAAAGCAATATAAATCATCGTGGCCAAGATGGAAACCAAAATGGCAATACCACCCTGCTCAAATAATTGTTCCCCTACTTCAGAACCTACGAATTCTACTTTGCGAACTTCTACGTCTGGATGGGCCTGTCGCAGCACTTCTTTGACACGCTGTGCAGTGGTATTTTCTGCGTTCTGCTGAGAATTAGCGCTCTGCTCTGTAGCAGAATCCTCTTTCTCCTTCGCATTTGGCACACGAATTAAAATATCATTAATGGAACCATATTGCTGAACTCGAACACCATGGAAATTTTGAGCCTCGAGTTCGTTTCTAATTGTGCCAGGATCAACAGATTTCTCAAATCGTACCTCGACTTGGGTTCCTCCCGTGAAATCCAAGCCAAAATTCAACCCTTTGGTGCATAACAAAGCAATAGAGGCAATCCATAAAAGGGCTGTAATCGCGCCAGTGATGTAGCGCAGGCCCATAAAATCAATGTTGGTTTGTTTCTTAAAAAATTCCATAGTAATTCCGTCCCCCGTCTCTAGCCCCTATTCACTGTATCCAGACACAAATGGAAGCCAATCGGTATCTGTTTTAATTGCTTCTTACCAAAAAAGAGATTCACCAATGCTCGGCTTCCCATGGTACCGGTTAATAAACTGGTCAAGATTCCGATACAAATGGTAACCGCAAAGCCTTTCACGGGCCCTGTGCCCACTGCGAAGAGCAGCACCACCACAATCAATGTGGTCAAGTTGGAATCGAGAATGGTTGCAAAGGCGTACTCAAACCCGCGATAGATACTCGCCTGAGGAGAGACTCCCAGGCGCAATTCTTCCCGGATACGTTCAAATATCAGAACATTGGCATCCACCGCCATACCGAGTGTTAACACAATACCTGCAATGCCAGGTAATGTCAGCGTTGCTCCAATCAAAGACATGACAGCGAGCAGTAAAATTAAGTTTGCAATGAGCGCGATGTCTGCAATAATGCCAAAAAAGCTATAATACATAGCCATAAAAATGAGCACCAATGCCAATCCAACCCCAACAGAAATCACACCCTTACGAATGTTATCTTGTCCCATGCTGGGTCCGACAATGCGTTCTTCCACAAATGAAGTAGCTGCAGGCATAGCACCCGATCGCAGCAGCAATGCCAAATCTCGCGCCTCTTTTTCTCTCACACCATTGATTTGAAAGTTATTGCCCAGTGCCTGATTAATAATAGGTGCTTCAATAACCGTTTCTACAGGTTTATTGTCCCGCATCTCCACATAAACAACAGCCAATCCTTTGCCAACATTATCACGGGTGGCTTGAGAGAAGGTCGAGATATCTCCGCCTAAACGTATATTAACAGCTGGACGGCCGTCTCGATCTTGACCTGTCGTCGCACCAATGATGGAATCGCCGGTCAGGATAGTTTTGTTTTTCAGCAATATCGGTCGTCCAGTTTCATAGTAATAAATTTTGGAACCGGCGGCGGGTTGTCCCGACAAGACCGTTTGCAAATCATGTTCATGATCGACTAATTGGAATTTCAAAGTTGCTGTTTTGCCGAGAATTTCCTTGGCATAGGCTGTATCTTGGATACCCGGTAATTCCACGACTATTTGATTTTGTCCATGCCGCTGCACAATGGCTTCTGCCACCCCGAGCTCATTGACCCGATTTCGAAGCGTGGTCATGGTTTGTTCGACCGTTTCATTGCGAATTTCTTTCAAAGTAATGGGAGAAAGTTCAGCAACCACTGCATATTGTGCTTGTGCGCCTTCAGCCAAATCTTCTGCTTTGTAGGCAAGATCGGGCATCTTTTCTTGCAAAACCGCTATAGCATCATTGCGTTCCTTGTCACTTTCAAAAAAGATTTTTAAATGAAAATCCGGTGTTTTTTCAAATTTTCGGTATCGAAGTTTATTTTCACGCAACAGTTTTGGTATTTCATTATAGAAACTTTCAAGCCGGCGTGTGATCACAGAATTGATATCGACATCCATTAGGAAATGTACGCCGCCCCGTAAATCTAGGCCCAGTTTCATGGGATGTGCTCCCAAAACCTGCAGCCATTTGGGTGTCAGCGGTGCTAAGTTTAGGGCTACGCTGTAATTACTGCCCAAGGATTTTGAAATGAGGTCTTTGGCCTTCAACTGATCTTCTG
The DNA here is from genome assembly GCA_963784575.1 of uncultured Gammaproteobacteria bacterium. Lineage (GTDB taxonomy): Bacteria > Pseudomonadota > Gammaproteobacteria > UBA6186 > Azoamicaceae > CAWARU01. The sequence continues at coordinate 1,019,581 of CAWARU010000001.1, forward strand.
TATTGTTGAAACGCATTAAAAGAGAATTGTCGCCTTCCCAATCATAGGCTTTCACATGTATGGCAGCCTCGCTCAGCACTTTATTGAGACTTGCTTCTGTCTCATCACTCACTTCAGTGTTTTTTAAGCCTGAAATTTGTACTGCAGGATCTTCGCCATATAAATTTGGCAAGGCATAAATGAAGCCTATGACTAGAATCAAAGCAAGTAAGATATATTTCCAGCGTGGATATGTGTTTGCCACTGCTCTTATCCTCAAATAGATTTAATGGTACCCTTTGGCATCACAGCAGCTACTGCCTGCTTCTGTATTACGACTTCAACACCCTCTGCAATCGAGATCAACATGAAATCATCCGTTACTTTCATCACTTTTCCAAGGATACCGCCACTGGTCAGTACTTCATCCCCTTTTTGCAGACCGGAAACCAAGTTGCGATGATCTTTGGCACGCTTATTTTGCGGACGCCATATCAAGAAATAAAAAATGGCACCAAATGCAACCAACATCATAATTTGAGCCATGGCATTAGATCCCATCGCTTCGGGCTGTCCGGAGGCGGAGGCAGCTGCTGCGGGAGCAGCGTCTGCAAATGCATTTGTGATTAAAATAAATGAGGCTGAGATAGAGGCTGAAATAGCAGCCGTCCCTTTCAAAAGCCATTGAGTCGAAAATAATTTCTTCAGAGACAAACCTGTGCAATGCTGTTTCATAAATTTACCCTTAACTATAACTATAACCATTACAAAAATTAAATAATATAACAAACTGAATTAAAAACCTAATTTAACTTATATTCTATCATTATATAGTCACTTTGTCCGCAAATAGTCGCTGTTACCGCCTTAAGTAGTCCTTGACATTCATTAATAACACTGTAAAATGCTTCTTCTGCCCTTGAAAATAATACTTACTACAATATTTTACATTGAATGGTCCAAATATGATCCCGGGCCTCGTCCATGTGGTTCGCTCAATATTCTTTATACCGGTGCTTTTGACCCCGCACTATTTGGAAATTTTGGAAAGTTAACTTTATGAGTACCGCTCTTCCGAAAACATTATTTCGCTTTATCGCGCACTTTATTAAGCCCTATAAAGTTCAGATCTCCTTTTTGATTTTTTTTACCATAATAGCAGGGTGCTACGGTACTATTAATTCCTATCTCGTAAAAGTATTGATAGATGATGCCACAAATGCACCAACCTCAAACGCACTCTATAGCATCGTTTTGCTGCCAGCGATCTTCTTTATTCTGAACTATGAAGTACACAATCTTACATGGCGCAGTATTAATTTTATCGGTTTAAAAATTGCGCCCGCGATACGAAACCACGTCGTCGAAGAAATGTTCTCTTATATCCATAGACATTCCTATAAGTTCTTCCAAGAAAATTTCTCGGGTACCATTGCAAGCAACATCAATAAAATGGCCGAAGCTATTGAAGAAATTATTCATAGTGGAGCAGTATTTATATTGCGTGGCCTCGTTCAGCTCATCCTTGCACTTATCCTGATGTACTGGGTGCATCCGATATTTTTTGCTGCTCTTCTCACCTGGGTAATTCTCTTTTTTGGCATAAGCTTAGGATTCTCGAATAGAATCAGAACTCTATCCGATGACTATGCCAATAGCCTCACCAAGCTTTCCGGTAAAGTGAATGACAGCATTTCAAATGCGAGCTCGGTCCGATTATTTGCAAGTGAAAACTATGAAACCAAATATCTCGGCCGTGCCTTGGCCAAGGTTGCAAAAAGATACCGCGACAAAGAATGGTATTCCATAAAATTATGGTGGGCACAAGGATTTTCAAATACCTTACTCATCGCAGTCATGATTTTCTCCTTAATATATCTTAGAACTAAAGATCTGGTCACTGTAGGCGACTTTGCCCTGATTTTAAGCCTCACAGTTTTTGTCACAGACAATCTTTGGTGGTTGACAGAACAAATCGACAGAATGAATAATTTCCTTGGCGTCTGCAGCCAAAGTTTGAAGATGATAAGCTTACCGCATGAAATTGTTGATGAGAGTGAAGCAAAAGCGCTTAAAGTACAAGATGGCAAAATTACCTTCAGTTCTGTTTCTTTCAAGTATGGTCCAGAAGAACATCTCTTTCAAAACAAAACTGTCACTATCTCTGGTGGACAAAAAGTTGGATTGGTGGGATACTCTGGCAGCGGTAAAACGACTTTTGTGAATTTAATTGTCAGACTTTTTGATCTTTCTTCTGGTCACATCAGCATCGATGATCAAGACATTTCAAAAGTCACGCAAGGTTCTCTACGCAGCACCATAGGCTTCATACCTCAAGATCCCACATTATTTCATCGCACTTTGCTGGAAAATATCCGCTATGGCAAAGCCAATGCGACTGATGAAGAAGTGATCGCTGCGGCTAAACGCGCCCATGCACATGAATTTATTTTGGCAACGCCCCATGGTTATGATTCTCTGGTCGGTGAGCGCGGCATTAAATTATCGGGTGGACAGCGCCAAAGAATTGCCATCGCAAGAGCCATGCTAAAAGATGCGCCAATTCTAATATTAGATGAAGCAACCAGCGCGCTGGATTCTGTCACAGAAGGTTACATCCAAGAAAGTTTGGCGGAACTGATGCGCGGCAAAACAGTTATTGTGATCGCACATCGCTTGTCGACATTGCTGCATATGGACAGAATCTTGGTGTTTGATAAGGGAAAGATTGTGGAAGATGGTAATCATACCGATCTGATGGCGAAAGGCGGCAAATATTCCGAGCTCTGGAACAGCCAAGTCGGCGGCTTTTTATTGGATAATCAAGAATCAGCCTAATATCATTGATTTATCTCTGTAATTTTACTCATAGTTATATTCAAATATTTGTGATAAAATAATTTTAAAATCTGTTTTCAGTTAAATAACTACTTTGATATTGTTTATTTTTATTTGAAAATTACTAGGGCCTGTTGACATTCGCTAGGTTGAGCCAGAAATCATTGATTTCTGAGCACCGTAGCGCAGTTTATATTGAAATAAATGAGCAACGGAGCACAAGAAATCAATGATTTATGGCCAACATAGTAGAATTGTCAACAGGCCCTAAATAAATTTTTTAAGGAGACCAGTATTATGTCAAGCACGCAAGAAACTATTCAAAGCGAACAAGCCATCGAGCAAGCTGCAACAATCTCTGAGCCAACAAAAAAAAATCAAATTACAAAATTAGTCGATGAAACAGCTATCCTAGAAGAATCTGAAATAGAACCAGACACAGAACCGCAAATGACTGGCTCCTTAAAAGGGATATCAACGCAGCTCACTGTGACAATTTTTAAATTCCTTGAGACTGCAGATTTATTCAATCTAATTCGAAGCAATAGATATTTTCGTCATCACATAGAAAAAGATCCCGCGAGCCAAGATAAAATCAGACTCCTCATGCTGGAACATCCTAAATTTAAAGCAGAACTCCATGCTGAATGGCTCAGGGTAGAAAAACAGAAGACTTCAGGTTTACCTGGATTGTACTCTACAGCTATTCAACCTACATATTTCAGTCTTCAGCTTGATTTCTTAAAATCTCCTAGGATTTCAAGGCAAATTCGAACCGGTGCATTAAAACTAAAAAATGCCTTAACTGCCATTGCACCAAAATCAATCAGTGGTTTAACCAGAGATTATCACCAAAAATATATTGAGGCCAGTCCTCCTGCAATCCCAAATAGTTTTTACATGGATATTTACCCGCAGCTTGGTGCAATACGACTTGGCTTATACCCAAGTGAAGTTCGCCATCCAGCATTCGGGAAAGAGCAAGCAGAATATCTTGCGGAAATCGTAAACCACGCTGAAACATCGACCAAAGAACAAATAAAGTTACGCAGAGAAGCAGAGTTGGTTCAAGAAGCGCAGGAACGCGAAAAAGAGAAAGCGACACTGCAATGGATGCACGAAGTTACAAATTCCGAAGTCAAAGCAAAACTTGATGGAAAACCCATAAAATCCTTAGAAAAAGAACAGGAAAAAGCAGCACCAGTTCGTTCAGAAACTCAAGTTCAGGGATTGAAGAAATTATTTGAACAAGCTGCAGCCAACAAACGCACTACTGAAGCAAATCTTGCTGTTAAAAAACTTACCGCTGAAACCAAACCTGCTAAAAAGCTCGCCGCTGATCCTGGTGCCACAGTTTCTACTTCTGACTCTACTCCTGTAATCAGCAAAATCTCTCTTGATACTGCGAGTAGTATTGCAGAAAAACATAAAGAACTACAAACTGAATTAGACAAAAAAAGACAGAGAGAAGATGATCTTGAGCTAGAAAATGCCGTTGTTGTAGCACTAGAAAAAGCCATTGCAGACATGCGTGGCCTGACTCAAGTTCAAGTAAAAGGACTCCGCCTTGGATTGGAACGAGAACAAGTCTCACACAGTAATTTTAATGAAGGTCAAATTGCTTGTGTTAAAAAATATAAGCAAGAAAATCTCAAAGCCACAAAAGAAGAAATCCAACAATACTATTCCACCATTAAAAGCTATCAAGCCATGCATTTAAGCGGAATGGAAGTGGGCTTCACAAAAGAAGATTTAGCTTCTGACTGGTTCTCAGATAAGCATCCAGAATTGGTTCTAAAAGGTTTTTCAATCGAAACATTACGCGGTCTCAATAAACAGCAAGTAGTAGTTTTTGAGATAACAAATGATCGAGAAATTGCACTGAAATCACGGTGCACTCCACAACAGTTGCAATACATGCGCCAGGGGGTGCCTTATTCTGAGGTTGAAGGTTTGACTGATCAGCAACTCTATATGTTATCAGAATTAAAATTTTCCAGGCAAGATATTTTAAAATACAAGCCTGAATATCATCATGCCGAACTATGCAAAATGGGCCATAAATTGCAAGAGATTTATGATCTTACTCAATCTGAAGCAGAACTCTTAAAATTGGGCGCTCCGCTTTCCTTGGTAAAAAAATTCAAAACTGAAATTGGCTTGAATCCCCAAATATCAATACAAGTTTATCAAAAGATTTTCTTGGGCTCAGGTGTCTCGCCGCAAACTTCGCCTCAAACCTCAAAGCGAACTCTGCAAGAAGAAAAACTATATATGGAAGAATTAGAGCTTGCTTTTGGAAAAGAACTGAGATCAAGACTCAAATCAATGAATTTCATGATAGAAAACCCACAGTCACTAGGAAAAGAGCTGGGATTGAGTGAAGCCGATATGCGAGAGGGAAATACCAATTCTATAGTGCTCTACCTCTTTAAACTTAAAGATGAGCAAAATAAGTCCTTGGATGAAATTAGAAAAGAATATGAAAATATCAAGAAACTTACTCATGACCAACTGCAGGGATACCAAGCCGGATTCACAATAGAGGATGTGAAATCCAGCTGGTATACTGAAAGCACTTTCCATATTTGTTCAAAAGCCCTAAAACAACCTGGAATTAAAATTGAAGACCTCAGCCGCTTTAAAGCAATACAAATCCGAGCTCTGAGCCGCGGTATTTCTTTGGAGACGGTTAAATCCAAAAAAATGACGGATGCCTTTATTAATAATGAACATGATGTTGAAAAGATAATGGAACGAACAAAATGTAAAATTGAAGAACTTTGCACTTTGCATTGGCATCAAATTTTTGGAATGGCTCGATTAAATTTAAGTCTAGAGCAAGTCAAACATCCTAATTATAATTACAGCCTGTACCATATTCTAAATTCTACTGATAAACAATATAGTTATGAGGCTTTAATTGCACTTAAACCATGGCAATGTGAACTCTTTTCTGAGGCGCTTTATAAAAATAAAGAAGACGATGGCGAGATGAGCCTAACTTTAGAAGTATTCAAACAGCCTTGGATTACACCAATTCACATACAAGGATTGGATTATTTTCAACTCAAAGAAATTGAAGGGCTCACTGTGCTCCAAGTCAAAGCACTGTTAGCAAAGCCTGACTTAACCCTTGAACAAGTCACAGCTCCCTGGTTCAGATCAGAGCACTTGATGGCGCTTGAAGAAGGTTTTGAGTATGAGGATATTAAGGGGTTAACTTCTGCTGGGGTAAATCAATTGCGAGAGAAGGGTGTGTCCAAACCTCTTATGTTATCGAGAGGGGGAGAACTGGTTACGAAGATGGCAATGGGTTCGAAAGAGGGTTTATCTGATTCCCCAGAAAAAGATGATGCTGAGAATGAGATGGAAACCAGTTTCAAAAACAAGAAGTTTTTATAATATCATTTCTGAATTAACCGCGTTCCCGCAATCCGATCATAAAGACTGCTGCGATTTTTATTGCATAGGCAATAAAATAAGCCTATGCCGCAAAAGAAGATCAGCGGGATTGCGGTTATTAAACGCAAAATTGCTTGCTTCCATGTTAATGATGTTGATGTTAAAGAATTAATTTTATTATGATTGACTGTAATTAATTTTATTCGCCATGCTGCCATCCCTGTCGTTTGACCAGTTCTCACCCAAAACCCAATGTAATAGCAACAAACTATACAAAGCAGAAATCCCTGATAATAAATATTTTGTGGTTCAATCGCTTTTCCTTGGTTTAGCAATATGATGGGCAGCGTAGCAATCAATAATATGGCAATCACTATAATGAGATCGTAAAATATCGCGGCCAATCTTCTCAAAAAAGAAGCAGGCTTTAAGATGGGTTGCTGCGACATGAGTTGTTGCGACACAAGCTGATGGGACATGATTTTTGTACTTATGATACTTAATGAATGGTGCCGGGAGAGAGAATCGAACTCTCACGATGTTACCACCACCAAATTTTGAGTCTGGCGCGTCTACCAGTTCCGCCATCCCGGCAAGGGAAAAACCTAGTGTCTGGCATTGTACCAGAATATTCCTTAATTACAAAGACTATGATAACTACCTGAGGATTTCTGGATTTGAACAAGAAAAGGCAGAAAAAAGGCAGGAGCAAAGAAAGGAGTTGGCCGATAAGCCGGGTTCTGTCGTGGACAATCATTCATCTGGACTGTATGTCACCATACGTCTCAAGCGACCTACCCGAACCCAATGCGGGCAGCACTAGCGGGTTCCTATTTGGTCTTGCTCCGGGTGGGGTTTACCCTGCCATTGCTGTTACCAACAACGCGGTGCGCTCTTACCGCACCATTTCACCCTTACCCAGGCCCTCGAATTATCGAAGAACTGGGCGGTATATTTTCTGTGGCACTTTCCGTAGGGTCTACACCTCCCAGGTGTTACCTGGCACCTTGCCCTATGGAGCCCGGACTTTCCTCCCTATGAAAACTAAAAAGCAGTCATAGCGCGATTGTCTGGCCAACTCCAGGGCATAGAATATACTTTTTTGAAGGGATAATCAAGTAAATTAACTTTAAATTAATGAATAAGTAATGAAATAAATGCTAGATTAGTTGTAGTTACTTGCTTTGAGATATTGTATCCTTCTAATCTATGCACTAAACTTAACTTTTGTCACTTTTCATGCTAATATAAACCTATGCAAAAAATAAAGTTTTTTTTAAACTTCTATCCTTCAAAATTACTTAAAAGTTTAAGTATTTTTGTACTTACACTTTGTATCTGTGGTGCTGCCTTTGGCGAAACCGCTACCGCTGTTCTTTTGAAAGGAAGTCCGGATAATGGTACTTCACTGATGCCATTAAAGGATCGCCTGCTTGCAAAAAAAAATAAAAACAAAAATAAAAAAGCAAAAAAACCTAAAAAGTCTCTGTTTAAAAGAAAACAAAAGAATGAGGACACTGAATCTACCGTTACTGATCCAGAAATTACAACAAATACCAATACCACAGAAACCCAAAGTACCTCAAAAAGCCCTTCTGCAACTTCTGTCACACCACTCACCAAAGCCCTGCCTGGTTATGAGCGAAAAATAACCCCTGAAAATATAGCTTATTCACTCAAAAGAATGGAAGAAAGTATCCAAAAAAGTATCGAAACCAAGCAAATCCCAGGTTGCGCAATCGCTGTGGTGTACCGCAATCAGGTCATTTTCCTGCGGGGTTATGGGGCAAGAACAATGGGTAAGCCTGACAAGATCGATCCAGACACAGTTTTTCAATTAGGTTCGGTCTCAAAACCTATTGCCGCAACGCTTGCTTCAGTTTTGGAACAGCAAGGATTTTTGAATTTAGATGATCCCATTCGAAAATATTTGCCAAATTTCACCATTAAAGGCGCAAAAGATCAGGAAAATGTCAAAGTAAAAAATGTTCTAAACCACACCACAGGAGTTCCACGTTCTGGTTTTAATGGCCTGATTGAAGCTTTTGCACCCTATAGTAAGATCGTTCGTGCACTCCAAACCACTCGTATCATCGCTCCGGTGGGTGCAAAATATGATTATCATAATGCCATGTATGGCATGATTGCAGACATCACTGAGAAAGCAACTAAGAAATCGTTTTCAGATATTTTAAAGAGTAAATTGCTGCATCCTCTAAATATGACGCGTACTTCGGCAACCTTAAATGGACTGATGAATACACCGAACCGAGCAAGCCCCCATACCCGCTTCAAGAAAGGCGGTTTGCGTGCTGCAGAGCCTTATTCCAGCGGATACTATGCGGTAGCTCCTGCAGGTGGTATCAACTCTTCTGCTCGAGATATGGCAAACTTTTTGAAAGCCCAAATGGGCGGCTTCCCCGAAATTGTAACGAACAGAGCCTTAGCCCGCATCCATAGACCTTTGATCTCCACTCATAATAAACTGGGCAGCGATAATGGCGCTACCACCATCAAAGACTCAAGTTATGGCTTGGGTTGGCGAATCTTGAGTTTTGCTGATCATAAACTTGTTTATCATGGCGGCTGGGTGAAGGGCTTCACCAATTTTGTGGGTTTTATGCCCGATGAGAAAATTGGTATTGTTGTGCTTCACAATGGCGATACCAAGTTTTCAGCCAGAACAGCAGTCAAATTTCTTGAACTTGCCATGGGGATGCCAGAGGTATCATTGAAGGAGAATAAGAAGAATCGCGGCAGTCAGAGCGGTAAGAAGATTGGAAAAGCTAAAGGCAAAGGCAAAAAGAAAAAATAAAAACAAGGGCCTGTTGACAATTCGCTAGGTTGAGCCAGAAATCATTGATTTCTGAGCACCGTAGCGCAGTTTATATTGAAATAAATGAGCAACGGAGCACAAGAAATCAATGATTTATGGCCAACATAGTAGAATTGTCAATAGGCCCTAATCTATTGTAAATCTAACGCTTTGTTATATAAAATTCGCTTTGGTATTCCTGTGATCTTTGAAGCAATACTCGCAGCTTGAGTCATTGGTAATTCCGCCAATAAAATCTTTAAAATTTTAAGTGTTTCTTTCTCTATTATTTCTTCTTCTCCCGCTCCCTCTAATTCACTTAAATTCCCTCCTGCTTCTCTTTTAGGTGTTTTAGTCTCATATCCCGAAATCAAAAGCACACATTCACCTCTTTGCTGATTTTGATCTGACTTAACAAACTCTAGCAGCAGAGACAATGTGCTAAGCTTAATCGTTTCAAATTTTTTGGTGAGCTCACGCGCTAGAACTGCTTCCCTATCTGAACCAAAAATCTCTGCTAAATCCTCCAATGTTTGCTGCAAGCGATGAGGTGCTTCATAAAATATCAGGGTGCAAGTGTCGCGCTTCAAATTTTCTAAAAGCTTCCGCCTGGCATTTTTTTTGCTTGGTAGAAAACCCATAAAACTAAAACTGTCGCTCGGCAATCCGCTAGCAGACAGGGCAGCAATCAGAGCAGAAGGCCCTGGAATTGGAATGACTGGTAAATTTAAGAGTTTAAGCTCACGCACCAAGTGAAACCCAGGATCATTGATGAGCGGTGTTCCTGCGTCAGAAATTAGGGCAATAGATTTACCTGCTCGAATTTCTTCTAGAATACGAACTGTTTTGTCTTTTTCATTGTGTTCATGGAAAGCAAACATGGGTTTTGTGATGTTGTAATGCTGCAGGAGTTTATGACTTTCCCGAGTATCTTCTGCGAGAATAAAATCTACCGCTTTCAATGTTTCAATGGCGCGCAAGCCTATATCCCCAAAATTGCCAATGGGTGTTGCCACAATATATAAAGCGCCTGTTTCAGCTTGCGTATTGCTCATAATAAATAATCAAACTCCCTGTACAAATAATAAATATTAAGTTAACTACCTTAAGATAGTTTGCATAATTCCATCAGTATCCTAGACTTTTATTGTAAAGCTTTGAGAGTAAAAACCCAAAGGATTGGTTTATGAAAAAACAGATTGTCATCAAGAAACAGAGAGTCATGAAGAAACAGATTAAACAACTTAGAATTGCAATTCCAAAATTGATTTTCTCACTGTTTCTTTGTTTTTGCTGGCTTCCGCAGGCAAGTGCTGAGGCAATCACAATCTGTCCAAATATATATTTGGGATTTGATGGCCAACACAGGCACACCACTTGGCATACCAATTATGGCGGCAATCTCTTTAAAAAGAATTATCCCCAAGGAAATGTTTTCGTCGGTGTTGAATTTAATGATTATGTCGGATTTGAAGTAGGATATGAAGACAGTGTGAAGAAAACGCGTTTTAGCTCCCTACCCAGCGGTACCATCGCTCTTGGAATTCCAGTAGGGACACCAAACTCCCCAGTACCTTTCTCTCCGCCCGTGTTGCATTATTCAACTGCTCAATTCAAGGGTTGGAATTATTCCTTGATTGGTTATATCCCTTTTTACAGACCAGACTGCTCCTACTTTTTTGGAAGCATTGGCGCTGTCAACTTGAGAATTGCTCAAAGTGACCAAATAGTACAAGATTCTATCAATGCCTTCAGAGTCAATGCCTTAAGTTCCACTTTTAAGAAAAGCAGGAACGTTTTCACATTGGGTTTCGGCTGGCTATTTCTGCTGGATGAAGTGTGTGCCTTCAGAGTGAGGCTTGTATGGGAAAATACTGAAAAAATCAGACGAATAGTTGCAAAACAATCCAATATCAACGGCATCGGAATACTCAAACCACAAAATACTTTTATCTATGGAATCGGCGTGGTATTTAAAATATTATGATCGAGTTCCCCGCTGAGTTGTATAGCCCCTGAGTTGCTGCTCTGTTTAGTCCCTGATTACTCTCCGATCTGGTTAATTTCTCTAATCTAGTTAATCCAGATAATCTAGATAAATGTCATAAATTCACTTTAAATAAATTTCTTATTAGGGTATTCTAAACGATTCTGAAATCAGTTAATATAGGAGTATCTACACCTTCATGAAAACATTAGGAACGTTAACGGTGGACATACATCAACTCATTTCGGATATTCGTAAATTCACCTCTACCTATATTGCCTTAAAAAATAAAATTTTCGTGGATGCCGGCATTGTAAAACGAGCAAAAAAGACTGTGTCAAAATCTGCGCTGGCTAAAGTCAGCGTCACAAAAATCAGAGACCAGAATGCAAAAATTGCGGCGGATATAAATCCTGAGATAATCAAACTGACAAAGTTTCTAGAATCCCTCGAGCAAAAACTCTGCGATTCAGCTTTACAAAGACGTGACTATTTGAATTTATATATAAAAATTGTAACTGAAATCATAAGCCTTGATAAAAAAATATCAAGCCTTAAAACGAGCCTATACAGTGTCCATGAAAAAGATCTAATAGAAAAAAATCAGCTTGAAATGATTCTGCTTGAAAAACTACTCCAAGCGTATCAAAAGCTGGAAACTGCCTTCATAGAAATATTTGACACTTTCAATACCACAGATATAGTGAAGAAAGTGGATTCTCTCTATAAGAATAAATACCTTGAACTAGAGAATAACCGCAACAAAGACATATTGATATGGGAATCACTGCAGCAGACATTAACTACTCTCATAGAGGAAGCACAGAAACAGCAGGAACACGAACAAGGATTGTTTAATTCGATCAATGATGAGGCTCTGTTACAAAAAAATCCTCTCACCCCAATTGAAATTTCAAACATTAGAGAACTTGAAACATACTTCTACAATCGAAAAACTCTCCAAAAAAAACCCCCTGGAAAATTTGTTGAGGAAGTCATTCTCTCAAACCTCCGTCAGTTGATGCGCACTGAGCAATTATGCAAGGATTTTAATGTCAATTTTTTAAATTATTTTCATAATAAATCCACTGTCGAAGACAATTTACTTCCTTTCTGTACAGGAGTGGTCTTCGATTTTGGAAAAAGAGTTCATCAAGATCGAGAGTATTCTCTTGGAAAAAAACAGAGTAACTTTCTACAAACCATGTCATCAGTATTCGAAATTCTCCGAGCAGATAAATTCCCGCCGGATTTAATGCTGGATAAATTCTTTCAGGGTGATCAAATTATTAGTCCAGAGATTATTTGGTGTCGCAACCAATTACCGAAATTTCTGCCCATCTCCGGAAGGGCATCCATCATCAAAGGAGCCTCGAAAGACAATCCTTTGCGGTGTGAAGGGAACCAAATAGTATTGGATTGTATGCAAATGCTGAACAATCCTTCTGCATCGCCTCGACTGGTAGAAATCACATTAAGTACTGTCCATAAACAATATCCTGCTCATACCATAGGCATGGCTAAAGTTTCGACCCCTGTTCCTTCATTGTCAGGTAAAGTAAGCGTAAAAGATAGATATTATTTAATAAATTCTCATATGGGAGAGTTCAGTTGCGATTGTCCTAAGCAATTTGCAGAATGGATGCAGCAGCACTTTCAAATGATTCGTTACAATATTTTCTACAATGGATACACCATTAGAAGCATCGATAAAGCCATAGCAATGATCCTAAAGCCTGGCACCTCTCGAATCGAGCAAGAGAAGGCACTGGCTCAGAAGTCAGCGTTTATTTTAGCAAATTATCGATTGCATCTCGTAAAGAACAGCAACATAAAATCCAAATTATCCCCCAAAGTTAACATTAAACAAGTAGAAAATGCTGTGGTTGCTAAAGATACTAAACCTAAACCAGTCTCTAAATATTGATTTAATAACTTAGTTCCTTGACTCATTCCCTTCCATGAACAAAACTTAATTAAGGATGGTGAAAAAGGAATTGGGGTATTGAACAACACATGAGTCACTTTAGCTCTTATTACATCGCGGCAATCATAATCTTTCTACTCATTTCACTCGGCCTATGGGACATCTATCAAAAAAAACACAGCATCTTAAGAACATTCCCCATCGTTGGTTACTTCAGATATCTCCTAGAATGGATGGGAGTTTATTTACGGCAATACTGGTTTCTATCCGATAGAGAAGAGCTTCCTTTCAATCGGGCAACTCGAACCTGGGTATACAAAGCAGCCAAAGGTTTAGATACCATCATTGCTTTTGGGTCTACCAGAGATTTACGTCCTGTTGGGACGGTTTTTTTCGTTGATGCCCCCTTCCCTACTTGGGAAAAATATCCTATCAGTGAGGTCACTATTGGGCCCTATTGTAAGTATCCCTATGTCACCGATTCTTTATTCAATATTTCTGCCATGAGTTATGGCTCGATTTCAAAAAATGCCATACTGGCCTTGTCACATGGTGCAAAAAAAGCGAACTGTTGGTTGAATACAGGCGAAGGAGGTCTCACACAATATCATTTGGAAGGCGGTTGCGATTTGATTGCCCAAATCGGAACCGCAAAATTCGGCTATCGTGATGTAGACGGAAATTTCAGTCCAGAAGCAGTGCGAGGCGTTGCCTTATTCCCGCAAGTAAAAATGTTTGAATTGAAATTGAGCCAAGGCGCAAAACCCGGTAAAGGCGGCCTCTTACCCGCTGCAAAGGTCACCCCTGAAATCGCTGCTATTCGTTTTATCCAACCTTTTCAAGATGCCGTCAGTCCCAATCGTTTTCCAGAAATAGGCAATGTACAAGAATTATTAGATTTTATTGAGCGAATTCGTACTTTAACCGGAAAACCCACCGGTTTTAAAACAGTCATTGGTGAAGCTGATTGGTTGAATGAACTCTGCGAAGAAATCATCAAGCGAGGCCCGGAAAGTGCCCCTGATTTTATCACGTTGGACGGTGCAGAAGGCGGAACAGGTGCAGCACCCGCGAGCTTAGCGGATTATATGGGTTTACCCATTGCGGAAAGTTTACCCATATTGGTGGATACTTTGGTTGAATATGGTTTGAAAGATCGCATAAAAGTGATTGCTGCTGGCAAACTTATTACTTCAGCGGAAGTTGCGTGGGCATTGTGTGTGGGAGCAGATTTTGTCAACTCTGCGCGAGGATTTGCTTTTGCTTTAGGTTGTATTCAGGCTTTAAAATGTCATACGAATCATTGTCCAACCGGCGTGACTTCTCATAATCCTTATTTCCAACGCGCCTTGGATCCCACCAATAAAGCAGAAAGAGTTGCAAATTATGTTAAAAGAATCATTTATGAAACAGGCACCATCAGCCATTCCTGCGGTGTCCGCGAACCGCGCGAACTGACCCGTAAACATGCACGGCTTGTCACTGAAAATGGTTTATCTATTTCGATGGAAAAATTGTATCCTAATAAGATTGTAGGAGTGAAATCTAAGAAGAGTTAATTACTATCCATAGATATAATTACTATCCATAAATCTTCTTCGCCCTCTCCACAAATGCCTTCATTGCATTTTTTACTTCACTCCGAACTATCGGAATGACAGTCCAATTCATGAAAGCGTTTGCAAATTCAATCTGCAACTCAAAACCGAATTGCGTCTTTCCATCATTGGTCGCATCAAAGCGCCAATACCCTTGCAGCAATTTTACTGCACCGCCGCCCGTAAAAAAACGAATGTCAATCAATTTGTTCTGCGATAAAAGATAGGTAATATTGACTGCAAAACTGATCCCCATCTTTTCGCCATAAACCGTCGCATCTATCCTCGTTGGACTCTTGCTCTTAACAGTCACTCGCTTACACCAGGGCAGGAATTCAGGATAATTTTCAAGCGCTATAACCAAATCATACATCTGTGCATTGGTATAGGGCACGACATTACTTTGTTTGATAACAGCCATTTCAACACCTCCAAGTATCTTGGATTCCCGCCTCCGCGGGAATCCAGTATTAATTTCATATTGCATTATATTAGTTAATAGTATCAAAGTCCTTGAGTATACACATTATTTAAAATATGTTTTGAAACTTGACTTAAACTATCAAAATCTTATATCTTCAATTATCTTTTATTTTTTTTATCCATTAAATATAGACCAGGTAATTTTTAATAAGTTTATTATACCCATACACGTTTAAGACAAATTATTGTATTTTATACGACACATTTACTCTATATTTAAATTTAATTTACTCAATTACAGCTTACAGGCTCAAGATAGGAAAAATCATGGCAATCACCAAACTTTTAGCTGAAAATCTCAAGCAAGTTCAAAAGGAACTGCAACCTTCCAACCGGATATCACTTCTGGATGATATTTATTCTCCCGAGTATATCCTCTATTCTCAAGATGGCAAAACCGTAAAATTACCCCAAAAATCCTTCCTAAAAATGAGCTGTGCAAGCCTCATTGGACCTATTGCTGAAACAGTCTATGTGAAAGAATCTGATCTCCAAAAATGGCAGCAAGACTCTCTAGACTTACTCCGAGAAGGGGGAGTTAGCCGTAAAATGGCGAGCCAAACCTTAAGTAAATTGATTCACGAATCACATCAAAAATTGTGCTTGTTTGATGTAGGTGATGGGGTAGGCTACAGTTGCAAGGCTGCTGCAAAAATCAAAAAAGGGACTCTATTCCTGTATGCGGGGGAAGCATATTTGGCTGGTCTACATGCTAATGTCAATATTCCCGCATCAGTGTATCTGTATGCCTTCGCTAAAAGGGCTGATCATAGTGTCGGAGTCGATGCAAAATTCAGTGGCGGCCTCGCAAGATGGATAATGCACTTGACCGGAACAGCAGCAGAAAAAGGCATCAAATGCAATAATCTAGCATCCTATCCGATATATTTAACAGACAAAAAAATGGTTATTCCCTGTCTTATAGCAGAAAGTGACATTGAAAAGGATGAGGTGTTGGGATATAACTATAATGAACAAGCTTTCTTTAAAGAACTCAGAATCCCTGTACGGTATGTCAATAATACTGGAAAGTTGATGGAGGTTGATGAGCTCGAATTAACCCTTGAGCTTCAAAACATGTTAGACAAAACATTCAAATCTATCAAAATGACAATTCCTTGGTCGATGATTAAGTCTTACCTAGAGGATCCTAACCCCCAAAATAGGTATTGCATGATAAGAGGAAAAACTAAGGATTATAATCTCTGCATGGTATTGGCTGAAACAGGCATGAAAAAACTCATGAAATATTACAGAAAAACGAAATATGTGGCAATTGAAGCCGATCAGTATTTGGATACGAAAATCATCGATTCACTGGCGCAGAAGATCCTGAATTTTATGTTAAAACATTGCCAACACCCCTTTTTTCAACAATGTCTACGCTACATAAAACAAAACAAGACCTGGGTAATTGATTGTAGTCAACCAGGTATCCTTATTTTTGACTCCGGAATACCCATGAAACTCCACACGTACTTTGAAGATTTGCTGCAAAAAATTGATTTTTCTGAAGTAATCACTATTATTCCTCAAGAAGAATATTTCGCATTTGGAATTGGCACTGCACAAGCACGCTATCTTGCTGAGAAATTCAGAATATTACCCGGCAAAAAACCCTTTTTATCATTTACAAAAGCAGAGCAAGGAACAATATTGCAAAACTTAATAGAAACAATTAATGCACAACCCGGTTACCTCGACACCTTGGATTTAAACAAACCCGCTACAGTACGCCCCTTACTTCAAGTTGCGGATGCAGAATTTGATGCAAGGGGCGGCACTCAACAGGGCAATCAACTTAAAAAGGCTTTAGGACTGTAAAAAGCCTTTACTACTGAAAAGTCAAGCGGTGGAATAATAAAATTAGTAGAATTTACGGGTTTTGATTTGTTTACTCTGTCCATCCACTGTCGAGACTACAGGCTCCATTCCGTCGGCAGATTCTTTCGAGCTTTGTGGCTGCGATTCATCTAGTCGTTTCATATTCAATTGAGATGCAAGCTCTGAAAGCGCACCTTTTTGCAATTGCAATGGAATCGCACAAGCTTCGCTTTCTTTTTTGATCTGCGACTGATGCTTAGTAAACAGAAATTCACTTATCTCTAACCGCGATTTGCAAATGGATTGCCAGGCTATATGGGATGGGTAAAGTTTATCCTGATTTTTGCGCGTTTTTGCAGTATTGATACTTTCAGGCATTTTTATCAAGTAGGACAAAATAATATCCCAAATCACTTTGGTCATTTCCTGATTTTCTGCATTGCATTCCTGTTTATACAAAAACAATTGGAGATAGGGTTTTAAGTCCCGATACAATGGCCGCTGTTCCACTTTTTTAGTGTTATTTTTCAACCTTATGATCCATGAATTATATTTTTTAATTCGTCTATCGATCTCATTTTTTACTATGCTCTTCAGTAACGATTCTGATTGATCCATCAACAACTTGTTTTGCGAGGGAACATCATAATGGTTACGAAAAAAAGGAACCTTTTCAAAATAACCTTGAATAGCTATTTGGTGTTTAACACACCAATCAGAAGCGGTTTTTTGTATCATTTCCTTTGCTATTTCTTCTAATAAAAAGGGATATACAGAATACTTTTCAGGAGAAATTATTGCTTTCCAATCTCTACAAAGCTCCAATAAGTATTCTGCTTTTATCTTTAGGAAGAGATTGACGATTTTTTTCTTGAAACCTAGGAGACAAGGTTCGATTGCTGTTCTGTGGTGGAGCAGGTCTATCGCTCCATTGGGACAGGGAAAATGTAAGCCTGCAGCCACATCCAGAGCTGTTTTTTCCTGGTCATTTTGAACATTGATGGGATAATTCTGCCTAATCAGCATAGAGAGTAAATCATCTCGAAAGGTTTCGATGACGCTATGTACCGGAAGCTTTTCTATATAATTCAAGAAATGGTTTCTATCCATGGTAAAATTGCCAACCTCTCTCCAAGGTAGCTCTTTAGCCTTTTTATAATGAAACAGTATTTTTTCCCAAGAGTGCTTGGCAATTAGAGTATTGTCTAGCATGCCTTGGTTCTCGAGACAAACCATCCCGGAGTCCTTAAAGTAAAGAATCGCAAGAAAAGCATGAACTTCGCCATTGGGTATTTTTGCAAGCTCTGCCGCAAATAATTGCAGCTTCCGCATTCGATACTTACTTTTCTCGTTTTCATCACTTAATTTATGGTACTCTTCATCAATAATTAAACCATTTTCTTCATATCTTCGAATGTGTAAATCATATAGCATGATTATTGAAACTTGAGCTTTTACATCGCCATGTTCTGCCGCGGACTGATACCAAAAATAGCCTTGTTTTACCCCAAAAACCCATCGTTTTTCCGCATCATCTTTTATTTCTGGGCCATATTCTGTCTCAGGAATTTGATTCTGAAAGTAGTAATCGCCAAGCATTAATTGCATATCCTGAACGCCATTTAAAACAGCTTTTTTACACCATACAAAAGCTTGCCTTAACCTAAAGACAATTCGTTCATCTGGGTCAGTGATTGATCCATACTCAGTTTCTGGTACCCCGATATTATTAAAGTAAAAATTCGAAAGCAAAGCTTCCGCTTTAGGGTTACCCGCCAATGCCAAACTCTTGCACCAACTAAATTCTTGAAGCTGATATTTTAGTTTTTCATCTTCCGCCTTCAGTTTGTCATAGAATTCAATTAAAATTCCTCTATCCTCTAGTCGGCCGAGTTCGGGATCATAGTCAGCATTGTCGTCAGATTGAATTTTCGCAAATTCCCACCAAAAATAAGCCTGTTGTAATTTGGAATATGAATCAGAATCAACACCGTTTAAAAAACCATTTAATGGAAGGTGATCATGAAAATACATATAACTTAAGGTAATTGCAGCTTTCGCACGTCCCTGTTCTGCAGCTTGTCTTAGCAAGTCAAAGGCTCTCCATCGCTTTGCCAAAAGTGCATTAACGGGCGAACGCCTTGCAAACTCTTGTTGTAATGAGACATAGTATAAATCATTGCCGATGGCTTCCAGTGCTGCAGCAAGCCCCTGATTTGCTGCTTCCAAAGTTAAATCACGGTACATTGTCATATGATATTTTTCTTTTTCATTATCATCGCTAAAGGTTTTGCCATCCAGCAAGGCAATCGTATGATCGTCACGGTACATCAAGGAGAGATTATATTTTGCCATCGTGTGGTTTTGTTGAGAGGCAGCGCTCAAATATTGGAATGCCTGCCTGCGGCAATATTGTACTCTCTCATCACCTTCTCTATACTCAGCCGGAATCCCTGCTTCTGGAATAAGATGATGATTGAGAAAATATAATCCCATTTTATATTGCGCATCGCGATAGCCTATGCTTGCATTTTTTTGATGCCGAAAGAAAGGATGTTTTTCCGGATGCAGTTCTTGCTCTTTAGCGGTTAAAGCCAAACTATAGTCTACCGCTTCTTTTACATGCTTTGCATCTGATGAATGTAGATTTCTTTCTCCTTGCATTTTGGTTTTCAGGAATTTTACGGCTGCGGCTACATCGGGAATGTTAATCGCAAAGATTAGATTTACTATGGTTTGAATCCAATTGCATTCTTCTGCACTGATTTTCTGTGCCGAGCGAAGTGCAGCAAAAAAATCATGAAGCTTTTCATGCAGTGGGATGGGTGTATTTAATTCAGGCGCATTTAGACTTAATACCAGTTTGTTCGCGATATCATTTATTTTGCTCTTATTTTCCTTATCAAGCTTACCGTCTTTATCACCAGGTTCTGCGTAGCATTGAAACAACAGGTCAAAAAGCGCTGCAATCTCTTTCAGCTTTTTCACCGTGAATTCGGAAAAATCTGCGTCACTTTTCTTTGGTAAATGTTTCTTGAATAATAAATATTTTAATATTAACATTGACTCACCTTTATACAGTATGGTAACCAACTTCTATATGTGTTTCTTAGTTTTCATACTATCAATATCTCATTGTTCATTCAACCATAATGTCTGTTCTATAAAAAATATGTTAAAATAATAACAATAAATAGGGATATTTTGGAAAGAGAGGTCTTATGAAAGTAACAAAAACGGGTTCTTTGCTGCAGCTCTTACTGCCAGGAACTATTTCAATACCAAGATTTATTTCAATACCCAAATTCATTTTAATCTCAGGATTCATTCTAATATCAACCTGCCTAACTCTCACAGGTTGCGGTACTGGCCTTTTTGCCCGCAACGATGTCCTCACACCTGAACAGCACATAGCGAAAGCCAATCTTTATTTAAGACAAGCCTCTGAGGCACATTATCCAAACTCGGTGGAGTATCGACTGCTCGCCGCAGAAAATTTCAGTAAAGCGGGAAAATCAAAAGAAGCGAGCGATATTTTAAGTGATCTTTTAAAGGTCGAACAAAATATGGATAACTCAATACGAAATAGCATTTTTGAAGCACGCCTCGCACTCCTCAAAAATGAAAATCTGCGCGCAGAACGATTGATCAAAGTAGCACAGAAATCTCATACACAAAATACCAGCCAATTCGCAGCGCTCGATTCATCAAATGCCGTTAATGGCAAGAAAATAGCTTTGCTGTTACCCTCAAAAGGCCCTCATGCCAAAGCTGCTAAAACCATTCGAGATGGATTCATGGCTGCTTATTATAAAACCCTCTCGCATCAGCCTTCTGATACTGGCGTACAAGTATACGATACCTCTGGAGCAGGTGGCGTCACAGAAGCCTATCAAAAAGCCATTCAAGACAATGTGGGTCTTATCGTAGGCCCCCTCACCAAACCTGAAGTGCAGGAAATTGCGAATATTCCAAGGGATGTGCCGGTGCTGGCATTAAATACGCTCCCAAATCAAAATAGCAATCAAGGCAAGGGATCTCACCACTTTCGTCATGCGCGTTTAAGTGGTTTTAGTGCAGAGCAAAGATCGAAGCTGTATCAATTTGGACTCATGCCAGAAGATGAAGTCTTTGCTGTGGCTCAACTTGCACGAAGACATGGCAAAGGCCGCGCCATCATCATTGCGCCAAAATCAGAATGGGGCGATAGAATGGCACATGCTTTCAGTGAGTCTTTTGAATTCAGCGGCGGTATGATTGTGTCTCACCTTATGTTGAGTGAGAACGATGATCTTTCCGCTAAAATCAGATCTGTGCTAGAAATGCAGGGAAGTGCATCGACTGCGAATTCGGGTCCAGACTCTTAGATTACAAAAAGAATCTTTAAAATCTCCTCAAAAGAAACGCAGTAAGCGCAAATCAAATGAAGACGATGCTGACGATCTCGATGTAGGTGACAGCAATGCTTCCCATCCTTACCTCGGCAGACGCCAAGATATCGATATGATTTTCCTTGCTGCTTCCCCTGAGATGGGACGGGAAATCAAGCCACTGATCAACTATTACAAAGCGGATAACATCCCTGTGTATGCAACAGCGTCTATTTATACCGGTTCGCCTACACCCACCAAAGATTTGATCTTGGATAATGTCCGATTCTGTGACATGCCTTGGCTGCTCGGCAATTCAAACGACTTGCGGGAAACACGCCAGAAAGTAGCAGAACTCTGGCCAGCCAGCATGAAGATTTCACCGCGTTATTTTGCACTCGGCATGGACGCTTACAACATCGCTTCTCAAATTACAGAGAGTTCTATTCCAATCTCTGGCAGCATGTCAGGCGTCACAGGAGATTTGCAAGTCAATCGAGAACAACATATTCAAAGACGACTGGTCTGTGCAAAATTTGAAAACGGGGTGCCAGTACCCGAATGAGGATTCTATGTCAAATCCAAGCACCCGTACCTGTGGTGATAAATTCGAGCAACTTGCTGCAGAATATTTACAACAACAAAACAAAGGAATGTGCCTAATCCAACGGAATTTTCGTTGCCGTATGGGAGAGATTGATTCTATTTTCATACAGAAAGGGGCAAAAAAAGATCAAATAGTTAAGAAAGAACATGTTGTAAAAGAGGAACAAGTTGTATTTGTCGAGGTCCGTTTTAGGAACAACACATTTTATGGTGGAGGCATACAAAGCGTAGATTTCAGGAAGCAAAGAAAGCTCATCAAGGCTGCAGGATTATTTTTGAAAACAAGGCCGTTATATTCGAATCTTCCCTGCCGTTTTGATGTGGTAGGGATCACAATTAAGGATGACAAGCCAGTCATCGAATGGATTCAAAATGCGTTTCAGGCGTTTTAACAAATCACTAGAAGGGGGTGTTTATGTCATTATCATTTTCTAAAATTGCGGCACTGCCAATAATCTTAATTGCTGCTGTAGCAGCACTTCAAGGTTGCGCTGTCGCAGCTATCCCTGTAGCCGGTACCTGCGTTGCCATGGCTACCGACCGAAGAACCACAGGCACCATAGTGGATGATAAATCCATCGAAGTGAAAGTGGCACATGCCATCGCACAAGACAGAGATCTCTGGAAAAAAAGCCATATCAGCGCTGTCAGCTACAATAACGTCCTGCTCTTAGTAGGACAAGCGCCCAATGAAGAAATGAGAAGACGCGCAGAACTTGCCGCAAGTGATATTCCAAAAGTTCGTCGCATCCACAATGAAATTTCCGTCGCAGAACCTGCCCCCATTGATATTCGTTCCCAAGACAGCTGGATTACCACGCAGATCAAGAGCAAAATGGTGGGCACCAAGGGTTTCAATGCCACCCGCGTCAAAGTCGTCACAGAAGACGGCATTGTTTACTTAATGGGCCTCACAACGCCTGAAGAGCAAATGATAGCCACGGATATTGCGAGAGCCGTTGATGGGGTGGAAAAAGTGGTGCAGATTTTCGAACAGTGCGAAACCTAAGTTAATACGTTTGGGTGTCCTATAAACACCCTTAATTGTTTTAGTACAACATCAAATCGATAGCATCCGAGCTGCTCTCATCAATATACTCACCGAAGACTTCAATTTTCTTGAAGCTTGCAATATGATAGAGAGCATCTCCTACGCTCACCACAGGTTTTAATGTCTGTCCAATCACAATGCCATCGAAGGGTACAACTACATCCGTTGGCTTATTAATCAGGAAGGGATCATGGATATGAGCAATGACATCTCCCTTTTTGACTTGCCTGGCGAGAACATTATCTATCGGTTGTACTAAGCCGCTAACTTCTGCACGCACCCAACGACTAGAATCTGCGATGGCCGATTTAATCCTCGGAGTTCTCGCAGCGCCTTCAGGCAGCATACGAAGATGTTTCATAACATTGATGATGCCGCGCACGCCTGAACGAATGCAAAGTTCATTGAAACGTAAGGCTTCACCACCTTCATAGACCAAAATCGGAACGCCCAATTCACTCGCAGACTGCCGCAAAGATCCATCTCGTAATTTAGCATCTAAAATCACCGGCGCACCAAAAGCTTTTGCCAATCTCTTGGCACCTTTCGTTTCAAAATTGGTACGAAGTTGCGGCATATTCACACGCCCCAATGCGCCAGTATGCAAGTCAATTCCATAGTTACAGAGCTCGACAATTTCCAATATTCCATGCGCAAGTCTTGCAGCAAGCGATCCTTTTTCAGATCCTGGAAATGAGCGATTTAAATCTCTGCCATCTGGTAGATAACGTGACTGCAGAATAAGACCATAAACATTAACAACTGGTACAGTGATCAGGGTGCCGCACAAATGTTTTATTTTGATGTAATCATGAACTCTGCGTAAAATTTCTATGCTGTTGACTTCATCTCCATGAATGGTGCCCACCACAAACAAAACAGGACCCTTTTTCTTGCCATGAAAGATATGTACCGGGATCTCGATTTTAATTTGTGTGTTGATATTGGGAGAAGGAAAAAGTATGGTTTCCTTAGTACCTGGCTTGATTTGTTTTCCTGCTATATTGAAAGGTGTAACTTTCATACTAGTATATTCACCCAATAATAAAGTGAAAAAATTATAAATATATTATAAGTTTAAGATAAGAATATTTTATTATCAAATAACTGATCAAGGTCTCCTGCATGAATGTAGACAAAACGTCCAGATTTTAGGCAACGTCGCTTTAAGAATTTAACAAAAAGCGGAGTTTACAATCTAATAAATGAGCAATTTTTGTTAAATTTTTAATGCGAGATTGCCACAAGATGGGCGTTCCAGGGCAGTGCGATAACGGTTATTTGACGATTGTTAAATGGGGACGGCCACCAGACTTACCCTTCCCGCTCTTGTCCTTATCACTCTTGTCATCTTTATCTTCGCCGCCTTCATTTGGTGGAGCCGGAGGGGGAGGAAGTGGTAAATCACCTTCCTCTTCTGCAAACACCATGCCTCGTCCATTTTCCTTAGCATAAATAGCCAAAATAGAATTGACCGGGGCATAAATTTTACGTATTTTTCCGCCAAATCTGGCTTGAAACTCTATGGCTTGATCCCCAAGCAAAAGGCCAGAAACTGCAGATACGGCGATATTCAAAACTATCTGACCACCCTCTACATATTCCTGCGGTACCATGACTTCTTGATGCATGGCATTCACCACAATATGCGGTGTACAATCATTATCTACAATCCAATCGTAAAAAGCTCGGATGAGGTAAGGTCGGGTTGATGTCATGATTTTCTCATTTGCTGTTCGGCATCTGTTAGACTTGCTAAAAAGGATTCTCTTTCAAATAATCTTTGCGCATAGTTTAACACAGGCTGCGCCTGGGAAGGAAGTTCAATACCAAGCATCGGCAAGCGCCATAAAAGCGGGGCCATACAACAATCCACCAAGGAAAATTCCTCGCTCAAAAAGTAAGGCATATCATTGAAGACCGGAGCAATACTCACCAAGCCTTCCCTTAATTCTTTTCGAGCAGCTTCAGCATCGCGAGCAACTTCCGCATCTTCAGAATTAAGAGAATTAAGCAAAATTTTATCCATCAATCGGTACCAATCTCGATCTATTCTGTACATCATCAAGCGGCTGCGACCTCGCGCTACTGGGTACACTGGCATGAGAGGCGGATGCGGAAAACGTTCATCCAGATATTCCATGATGATTTCAGATCGGTACAGGATGAGATCACGATCGACAAGGGTGGGAACTGAACCATAGGGATTCATTTCTAATAGCTCTTCTTTTGCTCTGAAAGAACTGTCGATGTCTAATACATCCATGGTAACGCCCTTTTCAGCCAATACAATTCGAACCCGGTGGCAGTAGGCACAATTTGGCTTAGAATATAAGCCCATCATCGATCTTTTATTGGGGGCTATTGCCATAATTTCACCTTTTTCATGCAAACCTCTTCAATTTATTTCAAAACATTATCCAATTCAAAATTCATTTCACATCCTTCCAATACTCTCTCTTCAACAAAGCAGCGAATATCGTGAAAATACCCAGAAATACCAATACCCAAACTCCAATCGCCTTGCGCTTTTCCTGAACGGGTTCGGCCACGAAATTCAAAAAGTTTACGATATCATTGACGCTTTTCTCAAACTCCTCGGGTTTCATCTGACTTCTTAGATTTTCTAGGACATCTGGCATTGCGGCATCCGGATAAACCGAATTATTAACACCCCAAAGTTTTTTGGGATCGGGATAAAAGGACAGCAAATAATTATATACCCAGTCTGCGCCCTTTGCTCTGACCTCGAGAGTGAGATCAGGCGGCGCTATGCCAAACCAATTTGCAGCATCTTGCTTTCGCATAGAAGATTTTATGGGATCTGTGATTTTATCCGTATTGAAGGCAAGATCGTCCTTGACGATATTCTCCAATACTTTACCTTTTTGATCCACGATACCAATGTCTTTTGCAACGCCTTTATAACGAATATATTGCAAACTATGACAGCCCGAGCAATGATCCATGAATAATCGCATGCCTCGCTGCAAGGAAACCAGATCGGAGGGATCGAGCTTTGGCTTTTTCCAAACATAGTTGGATGGAGTCGCTGCTTCTTCTGCAAAACAAAATGGTGTAATGAAAAATGACAAACAGAAAATTAAAATTAAAGTATTAAATAAAGGATTGAATGATCGATATCTCATGCTTAGGTAACTCTTTTAGGCAAAGGTTTGACCTTGTCATATTTTGTATAAATAGGCATCAGCAAAAAGAATCCAAAATAGACGACAGCGCAGATCTGAGCCAACAATGTTAAACTTGTTGAAGGTGGAATCGTGCCTAAATACCCAAGAATGAAAAAACTCACCACAAATAAGAACAAGGCTATTTTAAAGTAATTTCCTTTATATCGGATTGATTTTACTGGACTGCGATCCAACCAAGGCAACAAGAAAAATACCCCAATAGAAGCGAACATGGCGATAACGCCAAACAATTTATTGGGTATCGCCCGCAGGATTGCATAATAAGGAGTCATGTACCAAACCGGTGCAATATGCGGCGGCGTTTTCAAGGGATCTGCCGGATCAAAATTAGGATGCTCTAAAAAATATCCCCACATTTCCGGCGCAAAGAAAACGACTGCGCAGAAGAGGATCAGGAATACGCCAGTACCCGCCAAATCTTTGACAGTATAGTAGGGATGAAAGGGAATACCATCGATCGGTATGCCATTACTATCCTTATATTTTTTTATCTCTATGCCATCGGGATTATTGGAGCCGACTTCATGCAACGCCATAATATGGAAAATGACCAGACCAACCAAAATCAATGGCACCGCAACAACGTGCAAGGCAAAGAAGCGATTTAAGGTAACCCCTGAGATGGTGTAATCGCCTCTGATCCATTCCACCAAACCTTCGCCCACAAAAGGGATCGCCCCAAAAAGCGATGTGATCACCTGTGCTCCCCAGTACGACATATTTCCCCAAGGCAGCAGATACCCCAAAAATGCTTCAGCAAGCAGGCAAATGAAGATCAACATCCCAATGATCCAAAGCAATTCACGAGGATTTTTATAGGATCCATACAGCAAGCCGCGAAACATGTGGAGATAAACCACAATAAAAAAGAAAGAGGCACCAGTCGAGTGCAAATATCGCAACAGCCATCCCCAAGGAACGTCTCTCATAATATATTCGACTGAACCAAAAGCCTCTTCAGCTGTTGGAACGTAATTCATCGTAAGCCAAATACCAGTGATGAGTTGATTAGCGAGTACTAGAAGTGCAAGAGATCCAAAGTAGTACCAGAAATTAAAATTTTTAGGAGCATAATATTTTGCGGCATGCTCATCCCAAAGTTTTGTCAAAGGGAAGCGTGCATTAATCCAGGACATCATTTTAGGCATTTGCTGTTCAGGCATTCGCTTTTCCTTGATCTTCGCCTATGACAATGACTGTGTCTTTAGCATATCGATAGGGGGGTACCACTAAATTTAAGGGTGCTGGGACGCCTTTAAATACTCTGCCCGCTAAATCATATTTCGACCCATGACAGGGGCAGAAAAACCCCCCTTCCCAACCAGGTTCTACACTGCCAACTTCTGGTTTAAAAAGAGGAACGCAACCCAGATGGGTACAGATACCAACGACAACCAAAATATCTTCTTTAATAGAACGAAATAGATTATCGGCATATTGCGGTTGTTGTGGTTCTTTTGAATTTGGATCTCGAAGCAGATCATTTAATTTTGGTAATTCTGCTAATTCTTTCTGAGTTCTATGAACAACAAAAATGGGTTGACCACGCCAAGGTACCGTAATTTTCTGTCCTGGTTCAATTTTGCTGATATCAACTTCGACAGGTGCCCCCAATGCTTGTGCTTTTTCACTGGGCATCCAGGATGCCAAAAACGGATAGGCAACAAATGCTGCTCCAATTCCTCCGATGACAGTAGTGGCAGTAGTTAAAAAGCGACGTCGTTCAATATCCTCTGGTTCGATTTTATCTGTCATCGCAAAATCTATTCCTTTTACAACCGAAACTATCCAGTTACTTAAAATTATTAATACTACCAGAATTATAAAAATAAGTGAATGAATACACAGATTTTTGTTATGGTCAAATATCATTAAAAGACCTAATAATAAAATTAATAATAATATTGCAGTTATGTCAAATAAATAAAAATGTCTTTTCATTCAAAATAAAATGCTATACACTCGTGAAGAAATTAGTTATATATTTTTATAGCTTTTAGTTAATGAAGTTAGTAGGTAACTGTTTATTCACAAGAGATCAGTTATGGAAAAACATGATAATGTGATAACGGTTGAGTTAGTTGAAATGAGAACAAAGGAGACATTCTGTGCACAAATTCAAAACACTTCTGGCATCCGCGCTGGTCATGGCAGCATCACCCGTTATGGCAGAAATTGCAGGATTCTCTGGCTGGGAATATGGCCCTTACATAGGTATCGATGTTCAGCTCCGTCATGTAAAATTTCCAAATGACTTCGGTGGTAACCTATTTAAGAAAAACTACATTCAAGGTAATCCTTTTGTAGGTGTTCGGTTTAATGATTTTCTCGGTATTGAAGTGGGCTATGAAGAAACCGTGAAAAAGAACGCTACAGTCATCAATGGCCCCGGTGTCATAGAAGTTAACGACTTCATTCCAGAGGGTGCGTTCCATTATTCAAATAATTTCTTCAGAATGCGCGGTGCCAATGCAAATATAAAAGCATTCATTCCATTCTGTGTTTGTGATGAAAAATTTGATCTTCTTGGGGCTGTCGGTGTTTCCCATCTGAAAACCAAGCTTACCCATCAAATTACTGCTGTTAGCTTTTTTGGGGCATTTAGACCTTTAACCATCGGAGAGATGCAAGAGCAAAAGGCAACTTTCTTCAAGCGAAGACTCATTATGCGTGCTATGGTGGGATTACAGTACTTCATTAATTGTAATGTTGGGGTTAGAGCAACTTATACCTGGGAAAATACTAAGAAATTTAAAAATATGACAGATTTAACTGTAGGAAATGAAATTGCCAAAATGAAAAATAGCCAGCTCTATGGCTTGGGTCTGTTCTGGCAGTTCTAGGCAGGTGCCTAGCATTGCCATGGAACGCCCATCTTTTGGCAATCTCGCTTTAAAATCTGGGCGTTTTGTCTACATTCAAGCGGGAAACCTTGAATTGAAGTAAAGTTATATTGGTTATATAGTTTCGGGCGGAGATTTTCCGCCCGAATTATTTAGGGAACGTTCCTTATTTTATGTGCTAACGTTATCTCTTTTTTGGTCTTTCATCGTGTCTTGCTTTTCTCTCACCAGCATATGCTTCAAATTTTTCTTTTTGCCTTCTGGCCAGCTCTTCTCTATACCGATCCAAATCAATCTTGCGTTGTCTTTCATATAGAGTGAGTTCGCCTCCACGACTTTCCTCAGCCAACTTCCTAAATGCCAGTTTTTCTGCTTCTGAAGCTGGGAAAGTTTGATATCGAGACTCGTTGATTTGTTGTCCGACAGGAAATAGCTCGTCTACTCGTTTATTAGCAGGATAAGCACGATCAACA
Source organism: uncultured Gammaproteobacteria bacterium (assembly GCA_963784575.1). Lineage (GTDB taxonomy): Bacteria > Pseudomonadota > Gammaproteobacteria > UBA6186 > Azoamicaceae > CAWARU01. The sequence goes on from CAWARU010000001.1 coordinate 1,048,992, forward strand.
ATTATTTTACGAGTTGCCTGGGCAGCCTGTTGTATAGCTTGACTTGCTTCATCAGTAATTTTCGCAATGGCTTCGAGTTCAATCAAATCTTTTGAGGCCATTGCTGCTGCAACATCTCCCAAGTTTTGATTGGCCTTCTCCATTTGAGTAGAGACTGTTTCAAAATGCGGCCTTGCTTCGGCAACGGCAGCAAGCATCTGCTCATTGCATCGAATAATGTCTAGTCGAGTGGCCTGAACTGTATCTGCCGTGAAATATTTCCAAGCATGAGATGCAATCCTTTCCACTCTTTTCTCAATAGCATCTAATTCCCTTTCATTTTCACCACTGTCTTTTACGAATTTAACAATTGTAAGAGCATCTTGTTCGATGCGGCGTTTCACTTCCGCAAAATAAGCAGCCTCTGCTTGATCCCTAAAGACAAACATATTATCTCTTGCAACCCTTACTTGATCAAGCGATGCTTCTGCACCATGCTGCCCCGCAATTGCTTCACCACGTGCAATATGAGCGGCATTTGCTTGTGCAATCAATTCTTCAAGATCATCTTTTACCATTGCCTCATCGATAGATCGTCCCGCCACCCTGGCTCTACCTGATGCTTCAAAAGCAATCTTTGCTTGCCCACTTGCCTCAGAAGCAAATTGCAAAGCCAAATCGGCTTGTTGTCGGGCACTGAAAAGATGAGCGCGTACTGCGTCGGTAGCATACAAGCCCCCACCAAATACATCTTGTGCAGTATTACAAGCTCCATTTGTAATATCACCAACTTGCTTTGCCTCTGTAAAGGCATCATCAGCCGCATCTCTTGCAGTATTCGCTGCAGCGATGTCTAGTTCTGCTTGACGTTTTATCTCCTCCATGAATAATCTGCGTGCTTCTTTTATTGCCGTATTGAGAGCATTCAAATCCTCTTGCGCTGATTTGTGGCCAAGTCCTGATGCATCCTTCTGTTTCTGAACTGCTACACTGCCCCGTTTTGCTCTTTCACAATCATTCTTGATGCCTTCGAGCACGGAGAGACCTTTCTTATTGATAGCCACTCCAATATCTGATACAGCACTTCGTACCTCCCCTAAACTTTTGTCGGCGTTTGCAGCATTCAAGGCTACCAATTGCGAAGTTCTTTGGATTTTAACTGCCAATCCTTGTATTTCTTCGATCTTTGCCTTTGTAGCATTGCTCATGTATTTTTTTGCAGCATCGTTTGCGAGTCTTGCAGCTTCCACTGAAAGTTTATCTGTTTCGCTCGAGTCAAGATCAATAGAACCTTTTACGTCTGCAGATCCTCTCAAGTAATCTTCAGCACGGCGCTTATATTCAGCTTTTTGTGCTTCTATTGCTTTTTCATAGGCCTGATCTAACTTACTTCTTGCTGCTATCGCGTCATCATGACTCTTCTTAGCATTAGCCACATGAGGGATCAGGTTATTGCCGGAGTCATGAACTATCCTAGCTTGAGCTTCAATTACTTTCACGAGATCTGGCACATCTCTTCTCATAGCCAATCTTACAGTTTCCATGGCTGACTTCATGCGAGCGCCTTCTCTAGTGATCTCATCTTTTTCTTTCTTAATAGTACCAACTAGGCGATTTACTTCATTAGCTTGGCGGCGCACTTCTCCGATCTCTTTTTCTGCATTTGGACATACGCGCTCTGCCTCATCTGCGGTTTTTCCTGCAGTATGAAGTTCTGGCGCCTCGCCAAGAGCAGCAATCTGTTCAAATCCAATTTTGGAGATATTTGTTTCCATTTCGCGCAGCAAACTTTCGATATGCCCACGGCGCGCATTTTCTTCTGCATCAGTTGCAGCTTGAAGTGCTCCTATGCGGCGTATTCGAAAATCAGCTATCCTTCGTTGCTCATTTTGAAGGTTGGGAAGCCCTGATTGAGCGATTTTGAGGATTCTGTCCAATACAGAAGCACCCGGCCGCTGCCCTCTACCTGCAGCTTCGAACTCTCGCTCTACTTTATTTCTCAAACCCTCTGCTCTTGATACTATTTCATTCAAATCTCTTGCGTGTTTTATAGTATCCTCGGCATTTTTCTTAGCTTCATCAGATTCTTTCGCGGCGCGAGCATGATATTGTGCGACATTCTCTATCACGCGATTGGCTGCTTTACTGTCCTGGTTCGCTCTATTCACATCATGTCTCATTGATTTGATGATGTCATCCATAGCTTTGATAAGGGCAGATATTTGAGCAGTTTTTGGTTGCATTTCTGAAGCTTCTTTTCCTTGCATTTCCAATTCTTGTATGTCCATTGCGGCTTCTCTTCTTTTTATTGCCATTAAGTCCGCGTCGGTTTCTTCTTCTATTGCATCTAAATCCGCTTCAGCAGTCACTTCCAAACCTTTCCCCAGTTTAGTAGCATGCATTTTTCTTCTAGCCCCTTCATCTCTAATTTTATCCTCGGCGATATCCATCAAGGAGTAGCTGAAAGGTTCACTCTTACCAGGAAGCATTCTAGCTCCAGCTCTATATTCAGCCAATCGATCTAATTCCTCATCGCTTAACGGACGTGAGCCTGGTTCTGCTTCTGGCTTTTCTGCATCTGGAATATTTTCCATGTCTACGGATGCTGCTAGCAAATCATTACTGGCATCGATAATTTTTTGCATTTGCTCTTCAGCAAAACCTTGCAAAACTGTCACTTGTAAATCAATGACTCTTTTCATTCTTTTGAGCTGTTCAATTTCTTTAGTGATCTTTTTCTCATGAGCGAGCCTGTCCACAACAGGATCTCTTTCGGTGGGTAAAGTAAAAATTTTGTCCATATCCTGACGAATTTTTTCATCTAGATCTTTATGGATTTCTTTATTTGTATCTTGAATTAATTCTATTTCTCGTTGTAATCGTTCGATATGTGCTGGGGCTGCGGCAGCATCAGCAGCATCCAAAGTTTCAAAAAATTCAATTCCGAGTCCTGGATTATATATTAACAGAGTGTATGCCTCTTCTAATTCGCTCTGACGAGAAGCAGCCTCGTCTTTACGTTCCGCATCTGTTTTCAAAGGTTTTAAGCTCGCTTTTTTCCTTGCGGCTTCCAATGCTGCAAGCTTTTGTATGTCTCCAGATTCTGCTGATTCTTTTTTCTCGCCCACATGTTTCTTGTCTCGAAGATCAAGTTGTGCGGGTTGTTGTGCGTGTTTAGTTTGGGTAGGAGTTTGTGTGGGAGTTAGAATTTTAGTAGCTCCCCCTTTCAATACATCATGACTGGTTTTGACTTCTTTTGTCCCTTTTTTCTCTACGCCTTTATTTTTCTCCCTTTCTAGAGCGGCACGACGCAGATCTTCGGCACTCGGTGAAGTGATAACAGGGCCTGCACCTGCCGTTAATGTTGGACCGCCAATGTGTGACAGCGCCTGATCTGCTGGGGGAGTAACACCCCTAGGCATTCCAAAAATATCCCTCATTGCATCTGCATCTTCAGAGTAGGATTGATATCCTTGTTGACGGTCGGAACGGCCTTTGCGTTCGGCATCTTTCTTGGTTTCTTCAGTTTCGCTCGCTGATCTGACGGATACCGGTTTAGCTGAAATGGCGCGACTGATTTTTTTCACGCTGTCAGTAATAACTCTGTGGTTATGTGCACGTAGTTTTGAATCCCGTTCCGAAGTATCTTTTCTATCGCGCTTTATTTTTTCAATAGCTTTATCTGTTAAACCATCAGGAAGCACAGCGATATTCCTTCCCTTTTCCTTGGCAACTACCATTGCCCCAAACAAAACTGCATTGACATATTCTAAGATTTCTTTCTTTAAGGTATCTAACTCCGCAGCGGTAAAAGTCAGAGCTGCATCGTGAAGACGACGGAGCACGTCATTAATATCATCTTGAAACGCTCCAATGAGGGCACGAGTAAATGGCTTCTCCCCCGTTAATTGATCGTGGTATTTCCCTTCAATTTTCTGAAACATGGTCAGAATTTCACTCATAGGTATCAAATGTTTGATTGCCAGATTTTTATCTTTATCGTTATGTGTAATTAATGCAGCATTCACTGCATCTATTTCGCGATTGGCATTATCTATCATCAAATTAATGATCTGTGCTCTTATGGTCTCAGGTGTGCGTCTTGTTCTAGCCATTTCAGATTTTGGTCTACTCATAGCTCGGTGCTCCAATTAGTAATTAATAATAAAAACCTATAATTCTTATAAAAAAACGTGTAACTTCAGCATACTATACATGTTAACAAACTAACATTCATATAGATAGTAATCATATTAACAAAGTTCCCTAGGGATATACAATAGGATAAAAAACGGATATTGACCTTAATTTAAACTTATTTAGAATTCATATAGCTCAATTATCATTCTTATAAATTATTATTCTTATAATATGTAATATGCCAGAAACCCTCTCCCCCTGAGGGAGAGAGGGTTAGCGTGAAGGGGTATGATGAGGTGATTCAATTTCTATTAAGTAAGCCTAAGCATCTCTCCTCTCTCTTCTCACCAGCATTTGATGTACATAATCACCACTAATATCCTTCCTCGAGGCTGATTGTGAGGGAGCCTTTGATAATATCAGCGGCTGAGGGTTTGCAACTGGGGCAGTAGCCGCTACGGATGCTACCACTCCTGGTGCAGAACCGAGACCCACGGTCATTGCGGCTTGAATCCGATGAGCTTCATTCAAATGAGCATTCAAATGATCGCTTTCTATTCTCAGAACCTCTGCTTGATGAAATCTAATACCAGCTGCGAAAGTATTCATATCATTACCAGGTGACATCAATTGACGATAAATATCCTGTTCTATCCTAAAGAACTCTCCAAGTGCCTTAGCTCTGGCAGCGGGATCGACACCGGTTTCTGACTCTAATTTTTGAGTTCTCAATTCTTGGAATAGAGGGGTTAACAAGTTCCTTATCCTATTCACATGATGTTGCGAAGCTTCCGCATGGGCAGCCATCTGATTCGCTAAATCAATTGCAGCGAGAACATGTGGGCGAGCACCAGGATGGCCACAAGCTCTGTCGATATTTGCTACTCTAGCACGCGCAGCCACCGCTCGATCTGTATTTCCTTTAGCAAGAACGCCTGATTGACTTGCAGCGATATCATAAATTTGGTCCTCGATAGCATCCATCATATTTCTGAAGTTATCGCGAAGGGCAAGCATCTTTTCACGGCTTTCTTTGGTGTCCTTAGCATGATTGACAGCTTGGTCAATTTCCTTCCCTGTATCTGTATTGAGCCTTGCTATACCATCCAAAATCTTATTAAGAGCAGATAGCTTATGAGCTGCAGATGGATGATTTGCACGTTTTGCCTGACCATATTCAACCAAAGCTTTTTTGGCATCCGCTAATGCTTGTTTAGCTTGTTCTACCCCTTGCTCTGCCCGATCTTTAGAGCGCTTGGTTTCTACTCTTTGACCTTTTCCTTGATTCTCAATATTATCAATAGCAGCTAAGGAAGGCAGCAAATGTTCGAAAGGCTTATAGCGTGCTTCAGATAATAATTTCTTATCCATTATCTCTTTGACCTGTTCACGAAGCATGCCACCTACGGGTTTGATACCGTATTGTTTACCATTAAGATATTTTCTTGCATCTTCATTTGCTTTTCGAGCTGCATCTAATCGGTCATCGTTAATTAGTTGACCAAGCTCCAATTCTGCAATTCTCTCCAAATGTTTTGCCAGTTCTTCTGCCAAATCAGCCAATGCATTGGCGTCCTCAGTTTCCTTTTTCACTTCTGATATGTTTGCCAAATCAGCTGTCTTCATTCTTTGAAGCTCATCTGCTTGTTCAGTAAGTGCTTTCAAATGAGGCTGTAACTTTGCAGGATCTTTGTCTTTTACAGCATCAATTTGAGCTCTTGCGTACTGTATGGATTGCAATGCGGCTTTAGCAGGGACCTGCTGCGCATCAATTTTGTCGCTGGCCGCCTTTGCTTGGCCTACATGAGCATCCGCATCATCAAGCAATTTCCTAACTTCATCAAAGTGAGGGGCAAATTCAGCAGCAATGTTACCATTTTTATCTGCTACGCCTTTCGAAGATTGATCTACTGCAGATCTTGCCTTAGCTATTCGCATGGCAGCGTTACTGGGTGCATGTCCTGATGTCACAAAAGCATCAGCGTTGGCGGAAGCCTTGTTCTGGATAGAATTTAAGAGATCATCCAAGAGCTTCAGCATCTCTGCTTTATCCTTTAAAGCATCCTGCAAGCTGGCATCTGCTGCATCGCAATCTTGGTCTGCATTTTGGATGTCCCCATTGTAAGTCGTCAAAAATTCGTCCGTCTTGACATCTTCAGGATTTAGATTTTCCCTGGCTGCCCTAACCTTCGCATCTTTTTTAAGGAGGTCTTCATTTGCAGTGTTTGCTTTTCCATTGCCTTCAGCAGCCTTTGCTTTTGCATGAGCCGCTTTAGTTTTAAGTTGTCCTGCCAATTTCCTAATTTGATCAATAGTGGCATCATTTTCTGAAGAATCGTCGGAAGAACGATAGGGAGCAAGTTGTTTTACCAGAGCATCTCCGAAAAGAATAGCAGCTTCAGCCTCATCGTCGATACGTCCTGCCCTTTTCATCATTTCAAGACCTTTGATCTCCGCTGCCTGTAACCTTAATAAATTACGAAGTTGCAATGAATTAAAGTGATTAACTTTTACGTGAGGATAGAGGAGATCTTTAAGTGATTCCAATAAATCCCTAGCATGATCTAAACATGCGTCTTTCTTTTCTTCCGTTTTATGGTTGTTGTAATCATTTATTTCTTGGATAACTTTGGCTATTCTCTCAGGAACTGCATCAAATTGTTGCTTATGGTCCTTATAAGGTGCATCAATTTGTGCAACTGAACCCTTGAGATTTTGAAGGGCATCAGCCGGCATTACCTTGTCAAATCTAGAAATCCATGCTTGGCATTCATCAACATTACCCTTCGTTTCACCCAATAATCGACGAAGCTCTGCTGCCAATACTTCTGCATCCTTTGAAAATTGAATAGGATCTAAAAGCCTTTTCTCTTCCGTTGTAAGCTTGATAGTTACTGGGGAAGATCCTGGTGGAACAGCATCCAAAGCTGAAGCATCATCCTTCTGCAATTTCTTGATCGGACCCTCTTTGCTTTTGTCTTTGTCTGCATCAGCTGATTTGTCGCTATCATCTAAGCCATCAAAATCCACTTTTTTGCCTTTGCCGCCTTTAGCACTCTTCTCTTTTTCTAACCTTGCTAATTCATCTTTTCGCTTCTGTAGCAAAGCTTTTGCATTCGGTACAACCCCTCCTTTATCTGCGTTCTTCTTTTTCTCTGCTTCAACAGCTTCTTGTTGTTTTCTCTGCGCTTCCTCTGCCTCTCTTTGTTTTTGTTGTTCTGCCTCTGCATCTGCTTGTCTTTTACGCTCGGCTTCTTTTTCAGCTGCTGCCTTGGCTTCAAGAAACTTTTGATGCAAATCGTCTAATTTATTCAAGCTTTCATAAGCTTGTTTGATTTGCTCGTCAGCTTCTTGATCTTGGGTTTTAATACCATAAAAGAAGTCATCAAAAAGTTTTTGTTGTTCAGAGCCTTGCTCTATGGTTGGGTTTTTCTGCAAAAGCTTTGTAAGCTTATCATGATCGATCCGAGCCATATGATAGGGTTGTTTCATGGGTGCTGTTAAATTATTATGCTCTATTGCATCTTTAACCAAGGCTGAAAATTCATCAATTTTTGGCAGTTCAGCAGCTTTCACCCCCCTACTGGCTTCACCTTGCAGCGCCCCAGCCCAAGCCGCCGCGTATTGTCCATCAACATTGTCTTCAATTTTTTGAAGTTCTTCCCTGATCTCAGATACAAGCTTCCGAATGTTTTCATCTTTACCTTTATAGGAATCAATATCTCTTTCAATTGCATCTTTATCAAATTGTCCTTCAATATCTGCGCTTGCTTCCTTTATTTTTTTCTCCAGCTTCTCGAAAGTGGAATCAGCTTCATTAGCTTTATCTTGAATTAGTTTTACTTGTTGGTCTTTCTTCTTTCTCTCTTCTAATGCTAGTCGGTATAGATCTTCAGTACTTTGAACTTGGCCGAAGATATTCAAAATAAGTATCATTCTTCCAAAATATCCCTCCGTCTCGAAATATACATAAATTTTTTCTCGCAAATAGTCTTGGATTGTCTTTAACACCTCATCAGATTTTTGTCCCGAGGAGGCAGCTTCATCTTTACGATAGCTGTACATGATAGAATACCAAATGGATTCAAGTTTCTTTTCAAAAATTTTACGCAATGCTTTTGCTTCTGCTGGTTCCTTAGCTGAAGCATCCATTTTATTTACTGTTGCGTATATGCTGTGCAATTGCTTCATCACGGGATATAAACCAGCATCCATAATCTGAAGCAGTCTGTATCCAGGAATTATTAATTTATTTGGAAGAGTGTCCTTCGAACTCGGTTTTTCAGATTTAGATTTATCAATTTTATGAGGTAATTCGTCTTGAAGTAGAGATGACATAGCTGGCTTATTTGAAATTTCATCTAACAGCTCAACCAATTTTGGAATTTTTACTTTTCTCATTGCCTTGGGTATAGAATCGAGATCAACACCCCCTAAAATGATAAATAATTCTCGTTTTAAATTTGTGGTTTTTCTTGAGTCATCAGAAATAGAAACAGTATTCTTAATTGTTTTTACAATCTTGAAAAGGTAATCGATTCTTTTCTCGATGTCTAAAGTACCGGGATGCTTAAAGAAATCAACAGCATGTGCTATGAAATCTCGCAATTTTTTAAGAGAAATGGTTTCAGTTGTTGCATCAAATCCGAATGCCTTTTCCCAATTTGGGTCTAAATCCGACTCACGTTTATCAGCATCTTCCTCGTGTCTGGCACGTTCCGCTGCTTCTTGTGAAAGTGCTTGATGCATTTTCATAATTGCTTGTTGATCTACGTGTTGCTCGGTAGGATTTACTTGATCAGATGGACTTGACATAACTCACCTCATATATAATTTCGGAAATTTTGATGCCTATTTGCCTATTAGTAGGTTGAATAACCCGGTCTACGTATCTAAATTAATTTTCAAAAGAAGTAATAAAGTAATTCGACTCAATCACTTCTTTCCTTGGGTATATTCTTTCATAACGAGGAGTCAACGGTCAAGTTCTATTTATTATTTTATTATGTTTACTTACTTAATATATCTGGTTATTTTGTAGTATTTAACGAATTTCTCTACTTTGTATTAATTTGTATTAATGGATTCCCGCGGAGGCGGGAATCCACAAAAAAAACAATAGTTCGGTGCATGTCTCAAGGATTCTGCAAATTCACAACCGCCACCTTGTTCACACCACTCAAAGCCATGTACAGCTGTTTATTAGGGGTAGCTACTATATTTCGCACAGTCCCGCCACCAGAAGGAATATTTTCAACACTGTAGCCCTCGGCCGTAGGATCGAACTTCACCAGCGTGTTAGGATTTACCCCCGATTCACTGAAATAAACATTACCATCGCTTGCGACTGCAATGCCGAAAGGCTTTGAACTTTCTTTTCCAGGAGAAAACCACTCTTTCTTCAGATTCCCTTTGTCAGGATCAAAATTTCCAAGGGTTCCGCGAGCATAATCGGTATAGTAAATGGTACCATCCGAGGCCAGCGCAAGACGCCGCGGACGCGCATCGGATGACGGCAATTCATATTCTTTTATATCTAGCGTATTGGGATCAATGCTGCCGAGTTTATTGATTCCAAATTCGCAAAAAAATGGTACATTGTTTTTTGTGATGATGATCCCATAGGGTTTGCTGTCTGCCGTTGGTACTTGTTTCAACACCATTTTTCCTGTTTTAGGATTAAAACGGCCGATTAAATTGGTGTCTTGATTGGTAAACCACAGCAAGCCATCAGTGTCAAAAACAACCGTGTGAGGATCAATCTTAGTACCATCAGAGGGGCGGTATTCAATGACTTCACTGCTCTTTGGATTGAGTTTGCCAATATAGCCACCTTTAATTGCGGTGAACCAAACAGTGCCATCCTTGGCTACCACTATACCATGAGGCTCCGAATCTGCTGTTTTTAAAGCATATTCCTTAACCACTTTGGTTTTTGGATCAAGACTGCTAATTTTATTACCATTTTTTTCCGTAAACCAAAGTAAACCGTTTGGTCCATAAGTCGCATCGTGAGGCATAGAATCTGGGGTCGGTACATCAAATTCAGTAATTTGCAAATTGAGCCTTTGTATTTCTTTTATTTCTTTCGGTGGCACAACGGGTGGAGGGGTAGGTTGAGGCGCAGTTGCAGTTACAGTTGCAGCACCTTGAGTTGCAGCTCCTTGCGAAGCAGGTCCTTGGGTAATAGTTCCTAGCGGCGGTGCAGATTGTGAAGCGTTTGGTGGAGGTACTGAAACTGGTGCTGAAACCACCGGTGCTGATGGTGCTGAAGTTTGATCTGCTACAACTTGAGTTGAAAAACTAAAAAGAATAACAGTACAACAAACGGATAAATAATGCATAATTTGCTCCCACAGTAGAAAAGTAACGATGTGTTTACCCGAGAAAAAATAAATATATTAATTATAGTAGCCAGATACTCACTATGCAATGCAGGTTGCTATCGTATCTAAGCAACGCAGTTTGCAATCGTATCCAAAATTGCCTGCATTGTGATATCTCTTAAATCCCGCAAAGTTTGATCTGAGATTATGAGTGGAGGAATCCAGTAAATCGTGTTCCCAAGCGGGCGTAGTAAGGCACCAAGTTCGATGGCTCTTTGGCAGATTGCTTTCGCACATTTTGCATTCGCAAATGGGGTATTTTTGTTTTCAATTACCACGTCTGCTGCAACAAGTGCCCCAAAGCTTCTGACATTTTTTAAAATTTGTGTCTTAAATGCAATTTCCATCATGTGTTCTCGCATAATGGAGCTCAAAATTTTGGCTCTGTCACAGAGGTTTTCCTGTTCTATCACGAGAAGTGTTTGAAATGCGAGGCAAGCTCCCATCACATTCCCTGAAAAGGTATGTGAATGAAGGAAATCTTTGCCAGTTCCATAATCACCATAAAAAATTTCATATATGGAATCGGTGGTCAAAACGGCAGAAAATGGCAGCCATCCGGAAGTAAGTCCTTTAGAGAGACAAATAAAATCAGGTGTTAAGTTTGCATGCCCTGACGCGAGCATGGTTCCGGTTCGCGCTATACCGGTCATAATTTCATCTGCGATCAGATGAATATGATGTGCTTTTGCAAAGCTTTGCATTCTTTTCAGAAAATCTCTGCTGATGATTTTCATTCCAGCTGCCCCTTGCACAATGGGTTCGAAGACGATGGCAGTCACAGAATTTATATAAGGCTGCAACATTGCTTCAATTGTATTCCAATGAAAAGTAGCATCATTCCAACCAGGGTCATCTGTACTATTTACATATAAAGGCGCTATCAGTATGGGATCAAATAAGAGTGGTCCATAAGGGGTTCTATAGGATCCTAAATCACTCACACTCAAGGCACCCAAGGTTTCACCGTGATAGGCATTATTGAAGGCAATGAATTTCTGTCTCCTTTCATCACCTTGAATTGATCTGGAATGTAAGCTCATTTTCATTGCAATCTCGATCGCAGAAGATCCATCGCCAGCATAAAATACTTTTTTTAGATTCGGGGCAAGATTTGCTAATTTCTCTGAAAGTTTTACGATAGTTTCATTGGTCGTGTTCGCAAATATCACATGTTCAAACTTTTGCAGTTGTGACAGCAAAGCCGCTTTTAGCGAGGGATGATTATGTCCCAGTGATTTACACCACCAGCTTGAAATGGCATCTATAATTTTTTGACCATTCTGCAATTCAATTGTACTGCCGTAAGCTTTTTTAATAACTAAAGGTTTGCAGGATTCGAAATCTTTCATTTGAGTACAGGGATGCCAATTGTATTGTAAATCCAATCTTTGCATTTCCAGTTCAGTAATGTTCACGTCAATAGTATTCAAAGCAGCATTCATACATGATCCCTTTAATCCCTTCTAAATAAAAATCCAAATAAAAACTTGTAAACCTATTTTATAATATTGGTTGACTGTTTGTAAATAACCATTTACACTTAGTTTTTTCAATGGGAAGGGCTCGTAGACCAAATAGGAATTCAAGTATGTCAACATCAGAATGGGATGCAGAGAAGATTAGGGACCACTTTGAAATGCCCTTTTTTGAATTAATCCATTTAGCGTATTTATGTCTGAAAACAAATTTTGATTCTGGAGATATGGAACTCTGTACTCTCTCCAATATCAAAACAGGGGGTTGCCCAGAAGACTGTGCCTATTGCCCGCAAAGTGCACACTATAAAGGTAAAACTGGTGTGAAAAATCAAAGGATATTGGATGTAGAGCTCGTAATATCACAAGCCAAACAAGCCAAAATGTCTGGCGCGAAACGCTTATGTATGGGTGCAGCTTGGAGGAATCCTCCAAAAGCAGAATTTCCAAAGGTGCTCAGTATGATAGCAGGAATCAAAAAGCTCGGCCTTGAAACTTGCGCAACTTTAGGGATGTTGGATGAAGAGCAGGCAATACAACTCAAAGCAGCAGGACTTGATTATTATAATCATAATTTAGATACCGCTAGAGCTTTCTATCCCAAAATTATCAGCACCCGAAATTATCAAGATTGTCTCGATACTCTACAAAAAGTGGCTGATGCTGGAATAGAAATATGCTGTGGGGGCATATTGGGTCTGGGTGAGAGCTTTGAAGATCGAATACAGTTTTTATTGGCACTCTATAAATTGCCAAGTGCCTTGAAAAGCATCCCCATTAATCAATTAATCCCTATCCCTGGAACTCCTTTGCAGGATACAAAACCTCCAGACCCTTTCGAATTTATAAAGACCATTGCAATAGCAAGGCTCATGTTTCCAAAATCCAGAATTCGATTGGCGGCGGGACGCGAGCACATGTCGGATGAAATGCAAGCCTGGTGTTTTATGGCGGGAGCTAATTCGATATTCATTGGAGACAAACTTTTGATGACTAAGAATCCGAGTATCGATCATGATAGTGAACTGCTGAATAGACTTAAACTCAGCACCCTGCCAAAAACCCAAAATACCTCACAAAACACCTCGAAAAATATCTTGAACAATATCTTGAAAAATATCTCGAAAGAAACCAAAGCACCTCAAGAGAAAATAGTGTTAGAGTTATGCTGATCGAAAAACTGCAACAACAGCTTTTAATACAGAGCGAAAAGCTTTTGACAAGAAAACGTCAGGTAATCATACGGCCTAGCACCAATACTAAAGCTTGCATCAATTTTGGGAGCAATGACTATTTATCATTGACAAAGCACCCGAAAATCGCAGAGGTTCTATCCAAAGCAGTACAAAAGCATGGCTTTGGTAGCGGTGCTTCAGCATTAGTCTGCGGATATTCTGAGGAACATCAGGAAACCGAACATCAATTTGCGGAATGGCTCAAGGTGGATGAAGCCATTTTATTCAGCTCTGGCTATCTTGCAAATTTGGCCGTACTCGATACATTGTTGACACGATCCAATGTGGTGTACGCAGACAAGCTTTGTCATGCCTCATTACTGGATGGGATACGGCTCAGTAGAGCAAAGCTTTATCGTTATCGACACTGTGATCTCTCTCATCTTTGTAACCTTGCAGCGAAGAAGAATCCTGAAACAAATTGTGATATGAAACGTGATATAAAACCCGATTTAATTGTCACAGAAAGTATCTTTAGCATGGAGGGAGACATCGCACCTATAGAGGGTCTAGTGCGCTTCGCCAAAGAACAACAAGCAGGACTTCTGATCGATGATGCACATGGCATCGGTGTATTGGGTCAACAGGGTGCTGGTGTTTCTGAATACCACAATATAGATCAAAATCAATACACTTGTCTAACGCTACCGCTTGGAAAAGCGTTCAATGCCATGGGTGCCATTGTTGCGGGCCGGCGTGAGGTTATGGAGATTATACTGCAATTCGCTAGATCTTATCGCTATTCTACTGCGCTGCCGCCAGCATTTTGCAAGACTATCAGAACAGGGTTGCAGCTTATTAGAGAAGAATCTTGGCGCAGGCTAAGCCTATCTCATAATATCCGCTATTTCAATCAAGCAGCCAAAAACCATGGGATTACAGTGGTTTCTCCGCACGAAACCCCCATTCGTTCAATATTGGTTCCAGACACTGCAAAGGTATTAGGGATACAAAGTTTTTTGCTGTCGCAGGGATTTTATGTACCTGCCATTCGACCCCCAACTGTGCCGGAGAATATGTCTCGGTTACGTATTTCCTTGAATTGCGCACATACGGAAAGCGAAATGCTGCGGGTAATAGAGCATATTGCGGAGAAGTTGCATGCGTAAACCGCTTCAGAAGATTAAGTTGCATAAGTTGCATAAGATGCCTAAAATATATGTCATTCCGGGTTGGGGATTTCAGGCAGAAGTATTTTTAAAATCGGAACTCATTAATGCATTCGATATCATTCCTTTGAATTATGCAAATCAAGAAAATTATATGACCCTCCTCTCAACACAAATTCCACAGAACTCGATTGTCCTTGGTTGGTCGCTTGGTGGATTAATTGCAATCAAATTGGCGGCACTGTTTCCGAGCCTAGTCTCGAAATTGATCTTAATTTCAAGCCAAGCTAGGTTTCTCTTTGATCCGTCAGAAACTCATGACATTGGCATTGCTACAAAGCTGTTTGTAACTTTTATGGCAAACTTAAAACACAATTTGAAAGAACAAACAGACATGTTTTTAAAATTGGTTAATTATCCAAACAGACAAAAAAAGGTAAAAAACATACTAGCAAATCACTTCGTAAAAGAGTTAGTAGAAAATGAACCGCAATTATCTACACTTCTGTCGACAGACTTATCTCTGGAGTATAGCAGAATTCCTGTTGGTATCTTACAAATCATTAACTTGGAAGATGCCATCATCAAACAAGATGCAAATTATCTCAAGCTTCTACATCCAAAGACAGTTATTACGCAAATACCAAAAGCAGGTCATGCAGGTTTTCTCACTCATGGCAAAATGTATCAAGATATCATAATGGATTTCATTTCATCATGAATGAAGCAACCATAAAAGCACGAGTTAAGGAACATTTTGGCAGAGCACAACAGACTTACAATCATCACTGCGCCATTCAAAATCGCATTTGTAACGAAACTGTCACATTGTTATTAAAATCTCTCCAAGCATCTGATCTTCACACCAAATTTACAACGATTGCTGATTTTGGTTGCGGAACAGGAGAAAGCATTCAAAAACTGCTCCAACACATCTCATTCGAAATATGTTTTGGTCTTGATCTTTCCTTGGCACTTTTAAATACTGCTAAAGTTAAAACGCAAGACAAAACCACAATAAGCAGCAATAGCAGCAATAGCAGCAATAGCAGCAATAGCAGCAATAGCAGCAATAGCAGCAATATACAATTTATTGCAGCGGACATCGATTATTTACCCTTCAATCTAAACTCTTGTGACCTCATATTCAGTAACATGGCGCTGCAGTGGATGCCCGATTTCCATCATTCTTTACATCACATATATGAACACCTAAAACCTAATGGCATCTTGGCATTCTCCCTTCCCGTCAATGACAATTTCCCAGAACTGCACCCCAACTTTAAGCTCAAAGTGCCAAGTCATGAATATATTCTTAATACTCTGGTTGCCACACGATATGAAATACTGAATAAATCTGTGAATACTTTGATTGAATCATTTCCAAATCAATTGGAAGCTATTCGTTCTTTAAAAAATGTGGGCGCAAATTGTAACTTTTCTCGTGACTCAACTCCTTATTCATCTGGTTACTCAGATCTTAATCATCGCACCAGGGGATTATCAAAATCTGTTATTCAGCGCGCATTTGTTCACCCAAGGCTTTCCCAATTAAGTTACGAAATAGGCATGTATGTAGTCAGAAGGACGATATGAATGAGAAAAGATAAATTGAATGCGGTCTTTGTGACAGGGACTGACACTGGCATTGGAAAAACTTTTATCAGCTGCCTTCTATTAAAGCGTTTCAATCAACAAGGCTTAAAAACTTTTGGAATAAAATTAATTGCCTCAGGATGTCATTACACTGAAGATGATTGCTTGGTGAGTGACGACGCCTTGCTGCTGCAGCAAACTGCATCCCTTGCTCGCGAATATCCTGTGGTAAATCCCATTGCACTGTTAGATCCAATAGCACCCGAATTTGCTGCCATGAATATGGGCCAATCTTTATCAAAAAATCTGATTAAAAATTGCTTACTTTCATCCCTGCAAAAAGACGCGGACATTAATATCATCGAAGGAATCGGCGGTTGGGCAGTGCCATTGAATGAACGGGAACTTTTGGCTGAAGTTATTGCGGAGCTGAAGATTCCAGTAATCATGGTGGTAGGTATAAAATTGGGTTGTTTGAACCATGCACTGTTAAGTTATGCTCATATTATTGGAATGAATGTACCTTTTATTGGATGGATTGCGAATTGCATCGATCCGGGTACTTTATTACCACAAATTAATATACTGTCATTACAGAAATGGATTCGAGAGCCTTGTCTTGGAATCATACCGTATAATGAGGATCATAATGCTGACAACTTTCTTTCAAAAATTGATGCAAACACCATACAAACTTTTTTATAATTATGATAAAGTTGGGTAATCAGTTACTTCAACAAAGTAGTATCTCCGGAAGAAAAAGCCCGGAAGTTTTGATCAGAAATCTCAAGCAGCAAATTCCCCTTTTCAGTAATACCCGCGCAAAAGCCTTGCTCCTCTTTCCCCCCGAACTTAAAGCAATCTTCCGACCGAATAAAATATCCCTTTCCTTCCATTCATCGAGAAAAGGCCCTAAACCCTTGCACGAAAAACGTTGCAGGTAATCCATCAGAGATGAAATAAGATTAGCGGCAAGTCGATTCCTATCGAGATGTCGTCCCGCTACTTGCAAAAGGGAAGACCAGTTTTGATTGATATCGCTTTTGTTTGCCTTCTCCATATTGACATTAATACCAATACCGATGATTGCATTGCAAAACCCATTTGATTCCGCTTGAATTTCAATTAAAGTTCCTGCAAGCTTACTACCATTGATAAGAACATCATTTGGCCATTTAACAGAAAGAGTCTCTTGAAAAGAAGGCAGCATTAAGCCAATGGCATCACAGATACTCAAGGCCACCACCAAACTCAAACCCGTTAATTCGCTCACATCTTTCTCAAAAGGATAGAGCATGGATAAATAAATATTTTGCCCAAATGGCGAGTACCAGCGACGACCCAGCCGGCCTTTGCCCTGGCTTTGCATTTCGGCCATGCATACTCTGATTTTGTTCTTTTTCACGGCTTTATCATTTTTGTTATTATCATTTATTGCATTGCTTTTATTTTTTTTAATATATTTCGTGCTGGTCCCATTCTCTATTAAATTTTTCAAGATCTCTTTTAAATAATCATTTGTTGAACCAATCTTTTCAAAAACTTCAAGTTGCAAGATCTTTTTTGCTTTGGTATTACTGGCATTAATTTTATTAATTGATGTTCTGCTCTGTAATTCCGAATTCTTTTCAAGCACTGTAAGTGAAGAGTTTATTTTTTCCTTATCCAACAATATCAAAGGTGATTGTAGCAGATAGCCTTTGCCCTTAATCGATTCCAAGGCTATTCCGTAGTGCTCAAGCTTCTTTAAGGCCTTCCAAACAGCAGCCCGGGTGATATTTAATTTTGCACCAATACTGGTGCCATCATGGCAACCTCCATCACTTAAGCATTCTGTAATTTTAATCAAATTTTGACTGGTCTTTTGCATATGTTTTCAATAATACCACAATTTATTCAAAGATATACAGAGATATATAAAAGCCGTTTGTAAATAGAGGCGGTTTCACGAATATAGCGCCCATTCAGCTGCTGGCAAAACCTCGATAATGCCCGCTTCGACTTCAATAGTGTCTCTTTGTTCAAGTGTTATTAATTTGGAATCACTGAGTTTGAGTTCTTTCATCGCTTGATCTAGTGCTTGAATTTCCCTAGCGCGTGTCTTTCGATCATTTAAATTCAAAGATACTTGATATAATGATCGCTTTCCATCGTACGCTGTTGCAATGAAATCGACCTCCGTATTATTCTCAGTCCGATAATATTCAATGTTCAGATTTTGCCGGAGCAAATTTAAAAACACAAAATTTTCCAGATGTTTTCCCCAGTCAGACTGCGCATCATGCGAAAAAGCTGTAATTAAGCCATTATCAATAATATATATTTTTTTCGAATGATTGCTTCGAATGCGATGTGAGCGGTTAAAAATCGTGATAGGGAATATTAAATAACAATCTTCGATATACTTTAAAAAATCATACAAATCATTTTTTGTGCAGCTTACGCCTTGAGATTTCAAGTCATTATAAAATTTATTGATACTAAACATACTTGCAGGAGAATTTAAAAGACTCCTAATTAATGCTCTCAATGCATGCACATTGGAGATTTGATATCTTTCGACTATGTCGCGAAGTGTAATCACATCTACATAACCTTGGAGAATTCGAGTTCTAAGCTCCTGCTCAAGATTAAACACCTCGGGGAAGCCGCCATTCAATAAATATTTCAAATCCTCATCAAGCAAGAATCTAAGACTTCGGAAATCAAACTTTGATAAGAGATATTTTTAAGTTTGGATAAGATTATCAGTTCCCCATGAATGGGATTCAATCCCGCCAAGGGATTAGCTTCAAGAAAATGAGGAACCTGATTGCTATCAGAACGAATATCGAGCCTTCCGCCATCACGACAATTTAAGGCACGCCAAGCATCCAAAGCGAGTTTCGAAGCGAGAATCGCTTCCTCATCCTCTGCTAATCGATACTCTATTCTATCCTTGTAATGTATTCTACAAAAAGGCTAACCCCCATCATCTGGGCTCCAATTAATATGTGTTTTATAACTTACTATTGTATTATATTTTAGTTTGATAACTTATATTAGATATAGACAAACCGAGACTCACATACCGACTTCCAGACTACGTTAACTTCGTTAACATGCAGTACTTATTGACAACCTGCCTATAATCTGTCATGGTAGAACTTATTCAAATAATGAATCAAATTAGGATTAAGACACCATGATCATCGCATACTATTATCTTTTAGCTGACATCCTCGAGGATGATGACGCTGTATGTTACTCTGAAGATTCGAAACTCATAACATCAATCCTGGAAATGAGGGATAATTTTGAAAATTTATTCTATAGGATGGGCCAGTCTGCTGCGGATGACGAGATAGATCGCCTTATTGCGTTATTGAATAAGCAAGTACAGAACTTGCACAATGCCTGTTACCCAAACTCACTTTCAGTAAGGCTATATGCACTTTTGCGAGATATAATGGCGGATGATGAATTCTGTAAGCAACTTCACGCATTAAGTCGCTTTATAAGTTCAGCACAGGATTCAGCTGCGGGCATAAGCGCAATCAGGCTGATGTTAAAATCTGAATTGAGACGCGGCAACATACCTAACTCACAAAGTCTGGTTCAATTTAGAGAAGATGTGAAATTATTGCATAAAATAAGAACGCATCCCAATACTGTAAAATTCCTCCAGACAAAAATGATGACAGAAGCAGAATTTATACATTATTTCTCGACTAAACGTTTGGATTTCGAAACCACTCGATTTATCTCAACCGGAACAGCCGCAGACAGTCTGGTTGGATTTGTCAATTATATGGGCCTTGATTTTGCTCGTAAGCTTTTCATCACCTTGCTAGAAAACAAGAAAATCAATCTTAGCTTTATTCTTAATATTTTTGCTCTTGCCGAGAAACTTTTTGGGGGAGTAGCGAAGGAATCAAGCCCTGAAACCGAGGATTTTATCTGCATTATCCAAAATGCAACCGTGAATGGTGATACTTGGGGAGCCTTTAAGGAACGCTTCGATAGAGCACTACTTGAGGCATTCTACAAAAAATTTCCTGAAAAAGATATTCAAACCGTCTATAATGAATTCACCACAAAAAGTGTTGATGTTCAATTTCCTATGTCCAAAGAGGAAATGACTAAGCTCGTCGAACAATATTCAATCATTAAAAAACTGGAAATAGAGTTATCCGTTCTTTCGGAGGCAAAGCTTGAGGAGTTTCATGCTAAAGTTTGCAAGAAACTGCCAAAAATTTTTCTTGAAGCAAACACTGAAAAATATCATCTGCTTGCAGTCATCCGAGAGAGAATTAAAAGATGCTTTGGTGTGTTTCCCTATAATGTCCAAATGTTAAATATTCTGGCTTTTTTAAACAACCCTAATGGAAGGCGAGTTGCCCAGATAAAAACAGGGGAAGGAAAGTCCATCACCATTGCGATGCTCGCAGCATTTCTAGCACATTATATGAGAGTGGATATTTGTACCACATCCAAAGAATTGGCAGAACGAGATTGTGAAAAATTTAAAGCATTCTACAGCTCTTTTAAATTCACAGTGGATACCCCCTGCCACGAGGACGATCAAGATTTGAAAGCTGCTTTTGCCTCTAATATTATGTATGGTCCTGTGGAACAATTTGAATTTGCTTATCTTTATGACATGCTTGCTATAGATGATAATCGCGGCAATAGAAAATTTTCTGTGATGATTATTGACGAAGCAGACAGCATGTTTATCGATACTCAATCGACGCCTGCGAGAATTGCAAGTCCAAATGGACAATATAGTCCAGTGCTCTATACCACCATATGGGAGGCCATGACAGAGTCAGAGGCGCATCCTTCCGCATCTGCACTGCAAGCAATAATTAAAGATAAAATTCGCAAGGAATATCCTCTTGAACAGGTTGAAACTTGGATTTCTTCTGCTTCCCAGGCGCAAGATTATGAATTGGGCAAAGACTATACCATTTCTAAAGGCAAAATTGTTATTGTTGACTATAGAAACACTGGCCAATTGGTACATGGATCAAGATGGCACAAAGGCATACATTCTTTTTTAGAAGTCAAGCATGGATTAAAAGTGCGACCCGAAGATGGAACTTGCCTGCAAGTTACCCATTACCAATATTTTAATATGTATCGATACTTATTTGGACTGACTGGCACACTGGGGAATGAACCCGAGCGTGATTTGTTGAAAATGTTTTACAATATTGATTTAGTTGATTCTCCACCCTATCATCCGAGCATAAAAAAACCAGAGGAACATTTGATAGTTCTAAAAGATCAGGTGTCCGAAACCCTAAAGAAAGATGTAACAGAAAAAGTGAGTCAAGGCAGGCCTGTTCTCATCATTTGTGAAACCATCAATGCATCTAAAGAATTATATAAGCTCTTGAAGGGCGTTAGTCAATGTGTGCAACTTTATAATGCCGAGCAAAAGGAATCTGTTGAACAAATACTGTCCCTCGCTGCATTACCAAGAACTGTGACGATTGCCACCAACACCGCAGGAAGAGGCACCGATATTACTATTAGTCATGAGAGTGCAAGGAATGGCGGATTACATGTCATTGTCACCTTTTATACAATCAATGTCCGGGTTGAATTGCAGGCTTTTGGACGCACTGGCCGCCAAGGCAGACCTGGCACCTATCGCTATATTTTACCCTTTGAAGGCTCCCTCTATGAAATTCTTTCACAAAAAGGTGAGAAGGCACTCTTTAAGTTCTCTTTCCAAAATTGGCTGAACAGAAGAGAAGAGATCAATAAGCAAACGATGCGAAACAATATCTTGACTAAAGAATTGTATCAAAAATTATTTGTTTTTCAAAAAGCACTTCTCGCCGAGATACCACGCGAGACCAGAAACATTATCAGAAGTATTTGGACACAACACTATAGCATTTTGTTGGAAAACCTGGATAAAGTTAATAGAGAAATGATTAAGTATGATGGAGGAAGAACCAAGGTTCTCTCTTCTGTTGAAGCTATCATACAAAATTTTAGTGCAGCCATAAACATGACTATTGCAAAAATGATTACAGATCTCTTTAAAGCTGCTCAATTTTATTTTGTATCCATGCATGATAAGAAAAGCCAAGATGTTATACGAACAGCAAATAAACTCAAAAAGGAAATTGAAAGCCAATTTTTCGGATCTCCTTCCTTTCTCGATGCGGACGAGTTTATTGAGAGACTATCGACCCAAAAGGATTTCCGTAAGATTCAAGATCTAATTGAAAATGAAGACCTGCGTTCAGAGTATGAGAGCATCTATGAGAGCATAATGAAAAATGAAGATCCATTGGAAAATGAGGGCGCATTAAAAAACGTATTAGGAAATGTGTACACACTGGAAAAAGAAGATACCGAGAAAACAATACGAAAACCAAGACCTTCTGCAAAAGAACAAGATCCAAAATTTAAGATTAATAAACTATCAAAACCAGTATATTTTGCCATTGCAACAAATAACTGTGAACTGACCGAATTGTTGCTCGAACAAGATCCCTCTGTTTTAGAAAATAAAGAAAAGGATACAGAAACTGCTGTGGTATCAAAACTCGCAGAGGCTACCGAAAATCCTAAGATGCAAGATATACTCGAAAAAGCTTTCAAAACACAAGCATTACTGAAACAATTGCTCTTGGCAGCTCAGGCTGAAATATCTGAAACTGATGTTTTGTATGGAAGCAAATCCGGCAATAATTTCTTGATATTGAAGCATGTTTATGATTATTGCAATCCAGACTACAAGCCAGAACCGAGAGTTCAAATCCCTCAATTTGCTTGGGTTACTAGTGCCTTGCCAATGCTGCCCGGAAATAGAGACACGGTGCTTACCGATGCCGGAGAATCATTGGATCCTCAATCGGCAGCAGATTTAGAGAGCGACAGTGGATCTCAGGTTATCAAAAGACCTTTTCTTTAACTCATTACTGCTTTAGCAGGATGCGCTTTTTTATTGAGTACTGTATACAAATCTCCCAAATTTCGATTTGTATACATAAACTCAATTTCTTCTTGCGGCATTTTGCAAAATTCAGCAAATTTAATAACATCAATATCTCGAAGCACCACTTTGCCTGTTCCAGGTGATAGGCGCGGATTCACAAATTTTACTCCGGCCATTTTTAATGCTTTTAGAAAATACAAAGAAGCATGATCTGGCGTTTCCCAAATCTTGATTCCAGTGAAATCGATGTATAATGCGCCGTCTTTTGGGTCCATCTCGACTCTTGGTTTGAATTCCTGTGCCTTGTCAGGAATTTGTTTCAACAAAGCCTCGGTTGCGATTGCAAGATTGAATAAGTTACGCGCCTCATCATATTGATATTCGGGCACTTTGAACGCAGTGACTTCCTCTGCTTTTTTCTTAGCTTCTACATCTTTACCTATTTTTTCAAGCGCTTTTGAGAAAGAAACAACGGGACTTGGATCTAAAACATCCCCTGCACTCTTTTCTTTCTCATCTTTTTTACCATATTCCTGTTCTTTGGCCCGCGCAATGAGAATATTGATGGCCATCATGACTTTGACATCAAGATCATAATCCGAAATCTTAGCCGGTACTTGTTGAATAGGGGTAGTTGTGTGCTTAGATAGCCATTCCGTAATTTTGTCACGCTCATAGCGGATATCAGCCTCTGGCCCAACTACGGGATCTCTCATTAAATCAAAATTGATGCTGCAGGTGAGATTTTCCATCTCCAATTTATATTTTTCAAGAAATTCCTGCAATTCCTTGGGTGGATCATTTTGCCATTCTGCGAAATATTTTCGGCCGAGTTCATAATCTTCAACGCTTGGTATGCTAGCGAGTGCATCACCGCTGAAATCATCATAGATACTTTGTACGGTATTTTCTAACGCTGCTGTGAACGCCTCTATAGTTGGATAGCCTACAACGCCAGTTTTCATAGTCACAAGATAGCCATCCTTGCTAATTTCTACCAGAATATCCTCTGTGTTTATGAAGGGTTTATTACCAAACTTGAAAATCAATAAGTAGCTATAGGGTTTTTCAGGATGAGGCCGTAAAACATATCCCGTGGCCTTTTTAGCTTCTTTAATTTCTAAAAAATGTAGAGCTTTCTCTTTGTCGAAATCCTTATGAAGGAAGGGATTTTTATGAGAATCTTCCAAGACTTGTCTTAGTCTTTCTATTCTGGGATCAGCAGCCATTATATTTGCTCCTTATTGCAACCGTTCACGCACTGCCCTTTAACGTTAGTCTCCTATTCCTGAACAGTTACATTATCTCAGTTGTTAAATTGTAATTAATTGTCTTCAATCGTTCAATTAATTTCAGTGGTTCTACACATATATTGGTAAATTAGTAATATATTTAAGTTAAAGTATCTTGCATTTATTACCTATAAAAATGTATCATAGAAGCTGATTAGAATTCAAGAGGCAAAATTATGTCATACTTAGAATATATCGATTGGGATAAAAATCTTAATTTATTAGAAAGTTTAATAAAGGGTAACCCGCTAGGGGATATTCCACTCGCAAATAAGCATTTGGCAAGATTGATCTATTGGCTTCCTATCCATCTGAAACATGAAAAGGACTATCTCTTAAAATCATTAGAGGCAATCAGAAAAACAATCGACAAGGATCGCCCCACCGATTCGATAGCGGATTGGGGTCAGGAAATTATAGCCACAAACGAAAAGGATCTCCAAAACGTTCTCGCTGCTGAAAAAAGGTTAAATAAACTATTAGCGAATCGCAAACCTGAAACTCATCCCACTCCTTTGTATTACGACGCCTACTTAGTGGAACTAGAAGGTATACTCATTGGATGTTGTCTTTTGCTAGAAACAGATCAAATACAAAAAGCAAAAGAGTTTTTGAAAAAATTTGTACCCGTTTATAAAGAGGTGAAAGAAGAGCTTAAAGCTGCTTTGAATTATTTAATTTTAGCCAATAATCTAAATATTGCTACAGGTCATAACAAAACCAATGGCAGCATGGTTTCAAGTGGTGAAACAGCATTATTGACCGAGGCAACACGTGGCGTGAATATGAGACTCGAGACCATGAAAGACGAATATCGGGCACTACTAGGAAAAATTACCCAAGAAAAAGCTAAGGATGCTGAACAAGCAAAGGTATCTGAAAAATCCGAAAGTGCTATTAAAAAAATAACTCTCGAACCTACCGTCGGAGAGAATGAAATATTTAAATTGAGTATGTTTAAATTTTCTCCCTTGCAATTTATCAATTGGTCCCAAAATATGCAAACTCTCGATAAACTTATTAACTTAAAAAATGAGGATCCGAAAATACGAAAACATCTGCAAGTCGTATACCAATCCCTACAGCATCATATAAGTAGAGAAAGAATTCAGATCAGGCAAATCCATTTGTTTGTTGAGAAATCTAAGGAAGGCAGTTATACCAGACTAGAAGATTTAGAGGTCAGTAAAACTCACATTCGATCGGGAACCACTAAATTATTCAGTGAATTATCTGAGCATCAAATAGCTGAGTACAAAAAACTCATCACTTGGACTAAGCAGAAATTAGAACAAATAAAGACTGCGGAATCCATACTTGCAGATTTTGCAAAGATGCATCTCATCGCAGCCATTCCCAGCACAATAACAACCACAACCATTCAAGACCCTCAAGTTTCGGAAGGCTATCAACCAAAGCTCTCCAATCTTGAGACGCGGATTATGTTAGGCCGATATTACTTGTCGCAACGAAAACTCAATCCATTCAAAGAACTCTTAGGGGAATTTCCGAAACTCTTGAAGGAATCAGAGACTGCCTATCAATCTCTTCTGGAAAGTACCCGAAATATCATTGAAAAGTTGCAACAACTGAAACTTAAAAAAGACAAACTCGATCTTCCATACGACATTTCAGAGCCCTATCAATTGGAATACCGAAATACTGAACTCACGAGCTGTGAAAACATCCTTAAGCGGATTTCTGAACTTAAGGCTGAATATATAGCATTGCAAGCTGAACACAAAGCCTATATTCAAGCCTTAAAAGCAGAAAAAGCTGTGGCCGCAAAAGAAGCAGGAGCAGCTGAGGGAGTTGAAAAAGCTGATACAGCAAAAATCGTAGCGACAGATACAACCACAACAGAAACCGCAGCGATAGAAGTGACAGCTGATTCTGAACCTGAAGATCGTAAACCAAAACAAAAGAAAGTCTTTGGTTAAATCGAAATTCTTTTGAATTTATATTTCAAACGAAGTTCCTTTTAAAGAAGGTTCTATTCGTAGGTCTACTGAACCAGTTTCGGCAACTTTAATACTTAGGTCTAGAAGAGGAGTAAAAGTTGCCCTTCCTTTGTCCAATACTTCCTTGCTTTTATAATGATGTATGATATTTGCCATTTGAATTAAGACTTCTATCATGCCACTCCTTTGTAAAGCATTAATGTCAAATTGCGCATCATCCATACCAAAACCACAATGCAGTTGCAGCAGACGGAGCCCATTTCTTTGAGAATCTGCAAATCCCGCTGACAATTGGGAACGAATAGCATCTTCTCGAAAGTCTCTTAAGTCAGGATGATCTGTTGGTAATATACCACATAATGTCATTTTTACATTAGCTATAGTTTCATGTATCTCTCTAGAAACAGCAAAGGGAACGCAAATCGTACAATCATCAGTGCCAAAAAATTCCACGTGCTTTGTAATAAATTCATAGCACTGGATTGCATGAAGCGGTGAAACTTTTTCTAATTCTGCACCAAAATGAATTCCCGCATCTGAAACATCAACATAATGCGGTAACCTACTTGGAAATATTCTGTCATGGATTACGCGATTTGCAGGCGATCCTTCCCATTCAACTTGCTCTCTACTCTCTTTAATAGATAATTCATGGATCTTCTTAACATGTGCTACTACCTGATCAAAAAAGCCATTTTGCAAGTCTTTATTAGCTTTTTCATAGAGCATTGATTCCTCGGCAGAAGGTTTTTTAAATTTACAAATTGATCTAAAAAATAGAGACTCTTCCTCATTAAAATATTGGTGCGCTTGACTGCAGAAAAAATGCTCAAAAATCATTTCAATACTTTTTTCTGACATTTCTTCAGTTAAAAAGCCATCTACATTGATCGGTATAATATTTCCTTCCTTAACTATTAACTGGGAATTAACTATTGAATGAGAATAGAAATCATTGCGGGTTTTAAATGCAAATCCGTGCAGAAAATGATCATTATAATGTGTCTCAAGAATATTATAATAAAACTTAGGCACATACGCAATAAAAACATCAATATCTGGAGCTGTAAATTTATCCGCCGGATTTCCTCGCACCAGCCAAAGACAAAGCGGCCTTCTTATTATATGAGTCCTTTTTTCATGCCACAAATCTTCTCTTTTCAAAATCACGTGAATGAGCTTGTCATCTTCAGAAACGTGTGAACCTAGCCGCTTAGCACTTGACTCGCTCTCTCTACTCTCTTTTGCTTCTTCGCTGTTAAACTGTCTTGAAAAAATAACAATTGAAGTACTATCCGATGCATCCAAGGACTCTAAGGACCCTGTTTGAGTCCAGCCCTTTGGAAGCTTTAATTTTGGAGATCTCAATTCCTCAGCAATTTTTTGGATTCCTTCAGATACAACAGCCATGATTTATTTCCTCATATATTAAATACACTAAGTTTCATAAACAACAAAAAAAATAGAATATTATCATGAATTTCAAACTAAATAAATGGAATTAAACCATTTAGTCATTCATTTTTTAACAGTTGCAAATACATTCTAAACAGAAAATGCTCGTGATGACTATTGCATGTATTCATTAACTTTCACTACTCTTGACTTACGAATAGCTACTACAAAAGAAAATCATAATTCAATTTTTGTAACTTCGCCTATCTGGCTCAAAAGATGTTTGCTTCGATCACGGACAATTTTTTGATATTTTTTGAAATATTCATTCTCATGTTTACTTTTAACTAATACTTTCATCTCATTGTCCAGTGAATAATTCATTTTTTTTATTAAAAATTTAAGCCGCCTTGCAACTAAAGCACGTGGTATATTACAGCTGTCAGCAAAATCCGCTAATTGATATGCATGGATCGAATCACCAGAAAATTCATCTCCAAAAGCCATTGCCATTTCTTGTTCAAAATCAGGATACATCTTAATATTGACTAAATCATAAAATGGAGCAAGCGATATCCCTTTCTTACCCACAAAAAAACTAATATTCTTTCCGTGCGCATCATAATTGAAAATTAAAATATTAAACAAAGCCCAATCAAGCATTTGATTTTTAGTCGATACTGGATTAATACATAAATTGGCAAATTCAAACAATTTTGTATAACTTGCTCCATCACGAATATGCTTTACATCTCTGCCACCACCAAAATTTCTCTCATATTTATATTCTGGCGGCAAATTGAGTGATTGGCATCCATCTATCACATGCCGCCGTTTTACTTTACTAGAATCTATCAATTTTCTATCAAAGCGCTCAACCAGTAAAGCTGGGTTATTGCCAAAATACATTAACTGAACATTTGCAACTGTCAACCCACAATGCCGAGCTAGCTGCATCGTAATATATTCATTCAAAACCAAATGAGACAATTTTTGCTTTTCAAACTTTAGAATATGAGTAGAACACATTGATCCCTCTCCAAAACCTAATTGATCCTTTTTGTCAAAAATGACATTAATTTTATCTTGAACACCGGCTACAGACAAACGCGGTTTGCCATCCCACACTATTAGGCTAAAATGCTCTCGATCATCCAAACGGCGTGTTAATTCATTTTCGCTAATCCTGCGAAAAATTGGCTTCTTCTCAACTATTTGCTCTTGTGATAACATAATCAAAGCCCCAGGAATATCCATCCCCAGTTCTCGAATAAGCCCAAATGTATTACTCTTACTCAAACGCAAGTACGCAATTAATTCTTCTAACGCATTGCCTTCAGGAAGAAAATTACGTAAAAATCTCTGCGTGTTGAGTACAGGAATTTCTCCTTCTAATGGTAAATGTGGTGAAACAGCATAACCAGATTCTTGCCAATTCTCTTCATATTGCCAAACCAATTGATCATCTATTAATGTTACCTTTGCGATTTCATTATCGCCTAAAATAACTTTTATATAAGGCTCACTGCCAATCATTACTCACCTCGTCCTCTGATGACCATGGCAGTATACAAAGCTTAATTCCTAATCCTGAACAGATTTGTAATAAAGTGCTAATTTGGTAAGATCCTTGCCCATGTTCAATATCTTGTAGGGTCTGCTTTGCCACTCCGCACAATGCAGCGGCATCTTCTAAACGCAAAAGGCTTTGTGTACGTCTCGCTCGAATCGCTTGCCCTAGTAATTCTGGGGTTACTGTTTGGCTGAGATTTGGTGTGGGTGACATTTTAATCTTTCTTGCCATAAAATCCTACTATAACAGGTTTAATACCATTTAACGTTCTAAATCTCTATATAATCCTATTATAATGGGATTTTATTTTAAAATCAAATTATATATGATATTAATCCTATTATAATAGGCTTAATATCATATATAATTAGGATCTTTTTGGATATGGGTATCTTTACCAACATTCCTTACAATTTTAATTATTTTTTGTTTAGAAATTTACCCTTATACCAGCTCTTATCGCATGGTTAGAGCTTCGATGTTTGTTAAAAAACCACTGTCTATTATAGCTTGCATACAGTGTGGCATTTTCGGCGATGATTGCACTGAACCCTGCTTCGGCAAGTGCCGAATTTCCATGCAGGGAAGACATAACTGGTATGTAGCCGCCGCTAGAAGAAAATAAAGTATGGGCTTCGCCATCAAAATCGCGCAAGGCATAGGCGCTTATCCATCCTGTGATTAAACCGTAATTATTACCGCAAATCGTTCTTTTTAAGCGGGCACCAAACCGGCCAAGAGCAGATTTCGCATGTTCAAAACTTATATCAACATTAATGTCCGATGCAGACTTTAGAGCAAGAAAATGATAGGACATCTGACCTTGGGGTTCTAGTTCGAAATCGCAGGGAAGTTCAATTGACCATCCCATCTCAAAAGAGACTGCCCAATTTCTGCCACGAGTCTTGAGGGGGATAGAGACTGCGGATAAGCAATTGATGGTAGAAATTGAGCCATGGCCGAACTGTCCAATAGCATCGATATACCCACCGTTATAATAATGAGTAAAGTAGACACCGCCCATGTAATTGTTGTAGTTTATGTTGCCGGCATCTAAACAAAAAACATTTTTGACAGTGGCTCTGGAGTCTCCCGCTGCAGCAAATACTCCTAAGAAATTGGCTTCCCCTTGCAAGGTTTGATCGTGGTAGAGATCTAAGCCCAACTGCAGGGCGGAGTTTTTGTATTTAAAATCTGGACCATTTTGTAAAATGGTACCATTGATTCGTTTTCCATGATTCGTGGCTACCCGAATCCAACCACCATTCACATTAGGGCATTCTGCATAATCTGGGCTGCATATTAATTGTTCTTGTTCACCTACCCGTTGATGTAAGGTATCTATTATCATTTGAGAATAGAGCAAGCCGACCGAGGGAATGGCAGTATTGAGTGAAACCGTAGGTCTGAAATTAGGGTAGTATCCTTGCGGGAGACCAAAGATATTAACGGTTTGACCATTCTGCAAGGTGTTTGTCGGATCAATGGGAGCTGCGCGGTCTTTAATCGGGGGCTCGGACGAATCAAGGGGCGGTGGAATCGGTAGAAAAGGTAGATTTGGATCATAGAAAGTAGAACGTAAATACCATTTATTGGGGTCTGTACCATTGATGCCGCCTTGGTACAGTGTATAAATATAAGGACCTGCTTCAATTGTATTTGTGCCAGTTGAAAAAGCATCCGCAGTTGCGGTTGCACCATTCAAACTGTCTATTATCAATATGCCGTTATTTAGGGTCAATGCACCATTACCGCCGAGATTATTGATGAAAACAGTGGTGATTCCAGAGGCATGCCCTCCATTCAGTACCAGTACATCAGAGAGTGACATGTCTGCATCTAATATTGCATTGAAGGTGATGCTGCCATTATTGCCAATATAATTTCCATTGACTGTCAATGTTTTGTACGATCCATTTAGAGATCCCGGTGTTACGAATACAATGGAACCGCCATTGCTTAAATTGTAAACTGTGGAATTATTGGTGATATTCCAAACGCTCGGATCTAAAAAAACGTTCAACGCATTTGGAAAATTGGGAGAATTCATTGCACCAGTATAGGTAGTATTGTTTAAGAACATAATGTTAGCAGAATTAAATCTCCCAATGATAGTATCTCCTGCGAGCGTTGAATTGCTGGCCGTTAAATTCACCTGAATGCTTGCCGTGTTGGTGCTTGGAACACTGTTGGCAACGAGAAACTGATTGACACCTGAATTATTTTTAACGGTGTTGAAATTAATGTTAGTGGTACCGCCGTTCGCAGAAATTGTCGGAGCACTACTAGAATTTAAAGTGCTGTTGCTCACTGTAAAGTTACCCACTTGTCCAGAATTTAAAGTAGAGACGAGAACAGCGGAGCCTGCACTAAAAGTTGTGAGCGTACTACTTGCTATATTGAAATTACCGCCGTTACCGATTTTAGCAGCAGCAGAATTATTACCAAAAGTGAAAATGGTACTGTCGTTTATTACTATGTTGGCATTGACATCATTTGCGAAAGCTGCATCACTTGAGCTGCTGCTAGTAGTAAGCATGGAGTCATTGAGTGACAATATTCCTCCACCTGACCCAACGAATAGACCTTGAGAATTTTGAGCCAATCTTGATACAACGATATTGCTGTTGTTGATGGTAATTTGACCTCCGCCCAAAATCCTAACAGCAGAGCTATTCTGAGACATTATTGAAATGGTGCAGCCTTGACTATCAACCTCATGTGTCCCGTTGATGACAATTCCCATACCTGGTGGGGGGCATGCTGCCAATACAGTTTCGTGGCTTACAACAAAGGCGATTATAAATGGGTAAATAAATTTTGTTGAAATAAATAGAGACCGAACTTTACGTTTCTTGAATTGAATTTTCTTGAAATGATGAAAAAAATAGCAATTGTTCACTGACCTTCCTTGGTCTGAATATAGCTTTTCCTTCCTGCACTAGAATACTACATTATAATAGTAGTCTATTTAATTACTTATGGGGAATATCTCGGACCTGGCATTTTGATATTACACTTATACATATATTGTATTGTAGCAATTATTATATATTATATTTTTTATATTCCTTTATTGCTTCAATTATCATATTTCTTATTGTAATAAAATCCAATTTATAGTATGATTTATAACAAATTAAGAAAGGTGTATCCACAGTTTTTCTACAAAAACGATAAGTAATACGAATATATACTATAGGAGCTTAACATGAAATTAGCTTGGAATATTAAATGCTCACTGGATTTCTATTTAAAGCAATTCGAAAAAAAGAACGGCTGCAAAACAGTCATAGAAATATTAAAAATCATTTTAGATGAAAATAAATCCTTTGCAGATGCCAGTATAGAAATCCCCCGCTTACAGGAACTGGCCTTTGGGTTGAGAGCGGGCTCACAGGATGCATCCCAACAGAAGCTTGATGCTCTAGACGCTACTTGGCTGCTTGCAAGATGTTTTCAAGACGGGCTTGGTGTTGCCAAAGACTTCAATCGTGCAGCAGAACTCTACCAACAGGCAGCAAAACAAGGCCATGCGGAGTCTGAAGTGAATTTTGGAAGTTGCTGTTTGAGAGGTCAGGGCGTTAGTCAAAACACCGCACTTGCTATAGAAATTTTTCAAAAGAGAGCAGCAGAAGGGCTTGCTACAGCGCAATGTAATCTTGGTTTTTGCTATGAATTTGGTCATGGAGGAATCAAAGATTCAAATGCAGCTGCAAAATTATACCAACTTGCAGCAGCACAGGGGGCTTCAAATGCTCAATATTCTCTCGGTGATTGTTATCAAAAAGGCGTAGGTGTTGACAAGAACTCAAAACTGTCCATAGAATTTTATCTTCAGGCAGCAAGCCAAGGTCATACGAAGGCTATCGAGGCACTTGCTTTTTGTTACTCTGACGGTCAGGGTGTTATAAGAGATCTAAAACGCGCTGCAGAATATTTAGAAGCGGCAGCAAAACATAGACTTGATACTGCTCTGCTTATACTTGGCATCCGTTATGAAACCGGCTTGGGTGTCACCGCTGACATGAAACATGCCTTAGTACTCTACCATCAGGCAGCTGAACTTGGATATGCACGAGCGATGTTTCTTCTTGCGAATTATTATTCCCAAGGTCAAGAAATTAATAAAAGTTTAAAACATACTATTATCTTAATTCGAGCAGCCGCAGCAAAAGGATTCGAAGAGGCAATAAAAAAGCTTGCTGAGTTAAACCCTCTACTTGCAAAAGGTCAACACCTTTTTCCGACTTTAGAACAAGCTATTACTTTTTATTCCAAAGCAAAAGATTTTGCAATGTTGGGTTTTTGTTATCAATTTGGTCTGGGAGTCGCCCAAGATATCAAAGAAGCAATAAAGAACTATGATCTCGCCATCCAGCAAGGGGTTCCTTGTTTTTGGAATTTACTATCATGTCTCTGCAACCTGGGGCCAGAACTTCCTAGAGAAAGGTTCACAGAATTCTATAAAGAGATAGAAAAATACTCTTCTTCAGGTATGTCTGATATAAACCTAGAAGCCTTGAATGTGCTTGCCTATTTATCTGAAAGAGGCGCGCCCTATTTCGATCAAGATTTATATAGAGCTCTGAAATCTTATCAAAAACTTACTGCTTCCATCCCTGAATCAAAAGAAAAAAGTGAACAGTCTGCGATATTGAAACTAAAAAATGAACAATACGCCTTTCTTCCGACTTTCAAAGGTCATGTCCTAGATGCAATAAAAGATAAGACGATAACAACAGACGTATATGACAAGGCTATCCTTCCTTTAATTGCAGAATATGCTTTTGAACTTGGGAACCCAAAAAAACCGTAATTGGCAGAAAAAATTGCAGTGATATATACCTTTAAAGCCTGGCTTTTAGATACTGCTTAGCAGTTGGCACAGCACCCATAGCTTTCGAATTATGCCTATGATCTTGAGCAGATTTAGCCAGCAATTTCGGCTCAAATTTTTTGATATCCTCGTAGTATTTATCGGTTAAATCCTTTTCTTTTGTGAATATTCGAATGGTACCGAATTGATTTTTGTCTGCCCCCATTTGCTGGTGCTTAAAGCCACTTGATACCAGAAATAAAGCCTTAGCTGCTCGTGATTTCACAAATTGTTTAATATAGGGAAAGACATCCTTTGTTGTAGCACTGGTAACATCTAAAATGATGATCTTACCTGCCTTTGCCAGTTTGAATTCTTTGAGGGGTTTGCCGTCAGTGATACAGGGATTGACATCTTGCAAGATAATATTGGCTTCAGCCATTTCTTTTGTTTTAGTAATAGTGATTTTATGAAGATCACAGATAACTTTTAACCCTAAAAGAATTTCGTAATAAGATCCTTGTAAATAAATTCTACTTTTTTTATAAGATTCTTCTTGGTAAATTTTACTGTCTTGCAGAAACTTTTCACTTTCAATCACGGCATCCCAGATGGCTCTCATCCCATTATGAGTGGTTATTTTCTTGTGATAAAGCAGTGTACCATCCACTTCTTCTTCCGTATCTGAATCACTGCCATAGCCATCTCCATAGTCTTTTTTCTTTGCTGGTTTAAGTGAGACAATAAAAATCATCTCATTCAAAAATTCCAAGCTATAGTAGAGTTGATTTAACAATTTATGTTTTTTTCGATCAGTGAGCCGTTCTATAGCATTGTCTAGTTTAGAATCCTTCAATTTTTTTGCAGCATTAGCAATGGTTTCAATGACTTCCCAAAAATCAGAATCGTTGCAAGAAGATTTTTCCTGTTTGAAAATCTTGACATACTCCAAATCCTCGGTTTGTTCAAAAATCAATCTGGGTGTTTTTGTATCGCTGATGCTCATTTTGTCGATCGCCCATTCTATACCGGCGATGAAAGCATCTCTTAAACTCTTACCCTTCTTACTATTTAAAGTCTTGAATACTTCCATTGCAATACCTTCTCTCGCAAAGGGAGTTCTCATCACATTTTGTACCGTCGTTTTTCCTGCTTTTTCCACCTGGGCAAATAATAACTGCACGATATTGTCTAGTTCAGGTGTTTTATATTTTTTGCCCAAATATTTTTTGTGAGCTTTGCTGCCGTAGAATACCTGATCAGGTAGGGCATCTATATCCTCTATATCATCCTCAAATTCAGAAAATAGTTTGTCCAAGTTTTTTAAGCATTCAATCAAGAGATCGGCATAAATTTTTGGAACAATTCCGGCGCTGATACGCATGCTGTTGCCAGTCGGTGCAATAGTGGGACTTAGGAAACCAAAACTTGCACGCCGTTCTAGTTCGATGTGAATATTTTTTTCAACCGCTTTATGATTGACCATTCCAAGAAAGAAGCTGATATTGAAATTTACCCAATCCTCGAAGGCGGCTGCGCTCAAATCTTTACTCTTAGACGATTTAAATACGCTGTTTTCTTTTAGGAGGACCATAACACAAGGATAATTATGGTAAACGCCGCATTTGATGAATTTAGGCTTATGTTTTGCAACGCCATCTGCAATATATTTACATATTTTTAAGCGATATTCCAACAACTTATGATACAATTCACCATCGCCCGTTGTGGTCTTTAATTTCGTCTTGCTTGGCTTAAATTTATCTCCAGCGGCCTGAAGTAAATTACAATAATTGCCTACATGTGCGCAATCACCGTTTGCTAAGTCCTGTTTCTCATATAATCCTGGGATATGTTCACCTTTGGAGAACAAATTTTTCTCAGTTCGTGGATATTGCTCTCGCTGTTTGATCGGAACAGATTTGCTTGGGGATTCCCTGAGTGAAGATTCGCTGGTCGTTAGTCTCTGTCCGATATATTTGGCTGCAGGATTTGTTTTAAGGAGTGTACTTTTATATTTGGTTAATAATGTACTGTCTTTCTCGCGCGTAGAATGAATGAGAGATTCTATTGTGGAAGCAGTTGTAGCGTCTTTGGAATCTTTTTTGGAATCTTTCCCACCCTGAGTTTTAGTGGATTTCGTTTTTGCGTGCACTTCTTTTTTAGGCATATTTAATCTTCCAATGTTTACAAGTTTACAAGTTTACAAATTGAACACTTATGAAGTAAAAAAATTACAAATTTCGCTTTCTATGTTAATTTTTTTTCATTTGCTAGGCAACTTTCTTCTATCAGAATCATAGGTAAAGTAGTATCGTATAATCGAATATAAGTTAACTGGATAGAGCAAATCCATTGATTTCTAGGGATGAATCCCGTATGATTAAGCCTATAATAAATTGCTAAAGAATTAAGTGTGTATGCATTTTTTAAGAATCATTCCAACTAAAATTTTGTGAAGTATTTTAGAAATAACGATAGAAAGTAAAAATTAACTGGAGGAACACCATGTCCGCAAAACCACCCATACTACCAAAACCATCCGCTGCTGACCCACAAAGTGCCGAACCTGCTGCAGATCATAGGACTGTTGTCCTTAAAGCTGCGAATAAACTTAGAGAGCGACTAGCAGGTCTTAAACCTAGCCATTATCAGTTTATTAATAAAGAACATGAGGCAGCAGTGCAAGCTGTAGAGAATATTTTACTCGGTAGAAGAAAGCCAAACGATGATAATGATATGGCTTTACAAGAATTAAAAATAAAGCTTGATCCACAGTGTGGTTCTACCTTTCCATTAATTGAGGAGTTACAGAAAGCTCTAGTAGAGCACGATATTGCTTTGGCTTCAGCTCACGCTCTTCCAGCACGAGTTCAAGCTCCAATTCCTCATGTTGCTGCGGCTGCGGTTCTTTCCCCTGCTCTAGCCGCTGCCCCTGTTTTAGCAGCACCGGTTAAATCAACCGAAGTCCTTGAAATTCCCGCAGCTTTAAGAAAAGTTAATGTTGGAACATACTGGAAAAATTTTGGGGGAAATCTCAATAATTTAATACTTGAAATTATAGAAATTCCTGATGTCGATCTGTTTACAGGACATATTAAAGATTTTATGAAATTTGTGAAAGAAAAATCATCTGATAACCCTGAATATTGGGTTCAACTTAGAAAACAGATTGAAAACCTAAAAAAAATACCTGCTCTGCGTCCAAAAGTAGAAAAGTTTGAAAATGGGAATATTGATGTTATAAACGTTGAAATCCTCAAAAATCACCTTAAAGAAATGGAGATCTATATCTCTTCTGCTGACGTTAAAATGCAATCAGAGAAACAGGCTGCTCTCTCAATTCTACGGGAATTAATCCGATCAGCTCTTGACTATCCCGCTGAAGTCTTTTACAGGCAAGCTGCAGAGCATATGCCTTTGTTTAAAAAAATATTTTCAAAAACAGTAGTTTTGATATATTTAGAGATGGAACTTTATAGAATACAAATATCAGTTAATCTCGCTACGATAAATGATAAATCTAAAATACTAGTCTCCAAACTCTCTCAATTGCAAAATGATCTTGGCTTGTTTGCAAAAGTATGGGGACATAATGAAGCAGCAATTCGAGCAGAACTGCGTAATGGAATAGCAGCAGTTGAACGAATTTCCCTTGGAAAATCGGAACATGAAGAAAACGACATCAAAGCTTTAAATATTTTGAAAAGTTATATAGAATTGAATGATTTTGATTCCAATACCTACGAAATGATACTTGATTTATATAATAAAATGACCCTAAAACTTGCACATGATTTATATAATAAAATTTACGAGATGATTCCTCAATCCCCGGCAGATTTTCACCCACAATTGATTATGGGACTGAATTTTTGTAAAAATGTTCTAATCCAGAGTCGTTTGGCTCCGAATGAAATAAAAGAACTGGCTGAATTAAGAATGGCTCTTTTGAAAATAAACCCTACCGGTAGAACTGCTAAAATGATTTCGAACTTGCAAATGGCTTTGGGCATTGAAACGAAGCCCTATCTTCCTTCGAAAGTTGATGCAGTTTCTTCTGCAGCTCCTGCAGCCATGGCCAGAGGGGCCGCTCAACCGCCGGTACCTCCTCTTCCTAAAGGAGGAAGTAAACCTCCGTATTGATGCAAAAAACTCTCTGAAAAACATCTGATAGCTTCACATCAACAATACGTGAGTACGTGAACGAGGTTTATTATGAAATATATTGAAATGATTAGAGAGCGTCAACATAATACCATTTGCCATCTATCAAATGGAACACGCTGTTTTCATGGATTACGCCATTCTTACCATTGGCTTGATAATAAGCCTTGAATTCTACATAACCAATATTAGGATTGTCCGCATTAAGACTTGTAGCTATAATCTCAAGCCCAGACCAGCGGCAATTTTCAATTTTAGCTCGGCGAATGGATTCTTTCTTGTTGAAATTCAGCAGGGCTGGCGGACGCATCGTTCGCTTGAGGTAGTCCCAATTTTCTTCAACGAAAGCACTGTATCTAGAACGCATCAATGCTTCGGGAGAGGTAGCCGGTTGTTTGAGTTGAATGCAGCTGCCACAACAATCTAAATAACGCTTAGTTGAACCACAGGGACAAATTTTCACTGATACAAACCTTTTGTACAATACTTTTGATTTATAGGTTCCGATATAGGTTCCCAGAATCCAGTATAAACTGAAAATACCCAAACGCACAAATTCGTATGTTACCGAATGCTTATACCCACAATTTTCAAATTTCTGGTTGATTGATAAAAACAGAACCATGTACATTTATAGTGAACTACGACCCAGGATTTGATAAACTCTTGAAAAATTGAATGAATAAATCTATTATGGCTAAAAATCTTTTAATAGAGAAATAAATAGGAAATCCATCATGGCCACCATAGACCCAG
Organism: uncultured Gammaproteobacteria bacterium; assembly: GCA_963784575.1. Classification (GTDB taxonomy): domain Bacteria; phylum Pseudomonadota; class Gammaproteobacteria; order UBA6186; family Azoamicaceae; genus CAWARU01. The sequence goes on from CAWARU010000001.1 coordinate 1,087,821, forward strand.
TCGGCTCCGCGAGTGTTCATAAAAAAATTAGAACTGAACAGGTTCTCAATCCTCTGTTGAATAGGATGTCCGCTCAATTGATTAAACTTACATGCACGATGTTAGAATCTCATGAAATAATACAACTAAGTAAGACTTCAAAGTATTTTCACTTTTTCTCTAAACAAGAACTTGCAGAAAGGAAGTTTGTATCAGAAGAATTACTGCTGCATGTTTTCAAAGCAAACCCAGTAAAAATAACGGAATTTTTCACTAAGGCCAACTCAAAAAAAATCCATGTATTAACGAGAACCTGCTCACTAGAAGGTTATTACAAAAAAATACTCGAAAAATACATTTGTGTAAGATATTGGAGAAATGTAAGTCCATTACAAGCAGCAGCATTATGTGGAGATAATTTCTTAGTAATTAACTTATTATCTTACATAGCAGATAATAATTCCCTACGATTAGTCGCTGCAAAACAATTGGAAGAAGTTTTGAATAGAACTACTAAAATCCGTGAAGAACTTGCCAAGAAGGAAAAAAAGAGTGCTGCAGATGAGCACTGCAATCTTGATAGTAAAATAAAACAAAAAAGAACTAAAACAACTTCTGAAGTTTCCCCAGCAGATCATGCTGAGTATCTAGCCCCATTCAAAAAGCTTCTTCATGCTTATAACAACTTTATTATAAAACATTCAAGATTATCCGCTAAAGGTAAGTGGGATACCTTAGAAAATCTTTGGGAGAAAATCGGCGATTATCAAAATGAACTATCCTCTTATGGTTTACAGGAATTCTCCCGACTTCATCGTAATCTAAACTAAATTCCCAAAAGTTTTTTTATTAAATCCTTGTAGCACGGGATCTTTTTTATTTCATGATCAAAAATTTTCTACTGTAGTGCCTAGTAAACAAAAAAATGTTGACACTTTGAAAAAAATTTTTTAAAATTTCACTTAGTTTTTCAAAATAGAGGCGTCTACTTTGTTTGTTCGCGTTAAATCAACACCAAATAGTCCGCGAAAATCGGTGCAAATCGTCGAGTCGTATCGAGAAGACACTACTGTTAAACAAAAAATTATGCGCCATGTCGGTATTGCAATGAATGAAAAAGAAGAACAAAAACTTCGTGACTTGGCCCAAGATATTATTGCCTCAATGCTTACAGTTAATGAAAAAAACTCTGAGCAACTTAGCCTCTTTGAAACCGCTGAAGGCGATTTATCAGCCTTATTAAAAGTAAATAAGAATAAAAAACCTGGCCGTCCCGCAAAAAAGGAAATTAAGGATATTCTTCCTCCTGAGCAGGTCACTTTAGATATGATCGTTGAACATGAACGCATCATTGAGGGCGTTCACGAGGTTGGTGGTTATGTTTACGACGAGTTAGGATACCATAAAATTTTCAAAAGCAAACGGGATAATGATTTGTTAAAGGATATGGTGTTAACCCGATTAGTTTTTCCTGCGAGCAAACGAAAAACTCAACGTATATTAGAAGATAATTTCGGAAAAAGTCATGATTTAGATGCTCTCTACTCAACGATGGATAAAGTGTTTAATCAAATCGATCAAATAAAAAAACTAACGTTCGCTCGAACGCAATCCTTATTTCCTGAAAGTGTAGATTTAGTATTATTTGATGTGACTACGCTTTACTTCGAATCTATTGAAACAGATGAGCTTAGAAGGTTTGGTTACAGTAAAGATTGTCGGTTTAACACAACGCAAGTGGTGCTAGCTTTGGCAACTAATGGTGATGGTTTGCCCATTAGCTATGAATTATTTGAAGGTAATAAGGCTGAAGTAGGGACTTTAATTGCAGCGATTGAGCATTGGCATACTCTATTTAATATTAAATCAGTTTGTTTTGTCGGTGACCGTGCTATGTTCTCTAAAAAAAATATGGCTCTAATGGAAGAAAAAGGGTATCAATATATTGTTGCAGCAAAATTACGCACTTTGCCTGATAATATTAAAAGCGAAATACTTAGTGAGTCTCGTTATTATCCTACTGTTTTAAACGATGAATTTGCGTGGATTGGTGAATTTAATCACGAGAATCGTCGCTTAGTAGTCAGCTATAAAAAGAAGCGAGCATTAAAAGATGTGGCTGATAGAACTCGAGTTTTAGAAAAAATTGAAAAAGTAATTGGTAAAAAGGGCCAAACACAAAAATTAATAACTAATCAAGGCGTCAAAAAATTTACAAAAACAGATCCCCAAGCATGCACTCAATTAGATGAGGATAAGATTGCGCATGATGCGATGTGGGATGGACTACACGGAATTATTACTAATATCGAAGATGAAAAGGCTGAGACATTGCTCGCCCAATATTCTCGGCTCTGGGTGATTGAAGAATCCTTCCGGATCAATAAGCATACGCTCGCTATGCGTCCGATTTATCATTGGAATCCAAACCGAATTCATGCACATATTGCTATTTGTTATATGACATTTTCGGTATTACGACATTTACAGTATCGATTAAATTTGACACAAAAAATTAGTATAGAGACAGTGATTGATGAGTTAAGAGGAATTCAATCCTCTATTTACGTTCATAAGCAAACCAAGGATCTATATCGCGTTCCTGGTCGCATCACTAATACCGCACGAAAAATCTACAAGGCCTTCAATTTAACCCGCTCACCAGACGCAACAGTCTATTTAAGATAACTTTCCAACATCAAATAATGTAGTGCCTAAATTGGCTATAGCCCCCGTGGTACGGGGCTTTTGCTATTTTAGAAGACTCAAAAATAGTGAAGTCGGGAAGATATTGGAGAAATGTAAGTCCATTACAAGCAGCAGCATTATGTGGAGATAATTTCTTAGTAATTAACTTATTATCTTACATAGCAGATAATAATTCCCTACGATTAGTCGCTGCAAAACAATTGGAAGAAGTTTTGAATAGAACTACTAAAATCCGTGAAGAACTTGCCAAGAAGGAAAAAAAGAGTGCTGCAGATGAGCACTGCAATCTTGATAGTAAAATAAAACAAAAAAGAACTAAAACAACTTCTGAAGTTTCCCCAGCAGATCATGCTGAGTATCTAGCCCCATTCAAAAAGCTTCTTCATGCTTATAACAACTTTATTATAAAACATTCAAGATTATCCGCTAAAGGTAAGTGGGATACCTTAGAAAATCTTTGGGAGAAAATCGGCGATTATCAAAATGAACTATCCTCTTATGGTTTACAGGAATTCTTCGACACTAAACGTTTCACACCGCTTCCTGACTTTAAAGTTGAACCTAAAAGAATACCGTGTAACACTATGCTAAATATTGGCACAGGAACTTGTAATGTCCTATATAAGGCCGTGTTTTCAGATGCCTCGCTCGGCTGTTTTACCTCGCGAACCTCAACCTCTCGGGATGCACGGCCGAATATAGCAAGTATTGATGCAGCAGCTATTCAGCATCTTTGTAAAATTCGACCAGCAGAACTCAGAAACATCATTGTTTGTCTACGGACGCCCCAGGCTGCCATCACCCTCAATACTGAACTCATTCAGCCCACCCTCACTAATCCTATATAATTCCTATATAATCAGGCCAGACCCGAGAGCAAGTTCTCTAGTGTTCTATCCACTCTATAATTGTGACTTACAAGCCTTAGAGACTGGCGATAATGAGTGGACAGCATGCTCAGAATTAATCCTTCGCCTTAAATATTCTGGACAGTAAGTGGTAGGAACACCAGAACGGAATACATATAGATATTGCATTGTAACTGAGGCAGTATCTAATGATAATTTATCTCTGACGCATTCTTTGATTGCCTTAAATTCAAGCATAACTTTTTCATCAAATTCTAAGAAAGCTTCTTTAACGCCTGGCACCAAGATTGTGGGTCCTGCCTTTGACACCACATCAGCCATCCTTTCGAACCTTTCTCTTTGTTCTTCATCAAATTCATGCCTATGTGTGAAGCACCTGTTAAGTAATAATTTTAGATTTGCTATGGTGAAAAGCCAGGCAGGTTTGTTGTTTCGAACAAATCTCAGCGCTATTTCACTTTTTGAGAGTTTCCCGACAGTAATATCATTAACCTCCATATTTTTAAGAACTGAAGTCATAGAAACTAGAGGTGAAAAAATCATAGAGGTAAAACCCGAGCACCTGGTGCTCGAGGGTAAAACCGGATCAAAACTAAAAGCTGAATCCATGATATCCTCAGTAAAGAGCTTTGTGTTAAAATTATATCTAAGGTCCCTTTCTTGACAATTGTCATCGAACTGTTTGGTTCTATATTCTGGCAAAACCAGCAAAGCCCCTTCATTGCATAATATTTCCATAATTCTCAGACATCGTTCTTTACTAACATGATCCCAAGTCATAAATTGTTTTAAAGTGTAAGCAAAACTAGAAGTTTTTAATTCTTTGTACAATTTCTGCCCACTATGCCACATCTCGATATTCAAATTCAGTATGTTTGCACCAAATTTTAATAATTGATAGATTGCAGCAGGTTTGTAGCCAGCGGATGATGCACAAACTAAAATTGAGAAACGATGAATATTTGGATTGCAGCCCATCTCAAGTAAGATTTGGGCTATACCCTGCCGATCCTCGGAATGCAAGTCAGTATTCACATATAAGTAAATAGCGTAATCTAACGCATAGGGCGATCTATTATCCAACATATAGGACGAACTATATAAATGACCGAAAACTCCTCCCGGCCAGCTCGCATCGCATAAATCTTTTTTGCTGCGCTGAAGAATATACTTGAAAAACACGATATCCTCTAACTTTATGGCAGTAATCAACAAGCATGTATCACAGACATTGAAAAATTCATCTTCTTGTATTTCGAATATTTTTCTGAATATATCTTTTTTGAGTGATCTTTCGATCAGCTGAAACGTAGAATCTAATGATTCAACAGCATTAAGAAATAAAATAATAAAACTATCAAAGACTTCTCGACGGGCCAATTGATAAAGAAACATTGGCAAAAAGGGCATTAGGCCGATTGGAAAATGGTCTATTGAGTATATAAAACCAAATGGGTGATCTTCCCCATAATACTTTTGTGATAAACTTAAACCATAAGTAGATTTTTCTTGATTAATCTTCCCCTCTAAGATAAATTCTAGAAGTTTCTTAATTTGTTGCTTAATTTGTTCATTGACACAATGCTTAAATTTTGGATCGAATCTCGGGTCAAGTTTCGGATCGAACCACACGGTGTTTAACCAATCTTGGCTGATTTGATCAAATTCATTTTTCATTTTAATTTCAGGTGGAACAAGGGGTAATGATGTACTCATGATCTTATCCAAAAGCTTTCATTAACTTAAATTACAATAATAATATTTGTACTAGCATAATACGGGTAAAATGTGACACAATACAAGTCATTGTTCTAGAACATTATGAACTTTTTCAAGCTATAATTGGTCAAAAAATTATAAATTATATAGAAATAATGATTATTATTTATCTATTGGAGGTTCAAATGTCTTCTAATTCGAATAATTCAAAATTATTAGTAGATACACTGAATCACAGTAAATAGGTGGTTTATGGCAACATCACATTTAACGCATCCTGAAGGCATTACTCCTGTGTCGTCCCCTAAGAAGCCGACCGTAGTGATTGCTGGAATGGGACCTGGAGGGCTTGTTGCTGCCTTGGAGGCTTTGCAAAAGGGTCATAAAGTCATTGTTTTTGATCCCCGAGGTGAGCATTTTACCAGAGTACAGCGAGTTGGATTAACAGAGGATCTTTATAAGTATGTTTGTAGTTTATGTGATTCGAAAGATCCTAAGGACATTGATTTCTTAGCAAGTATAAAGTATGAGCCCACCCTCAAAAAAGATGCCTATCGAGTTGAAATAGACACCCTCCAAGCCTTCCTGTTTCGAAAAATGAAGCAGAGAATGGCAGAACCAGGCCATGAAGGAGAACTCAGAATTGGATCAGCTCATGAAATTGTGGGTTTTGATTTGTCAGATAAAACCAAGAATAAAATAAAGGTAAAGAGAAAGGAAGGAGAGACAGAACATGAAGAAACCATAGAATTTGATCATTTTGTGGCGGCTGATGGCGCAAAACATGTAATGACTGACAAGCTCAATGCGGAATTAAAAAGAATTCAGGAACAAGACAAACAGATCCGGCATCAAGATCTTGAAATACAAACTCGACAGGCACCGCATTTCACAGTAAGCCTACGAATTAAGCAGCCCCCAGTAAAACCTGGTGAATCACCGAAAAAAACTCAAAGCTTAAAAGTAATTTCACGCGATATAATGATTAAAGATCTTCAGCAGTTCAAGGGATTGGGTTGGGAGGAGTCCTATCCTCCAAAAGGTTATGCTTTTACCAGCGTAGAGGGCGATCGATGTATGGTTTCAGGAGAAATACCGCAGGCGATTTTAGATATCACCAAACCTAGACCCGGGGAATCAAAAGAAGAGATTGAAAGGAATTATCTTCAAAGGCTTCGAGAACAGCAAGAGAAGCTGGTAGAATGGGGTAAACTCCTCATGAAACATAAATTTGGAGTTCGAGATGCCGATACAATTCTCGAATGGGATACTGTTCCTAAAGGTGGCCCTGAATCAGAAAAAGAAAATCAACTCAGAGCAACCGCCTTTGAAGTGGTTGTCCGCTACACAGAAACGCCGGCTGTTCGCCTGAATGGCAATGGCTCTTTTGTTTCTATAGGTGACGCCGCATTATCTCCTAATTTTAATCTTGGACATGGTGCCAACGATGCCATAAAAGATGGGTTGTCTGTTGCAAGCCATCTTAATATAACACAGGAAGGCTTATCAATTTTTGACATAAAGAGTTACCTTGCAGAAAGAACACAACGCAAAGAGAATGTAAAAAGTGATATGATGAGTGGTTTTCAAGAAGACATAGCAACCTATGAAAGGATGAAAAGGCAATATGCTCTCGCGATGAAACAACATTTGATCGGATCTGATACAGAATATTTCTTTGGCGGCGGCATCAAAAAAAGAAAAACTGTAGGATTTGGAGAATATCTTTTAAGTCTTGGCAAACCCTTAGAAGCTTATGATGAGACTATGGCTGCAAAACGCCAGGAATTTGAAAATTATCTAAATGCAATAAAAGACCAACCCTCTGTAGATCCAGACGATGCTTATAATCGAGTCGAAGCATATGCCATTGCCATTACCAATTCCATAGACAAGATCCCAGAGGGTAAGATTCGAGTCGAAATTGAAAAAACAAAGGATGAAATAATAAGGCTAAGACAAGCAAATACCGGCTTTTTTAGATCTGCCCTAGAATGGCTCGCTGCAAGAAGTGAGTTTTTTGCAAGACAGCGAGCAAATATAATCGGTAGAGAATCAACTGAAATCAAAACATTAGAAGAAAGGCAACAAGATCTTGAGGAAAAATTAAAACAAGAGCTAGCAAAATCGAAGGAAAAAGTGCCGGCTGAAACCAAAACAGCGCTTATAAAGCAATCGCCTATTATATATGGATATCATAAAGTCCAAGAAATGGCGAAGAAAACCCCGCCTGTATCACAGCCTTCAGTGCCCTCGGCTTCAATTCCTACTGCTCAAACAGCAAAAACTGCTGCGCCTTCAGCACCCTCTGGAACCTTTGTGGGCGCTACTGCCTTTGTGGGTGCTACTGCGATCTCAATACCTGTCAATCAAATCCCCTTAGCAAAACCGATCGATCCTCAAAGCCAAAGCATACCATCTGCAATACCAATCAATCCACAGATACCTGCGGCAATTCCTGTCAATCTACAAATACCTGCTGCAATTCCTGTAGAACCCCAGCAGAAGCCCCTAGCGGGACTACAAACTTCACAGACTCCTGCAGTGATAACCCATAGAGGCGAAGAAACACATGCTCCTGTCATATTTTCATCGCCAACAGAAAAACCTGATGCCAAAGAAAAAGATCGAAAAATTGCTGTTTCTCAGCAGGAGACACCTCCTGAACCCCCGTCATCTTCGCACCACTCCCCGGATCATCCTTAATAGCGTTATACCCTAAATACTCCGATAATTAGCGTATTCTTGGCATTGCAAAAAAGGGTTCCCTATACCAATGGAAGTAACACATTGAAAGCCAAGAAGAGGTTATTAAGGCTTATGCTTGCCAGGTTTCTGTTCTGTTATCAGTTTTGGTGATTCTGGTATTTTAGACATCGAAGTAATGTTAAAGAATTTTGCAGCGTCTTTGAGATGCGCTTCAGCAGACATTGACAGTGTGAGAAAGATACTAAATGTCTTGTCTTTTGATGAGGGTAAGAGCTTGTTCTCTCTGGTAATGTATTTTACCTTGCCATTCTTTTCTATTTTCTTTGAATAATTTGCATCAAAAGCTGCTTTCAGTCCCTTCAGATCATTTTTTAAACCAGCTTTTAGATTCTTCATTTCTTCGCGAGTGGCATCGGATTTATTGAAAGACAAGGATGAAGATACAGAATAAGGTACTGAATCCAGATCTTTTAAGACTTTTTCTAACTGCACAATTTTGTTATCGATCAGAGTAGCTTCCATCCTGCGGTGTCGTATCATATAGTTTTGGTATTCTTTCTTGAATTCTTGCAAAAGGCCAAATCTTAACATGAGAAAGCTCTGCTCTTGCCCTGGATAAAGATTTTTTTCGCGTCCAAGAATCTGACAAAAATGCTGGAGATCCAGGATATTTTTCAAGCTATGTTCTTGCTCAGAGAAAAATTTTCTTCCCTTGTTTGGGGCTCTACCAGAATAGTCTAGATCCTGTGCATAAATATCCAAAAGTTTTTCGACGCTCTCCTTGATATAAACATCACCGGAACTGAGCTCTCGCCTCCATGACAGTTTTCGAGCAGCTGCGATTTTGCTATATAACTCGTAATTGGTTTTAGTGACATACTTGGAGTTCATCATTGCAACAAACTCTGGTGAGGGACTACGATGGAGAGAAGATCTGCCATCAGAGTAGAGGATTTTAAATACTTTTGGATCGTAATTCTTGAGCGCGAATGACAGTAAATTTGCATCAAATCCCTCGATATAAAGAGGTTCCTTCAGCAATCTTTCAAGTATTTTGGCATCCTTGTTCAAAATACACTGTTGTAGCACAGTCAATTCTGAATTGGGTATGGGTTTCTGCAATACCTCAATGATAAAACCTTGTCCATAGCTTTTCCTGAGCTTAGATAAGACACTATCGAAGACCTCATAATTGTGCACCTTTAATGCTTGGAATAGAGTCATATAATCGGATATACTGCTTGCATATTGCGCTTTAAAATCTTCAATGACTTTTTTCTTAAATTGCTGGAAGTGCTTTCTCTGTTCTTTAAAATTCTCGAGAATTATTCTGTCAAGAAAGTTCAATTTATCCTCTGTAGCCTCATGAATCCACTCTAGATTATCCTGCTTTAGAAGCTGGTCAAGATCGCCATCGAAATATTGAATTTGTTCCAAGAGATTCTTGTAGTCTGGATGATCAATATCAGACTTTGTCCCGGTCAATATTGCATTATGGGGGGTGACAATCCATGCATTATAGCCTTGTTCTACAAGCTCCTTGCCACGTTTTTCAATATAATCTTGAAATTCCTGAGCTTCATCTTGTGTGATGATCAAAGCTTTGAGTTTCCTATTTGGAGGTTCCTCTATTACTAGAAAAAAATCAACCGGTTTCATGCCCAACAACATATATTCTTGATTAAATCCGCTCATTGACATATAGTTATCAGTGACAAAGAGATTCCTACTAAAGCGCCAATTCTTAACATGTTCTTTAGGGCATGATTGTAACATTTCATTCAACGAATAGAGACGTCGATGGACTGAATCTACTCCATTTGTTAGTGGATTCCATTGGAATTTAAGGGGAAATTTGCCATCCCAAGAAGTATGACCCGAAATATATTCTAATCTCCCTTTTCTTTGAATAGTTTCTCTTAAAAGTTCTTGTTCCTTCTCCTTTTCTTTTTCTTTTACTGTCTCACGTTCGCGCATTACTTCGAAAGTAGCTTCCTCGCCCTGCTTCGGAACATACTTGTACTTTGGCAGACAAATTTGCAGTGCTTTCTTTTCAATAACCTGCAGTCCAGCCTCAATTTTTGAGCATTCACCTGCAATGAATTCTTTTATTAAAGCATTTTTGGTTCCACCCGCGTCCTGATAGGCATGCTCCATTAATTTCTTGAAGCGACCCATTACTTCCTCATGAAGATTTTTCAGCAAAGTTTTGATATCCAGTTCTTGTTCACAATCTTTGAATCTCTGATAAGGATCATCCGTCACACTTGATATAAAAACATCAGAAAATGCTTTGACTAGCCGTGATTTTTCTTCGGTATCTTTTGCCACATAAATGAGATTCAGTAAATGTTCTCTCGTTAAATGATTCATTTTGGCCAAGCTGGCACGAAGATTGAGATCGGATAAGAGATTGGTTTGGTTCGATTCAGTAAAAAGAAGTAGATCTTGTATGCCAAATCCACCCTTATCCTTCACTGAAACCAGTTCTGGAGGGACTATAAATTCAACGGTCTGCTTGCCAGAAAAATCACGCAATCGCATGACACCTTGGAGCAGATCGCGGCTTTTCGTGTTCTGACTTACGGTTGTGACAGCAATTGCATCGACCATTTGTTTGATATCAGTTCCTGTAGTATGACGTTGATCATAATAGGTAAAGCAGTGTTCTGGTGTAGCTCCTGTTTTTTCAAATATAAGGTTTGGATCAGTGCCACCGATTACAATGCGTTGATAAGGTTTAGATTTAAGAGACAGTGCGCACAATTCATTCAATTTGTCATCAAAATAGAGGATATGATGGATCGCATTGTCTTTTATTTGACTAAACGCATCCGCGAGTAATGTGGCCATTTGCAGATTAGATTTTTTCTTAAATAAAGCACCTATGTCTATTAAGGCATGTATTTGCGAGATCTTTGGATTATGGATGATATGCTGCATAATTAATTCTGATTCCTGTTTCGTTTTAATGGCAGTGATGCTGGGATCTTTATCTAGCAATAAATTTGCCGTCTGACCATCCGTTCCAAGACCTTTTTCGCGTTTGAATTGCAGAGAATCCAGATGGCAATCTGCATTCCAAGGAGTACCAGTCATGCCCTGCACTGAGCGAAATTGACTGACATGATTAAGTGCGTCCGATTGCAAGAAACAGGGATATTTTCTGATATCTGCTAGAACATATTCTAGGGTTAAATAGTCTCTTGCCTCTTGTTTTGAAGAAAAGATATCCTGGAGCTTTTGCAGATCTTCTTCACTATCAAGCTTAAATCTTGTTAAAGATTCTCCAGTTAACTTTTTAAACTTTTGAGCTGTTTCAGTGCTCTCCAGTTCAATGGCACCAAAACTTCTTGCGATCTCACTGCTCGAAGCCGATATAAAATCGGTCAGTAGATTTTTAACCAGCCTAATAGGCACTTTATCGCGTTGTAATTGTAGTTGCAAAGTAAAGTTAATCACCTCAAAAGTTGAACCAAATTCTGATCGTTCATTTGGTGTATTGCTAGCGATATACGGAATCGCAAGCTCTCGATTTCCCCTGTATGATTTACTTCTTGGGAAGCCATAATGCTCATTTACCTTGCGATTCAAAGTGATTTTCAAGAGTTCAAGTTCACCTCTACATAAGGCAATCTTTTGTTTGGCTTCATCAACAGACTTCAAGACAAAGTTTGGGATGGTCTTGGTCTCATTCAGAAGATAGTCTCTCAAGATTTTACGATTTTCTGCTGATATACCTTGAACGATTCGATACAGTGGACTATTCTCATCCTCCATGAATGCTGTCGCAAGCTTTTGCTTGACTTCATCCCATTCCAAACCAGAGGAGAACTCTCGCTTGCCTAGCATGATGTCTTCCAGTGTGGATGTGCCACCACTTTTGAGTGTTATAGTGATCTTTGGAAAGAGACGATAGATTTTCTGTATTGTGCTCAGAATTTCTTTAGAGACTGTAGTAGATTCACCCAAGGTATAGTTGAGTTCTCGCTTTGGATCAAGCACCGTGTCGCATTCATCTATGAGAACATCACCTTGCTCCTTAAAAATTCTTAAGATCCTTTCTAGATACTCGATTTTTTTACCTGTCTCCCCCTGCCTTAACAATTCAAGATATTTTAACTGCAAGGCTTGAACAGATTCAGCAGTAACAATCAAATATTCTTGACGACTCATGATATTTTCGAGCTCATCACACCAGGATTGCAGATTGCTTTCACTGCAATTGCTTTGGCGATCAAATTTCCATGGGTGTCCTTGTACACCGAATAGCCTCATGGTACTGGAAGCAAGATCCTGTGAAGTCGTCTCAAACAAGCCTTCAGGTACTTCAATGATGGATAAATTTCTACCATTGGCTTTCATCAATGCCAACAATGGCATCAACACTTTGGATTTTCCGGCAGCCATGATCATTTGGATAACTTCTTGATTAAATCCTTCTCCTTTTCTTTCCAAAAACGTCTCTAAATTTTCGATTTGATCTTTGCGAAGAAGCTTGTCATCATAGTATTCAAAAACCAAAAGTTCGGGATTTTTAACGGCGTTATAATGGCGTTTTGACTCTAATAAAGTTCCCAGTTGGCTGATACAGGCGATATATTCTGATTCTCCTTCTTTGCAAATACTAAGCTTGTCTAGTGCCGCCATTACTCGGAGGCGCTTTTGATGCGCTGTGGCTTGGATCAAATAGTCATGGATTGCTTGGTAGAGGGTTTCAAGACTCTGTCGATCTAGTTTGCTCATTTTTGCCATTAATTCAGCATCGGCTTTAAGGTAGAGCCAAATCAGGCGTTCAAATGAGAGAGGCATTATTTCGCCTCCCTTAACACGTGCCAAAGTGTGTGTGGTCGCCCTATCACCAGTTAATGCTTTATTTGCCAATTGCACAATTGACTTTTTTCTTGCATCAAGTTCTACTTGCTCTTCGCTCAAAGTATAGTCTTTGTCTTTATGCCATTCTTTATTGAGTATTTTTTTTAGTAAATCTGCTTGCTCTTTTAAGTTCTTTTGCCCCGTCTTGTTGAGCAACTGCTCCAAGAATTTGAGATAGACCGCCTGTTTAGCACTTCTTGCAGCATTTTTTAACTTTCCTGATTGCTTGTCAAGTTCATTCCATTTTTGTTCACTGTCTTTAAAATCATATTTCTTACTCAACTCTGCAGCAAGTTTTCTCGCGGACTCAAGTTTTGCAGCAGTTTGACTATCAATTTTTTCCAAGTCTTCTGCAAATCCTTTTATGCCAAAGTGTTCGAACAAGTATTGTGCTGGCATTGCACTTCTTCTTGATTCAACACTTTCTTTTTCTTCTCTCTCTTTTTCTTCAGTTTTCTTAGTTTCCTTTGCTTGTATATGATAAATTTTTCGACGATCTGCGGCAACTTCAGATTTTCTTTGAATAGGTTTTGTGATTATAGGCGCTTTAATGGCGCTCAGCAGTTTTATTGGAATAGGAACAAGATTCTTGCCTGCATCTAAAATTGATGTGATAAATTTATTAATTTTAATGAAATCGGCTGGAATAACGGCTTTGAGTGGATCAGCGGTTCCGGTTGTAGCAGCGGCTACGCTTGCAGCAACTGCATCGGCTTTATACTCTGGCCAGTGATTCGCAGGGTATTTAAAGACAAACGCCAATATTTTTGCCAGCTCAAATTGGAACTCTTTGGCGCGATTTAACATTGGATCGGAGTGAGCTGCCTGTATCAAAATATTATTAACAAATTGTTGTAATTCAGTCCTCTGCTTGCTTCGTGGTGAGCCTGGCTGCACATCAGAGTCTTTAGCAAGTCCATACATTAATAAAAATGATTCCAGAAAACTCTTACAACTATGGGTATTGATAGAATCATGAATAATTGACGAAATGGAAGCAGTAGACAGCGGTTCAGCGGCAGTCTCAATTAAGTGCAAATCTGGACACTGAATTCCTATTTCAGAGAGTAGCTTTACGATATTTGAATTCAGAGGCAAAGAAAACGAACGTGTTATTTCCCTGATTTGATCATTGCTCGAAATTCTCTGGTTCTTAAGATGAATTTCTTTTTCTAATTGTAATAAACTCTGGGCCTCTTCTCCTGTCAGTGCTAATTGCTCTTCTTTTTTCTGCAATAAATCTCGTCTAGTCTTAGCTGATATTACCTCAAGTTCTTGACGTCGATTTGTCATATCAATTTCATCACCCCTAAAAGATCCGAACTTCTGGACAGTGAGTTCTTCTGAAGGCATGAGCCGCATGTCTTCTGGAATATTGCCAAGTCTATAGTAATATCTCTTATAAATTTCTTGTATGGCAGGAAGAAACTCTTTCTCATAAAAAAACTGTGCCTTTTCCATGCGCTGGCGTTTATAGGCTCCATTAGCAGTCTTGAACCTAATGATGTCTTTTAGCGTGAATCTTAGCTTGTTAAATGATACATTTTTCTGCGTTATAAGTAGAAATCCTGCAAATAGGCGGCAAGCTTCTGTTTCAGGTTCCAGCGTTTCAGCTTGTCGAGCCAAGTCTGGTGACATCATTTTATTTGGGATCTGAGTCATAATCCTCATGATGAGCTCAATTTCTTCGAATTTCCCTGTAATACCGCCATGTTTCCAACATGCTTTCAAAGCATCCATAGCCGCAATCGGATTATGCTTGGCCAATGCAACATAAGCTAATTGAAGCCAATCTATTGAAGTTTGCCCAAGCAATTTATTGTCTTCTAGCTTAAATTGCGCATATTTTTGCGAGCCTTTTTGATGCCATCCTGTTTTGCTTGGCACTTCTCTTTTTAAGCCGGGGACTCTCGACCAATTATATTGGTATTCAACCCTGATTCTATCATTGATATCAAATTCGAGTGGACGATACTCATCTGGGGGATCCAAAGGTTTTCTTGCTTCTATTGCAAAGAATTCCTGGATGGGCGTAATCATTTGAATCGCACCAGTTTTACGGTGCTCTAGATATAGGCAATTTGAAAAATTATTTAGAGCTTGCTTATCCTCCAAGATGAGCCTGTAATCAGGATTTTGGGTTCAGATCCACTCTATCCCCTCTTTGGTTTTATGACCACACCATTCTAGCCCATAGCGAGGAAGCATAATTTTATAGGCAGGATCCTTCGCTCCGTGCCAAATTTCAATAAACTCCTTACTTTCAAATCTGCATAAAAAATCGTAGAGTTTCGCAGATTCACTCAAAGGCTCGCCTTCTATCTTAGAAAGCAATGCGTATCCAGTCTGAACTCCCTTTTCATCTAATGCTTGTACTCTATATGGTGTAGAAGGAATAGATGCTGGTACAGGCGCTTTAGATTTTTCGGCTTGCTTTTTAGAATCACTTATTTCTTGTTCTTGAATAGGTGTAACTTTTAGAATGGGCGTCCCAATTCTATCAGTGCAGTAAAAGACGTCACCGTGAACCCCTGTCTCGTTTCTCCACCAATAATATCCCTCTTCTAAGTATTGCATTGGGATAGGATTTGGCGTAGGAAGTTGCCTTGTGTCGAGAAATCTGGTGTTGATTAATTCATACCAGTCATTTTCGAGTTCTGGCTTATGTTCTATCGCGGTTCTCCTGCTTGAATTTTCAAATAGTATTCGGAAAGATTTATTCCAAGTGCTGAAGGTAGCTGCTAAATGATCCTTCGTTTCACGTATCTTTGCTTTTTTGGGTATAGTCCCAAAAATCTTGTATAATTCATGCTTTGTACTTTTTCAGGGATATACCCAAGGCGTTCTTGGCTGCTTTTCAAAGTTCCCTCGACGAGATTAATCTCTAGTGCACCCATCTTAGTATGATGAATTATTACATTTGGAAAAGAAATTACAAATTTAACATTTGATTCTGGCAGTAGTGCTGGCACAAGAAGCTTATTTATGAGAAATAATACTAAGTCATTTTTTTGTTCTGTCGTAAGGCTTTCGAAGTGAACCTCCAAATAATTGGTCATTGAATCACGCAGTGAATTTACTTCAAATTTCATGAAGGCATTGAATGAGAGATTGGGCTCTATAAAATTCCGATTCAGAATCCCTAGAAACAGTGTTTTGAGATCTTCAAAACTAGGATCCGGCTTTTTTAAGGTGCCTATACGAATGTAGTGCACATAATGTAGATATTGTAGAATAGCGGCATCCTTGTTATAACTTTTTTCATCCTTATATTTACCAGGGCATGCAAGTTTCTCCTGATATGCTGCTATAGAAGATAGGATTTCCTTATCAAGCGTTTTATTTAGTCTGCTGATAATTTCTTTGAATTTCTCCCTATTTGGATCTGCTTTCAGGTATTTCTGAAGATGCAGCATCGCTTCCAGACAAAAAACCGACGCAAAGCTTTGAGTTGCTGCACGAGAATTAAATCTAAAGCCCTTAAGTAAAAGTTCCATCAAATCATTTGCCAGATTAGGATGTTTACTAATTGCTCTGGTGAAGGAGCTTGGGCTGAATATATTGGCCAGAAATAAGGATTGTGTATCGATGTCTTCAAATAATTCCAGATTAGATTCGAAGATTTCCTTCGTAATTATGGTTCGAAATTCATTGTTACTATGTCTTGCAAGAGAGAGTCTTCTAGAACCGAATCCAGATTTTGTCGTAAAGTATTCCCTGTTTTCTTCGAATTTTTTGATGATTGCATTGATGGTTTCCAGATTCTCATAAGAAGTCATACTAAATGGAATAGTTCGAAGGAGGTTTGATTGCAATAAATCGGTAAAGAATCTTTTTTGACGGACCGGAGGCAAGTATCTAAACTCGAATGAGTAATTTGTTTTGATTCTAAGGTCGTCTGAAAACTTCAGATCCCTTTCATAAGAATAAGTACTTTTTTCCATCTTAAGGGCTTGTCTTCTTGCCGTACTCTCTTCCATTGGATTCCTTTGTCCCACACCCTCGAAATAATCAAACTCGCCTATTTCAAAATTATTAGACTCCTCAATCATTTGCTTGAATTGCAATAAAATATCATAGTCAGACAGGATTTTTTCCATAAGAGGCGTCTTGCTGCTTGGCTCCTGATTCATAGCAGATCGAAATAGGTTCATTCGCATTTGATCAAAATGATCCTTGGCGTCAGTTTGGAAAGTCTTTTCAAGTTCTGTTTTAGATGCTTTATCTAGTTGATCAATGAAGTAATAGTCATAATAATCCTTAGAATTGATTGAAGCCCAGGAATCTTGGTTGGGATCAATTTCTTGGATGCTTTTAAAGATATCAGCTATTTCTTGTGCTCGTTTGTCCCACTTTGGATCCAAAGTGATCAAAGAAAGTTCTCTATTGTTCGCATTTCCTCCTGTAATTGTATATCTCAATAATTTTGAAAAATTTGCAAGCTTTGGGTTGTTTGGGAAAAATTGCGTGCAGATGAAGCTCGCCGATAAAAGAGCCGACCTTTCTGTTAAGATTTGTCTTGGCATAGGATAACGAGTGCTGTCTCTCTTGCCGCAATATTCGCCATAAAGCCTTAGCATGCGTTGCAGGCTTGATAAAGCCATTTTGACATCTTGAGGGTGAGAACCGAGATTTTTCCAATATTCGCTCGTTTCCTTCGTATCAAGAGGCAGAGACAGAAAGAATGCTTCCAGATTTAACATCATGTCAGGAATGCTAATTCCTGTTTTGTTATTCGCTTCCAAGACTTTTAAGCTTTGTGCTAGATAGTCACCAGGGTTCTTAAATTGATCAATTTTTGGCAGTGGAATTTTATGTACAGCTTTTGATGATTCTGCTGCTGTCTTTAATTCTTTCAATGTCATTTCGCTAGTAGTGAGCTCATAATCTCCTTCTCCAGTCAATTTTGGAGGTAAATCAACTTTCAAAGCCTTGTATTGCCTTCGGAACGGCTGAACGAAATGAATCTCATCCCTCTCATTCAATTCGATATTGAGAGGTTGCTTTAGTTTTGCAAGATCTGATGCATTCTTTGCAGCTTGCTCCTTTAAATCAGCAGCTATGTGATCTA
Organism: uncultured Gammaproteobacteria bacterium; assembly: GCA_963784575.1. Lineage (GTDB taxonomy): Bacteria > Pseudomonadota > Gammaproteobacteria > UBA6186 > Azoamicaceae > CAWARU01. The sequence goes on from CAWARU010000001.1 coordinate 1,105,752, forward strand.
GCATCCTAAGAGTTTCTTTTGCGGATGACTCTTCCAATACCTGCTTGCCATTTTTTGTACGCAGCATCATTTTACGTGTAGTTCTTGCAAGCTTGCTTCTCGCAGCTTCAAGCTGCCTTTGGATTATTGGACTGCCTAGGTGTCCTAAGTTCTTTTGGATCTGGTAATGATCCCAAAGTGACTGCAGCCTAAGTTGATATAGAAATTGCTGGAATGCAAAACCTTTAAGATGGGTGTGAAGAATGGGCATTATCACCCGCATACTGCAGGTTCCAGATAATTGCCCTTGGGTGGTCATAGGGGTAATACGTGCTGGATCCACTTCCTTTACAGGATCCCTTTCGGTTCCAAGCTGGTAAACTTTCGGAATTACTTCCTTATAAATTCTATCTGCATCATATCGCTTCTCTTTGGTCCAGTATTCATCAGTATTCGTGATATTATTGAATAATGGAGCAATTTTCGGAAGCATTAATTCAGCAATATAGGATTTGATCCGTTCATTCACATGCTCATCCTTGGGGATATGAAATACTTTTAAGGGCGAATAGCGATTCTTGATTTTGCTTTTCCCTAAATGATTATTGACGCCAGCCCCAGTATTATAGACAATGAATTCATAGGATCCATCTGCAAGTTTCCTGAATTGATAAGCCATAGCATGACCTTTTTCGGAGCCAGCTCCCGTCCAGCCGCTTGGGATTAAGATGGTGTTATCTTCCCCATTTTCGATAGCAGAAAATATCTTGTTTGCTAAAGGCTTTAAAAATCCTTGCATCAATTCTTGAATTGGAATACTTTTGCTTGGCCTCCGATCTGATTTCCGCGCTTATTCCTTCTACTATTTCTTTTTCCCAAGATTCAATTTTGGAAGCATACTCAAATTGCTTCTCAAGTTTTTCAAGTGAATTTCTAATTTCTTCTTGGGTTTCTTTTGTGATACTGCAAAGGTCTGTATGTTCTGCAATAAAATGCAGCATTTTTCGAATGTAGCCTGAAGTCACACTGAAATAATTTCCTTCCAAATAAGTACCTACCAAGCGACTATCAAGGTGTATATGCGCAAATAGTTTTGGATCCAATTCAGATTCTGTGACACTACATCTGGGTCTTAGGAATGGATGGGTATTTTGCATTTTTTCTGATTTGGTACTCATAGTTAATTAGATGCAAATTTTATAATAAATTTCAAAATCTGATTAACTTGTAAATTTATTATAAAATTTGCATCAAAAATTTCATTTTTTGTATATACAGTATAAAAATAAAATTCATTGCATCGTAAACTTGCAAAGATGTAAGCAATCAAATAAATTGCTTGTTGCATAAGATTAAATAATGACATATGACGTAATAATGACATAAAATATTGTTTAATATGCCTTGGGATTTAGGTATTTATGGCAAAAATTGATATCAGTGGAATAAATAAAGACAAACTCTTGCGAAAGGTCTTGGCAGACACTCCATATTTTGAAATTCCAATTGAGGAAGTTCATTATGAAGCACTTTTAACAATTGCAGAAACCATATATGGGTTTGATCGATGGAGTAATGAATGGGATGACAAACTTTTGAGAGAGAATGGCCTGCCAGATATTTTAAGCTCTGTGGTTAAGGAAATTCGGGACATTGAAAGTAAAGAAAGGCAGCAAGAATCCAAGAGAAGAATTGAAGAAACTCAGGTTGCCGCAGATAAAGACCTTGAAGTGACAGCTCGGGAATTCGAAAAAATATCTTCTTTACCAACTCCACCAGCGCCCACAACTGATGCATTTGAAAGGCAGTATTTTGATGATTTAAAGCTTTCACAAGAGATCAGTGATATTCGCTTTATCTCACAGGGAAGAACATATAACATTTATGCGAAAAATAAAGAAGGCGCGGAACGACTGGCTAATGCGATGACAGCAGATGCCGTTCTTAAACTTAAAAGAAGCGGTGCCTTGGAGGATGAATTAGTATTTGTGCAATATCCTCCTCTCATACTAGAGAAGCTCTTCGGCTTTCAATACACTTTTGAAAAGAACGCGATCTCGGGGAGGACAGATGAAGCACCAGAACTTTCCGGTCAATTAAAAGGCCCATATGAAGTCAAGCTGCCACATATTCGAGCAGAGGATTCTAAGAAGTTGTTGTATGCAGTTATACAACGCCTTGAAGCAGGTATTAGCGATGACATGCTTTCCATGGCATCTACAAACCTACCTGCCTTTGAAGAATATCTGGCAAATTTACCCGAAGTACCAAAAGATGCAGCAACAGAAGCCTTATTATCTTCATATGAACCTATTTTACGTATTGAAGATTCAGGTACCAAGCCTTTTCAACGTCTTTTAATACCAAACTATCAACTTTTTGTCGAGCGCATTACTCCTAAAATCAAAAGTACTCTAGAAAAAGCCGAACTCGACAAGCAGCTATACAATACTCGTTATGGCGTTGCGGTAAGTGAAGCAATTTTTCCTGAATTAATTGCGAGGCCCAAGGAAGAAAGGACTTCTGAAATTTCGACCAATCCCGGTATTCGAGTCAGAAGTCTCCTGTCTATTCTTAAGCAGAAAGGTTCGACTGCCCCTAGAGTGGTATCTGTTCCCATTGAATTTTATGCTCCTGCGCCTGCTCTTCAGTCAAATCACACTGATATTATCATACATGTGGGTGGCAGCATGGGGACAGGCAATCCTTCGCGCTTAGAAATTCTGAAGGGGGAACTCAAAAAAGTATTGGAAGATCTGGCAAATAGGCCTGGACAAACTATAAGCTTAAGAACCTATTCCGATTCAACAAAAATTTTATTGAATAATCAATCTTTGAACAAAATGACTTTGGACAGTATTTTAAAAGATATTGATAAGTTACGCGCTGATGAACTCCCTCTTGGCAGACATATTCCATCAAGCGACCCAATGCCCGCATTACAGCAAGTGCTTGGAGCAGACAGAAAAAAAGGCAGAAGCCCTTGCCTTGCAGTTTAGTTCCTTGCAATCAGCATCACGCACTGCAAGTGATAGCACCGCAAGTGATAGCACTTCAAGTGAAAAGAAACAAGAAAAAGAAGCCCCAATGATTCGCTTGTATCTGGATTTTGACGGTACGCTGACAGGGCTTGACGGACAGCATACAATTGGTGCGACACAATTCTATCGATCTCTACTGAAAGACCCTTCAAAATTGCAAGATTACGATAAACTAAGCACTGAATTTCATAAAGAAGAAGTTCTGGTTGCCCTGATGAAACATCATTTTGACAGCTATAACCCGAGCCAGAATCCCATCGAAAGAAAAATGAGAATGCAAAACAGTGCTTTTGCATTTGTTAAAACCATGCTCGAAAAACATCCCAAAGTTCAAATCAATATCATCAGCAGGAATAGAGAAGAATATATCAGAGCAATGTTTTTATATATGGGCTTGAAACCGGAAGATCTTGCTAACATCCACATTTATGGTGTCAATAAATTGCTTGATGTTGAGCATAGCAAGCGTGCGACGGTAAGCCAACTTGAAGAGCGTTACAAAGGACAACCCAAGGCTAAATTGGGTGCTTGTTTTGATGATGATGAAACTGATTCCAAAGGGATGGCGGATGCCTTAACAGCGTCATCTCACTTTGAAAATGTTTTGTACCTTAACAATCCTGTCGGTGGATTCAATTGGAAAGCTGCCGAGGCTCAGATAGTACATCACTTAGCTGAGTCTCCCAATCCCACTTAATTTAGATGCAACATTAATCTTGTTCAAACACTTATCGTCTCACAAACTTTACATTTTTTAAAAAGAACATAGCGGTGCCAAAGAATCCAAATAAGCCTTTCCTATCATGTGGCTACCTTCTCTAGTATTTAACGCAATTAAGGTTTTTTCTGCCAGTTGACTTATGGCAAGAATAGCGATAAGATAGGAATGGAATGGTGAAGATCACAGGTTAAAATATTACTTTATTAATCAATAATAATTTTACCTGGCACAATAATTTTATATGGATTGGTCTGTTAAAACAGTAAATATTAGAGGGAGCCAAAATGAGTGTTACTATTGATTCTGTTGCACACAGTGTAAAACAATCTCGAATTGTACTTATTCAAAAATTTTCAGATATTTATCGAAAAATTTGGAAACGTTTAGAACCATTAATTGAAAATCCTAAAAAACTCTATGATGAGATTGAGTTCTTAAAGAAGGAAATTGCAGGAGATAAAGACGCAATATTTGTGCTCAATAAACTACTAAATTATAAGAAATTATTTCCCATCTTAGATAAGGTAAATCGACATGATATATCTGGTGGTCCAAAACAAAGTGAATCTTTTGAGATAGAACATAAAGAATATGGCGATGATGTACGAGTAATCCTGCACAAGACGCCAATCATATTTTTTGATGGAAAAACTCCGATAAAAACCAGTGTTGAAATTATAATAAATTTAGATCAAGATAGTTTTTTCAAAAAATTAACAGAAGAGTATGGAACAGAACTATCAAATCTTGGCTTTCATTGTTTTATATGTCAAATTCTTAGAGATTTCATAAAAATCACTCAGCAGACCAAGAAAATCATTCGTTCCTCTCAAGATATAAAAATATGTATTCATTACCTCCATCCAGCTAATACGCTTAGCAAACGGACATTTATGCCTGTAGATTGGTTAGCTATGGTAACCTCAAGATTTAATCTTGAAATAGCAAACTTTTTATTAAAAAATTATCGTTTCAGCGTAAATGAATATCTTCTATCTATGCGCGCTGCTATAAGAAATGACAATGTAAAGCTTTTATCAACTATATTAAAGAATCAAGTACCAGACATGACATGGGAAGAATACTTCCCTTTTATAATCCAAACACAGGGTGGGAGTGAAGATCTAACTTTATCACATTTCTTCACCAATCAAAATCGTAATCTAAAAGAATATCTTTTACAGCACCCTGCCAGTATCAGTGATTCACCTTTATCTTACGCTTTGAGAAAAGGCAGTAATTCAAAAATAATACAAATACTTTTGGAACACGGAGCTCATCCTGTTCTTGAATGTCGAGACCATAAAATTGACGTCTCTAAAGAGCTTGCAGAATTCCAAGCAACACAACGCGGTCAAAAAACTGCGTTTTTAATGGCCTTCAAAGCACGCTTAGGCCAAAATTCGGCTGCCTTTCATCAATTGGCGCAATCAGACATAGCTCATACTAAACCATTAACGCGTTCAATTTTTGAATACTTATAAGGGTATCAGGGTAAAGGAAAGGGGTCGTAAGGAAAAGGGTTGGAGTACCACAATTAATATATTTAATAGAAATAAAATCAGATAAAGTGCAGTCATCAATCATGGAAATTTTGGTTTGTCGCCGCTCTGAATCAATTTCGGTATATCTTTATTTGGAATCTCTTTAGTAGCAGTTTTGCTTGCATACTGAAGTGTCATAGATAATGTACTCTTGTTGACCGATCTTTGTGAAAGTAAAAATTCAGTTACTTTAGGGTCTGCTTGTCTTGATCTAGAAAGCGGTGAGAAACCTTCATTATCTTCTATATTTGGATCGGCGCCATTTTCAAGCAATATCTTGAGACAGGGGATATTGGCTGAGCTTCCTATCATTTTCATAAAAACAGTTTTACCATTGGGATCTCGAAAATTAATATCAGCGCCAAGTGCTACTAAGAGCGGAACAAGTTCTTTGCGACCATGTGCGACAGCTACCATTATTGGAGAATTCGACATCTCATCAAGCCCGTTTTTATCGACTGCATCCTCCGCCATTAGGGTTTTTATCATTGTAATGTTTGATTTTAAAATCGCGCGCCCCAGTGGCGTAAAACCGCCTTTATCTGTGAGGGAAGTATCTGCTCCCAATTTGATAAGGGTGCGAACTGTTTCAGGGTGACCGTTAATAACGGCCTGTTTGATCAGAGTATTTCCATTACCATCTTTTACATCAATTTTTTTCATGAATGCTTCATCTGTCAGTAATGCTTCTAATACTTCGTGCATTCCTTGAATAGCAGCTGTAAATAGAATTGAATTTTGATTTTTCCCAGTTGTTTTCAAAGTTGCATGAATGTTTTGCCCATTTTCTAGTAAAAAAGAAGACCAATCTTCGGATCCATAACGAATTGCGGCAGATTTTACCTCAAGCATCAACCAAACACCCCGAGATTCTAATTTTTCATTCATAAATTTCCTTTCGGATTTCGAAAGAGCAGTTAGTATATTTCGGACTCTATTTAATTCAGACAAGATTTTAGGCCTGCGATTTTTGGAAATGGCTTTTTCCTGGCCATGATGTGCAAATATATATTCGGTTAGAAGGTCTAGTATTAGTTTTCTCTGTCTTTCTTCACCAGTTTTAAGTGAATTTAGTTTTTCAATGAGGTTATTGATTTCCTGGTCCCTCATAAATGTCGTAAACTTTTTGTACTCTTTGACAGAATATTCTATAGCTTCTTTCTCTATTTCTGATGTGCTTTTGGATTTATCTTGTTGTAATTCTTCGAGTTTCAACAAATACAGTATACCTTTAATTGAAGATTTTGCATTCACAAAACTGCAAGTTCCATGCGCTTGCTCTTTGGATGGAATTTTTGCTTTTAATCTATCTGATGTCGCATACTTCATGATGAGAGGCATCATGTCTTCCATACTTCTCGTGCCCGGTGGTCGCAAACTTTCAAAATATTTTGGTTCTAGTTTCTCCAAATCCTCTTTTGAGAGTTCATAAATAGAGGTATCGTAACCTTGCCCTTCTTTGCCGCCTCTGCCTCGATTCGAAAGTATCATCTTATTTTTATAAAATACAACAGTGACATCATGATTTTGCCACCCTGTGGGAAGAACAGTAACCTCTTGATCGTCCTGAAAACTCCCAAATAATGATTTGGCCGTTTCACTACCATCGTATTCAAGAAATCGTGCTTCTTTTTTAAATGCTTTTTTTACAATATTGAAGTGTTTTTGAAGGGGAGACTCAACTGGAATTGTCTTTGAATAGGTATCTACAATATCATTTAATATTTTAATTGAATCGAGACTGAATGCACCTTCAGTTGGAATGAGACTGATAGAACCATCCGGTAAGGAGAGAGGAATCTTCCCACTTAATCCCAAAACATGACCCGTTCTCAAGATTGAATGAATATTATTTAAAGCTTCTTCTTCATCTGCCTTCTTCTCTTCTTCCTTTGATTCTCGTCCTTTTTTAGATATGGGAGTTTTAGAGATAGGTGACAAAAGTTGTACAATTTTAGCTTGACCATATTCTTTAGCCATGGCCAATGGAGTTTCACCTGTAGAATTAATTTGATTTGGATTGGCGCCTTTTGCTAGAAGTTTCTGAACAAAATTAAGATTACCTGTATAAATTGCCCAAAATAGAGCCGTATTTCCTCTAGAATCTTTCAAATCAATTTGTAAATCAGGCTGGGATAGCAATAATTCGAAAATTTCAGGTGTTGCATAGACAGCCGCCGCGTGTATAATACCGATTCCATCCTCTCCTTTGAAATTGATATTGATGGGAGGATTCTTTTTTTTTAATAAATCCTGGATTTTTTTAATATCGCCTTTTTGTAGGGCCTCTATTATTTCTTGGCTCATACAAATAGTTATCGGCTGATATTGCAAATAGGTTAACAACCAAAGGGTGTACAGCAACTGTCAGTGGTACATTCGGAGGCCCTTTAATATTGACAAACAGTATTATTTTGTAATATAACCAATTACTAGATGGGATTTGACTATGTTCATGACATGTTAAATTATGTTTATTAATTAACTAATACTGGGAGCTATTTTATGAGTCCATCAGATCTTGCAAGTTATTGCATGCAAATATGGTTAAAAAAACACCCCAACGCTACACCTGAACAAATAGAAAGAGAAAAGTACCAAGCATTATCCTTCCTTGGTGTTGGATGCAGAGCTGATAAATTCATGAGATGGACATTTCCTTTTGATTCGTATGACTATTGTTTGAAGAGAGATCAAAAGAACCGAGCAATTGAAAAAACGCTGGCTGAAATAGATTTCTCTTCCTTAGACAAAATACTTCATTCTTTAAAAGCAATGAAGAAGGATGAAGTTGCTCTTCAAGAAACATTGAATATTTTGCAAGGTGAAGGCAGCATTGAAGAACGTGTCGAAAAAGTGTTAAAAATGTTGGAAGCAGGAACAAAATTCTATAAACCTATATATGCAAGTGATGCACTTAAAGAAATATCTGCACCTGCTACAAGTAGTCGCTCTCTAGAAATATATGCTTCTGCAAAAGTGGGACAATCTCTTCGTCAACAAAAAGAAGACTTAACTTGGATAAAAAAATGGCATGATCAAGAATGTGCCAAAGCAAGAAAACCTAGCCAAGAGCTAAGCTCGGAGCGAACAGAAACAGCATCTGAACGTCCACAAAAGAGCTAAACTGTAATTGGAGGGGAGGTTATTCTTTGAAAACCTCCTCTAAAGATCTTGAAATCTTGAATTTTGCCTGCATAACATTAATCCCCCATTGTCTACCGAACCTAATACGAATGAAAAAAATATCTGCGGGGTTTGGGTGCCCATACACTTATTACATATTAATGAATATAAAGGCAAATATATAAGATATATAAGAAAGACAAATAAAAGAAACGCATAGCCACTGTATAGTCAATAACCTACCATTGAACTTAAGTGAATAAATGAAATCTAAAATATAGCAATAGTTTAAATTAATGCAATTGATTAATTTTGGATGAACCTAATGTCTACCACACCCAGTTGGAGAGACCCACAGTTAGAATTGTACTCAGAAATTGCTTCCGATGCCTATAAAAAAGCGCTTGCGGCGGCACAATTTGATTTGCTCATTAAACTTGCTCTCGCCTTTCAGGCAATGATTGATCGAAACCCTAATGACAAAGCTGCCAAAGAGATGCAGGATGAAATTTTTTCAATATTGGGAGAAGCATTTCCTGTCTTCAAGGAAAAGAATGAAACCGACGATGGATATGCCAAGAGGAAAGAAAAGGAACAATATGAAAGGAAAAAGGAATTTTTAAAGAATCTGATCAGCACCGATGAAGATTGTATACTCTCTTATGAAAAGAAAAAGAATCAATTTGTCATTGCACAGCAACAGCTTTTGTCTGCCCCGCACGCAAGACGCGCCGCGGCTGACATCAACGTAAGCCTAGATACTGACAAAAAAAACTATTCAGAGGAGAAAACTCTCCAAGAAAGATTGATTCATCTCAAAGATGAGGCTCTAAAAATCAAAGATAAGACAAAAAGAAATGAATTTTACAACCAAGCCAGAAAACAATTTAAGGAAGATGATATTAGACGAGCAAAGCTTAAGGAGATTGACAAAGAAATTGAGGATTTAAAAAAGAAACACGCGCCAGATGAGTTAGTAAACCTCGTGATCCAATGGAGAGATTCCTTTAGCAGTGAAAAATTTAAGGAAAAATTTACTTTTCCGAAGGATATGCCCCCCGAGCAACAAGCAAGATTCATGGAAATTTTTGCGAAGATAGCCAAAGCTTCGCAGGCAGCGGAAGCAAACTCGAGGATTGATATGATCTTAGATGAGCTCTTAAAAGGCAAGTCTGTCACAGATGAGGGTCAAATAATACATATGCACCAGGTATCAGTCGATGAGAATTTACGTAAAATAGAAAGTCATATGAAAGAACTGCAAAATAAAGAAAAAATCGCAGAATGCCAGGCAAAATATGCAAAACTAAAAAATCTTTTCATAAAAGAACTCTACCAGCCTGCTTTTGCCGACAAAGGCGCAATAGCAAGGCAATATGATATCCATACCATCGCGTTCTTAATTCAAACTTTCAGAACCCTAGACACCATGGATAGCTTGGTGAAGAAAGGAAGCATGCTTGATCTCGTAGGACACGTGCTTGATGAACAAGGTACCCATAGTAAAGCCCAAACGGGTTTAACAAAAATATTGCAGTCAAGGATTGAAGGCAAGGCTGCTGCTTATGTAAAGAAAACCATAAATCCTGAGCTTTCCTACCTAGATGATGTGTGTAGGGCTATTGGAACTTCCAGCCACCAAACAACAATGGTTTTAGAAAGAACTGCCCTCAAAACCAGAATGGTTGAAAAGGAAGAAAAGATGAGCGTGGAGGAAAAAAAACGTGAAGAAGAGTTGGCACGCAAAAAGTTAGCAAGGAAAAAACAAATTCAAGATTGGGAAGCCATGCATCAAGCAGAAATTGAACAACTTGACAGAGAGGATAAGCAAGGTAGGGAACGCTGGGAACGGGAAAAGGAACTGAGAAAAATGCCTTTGCATTGGCGCGCACTAGGAAGGACGAGTGATTTTGTGAGCGGCACGGCAAGTTCCCTTGGTGGCATGACCAAATCAGTTTTTGGTGCCTTATATGAAGGCAGTAGCTATGCAATGTCCAAAACACTAAGCTTCGGACAAGCTGCATTATCAAGAGGGTATGGGGCTGCTGCATGGGCCAGCACCAAATTATACTCAAATGCAGGCAAGCTCTATAAAACCATGTTTGGTGCTTTCGAATATATAGCTGGCACAGTTAACTTCTCAGTTGATTTTGCAAATGCTCTGAGCAGCGGAAACGACATGTACGTCCATGAGACTGTTATCAATCTGAAATTAAAGCTTGCCGACTACACAACAAAAATTTTCAAGGAGACACTGCGTAATCTGAATTCCTTAAATGATGGTGATTTGATTAAATCTCCTCACTTGAAGGAGAAGATGGAGGCCATGAATAAACTATCGAGGGAATTGGATAGGATTCTCGGCGATAATTTCAACCCCAGTGATCCAAAATTCAATGAAAAATTCGAGGCTTACCAAGCACTTATTAAAGACATGCGGGAACTATTGATAAGCATGGGCAGTCATAACCCACCGTTTGATCCTGAAGAAAACACCCATGTGATCAGTCTTATCACATTGATGCATGGTGCGATGGCCGAAATAAAATCATTGAACTTTAGCGTGTTTCTTTTCGAGAAGGGGTATGAAAAATTTGGCAATAATATGACTGAATACAAGACCTTGCAAGAAGAGGCTGAGATTGCAACAGGAGGCGAACCCGAGATGCATTTATTCCATAAAGCCATGGAAGCATTCGGCTCAGTCACAGCTGCAGAAAAATTCTTTAGTAAGATTGATAAAGATGTTGCAAATCAAATGCAGGCCTTGAATTTATTTGGGGAAAAATTGGAGTCTAGCCTGAAAACACCTCTGAGAGTTACTGATCCAAAGGATAAGGAGGGGACAAAAACAGTATTACCTGGCTATAAACAACAAGCTGAACATAAACTTGAAATGGAAAAAGCCAGTGCAAGAACAACCTTAGTTGAAAGCGCAAAAGAGTCCCCAACCCAGCACAAACCGAGCGCAAGCGATTCGAGACACTAGAGGTGTAAAAATCAGCATTTGATCTGACACTCGTTACTTTATCAGGCAGCTTTGTCCAAATAGGTCGAACTGTCTGATATCTCTTCTATGCTACCATAATTTTTTTCCTGCGCAATACTCTTTGTCTCCAAAAATGTTTGCATAGGGGTATTACCATAGCAATATTTTCCAGAGTGAGGACGCAAGTTATTATAATCATGGAGCCACTTATCAAGATCTTCTTGAATTGCTTCAATAGACTGATAAATTCGTTTCCTAAAGCTCACGTTATAGAATTCCTCTTTAATAGTTCTATTTAGCCGTTCGCAAATCCCATTCGTTTGAGGATGTCGTGCTCTCGTTTTAGAATGATCAATGTTTTCTACAGCCAAATATAATTGATAGGCGTGATGTTCAACCTTGCCGCAATATTCAGTCCCTCTGTCCGTCAAAACCCTTAACAGTGGAATTTCTTGCTGCTCAAACCAGGGAATAACTTTATCATTCAGCATATCTGCTGCTGTGATTGCAGTTTTCTCAGTATATACTTTAGCAAAGGCTACTCTCGAGTAGGTATCAATAAAGGTCTGTTGATAAATCCTACCAATTCCTTTTATTGTGCCTACATAATAAGTGTCTTGAGCTCCTAAGTAACCAGGATGTTCACTTTCGATTTCACCATGGGCTTCTTTCTCAGCTTTAGCTTTTTCTAAGGCTAGCAGTTGAGATTCTGTTAGAATGATCCCTTCATTAGCTACTTTAGATTCCAGAGCTTTTAGACGCTTCTTTAGAGTTTCAAGATTGTTTCTTACCCAAATTAGCCTTATTCCACTTGCTGAAATGTTTATGCCTTTTTTGGTCAACTCATTGGCTGCCCTTACTTGGCCATAAGCAGGGAATTCTATAGCAACTTCATTGACTGCTTCTTCAACATACTGAGGAACTCGATTCTTCAGGTTTGGCTTTCTACGACTTAAGTCCTGCAGCGCTTCTTCACCACCAGTTTCATAAAGCTGCTTGAAGCGATAGAAGCTATCTCGGCTGTATCCCATAACTTTGCATGCTTGAGATACGCTTCCAAGCTGTTTTGCTAATTCTAAAAGACCAAGCTTGGGTTTGATGACTTTTTGTGTTACATTCATGATGACACTCCTTGTGTTTGATTGACCAATATCACTCGTGATGGAATGATATGATTTTACAGGGAGTGTCAGAATCTTGTCTAAACTTTTACACTAGAGGAGAGTGTTCACTAGAGTGTAGGGCATCTTAAATCAGCTTTTTTCCCCCATGTCGAATTGTATTTCCTGTCTCAATATAACTATCGTATTTAAATTGATCTTGCAAATATTCCTTCCAATGATAATCACGAATCCAGATTGAGAATGTGCCTAAAAGTGCTTTAACATAGGTGCTCGCAGAAAGTATTAATGTGGGGTTTAGAGTATCATTCCTTTCATAATATTCAATTTCTTTCTCTGCAAGTGCTATAGTCCTTTTACACACCGATATAGAGGGAATCTCTTCGGAATCAAGTTCCTCACTTTCCTTAGCAATTTCTTGTAAAAGTTTTGAAGCAATGGGTTTGGCGGGATCATGTTCTCCCTTAAACTGTGCACGTGTAGCAGAAATAAACTCCATTGACATATTGATCAATTCCAAATTGAATTGATGACAATCCTTTGGATTAGTTTTTTCATCAATGACAAAACGTTTTCCCTTAAAGAGATAATTTCTCAATTTTCGGGCATGCGACTCAGTAAAAATAGCATTTCCCTTCAACTGCTTAAAATTTTCCATACATTGTGCAATGCTTCCCAATAATGCACTGCGTTGGATTTTCAGGGTTTTTAGAATTTCCTTTTTCTCTTTCCCTTCCTTTGCGAGTAATGCTTCAATCTCGGGCTGTAATTCGAGGCTTGCTTCGATGCATTGCTCTAAAAGATTGATTTCAAATTTTAGCTTTTGTTTTAAATCGCGTTGTTTTAATGTATTAGCAAGATCACTTGCAGCTTCAAAGGTAAATTTCTGAGAGGCACTTTTTGAAAATATAACCAATGCATCTTTTGATGTTTTAGATTCTGCAGGTGTTTTAGATGCTACCTTTGATGCATATGATATATCTAATTTTCCATTTTCGGCATCAATCCCTTTCATGGAAGCATCTAGTTTTCTTATTAATGATATTTGATCCTCCAATAAATCTTGTTGTGAAGCTTCTATATTAGCATCCAGCGCCATCATGTTTCGGACAGTTTCATCCACTTTCAAGCGCTTTTTCTCTGCCTCTTGCTCTAATCTGAGCTTTCTATCCCGTTCTTTTTTAAATTCTTCTCTTTGTTTTTGGTAACGCGCTCTCCTTTCCAAATCCTCTTTGGCCTCTTTTTCCTCTTGCTGTTTTCTTTCTGCTTGCTCTTTCAGGAACAGAGCTTCTTCTCGCTCGTCCTGTACTTTGCTATGACCGCTATAAGACGGAGCCGATCCTTCACGCTTGCTTTTATCCAGCAAATCTTTAATGGCCTCAGAACGAAATTGGAGTGACTCTTTTTCTTTTAACATCTTATTATAGAGAATTTTATAGTCATCGAAGTATTTTTTTAGGAATGCCAATTGTTCACTTGCTTTTATAAGATCGCCCTCGAGACACAGTCTTTCAATATTCACATGCATGTCTTCATATTTTTGATAGAATTCCTGCTTTAAGAGCAGAGACTTATCATATAGTGCTTTTACATCTTCCTCGAAGAATTTCCTTAGATTCTTTCTGCGCTCATCATTTGTTTTTATATCATTCTCAAAATTCAGGATGGGTGCCAGGTCTCTGCAATACGCTTTAAAAATGTTCAGAGAGCATCTTAATGCTTGCGTAATGCGTATTGCAGAGACCTGGCACCTTCTTTCAAGCTTTTGGAGTCGGACAAATCGCTTTTTTGTACCTTGCAACATACGTTTGTTTGGGAATATCAACGCTCACTGCAACTCCCAAGGTAGCATCTTGCTGTGCAATTACTTTCGCCTTACTTGCAGTATCAAAACTCCAGGTAAGTGCTCCTGCAGAAACATCCGATGGGGAAGAATCTGCTGAAGTAGTAGAACGGGTAGTAACCGCGAGTTGTTCTGCTTGCTTTTTCATTTCTGTAGAATGATCAACTTCTGCTGAAACGGTAATTTCTACAAAATTTTGTCGAATAAATTCAGGCAAAAATTGTGCTCGCTTCCAAGTTGCTTCATTTATTATTTCCATTTCTTGAGATTTTTCCATTGGGTATTGCTTTCGGTATGAAGATAAAGTCTCGGTAGAATATTTTTTTAATGTGGAATCGCGCCAAAAGGGGATATTGGATAGCTGCTTCTCTGTAAATCCCCAAAGAGTTAAAGCATCTTGAACAGTCCATACGCTCTGTTTCAAACAAGTTTGGCAAGCCATAAAAGTCCCACCTATCGTTTGAGCACATCTATCCTGAGAATACTGCTGATATTTAACTTGCTCTACATTGCATAAACCACAGGGATGCGTGGTTGCATCAAAGACGACATGAGCAAAATCAATCATTTCCTTTCGCTCTTGAGTAGTAGGGTTCAGTTCTGAAGTCAAAAAGCCAAAAGTTTCATCCTGCAATTTTTTATAGTGATCCTCATAAGCCTGTCTTCGTTGGGCAATCACTAACCAATGTTGCATCAACTTAGCTCTTTCATTGGAATCTATTATTTCTTCAAAAGATTTTGCTGTACAAAAAAAACGGCCATCATCGTTGTGAAGTGATTCAAATCCTGGATAATTTGACCATGAATTTATCTTTTCACTATCAGAAGCATCCATGAGCTTTGCCCATTGTGGGTATACACCTACATCTTCCTCGGGTTCAATATATGAATTAAGTTGTGTTTGCTCTGAAACAATTTTATCTATTGTTGACATTTGTAGACTCCTCTTTAGAAAAATATATATTGTTTATATGCACTATATTTCAGATAATTTATATTTAATATTTTTATTATATCAATAATTTGAATGAGGGTCATCATTCTAGGACCAAAACAACCCATTATAAAACTAACTTATTATAAAATGCAAGCAAAAATTGATTAATTCAACATTAACCTCTAACCTCAAATTTCATTATGCATCCCAGGCACTAGGGGCATACAAATAAAAAATACGACAACTTTAGCCTCTTGTGCGAAGTTGTGCATAAAATAATATTCCAATAATAAAATACTTCCTGAGTTTACTTGAAAAATTTGAAAAAAAAATGCATGTTATGACAAAACATGTTTTGACAGAAGTAGAGAGAAAATGTTAGAATCGCCAACAAAACTATGGGGCAACAATAGTATATGAATTTAAATAACCTAAATTAACAAACGTCCAAGATAAAAGTAGGAGATAGACATGAGCAAAACCCAAGAAGAAGCAACAGCCTTGGTTTCTTTTGAACCCGATTTTGCTGCTCGTTTAGAATCAGTCAGAAAAGAGCCCTTTGAGTGCATTGAGTCAAGACATTTGACTCATCATTCGTCTATTTTTGATTTATTGTTTTTTTCTATCCCAAAAGAAAAAGGGATAACTAGACAAGCCCCACAGACTATCGCCTCTACCTTGAAAGCTATGGAAGTAATGAGTGGCAGGGTTATAAATGCGCAGGACGTAAAGCAAGCACAATCCAACATAAAAAATGCTATCGAAGCATATTTGGATTGGGTAAGAAACAAAATTTCATTTATGCGTGAAGCGCCTATGGCAGAGTTACGGAAAGCATTCGACCATGATTACTATAAGCTTGGATTTAACAGATTACCAAATCTTGATTTAAAATATCAAATGATAAAAGAAAAATATATCTCAATCTGGGAAAAAATACTTAACCAAGATATTGGTGAATTACAAGATCCTATTATCAGTGATCTTTTAACCAATTCTGATGAATTTGATAGTGACTATTGTTTAATTTATATCACAATATTACAGTCAAGGAAGCTTGTAAAAAATAGTGCGATGCCGCGACATAGTAATCATGAATATTTTAAATTAAAAACCTATGAAAAAATATTAGGATATATAGAACCTTTTACTTCGGATGCTTTTCGAAGCTTTCTGAATTTTCATGCGGATATTTTTTC
The DNA here is from genome assembly GCA_963784575.1 of uncultured Gammaproteobacteria bacterium. Classification (GTDB taxonomy): domain Bacteria; phylum Pseudomonadota; class Gammaproteobacteria; order UBA6186; family Azoamicaceae; genus CAWARU01. Next base: position 1,122,252 of record CAWARU010000001.1, read on the forward strand.
AGACACGTTACCTGATGAAAAAGCTTTAAATAAAGTTCTTGGGAAAATGCTTGAGTGTATACCAAAATTTAAAGAAGAAATCAATCACATGTATGACAAGCTGCTTTCAGAAAAATTTGAAAGCTTAAAGGAACCTATGTTTAATTTAATTGATGAATTTCCAAAGAAACATGGTAAAACAGTCTTGTCAGCTTTATCAAATTTTGAAGAATTGGCAGAATTAGGAAAGTTTCTTGCTGGTTTTGCGGAATTTGGAAAACCTGAAAACTTTAAAGAGGTAGATATAGGAAGACAATATGAGCATCTTTTTAATATTTATCAAGAATTCTATTTTATTGTGGAATATACTAAGTTAATGTTAGGTAGCTGCATGGCTCTACAGATATCTGGTGCTGTTAATAATAGTGTTTCTCTTGAAACATCTCCAATTAAACAGGAAGAAACACTACTGGATTCCTCTCTTATTACCCAAGTTCCACCCAATTCAGCTTCTTCTCCCTCTTTACTCTCTTGTCCTTCACCATCCTTTGAACCTTCAGCAAAAATTTCCTCCATAGTTTCATTACCCACTGTTGCTGAATTTAAAGCTAAAAAAGAAGCAGAGCTCAAGCTTAGGAAGGCTGTAGTTCAAGAAGCGCGTATCCTTAAAGAGCAAATTAAGCAGAAAGCAAGGATTGAAATGGGCCAAAAAATTGAAATGACTCAAAAATCTGATGGTATCACAAAATTAAAGAAAGAATCGAAAGTAACATTGGTTGAGGCAACTATGTCTCAACATGAAGTAGATCAATTGTGTCTCATCGCTAAATATATTGATAATAAAAGGCCAATCCTCGATTGTCTTACTGGAAAAATGCAACGAGGTTTTTCAAATAAAGTTTCTTTAAATGATGCTTGTACATTACTCTTTAGCATTCCGTCTGCAAAATGGATGATGCATAAAGGTTCTCATTTCGACATTGAACTTCCAAATACTTTTGAAGCTTGGTGTTTAGATAGCAGTATTATGGCTTATATTAATATTCCTTACGGAACCAGTGGAAGTTTTGCCCCACATGGCACCACAATGAGTGATCACGATGACTTGCCCTATGAAGCACGTGCTCATTGGTGCCGTGCATTTGAGCGTTCAGGTATCACCAGTGAGAGACTCGATAAGGCCATGGCCATTGCAGAAGCCGCTCGCTCGAAAGGGTTGTCAAGTAAAATCTAGGAGTGTTTTATGTTTTTGGAATTCACCTTTAATCCCCCTGTATGGTGTGGGGGAAGCTGAAAAACCAAAAAGAGTATTGTAATATTCAAATAACAAATACTATACTAGTAAAATCACAGTTTTATAAAAAAATTCAAACTCAATTTGGACAAGGCCGATATGCACATACCACCCAGTTTTAATGAATTTATTAGAGAAATTGCTAAGCCCTATAAAAAATGGTTTATTGCAATGATCTCTGTCGGGGTATATAGCTCTCTTCACAGCGTATTTCAACCTTATGTCTTAAAAATACTTATAGATAGGGCATCGAAAGCTGATGGTAGCAATTTCCTATCACTATGCCTAATACCTGGCATCATATTAATTCTAATGAGCCTAGTGATTACTGTGTTATGGAGATTTTACAATTATGTTGTTTTAAAATCACTATCAAAAATGAAAGCAGACATCATCTCTATGGCAACGAAGCATTTGAGAGGTCAAGCTTATTCATTTTTTCAAGATAATTTGAGTGGCTCGATAAGTGCCAAAATACAAGATCTAACTAGTAATATCCAAGAATTTATCAACACAATCTTTAATATTTCAAGACAGGCTTTAACTATTCTCCTCTCCATAGGAATGACTGCAGTTGTGAGTGTCTATTTCTCACTCGTTTTCTTCTTGGTTTCAATAGCATTTTTAATAATTGCAAAGTACTGCTCCGACAGTATAAAACCTTATGCAATGAATTATGCCCAATCGAGAGCAAATAATTCTGGAAACATAGTAGATTGTTTTTCTAATGTACTGAGTATGTTGTTGTTCGTTCGCGAAGATTATGAGTCACAATATTTAGATAAATTGACTCATGATGTTGTTCAAAAAGACCAAGCAATGCAGTTTAAAAATATGAAAAATGCCTTCACTCTTAGCGGGTTTGCTTGGGTCTTGGAAGCAGCTTCGATTTCATTATTATTATTTTTGGGAAGCAGAAATTTAATTACAATAGGTGATTTTGCGCTAATATTTATTCTATCAATTACAGTTATTGATCAAATGTGGAATTTAACATCAAGCCTTTTAAGCGTAGGCGAAACGATAGGCGTCTGTCAAAATGCATTGACAACGATTTTTACTGAACATCGCCAACCAAATCGGCCAGAGGCCGCGCATCTTAAAATTGATAAAGGCGAAATTGTTTTTGACAATATTACTTTTGGTTATCCCAACAATAATCCTATTTTCAAGAATTTATCTTTGACCATTCAAGGCGGTAATAGGATCGGGCTTGTTGGTTATTCGGGAGCTGGCAAAAGCACTTTTGTTAGCTTGATTACGGGATTATTCGACTTATTGGATGGTGATATCGTAATTGATGGACAGTCTATACGAAATATTTCAAAACAAAGCTTACGTAATTACATCTCTTTTATTCCTCAATCCCCGGACTTATTTCATAGAACCATTTTTGAAAACATTCAATATGGGAAAACAGACTCTAGCTATGAAGAAGTTCTCATGGCTGCAAAAAAATCATTTTTTCACGAATTCATTGAAAATCTGCCCAATGGATACAATACAGTCGTCGGAGAAAAAGGAGCAAAGCTCTCTGGCGGACAGAAACAAAGAATAGTCATTGCAAGAGCAATATTAAAAGATGCTCCGATTTTAATCCTAGATGAAGCGACCAGCTCCTTGGACACCTTGACTGAACAATATATACAAAGTTCTTTAAAAACAGCGATGGGGAATAAAACTGCCATTGTGATTGCACATCGACTATCGACTGTTATGTCTATGGATACTATCCTTGTTTTACACCATGGACAAATTATTGAGAGTGGTACCCATGAAGAACTAATACAGGCCAATGGATATTATAAACAGCTTTGGGATTCACAAAAAGGACATAGTTTTATTTAGATTCTTAAACATTTAAACGGCCTTCAAAAACCAGACAGCCGGGATATATTAAAAAAAGCGGTGGCGTATTTTGCAGAGCCCCTAAGGTAAAATACGCTTTTATTGAACAGAATATAGGGGAATATTGCGTTTCTGAATTATGCTTTGCTCTCAAAGTATCACCTAGTGGATATTCCGCATGGAAGAAGTGTAAAATGTAATGTCTTCTCATGAAAAGGAAGATCAAAGACTTCTTTGCAAAATCAAAGTAATTCATGCGGAGAAACGCCAGCGTTATGGTTCTCCGCGAATCCATGCTGAATTGAAAAGCCAAGGCGAGCATTGCGGGCAGAAAAGGGTGGCAAGGCTAATGCAAGCAAATGGCATAGAGGCCAGCATAACCGCAAGTTTAAATCTACAACCGCTTCACAACATATGTTTGCGGTTGCGCCAAATCTGCTAGAACAAAACTTTACCGTTTCTGAACCTAATCGGGTTTGGACCGCAGACATTACGTACTGTGCGCCCGTCCATCCGTAGCCAAAGGAAATGGTCAACGGGTGCATGAGCATTGTTGGAATGTGACAAAGAATATCAGGAAGATTTTCTAAAATCACCTGCTTTCTGCCACAAGAGAGCATGAACCGAAGCGGCGGTGACTCGCTGTACACTAGCGAGGTGACGTAGCCCGTGGGAAACGGAGTTTGAAGCGAAGTAGTTAAGCTAAGATGAACTTCTAGGTTGAGTACAGAGAGGTTGAGGAACACGGACTCATTAAATCGCATCTGTGGGTTGAAATGTCACCACTGCCTACACTACTTAATAGGCAATTTGCATATATCCTTATTTCAAATGTAGCGGAAATATGGACCAAAACATGGGGTACAAGTATGAGTCCATGTGAGGACAGGTTATGAGAGAGTGGCTAGACGACCAGATATGCAACGACTTGCAGAATGCAAGGATAAAGACTGCGATGAGCAACCTACTCTGTACATGTTAAGTCTAACAATGCGGACCGGGGAAGGATTACACAAATGATAAGGGAGTGTGACCCCAATGATGTGTAATCTGGCGGAGTTCTCGTAGTAGTCAGAGATGGTGAAAGACCATTACAAGGCGAAGGGGAACAGTTTAAGACATTTGCTTGAAAGATTAACTAACCACAGAGAGGTGAAGACCTTTGATAATTAGTGAAATGCAAAGCAAATTAGCAACGTGGTCGAGTGAGGATAAGACGCGGAAATTTGATCGCCTCCTAAGACTAGTGGCAAATATGTCCTGGTTGAAGGAAGCGGCGGAAATCACACTTGCATCACCTGGTGCAAAGACAGCTGGCATCGATGGTATTAACAAACAAGATATGATCGGGAATATTGATCAACATCTTGATATGATACGGACTGAGCTGTTGGAAGGAACATATGCTCCTCTCCCAGTGAAACGTGTCTATATACCTAAAGCCAATGGCAAACTACGACCCCTTGGTATTCCAAGTTTGCGCGATCGCATTGTACAGCGCGCAATGTTAATGGTCATGGGACCAATATGGGAGAGTGACTTCCATACGGCATCCTATGGCTTTAGACCACAACTAAGTGTGCATCATGCGATACGAACGGTTAAACTTCAACTGCAAGATAGTGATGACGATTGTACTAAGGGTCGTTGGGTTATTGAAGGCGACCTGGCTAGTTACTTCGACACAGTTCATCATCGATTGCTTATGAAGTGCGTACGGAAGCGTATCTGCGATGAAAGGTTTTTAAAGTTGCTATGGAAATTTATCAAAGCAGGATGCATTGATAAAAATCTGTTTATAGCAGCGAGTGAGGGGGTTCCACAAGGAGGTGTGATTTCTCCATTATTATCAAACATCATGCTGCACGAGTTTGATCAATATTTGGATGAGAAATACCTGAACAAGAAGTCTAGAAAAGATCGCTGGGCTTGGAATTTTGGCATTCTCAAACGACGTCCAATCGTTGAGCGAGAAGGTAGACAATGGAAGCCTGCCATATCGTATTGCCGCTTTGCTGACGACTTTGTTGTCATAGTCAAAGGCAGCAAGGCTCATGCTGAAGCGATACGAGAAGAATGTCAAGAGTATTTGCAGGGTAAATTAAAGTTGACTTTAAATATGAATAAAACTCATATTACACATGTTAACGATGGTTTTACCTTTCTTGGGCATCGAATTATTAGGAAAAAGGGCCCGACGGGTAGTATGCGTCCTGTAACAACAATTCCATACGAGAAGAGTAAAAACTTTTCTAGCAAGATTGTTACGGAACTGTCTAAAGATTACAGCGTTAACAAAATTGAAATGATTGATAGACTTAACCAAAAGATTACAGGTTGGGTGAATTTCTATCAATTTACTGATTATACTTCTACCACCTTTCAGAAGCTTGATAGAATTATCTTCTGGAAACTGGCTCATTGGCTTGCAAGGAAGCACAGGACATCAGTCAAGGAATTGATAAAAAAGTGGGTCAAGAAACCACAGGGTAAGAAAGCAAAGATATGGGTTGTTGAAGGAGCTAATCAAAAAGGAAAATTTTGTAAAAAGACCTTAAAACGTCTCGTAACAAGCAGTAAGAAGCAATTTAGATGGACTAACCCGAAAACCAATCCGTATATTAAGGGTGATGCAAAGAGAAAAGTCTTTGAATCGCATTATCATGAAGTTGCAATTGCCATGGGTAAGTCTTGAATGGAGAGCTGCATGCGCTGAAAGGTGCACGTGTGGTTCGGAGAGGAGAAGTAGGAAAATAGTTCGACTACGTCCTACTTCTTACTCTACTGCCAACAGGTGAGGGATGGTTGTATTTGGCTGTTATAATAGACTTATTTTCGCGCAAAGTGATTGGATGGTCGATGGAAGAAAACATGAAGACGGGGTTAGTCAAATCTGCTTTGCTAATGGCACTGGATAGTCGTGGTGTAAGTGATGGATTACTGCATCATTCTGACCGAGGAGTTCAGTATGCATCCAATGAATATCAAACACTTTTAGCTAGCAGAAATATAATTTCCAGTATGAGCAGGAAGGGTAATTGCTGGGATAATAGTGTTGTTGAAAGCTTTTTTCACACTCTGAAGACAGAGCTTGTACATCATTGTAGATATAAGACCAGAGAAGAGGCTGCGCAGAGTATTTTCGAGTATATTGAGGTTTTTTATAACCGCAAGAGACGTCATTCTACATTGGGCTACCAATCGCCTGAAAAGTATGAGATGATGGCTCTTGCAGCATAGAGAAGGAAGTCTGGAAAATCGGATACAGATCATATGATAAATATTTCCTTTATCAATTTACTTGTAAAATTCATTTCCGACCTTTTTCTTGCTCAAAGAAGAAGAAAAATTCTATGTGAAAAACTTCATAATAATTTTTTAGAATTAAAGGAAAAAGCTGAAACAATTGCGAGAAATGAACTAAATCCTGCTTTTTTATTTGAAAAAACATTCCTAAGTAAATCAGATTTTTTATTTCCCAGTAATCTTCCAACTTTTGAGCTGGAATTGTTAGATTCTCAATTGAGAAAAACATTAATTTCACAAGAAAAATCAATTAATAGTTTTTTAGAAAATTGCCAAATGCATGATAACAATTGGGATAGATTAAAAGCAATTAGTGAGTCTCCCCGCTACAAATTTTCAATATATAAAATTATTGAAGAATCAGAAAAATTTCTTGCGGGAGGATCTGGTATGGCAGCATACAGGTGTAAAAATCAGCATTTGATCTGACACTCGTTACTTTATCAGGCAGCTTTGTCCAAATAGGTCGAACTGTCTGATATCTCTTCTATGCTACCATAATTTTTTTCCTGCGCAATACTCTTTGTCTCCAAAAATGTTTGCATAGGGGTATTACCATAGCAATATTTTCCAGAGTGAGGACGCAAGTTATTATAATCATGGAGCCACTTATCAAGATCTTCTTGAATTGCTTCAATAGACTGATAAATTCGTTTCCTAAAGCTCACGTTATAGAATTCCTCTTTAATAGTTCTATTTAGCCGTTCGCAAATCCCATTCGTTTGAGGATGTCGTGCTCTCGTTTTAGAATGATCAATGTTTTCTACAGCCAAATATAATTGATAGGCGTGATGTTCAACCTTGCCGCAATATTCAGTCCCTCTGTCCGTCAAAACCCTTAACAGTGGAATTTCTTGCTGCTCAAACCAGGGAATAACTTTATCATTCAGCATATCTGCTGCTGTGATTGCAGTTTTCTCAGTATATACTTTAGCAAAGGCTACTCTCGAGTAGGTATCAATAAAGGTCTGTTGATAAATCCTACCAATTCCTTTTATTGTGCCTACATAATAAGTGTCTTGAGCTCCTAAGTAACCAGGATGTTCACTTTCGATTTCACCATGGGCTTCTTTCTCAGCTTTAGCTTTTTCTAAGGCTAGCAGTTGAGATTCTGTTAGAATGATCCCTTCATTAGCTACTTTAGATTCCAGAGCTTTTAGACGCTTCTTTAGAGTTTCAAGATTGTTTCTTACCCAAATTAGCCTTATTCCACTTGCTGAAATGTTTATGCCTTTTTTGGTCGACTCATTGGCTGCCCTTACTTGGCCATAAGCAGGGAATTCTATAGCAACTTCATTGACTGCTTCTTCAACATACTGAGGAACTCGATTCTTCAGGTTTGGCTTTCTACGACTTAAGTCCTGCAGCGCTTCTTCACCACCAGTTTCATAAAGCTGCTTGAAGCGATAGAAGCTATCTCGGCTGTATCCCATAACTTTGCATGCTTGAGATACGCTTCCAAGCTGTTTTGCTAATTCTAAAAGACCAAGCTTGGGTTTGATGACTTTTTGTGTTACATTCATGATGACACTCCTTGTGTTTGATTGACCAATATCACTCGTAATGGAATGATATGATTTTACAGGGAGTGTCAGATCTTGTCTAAACTTTTACAATACAGGGAATTAATGGTTCCCATTCAGTCATTAAAGGAATCTTCAAATCTTATTTTCAATAATCTGGAAGCAATATTAAAAATAATATACGCTATCTCAGCTAAATTAAAAGAAAATTTTTGATATTTTTAATGATTCCTCCACTATTTCAGATACCTTTTAATAGGGCTCTCTGTGTGCTGGATAATCTGTAATTGCATTATTAATTCCCGAAAAAATGAAGAGTTTAAATAAAATTATACATTTTTTAGTGGGTGTAAATGCAAAAATGTTTGAACAACAACAGAAAAATGCTCGGGCTGATCATATGGAATAGCGTGACCTGTCTCCGCGATCTGTAAGATATTCAAGTGTTGGTTGAGCTAAACAAGTTCTGCTCCGGCCTAAGGAGAAACTACTCCACCAATATCACCGATGACAAGTAGGCTTGTACGAACGGGGTCAAGTCGCAACAAATGACTTTATTTTATTGTCATTTGTTGCGACTTGACCCTATTCGTGCTTAAAGCTCAGTTGCTCACGGGCTCCAGCTTACAACTCTACAACCGGTGATCAGCTCTTGGTGATAGCTCTCTAGGTAATTGTTGTCCGATATATTCCAAATTTTGGATCATCAAATTCTTTTGTTGTTCAACACGTTCTATTAATTTTTGTCTCCTGCCTGCATCTTTATCATCCGGGTAAAGCGCGTGAACTTTTTCCATAAATTGCTTATATACTTTCTCAATTACAGATCTTGCATCCGTTCTTTGAGTAGGTAACTGGGTTAAAAGATAGCCTGTTTCAGAAGGTAGGCGCACTTTTGGGGTAGTTAATTCCTTTGCAGCCTCTAAAATATCTTCAGGATGATCTTTTAGTCTCTCATATAACATTTTAAAGATCGGCATAACGCCTTCTTCTGACATCATTGCGCTTTCTAATTGTTTGAGAACATCATCATTCGTGATATCATGTGGACGAAACTGATAATCAACAATGCCAAACTTTTGATATTGACCGCCTGATTTTTCTGTTTCAATAATTCCTATATTACCCCCGTGCTCAAAAAGATCTGAATGGCCAAATGCAAGACCCGATAGTAATAGTTTTGCATAAGAAACCCTCGATTTAGGAGAACTCATCACATGATCTAAAAACTCCTTCACAACCTTTTCTTCTCCTGCCCTAGGACGTTCTATTGGACCATCATAACTTCGATGACCAAAACCAAATGCAACTATGGGCGCTTTCTTCAACAGATCCGAAATAGGCCGAAATGATTTTTTCTTCTGAGCACCACCTTTGGTATACTCTCTACTCGCATCCAAAGTTAAAAATAATGGCTTCCCTAATGCATCCACAACAATCTCTGATTCTGGCATTTTGATGCCAAGTTCATTCATCACCATGGCACAAAAGTATTCAGAAAACACATTGCCTGTATATTTTCCATAGAGTTTTTTCTTACCATCTGGAGAAACCAATATAAAGCCTGGATCTTTACCACCCATTTTTTTACGAATAGTAAATCCACGAAGATTCGGATTTCTCTCCACAGTCATTTTTGCGAATAATTGTGCTGCAATATAGCTTGCGCCACCCTCTCTACCAGGAACTAGTGCATCGGGGTTACTTTGAAATTCTAATTGCATTATTTTCTTAAAAATAGGATGTGGTAAAATATCGTCAATTGTGGACCCACCATAGAAACACATTGTATCATCCCCACCTAAAGGATAATAACATACACTGTCAATTAGGCGTAAATGTCTAAGATCAAACGTATTATATAAATCGTGCAATTCTTGTAAACTTCTAGCACGTCGTCTTTTATAATAAGCTTCAATGTATTCATGAAGTTCTTTTTCTTTATCAAAGGTGGGGTGTTGTTGTAATATTTGAGTCGCCATTTCTCTAAATGGGAAATCTGATGGTGCTTTAAATCCCCCTTCAGGCCTAGCAAATGGATGATTGTCACCAGTCCATACTGCTAAAAGTCTTGTTTCATCCTCTGTAAAGGGAACGCCGTGCATGAATCTTTCATGTTGACTTTCCGCATCCTGATTTGCTCTGGTTATTTCTTCTGAAATCATTGCGGATACTTGATGTAATATGGGATAAACTTTATCCAATCTTTCTTTAGTAGCCCATAATAGTTCGGTCTCTTTATTCATCCATTTTTCTGATGTATCTGAAAAGTCATCAGGAAATGATGTCAAATAATCATCAATGAATAGGTTATATAATTTTGTTAATTTATTATAATAAATGTTCCCTTTTCCTGGAACATCTGGAGCGTTAATGGCTTCCCTCATCAGCTTTCGCAATAATGCTAAATTAGTCTCAGATTCTAATAAAGGAGTTTGAACCATTCCTGATTTGGCTCCAGTTTTGGCATCTCTTTTTCTAGCCTGCTGTTCCCTCCAAGTTGCGGCAGCTCTATCATAAACCCGTGCCGGATCAGGAAACATTCCTTTTCCTAATTCGGCCCGAGTTTTGACATCTCTTGCTAGTGTTTCTTTTAATTGTTTCAGGAGTGTTTCATAGGCTATTTCATCATCTTCGGTCCACATAAAATTTCTCCAGCAGTTGCATATACACTTTTTTTATAAATTATTTCTTGTTTTATAAGTATAATATGATCTGTAAATCGTTTTTAAAATCCGCCTAAATATAGTTGTATTCTAAAAATTCGTTCCATTCTATCAGTCCTAACTCTTCAAATAATTACTGTGCATATAAACCTAAGCGTGGTTGGGTGAATGATGAGAATTTTGTATGTATCAAGTAAAAAAAGAAAAGCGTGACCAGGTCTCTGCAGGGATCACATTCCAAACTACGCCTTGAAAAGCCGTACATTCTTGGATTAGTGACTTATAAATCATCAGATAGTTGAACTAGAAATCTACTCACCCAATCCCTTTTGTAAACTGAATCTTAATAATATCCTTGCCTCCAATAACATTTGATTAATTCAATATTAACCTCTAACCTCAAATTTCATTATGCATCCCAGGCACTAGGAGCATTCCAATTTGATGATAAATTTTGGTTTGCGTTTATTGATTCTATGATGGGTGTAAGGAATAAATTGTTGTGATCAATAACTTCAATAAAGTGAGTTGGAATAAAATCTTGTTTAAGTTTATTTTTAAATGCTAGCCATTGGGTTTGTTTTCCATTTGCGAATTCAGTAGAAAAAAAAGATAGGTCCTTAGGCATTTTCGTGTTTCGTTGACTAAACGTTAAACGAAGTGCTTGGACTAAATTATTACCTGAAAAATTAAATTGGCGTGATATCAGCCAAATATCGTAAAAATCTTTCATTCTACTGTTAATCTCCCCCAGTTTAATCATAGCTTCACATTTTTCTGCAATAACACTTTCTCGGCTATAACATAATATTTCCGGGGAAGGAAGTGTTAAAATGGTGGGTACGAACGATTTGCTCGGCTGTGGGTAAATAATATCTCCAAACCCAATGTCTATTTGCATATGAATTTTTGCATTTTCTAGTTTTCCTTCAAATCTTATTCTTACCCCTTCATAATCTGCATCTTCAGTAATTTTTTCAGATTTTATTGTGCTTGAATCAAAAATGAGTCCGTCGGGTTCAACCTCGGTTTCAATGATTTCCTTCATCTGCGTCACAATAGATTCAGGTTGATTGCTAGTTTTTCCTAGCATATCAATATCCATCGTAGGGCGGTGATGAGAAGATTCCCAAACTCTTAACATAAGGGCACCTTTTAGAATAAATTTTCCCACATGCTTTGACTTAGAGAGGCGATATAAGAAACGCTCCATGGTAAAATATTGCAGAACCTCATTAAATGGGCGGTTATCTTGTTTCGATTTATTTAACAGTTTTTGTCTGATAGAAGCTGCAATATCTTTAGGCATGGTCTTTCCTTATAGGATAGATTTAAGGTGCGGAATCATAATATTGTAGACACGACAAATTTTAGCATATTTGATTATATCCTGAATCAGGAGTTTTTTTCTTGCTTTATACAGTTTGAGTGCTTCAATGCAAATATCTAAACCAATCTTATTACGATACTTAAAACAATCTGCTAGCGTTTTTTCAGCACTATAAATTTTGATTGCTACACTATCAATAGTGTACTCTTCTATACCTTCGGTGAAAGCTTTTCCAGAAAATTTATGAACGGATAATGGCGGACTCTTAATCTTGGGAGGCGTGGTATCTTTGGGAAGCGCAATATAAACAGCATGCGGTACTTGGGTAGTAATATTGTGAAATGAAAGTGCTGAGATAAGACAAATTACGGCTTGTGGAACCCTAGCCCCAATCGTTATTAAATCAGGATTGGAAACCGGTTTATCCGCGAGTTGATATACGCCGCGCGTCAATTGTATAAGCAATCCATGATTATACAATCCATATAACGTTCTCTGATGAATACCCAGTTTTAGAGCCTCTCCAGTACGAACTAAGCCGCCTTTTCCTTTAATTATTGAAATGGCTTTCTTTTCTGAATGTGTCATTGGATAAGATATACCCTAGATATTTACATATAGGGTAATTATTGTCCATTTATGTATGCTTGTCAATTATTAATTAATAATCATTTTTGGGTATCAAACTTGTCGCAAAATGCCGGTTTTATATTTAAAGTTATTTAGCCTAATGGCCACAAAATTTACACAACAAATTTAAGTTGGTAAAATAGAATTCTGTAACTTATTGATTTTATTAAAGTTTTTGGCTGGGGGACTAGGATTCGAACCTAGGTTAACGGAGTCAGAGTCCGCCTAATTTTTTGTACTGCATTGATTTTATTGCAATTTTTGCCGCGTAATGACCACTACCTATGACGAACTATGCCGTATTGTGTCGCACTCAACTACGCGAAATCTACGCGCCGGTTTTTTGTTGATTTAAGGAACCATCATTGCAGTGGTTCCTCGGAAACAACCATTATCATTTAGGATATCTACCAACCCTCATCAAAGTTACCAAAATTTGCTCCTTTTTGTGCGCGATCAATGAATGATCAGAATCTGTAATAGGATTCATTTCATAGAAGAAATATCAGATTGAATATGATAAAATGCCTAATTGTACCAGATATATTGAGTTTACTTACTATCATTATTGTCAATTAATCTGAACTATAAGAGGTTTTTTATCATCATGTCCATATCAACTGAAGAATACAAGGAAAAGCAAGAGGGTCTTGACCGAAAAGGAGTAGAGGAAGAGCGAAAACGCGAAAATGAACAAGCAAATGATCCTGAGGCTAAGGTACGTCAGGCATTGATCTTGCTCAATAATCATTCTGAATCTGGTTGGACTGCGCAGGCGCTCGACGATGTCAATGCAGTATTTTTTTCAAAAGACAGCAGAACAATAAATTTTAATACATTAAACCATTGGTTCCTAACCGGACCATCGCGAGAGGCAATTGTTTCTATCTTCCAAAATAGCCGACCCCTTGAAGAATTAGTAATTCATATGAAAATCGTTAAAGATAAAACAGTAAACATTAATTTAGCCGTTCAATTGTTTAAGCTTATTATACCATATTGTCAGAACGTCATTACTTTAAGACTTGTGGGAATTCAGAGGTTAGAATCTGCATGGTCAAACGTTAAGAATGGATTCAAGGGTGTCGAGGAAAGCCCTCAATTAAATAAATGATTGTTTCCAACATTACTTGAATTATTGAGATCTATGCCCTTATTAAAAACCCTAGACTTTGGTCTGGGTCACGATTTTAGTGGTGTCTCCTTCTCTTATATTTTCGAACGCATATCGCCTGAACTATTAGAGGCCTTCTGTGATTACCTTCAGAAAAGTCAACTTGTAAGCATAGACATTATTGGTCCTGATGCCTTTTTCAGAAGATCAGATCAAGATAAAATAGTTCCGGGAACAAAACTACTATCAGCGCTCGCTAAATGCAATCATTTGAATGAGTTAAATCTTAAAAGAAATATAAGGGTATCGGCCGACATCATCAAAGCACCATTTATACCTGCTTCACTAAGCCTAAGTGAGCTCTTATCCAATCGTTCGATTAGACGTTTAAACTTAAGTAGCAATTCATTATCATGTTGGGATAGTAACACAAGTTTTCAAATAGTAACTCAAGCAATAGCAAAGAATTCAACTTTGACTGATCTAGATCTCACACATAATTCTATTACATACGTTCCAGCATTGATGAAGCATCTGCTCAATGCCCTTGCCAATCATCCTAGCTTACTCCGACTATCTTTGTGGATTGATGATGAAACAGACCGTAGGGGGCACAATCCAGTTGATGAAGTTCTTGGTTTCAAAAATAGCGTTCCAGAAGTTCTTGATTTATGGAACAATTTTATTGCACGATGTCGTTTAAAAGCAATAGATTTTGGTAGAGCCAACTGGCTATGCCCTTCTTCCTATTTTCAATTTGCAAATGCTCTTCTAAAAAATAGAAACATTTCACATGCCTCTCTTGACTTTGATGGTTTTTTTGATAATTCTGCCAACCGTAGAGAAAGGGGAGCGAAAAAGAAAGATCCTATCAATATCCAGATAAAAAATTTTCAGGCCTTGCTCGACACATTTTCCAAAAATGATTGTTTGACTTCTCTTGCATTATCTATTCCAAATTCTCGCTACAGTAAATCAAAAATTTCTACCAAATTACTAAATTTCATTAGTAGCAAAAGAAATCTAGAATCTCTTTTCTACAAAGGTTTGGATATATTGGATATAAAGGTTTTGAAGGAATTTTTAGAAGCTATTGCTAGCAATAAAAGTTTAGTGTCCCTTGAGATAAGAAGTGGAACTGATGGGTATAATCAGAGAGAGTTGCCTACCGAAGGACTTAAATTATTAACCCGTTTTGCATTATCAAATTTCAAACTCACAAAGCTATGCTTTTCAATTGATGATTCGGACCCGAATAATGTGCCATTTACGAATCAGGCGCAGTTAGATAAGATAATGGACATCGTGCATTTCAGACTTTTGATAAGAGCATCGAATGCCATTGCATTACGAGCACCAGGGGATCCTCTTCTCAAAAAAGACATTCCAAAAGTGATCATGAAACATATTTTGGGATTTCTCGCGCCTAAGCACATGGCCAACAATGCATTTTTAGATAAAGTCGTAAATACTCCCCCTAGCATGCTGGTTGCTTACAAGAATAGAATGGCTCACCCTATTATTTCGCAATCAGTCACTGCACAAAAACGCCAAAGCAAACCATCGAAAAAGAAGTTCAGGGCTTAAATGCATAACATCAATATCATGTATTAGATCAGATCGCATGACTGGTTTACTCATTGAAAAACTGAATTTTTGTTATTTGAGCTCTTTAAGTTATTATTGATCTCAAAACCATTTATGAAGCGTCTACTATTGAAGAAGCAGAGATCGCATTAGAAGCTTTTTCCAATAAATGGGATAAAAAGTTTCCTGTGATCAGCCGTTTATGGGTTGAAAGATGGAAAAATATTACTCCCTTTTTTAATTATCCTGAGGAAATTCGCCGGGTCATTTATACCACCAATGCCATTGAGTCACTCAATATGATTTTACGGAAGGTACTAATGAACAAGCGATTTTTCCCTTCAGATGAAGCGGCATTCAAGAAATTGTATCTTGGGATAAGGAATATTTCCAAGAGATGGACGATGCCTATACGGAATTGGGGAGCGGCAATGAGTCGATTTGCTATTGAATTTGACGAAAGGCTGCTTTTATAAAAATAATTTAAAAACGATAATAATATTTAAACACAGCATGGGTGGTCGCAGTGTGGGTAACCTGTTGTCGACAGCCAATCTAATTGACCCACACAAGCTAAGTCACCGCCAACCTTATTGACTCACCCTCCCAAAAATAACTTATCACGGCGGTTAGCACCGTTTTTTGTATATTCACGGAACCTTTTGCTGCTTTTATCAGTATGTGTTCGGATCTCTAAGTTTGACACATACGCATGCAACACATGTTTAGAACAGAATTTCACCAGAAAGCTTTCAAATTTTTGTCGAATCCTGCCGAATCCTGCCGAATCCTGCCGAATCCTGCCGAATCCTGCCGAATCCTGCCGAATCCTGCCGAATCCTGCCGAATCATTAAACACTATTTTTTTAATGTCCAGGTAGTATTTTTTGTAACCCCTCTTTGAACTAGAATACCTTCTTTTTTTAATGTCCCCAAATCATTCCTTAAAGTTCGTTCCGGAATACTATCTGTCAACTTTTCCAAAATTTCAGAGGACTTAGCTTCTCCAAGTTCTCTGATAATGTTTATAATATCACGTTGTCGCTTCGTTAAATTTTCAAGTTTGGAATCCAGATCAATTTTCTTCTTCTTTCCACCTTGTGGACCTATGGGTTCTGCAAACATAAACTGTACTGACACCCCGCCAGAATATTCTTCGAATATTGGATCCGGAATGCCGTGCTCACGACATTGCTCAAACATTTTAGTTGTTCCCGTCCCCCAAGTTTCTATGTAAGTCTGATACTTTATTTTGTGTACAGGCCTGGGAATCCCAAGATGCGTTTTATAAATGTTCAGATGAAAATTTAAAAGCCCTACTCAATGCATCTATGAAAGACGTTCTAAATGGAAAATGTGAAACCGGTGATTTTACTTCGAGCATTCAAATTTTAGCAGATTTTCTAATCGAAAACCGTTCGAATTTTGTTGTGGATTCTACCGGCGGGATTTGTATTAATTTAATCAAGAGTCGTCATGCATTTGAAGTAAAGATAAATCATGAAAATTTAGCAGGCATTTTAACTGATATCACAGCAATGCTAGCGACAGGTCTCGGTAGAAGAACCTTATCCGACAAAGTTAAAACCATACTATTTGATAGGAACAAGCTAAGCCACGAACAAAAAGAAAAACGAGAAATTGCTCAACTTGAAGAAGAATTTAATGCCTTGGTATTTACCGAACATAAAAACCTTCAAATTTTGTCTGATAGATTTTTTGAATCCGAAAAACAATGTTTAGAGACTATTTATGAAATAGAAAATGATATTAGGCAGAACCGTCAAAACATAGCGGAAAATGAGAAATATACTGGTAAATATCAAGACAAGAAAACGGATTTTGAAAAAAGAAATGTTGAGTTTGAGCGAAGTATTAAAGAGATTCGAGAATATTTGCGGAAGAACAAAGATCTTTCTGATTATGCTTTAAAGAACCTTAAGGCGGTCACTCATGATTTTCAGGAGCTTTTAAAGACAGATACCCTTGATAGAGCTCGAAAGTTTTTGGGCAATTTAAAGGGAACATTGCAGGGTTATAGTGATAGTAAATTAGAGCCTTTCAACAAAATGTTGAAAGATTTACAAGCTCTTAAAGTTCAAAGTCTAGGTATTTTAGAAGAACAAGCTGCTTTAGAGAAGCTTTCAGGAAAAGAGGCAGAAAGCTTGAAAGGTAAAGGTAAGGGGAAGCAGAAGGGCAAGGGATATAAGAAAAAAGGACCTAAAGCTCATTCAAAACCAAAAGCAAGCGAATCAGCGTCTACTGCTTCTGAAAGATCTAAAAAAGTTGAAACTGGAAGCCCGCTGAAAGAAAGAGAAGAAGGTCCGCTTAAGGTGAGCGCTACTAGTGAGTTTATGAGCCAAATTCAGTTAATGCAAGAAGTGTTTAATGATTATGGTCGTACGCTTTCCTTAGAACAAAAGCAAAAAAGTGAAGAACTCAAGCAAAGAATGGATATACAAAGGCAACAGAATAAAAGATTATTCCCATTACCTGAAGCCTTGGTTAAACACTTTGGTAGAAGACAGGTCGAAACGACTTTAGATGAAAAAGCGCAACTTTCAAGTCAACTTAGAGTGATTGAACAAGAACGAGAGACAACGAAAGATCTCGATGTAAAGATCTCTAGCGAAGGAGAACGAAGCTTAGAGCCCTGGTTTTTAAGGGCTGTATTGGCTCAACGTATGGAGGCCTTAAAAAACAGACATGGAGATTTATTTCCTGTGGAAGTTGCAGAAAAAGTGCGTGATATTCTTTGTTATTCCTCAGGCCTTTTGAATTTCTCGAGCGAGAGCTTAAGGCGAACGAACTTAAATATAAAAGCCTTTTTGAAAGCAAAGAAGTGTGTTTTTAAGAGCTTTCCAGAATTATTAGCTGCAGTTGATCCGTCTGTTTCTCCTCTTGGTGGTCTTGGAAATTTAGCGAAATTTGTGAACATGACGGTTCCTACAATCACAGACTCTTTTTGTAAAGAAAGAATTATTGAAGGGATTAAATTATGGAAACAGTGTCATGATCTTTATGTCAAGTCTCAGGGAAGATGTAATAAGCGCTTGCTTACTAAAGTGATGGGTTTTGCTATCGGCATAATAGGCAATTTTGCCTCACATTTAAGAAAGGATGAAGGTTTACAAGTCCCAATAGGGGAATTGAATCGATTTTTAGAGAACATGAAGGGACAAGCCCAGGTAATACTTCCTCTAGATATAGGAGGTTGTATTGAACTTGGGAAGAAATTCAGACATATCGATGAGATGAGAAAAGGCGACGCGGTTGAAACGGCAGATAAAGGTTGGAAGCTTGAGATTGATAACTTAATGCACGTATGGGATAAAGAGCTGCCTGTGAAGTACTGTGCCGGAAGCCAAGGCACCGAGAAATCGGAACTTCGTGCCGAGGCGCCTGCATTTGTGCCGAAGGCGGATAGTCTAGTATTACACACAGCCACAGATGCAGCGCTAACGTCTGCATCAGCGCATGCTTCACGCGACATTCAAGCAACATACCCAATCATTGATCCTTCTTTAACTACTTCCCCAGTATCACCGTCATCTGGCACGGATCCTCAAACTTTGCTCGCCTTTACCGCATTAAGGCTTAGACAAGGGGTGAGCTCTTCGTCGACACCTGTAGCTCACGTCCACAATGTTTGTGCATTAAAGGGTCTAGGCAAAGCAAGCGACAAGGCTCTACCTTAGTATTTATTTGACGCTTGTTTTGCCCCTGATACTAGTTTCTCGTAAGCCCTAAAGAATCCCACCTAGAAAACAACCTTGATCGCTCTTAAACTTCCTCTAAGTCAATAATTCAGGAGGAAACACTTATGAGTGATGATAAGACTACCAGAAAGTATACCAAGCGCAAATTTTCTTTTGAGGACAAGCAGAGATACTATAAACTTTGGAAAGATTCTGGCTTGAATAAATCTAAATTCTGTTTATCCTCCCAAAAAAGAATTATAAAAAACCTTCAATCATTTAATTTCTACATCTACCAGTATTTCTGCCAGCTGGGGGAACTGCGATATATAACAATTAGTTTAGGAGATTTTTTCATCTTTGAAGCGTTCCAGTAGTTTTCTTTCTTAATGTCGACCGGATTATAATTTTCTTTAAAACAATTTTATTAAATTTGAATCATTATTCAATTTATTAAAGAATCTAGAAGGATAAGGGCCAAGCAAGTAACAAGGATGCACTTAGTATTACATTTCACTTACTAACCATGACCTTTGTTCCAATTGGCTATCATCGGATAAACTATGGAATCCTGTTTATCTTTAAATAAGTTCGTCCCACTGCTAGAGCAGTGATCACGCCGAGTGTCCCAAGACCAAATTTTATTGGATGATCTATTACAAAATTTTTAAAGCCATTTAAAATTAGTTTTGGAATTTTGCTTATGGGCTGATGTGAAGAAAATAATTTTGCAGCTGAAATTGGTTCTTCTTTTCCTTCTCTATTTATTTTAGAAATCTTCCATCCTGCATTTTCCATTAAACACAACAATCCTGCTCGGCCAACCAAATGCCCAAAACCCACCCCTACGAAAGTAGGGTCTTTAAAGTTAGCCTCATTTAATTTCGAAAACCAAACCTTATTTCGATTTGATACCATATTTAAATCTTCTTCTTGAACACGAATTAATTCTTCATCATATAGCATTTTTCCACTCAGATACTGCTTGTCATACTCAAGGAACTCACTCTCATAGCAAGGAGAATCTCTTAAATAACCGAATTGAATTTCAAGCCTTCTATTTGTTTCTTCAATTGAGAATTCTGTAATAACAGTCGTAAGAGAACTCTGAGTATCTAAAGAATCGACTTTATCACCAAACAACTTTTCCAATTCTTGATCCATATTATTAATTGAAGACACCCCATGACAAAACCAAAATGCCATTTTGGGGTTTACTCTTTCTATTGGTACTGTCCTTCCCGAATTTTTACACCATATTTGGAATGCATTCTTAAAGATTTCTTCAACAGCGGAAGTAAAGCCCTTATTCCAATCTGGATTAGGTTTATCTCTAAGGAGGCCTATCTTTACAAGATCAGCTTCTGTATATGTCGATTGCGTTGTATTCTCAAAAAAGGCTTGTTCACAAGTGCCAATGATTTTTAAATAAGCCTCTGGTAAAATTTTTAGAGGAAAACAATGGAGAGTTCCCAAAGCAAATATTATTCTTCCGTATCTTTCTAATTTAAAAAAACCTGGGTCAATCACCACTCCTTCATAAAAAGGAGGATAATAGTATCTTCTTTCTAGAATCTGAGTTTTTTCTTGAGTCTTGTCTTCAACCTCTTTTCTTTCCAAGGTCTCAGCTAAGACTGCATGTTCTCCTTCTCGCAATTCTTTCTCATTGATCATTTTATTACTCCAAAGTTGATATAATTTTAGCCAGCTTAGGTGCCAGGTCTCTGCAATACGCATTAAAAATGTTTAGAGAGACTCTTTAAGGCTAGCTTAAGCGTATTTTGCAGAGACCTGGCACTTTGGATTCTACAGGAATCAATCATTAAACGTTCCCTTATCGTTCATCTGTAACCACTCACTAAAATCAATAATATGGCTAAAAAAATCCTCATCCACTAATCGATCCTCAACACCATTTACATGAATTAATACTGGCCTCAATGAAAATCCTTTAGGATAATAAAGTGCACTCATTTTGGCTTGTACTTCTTTTATCACCTGGATATTAATCGGATATTTGGAAAATTTAATCTCACATATATAGAGAATATTATATTTACTCTGAATGAGATAATCAATTTGACAACCAGAATATCGATTAGTTTTTCTTTGAAAAAATGGATTGTCTGAAATAATTTCATCAGGTGATAAATTAAGATAGTTTTTAATAAGATGACGATTTTTTAAAACAAGATTTTCAAACTGTAACCCCATAATGGTTTCCCACGCAGGCAAAGTCGTGATCGATTTTAAAGCATACTCATCTAGCTCTATTCTTCCTAGATATTTATCAATATATTTTAGGTAAAAACGAATGTAATTGTCACTCAATCGAAAATGACTCAACTTTGATATTTCGTTTGAATCGATGTGCCAGGTATAATCGCGAGTAACAAATCCCGATTTTAATAAATTGGACAAACATTGACTAATGAAACCAGTATTTTCTATTTTAAGTTTTGTACAAATTTGATTCACTTCTAATGGACCTTCCACAAGTGTTTTAATGATTCTTTTATAGGTAGGACTTTTCTTTGAAAACAAATCTGAAAAAATTTCTTCAAATTCGGTTACCAAAGGACCACCCTTTATGAAGCAAAGATCTTTAATATTTTCCTCCGCGGATAAATGAGGTTTTATTTCCTCTAAATATCTTGGAATTCCTCCCGTTACAGATAACAATTTTAATTTTTCATAAGACGCATAATGTCCACCCATGTTGGACCAAAATTCATTGCATTCATGAATTGTTAATTCTTCTAAAAATAATCGATAAGATATTCTACCCAAGAACCCTGTGCTGGATAGAATATTCTCATCAATCCAGACTGAGGCAGAACCACATAGAAAAAAAATAAGATTGGGATTTTTTTTGAAATAAAAATCCCAAGCATCTTTTAATTTTCCAAGAAAATCAGGATCGTTTTTACCCATCCAAGAAATTTCATCAAACAAAACAACGATCCGACCTTTATCAATTTTTTCTGCTAACAATAAAAACAACTTACTCCAATCATCAGCAAAAACTTCAGGTATTCCTACTTGTGCAGTAAGTTGTTTTGAAAATATATCTCGCTCAGATTGTGCGGTTGTGGCGGGGGTTGGTGGAATACCTGAAAAACGATAGAACTTAAATTTTTTGCCAAACTCTTCAATTAAACGGCTTTTACCAACGCGTCTTCTGCCCTGAACCACCACCAAACTTGACGATTTTTTATGAACCAGTTTGCCAAGATTCTTTAATTCCTTATGTCTTCCAATAAATTTCATATGGGTTTCCGTTTCAAAATTACATGATATATCCCGTATTTTCACTACGATAAATTAACATTTGTCGATTTGTCGCAGTGAGAATATGTCATAATTTTACTACGACAAATCGACATTTGTCAATTTATCGTAGTACGTTTGAGGTAAATTATTAATATTAATTTTCCTCCAAGAAATGTCATTTTCCATTCCTTGGAGGAAAAATTACATAAAAAATGAAGGGTAAAAGCCGCAAAATGGACACAGTGGTATTTTGAGAGATGGATAAATTAATTAAAAAAATGCTATAAGCATATGATTTTAAAGCGGATGTACGTTCTAAGACATAGGTGACACTTCGTACCGGACACATAGATTACACTGTTGGTATTTACAGGAGGGACCTGTTAATGCCTTGGATGGAGTGTAATCAAGTGGATGAGAGATTAAAATTTATTGCTAGGTTATTAGATGGCGATAAGATGATGCCCCTCTGTGAAGAGTTCGGCATCTCAAGAAAAACCGGTTACAAAATCTATCAGCGTTATAAAAATTTTGGTTTAGAGGGTTTATCTGATCGCAGCCGTAGACCCTATCGATATGCTAACCAGCTCCCTTTTCAAGTTGAAAAAATGATCCTTAGAATTAAAAAAGATAAGCCAACTTGGGGAGCACCAAAAATCCGAGAAGTACTCATTAGAAAATATCCTGAAATTCATCCTCCTTCAAAAAGCACAGTGCATGCAATTCTTGATAGACATGGTCTTGTGATCAGACAAAAACGTAGTCGCAACAAGGCGCAAGGAACAGCTTTATCGAATACTGACGTGCCTAATAAACTCTGGTGTGCAGATTATAAAGGCGAATTTCGATTAGGTAATCATCAATATTGTTATCCTCTCACAATAACCGATTTTAGCACTCGTTTTTTGCTTGCTTGCGATGGGCTGACAACAACCAAGGAAGAGTATGCCTTCACCGTGTTTCAAAGGGTTTTTGAAGAATTCGGCATACCTGATGCCATTCGAACAGATAACGGTGTTCCATTCTCTTCGCCTAATTCTTTATTTGGATTGAGTAAATTATCTGTGTGGTGGTTGCGACTCGGAATTGCTATCGAAAGAATAAAGCCAGGGAACCCTCAACAAAACGGCAGGCACGAACGCATGCATTTAACCTTAAAAAAAGCAACCACCAAACCTGCTGGAGAAAATTTTTTACAACAACAAGAAAAATTTGATAGCTTCATCAAAGAATATAATACTGAACGACCCCATCAAGCTTTAGATATGAAATGCCCTGCTGAAATTTATGTTCCTTCTACAAAAAAATATGCAGGACTTCCAAAAGTAGATTATCCCTTTCACGACAAGGTCATTACCATCACATACTGCGGCAGGATTTGTTTAAAAGGAAAGAAAATAAATTTGAGCACAGTCTTTGCTGGCCAAAATGTAGGAATTAAAGAAACCGAAGATAAAATATGGTTAGTGAGTTTCATGGATTATGATTTAGGGTATTTTGATGAAGAATCGTGTAGACTAGAACCCTTAAAGAACCCTTTTGGGCCAAAAGTGTTACCCATGTCTCCGGTATAAAGTGTAACCTATGTGTCCGGAATGGACCGGAATTTACTGGCTGGGGGACTAGGATTCGAACCTAGGTTAACGGAGTCAGAGTCCGCCTAATTTTTTATACTACATTGATTTTATTAAAATTTTTGCCGCGTAATGACCACTACCTATGACGAACTATGCCGTACTGTGTCGCACTCAACTACGCGAAATCTACGCGCGTGATTTTTAATCTTTTAAGATTAAAAATTACTATACCTGTATCCCCATAGAATGAGACCAAAGAGTGCTAACTCTATTATTTTTGTTAAAATCTAAATACAATCCACAGCAATAACCACACAAATTTTAAGTCTTGGATGAAATTTTTTGTATTCCGTCGTAACTAATCTGCCTTGTCACACCGGATCTAATATTAAAAATCTCTTTCAATCTCGCATAAACCGCTCCATGCCCGGAAAACCAATCATCAATCAACGTTGATAGTTGTGTTACACCTGTCACATACGTATCAGATGGTATGCGTCCCCCATGTGTATTTAGAAGTCCCCTTATTCTACTTAAACAACCCTCGACGGCTTCCTTATTCTCAGTATCACTTTTCATCAGATCTTTTAGTGTTCGTAAATTATCCATAAGCTCTTTTGTTGCCGAAGCTTGGTGAGTGGATGGCCCACCGCTTAAGAGCAAAGTGGAGGTAGGTTTGGTGGGAATACCGGCATACATCATAATAATATTTATTAACTCGAGTGCATGGGTATTTAATATGTCACAGGTAGATTTGTAGGCCTTTTCACAGTATTCTTCTATCATACTTAATCCGATCGGACCGCTAAATCCTAGGGGCTGGGTTGATAGGCTCTGAATGCTTCCATCTCCAAAGGTAAAGCTTAAATAACAAGGTATTATCATAGAGTGTTTTGTATAATTTTGTATCAATAATAAAACAATATCAACTTCACCGGCCGTCGCAGCCATCCTTAATAGTTCATTGTGGGGTAACGACAATCTACTGTCTTTAACCGCTTCTACTCTTAATAATTCCCTAGCCATAGGCCAATTTTGAAGTCTCATAGCATCTTGCAAAGCTTGGTTATTCTTCGTTGCTGCAAGTTTACAAACTGGCTCTAAGGTTAATAAGGTTTGAACTACTTGCAGATGACCCTGAGCTGCAGCACAGCGAAAAAGATCATTATCATTAACTGCCACATTCTCACAAACTGACTTTATTTCTAACAATTTCAAAACCGCAGAGTTTAGACCATTCCTGACCGCAAAAATTAAAACAAGATTTTGTCCTAATGCGGCACAGTTTTGTACATTTTTATCTTCCAATAAAGTAAGGAGATTAGCGCCTTTGTGTCTATAGATGTCATTCACAAGAGCTGCCTGGCACGCCACTGGTCTTTTTTCGTCTAATAAACTTTTAGTACGAAACTCTGTATGCAAATCATGAGGTATAGGAATTTCTTTCTCACCATAAATATCCATTAATAAGGATACGATTCCAAATTCTCCTGCAGCAAGAGTACTTCTTAATACTTCATGATTTTTTAAAGCCAATTGATTCCTAGCTGCTTCGCATTTTAATAATTCTAAAAACATCGGCCAATGTCGATTGCGAGCTGCAGCGCGCAAAGCATGGTTTTCGAACGCTGCCGCATCATCCCGCACCGCCTTTATCCTTAATAATCTAAAAACAATTTCGGTATACCCACGATCTGCTGCAAAAAGCAAAGCTTCGTTATTCCTCACTGCTGCAGCATCCTGCACAGCCTTTATCTGTAATAATACATCAACAATTGCGGTTTTACCTTCCCGTGCTGCCATGCGCAGTTCTAAGTTATCTTCTGCTGCTGCAGCATCCTGTACCGCCTTTATCTTTAAAAATTCAATAACAATTGCGGCATTACCTCCTCTCCCTGCATTTAATAGAGCTTGTCTATCCGCTGCCAGAGCTTTCCGCACCGCCTCAACCTTTAATAATTCAATAACAGCCACGGTATTATCATAACCAGCCAAAACATACAAAACACCGCTTAAGTCCGCCGCAGCTTCCCGCACCGCTTTGATCTTTAATAATTCAATAATAACTTCAGTTAGATTATTTTGAGCTGCCAAAAGCAAAGCTGCATTATTATTCTCTGAAGCGCTTTCTCTAATCTCTTTAATTTGTAGTAATTGAAGTGCTTCAATGACTCTATGTTCTCTTATCGCTTCTAATAATTTCATGATTGTGATCCTTTTCTTCTGTTAAAAGTGTGTTATCTCATTTTTTAACTAACTGGTCATTAAAAAAGTTAGTTTAATAAGATATTAAAATTAGTTGCAATTTTAACTCTTCATCAAAACCACCATTCAAGATCGGGAATATCTAATTAATACAAGTTTTGATAGGTCAACAAGATTGTATCACAAAATTATCTAAATTAAACAAGGAGGCTCGTCTTAAAATAATCCGAAAATCTATCTGGAACTACATGGATTTTGAATGGTGGTGCCAGGTTAAAAATATAAGTAATTTTTTTAACCTGGCACCATTTGTTTTTTCAAGATGTGCAAATTAGAACTGCTATTGAAAAAATTTTAGTCTATTCAAATCTATAGAGAATTGATATTTTATAGGACCAACAGCACCAATAATTATTTTTTCATTTGTATTTTGCTTTCTGTTTCGTTTTCTGTTTCGCTCTTTTAAATCATAATACAATTTTTTAAATTCTTTATAAAAATCACCAATTTTATGCTTCCGCTGTCTATGTAAAATATATGATTTATATATTTTAAAATTAAAAATCAATGATGCACCAAATAATTTATCCAAATTGTCTAAGGTGAGATGATTGTTTGTGTATAAATAACCGACTGTTTCCATAAAATCCAAAAAATTTAATAAATATAGAAATTTTTGTTTTTCATTAGATGTAGACAGTTTTTTAATTTTATATCCAATTTTTTTATGAAGCTTGGATTTCCATTCTTTATTTTGTATATTTATTCCTTGAGCTTGAAGCTCATTTTGGGCCATTAAATACAATTCATGGATTATTGTCCTCGCCTTAATAATTTCTTTTCGTCTCAATTGTTGATTTATTTTCAATAAATAATCAATTTCTAGACTTTCATTAATATTGCTTAATTGTATATAAGCAATTAATCCTAAAAATAGAGTACCAACAGATAATAAGTAATAGTAAATAGCATTGTATTCGTCATAAGTGGTCTTGTTAAACCAAGGCACAAGGGGTAATATAAAGATGATTGAAGGCAGAAGAATACACAATAATATTAAAATAGAATTCCGCCAAGAATGAGATCTACTCATTAAAATAACCTACCAATATATATTTATATTATTATCGGCCAGATCTTACTCCACTTTAGCAAAAGATCAATTTTGTTATAATATGATAAAGTAAGCTAAGGCATATTATCTGAAAAAGGCTCTAGATAGACAGAACAACAGCAAAAAATGCTTGTATTCCTCCTCCGTATTGTGCTATCGTTGCACGCAACGATGGCAAATGAACAAAGAATTTCTATTACCCATGCAAGAAAAAAAGTTTGGGAACCAATTAAAAGACCCAAGCCCCTGATCACGACACGACACTTTATTGATTATCATGGAATCCTGTTGTTCTTTAAATAAGCTCGTCCCAGCGCCAGTACAGCAATGGCGCCCAGCGTACCAAGACCGAATTTCTTGGGATGCTCCATTACAAAATTCTTAAAGCCATTTAAAATTAGTTTTGGAATCTTGCTTATGGGCTGATGTGAAGAAAATAATTTTGCAGCTGAAATTAGTTCTTCTTTTCCTTCTCTATTTATTTTAGAAATCTTCCATCCTGCATTTTCCATTAAACACAACAATCCTGCTCGGCCTACCAAATGTCCAAAACCAACCCCTACGAAAGTAGGTTCTTTAAAGTTAGCCTCATTTAATTTCGGAAACCAAACCTTATTTCGATTTGACACCATAATTAACGCCTCTTCTTGCTCACGAATAAATTCTTCATCGTATAACATTTTTCCACTCAGATACTGCTTGTCATACTCAAGAAACTCACTCTCATAGCAAGGAGAATCTCTTAAATATCCGAATTGAACTTCGAGCCTTCTATTAGTTTCTTCAATTGAGAATTCTGTAATAACAGGCATCAGAGAACTCTGAGTATCTAAAGAATCAACTTTATCACCAAATAATTTTTCCAATTCTTCATCCATGGTGTTCGTTGAAGATACACTATGGCAGAACCAAAATGCCATTCTGGAGTTTGCTCTCTCTATCGATACAGTCTTCCCTGAGTTTTTACACCATATTTGAAATGCATTCTTAAAAATTTCTTCAGCAGCAGGAGTGAAGCCCTTATTCCAATATGAATTAGGTTTATCTCGAAGGAGGCCTATCTTTACAAGATCAGCTTCTGTATAAGTCGATTGCGCTGTATTCTCAAAGAAAGCTTGTTTACAAGTGCCAATGATTTTTAAATAAGCCTCTGGTAAAATCTTCAGAGGAAAACAATGGGCAGTTCCTAAGGAAAATATTATTCTTCCGTATCTTTCCAATTTAAAAAAACCTGGCTCAATCACCACTCCTTCATAAAAAGGGGGATAATAGTATCTTCTTTCTAGAATCTGAGATTCTTCATGAAGCTTGTCTTCAATCTCTTTTCTTTCCACAGTTTCAGTCAAGACTGAAAGGCCTTCTTCTCGCATTTCTTTCTCATTGATCACTTTACCACTCCAAGACTGGTATAATTTTTTCATTAGAAATTGGGTAGATGCTCATAAGGACCCTTTGTCCGCAAGAATGTCCCCAAAATGGCCGCAAGATCTTCATTTATGGGGCATTCAAAAACCAGCCTGCCGTCCAAGCGTATCCACTTGAATCAACCAGCCCCATTTCTTTAAGACCGCTTCAATTTTCTGCATAAGTGATTGGCCACTCAAAATGGAATATGAAGATAAACCCATCAAATCTTAGCGAATCTTAACAAACCTTAGTATGAATCATTTCTTTAATGACCAGATTGTGTTTACTTTAATACCATTTGATACTAGTATACCCTGTTTTTTAACGGCACTGCACAAATCATCAAAATATCTTTGTTTTTACCAATTCTATCTTTAATAGGCAATTCAACTATTGTACGTGCGAAACCGAAATCACTGCTTCTGAATTTAATCCCAAAAATATATTAGAGCACTTTAATTAACCAGTTATACTCAGTTGAGAACTACCTACCAATCTAAATTCTCACTGATATTAAGATGACCCTCAAGATGACCCTCAAGATGACCCTCAAGATGACCCTCAAGATGACCTCAATAAATAAAGTAGTTTTGGTTATTTTATCATCAAATTCAAGTGATTATCTATTCTTTAAAAACCAAACAGCGGTCCAGGCTCGTCCCTTCACATCAATAATTCCCTGCTTTTTAAGACTGCCCAAATCTCTTTTCAATGTCTTTTCTGATGGGGGATTTTTTAATCTCTTTAAAATATCAGAGAAAGAAATTTCTTCAACCTGATTCAATATCTCCACTATTTCTCTTTGTCTATCATTCAATTTATCAAAAAGGACGGAAGTTTCATCAATCAAGAAAACTTCTGGTTTCATACTGACAGGAAATTTGAATGTCACTTGAAAATCATATGCATCACATTGAAATTCTGGCTCTGGATCTCCTGCCTTTTTAAGTTCTCCAAAAATCTCCTTGACACCTCTCCCCCAGGTTTCAACATAATCAGATTTAAATAAAATATCACCAATTAATGGATTACGAAGTTTTGAATAGCCTTTTTTGATTTTTTCGATCGTTACACCCGGCAACAAACCTCCATTATTTGATATCTCAAATCTGTCGTCGTAAATTGCAAGTTTTACAGATCCACCGTACACGCTGTAGTCACGATGACAAAAAGAATTTACTATTGCCTCTCTAATCACATCATATGGAAGTAATGGTGTTTCAACTCTCTGTAATTTTCCAGGAATTATTTTCGCTGCTATTGGAAGATGTCTTTTTGCGAATAATTCCGATTTTTCGATTAAATCTATAATATTACCATAAATAAAATCATGATTAAAAACTCATGTCTATCTAGTCCTTTAAAACGTGCCAATTTAATATGACATTGAGGATAATTGGGCAAAAACTTTTTTCCAAAAAGCGCCATTGCAGCATTTTTGACTCTTCCATTTTCGGTTAATTTCAATTTTTCCAAAACAGTCGGTATATCTTCTCTCATGGCCATTTCATAAAGTCGCTTCTTATCAACTGATTTACGTACAATGGCAAGAATTAAGTTGTGGTCTAAATCATCGATTGTATAATTCTCAGCATAAAGTTGCTCCCATGAATGATTAACTTGATTTTGGTGTGATAGTAATTGATGGTATCTTGCTTGACTCATTTTTCTTGTACTTGATTCCAGTTTTTCGTAGGGTTTACCGTCATAAACATATGGTTTGTAGGTTCCTGCTTCTACTTGAAGACAAACAATTTGTTTATTATCAGCAATGGGAACATATTCTACTTTGATATTAGCAGGTGGCTCAAATTTTCCGAGTTCATTCGCAATTTCTAAACGAGTGTGGTCGGTTACCATTTGACCAACCAACCGTCCATCATCCTTAACGCCAATAAAAACAATACCACCCTCACAATTTAAAAAGGCGCACAGTGTTTTACAGGCTGATTTTATTTCACCAGTTGTTGATTTAAACTCTATATCTATAGATTCATCTTTTACCAACCGCTTCAATTCATCTAAAGTCACTATTTATCCCTCACACCACAACAACATGCTTACCTACCGTCTTCTTAAAACATTCCAATTTTTGAATTAAACCCAAAACCCCTGTAAATGAACTAAGCGACTCAACAAATATAATATATCGACCCAATATTATATCCTAAAATACTACAGTTATTCCTATTAAAACTGTATCGAGCATTTAATGGGTTTACGGGAATACTGTATTAAATAAAACAATTTCAAAGAGTTCTTTCAACTTCATCGCCACTGATATCTGATCCCCCTTTGCTCGCCATTAAATTTGAGATCCGATGCAGGGTACTCATCACATCTTCTGAAAGAAAGACTGCCCTTTCAACTGAATCGCTTAATTCTCTTAGATATAAATGAAGCTTCAAGGCAGGGTAATCGATTAAATCGTTCCCGACTACCAATTGAACAATGGCATCGATTCTGGTCTGGTATTCAAGCAATACTTCTTGAGATTCTGAAAGGTACTTTATTAAAAATAAATAATCTGCTAATTTCTTTTGATCCATAGCTAACTCCTCAGTAGTTGGTTGTGGTAGTAGTGGATAGGTGTTGGTAGCACCTATTCACTATGGGTGGCATCGCCTTTTGGTAATGCCACCTCTTCCTGTATTCACATTTCTAGAGAAATGAAATACATATGATACATATTATGTGTATTAATTATAATTTGTCAAGTATGTACTGTAGGTATTATACTTATGATAATTACTATATTTCGTTAGAGGTCATATGGGGTCAGAAAAGGAAGTAATAGTTCGATCTAACTTTACTCTTCTTCAAAGCGATTTAGATTTGTTAAATCAAACAAAGCGCAGATGCTTGCTCCTTGGAATAGAAACAAATAAATCCGAATTAATTCGTGCCGGAATTGACGCGTTATCTAAACAAACTGATGAGAAAATTAAAAGTACTCTTGCTCGATTGCCTAAACCAAAAGTAGGCAGGAGAAAA
Source organism: uncultured Gammaproteobacteria bacterium (assembly GCA_963784575.1). Classification (GTDB taxonomy): domain Bacteria; phylum Pseudomonadota; class Gammaproteobacteria; order UBA6186; family Azoamicaceae; genus CAWARU01. The sequence continues at coordinate 1,153,797 of CAWARU010000001.1, forward strand.
CCTGAGTCTGATTAAGATTAACTAACTACTATTCTCATTTTCATCAAACACACCAATATTCTTCCAGTGCTCAAGGTGATCTCGAGTTGGCTCTACAGGTAAGTTCTCGAAAGCTTCCAATAATATTCCTAATAATATCGAGGCTTTATCCATTTCTCGAAAATCTAAAAGTCAATTTGGAATGCATCGTGGTAATCTTCAAAACCTGAGAAGAATTACTGGTTATTTCCTGTTCAATCTAATTCGGTTTGAGTTTTAATTTATTGATTTTGTCCTGAATGCTCTCCATTTTCTGAATATCGCTTTTCATAAATAAAGTCTCCATACATCAATTACGAATCACAATAAGAATCATAGCAATGGAAATAATAAAATGTTATCACCCAGCGGATGTATTTTTGCTAAAATCCTTGAAATAAATAAAACAAGACGATAGTCTTACATTTGTCTTTGGGAACAAAGCGCACTTATGCGGTCCCCACCGCTTTTTTGCCTTCGGCGAGTTTTTATATTATGGCAATTTATCATTATCGAGTTGGATTTGTTTCAAGAAGCACTGGACGGAGTGCCGTTCAAAGCGCTGCATACATTACTGGAAATAAATTAGAGGAATCTCGTAGAAATATAACCGCAGATTATAGGAACCGATCTTCAGATGTTATTTTCTCTGCAACATTTGCCACCAGTCATGCACCTGATTACATGAAGAAATTAGAAGTTTGGAATACATTAGAGTCTCACGAAGATCTATATGCAATGCGTACCTATCGTACAGAAGCGACACAAGAAAAATATAAAAGCTGTGCACAGATTGCTCAAACCACGGTGGTTGCACTTCCAAAAGAATTAACTCCAGAGGTGTGGAAAGAACTTGTGACTGATTTCTAAATGAGAGATTTGTAAGCCGCGGTTTAGTTGTAACAGTCGCGATCCATAACGATGAAGGAAATCCTCATGCTCATTTTCAAATTTCGAGAAGGGCAGTCAACGATAAGGGTGAGTGGTCCTATGCAAAGGACAGAGATATTACTACCAAGTCTGCTTTAATAGAAAGCCGCAAATTATGGGCTCAAAAGACTAACTTTTATTTGGCCCGTGAGGGCATTGATGAAAGAGTCGATCATCGCTCCTATGCAGATTTGGGAATACCATTTGAACCAACTAAGCATGAAAGTTGGTATGCCCAAAAATTAGAAAAGAGTGGGTTGGCTTCAAGAATTGTTGAAGAAAATAAAGAAATTAAGAATCGAAATAAGGAATATTTAGGATTACACCCAGAAGATATACTAAAAGAATTGACGAGCAAGCAAGCTACTTTTTCATCAATAGACCTGGCTCGAATTATTCAAAAAAGATTGGGAGATGATCCTAAACTTGCTTCCTATGTGTATGAAGCAAGTCTAGCGCAAGCTGCCATTGTGGGAATAAGTTTAGATGGACAAGCCAGATATACATCTAAAGAATATATTCAATTAGAAGAACAAACATTAGAAAAAGCTAATAACCTAATCAGTAATAAAGCCAATATTGCGATTGATTCAAAGCTTCAGGATGACACTCTTAAGAGCCAATATCATTATCTCAACGAAGAGCAACAGAATGCCGTCAAATCTTTATGCGATGAACAAAAATTAAGTGTCCTTATCGGGAGAGCTGGCACAGGCAAAACTACAACTCTCAAGGCTGTTGTAGATATCCACAATCAATCAGGATATAAAACTTATGGGCTCGCCCTTTCTGCTGTTGCAGCTGAAAATTTGGCATTGGAAACCAACTGCACTGCTGAGACAGTGGCCTTTTACCTCGATAAATGGGACCGAAGAGAAGAAGCCCACCGTGATTTTTGGTCAATGCATCCCAGTTCGGAGCATTTGCGTCTTGAGAGACGATTGCATGAATTAGACAAATATACTTTGACCGAACAACATCTTGTCATTATCGATGAAACAGGCATGATTGGGACCTCCCAATGGGCTTCTATTTTAGGTTATATCGAAAAAGCCAAAGCCAAATTAATTATTGTGGGAGACGATCATCAATTTAAAGCCATTGAGGCAGGAGATTTTTTTCGAAAACTCAATGAAAAAGCTTTGGAACAAAACAAGCTATCTAGCTTAAGCACTATAATTCGGCAAAAAGATCAATGGATGAAAGCAGCATCTGAAGATCTTGCGGAGTTAAAGACATACCAAGCTTTATCAACTTATGAACAACATGGCCATATCAAAGAAATTGATACGACAGACTTAGAATTAGTAGCGAAATCTTATATGCAAAAGCGCATTGATTATCCAGATAAAAGCGGATTGCTATTAGCTTCTACTCGAGCCCAATGCCAAGAATTAAATGCTGAAGCAAGAAAAATGCTTCAAGAAAAAGGCTTAATTTCTAAGAATGATATTGAAATAAATGGCCGTATGTTCTCCACCGGAGATGAAATAATATTCTTAAAAAATGATCGAAATAAAAAAATCAATTGTTATGACATAAAAAAAAATAATGAGAAGGATTTCCTAATTAAAAATGAACCCGAGCTAAGATTATTAGTATTGAGGAAGTCCTATCGTCTTCGAAACCTTCAACAAAAACTGTAGCTGCATCCAAAAAAGCTTATCAATTAACTACAACCATTGACAATGAAACCAAAGCTAAATTTACCACAAATGATTATAATCAATTCGATCACAGTTATTCTATTACTTTACATAAAGCGCAAGGTCAAACCGTTGATTGGTCAATGGTTGTTGCTTCTAAAAATATGGATGCTCATGCTACTTATGTTGCATTAACCAGGCATCGCAACGATGTAACATTATTTTATGATACCAATACATTTACTAATTTTAATGGACTACAGAAATCACTTGCACGCGTCTCAGGTAAAGATCTGGTCGTTGATTACACTATTAGACCTGAACATCAAGGGGCTTGGGAAAATATACAAGAATATATCCTATTAGGCCAAGATTTAACTTCAGTGTCGCAAGAAAAGGATTGGGCTGCGTACCATGCTTTAAAAAAAGAACGTGATTCCATGGGGCAAAATATTATCTCTGAATGAAAAGATCATTTATCCTATGCCCATCAGGCTGGAATAAGTAAGGAATCTATTGAAATAGCTTGCGGGTTAAAAATGCGTCCGTTGGCGCTGATTGAGGAGCGAGCACAATTCAAAGTTCAAGAATATGCCAAAAAAGCAATGGAAGCTAGACTGTTGTGGCGGGAGATCCGCGGCACTCACCCTGGTAAAAATTGTTATGAGCATTGCAGGTATCCAGAATTTTCCAAAATAAGGCAAGAAAGAAACATCTTGGCAGACGAAATAACGAGTAATCGAGCTTTATACAAAAATTTTATTTCAAAAATTGGGCAGGAACTTGGGCTCGGATGGAAAGCCTTGAATAACCAAGCAATCCAATGCAATAATTTCATAAAAGACAGATTAAAAATCGAAGAGATGATAAATGATACGGCAAGAAAATATCATTTAAAAAACTCAACTTTCTTATCGAGTCATGATTATTTAAATCAAATATATAATACATTTGAAAGAATAAAAAATTGGAACAATACCGTTGATAAAATAAACTCAGATAAAGACAGTACACCAGTTTTATTTGAACAAGCCATCATTGCAGAAATAATACGCAATGATATCAAGAAAGAATATTGCTTTCTTTTAACTCCAGAAGCATCCGTGATACGGTCACAAGGAATTGCTTTCATAGCATCCTCCCTAATCCAACAATCTTCAGACCTTAAAAATTACAAAGATTTGCTTGAGAGCGCAATGCATTCTTATGACAAGAATAATGATCTAAAGGAATTCTTGATAAAAGATCATCAAAAATCACATTCAAAAATTCCTTTGGATAAGGCAATTACTCCGATTCTAAGAAAACAAATAGAATTAAAACAACATGATCTTAATCTTTAAGCGAGTCAATTCTTGCTATCTAATGAGGCTTAAGTTTTGCTTAATACACTTGTTTAATTTTAAGCCCACCAGAATAGCAAAGAATATTTTGTTTATTTTCTGACTTATATAGCTATACATGTATATAGTTCCCTATACGATAAAACAGGAGTAAGATTATGAAGTTTTTTAACTAGTAAGTGTAGCGTATAAAACGCTTAATAAGATTAACCCCAGATTTTGAGGTGGTATCATGGCCCTATCCCCAGATCAAACAAGATTAGCTCTAAATCCTGATACTGAAAAAAGTTTGAGCAAGTTATTACAAGAATTAGGATCCTCTCGCACAGTTATTGCTGAAACTGCAAGATTGCGATTATGTACCCCCACACTGCTCGATATATTACTTCATGTATTTGAATGCAGTCAAATTTCAGAATTAATCAATTGTCTGCAAACAGAATATGAAGGGAATGAGACTACTATTCGAAGCAAAATAGAAAGAATATTAAAAGCACGAAGAGATCCTGAAAAGACAGCAATGGCTTTTTTGTATACCAATGAGCCCATTTGGTCAAGTATCCTTTTTTCAAAAGGAAGATGATAGTTATGTTGGACAATGTTGCTTCTATCCACCCTGCGGTGAAGAAATTGAATTCGAGAGGGGGGATGATTCTAATGGGGGTTTCGGAATTCCGAATGGATATGCTGAAATGTCTATCCACTTCTTAGACAAATTCATAGGAAAAGGATATGGCACTGAAGGCCTCAATAAGGCGCTTAATTTAATTATTAGACCAGCTATCGGAACAAATCCCTTAGTCTATACGGGTATAGAAGAGAGTAGCCAAAAGCCTTGTCTGCGTCCAACAGAGCATCGTTTTGTGGGATTAGCAACCGGCACTGGGCTAGTTAATATTGCCTCTATAAAATGTAGTTTAAAGGCGGGAATGTTCCCAAGACGATTAGTAAACGATGACAGCGAAGCTTATCCCGGATATATTGATTTCACTTTTCCAAATCCAGGCGACCAGACTGAAACGCTTACTCAGTTTTTAAGTGCTTGGTTAAAAGAAACGGCTTCATATCATCTTTCTGCAGATAACTCATACGTTACATCAAATCATGGAATGTCTTCCCATGGTTTAAAGCCTGAATTATGCATGATTTATAACAAATTAATAAGACAATATTCAATAGGTAACCCTCCTGGGGATGAACAAATTTTTTCTTATCTTCAAAAAATAAATGAGCTTTTTCGAAATGAAATTTTTCAAGCTCTTCCATATCTGCCAGGAGCTTCTGCAATAGGGGTACAAACTAATCCTAAGGAACTTGTTTGGCAATATTTTGGAGGAATCGAAGGAAGAAAATTAATTGAAAATTTACCTGCTATTTCTAGCAAAATAAAAATGTAATCTATGTTTACATTACGAATTGATTCATTATTGAATTTAATATTTGATTTTATTATTTAAAAATAAGGGGTTTTATGGCATATCCAGCTGAGTTGTTCTTAGAGAATCCTCGTAAAGAACCAAATTTATTTCAATGTGAAAAAGATGGGAATTCATTCCTCCTTTTCGGGACATATCATGTGATGCCATTATCTGTCCTTCCAGATGAATATCTCGAAATCATGAAGAAAGCCGATAGATTAATTTTGGAATCAGTCCACAAACGACGGACTGAAGCATCGCTAATTCAAGCAGGTTGGCTGCACACCAAGGAGCAAGATAAAGCTGCCTATGAAAAGCTTACTCCTGTAGCCCGAGAAATTCTTTTAAATGCCCTTAAGTTGTTCGCACCTCGTCATGAATTACCTCCAATCCCACTTACCCGTGTAGTGTTAGAACGTGCAATCTGGTTCGCACGATTTTGTATTAGTTATGGAGGTATGGATAGTAGTCTTGAAAAGTTAGGATTTCCTCTGGTGCTTGGATTAGAAACTGAGGAATCTAGAGTTTATGATACAGTATCAATTGATGAGCTCAATAACAGTTTAGAAGGAAGTTTCGGTTGTTTAAAAAACCCACCAGAATATCCTGAAGAAGTTCTTGCTCCCATGGATCAATATTTAGAAGGAAATACCTTATATGATCCTCGCTACTGCTATAGTCAAGAGCAAGATGACTTTGTTTGGTCGAGAAATAATGCTTGGATGCCGGAGATATTGCGTCAGCATGCCTTGGGAGGCAACGCTCTGATAGCAGTTGGTCACACACATTTGGTCGGCACAACTGGTTTGCTTTGTTTATTACAACAAGCTGGCTTTAACATAACTCAATACGTGGCTTCTGAAAAAATATTTGAGCCTTTTATACCAGATCTCTTGTTTAAACCAACTTCAGAAAATTATGCCATTGCAAAAAGAATTGAAATCGTGTTGGATGAACTTTTAGAAAATAGGTGGCTATCTGCATTGAAAGGGGAGAAGCCTGAGGATCTTTCGAGAATACAACATGATAAGAGTGATACAGATACTAAATCTCATCTATCATACCCACCTCTTTCAAAAGTTCAATTTAATGTTTTTAGTTTAGTGATGGAGTATTGGGAACCCGTTGTACCTATTGTATTTTCAAAAATCTATCCTAGAAGAGCCGAAGAAACGGTGGAAACACATGCTGAGTTAGAATTAGGGAAACTTGAGATATAATATTATGAATATTCCGGATTGTAAAAAAATAAATCTATTTATTGATTTTTCAGCTTAATTATTTAATTTAAAGCGAATCTTAGTTGAAGGAAGATTTCGAGGGAACTTAAGAAAAGCCTCGAAATTATCAAGCTTCATCAGATCGACTGGCGATATTATGTCCGTAATTTTTGAGGATCAGTCAAAGACACTCCCTTCCTCATCGGATGTGCGCCAAAGAAGATGACCTCATTAGGATCTAGTACCACCTGGTCCCCGAACAATTCTGTCATTTGCTTTGCACCAAGGCTATCCAGTCAAAATATAAACTTCGTTCCTGTCCGACAGCCCAGAGCTTATCATTTTTGATCCATAGATAACATCCCATCAGTCGGTAAAGCCAAAACTTTACTGCATGAAATTTGGATTCTTGTAATTTTTCAATAGCGACTGCATAGGTTGGCACTATCATGCACCAAAAAAAACATGCAAAAGCCAAGGTTAAATAAGATGCTTTCGTTACATCGTTAAACTTCATCCCAAAAATTTTAATATTCATCAATCGCCCCGTTGCATTTAAAATTCATAATTTCAGTTTCAAAACCAGAACCTGAAGATATTTTTAATCATCTCGATGATTTTGGATATTACCCACAGGGTTATTTTTTTGAATTTCCGAAAAATTTTTAAATTTGATGAAAAAACTCCTTCGTGATAGTTCGATTTTGACAGATCGATCTATATTCCCTTCCATACTCCCTTCCCTTCCATATTCCCTTCCCCTTCGGAATTCCCAGGGCGTGTGGGTGACGCGTATTTCACGCGTTAAAAAAATTAATCAATCCAAACGCAAAGGAACTGTTAACCATATGATTTTCCTTGCTTTTCTGTATTGAAATTGATTGGATCAATCAAACAAAAGGCTTTCTCTAATCATTTTCAAAAGTATCTTTATTGATTGACAAAAAGACTACCTGTGCTTCACGCGTCAGGTTCACGTGAAATTTTAATTTTCAATCCTATCGAGTCAAGTTATCTAAGCAATTTTTAAGCTAATATGTCTGCAAAACGTTTTAGAAATTGCTTAAAAATTTATAACCACTAAAATATTAAACCAAATGGCTTTATGGATGTAAATGTATTCCGATTTCACAGAAGTTTATTAAAAATAACCCCCGGGGTGTATAAAAATAACCCTTTGGGTGATATCCGAAAAATTCCCAAGAGTTAAAATTAATTACAAGTGGATAGAACGGAGCTGCTATCACGATGTTACTTGCTAAACAACACATCAATAATTTTTGTCATCGATCTCTGATTGAAGCCACCTATTATAGCAATAACATGCTCTCCACCATTCATGTTTCAAAAACCAGATTTAGAGGTGAGTAACAGTATGACGCGGATCCGCTCAGTGAAACCAGAGTTATTTACGCATGAAGCCTTATTTGATGCCGAGATTAACTATAAACTCCCACTCAGGTTAGCTTTTATTGGGTTATTTATCTGTTGTGATCGAAAGGGCAGATTTCGCTGGCAACCACGCCGTTTAAAGCTAAATATATTTCCCTATGACGATATCGATTTTGCAGGCGTGCTTGACGCGTTACATACTTGTCAATTTGTCGTCAAATATGAAAATAACGGTGAGGTTTATGGATGTATCCCCTCATGGCAACAACATCAACATATTAATAACAAGGAAATGGCCAGCAAACTCCCTGCTGTCGAGGAATCTACAATTCTTGCGGAAGTGAATCATGTTTTAAATTCCGGTTCTCCACGTGTCTCTAACGCGTCTTCAATGCATGAATCTTTCGTAAACGATGCATCAAAGCCAGCAGAAAAATAAAAATGGAAATAACAATGAATAAATCCAAGATAACCCCAAGACTCATTAGGCTTAGAGATGCTCCGACCTACCTTGGCATGGATAGACACCGTTTTAATAAAGAAATCAGACCTTTCCTCTCCGAAATTCCCATCGGAATACAAGGAATTGCCTTCGACAGGCTTGATTTAGATGCTTGGGTAGATCATTATAAGCAACGTAGTGGTCGTCCCGCGGCATCCAACTATAGGAGTTTGGAAATATGGGACGAAAACGAACGCCGGGCCTCTACAAAAAAAGTAGTGGTTTCTGGCACATTGATAAAACGGTTCTCGGATGTAGACTATGCGAAAGCACTGGCACTCGCGACCTTGAAGAAGCCGAGAAGTATCTAGCTAGGCGAGTTGAGGAATTAAGACAAACCAAAGTTTATGGTTTACGGCCTAAGTGGAGTTTTAAAGAGGCCGCAACAAAATTTCTGATGGAAAATCAACACAAACGAAGTCTTCGAGATGATGCTGGAAGATTAAAAGTGTTGGTAGAGTACATTGGAGATTTATCGTTAGAGTCAATTCATATGGGCGCGCTGCAATCTTTTATTGAAGGCAGACGACGCGATGGTGTTAAGACACGAACGATTAATCACGGTTTAGTTGTTGTCCGCAGGATTTTAAACCTCGCTGCCAATGAATGGATAGACGAGCAAGGATTAACTTGGTTATCCCATGCTCCAAAGATCAAACTCTTACCAGAGCATGATCTGCGACAACCCTATCCATTAAGTTGGGAGGAACAAGAGCGACTATTCAGGGAATTGCCGCCTCATTTAGAGGCAATGGCCTTATTTGCAGTGAATACAGGCTGTCGTGAACAAGAAATATGCCAATTGCGTTGGGAATGGGAAGTTAAGATCCCTGAGTTGCCGCACTTGAAGGTATTTCTTATACCGAGTGCAATCGTTAAAAATGGCGATGTTCGCTTGGTTGTTTGTAATGATATCGCTGGATCTGTTGTCGAAAGCCAAAGGGGAAAGCATAAAACGCATGTGTTTTCCTACAATGGCAAACCGAGGACAGGTATGAATAGAAGCGCATGGAAAAAGGCGAGAAAAAGGGCTGGGTTAGAGTTTGTACGTGTACACGATATGAAACACAGCTACGGTCGCCGATTACGTGCAGCAGGGGTTAGTTTTGAAGACAGGCAAGATCTTCTCGGTCATCGCTCTGGACGCATTACCACCCACTATTCAGCCGCTGAATTGGAAAACCTTTATAAGGCAACAAACAAGGTTTGTGAGACTCGTCAGAGTGGTGTTTCAGTCACTCTGTTGCGCCACACTAACCAGACTAGAAAGAGTTGTGTAGGTGATAAAGGGCAAGTAGTAAGCCAGCTAAACCTCACGCAGGTCCCGCAAAAATTACGCAGTCAATTTTTGTCGGGTAAATGAGTAAATTGAGAAAATCGATGTAAGTATTTGATTTTAAAGCGGAATTTGTTGGCTGGGGGACTAGGATTCGAACCTAGGTTAACGGAGTCAGAGTCCGCTGTCCTGCCGCTAGACGATCCCCCAGCGGGAATATTTTCCAAACCGTGGAAATATTACCGTTTGGAGTATTGTGGTCTCTTACGAGCTTTGTGGAGACCGACTTTCTTACGCTCAACTTTACGAGAATCGCGGGTAACAAAACCTTTTTTACGGAGAATGCGACGATAGCGAGCTTCGGAGACTTCATCGGTGCTACCGGAAGCATCTTCGGGCATTTCAGATTCATCGTATCGGATAAGTGCACGGGTAATGCCGTGGCGGATGGCTCCGGCCTGGCCCATGATACCACCGCCTTTGACGCTGATTAGGACATCAAATTTGTTTACGAGCTCTAAAAGCTCTAGAGGCTGCATAACCACCATACGAGCTGTAGGACGGCCAAAATACTCCTCCAGACTGTTTTTGTTGATAGTGATTTTACCGGAACCACGTTTCAAATAAACGCGCGCAGTGCTGGTTTTACGACGACCGGTACCATAATAAACTTCTTTCTTTGCAGCTGATGATTTTGCCATAATTCTATCCAATCATTTCCAATATTAAGTTAAAATTCCAAATTCTGAGGTTGCTGTGCCGCATGCGGGTGCGCATTTCCGGCATAGATATTGAGCTTTCGAAACATTGCTCTGCCTAATGGATTTTTGGGGAGCATACCCTTTACGGCATGTTCCAGGACTTGTCTTGGCTGACGAGCAATTTTCTTTGCAAAGGTTTCTTCTTTCAGTCCACCAGGATATCCGCTATGGCGATAATACACTTTATCGTTGGCTTTATTGCCGGTGACGTGAATATGTTCAGCATTGAGAACAATAATATAATCGCCAGTATCCACATGAGGTGTATATTCTGGTTTATGTTTACCTCGAAGTCGTCGAGCGATTTCTGTTGAGAGTCTGCCCAAGGTCTTGCCTTTGGCATCTACAACATACCATCCTCGTTTGACGGTGTCGGCTTTCGCGCTAAATGTCTTTGTCACAACTAACTCCTAGTTGGATAGTTAAATTAATCTAATTTTTCAATATATTTCCAATACCTACGTCTGAAGAGCAAATGAGATTCATCGTTACTCTACAGAAAATTCTATCAATTTTTCCACTTGGGATGGATAGAAATTGACATCATCACCTTCCCAAAGGAAGGCGATTCCCGATATTAATCGAGCGGTTCTTGGGCTGAATCTCCAACGAGGTTCATATCTCCACAAGCGTTACTTTCCGAGTGCCCCTCGGTAGTCCGTTTAGGAATTTGTATTATGCCTTATATCCTCTAGCTAAAGCAAGAGGTCTTACGCCATAATTGATAAATCCTAAAACATTATTCCTATAACATAAATCCTATAAGCCTTTAATACACCCAGAGAGGCCTTGTGGAAACACCCTAAAAGACCTTCAAAAGACCTTCACCGCAGTACCTTAATAGAACGTCCTGAGGTTTCTTTGGAACCCTTCTGAAGAAACCTTCTGAAGCCCCCTTCTGATCTCTGCCTTGCTTAAGCATTGCTTGAGCATTTGAGGCTTGCTTCACGCATATAAGGTGAGTGGTTAACCCGGTGAGGATATCCAAAAAAGATCATCAGAACGATCAGAACGACGAAATTAGCTAAAAAACCATATATTTTATGGACTGTTAAAATTTCAAGAAATGTCGCATGAGAAACCATAATTCTCTGTCCATATCACCTCGCACTCATTTAACTGAAGCTTGAGACAGGCTAAATATAGCTTGAAGAACCTATTAGAACCCATTAGAACCTATAAATTGAGGGTTGATAAAGAGTTGATAATGAGCTCATAAAGAGCTGATCAAGATATTAACAATGGTATCTTTGATTGATATTTGAATATTGTTTCAAAAAACGGGTCTCTCATAAACAAGCTAAAAAGCTAAAAAATACCCAGAAATGAGCCCTAAAATGTACCTTGCTTTACCTCATTTTTCATTGAAATTATGAATAATAATAATTTTTTCACTAAAATAATTGACTTTGTAACTGCCTTAGGTTAGTATCAAGATTCTAAAAAGCCTTATTTATGGCTTATTTTGAGTCATAAATAAAATTTTTAGAAATTGTTAGTGCAAAATTCGATTTTCTCTTGCTGTTTTGCAGGGTGTGTGCTAACAATTTAATGTTAAGTAATATTTTGTTAAATTTTAAGGAGCAAATGATATGGCAGCTAAACGCAAAAGCAGTCGTGCAACCAAAAAACCGGTTAAAAAGTCTTCAACTAGCCGAATGGCAAAGAAGGCTCCAATGAAAGCAAAGGCTAAAAAAAGCCTAAAAATGTCCTCTAAAAAGGCGGCTTCTGCAAGCAAAGCAACCCGCATCCCACCTGTTACTTCAGTTAATAAGGCTTATACAAAAGGTCAGTTATTCACTATCCTAGCAGGCCGCACTGGAATCGCCAGAAAAGAAATTTCCGGCCTATTTGATGAGTTAAAAACCATTATTGGCGCCCATGTTAAGAAGCAAGGCCCAGGCCACTTCACGCTTCCTGGTTTGGTAAAACTTACCATCATTCATAAACCAGCTACTAAAGCCCGTAAAGGTATCAATCCTTTCACAGGTGAAGAAATGATGTTTAAAGCAAAACCAGCTCGTAATGTTGTTAAGGCAAGAGCCCTGAAGCAATTGAAAGAAATGGTTTAATAGGCCTTCACTTATTTCGGGATGGCATATCCTGCCATCCCGAAGTATCCCCCATCCCCCATCCATCCCCATATTACCTTTCCCCACTTCCCCATTGTAACTATGTAAAAATGCGATATTACCCAAAGGTGGGAGTTCAAGGGTCTGCGTGAATGGTTGCACAGTATTTAGAGCTAAGTGTTTAGAATGAGTACCTGTGTAGGCAAAGGCTTCTGGAACCTGATTTTTTGCTTGCGCATATTGAATTTTACCCATTTACGCATAGCCCAGAAACCGGAAATCAGAGCTGCAATCATTCCTACTATCCAGAGCAGCGAAGAGTGGGGGTGCCTCAGATAACTAGCACTCTGATAAAACAATACTGCTACAATATAAGCGATACTAGTAGTCCATACTGCTGAAAAAAGTGCCCACCTTATATTTAATTCACGAGCAATGGCAGCAAGCACTGAAACGCAGGGAAAATACAATAAAACAAATAGCAGATAGGCAAATGCGTTAGCTGTGCCTCCAAAACGTTCAACCAAGATAGGTAATATTGTTGAATCTGATGAAGATGCGGAGGCAGGAGCAGAAACAGGTGCAGAAATAGAGGTAGAAGCAGACGCAGACAGATTATCCGGAACAGCCGAAGGATCCGAAAAAGTTGAGCTATTGATGGCGCTTGAACTGTTTATATTACTTGAATTTTTGAAATCACTTGAACTGTTTATTTTACTTGAATTATTGATATACAGCGATTCCAAAGTACCAACCACTACTTCTTTAGCCAAAATTCCGGTCATAAGCCCTACCGTAGCTGGCCAATTGTCCTTTTCGATTCCCATTGGCTCAAATAACGGTGTTGCTGCTCGCCCAACATAAGTCAACCAAGGCTCTTGTGCCTCGGTCTTAAAACCAGACAAAAAGCTGAACAAAACACATAATGGAACAATAATTATTCCAGCTTTTAACAGAAATCGTTTCAAGCGAAACCAAGTTGTCTGGCAAATTCTTTTTAAACTTGGGATGCGATAAGGAGGTAATTCCATAATTAAAGAGGCTTTATGATTTCCAATAATAACGGAGCGCAATGCAAATCCGGTTAATAGTGCCAGCAAAATGCCGATGATATATAAAGCAAAAATAATATTATGTCCGTTATTTTTGAAAAAAGCAGACACAAATAAAGCATAAATGGCAAGCCTCGCACCACATGACATAAAGGGGCTCATCATGATGGTCAAAATCCTTTCACGATGGTTGTCTAGAGTTCTGGTGCCTAAAATAGCAGGAACATTGCAGCCAAAACCTAAGATCATAGGAACAAATGATTTTCCTCCAAGACCCAGCCACTGCATGGTTTTATCCATCACAAAAGCCGCCCGAACCATGTAGCCCGAAGATTCAAGAAGAGATAAACAAAAGAACATGCTCGCGATGATTGGGATGAAGCTTAAAGTAGTCATAAGGCCGACACCAATACCTTTTGTCATGATGGTGATGAACCATTCTGGGGAATTTATGGCGAGAAGACCTTGATTGATCCAATTTATACAAGCTGTTTCCAGCACTTCATCAAAGATATCTTGCAGACCACCTCCTACCTGGATAGTTAATACGAAAACAAAATACATCAACGCTAGGAAGATTGGTATGCCAAAATAGCGGTGCAGAATGATTTTATCCAAGTTCTCTGTCAGAGACCCAGAGAGTATCCACCCTCTTTTTTTATTCTTTTGCGTTTCTTTTATAACAACCTTTAAGATTTCTTGAATTTTATGGTAACGTTCTATTGCGCATTGAACTTCCCTATTTTCGGTTGTATTGATTGAATTAGTTGTATTGTTTTTTTCGTTTGTTTTACATTCTAAACCTACATGATCTGCTAAACCTACGGAATCTACTGAATTTACAGGATTTACTGAACTTACAGGATTTACTGAATTTACAGGATCTAAATGATCCAAATTATCCAAATGATCTGCATGCTCGTGCTGAACTTGTTCGAGAATTGCTTTTTTGAGCGCCTGGGTGGTTTCTTTTTGAGTCGCGACAATTGGAATAACAGGACATCCCAAAATTTTTGAAAGCTTCTGAATGTCGAGCTCTATTCCTGATTTTTTTGCAGCATCCATCATGTTCAGCGCAATGATAATCGGTATATTGCGTTCATGGCTATGTTCGTGATTGCATACATGGTTATGGTTGTACTCATGGTTATATTCATGTCTGCATTCATGGCTGTAATTTGGTCTGCATTCAAGCAATTGCAAAGTCAGATAGAGATGACGTTCTAATTGCGTAGCATCGACAACATTCACAATGACAGAAGCATCATGGGTAGCCAAATATTGATGAGTAATCAGTTCATCAATAGGTAATTCACTAACATCAAGGGGTTCGGTTTTGAAAATATTATCTGGTAGATCAACACAACCAGGGAGATCTACAAACTCAAGGGGAACTTTTGATTTGCGACAAGATCCACGTTTCTTATCAACTGTCACACCCGGCCAATTACCAACACGTTGATGACCGCCAGTTAAGGTATTAAATAGCGTAGTTTTCCCGCAATTAGGATGTCCAAGCAAGGCAACTACTATCGGTTTCATATCCTTACCTGTGTGTGCTGTATGATAGCAACGTGATGGCCAAGTAATAACCTATCCAATGTAGAATCAAATTCTTTCTAACTCCATGATCGAGCTTTCTTGCTTGCGTAAGCATATTAAGGAATTATTGAGGCGAATCTCGACCGGATCCCCAAAGGGGGCAATTCTAACAATTGTAAACTCTGATTCAGGCACAAATCCGAAAGCAAGCAACCGCTTTAAATAGGCAAATTTACCTGGTTTCAATCCGAGTATTTTTGCTCTTTCGCCCACCTTGAGTTCTGCAAGACTGATATTCGTATTCGTATTCGTATTCGTATTCGTATTCGTACTCGTACACATACTCATATTATTTGCTCCTAAAATTACCTATTAGCTGGTGCAACCGTACATGCACTGCCCCAGAACATCCATCTTTGTTGACCCAAATCAAATGTAAATGAGAATTATTATCATTATGAATTAACAAAAAGGAGGATGTCAAATTAAAATGCTGTACAGATTATTCAAGAAATGGATAATGTAGGTCAAAAAACATATAGTAATATAATTAACTAAATCTATATGGATTCCCGCCTCCGCGGGAATGACGCAAGCTTATTGGATACCGAAAAGCTGTCGTCATTCTTTTTACAGTAATGACAACTTACAATAATGAGAACTTATGGTAATAACAACTTTTATAAATATTTTCCCATTTCAGTTTCAATGTCCTTCTGCAATTCAACCAAGCGTCCATGAAAGAAATGGCTCGCACCGGGCATGATAATGAGTTTCAAATCAGCCTTTTTTTCATGATATTTCTCAAAGAATTCGCTTACTTTTTCGACGGGAACCACTTCATCTTGGTCTCCTTGAATAATAAGCCATGGACAGCTTGGCAAGGGAAATTCCTGCAACAGAGTATCAAAAGCAAAATGCTGAACTGGGGGTGCAATGGTTAATAAAGCTTTAATTCTATTACCTTGCATATTACCTTGCACATTATCTTGCACAATACCTTGCACAATTTTTTCCTTAGTTTTTTCTGCCGCAGCCTGCTCCGCCACAGCTTGTTCTGCCGCAACATGTGTTGCAATATAGGTTCCAAATGAAAATCCGCCAAGCCAAAGCTCCGCAGCAGGTGCTTTCTCCTGTACCCATTTTTTAATTGCTTTCAAATCTTCAATCTCACCTTTCCCTTCCCCATAAGAACCTGCACTTTTTCCAACGCCCCTATAATTAAACCGAACGGTTGCTAAGCCCAAATTCAGCCAAGCTCGAATTACCGTTGTGACCACCTTGTTGTCCATACTGCCTTGATGCAAAGGGTGTGGATGGCACATTATCCCGACGCGTGTGGGTTCACTAGAATCTTTAAATCCTGCAACTCGAGCTTCCAACTGGCCCGAAGGGCCATTTATCAAAACCTCTGTTTCTTCTCTCAATATGAACATGCAATCTCGACCTATAGTCAATATTGATATAACCACTTATATATACTTTCAGCTAAACTAAGAGTATACTAATGATGAAATGAAACAACCATGAAAAAAGATAAATCTGATTCAAAAATAGTTATAGAAGGTATCACCGAAGACGGCCAGGAATTTCGCCCCAGCGATTGGGCAGAGCGAGTCAGCGATTCTTTATCTACGTTTCAAAATCATAGAATTTATTATTCACCTCTTCTCAAACCCTCAATTCAAAATGAAAAGAAATGCGTGGTGGTTGATAAATCCCTAAAAGTATCAAACCCAGATTTGTACAATCATATCATGGATTTTGCAAGAAAAAACAAGCTTAAAATTTGCGGCAAGAAATAAGAAAATAAGAAGATCAGAAATCAGAAAATCAAGAAAATCAGAAATAAGAAAATCAAGAAAATCAAGAAAATCAAGAAAATCAAGAAGAAAATAATAAAGAAAATTAAATATTTCGTAAATGTTCAGATTGATACAAACTAGAACAGAGTTTATCTAACCGGCATCCTAGCCCCACCATCCAACCTTATAATAGAACCATTCAACATCGGATTATCAATAATATGCAACACAAGCTTTGTAAATTCTTCTGGTTTACCCAGACGTTTTGGAAATAAAGTAGTACTCTCCAATCCATGCTTCACAGTATCGGATAAATGCTCCACCATCGGCGTTTCAAAAACTCCCGGTGCGATACACATCACTCGAATCCCAAACCCTGCTAATTCCCGGGCGATAGGCAAAGTCATAGACGCAACACCACCTTTGGAAGCACTGTAGGCAGCCTGGCCAAATTGACCTTCAAAAGCTGCAACCGAGGAAGTATTGATAATGACACCCCGTTCTTCGGTGTCTTGTTTTGGGACCAAAGATTCCATATGATATGCTGCAATTCGTAACACGTTAAAGGTACCGATTAAATTCACATCAATCACCTTCTTAAACGCTTCTAATTTCATCGAACCTTCGCGTCCCACCACACGTCCGCCATCAATGATGCCTGCACAATTCACACAAATTCTGGGAGCTCCGACTTTTTCTACAATTTGATTGAATACCTCCTCAACTCTCTTTGCATCCGTCACATCGCATCCAAATGCACGTCCTTCAAATTCATCTGCCACTTTTTTTGCTCTTTCTTGAGTGACATCTATGACCACAACTTTGGCACCATTTTTGGCCAAGGCTCGAGCAGTTTCAGCCCCTAAACCAGAACCACCGCCTGTTACCACCGCTACTGTATCTTTCACTTCCATTTTTATCCTCCTAAGAGCATTAGAGTATTCACTAGAGTATCATAGTATTAGAGCAGATTCGACCTACTACGGAAAATTTTCATTCACTCTCTTCAATGAATTTAATAATTCATAACCTATCTTAAACTTTAGCATATTTGATGCTAAAATTTATTGGTATACTCTCTTTAAAATTTCCACATACGGTTAGATCATTGTTGGATCATTTTACGTTGCATTCGGTGCTCATCTCATGTTGCAAGATTTAAACTTTTGCTTAAGTGAAACTGCAAATCTACTTCGAGAATCAGTTCGAAATTTTGCCTTAAAGGAAATTGCTCCTCGTGCCGCAGATATTGACCGCAATAACGACTTTCCCAGGGACTTATGGCCCCTGATGGGTCAACTCGGCTTGCTCGGCATCACAGTTCCAGAAAAATATCAAGGCTCAAATATGGGTTATTTGGAACATGTGATTGCTATGGAAGAAATAAGCCGTGCTTCTGGATCGGTGGGATTAAGCTATGGTGCCCATTCAAATCTTTGCGTCAATCAAATTTCACGCTTAGGCACTGAAGATCAAAAACAAAAATTTCTCCCAAAACTTGTGAAAGGAGACTATGTTGGCGCGCTTGCCATGAGCGAATCCAATGCAGGATCTGATGTATTAAGCATGCAGCTTCGCGCTGACAAAAAAGGAGATACTTATATTTTGAATGGCAGCAAGATGTGGATTACCAATGGTCCTGACGCAGATGTGATTATCGTTTATGCAAAAACAAATCCAAAAAGCAGAACTCGAGGCATTACTGCGTTTATTGTTGAAAAAACATTCAAAGGTTTTTCTACCGCACAGAAACTCGACAAATTAGGGATGCGTGGATCGAATACTTGTGAACTCGTGTTTCAAGACTGCGAGGTCCCTGAACAAAATATTATAGGGAAATTGAATCAGGGCGTGGATGTGCTGATGAGCGGATTAAACTATGAACGTGTCATCTTGGCTGCAGGTCCCGTTGGCATTATGAAAGCTTGTCTGGATACCGTACTGCCATATGTGCATCAACGCAATCAGTTTGGTCAGCCCATCGGGGAGTTTCAATTTATCCAAGGAAAAATTGCAGATATGTATTCAACCTTATGCGCAAGCCAAGGTTATTTGTACACAGTGGCAAAATTATGTGATCTTGGCCAAATTAGCAATAAAGACGCGGCGAGTGCCATTCTTTATACTTCAGAGCGCGCTACTCAAATTGCGCTTGAAGCTATCCAAATTTTAGGGGGAAATGGTTACATCAATGATTATCCCACTGGACGCTTTTTGCGAGACGCTAAACTCTATGAGATTGGAGCCGGCACCTCGGAAATAAGACGTATGTTAATTGGAAGAGAATTGTTTAAAGAGCAAAATTGAAAACGAACTAATATGGAGTAATCATGACCATCCTACAATCCAATCTCAAAATCGATCACCCTGATTATCAAAAAAATTATGACAAAATGAGCGAACGGGTACAGGAACTGAAAATTCAACTTGCAAAAATAGAAGCAGGCGGCGGTTCAAAAGCGCAGGCATTGCACAGTGAGCGAGGCAAACTCTTACCGCGGCAACGGATTGGAAAAGTAATCGATCAAAATTCCGAATTTTTAGAATTTTCTCAATTTGCAGCCCATAATATGTACAAAGATCATATTCCCGCCGCTGGCATTATCACTGGCATCGGCCGCGTAGCAGGGAGAGATTGTGTCATCATTTGCAACGATGCCACCATCAAAGGCGGCACTTATTATCCTATGACAGTGAAAAAGCATCTTCGTGCCCAAGAAATTGCAGCAGAAAATCAATTGCCTTGCATTTATTTGGTAGATTCCGGTGGTGCTAATTTACCGCACCAAGATGAAGTTTTTCCAGACAAAGAGCATTTCGGCCGCATCTTTTATAACCAGGCTAAAATGTCAGCACAAGGTATTCCTCAAATTGCTGTGGTAATGGGTTCTTGCACCGCAGGCGGCGCCTATGTTCCCGCAATGTCCGACGAAAGCATCATGGTTAGGAATCAGGCCACCATTTTTTTGGCAGGTCCTCCGCTTGTAAAAGCATCCACAGGAGAAGAAGTCACAGCAGAAGCGCTCGGCGGCGCGGATGTACACTGCCGCGTTTCAGGTGTTGCAGATCATTATGCAGAAAATGACGAACATGCGCTTCAAATTGCACGCTCTTCTATTCGCCAAATCGTCATCCCAAAACCCATTACCATCGAACGCATAACACCCATTGCGCCTCGATATCCCGCTGAGGAAATCTATGGCATCATTCCCGAAGATCCTCGTAAACCCTATGATGTTCGCGAAGTGATTGCGAGAATCGTGGATGATTCAAATTTGCATGAATTTAAAGAGCTCTATGGCAAAACCTTAGTCTGCGGTTTCGCGCACATTGATGGCTATCCTGTCGGAATCCTTGCCAATAACGGCATCTTGTTCAATGAATCAGCTATCAAAGGTACACATTTCATTGAATTGTGCTGTCAACGCCACATTCCCTTAGTTTTCCTGCAAAATATCACAGGTTTTATGGTCGGCAGCCACTATGAATCACAAGGTATTGCAAAGAATGGCGCAAAGATGGTCATGGCAGTGGCCTGCGCCAATGTTCCTAAATTAACAGTAATCATCGGCAATAGTTATGGTGCCGGCAACTATGGTATGTGCGGTCGCGCCTATGATCCCAGATTTCTTTGGACCTGGCCAAATGCAAAAATTGCTGTGATGGGCGGCGAACAAGCCGCAAGCGTGCTGGCTCAAGTACAACGCAACAAGCATGCAAAACACAATGAAACTTGGAGTGATCTAGAGGAGCAGCAATTCAAACAGCCTTTGATTGAAAAATATGATCGAGAAGCCAGCGCCTATTATGCAAGTGCAAGGCTTTGGGATGATGGTATTATTGATCCAAAAAATACGCGAGAAATCCTGTCGCGATCTCTTGCAGTTGCGTTAAATGCTCCAATTAAAGATACCAAGTTTGGTGTTTTTAGAATGTAACTACCCGGCAGGCACTGTCCTTGGACGCCAAATCCCCCCACCTCCCCTTTGAAAAGGAGGGTTAGGGGGGATTTTTGTTAAACTTTGGATTTCCTTTTTGCATCCCTTTCCTGTCTCATCTTTTCCTCCAAATCCTTTTTCTGCTTCTTCCAGGCTAATCTCTCCGCCTTGCTCGCTTCCCTCGTGACTTCTCCTAGAACAGTTTGCTCCACTTGTGCCCCTGGAATTTCCTTGCCAAGATGCGTTTCCCCTAGTTTATAATCACGTGCTTTGACTGTGGTAGCAGCAGCTGTGATTCTAATCTCTTCTGCAAAAGAACTAGATAATTTTTCAGTCGTGATAAAGAGCAGTTTATCAATGCCTGAATCAGGGTTTTTATGGGCTATACGGCCTAATTCTTTAACAATATCTTCTCTATAGACAAGTTTTCGGTACTCTTTTACCTGATCCCAATCACTGCCAAACATAGGTTCCGGATAGGAGGAGATAGGACCATAGGGCCCACCTATAGTCGTGACATCATCGATGACAGCAACCATTTGGGGTACCTTACGAGCCATGACTCTATACTTTTCATATTCTTCTGCAAAAGCTTTATTGAGATCCTGATCTTCTTGATGTATCGGAAGTTCTTTGCCGGTGCGCTTAGTGAATTCAACATATTCTTTTGCAGTGGCTATCAAAGGTATACCATAGCGTGTAACTACGGGGCACCAGATCCGCTCATAATAGATTTATAGACTTCAAAAGAAGTAAGGCGGCCGATTACACTGGCTTTGCGATCGTACTCTTTCTGCAACTGGATTAATACTTCATCAAATTCCTTATGAGCGAAACGATCCAGTTCTATTTCATGATCAACCAAAATCAATTCTACATCACGCCCAGCTTTCATCAAACTTGCAGCCATGGTCGCAGTTTGCTTTAATTTACCAGAACCTAGTACCAATAGCACAATGGGCTGCCCATATTTAGAAACTGGATATTCCCGATTTGCATGTATAGCGGCCATATAATCTATCTCATCTCGAAGAGAACGCAGGCCATTCGATCGGGCAAGTTGTGGCTGACATTCACATTCAGCGATATGAGTTTCACCCATACCCGCTAAGATTTTATTGACTGCAGCTAAAGGGTTAAGGGCAAAAAGGCGTTTCGTAGCGTCTTTCTGCGCTGCAAACATAAGATCTAGTTTCGGAGCTCCTTCATCTACTCGAACTTTTCTTTCTTCTGTTACTTTTCTTTCATCTGTTACTTTTCTTTCTTGCTTAGGATCGGGTACTTCCAGCAATTTGTTCACATAATCTTCTTTTCCAAATTCAAAAGCAAGAACAAAGGCTGTTTTGCCATCCCGATTAATTTTACTTAAATCTACCTTTCTTTTGCGCACTTCATCAAAAAATTTTGGCATATTATTCTGAATTGCAAGATGCAATAGACCATTACCTGTTTCATCGGAAATGGCATTGATATCAGAGTCACTGATGCATTCAAGATAGAATATCGCCTGAGTTTCATCTTTAGCTTTGATAGCATCCAATAATTCGTTTGTTAAATTAATCATTACTACTCCCCAATTTTTAATGGTTATACATACAAATATTAAATATCAACATAGATAGATCGAATGTTACATCGAAGAATAATTAGTCAAGTATACCATAAATAAGACTAAAATACTAGAGCGGAACTACATAAAATTATACTAACCATACTTACTCATGGAACAACAGAAATCCCTTAAAATTCAATGAATTAAACTTAATGCTTCTGTCTTTCGGTTCGCAAAAGTTATATACCATTTTGTTTCTTATTCAAGGCACTTTGGTCTCCATTGGCTTCGAAAGGAACACAAGTGCTTGAGTTGCGGCAATAGGTACCAGATAGCCCAACAACAGTGCCTTTTTCATCAATCGTGGCTGTCACGGAATTTTGTTTGTCTTTACACACCCAGGTAAATTGACTGAGCTCTCCTATCAGCATATTCTTTGGTCGGCCAATCTCTACTACAGTTTGCTGCACATAATCAAAACCTGTCAGATTTTTCTTAATAGGATTTTTGCCCGGGTAGTTTCCTTTTATATCGATAATATTTCCATTCCTCAATAAAATACTGTAATTATCCCAAACATAAAGCGTTTCTTCTACGACCTTTACAGAATCTGGATCGCGAAGCAAAGCTTCTAGCCATGAAATTTTTTTCCAATGGTAATTTGGCTGGTAATTGTTGTCTCGATCTTGTGATTTGGTGATATCCTCATGTATCTGAGCCACGATATCTTCACATTGCGGGTTTTTCTTTCGGGTCGATCCGCCGTGCGCCCTTCATTAAATAAATCATCAAAATTCGTACCAGTATTATTGGAATTGCTGGTATTACTGGCTGCCATTCTGTTGGTATTATTGGCTTCGACTCTATCAGGAATATAAATTTCTGTTTGATGTGCTGCAATATTCAAGGGTTTTGCATACACCCCTGTAGAAAGCAAGAAAACTGAACTAATTACTAGACCAAACTTATTCATCATTCCCATAGTCATACGTATAAGAAAATTTTTACACAAATTCAAGTGCAGCCGCTCATACACTGCCATAGAACCCACATTAGATGTGCACATCAGATTGCACTCTTTTGTATATGCCTGCACCGTTAAATAAATTCAAGTATGGTTTTGAAAATCAAATTTAAATTACTTTCAGTCGATAAACGATGATCAGCATCTTTTATCAAGGTTAAGCGAGCATCTGCAGATTTAAGACAGTCCATTAATTTCAAGGAAGATTGCCAGGGCACATCTTTATCGAGCGTACCGTGCAATAGACGCACTGGACAATAAATTGGGATTGGACCATTTAATACTTGTTGTTTTTGTCCATCATCAATTAAAGATTTGGTAATAATATAAGGACCCTCTGAATAATCGGAAGGAATCTGACATTTTCCCGTATTCATTAAATCGTTTTTATACTCTGGTTTCAATTGTTCCATAATACTTGCAGTGAAATCAGGTGCACTTGAAATACCAACCATACCTGTGATGCGTTCCTTTCTTTCTCTTGCAACCAAGGTCATGAGCCACCCTCCCATACTGGAACCCACCAGAATTTGTGGCCCTTCAGTGACCTTATCGAGAATCCTAAGTGCATCCTCCTTCCAACGCCCTATGGTACCCTCTTCAAAACGACCTGAAGATTTGCCATGACCCGCATAATCAAAGCGAACAAAAGATTGGCCTAATTGCGAAAATTCATTGGCAAGATAGGAAGCTTTGGTTCCATTCATATCAGACATAAAACCACTCAGGAAAATGATACCTGGCGAACGCCCCCGTATCTTCTGATAGGCTAATCGACTACCATCATCGCACATTAAATATTCTATAGAATTAACATCCGTATTCATAAAATTCATAAAACCAACGTCCAATATCAAAGATAACTACCAACCGCAATTTTTGTTTGTCAGTTTAATAAAATTATGTTTACCGACTCATATAGTATAATATAGATTAAATAAATAGAGGAAAAAAACTTATGACAAAGGACACAGATCCCATCAAATTTGAAATAACGCAAGGTGTCGCATATCTCACCTTGAATCGACCTCAGGTTCGCAATGCTTTCGATGATATTACGATTGCAAGCTTGACCCACCATCTCATGACTCTGCAGCATGACGATACAGTCAAAATTCTGATCTTAAGCGGCGCGGGAGATCACTTTTGCGCCGGGGCGGACATTCAATGGATGCAGAAAAGTGTTGCCTACACCCGAGAAGAAAATCATCGCGATGCCTTAAATCTCGCGCGACTCCTTTATACATTTTATCACTTTAGCAAACCCACTCTTGCGTATGTTCAAGGCTCGGCTTTCGGCGGTGCATTAGGACTCTTAGCTTGTTCTGATATTGTTCTCGCAGATCCCAGCGCTATTTTTTGTTTTGCCGAAGTAAAACTAGGCCTAATACCTGCTATTGTAAGTCCCTATGTGATCCGTGCTATCAAAGAGCGTGCTGCAAAACGCTACATGCTCACCGCTGAAGCCTTTGATGCGGATACTGCAAAAAATTTAGGACTCGTGCAAGAAGTAGTTCCCCTTGCCAATAAAACTGAACGTTTAAACTTCTTCATTGAAAAATTAAAAAAAAATGGCCCTAATGCCATGACATCCACTAAACAACTTATTCAATCCATCACTGAAGAGCAAAGAGTGCCCACAGAACTGATGGAATACACAGCTGAAATGATTGCGCAAATCAGAGTCACCGAGGAGGCACAAGAAGGTTTAGCCGCATTCCTCGAAAAAAGAACTCCCAATTGGCAGGAAAATTGATGCATGTTATCGGATAACGTCCGCATCGTAGAAGTAGGCCCTAGAGACGGCCTTCAAAATGAAAAAGCCATCATCCCCACCACAACCAAAATTGAATTCATCAATCGTCTCTCTCAAACCGGCTTAAAAACCATTGAAGTCACAAGCTTTGTATCTCCGAAACGTATTCCACAACTCGCAGACGCTGCAGAAGTCTATTCAGGCATCGAAAAGATTCCAACAATCCACTACCCAGTCTTAATCCCAAACCTCCAAGGCATGCAAAATGCTCTGGCTCTCAACATAAAAAACATCGCAGTATTTTGTGCAGTCTCTGAAACCTTTTCACAGAAAAACACCCACTGTTCCATAGAAGAGAGCTTTGAACGTATTGAAGAAATCATGGAACTCGCCAAGTCAAATCAAATTTCAGTCCGCGGCTATCTCTCCTGCGTTCTCGGCTGCCCTTACGAAGGTGAAATCCCTCTGCAGCAAATAGTCCCTATAGCCCAGAGATTGTATGAAACAGGATGCGATGAAATCTCACTCGGCGATACCATCGGAGTAGGAACCCCCATCAAAGCCCAAAATTTAATAAAAGCATTAAAAGACATTATTCCCATTAAAAAGCTTGCGATACATTTTCATGACACCTACGGCCAGGCTCTAGCAAATATTTATGCTTGTATGGAACTCGGAATCTCGATTATTGACAGTTCAGTCGCTGGATTGGGAGGTTGCCCTTATGCCAAAGGCGCCACAGGAAATGTCGCAACAGAAGATGTGGTTTACATGTTAAATGGCATGGGGATAAAATCTGGGGTTGATTTGGAATCATTGCTCAAAGTAAGCCGCTATGTTTCTGAATTCACGGGACGGCCGCCCAGATCGAAAGTGGCAGAGGCAAGACTCAAACTCTAGATCTCGGCGACTTTGGAGGAGAGGGTGGAACCGAAGCAGAATCTGAAACTGAATTTGAAGTTGAATCTGAAGCTAAATCTGAAGCTGAAACAGGGGGCAAGGTCGCGCTTCTAAGTATATTTAATATATCTTCCTTCGAGTTTATGGTCGAAAAAATGATAGGAGTCGGTTTGCTATTAACAAACTTCTTAAAGGGAATATCGGAACGCGCAATTATTTTCTCAACAATCCGCTTAAATAATTCTTCATTACAGAGATGGAGATCCCCAATCAAGTATTGCCAAGATGCTGTATCTTTTGCAGTAGGTATGAATTCCAGTAAGGTTAACAATCTGGCAATCTCCTGCCGAGTTCTCTCTTCTTCGCCAGAAGGCTTATATCTAAAAAGTGTGTCAAAACACTCTCTAAAAAGCAACCCTGAATTTGCTAAAAATATAGTCCAAGCTTTTTCATCCATGGTTTTTTTCATTCGCGTCAAAACAGTATTTACTATGGCAGGATCACTGTACTTTATCAAAATATCCGAGTAGGATTTGTAATCGGTTGGCCCAATTGAGAATCGATCATCCGCAAGTAATTTAAGCAACAAGGCTTTCTGCTTCGGGATAGGTATTATCGACAGAAGTGACTTCCCACAATATTCAAACTTGCCCTGTAAATGTTCTTGCACAGAAAAATGAGGCGGATTCTGATGTAAATCCACCAGCAATTTAAAGGCTTGATCCGTGTTTAAAGTCTCTACTGCCTTGGTAATATAAGCTATCCAAAGTCCGCTGGTATTTTCCACACTAATGGTGAAGAAATTCATCATTTTATTGACATGGTTTGGATCCTTTCCTATCAGTTTCTCCGCCTTATCTTTTAATAACAAAATAATGCTCTTACTGTTTCCTTGTTTGAAAACCTCATTCATGCCACGTAAAGTACCTTGTATTATCTCTGCATCATCACTGGCTAGAATAGTATCGAGTAATAGGGACCATGATTCATATTGTTCAGGTTTTGGGAATAATCTGCGATCCGGATCATTCAAAAGCAGTTTAATTAATGCTTTGTTTTGAGTTACAAGCCCAGTCATTAAATAAGCATTTTGGATGGGAATTGAATTATCAATATTCAATAAAGGTTCATTCAAGATGAGTTGTGTAATTTTGATATTACCAGACTGAATCGCAAGCATGAGGAGATTCTGAATCTACCTCGTAGGAATTTAGGATATAGTTTTGTATGGCACGATCTGTCACCCTATGAAGTTCTTGTAATAAAGCAGAAAAATTCTTGATATCTCCCTCTTGAACCGCTTTTTGTAACTCTTCATGGGTGACTTTAATATCCTTTAAGCGACTCTTCAAGATATCATCAAATTTTTCCTTAAATACTTCAAAAAATTTCCTTTTTTCCGGGTAGAGTCGCAAAATGGTATTATTCAAAAATTTGATTTTCTCTATGATATTATCACTCATAATCCATTCAAAACTTTTTGTTTCCGCTAACTTATCGATGTCTCCGCTCAAAAACTGGATCTGCTGCACAATACTTGCATAGTCTTTATGGTCCGGCGGATAAGGAGCCGTTCCATCAAGCATTGTGCCGCGTGGCGATGCAATCCAAGCATCAATGCCTTGCTTTTTTAAAACATCGCGGTTGGCATCAAAATAACCCAAAAATTCCCGTGCTTCATCCTGGGTGATGATGAGCGTTTTCAATTCTCCTGCAGCATCTTTTAAAAGCAAAAAATAATTTAAAGGTTTCAAGAGGGCTTCAGGAGAAGTACTCAAAAGAGCTGTATTTTGGTAATTTTCGCTCACAAAAATATTTCGGCTAAAATTGAATGCTGATCCAGATTTAAAGAGTTCTGTAACTGGTTTTATAGCAATTGAAGTTTCTGATTCTAATCCTTCTTTGACAGATATCGGAAAACCTCCCCTCCACGATTTATAGGATGCAGCAACAAGCTCAGTGTCTCGTAATAATCGTTCGGTTTCTTTTTGCTTCTCTTTTTTGGTTTCCTTTCTTTTTTCTTTCAAGCGCTGAACCTCAACACTGCGCTGTTCATCCTGCGATGGCAGATATTTATATTGAACCAGGCAATGTGCTTTGGCATCAAGACAGATTGTATTCAAGGATTTCTGGATCCTGGATTTCATCAAATCCAAGCTATTTTCTGTAGATTTCAGGCTCCCTTCGAGGCCGCTTTCTTTGATTAGATTTTCAAATCTTATGATGCACTCCTTAGCATAGTGCTGCAATATGCTCTCGGTATCTTTTAATTGTTCTACTCCCCCAAATTTTTGGAAGGGATCATCCTGCATCTCTATTTTGAATGCTGTCATAAAGTTCTGGTATAATCTTTGTTTTTCTTCCACGCCTTCTGCACTATACATTAGCGCCAAAATCTGAGTTCGGAGCAAATCATCCATTTTATCGAAAGCTGCGTGTAGATTGATTTCTGCTAAAGATTTTAATTGATTATCTTCTACTAACGCAATCAAGTCATCTGCCGACCATTTTTTTCTTCTCGGAAATGATGCTGCCAAGGCTTTTGGTACCAGAATTTCAGCATTTTGATTCAGAGAGAAGTCACGCAGCCGCATTAATCCCTGCCAGAGATCACGAGCTCGAGTATCATCATCCACAGTCACGATTCCGATAGCGTCCGGTGTTTGCTTAATATCCGTTCCTGTGGTGTGGCGTTGATCATAATAGGTAAAGCACTGATCTGGTGTACTGCCGGTTTTTTGGAGTATTAATTCTTTGTCAGTTCCTCCAATAACAATAGATTTTGGAAAAATGATGACATTCTCTTTTCTAATAGGGGTCCCAACCGGCAACGCACATAATTCATTGTCTTCATTGAAATAGAGAATATGCCTCACTTTGTTATCCTTGCGAGTTTGAAGTTTTTCAGCTAAAACCAGCGCTATATCGAAATTGCTGATGCCTTTGAACAAGGCCCCAACATCGATTAAGGCATGCACTTTTTCTGAAGTCTCATGCTCGACAATTCTCTTAGTAATAATTTCATCCGGAGTTTTTTCATCCAGTATTTTGATGCAGGATTTTTCCTTATCTTTGTTCCTGAATAAATCAATGGTTCTGCCATCAGTGCCCAGACTTAAGCTCTCATTGAATTTAAGCATGGTGTGATAGCAGCTTGCATTCCAAGGCGTGCCAGACATTGCCTGTGCCGAACGAAATTGGCTGACATGATTGATTGCATTGGATCGAAGGATATTGGGATATTGTTTTATTTTTGGTAAAATAAGTTTTAAGATAATGAAATCACGTGCCGCATCGCTTTCGCTGATTTTTCTTACAATCTTCTCAAACTTCGTTTTATTTTCCAAATCAACCATAGAGAGCTTAATACCCGTCAATTCAAGGAATTCTATACCAGCCTTGCTGTTATCTATAGCAGCTCTGCTCAGTCCCTCTGCCTCTGATTTGGCTCTCTTCTTATAAATAGCCACAAATTCTTTGATAAGCTCCGGAGACAAGAGTTTTCGTTGATATTGCAGCTGTATGGTGTAATTGATAATCTCAAATACGGATCCAAATTGTGCTTTTTCATTCGGGGTATTATTCGCAATATAAGGAATCGCAATTTCAAAGCTTCCCTTGTAATCAGGGCTTTTTGGGAAACCATAGTTTTCATTGGGTTTCCGTCGTAATGTGGTTTTTAAAAGCGCAAGCTCTCCTTTCAGAAGACCTAGAATTTTTTTCTGTTCCAAAGTCGCCTCTTGTACAAACTTGGGTACCTTGACTGCTTTCTTTGCTTTGACTGGTTTTTTTCTATCACTGTCCCTTGTGGTTTCTTCAGAGGACAATTGAAAATCATTTAACAAATATTGTATTAGGGTAATTTTATTATTCATATCCAAGTTCTTCGCGAAATTATATATTGGACTATTTTCATCTCCAACCAGCATTGTCGCAAGTTCATCAAAAACATTATTCCAATGTTTCTCTTCAATAATAACTGCCTTTCCCTTCAAAACCTGGTTCAGGGTAAAACTGCCTTGAGGAAGACTGACGGGAACTTTATCAAACAAGCGGTACATCGCCAAAATTGCGGCCAAAACCTCGGGATCTGGGGCACCCGGATCTCCCTGTGTGTAATTTAATTCTCGCTTTGGATCTAATATAGTGTCACACTCATCTATGAGAACGTCTCCGCGCTCTTGGATAAGTTTTAGCATTTCTTCAATAAGCAAGAGCTCATGCCTTCCCGGCCCGATTCCTCTCCCCTGCTCGATGGACCCTTTTCCGACCCTTTCTAACAATTCCAGATATTTTAATTGCAATGATTGAATGCTTTCCGCTGTTGTGATCAAATACTGTCTATTACTTATCGTTTGCTTCAAACCCTCGAGAAGCGATTGTAAATTTTTCGAGCTGCAATCTGAATCTCTGTCAAACTTAAATGGGAAGCCTGCAATACCAAATAAGCGCTGTGTCGTTTCTTGAAGATCTGCAAGATTTGTTTCGAATAAAGCATCGGGCACTTCAATAATGGAAAGATTACTGCCATCTGCCTTTTTAGCTGCTAAAAGCGGCAACAATACCTTGGACTTTCCACCGCCCATGATGAGTTGAATGACCTCACCAGCATAACCACCCGTAACAACCCCCTCTTGCTCTGCCTTCAGTTCCTTTGGTTCTTTTTTCTGGGTTAGACGCTCTATGATTTCAAATTGCGGGCGACTAATAAGCTTGTCATCCAGACATTCAAATACTAATGCTTCTGGATGTAACTCGGCTGGGTAATGACGCAGATCTGTAAGACGATACCCTAATTCCGTGAGGTAAGACTGATACTCTGAAGAATCCGTCGCAGTGGACTCTAATTTTTGCAGGGTTTCGTACACTCTTAATCTCTGTTGCTGCAATGTCTTCTGAATAAGATACTCATGAATTTTTTGATAAAGTTCCTCTATGCTTTTATCGTCTAATAAAGTGCGTGATTTAAAAAGAGTACGATCATTTTGCAAATAGAGCCATATCAAATCTGGCAATTTGAGCTGCCTTCGAATACCTCCGAGAACCTCGCTACGCACAGTTGGCGTCGTTTCAATGAT
Source organism: uncultured Gammaproteobacteria bacterium (assembly GCA_963784575.1). Taxonomy (GTDB): domain Bacteria; phylum Pseudomonadota; class Gammaproteobacteria; order UBA6186; family Azoamicaceae; genus CAWARU01. Next base: position 1,185,022 of record CAWARU010000001.1, read on the forward strand.
CTTCTTTCCTGACAAGATCGCATTGGCATTTTCTATCAATTCATCTTCCAAATTCTTAAGCAGAGCTCGAGCTTCTGAAAGAACCGAAGCTGATTCAGGCTGATCAAGGGCATCCTTTATTGCCTTAAGATCTGAAGCCTTTTTGAAAAAACTTCCAAATAACCGTCTTTCATCCAATTTTAATCTATTAATTTCCTGTCCCTGTTCTAGATCACGCTTAAATTTTTGTTTTTCGGAATCATAAAAAGGTTCATGATCGATTTTTCGATCGAGGCTTGTCACTGGCTTTTCAGTGCTCGTTTTTAGCAGGTTTTGCATTTGTTCAGCGTGCTTCTTGCGAGTTTCCTGCAATGCACTCATCAGTTCTGGAAGTTTTTTGCTTAGGGGAACCATCTCAGCATTAGGTGGAATCGAAGCTTCTCGCGCTCTAAGAGATGATTTGCTGGTTGGCTGCACTGAGATTGCCGAAAGCGGAAACTGACTCTCGCTGAATAAAGTTTCTCGACTTACCTCTTGCTGCAATTGCAATTCCATATCCGGAGGTAATTGCATGTCTTCTGGCACATTACCCTTAATTTTGTAATAATGCTTGAGATTTGAACTCAACTGAACATGAAAATCAAACTTATAAAATTCGCTCAATTTTTGATTTTTATAATATTCATAAAAATCATCCGCGGTTTTAAAATTCTCTCGCTCTCTTCCAGGCTCTGCAATTGCAAATTGAGGAGTGTTTAAGCTCATTTGTTTCTGCTTTGACAGTAACCCCCCCGCAAATAATCGTACTGCAATGGTTTCAGGCTCATTGGTTTTCGAAAGTGCATAGTTCCGAGTTGGCCTATAATCCTTGCTCGGTATGCCCTCGATGATATTCCTAATCAAATCAATTTCTTCTTGGGTACCACGGATCCCGCCAAGTTTATAGCATTGCATCAATGCCCATCTTGCATTCAGAGGATCATGCTTTGCCAAGTAGATATAGGCCAATTGCAAATAGGCAGGCCCAGAACTCGCCAAAAGCTTGCCATCTTTGAGCTTGAATTTATAATAATGTTCTGTGCTGCTCGATTGCCAGTTGAGGCCGTCTTGCAATTTTTCTATTGCATTGCTTGGTATTTCATTATTGATATCATATTCCATGTGGCGATATTCTTCATCGAAGCGTTCTAGATTTGGAACATAAAATTCCTGTTTCGGTATGAGCACGAGGATATCTTTCGCACTGTCTTTCGTACTTTCTTCCACAACCGTTCTCGAAGTTTCTTTTGACTTTGATTTTGTATTCTCGAAACAGAGCACATGTGGAAAACCTCTGATTACTTCTGCATTGATCCCAGAGAATAAACGATAATCCGTGTTCTCACGCCATCGCAACTCAAGCCTGCCTTCTTTATTCTTATTTCCGATTAATTCTAGATCATAACGAGGCATTCTCACCTTGAGCTGCGTGGCATTCTGATCCTCCCTAATTTTGCTTTCATAAGCATGCAGAATTTCAATATACTTAGGGTTCTCAAATTGAGCAAAATGGCGATACCAAGAATCTGGAGCTGCTCGATCCCAAAGTGTGGTATATCCTGTCTTCTCTCCCGTTGTGGTGAGTTCATAAGATCTATACCTGGTCTCCCCAGTCTCAGGAGTTTTGAAAGATTCAGGCTCTAATTGCACTATAAAATTGTCTTTCTTATCAGTGCAAACAAAAACGGGAGGGGACTTGAGACTTCTCCACCAATTGTAGTTGTTATTATTCCCGTATCGAAACCCTGGTTGTACAAAGAAAAGAGAATTGGGAGAAATCATTTCGTACCAAACATCTTCATCAAGGGCCGATCCCTTTCTTCCTAGATTTGAAATGACATCAATGCTGTCGAGAGCCTTTGACATATCTACTCTAACCTGATATTTTCTGCCATTTTGTGTGAAATGGCAGACAGCATACGACTCTTTTTCTTCAATCAGTGCTTTTATAGGCAGAGATCCGAAAAAGTTAAGAAAAGTGTCCCGAGCCTTATCTCGAAAGAAATTGGGCTCAATATACCCTACTCTTGAACCGAGCGCTTTAACAGTGCCTGCTAAAAGATCGACTGTAATCGGAATACTGCCCTTGGAACTTACCATTACTTTCGGAAAATGAATTTTGACTTCAAAATCGCGATTCGGAAGGATATCTGGCACCAAAATCATATTGGCAATTTCGCGGGCCATTTTTTCTTGTTCAGGAGTACTTAAACTCAAAAAAGCTGCCTTCAATCGCGCTTGTTCGGAAGCCAAACTCCTAATCAAATCAAGACCTAAGAATGAACTGTGTGTGTAGTTGTGTGACTTAATGTTTCTGATTAATGGATACAACAGCATATTTCTAAGTTCCTTGCTAGAATATTTCACATCCTGTTTTTCAGAATTTGTTTGGAAATGGATACCCAGTAATTCCTCGAAGCGCTTTGTCTTCTCTGCTTTGCGTCTGCCGCCAACCGCGAGACTCTTACGATAGATCTCAATTTGCTCATGAAGCACGTTTTCAAAACCATACAGTTTTTTAAGACTCTCTGCTATCGGTTTCAAACCGCGCTTTTCCAAAGGTAGGCTCATGAGATATTTTCGGAGAGTAATCCCGAGTTTCAATGCGAAAATGCCCCCAGATGAAAGCATCGCAGTTTTACTTTCAGTATGGAGTTTCAGAGCTTTATCAAGAAGCACAAGCATTTTTTCGGCAAGTTCTGGATTTCTGACAATGGCCTGCAACAATGCAGGAGGAGGGCTGAAAAAAGCAAGCAAGAGTATATTTTGAAATTCTTCCTCTTCCAAATCTTCTAAATTTCCATCGATAAAGTCCAGGGTGCTTCCAATGCGCGTTTCATTGTCTCTATTGTAGGCGAACGGCAAGCTCCGGCTCGGAAAACTCTCGGGCAAAAAATCCCATTTTTTACTGGTTGACTCTATCACTCTGCGATTGCTTTCATCCGGAGCCATATCAAAAGCAAGCGATTCAAGAAAACTATTTTTGAATTGCAGCAGATCTTTCAAGCTGTTGTTTCCTCTCACGCTTGTTGCCTCGGTATTGTCACCATAACGATATTTTCTAGAAAGATTTGAAAAAGACTCTAGTTTTGTCACATCCGTTTCCACGTCAATGCGCATTCTTCTTCTGTAGCCGCTTTTTTGGAATGCAGATTTATCGGTGGCAATTCCCTCAAAATAAGAAAATCCTCCATCCTTAAATAGCGAAGCCTCTCTCATTAACTGATTGAATTGTAAAAAAATGTCATAGTTATGAACTGCATCGCTGATTTTTCGATACTGTTCAGAAGGCAAACTCCAAGGAATTTCAAAGCCCACCATAGATAAGAAATTATACCTTGCCTTATCTACAAGATCTGCCCCTAAATTTTCGCTGTGTTTAGCCAATGTTTGGATCTCAGCACTGCCCTGTAAGTATCCAAAACAAGATTCCAAATAAGCTATATCATAATAATCTTGGAGAATCATTCCACCCCTTCTTTCAAATTTCAATGCATCCATCTTCTGATACAGTAATGCAATTTCCTCTATCCTCTTATCCAGGCTGGGATCAAAGCTCGTACCCTTAATGCCTTTGATCTGCAAATTAAATTCGTGGCCTGAGTAAGGCAAACTATGCACTAAATATTTGAGTTTGGGCACCTCTTTAAAAAATGTATTAGCCAAAAAGCTAGCAGTTAACATCATAGAATGGCTGGCTATGGTCTGACGCGCTGCAGGATAGGGAGAAAGTTTTTCACAGGCTTTGCCATACATGCGAAAAAGCATATGTAAATGATTGAGAGCAGCCATTGCAGAATCGCGATTGAGTTTTTCCCAATAGGCTGTAGCCGTTTTTAGCTCGAGTGGCAAAGACAGAAACATTTTTTCAATTTCATTCAATAATAATTCATGCTCTCCCGATTTTTCATAATCACGGCATATATCGGCTGAATTTTTTAAGAATTCTATGGGATCGCTTACCTCTTGCCATTGTGGCAGCCTTTTGTTCCGAATCGAATCGAATTCGTCCTGGTGTTTTTTTGCGTCTTCAGGTGATTCCTTTGCGGACTCCTCGGCTTCTTTGCCATCCTTACCTTTACCGCTTAGTTTGCCATCACCAGTCCACTTCAAAGTTTGTTTCGAATCATTGATGAAGCTATCATCAGCACCAATACTCATATCCCATTCAGAGATCTTTTTAACTTCTCTGTCTCTTTTTTGATGTGAAAATGAAGCTTGCCGCAAATTCTTCTGAATATGGTCAATCAACTCTAAGCTTGCCTGAACTTGGTTTGAGGTCAACACAGGGGTGTGATTTTTGTGCCGTGTCATAAATTTTCGAGTAGTTCTTGCAAATTTATCAACGGCTGCGCCCAATTGTCTTTGCACTGAAGCCAGATGCAGTTCATTAGCATCGCGCTTCAACCTGTAATAATCAATAATAGATTGCATCCTGAACTGATACAGAAATTGCTGAAATGCGCCTCCCTTTAAATGTTTATGCAGCACAGGCATCAGAACACGCATAGCACAAGTACCCGATAATTGACCCTGGGTACTCATTAAAGTAATGTCTTCGAGCTCTTTCTGGTTGTATTCTTTCGCATGCATCAGAGCAAGAGAGTTCTGCATTTCTGTATAAACTCTTGTCGCATCAAAACGTTTCATTCTATGCCAATCTACCAGGACTTTATCAGGTTTTGAAGGATCTGGTTCACTGTCTGTCACGCTGCTTCTTGCAGGCCAAAGTTCGGGCCTCAAGAGTTCGCTTAAAAAACCTGCAATCTTTTCAGAAGATTCTTGCCCGCTTGGAATATGATAGGCTTTAACAGGAAACCATTTGCCAGTCTTGCCTTTTTTAGGGTGAAATTCTAATCCAGCTCCCATGTTGTATACTAGAAATTGATAGCCGCCACGCTTAGGATCACGAGTGATTTGGTAGCACATACCATGTCCCGGCTCGTCATGCGATCCAACCCATCCTCCTGGAATCAATACTTCACCGTTACTATTTAATTTCTCTATTATTTTTGTGACGATAGGTTTTAAGTAGTGGGTCTCTATATCAGCAATAGAGAGAGATTTCGCGGCTGCTAGTTTTTTTCTTGCTTCTTTCAGTAAGACAGCATTTTCAGTCAGAGTTTGAAAGTCTTCACTTACCTGCTTTAAACTGGCTGCAATGCGTTTTCTTTTTTCCGTATCCAGAATTTCATGTTTGGGATCATTCAGAAAATTAAGTACTTTCAGGACATAAGCGGTAGTTCTTGTAAAATCTTCCCCTTCGAGATTAGTACCCACTAAACGACTGTCTAGGTGTATATGCGCAAATAGTTTCGCATCTAATTCTCGAGGATCACTCGAACAGGAGGGCCTTGAATCAGGAGACCATAGTGAATACATAGTACGATATTGTTAATTTCTGTAGATTTTTGAAAATAATCAAATAAGAACCACTTATCTAATTATTTTTGATAAATCTTTAATTATTTAGTTCTGGTTACTAAAATAATTAATCATTAACAATCAGCAGATATAGGCTACTAGTTAACAAAGCAAATTCTATACAATAGTATTATCTACACCTATTTATTCACTATTATTTTTTAACAATCTCCTGCCAAACATTATACTTTTGCCTTGGGATAGTGATGTGATGGAAAACGTTTGTGCAGTCCTTCAATTTTTTCCAAACAGATGTCTGATGAGATTCGATCCCACGAAAGCGTCAGCATCGGATTAACAACTTTATGTTTCAGATCATGCAAAATAGCATGAACTTCACCAGTTGCACTACCACTTTTTTGAATAGCGGTTGTTACTTTTTCGAGCGAAGTCTTAAATGTGGCGCCCAAGGCATACACATCCGATTTTTTGCTGTATTTTACTTGTCCATCTTCTATTATAAATAATTCAGGTGCCATATAACCCAGGGTTCCACTATTAATATCAGTACGATAAAACTCTCCCTCGAGCTTCTGACCTAAGCCAAAATCGATTAGAAAAGCACCTACGCCCGGAATATAAATGTAATTTTCAGGCTTGATATCACGGTGAATAATATTAGATTTATGCAAATCTCTTAGCTCTTTCGCTGCACTTTCTGCCATTTCTAACCATTCTTTTAAAATGACTGGATTACCTAAGTCCTTTTCAGGGGCAGTATTTATATGACTAAAGAGCTTAGAACCTGGAATAATGTCTTGGAATAGGTAACCTTTTTTCGAGCGCATTACCTTGCCGCGCAGCCTGCCAAAAGCAGTCAACATTTCACCTTCTTGTACATAGATAGCTTTAAAGAGAGGAGCGGTGATTAGCATAATTTTAACAGCAAGCCATTCGCCTGTAATAGCATTTTGTACGATTTTAATGCTAGCCATTCCTCCTTTACCTAAGAGTTTTTCTTTACCACGATATAAGGCATAGGGGACACCTTGATCATCGAAGAGAACCGAAAACTTAAGTTCTGGAACACCAAGTCTTACTGCATCTTTTCTCGGTATTTTTACCACATGCGGAGGGTTACTTTTTTTAATTCTAATTACTTCTGTAAGTGTTTTCTTTGACACTAAAAACCCGTCTTCAACCAAATCCAGAGCATTTACTTTTTTGAAAGGTTCTGTGTTAATTTTTAACGCGACGCCTGCATGTTCTTTGGCAACTTTTGCCTCATGTCCCTCTTTTCTTGCAATAACGAAATCTCTCACATACTTAATAGCTTCACTATGGCTTTTACTTTTTTCGGGAGACAAGCTCTTATAAATCATCTTCATTCTTATTTGATAATTATTGGCGATCGCTCTTATATACCAATTTCTGGCTTCTGCTTCATTTTTTGGAACCCCATTACCCATTTCCAATATAGATCCCAACAAATACTGTGCATCGATCGATTCTTGAGCTGCAGATTTTCTAAGCCACAAAACTGCATCTGCTGGATTTCTTGTAATACCGATACCCTTAGAAAGAATTGTTCCCAGGAGACATTGAGCTGCTGAATGTCCTTGCTCTGAAGCCATTTTTGCCCAATCTGCCGCTATTGCTTCACTTTTAGGAATGCCGAAACCCTCGTACCGCGCACGAGCCATATTATATTGAGCTTCTCGATAGCCTTGTTTTGCTGCTTTTCGATACCAATTAACGCCTTCTGCCTCGTTCTTGGGGATGCCAAACCCAAACATAAACATATTCCCCAGTGTATTTTCAGCAATCGCCAATGCTTGATCAGCCGCTTTTTGAAACCAAACTTGTGCTCCGGCTTTATTTTCAGGGGTACCTTTGCCATGAAATAACATGATTGCAAATGCATATTGCGCCGCTGCTAATCCCTGCTCCGCTGCACGCCGAAATAATTCAACAGCTTCTGGCTCATTATGGCTTTCAACAAGACTGTCGGGTGCATACATATCTCCAACAATGTTAAGCTCATTTAACACTCTTTCTTCTGCTAATTTTCGTAATGTTTGGAAGGTATCTATGCCAGTAACAACTACTTCTCCAGGTTTTGCCTTTGGTAATTCTTTTACGGCAAGCTTTGCAAGCAAGTCTTTTGCTTCTGCTTCTTTCTTTTTAAAATCCTTACTCAACAATTTAATTATTCCTAAACTGTGTTGCGCATATTTATTGCCTTGTTCTGAAGCTTTCATGAACCAAAATATTGCTTCTACCTCATTCTTTGAAACTCCCTCTCCTCTTGCAAGAAAAGTGCCCAGAAAAAACTGTGCATCAGAACATCCCTGCTCTGCAGATTTTCTGAATCCAAGTGACTGCCGTCGCCATGTTTTTAGCTACAACTATGCCCTTAACATGAGCCATACCATAAACAAATTGAGCCATGGGATGCCCTTGTTGTGCTGCTTTTTCTGTCCATTCCATCGCCAATGCATCATTTTTAGGAATTCCGATACCCTCTAACCGAACTCGACCCATGTGATACTGGGCATCTGCATATCCTTGCTTGGCTGCAAAACGGTAGAAATTGACGGCTTCTGCTTCATTCTTAGGTAACCCAATGCCAAATGAAAGCATGTTTCCTAAAGATGTTTGTGCCAGAGCTTGGCCTTCACTGGCTGCTTTTTGTATTGCTTGTATATCAACACTGCTGATTTCTGGTTTTTCATTTTTAAGTTTTTCAATCGCTTGAGGCGTCATCATAATATAAAACTCCATAATAATTTTTTGAAAGATGCCGAATAATTCTAAATTTTTGCTTGTATGATTTTATCGAACTAAGTTACAAAATGCAATTAAAACTATCTTTGTTAAATAAAAACTCAAATTAAATAGGAGTATAATCACGCAAATTTTACTATTTTTTAGAATTAATTTTTATTTATTCATTACAATAATAATCAATATCACTCTGATACAATTCAAGTTTTGATTCCAAATCTTTTTCTTCATCAGTCGTTGGATGCTGAGTTCTCAAATAGTTTTCTGCGTCCGCCTTAGCAGCCTTTGCTCTGTTGCATTTGTCATGCCTTTCATCTTGCAATTCAGGACTTTTCTCGGTTTGAGGTGGATTTGGATAGAGCGAATTTTGCTGCAATATTTCCGGAGAGGATTCCTCTGTATCGTATGTATTGTACTCTAGTAAATCATACGAATTTATATAATTCTCTGAGTACTCTCTGTCCTTATATTCTCTTTCCTTGGCAGTTCTCCTTTCGCGATCTCCGTGCTCACCATGTTGTCCATGCTCTTCGTGTTCTTCATGATGCGACGAATACTGTGGCACCGCAGAGCTCTTGGATATCACATAATTTTTGGACGCAATAAAATCCTCGGGATTCGTGAAACTATGCTTACCAGAATCTTTTTTCGGATCCATAGCTAGGCTATTAATCGCAAAAACTATGAGAGGAATATATTGCAATGCCATACTGAAAAACCATATTGAATAGAGACTATGCTAGAACCCATGCCTGGTTTGATATTTATTACTACTATGTCCTACGTATTAAGTATAGAACTAATTATAATAAATGAAATAGAAAGGGTTATTTTTCTGGATTGCTTCGCATTTGCTCGCAATGACGCAAGATATTTGCAATAATGCACTGAACTTGCGTCATTGCGAGCAAATGCGAAGCAATCCAGAAGGAATCTGTGTAACCTAGGTTATCAGTAGGTTATTAGATTGTCGCAAAAAGCTCGCAAAGAGAATTTTCAAAATTATGCAGCTCTTCCGCATCCTGCACCGCATTATTGAGCATAATGACGAAGATCAAATCCTGCTTATTCCGAGTTGTCAAATAGCCTGCCAGACTTGAGGTACCAATCATACCGCCAGTCTTGCCATGTACTTGACCATTCAAATCAAAAGCGGACATGCGATTCTTTAAAGTACCTATCTCCCCTGAGACCGCAAGTGATCCGCGGAAGATGGCATTAAAATCTCGGTGATGATACATACCATACAATACGCGAGCGAGATGATTTGGTTCCAACACACTGTATCGGGAGAGTCCAGAACCATCTTGCATCCTGATACTTGATACATCTAAACCCAAATTTTTTGCAAGAGCACCCTTAATTGCTGCAACGCCAGACTGAAAAGTCCCTTGGTTGTAAATTTCCGCCCCCAAGGTTTTTGCAAAGCTATCAGCATAGATATTATTTGAATCTTGAAGCAATGGTTTTAACAATTCGCTTAAGGCATTTGAGTGATGGGATGCCATGGTTTTTACCTCATTAGGCGCTGCCCCCCAAGCAATTTGGCCACTCAATTTAATTTTCAATTCCTTGAGAGTTTCTGCAATCAATTGCCTCGCCAAAAGATTTGGATTTTGCAAAGCCACTTTCAAAGTATCAGTCTTGTCTTTTGCAGGCCAGCAACCATAGGCAGTAACTTCGTTCTGTGAATTGATGTCCATCATAATTTGACAGCGTTCATTTGCATCAGATTCTGAAACTGAAATGATATCATCACTGATGTTAAGCTTAGTGATTTCATCCGCGGCTATTGTAAGTTTGGCTCGCTCGCCCAGAGTTTTGCTGGGCGTAATGTTCAATTTCACCTTATTTTCATTCAAAATAATAGTGGTGACGGGTGCAGAAAATCCCCATGGCAAAGAATTCCAACTCCAGCCTAAAGCATAGTTCGGAGCCTGATAACGAGTGTTGTCGATGACAATATCACCCACGATTTCATTAATGCCTAAAGATTTTAATTCCTTTATCAATGATTTTAAATCGGCAGTAGTCAGTGAAGGATCTCCGCTGAATTTAATATAGATATCCCCTGTCATAGTGCCTTTTTTAAGAGAATCCGGATTCATTTTGATCGAGGTTTCATATTTATAATCCGAACCCAGGACATAAAGCATCGCAGCAGCTGTCAATAACTTGGTGCTGCTTGCGGGCAAGAAATTTTCATTTGCTCTGCGTTCATAGAGTACTTTGCCTGTTTTCGCATCTTGCAGCACAATGCCCACACTGGCATTTGGCATTTTTTGCTGGATAATGTTCTCGACCTTTTGCAACTGCTTCAGATCTTGCATGGCATTTAAAGAATTGGCGGGTATTCTATCTTGTTCTCGTGAGGTGAGGATCATGCCCTCGGCACTTACAGCTCTGACTTCCATTGCAAAAATGCTAACCAGCACTAGCATGAGTGCTATTGATCTGAAAAAAAGAAATTTCATATAACTATTCATCCTTTGATATTCCATGCATTAATAGGGCCCGTGTTGTTACGATAAACCAATATACTGTGTACCTCATCATGTCAAATTCTTTTGCTGCAGTCAACCGTCTAAGTAATATCTAATTTAATCAGTCTAATAGGTAATTTCTAATCTAATTAATCTAATAAATAATATCTAATCAGCCTTCAACTCATTTTTATTCAATTCATCTAATAATTCTTTAAAATCCTCGGGTATGGCAGCTTCAAACAGCATTTCTTCCCCAGTTTCAGGATGTATTAACCCCAGTCTCCTGGCATGAAGCGCCTGTCTTGAAAAATTTCGAAGCAATTCGAGTAAGCTCGGGCTTGCCTTCGGCGGCACTCGCAATCGACCACCATAGGTTTTGTCCCCGACAATGGGATGATGTATATAAGAAAGATGAACCCGTATTTGATGGGTGCGGCCTGTTTCGAGCTTAATTTGAAGATGGGTGTGAGACTTGAATTTTTTTAATACTCGATAATGCGTAATCGCCTCCTTGCCAGTTTCTACAACCGCCATGCGCTTTCTATCTTGAGGATGTCTTGCTATTCTGCCATCGATGGTCCCGCCAGAAAGAATCATTCCCCAGACCACAGCCTCATATTCGCGCTTTAGACTCCTCGCCTGTAGTTGTGATACAAGAGAATTGTGCGCCTGCAATGTTTTTGCGACCACCAACAACCCGGTTGTGTCTTTGTCGAGTCTGTGAACAATCCCTGCCCGCGGCAAATTCTTCAACTCTTCTGCATGATGCAGCAAAGCGTTTACGAGCGTGCCAGCCCGATTTCCAGCAGCGGGATGCACGACTAGGCCTGCCGGTTTGTTGATCACCAAGAGATGTGGGTCTTCAAAGATGATATTTAATGGGATATGCTCCGCTTCCCAATCTTCCGACTGCTGCTCCAACTCGGCCTTGATCTCAATGGATTCATTACCGAATACTTTATCCTTGGGGCGCAATAACTGCCCATTCACCAAAACCTGCCCTTTTTCAATCCACTCTTTCAATTTGGAACGTGAATATTCAGGAAAAAGAGCAGCCAAAGCTTGATCAAGGCGTTTTTCCGCAAGTTCAGCAGGGATGCTTGTAGTTAAATCTATCACTTTAATTTGCTTTTCAGGCATAAAACATCTAGATATATAATTAGACATAAAATAAGCTATTCAGAATTATAGTATCAATTGTGTGAGAACCGGTCAACTAACCCAAAACCCCAATAACTCGATAACTCGATAACTCGATAACTCGATAACTCGATAACTCGAGTATATTGACAGGAGCAACAGCCTTTGAAAAATTTAAAGAAATTAAAACGCGCTTTTTTTAACCGCCCTACCCTACAGGTTGCACAGGAATTGCTCGGAAAAATATTGGTTTTTAATGGACAAATGGGAATAATCACCGAAACCGAAGCCTATTTCGGTTTTGACAATCCAGCATCCCATGCCGCGCGCGGAAAAACGCCCCGCTCTGCCATCATGTTCGGAAAGGCTGGTTTTTCCTATGTATATTTGATTTATGGCATGTATCATTGCTTGAATTTTGTGACTGAAAAAGAAGAATTTCCGGCTGCCGTACTCATCAGAGGAATAAAATTGCTGAATTTTTCTGATTCCTCTTTCTCAATGGGAGCTCATTTGAATGGTCCAGGAAAACTTTGCCGCGCATTAGGAATTACCAAAGAACACAGTGGATTAGATGTGATAGCAAATGATAATTTTTATGTTGCCTCCCTTCCAAACACGACTCTTAAATTCAAACAGACTCCCCGAATAGGAATCAAACAGGGTATAGACAAACTCTGGCGTTTTGTTGCTATACACGAGTAGTTTCCACACGAATTAGATTCAAAATCTCGTCTTATAAAAATTTAGATTTAGACCGGTTTTTACTTTCCATTGCAGGCTTAGCCAGTCTTTCAAAATCCGGACTCCAGCTTGATAAAGCAATAGACTGCGTATCACAACATTCCTTAAAGAGCTGCAACTTCAGTGCATTAGAATTTTGCCTTTCTTCGGGGGCCTGTTCCAAAACAGTGACATATTGCTGCGTAGATCCCAAAATCAGGTTAAACAATGCAGAATCTTGGACATTAAGTAAAGACAGTGACAGCAATAGTTCTGGCACCGTTTCCGCATCTGAAGGATTGAAGGGAGCCGCTTTTAATTGAACAATTAATTGCTGCAGAATAATATCAATATATGGTTTTACACCAAGGTTAAATTGCGCCAAAGAAAAAGCAAGAAGTGCACAAACCTTAAAGGGTACATGTTCAAGACCTTCTACACTTACATATCCAGGTAACATATCAATCAATTCTTCGTCCCTAATTTTAAATTTCGCAAAGCTCCATAGAATGTAGATCAACTCGGTTTTAGAAAATAGATCAACATTGTTTTTTGTGTAACGAGCAATTTTCTGAAATAATTTCATGTTTCGAACACCAAGATTACCCAAAGACCAAGCTATTTGTACTAGAACTTTCGGAGAAAAACCAGGATGATCAGACTTAAAGAAGTTATTTGCAAATTCGCCTAGCTTCGATATTGGAATCACATCTGGTTCAGAATCAAACGGAACAGAAGGTGCGGCTACTGCAGACAGTCTCGTTGTAGACAATATTTCGACTTTCTCCGATGGTACAAAGGAGGCTGCTAATGCGGACAATTTCGGTTTAGAAATTGGCTTTGCCATTAAGGGTATAAATGGTTTAGAAACAAGCTGGTCCTTCTCTAATGCAAAAGGTGACAAAATTTCTGCAAGCTTTGGTATTCTCCTCAAGATAAATGCCGTAAGTTCATTATCGTCTAAATGCCGGATTTCATTATTGCGTATTTCGATATAATTTCCGAATAACGCAGCTAGTATCTGCTCCTTGAATTTATCCTCGCTCCGCAATTCATTTGCAGCGGTATAATGCATATCACCCATGATTTCAAGCGGAATGACCTGTATGATATTACCACCCTTTAGAATATTTATAACAATGTCTACAAAAAAGCCTAAAGCAAAGGTTTCGGAACGAAGCTCTATTTCTGAACTACTGCATACCATCCGAGATAAAATCCAAAGCACTCTGCGATGATCATAGGTTGATTTTGGCGGATTTTGAATAAGAAGATCCATTTGTATATCAATGAGCTTGAGCAGCTTTGCATCCCACTGTAAAGAAATGCCGGCCACTTCACAATACGTCCTGAACTGACATAACTGATTGCAATGTATTTCAAGGTCTTTCTGGGATTGTTCTGCAAATTTCTTGTAACATTTTGCGGTTAGATCGAGCATTCTCTGGAAAAGCACTGGTTCATTCTTATTCAACACTGCAAGAGACCAAAGTATTTCACCAACGGAAAATGTAAACTCTTCATCTATAGCAAGATTCTTCAGACGTTCAATTGCTATAGAAATCAGGGGGCTGTCTACGATATCGTAAACGGCTAAAGAATACAGCAATACGCCCAAATCTTTGGTTGTAAATTCCTCTTGGTGGTATTTTACAAGCTCTTTTGCTGCGCGTTCCACAAAAATATCGTGATACACTTCGCATCTTGCCAATGCCCAGAGTATTCGAGAGACATGCTCAGGTTTCGCATTCTTAAAATTGATTTTGATCATATTGTCTGCCAACATCGTCAAATACTCACCTGATTTATTCCCAATCATAACCTCGCTTGAAGCAAGTAAACTCAGCGTCTGTGAATCGAAGCTTTGAGTATCCTGAGATTGAAACAGTTTTTTGCAAGCATTAAACAGTGCGGTGTCTTCGATCCCAAGCTTGGAAAAAGCCCGGGCAACCATGCTAAGATGTTGGCCTAATGAAGCTTCTTTATTTTTGAACATAAGTGATTGAAAGCTCTCTGAAAATACTGAAAATAATTTCCGGTCACAGATGGTGAGAGTCGCAAATGACCAGGCAATTTTCGCCAAGTTCTCCGTATTGAAGCCCCGAAACTTGTTCGCAAGGCATTTATCTGCAATGCAATAAAACAAATTTTCATCTTTCAAATTGAGTGTTGCAAACGACCAGGCGATGAGCCCCATGTCTGCTGGCTGAAATCGTTCAAAATTCATTTCAATACATCTTTTTGCAATATTCTCAAATAAATCATGACCAGTTTTAAAGGTGGCAAGACCCCAGGCAATATTGCTTAAAGCTTGAGGTTTGAGGGTGTGAAAGATTTTTTTGGCGTAAACTACAGCCTCTGGTAAGAGTTTTTCATCTTTTATGCCGAGAGTTGCTTGTGCATAAATGAGGTTGGCCAAATCTTGTTCATTGAAGCCATCAAAATGGGTGGCCAATGCTCGTTTCGATATCACAGAACAAACTCTTTCATCCCTAATTTTAAGATAGGCAAAGCTCGTGAGAACTGTTATCATTTCAAAGACTTCGAATTTGTCAATATTTTGTACAACATAATTGGAAATTTCTTGGAACACCATCTTGTTAAAAAAACCAATTTTTCCAAAACCCCATGCCAGTTTCACAATCTGGAAGCTATGAAACCTATCAATACCGATTTTATTTGCTTTTTCAGCCAGGTATTCTAAAAAAGTATTATAATCTGAAGCTTGTACATGGCTTTTTATGTTTGATTTTGCTAAGCCCCAAACAATATGTGCGACTCTACCTGCATCGGGAGACCTGAGGTTCATTGAACTCAACTTCGAAATTGCTTCACGATAAAATTGACGATTTTTGTAGTGTAGTTTTTCGGCTGACATCATCAAGTCCATCAAAGATGATATTTCAAAGCCTTCAAATTTCGTTTTCAATGCCGCTTCAATTTTCTCTTTAACAATCATATCCCCTTCTCCATATAATCAAATGTAACTCTTCAGGTTTTTTTCTGGATTGCTTCGCCTTACTCGCAATGACACACTGAATTCGAAATATTGCAAGTTCAGTGCGTCATTGCGAGCAAAGCGAAGCAATCCAGTCAGCTCGGTTACAAATCAATCATATCATTATCTGAATTTCCGAGTTATGTTCTTTTTACTTGATATATCGTGATCTTCAGATTCTTTACCTGCTTCTCTGTCCACGGCCATTGCTTCCAACTGAATTTTTGGTTTTTTCATCGCCGCAGATTTATGCTTTTGCCTCTGCAGATTTAAGGCCAATGTTAACTCTCTCGGTCTTGAGATATCATCAATTGCGTGCTGATTTTTGTTCTTTTTTGTCATCAAAAGCTCGTCCTCTGCAGAATGCCCCCCTGGCCTTAACTCTGCCAGATATTTCTGTAAGGTAGCAAAAGACTCTTCCCGGTCTGGACGGCAGGCCAAAATAACACGATAGTAGAAATCAAGCTTGGATTTTTCATCCTCTCGGAGCCACTGCAAATTCCTGCAATGCTTGATGAATAATTGTGTGTCGCCATTGATATACCAGAATTGTTCCAAGAAATACTGATAATCCTGATGCAATTTATTTGGCGGCTCACCTGATTCAAGCAGATTCTGAGGACTCACAACCCAATAATATTTTTCTGCCTCTTGCAAGGCTTTGCTTTGCATTGGCAGATCGAATAATTTTTCGAACTGAAGGGCTTCATCTTGCGTTATAATGAGCATTTCTAGTGTCATTTCCCTGTCATTTTGCACAAAGAGCGCAAAATGAGCCGGCTTGATGTAGGGGGTAATCAAGTGATTTTGCTGACCTTTAATCGTAAACAGGAAATTCGCCGACACAAAGGTGTGGATGCCAAACTTAACGATATTTTTCAGATCCTTTTGGCCTTGCATAATATCATTTAATAAATAGACCATAGGTGAGCCCATTTGCTGCCCACTCGTCCGGAATTCTCTAAAGATATCAGTGACGCTCAAGTTGAGATCGCTTGGCCAGAGTTTCATCAGTGCTGGCACCGGAGCAGTTTGATAATGCAGGAATGAAGTTTCACGCTCTGCTTCCCGCTGTGCTTGGTTGATATTTGCCAAATCAAGTGCTGCCTCATTGTTTGCCGCAGCTATGGTTTGCACTGAGGTATCAGATATCTCTCCTTGCAACATAACTGTTTTGTTACAAACTTTTTCGGCTTTGAGACAAATCAAATCGAGTTTTGCTTCGAATTCGCCAGAGTGAATGACATCTAAGGTCTCTTCTCCTATGGCTCGAACGTTTTTCCACAATAAGAATAGCTTATCTTTTTCCGCTTTGACCACTTTTGAAGTCAATTCCTCACCCGCAACAGCACCAAAACTTTCAAAGGGATTATCTTGACTATGGCTAAACAATATCGATTCCATGGCATCGAAAATTTTGCGCTTTTTGGTCCAATCTTTTTCATTACGCAAGAAGCAGAGCAGATCGCTTCGTACCAAATCCCTGAGCTTAAATATCGCGGCACGGAAATTATCCTCAGCAACTCTACTCTTTTGAATTTTTTTGGTGAGAGCAAGAACTTTGCGAATATCCCACTCTGGCGCGCCCAATGCCTCATGCATATTTTTGGGTACCAGTACTGTTGCTCGATGGGTACCTTCAAAATCACGCATACGCATCACCCCTTGCAAAAAGTCTTTTTGCATGGTTTGGGTCCCGATCGTGACAATGGCATGGGCATTTGTCATTTGAGCAATATTGGTACCGGTACTGCGCATTTCATCATAGTAAGTGAAGCATTGTTCTGGCCCAACACCCAATCTTGTTCGGATCGACTCTGGATTTGTACGCATCAGTTTGATGGGTTTTTCCGAAGCGTCACCGACTTTAAGAGCACAGAGAACGTCTTGTTTGTTGTAATACAGAACATACTTGATTTTTGAATGTTCTGATTCAGACTTTGCACAGAAATCAGCAAGCCATTTGGCAACTTTAATGTTTGAAATACCATAGAAATATGCGCCGACATCAATCAAAGCTCGTGTATTTTCATTGGCTTGCAGCAGTGTCGATACAGAAGCAAAGGGATTTGTGGATGTCGCAACACTTACCTTGGTATTATTTCTAATGAGGAGATCAATGGTTCTGCCATCCACCCCGAAGGCAGATTCCTTATCAAATTCTGCACGCTCATCGAACACAAAGGGCGACAAAATGGTACCTGAACACCCTCGGATGCTTCTATACATACTGGTATGATTCAAAGCAGTATGACGCAAGATACGAGGATTGGTTTTAATGCGCGGTCCAATATGATTTTCCAAGCAATAATCGACCACTTCACGCTTTTTGCGAAGCAATTTATAGAGTTCTTTCATCCTCTTGGCATCATCTATATTGATGGACGATAGAGTAAGCCCAAGTCCATTTAAACGCTTAAATTCCTGCCCAATGCTGGTTTCATCGATTGAAGATATCTTACCGATGAATAAGCCTTTTTCTTCATTCGCCTGATGTTGCATTCTTTCTATCCATGCCCTAAATATTTCATAAGTTATGCCTTTTTCTTTATTCATCCGAATGGTATAACTTAGCGTTTCATAGGGGCTCGCAAATTCTGAATTGCGGCTCGGTTTCCCGTTGGCAAGATAAGGACAGGCAACTTCGCTGTCTATAAGCTTATTCTGTTTTACAGAATTCTTAGACGGTCTGCCAAAATTCTTGCCTGTCTTTTTACGCAGTGTAAGAGGCAACAAACTAGAAATTTGCTCCTTGCAAAGCGCGATACAATGTTTCTCATCCATCGTTAAATTGCATTCATACAAGAATAAAGGAATTCGCCGCTCATCTACAGTCTCTTCAGTCGCCTCAAATTTTCCTGAAATATAGAGGGTGAGTTTTGCAATCAAACCTTTTTCGCCTGACTCATCCAGCAGTTTTATTTTATCTACGATATTACGCAGACAGCTCTTAGGACTGTTGATCAAAACTTCCGCAAATGAATGAGAGATAGCCTTATCAAACAGAGTACTCCATTCTTCAGCCGTGAGATCTGCGAATTCACGTGAGGCATAAACATCACTTAATCGATATTCTTTGCCCTTCGGTTGTAGCGTTTCAGGATCGAGCAGCTGGAATTTAACTTCATTAAACAGGGAATAGATATTCAAAAAGGTAGTAATCGTTTCTGCTCGAAGTTTTTGCGGTACATCCATGGTATAGTTGAGCTCTTTGCGGATATCGAGTAAGGTATCGATTTCATCAATGAAGGCATCAACACGATCTTTAAAGATTGACAGAATTTCTTCAATCACAAGGATTGCTTTCTCATCCCAAACCTTCTTGCAGAGCATTTCGATCCACTTTAATTCCAAGGAAGGGGCATCAAGATGGCTTGCTGCCTGCGGACTTCGGGTCTTAATGGCATATTTTAAGTATTTCAAAAGATTTTCAAGTGAATCCAACGACGCATCGCAACTGCGATGGAATCGGAACGGCAGCACATCAAGATCAAAGGCTCGCTTTGCGGTGATTGCCATATCTCTTCGCTGTGTCTTCAGAATTGCTTTTGGCATCAATTGCAGAACGAGATTATCATCCTCTGAATAAAGCAAATTGACGTAAGCAGAGATAGGAACAATGACCGTGGTTTTGCCATACCCCATCAGCATCTGGAAGATATTGGAACAAAATCCGGATTTCTGCAGTGCTTTTTGGGAAGTGAGAGACAGCATGTGTAATTGGCTTTCTCTCACCAAAAGATTTTCGGATTCTTCAAAGGCAAGCAAATAAGGTTTTTCACCTGCCGAATAGGCTCTCTCAGAAAAGATAATATCTGAGAGCTTGCCCATTTTCTGAGCGTCGCGCTCCAGATCTCGAATGCCGTCCAGCACCCGGCTATGGTGTTGTAGTGCAGTTTTGATGAGCAGATATTCAATCAGAAGCTTAATCAATTGTTCGACGGTATCCGATCCAACACCCGCATGCTGAACTAATGTTTTTGCGAGGGTCCCCTTTAAGAAATGTTTTCTCAAATCTTCGATGGTCAATATGGGGTTTTCATTGCCAAGTCTTTGAAGTTTGGTAATCATCGCCGCGAAGTCAGAACTTGGCATCTGATTCAGTAGAGATTCAGCCCGCGTTTCAATGGCTTGTAGCTTTGAAACATGGGTTGATAGAATAGCAGAACTCTTTGTCTTGAGTCTTGCAATCAGGTCTCGATTTGATAAGATTTCAAAAGTTTCCGCTTTAAACCGGCGTATCGCCTCATTTTGACGACGGCCTTCTTGATAATCCTTGAGATCGATTTCGGCAAAAGGTTTTTCAGGCGATTCGTCTTCCATATGATCTTCTGATGCTTTGCGTTTTCTTGCCAGGGCTCGATCCAGGCTATGGGACAACTCTTGATTGATATTCATTTCCTCTAAAATTGTCTTCAAACATTGCTGCACACTCGGAATCTTGATATCAATATCAGGCAGTTTATCCGACATTTTCTCGGCCAAATCCATAGCAGTATCAAGATCGCTCGCTTTTTCTTTCTGGTTGATTACAGCTTGCTGCGCCATGCTGCTTTGTTTAAAACCAAGTGTCGGCAGTAAAATAGGTTTCTCTGTGGAGAGCTTTTTGGTTATGGTAATGAGCTCTTGAAGATTAGTGCAGGCAGTATTATCAATGTTTTTTACCAAGTTCACGTTCATAAATTGCGTGGGATGTTCTAAGACATAAAGCAATATGATTGCTAAGGTGTGACGGCAATTGCTAGTAGATAAAACTATACCTGTATTTTTAAGACCATTGACTGGATCTTCTTCATTAAATCCTAGATGCTGATAACCATGCTCTGCTTTTACCTCAGCAATAAGCCTGGCTTTGATCACTTTTAATGCAGTATTTCTTTTCAGGATTTCATTGAAACCACGAGATTCCCCCAAGTCAATATCACCATAGTCATCTGTTGCCGCATCTTTTGCTAATTCTTCCTCTTCTTCAGCTACAGTTCCGATATTGAATCCTGTTGATTGCGCCATTGTTTCGGCAATCGGTGCCGCCCATTGTATTTCTGCAAACATTGGAATGGATGCAGAGTCATCTCCCTTTTTTGTTTTGTTCAAGACGCCAAACTCTTCGACCATTTCTCCCCGCAAGAATCTTACATACTTCTCGAAGGACGTAAGCAAATCATTCGTTTTGATGCTTTTCGTCTTGTCTTTCAAGTCTTGAACAGCAATGAAATGGCCCAGGACTTCCCAATTGGCGAGGAATGATATGTCAAATGCTTCTTGCACTTTTGGCAGCAAGAGCGGCTTCATCACTTCAGTAAATTGGAGCAGGCTTGCTTGACGCTCTTTGCTTGTTATTTGTGCGATACTCTCTAAAAAGTCCCTATCTTCTTCTCTCAATTTGAAACGGGCAGGTATATTTCCTGAAGTTTGGTCATATTGGAACAAAACTTGAGTTATTTTGCGCCGGAACTGCTCGATAGTAAAATAGTTTCGTAAATTTTCGCTCTGATGCTTACGAAAGGCTTCGTTCCCCGACAATGATTTGTCCTGAAACACAAAATTCATCTGCGCAGTCATATATTTGAGCAGGTCTGTCAGCAAAGCTGCTCGAAGTGCGATCAATGCCGGTGTACAGGTGATATTGGCTGCATCATTACCAATGCGATTTTGCATTCTCGCGCGCATTTTACTGGATTTTAGTTGATAAGGTACATCTTCCAGGAACCATTGGATAAGCTCTGCTTCAAAGGCAGATCCTGAAAGTCCGCCTAATCCGCGATATTGATCAAAATATTCAAGTGCCCCTTCAAAATCAAGGTTTGCAATAGTAATGTAACAGAGATAAAGAGCCTCTTCTGATGTTTGCGGCAATAACATGCAGTGAGGATATTTTTCTCGGGTTTCTCTTTGCAAAGACATATCGCCGTGTTTGTCAGTGCTCCACTCCATCCTTGCTTTAATTGAAATCTTAAAATATCCGCATTGGCCACGGAATGACCAATCTTTACCATTCAGAGGAGTGCTCATCTCATAATCGTATGAATCAGCGGCAGGATTCCCTGAGGACATCAGCAATGCATCACCTATTCTCAATCCTTGCTTGTCTAAATCTATTTTTTTCGGTCCCTTGCTTACGAAAGCCTGCTTTGGAATTAATATAAAGCTGTTTTCGTGCCCCGCATTCTGATTAAACTCTAAATAGGATGAAAAGCCAGGGATGAGATCATAGACAGGATCCAGATTGAGTTCGTAATCCAGAAACCGCGAACAATGAACTGTATGACTGCCATCGGCATTTGCTTGCAGCACAAAAGGCAGATTATATCGCAGTAAATTGATGGTCAGAGGTACAGGAATAGCAGTACTCATAATCCCTGCGTTTTTTCCGAGGTAATTCAGCACTTCGATGAAGCTCCAGTTCTCAAAGCAATTGAAAACTCCTAAAGGATTTGTTTGTGTTTTCTCGCTCCGCCCCCTAGTAGTCTGGACCTCTGCGACTGGCATGCCATTTTGAAGCTTCAAGATTTTCTTGTAGAGCATGACATAGCAATTCTCGCCGCGAGTTGCATTTGCAATGACCACTTGTCTATGCCCATGCAAATCCTGCTTTAAGTCGATCCAGAAAGTATAGTTCCTGTCGCGAAGATAAAGCGGCAGGGTATCATAATTATTCGGTACGTTCTGAAGTAATTGATACCAAGATGAAACGCCAAGAACAGAGATCTTTTTGTAAAAAACGCCTTTACTTTCTCTTTCAAACAGTCGATAAGTTTCGCCCTTGAAATTAAATTCAATGAGTCGGTTAGAATTTACCTTAACCTGGCCCAAATCGGCATTTCCGAACATTTCTCTGTATTCTTTGAGATCTCGCGCCCATTTAGGAATGCTCCGGAGTATATAGCCCTCTTTGTCGATGGTGCCATTCAGGAGGTGTATAGAATAACCGTTGGCATTCTTATCCATGATGATAATATTTGGAAAGAAAATTTCAATCGTGTTATCTTCATTACGGACCATTTCTTGGAATGATTTCGGCAAAATCTTGATCAAATATTGCCGTAATTCTTCTCTGGATAATTTCCCAAAAAATTGAAACAGCATCGGAGTAAGCAGGTACTTGGTATTTTCAAGACTTTCAACCAGGATGGGGTCGATGAATTCAATCGGATTGCTGCCAATCACATCCTCATAATTGATATAGAAAGCCATTGCCAGGAAATTCTCAAGCATTTCAAAGCTTGCACCTTTATCCAAGATTTCGAGTTCAATCTTATGCAGAACATTGTAGCAAAGCAATTGCTGCAGTGCAGTTGTGGCACGTTTCTTACTTCTATGCAAGAATCATAGTATCGGGATTATTTAGTTCTAGAAACTCTGGAAGTCTATTGAGGATTCCAGTTAAAGACAATTTCGCCAGTTCAAGTTCAGATTTTTGTTTTTGAGTAGCGTCGAAGCATTTCAGGGTTCGGAGAAAACTATCCAGAGTGACAGCGAACTTCATCAGATGATGAATCGGGAAGGAAAGCGTCTTGCCGTCTTGATAATAGGCAAAACCTTCTGTTAGAAGTTTGATGCAATGCAAAATTTTACTGGGTTGTTTTGCAATCCTTTCCGCAAAGAACCTGGGCTTGAAGAGATTTATCTTGAGAAGTGCTTGAAAATCTACATCTTTCAAATCCTGCAGCGATGACAAGAACAGATCCACTGTTGTGGTAATCATGGTTTCCGGAATCACCCTGGTATGCATGACTCGTAAATTCTTGGCTTTTTCCGCAGAAAGCCTGGTTTCTGGTTCGAAAGTTTGAATCAGATTGGTGCCGAGCTGCTTCGGAGTCCTGTGCTGTTTTTCCTGGAGTTTAAAGCGTTCAAGCACAGAAATCCCAGGCGTTTGTTCGGGATGCAGCATCCGGAGCGGATCGCGCTCGAGCTTCGAATCCGGAGCAAAACTTGGTTTTCCTATTTGAAGCTCAAAAATAATGGAGCCAAATGCTCTTGATCTGTCGTCTCGATAGTTGGCAATCACATCAAAATTGATTTCAGGTTCCATCAAAATTCGATTTCTGAAACCTTTTCGGATCAATGATATACTGTCTCCGAAGAAACACTGGCTTCTTATTAAGAAGTTATAATCACCGATGATGTTAGGACCAAGTGCGTCCGGCTTTTTTTTCAGGACTTCATATAATAGTGCCATCTCTTCATTCACAATCTTTCTGAATGGCATAAGTCCTTCAGTACCCCTCCCTATCCTATATCCGATATAAGGTCCTCCAAGCTTTGTGAGCATCTCTTTATCTATTCTTCTCGCCTCTATGAGCGTATTTAGAATTCTTGAGGAATTGTCAAAGGAGGCACCAGCTGCGCTGCTCGGGGTGCCAAAGGGATCGAATGACTCAAATTTCATGACATCTGTAAGAGCATCCGTCACACCCTGTCCAGAAGCCTGAGAAGAACCCTCAAGTAAAAGATCGCTTCTGCCTAATTGATTAAACCAATCCTGTAGTTCTCGATATCTTTGATCGAGAAATCCACTGTGCATGTAGAAAAGCGGTTTATCGATAAACTCTGAGTGAAGCAATTCAACTACATTCTTGCCAAAATATCGATAATTTTGAAAACCTGCTTCCGGATAAAATTTCATGGATGCCTGAGTTGCTAAAGCCAGAAATGAGTGAATAGTGATAATCTGTGTTGCGGTCGGCTCCATGCGGGATAAAGTCATGGTATGAAAATAGATTCTCTGCACCTTGGCGAGTACTTCCATCAACTCATAAATTTTCTTCCGATCTGAGAATTTTTCCCAGTACTCTTTTGCAGAGGCGGTCGCAATCGGAACATTCAAAACCCAGTATTCAATCGCTTTTTTTGCTAAGAGAATTTGATTGTTTTTATAAAACAGTTCCACTCTGTTTTGTAGATTGATGGCATCGTTTAAAGGATCTGTCCATTTAATATTAGTTTCATAGCGAAACAACTCAGCGCTGAGTTTATCTGTTCTTGGCGCTTTAGGATTGAAAAACTCTAAGCCTAACAGGTTTTTAGTATTGATGGCTCCAATGGATTCTTCATCACAATAATCAAGCAAATCTTGGGCTTTGGGACGGGTCTTGAATCCATGACTTGGCAGGTCTCTAAACTGCGATAAAGTTTTCCTTGGATTCAGAGAGACTGATTTACTCTGCTCCTGCTCTCTCACTACTACTTTCTGGATATTTTCCATCACTTGAATCAATTCTTTGAAGTCATCCTTTAAAGCAGGCGTAACTTTCAGCATTTTTGCTAAATAACGAAGGAAATTCTGCACCCCTTCCTGGAATATCAGTGCTGACTTATGACTGCGGAAAATGCCGGTTTGGTATCTGTCAACAAAAAATTCGAGGATAGATTGAAGCTTGAATTGAAGCTTTAGTATTTTATAGGTTGAGGCATCTACTTGTGCCTGCAACCAGGCGTTGATAACCTTGTAACTGCTTGTTTTAGAACGCTGATTGTTCCTGAATTTGGTCAAATCAGAGTTTCTGACAGGTTCTGCTTCCATTTGCAGCATATGTTTGTACCATATGCCATAAATTTGCCTTGCAGTACAATTTTTTCCTTCCCAGTAAGGCGTAAAAAGCGTATTCACAAGTTGAAAGATCAGTTCTGGAACATGCTCCATTTGCTGTTCAGGTATGATAAATCTGCTATAGGAACTGAATTTTTCTTTGCCATCCGTATGAAGTTCATGAAGATAAGAAGTTGAATCATAGACTGTGGCCTGAATCCCCCTACCTTCTAAAATCTCAAATTCATAGATCATGGCATGACTATTGAAGCGACTGTACCAACCTCCCGGCATTAACAGATATTTTCTGGCGTTCAATTTCCGCCACAAGTTACCCTTCAATTGTTCGAGAATATCTGCCTTTTTTTGTTTCCAGTTTTTCGTTGCGGCCCTCGGTCCTTCCTGTGATATGCCTTCAACCAACACTTTGACAAATTCTAGATTAAATGACTGCAGCAGTCTTAATTTGTCTCGACAGGCAGTAATCTGCTCATGATTTAAATCCAAAGCTTGTTTTTTATCTGACCCGACAGAGGAAAATTTGAACCTATCTTTCGAAGCATGACCTAACATTTCAATCACAAACTGCAATGAATTGTTAAAACTATTGCCTTCTTCTGGCTGACCACTCAAGAGATGATCGTCATTGATGTGTGCAAAAAGTCTCTGGTCCATCACAGTGCGAGCCAATAGTACACAGCGCTCCCGATAATTTCCCAAGAGTTGTGAAAGGTCAAGTTTCAGGACATCACTGCGGGAAAGTGTTTCAAGCACAGATACTTTTAAGTTTTTTTCTGCGGCTAGGATCAAAGGGGTCGCTTTCACTTGGTTCGGTAGTTCGATATCTGCGCCGTTTTGGATCAGCAAGCGAATGATTTCGAAGTTTGGCACTTTTTCTTTTAACGCGAGATGCAGAGCGCTATCACCAGAATAATTCTGAACGTTGACTTGAATATTGGGTATCTTCAACAGGCCTTCTACAAATTCTATCTTACCCATAAAAACAGCGCCCATGAGCGGCGTCATACCAAAAACGTCTAGCTGATTTACGTTTGTCTTTTGAGATCTGGAAAGAATAGGAATTGCGTCTAAGCAGCGACGCTTAACAGCTTCATGAAACAACAGGCCATCCTTCTGAAAATAAGGATATGACAATATTTTTTGAAGAATGCGCATTTTATTTTCATTCATTGCGAGTGTGACACAGTTTTTTGGAACCTTTACCCCTTCGACATTTACCAGTAAATCCTCTACCCCCGGATGATTTGAAGCAAAGAAAATATCTAAGACTGACAGCGCCTCTTCTTCCGTCAAAAGGAATATGGCGAGATGCAAGCAATTCAAACCCTGTTTGTTTGCGAATGACAACTCCATCCCTTTGTTGTAGCGTTTGACTGAAAGTTCCAAACTGATATTGATGAGCGGATTTAAGAGATCAAAGCGTTTTAAACTGATGGCAAGATGCAAGGGCGTATTGCCATCATTAATTGTGGGGTTATGCCATTGGAGATCCGAAATCTGTTTTTGAAAACAGTTTTTTAGGAAATTATCAATGTCCTGTGCACTACATTTGGGGTGTTTCACCAATTCATTCAGAACCCATCCGCTTGGCGGCTTCTTAAGGAAAGAGGCAATAGTAGGTCCAGCAATAGCAGGAGATGGGGGTAATTCTGCACTTTGTTCCATTGCAAAATCATCCAGGGATAGGGCATCTAGATCTGTAGACATTTTTCGTTCCTAATTAGTTATTGCTAAGGTTTACTACTTGATTTTTGAATTTATTTAATTCATTATAATAACTTAATTTAATTAGTTAAATTTCAAAAAACTACGTTTGAAATACAACACATGCAATTTACCGTTAAAACAATACTCTGTCAATCTATCTGACAGCTTGCGATTGACCCAGCACTAAGATACAATGATATTTAATTTACTTAAGTTTTTAACGATTAATATAGGTAGAAATAAGTTGTTTAACTCATCAAAAATTTCAACACAATTTAATCTAGGAAATCTTCCTTCGCGCTGTGCAGCGTTGCTGTTAATCCTATGTGCTCTGGCAGCGGGACTCACAGGCTGTTCAAAAAACAAAGATAACTATCAAGGCCTGAGTGCAGAACAAATCTATACCCAAGCGCAAACCAACATGAAAAAAGAAAATTATGCTGATGCCATCAAGGATTTTGAGGCATTAGAAGCACGCTATCCCTATGGTGAACATTCACGAGATGCGCAGCTCGCCTTGATCAGCGCCTACCACAAGAAAAATGAATCCGCTTTGGCTCTTTCTGCAGTTGATCGCTTCATCCGCATGAACCCCCGCGATCCAAAAGTAGATTACGCCTACTATTTAAAAGGCCTCATCAATTTTGATCAAAATTCAACTTTTATGTTCCGTCATCTCCCCTTGGAACGCAGTTCACGCGACACAGCCTCTGCACAAGAATCCTTCGATGCTTTCAAAGATCTTATCGAACGATTTCCAAACAGCGAATACGTGGCAGATGCGCGGCAAAGAATGCTCTATCTCAGAGAACAGTTGGCAAGTTTTGAATTGCATGTTGCGAATTATTACTTGAAGCGCGGGGCTTATCTTTCTGCTGCTAATCGCGCAAATTATGTGTTAAAAAACTTCCCGCATACCAGTGCTGTGCCAAAGGCTCTGCAGATGATGGTGACATCGTATCATAAATTGGGTATGCATCAGTTGGCAGAAGAAGCGGAAAAGACGCTCGAAACAAACTCAAGAAATAGTTAAAAAAATAATTTGTTTTTTTATAGAGCTAATCTTCACTCAGCGACATTAAAGTTATATTCCCACCCGCCGCGGCAATATTATTGGTAAAAGTACGCTCCGTAGCAAGCCGCAGCAGAATATGCGGACCTCCTGCCTTTGGCCCTGTCCCTGACAAACCCTCGCCGCCAAAAGGCTGCACACCAACAACAGCGCCAATCATATTACGATTCACATAGGTATTGCCTATCCGCAAGCGCGACCAAATATATTCAACGGTTTCATTGATTCTGCTGTGGATGCCGAAAGTCAGGCCATACCCTGTCGCATTGATGGAATCTAAAACTTTATCTAAATCTGACTGCTTATAACGAATCACATGTAAGAAGGGACCAAAATTTTCCCGAGTGAGTTGTGATATATTTTCAATTTCATAAGCACAGGGAGCAAAAAATGCGCCTCGTGGTAGTTTTTCCATGCTTTTCAGTTCACAGCGATAAATTAACTTGGCCTTATTTTTTCGAACCAAATCTGCCATTTCTTCCGCATGTTTTTCTAAGGCACTGCAAGCATTCTGATCAATGACAGGACCAACATCCGTCGTAAGCCAAAAAGGATCTCCAATGCTTAATTCCCGCATAGCCCCTTTCAACATCTCTAAAATTTTATCTGCGACTTCTTCTTGAATGAAAAGCACGCGCAATGCAGAGCAACGCTGTCCCGCACTATTAAACGCTGAAGTAACCACATCTGTCACCACCTGCTCTGGCAGAGCAGAAGAATCGACGATCATGGCATTTTGACCACCCGTTTCAGCAATAAAAGGTACAATGGGACCAAGACGATTCGCCAAGGTTTGATTGATGCCGCGCCCAGTTTCAGTTGATCCTGTGAACATGACACCCGATATTCTCAGATCTTCCATCAAAGCCTTGCCAATGCTCGCACCACTGCCAATCGCCAAATGCACCAAATCTTCTGGAAAACCTGCCTGATGTAAGAGATCAACTGCATATTTTGCAATGCGTGGAGTCTGGCTTGCAGGTTTTGCGATAACTGCATTGCCCGCAGCTAATGAAGCAGTCACTTGTCCTAAAAATATGGCCAGCGGAAAATTCCAGGGACTGACACAGGCGATAATGCCTCTGCCCTGCATCATTAATTGATTAGATTCTCCGGTTGGACCAGGGAGCGTGAGGGGTGCGAAATCTAAACGACAGCGATGGGCATAGTACCAGCAGAAATCGATGGCTTCACGCACTTCTGATAAGGCATCCATCACTGATTTGCCGCCTTCGCGAATTAAAATAGCCATTAGATTGGAACGATGCTGCTCTAAAAGTTTGGCCATATTTTCGAGCAATTCTGCACGATGCTCGGCAAGGGTTTTGCCCCAATCGAGCGCCGCGGTTTCCATTCTGCTCACAATATCATCAAGCTCTTCTAAAGAAAGTCGATGTAATTCATCTTCAAAAATTTTCGGGAAAAAGGCCTCTATCTCATCCAGAACCGGATCGATTTCCAGCGGATTCGTTAAATCAATACCACAAGAATTTGGCCGGTCTGCACCAAAAAGATCCACTGGCAAAGGAATTTTTGGATGGGGAATTTGTTTCAAATGACGTGTTTTATAAACGGGATCTTGAATTAATTCTTCAATGGGAGTTTTTTCATCTATGATGCGATTCACAAAAGAAGTATTGGCACCATTTTCGAGCAAGCGTCGCACCAAATACGCCAAGAGATACTCATGTCCTCCCACTGGTGCATAGACACGGCAGGGTATGTTCAAATTGTTCTCACCCACAATATGATCATAGAGCGTATCACCCATGCCATGCAGGCATTGAAATTCAAACTGCATCGCGCCTGCAGTACCATGCATTTTTGCCATTTCAAGGACAGCAGCAACAGTGTAGGCATTATGGGTTGCAAATTGCGGATAAAAAAGTTCACCGGCTTCAAAAATTTTTCTGGCACAGGCAAGATAGGAAACATCCGTAGAAGATTTCCGAGTAAAAACTGGATATGAGCGCAAACCTTTTTCCTGAGTCCATTTGATTTCAGAATCCCAATAGGCCCCTTTCACCAAACGAACCATTAAACGGCGCTCTGATTTTTCTGCAAGCCACTTCAACCAATCAATGACAAAACTTGCACGTTTTTGATAGGCTTGCACGGCTAGCCCCAAGCCTTCCCACCCAGTCAGATCTTGATCCATCGCCAATTCTTTGAACAATTCCAAAGAAAGCTCTAAGCGATCTGCTTCTTCAGCATCGATCGTGAAACCAATATTCCAATGTTTTGCCTCCAGGGCGAGTTCCTTGAGCTTAGGCAGGAGTTCCCGTTTCATGCGGGATAGATGTACCCATTCATAGCGTGGATGCAGCGCTGAAAGTTTTACGGAAACACCAGGGCCCGCAATTGGGCCAAGCCTCCGACTACGTTCCCCAATTTTTTCAATCGCATTCTTGTAATCTTCAAAATATTTCTCAGCATCGTTTTCGGTTTTTGCTGCTTCCCCTAGCATGTCATAGGAATAACGATAACCTTTGGCTTCCATGGCTACCGCACGATCGAGCGCATCAGTAATGGTTTCTCCCATCACAAATTGCTTGCCTAAAATCTTCATGCCTTGGGTGACTGCTTGCCGAATGATGGGCTCACCGACCCGACTAGCTAAGCGTTTTAAAGCAGCCAAAAGATTCGATGCCTTGCTTTCATTTTCCGAAAGCATTCTACCCGTCAGCATTAATCCAAGTGTGCCTGCATTGACAAACCAAGATCGGCTTTTGCCCAAGTACTTTTCCCAAGATTGGGAGACAATTTTGTCTTTTATCAATTTATCGCGGGTTTCAGCATCTGGAATTCTAAGCAGTGCCTCCGCCAAGCACATCAAGGCAATACCTTCTACACTGGAGAGATCATATTGGTACAAAAAGGCATCCAACCCGCCCTTTTTTAAACGGCTTTTCCGTACCTTTTCCACCAAATGAAGCGCTTCTTTTTCAATATGGCGTAATTCTGCTTTTGGCAGTGTGGCGATATCGAGCAGCGCCTCAACACATTTTGTTTCATCCATGCGATAGGCTTCGCGCATTCTTGTTATCAGTTTTCCTGGCATATTTTTCCCTTATTTTCTTGTCCTCACTCTTTCTGTCTCATTCCAGGCGTTAAATCAACAGCATCTTCCTCGGCAAGCTTCACAACCTTATCGAATTCTTCCACCACAAGTTTGTGTGGCTGTCGATCCAACAAACTCACTACTACAACCGCGACATAGGAAGCGATGGTGCCCGGTACTATTTCATAAATCACAGAACTCAAACCCAATTGATGCCAGACTATAACCGCCAATGCACCGCAAATCATTCCTGCCACCACACCATTTCTGGTGGTGCGCCGCCAAAATAAAGACAGCACCACCACAGCGCCAAAAGTGGAACCCAAACCAGCCCAAGCATAAGAAACCAAATTCATGATGGTTTGGCTCGGAGTTCGCGCAATATAAATTGAAATGCCTGCAATCAGAGCACAAGCAAGCCTGCCCACCCATATCAATTCGCGTTGACTTGCTCTCCTACGAAGAATCGCCCGATAAAAATCCTCTGTGAGCGCACTGGATGCAGCGAGCATCTGAGAATCCACCGCGCACATACTGGAAGACATAATTGCTGCAAGTACTATACCAATTATCCAAGGCACAAAGACTTCTTCCGACAACGCCATAAATACAGTCTCAGGATTTTCTAGCACAATACTCCCCGGTGTTGCATTCATTTTAAAGTGCACGATGCCTACCATGCCAACTAAAATTGCGCCAATCATGGAAAGCGCCATCCACGAAATGCAAACGCGTCTTGCTAAAGGCAATTCTTTTACGGATTTCACAGACATGAACCGCACCAAAATATGCGGCATACCAAAATAACCAAGCCCCCAAGACAGTAAAGAAATTAATCGCATCGTGGTAATATTGTGGCTAAAGTCCAAATAATGGGGATCCAGTGTTGTGAGATTTTGAATGGCAGCATTCACTCCGCCAATACTCTTAATCACAAAAGCTGGTACCAGCAAAAGACAGATCAGCATGAGTGTGCCTTGAAAAAAATCAGTCCAGCTCACAGCTAAAAAACCACCTATAGAGGTGTAGAGCATGATGATTGCGGCGCCAAGCCACAGGGCATGTGAATATTCAAGATTAAAGGTATGACTCAGCAAGATAGCGCCAGCCGTCAGACCCGATGCAATATAAAAAATGAAGAAGATCAGAATCGCAATGGCCGCCACCAAGCGTATCATCTTTGAATTGTCGCGATAGCGATTGTCGAGAAAAGCAGGCAAAGTGACAGAATCATTGGCGATTTCTGAGTATATTCGTAACCGCTTAGCGATGGTTTTCCAACAAATATAGGCTCCGAGTGTCAAACCAACCGCAATCCAGATTTCACTGATGCCTGTGACGAAGACCGCACCTGGAACACCGAGCAAGAGCCATGAACTCATATCAGAAGCACCCGCACTGAGCGCTGCTACTGCGCCCCCTAACCGGCGTCCACCCAAAACATAGTCCGACAAGTTTCGAGTCACCATGTAGGCGATTACACCCACCAGCATGACAAGCATGAGATAGCCAATGAAGGCTAGGCTTGCTGCTAAATCGATGTTGGGCGAAAGCCCGGAACTTGAGATATTCATGAACTACCTTTTATCTATCATGGCCACAATTGCAATTTCTCTTCATATAGTATACCATTGGCTGGTCAGCATTACCCGTCAGGATTCTGACCAAGCAATGTCTGCCTAAGCATATCACTTCTCTTTCTGGTCGCGGAAGGGGGTGGTTCATTTAATTGTAACTAGTACCAAGATTCATAGAGTCATTCAAGATTCATAGAGTCATTAAGGAGAACAATCAATGACTTCCAAGACAGCCAAAACTAAATATGAGTTGGACGCTAAACTAAGAAACGTCCAAGGGAAGGGTGCGAGCCGCCGCCTACGTCGTGATTCCAACGAAGTACCCGGTATTTTATATGGTGGAGGTGAAGAGCCTACTCTAATAAGCCTGGCACAGCTGAAATTACTGCATGCCCTCGAAAATCCCGGCATCTTTTCACAACTGCTCAATTTGAATGTTGAAGGCAAAAAGCAGCAAGTGATCTTAAAAGATTTACAACGCCATCACTACAAAAAAGCCGTGCTTCACATTGACTTTCTGAGAGTCAAACCCACAGATATGATTACCATGAAAATCCCCATTCATTTCACTGGCGCAGAGGAATCTCCTGGTGTGAAAGACAATGGTGGTATTGTGCAACACCATCTGAGTGAACTTGAAGTAAGATGTCAAGTACAGCACTTGCCTGAATCCATCGATATTGATCTCTCCAATATGATGCTGGATCAAAATCATCCACATTTCTGAACTTAAACTACCAAAAGGTGTAGAACCTACTGCTTTTGCTCATGGCAAAGACAAAGAACATGATCATGCAATTGTCAGTGTTCACTTGCCGAAAGTCGTTGAAGAAGAAGAGGCACCAGCCCCTGCAGCAGAAGGTGAAGCGGAAGCTGGCGCTCTGGGCGCAGAAGGCGCTGCAGCAGCGGCCTCCGCTGCTCCGGAAGCTGCAAAGGGCGCACCAGCACCTAAGGGCGGCGCAAAATCCTAAGCGCGTCCGCATAAAACCCCTCGTAGGGAAAGAAGGAAGGCATAAATGGCCGGGAAAAAAGCCATTGAACTTATTGTTGGCCTGGGAAATCCAGGCCAAGCCTACACCAAAACAAGACATAATGCTGGCGCCTGGTTTGTGGAAACTTTGTGCCGGCAATATCGAATCACACTCAAAAACGAACCAAAGTTCAATGCAAGACTGGGACAAGGAAATATTGCAGGACAACAGGTCAAGCTCCTTATTTCCAATACCTATATGAATCATAGCGGTCAGCCTGTGGGTGCAATAGCAAATTATTTTCAATTCCAACCCGAAACAATTTTGATTGCACATGATGAGCTAGACATTCCGCCAGGGGCAATTCGCTTGAAAACGGAAGGTGGACATGGGGGACACAATGGTTTGAGGGATATTATCCACCATTTGAAGAGCCGGGAATTCAACCGCTTGCGGATTGGGATAGGACATCCGGGAGACAAAGATAAGGTGCTTGATTATGTTCTGAATAATCCTTCACAGCACGAGGAACAATTAATTCATCAAGCTATTAACGAAGCCGTGGCGGTGCTTCCTGAGATACTCAACGGTAATTTTCAACTGGCGATGAATCGCTTGCACAGTTTGGAACTGGAAACGCGAAATTGAAACTAGAAATGAGACTTCAGACACTGGACACCTGACCCTAAACTAGAAAAGAGACTTTAAACTACTGGGATAAAATATGGGATTCAATTGTGGTATCGTAGGCCTACCGAATGTAGGCAAATCAACCTTATTTAATGCGCTCACAGCAGCTCAAATTGCGGCGCAGAATTATCCTTTTTGCACCATTGATCCAAACGTCGGACGTGTATACATGCCAGATCCGCGCTTAGAACAACTCGCAGCCATTGTAAAACCACAGCAAACCGTACCCACCACAATGGAATTCGTAGACATTGCTGGCCTCGTGAAAGGCGCCTCCAAAGGGGAAGGTTTGGGCAATCAATTTCTAGCGCATATTCGTGAAACCGATGCAATTGCTCATGTGGTGCGCTGCTTCGAAGATACTGACATTATTCATGTAGCAGGAAAAATAGATCCCTTGAGCGACATCGAAGTGATTAACACAGAACTGACCTTAGCTGATATGGAAACACTGGACCGCGCGCTTCAAAGAGCAAACAAAAATGCAAAGAGTGCCAACAAAATTGCGATCCATGAAAAAGAACTGATTGAAAAACTTATTCAACATGTGAATGATGGCAAATCAGCAAGAAGCTTTGCTGTCGATGACAATGACAAAGCTTTTATACAATCTCTGCATCTCTTGACCATGAAACCTACCATGTACATTGCAAATGTGAGCGAACAAGGGTTTAAAAACAATCCTCATTTGGATAAAGTGATGGCACTTGCGAAAACGGAAGGTAGCGAAGTGGTTCCAGTATGTGCTGCAATAGAAGCAGAATTAGCAACGCTTGCCCCAGAAGAAAAACTAGAATTTTTAAAAGAATATGGTTTATCCGAACCTGGTTTAAACCGCGTCATCCGTGCAGGCTATAAGCTCCTCGGCTTGCAAACCTATTTTACCGCAGGGGTCAAAGAAGTGCGCGCTTGGACAGTGCGCTGCGGTGCCACAGCACCTCAGGCAGCAGGTGTGATCCACAGCGACTTCGAAAAAGGTTTCATTCGTGCAGAAATTATTGGCTTTGAAGACTTCATTAAATATAAGGGCGAGCAGGGCGCCAAAGAAGCAGGCAAATGGCGCTTAGAAGGCAAGGAATATATCGTACAAGACGGCGATGTCATCCATTTTCGCTTTAATGTTTAGGGGTCAAATCTCTAAAGTAAAAACATTTTAATTAAGGAGTTTTTACTTTAGAGACTTGACCCCCATATGTAGGTGCAAGTACTCAGATCATTTTTTTTCTAGTTGATTTACCTTGAATTATAGAATTATATTGATACATATTAGTTAACTGATGTATAATCGATTGCATAATCGATAAATCTGAAATTAAGGTTACTAATAATGATATTATCCACTGATTTAGATATTAAAAAAGAATTAGAAACTTTACAAAAAATAACCCCAGAAACCCTAAAGTTTTCGATATTCTTTTCAACCTTCCATAAAGTCCAGGACCAGGAAAGATCTGGCACTGGTGACATCGATTATACTCAGACGCTCGTCAATATTATGAACCAGAAATTTCCAATTTCCTGCTATATGCGTGGAATTACAACCGAAAAAGCCTGTTTTGATTTTATAGAGCAGCACAAAGCAAATGCCACCCCTATTTTACATATTATGTTGAATGCCCCCAATGTTGGATTTGGGTTCAGCGAGGCTGGGCTCGAGGCTTTTAAACACAATAATGGCAAGATTGTGATGACAGCGGTTGAATTCAAAAAATATCCCAGTGAAACCTCGTATAAATCAGATATGCTTAAATTTTTGAAATACGCAGACGAGATTATATTCTTAGATGAGCATGACAAAAATGATGCTTATAAAATGGCATTGATGGAATTCCAAAAAAGTCATTCTATTTCAAAAGACGGCATCGCTACCCCAGGATATATGAAAGCTCGAGAAAAGTTAGTGAAAATCTTCAATGCCAGGATTCTCCCAGTACCGGCCACAATTTCAGTCGATTTACTTCCCATTCATGAAAGAGGCCACAATATAGGCTGTTTTGGCATGCTCCGCGATGGAAAAGGGCTTTCCCATGTGCTCGAGCTCGCAAAGATCCTGGGTTGGATGCAGCAACAACATGCTGATGATCTCCCATTTCTTAAAGATATGAAAATATTAATTATAGGCAGTGCAATTGACTCTCATAAATTGTTAAGCTTGATGTCTAAAGTTTATAAACACAATCTAAAAGAGATAGAGGAATGTGGTGAGGATCTCGAGAAGCTCAAGGACCTGCTTGCAAGATTCATAAAAAGTGAACAAGAAGGCACTTTAACAACCAGTCTGCCTATCGAAATTCATGTGGATGTTAAAGAAGAAGAGTTAGCGATCCATTTCAATCGATGCACCTATTTCATCCAAGCTAATTACCGCGGGGCTTCTCTCCGCTTCAGCAGCATGAGCTCACTTCTTGCCCAGGGCTTCTGTATTTATTCACACTGCAGTGACATAACGCCCCTCACGGTACTCAGAAAAAGTATATATCAAGAGGCAGTACACCTCATCAATGAAAGGCATTATAGTGAGAATAATCAAAATTACGCAAATGCTGTGCTCAAAGATATCATGGAGTGCGAATCTGAGCGGATTAAGACAGCTGATCCCCGCTTAACCAAAATCGAGCGCAGATCTCTCGCTGCTAAGCGCCTATATGAGCAGGAATTATCCCCGAGCAAAATACTTGATGAATTAACTACCCTTTATCGTAAATTGGGATTCGCTCGCAAGGAAACTGACCCGGCCAAAATTCAAAGCCTGAAAATTGCGGCAAAATATTTCAAACGCTGGAACAAAGAAATAGCGATTCGATCTGCTTTTAAATTAGTTCGTGATAAAACCAAAATAGACATTAAATCGCAATCCAAAGCAAGTTTTGCAGCATTACGAAAGCGGTTTTTAGAAGTCGAAACCCAAAATATTTGCAAAGAAGTCCAGGAATTAGTGCTTAAATCACGTACTACTCAAGAAATAAATGGCGTAAAAGTTACTTCTCTCCTCACCCCGCTTGAAACCTATTTTGTAGAGATCATGTTGAACGCGCACTGGGAAGCACGGCATGTCACAGATAAGCCTGTCCTAGATAAAATTATCAACGCTGAAGGAGCATTGCTGTCGATCGAGCAACGCTTCCGGTACAGCTGTGAGGCTGCTATCGTTGCCAATACTCCAGATCAACAAGGAATGAGAGATCATATCTTTGCAAGCATTGGGGTTGGTAAAAATATTCAATCACCCCATTTTGTCTCAGCCAAAAAAGGGGTTGCAGTGTTTGATCTGAATAAAATTGCAGCTGAAAACCCCGAATCATTAAAGGGTCTTTGGTCTTCTGATCACTGGCCTTCCTACCTTGTGAAGGGTGTACGTTCAGAATACACTATTTTTGGAGTAAATTTCAAAGTCGAACATAGACAGAGTGCTGCCACTGATCCAACCGCCCCACCTGTCCATGACAAAATCTTAAGTTATACCTTGTCCGATAAAGAGAGCTATACTCAAGTTGTGAAATTTGGCGATGAATTGTTCTTACACCCTAAAATTCAACTTGGCCTTGCCCTACTCACCGTAGAAATGATGCGATACTTAGGCATCTCGGCCTACACAAAAATCCTGGCTGCCATCCAAAAAGTAAAAGATTCACCCTGTGACTCCGAATATGAATTAAACCAATTATTCAGATTGATGCGCATCCGTCACCATCCAGGACTCACGGAAATCCACATGCCGAGACGCTGGCAAATTACTGATGTTCCGGGTATTTCTTCGGTAACAAAATATGATCCAAGCATGAGTGCAAAGGAAATTAATGA
This sequence comes from uncultured Gammaproteobacteria bacterium, assembly GCA_963784575.1. Lineage (GTDB taxonomy): Bacteria > Pseudomonadota > Gammaproteobacteria > UBA6186 > Azoamicaceae > CAWARU01. The sequence goes on from CAWARU010000001.1 coordinate 1,222,967, forward strand.
CTATGCAAAAGAACATGGCTTAGCATCCAGAATATCAACACTGTCTAAGTTTCTAGGTAAAGAATGTCAAGATGTGTTTGAAACGATTGAACAGGCAATAATATTATTGCTCACTGAAACGTGCATAGATAATACTGCCATGAAAAAACTGATGCTCGAATTAAACAATTGCGGGATGCTAACATACAGAATTCGGATACATGAACTCAGTCTGAATTTACTTGAAGCAGCCCTCTTAGTCGGTAAACTTGCCTTGCTAGAATTTATGCTTGGTCTCGAAATTCAGAGTGAAGATCTCAAAACACTCATAGAAGATTTTAAACAAGATGGATTATTTGTAGCGCTAATAAAAGTGGCAAATCTCTTCTCAAATCCTGAAGAGTTAGAAAAGAGATTTATTTCAAAATTAGGACTTGCAAAAAAAATCTTAGTACCAAAACCAGAATATTATAAAGACATTTTGCAGCTTGCATTGAAAGGATCCTTAACCGATAGGGATAATTTTTTCTATCCCAAGAAAATAATTGGAAAAGATCTCATTGCACATGCTTGTCTCTCTTATAAAGTTACCCAAAGGATTCTACAAACCTTATTAGAAAATTATCAAGGTGATTTGGCGGCACTTTCGATCTGTTGGCCCGTTTTAAGCGAAAATGTTGAGCTTGTGCAGATTATGATGCAGAAAGTTAATTTATATGAACCTTATAACTCCTCGCAACATGATATACCAGGCATAACTTCTATCTCTATCCCTGATGGTTTCAATGCACTACAGATTGCTTGTCTTAAAAATTCAAAACCCGAAATGGTGGCTTTCTTGCTGCAGCAAAAATTTTCCATGAAGCCATTCAAAGCTTCTAAAGAAAGTCGGACCAGTAGTTTTTACGCTGCACTTGATGGTTATACGCCGTTGATGATTGCGAGTAATAAAAGATCAATACCGATTATGCAATTATTTTATAAATCGAATTGCGACATTGATTATGTAAACGATTCACATGAAAGTATTTTCACCATCAGTGCTGATATGGAAATTGCAATAGATCACTGCTTACAGGAAGATGGTCGAGAAAAAAAGCTCCGTGAACTTGCCAAATTTCTTGTGCAAGAGACAGAGGGCTACGACAAAGAACCTGACAAGAATAGCATTGCATTATGTTCCACCAAAAACATACTGAGATCGCTCATACTCTATCTTATAAAATTTGAAAAATATAATACCTCAAAACTGCAGGAATTGTTGTTATTTTTACACCAAAATAAATTATTAAACTATAAAGTACAGTTTGGTGAAAGAAACGCTGCAACTTACTTCGGCAAGGGTGAATCGATATATTATCTGACTGTCATGAATGCCGCACTGCTTGGAGGAAACATAGAGGCATTTGAATATCTAGTGAGCTTAAAACCCAAAATCAATACTGAAAAATTTATTATCTATCAAGAGAAAAATTCCAGCCAATGCTCTTCACATCATTCTATTCTGAGTGTTGCATTAAAGAGAAATACTATCTCTTATTTGAAAAATATTTTCCAGAGTGATTTAAAACCCATTTCTTTAGAGCAAAGATTGCAAAAAATTATTCAGGCGAACACCAATTCCTTGTATCTTGACACGGCAGAACTTAAACCCAGAAATGCAGTGCAAACGATGCAAGCTGTCAGACTTGTTCTTGATCTCATATCCGAACCAGACAGTAAACATAGCGACGAGATCTTAAAAACCATTAAGAACATTCAGATAGAAGCAAATGATGTGCAAGCAGCTTGTGTGACCTGCAAGCAGAAACCCGAGCTCATCTTAAAAATTCTGTCACTCTATTTTCAATCGAAAAAAACGCAAAAGAGCGATTCCCTTAAAAAAGTTTCTAAAGACTCTGCAGATAAAGCTCGTATTTCAGGGTTTCTGTGGGCAAGTGCGGCTCCCCAAACAATGAAAGCCAAAACTTCAGAATCCGAAGATTCTTTATTCCATTGGGGGATTCAAACAGGCAGTGTTGCCGTGGTTCATGCCTTAATTGAATTTGGGTTTGATCCTCACAACCTCTGGACTCACGATTCACACGATTTAACTGCAGCAAAACCTTACCCTGTTGAAACACCAGAAGGCTTGAATGCCCTGCAAATTCTCTGCCTTACCGGAAATGACAGTGATGCTGCCATGGTAGAATACTTGATAAAACAGAATTTATCGCGAAATCCTGTCACCATCACATGGAAAGGTACTGATATGTTCCAGTATTCTCTATTAATGCTTGCTGCCAGAAACGGTTCAAAAGCCATCATGAAAACCTTGCTCTTAGCAAACGAAGACATGCACTACAGTGCTGCTCATGATACAGCCTTCACAATACCTCAATCCTCGATCTGGCAGGGGATCGACGATTATCTGATTGAAACAAAGAAGGATTCTTTATTTCGAGATGTATCACAATTCATTGCAACCACGCAAACCCCAGACCTAAAATCTGACAAGGAAGGCTATCTTATCAAATTAACACCTACAGAAAGTTTCACTAAGACAATACTAAAGTCTTTCATAAACTATCTTCTCGTCTGTGAAACTCCTGACATGCGCTGTGTTCCCCTCTTACTAGACTTTTTACACCAAGAAAAACTTTTGAATGCTCCAATCAAGTTCGAGAATGCGAATTTCACTGTGAATAATGCAGCGGTCTTGGCCTTTAGTTTGGATCCATTAAAACATTTGCTGAAATCTGGCTGGATCAGTCACAACGAAACTTTCCTAAATCTCCATAGGGAACAAGGAAAAAGCTACTCTATTTTGTCAGTAGCTGCAGCACGTTCCAATACAGAGACCCTGCAATCATTGATATTTGACAAACTGGGTCTTGCTCCAGGCAGGCTAAAAGACAGAGATCCAAAAACAGCGTTTGAAGCGATAAATCTACTGCTGAGTCATAAGGACACAGATAAAACTGCTGCCACATCAAGCGGCATAAAATCAGTATTTAAGATTGGACCTAGAGACATCGGCGCTGCCTGTGTGATTTTTAAAGCAGATACTTCTGCAATCCTAAGACTATTATCTGAGTATCAAGAAGTTCTGCCAGATGAACCCGATCGATTGTCACTTTGTTGGGGTGCTCATATTCGAAATTTAGAGGTCATGAAGACCATGGTAAAAATGGGCGTTCCAATTAATGAAATGCTCAATAAATCTCAAAGTTTTACCGATGGCCCGGCTTACATGCTCGAAATGAACAAATATGAACCCGATAGATACGCATATAGATATAGGAATCCCCTAATTGCCCCTGCTAGCCGTAGAATTCTGGTCAGTGATTGGAATGCCTTGCGTATTGTTTGTAGATTTGGAAATGATGCAGATATTGCGATTGTAGATTTCTTAATAGAAGAAATGAGTAGTCGAGGATTAGCAAAAGATCCGCAAGCTCTCGATTTAGCTAAGAAAAGTGATTCAAAACTTATCCAGGAAAAATTAAAGCTCTGGTGCAAGGATTTGGTGCCAGCAGAGGATTGGGAGCAAACCTTGCTTTCCGCTTCATGTTCTGTGGCAACCTCTACTGGATTCTGCTGGCTCACCGGTAAAGACTGAAACTGCTTCTTCCACTCATAGCACTTCAGACCAAAGCGCTTCCAGCGCCATGCCACCTAATTCCTTTCCCACTCTTCCGGATTTCATTTCTGGAATAATCGCAGCGGATACAAGACCCAGCAAGCCTATTGAACCTCGAAATTCTATTAGAATCAATTTAAAAAGACCAAACTCTTAAAATTATTGGATTAATCTTATGGCACAAACATCAGAATTAGCACTTAAAGCGGAAAACATGGTTCGAGCTGATATACCACATGAAAAACATGAAAAGAAAGAACAGCAAGAATTGGATTTAAATGCGCTGCAAATCATGTCCAAAACTGGCAAGTATTCTATTTTCTTTTCTACCTTGTCAAAGAATATAGCACTGGAGCAATCAGGCACCGGAGACATTGACTACACAAACACCATTGCTCAATTTATCAACCAAAAATATCCATTTACCACACATTATATCAGGGGCGCAAAATCTGAGTCTGAAGTTTACAATTTCATTGAAAATCATAAGGCGAAAGATCTTCCAGTCTTGCACCTCATTTTAAATGCACCCCACACCGGTTTTGGATTTACCGAGGCAGGGTTAAAAGTATTCAAGGAACGCGGCAAGTTAGTGATGACAGTGCTTGAGTTCAAAAAGCATCAAGATCCGAGTTTGAAAGCGGATACCTTAAAGTTCATACAATATGCAGACGTTCTCATTTTCCTCGATGAATTTGATAAGAATGATGCTTTGAGTGAAGCACGCAAGCTCTCGCCAATTTTCCCAGCGCTTGTAGAAAAAATCGAAATTGCTTCTGTAATACCCGTCCCCGCGACGGTACATCTTAAGCTTCTCCCTATAGAAGAACGTGGCCGGAATGTTGGATTTTTTGGAATATTGAGAAAGGGTCAAGGATTACGGCATGTGATCAATTTTGCCAATTATCTCAATGCGCAAAAAATATCGTACCCTGTACTAAAAGATCGAAAAGTGTTGATCATCGGCACTGCATTAGAGGCTGACAAGCTTATTTATTTGATGACCGTTATCTATCCAGATCACAAAAAAACGATTAAAGACTGTGGTCAGGACATTGCAAGACTCAAAAATTTACTGGAAGAATTAAAGCTCTGTGAAAAAAAAGGGGAGTTAACGCCAGATTTGCCCATTGATTTATATGTTAACGTACCTGAAAGGGATCTCCCTGCACTCTTCAATCAATGCAGTTTTTTCTTTCAGCCTAAATATCGAGGCGCGTCATTCAGATTCAGCAGTATCAGTACCCTGCTCTCTTTAGGTTTCAATATTATCTCTCATCAGACAGAAATAACTCCCGAGATTTTAAGAAATTATAATGAAAACACTCGAGGCATGATTTTATGCAATGAAAGTATCTATCTGAAGCCCAGCAAGGAGTTTGACAATTATGCACTATATGCAGTTTGCCTGTTTAAAAAACAATTAATCGATAGTCTTGAGGCAGATTCAAATACCATCCTAAAAAAGGATAGTTTAATTTTAAAAACTTCTAAAAATGCAGAAATGCTTTACAAGCATTTTCTAAATCCAGAGATTCTTTCCAAAGAATTGGTGATTATTTACAATAGGATGTTCAAATGCAGCTTAGATAGATTAATTCCAACCGATCTTAGCAGTTTCATAGGAGAATCCTGCCAAAATCCACTACTGCCCGCACTTCAGAAAAAAATGACACTCATGAGAGCATTCAAACACTGGAGAGAAAAAGGTTTCATTTTTAGATCTTACAAGGAAATTCATAACAAGATTAAAGTTGATATTCAAGAATGCTCGGAAAAAAGTTTGACTCTGATTAAAAAGCGCTTATATGATTTTGAATCGCAGAATATTTGTCCGAGGATCAAAGCATATCTCTTAACTCAGATCGGTACAGATTCTAGGGGCAGTAAAGAGCAGCATAGACGCATGCTGGCACGGAATGAAGCTTTCCTGTATCGTCTCATCCTTGACTATGACTTGCAGGCCAAGCATGTGACACATCCCGCTTTGCTAGATTATATTGAGCGCACATCCAAATGTTTATTATCTGTCAGTGCAAGAACAAAAAGAAAGATCGAAACATTAAAACACACCCCAGATTCACACGGTTTAACCGATCAAGTATTTTTCAGTATAGGGGACAGCAGTAACAAGGCAGTAACTGCATATTTCGTAGATCATTTTAATAAAGTTATTAATTTTAATCTCAAAAAGATAGCAGAAAATGCACCACTTGCCATGCAAGGCGCCTGGATATCGGATCATTGGCATTCCTATAATTTACTGGGTAATTATAATGAAATGAGAATAAATGATGTCACAATTCGTATAGGATATAAAACTCGCGGTCCTCTGGCGGAAATTATCAGAGTCATAAGCTTCATCTTACCTGATAATAAGACCACATATCAGCAGGAAGTCCTACTTGGTGATGAAGTGTTCTCCATCGAAAAGATGCAGCATGCCATGGCGCTTCTCACCATCGATATGATACGGCATCTTGGCATTGAAACTTATGAAAAAATCATGGAATTGGTCGAGAAAATTAAGGACTACCCGCATAATAGTGAAGCCGAAAGAATCTCATTAAAACAGATTTTGCAAATTCGTTTCAATCCAGGCTTGTGGGAATTGCACCAACCAAATGCCATACAGATCTTCAATCAGCCAGGTGTAACCATTGAGGATAGACTTACCCCAAAATGTACTGAGGGAGAATTCAATAGGATTGCTTTCATAGAAGGATTTCATGGAGATTTGATGGCATCCATTGTCTTATTGGATAACTGGAAACAAATTAAGTCTGAAGCTGATTTAGAACAAGCGGTAAAACGCGATCAGGTACGTAATAAAATAAGATTTAGTACAACGTTTGATATTTTTAAAGCAATCTTGATACACTTCATGAGCAATCATGACCTGAGCCGAGATGTCATCAAAACTGTGTTAAATAGTTTAGATAAGCATCATCTCATCCAACAAGCGATAGAGATAAATTCAGTCAGAGTGAACTTGCTTGGGGTTGCTATTATGAGCGGTGATGAAATATTGCTCGAATCTCTATTAAGTCTTGGTCCACACATCGATCCCAATAGATACCGTTGTTTTACATTGAAGAATAAAGAATTATCTTGTATTGCCCTTGCAGCGGCCACAGCAAATCAAGACACATTCAATAGTTTATTTGAAACTATTGACTTTTGGGCTAACATCAAAAAATCTTTTGATCATTCTCAGACTGACAAAATATTTAAGCTATTGTTTTCAGGTCCATATCATAGCAAAGGAGGCACTCTTACCTTCTACCACAGTGCGAGAGTCACACCACAAGATATTGCAATAGCCTGTTATCATCTCAGCGATAAAAACTCTGACATGATCCAGTTTCTTTTATCAGAATACAAATATAATCCTAATCGATTATCATTGTGCTGGAGCGTACTCACCCGGAACCTAAGTTTAGTTAAAAAATTGCAGGCTTTAGGAGCAGATGACGGTCCCATCCAAAAACAACATTTTGAAAGTTGCAATCTGATTCCTATAGGTGTCACGTCCCTGCAATGTTGTCTCCTCAAAGACAATGGCAAAGAATCGCCTTTACTCGAGTTTCTCCTCGATCAAATTGCCTCAAAAGATAAACTAGAATTTGAGAAATTTACGCACCAATACGCCAAAACCCATAAATCAAACTTTGAAATTTTCACTACACTTTTGAAAGAAATTATCGGTACTATTGTCACTTCGAAAGCTTATGAATTTAGAAACACACCGCTCTTTATTGCAATTCCTACACAAACATGCGCTCATTTACTTGAATGTTACACTAGGCCGAGCAAAAATAAATGTCCTACAATCAGTCATACTGAGCGCAAAAACCGACATTTTAAAGTATTTTTTAGAACTCGGATTAAGTCAATTCTCTTTTGGTATAATGGAAATTGACGCCCGCTATCCTATCGGCTATTCACCTATTGCAATAACAGCAGCATTATCAAATCCACAATCAATCGATTTTCTGCTCTCTTGCCTTGACCTTAAGACTCGAGCAGAATCTTCGCACACTATTAAAGCTGCGGCAGAATGCCTAGATTTATTTGCAAAGCATAATTTTAAGCCCAAATCAGAAGACCTAAAAGCTGCCTGCATTCTTGCTGCACATCCCGAAATCCTTTTAAAACTGATATCCTCTCTGGATAAACTCACTACAACACCCCAAGAATTATCTCTTTCCTGGGCAATGCTCAGCAAAAACTTTAGCGTAATCACGGCTCTTGCAAATCTGGGTGCAGAGTACGATGCACCCATGAAAGATGCCTGTTATTCAATCGATGGCATGAAAATCATACTTCCAAAGCTCATCACACCATTGCAAGCAATTTGCCTGCTGGGAAATGACAGCAATATTAAAATTGTCGATTATTTAATCAGTAATAAAGCAGATTGTGAACGTCTTTTTGCAGGAAATCCCGACATTAAGATTATCCAGGAAGAAGATCCATGGTATGCAGGCAGCAGTACCGCAATGCAAAAATTGCTTTTAGATCCCACCGAAATGAATATTCCACATGAAATCACTGCGAAAATGCTTGCGTTCAGAAGCAATTCCAAACTCATTCAACGGCGCATGGATTACAACAAGCCTAGAACTTATGAAGATCTGGACGAACGCAACAAGGAAGCCAGCAAGCTTTTTGTCTATCAACTTGAATGCTTTATTTCCAAGTATGATGCAGAATGTACCAAAGAAATTGGCAAAAATCAGTACTTTTCAAAAGCTGCTAAGTTTGGCGTCGCAACCGGACAGCGAGCCTATATTATCATTCGAGGACCCGCTTACTCCATCGTAAATCCTCAACCTGGCAAGATAGGTTTGAAGCGCGATCGCGAGTTTTATGTTACAGTAGATGATGAATTCGGTGACTTCATAGATGCTTTACAGTTTCCTTCTTTTAATCCTGCTGAAATATCTCGAGATCAATTCTTTACTAAACTGAATGATGCTTTTCACTTAGGTCTCAATACAGAGCGCCTTAAATGGCTAAAATTAGGCGAATTTTCTATTAATGAGAAATCCAGAGATTCCTCACGGAAAAATATCCTGTATCTTTGTGATATCAGCGAGGCGCAAACTGAAGTTACTCGAAATGCTTGGTATGAAAATAATCGTTGGCTTTGCAGACACGCGTATCCCTCAAAAGAGCATGGATTTGATATTGAACTTCAAGATTTGAGCGATACATCCAAAGAACTTGTTTCGAAACTAATCGATTTCAATTGCACTCACATCGAAGATATTGATACCAAAAAATTGATGGATACCATTGAGACCTCCTACACCAAAGAAGTCTATAGCCGAATGCTTGACATATTATTAAGAAAAGTAAAAACTCAGGATTTAGAGGAACTCAAATTGTTTTTTGAAAAAAACGCATTAGATCCTGATCGCCTGATTCTCACCAAAATGACACATTATTACTTCTTTTCTCATTATCCGGTCTTTCAAGCGGCCATCGATAGGAAAGATGACGCAATACTCCATTACTTATTTAATCAATTGAGTGTAGAAGCTAAACAAAGATTGCGTGAATATCCCAAGGAGGTCATTAGAGTAGTCCAAAGCAAGTCGTTAGTTCCTCAATTTGAAACGGTAAAGACAGCTCCATCACTTGCTATAGCTCAACAACCCACTACTTCTGCAAAGCCGGATAGGTAAAGAGTAAGATATGAACTAAATTCACCAAGAAATGCGTAATAATGCTCGCTTCAATTCTTTGCGTACAAATGTACGCTAAGCCATAAAATATTCCAGCAATCCCTGCAAGCACCATATAAGCTGGTCCACCCTGAAAATGTACTAGTCCAAACAGAAAAGCCGATATCAAGAGTGCCAGTAAAGCGTGTAATCCCAATCCAAATAAGGAAATCTGATTCATATATATCGTAGTAATATTGATGCTCCAAATCCGAAAAGAAAGAAATCGCACTTTCTCAAAGTAATTCATCAATCCATTCAATATGAGTCCACGAAAAATGGCTTCCTCCGTCACACAAGTAAACACTAAGTTATGGATAGCCCAAATCAAGATAAAATTATTCCATTTTGGATCAAAACGTACATAACGAAACAGCAAAGCCAATATCGACATCGTAATCACAGTTAATAATACAATTGAATAAACCTTAATCCATGCCTGCTTCTTCATGCGTTCGCTATTTACATAATTCCAGCCAAACGCCAAAATAAAAAGACCAATCAATGGAGAATCAAAATTGAAATAGAGTGAATAAGGAATGGCATCTGCACTAAGTTTAATCTGATGGGCAACTTCAAGATTTTGAAAGCCCGGCATCTGATGGTAGAAAGGCGTAATTGAAAATAGTAATGTCAGTATTTCAATTTGCCGTCTTAAAAATTGATACCTTGGATTTCGTGACCTCTTTGGATAGAAGCTCAAATAATATCCCAAACCGAGTAGGACAATAGTAATGATCGACAGCGGCAGCAATCGCCCCGAGATAAATCCAAAGATAATTCCGAGCAGTAACAAACTACCCCAAATCGCAATATGTCTTTTAAACCAAAAACTCAAAATTGCGAGTCCCAGGAATGCATAAGGCACCATAGACAGTTCGTTTTGCCACAATTCTATATAATCAAACATTTCAATTCATTACCTTTGTGTGTACTATACATATATACAGCATCAAAAACTTATTGGAATTAAATAAGATACTAAATTCTAGCTATAATTTATGAACAGTGCATCTACCATGAGGAAAAAAACCATGAAACAAAAGAGTTCTGAGCTGTTGAACTTTGATCCTAAACAAGTAAAAGAGCAGGCCAGCCAATCCTTGGATCAAGGCGCTGTGACCAAAGATTATCCCTACAATATCGAAGATGCTTGCAAGCTTTTAAACGAAGCCTTGGCCACCGAGATTCTCTGTGTTCTCAGATATCGACATCATCAAATAATCGCCAAGGGCATCGATAACCCGCAAGTCGCTGCTGAATTTGAAGAACATGCCAAAGATGAAGAGCGACATATGTTGATGCTTGCTGAGCGCATTGATCAATTAGGGGGTGACCCTGATTTCAATCCGGGCACTGTCATGCAAAGAACCATCACTGAATACGGTACAGGAAAGCATTTGAAAGATATGATCAAAGAAGATTTAATTGCTGAACGAACCGTAATAACGGTCTACCGAAAAATGATTGAATGGTTTGGAGCAGGTGATCCCACCACGCGCCGTATGCTGGAAGAAATCCTCAAAGATGAAGAAGATCATGCCAATGATCTTGCTGATTTTCTAGCACCAAATTAATTATATTTTCACTCTTATCAAATAAGGGCTAACGCCAGTATTTTTCAAATCTTTAAGCGGATCGCCAACTTTCTGCTCATTACCATATTCTGTCATAGCTTTTTGCAATATTCTATCTGGGAAAAATCCGGTTGCAACAGATAATGACACTTCGGGCTGCGGATTTTCATTGGTGAAGAAAGCGATGAGCTGCAGATCATCTTTTGATGAGGTATTAATGAAAGTGTGAAGAGTTCCCATTGGGACATAGATATAATCATACAACTTGATGTCAAATGATACTGTATCATAACCTGAAATAATCAATCTGAATTCGCCTTCACCTTTTGCTACCGCATACAACGTTCCGACATCCGGATACCAAATCGGATCTCGTGCAACACCTGGACGCAACACAGCACGAAGGACGGAAATTTCATTCAATATATTCCAATTACTTTTAACTCCCCATATAACCGATCCGAACTGTTCTTGATCAAATAAAGGGGTGACTTTTGCAAAATCAAAACCATAAGGGCTAGCAGTCAACACTGATTGGATATTTGGATCACGCGGTAGACGCCCGAGCAGCGGACTTTTTTTCACACCTTGCCATTCACGCAATTCAGAATGCGGTGAAGTATAGGCTTCACGAATAGGGATGGGAATGCCGTTGAATGCCACTGGCATATCAATGTCTCTCGGTGTATCACTGCTAAAACCTACCAATAATTTTGCAGGTTCTTTACCAATATTATCCAATGAATGCAAGGCAGATTTTGGGATGAACCAACACATGCCAGGTCCTAATTTAAACACCGCAGATTCGCCGGGTGATCGCCAAATGATCACCTCTATTTCTCCGGAAATCACATAGCCTAGCTCTGAAGCATTTGGATGCCAGTGCGGTAAACGCATGCACTCTTCCCAGACTTCCACGGTATAACATGTCACGCCATCCAAGGCTGAAAAATCTTTCTTTTGCACCATGTAAGCACTACCAACATTTTCCACTTTTATGGGTTTGATTTTCTGTGTTGTTTGAAGCAGAAATTCGTGTGGATCCTGCAATTTTGCTTGTTTGAATTTTTGAAACATGTGACACCCCGTGAAATACTAGTTTAATAATCAATCATACTATATAAAACTATCTGTTTTATTGCTGGTTTGTTTTAGTATTATTAAAATGATAAGACCATGAATATTTTTAGGAGTTCAATTCAAGTTTCTAGTTTCTCGTTTCTAGTTCTAACCCAGTGGTTCCACACCCCTACTCTTATCAAAATGAATAATGGCATCAAATTGTAATGGCAGTTTGGTAAAAAAGTAATGACTATACCGCTCTCTATGCGGTAAATAAATAACGCCAATTGCACGCTGTAACCTTGGCATCTGCAGCAAATGTGACAAATGCTCATTACCATGCAAATAAAGACTAAAATTCCGTTCGCTCTGTTCATGAAACAAGGCTTCATAACTGCCAGGCATTCCCGGCACCACTTCTTTTGTCTTGGCAGGACCATCCCAATGATCTGCCGCTGTCACAGTTCCGGTATAAGTAGAAAATCCTATATGAAATGAAGACATACTAAAATGTTCCCGCACTATTTGACCCAGATTTATTTCCTTCCGTTCTGACATCTCTGTTGCTCTAGAATCGCCGAGATGGGAATTATGCGCCCAAACAATGATCTTTGCGGGAACATTCATCTTGGTTTCCAAATGGGTCATGATATTTTGCAAGGTTTCGCCCATGTGTTGATCACGAATATTCCAGGTAATCTCATGCGATTGGAATAATGCGCGATAATAGTGCTCAGCATTTTTAACGAGCCTTGCATTTTGAGTAGCAAAAAACATGGCCTCGTCTTCGCTCATATGCCTGTTATGAAGCTTATTGAAGGCAATATACTGCATGTCGAGCAATTGATCTGTTGCTTCCTTGATGCAGGCTTGCTTGTATTTCATATCCACAAGGTAACCATATCTCTGTGGATCAACCGCGGCATGATCAAAGCAGGCATAGCGTTCTTCTGCTTTTTTGGCCTCTTGTGGATCATTTGCTCGCAGATAATTCAAAACTGCTTGCATGGCGTCATACAAGCAATAGAGATCTAATCCATAAAAACTTACTTTTTGCCGTTGTGTTTGTTGCGGTGTTTGTTGCGGTGAACTTTCACGATCATTATATTCTCGAAGCCATCTCACAAAAGGGAGAAAAGTTTTATTACGCCACATCCATTCGGGAAATCTTTTAAAATCATTTAGGGCAGAGAGTGAATCATCCGCATCTCCAAACCCCTGAATATATTGATGCACCGGATAAGCGCTGGTCCAATCCCCTTCAATACATACCGCATGAAAATTCTCATGCTCTATCAGATATTGGCTGAGCTCTATTCGAGCCTGATAAAATTCATGCGTGCCATGGGTCGCTTCCCCCATCAGCACCAAACGTGAATCCCCAATTTTTTCCATTAACTTATTGATCCATCCCTTATCCCCTAAATGTACAGGGGTAATCTCATCGTTTAATAGATGGATTAATCTCAAAGCAGCATTTTCATCTTCATGTTTATGGTTCATTAATATAGAATAGGCGAAAATTCAAAGTGAGCATAGTGAGTATCGCCCCGTAATTCTTACAGTTGTATACTTGCTCAGATCATGAAAAAATGGTAAAGTAATCTATCTAGGTGAATATGTAAAAAACTGGCACATTCAAGGTTAAGGGTAAATACACAAAAATGAATATTTCAACAGAAACTGTTATTGCAATACGGGATTCCTTATGGTCTGGTCCAATGCTGATTTTATTGGTGGGTGTGGGGCTTTATCAAACCATTCGATTACGCGGAATTCAGTTTACGCAGCTTTTTAATTCACTAAAACTCATCTTTACGAAGAGACGCCAAGCCCATATGGAGGGTGATATTTCATCCTTCCAGTCATTGATGACATCCCTTGCGGGTGCCATAGGAACCGGTAATATTGCCGGAATTGCTACCGCTGTCGCAGTAGGTGGCTTTGGATCGTTATTTTGGATGTGGATCATTGCATTTTTGGGGATGGCCACTGCTTATTCAGAAACTCTACTCGCCGTAAAATACCGCGTCACAAATCAAGACGGTGCAATGGCAGGCGGGCCCATGTATACTTTGGCGCGCGGCTTAAAATTACCTAAAATGGCTGCACTTTATGCTATTTTTGGTGCGGTTGCAGCTTTGGGGATTGGTAATTTGGTTCAAGCCAATTCAGTGGCGCATGCCATTACGACAGCATTCCCAAGCGTAAACAGCCTGTCTGTTGGTATCATTCTCTCTTTAGTCCTCGCAGCTGTTTTCTTAGGCGGGATATCGAGCATCGGGCGCGTGGCAGAATGGTTGGTGCCTTTTAAAGCCTCTATGTATTTATCGGTTGGTATATATATCCTGGTGGTTAATTATAATCATCTCGGAGATGCTTTTCTTCTTATTGTGAATAGTGCTTTCACGGGTCAAGCAGCAACAGGTGCCTTCTTGGGATCCAGCATGATTTTGGCTATACAATACGGTGTTTCCAAGGGCATTTTCTCGAATGAAGCAGGTTTGGGAAGCTTGGCTATAGCAGCCTCTTCTGCAAAAACTGATCAACCTGTAGAGCAAGGCATGTTCGCGATCAGCGGGGTATTCATTTCAACCATGTTGGTTTGCACTGTAACAGGCTTGGTCTTGGCTGTCACGGGTGTTTTAGGCGCAACAGGACCCGACGGACAGCTTTTAACAGGTTCAAGTTTGGTGATGGCAGCTTTTGGATCTGTCATGCCAGGACTACAATATGTGGTTGTTGTGGGATTAATTCTCTTTGCCTTCACCACCATTTTAGCCTGGGGATATTATGGTGAAAAATGCGCTGAATATTTGTTCGGCTTGAAAGTGGCGCGTCTTTACCGCTGGATTTATACCTTGATGGTAGTATTGGGAGCCATATTAAAGCTTGAATTGGTATGGGCCTTGGCAGATTTAGCGAATGGATTTATGGCAATACCAAATCTCATCGCGATTTTAGGTTTGTCAAAGGTGGTTTATGATGAAACCCAAAGTTATTTTAATGCTAAAGATAATGTGCCAGTGAGCGAAGAAAAAGACAAGGTTGTGGAAGTAGAACCAACATAAGAAATCCCTTGAAAAAACCTCTGGCAGCGCCATAAGGGCCTGGTTGAAAATTCGGCCAACATCGTAGAATTTTCAACAGGCCCTACATCTTACGCCACAAAGTACCACTGGCAGTATCTTCTAACTCCACCTTGCGCTTCAAAAGCTCATTCCGAATTTTATCTGCCTCTGCCCAATTCTTCGATTTTCGCGCCAAATCCCTTGCTTCTATCAGCCGTTCAATCTCCTGCGATTCATCTTCAGAGATGAGCTTTCTATCCTGCAAAAATTCTTCTGGCTTCGCAAATAAAATCCCAAGAATGTTTCCGAGTTTTAATAACAATGCTGCAAGCTTGTTGGCATTTTTTGGATTTAATTCGCGCTCTCGATTCATTTCACGAACCAAATCAAACATCGCAGCCAGAGCTATTGGGGTATTAAAATCATCCTCCATGGCTTCTTTAAAACGTTGCTCAAAAAGTGTGTTGGTAGGTGCTTCTGCCTCTGGTTCTAAACCACGCAACGACATATATAATCGTTCCAAAGCCCCATGTGCAATCTCAATATTTTCACGTGAATACTCGACCGGACTGCGATAGTGACTGGAAATATTAAAATAACGCAGCACTTCTGGATGGTAATCCTTTAAAAACTCTCGAATTGTGATGAAATTGCCAGTCGATTTTGACATTTTTTCTTTATCGATTTGCAGATAGCCCACATGCATCCAGGTATTTACAAATTGCTGGCCCGTGCATGCTTCAGCTTGTGCGATTTCATTTTCATGATGCGGGAATTTGAGATCGGGGCCTCCGCCATGAATGTCAAAAGTTTTTCCTAAGAGTTTAAGCGACATGACAGCACATTCGGTATGCCATCCTGGACGCCCCACTCCCCAAGGTGATTCCCAATAAGGTTCTCCTGGTTTTGCTGCTTTCCACAGCACAAAATCCAGGGCATTTTTTTTCGGCTTCATTTACTTCAACACGAGCTCCTGCGATGAGATCATCCAAATCGCGATGTGATAAGCAGCCATATTTTTTGAAATGTTGGACATCGTAATAGACATCTTTATTTGGCGCGACATAAGCATAGCCTTTGTCGACGAGTTCTTGAATCATTGCCACCATTTCAGCAACATATTCGGTTGCTTTTGGCTCTTGATTTGGGGTTAGGGTATTTAAAGCCTCATGAAAATCTTCATTCATAGCCTTGATAAAACGTTCGGTTAAGGTTTGCCAAGGTTCTTTATCTTCGTTGGACCGTTTGATGATTTTATCGTCGATATCGGTGATGTTGCGGATATAATTCACTTGATAGCCGCTGTATTGTAGATAGCGAATGATCATATCGAAGTTGAGATAGGTTCTAGCATGTCCGATATGGCAGTAGTCGTAAACAGTGACACCGCAGACATAGATGCCAACCTGGTTTGGAACGATAGGCTTAAATTCCTCTTTCTTTTTGCTCAAAGTATTATATATTTTTAACATGTCCGAACCTCTTAATCTCAAATCTCTTGTTACTGGGTATGCTTTGCTTTTTACACAGTTCCTTTTTACATAGCTTTACAAAGTTTCTTTTTAAACAGTGCCTTCAGTATGCCCATGCTTTTTCATAATAAAGTGCACAGTATCCAGAAAACGTTTACAGGCCTTTTCTTTCCCTATCAAGTTTAGCATTGCAGCAAGTTCAGGGCCATGAAGATTTGCTGTTAATGCAGCACGGATAGGGAAAAGAGAGCCGTACCCTTCCTGCCCGTACTCTCTTGCAACTTTTTTGAAAAATCTCCAAAAGGAATATTTTCATTCAGAAATTCTGAGGCCTGAATGAAAAAATCAGGTACCCGCCTCATACAATACCTTTCTTACCTCTTCGTCATCACCATAATCCAAGACCTCATCAAAAATCGCATGGGCCCAAATTTTCGCATCTTTTGGCATGACAAGATTTGGCTGAACTGCTGCAACAAATTCACTCTGTTTTTCTGCAGGCACCAACTGGTCAGTAAACGGTTCAATTAATTTCCAACATTCCTCGCTGTTGCAATGATGCATGGCTTCTTTCTGCCAATGATTCAATTGTGATTCATCAAAATGCGCAGGCCCTCGGCTGATGCGTTCTAAGTCAAATATCTGGGCCAATTCACTCAAATCCAACAGTTTTGGATCCGGATCATAATGGCCTAAACGTGCCAAGTAATTGTAAATTGCCTTTGGAAGATACCCATCATTACGCAATTCAGTGATAGAACGACTGCCATTGCGCTTCGAAAGCCTGCGGCCATCTGGACCCAAAATTGTGGGAAAATGGCCATACTGTGGTATGGGCAAATTCAAAGCTTCCAATATCATAATTTGTCTTGGGGTATTGGTGAGGTGATCATCCCCGCGTAAGGCATGCGTAACACCCATCAAAGCATCATCAACTGCATTACAGAACATAAAGGACGCTGTTTTATCGCCGCGACAAACAATAAAGTCTCCGATATGATCCGTCTCATAACGCTGCTGGCCTTTAATAAGATCTTCAAATTCGATGACAGCGCCTTTTGGAACCTGAAAGCGTAAAGTATAAGGTAAACCTTCGGCTCTTTCGCTTCAATCTCTGCTTCCGATAAGTTGCGGCAGGTGCCAGGGTAACGAGGTGGTTGTCCAGAATTCAATTGAATCTTGCGAGTAATGGCCAGTTGCTCTTCCGTGCAAAAACAGGGATAGAGCAATTTAGCTTCAATGAGCTTCTGATAGTAAACATCGTATATGGCTTTGCGCTCTGATTGATTGAAAGGACCTTCGTCGAATGGCAGAGCCATCCATTTCAGATCTTCCAAGATGGCATCGACATAATGAAGCTCAGATCTTGCGATATCTGTGTCTTCAATACGAAGCAAAAAATTGCCTTTAAGCTTTTTGGCGTATAGATAGTTAAAAAGGGCAACGCGCAAATTGCCAAAATGCATCTGACCGGTGGGACTCGGCGCAAAGCGAGTCTTAAAAGGTTTTAAGGTTTTTGGGTCTAAATTTGCGGACTGTGTGTTTTCTGAAGTGCCATTTGCCATAAGTGACTCAAATCTTTTCCTATCTGGTTTTATCTGGTTTCATATCCTAACTTAAATTTTACTACAATTCTCACGCAGAAACTAGTTTCCAGCCTCTATTCATGCTACCCTCTTATATTTGAAAGCTTTATATTTATAGTTTACAGCTAGCGTCAAGGTGACTGCTCAGGCATAGGTGATCAGATCTGGAAAAACAAGGGCAGTGCTAGCACGGTAGCCAAGGTAGCCAGGAGGACTCAATGGCAAAAGTTAAGTTATACACTTCAATGGGTGATATCGAAATTAAGTTAGATGAACAAGCTACACCGGAAACCACGAAAAACTTCTTAGATTATGTCAATGCAGGCTTTTACGATGGCACTATTTTCCATCGCGTCATCAAAGGTTTTATGATCCAAGGCGGTGGTCATGAAGCGAGCATGAATCAAAAATCCGCAAATTCACCAATACGCAACGAAGCCAAGGCAGGTCTCAAAAATGAAATTGGAACGATTGCAATGGCACGAACCGATGCACCCGCATTCAGCATCCTCACAGTTTTTCATCAATGTTGCCAATAATGATTTTCTGAATTTCAGAAATGAAAGTCCTGATGGATATGGCTACTGCGCTTTTGGCCGAGTCACTGAAGGCATGGACATCGTCAATAAAATCAGCCAAGTTGCGACTGGAAACAAAGGCGGTCATAGTGATGTTCCGGTTGAAACGGTGTCTATCGTGAAAGCTGAGATCATGCCAGGTGAATAGATACTGAACCTGCTGACATTTCGATTAATGGAATGTCAGCAGGTCCTTATTTGGCAGCTTAAAATGAAATTCTTATAATGACATTCATGACATTCTGCTAATGACAATCTACTTCATTTCAGATCTCCATCTCCATGCTTCTCGCCCCGAGAATACCATGCGATTTCTGCGTTTCTTAAAAGAAATTGCAGATAAAGCAACTGCCCTCTATATCTTAGGAGATTTTTTTGAGGTCTGGGTAGGAGATGATCAATGGCATGTAAATACTCCAGAGGATCATGACACCCAAGTCATCCAAGCACTCACGCAATATACCGCACAGGGAATTCCTACATACTTTATGCATGGTAATCGTGACTTTTTGATCGCCAATAAATTCGCTGCAACCACTGGCTGCACTTTAATACCAGATCCTTATATTATTGAATTTAATGACACTCGCTATGTGCTGACGCATGGCGATACGCTCTGTACTCGAGATCTCGCTTATCAAAGATTTCGCCGCATGGTTAGAAACCCAATTTTTAAAATGCTCTTTTTATGCCTGCCCCTAAAACTACGCAGAAAAATTGCGGGTGGTATCGAGATAAAAGCAAGGGAACACAAGCAAGAGCCTCTTCGCCTACAAATGTTATCAAAGAAACTACAAATAAAAATGAAAATGAATATGATAAATATGACGTAACAGAAGACGCCGTCCTTGCATTGCTCTCTAAAACAAAAGCTCAGACAATCATACACGGTCATACACATAAACCCGCTATTCACTTATTAGAATATCAAAATTTACCTGCAAAACGCATAGTTCTTGGGGACTGGACTACCACAAAGTCATTCATCCTAAAACTTGATAATGATGGCCCAGCATTAATAGATTTAAACACGAAAGTGAACTCTACCCTCTAGAGGAAGAAACCAGTACGATGCATATCAGCAAAAGGCGCGATTCCTCGGGACGTGTATCTCCCAGTAAAAGAGTGGAGCTTAGAAAATAATATTTAAGATTAAAGAAAAATAAGATTAAAGTTTTTCTATCGAACGGCCGAAGCATTAATAAGACAAATCAAATAATAATCATAAGACGAATATCAAGATGAATTGAATATTGAACATAATGATGAAATGATTAATTTAAGAAGTTGACATAGCATGAAAAAATTTAAGAAATTAAGATATGTAAAAAATATGCAAGACATTCTTTCCGAGGAACTACAAAATGAATTGGTGATGGCCATAATAGCTGGCGACCGTGAAACCACCAAAAATATTATGACGAGCTTGAATAAGCTCTTGGAAAATGATCCCAATAGTACGCTTGCTCGCTCCAATTCTATTGGGCTCAGAGGTAAAACACTTCTTCATCTTGCACTAGAGAAAAGGCACAAGGAAATTGCAGAACTGTTGCTTACCTATGACAAAATGCAAGATTTGCTAGACCAGCCGGATACTATGAACATCACCCCTCTCATGCTCGCCGTAGAACGTTGCTATACCTCGATCGTAACAGCGCTGCTAGATAAAGGGGCCAATCCCCACATTAAAGAGAAGAAAAAAAATCAATCAGCTTTGTTAAAGGCAATTTCAACAGGTAACATGGAAATCACTGAACTCTTACTTGGACAGAAGAGCATTAAGGAATCACCTTGGATTCTCTCCGAAGCTCTGCATCATGCTGTGAAAGAAGGTCAATTGGATATAGCGAAACTCTTGCTTCAAAAATATCAAGCTCCCAATCTACCTGATAATGATGGGTCTTTAGTGCTCAATTGGGCAATTTTTGGCGGCAATCCTGAAATTATCCGAGAAATCACTCGAAATTTTGGAACAATACAGGAACAAAGGGCTCGGGATCCTGAGCTTTCTAGATATTTAGATCAATGTCAAATCATCAAAAAATGCGGCCATATTTTTGGTCTTAAAACCAAGATAAAAGTGAGGCTCCCAAACAGCAAGAATTACATTCATGTTGATACTGTTAACGTCCATGTTGCAAGAGATCTCAAAGATGCTCTGCTTGAATATGGCAGTAAAGGCGATCCCAGCAGAACATTTCAGGATTTTACCAAGACTTTGCGCGAATCAAAAATCAAGGAAATTGTTGCAATATACAATAATCCTAATACGCAGAGCAGTGATAAAAAAATATATTTGGAGATCTTGGGAGCTATTGTTTCGAAATGCCTCGAACACCATGCTAACCATGCAAAAACAGAAACGGAAGTTGAATCAATAGCATCAAAAGACGAACAAAGATGGCGCAGAGGACCTCGAAGCTCTATTTATTCTTTCTATGAATCTCCCAAAATGGAGGTGAAATCTGCCAAGTTCATCTTGGAATCACTGACTTCTGATGAAAGACACGAAATCCTAGATTCTCTGGCCAATGAGAGGATTGAGATATTATCCAACGCAATAGCGAGCAAAGATGATGCCCTAATAAGCTTCTTAACCGAATCCAAACCTCAAATAGCGCTTTGCCAGAGAGGTGCCGCTCAAAATAATCGTTTAGAAATTTTGCAATTCCTAGTCGATAGAGGTTACCTCCAAAAAATCAATGAGCCCGATGAACAGGGAGACACCGCCTTAATTCTCGCAATTAGAAATGGACACAGCCAAGTTGTTGAATTCCTGCTCTCGCACGGCGCAGATCCAATGCTTTCCAATCGCAGAACCCAAGAATCCCCGATGATCCTTGCAGAAAATGGCAAGAATCGAGATATCCTGCAATTGTTGAATAAAGAAGTCAGACCCAATCAAGAAGGAAGCTGCAAGATACAGATAAAATGAAATGGCTAGCGGTTCATACCGTAGAAGTTTCGTTCTTAACTAAATTTTTTTGCTATTTTTGACCGCTCTTCAGGCTCTTCTAAATTAACAACAGAATCGCTGTCTTCAAAGGGCTTAAAACCTTCTAGAACTTCAATTATTTCTGCATCTACTTGATAGCGTTTTGCAATTCCTAAATAAATTTTAAGTCTCTCCTTTTGAATTTTGGCACAAGAAAGAATAACTTGTAACATGGCTTTTTGATTTTCTTTTAAGTCGCGCAAAATCCTGCGAATAATGTCTGTGTCTGAAACATAATGTTCACCATCATCGGCGTCGTTATCTTCTACAACTTTTGCCCCTGCTTCAACTAAGAGCTTTGCAGTTTCCAATCGACCTTTTCGACAGACAATTGCCAAAGGAGAGTAGTCTTTATCATTTGATTCTTTTGTTGTTTTGCAATCAATGCACTCAGGAATAATCTTCAACAAAAATTTAATGATATGATCATGTCCGAATTTTGCAGCAATATAATATAGTTCGCTCTCCTTGTCGAATTGCTCTTTGGTTCGCTCAATTAATTTAGCAGGTGCAGCCCCTTTTTCAATAAGTTTTTGCATTAATGAAAGATTGCCGATTTCACAGGCATATTCTAAAAAAGAATTTGAACAACCAAGTACGGGAAGATTCAAGTCTTGTACAGCGTTCAAACAACGTTCGATTTCAAATGAATTATTTGTGTCCATGGCAATTTTTAAATCAGTAGATGCTTTGAGTTGGTTTTTTACAAATTTAAATTTTTCTTTATTTTGCAAGAGATAGTGATCCACCAAACGTTCCGCCCAAAATCTTACATTTTTCAGATCACGAGCGCGCTTAATTTTAAATTTTTCTGAATAACTATCAAACAAGTACTTCTCTGCATTTTGAAAATATATAGCCCGGGCTTCTTTTAAGCCTATCTCAGTGATAAGTCCTGTTCCTTGCAACTGTGCTATGATTTCGTGACGATGTTTTCGATGTTCATACTTAAGGAAAATCATCGACAATAATTTTCTGACTTGATTGTTCTCCATCGCTACCGGTTTCACTCGTTTCAAATACTCTTTTAGGAATTGGTTTAAATCATAAGAAACCCACACTTTAAAAAGAATAGTTGCCGCACCCATAGCAGAGCTAATCAGTGGTTTCTTACTTTGGCCTGAAGCAAGACCCAATTTGGCCTCAAAAACTATAAACAATTTGAAAAACATGGCCATCTGCAACATCGGCTTAGCGCAAGAAGCAAAAGCACAAGTGCCAGAAAATTGATGCATTCTAGGAAATCTGATGATGTTTTTTGCACCAATCGTGTTTTTCACCAACAGACGAAATTTTTCCTCATCGCTTTTTCCATCTCGATTTTGATTAAACTCCAATAAAGAATGAACTAGTTTTTCCTTTTCAGATACTTTTTCAATTTCAAAAATCTCAAACCCGCTAAATTTACCCGCCCCTCTATTTCCAATCATTGCAATCTTATCAATCATCCCAAAAGCGAAAACATGGGAATCCTCAGTATCACCGTCCAGTACTACAGGCATGAGCAATGGAACTGTCGATTTACACCTTGCAACCAATCTCGCACTATCGTTCAAAAAGGCCGTTTCTGGTAGTGCCTCCAGGATAGATCCCATCAAAGATTCCATGCTTTCTTTTATATCATATATATCATATTTTCCATTGATATATTTTAAAGTCTCTCTACTTTTTGGATCTTTTATAAAGTAAGTAAAGGAGTTGATAACCTCTGGTATCATCACAACTTCATCCGCACCCTCAAATTCTACTTGTTGAAAGCCAGCAAAGAGTTCACGGTAACTAAAATCTATGCCAAAACGATGTACTAACAAGTGATTTTGATTTAAAAGCAGCAATTGCTGATATAATTCATGATAAAATTTTGAATCCGAATCATTTGGACATGGAAAGAAGGACATGATATCAGGAATTCCAAACAAATGAGGAAGACAGTTCTTTAAGGCTTTTGACAATTGGCTTGAAAGCTTAAGCATCCAACGAATACGTGTTAGAATATTGTTGATGCCAGAAGGACTGAAGTCTTCATGAGTGGTCGTTTCACCTTTATTTATCTGCTTCTTCCATGTTAACAAATCATTAACAAGATAATTTTCAAAAAGGCGTGGTATGAGTATTTTATTGAAAAAAATCTTAATTTTCTCTAAAGGATTTATTTGCATAAAAATAAGCATTTTTTGCAGGAGATCTTTATCTTCTCTTTCAGTTAGGAGTTTTGAAATATAAATGCCAAAATCTGTATAATTACTACTATATTTCTGGCAATCTTCAATGGAAAGTAATGCAAAGACCTCCTCAGCTTCTTTAACACCTTTTGAAAGTGCTTGATCAAATAACTTACGTATTAACGTTGAAAATCTGCTCTCCGTAATTTCAGAACTTGTAACTTCATCCGTTGCTGCGTCGAATTTCTTTGCTAAGGCCAAAGCTTCTTGTAATTTTTTCTCTTGAATCGCTGTAGTTACACTCATTATATCAATGCTCCTTTTATGCTATATACTATCGGTATTTAGAGCATTTTAGTTGCAAAGCTCGAAAAATGTCAATGATAATTTCAGGAAACTAATACCAATTAGCTCAAAACAGAAGTATAAAAAGAGACATTAGGCAGTTTCCAAGCGATATTCACCGAGACATTTCATAGCAATCTCGTTCACATCTCTCGATAACTTTGGCTGTGCCAGGATTCGCTCCAATTCGAGCTGCATTTTTTCTTGTCTATCTTTGGTGAATTTTCGCCATCTTTTGAAGGGATCCATCATACGGGCAGCAACTTGGGGATTCAATTTATTGAGTTCAATAATGGCATCCGCTAAGAATCGATAGCCTGCGCCGCTTTTATCGTGGAATCGTACTAAATTCACAGAAAAACCACCAATCAATGCATAGACATTGTTAGGGTTGGTGATTGAAAATGCTTCGTGTTGCATTAAATTTTTCACTTGTTGCAAAGTATTCGGCAGGATGGATCCCGCTTGTACTCGGAGCCACTTATTCACGACCAAGGGATCGTGTTTCCATTTGTCATAGAATTCATTGAGCACAATTTCACGCTCCTTGCATTCTACGTCGGCTAAGGCCTGAACAGCCCCAAATGCATCTGTCATGTTGTTTGCATATTGCCATTGATGCAGAGCCAATTCTATGCTTTCTGGATGATGAATTTGTGTTAAAAACCCAAGACATAAATTTTTGTAAGATCTTTTTGCGGCAAGCTCTGTGGAATATTCATAAAGACCTGGGGTGACATTACTGTGATAATGGGCAAGAAATTTATCACGACAGTTACCGGCGAATGTCTCGAGTATGAATTTTTTAGCATGATAGAATGCATCCGGATCTGCTTCCTGCACCATATCTATCAAATAGCTGGTGGACGGGAGTGTGAGCATTTTGACTTTGAGCGCAGGATTCAATTGCTCATTTTCAAGCACAGCCTGATGTGCTTTCATCCAGAGTGGATCCATATTCAAAGAGACATTGGCTGAAGTACTATTGCTCGAAGCACCATTGGTTGAAACAGCATTTCGCCTAATATCATCTACCAGCCGTAAAATAAAACGCTCTGAGAGCTTCTGTCCCGAATCCCAAGCATTGAAAGAATCACTGTCATGCGCCAATAAAAAAGCAAGGTCTTCATTACTGAGCGGTAATTTAACTTTTACGGGTGCCGAAAATTCTCTCAAAATCGAAGGCCGTGGTTTCTCTGCAATATTTTCAAACTGAAAGGATTGCGTTGGCTCTGTCAATGAAAGGATTTTAGTTGGGATCAAATCACGGCCATCATTTGAAACCAATCCTACTGCGACTGGAATGTGCATGGGCAATTTTGTGGCTTGTCCCGGGGTGGGCGGACAATATTGCTTGAGGGTTAAGGTATACATTTTAGTGGCTGCATCAAAACTGGCTTCAACTTCAATTTCTGGTGTTCCTGCTTGGCTGTACCATAATCTAAATTGCTTTAAATCCTGACCCGAAGCATCTTCCATTGCTTTCACAAAATCTTCGCAGGTCACGGCCATTCCATCGTATCTTTCAAAATAGAGATCCATGCCCTGCCTGAATTTCTCTTTCCCTAAGAGAGTTCTTATCATGCGAATGACTTCGGCGCCTTTTTCATAGATCGTGCTGGTATAGAAGTTGTTAATTTCAACATAGGATTCTGGGCGGACAGGATGCGCAGTGGGTCCAGCATCTTCGGCAAATTGATGCGATCTCAAACCAGCTGCATGATCAATCAAGGTCACTGCGGATTTGCTGATATCATCAGAAAATTGATGCTCCCGAAAGACAGTCAGGCCTTCTTTCAAACTCAATTGAAACCAATCTCTGCAGGTAACACGATTACCAGACCAATTATGGAAATATTCATGTCCGATCACCACATCAATCAAAAGAAAATCGGTATCTGTAGCAGTTTCTGGGCGTGCCAAGACATATTTTGAGTTAAAAATATTGAGACCCTTGTTTTCCATGGCGCCCATGTTGAAATCATTCACCGCGACAATCATGTAGATATCAAGATCATATTCACGACCATAGGTTTCTTCATCCCATTTCATTGCATTCTTCAACGCAGCCATGGCATGGGCGCATTTGTCCTGATTTTCCCATTCGACAAAAATTTTCAAAGTGACAAGACGTCCTGATTTTGTCAAGAAATGATCTTCAATGGCGACCAAGGGTCCGGCTACCAAAGCAAATAAATAACAGGGTTTTTTGAAAGGATCTTGCCATTTTGCAAAGTGGCGGCCTTTTTCTGCTGCACCTTTTTCGATTAAATTGCCGTTTGACAAAAGCACTGGATATTTATCTTTGTCTGCAAAAATGGTGGTTGTAAACTTTGTCATGACATCCGGGCGATCTAAGAAATATGTCATGCGACGAAAGCCCTGGGCTTCACATTGGGTACAAAACATAGTCTTGGAACGAAACAGACCACTCAACTCTGTGTTTTTTTCTGGATGAATTTCAGTTTCAACTTGCAGCGTAAAATTATCTGGGACATTTGGGATAGTCAAAGTATCTATCCCTACCTGATAGTCTTTAGTCTCGAGCACTTTGCCATTCAAAGCCACCGATAAAAGTTTGAGATCATGCCCATCCAGAACTAAAGGAGTGTCGGTCGATACTGATTTGTTACGACTAAATACTGTGATTGCCCGCACTTTGGTATGGGTTTCAAATAAATCAAAAGTTAAATCAATGCTGTCGACCCAAAAATTCGGGGCTTGATAATCTTTAAGATAGGTGGTTTTGGGTTGGATTGCAGGTTCTTTGTTTGACATAAAACTTCCTTTTTGTAAAAAATACTGATGAGGGGGTCAGATCTTCAAATGTTGATCGTAAGCTCATACCCAGCAATATTTCGAATATTGATCACGCCACAATCGAAAATCAAATACTGCCCCTTTATTCCCATTAATTTTCCAGAAAACTGCGGCGTTTTTTCAAGATTCAAAGAGTTTATTTTGCTTGGTAATTCTAGTATAGGATATTGCAACTCCTGTGTCTTGCTCTCGACTGATTCCACTGCAGTAAATGCCGAGTTCGTTTTGATTAAAGCCAATACTTCTTTCCGCTTTGCGTCCAAATCCATTTTCACAGTCTCACCCTTTAACATTTTACGCCAATCTGTTTTATCTGCGAAATGCTGTGCCAATTCTGTTTCGATCAAACCCGCCTGATAACGATTTTTAACCCGCAGAACAGCCAGTGCTTGAATTGCACCTTGATCAATCCAGCGTGTCGGAATCTGCGTTTCACGAGTGATACCCACTTTCAAACCAGAAGTATTCGATATATAAACAATATGGGGCGTCATACAATGCGACTCTGCCCATTCAGGTTCGCGGCAGGTACCCAGATGAAAGTGACATCTTTCAGGTCGAACAATGCATAAATCGCACTGTGCTAATTTTTGGGTGCAGGGAAAACAATATCCCTGCTGAAAACTTTTTTTAGTGCCGCGGCCACAGGCAATGCACTGAATTTTTCCGGCAAAAGAGAGTTCCAATATTCTACCGAGCAAGGGATTTAAGGGCACATTACTTTCGCCAATTGGCAAGAAATACTGTACTTGATTGCGGGTCTCTAAACAACTTCGTAACTTCTGTAGATTCCCCGTAAATGTGGTTTGATTTGATATTTCTATTACATCGATGCTCATGAATACTACCTGGCTACTCCTGCTGTTGCAGAAACAGGGGCTGCCGTTAAGCTCGCCCTTTGTTCTGCCATATCAGCATTCATTTTTTCGATGCTGCCTCTTAACCACCAAATCAGCGCTAAACCGGGTGCTGCAAATAACAGGGAAGAAGTGAAATAAATTTGCCAACCAAATGTTTCTGCAATATAACCTGCCACTGGACCTATAAATGTCCTGCCAACTGCACTTAAGGCGCAAAGAAGCGCATATTGAAATGCGGTGAATCTTGGATTGCAAAGCCCCATGATAAAGCCAACATAAGCTGCAGTACCCATGCCGCCAAAGAAATTGTCCATAAATATAGCGGAACCTGCCAGCAAATAATTGGGTCCGATCCAAATCATAGGAAGATAAATAAGATTAGAAAGTGCTTGCATAACACCAAAGATAATTAAAGAACGGAACCATCCCAATCTGGGTATCCATAGTCCCCCCAGAATCGTTCCAAAAATAGTGCCCAAAAATCCTGACACTTTCACTAAAGTACCAATTTCTGTCAAAGACATATGAATAGCACGAATTAAAAACGCAGAAATAAGATTGCCCGCAAAAGCATCACCGAGCTTATAAAAAACAATAAAAACTAATATCCATACCGATTGAGGTCTTGAAAAATAATCGACAAAAGGAAGCACAACAGAGTCCACCAAAGTTTTTGGCGGTGTCGTTTTCAGCTCTGGTTCTGGTGCAAAAATGCTTGTTAAAATACCGACTGAAATAAGACAGGCCATGACAAGATAAGCTGCTCTCCAGCCCCAATGATCTGCTAATACAAGTGTGAGACCTCCAGCAACCAGCATTGCGATACGATAGCCATTCACTCCCATCGCAGCACCCAAAGCGCGAACTTTTGGTTGTAACAATTCAATTTTATAAGCATCGATAACAATATCTGAAGAGGCAGACAAGAAAGCCAAGATAAAGGCAAGCGTCATCAAAACAGTGGGTTCTGTAGCAGGAGAAAACATTGCCATCGAAGCAATGGTGATAGCCAATAAAGTTTGGCAAATTAGGATCCAACCGCGCCTGCGTCCTAAAAATGCAGGTGTGTAGCGATCCATAATTGGTGCCCATAGAAACTTAAAGGTATAAGGAAGGCCTACGATTGAAAGAAAACCTATAGCGACTAAGGAAGCAGAACTCGCTGAAGCAAACCAAGCTTGGAGCGCACCACCGCTCAATGCTAATGGCAAACCTGATGAAAATCCCAGCAATAATGCAACTAATACAGTTCGATCTGTGAGGGCTGAATAGAATTTTTTCAAAATAACCTCCTAACTTAGTATTACGCTTCCAAGAATACAGCTTTTTTGATATTTTCTAGTTTCACTCTATTTTATAGAATTTTGGAAATTAATACTAGGTTAGGTTTGTTATATGAATTATTGGCTAATGAAATCGGAACCCGAGACCTTCAGCATTGATGATCTCATGAAACGACCCAAGCAAATTGAACCCTGGGAAGGTGTTCGAAATTATCAGGCGAGAAACTATCTGCGGCAAATGAAATTAGGTGATAAGGCTTTTTTCTATCATTCAAATTGTAAAGAGCCCGGCATAGTTGGCATCATGGAAATTTCGAAAGCAGCGATGCCCGACAAAACTGCTTTCGATAAAAAATCAGAGTACTATGATCCTAAAAGCCTTGAAACAAATCCCCGCTGGTTTCTTGTCCAAGTGCATTTTCTCGAGAAATTTAAAAAAATAATTCCGCTCCATGAATTAAAATCTGAACCGAAGCTGAAGAATCTGGCATTGGTGAGACCTGGGAATAGATTATCAGTGCTCCCGGTGAGTGAAGCTGAGTGGAAGACGATTTTACGAATGAAAGCTTCATAAATTTTAATAATTATGTACTTATACAGTGCGAGGGTTTAAACGTCCAGATTTGAGCCAAGGTCGCTTTAAAATTACTTTAAAAAAGCGGAGCGTACAGCTAGCTACGTGAGCATTTTTTAAAGTAATTTTAAAGCGAGATTGGCCAAAGATGTGCGTTTAAACGGCGTTTAAACCTCTGTTTCAAAATCTTCTTCCTCTTCCTCATCCTCAAATTCCTCTTCCACCGCCGGCACTCTCTCCGGCAAGAACCCACCAGCCTGCATGTCCCAAAGCTGTGCATAATGACCATTCTTCTCCATAAGCTCACCATGCGTTCCATCTTCCACCACATGTCCGCGACTGAATACCAAAATCCTGTCCATATCCGACAGCGTGGACAAACGATGTGCAATTACTATTGTTGTTCTGTTTTCCATCAAATAGCTCAAACTTTCTCGAATTTTTTCTTCTGTAACAGAATCGAGCGCTGAAGTAGCTTCATCCAAAATAAGAATCGGAGCATTCTTCAAAATTGCTCGTGCGACCGCGATTCTTTGCCGCTGCCCCCCAGAAAGCTTTAAACCGCGCTCACCCACCATGGTTTGATAACCTTCCGACAATAACTCAATAAAATCGTTACAGTGAGCTCTCTTAGAAGCTTCAATCACTTCTGCATCCGTTGCATCCAAGCGGCCATAGCGAATATTTTCCATCAGGCTGCGGTGAAACAGAATGGGATCTTGCGGGATCATTCCAAGCTGTGAATGGAGACTGTCCTGAGTGACCGAAGCGATATCTTGGCCATCGATTAAAATTTTTCCTTCTGCTATCTTGAAGAATCGTAAAATAAGTGTGACAAAAGTAGTTTTTCCACTGCCCGAAAAACCAACCAAACCCACTTTTTCGCCGCCTTTTATCCGGATATTCTGATTTTTAAATACGTTCTTACCCCTATCATAATTGAAAGAGACATTATCAAAAACAATTTCACCCTTCGTTACTTTTAATTCGGGAGCATTAGGAACATCGACGATCTCATGCGGTACATTCATTAAAGACAAAGCCTGCTGACACACACCGAGTTCCTGTGCATAGGTAAGAAAATGACTCGCAAGATACCATAAACCTTGCATGATGGTCATTGATAAGGTCAAAATGAAGGTAAAGTCGCCGATGGTAACTGCATTTTTTTGACGCGCATAAATCAAGATCGCAACCATACAACCGAAGAGAATGGTGACAGATGTACCTTGCAAAATTTTGATCTTGAACATATGCCACTGCAAATCTTGATCTTTGAGGCGGGATTCTCGCACATACTTCGCTAAGTATTTTCGTTCATACTCACTGCGAGCAAATAATTTTGCGCTGATGATATTGGTGACACTATCTACCAGCTTGCCCATGCAAACACTGTTACTCTCCGAGAATTCTGCAGAATATATCAAAGTTTTTTTATAGAACATATATGCAATGCCTAGAAACACCAAAGACCAAAGCAAAAGGACAATGCTTGAAAGTGGATTCACCAGAAACATGCTGATGCATGCAATAATCAATGTCATGATCTGCGAGAAAATAGGTTCAACTGTCTGGGAAATAACCGATTCTGCTCCCCGAGCCATATCAGCAACTTTATTCGACAAGCTGCCTGAGAATTGGCGCTGAAAATAACTGTAAGAATGTCCTTGCATGTATTGGAACATTTTATTGATGATATCTTCCCGAACCTTGGGTAAAGTTTTTAATTTAAAATAATCATAGAATGCCCAGGTAAAATCCATGGCTTGATAAACTAAAATAAACAAAACGACGGGCACTAGAACTGCTAGAAAAAGACTTTCATTGCTGTGCTCATGTGCGAGAACGCCATCGATGATAAGCTTCATTAAATAAGGATTTAAGGAGGTAAGTATTGCATAAAACGTGACAGCAAAGAGCATGCCAAAAAATGTAAAACGATATGGCTTGATAAAATGCCATAAGAATGCAAAAAGCGTTTTTGGTAATGCCTCAATTTTTTTTGACACCATGCCAAACCCTTCCAGTAACCAAATTAACAATCAAATAAAGATGATATGAGTAAAATATTTTTAAGTTTAATATTAAGTTTAAAAACTTAAAAATAATAAAAAGAGATTTTAACTATCAGCGAACTATATATAGAGATATATAGAAATATGCGAAAGTAAATTACTTAACTATTTGAATATTTTAACATAAAACCAATTGTTTTGCAATCGACAATGCGACTGAGGGCTAGCCCTCAATGTTTCTTATAAGATTCTTTAAGATATAAGCTCAAAATACCTGCCAACACCAACGCAACAGGCAACACTATTAATGCATGACTATATTCTTGTACGCCAACTGTCGACAGAACCCCATCTGCAGCAATCTTATGAGAATTATCCAGCAACTTTCCAATGACAGGAGGCAGAATAACACCGCCTATCATAACCACCATATTTGTGAAAGCTGCTGCGGTTGCAGTGATTTCTTTTCGGTTCAAATCATTTCCAATTGCAAATACCAAGATTTCTCCGCCAGCAAAAAAGCCGCTTAAAAACAGCAATGGAAACATCCAAAGTTTCGACATGCTTGGCATTGCAATAACAAGAAACATGAAGAATGCGCTCACAAACGAACCCATCGCTAATGGAATCCTTCTGCTCTTCATTTGTTCTGAAAAAATACCAAAACAAGGTGCACCCAGTGCAAACCCAAGAGAAACCATTGAGGATCCAAAAGCTGCTTCCGCTTTTGTGAATCCAACCGTTTCCAAGAAAGGCACTGCCCAAAGCTCTCCAAAAGCTGAAAGCGGCAGGAAGGTGAGGCATCCAATGCAGCCATTGATCCACATGGAAGGACTTTTAATGATCTCAAAAAGACCAGCGATGACTTTTACTTCTGAAAGCGGCGGGTTTATTTTAATTTTATTTTTGGATTCCGGCACTTCATCTCTCAAAACCAACCAGAGTGCCAGCATCAACAATATACCCGCATAGGCGCTATATTGCAGAGTTGATTGCCAACCCAAATTTTTAACCATAAATGCCATGCTCATTTGACCAACGATTGCACCTGCCATACCAAGTGTGGTGGCAAGACCTGCCATCAACACAAAATATTTTCTGGGCAGCCATATATCTGAAATCTTCAAGATTCCGACATAAGCAAATGCAGATCCAAAACCAACCGCGAAACGGCCAATTTGCGCAAGCAAGACACTTTCAGTGACTGCGAATAAATAAGTACCTATGACACAGCAAAAACAGGCAAAAGTTAGTATTCGTCGCGGACCAAATTTATCCATCATCATGCCCACTGGGACCTGCATAGGTGTATAAGCATAATAATAACAAGCGGCCAAATGCCCAAAAGCTGCATCTCCAATGCTAAATGCAGACTTCAATTCAGAGGCCATGACACTCGGTGCGACTCTCAGGAAATATTCATAACAATAAAAAATTGCGCCCAAAACACACATTGACACAACCAAGCCGGAAAGTACTTTATCCGGTGAAATGCCAATATCACGCGTGGTTTTTTCTAAGGAAATATGTGTAGCAGCAACAGAATTGATGGAATCTGGTGGAGGAACAGAATTAATGCTCATGTCTTTTCATTTCCTAAAATTTAAAATTAAAAATTAAGTGGTAACTCAAGCCTCATTGGTCCTTATTGATAAATATTAATAATAGTTTTTCAATGGTCGGGGCGAGAGGATTTGAACCTCCGACCACATGCACCCCATACATGTGCGCTACCAGGCTGCGCTACGCCCCGCAAAGCTCTATTGTACCAGAAATGGGTTAGATTTGGAATGGTTGTGTAGCTGCACAGAAGGGTCTTTTAAATGGATAAATAGATTCCCGCCTCTAACTGGAATCCACTAAAAACGGAATGACATTAAATTTACTGTAATTAGGACTCTTTGGGAATTAACCCTCACCCTTATAAGCCAAAACTTTGGATTTTAATTTTGTACCGGCTTTAAAAGTGACGACTCTGCGAGCACTGATGATTTTCTCTTCACCTGTTTTAGGGTTTCGTCCTGGCCGAGAATATTTATCTCTTAGTTCAAAATTTCCAAAACCAGATAATTTAACGGGTTCACCTCGTTCCAAAGAACGCCGTATCTCTTCAAAGATTATATCAACAATTTCTTTGGTTACTAACTTTGTAATGCCGATTTCTGTGAAAAGATGTTGAGCGAGATCCGCTTTTGTTAGGGTCATTGATAACTTTCTCCCCTTCCCTGTTTCAACTGGTAATAGGCGCTATTCTCTTAATCCTATTCTCTTAATATAGCACCAAACTCTCGATTTAAGTCCTTAACCACATTTATAAAGACCTCATTAACTTCGTTTTCTACCAAAGTACGGGTTGGATGTTGTAGTATTAAACTTAAAGCCACACTTTTGCTCTCTGGCTCTATTCCGGTACCTTGATATATATCGAAAATACGAACTTCCTGCAATAGAGGCCCTGCAGATTTCACAATAGCAGATCTCAAAGTTTCTGCAAATATCTCCCTCTTTACAATAATTGCTATATCTCTTCTGATAGAAGGATATTTCGATAATTCCTGGAACTTTGGTGTCTCGCGTTGCGAGAGTTTCTCAAAATCCAATTCAAAGACAACTGGACTACCTTGTAATTCTAACGCTTTAATGATTCTAGGATGCAGAACCCCCGCAAATCCGAGACTTTGGTTGCCACGAAAGA
This sequence comes from uncultured Gammaproteobacteria bacterium, assembly GCA_963784575.1. Lineage (GTDB taxonomy): Bacteria > Pseudomonadota > Gammaproteobacteria > UBA6186 > Azoamicaceae > CAWARU01. The sequence continues at coordinate 1,257,395 of CAWARU010000001.1, forward strand.
TTTGAGCTGCCTGACCAGGATGTAATGCTTCATGATCGATCTTTTTAAATTGAAGTGAAGGTTCTGTAGCCTGTATCCCATCTCTGTTTATCTGATTGAGATTGGGAATCCCTAACGCCAAGAGCGCTTCTATATCAGATTTTACGTCAAAATAGTCCGCTTCGAGTAAGGGTCTAATTCCCCATTGCTCAGCAAAATTCAAACCGACACAAATACCACTCAGCATTTCACATTGCTGCCAAGCATCGGAATTTTGTTCACTCCCATTTTCTGTTTTTCCTGTTGTATCTTTTTCTGTTGTTCCTGTTTTTACAAAACAGGCTCCAATTTCAAAAAATTTTAAGCGGCTTTGCTGCCTTCTTTGGTTGTGCAGTGTTGCCTGTATCAATCCAGGCCATAAGCTTGTGCGCATTACAGCCATATCACTTGAAATAGGATTGCTCAAAGCCAAAGGATTTCCAGTGGGTGAAATGATCTGAAGAAGCTCTGGGGACACAAAGCTATAATTGATGGTTTCAGAATAGCCCCTCGCTACCAAAGTGCGCTTAATCTTTGTTTTAGAAACTTTTGTTTCGGGAATCTTGGCAAATTCTAACTTTGCTTCTGGAGTAGTACTCGTGATATTGTTATATCCATAGATGCGAGCAATCTCTTCAATCAAGTCTTCTTCAATTTGAATGTCAACTCTAAATCCGGGAACAGTAACTTTTAAGCCTTCTTCAAGCACAAGTGAATTCATTTCTAAAAGTGTTAAAATCTCTTGGATCTCTTCATTACTGATATTTGCACCGAGGATATTCCGCACTTTTTTCGTGCGCAAAAGAATATGATGAACTTTTGGAATTGTCATGATAAAAGATTCTTCAAGAACTGGACCTGGATTGCCGCCAGCTATCTCCGAGATCAGTGCTGTCGCTCTCTCTATCGCCCGCACTTGCATGTAGGGATCAATTCCTCTCTCAAATCGTATCGATGATTCTGTTCTAAACCCTAGTTTTTTCGCAGTCATTCTGATTGAAATGGGATCAAAATAAGCGCATTCCAAGAAAATATTGCTGGTCTTTTCAGTCACTGAGGAATGTAATCCCCCCATAATGCCTGCTAAAGCCAAGGGCTTTTCATGATCTGCGATAATGAGCGTTTCTTCACCTAAGTTTATTTCTTGTTCATCCAAAGTGATTAATTTTTCGTTCTTTGTTGCAAATCGAACAATGATCCCTTTCTCGAGCTTATTCAAATCAAATGCATGCAAAGGCTGTCCTAATTCTAACATCACATAATTTGTGATATCCACAATTGGTGAAATTAAGCGAATACCAGCGTGTTCCAGTCGATCTTGCATCCAGGAAGGTGTTTTTGCCTCTGCACTGATATTTTGTATGATGCGGCCAGCGTACCTAGGGCAAGCTTTCTCTGCCTGGATGCTTATTGGAAAAATGTCTGAAATTTTTGGCAAAACCACAGTGCTTTCGATAGGCCTATAAGGCATGCGGTTTAGTGCAGCAAGCTCTCGCGCTACTCCCACCATAGAAAGACAATCGCCTCGATTAGCGGGTGTTTTCAGGGTAATTACCGTGTCGGTGATGTTTTTGGCATCCGAACCTTGGTTGGAATGGTGTATATTGCTAACATTTTTCTCGAGATTATCCACTTCCAGGGCTGCACATGTTAACTGCTCGACGATTTGCTCTGTCGTTAAAGGGGGATCAATCATTGTTCTAAGCCATAATTCGCTAACTTTCATGTTAATTAACACCAAATAAAGGTTAAGGAATAGAAAAAGGAATAAAGTAGTTCTTCATAATAGAACTTTCTTATAAACACATTATCAAATTATCACAAGAGAGTAAATTAGCCAAAATTAAAAGTTATGTACATAGAAAATTTATGAAAAAACTGTTTTTATTACCAGTATCAAAGTCAAAATTTATAAGGGATTAAAATAATTATTACTCTAAGAGGGTAGGAGAATGTAGGAGGGTTGTATGTCACTTAAAGGCGGTGGTGTTGGTGGAGATAAGAATCCACAGCCACAACAAAGTCAAGAAACTCTAGTTCTGCCTGGTCAAGTAGTTTCTGAAGACACTTGTGAACACGATGCAGAAGCAGCTGTTACTCCTGCAAAAATAGTTTCTGCACAAAAAACTCCAGCTCAGAGTGCAACAGCTGTTCCTGTTCATACTTTACAACTCGCACAACATTTTAAACAAAATATAGTTGGAATATCCGAACATGATACCTTTAATGAAGAGATTCAACAGCTAACATTAAAATATCAGGAGGAATTAAAAAAATTAAATGACCTTCATATTAAGTATGCAGACCAAATAGCAAACGAAAACGCTGAACTTGAATTGGCTAAAGGAAATGCAAGAAAACTGCATGATTTTGAACTGCAATATAAAGATAAACGAGCAGCACGGGAAACAGAACTCAAACCTCAGCAAGAAATCGTTGATAAACTTGGAATTGAATTATCAATAAAAAAACTTGAACACACACTGAGTTATTTTGAGGGTAGGGTTGCTGAGTTGAATCAAAAATTAGCGAAACCACAAAGTCCAGAGGACAAGGAGCAACTGGAACAAATTAAAAGGGAAAGAGATGCGGAATTAAAAAAACAAGAAGAATTAAGACAAAAAGGTCTTCCTTTAGATGAGGTGAGACGACAAATGAGCGCTCTAGAAACAGCATTTGATAAAAATGAAATAGATCGCAAGAGAAGAGAAAGAGAAATAACCAGCCATCGAACAGGCATGGAAGCAGAATCTGAAAAAACATGAAGAGCTCGTGGAGGGCATAAAGGAACACATACTTGAACTAGAAGAAGCATACACACCAGAAGGCCAACATGTAAGAGAGAAACATAGGCTTGCAAATCATTTACTAACATTGAAAGATAAAATCATAGAATTAAGAGATAGTTTGGCAGACATTGCTGGGGAAATCCAGGATTATCATGACAGCACTCAGCTAGAGCAAGCAGGCAGAGGAAAGGATTATTTATTTTCATTAGAAGAGAGCAAAAGGGAAAAAGAGCATGAATTAAAGGAAAAAGTGGCCGAACTCAGAAAAAGGACCGAACAAGTCAAACAAACAGAAATCATGCTGGAATCTTTGTATGGCAATATAGAAACTCTTAACGAATACTTTATGATCGCTGCGCAATTGAGATTGCATTGGCAAAAAAATGAAAAAGAATCAAATAAAGGCCCTGCCTACTCCAGTCACTCCCGAAGATATTGAAAAATGCAAGGAACATTTCTTTTCTGAACAGTTCGAAAAATTAGAGAAAGCTGAGTCATTGAATGAGAACACCAGAGAACTCATTATAGATCTTGCCCTGAACTTACCTGGATTTCATCCGAAAAAAATTGCAGACCTCAAGACTGATGCTGAACAGTTGAAGTATTTGGAAGAGTTATTTAAAGAACGCAAGGACTTGAGAAGATATTTAGAAAGGCTCAATTTTGCGCAATTGACCGACCTAGAAACTCTCACTGAAAGTTTGCTGTCAACCAAAAAAACAGCAGATGCTTCTGGCGAAAAGTCGGATAAGTTTGGGGCCTTGAGTGGTGCAACGGGTACCATACCAACAGCTACAAGCTATGGTCCCGTTATTGCCATAGGCAAGTCAATTCCATTTGTTAATTTTATCTTTACTATCATTGGTTGTGGTCTTGGATGGTATTCAAGCTACAAAGGCATGGACGCTGCTGCACTGGATCCCGCTTATGGTGACAAAGTCGACAGAACAAAAGCAAGAGCAAACTATATCTTCAACAGCATTGGGCTTGTTGGTGGCTTACTTGCTCTCGCAGGCGGCGCTGTAGCTTTAACAGCAGCTGCAACGGGAGCTCCCGTACTATTAGCTGGTGCAGCGCTAGGAACAGCGTTATCTTATTTACCGGCTATTTATCAAGCAGGATCAGATTTTTTTGCCGCTTGGAATGACTATAAAAAACAATTTGGTGATCCCTCTAAAGATTATTTTAAAACAACTTTTAAAGCTATCGGTAATATGTTGAATCCATTTGGGCCTCCTTCTCCAGCCGAGTTAAAGATGAAAGCGCAATTGGGAGGACTTTTATATCAACTAGGCTGCTTCACCATAGCGCTTCTTACTATTGCAGCAGCAGTTTCACTTTTCGCTTTTGTAGCGGTAACCCCTGTTGGATGGGCGGCAGGTGGTGGTGCGCTGATATTTGGGCTTGCCGCTGCTGGTGCAGTCACAGCAACTTGGGCTTATTCAAAATATAAATCTTACCAATTAAGAAAACTGGAAGAAGCTGGCCAAAAGGAAGAAGAAGCCAAATCTCTGTCACAAGCACCTGAACTCCGCTATGAAGGAACTGCTCTCGGCCCGCATTTAACACATGCCTTACGTGAAGCAGAGGAAGCTGTAGAAGAGTATGATAGGAGTTATGGTGTTTCAGCACCGGAAAGCCCAAAGAGTCATATTGAACCGGGTATACTAGATAGACATAAATTAGATGAAGTTCGCAAAGAGGCCCAAAAAAAATTCGCTGTTACACCTCGAGGCTCTCCTCATGGGGGTGAATTGGCCCCAACTCCTAGTGGACAAAGAGCGCCGGGTCTTTTGCATCCTGCAGCCTCCCAATTTAATTTGGGTCATGTTGCTCATGTGAGCGAATCAGTTGAGGGCACTCCTGGCAGACGGGGTTCATTCGCTGAACCAGATGCCGCATCTGCCAGACGAGATTCATTCGCTGAGCTAGATCCAGATGAGGTAATACTCGAGCCAGCGCCTCATAGTTTGGCGACCAGTAGCCCAGTTACGGAAGGATCTTCAGTGCAGAGCCTTAAAGAACCGGGAACCCCGGAGGGTGAGCCCTCACCAAAAACACATCCGGACGAACAACCACCCGGTTACTCTTTAATTGCAGCATTGACACATGCGCAACAGGAGGCTACAGAAGTTGAGCAGCGAAGGGCATCAGAAGAAAGTGCTGATGTTGGTTCAAGTCCAGCAGTCACTGCGAAACCCGCAGAACCCAAGAAAGAAGAACATACCGTGATTCCCCCATTAACTAGACAACAACCAAGACACTGGGCACCTGTATTAGATGAGCTAAGGAATAAACAGAAGAGACAACCGCCTCTCCCAGATCAAAGCAGAACTACGGCTTTGCAAACCCCTGCCGCTTTGCCACCCAATATTATTCAAGACAAAGAAGGGAATAAGGATGCACAAAAGCAAAAAGCTACTCCGACTACTCCTACCCAAACCCAAGTAGCGCAGGAAAGCGACGACAGACCCATTCGACCAAAGAAAGCCTGGTAGTGGTAATCTCAGGTTTATGAGTACCATCCCCCTTGCAGCAAACACTCCCGTGTGAGCCTTGATTTTGCTTCCTTATCCGCTTGGAAAACAATCCTTCCTTCCCGTAACGCTATCATCCTGTCTCCAAATTCCAATGCGTGATCGAGATTATGTGAAGTCATGAGGGTTGTGATGCCATGCTTTCTCACAAGACTCAAAGTAAGTGCCATAATCTTATTTGCCTGGATCGGATCAAGTGCGCTGGTATGCTCATCTAAAAGAAGTAAGCCTGGCGGTTTGCGGACACAGAGTGCGAGCAATAAAGCCTGTTTTTCTCCCCCGGACAGGACGGATACTTTCGAAGCCAGTCTTTCTGGCAATCTAGGATGATATTCTTTTAAATATTCTTCGAAGAACCGTTTTTCCTGTTTTAATGAAACTTTTACTGCATTGCCATGATGCCTCATTTCCCACAACAGGCAATTCTCTAACACGGTAAGATCATAAAATAATGATTGAACAGGATCTTGTGCCAAAGTCACAAGGTTCATTGCTAATTCCTTGCTCTTTATGTGCGGAAGTGGCATCTGATTAAATTCAATCGTGCCGGATGATGAAGCTCTGCTGCCATTCATCACCTTGATGAGTGAACTCTTGCCAGAACCATTTCCACCCAATAATACCACGAGCTCGCCTGGATAAAGTTTTAAATTAATATTGTCTAAGACCAGACGATCCATATCCTCAATTTTGTAACTGACATTTTTCAAAGTTAGGATTGGATTAACTAGCATCATTTTCTGCCTCCGAGTATTGCAATCAAAAACACACCTAAGACAAGCTTTAAATAAATAGGATCCACACCTAGACTTAAAAATACATTAATCGCTAGAAAATATAAATAAACCCCAATGAAACAAGCAATTAATTCATAGAATGCATTAAACTGAATTACGGGAAATAATCGATACAATAGCTGTCTTCCAATCACCACCGTGCCAATTCCGGTCAATGTCATGCCAAGTCCCATATTGAGATCGGCATAACCATTAATACTAGCGGTCATGACACCACAAAGCGCAGCGATAGCATTGGAAAGTCCTAATCCAAAAATTCGAAATAGCTCAATGTTTTTTCCGAGGCTTTTCAAAAGAGTTGCATTCGAACCAAATGCTCGCAATAATAGACCGAAGCGTGAGGCAAGTAAGCTCATAAAGATCACAGTAATTGCCAAAATAATGCAGAAAATCCAGGTCTTTGAATAAAGAGAGAAATTATGAAGGCCGATATTCGGTCTGCCCATAGCCTGAAAATTCAATGAATAGAGTATAAAAAGTCCAATAATTCCCGCGATAAGGGAATTGATGCGATCTTTGTATTGAATCAAGCTCACACCAATTCCTGCGAGGCCCCCAAGCAATATTGAGAAAAGTATCGATAAATGACTAGAGACACCGCTTGTGACCAGGCGTGCAAAAGCACCGGCTCCGAGGACAAAGCTTCCTTCAGTCGTCATATCGGTTGTTTTCAAAATGATATAGCTTAAGTAAATGCTAAGCGCCAAAGGAAAAAACAAAATACTTTGCTCTAAAGCTTCTATCATCAAGCTAGGGAGAGTAATATTCATTTTTTCACCTGCAGCGATGCCTCTGGCGTTGCCTGCGGCATCATCTGTTGCATTTTCTCTAGACTAAACCCCAGATCCTTGCCAAGTACTTCTAATTGCTTAAGATCTAAGCCCAGTGTTTCCATCGCGTTTTGATTATAAAATATCGCGAGATCTTTAATTTTCTGAACCGGAAGTTCTGCAAGAGATTCACCTGATAAAATGCGCGAAGCCAAATTCCCACCTTGCTCACCAATGCTGCGTTCCGATACTCCCAATGCAAGGGTGGCGCCACCCTGCACACTGCCTTCATCCGCTGCCATGATCAAGATTCCCCGTTTTTCGGCTTCTTTTGCCAAGGTCTGAATACCGCTTACAATCAGGTGATCTTTCAAAATGAAGATGGCCTCAGAATCCGGATCAATCAAGCGGCTCACAGTGTAGAGTTCCGGTAATGCTTGAATCATTAATTTCTGAATTTTAATGCCCTGCTTTTCCCCGTATGCAATAGCATCTTCTACTTCGGGAAAAACTTTCTCGCTATTACTGTAGATAAGGGTTATTTTCTTGAGATTGGGTTTCAAACTTTTAAGCAATTGCATGGGTTTTTCAGGACCAATTTCATCAATTACACCAGTAACATTGGTAATACCAAGCTTTGATCGTGCATCCATTGCAAAATTTGCAGCCAAGCTCACAATTGGCGTTTCGTGTACCATAGAGACCGTTAGCTGAGTCGCAGCGGTTCCGATGGGTACGACAATGTCCACTTTTTGACGTAAGAATTGCTGCAAAATACTGCGTTGCAAATTCATGTCACCCTGTGAATTCTGCACTTTAATCTCCACAGTGTCTCCCAGTTTTTCAGTTACTTTATCTTTGAACCCGGCAACAATTTCACGGAGTGCAGCGTGATCCATCGGCATCAGGATGCCAATAACTGTTTTTTGCTTGATTGCATTGCTTGAGGTGCGGTGTTCTCCCTGCGATTCAGAAGATAATGAATAGCTGAGAACCAAACTTCCAATGATTGCTACTACAAAGAGTGTAATAATTCTGGACAGTTTTTTAGATTCTTTGTTACTTTTTTTAGACAACATAAATCCTCCACAGTGTCATTTGCACATGACGTTAGTTACATTTTTACATTAAAACTGGATAAATATTTGATTTGATAGTAATTGATAGTAAGAAAGTATTAGCGCTGGAAGCGCCAAAAGAGCATATTAAAGAACATCTTAGTGAAAGATGAACAGTTATAATTTTCGTGATTGCTCAGGAAATATGTAGAATTTGTATTGAGTGTATTTGCGTTTGTGAAAGTGTTCATATTAAGTTTCCTCGAAAAGTTAAATTTTTAAACAAAAAAAGATCAGGCTTGCCAGCGCCAACCGAATTTCTTTGTAAAATTAAACATTTCAAGTTTCATACTTAATATAACCTATATAAAATTTAAGACGAAATCAAAGACAGTTTCAATGTAGCATAGATTTCTAATTATTGTCAATAGAAGCCGGCCCTTATTTCTATTTCTCTTTATTCTCTTTTTTAGGCATATACAAATCCGTGATAGTCCCCTCAAAAGCCTCTGTCGCCAAGCAAATCGTCTCGGACAATGTCGGATGCGGGTGAATCGTCAATGCAATATCCTCTGCTTCACAACCCATTTCTATCGCAAGACACACCTCAGAAATCAAATCCCCTGCATTAGGACCAACGATACCAGCGCCAATCACTCGATTGCTGTCCTTATCAAAAAGAAGTTTAGTAATACCTTCGTCCCGCCCCAAACTTAAAGAACGACCACTTGCAGCCCAAGGGAAACTTCCTTTGCCATAATTAAGGCCACTAGACTTCGCTTCACTTTCCGTAACACCTACCCAGGCTACTTCTGGATCGGTATACGCCACGGAAGGAATACATCTGGGATCAAAGACATGTTTTTTCCCTGCAATTACTTCTGCGGCAACTCGACCTTCTGGCATGGCTTTATGCGCGAGCATCGGATTGCCCACCACATCACCAATAGCAAAAATATGCGGCACATTGGTGCGGCGTTGTGCGTCGACTGGTATGTACCCTCGTTCATCCACCTTAATCCCTGCAATATCCGCAGCAATATCCTTACCATTAGGTATGCGCCCAACGCTTGAAAGAATACGATCAAAGCGTTCTTTGTCTTTAGGAGCATTTTTGCCCTCAAATTTGACCCAAAGACCATCCGCTTTTGCTTCCACTTCTGTGACTTTTGTTTCAAGCCAAATATTTTCATAGCGCTTTTGTGCGCGTTTTTGCAAGGGTGCCACGATATCTCGATCTGCCCCTGGCAGCAGTCCTTCTGTTAACTCCACGACATTAATTTTGGATCCTAGGGAATGATAGACAGTTGCCATTTCCATTCCAATGATACCCCCGCCAATAACGAGCAATCTGCCAGGAATATCTTGCAATTCTAAAGCACCGGTTGAATCCATGATCCTCGGATCGGTAGGTAAAAAAGGCAATTTAACCGGACGAGAACCCACCGCAATAATACAATATTGAAATTTGATCGTTTTTTGAGTTTTGGCTTCCCCCTCGACAGAGGATTCCACTACGATTTCATTGGGGCTCGTAAAGCGGCCAAACCCCTGAATCACATCGACTTTTCTTTGTTTTGCTAAGCCTTTTAATCCTGTTGTTAAGCGCCGCACGACAGATTCTTTCCAGGAACGAAGATTATCCAGATTGATTTTTGGAGGTAAAAATTCAAGGCCATGTGCTGCAAACTCTTCTGCTTCATCCTTCACTTTTGCTGCATGGAGCAAAGCTTTTGATGGAATGCAACCAACATTCAAGCAAACACCACCCAGCGTGGCATAGCGTTCAACCACAGTCACTTTTTTACCGAGATCTGCCGCACGAAATGCAGCTGTGTAGCCGCCAGGTCCTGAACCCAAGACCAGTACCTCAGTTTCGATTACATCCTGCATAATCACTCCCAAATTTAAGATCTGACCCCTATAACAATAATCTACGTATATCTGACAGCTGCTTCACAAGATATACAATAAAACGAGCCGCTTCCGCACCATCAATCACACGATGATCATAAGACAAAGACAAGGGCAGCATCAGGCGAGGCACAAATTCCCCTTCTTGATAAATGGGTTTCATGGCAGCCTTTGAAACACCCAATATTGCAACATCAGGTACATTGATGATGGGTGTGAAAGCGGTACCGCCAATACCTCCCAAGCTTGATATGCTAAAGGAACTTCCCTGCATATCCACGGCTTTTAATTGCCCATGCCGCGCGCGCTTGCTGATTTCACCCAATTCTTTTGCCAATTGAAATAGGCCTTTTTGATCTACATCACGTACCACGGGTACAACCAAACCATTTGGTGTGTCGACAGCAACACCGATGTGAAAATATTTTTTGAGGATCAAATCGGTGCCATTGGCATCCAAAGAAGCGTTAAAGCTTGGAAACGCTTGGAGCGCTGCTACCACTGCTTTCATGATAAAAACGAGCGGCGTTAATTTAACGCCATCATCTGCCAAGGCTTGGCTTTCTTTGCGGAATTTTTCTAGTTCAGTGATATCAGCTTCATCAAATTGCGTGATATGCGGCACCATGATCCAATTGCGATGCAAAAATCCACCAGACAACTTTTTGATGCGTGATAGGGGTTCCCGGGTGACAGCCCCAAACTGGCTATGATCTATCTGCGGCCAGGGCGGCAAATTTGCAAATGTGCCAAGTAACCCCTGCGATGTATTGACACCAAGAGCTGCGACAGCGCCGCCGGATTGGACTTTTTGTAAAATATTTTTGACGTATTTTTGGACATCAGTTTGAACAATTCGATCTTTTCTGCCAGTACCCTGTACCCTACCTAAATCTACCCCTAACTCACGGGCTAAGCGACGTACTCCGGGGCCTGCATGAACCAGAGCTGAAGATTTTGTGGTGGTAATTTCTACAGTTTCCGGTGTAGCTACTTCTGTTGCTCTTACTTCTTTTTTTGCTGCAGTTTTTTCTTGCTCACCTTTTTCTTTACCTGCTTCCTTACCTGCTTCCTTTTTCTCTGTTGTTTTCTTCTCTGTTGATTCTGCCGACTCTGCTCCCTTGCTGCCTTCGCCTGCTACCTCCACCGTGCAAATGACATCCCCAGCCGAAATTTTATCTCCCACTTTTACTTTTAATTCTTTGACGATACCTTCATAAGGAGAAGGGATTTCCATACTGGCTTTATCGGTTTCCAAAGTGATAAGTGCTGCATCCACACCAATCCTATCACCCACTTTTATCAAAACTTCAATGATGTCTACATTGGAATAGTTACCAATATCTGGAACGACGATTTCTTTTAGCATAGAATTGGACTCGGTTTTTCAGCTTGAATGTTGTATTTGTCCATGGCCTTTTTCAAGACCGCAGTGTCTAGACTGCCTTCATCTACCAAGGCTTTCAGCGCAGCATAGGCAATGGCATAGCGATCGACCTCAAAGAAATAACGCAATTGTTTTCGGGTATCACTGCGGCCGAAGCCATCTGTACCCAATGTTACAAATTGATTCGGTACGAAGGCGCGGATCTGTTCAGAATAATTTTTGATATAATCCGTGGCTGCAATCACTGGACCTTCAGCATTTTTCAAGCATTCTGTGACATAGGGAACCTGCGGTTTTTCTTCAGGATGTAAGCGATTCCAGCGCAGTACTTCCTGGCCATCGCGTGCCAAGTTATTCATGCTGGTTGCACTCCAAATGTCCGCTGCCACTTGAAAATCTTTTTCGAGCAATGCAGCTGCTTCAATCACTTCAATTAAGATGCTGCCTGACCCCATTAATTGCACGATTCCTTTCGCTTTTGATTTTGCCTCTTTTGATGCTGCTTTGAAGCGATATAAGCCTTTAATAATGCCTTCTTCAGATCCTTTTACCATGTCAGGATGTTCATAATTTTCATTCATCGTGGTAATGTAGAAGAACACGCTTTCTTTGTCTCTGTACATGCGCTGCATGCCATGATGAATAATAATCACCAGTTCATAAGAAAAAGTGGGATCGTATGAAACGCAATTTGGAACTGTGCTTGCTATGATATGGCTATGTCCGTCTTCATGCTGCAAGCCTTCTCCGTTCAAGGTAGTGCGCCCTGAGGTACCGCCGATCAAAAAGCCGCGCGCTCTTGAATCGCCGCCCGCCCAGATTAAGTCTCCAATGCGTTGAAAACCAAACATAGAATAAAATATATAGAAAGGAATCAAGGGAATATTGTGCACGGAATAGGCTGTCGCCGCTGCAAGCCATGAGCAATAAGCACCTGCTTCCGTAATCCCTTCTTCTAAAACTTGACCGTCTTTTGCTTCTTTGTAGAACATGACTTGTTCAGCATCGACCGGTTTATACAATTGCCCAACCGGTGAATAAATACCCAGCTGCCGGAATAAACCTTCCATACCAAAAGTGCGGGCTTCATCTGGAATAATTGGCACAACACGCGGACCTAAAGTTTTATCGCGGCAAAGGATGGTGATAAAACGCACAAATGCCATGGTAGTTGAAATGTGCCTATCACCAGTGCCTTTCAACAAGGATTCAAAATCAGATAAGGGAGGAATCGTCAGTGTTTCATCCGAATCAACACGCCGTTTTGGCAAAGAACCCCCAAGACTGTCGCGGCGTTCTTTCATATACTTCATTTCTGGACTGCCTACCGGTGGTCGATACAAAGGTGCTTTCTCAATTTCTTGTTCCGGAATTGGTATATTGAAGCGTTCTCTAAATTTCTTCAATTCTTCGGTTGTCATTTTCTTAGTATTGTGAGCAATATTCAATGCTTCGCCGGCTGTCCCCAACCCATAGCCTTTCACCGTTTTTGCCAAAATAACAGTTGGCTGTCCTTTATGATTTATTGCAGCATTATAGGCCGCGAAAACTTTCTCTGGATCATGACCGCCGCGATTTAAATGCCAGATTTGTTCATCTGTCATATCAGCGACCATTGCTTTTAATTCGGGGTATTTGCCAAAAAAATGTTCTCGGGTGTAAGCTCCGCCTCGGGCTTTGAAATTTTGATATTCGCCGTCAACAGCTTCGCCCATCCGTTTGACGAGCAGACCCTCTTTATCTTTGGCCAATAAAGGATCCCATAAATTACCCCAGATAACTTTTATCACATTCCAACCTGCACCTCTGAAAGTGGATTCGAGTTCCTGAATAATCCTACCATTGCCGCGAACTGGTCCATCCAATCTCTGCAGATTGCAATTGATGACAAAAATGAGATTGTCTAGGTTTTCTCGCCCTGCAACCGCAAGTGCACCTGTTGATTCAGGTTCATCCATTTCACCATCACCACAAAAGCACCAAACCTTACGCCCTTCTGTTTTAAGCAGGGATCTGTTTTCGAGATAGCGCATGAAGCGTGCTTGATAGATCGCTTGAATAGGTCCGAGTCCCATGGAGACCGTGGGAAATTGCCAGTAATGCGGCATTAACCAAGGATGCGGATAGGAAGATAAACCGGAGCCTTCTACTTCTTGTCGAAAATGATTCACTTCTTTATCTGATAAAATACCTTCAAGATAAGAACGCGCATAAATTCCAGGAGAAGCGTGCCCTTGGATGAATAAAAGATCGCCACCATGAGTTGCGCTTGGAGCATGCCAGAAATGATTGAACCCGACATCATAAAGAGTTGCTGCCGAGGCAAAAGTCCCAATGTGACCACCTAAATCCGGATCAAATTTCCCGGCACGGACTACCATCACTGCAGCGTTCCAACGAATGAGCGCACGAATGCGCTGTTCCATGGCGGGATCCCCAGGAAATTTAGGTTCTTGTGACACGGGGATTGTATTGATGTAGGGAGTATTCAGCGATTCGCAGAGTGGATAACCTGCCAATCTCGCCGTTCTTAATAATTCATTCAAAAGAAATTGTGCCCGTTCAGGACCTTCTTTGGCGAGCACTGAATTCAGTGCCGCAACCCATTCTTCTGTTTCTTCTGGATCGATATCTTCTACTGTATCTTTAACTATATCTTTAACTGTATCTTCAACTGTCGACATAATTTATCCTACAAGCTACAAGTTATAAGCTAGAGCCTAGCCCCTAGCGCCTAGATTCCAGCAATTGCATCAGCCGCAGCCAATTAAAAGCTGGCCCTGGATCGGTTTTACGCTCTGGTGCTACTGTACTATGACCTACAATACGTTCTCTAGTAATTTTTGGATACATTTTTAGTAAGACTGCTATCAATTCAGCTAATACTTCATATTGAACTTCAGCATAAGGTATCGTATCCGTTCCCTCGAGTTCAATGCCTATTGAAAAATCATTACAATTGTCTCGATTTAAAAAGGAGGATTGTCCAGCATGCCAGGCTCTTAAATATAATGGTACATATTGGATAATCATGCCATCACGCCGTATCAGAAAGTGACTTGAAACCTTCATATCGGCTATTTCTGCAAAATAGGGGTGAGCTGTACTGTCCAAAGTATTGGTGAATAACTCGTTAATAAAAGGACCTCCAAATTCTCCGGGGGGCAGGCTGATATTATGAATCACAATCAAATCTATCTCAGTCCCTATTGGACGAAAATTATAGTTGGGAGAAGGTATGTATACTGCATTTAATAAGAGTCCTGAATCTTTATCAAGCGTCATACTTAATAATCAACCTATTGTTTTTACTGGATTCCCGCCTTCGCGGGAATCCATGTTATTTGCATAAAGTGTTAAATGCTATAATACATTAAAAATAGATCTCTTTTTAACAACTGGATCAGCATTTTTAGCCAGTCATCTATCAAGGTATAGTAAACTATGTCATCAACTTTAGTGCTCAATTTAGCTATCATTCTGTCTCTACTGATATTCTTAATTTCTATATACAATAATTTGGTTACCTTAAGAAATACTGTACTTAAAAATTGGTCCAATATTAATGTTCTCTTGAAACAAAGAAACAGTGAGATTCCAAAATTAATCGATGCCTGCAAGGAATACATGCAATATGAGCAGGAAACGCTGCAAAAAATTGTGAAAGCGAGAGAGGCAACCATAGCTGCTGCCTCTACCCAAAATTTGGCTGCCTTGGGCACCGCAGAAACAGATCTGCATCAAGGTCTCATGAAGCTCTTTGCTCTCGCTGAAAATTATCCAGATTTAAAGACCAATAAGTCTTTCATGCAGCTGCAAAGCCGCATCAGTGATCTTGAAAACAGTATTGCAGACCGACGCGAATTTTATAATGAAAGCGTCAATCAATACAACATCAGAATACAGCAACTTCCTGACAATATCATTGCCTCACTGTTCCGATTCAAGCCTTCTGAACTGTTGCAATTCAGCAAGGAAGAAACTGAAGACGTTAACATTGCAGATAACTTCAAGAAATAAATAAGGTACACTCGCATGGAATTCTATCATGGAATCTAGAATCCAATTGCTTCTATTCCTGCTCCTCATTTTATTACCCTTGACGCTTGCACTGATTTGCCTCTATCTTAGCTTTTCTTATCTAAAAGAAACTTGGATTCTGAAACAAACACCAAAATCCAAGATTCGTTCTGCAGCACAAGGATACGTGGAACTCTCTGGTGTTGCAAAACCTTTAGCACATTATAGAATGAAGTCAAAGTTAAGCGGAGTTCCCTGTCTTTGGCAGCGGTATTCCATAGAGATATTGCGAAGACCGCAAGTGAGCAGTAGCGGCACGCGATATGGCACTGGAACCAGCACGGATGGCTCTGATTTCGGTTCTGGAACTGGTAGCAACGCAACCACAACCCAGGAATATTGGGAATTGATTGAAGAGGGCAGCAGTGATGCACCTTTTTTGATTGATGATGGCAGCGGAGAGTGTTTAATTTACCCTAAAATGGCAGAAATCGTTCCAATTCATCAAGCAATTTGGTATGGCAATGCACGATACCCATCAGAAGTTCAAAAACAAGGTTTTTGGTCTGCATTGTTTGATAGTATTTTTATTGAAAGTGAACGGTATCGCTACAAAGAATTGAGAGTGGAAGAAAATGATTCACTGTTTGCTACCGGTATGTTTGTGACAGTAAGCAGTGACAATCCAGAAATGAAAGCATCCTTTGGAACAACTGATCTTACCCCAGAAAAATTACTCGAAATGAAGCAGAGTACACAGGATGGGTCGAGAAATTCTATCAATTTGTTGACAAGACAAGGCTTGCCGCCAAAATCCCAATATTTGGTCTCTAGCCTGCAAGAGAGATTGTTATCCGAAAATACCGCATGAATGCTTTGATGTATTTCTTAGGATTTTTGTTTTTCTGCGTAGCTTCAGCATCTTCTGTTTATAAAATTGTGATGCAGTCACCTGTGGAAACACTTTTTAAAGTTTATTCGCCTGCAAGTTACAAGTAGCAACAAGCATCCATTGTCATTCCCAGAGACGCGGGGAATGACAATGGACAATTTTAGAGTGCAGGTTTTTATGCGCCTCTGCTCTTGTTCTTATCCGTTCTCTTTCCTTCCCGAGAACTACCATCCGTTGCATTGGCACTAAGCACTGAATCTCCTGCGCCAGCAACACCACTCGAAGTGCTTCCAAGTAGAGGGCTTGTTGCAAATCCGCTGAGGTATAAGCCAGGCGTAGCATCTACCAATTTTTTAGCCGGACTCTGTGAACCTGTGTGACTGGCGGCGCCAGGAGTATCTCGATGTTCTTTTTCTTCTCTTTCCTTTGTTTCTCGTCCTTCCTCTTTTTCCTTGTTCTCTGTCACAGGTTCGGATGCAGTTGGATGGACACCCATGGAAAGCCTTATTGCTTCCTGAAGCATATCTTGATCGTCATCCTCTTGCGCGCCAATTCCAGCGCCAGATGCTTTATGTGCTTCTGCAGATTCTCTGAGAGCGCGTTCAAGTTGTTGTTGTTCAGTCAAACCCGAAAGCGTGTAATCTTCAGGCTTCCCTTTGGGTGCTTTATCAGCTCTTGCCTTCGTTTCAACGCCGGAGCTTGGATTTCCTGAAGATTGCCCCGCTTGTTTGGAAGCTTCTTCAGATTGTGAGAGCGCAAGGGCAAGCTGTTCTTCCTCAGACAGGCCCTGAAGTGAGTATTCTTTCCTGCGTTCATGTAACGCCAGAGCTGCCGCTGACAGACCTCCTGCTATATCCGGTCCACCTGCCAGTGCAGCCATCGAACGTGCCCGCCAAGTATGACCGCCAACCAGGCCTCCAAGCTTTCGGTTCATAACAATCTGAGTCAAAGTTTCTGTTTCTTCAAACAATTGCTTGAACGAAATCCAGAACTTTAAACGGCCCATTGCATTTCTGGCAAACATCGAGAAAGTGTCTTTTACAAGTTCATCAATAGTGTTGAAAGTATTCTGCACTTCTAATTCCGTCTTATCATCCTCAAGAGAATACGTTTGAAAGACGCACTTATCTCCCACCATATCAGGCCTAAATTCAATTTCCATGCAGGTCATTTTGAAGCGTATATCGTCCGTCAAATGAGCAGCGGTGCAATCATAATAGAAAAAGCTGAGAGAGAAATAGCCTGGGTGAACATCACTTGGCCTTAGAACGTAGGGCCACGAGTCCCAACCAAATTTACTCGCTTCTAAGCAACTTCTATTTATGACGTACGGAACTTCCTGTAACGCTTTATAGGGGAATTCGCTCACGCCTGTGTCAGGATTAATCTTAAATTCTTTGGAATCCTTTTTTAATTTTTCAAGATCTTTCTCTCTCTGGCTGTTATTGCCAGCAGCGACAGCAAAGACAATTTTATCACTCGAAACTTCCTTATAATATCGATGCTTTCGCACCATCTCCAATGCACGCGCAAGCTTAGTAGAATGCGCACCGCCTTCCAGATCATCTGTCGCCTGATCTTCTTCTCTATCAGTTTTCTTTTCTGAATCCTTCTTCTGCTCCGCGTCTTTCTTCTTTTCAATTCCCTCTTGTCCGGAAGTTGTATCTGCAGCAGTTTGTTCTGCTTTGCCCTTCCGCTCTTCTGCACCTGTACCCTTGGCCTTTGCTTTTTCTCCGAGCTGAATAGCCGCATTGCGAGCCGCATTGCGTCTGATCTCTTCTTTTAGCTTAGCCTCATGTTTTTCAAGCATTTGCTTCTTTCTTGCATCCAGCGTTTCACGATTTGCTGCAAGATATTCAAAAAGAGGCTGCTCTGCTCGCATCAGGTGAGCAAAAGGGATTTCATAAACGATATGGGTTCCATTGCGGTGGAATATTGCCATATCAGAAGGACTCTGCTCTTCTATTAATTTCTCGAATAACATCTGAGGAGCTTTGTCTTCGTACATCAACTTGTATGCCGCGAGACTATAATGCTTTTCTGCAATTCCATCTGCGTTACAAACTTCAATCCCTAGCATATTCGGTTTCACTGTGATCTTTTTAGTTCGGAGTTCCACCTTCTTTTTGCTTGTGTCTGGCTCTTCAAGAGCAGGATCTAAAGGTTCTGCATAAGCATAAGAGAAAAAGGTGATATCCAACAATCCAAGCTTCTGGGAAAGGATGATAATGTATGGAGATTTTCTCCAGGTTGATTTGCTGGTGAATTTTTTCGGATCAACGGTGGTAAGATAGGGACACGCTGACTCAGTGAGTTCTTTCACATCATTTTCGAATTTTGTGATTGCGGGAGCATCCAGGCTGGTTCCAAAATTATCTTGATCCATTAATAGTTCACCCATTTTGTATTTATTTAATTCTCTTGTTAAGCACTTCGTCCTGAGATGCTCAAGCAGATGGGAATCGCTGTTAATCAGGGTGTCTATGGTAATGAATAATTCATCTCTTCCAATTGACTCCAATTCTCTGAGTTTTTTGTCGGTTGATTCCCCTTTTTGCAGTTTTTCTAATGAAGAATAGACAATGCTGGTATCAGTACACTTGCATTGTTCGCCTTCCATCTCAAAATTGCAAATGACAAATCCTTTTTCGGATGGTCTGAAAATGACATTATTCACACAGAGTTCAAATTCATTCGCATCTATCTTAACATTTCTTTTCCATTTATAAAAGAACTCAGAATGCACATAAAACCCTTGCATTTCTTCAAAAGGCCTCAATAAGTAAGGCAATTTACGCCAATCTTTGCCATCGCCCAGATCAAGATCAGAGACACAGGGTGCATCGACAGAATTGCGGCTTTGTTCCAAGAAAGGATCAATATCATTATCATAGGAGAGACCTTCACGGTAATGATCATGTTTTTTAATCTGATCTATGAATTTCTTCATTTCCGCGGTAATTTTTTGTTCAACCGGGGCAGGAACCGATCGCTCTGGCTCTGATTGCATCCTGGTATCGGCGGCTTCAGTTTGGGTTTGAGACTGAGAATGAGCTTCTACAGCTGCGCCTGGCGTTGCCGTTGCTTCGCTTAGCTGTCCCTCGCCGCTTAAAGCATCTGATAGAATATCCAAACTGTCACCAAATGACATGGAATTGCTTTGTTGCATTTCTGTTGCTGATGTTGACATAGTTACCACCTTATTAATATCATCAAATCGTTAAAGTTAAATCCAGTCTATTATTAGTAATTAGCCTTCCTTTACTAACCCTACGGATTACAAGAATCCACTCCTTCTCTGCTTTTGAATGTTAAAACATACTCTTCTATCCTGTTTCTAATCCATGTCGAAGTCATGTCATCCATATCAGAATCAAACATCACTGGATTGATCCCAAGCAGTATTTTATCATCGACATTTTCTATGAGTTCCAGGATTATTTTTTCTGCTTCCACATATTCTTTATACTCTTGCTCGAAAAAATCCGATTCAGTCTCTTTTCTATTTATTGCTTCATATAATTTAGTTAATTCAGGAATCCTTACTCGAAGGAGTACTTCCTGCTTTGGTTCTAAAACCTGATTAAACTCTGAAATTAAGGAGGATATCCTCTTTAATCGATCAACTTTATTATATAAGATGAGCAGATCTTCTTGGTCTGTATCCTTAGTCTTTCTTCCAAAAACTGCCCTATCTTCACTTTCTTTTGATATTATGCCATTTTTTAATCTTCTTTTCAATTCCAAATGCTTATTAAAGTTAAGTTTTAAGTAGTCATTTAAGGAAAGATCTTCCTTTTTTAGGGTATTTAGCAATACCACAAGGGTGGAATCATCTTTTTCAAGCTTTTGATAGAGTGCATCTTCACTTAAACCTGCGTCGATTAAGGCTTGCAAAGATTTAAAGGTGTCTTGGCTCTTATAGCTTTTTTCTGCAGCATCAAATGCATATGTTATATAGCCATACTGCAAAGACGAGGTTCTTTTTAAAGGTGAACTCAGGGCGGTGTCTGCTGTAGGGGAAGGCAGTGGGGTCTCTAGCCTTTGCACCTTCAATGATTCGCTGATTATTTGCTCGGGATCTTCTGGTCCAAAAATAACATCAATATGTTCTCTACTCACAACTCCGACTGCACTCACCTTAAAATAGAAATATGACACCGCAAATAGATTTTCTATTTTTTCGAGAGGTCGCAATATAAAGGGTAAATCATGCCAGGACTTCGGGTTACCCAAGCAAGCTTTCAGAGATTTAGCAATATCTTGCTCATATTCAATGATTTGCTTATCACTCACTACCCTCCAATTTGGATGACGATGAATCTCGAAATACCTTTGTTGAGTTTCGAGCATATAATCTAACTTTTCGGACGTCATCTTTTTCTGCCAAAGAATAGACTTATCTCCGGAATCACTGGATTCCATCCTTTCAGATGCTCTGAGGTCTTCTTTCGTTAGTGACATTTATTTTCTCTTACGTTCTATTACTTGCACTTAGGTTCTATTACATTCATTTAGGTTCTATTACTTTCGCTTGGCTCTACCATCTTTTAAATTATCTTAATTTCGCTACAACTGGCTAGGGCCTGTTGACAATTCTACTATGTTGGCCATAAATCATTGCTTTCTTGTGCTCCGTTGCTCATTTATTTCAATATAAACTGCGCTACGGGGCTCAGAAATCAATGATTTCTGGCTCAACCTAGCGAATTGTCAACAGGCCCTAGTACCCAGTCCACATACTATTATAAAAATCTTTAGGCAATAAACTTATTTATAACCATATTTACAAACTGTCATAGTATCTCACACCTTAAATCTGTTCAGCAAATTTTATAGGTCGACCTATTACCTTAATTTTCATCGGAAAACCCTAGAAATTGGTTTTGCTTGAAACTCTTCATCCAAATCCATTCCATCACCAGGTTGAATTGGTCTCATCGCTGATCCCAACTCGCCCCTTTCAACAACTTGGCTTTCAGCAACTTGAAAAGCTCGCCCTGAAAACAATAAGGATGGCTCTGCTCGCAATGGCTGTTGTGAGATGGGCATTGACATTGACAACGGCATTGGCATCGACATCGGCATTGTTTGAGGTGGCTGTTGTATTGGCAGTCTTGGCACTGATTGAGAGTGCTGCTGTACGAACTGCATTGGCATTGCTTGAGATGGCTGTTGTAGATATGGTCTTGCCATTGTGTGAGAAGCCTGCAATAAGAGAGGCATCGACAATGTTTGAGGTGTCGACCGAACGTGAGGCATTTGCGTTTGCATTTGCCTTTGCATTGCCTGCAACTCCAAAGCTTGTTGTAAAAATAACAGTGGTGCAGGCTTTGCTTGTGGTCTTCTTTCTTTTCTGAAACCCTCTTCTTCTTCCATATCTTCTGTCCATTCACCGTCTATTTCATTATCAATTTCCTGATCACCTATTTCTGCTCCTTCGTCGTCACTTTCTTGCATAAAGGCCGTCATTTTTTTAACAGCTTTTGCAGCTTCACTTTTAGCCTTTCTGCAGGCTCTTGGCTCATCAGTTTCAGCAGTAGAACTTGAACCATGAGCTTCGAGCCCCATACCTAACCTTGGAGGTTTAATAGGAGTACTGCGGCGCGAGGCGGCAATTGTCAATTCGATTTCTTTGATGGATTCAAGGATTGCTAAACAAGCGGCATGATCTTGTGCAATTTTTTCGATTTCTTGGAGCATAGTCACTCTGTCAAAATCAAATGAGGACTCTAAATCGAGATCTAAGCTAAGCTCTAAAGACTGTCCTGAAACACGCTTTGGATGCGAAGCAGTACGCAGACTTTTGTCTTGTAACTTCTGCAATAAGCCCTTGCACTTTTCAAAAGCGCCTGCAAGCACTCGACTAAATTCGCAAACCTTTTGAAGCGACTCCATGCCTTGTGTCTTGGATTTAATTTGGGCAGCGTCGGACTCATCACGATAATCCATGTGCGAGCTCTGTTCAGACTTATCTTTATCTTCTGCTTCGAGAGCTTCTTTAAATTTATCCTGTGCTAGTATACTAATGACAAAATCATTGATGTTTTTTAAGTGCTGCACTTTCGATGCAAGATTCTGGATATTTGATGCTCTAGCAGGACCACCGATACCAGGCACAGGATTTTGGGTACTGGATATAGATCTTTTGAAAATAGAAACAGGGCTAAGTAGAGGTGATGGATTCAGAACTGATGAAGGAGTTAGTACTGATGGACTCAGAAAATCTGATGCACCCAATTCCGTATCTATGCTCTGTTTTACGATTTTGATGAAATCGTTTAAAATTTCCACGGTTTTCTCAAGAATGATATTATCCACTCGGAATGGCTTCCAATGAAGTTTCTCTATTTCATGAGCACCTTCAATTTTGATAAAGTCATCGTCCTGCAAGGCATTTTCCGTATTATGGAATCTTGTTCTATATTCTTGAACTCGCCCGAATTCAAAACTGGGAATACCTGTCTCAGCTTCGCTCAAGCACTCATAGACAAATTTTCTTCCCTGGCTCATTTCATAGGCAATATCAATTCCATATAGCATTTTGGCTGGATTATTTGGATCGACCCGCTCTCCTCTGCCAATACATTGTAGCAACGTCCTCATGGAGAGTGTTGGGCAAGCCCTCACAACGAACTGAATGCCTGGCTTATCAAAACCCTCGATGAGTTTCTTATCTCCTATTAAAATTGGGAATCTGCCCAGGTTAAAATCCCGCAGGATTTTGGCACACTTTTCTTGATCATATCCAGAATGGATATCTTGTGCGATTTCAAAGCAGCCATATTCAAAGCTCCAAGCATGCTCCCATAATTCTTCATAATCTTCCGGATTAAAATTGTCTTTGCATTGTTTGCGATATTTGGCAAGAAATTCTCCCAGCAATTCTGCTGCTTTTCTTTTCCATTCTGACTCGAATTTTTCTTTGCGAAAAGTTTTGCCATCATTTCTCGAATCAGCGTTGAAGTTCTTCTTCTTAGTCTCATAAAATTCTTCGGCTGCAGTGATACCAATGGTTGAACTCCATACAGCACTGAATTCTTCTATGTTAAAGGATGCTTCATATTCAGTGCGTCTTTTTTCCAAGAAATCTTTCTTGCAATTTTCTTTATATTTATCCCTTAAAGCATGATCAGGATCAATAACGTCCCAATTGACTTGATTGAATTCATCTGCAAAGGCCACCGCATGCGCGATATTAGCGCAGTAGACTATGCCTTCTTTGCCACGCAATGAATATTTTGTGACAGGATCCCGGAAATTTAGGCAAAGTTCAACAACCATCTTATTCAAGCTCGGCGTATTGATGAGATTATTCTCTTCCTTTCGTTTATAGTGACGAATATGCCTTTTAAAAATTAGCTCCTCACAATCTTTGGGATTTGCCACACAGAGGATCATGGGCACATTGGTGCCAGCATTGATTGCATCTTGCAATCTATAGGGCTTCACTGGATTGTCACTGCCATCTGGTTTGTAGCCAAACATCTCATATACGGTTCTACGCGTATCAGTATCCAAAAAAGGAGTTGCAGTAAGTGCCATAATCCTACAATTAACTTCTTCAGAATCCTTCTCAATTTTCTCTTTAAGCTTGCTTTTTTGGGCGGAAGGATGCTCTGGATTCTTATGAAAAGCCTTCGCGGTGATGCCCATGAATTTTTTACGAATATATATCATATAAGTTTCAGAGAGGTACTTATGCGCTTCATCCAGGATGAGATCTGTTACCATTTTAACAGGTATGATTCTTTTCTGCCTGACATACTTGGAAGTTAGGCTTTGTATGGTGGTGATCACTACGTCAGACTGACGAAACTTATCATGCACCGTCTTTTTATCAAGTAAGCCTGGTTCCTCACGGAGCTCTGATACGACGATCGGCGATTTACCTAATGCTATAAGCCTTGCATTTTCCTCTTGAAATCGTTCTGCTGTTTGGTGCACCAATAACACTGAAGGCTCCACAATCAATACTGTGCGCTTTTGCGATGGACGAACCTCTGCGAAACAATATTTTAGCATTGCAACCACAATATCCCTGACAAAATTGGTTTTTCCAGTTGCTGTCGCATGTTCAACTACAGTATGTTTTATACCTTGCAGATTGGCTTCCGCCCATTCATGCATCCCTTTTAAATGATGTGGACGAGGACGATAGCTGCTGCCAGCAAGACCTGTGCCAGACTCAAATTTATTAACATAAGCTAGGAGATTCCTCGCATCATTCCGCAGTTCTTCGGTAAAAGTGATTGGTTCTAACGGCTCTAGATGTTCTAATAGTGCAAGAGATTGCAATGGTTCTGCGGCCTTTTCTTTAGTCTTTTCCTTATCTCCAACCACACCGGCATTCTTGACTGCATAAATAACTTTGTCTTTTTTAAAGGTCTTAGTCAGACGAATGTTAGGGACGTCTCCATTATCGACAGATTCTTTATCTGATTCAGTTTCAGAATCTGATTCATCGAATCTAATGACTTCTCTCTCTTTATCCGACTCTTTATCTGATATAGATTCTCTATCTGAGTCAGTATCTGTTTCTGAGTCTGAGTTCTCGTGTAAGCCCAAAGAAAATAATTTTCTTGGCTTGATTTTTTTTGATTTTTCTGATTTTTCTGACTTTTCTTTGACTTCCATCTCCATACTGCTTGAAGAAGATGTTGAGTTTCCTGAACCTGAACCTGATACTAATATTACAGGTATTTCTGCAACGGGTTCTTTGCCCAACTTATTGAGCCCTTGAGAAATAATTCCGTTTGAAACTGTGAATAAATTTGCTCGAGCGAAACTTGGATTGGGTTGCCAGCTTGAACTTTGGTAGTGACCTGTAAGCTGGCTTGGGAACTGCTCAATATAAGAGTTGTCAGCCATTGCGCTATAAAGATAGAGCCTGTTCTGTGCTTTTATTTGGACGCCATCCAGAATAGGTTGTAATATAAGCGTTGGATAGGCGTTCGATGATGTGAATCTGCACCCGGCCGGAATTTGGCATGCAATGATATAGCTGGTAAAAAAATCGGCTCCGGAATATTGAGTTCTACTGGGTCCAGGTAAAGCAGTAAAGCCAGTCTTAAATTTTACATCCTCTGCTATATGAGTTAAAACTAAGCATCTGCTGCCACGATTCTTTTTATCTTTTGCAGAATATAAGGTAAATCTTGAATCAGATGACAAATTGATAGGAAGTCCTTCCCTAGATAATTTTTCTATTTCATATTGTGGAAGGGATTCAAAAGGATTAGTGGTACTTTTTTTGGATTTTTTCTGGGGTGGTACTCTTAATGGCATGGTCTCGGGAGCGCTTTGAATTGGCTGTGTTGCAGCAGCATCTATGCCGAGTGGCACCGCATCAGAAGCACTTGTATCAAAAATACTCGCATCAGCAACACTTGCAGCAGTAGCGATTCCATCAGTCGCACTCGTACCTGGCATATCAAGTGCCATGGCGAAAGCATCTGTACCTAAATCTGTACCTAGAAAAGTTTCATTCAGAGATTCCAGACCATCTTCTCGAGATCTCTTTCTACCTTTATTCGGAGTTTCACTTGGATTAACGCCATCCTTGCCAATTTGAGCAGCCTCATCTTTGCTTAGCATTGAGAATTTTCCTTTTAATCATTTTAATCATTGTTTAATTGATTCAAGTAAATTAAAATTAAATTTATTAATCTGTTAAATTTATTAACCGCAACCGTTCATGCATTGCTCTTTTCAACACCTAGTCTCTCACGCCTGAACATTAACCTTATGATCATTTCATATCAAAAATTATAAGTTATATAACTAAATTTATTAATATAAATTAATATAATGCGGACATAAATTGTTATACGTTAAATTATATCAACTGAGATAAGATATAGTAATTAGAAAGACTTGTCAATGGGTGAAACTTCATGGATTATATCATTTGGATTATATTTTTGCGTGTACATCATATCCTAGTGCACAAAAAATGGGCACTAGTTCAAGAAAAAATGTGTATAGGAATATAGAGGCATAAAAGGGATGGGTGTAATATGAAAATAAAGTTACGTGCAAGACCCTCAAAACTTTTTATTTGGTTTTTATTTGGTTTGACTGTCATCTGGCTTCTAATCGAAGCCTACTTGTACTATGATCGTTCCAAGCCTATTGTTGTCATCTCAAAAAAACCGGAAATCAGGGTCTACAGAGACTTCATTACTGAAGCAGAGGCAAGACACTTAATTTCTTTAGCCAAAGGGAGATTAAAAGACTCCACAGTTTTTGAAAAAGGCAAAAGGGTTTATAACACTGGTCGAAATTCCTCTAATCTAACTTTTCAAAAATCTGAAGATGAAGTCATCAAAAAAATTGAAGATAAAGCCTGCAAGATTGTCAATTGCCAAGCAGAAAATATGGAAGCAATGCAACTTGTGCATTATGCAAAAGGACAAAGATTTCTGCCGCATCATGACTTTTTTTCGAAAAATGAGCTCCCCTATCAAGTTGGCCAAAGAGTTCACACCTTTTTAATTTATTTGAATGATGTCAGTGAAGTGCATGGCGGCGCTACTATTTTTCCTTACTTAAATATTGCAATCACACCCAAGCTCGGCACTGCATTATACTTCAGAGATTCAGATGGTATGGGAAATGTAGAGCCTTTAACTTTGCACGGTGGTGCTGAAATTTTGACGGAAGGCGTTGAAAAATGGGCTTGCAACATCTGGATTCGTGATAAGCCTCAGGGAGGCCGTTAAGCTTAAGGATAAGCTTAAGGGGAGGACTTTTGCTCTCCCAACAGTTGAACCTCTCCACTCTCTAAATTGTAATAGGCACCCACAACATCAATTTTGCCCTCTCTTATCAGCTTAGCGATTGGAGGCGAAGCTTTGATGCGGGCAACACTATTTCGGATATTAGCTTCGGTTGCAGCGACAAGATTTTGATTCTGATCGATGGCTGGTTTCATGAATGCCGCAATCGATTCTATATCCTTAGTATTATTTGCAAGCACTGCACTCACCGCACCACAGTTTTCATGGCCTAGTACTACAATAATTGATGAATCATTATGGATTGCTGAATAATCTACGCTGTCTAATTCAGTGGGTCCTACTACATTTCCGGCAATGCGGACCACAAAGATATCTCCAATACCTTGATCAAAGGCCAACTCTGGTGGAACACGCGAATCTGAACAACCTAAAACGATTGCAAACGGTCTTTGTTTTGAAGCTGTTATCGTTCTTCTATCTTGATGTTTATTTGGACAAATTGTGGTGTCCTGCACAAAAAGTGCATTGCCTTTCATGAGTCTATCAAGGGCTTGTTTGGGGGTAAGGCGACTTTGTATTGGGGGTTGTTCTTGAGGTTGTGTCTGTCCTTGTATCTGGGTTTGTGTTTGAACCTGCTGCTGTGCCTGTGTTTCTGCCTGTGTTGCTGCAGCAATTGCTACGGAATGCTCACTCAACCCTAACATTAATAATACAATTGATAGAGTTGATAAAATTGAATCATAGTTTCTTAATTTGCCAAATTGTCTTGTCATTTAAAACCCCTAGAAAAGTGTATCCCCTCTATTTTTTATAGTTCTTAATGAATAAAGCAGCAAGTTCCCAATTTATGACACTTTATTACACTATATTTTTCTTTAACCTACCTAGAACTTGAACCTCATCTTTGGGCCTAAACAGTAAGATTATTGAATTTTGTGGCTACACAATGAGGAGTTTTTAGGAGCCTGTATGAAAAAGTCACTTATAACGGCATTATTGTTAATTGGGCTGGGAGGAATGGCAGGTATGGCAGGTCAGGCACTTGCAAGCTCACCCTTACATAATCCGTTAAATAACAAAGAAAACACCCTGACTTATTATTACTATTACTATGATTATGGTCCCTATTGGCATCATCATCGACATTACTATGATGATGGCTATTATTATCGCCATTGGCATCACCACCATGGACACCATTGGCATCACCATCATCACTAGTCAATAGTCCAAGTAGTAATAGTCTCAAGAAATTAGTAGCCGGGTACTGATGCAGTCCGCTGTACACTTGATGTAAATCTACTGCTGGCTGATTGCATCAGTACTTTTATTTAGTTTTTTATTTATTATATATTTCTTATATATTGCCTAAAGATTGAATCAACTTCTGAAAAGCTTTACTTCGATGATTTATTTTATTACGTTCTTCCAGTGGCAATTCTGCTGCACCGCATTTCTTGCGCGGTTCAAATAGTATTGGCAAATAACCGAATCCCAAATTACCTCGTGGTTCATGCATGACCTCGAGTTCCCAAGAACCTTCACAGATGACAGGTGCGGGATCTTTTGCGTGTCTTAAATAAACGATAACAAGATATAGTCTGGCAGTGCGCGCTGCATTAGGTATCTTATTGAGCTCGGTTAGCAGCTTTTCTATATTTTCTTGTGGCGTCGCTTTGTATCCTGCATAACGAGCAGAATAAAGACCCGGTTCACCTTGTAGCGCATCGACAATCAGACCACCATCATCACCCAAAGCTGATAATCCTGTCGCCAAACAGGCATTGCGTGCTTTTAAAATAGCATTTTCTACAAAAGTGAGGCCAGTTTCTTCTACTTCTGTCAGTTGAAACTCTTCTTGCTTGCGTAATCGAATAGGGTAGTGCGAAAACAATGTTTCATAATCCGTAATTTTTCCAGGATTCGTTGTCGCCAAAACAATTTCTTTTTTATATATTATTTCATCTGTATTTTTAACACTGTTCATATCTGTACCCTCATGCTTTTAATATCTTCCATATTTTTGTATACTTCACGCTTTTTCATATCTTTCCAACTTTTTATAGATAATTCACATTGAAAAATCATTCAGAAAACGCAAGATAATTGACAATTTTCCATTGTCCTTCATCATCCCGTTGCAAGACATCTATCCCCTCATCTTGAGTCACTGATTTGTAGCGCCCATTTTCACTTTCTTGCAGATACCAGGTAATCCTAACGACAGCCAAGTTTCCTTCTCGATAGACATTGTGTAATTCAAAGCTATATTGGTACTTCTTATCCTTCTCCTTGAATATTTTTTCAAAGCCGCCACAAATTGCATCATAGTTTTTCTCTGCAACACCCCGATATTTTGCAATAGCAGATTTTGAAAACAAACTACAGGATCCCGTCAAATTTTTGACATTAAAAGCATGAGTCCAGCGATTAAAAAGTTCCTCAAATACCGCTTTATCTCCGACTGCTTCTCCTGTAGCTCCTATAGGATGCCCCCACATAAGCAAGAAAAACAAAATAAAAAACCTGCGTATTTGACCCATATCGATAAAACCCATACCGCTAAACGACCTCTATCATTCCCTATCATTGCAAAAATCAGATTATATAAAAAATTGTGAACTAATAACACTGCAAATTGTCATAAAACTCAACTTCAGAACTTCAATTGAATAGTCTTGTGGATATTCTGGCTTGACCTATGAATAAAAATATCATCAAATTATTTGAAAGCATGTTACATCTTTCATCAAATTCCAATAAGGAACTGCTGCAAAAAT
Organism: uncultured Gammaproteobacteria bacterium; assembly: GCA_963784575.1. Classification (GTDB taxonomy): domain Bacteria; phylum Pseudomonadota; class Gammaproteobacteria; order UBA6186; family Azoamicaceae; genus CAWARU01. The sequence continues at coordinate 1,287,099 of CAWARU010000001.1, forward strand.
ATTTGCTAAATCATCCCTATTATCCCGAACTGTGCCAAAATTTACAAAATCTTCTCACCCTAAATATCAATAATGTAAATGAAGACACACCCATTCACATGGCCATACGTATGGGATTCAATGCAACAATGATTGCTGTTCTCCTAGAAATCTATCAATCCTTTTTGCCTGATACTGAAAATACTAAAAACTGTATTAGTGAAAAAATTGGCATGCAACATCAACATTTTAACTATGATGTCATCAATGATACCAACAATAAAGAAGGTTGTGCTCTCCTTCACATTGCATCAAAACTCGGTTCTCTCGAAAATGTTAAGCTTTTATTAGAACACTACCATGCCAACATCAATCGATATTCCCGAGATTTGCGCCAAACGCCTCTGCACTATGCACTGTTAAATCAGCAAATCTCCACTGCAAAATATCTGCTCTCTCGTGAAGATTGCTCTGCATTTGCAGTCAATCTGAATAATTGTTCTGCACTCTTCTACGCCCTCTCCTTTCAAAATAAAGAACTCATTCAGATTATTTTACAGAAAGCACAATCCGAAATTTGGGCTTGGACCTTCAATGTATTGAATTACCAAGACAAACAAGGACATAACATGTCTCATTATCTCCTAAAACTCAATGACCAAGATCTCTTGCTGCAACTCTGTGATCTCAAAGATAGCCGAGGCAACAAGGTCTTCAACAACCCTGCCATTTCGAAACTCTGAATCCAATCCTCACCCCTCATTGCTATTGCAGAAAAATACCCCAATGATTATAATCGACTAGCTCAATTATTTGTCTTTTATCCTTTTAGCCGGGGTAGCTCAGTTGGTAGAGCAACTGATTCGTAATCAGTAGGTCCGCGGTTCGATTCCGCGCCTCGGCACCAATGAAATAAAAATGTATACATATATTTATTAATATGATAAACTTACTTAATTTTTAAATTACAATATTTTGGTACTTCCCCAAAATAGGGGGCGCTTGGTGTTTGCAATAGCTTGTGAATTAGGAAGGGTTCGGCATAATTCTTTAACTAAACTATTGATCCCCTCTCTAGTATCACCACTTAATTCAGGACAAATGTGCCTGCTTCCGCTAATTTACCAAGGCCCCTGGCTTTGAATAGTTTAATTAAAGACTTATGCCGAGCTCGTCCTAAATCACAAGAAATTGCAAACACCGTATGGGGGAGAACGTTGTCCTAAAGGAATAGAAGGTTATTGGGCACCATCATGGTTGGAAAGTTTTATACCCAGTAGCTGGCCTTGGCCAAAAGAGCATGACCAGCCATTCGAAGGTGAAGCAGATTTTATAAAGAAACTCCGACAAATTGAAGAACAATTGAAAAAAGCACCAATCGGACACTATGATGAAAATGATGGTTATAGCATATGCCGCATTTGTAATTCAGAGAATGGTTCTGGTGAATATCACTTAGATAAATATTCATGGCCTGAGGGTTATAGACATTATATTGAAAAGCATCATGTCATACCCTCTAAACAATTTTATTCTTTTATTAAAGGCCTTCCAGAAAAAGAAAATGAACCCAAACAGGAATACCTAACAGGTTCAAAGGATTGGTTTTTTTAGTCGGCTGCCCGGATGGTGTGTCTATAGAGCAAACTTTTTAATTGCTGTTCTAATTCTTCTTTGGCTTGTTTTTCAGCGGCAATCTCTTGCTGTCTTGCTGCCGATAATTTTGGGTGCTGAAAACCTTTTGATCTTTGGTTGATCGTCTTTTGGGGGTTCAGCCATGTTTGTCTCCTCAATTTTCAATTTTAATTTCTGATGAATGATGAATAATTAATAATGACAAATCAAATAATTTAGATCCTGGGCTTTTGGGGTTTTGGCTTGTGATCTGCTATTTTACTTGCTTCTCCTACTCTTTTTTTACTTTCTAAGTCTGATACTTCTTTCTCTCGGAGCTTGATATCATTTTTCAAAGGCACGGTCAGGCTTGAGATATCTGGACCAGATTCCAGATATTTTTCAAAGCGTTTTGAGAGGCTCGCGATGAACTTTTCCCTTTTAGCGGGGGTCAAGCTTTCAGGGGTTATACCCAATTCCTGTATGAAAGGTTGCACTTTATCAAGAGTTTCTGGATCGAATTGCTTGCCCCCTCTTTGCTCTGTCAGCACAATATGTGAGGCAAATCTTATCAACTGCTCGCCTATTCCACCTTTGTAGGGTCTTAAGATTTCGTAATCTTTCAAAGCACGATGATAGGCGGTGATGGTATCTCTTATCCAAGCCATGTTCTCAAGCCTGCCTTTCTCCTCTTTTTCTGTGGTACTGGTTCTTTCGACTGTTGCTTTTACTTCTTGTCCTTTGGCAAACTCGAGAAATTGTTCTACAGTCGTCCTTAAACGCGAAGTTGCATTTTCTATTTGATTGAGTGAATCTTCCATTTCCTTAAGGTTTGTCGTGACTTTTTCGGCAGACATCCGCCCTTCCCTTAAATTTATTTCCAATTGACGAGTCCCTTCTTCTAAGCCAGCAAACATTGGCTTATGAGTTTGCACATGATGATGAGCTCTGCGAACTTCATCGTATCGTCTACGAATATTTCTTAAATCATCTCCCGTAAATCCAATATCACCCAAAAGCCTCATTAGATTATTTTGAACGCTATCTTTGGAAATCTCTTTGAGCCCCTCAAGTCGTAGCACAAATTTTTCTAAACTCCTTTTGATCTCATCAGGAGTAATATCATCAATCTCTTCAAGTCTTTTGCGCTCGGCGGCTACCTTTTCGGCAATATCTTTCTCAGCACTATCATGCTTATCCATATAAATCTTTAAATTTCTTATTTGAGTATTTTTTGTGAAACCCATGATCGTCTTTAAATCCCTAAGCCTTTTGGTGAAAGCTTGCAGCTCGGGATGTGCCATGGCTTTTGATGCCTTTGGCCCAGGACCTTTTTTAGGCGCAGGTGTTGGTATTTCAGGAGGCGGCGGTGGAATGTCCTGGGGTTCATCGGGGGTTGACATACATCAATCTCCTAAAAATAATTATTAAAGTATTAAAGTTTAAGGATTCTGATATGATATATCGGCCTAGATATTATAAACTTTAAGGCCTTGTCTTCTTTAAGAAAAAACCTTTTTGAAGGGACGGTTTGCCTTATCTTTGCTGGATTTGCCCGCAGTTGCCTTTTTGCCAAGATCCATTTTTTTGATATGTCGAAAATCTCGTCCTTGTTCAATGAACCACTCTGTGTTGCGATCCAAAATTATTTTGTTACGAAGAGTATCGTTATAGTATTTCAGATCAAGTTTCTTTATTTCTGCTGCAGAAGTGCCCATTTGGGTCACGCTAAATCCTCGTGCCATCTCAACCACTTCGGAAATCTCGTCTGTTTCAATGTCACAATAATCAGCCAGATCTTTAGCTCCAAGTTCAAACTGTTTTAAACAATCATCGATATCAGGAACCGCTATTTCTTTTGCATCCATCGCATATAACAGCATGGAATTTATCTTTATTAACAAGGCATCCTTGTCTGCAGGAATGGCGGTTAAGTCATTTTTGATCTCGTTCAGAAATGCTAGAGTATTAATTGCCATTTCGATGATTCGTTCATTAGCCTTTTGCACCTCTTTTAAACGAGAGGAAGTGAGGATCGGTGCAAACATTGTATTGCTGTGGAAAATGACGTTTCGTATATGAGTGAAAGCATCCATTATAGCAATATTCTTATTATAAAGCACTTTCAGAATCTCAATCATCTGCCCGAATGCACCCAGTAATGCATGGCGTTCTGCTTTGTAGCGGGCATGATTTTTCTCAGCGTGAGGTTTGAAGACAGCACTTTTTAGGATTTTTTCAAGCTTTTTTAGGTGTTCTGCGAAAAATACTTGGCCTGAAATTTGCCCCTTAATGTTCAAGGTCATAGCTTCTGGCGTTCTCTTTGAATCAAAGGCAAAAGTGATGGATTTATCAACATCCTCTCTTTCTTTTTCCAATTTCTGGTCTCTCGCCGCTTTTTCAGCTTTGGCCTGCTTCTGCTCTGCCTCAAAATGCTCACGGCGAGACGCCTTGCCACCATGCCATTTGTCTTCTTTATCCGCCGCTTGGCTTTGCATCGTTTTTTCTTTAGCAGCGGATTTATTTTGAGATTTATGCGAGGACTTACTGGATTTCTCTGCTTCGCTGTCTGATTTATCATGGGCTTCTTTTGCTTTTGCTTTCACTCTCGCTGCTTTAGCATATTCTTTTATTTCTTCCTGCAGTGTATGAATATTTAATTCACAGTCATTCTTTAAAGCGGAAAGCACTGCTCTCTGCTCGGAATACCCTTTATATTTTTCATCAAATTCAGAGATAAGTTCTGTAGCAGTTTTCTCAAATTCCTCAATTTTGGCAGGGGTTAAGGTGTCTAGTTTCTCAGAGATTTCAGCGTATTTTCTGCTTAAAATTCGGAGCAAACCAGCCAAATCTTCTGGAAGCTTCTGGATGCGCTCACTTTTTTTGAGAGCTTCTTTGATAAAACGTTCCGCTTTGTCAATTTTTCTGGAAAAATCAGCCATTACATCAGAATAGGGTTCCAATGACTTTTGAAAGTTTTCTTGAATTCGAACAATACTTTTTACCTGTTCCTGTATATCTTGTTTGCTTTTTTCATCTTTATTGATAGTTTCAAATTTTTCTTGGCAAGATTCAATGTTCTTTTGGAATAAGACAAGTAAATTTTGCCTCGATTGCCGAAGCTTCTCGATTTTCGTGGCAGCATCCTGCTTTTTCTTAGCTAAAGCTTCCTTTACTTCAATTGATTCCTGCAAGAAAAGCTCTTCAATAAACTCGTCTTTGATATCCGAAAATTTATTTTCTTCAAGATATTTTGCGATTAATGCATCCAAGATTCTATCTTCAAAATCGGGTTCGAAATTCAAGATTGTAAAGTTCTGAGTGATTTCTTCTTGAAGCTTGGCTTTATTGGGAGTACTGATAGCTTTCTGTAGCGAGGAAGATTTGACATGAGCTTCCGATCTTTTTACTGTGTGCAAGGAAGATGTCTTTTCACTAGCTTTATGTCTCGGATTCAGGAATCGGGTGGGCAATGGGAAAGGGCCACTAATAGAAAGTTTCGCGATGTTTATTTCCTTAGCTGGCGCAGCTTTCTGTTTATTCAGATATCCTCTCAGCATATCACTGAGCAGGAAAAATTCCACCACCTCTATACCATCAATTCTATCATTAGGTTTATACTTTGCTCCAGATCTTAAAAGTAGCCTCTGCATGGCTAAATTCTGATTCAGTCTTGCAATCTGAAGCAGAGTATTACCTAAAAGATCTCTGATATTGACGAATGTAGACTCCTTGAGTAATAAAACTCGAGCTCGCTCAATATCATTATCTTGCACTGCTTTAATGAGATTTTCCGCAAGCTCCAAAATCTTAAGCTTTTTAGTTGTTTGTTCGTCTGCATGTGCTTTTGCATGGCGGCCTGTAGTGCACAGTCCCAAAAGATGAGTCTCTGACGCCAAGGAATCGATTAAGTATTCTCGTGCTGTTTTACCTTTTCCGTCTCGAGCTTCCACTTTTATCCCGGCAGCAATATAAAATTTCAAATGCCAATCATGATTGTGGATATGGTCAAAAACCGCATTATGTAAAGGAGTGAAGCCATTTGGCAGGCAGCAATCTATATTGAGCCCATGCTGCAGCAAAAGCTCCAAGATCTGCTGAGCATTTGGAAATCTTGCAACTTGAAAAAGAACTGTGCTGCCATTGCAATTCCTTTTGTTTGGATCAGCTTTCGCTCTCAGGAGCAAATTAATCATATCTAGATAGGTTTCGTAGTAATTACTGAGATTCATGGCAAATAGTCTAGATAGAATTGTCTCGCCGTTAATAATAGCATTTACGTCTGCTCCGTGAGCTACGAGCAGAGTGGCCAATCTTAGAGAGTCTCCACTGAGTTTCTCCTGAAGATGTTTCGGATTTTGATATAATCCAATAGCCTCAACGAGAGCATTGGTTTCTTCCCATATGAAATCCCGTGTTTCCGACCAATCACATCTATAGCAGATTTTATTGACATCAATATCTTTACATGCAAGTAATTCTTGAATCACACTATGATTTTTCAAATTTATTGCACGAACCAAAGGCGTGAAATGAAAATCATATGAAGATTCACTTAAGTCCAGTGCATTTATTGAATCTGTCTCTTTCAAAGACAGGGGATTTTTATTAATTTCGTCACGAATTTCCTGTGAATAATTCAACTCAATCAAATCGTCTTCGCTCGTTAGGAAAAGATTCCTTTTCAGGAATTCTCGAGCAGGCAATGACAAATCTATTATCTTTGTCAGCGCATTTGCATTTAACAAGTTTTTTTGTAACTTAATTTGCTCGATGTAAAACTCATAACACTCATAGTCCTTGTCCTTAGCTGTCCACGCATGTCCAAGGTTGTGATTGGCAATTTTCAAAAAACTCCAAGCACGAGTGTAGTCTTGTTTGACGAGAAAACCTTTACCATAGAATTCACTTAGTTTGAGGATTGCAGGAATATACTTGTATTTAGCAAGGCACCTCATGATATCTAATCCCTTCCAAACAGTGTCTTGAACTTCACACAGCAATTTACTTTTCTCGAAAAAGATATCAAACATCAGTTTCTTTTCTTTTTCACTTTCTAGTGGATGTGATGCAATGTCTCTCAGCAAGGGCAAAATACTGGTTTCATTAGAGATAATATAATGTCCAAATTTTCGTCTTTCAAATTCTGATATCAGAGCAAAGGCTTTTTCAGGGTCTCTGGCGACTAATTCGCAGCCAACACTATAGGATTTTACGAGCTTCAAAATGGCATTTGGCTCAACATGTGAGGCCGCTTTTATATAGCATTGCCGTGCCATTTCTAGATCTTTATCGAAGCCAATTCCAGCTTCATAGAAAGTACCAAGTTTATAAACCGCCTCCCATTCTTCGTGCTGCGCAGCCTTTCTATAATAATTGAAAGCCCTCGGTTGTATGAGTATAGGTTGACTCTGATAATCAGCGTCCTTCAGAAAAACAGTAGAATAACCCAGGTGCAAATTATGAATCAAAATTCTCTTTATGTTATTTTTCAACTTTGAGTCTTTTTCTTTTTCAGGATCTCCTGATTTTTCCAACATCATGATATATTGTTTCAGGATTTTATGACCACCTTTCTGCGGATCAGAGCGGAGATAAAGTGATTCTAAGGCTTTCAAATTATCTTTAGCAGAATCTGTTGCAAGAAACATATGGCAGATTATTACGCCTAAGCTTGCTTCAAAAAAACCTTTCTTGGATGCATCTACAAAGTAACTCGTAGCCCGCATAATATCCTTCAACAAAGAGAAGTTCTTGGCATAGTATGCACCATTTGCATCTCTATAAGGGTGTTTCTCATCGACTGTTGCAATTACCCCGTGGAGATAAATCCAGCCTAAATAAGTTGCCGCTGCGGCATTGCCCGCTCCCGCGGATTCCTGCAAAAATTGCAATCCTTTGCTAGGATTCTCTTTAAGACCCAAGCCATGGAAACAGCAAACACCGAATATCACAGCTGTCCAAGAAAATTCCAACATAACCGCTTGATTTTTGGTTATATCCTTATTCATTATTTTTCTTAAATTGATGATTTGTTTTTTAAGTTGTTTTACTTCCAAGAGAAGAGCTGTCTCTTTGTCTTTTATGATTTGAGGCATTTTGGAACCTCTATAAAGTTCTCCGCCAGACAAAAAATCTAAGATTATCTTCAATTTCATCACAGTCATCTCAGGTAAACCACTTGAGATGAGATGATTTGCAAGTTCCATTAAAAAGACTTTCAAGTCATAATGCATCCTGGGTTTGGTACGACCTTCTAATTCATCTTTACAGGCATAATAATCCTGTTCAAGTAAGCAATAGGGCTCACGCGTTTCTAACTCTTTCTCGAATAATTCCAATGCTTTTTTCTGATCTTTCTCAACACCTCTACCCTTCCAATAACACATTGCAATTTCATATGAAGCCCTCGCATTTCCTCTTTTTGACAAGGTATTTAAGATTTCAATGCCCTTTTTCTGAAGAGAATCATCCTCGAGCTTGAGATAGAGTAAAGCAAGTTCAAGAAGTTCCTCTTCACATTCGATTCCGAATATGCTTGGTGCTGTCAGCCATTTTATGGCTTCCTGGGTATTTTTTTCCACCCCGAAACCATAAGCAAACATGATACCAAGATCTCGTTGCGCGTGATGATGACCGCGTTCTGCCAGCTTTTTCAAAGCTTCTAAACCTTCGGCAAAGCTGTCAAAGCTGTCCTTGAGCTTAGATTGAGCGGCTTCATATAAGACCGCAAACTCAACCTGTAAGGATGGCAAGTATATCGGAGAATCCTGTGATGTTTTTATCGAGTCCTGTGATGCTTTTGATGCTTCATCTATTGGAATCATTTTTCAATCCTCATCATTTAAAATATGAATTAAGTGCGAACTATTAAGAAAAAGCTCGCTTCTTTACTTGCTGCTTACCTTTCTGCTTGCCATTTTTCGACGTCTCCGATTTAGCAGATTCAGATTTGGCAGCATGGTGCTTCTTAGCTTCAGCCCTGCCACCCAAATCCATTTTCCGGATATGACGAAAATCTTTACCCTGCTCAATAAACCACTCGATGTATCGATCTAGGAAGCTCTTATTTCGAAGAGAATCGTTATAGTATTTAAAATCGATCTTTTTAATCTCGGTAGCATAAGTTCCAATTTGGGTCACGCTGAATCCACGCGCCATGTCTAGCATCTCTGAGATTTGTTCTGATTCTATTTCGCAATAATCTCCCAGATCTTTGGCACCAAGCTCGATTTGTTTCAGACAATCATCGGTATCAATTGCATCTATTTCATCACAATCCATAGTATAAAGCAGCTTGGAGTTTATTTTCATCAATAAAGCGTCCTTATCCTTTGGAACCGCAACCAATCCATTTTTAAGATCATTTAGAAAAGCCAATGTATTGATTGCCATTTCTATGATCCTTTCATTGGTTTTCTGTACCTCTTTTAGGCTCGATGTTTTTTCAATTGGAGCAAAGATATTGCTGCAGTGGAAAATAACATTGCGAATATGATTGAAAGCTTCAATCATTGGGGTGTTCTTATTGTAGAGTACTTTCAGGATTTCAACCATTTGGCCAAATGCACCGAGTAGTGCGTGACGTTCCGCTTTGAATCTCGCATGATTTTTTTCACTATTTGGCTTAAAAATGGCACTTTTTAGAATACTTTCCAATGTTTTCAGATTTTCAGCATAAAAAACTTTACCCGAAATTTGTCCTTTGATGTCCAAGGTAGCTGCTTCCGGTGCCTTGCCTGCTCCCTGTTTGAATGAATAATGGAGCGATTTTTGAGATTTGCCGCCTTGCTCTTCCCGCCTGCGATCCTCTGCTTCCTTCCGATCACGAGCCTCCTTTTCTTCCTTGGCTTGTCTCTGCTCGGCCTCAAAATGCTCACGACGCGCAGCCTTGCCGCCATGCCATTTGTCATCTTTTTTGCTGTGATCGAGCTTCGCAGGGATTTCCTGACCTGCACCCCCACTTGATGCGAATTCCTGTTCTATTTCAGTTTTTGCTCTTTTTCGTTGTTGCTCTTTTTCTTTTGCATCATAGTCTTTTATTTCTTCGAGCAATTCACGTATAAAGGATTTACATTCGAGTGCAAGAGCAGACAGATCATCAACTGAATTGCTAAATAACCTGCACTTTTCTTCGAATTCTGTTAAAAGTTCAGTTGATATTCTTTCATATTCCTCTATTTTAGCATGACTGAAAGTCTCTCCGTGAGATGCAACTTCGACTTGCTTAGCGGTAAAATCTTTAATAAAAGTCGCCAATTCTTCTGGCAGTTTCTCGCTACGCTCACTTTTTTTAATGGCATCCTTTAAAACACGTTCTACTTTGTCTATTTTTCTAGCAAACTGTGGCAAAACACTTGAAAATTTCTGTAATGATGCTTGAAAGTTTTCTTGTGATTGAACTATCTTACTCGCCTGTTCTTTAATTGTTTCTTTCCTCTTCATATCCTTGTTAAGGATTTCTAGTTTTGTACTGCAGTCTTCAAGGTTCTTTTTAAATACTTCATCTAAAATTTGTCTTGCCATCTTAAGGGCATCGGCCTTATTGCTCGCCTCTTCTGCTTTTTTTGCTAAAGCTTCCTTGAATTCAATACTTACTTGCAGTAGACAATCATCGATGACCTCGTTTGTGATGCTATCTCCTTTCTCGAGCCTTGCAATTAATTTATTATAAATTTGAGATTCAAATCCAAGGCTAAAACTCAGTATGCTGTTCGTGAGGGTTATTGTATCTTGCGTTTTATCTTTTAGTTTACGTTTCAAAGTTTCTGAATTTTTCTTTGGATTCAAGAATTGAACGACATTCTGTCCTTCTCTTTTCTGGTGTTTGGCTGGCACCTTGTTAAGTTTGGAAAGATAACTTTGAAGGGTTTTATAAGTTTGAATATAAATCTCACCAGATATTCCATTGAATTCAAAATCTGACGCAGAAGATACACCTTCAATTACTAGAAGTACCGACATTTCGATATTCTTATTTTTTAATGCAATCTTGAATAAGGATTCACCTTCTAGAGTTTTAATACGACCCAAATTTGGAATCATTTTATAAAAATTTTTAAATTGTTCCGTATCATTCTGCAGGACTGCATTAAGTATTTTATCAGAGTTTTCTTTCGCTTTTTTTTCCTTGGCTGCTCTTTTTTGAGCCACTTTTTCCTTGATTTCTCTCTCTTTGGCTTCCCTTTCTTTAATCTCTTTTTCTTTGGCTGCTCTTTCTTTAGCTGCTTTTTCTTCCTCTTCCAATTTTATTTTCTTGATACGCTCAACTTCTTTAGCTATACGACAAGCAAGCTGAGTGTGTTCTTCTTCAGTCAAATCTAGCAAGGACAAATTCAGCTTTGACCCATGTTCTATTTCATGACAAATTTTCATAAAAGTATTGTCATCGGACACATTTTCTATCGCCGATATTCTTAAGGCAAGTTGCGAGCGTTCTTTCGAAATAATTTCTTTCAACCTTTCTTGCTCTGATGGATCTTTTGATGCATCAAGAGCACCGGTTAGCACAGCGATCTTTGCTAAGGCCGGTCCTTTTACACTTTCAATAGCGTGTTCTGTCCTAGCAGTTTTTTTGAAAATTTTGCGCTGTGAAATGAGAGATTTTAAGGTAATTTGATTGTCGAATAGATCCTTGTTGGTAACCCACCACTTTTTGCTATCCCTAGCAGAGTTAGCAAATAGTGAGAAAGCACTTTTCACTAATTCATCAATACTTTTGTAGGAATTCAGAGGCTCGAGCTCGGATTTACCATTATAAATGGTATAGGATTGAATAATACAGTCATCACCTTCCATGACGAGCTTAAATTCAAGTTCCATACAAGCCAATTTAAAGCCTTTATCATTTACTTGATTAAGAATCAGTGCAATCAAAATATAAAAAGCAAAGTGAAAAATAATCCTTAAATACATCACTTATCCTGAAGAGATATGGAAAGGCTTTCCATGTTAAATTATTTGGATTAATGCAATCTCTATCAGAAACGAAAGGTGCCGTCTGTTCCTTATTGCAAACTCTCATGTAAGAAGAAATCTCTTCATCGGTAAGTTCTTTATAATATTGATGTTTGCGAATTTCTTCCAGCGCAACTGCAAGCTTAGGGTGTATGGCTTCCTGAAGCGCATCCTTCTTTATCTTAACTATTGCTAAAGTATCAACTGTGGACATATTTTACCTCTTTATATCAATAATTGATGTGTACAATCCATGCCTTATGCAAAGTCTTATGCAAACACTTTCTTGATTACTCCCTTACTCTTCTGTTTACCTTTCTTTGCAGTTTCAGACTTTCTACTCTCGGATTTGGCAGCTGCAGACTTTCCACCCAAATCCATTTTACGGATATGACGAAAATCTTTGCCTTGCTCAATGAACCACTCAGCATCTCGATCTAATTTGATCTTACTTTTAAGAGATTCACTATAGTATTTAAAATCGAGTTTCTTTATCTCAGCAGTATAGGTTCCAATTTGGGTCACGCTGAATCCCCTCGCCATATCTAACATGTCTGAGATTTCGTCCGATTCGAGCTCACAATAGTCGCCGAGATCTTTGGCGCCAAGCTCGATTTGTTTCAGGCAGGCATCGACTCCAATTTCAGGAATTTCATCAGCATCCATGGCATAAAGCAGCTTAGATTTTATTTTTAACAACAAAGCATCCTTATCTTTAGGAACTGAAATCAAACCGTTTTTAAGATCATTGAGGAAGGCCAATGTATTGATGGTCATTTCAATGATTCTAGCATTGTCTTTCTGAACATCCTTTAAGCTCGATGTTTTTTGGATTGGAGAAAATACGTTACTGCTATGGAAAATCACATTTCGAATATGATTGAATGCTGCAATCATCGGAGTATTTTTGTTGTAAAGTACTTTTAAGATTTCAATCATTTGACCAAAGGCACCGAGCAGAGCATGGCGTTCGGCTTTGAATCGAGCATGATTTTTTTCGCTATTTGGCTTGAAGACGGCACTTTTTAGAATGCTTTCCAATATTTTTAGATTTTCAGCAAAAAATACTTTACCGGAAATTTGTCCCTTGCTGTCCAAAGTGATAGCAATGGGAACTTTTCCTGCATCCTGACGGAATGAAAAATGGAGCGGCTTTTCTGAATTGCCTCCTTGTTCATCCTGCTTTCGATCCAACATGAGCATCCGCTCTCGAGCCTCACGCTGCTCTCGAGCCTCCTTCTGTTCCTTGGCCTGCTTTTGTTCTGCTTCGAAATGCTGGCGCCGCGCAGTTTTGCCACCGTGCCAGGTGTCTTCTTTTTTAAGCTTCACGACCATCGCATTTTGTTCACTATCCGTAGCTCTGCTGGATGATCGAGATCCTTGCTGTGATTTTTCTCTACTTTTTTCTTTCTCAATTTCTATCCTTTTTTCTCTTTCTTGTAAAGCAAAATCTTTCATCTCCTGTAAAAGTTTACTGATTTCAGCCTCTAGTTCATCTTTCAAAGATGGTAAGTCCTCAATGAAATTCCTATATAAACCCTTTTTATTAAAAAAGTCAGCAACTGTTGCAGCAGTATATCTTTCATGCTTATCTCGATTATTGTAGAGTTCTATATCAGATTCCAAAGAAAGTTTTGCTTGAGTTTCAGAGAGCCCCTCTAGCTTAATTTGCAAATGATTCGGTATTTGACTTTCAAGTTCAATTCTCTTATTGGTCTCTTTCAATAAGCGTTGTAACTTGGCAACTTTGCGTTCGAAGTTCGGCAGAACGTCCGAAAACCCACACAAAGATTCCTGAAAGCTACTTGTCAATTTTGCAATATCACCTATCGACTTTAACGCGATAGCATTCTTACTTTCCATTTCAAGAACTGCTGCTAATATTGTTTTGGATTGTTCTATAGTCCCTGAAAATAATTTGTCAAACAGTGCTCTAGCATTTTGCATCTCATGAATCCTGTCACTCGCCGCTTTTTCTTTTTTAGACTGGGCCTCCTTATATTCAAGGGATTCATGAAATAAACACTCCATAATGATTTCATCAGTGATGACTCTTCCTTCCCTAACCAGTGTGATCAAAGTCTTTAAGACTACCGTTTGATAATCTGAGTGAAAACTTAAAACTGGATAGGAATGTAAATGTCCATTTGAAGAAGAGATATCTTTTGATTTAACATGTTCCGAATGTTGACCATGTTGCAGCGATTTTCCATTCTTCTTTTTGACAGGCGTTTCGATAAAAACACCGGAATCAAGTTTGGCTGGTGTGAATTTCGGGTTTTCAAATTGAATCAAACTCGCTTCGTCACTCCCATTCTTTGGTCTTCGCCTCCTATCTTCCTGTTTTTTGGTCGCGGGCTTAAGCTTAGCAATGAATTTATCAAGATGTTTCCACGTGGTACAAAAATCACTCGCCCTTAGACCCTCTTCAAACATAAAATCAGCATTAAATGTGACACCAGAGCACAGTAAGAACTTAATCATGGCATCGCATTTACGTTCTGCGGCAATTTGCAGCAAAGTTAGCCCTTTGAGATTTCGAATATTCCAATCAATGATAGAGACACCATTGAATTTGTATTCATTTGCAATTTTTTTCACTTGTTCAAGATCATCGTTTTCTACTGCTTGTATTAAGATCGCTACCGTATCGAATAATTTCAGAATTTGCTCTGCCGCCTCTTTTTCCAAGGTCACCAGCTCTTCTAGATCCCTCTCTTCACCCTCTCCCTCTTTATCTCTAGAGTTCGATTGGAGCAGGTTCCCACAAATATTCCCTCGCTGTTTTACCTATCTTGTCTTTCACCTCTACTTTCACCCCGACTTGTTTAATATAAAATTCAAATAGCTTGGGAGTTAAATGACGTTTTTGTATATGATAATGCAGCGGAGTAGAGCCATTGAGTAAATGAATATCAATCAGAAGTCCATAATCCTTCAGGAGTTTTAAAATAGATTTAGCGTATAAAGACTTCCCTACAGCAAACAAAGGGAAAATTCCTGAAAAATTGGGTTGATTTGGACTTGCGCCTGATTTTAAAAGCAGTTCAATAACTTTAAGGTAATTTCCTAAGTTTTGTTCTTTGACAATTGCAGTTTTACTCAATAGGATTGCCGATTGAAGGATAGTTTGACCATTGATAAGTTTCTTGACTTCTGCTCCCCGGATAATCAATTGTTTTATTATTTCAAGCATACTGTCATCAAGCTCTCTACTAGTAATTGCTATGTAGAGGGCAGTCATTTCATTCAAATCAGTATATGGATACGCAATCAGATTGACATTAATATCTTCACAAGTGAGTAGTTCTAGAGTTACTTTATCATTTCTTTCAAGCATTGCAGTAACCAATGGAGTCAATGAGGAATAGTGGGGATCTGATATTTTTTTGATAGTCATTTTTACATTGATCCAATCATTCGCTGCAAAGGTATTCTCCTGTAAGAATTCCTGTGCCTCCTTAGACAAATCCTTTATCCGAGTTATGCGCTTTCCATTCAATGCAGCAACTTCATTATCCAATTGCTTTTTACAAAACTGGATATCTTCCTCTAGATCATAACCCGATTGTTGTGCAATCTGTAAATACTTAAGCGCCAGATCAAAATCTTTTTCGACAGCAACTTCAGCTGTCATATAGAATGTACCGAGAAACACCTGTGCGGGAGTAAAACTACTCAATACCAAATATTTCAGTATATCTATACCTTCCCAAGCCATGCCAGGTTCTTGGCAATAAAGTATAGCTTTTTGTAAAAATATCTCAAGAGCCAGTTTTTTTTCTTGTTCGACTATTGATAAATCAGTTTGAATCTTCGCAATTGCTTGCTGACTGGTATGATTTAAAAACTTGCCAAAATTTCTTTTTTCATAATCTTCCAACAATTCCAACGCTTTCGCCCGATTAGGCTCAACCAGGACATTTCCAGTTTCATAGATTTGCGCAAGTCTTAAAATGGCATTTGCTTCACCATGCAAGGCCGCCTTTTCATAATGATCCATGGCAAGTTTCAAATCTTTATCAAAACCTAAACCCTGTTCATAAAAAGTTCCGAGCTTGTAGACTGCCCGCCATTCTTGATGCTGAGCTGCTTTCTTGTAATAAGAAAATGCTTTGATGGTAAGGATCTGTTGACTCCAATAATCAGCGAGCTTCAAGTAGGCAGCAGGGATCCCGCCTTCCATTGCCAATCTGAGGCCGTCTAGAATTTCCCCTCTTAATTCCTCATTTATAGCAACATCGCCTCTCGATTCTAGAATTTTAACGTCGTACATTAAGGCTTTTTTCCGGTCTTCCCAGCAGAGACTACGAAAATGCTCCTGAGTAGATTTATTGGACTCCGGCAACAATTGAGCCTTGCAAATAGTGAGACCGAGCTCTGTCCCCGGATATTCTTTTTTTGAAGCAAATGTAAAATATTCCAGCGCCTTTGTAATATTCGCTTTCAGGTGGTAATCTAGCGCGTAATATACACCATTAGCATCCTTGAAAGGATGATTTTCATCATTTGTTTTTCGAATCCCATGAAAAAATAGCCATCCCAGATAGGTATAGGCTGCGGGATTACCAACTGACAACGCATGGATCAAAAATTTGAACCCGAGTTTCGCATTCTCTTTAAAATGTACCCCATGCAAATAACAGATACCCAATATGACAGCAGACCAGCCAAATTTCTCACATTCAAGTTTAGATCTCATGCTGCCTTTCTTGATAGCTATGCCTAGAAGCCGAGTGCTCTTGTCAAAATTTTGGAGTTCTTCTGTTATGATTTCTAAGCGCTTCTTAGCACTGAGTACAGTAAAACCTGATGGATCTGAATTTGCAAACATTGCAAAGGATTCACGCCCAAGCTCGAGTTCAATTATATGATCAATGATTTGAGTGAGGTTATGGG
The DNA here is from genome assembly GCA_963784575.1 of uncultured Gammaproteobacteria bacterium. Taxonomy (GTDB): domain Bacteria; phylum Pseudomonadota; class Gammaproteobacteria; order UBA6186; family Azoamicaceae; genus CAWARU01. Next base: position 1,303,548 of record CAWARU010000001.1, read on the forward strand.
CTATTAAATCGGCCTTTTTCAGCTTATCCGTTACTATATCTGAATGCATCTTTCTAGGTATTTCGGACAGGGCTTCCTCTTGGAAGGCTTTCTGATTAATATATACTGAAATCTCTAGTAATGTATCCCGTAGCTCCACCTGAATACGCGGTTTTTTTCTACCGAGGAATTCATCTAGGCAAGCAAAAGCGTCTGCTTCTGCCAGAAAATATGCTGGACTCTTTGTCATCTGCTGTGCAAACAGTTCAAGTGCTTTTTTATGATCTTTTGCTATAAACTCCCCTTTCCAATAGCACACAGCAAGTTTGTGAGTTGCTGGGAGATAACCTTTTTCAGACAATCCCTGTAAAGCTTCAATTCCCCTTTTTCTTTCAGAATCGTCTCCTTTGCAGTACAGGAGAGCGAGCTCATAAAGAGACATGATGGGGTCTATTTGACTCGCAAGTTTTAGGTAATGGATAGCTTTTTCGCGATCTATTTCTATCCCGAAACCGTAAGAATACAAGGTACCCAGTTCAAATTGTGCCAGATAATAACCACCATCTGCTGCTCGGCTTAATTCAGAAATACCGTCTCTTATTTCGATATTTTCTACTTTACTACTTACCCATTTTCTAGCTTCTGAATGGCTGCCACCAGATTTACTATTTTTTAATTTTCGACCTTCTGCTTTGCTATTTCCGCTATCATTCCCTCTAAATTCATTCAATTTCAATCTGGCAATATGATAAATACCAACTGGATCATTCAATTCCGCAGCCGCCCGATATAGTATGATAGCAAATCTGTGATTACTCTTTCTTTGATCAAATTCATTTAGATCGACAACGTTCGGATCGAGATAATTTCCGGGACCTACAATCTGAGAGAGACTAGAATATGAAGCAAGACAACAATCGCCAAGACTTGAAAGAGCAGCATGAAACCCAAGTTTCACTGCATAACGGAGCCAATAGACAGAATAATCATATTTGGCAAAAGATAATCCAATCAAATAGCAAGTTTCGGGATCAATATCCTTTTCGTAAACAATGTTCTTCTGAAGCAACTCTTTAAGCGCTTCCTTTCTTTTTATATAATCATTGCTTAGAAATACTTCAATGTATTTCAGGAGATCTTTATTTTGGAGCTTTGATTTTAAATCCAGCAGCCGATAACGAAATGAAGGACCAAAAGAAAATTTGCTAAAAGTTGTACCTGAAGAAATGGTAGTAACAGTACCAGTTGCATCACAAACTGCTTTGAAACACTCATTCTCAAGTTTTCGGCTTCTTTTGAAACTCTCGATAAGATGTTTGATGCGAATTTCATCTTCATTCTCTGATTTATCACTTAAGATGGAATCGCCAGAGGTGGACTCGCCGTCCAGCTTCGAAGCTATTTCTTGACAGCTTTTTAAATTGAGCTCTTCAAAAGGGAGCATGATTAATTCCTTGATAATTCTAGTAATTAAGATTAAGAGTTTGTTATCGGGTATTCTAACAGATTGGTAAAGAAATACAATAAATGTGCTATATATCTAACATTCGTAACGCTACTGCCCAAAAGTACAGTAATAGAATTAGAGATAATTGTTCAACTACTTGCTTTCCTTGCCACGTGCTTCGCACTCGCAATGACGCAAGGTACTTGCCGATATCGCATTGATCTTGCGTCATTGCGAGTGCGAAGCACGTGGCAATCCTGAAAAGAACCTGACTAGTTCCACTTAGGCAATTTTTCTCTTTTCTTTCTTGCCTGCTTTACCCTTCACAGGGACTTCTTTTTGACTTTGTTCGAATTTTGCTTGCTGTTTATCTTGTTTATAACTCAGAACATCCAGATATTCCTTGGTAATCCCATGCTCCCAGAAAATTTTTCTTAACTTGCCCAAGGCTTCCCAAGGCACATCCGGTTTTCCACTTCTTTGCTTTTCTGCCTGTACCCTATGATAGCTGAATGAGGACTCATCAAGTCTAAAAGAAATACCGGATTCGGTAGGTTTGGATTTGAAGCCTAATTTTAGCAACACTTTTTCGAGGCTGTCCTGATCTGCTACCTCGCACTGCTCTAAAATTCTTCTGATAAGAGATAATTCGTCTTGATCCAGTTCAGATAAACCTCGTCTAAGCTTATTCATAGAGATAGTATTTATCTTCGGCTCCTGTTGCAACTCATTAATAAATTTTTTCCTCGCTTCTTGTTTTCGAAGCCTTGATTCTTGAATCTGCTTTTTATAATCGTCTATTGCCTTTTGTTGCGTCTTTTTATATTCCTCAATGTCTTGATTTTTCTTAAACTCTTCGACTTCAGCTGGCATTGTGGTGTCAGTGTGGCGAATCGTTTTAACAAGGGTCTCTCTGCCGGCAATCGCCACCACTGCAGCTCTTTCAACAGCTTTATCCTGAGTAGCAACTTTATCCCTATTAGCAACATTAGCAACAACTTTATCCTTGACCACAACAGCTTTATCAGAAATTAAAGCCATATTTGCCATAGCCACTTTGAGCTGAATATCCAGTTGTATTGACAATGATTTGTATCTTTCATAACATTGATGCAATTTATAAAAAGTCTGTCTGGTTTCATCGCGATCAGAAAATTTACGAGGATCCAGAAATAAACCGGAAGCTTTGAGATGTCCTTGTGAAGGCTTTTCTTTGAGCATTTTTCTAATTCTTTCTTGGCTTAATTCTTGGAGTTCAGTTGCGATCTTTTGTGTCTCTTGCTCGGTTTGATCCAGAATTTTTTGGATTTCAGGATTATCAAATAATTTTCGCTTATTTGCTATTTTGAGCATCAATTTTAAATAAAATTCCGTTACTTCCTCTGAATAGACAGATATTTTAACATGTCTGCCATAAGGCATGTCTTTCAGCGTACACTCTTTCAATTCTACATACTTCCAATAGATTCTTAATTCGTCACTAACCAAAGGGTCGATAAATGAGAGTAGTTTATCTACCACTCCGATAAGAATGGTTTGATGTAAATAGATATCTTCTTCATTGAAAATCACTAAAAAATCAACGCCAAATTTCTCAACCAAACTTTCCCGCACCCAGGATTTTTCGAGCTCTGCAGCTTGCTTGCACTCATGTAACGAATCGTAGATGCTTTCGATGTTTTTTTCTTTTGAGTTAAGTTTATCTCCAATAATCTCTAAGCAAAGGTTCATAATTTTAATTGATGCATTGTGCGCATGAAGCATTCTCTTGATAAATATTGGAAGCCATGCATCAAATTTCGGGCCGCGATCCAATTTGGCGTAGAGTTTTGGATAGAATAATTTTAAAAGGTATTCTGAATTTCTCATATTATTTTCAATTAACTCTTTTCTGACCATATATAAATTATTCATCTTTAAGATTTCTTGCGTAAATTTATTCCGCGATGTATCGGTTTCTGACTCGATTGTAGACTGCAAAGTATCTTTTTTGAAGGTTGGCAGATACATCCGCGTCATATTTCGAAGCGCTTCAATCTTAGAATAAAATTTCACGGTCATTGCTTCTGCTTTCTTTAACTCTTGGAAAGCTCTGAAATACATAGCCATGAATTCGTCTTCGTCTTGTGCTTGCTGTTTGATTTGCTGTACTGTTTCATGCTCGGCTTGATATGCAACTTGCTGCTTTGCCTGCATTACCCCGTTTTTATTTTTAGACTCTACTTGCAATTTTTCTATTCCACTTTCTTTTTCGACTTTTTTTGCAATAACGGAACTGTCAGTACTCATTTCATTACCTCTTTAAGTATTTGTATTAGGTCCTAATTTGATTTAATTTATAAAATTAATATTTCACGCATTTAAGGCTATATGCAAAATTTCTGGATTGCTTAGGGCCTGTTGACAATTCTACTATGTTGGCCATAAATCATTGATTTCTTGTGCTCCGTTGCTCATTTATTTCAATATAAACTGCGCTACGGTGCTCAGAACTCAATGATTTCTGGCTCAACCTAGCGACAAAACGGCAGGATAGCCGTTTTGGAAACGCTGAATAGCGGAGCCCTCCGGGCGAGCGCCATGAATGGCGCGAGTCAATTGTCAACAGGCCCTAGCATGTCAATTAATATCTTACGTAAAAGTCAAGATAATAACATATTTAAATCATTTCTGCAAAAGTTATGCAGGACCAATCCACATGTTGAATAACTTACTTATTGCTTATAAAATCAACCAATTCTTCAATAGAACCTTTCAGCTTCAGTAAAATATCTTGATGTTTTTCTATCCCATGTGCTTTGCCTATTTCTACTGGATCCTGATAAGAAATATTAGTCGTGTGCTTTTCATCCTCCCACACTAAAATTTTTAAAGGCAAATCCAATCCGATACTTTGCTTTTCCTGCATAAGAAAAGTGCCTACTTTGGGATTTCCAAAAATGACGAGCATTTCGTCGCGAAGTTCTAAATGAGCATCACGCGCTTCCTTGGCATGATCAATGACGTCAAATACCTTAATTTGTTTTTCAGCCAACTGCGCTTTTAACATCTCTACAACTTTAGAAACTGATTGCTTACAAGTTTTGTTGATAACCATAGCATTTTCTCCGTTGCAGGCCATTCACCACTCATTCTTTGGATTTACTCGCACTTCTGGTTCTACTCACTTTCTACTCACCTTTCTAATTTATCTTTAGAATTCACTTTACTCTTCAAGCTCCTTACATGCTCCTTACATGCTCCTTACATGCTCCAAGTTCTGCAAACTCTTGTCGTCCTTCACTACTTCTAAATTATTTTTGATGAAATCTTTCAACTTTTGCACTGTCTGCTGTATTTGTTCTGAAGACGCTGATGAAGCTAATGAGCTTGATGACGCTGATGCTGCAAGCGGCAGTGCATATTGCACATTTGCAATATCCAAAGGCCCAGAAACGCTATACAAAATCACTATCTCATCACGTTTATCCGCACGGTATTGTATAATACTCGAGGCATCTTGATAACCCTCATATGAATGTTTGTCTCTTTCCAGAACTTTGGCATGTGCATCAACATTTTTCTTAAAGAGTTGTTCCATTTTTGATATATATTCTTTTGCAGTAATACCAGTCCCTAATATTTTGGTCAAAGAAATTATCTCGGACCATTGATAGGGATCTTTGTCGGTATTGGGGATAAACTCTAGCAATTCAGCTTCGGGATTTCCCTCTAAAGGTTTAAAATTTTTAGGAATTGTGACTTTCAATTTAATTTCATCATCTACAACAGGATATAAAAAGGTAAATTGCAGATCTTTATGTTCAAAAAGGAAATTCGAAGTGTCATTTTTATAGTCATTATCCTCTTTTTCAACATTACCATGAGCATCTTTATTTTTCATTTCATTATTGGCGAATAATTGTAGGCTAAATAGTAGAAAGAAGCTCAATGATAGAATCTTGAGGGTTTTCATAATATCTTCAGCTCTTAAATATTTGACAGAACACTACAGACCATTATAAAATCATAGCAGCTCAAGTATTATATATCAAACAGATACCAAACTAAATTGAATAGGGTCAGGAGGAACGTATATGAATGGTAAAGAAATCAAGAAGAAAATGGAACAAGCTGAAAAAGCCAAGGAACAAGGAAATCACGAAGGATATTATCGTGCCTACAAAACCCTGTATCATTTCTTGAAAAACAGCAACGGTACCTATGCAAAATTAGTTCGAAATATCTACAAGCAATTGGAAAAAGAATATATCGAACGTCAAATGGAGCTAGCTCAGGATGCCAAAGCCATCCAGGATGAAAAGACATACGAAGAAATTATCCAAAATTTATCGAATCATCTTGAAGGAAGTGATACGAAGTGTGCTCAAGAGTTCCGAGCCAGCGTTCCCTATAAAACTCTAAAGGAAAAGCAAATAAAAGAATCGCTGGCAGTACAGCAAAAGCTAGAAAAAGACAAACTCGAAGCAGAACTAGCACAAAAAGCAATCGAAGAACAAAAAAGAAAAGAGGAAGAAGTTCAAGAAAAGCTTAAAATCGCGACGGATAGAAAAAAGCTTTTTTCTGAAATTGCAGACACATTACGGAATGCAGAGAAACAGGGCTTCCAAGGTTTATTTCAGTTGCCTCCAACCTTACTCTCCATGGATAAGGAGGAATTGAATCAATTAATGAAGGAACATAATCTTATCCTTCAAACAGACATCCCCTTCCCTGCTGCAATCTCTAGCATGGATCCCGGAATGCTTGCTTTATATTTACTCCAACTCGGGCGTGAAAAAATCAACTCTTTAGACAAGAATGGGCTTGGTTTAATACATCATCTCTGCTCCTTAATTCAACCTTTTGATGCTTTCATGGGCAGATTTCTATTTTTGAAATCCCAAGGTGTCGATATCCATTTAAAAGATAACTTAGGCAATACTGTTTTACACAAAATTCTCTTCTACTCTAAAGAACTTGCGCAACCCGAAAAGTTTGTGGAATTTTTAATAAGCCAAGGCCTTGATGTCAACGCTGCCACTCAACAAGGAGCTACTCCACTCACAATTGCCTACACTTCTGGAATCCCCAATTTAATTAAAGTGCTTGAAAAAGCAGGTGCTCATGTAATAGGAAGACAAGAGGAAGTTTTAAATAAAATGGCTGATGAGCAGCAAATAGCTTGCCTAAATCACTTTATTGAAAAACATGGGGACTTTTCTCTACAATGCAATGTGAATATTAATTTCATTGCTAAATTGAATGTTATTGTCGTCAAAAGCTATCTAGAGGGCGATGATGTTGAGGCTTTATTCAAGTGGATCATGTATAAAAATACAGAATACACTTTTAAGCAGGAAGGCAAGCCTTGCGATCAAAAACACATTTCAGAACAAGCAAACCAAATTATAGCCGTTGCGAAACCCAAAAGAGAACTTATTCTGAAAATGAAAACCCTCTCAAGGCCTGATTCCATAAACCGTGACCCAGTGGGTTTTCGTGAAACAACGCGGTTAGTCCTGACGGAATTTGAGAGAAACAAATTGGATCTCAAGAAAAGTGATGAAGAAATGAGAGCCAAAGGATTAGAACCCTTTAAAGGTGATATATACGCAATATCAAAATCCGACTTAAAATCAAGGGTGTTCAGTTGACAGATTTTTTATACATTTTTTAGCCAAATATAAAAGAATTTTCAACAGGCCCTAGGAGGAAGCTAACTGTTCAGGCACAGGAGATTAGATTTGGAAAAACGTCCAGATTTGAGGCAAGGTCGCTTTAAAAATTCAACAAAAAAGCGGAGTTTACACATAGTAAATGAGCAATTTTTGTTGAATTTTTAAAGCGAGATTGCCCAAAGATGGGCGTTCCAGGGTGGTGCGGGAACGGTTGAGGAGGAAGATATGAAAGCGGTTGTACTAGATGCATATGGAAGTGCAGAGAACTTAACCTTACGTGATGTCTCCACTCCCAATCCTTCAGCACAGGAAATCCGGATCCGTATAAAGGCAGCCGGCTTCAATCCTGTTGATTATAAAATAAGACTTGGGGCCTATGGAGATGGAAAAAAGGATCTTCCTAAAATCCTCGGATCTGATTGCAGTGGGGTTGTTGATGCAGTAGGTACTGGCGTTAAAGATTTTAAGATCGGTGATGAGGTATACGCCATGACTTTCGGACAAGGTTCCGGATGCTATGCGGAATTTTTGTGTCTACACGCTGACATGGTTTGTAAAAAGCCCAGCAATATTTCTTTTGAAGCAGCTGCCTCCGTACCACTTGCCTCCATGACAGCTTATCGTGCTATCAATGCAGTTTCTTCCGTTAAAAAAGGCGATAAAGTATTTATAGCCGGTGCGGGCGGAGGAGTTGGATCATTTGCTGTGCAACTGGCAAAGCTTTCGGGAGCTGATGCAATTTTAACTGTTGCTGCAAATGAAAAAAGCGCTCTCGCCTTACAAAATGAATTGGGTTTTAAAAAAGATGAAATTCTATTCTACACCGGTAAAACAACAGAAGAACTTAAAGAAAGCCTATCAAGAATGAATCAGGGTCAATTATTCAACACCACATTAGATTTCGTGGGTAAGGATACAAAAAAACTCTGCTTATTATTGACAGGTAATTCTGGACATTTTGTCACAATATTACCTGAATCGCACGAATTTAACCTTCCAGTTTGGGGCGGCAGGGAAAGTATTTGTTTTAATCGAAATCTGTCTCTGCATTTTGTATATGTTGGTTCAGAAGCAACCTCAGGCGACAGCGGAAAATTTGTTATCTATAAACAAAATTTACAAGCCATTTCTGATTTGATTGAAAAGGGCAGCCTCAAAGTACCAAACATTAACATTGTGGGTGATCTCTCTGTTGAAACAGTTCGAGAAGCCCATCGGTTACTGGAAGAAGGACATGTCAAAGGAAAATTAGTCATGCGAGTCCCTTAATGAAGGAAGTGAGGCCAATATGTACAAAGTATTGTTATTCTGCCACCAATTGGTGCGTCCAAAACGGCTGTCCTGCCGTTTTGTGCCTCAAAGTCTTCCCGTTTTTTCTACATACAAACAGGAGACCCAGAAGTTTACATATCTCAGAACTTTCAAATCCCTACAAGGGTACTTGTTTGTCACCCATATCCATATCCGATAAATATCAGATTGTTCATAAGTTTCTCTTATCACAAAATAGCGAAGTACTGAATTTCAATTAAACAAATGGACTTTAAGCATGGTGAATAATGGTAAATAGAAGCTCAGCCTCTGGATTTTCTTTAATAGAATTACTCGTCACACTCGCCATCATGAGCATATTAGGGTCAATAGCAATACCCGCCTACCAAGATTATGTCACTCGCGCAAAAGTGACTAACATGCTTGCGCTGGCACAATTTATTAAACTTCAGGTGGCTGAAAATATCATCTTGGGTCCTATCAATGAAATACAAGCAATTAAAGATCGAGACACCATTAAAGAACTTTCAGTTAAAGATAATGTAATCACAATTATTGGAAATTCTGTGAAACTGGGGATCACATCAAAAGAGAAAGGTAAGGAGCAAGCAAAGGATTTAACACTAAAGATCACTCCTGAAACGGATCATAGCGCTATTATTAGTTGGAAATGCACTGTGGAACCCATTGAGTTCAACAAATATGTACCAGCAGAGTGCCGCTCGTGAACTTTATTCCGAGCCGATCCCTGGAAACCAGGCTCTAAATTCAGGAACGGCTTTTGGTAAATTGTTTTGGTTGCGGGGTGCGGTTTCAGAAAGCATTTCTTTAACGCGACGATCTTCTGCACTTTGATACGCTGCGGCTTCTTCAGGCGTCATGCCGAGAGGACGTCTTTCTCCACAGGCAGAGAGTAAAATTACTATTGCGCAGAAAAAAACTAATTTCAATGTTCTCATTTTACGCCTCCTTACTTATGGATTTATGGATGTTGCCGGTCTCAGTTACTTGACCCCTATATTATACGCAACACATCCGTCACTATATGTAGCAAAACTTCAGTCACGATTAATAGAATTATAGTCCATTCTAAGCGAGACGAATGCTGATGGTTAAGCTCTGCTGCCAACATGTCAAACAATTCTTGCAGAATAACCAAACGTTGATTCAAAACATTGACGCGTCGTTCACGATCCAAATAGTGTGCCATTTGAGCATACAGCGGCTCCAGATCGGAATGTTCCCAGAAAAATTCAGGCGTATCCAATAATTCCTGGTGCAGATTAATGGAGCTTCTATCGATAAACAAACGGCCCATCATGCGACGTGTATCTTTACGAGATAAGCGTATATTCCCGCGTTGCGCCAGCAATTCAGGCAATTCTCTGGTGAGATGAATGGTTTTTTGGATAGTTTGCTCAAATACTGCTAATTTAACGGATTGCGCCATGCCATGGGAAAAGGCAAGTTTAGTTAAGATATCTCGTTCTGGGAGAATAATTTCATCATCCACTATTTTCGCTTGAGTACCATATTCATAAGTAAACACATCGTCTTCCACTGGCTCGACGTGTTGTTGTTCGAATTCACGGATGGATTGAAGGATCTGTCTTTCTTCAGATAGCTCAAGCCCCCAGCACACTAAAGCGCCATAGGGAAAAAAGAATACATCTGCATCTGTGGGTCTTAATTGTATATGCAAGACTTCTCGATACCGAGAAACCGTATAGTTTGATCTGAGATAGCCAAGTAACCCTGCTGTATCAAAGCCGGTAGCTGTGCAATAAGCAACACATCGCATAAAGCGAACTTAATAATCCTAAAGAATGTGATACAATTCTACCATATTGTAATCAGAATAGGCAGGGAGCAGGGTATTCAAATTTTGATATTTTTGTTATTTATGTTATCTTGGTAACATATTCTAAATGTTCTAAATGTACTTTTTAAGGTGAATCATGTCATATATTTTTTCAATGCATAAAGTCGGTAAAATCGTCCCTCCCAAAAAAGAAATTCTAAAGGACATTTCTCTTTCCTTCTATCACGGTGCCAAGATCGGAATTTTGGGTCTGAATGGCTCCGGAAAATCCACCTTATTAAAAATTATGGCGGGCGTTGAACGCGATATCCTGGGAGAAGCCACCCCTCAAAAAGGGATAAAAATCGGCTATTTGCCGCAGGAACCGCAACTCGATGAAACCAAGGATGTTCGCGGCAATGTTGAGAGGGGCATTGCAGAAACCAAAGCCCTCTTAGACCAATTTAATGAAATCAGCATGAAATTTGCAGATCCTAACCTCGGTGAAGCAGAAATGAATGATTTGTTACAAGAACAAGGTGAACTGCAAAATAAGATCGATGCTGCAGGCGCCTGGGAGCTCGAACGAAAATTGGAAATTGCTGCTGATGCACTTCGCTTACCCCCCTGGGATGCACCAGTCTCCAAGCTTTCTGGTGGTGAACGGAGACGTGTCGCACTCTGCGAATTACTTCTATCTACTCCCGATATGTTGCTCCTCGATGAACCCACCAACCATTTAGATGCCGAGAGCGTCGCTTGGCTCGAACGTTACCTCCATACTTTCACAGGTACAGTAGTTGCAGTAACACACGATCGCTACTTTTTAGACAATGCGGCAGGCTGGATCCTGGAGCTCGATCGAGGACGCGGTATTCCTTATGAAGGAAATTATTCCGCATGGCTGGAACAAAAAGAAAAACGTCTTGAAATGGAAGAAAAACAAGAGTCCGCTCACAACCGCACCATTAAAGCAGAACTGGAATGGGTTCGAACCAATCCCAAGGGACGTCGTGCCAAAAATAAAGCCAGAATCGCACGCTTTGAAGAGCTCAACTCAAAGGAATTCCAAAAACGCAATGAAACGAACGAGCTTTACATCCCACCAGGTCCTCGTCTCGGAGAACAAGTCATAGAGCTCGATCATGTCTGCAAAAGTTTCGGAGACAGACAATTGATCGACAACCTCAATTTCAGAATGCCGAAGGGTGCAATTGTCGGAATCATTGGACCCAATGGCGTCGGTAAAACCACCCTATTCCGCATGATTACCGGCCAAGAACAACCTGATTCAGGTGCTGTTAAGTTTGGTGAAACTGTGAAACTTGCCTATGTGGATCAATCGCGCGACAGTCTGAATGCGAATAAAACTGTTTGGGATGAAATATCCGATGGCCAAGACATCATGATGGTTGGCAATTTCGAAATGCCATCCCGTGCCTATGTTGGACGTTTCAATTTCAAGGGTTCTGATCAACAAAAACGTGTCGGAGATCTCTCAGGCGGTGAAAGAAATCGCGTTCATTTAGCCAAGCTCTTGAAGAGCGGCGGCAACGTATTGCTGCTCGACGAGCCCACCAATGATTTGGACGTAGAAACCTTACGATCTCTCGAAGAAGCGCTGCAAGCTTATCCTGGCTGTGCCATGGTTATCTCGCATGATCGCTGGTTCTTGGATCGTGTTGCAACTCATATGTTGGCTTTTGAAGAAGATGGTAAAATTACCTGGTTTGAAGGGAATTATACTGAGTATGAAGAAGACAGAAGAAAGCGATTAGGGGATGATGCTCTACAACCGCACCGTATAAAATTCAAAAAGCTGCAAGCAGTAGCAGGGGGTTAGGAACCAAAACCCCTAACCTCTGTGAAGTACCTAGAAGTACCTGATTTGACAAAGAAGCTATCGCTGGACCCCTGCTTCAACTCAAGAAAAAAAATTAAGATTTTCCTAAATTTTTAAATGCGTGCGCCTGCATCAACTTCGTAGCTTGCTTACTATTTGTCTCAAACTTTGTCACTTTACTTTTTTTGAGTATATTCTGGATATAATGCAAATGATTGGGGGCTGGGTTTGGATCTGGATCTACTTTAATGAGATTGCTGTCCGGAATATTTAACTTAACCCTTGCGATCTGTAAATTAGTCCGATCTTGATCGATAAGATAGACCGCATTAATATCAATAATATGGAAATGCAACATGGCCCTAAAAATGTCTAAATTTTTACCAATGGTAAGATCTTCGGTCGTATTCAAATCTGGCGGCACATAGAATATCTGCTGTTTTTCAGATTCTGAAAGTCCTAAATTATTTATCATCGCATAAATGGTTTCAGGGTATCTAGAATTTGAGGCAATACAAATGCAATCTTCATTGTCCAGAATATCTTTGAAGATAGCATGAAGAATTTCTTTATTCTTCATGCCATATTTTAAGAATAAAAATTCCACCAAATCTGATGAAGCATGGCCCGGTGCTACTCCCATCTTTTTCAGAATGCGATGAAAATGTTCATTGACTAAAGTGTTGTCGAATTCGAAAACAAAAATTTTCTTTTTGATCATAATGCCTTGCAATGGTAGTGATGCAACATTACCATGATTGACACTATTGGCATTGTTAAGATTGTTGACATTATTTATAGTATTTACATTGCTCCCATAACCTGTTCCATTTGTTGAGGTATTGTTGCATACGAATGCGGTGCTGAATGCATTCTGAAACAAACTTGCAGATCCATTATTTGCAACTTCTTTTGTTGAGCGTCCCAGGGAGGCTGTAGCCGATACACCGGCATTATTTTCAAATCCAGCTCGTGCAGACCAATCTGTTTCAAACCCGGCCTGTTCGGCCTGTTCAGTTTCAGCTTGTGGCAATTGTTTTTGAACAAGCTGCTTTTGTATGAGCTGTAGTATTTCTTCACTTTCTTTATCTTTGCAACGGATAGTTCGCTGCTTCGCAAGCGCATAAACTTGATTTCGAATAATTTGGCCGTCCGTATCGGTCCATTCGAAACCAGAAGGAGAATTGTCTAGTTCTGCCCCATAGTGAATCAATAACTCTACTAATATTTTGCTGCCGCCATCTTTAATTGTTTTACAAAGCGGCGTAATGCCTGGTTGGACTTCTCCATTGACATCTACCCCATACCTTAACAAGTCTTGGATTTCGGAGAGTTTTTCTTTATTGCCTAAATTTTGACCAGAATGATGATCGGGCAATAATGCGAAGAAAATTTGATTAAGATTGTTGTTAGTAATCGATGGTAATTTACTCATACATCCCTAGCCTACCCGTCATAATGTAAGAAAAATATCTAACTACGGTCAAAAATTACGATACCTACTAAACTACAATACCCATATATATTGGAAAGGTTGTGGAATTAATTTGGAATTAATCACATTTTATTTCCAAAAATTCTAGGTATCTTATGTTATACAGCGGATTGAATTCAGTTTGCAATAGGTATTTTCGGTGTTAAATAACTATTTTGTTAATTTATTATATTTTTTTAATGGTTTTTTATCTAGATTCAGTCAATAAATTATAATTATTTTATAATTAATAATAGGTCACAGGTGCGCTAAGGCCTGACTGATCCTAGCTACCGGTACGACCTCCATACCGTCGATATGACTTTTTGGCGCATTACCCTGCGGCACAATTGCCCGCTTAAATCCATGCTTAGCCGCTTCTTTTAAACGTTCTTGCCCGCTTTGCACCGGCCGAATTTCACCCGCCAATCCCACTTCACCAAAAACGACGAGATCAGTAGACAGCGGGCGATTCTTTAAACTTGATAACACCGCCAAGAGCACAGCCAAATCTGCACCTGTTTCATTCACACGTACACCACCCACTATATTGACAAAAACATCTTGATTGTAAGTGACAACGCCGCCATGACGATGCAGCACCGCCAAAGCCAATGCGAGTCGATTTTGATCTAAACCGACTGTGACACGTCTGGGATTTGCCAAATGACTTTCGTCCACAAGCGCCTGAACTTCTACAAGCATTGGGCGGCTTCCTTCCCAAGTCACCATCACGACACTGCCTGGGACAGGTTCTGAGACGCGAGATAAAAATATTGCAGAGGGATTTTGAACTTCTTTTAAACCACGATCGGTCATTGCAAAAATACCAAGTTCATTGACCGCACCAAAACGATTTTTAATGGCTCTAATGACACGAAAACGGCTATCGGATTGTCCTTCAAAATAGAGGACCGTATCTACCATGTGCTCTAATACACGAGGACCCGCTAAAGTACCTTCTTTGGTGACATGCCCCACCAAAAACAAAGCTGTTCCAGTTTGTTTTGCGAAGCGTACCAGCTGAGCTGCACTTTCTCGCACTTGACTGACAGCGCCAGGTGCTGCTTGCAAGAGTTCGGTGAACACGGTTTGAATAGAATCGATTACCATGACCTGCGGTTTTTCTGTTTCAGCAATGCTCAAGATTTTTTCAACTTGTGTTTCTGCCAACAAGCGCAAACCTTGGAGAGGCAGATCCAATCGATGCGCACGCAATTTGACTTGCTGCAGCGATTCTTCGCCAGTAACATAAAGTGTTTTTTGATGTTTGCTTAAATGAGAAAGTGTTTGTAAGAGTACAGTTGATTTTCCAATGCCGGGGTCTCCGCCCATCAAAGTGACTGAACCAGAAACCAACCCGCCGCCTAGCACACGATCCAATTCAGAAAGACCTGTGCAGACCCGCACTTCTTCTGTCATCGGGACACTCGCCAAATCTATGACGGAAGTGTAGCCTTCAGCCGCAAAACCCCGAAAGCGTGGATTTAAACTTGCTTTGCTGGGTGCTGTTGCAATGATTTCTGTCAGACTATTCCAAGCCTCGCAATCGCTGCACTGCCCGCTCCATTTGGGACTGATTGCGCCGCATTCTGTACAACTGTATGAAACCTTTGCTTTTGTCATGTTCTGATTATACTCGCCGATATAATAACTATGCAACACATAGAACAAGCACCCAGAGAATTATTGATCAATTCACGCCAGGTAACTAGGTTCTCCCAAGGCCCTATTTTTGAATTTGTTTTAGACGAAAACCTGCGTGTTTTAGAGTGTGTCCAGATTGAATCCGTTCGGTTTGGTAAAATTTCTCCCGTCACAGAACCGATGAATACACTCGAAGGATATTTATTTGAATTAAATCATGTCCGCGTTAATCCAAAGATTGATAATAGTTATGTGATTAATCGCTTAACGCAAGCTTTATATGAAATCAATGTGAAGGTTTCAAATCCGCCCGATCCAAGATCCATGGCGACTTGTTTCAAACCACTGGGGGAGATTAGTGACAATGTTCGCTTTTACCTCAACAGAGAAGGCAACCTTGTCTTTCTATCTCCCTCAATGCGTTTTCGAGTGATCTAACCGTTCAGGCACTGCCATCGAACGCCCATCTTTTGACTCGCGCTGTCCATGGCGCTCGAGACCTTCGGGCTTCTCCGCCTATTCGGCGTTTCCAAAATGGCTGCCCTACTGTTTTGTCTACATTCAAGCTGGAGACCTTGAACAGTTACAGCCCTAGTGATCTCTTCCAAGCAAAATCATGCTTGGAAGATACTGCTAATCACTGTTTTTACTGCTTTTAATCAAATATACTGCTATTGATTAAACTTACTGCTATTAATCATGTTTTTTATGCTTTTTATGTTTCTTGCCATGGTGTTTGCCATGATGTTTGCCTTTGTGTTCCTTTTCATGCTCTTTCTTTTCTGATTTTTCGGACTTTTCCTTGCCATCTTTGTCCTTGCCATCTTTGTCCTTGCCATCTTTGTCTTTATCTTTTCCATCTTTATCTTTGCCATCCATCTTTTCTTTTTCATCTGACTTCATGGATTTTTCAGATTTTTCGCCTTTATGAGACTCGCGAGCCTTTCGGAGTTTATCCTCATCTTCTTTGAGTTTCTTTTTGTCATCTTTGATATCTGATTGGATCTTTTGAACATCTGAATCATTGCTTGAACTCTTGTCTTTATCCTGCTCCCAGGCAAAAGCTGTCGGAGTCGCCAATGATGCAGCTATTAATAAACTTAAAGCTAAATTTTTCATATTTATCCCCTTTCCTTTCAATATTGACTTGACCTTAACTGTAAAAAACGAACATTCTACCTGATAAGCATAGCGAAAAATATTATAAATCTCTAACTAAAACGCTCTAAAACACCAAAGAAAGTTAAATTTCTTTGAAAAAATCCATCCACAACTTGTTATCTTTCGCTATTGGTCAAGCAGAAATTTCAGTAATTAATACTGGATCAATTATGGATTCCCGCCTCCGCGGGAATGACGATAGCTTTTCGAAAATCAATAACCTATCATCATTACACAAGGAGATTGGAATTACGTTGCGCTGGCGTCATTCCCGCGGAGGCGGGAATCCATAAGTTTATTTAATAATCCCTGCTAAACTAGCCTGACTATTCATTAATCGTTCAACGAGATTGGTCAATCTTTGACTCGATTTTACCGTACGAATTGCCATCCCCAAAGCTTTCAGTTGTCCAATCACAACCACCAATGACTTGCCTCTGGTAATTCCCGTATAAAGCAAATTTCTTTCTAATAAAGTAAAATGTTGCATCGAAATCGGGATGACCACCGCAGGATATTCTGAACCCTGTGATTTATGAATACTGGTGGCATAGGCAAGCGAGAGTTCGTCTAACTCATCTACTTCAACAGACACCATGCGTCCCTCAAATTCAATTCTCAATAAAGCATCTTCTTCATCAATTTCTCTGATGAAACCGATATCGCCATTAAAAATTTCTTTATCGTAATTGTTGACCAATTGAATGACTTTATCCCCCACAGAAAAAGTCCAGCCAAAACGGGAGATCGAGGGCGTCCGATTCGAATTTGGATTGAGGCGTTTTTGTAATTCAATATTCAAAGCACGTACCCCCAATCCGCCTCTATTCATCGGCACCAAAACTTGAATATCTCGGATGGGGTTTAATTGAAAACGACGCGGGATACGTTCAGCCACCACATGTATCAATTTTTCTAGAATTTCTTCGTTACTTTCTGTTTCTATAAAATAAAAATCGGTCATGACGCCAGGTTCATGCTGCAATTTTGGAAAATACCCTTTATTAATGCGATGCGCATTGATAATAATTTCGGATTTCGCGGCTTGTCGAAAAATTTCGGTGAGTCGAATACAGGGTAAAATATCAGAATCTATCAGATTGGATAAAATCATTCCGGGACCAACTGCTGGCAGCTGATCAGCATCCCCTACGAATAAAACGATGCAATGATCAGGAATGGCTTTCAGCAGATTATGCATCATGAAGAGATCTACCATAGACATTTCATCAATGACCAAGACATCGGCATCCAGAGGATAAGATTCATTGCGGCGAAAACCAAAAGATTTTGGATCAAATTCGAGCAGGCGATGCAGTGTTTTAGCTTCTAATCCGGTAGATTCTGACAAACGTTTTGCAGCGCGGCCTGTTGGAGCACAAAGCAAAATTTGCCGCGTTTTCATCCGCAAGATTTTTAGAATGCTGTTGACGAGTGTTGTTTTACCAACACCAGGGCCCCCGGTAATAATCACCAGTTTATTTTGCAGTGCTTCGCGCGCAGCTAAGCGCTGAGTTTTTGACAGCACAACATTGGTTTTCTCTTCCACCCAGGCAATGGCTTTTTCGATATTGAGTTCGGATCTATAAGGTACTGGCATTTTGAGCAAGCGATTGATATGTTCAACGATCCCAACTTCGGCACGATAATGGGTCGCAAGATATACTGCATTTCGGCCATTGATCTCGTCTGCTATCAGATTGCGGCTCCCAATTTCCTTACTCAATGCTGCTTGTATGATATCTTCAGGAATTTCCAGCAACTCAACAGATTTCTGGATCAATTCTTCCGTATACACTGCACAATTACCGTTGTTGCAAAGTTCCTGCAACACATGTCTGATTCCTGCTTCAGCACGAATCAATGATTGGCTTGGAATCCCTAATTTTTCTGCTAAAATATCAGCAGTTTTAAAACCTATGCCTCGAATATCCAAAGCCAGGCGGTAGGGGTTTTCTCTCACCTTTTCGATTGCTTGTTGCCCATAAGTTTTATAAATGCGCACAGCACGCTGGGTACCCAAGCCATAGGATTGCAGAAAAACGACAATATCCCGAATAATCTTTTGCTCAGCCCAGGAATTGATGAGTTTTTCGCGCCGCCCCGCCCCAATACCCGGTACTTCAGTCAAACGTTCTGGCGTTTTTTCAATGACATCGAAGACTTGTTCCCCAAAGGCTTTTATTAAACGCTTTGCAAATTGCGGACCAATGCCTTTTACCAAACCCGAACCCAAATATTTTTCGATGCCTTCTAAAGTGGAAGGCAGCACCACCCGCAATTGATCTGCCCTAAACTGCAACCCATACTCTCGATCTGTCACATACTGGCCGCTACAATCTATAAATTCGCCTGGCGTAACGGACATGGCACTGCCCACAACCGTCACCAAGTCTCTCTGCCCTCTTACTTTGACTTTGAGAACACAAAAGCCATTTTCTTCATTATGGAAGGTGACACGCTCAATAGAGCCGCCAAGGTATTCCGTATTCGTGCTGGGATTTTTATTTAAATTTCTGCCAGTATTTTTTCCGAAATTTTGCCCAGATTTTGAACCAGAATTTCTACTGATGTTATTAGAATCACTTTGAGAAATCGCTTTTGTTGAAATACTCTGCGATGTAGTTTTACCAGAAGCATTTTTAGAAAAGCCTTTGGATGACTTATTAAAAGTGTGATTTGAAGATTTATTGGAAGATTTATGTGTTTTTTTCATGCAGATTTATTGAACATATCATTTACTCTAACAAGTTTTCTTTAAGTTTGAACAATGCTTCCTCTTCATTTCCAAAAGATGTTTCTTTTTGTCTTGCAAGGCATTAAATTTCTTCAAACGGCACCCCGCTCTTAGCTCGTCTTCAATTGCCCTCAATTTCTCATCCCATTTCTCGCATCGCAGCTTACGACGCTCGTCCTTTTGCAACTCCTTTTCGCGTTTCTTTTCAGCGCTTATGCGCAGCCGTTCCTCCTTCCGTTTTGCTGCCTCTCGTTTTAAAGCGAGTTTTTTAGATTTCTTCTGCGGCGCCTTTCCCTCTTGCTCCTCTCTCCTCTCTTGCCCCTCTGTCCCCTCTTTATGTCGCTTTCGAGCACTTGTAGTACTTGTACTTTCTGAATCATGAAAATTGGAAGAACCAAGCCTATCTTCAGAATCTAAGCCCGGCAAAATATTGGGTCTGACGACAATAGGGGTTTGTTTATCGAGACTTGTTCCGCATGGCTTATCCCGAAATTCAACTGAACCATCTTCCTTATCGCAACGATAAATCGCTGCCGCAACACTTTCACAAAAAACAATACATCCGCCAACACAACTGCAAACCCCAATGCAGAGGCCCATGACGATGCCAATGCAAGCACTCCAAAAATCACCAAAACCGAATTGCAAAAAAACAACACGCATGTGTTATTAATAAACAATTCACAACTGCCAATCAATCGGTTTTTTACCCTGGGCAATTAAAGAGGCGTTAGCCTTAGAAAAATGTTTGCATCCAAAAAAACCTTGGTAAGCAGAAAGCGGCGAAGGATGCGGAGCTTTGAAGACAGCATGTTTTTTCACATCGATGTATTGACCTTTTTTCTGGGCATATGAACCCCACAACAGAAAAACCAAACCGGATTTTTGTTCATTTAAAATGCTGATGACGCGGTCTGTGAATTGTTCCCAGCCTTTTCCTTGGTGCGATGCAGCCATGCCCTGTTGAACTGTTAAAACGCTATTTAGTAACAAGACTCCTTGTTTAGCCCAGTTTTCCAGCGAACCATGATTCGGAATCTTAATACCCAAATCGCTATTTAATTCTTTAAAAATATTCACTAAGGAAGGCGGCGGCGGTACAGGCGGCTGTACAGAAAAACAAAGCCCATGTGCTTGCGATGGCCCATGATAGGGATCTTGTCCTAAAATGACAACTTCGACATTATCAAATGGCGTCAGATTAAAAGCATTAAAAACATTTTCACTTTTAGGATAAATGACTTTTTTCTGATCTTTTTCATGACGCAAGAAATTACGCAACTCTTGCATGTAAGGTTTTTCAAATTCCTGTGCTAAAACACGATGCCAACTCTCTTCCAAAGCCATACCCTTTAAAAACTCATACATTAAATCAGATATTCCCTAGTTTTAATTTCTTTCAACTTCAGCAAGCATTTCTAAAATTAAAAGCTAAGTTACAAAACTACTTTCTTACGTCACAGATCAATTTAAATGCTAGGTCCATGATATCTTTACACACAGTAAATGTGAATAGTCAGGTTAAGAATCATTAAGAATTGTAAGTAAGATAAAAGAAGGGGTTCTTTTTTCGATTTTTGAATAAAAGAACCTCTTCTTTTATTTATTTCAATCTAACTTAATGACTTAAATTGGAAGGACATTTAATATACCAGAATTTTTTTGTTACATTTTATTTGGCGGAGTTATTGAACTGCGCCAAATTAAAGTAATAATAAGTAGAATACACAAAATTGACATTTGTTATTTAATTGTATTACATTAACCCCATTTTTGAATACACATAATTGACATTTGCCATTTATGTGAATCGCGTGTTTAGTATGACGATTAAACCACCCCCCAAAACTGAACAAGAACTCTTGCGGCGATGCGAGGACATCGCAGGGAAAACTTTGGCTGAGTTAGCAAGGACTACGGACCAAGCCATATACAATAAAAAAGGTTTTGTGGGGCAATTAATTGAATGGCATTTGGGTACCTCGGCGGGCAATTTATCGATGCCCGATTTTATAGAAATAGGGGTTGAATTAAAAACATTACCGATTAATAAATACGGACAGCCGCAGGAATCGACTTATGTTTGTACGGCATCATTTAGTCATGAGACAGTGCATGGAGCGACACCTGGGCCAATGCGTGATGATGATGACTACGATGACGATGGCGGGCGTAAAACTCGACAAGCTGAATGGCAGACTTCAAGGGTGTACCAAAAGCTGCGGAGAGTTTTGTGGGTGCCGGTTGAGGCAGATAGAGAAATTCCTTGGAATGAGCGGCGAGTGGGAAATGCGATTCTTTGGTCGCCTGATGAAGCTACAGAAAAAATACTGCGCGAAGACTGGGAAGAATTGACAGAAATGCTGATTTTTGGGCAGGTTGAAAAATTGACGGCGCATTTTGGTACTTATCTGCAGATCCGCCCTAAAGCAGCACATAGCAGGATTTTTCAAAGTACGATGAATGAGGAAGGTAATGCGATTTTAGCAGGCCCCAAAGGTTTTTATTTGCGAACGATTTTAACGAAAAAAATATTAGAAGAGAATTATCAGCTTATTCATTCCCAAAATAATTTTAATTATCCAGGCTGATTTATTCATGCTGGATTGCTTCGCTATGCTCGCAATGACGCAAGATACTTGCAATAATGTATTGATCTTGCGTCATTGCGAACACAGCGAAGCAATCCAGAGGGATAGGACTTAGACGCCTTCTTCTTTCAAGGACAGTGCTATAGATGGTCTTTGCTTTAGCGCCTCAAAATAACGAGACAAAGCGGGCCAGGTATTGATATCTAAATCGACATTTTTAAGCCATCTCAGTATCACAAAAAAATATCCATCGGGCAAAGTAAAGACATCACCTGTTAAAAATTTATACTTTTGAAGCTGCTCTTCCGTGACTTGTAATTTCTTTTTAATCAGTTCTTTTAAAAAGGGTTTAGCATCTTCTGGGAGGGTCGGATTAAACAAGGGACCAAATGCTTTGTGCAAATCTGAACTAACGTAATTCAACCATTCCAGGACACGATAGCGCTGAAAAGTACCAATGGCTGGCAATAGCGCAAATGCTTTATGTTCATCTGCCAGGTATTGTTGGATAACGGCGTTTTCGGTTAAAACCTCACCATTATCGAGCTCTAAGACTGGGACAGCCCCTTTCGGATTTATTTTCAAATAATCGAGTCCGGACTCTGTTTTTTTAGCTTTTAGGTCAACCTTAATGAACTCACAAGGTAGATTGATTTCATGGATGATAATGCGAACTGCAAAAGAACATGCCCCCTTGGCGTAATAGAGTTTCATAGAAGATCCTTAAGAAAATAGTTCATACAATAGTATAATAGTACGAATGACAAGATTACTACAATTTTACTCAGAATTGAATTATAGAGAAACACTCTAAAAATGCCAGACAGAGAGCGAAGATAGTCGGAGCCCCACTAGTCTACCTCTTCTAGATGACGTATCGGTCGTCTCACCGACTCTGGTTCAAAGAGGTCTACAGTATATTGGGCAACAATGCCAATTACGTCTGCACTAAATTTCCAACCTAAAAATTCAGGTCGATACAATACCTCATGAATTTGTTCTGTTTCTTCTTTTAAGAGTTTTTTTCTATTTTGAAGCAATACTTCCTCTAATTGCATATTTAAAGCTACATGACTCGGTTTCCAATTTTCTATTTTTTGGATTTTTGACATCTTAAGGGCATCTATAAATTGAGAAATTCGACTAGGATTATCATTTAGGGTTTTCCTGTTCTCGCCAATTCCAATACAAGTTATGGTAGTATTTTTTCTAATCAAATTTAAAAAAGAACTAAAAGAAGCTTCAGATAAACCGGTGATTATATCTGCATCACCGAAATCTACATACTTCATTGTATTATTGCATTCCAGGCTAGAAAAAAGAATGCTATTAACTTTATCATCATGGTCATTCAAATCGCAGATAGGCAACTCTAAGGATCGAATAGTTTTGGTGTTTGAAATTGCATCTGCAAATAATTTGATATATTGTATATTTAAATAGCGAAAATTAATTCTAATATTTAATTCTGAAATTTTTGATTGCAGTAAGGCTCGCATGATAAAATCAAAAGAACCAATAGGCATCTTGGCAAGATCGCAACCAAACGCTATTCTTCTGACAGTTGTACTCTCCAGAAACTTTCCAAAACGAATCAAAGGTTTTTCGTCAAAATTATTAAGCCACAGGTAATCTAATGTTAACACTTGATATATGGGATTGCATTCCAGCACAGTAAGAAGCATATTTAGTCGATGATTTGAAATTTGAGACAGTTTGAATCCATAATGTGCATCTATGAATGTATTATACTCTCTATTTAATAATAATCCAGCTAATAAGCAATGATAATTGCTATCTGAGTGCTCTGATTTAGTCAAATTGAATGACTTAGAAAATTTGCATATTTCTCCAAATTTTTCTAATAATTTGTCTGTTGACAGTTCCACTGTCTTTTTGGGCAGCATTGGATCTTCGACAACTTTAACAGAAATTGTTTTAATAGTCTGATTCGCGGCCATTGCCATAGCAACTTCCCTAAATTGCTTGGCATCCATTTCAGAGAATTCGAGTTCATCTAAGCTAAGGGTTGTCAGCTCCGGACTATTCTCTTTAATTTTTTTTAATAGATCCTTGAAATTAATCATTATAGCTTCCTCTCAATACAAAAATTACATTAGTGTGTTTTATTCATTCCTGCGACCGCAGTAGGTTTCCTTTAAGAAGAATAATATCACAAAGGATATCCCTAGGCATACCGGCAATGTCAAAAATGCCTGTTGATACTGCGCTAAAGTGAAGCCTGCTTCGGTGGCACCTGCAGGCATTACCTCTGCTGCTGCAGCAATCGTAGCGCCTGCCTCATTTGCAGTATTAGTAGCGGTAGAGCTCCAATCCAATATGAAACCGATAAAGGGTTGAGCTAAGGCGCCCCACAAGGTATTCAATGCATTGGTGAAGCCGCTTGCTGTGGCTGCCAATTTGCTAGGATTATTTTCAGCAACAACTGCGAATGCTATCAAAAAGCTGCTGGAGAAGAATCCTAAGCTAAAGAATAAAGTTTTCATGCTTGTCAAAGACAAGTGATCTACATAGATGATGGCCAAGCTCAAGAAGAAGGTGATGATATTGCCAACCATCATAGGCAAATTACGGCGTCCAAAATGATCTGACAAGAATCCCCACAGTGAGCTTCCAAACACCCAACCTAAGTACATCATAGAAGCACACATGCCAGCTGAATCACGATCAAAACCATGCGCTTCCATTAAGAATGGAATACCCCATAAGCCACCCATTGCCAAGGTTGGAACGAACATTAATCCAGCAAACAGAGCAGCAATCCAAGTTTGTTTGTTTTGCAGAATATATTTCAAATCTATCCATAATTGCGATGAACCAATATTAGATTTATTATCGAAAGATTTAGAATTGATAGCATGTGTTATATTCTCTGAAGTTGCAGTATTCGTTTTTTCTTCTGTTTTATGCTGAGTACCGCTTTTTTCTGACACGATGCTCCATAACAATAAGCATAAAACCAATCCTGCCCCTGCGCCCCAATACATGGTTTCGCGCCAGCCTACAGTTTCCACCACTTTTGCAACGAAAGCCAAACCAAAGGCACCGCCTAAATAACCAACCGTAACTGTACAACCCGTCATTAAAGCGTAACGAGCACGAGGAAACCATAAGCTAATAACTTTCAAGCAGCATAACAGAGCAAAAGATGCACCTGCACCAATGCAAACTCTGCCTAATTTTGCCATCCATAAAGTTTGAGATAAACCAAATATTAAACTGCCTGCTGCACAAAGTGCACATGCAATGGTGATGATACGTTTTGGACCGAATCTATCTAATAATAAACCTGCAGGGATCTGCATTAATCCATAAGCGTATAAACAATAGGCGGATAAGCTCCCAAATTGTTCAGCGTGACTGGTGAATGCCAAAGTCAATTCTGGTTTCATGGCGCTGGGAGAAACTTGTAATAAATTATCGTAGAAATAGAAAACTGCAACCAGGCCCCAAATAGCAACTGCACGAATGAAGGAAAGACGGCTTTTGGTAAAAACCTTTTCTCCATTTAATTGTGCAGCATCTATTGCTTTATTTATTATACTCATTCTTTATGATCTCCTCGCAGTTTGAAGGATGTATATTCTTTTATTTTTTATTTTTAATTAAAATTTATTAAATTAATATTTATTAGTTGATTAACTTATTTTGCCTGAAATTTTAGCTTTTGTAAAGAGGTAAATAAGCGCTTTGTAGGAATATACGCATAAACGCGCATAACTGCGCATTAGGATTAACGGAAAGATCAATGCCCTTTCTTCTTAACAATCACTTCATCATTGAATTCTGCATTTAATTGATACTTCAACCGGTATTGCTCTGCCAATTGCTGAGCACGATCCTTCATAGCTGGTGTCATTTGTCTCACAAGTTCCATGATTTCATCGGGAGTCTTGTCTTCCACATTTTGCAAGGCGATCTTGATCCAAGCATAGGCTTGACTGTCGCTTTGCGGCACGCCAACACCATCCCAATAAAGTAATCCGAGTTGATATTGAGCTTGTCTTGCGCCTTTGAAGGCAGCTTTCTGGATCCAGCAAGCTGCTTTATGAAGATTGGTTTTCTTAACCCAATGCTGTGCAAAAGGAGAAACGCCAGGCGGGAATGGACAATTATCTTGTAGCCACATGAGACCAACCATATATTCTGCGTAGGAATTTCCTTGTAATGCAGCAAGATGATACCATTCAAATGCTTTTGCGAAGTTACGCGTGACACCTTCACCCACATAATACAAGTCACCGAGCTCCACTCTAGCAATGGGCAGCCCTGAATTTGCTGCTAAAAGATACCAGTATATTGCTCTTTCATAATCTTTTGGTAAACCAAAGCCCGCTGCAAATCTACGTCCAACTTTATGTTCTGCTAACAAGAAACCTGGTTCTTGACTGGCACGTTTATAGTAGCCAACACTCTTTGATAAATCGAAAGGAACACCTCGTCCCATTTCATACATTACCGACAACATAAGTGAAGCATAGGGATGTTCGCAGGTATCTGCTGCAGCCTTATAAAGTCTAACCGCTTCTTCTAATACTCTGGGAACGCCCTTTCCAGCGTGATAGAGATCGCCTAGTTCAACCAACGCAGCAACAACGCCCAGATCGGCAGCTCTCCTATACCAATGCGCTGCTAATTTATAACTTTTTGGCACGCCTAAGGCATTGCTGTACATATCACCTAATAACATCGCTGCTTGAGGAAAACCGCGTTCCGCTGCTACCGTAAGCCATTTTTGAGACATCCTGCCATCAATCGGAATACCATGGCCATTCATAAACATTAATCCTAATTTAAAGGCACCTTCTGCTGATCCACGCTCCGCAGCCATTGTATAATATTCATAAGCGCGTGCTAAATTTTGAGGCCCATTACGTCCTTCAAAATACATATCTGCATAAGCTGTGAGTGCTTCTGGGTTCCCGAGATCAATTGCGTCTGCCAGTATGTTACAACCTTCGCTGACACATTGGCTGCCATTGGCACCTTTTGCCATGAGCCAGCCCAATTGAAACCGACCTTCGAGGGATCCCATTTCACAGGCTTTGCCATACCAATGCATTGCTTTGGTATAATTTGCCTCTGTCCCATGCCATCCTTTGTAGAGTTCTCCCAAAGACAACATGGCAGCGATATCACCGGCACAGGCAGCCTTTTCATACCAGGATATTGCTTCAGCAGGATTCCGCTTTACTCCGATACCATCCCGATACATATTGCCTAGTTGTACCATCGCTAAAGTAATGCCGCCACAGGCTGCTTTTTGATACCAACACAAGGCTTTTGAGAGATCTTTAGGAATGCAAGGTGCCCCTTCGAAATATATTTGAGCTAAATTAAGAGCTGAATAAATGCAACCTTCTTCCACTTGGCATTGCAATTCTCTTAAACTCGCTTCCGCTTTAGCCTTGTCGCAGGGATCACAAAGAATAACCTTGGGAACATCTGCCCATTCTAAAGCAGGACCACCGTAGCACCCTTTGGGATGACACCAAATGCAAATAGAGGTAGTTTTAACTCGGCAACAGGTTTCACAAACACCATAACAAATCACAGGGTTTTCAGGCGGGGTACGCAAAATGGGTTTTGCAGGAGGCAAAGGTAGCGCGCAGGCAGATAATAGCACTGCACATGACAGAGCAAGAATAATTAAAAAATATTTACAAATCTTTTGATGAATCATTTAAAGTTTATTCAAGGTAGCTTACCTTCTAATCTCTCTCCCATAGTATGGCATTGATCCTCAAAGCTTGCATAGGTCCTATATTCTATACTTGAAACTTGAATTATTTAAGGTTACATAGGTCTGCTTAGATCTATTAACGATACATTACATTTTAGTCAATCAACTTATTTCGAATTGCAGCAATTTATTTTAATATAAAGAGATGAAGCACTTTACCAGACATAACGGTGAACTATATGCAGAAGGCGTGCCGCTTAAATTCATTGCAGAACAAGTAGGAACACCGTGTTATATTTATTCCAAAGCAGCTATCACTGAGGCTTGGCAAGCATTCAATGAAGGCCTTACCGCCTTTGATACTGATGATAGTGATGGTACTGCTATCATCTCCACAGCACAAATAAACTATGCGGTGAAAGCCAATAGTAATTTATCCATATTGAAACTCTTGGCAGGCTTGGGTTCCGGCTTTGATATTGTTTCCCAGGGTGAGCTAGAACGAGTTTTGCAAGCAGGCGGAAAGCCCGAAAAAATTTTCTTCTCCGGTGTCGGAAAATCTTACCCTGAAATAAAACGCGCCTTGGAAATTAGTGTTGGCTGTATTAATGTCGAAAGTAAAGCGGAATTATATCGAATACAGGATATTGCAAAAGCTTTAAATCTTAATGCTCGCATTGCTCTACGAATTAATCCTGATGTAGACCCTGACAGCCATCCTTATATTTCGACAGGCCTTAAAGAAAATAAATTCGGGATCCCCATGGAACTTGCAAAAGATCTCTTTCAGGAAGCTGCATCGTTAAATAATATTCTCATCAAAGGAATTGCTTTCCATATTGGATCGCAAGTCACCTCTGTGCTGCCATTTCAATCTGCTCTGAAGAAAATATTGCAGCTTATAGATGATCTGAAAGATGAAAATATTGTGGTTCAAGATCTCGATGTTGGAGGAGGTCTAGGCGTCAAATATCAAGATGAAACACCGCCTACGCCGCGTGAATACATTGAGAGTATTATGACAACGATAAAAGAACATAATGCTGAAAGGCATAGTAGCAATAAAAATACTAAATCATCTACTAAGCAATCATCTACTAAACCAGAATCTGGTCAGCTAAAACTGCATTTTGAACCTGGACGCGCTATCGTTGCCAACGCAGGATTATTGCTCACAAAAGTAGAATATATCAAAGAAAAAGGGCGCAGTAATCAGCATCATGATCATAAACCGCATTCCCATTATTTTGCGATTGTGGATGCAGCGATGAATGATTTATTGCGGCCAACACTCTATAGCGTATGGCATGACATCGTCCCCGTTGCGAATCACCTCTCCTACAGCAATGGCTCTGACCTTCTATTTGATATTGTTGGACCCGTCTGTGAAACAGGAGATTTTTTAGGAAAAGATCGGCCCTTGAATGTAAAAGAGAATGATCTGCTCGCAGTGCTTTCCGCAGGAGCCTATGGTTTTAGCATGAGCTCAAATTATAATTCCAGACCGAGGCCCGCAGAAGTTCTGGTTTCTGGCACAGACTTCAAGGTGATAAGAGCGCGAGAAAGCTTTGAAGATTTGTATAAGGGTGAGATTTTTCTTTAAAGAATATATTGTTATTTATTATCTCGTCCAAATATTTTGCTATATTTTGAATACTAAAGAGATCCGACAAAAAACTGATTGTTCTGATTAGATCCTAAAGCATACAATTATTTTAATGTTTCAGAAATAATGCTGAGGGTTTGTATGGTTGTTGAACAAGAAATACCTTTACGAGCAGATAATGATAATGCCTGGAAAGTGATTCTGAATGCGTTATTAAGAGATTTCATGGAATTTTTTTGGTATGAAGCATATCAAGACATTGATTGGGAGAAACCTTATGAGTTATTAGAACAAGAACTGCTGGCAATTATAGATACTAAAGATAATGGAAAAAGATGTGTCGATAAATTATTTCGCGTATATTTAAAGAATGGTCAAGAGCAATGGATTTTACTCCATATTGAAATCCAACACTCGAAAGATGAAGACTTCTCAGAACGAATGTTCGTTTATTTTTATCGAATTTACGATCAATATAAAAGAGACATCGCGAGTATCGCAGTCTTGGCAGATAGGGATATTAATTGGCGACCTAATAGCTATCATCGAAAGATTTGGGATTCAGAAATAACTAGAAATTATAAAGTTATTAAAATAATGGATTACAAATCAAAAGAAACAGAATTAAAAAACAGTAATAATCCTTTTGCAATGGTGATTTTGCTTCAATTGGCAGCATTGGAAACCCGACCTGATGATAAAAAGAGGTTAATGACAAAGTTGGAATTCTTTCGTAGTTTATATAAGCAAGGGTGGGATAGAAAAAAAGTATACTTTGTATACAGATTTTTAGATATTATATTAGCATTAATCCCAAAATTTGAGTTAGAATATAATAATAAATCGAGAAATATTGATAGGAAATCTAACATGAGTATGGTATTAGCCTTTGAACGTGCTGAAGCACGTTTTCTTATTATTCAATTGAAGTATAAATTTCCGGAAATATCTGAAGATTATGTAAACAAGATTTATGATGCAGATTCTTACACATTAGAAAAATGGGGTATTAATCTTATTCAGGCTAATTCTCTCGATGAAGTATTTAAAAATTAAATTCAACGATATCAGATAATACCTATTGCAAGAAAATTACATTGTAGTATTGGTTGCATCTATGATTGTCACATGAGTGGTTCTCTTTAATTGCAACTTATTTTAGTATTAACTCTAGAAATTGAACATTGTTAAAATATTCATTGAAATCAAATTTAGCATAGTATTAGCAGAGTTCTCAACATCTTATGATAAAAATACGCTTATTTACTTTTCTTTTTATACTGCTTATCAATTTCTTTCACTAAATCATCCACATACTTCTGCATTCCCTCATCTTGCGCTAACTTTTCTATAGCCTTGCTCCACTCACCCAGTATTTTCGGCGAAACCCCGCCAAGACTTTTACGAATAAAACTCATGGTGGATAAATAGTCGCTTGGGCTCGAAGAAAACGCCATGGATTGTCTGGAATGCCATTTTCGGAGTGCTGATTCCGCAATATCAAAGTCTCGTTCTTCGGGATGAATATAAGATAAATATTTTTGGATTTTCTGTCTTTCTTCTTGAAACTCAGGCTTTGCGAATAGAATTTCATCTTCCAGCAGTTTAAGGAATAAAGCTTTATGGCTTTGTCCAGGAATGTGTTTGATTTTTTGGTATATCTTCCATTTCACCACCAATTTTTCTCGAGCAATATCTACGAAGGCATGCAGGCGCTTGCCTTTGGTGAAGGCAGATTGCTTTTCGAGCAGGCGGGATACTGTAACACCTTTTTCATGGGTTTTATTACGACTGATGACACCAAGATAACGAATGTCGGGGAATAAGGTGCCAATGATGAAATCGCGCCTTTGTTCTTCATCATATTGTTCATGTGCTGCCATCCATTTGTCTGCAAGAACAGCGTGTGTGATGGGTCCTGCAGCAAATGTGGAGGTAATGAACAGGCAAGTAACTAATAACGCTATTATTGAAGTATATATTTTTAACACAATGCCACCATTTCAAATTGACTATTGAATAATAAAAAGTTACCTAATTATGCCATAAGAATTTCTACATTTCCATAGGATATATTCCCATAGAATATTCAGATTATTCAAACACTCTACGAAGTACTTTGCTATCCTCTTCTGGTTGTGAAGTAATTCCCTCCCGCTCATCTTTTGGTACACCAGTCTCTTCTTCGGCTAAAACTACATGAGACGTTGTTGCACTGTCCGTGCCAGTAAGCGCCAAGGGAGCAGAAAGCGTCTTGTCCCAAAGCGGGAGCAATGGTTTTGGTTTGAGCTCCATGCTAGGGGTATAGATGAGCTCCGCATTTTTGATTTCGAAGCTGCCCTCTTCCTCAACATCATGCAAGGCGTCCACATATTCAGGTCCAATGCCATGCAGAGAGACCACAGCATTCGGGTAAGGTGAAGAATCCTCCATCTTTTTGGCGCAAAGGAGCATGAGCTGCAATCTTTCTGCGATGGTTTTTGCAAATTGAATGATACCTTGCGATTCATCTGAGGAAAGAAATGCCGGGTATATTTGCTCGAGAAAGAGCACAGGTTTCTTTGCAACCGGATCCCAAAGCAGGCGAAGGAAAGCTCTTGCTCGCAAGGTATTTGTTTCATCCACGATACCCAGCATTTTATTTTTGCCATCCAAGAGATAGGCGAGTAAGCATTGATTGAGATCGGGATCCCCATCCACACGTTGACAGCTGTTAGCAACGTCCGTGCCGCACAACAGCAGATGCCAATAATGATCAGTGAAAATAAATTTCCATTTTGATGTGTCACGCATCGTTTTCTTTTGAGTTGAAAGTTCCAAGGCTTTTATCCAGCCTGTCAAATCATTAGTGAACTCAACGGAATAGGAGATAAGCTGCTTAAGGTCACTTGCTATCTTTCGTAACACTTTTATTTGTGTGGTCCTATCTTGTTTATCTGTTTCAAGAAGAGTAATGATATTAAACTGGAAGTTCTTTAATAGTTCAGCATAAATTTTTACTTGTTTAGGCTGACCCTGAACTTGTGGTGATGGCTTTAGTGCAAGCTTTAGCAACTCTTTTTGACTTGCATCTTCTGTTTCCATGTATTGCTTCAGGCGCCCTAAATCATGGGAATCTGGTAAATGCTGGTGCTGAAACAAGACAGAATGAATAAGTTCCTTGAAATTAGGATCAAATGGTTTGGCTGCAATTTTATTTTTTCTAATAAACTCATCAAAATCTAATTCGACATTTATTCGCCAAGCCTTCTGTAGTTCGGGATAGAGTTCAAATATCGTTTTCAGATGCTCTAAAGTTTTTGTATCATATCTCATGTCATAAAAATTCATGCTATCTTTTGAAAGCACTGCGGCGATATAATCCGATAATTTTTGGGTGAGTTTTGAAGCTTCTTTATCATGTGTTCGATATCGTCCCAATAAGGTAAGGGGCGCCGCTTCATTTCTCTGACCTGCAATATTTTGAGGATAAAATGAAAACGCAGTTTCCGTTAAACCAAAGATTTTTTGATAAACGGTAGGGATAGCCTCTTTGAATTTTGAGAGCGGAAGTTCAGCAAGGGTATGGAGTTCGTTCAAGGCAGCAAACCCTTGCAGCATAATGAGAAAAGTCGAGCGATTTCTGCGCTCTTCCTGCTCAAAAAGAGAGGGAATGATTTCAAGCAGCAATCTTCGCTTCAGGGCTTGAATGGCACGAGATTCGAGCGGCTTTTCAGCGGCTTCGCTTGGCACGACGACTTTTTCAGGTTCCTCTTTTTGCACGATATTTTTTTCAGGTCTTTTTTTGTGAGCAGAAAGTTTCCCAGCGTTAAACAATCCTAGTTTTTCAATTTTCTGCTTAAATACTTCTTGAATGTCTTTGAATTCTTTTTCATTCAAAATATTATGGATAGATTCCTTTAACATTTCCAAGGATAAACCTGGTTTAATTGCTTTGCTTAACATCTCGATAAGCTTTTGTTTTTCAGATGATCCTGCAAGAATTTGAGTTAATAGGGCAATTTTTTTCTGTGCCGTAACCTCGCTTGATGTAGCGAGAATACCTGCAGTACTGACGAGAGGCTTTAAATAATGTCCTTGGTCAAAATAGCTGGGTATGCTTTGTAGAAGTTTGTTCGATGCCTTGAGTAGCTCATCCTGTTCTTTATCTTCCTTAACAAGCATTTCTGTGAGATAAATACTCGGCAGAAGTATTGAGGTGGTTTTTATTTTACTTTTATGAGATAAAGAAGATAAATTTTTTAAGTTTGTTAATTCCTCATAATATTGTCTCGCTTTTGGATTTTGCAAGACATTTAAAAGAGAGCGGCCAAGTTTATACCGCAAACCAGGCTCGGCAAAATCCAAAATTTCCTTGAAGGCTCTCGAATAGGCTGATAAAGTAATATCAAATTTAAGTGTGGTGATTACTGCGATAAACCAAGTAAACCATCCGAGCATGTTTGAGAGTTTTTGTATCGCGTAACTATCATCATCACTCACGTTTACACTGAAATCTGCAATTCTTTTAAGCAGCAATTCATGAAAATTCTCCCCTGGCAAAAGTTTTTTACAGGCTTCCCTCAAACCAGGCAGAACTTCCTTGCAAAGAATTTCATAAGCATCTTCAGCTTCAAAAGGGGTATAGCTTTCAACTATTTGAGCTGCACTTTGCCAGGCAGTAAATAAGGTTTTAGCTCCGAAATCTCCCGTCATAAGATCATATTGACAAATGTATCGGAGAAAATGTTCGTGATCTTTTTCCAAATCTTCTATGAAATATCGGAGTCGAACTTGAGGTTCAAGCTTGAAATCTTTTATGTGCCCAAAATAACCAGTTCTGCTATGAATAAGTTCAGCCAACTCATAGCGTTCCTTTTCATCAAAATTGAACTGTTTAATAAAGCTAGGCATAGCCTTAACTGAAAAAGCACCATCTTCATGATAATCAGCTAAAAGCCAATCATACATCAATTTAAATGAGTCTTTTTGAGGCAATGGAACAGAAATTATAGTGCAGTCTCCACCACTCGCAAAACTGGATGACTTAGAATATCCTTGTATCTGGAATTTTGCGAAGCGAAGCCTCGTTTCCTCATCCCAGTCAGTAGCAACGACCTTCTCAGTGGTTGATATCAAATCAACTCTGACATCTGTTTTGGTATTGCAATGCGCTAAAATCTTTTCCAAATCCGTAATGGGTAATTTCCAGAGTTCGTTTGAGGAAAGCATGATGGTTTTAATTTTGTTTTGAGTCAGAATATCAAGTAATTTTATAATATTATCTATTCCTAAGCTATAAATCTGATTACGAGTGAGGTTGATTGAAGTGATGAAATCTAAGCGCGTTACTATGCTTGTAAAGAAATCCATTAATTCTTTCACCGGCACTTTATTGAGCTCACACTCCGAAAAATCAAGATTATGGAGATCGATTTTTTTAAGGCGAGATAAGAATTTAAGGATCATTGGAAAGTGAATTGAATTGTCTGTAAATCTAAACCATACGCTCCAGAACGAAGTAAAACGAGGAATAGCATGCATGTGTTCAATAATTTTGTCGAGAGTGGTCTCATTTATTAATCTACAATCTAGTATTAACCTACCATTTTCAGATATCATTTCAGAAAATTTCCTGTGTTCTTTTAATATGAGGCTAGTAGTTTCCTCATCCAACAAAGTAATATCAAATTCATAGCTAAAACCCGGTGTTTTACTTTGTAATTTTTCAATCAAAGATTCCCTTTTGAATGATAGCAATGCACCCGGAGGTAATTTAAGGCCGTTATATTGTAATAAATGTTCGATTTTCCAAACCCCCTTAGGAATTGCCGTTGCTTTGAATTCTTTTATTTGGCTTGCTGCAAGTTCTGGTTCTACAGAATTCAATAATCTTCCCGTGACAGCTGTAAGTCCACTACTAATGCTTTCAATTAAAATGCTGGACCTTAGCAAGTCTTGTTTTTCAGACTCGCTAGCTTCTTTCACGAACTTCGCCATTTCAATCGGGGGTTCGTTTTTAAGAGTGCAACCTCCGTCAACCTCTAAGAAATGTTTGTAGGTTTTTATGAGCATCACAATATCACGAACTCTTTCATAGGAAAGGGGATAGAGTGATCTATCAATGAATGCATACCGAATATTGAGATTTGTCGCAACCAATTGAATGAAAGCTTTTATATTTGAGTGAAGTAACGCTGAGTCGCTGTCAGGTATATCTGAAAATTTTGAAGCTAGGCAATAATTTCCCCTGGGTAATCGGCTGATGAATTCGTGAACCAGTTTATAGTTGCTTGATTCCGTGTCTTCATAGGAGATAGGGGGCAGCGTAATATTTATTGATGTACTTTGAAAACTGGCGAGGCGAGGATGCGTTTGAATGAGTTCCAATATAATATTAATCAAATCTTGATTTAAAGGAAATTCTGCCAAATCAATTTTTATTAGGCCATTTGGATCGGGATTTTCAATTAACTGCAGCAGTTTTGCATGAATCTCCTTTGAATTCTGCCTAGTATTTTTAACAGTGTTTTTATCTGGGAGCATTTCTGATGAGATCATTTCCGAGGCAGCTTCTGTGTTTAACATACAAATATCCTTCAAATATAATATTATTTCATTTAATGGATCAGATTAATCCCGGATATACTAACATAAGATTTTAATGCAATGCTTAACTCATTCTCTATTTAATCTAAAACTATTCATGTTTATTAGATAATAAACAAATTTAGTTAAACAGCTTTAATTTGGCAATTTTGGATTAATTGCTTGACAATTTTCAGCCATTTGTGTAACATCGCTTACAATTCATCTCTAAATATTAATAGTCAGAAACGAATGAAAAACAATTCAGGATTACTCATATGAAAGAATCACTTATTTTTGCATTCGCACTTATTTTAAGTTCCATAGGGCATATTGCAACTGATATCTATTTGCCTTCCATGCCTCATATTGCGAGAGATTTTGACACCACCACTACGCTCGTCAAATTGACATTAAGCGCTTACATGCTGAGTTTTTGCATAGTGCCGTTGATTGTAGGACCGATCTCCGATCGCGTTGGTAGAAAAAAACCTATTTTAATAGGCATTTTGCTTGGGCTCATCTCAACATGCCTATGCGCTTATGCAAACAGTGTCTATCTCTTGATTTTCGCAAGATTCTTGCAAGGAATTGGTTTAGGGATGATTGTCAGCACATCTCGAGCAATTTTGCCGGATCACTTCCAGGGACCGAAACTCGCAAAATTATATTCCTATATGACAATGGCAATGGCTTTGATGCTTGCCATCGCCCCCCCACTCGGTGGATTCATCCAAGACAGTGCTTCTTGGCGCATGACTTTCATCATCATGGCGGTATACCTTGTCATGGTTTTTGGTATTGTCGTATTTTTCTTAAAAGATAAGAAACCCATTCACGCCTCTGATTCTTCTCTACAAGGCATTAAACAATACATCATGTCTTACAAAGAACTCATCAACAATTGGCATTACATGAGCTATTCTACTTGTACTGTACTGACCGTGATGGGTATCGTTGCCTATCTCACCGCAAGCCCTTTTCTCTATCAAAATGTGGTGGGGTTATCCGCTACAGAATATGGGCTCACCGCATTAATCCTGTGCGGCACAGTATTTATTTCAGGCTTCATCAATTCACGTTTGATTCAGAAGTTGAGTTCGGAGGCGATATTAAGAGCAGGCAATCTTCTGATGCTGTCCTCAGGAGTTCTTTATTTGATTTTTGATGCACTGGCTATGATCAATTTTTATACTATTCTGATTTCTGCCATGGTATTTTTTGTTACCATGCCGGTTTCTTTTGCAATCGCAGGCTCCCTGGCCCTGAAAAATGTCCAGAAAAACTATGGTGCAGCCGTTGCCTTGATTTCGAGCCTACAATTCTTAGGCGGCGTGTTGAGCTCAAGCTACATTTCACTTTCAGAAGCTGGAAGTTTGCGCCCACTAGGAACCGTCATGGTATTTTTAGGACTCGCTTTCTTCATTTCAATCTCTGTGGCAAGCAAAAAAGCTAAGGCATATGGATTTGCCAATGAAGGGGCGTAGTCGCTTATGCCTAAAAAACCTAAGAAACATAATAAAATCGATAAGGAAGATAAGAAGAAAGCTAAGAATAAGCAGGATAAAAAGCAAGAAACACGCATCGTTTCTTTGGATCCTCACACCCAGAAAGCCCTTGAATCTTGGCAAAGGCTTTGTAAAGCCGCTAAAGTAGGGGATCTCAATACCATGGATCTCCTCTTGAGGAATGGTACTGATATTAATTTCGGCGTGCCGCATGATGATACTGCCCTTTGGCGTGCTGTGGAAGCAGAAAATCTAAAAGGCGTTGAATTTTTACTCTCCCGCAAAGCATGCGTCGACCCTCAAAATGATTCAGGACAAATGCCTCTCTTAGTTGCCGCTTTAAAAGGAAATCCTGCAATCGTCGCAGTTTTAATTCAAGCAAAAGCAGATGTGAACAAAGCTGATACCCTGGGTATTACGGCTTTACTTGCGGCTGCGAACAATGGCAATAATACAATCATCAATTTATTGCTGGATGCAAAGGCGGATTTGGAATGCCGACATCCGAGCAACTTGCACACTCCGCTTATGATCGCCACATGTGAAAACCATGCCGATACTGTTTCATTGCTGGTTTTCAGGAAGGCAAATATGGAAAGTAGGGATACCAAAGGAGTAACCGCTCTCATGCAGGCAACTGGCTTGAATTCTGTAAGTGTTGCGGAATTATTGATCGGTGCGCGCGCTAATATTCATGCTGAATCAAATACCAAAACAATCGCAATCTGTTTTGCGATAGAGCATGAAACGCAAAGCCTGCGGTTCACAAAGCTATTATTAGATCAGAAAGCAGATATTTTCCATAGATCCGAATATGGGACAACGCCCATAGAA
This sequence comes from uncultured Gammaproteobacteria bacterium, assembly GCA_963784575.1. Classification (GTDB taxonomy): domain Bacteria; phylum Pseudomonadota; class Gammaproteobacteria; order UBA6186; family Azoamicaceae; genus CAWARU01. Next base: position 1,341,379 of record CAWARU010000001.1, read on the forward strand.
TGTGCTGTCAAACAACAAAATAGAGAGGTTGTAGAACTTTTCCTTGAGAGACTTGCTGTCAAGGATGTTCCAGAAGGCTTAGCTCATGATGATGATCATACTCGTGCTGAAGGCTTAGCTCATGAACGTGCTGAAAGCTTAGATACCGCTATTGAATTGATTCTCTGCGCGGCTCTAAAGTATGGTGCACCCAAAATGCTGCGCTACATCAAAGAAAAAGAACGCTTCATGAAAAAATTAAAGGAGCTCGGTGAATTGCCCCTCCAATCCACTATTTTTTGTCGTTCAGCAAAGGGGCTAGAATTTCTGCTAGAAAACGGCTTGGTGGAAGCAAACCAAATTTGTAAGAATATAGGAATGCCATTTGATTTCCCAAGCAGCGGCATTAGATTTACATTCACCGGTATCACGCCACTCATGTATGCAATTTATCTCGATAATTTGGAGGCCGTCAAGATTCTGACCCGCGCTGGTGCCAACATTACAAGCATTATCAGGTCTAAAACGCAAGAAGGCGAAAGTATTACCGTGGATTTTACTCCCTTGACTTTGGCAAGGGGCCTTGAAAACCAAGAAGCTGTGCAGCTTCTATTAAGCCATTTAATCATTACTGAACTTAAAAACTATATAATCAAAAATAAGGACAAAACAGCAAGAATCCTGCAAATCATAAATTCTGTCTGCAAAATATTTAACGAAATGAACCCGCATTACACCGTATTGAACGGGCTTCAATTCTCTGTCAATACGTTTCTCGAGAAAAGTATTGTCCGAAAAAAAATAGACTCTGGCTGGCAAGGCTTCGATATGCATCCAATGGCCATTGCAAGTCTTGTTATATTTATCTTTAGAACTGAAGAGCTTGAAAAGCAATCGCTAAGCTACAATGACATTCGGAACATGGTGTTTCGGGAGATCAGAAAAATTATTAAGGCTTTAATTAAAGGTATTGAAGCCGAGGAACGTCTAAAAAAAGGCTTCGAACAATTTTTGAACGGCAAAGCGAGTGAAAACAGACTTAAATTATTGACTGAGTCACCACATGAAAATATTGATATCGGCCAATTTCTCGTGAGATTATCGAAATTCAGCGCTGAGATAAGTGCAATGATTACTGAAAGTGAAAGATTTTTGAATTGCAAAGAAAAAGTAAAAATCATGAAAGCACAGGAGGCAGCATCGCATCAGCGCAAAAATCTCTTGCGCAGAGCAGAGCTCGAAGGACTCGGACTAAAGACAGCTCAGGCAAGTTCGAAGTTTGAAGCATTATCGAAAGAATATGATCAATATACATCCAAAATTACATCAGAGATCAAACTTTGCCATGAAACAGGTAACCATAAAGCAGCCTTTCATATTTGGCATCACTTTAACACAAAAGATACCACCGTCAACAAGATTATTGACTCTGCCAATGCTGCCTGGGGTTCATTATTTGCAATTCAAGCAGAGTATTTGAGAATCAAAGAACTTGTTATTGCCCAAAGAGAAAAGGAGGAAATCATCGAGGAAGTTGCCTCAAAAACAGCGAAACGAGATGCCTTGCTTTTGGAACAAAAATCTGAGCTTGAACGTGAAGCAAGACTTCAAAAACTACATAAAGAGAAGGCCCTCGATCAGGAAAATGAAAGGGAATTATTGTCAGTACTTGAGGCAAGTGAGAAGCGCATAAAATTTGATCAAAGATCGCAAGGCGAGAAAATTACGATTAGAACATCAAAAAAAATCTGCCAGTGAATCAGATCAAAAACAGGAATTGGAACACGAGGGAACGAGAATGATGGCGCAGAATACCGAGGAATCCCTAGCAAAAGTTGAAATCTCAAAAATTGAGATCCAAATGCTTCGCAATATCCCAAAGCCGCAAGTGTTCCAATTTCGAAAGCCTTCTGATATGACTCTGAATTTTATGGGTTCTGTCGACACTTTCACGGGCATTGAGGATGAATTACTGGTTTTAGAAAAGATATTGTTCAATGCCGCATTGAGTGGAACCACAGATGATATCGATAAGAATCCAGAACTCTTTTTAGGGGATATTCTGGCTAAGCGCAACGCTCTCTTAGGTGTTACTGCAAGGGCAATGGAAATTTGCAAGAAGCTCAAACACGAGTATTCCTTCTTCCCGAGAGAACTAGCTCTGCAATTCAGGGATGCTGTGTTTCACGCAGGAGAATTTTTATATCCTGAATTGTGCTCAAATATTAGCACGCACCTCGAATTTTATTTTTCAGTGTATGCTATGGTAAAAATGATGCTTGAAACCATACGAGCCATTCAAAAGAAATCGGGAAATGCTGAAGCATTTTTCAAGAAATTATTATCAGATCCGCTGTATACCAAGATAGCTTCACACAAGTCGAGTAGTGAAAGTAGAGAAAAAGAAGTTGGTTTAGTTGATCCAAAAGCCCATACTTTGCATGAACCCTCTCTAGAGGCTTGCCTCAATCAAAGAAGCCAGTATTTCAAAGAAGCGACACTATACCCAGAGGGACTCGACCTTCTCATCTCGCTGCATGCCAAGGGATTTACTCTAGCGGTGGTTGGCGCAATTACTGCAGATCTGAAACGCCTGCATAGAAGTGCATTCCAAAAGTATGAGAAGGATTATGCAGCAGATATTGAGTCTGGTATAGCTTATAGACACGTTAAAGCAAATCCAACCGATCAAGGCATTCATATGGCTTTCAAGGCGTTTTTGGAACGAAATCAGAAGATTCAGAAGCAGGAACAAGAGGTAGAGCTAGAGTTGGCTGCAGAAAAAGATGCTGATGGTCTAAGTTCAATCAAAGTAAAGAAGTTTTATTAGCTTAAGGCCATACTCAACTTTAAAAATCAACCCATAGTTTTATAGATTCTCGCAGAAGCGGAAATTCACTAATAAATATATAATTTTTTAACTAAATTTTACTTTCTTGACTCTGATTGATGGGCTCATCTCGTCACTCTCCTGTCTATGATGTCTTTCATGTTTATCGGGTCGTTTCAGTTTATCTGGTATATCACATTCTTCATCTTTATCCTGTTTATCATGTCCCGCAGGAACCAAAGTATTGCAGTCTTGCAACTTTATCATTCTTTCTATGAACCTTATTAAGCGTTGTATGGCATGAATTTTATCACTCTGATCCTTATCTGTTTCTTTAAGTCGCATGAGTAAATACTCGTAGGCTTTTTTCATGCTGGAGCCTTCTTTGTCTGTCAAGATAGCATTGTCAAGATAAGATTGAAAAACCTGAGAGAATTCTTTTCGAGCTTTTTGCAAGCGTTCGCTAACGAAAGGAAAAAAATATTTTAACGAATATAGATCGTATTTATGCACACTCTGCATCTCTGGAAAATAGTCAGTCATTTTTTCTTGGTGCATATCGATGTCTTCAACACTTTCAAGCCAAAGATCTAATGCCAAACTGTTCTCAGTAAAATACTCTTTGGGATCTAAATTATTGGCTGGATCGCGATTTAAATCGATCACCACATAGCGGTGCAATAATTCCTCTTTGCCATCATAAAAAATGAAATTGACTGGTATATCACCCGGATTTCCGGTTTTTAAATAACGGAGAATCATGAGAATTGAGATATAAGAGGATTGTTCAACGCAATTAGCAACCCCGGTTTCAAGCAAAATAGCAGCTTCATCGATCATGCGTTCCAAGGTGTTCAATTTGCAATGATCCCCGCGTAATTTGTGTAAAGCTTGATAGGCTATGTTTTTGAAAAAGATGTTGATGTAAGCAGTTTCTTCGACATGCTTCACAATATTAGTGCTTCCCAAGAACAAAGCCTCTTGAACCTGTTTCAGGAGCGCAAGTAATTCTGCATCTCTGCTCGGTTTACCAGCAATGCTATTGTGATCTAATTTTTCTTTCCACTCTGCCATAGATGCATCGTTTCGGGGCCAAGGCCCCGGCCCCGAAACTATATTATTAAATTATTAACTGAATTTCTTGCTATCTTTTGAGACTTCTTTAGCTTGTGATGGAGATTCACCAGCACCAGAAGCACTTCGACTCAATGCATCAGCAACAGATAGAGCGGCTGTACTGGAGGAAGAACTCGCTGCCATACTCGCAGAGAAGGCATGAGTTACTGGAACTGCTTGTGTCTCTGCTTTCTTTTCAGAGATTAGTTTGGATAGTTCGGCCAATCCTTTCTTTGAGCCCTCATCCCCTTGAGCCGCTGCTCGCTTCAACCAAAATATTGCTTTTGGCACATCGCTTGAAAGATACAAAGTTGCCAAGTATTTTTGGGATTGAAGATTGCCTTGCACTGCAGCTTTTTTATACCAAACCAAGGCTTCTGCTTCGTTTTTAGAAACACCAACTCCATTGAGCAAAGACATTCCTACATTATGTTGTGCAAGAGGATTTCCTTGAACAGCAGCTTTTTTGAACCATTTGAAAGACTCTTCAAGATTTTCAGCCACACCGGTACCATTCAGAAGTGCAATCCCGAGGTTTATTTGTGACGCAATTTCTCCTTGTTCTGCTGATTTACGATACCATTCTACAGCCTCTTGTTCATTTTTATCCGCGCCCACGCCAAGTGCTAAGGCGCGGCCAACGGAATATTGTGCCCCTGCATGTCCTTGCTCTGCGGCTTTACGGACAAACTGGTAACCTAAGGATTCATTTTTAGGTAATACATCACCTAACATTAAGCGGACTCCGAGCTTAAATTGTGCTTCTGGCTCCCCTCGCCATGCCCGATGGAAATCACATGTAGAACAATCATCTACCAATTTAATCTTTGCGAGCGTATCGTGTGTCTCTTTTTTTTCTTTTGCTGCGTTTTTATCTTTATCAGCATTTAATTGGTCTAATTTTTCTTTAAGTTCTGACATTGCACTCTCCTATTTGAGGTTATAAATATAAAAATCAAGAGTAAAAATGTTATCAAACTTATTGATTAATAAAAACTAGTTATTTTACCAGTACTTGGAACTCAGTTACTTGCTTTTAACTTGCTTTTAACTTGCTTTTTTACACCACAGGTTCTGCTCTGGCACTATTCATATTCACATTCTTCTGAATATTTTCTTTCGTTTTACTCGCTATATTCGCTTTATTCGTTTTATCAGAGTCAATTTTATCAATCGTGATCTCTAATAATTCTTTGATAAGACCCGACAGAGTTTTTGCTTCAATAAAGAAACTTGCCTCAAATTCCTGCTGCTTGGTTTCTGGATCCAATTCATCCGACTGGGCACGAAGTTCGTCAGTAAACCCAATGCTTTGCAAAATAAATTCGTCAGTTAAAATAAAGTTGACTTGATCTTGCCAACACAATGCAATTTGCTTTGCTTCATAGCCATCTTTTAACAAGGACTGAAAACTACGCGAAAACAAATCTTGTTCTTGGCAGCGCAACACCCGATTTTGATGACTGGGATCTTGCAGTACACAGGCTTTTTCTACCGAGAAAGAGTTTGGATAATTTTTATGTTCAAGCCATTGAGTCATAATATAGGAAAGACCTTTGGTGTCGAGTGAAACGACTTCTTCATCCATCAGTTTGTTAATCATGGAGATAAACTGTTCTGTCTTTTTTTTGTTTGACGTCCCTATAATAAGCCAATTATTTTTTATATCAATAAAAGCAAACGTCTTGGTAATCCGGCTAAAAGCTCGCGAGAGTAAGGTGTGAGTAATTTCATCTCGCAAGGACAGACTTTCTCTTCTACGTACTTTTCTATGTTCGGCTTGTTCAATGCGCTTAACGTGTTTCTTCAATTCCTCTCTTATCACTGTGGATGGCAGAATTTTTTCTTCGGTTTGCAAGCAAATGAGGATGTAATCATTCAAGGGATAGGCAAGCACAGCTACTTTTTCATCATCATCGTCATCATTATCTTCTTCTGCATCATCGTTTTCATTTGCCGAAGCGCTCTCGCGCTCTACACCCACCTCTTCAATTGGTGCAACCCAACCCATTGTTGAAAACATAGAGGGCAAACAAGGCTTAAAAGCTAGAGAGTTCAGCTTTTCATTAAAATCCTTTATGTTGTCTTCAAATTCCAATTTAAAAATTTTTGCTTGCTTAAATAACATATGATTACTGCTTCCCGAAATTGCCTATTCCCGAAATGGCTTAACAATGGACTGTTTTAAGAGGTTTAAAAGTTTAGCAAAAGACTATATCATTAAATTGTGCTGACAAGGAAGAAAAGCTATCGAATAATGATAGAAGTAATCATAGAAATATTTGGTCAGGCATATCTAAATCAGGCATAACTCAATTAGGCCAGATTGAAGTTAGAAATTATACTTATTATTATTTTCCGAATTCCAGAAATTCTAAATAATAATATCTTGATTGGTCTCGTCCGGCCATTCATCCAAATGAATAATCATAAAGCGTTTTTTATTGGCTTGCGAATCGAGATCCCTACCTTCTGGGAAAAGTTTCAAGAGAGGAATGAAAACAGCTTGGCCAATTACCGCACGGTTACTATCATCTTTTGGCCGCAAGCCCCATATGTTCTGGTAAGTCATCAAAAGAGTATCATCGCCTAATCTTTGCGCAAATGCAAAATCGGGAGCGGTATACTTTCCAAGATACATCATGACATGTCCATCAATATAAATAAGGGAAACGAGCGGCCGGCCTTCTCGCCTCAAAGATTCAAGCCTCTGATCGATCGTGCTATCGCTTTTATCTATTTTTCTACCCGCATTGGCCTGATACAAGGAATTCCGAGGCAGCCAAATCCCAAAGGTCGCATAAATGCTTTTCAATTCTTGGGAACAATCATTGTTAAAATTGCTGCCACCCCAACCATAAGGCCTTTTTTGTAGAGTTTTGAAAAGCTTTGCAAAGTTCTCTGGAGTTGCTTCCATTGGCATTCTAGCAGCTTGTGTTTTTGTAACATAAGTTTCTCGTATTTTTGCTTTACCTTCTGGGTCTTTGACAGGAATCAATAATTTGAAAGCATCTCTCTGATTAGCTGCCGATTCATCCTGCATTGGAAAAAATGATCCGACATAGGCTTTGAATTGGAAGGTATCTGTCTTTGCATCTCTGATGCTCGTTTCCGTCACTGTGATGGCAGCCAAACCTGCTTTTGCTTTTTTCTGCCATTCAGAAATAAATGCCTTATCAACCCTGGCCAAATCTTTCGTTTGTACCCACACAACGAACTCTGGGGCCAGAACTAAAGACCAACTTTTGTCTTTTGTTTCAGATAGAATATAAAGCGGTGTTCCAGCCCATATTGCTGAAACCTGAAGATTATCGAAGGGGTAGCCTTGTCCCGGCTCTTTGAAACTATAATAATGCGGTAATGCAGTAGGTAAAGCCCGTGCAGCAGTGTTCTGTACTAGAATGGCACAATTTTCTCTTTTAAATCCTGATAGTTTTGTCAACTGTTCAAAATCTATATTATTGGCAATTTTAATGATCCAGTCTTCTTCATGAGGTCTGTAATTCTCACCAAAACCAATTAGTTTTGAATCATCTTCTTTTTTGACATTGCCAAATCTTTTTATTAAATTCTTTTGATCAATGACTATTTTTTCTTTCTTATTAATAAACTTTGATACGTAATTTTCGCTCCAGGGGGACAATCCCTCTTTTTCAGTTGAAAAATAGTGGTTATACAATTCTTTCAAACGTGCTTGTTGATACTCTTTGCTGAGTAATGGTTTTTTATAATTAGGATCTTTTGGATCAAGCCATGCATCGACGTTTTGATCATATCTTTGCATCGGAAATAAGGATAATGGAATTTCGGCCGCGAAGCTCTCTGTAATGAAACCAAACAGCATTATAACGATGAGAAGCAGCAATGTGATGCGGTATTTTACACTCATAATCATTTATAATTAGCTCCAAATGAATAACAAGGAATAAGATAGTTAACATTATAAAAGAATGAGGGTGTTAAGGTCAATAGGATGATCCATCGATCCCATGGATATACACGAAAAAAATCTAGGGCTTGTTACTTGTTATAGGATAATCATTTCGATATAATGGCTTGCAAATTCAAATTATAGTAAATCGCATTTGTTGATACTACACTATCATCAAATGTCATGATAAAAATAATTGAGTAACGAAAATGATAATATTAAAAATATTAATCCTTAATCCAAGTGATAGCATTCAAATGAACAAGTTAATTAGTATTTCTAATATTTCTAATTAGATTTTTTTTTAAAAAAAGAGGTGGTATATGAGAACATTATTATTAAAAGATGGCTATTATTTAAAATTCAATAAAGGCATTTATCCAATCGATTTCGCCATAAAACATGATCTCATTTTTCTAGATGAAGTAGCAGATCTTCTTCCGCTCATGCGCGCCAAGAAACTAATCACGGTGGATGTGGATGATATTCTTGAAAATGAACCCTGCTATAGGAGAGAGCCTCATCTCAAATCTTCCTATGCCATTTTAAATGGCACTGGCTCCAATGAGCCAAAGATAAAGTTGGCATCCGAATATGAAGCAGGGGAAGCTCTCGATTTTTTCGAAAGGCATGGGGGATCAATTCTATTTCACATCGAAGAACTCTATAAAAACCATAAAGAAAGATGTCTGATTGATGGTGATTTTTCCGATCTTATCAAAGAAAAAACCAAGCAAGAATCTTTAATTGCGGATCGAAATTCGATTGATAAATTGTTGCAAGGACTCTCTTTGAGATCTGATGTTACAATCCCTGAATACAGTGAAGCCATCAAAATGATCTTGCAATTGGAAAGAAAGGTTTTCTTCTATGCTTGTGAGCTTGGTGAAGAATTAGAAACACTATTGCAAATTCATAATATCATAAAAAATCAAACCGAATTCCTTGCGACTCTTGCGGATCGAAGAGAAAATGAAAGTGCAATAAATCCTAGATGTGAAAGGCGAATTGCTGCCATAACATTCGATACCCGAGAGTTATCAAAATCCTATGAAGAAGAAAAAAGTAGGCAAGAACAATGCCATGTAGAAAAAGCAAGTGAAAAACCAAACTTACGTCATCCAGCTCCAGTCAGGAGAATAAATCCTGCGCAATTAGAATTGGATATTGCTGCAACGCCAGTGGCGAGTTATGCCGCAAATTATGCCGCAAGCCATGCCCGCAGTCGCGCAGCTTTGGTTCCAGGATTTCTCTCTTTTTCTCAAAGTAAGGCAGTCGTGAATGAGGATCCTTTTAAGAAAGAAGATTGTGTTCCCACTCGGAAAGAAGTTCAAGACAAAGCAAAAAAGGGTTCGATTCTTTCTGAAATATTCGGAAAAAAGAGCTAACTCTAGAAATCAACTGACCGCCCGCTCTCTGATAGTTGGCGGTCAGGTTGTTGATCTGAGATTTATAAGCTAAATTTCTCTAGGCTTACTGAATCATTCTTACTCATACTCAATCATACCCAACCATTATCATTCTTAATCATTCTTATCCCCTCTAGCTAAAGCAAGAAGTCATACGGCATAATTGATAAAAAATACAGTTGACAGAAGCAATTAATCAAGTAAACTGCATAACAAGATCTGGGCTAAATGCGGAGAAAAAATGTACAGTTTCAAAACAGTCTTACTCTATGGCTTTGCCATTTTCGCAATGTTTTTTGGGTCAGGAAATCTGATTTTTCCATTACAAATTGGCATGGCTTCTGGATCAAATTGGAACATCAGCCTCTTAGGTCTTTTTATTACCGGTATTTTTCTGCCGCTGCTTGGACTTTTCGTTATTAAATTATATAAGGGGGATTATTACGCCTTTTTTGGCGAAGCAGGCCGCGTATCCCGCAAGTTATTACCGTTTCTGACCCTCTCGCTTTTAGGTTCTTTCGGCGTGGTGCCAAGATGCGTGACGGTAGCCTTTGGCGGTATCCATGCGCTATGCCCCTCCATTACGCTTCTTGGCTTCAGCATCCTTTTCTGTGCTGTTACTTTTCTCTTATGCTTAAAAGATAAATTCATGGTCAATGCCATCGGAAAATGGATGAGTCCATTGCTGCTTATTATTCTCTGTATTTTGATTACTCTAGGCATATGGCAAGCAAATGACGCGCCTTTGACCGAAACCCGATGGACTGCATTTGAAAATGGCTTTTTTACCGGCTACCAGACCATGGATCTCTTTGCCGCATTCTTTTTCTCCTCTTTCATCTTCTCTCAAATTAAACAAGGTCTTGGCGCCGCCACCCATGAAAGCACCGTCCTGCGCTGCGCAATTTATTCCAGCATCATAGGCGCAACACTCTTACTCGGTATTTATGCTGGATTTGTTTTCCTAGGAGCACACTACTCTGCTTTTTTAACCCATGTTGCACCTGAAATGCTGCTGCCGACCATTGTACAACAGACCATGGGCAATACTGGCAGTATCTTAGTTAGCATAGCAATAGTGCTTACCTGTTTGACAACTGCAATTGCCCTGAACAATATTTATGCTCGTTATATCTGTGCTGAATTAAAACTGGCACCCCAGAGATTTCCGCTGATTTTACTCGGCACGACCGCACTTTCATTTACCGTTTCGTTATTGGATTTCAAAGGCATCTCTGGATTTCTGGCACCGATACTGACTGTGCTCTATCCCGGTATTATTATTCTGACTATCATGTGTATTATTACTAAAAAATACAGCAGATCAAAATCGCTGTTATTTTATTTCATTTCATTGTTTATGGCATACAGACTTCTTTAATCCTCTGCTGCCAAATTATTTTGTAATGATCAGGTTATATTATTCCCCTTGGTTTGCTTCTGCTATAGCAGAAGCAAACCAGAAGATACTTTATTACGCATAGTGATGAGTTAGGTCGATCAAAACGGAATATCATCATCAAAGTCTTCATCTGCGGTTGCAGGGGCCATCGCTTTTTCAGAAGATTTCGAGGCAGCTTGCGGTGCGGTGTTGCTGGAAGCAGCTTCGTCATCAAACGCAGCACTGCCGCCTGTGCCTTTATTGTCCATCAGCTGCATGCTGCTAGCGATGATTTCAGTGGTGTAGCGATCATTGCCGTTTTGATCTTGCCATTTGTTGGTTCTTAAAGATCCTTCCACAAAAACGCGGGAACCTTTCTTTAAGTACTGTGCAGCAATTTCCCCAAGTCGATTGAATAAAACAATTTTATGCCACTCTGTGCGTTCTTGTTTTTCACCGCTCTGGCGATCTTTCCAGCTTTCGGAAGTTGCAACACGCAGATTGGTGACTGCGCCACCGCTTGGCATATAACGAACTTCGGGATCTGCTCCCAAATTGCCCATGATCATGACTTTGTTTAATCCTCTTGCCATAATATTATCCTCCTCATTTTTCCAGTGATTAAATAGCAAATTGTCAACAGGCCCTAGCCCTATTGCACCAAAAAATCGAAATAATAGACACCAGCCAAATTAAGGCCAGTATAACGCAAAAACTAAGGACTGCAATGTAGCCGCCCATAGAATCCAAGATACCTCCTAGAAAACCGCCCAAGAAAAGCCCTAGGAATTGCATAGTCGAAAATATACCTAACACTGTGCCTCTCTGATTTTCCGGAGCTGCTTTTGAAATACTTGCGGGTAAACTGGCTTCTAAAACATTAAAGGCTATGAAGAAGAGCCAGAGGGAAGTCGCCAAGCCAAAAAGGGTCTGATGTGAGATGACTAGAAACAGCTCGGATAGAACCAGTACTGAAACAATGATAAGGTTTTTGCTGCTTTGTCCCAACGAACTATTCCGTTCTAAAAAGAGAATAACAGGTATGGTAGCTACCAAAGAAAACAGGAATACCGGTAAATAAAATTGCCAGGTATCACCTTCACTAAAATGTAAGGTATGTATCATCCCAGGTATTTTTAGAAATAAGGCTGTCAAACTTGCATGAATAACCAGGGTACCAAAGTAAAGACTGCAAAGCTCGAAGGAAAGCCAGCTAGGTAATTTAAAGGTAGATAGTCCAGAAAATGTAGGTAATACAGATTTTTTAGTTGTATCGAAGAATTCGACACGCAAGGTTTCCAAAACATTGGGTGGACCCATTTTAGGTCTTGGCACAAAAAATACCGTGACAGCCATTCCAAATATCCCTAGAACAGCTGATAACCAAAAAATTCCGGGCACCCCCCATTGCGCCGTAAGCAAAGGGCCTAAAATAAACGCTAAGCCGAATGACAAGGCAATGGTGACTCCTACGATAGCCATAGCTCGCAAGCGGATTTCACTGCGGGTAAGATCAGCGAGTAAAGCCAGGGTGACACTGCCAATTGCGCCAGCGCCCTGCAAACTTCTTCCCCATATGATGCCGTGAATAGACTGTGACATGGCTGCCATGATGCTCCCAATACAAAACAATAGAAGTCCTATCATAATCACAGGTTTACGCCCAAAGCGATCCGATATATAGCCGAAGGGGACCTGGAATGAGGCCTGCGTTAAACCATAAATCCCTAAAGCAAGGCCGACTTTGGTTGGGGTGACACCACTTAAACCCTGCGCATAAAGGGCAAAGACTGGCAAAATCATGAAGAGTCCGAGCATACGAAGAGAAAATAGACTGCTTAAAGCAGCAATGCTGCGATACTCTGCGGGATTAATTTTCGGATTTTCAGAGGGATTCATAGCAATATTCACAATAAATATTCGTAATAAGTTAGAATTAACCTAAGATACAACCCAGGTTTAACCCTAAAATTTAACCTAACTAGATAGCTTCAGCTCTTTAATTTACTCAAGAGTTCATATATAATAGCAAGTTCATCCACTACAGCGAAATATTTTACGAAATTTCAGGGCCTAGGCCCTAGAGTTAAATTTACAATTCTTCTTCAGATTAAAAGTTAAGATAGTTTACATATGCACGAAATCTCTATTAGGGGTGCGAGAACCCATAATCTCAAAAATATCGACCTGGATCTGCCGCGTGATAAACTGATTGTGATCACTGGCTTATCTGGCTCAGGCAAATCTTCCCTTGCATTTGATACCTTATATGCCGAGGGGCAACGCCGCTATGTTGAATCCCTATCAGCCTATGCCAGACAATTTTTGGCCTTAATGGAAAAACCTGATGTAGATCACATCGAAGGCTTGTCTCCTGCCATTTCTATCGAGCAGAAGGCGACTTCTCATAATCCTCGTTCTACAGTCGGGACGATCACCGAAATTTACGATTATTTGCGGCTGCTCTTTGCTCGCACCGGCATCCCCCATTGTCCCACGCACAATACGCCACTCGAAGCACAAACCGTAAGCCAAATGGTCGATATCATTTTGGATATGCCTGAAAATACTAAAATATTATTATTGGCACCAGTAGTTCAAGCCAGAAAAGGCGAACATCAAAAAATCCTAGAGGAACTCAAACAGAGCGGATTTATTCGCGCCAGGATCGATGGCAAAGTGATGGAACTGAGTGAAGTGCCGCCACTTGATCTACGCCGCAAACACGATATTGAAGTCGTTGTAGACCGACTGGTGATTAGACCCGATATCAAAACTCGTCTTGCAGACTCCTTGGAAACTGCGCTCGGATTATCATCGGGTATTGTCAAAGTTGCGTTGATGGCCGGTGAAAAAACCGGAAAAGAAATTACTTTTTCATCCAAATATGCCTGTCCAGACTGCGGCTATAGCTTAACCGAACTTGAACCGCGACTCTTTACTTTTAACAATCCTTCAGGTGCTTGCCCCACCTGTGATGGTCTTGGCATGAAGCAATTCATGGATCCCGATAAAGTCGTGGTCGATGATACTCTACCGCTCTCAAGCGGCGCTATCCGTAATTGGGATCGGCACAATACCTATTACTACAGTTTGCTCACCTCACTCGCGAAATTTTACAAATTTGATATTGAAACGCCTTTCAAAAAATTACCGAAGAAAATCCAAGATATCTTGCTCTACGGCAGTGATGATGTCGAAATACCGTTCCGATATTTACAAGAAGGCGGCGGCGTTTATACCCGGAAACATGCTTTTGAAGGGGTTATTCCCAATATGGAACGCCGTTATCTCGAAACAGATTCAAGTTATGTGCGAGAAGAATTGTCACGCTACCTCACCCAGAAGAAATGTGTGAGCTGCAAAGGCACCCGCTTAAAAGAAGCGGCACGTTTTGTGTTCGTTGAAAACAAAAGCCTGCCAGAAATCACTTCTGTTTCCATCACCGAATCGCATCGTTTTTTCAAACATCTTAAATTGGCTGGCGCCCGCGGCAAAATCGCAGAAAAAATCCAAAAAGAAATTTTAAGCCGCCTCGATTTCTTGATAAACGTGGGGCTCGAATATCTTACCCTAGATCGCAGTGCCGATACACTCTCTGGCGGTGAAACACAGCGCATCCGGCTTGCCAGTCAAATAGGTGCAGGCTTGGTGGGGGTAATGTATGTACTCGATGAACCTTCGATCGGTTTACATCAGCGTGACAATACCCGACTTATCAGCACTTTAACCAGGCTTCGAGATCTCGGCAATACCGTCATCGTTGTGGAACACGATGAAGAAGCGATTTTAGCTGCCGATCACGTGGTAGATATCGGTCCCGGTGCTGGCATTCATGGCGGTGAAATTGTGGCCGAAGGCACCCCAAACCAGATCATGCGCAATGCCAAATCACTCACCGGCCAATATTTATCTGGAAAGCAATCAATTGCAATACCAGCGAAACGCCGCCCTATCGATAAATCCAAAATGATCCAATTAAATGGCGCGAACGGCAATAATCTGAAAAATTTAAACGTTACTTTTCCGATGGGTATTATCACCTGTGTCACAGGCGTCTCTGGTTCTGGAAAATCAACTTTAATAAATGATACTCTCTTTCCACTTGCAGCCAAAACTTTAAATGGTGTAAAACAGATCGATGCCTACCCGCATAAATCTATTGCCGGCCTCGATCTCTTCGATAAAGTAATCGATATCGATCAAAGCCCAATCGGACGCACCCCGCGTTCGAACCCCGCCACTTACACCGGTTTATTTACTGAAATTCGCGATATTTTCTCTAATACCCAAGAAGCGCGTGCGCGCGGCTATAAACCCGGCCGTTTCAGCTTCAATGTAAAAGGCGGCCGCTGCGAAGCCTGCCAAGGCGATGGCCTGCTCAAAGTTGAAATGCATTTCTTACCCGACATGTATGTGCCTTGCGATGTCTGCGGCGGCAAACGCTACAACAGAGAAACCTTAGAAATTCAATATAAAGGCAAAAACATCCATGAAGTCCTAGAAATGACTGCAGAAGAAGCTCTGGAATTTTTCAAAGCCATTCCGCCCATCGCTCGAAAATTGGAAACCTTGGTAGATGTTGGCCTTGCTTATATCCGAATTGGCCAGAGTGCGACGACCTTATCAGGTGGTGAAGCACAACGTATCAAGCTTGCAAAAGAGCTTTCAAAGCGTGATACGGGCCAAACACTGTACATCTTAGATGAACCCACCACGGGTCTTCATTTTCATGATGTGAAACATTTGCTCGACATATTGCAACGCCTCTGCGAGCGCGGCAACACGATCATCATCATCGAACACAACCTTGATGTGATTAAAACCGCAGATTGGATCATCGATTTGGGGCCTGAAGGCGGTGATAAAGGCGGTGAAATAATTGCAACTGGTACTCCCGAAGCAGTCGCACAAATTAAGAAATCTTATACCGGACAATTTTTGAAAAAAATTTTAAAAGTTGACTAAAGGCTATTAAAGATTTCGTGGATTCTCACTCAAGGCAGGGATGCTAGACATTGAAATTTCCTCCCAGATATTTTTCGATCAAAAGTTGTGCCGATGTCTTATAAAGTGATAGATGTAATATAAACGCTTTATTGCATACCCAAAACTCAAAGTGAAGATTCAAACTAGGAACAAGATATTGAGTTATAATTATAAATGTAAGCAAAAGTTACGATGTTCAGCTGACCAACTTCAAACTATAAATCGCGTATTCCTTGCTGACCGAGAATGGTGGGGCAGTTATTAACGAGAGGTAGAATGGATATTTTCAGAACCAAGCCTGCTAAATTTGAAAGCACTCCTTCAAAACTAATCCATTGCTTAACAGGCATTGATCTTATTTTTATAGGTATCGGTGGAATCATCGGAGCAGGTGTTTTTGTCATTACCGGAGTCGCTGCCGCCACACTTGCTGGTCCTGGCATCAGTCTGTCTTTCGCACTGGCGAGCATCGCCTGTCTCTTTACAGCTTTTTCCTATGCAGAACTAGCCTCAAGCTTAGGGGGTTCAGGGGGTGCTTATGGGTATGCCTATGCTTCTATGGGTGAAATTTTGGCCTGGATCATAGGCTGGATTTTAATTTTAGAATATATAATGACATCCTCTGTGGTAGCCATTGGCTGGTCTGGGTATATTCATAATGTCTTTGAAGCGATGCATATCTCTTTGCCTCCTCTACTCCTAAAAAGTCCTCTAGAAGGCGGTATTGTTAATTTACCTGCTATCATTATTATTTTAATTCTTGGGAGCATTCTTACTTTAGGGGTTAAAAAAAGCGCAAGATTCAATGAAATCGCAGTCATCATTAAATTTTTAACTATTGTTGCTTTTATTGGCGTTGGTATCACAAATGTAAAAATTTCTAATTGGACGCCCTATATGCCTTTTGGATTTAAAGGTGTCATGGCAGGTGCAGGTTTAGTATTTTTTGCTTTTGTTGGATTTGATATTGTTTCGACTGCTGCTGAAGAAACTAAAAATCCCAAGAAGGATTTACCGATTGGCATCATTGGTTCGCTTGTCATTTCTACAATTATTTATATCATTCTTGCCCTAGTTTTAACTGGCATGACATCGTATACCAATTTGAATGTTAAATCTCCTATTGCACACACTCTGTTACAATTAGGCCATCCCATTACCGCAAGTCTAATCGGAGTAGGCGCTATTGCAGGCTTAACAACAGTGATATTAATATCGATTTATGCACTTTCCCGAATATTTTATGCTATTGCAAGAGATGGATTATTGCCTCGCTATTTTGCAAAATTGCATGAAGAAACAGAAACGCCTATCAGAATAATCGTAATCATGAGCATCATTTGTGCAATACTGGCAGGTTTTACAACGATGGGAAGTGCTGCCGAAATAGTTAATTTAGGAGCCCTATCAGCTTTTATCAGTGTTTGCTTTGGCACCATAGTACTTAGGATTACAAAGCCAAACATGCCTCGCCCTTTTCGCATGCCATTCGGAGTGCTGTTCCCTACCTTAGGGATCATTTCCTGTGCTTATTTAATGACACATACCTCTTGGGTTTCTTGGGGAGAATTTGTGCTGTGGATCCTCTTCGGAATCGTTATCTATTTTCTATACGGCATTAAACACAGTAAATTGGCTAAAAAAAGCAAGGCTAATTAACCTAGGTATTCTGGCAACCGTTTTTGCACCGAAATCGAATATTTTTGAAAACAATCTTTCCGAGCAGAAAGGCAACGAAAACTTATCTAGACGAAAATGGATCTGGAGGTGATTATGAAGAAGAAATTTAATGATAAACTTGATAAAGAGGAACAGGAACTCTTAAATTCCTTCGAAAAAGGCGAATGGAAGAGATCGAAAAATTTCAAAAAAGATATCATGCTTGCAAAAGAAGCAGCCAGGAATTACTTAAGAAAAGACTCTCGCATCAACATTCGTTTATCGTCCAGCGACCTGCTGCGGTTAAAGCGCATTGCTGCAAACGAAGGTTTACCCTATCAAACATTGGTTTCCAGTATCTTGCATAAATATGTAGCTGGCCACCTGCACAATAATCAAAATGCTGGTTAACATAACCTGCAACGCAACCGTTCATGCTTGAACAGTTGCGAATTGCAAACTATTTAGTTCTCGTCGCCAAAGTCCGAGCCAAGGTCAAGTAAACATCCAACATTCTTTTATCCAGAACAAGATTATATAAGCCTTTCTTGTCCCGCAACTTAAGCTTACCTTTGGTTTTGGCACGATACTCTTCAATGGTTCTCGCAGCAATGCCGAGAATTTTCGCGGATTCCTTGCTTGAATAGCCATTCAACCACAAACTAGATACTTCAATTTCGCGTTTGGTGAGTTCCTGGTTCAAATTGACTTTGATGGCATCAATCAATTCAGAGTCGGTATTGCTTTTTTTCTCTGTGATTGAAACTGAATTGGCTGTAACAGAATTACAGTTCTTATTCACTTCTCCCCGAATGATTGAACGATGTTCAACCATTTTTGACAGGGCATGAATGCTCGTCAAATATTCCATCCCCGATTCTTTTTTCATTTTATAGAAAAAATTCGAAATATCTAAAACATTTCCGGAGCGATTAGTGAACACACGATCAAGACTATAACTGAATTGATATCTCATAGGAAAACATCCTTTTTATTTTCCATTATTAACTTATTCGAATTTAATGGAACAATTCATTATTGTCAACAATTTTTTTTAGTTTCCTATTAGGAACTGATCAAATGATTTATTTCCATAAAACAGCTTTTTTGAACAATAAAATAGGTTTATTAAAATTACCATCAGTAATTTTTACTGAGATCGGGATCAAATATACGGTATTAAATACGATACCAAATGCGGTATCAAAAAAAGTCTATACTTTTTCTGGCTCCATCAGAAATAAAGCAATGGTTTTTCTGATGCCTGACTTAATTGGCAATACTTCATGAGGTACTGCACTGTCCCCAAATAAAATGGCATGCATAGGTATTTTGAATTTGGTGGTACCCTGATTGGAATAAACCACCATTTCACCGCCAGTAAATTGATGCGAGACCGAAAACAATAAAGAATAGAGATAAGCCTGATAACTTTCTCGATCAACGTGTCTCGCAATAAAATCATTTTCTTTATACAAATGTGCCTGACAGCGATCGATGATGAGTTTCGAGTTGCCACAAATTTTTCTGTAAAAATCGAGCATTTTCGGTGAAGCAACGAGCGACATCAATTCCTCGTGATAAATTTTATTATCCCCTGCTATTTTAATGCGGAAGACATTTAAGGAAAGTTCTTCTTTCGTATCACCCATTTCTGGCTGGGTATAAGCAAGATTTTTTTGCTCAGTTAATAGTTCCAAGCGTGACCATTCATTATTAGTCAAAGGAATGTCTGGTTCGAGTACAAGCTCGTAGCCATTTTTTATTAAATTGGATCCTAAGTTGACTGAAGTTTGACGTGTAATTGGACTTGGATTTGAACTAGGATTCTTATTGCGATTCTCTCCCACACTGCTAATAACGGGAGATTTTTGAGGCCTAATACTTCTATTGATACCTTTGTTGGAACTTAAAGTTTTCTTTGAATCTAAAATTTCTGACATGATGCAATACTCCAAAGCGAATTGCAGGGTATAAGTGAATTGCAAGGTCTACGAGTTGCGGCCCTCTCTAACTTACTAATACAGAACTCTCCTTACAACAAAAAAACACATCACACAAAACACACTTCTGAAAACTTTTTCTTCATAATTTTGATCTTATGTTGGTATGTCTTCAGAAATTTGAAACGATTATATCACATTTTATTAACATTTTCAGCAATTTCTTTGCAATTTTTTCTGCAATTTGAAGAATCAATTGTTAGATGCTGAATACAATTTTTCAGTTTTTTAGTTTATCAGTTTTCATTCCAACAAATCTTGTACATTTATAACTTTCATGATAAATATTATTGCTGTTTATATAATTTATACTAAGTGTAAAGCATTAGGAGCATATGGGCAATCAATTACCTAAAATAGCGATCGTAGTGGACGGTTTCTCCACAGGAAAGTATTTTGCAAAGCGCTTGGAGCGCAGAGGATACCCGGTTCTGCATATCCAATCCAGAGACGATATCCCAAGTTTTATGTTACACAGCTTTACGAAAGAGCATTATATTGATCACATCATCTTCGATGGAAATCTTGAAAATTTATTACGATCTCTCAAGCAATACCAAATCTTAGCTGTTATTCCGGGTACTGAAACCGCCATCTTTCTCGCAGATCGCTTGGCAGAAGCTTTGAATCTCCCTGGAAACCCTACACAAAGCAGCAATATCCGCCGCAATAAATTTGATATGGTAAACGCAGTGCAATCGGGCAATCTTTTAACTTCGCTGCAAATCAAAACAAATAATCTGGATGATATAATGTCTTGGCATGAAGCAAAGCTGCAAAAAGAATGGCCATTGGTGGTAAAACCTTTGCACAGTGCAGGTACAGATGGCGTGCGGTTCTGTGCTCATTATGAAGAAGTCGCTGCTGCCATGCAAAATATCTTGGGCAAAAAAAACCGCTTGAATATTTTCAATGAAGAAGTTTTGGTTCAAAGCTTTTTGGATGGGCATGAATACATAGTGAATACCGTGAGCCATGCCTCACATCATCATTTAACAGATATGAGACTTTGTCACAAAACACGCGTTCGAGATGCTGGATATATTTCTCGCTGCGAAGAATTACTCGATGCTTCAGAACCTGTTTGCCAAGTGCTTAAACAATATGCCTTTCAAGCACTCGATCAGCTTCAAATTTCACAAGGTCCAGGACATTTCGAAATCATGATGACGAAAAATGGACCTGCCATTATTGAAATGGGTGCAAGACTACAAGGAGGCATCGATCCAGAAGCAAACGCTGCCTGTATCGGTCCGCAGCAAATTGATAAAACCATCGATGCCTATTTAGAACCTACACATTTTCTTTCCTATCATCAGGAAGATTACGCACTTAAAAAATTTGGAGCCTGGGTTTTCTTAATGTCTGAAAAATCCGGTACTGTAGAATCTATTCCTTTCAGTGCAGAAGTCCAAAAACTGCCAAGCTTTTTCTCGCAGCAAATCCATGTGCAAGTGGGAAGTTCCCTTGCACGCACGATTGATTATTACAGTTCTCCGGGCAGTGTTCATCTTGTCCATCGCGACAAAGCGCAGTTAATGAAAGATGTAGCAGAAGTATACAAACTTGAAAAACTTGGCTTCGTTGTGAGTTAATCAACATTTGTTATCTTTCATTTAATTTCCCTAAAAAAATCACTTTTATTTTCAAATAAGTTAAATTATGATGGTTTTACCAAGGAAGTAAGACACAAATAAGGATATAAAAAGTTATTAGACTAATAGTTTTTAATAGGAGTTTGATATGAAAAAAACACTAACACTTATCGCTGCATCCTCTGTCTTTTTAATTGGCTGTGCTGCCAATCAATCTGAAGTTGGTTCAGAGCGCGTAATTGTTTCACACGCCCCCGCACCCAAAGAATGCCGCTTTGTTGGCCAGGTCTCAGGTAACCAGGGTAACTTTTTCACTGGCGCTTGGACTTCTAACAAAAATTTAGAAACGGGTGCAATGAATACTCTTAGAAATGAAGCGCATAAAATTGGCGCAAATTACGTCAGCTTAATCACCAATCGTGCAGCTATGCATGGCAGCGGCGGCGGTGGTGCCGATGGATTTGGTGGATCTAGCCAGCAGGTTACAGTTGTGAACCTTGGCAATGCTTATAGCTGCCCACCACAATTGATTGGACTATAAGCGACTACGCTTTTTTCGAAACGTTTCTTCGAATGCCCATCTAGGGCAATAAAATGGGGCTATGTATAACATAGCCCCATTTTACTTTTCTCTTTTACAGTGCTCATACAATCCTTTCATAAACGGTTGCCATACTTCTAATATATAAGCCTTTTATCTAGGTTTTAATTTAATCATACTCATTTAATTAATGAAGTATTAAGAAGCAAGAAAACATTTAAGCTCGATTACTAAGAGGAATTACACCTAAGAAATCATATTATAGTCTTAAAAAGTGTGTTGCTATCACACTTTTTAAGACTATAATATGATATATATGAACAAGAGATTAACCTCGAACAATACCCTCGGACCTGTAAGTGCTCAGTTCATCTTACAAATGATAGAGGGCGGCTACGAAATTTTTACTCTCGCAGATGCCTGTAAAACTTTTGGCCGGGACAAACCACAAACAAGACAATTTTTGCGCGATCTTGTTAATAGGGGAATTTTGGCGAGAATAAAACCAGGCATTTATATTATTCTAAAAACTGGCTTGAAAAATACACAATTGAGCAACTGGCCGATTATAGCTCGCATATTAGCTGGAAAAAATAAATACTATATCTCTCATTATAGCGCCATGCGATTACATGGCATGACAACACATCCCATAACTCGTGTCACCATTACAATCTCCAAGAAATCTTATCCGAGAAAAATTAATAACATCACATACCAGTTTGTGTATTCAGAGATAGCTCGTATTTGGGGTTTGACTGAACATTGGGCCACAAAACAGGAAAAAGTATGGGTGAGTGACATTGAAAGAACTATCTTAGACGGATTGGAAAGGCCAGAGCTCTGTGGAGGTATTAAGGAAGTCATACGTGGTATCTGGAGTCAGCAAAATAAAATTGATTGGAATAATTTACAACAATATTCTATCAAATATCATACAAAATCTGCTGTCAAACGCCTCGCTTTTATTTTAGAATTGTTTAACTTGGGAGGTGAGTGTCTTCCAATAATAGCCAAAAGTCTCAAAGCCAAGAAAGATTATGTTTTGCTGGATCCTACAGGGCCTAAATCCGGAAAATATCTGAGTCGTTGGCGAGTGCGAATTAATATGAATCTTGAAGAAATAAAAGCAGGAGTCTGGTCATGATTCAATTGGTTGAAATCAATCATTATGCCCACATGTTTCAAGTTGCTGCTGAAACAATCGAAAAAGACTATATGATAAGTTGGATTTTATTTTGTCTTTCCAAAAGTGCACTCAAAAACTCTTTTACTTTCTATGGAGGTACTGCCATAAAACGTATGTACTTCGAGGATCATCGGTTTTCAGAAGATATCGATCTGATAACACATAAAATTGTCACTTTAGAACAAATATTGCAAGAACTCAATTGCTTAAAATACGCCCAAGAAAAATCCAATATATTATTAACAGTAAATAGAGATAATATAATCAAAACTCATAGCCGAATTCAAATGTATATCAATTATTCCGGTTACGAAGAAATCATTGGTGCTCCCAAAGAAATTCGAATAGACTTTGCTATGGATATGGATTCATATGGAAAAGTGATCGATAAACAAATGATTGAATCTTATAGCGATTTAAAGATGCAAAATGTCAATATTTCTGTCATGTCCCTCAATACCATATTCGCAAACAAATTGAGTCTTCTTTTGGATATGACACGCAATGAACCCAGAGATATCTACGATATCTGGTTCCTCTTAAATCGTCTTGAAAAATTTGACTTTAATTTTGAGGAAGTGCGAAAATCATTTAAGGAGAGGCTTGCTTATTATCCAAATTTTAGTACTTTAGTATCCCGATTGAAAGCTACTTCATTTAAAAATAATTGGTACATTAGGCTAAACAAACAAGTTTCAGCCTTACCAGATTTTGACATTATCATTGAAGAAACAATTGATAAAATGAAGGAAATTTTTAGTCCTATTTCTATGTTTAATTAAAATTTTTACTAATTCCCCCGAAAAAACTTCTCGAGCAACATCACCTTATTCAGATTCATCTTCAGCACATTACTCGCAAAAAAGATTGGGATCTCAACCCCTTCCTCTGGCAAAATTTTCACCAAGGCATCCCGATTGCTACAATCCTTGGCGCAATCTAAATTAAAATAAGGAAATTCCTCGGTAATTACCACAATACCTAAGCCTCCCGACTTCACTATTTTTGAGTCTTCTAAAATAGCAAAAGCCCCGTACCACGGGGGCTATAGCCAATTTAGGCACTACATTATTTGATGTTGGAAAGTTATCTTAAATAGACTGTTGCGTCTGGTGAGCGGGTTAAATTGAAGGCCTTGTAGATTTTTCGTGCGGTATTAGTGATGCGACCAGGAACGCGATATAGATCCTTGGTTTGCTTATGAACGTAAATAGAGGATTGAATTCCTCTTAACTCATCAATCACTGTCTCTATACTA
Organism: uncultured Gammaproteobacteria bacterium; assembly: GCA_963784575.1. GTDB lineage: Bacteria > Pseudomonadota > Gammaproteobacteria > UBA6186 > Azoamicaceae > CAWARU01. Next base: position 1,365,259 of record CAWARU010000001.1, read on the forward strand.
ATTTTTTGTGTCAAATTTAATCGATACTGTAAATGTCGTAATACCGAAAATGTCATATAACAAATAGCAATATGTGCATGAATTCGGTTTGGATTCCAATGATAAATCGGACGCATAGCGAGCGTATGCTTATTGATCCGGAAGGATTCTTCAATCACCCAGAGCCGAGAATATTGGGCGAGCAATGTCTCAGCCTTTTCATCTTCGATATTAGTAATAATTCCGTGTAGTCCATCCCACATCGCATCATGCGCAATCTTATCCTCATCTAATTGAGTGCATGCTTGGGGATCTGTTTTTGTAAATTTTTTGACGCCTTGATTAGTTATTAATTTTTGTGTTTGGCCCTTTTTACCAATTACTTTTTCAATTTTTTCTAAAACTCGAGTTCTATCAGCCACATCTTTTAATGCTCGCTTCTTTTTATAGCTGACTACTAAGCGACGATTCTCGTGATTAAATTCACCAATCCACGCAAATTCATCGTTTAAAACAGTAGGATAATAACGAGACTCACTAAGTATTTCGCTTTTAATATTATCAGGCAAAGTGCGTAATTTTGCTGCAACAATATATTGATACCCTTTTTCTTCCATTAGAGCCATATTTTTTTTAGAGAACATAGCACGGTCACCGACAAAACAAACTGATTTAATATTAAATAGAGTATGCCAATGCTCAATCGCTGCAATTAAAGTCCCTACTTCAGCCTTATTACCTTCAAATAATTCATAGCTAATGGGCAAACCATCACCATTAGTTGCCAAAGCTAGCACCACTTGCGTTGTGTTAAACCGACAATCTTTACTGTAACCAAACCTTCTAAGCTCATCTGTTTCAATAGATTCGAAGTAAAGCGTAGTCACATCAAATAATACTAAATCTACACTTTCAGGAAATAAGGATTGCGTTCGAGCGAACGTTAGTTTTTTTATTTGATCGATTTGATTAAACACTTTATCCATCGTTGAGTAGAGAGCATCTAAATCATGACTTTTTCCGAAATTATCTTCTAATATACGTTGAGTTTTTCGTTTGCTCGCAGGAAAAACTAATCGGGTTAACACCATATCCTTTAACAAATCATTATCCCGTTTGCTTTTGAAAATTTTATGGTATCCTAACTCGTCGTAAACATAACCACCAACCTCGTGAACGCCCTCAATGATGCGTTCATGTTCAACGATCATATCTAAAGTGACCTGCTCAGGAGGAAGAATATCCTTAATTTCCTTTTTTGCGGGACGGCCAGGTTTTTTATTCTTATTTACTTTTAATAAGGCTGATAAATCGCCTTCAGCGGTTTCAAAGAGGCTAAGTTGCTCAGAGTTTTTTTCATTAACTGTAAGCATTGAGGCAATAATATCTTGGGCCAAGTCACGAAGTTTTTGTTCTTCTTTTTCATTCATTGCAATACCGACATGGCGCATAATTTTTTGTTTAACAGTAGTGTCTTCTCGATACGACTCGACGATTTGCACCGATTTTCGCGGACTATTTGGTGTTGATTTAACGCGAACAAACAAAGTAGACGCCTCTATTTTGAAAAACTAAGTGAAATTTTAAAAAATTTTTTTCAAAGTGTCAACATTTTTTTGTTTACTAGGCACTACAGTAGAAAATTTTTGATCATGAAATAAAAAAGATCCCGTGCTACAAGGATTTAATAAAAAAACTTTTGGGAATTTAGTTTAGATTACGATGAAGTCGGGAAGAAACAATTGATAAAATGAAGGAAATTTTTAGTCCTATTTCTATGTTTAATTAAAATTTTTACTAATTCCCCCGAAAAAACTTCTCGAGCAACATCACCTTATTCAGATTCATCTTCAGCACATTACTCGCAAAAAAGATCGGGATCTCAACCCCTTCCTCTGGCAAAATTTTCACCAAGGCATCCCGATTGCTACAATCCTTGGCGCAATCTAAATTAAAATAAGGAAATTCCTCGGTAATTACCACAATACCTAAGCCTTGAATCAGAGCCTCATACAGGCCAAGCGCTGAATTCATCACGAGAAAAGGATTGCGGGGATGGCTATCCTTTGTTCCAATGCGAAGATGCCAATCCAAATCGCCGCGATGTCCTGCTTCATTGTGGTAATAGCTAATCAAGCGATGATTATCCAAATCAGCCGTCGTTTTTGGCATGCCAAATTCTTTGACATAGCTATTCGAAGCATAGAGTTTGGTATGGAAGGTGAATAATTTTTTTTGTACAACGTTTGGATTTGATTGAACTTTGGGCAAAATTGCAACATCGGCATAGTGTGAGGCAACATCTACCCTATCATCCACAGCAATGATGCGAAGTTTGTACTTGGGATGATGACTCGAAAATTCTTTTAATTTTTGCACCAACCAGATATTGGTGACACCCGTTGTGGTTACAATGCGAATGATATCATCGTCTTTCTCGTTTTCATTGGAAATTTCTTCAATTTTTTCAAGTTGGTTCATCATGATTTGAACATACTTCAGCAATTCTTCTGCTTTTTCTGTCAGCACGAGGGAACGATGCGAACGCTTGAACAATTTGAATTTGAGATGATCTTCTAAGGAGGTGATCTGCTTGCTGATGTAAGATGTTTTAACACCAAGATGCACAGAAGCTTTCTGATAGGAGCCTTCTAGTGCAACATGATAGAAGGTGACGAGCTTTTTGGTGTCTATTTTTTCCATAGATTAACCTCTCGGGGTAGTTATAAAAGCTTTTAAATTCTTTAAGCTAAAATTTTTAAAACTTAAATTCTTAAAATTTAAGTTAGGGATGCTTGAAATCTTCAAGCTTAAGTTTCTCACTCTTTCATTCTTAAATACATTTTGATTGATGGCGATGCCGACTATGATAATCAGAAACGATATCACTTCAAGCAACGAAAACTGTTCATCGAGCAGGAAGTAAGAAATGACACAGGAAAAAGGCGGCAATAACAGCATGAAAGGCGTAATCAAGGCACTTTGGTATTTTTTCAATAACCAAAACCAAAGGCAATTACCCAGGATATTTGCCACAAAGGCAGCATATAAGACGCCAAGTAAAATTTCGAGATTCAGTGCCGAGAGTGACTCCGTTATAATCTGACTGCCGCCATGGATTGTGATCATAATGATCATAGGCACGGCAGCAACTGCCGTTATCCAAACATTGGTCGATAGATTGCAGGACAATTTATATTTCTTGATAAGGCAAATCCCGACACCCCAAGAACCAGCTGCAAACAATACATAAAGCATCGCAATAAAATGATTGTTTTCATGGGCATTGAAGAATAAGGAATCACTGAACAAAAGACCGACCCCGAGGAAAGACAGTAACATCCCTGCAATTTGATGGATTTTGGGGACTTCTTGCAACAGTAAAAAGCAAAATAACACTGCAAAAAAGGAGCTCGTTTGGTAAATAAAGGAAACCACGCCAACATCTGTGCCATATTGCAGAGATAATCCAACCAAAAGAAACGTTAAAGCATTGTAAAAGAAACTGATCTTCAATAATTGAAAAATACTGATGGCGGGTTTTTTGAAGAAAAAAATTAAGGGTACACAAGCCACAAAGCGCAATAAATTGAAAAATTCCAGCGGTATTTGCTTACTGAAAATCTTTTGCAAGATCAAATTGATTGACCAGGAAAAGATCACTAAAAGTGCAATAATGATGTCCTTGAACTGCACAGAAACCGACCTCCTAGTCGTGTTAGCTTATGTAGATACCGTTTGCGTGGATACTGTTTGTGAAGATACCGTGACCGCGGTGGTGGATAGTGTTATATCAGCCGTATCTTCTTCTTTTCCAGCAGTATCAATGGAATGCGCAACCATCTTACCTAAACCTCTCACTGCGATGATCCAACCACTCAAGACCACCAAAAATATTCCGGCAACATAGGGTATTGTTAATGCTAATTCACCGCACAGAACCAAGAGCACTTGGATAGTCAATGAGCCGCCTGATTTTCCAAACCGAGAGGCAATGCCATCCACCACCGCTTTACCCTTGCGTTGTTCTACTTTAGGGAGTGGGATGAAGGCGATTTCCTTAGTTTCATCAAAGACAGTATATTTTGAAGCTCTTCCTAAGCAAATCTGAGCCGAACCGAAGAAAAGGGCTAAACTTGCCGCTGGAACATTCAATATGGAATACAGCAAATCTGAGAGCGGGATCGAAGCTTCAAATAGAAGGAAACCAAAGAAGCCAACGCTGGTGAGAAGCCAAATCAGCGGCGTAATCATGGCTGTCACGGTCCAACCATAGCGTCGAATGACGTTTCCAGAAAGAATCAGACCAGATAAAGTTGCAAAAATACCGGTGATGGAGGCAATTTGATTGATATAGGCATTAAAGTCGTTTTCATTGGTGTACCTTTGGCTGACTTGATCAGTCCATAGCACATCAGAAAGGTTATAAACAACATTGTATGCCACCACTAAAATTGTGATGTACACCATATATCTGGATTTTGCTAAATAGGCGAAGCATTCCATTAAGGAAAGTTTTTTCGCATTCTTATCTTCTGCTTTTTCGACATCGATGATAATCAAAGGCTGCACTCTGGGCTGATAGCGTATGATGGCGCGATTGACCCAACGGAACAGTACGATGACGGCGACGCCAAGTAATAATACTAATCCGAGCTGCAGCATCAATGTTTGTTCCCAGGCAGCATGCCCAAATGGAATTAAGGGATTATATTCTTGAACTGTTAAAAATTGAGCAGATTGACCTGAAAATATTCCGGAGAAATTGGCACCAATGGCAAAGATAGCATAAAAACGTTTTGCCTCATCTACCGTGGTAACTTCGTTTGCAAATCCCCAGAACAGCATCGATAAAACGACTGCCGACCACATCTCACACATGACGTAGAAGAGCGATAACGGCCAATGACGGATGATGGCGATTAAGCCTCTGAGTCCTTCTGGTAAGCGGCTCTGCAGGAGATTTGCCAGGTTGGTTAATTCTAATGCTTCACGATTGGGGTGCAGGACCAGCAGAAAGAAGCTGAAAAATCCGAGAAACATGATCAGCATGGTATAAAAGATTTGTTCGCGTCCCATCCGGTTTGATAATTTTGTATATAAATAAGTGAGTAGCACCGCAGCAGGTAATACCGCCCAAACTTTCAAAAAGGGAATGACTTCTGCTCCGACACCACCGGCTTTTACCACAATGGTGACTTTCATACAGCGAAGCAAATTATAGATAAAGGAAATCAAGAAGAAGAGCGCAAGCATAGGGAGGAGTTTTCGGTGTTCGTGGAAATGAATAGGCCACAAAAAATTCCGAATTTTCCCAAAAGGTTTAGGCGTTGTTGCTTGCATCTACACCTCCGAGTACAGGTTCTAATATAATCCAATACTTCTGCTATTTTGCCAGAAAGCATGTATTCTTGTCAATGTTTGTTGACAAACTTGAGTAACTTTTGTATGTTCATATGTTTATAAGCGATTAAAAATTAAAATAAGTAACTATATTAAATTTAAAATGTAATTACACTGGATAACGCAATTTACAAATAAAAAATTCAATATATTATCTATGGCTCCTAGTTGTTTCTAACCACCTCAAAGGAGCTATTTACTACACTCGTATCTGCATCCGAAATAGCTTTTTCACTACTGATTTCTCTATCAATTTCTCTATCAATAGTATTACTGACGAGCCTTCCCAAATTCCTCACCGCATATAACCATAACGCAAATACGACAATAAATGTCGCAGTTACATAAGGAATGGTAAGCATAAGCTCGCCGCAAATAATTATCAAGACCTGAATCATAAGAGATCCGCCAGATTTACCAAATCTAGAGGCAATTCCATCAACGACGGCTTTTCCTTTTCTTTGTTCTTCTTTTGAAAGAGGGATAAATGCTATTTCTTTGGACTCATCAAAAACCGTATATTTAGCAGCACGACCAAGACAGATTTGAGCAGAGCCAAAAATCAATATAAGGCTATAAACCGGGACACCACAGAAACCAGCTATGATTTCATTGAATTGCATATTGGATGAAAAGAGGAGACAAGTTAAGAAACCAATGCTAGTTGCTACCCAAATTCCGGGGGTGATGAGTGCCGTTGCCGTCCATCCGTAGCGGCGAATCACATTACCAGAGAGTAACAATGCGGAAAGAGTAGCGAAAACACCCGTCCAGGTTGCCACCTGATTGATATAGGTGTTGAATTCTCCGGCTTCAGGGTAATGTTGCCTGACTTGTTCTGTCCAGAGTACATCCGCCATATTATAAACAATATTATAAGCCACCACTAACAAGGTGATGTAGAGCATGTAAGGAGATCTCGCGAGTTGTGCAAAACATTCTAACAAGGACAATTTTTCTAATTTTTCTTCTTTCTTTATTTTTTCAGATTCAATGCCTTCTCTGCTATTGTATGAATCCGAACTTCCCTTGTGAACCCCATTACCAGCAACCGTGCTTGGAACAATATGGTTATTTAACCAACGATAAAGCAAAATAATCAGAACGCCAATGAAAAGCACCACTCCAATTTGTAATACTAAGGACTGTTCCCAAGCACTTTTACCAAAAGGCAGTATTGGATTAAAAGTCTCTAAAGTAAGACACTGTGCACATTGTCCAGAGAATATGCCAGAACTATTGGCCCCAAGTGCGAATATAGCGTAAAAACGCTTGGCCTCGTCTACTGAGGTAACCTCATTCGCAAAACCCCAGAACAGCATGGAAAGCACGATTGCGCTCCACATTTCGGACAGCACATAAAAGAGAGACAATGGCCAATGACGAACCACAGCAATAAGACCTCTGAATCCTTCTGGCAAAACCCCTTGTAATACTTCTGAGAGATGTGTCAATTCAAGGGCTTCATGATTGGGATGCAGCACCAGCACAAAGAACATGAAAAATCCTAAGAAGAAACTCAGCATGGTATAAAATACTTTTTCGCGAGGTAAACGGCTGGCAAGAAAAGTATAAAGAAAGGTGAGTAGGAGTGCACCTGGCAAAACTGCCCAAACTTTTAGAAAGGGAATGACTTCAGCACCGGATCCTACTGCTGTCACCACCAAGGTAACTTTCATACAGCGCAAAACATTGTAGACAAAGGAAATCAGGAAAAAGAGTGCAAACATAGGAATTAATTTCCGATGTTCATAACGGTGGATAGGCCAGACAAAACTGCGTAGTTTCCCAAAGGGTGCTTGGGTATTTCCAGAATGCATATTACTGTTTTGCATTACAAAGCCTCCTTTCACAAAAAATAAGTATAAAAAAACCGGGAACATAGCCCGGTTTGTTTATGGGATAACTTTTGGCACAATTTAAATACTATTTTCACTGTGATTCCGATACCTGTTAATGTCTAGAGAGACTAGAAAACTTGAATTTAGCAACAATTTCTGATCTCTAAACAGATTCTACAAACTCAACAATTGCCATGGGAGCGCAATCACCTTTGCGGTTGCCACATTTCAAAACTCGAAGGTAACCACCATTTCTCTCTTTGAAGCGTGGACCCAATTCATTAAAAAGCTTAGCAACGGTTTCTTTATCACGCAAGCGATTAAATGCTAAACGACGATGCGAAACGCTGTCTTCTTTTGCTAAAGTCACCATAGGCTCTAAAAGTCTACGTAAATCTTTTGCTTTTGGGAGAGTGGTCTTAATCAAACCATGACGAATCATAGAATTGATCATATTTTGGAACATTGCCTTACGATGACTGGTCGTTCTTTTAAATCTCTTGCCTATGTTACGATGCCGCATATATCACCCTTAGATTAGATTTCCTGGGCCTCTTGAAATTTCTACTATATGTCAAGAGGCCCGTTTTTTATAAAGTCGTGTTACTCTTTTCTTCATGAAGCCCAGCCGGTGGCCAGTTTTCTAAACGCATACCCAAAGAAAATCCTTTGGTGGCCAATACATCCTTAATTTCAGTTAAGGATTTTTTCCCTAAGTTGGGAGTCTTTAATAATTCAACCTCTGTTTTCTGAATAAGGTCGCCAATATAAAATATATTTTCTGCCTTCAGACAATTTGCCGAGCGTACTGTGAGCTCTAGATCGTCAACAGATCGCAATAGAATAGGATCTATTTCGGTGCGTGATCTGGCAGGCGGCGCTTCTTTCTCGCCTTTCAAATCTACGAATACAGATAATTGCTCTGCCAAAATAGAAGCCGCCCAACGAATAGCTTCTTCAGGTTCAATAGTGCCATTTGTTTCGAGATCGATAATCAATCTATCCAAGTCAGTTCTCTTTTCAACTCGAGCGTTCTCAACAGTATAAGTCACTCGACGGACTGGACTAAAGGAAGCATCCAATTGTAGCCAACCTATTTCACGTGTGGTGTCTTCTGGATTTTGTCTCATGCTAACGGGTTCATAACCTCGACCACGCGCTACTCGAACCGTCATATTTAAGTTCCCGGCCTTAGTCATGTTGGCAATCACATAGTCGGGATTGATGATCTTAACATCGTGTGGCAATTCAAAATCGCCAGCTCGTATTGGGCCTTCCCCTGTTTTATTTAATTTAAGTTCTACCTCATCGCGGCCTTCAAGTTTAAATTCAACGCCTTTTAAATTCAATAAAATGTCGATAACGTCTTCTTGCACGCCTTCGATAGTCGTGTATTCATGCAATACACCTTCAATTTGCGCTTCAACCACAGCACAACCAGGCATGGACGAAAGCAGAATGCGTCTTAATGCATTGCCCAAAGTGTGGCCAAAACCACGTTCTAACGGCTCCATCACAATTCTAGCGTGATGGCGGCCTTTTTCTTGAATATCAATTAAACGCGGTTTCAAAAATTCTTTCACGGCACGTTGCATGTATTAACCCCTTTAGACACTATGAGCAATTATATAAACGTATAAACGTTCTGACACTCTGACACTTTATTTCGCGTACAATTCCACAACCAACTGTTCGTTGAATTCAGATGGCAATTCACTTCGATCAGGAACTCGCTTAAAAACACCTCGCATTTTGGAAGGATCACATTCGATCCACTCGGAGAATCCAGCAGCTTCTGCCAATTTCAAGGCATCCTGAATGCGGGTTTGATTCCTGGATTTTTCTCTCACTTCTATGACATCGCCTGGGCTAACTTGGTAAGAAGGAATATTAACGATTTTCTCGTTCACCAAGATTGCCTTATGTCTGACGAGTTGTCTGGATTCGGCTCGAGTGCTGCCAAAACCCAAACGATAAACCACATTATCCAAACGGCATTCCAATAATTTCATCAAAGTTTCACCGGTAGCGCCTGTTCGTCTGGCAGCTTCTGTATAGTAACGACGAAACTGTTTCTCCAACACACCGTACATATATTTAAATTTTTGTTTTTCTGCCATTTGCAAACCGTGACCGGTATCACGACTGCGACGGCTGCCATGCTGACCCGGTCGGGTATTCATTTTACATTTGCCTTCGACGTCTCTCACGCGACTTTTTAGGGCTAAATCAGTGCCTAATCTTCTCGCTTTTCGACAGGTTGGACCTAAATATCTTGCCATAATTCTAATGCCCCCAATTAAACTCGACGCTCTTTTGGTTCTTTACAACCGTTGAATGGAATACCTGTGACATCGCTGATAGATGAAATTTTAAAAAATTCAGCCATGGCACGCATAGCAGATTCTCGACCAGGACCAGGACCTCTCACTAAGACTTCTACGGATTTTAAGCCGAAATCTTTGGCAACCAAAGCGGCCTTCCGTGCTGCCATTTGTGCGGCATATGGTGTGCTTTTTCGTGAACCACGAAAACCTGAACCGCCTGCAGTCGCCCAGGCAACCACATTGCCTTGAAGATCAGTGATGCTGACGATGGTATTGTTAAATGATGCATAGATATGAACCATGCCCGAAACGAGTGATCGTTTGGTCTTTTTTCGTGTTCGTACTGCTGCTGCTTTTTCTGACATCTTTTACCCTATTCCTATTTTTTAACCATTTTAACCATTTGGTTTGGGTGATTGCTCGGGTAATGCTTGGCTTTATGCTTTCGATTACCTCGACCAATCCCCTAGCTATTTCATCATTCCACTGCTGCTACGCTTGCGGCCCTTGCGTGTTTTAGCGTTTGTTTTTGTGCGCTGTCCTCGAACAGGCAAATTACGTTTATGACGCAGTCCCCTGTAGCATTTGATGTCCACGAGACGCTTGATATCCATTGCGACTCGACGACGTAGATCACCTTCTACTTCATATTGATTCACCGCTTCTTGAATCATGGGAACATAGTCTTCTTTTATTTCAGATACTTTTACAGAAGGTTTTACCCCTACTTTTTTACAAATTTCCGAAGAACGGAATTTGCCAATGCCAAAAACACTGCGTAAAGCAATTACGATATGTTTATTAGGTGGTAAAATTACCCCAGATACACGTATGGTCATATTTAACCCTGCCTTTGATTATGCTTGCTCGATTTAGTACAGACGATCCGAACAACCCGTCCCCGCTTGATAACGCGGCAGTCATCGCATATTTTTTTTACTGATGCTCTCACCTTCATTTTCTAACCCTTTTTACAAAATATTTGGCATTGAAATTGCTGGACGTTTTTCCACATCCAAATTTTAAATACAATACTTAGCCGAGTATTATACACTATTTAACCCACAAAATTCAATATAAAATCTTCTTAAAAACCTTTTAAGTTTGACTTCTTAATCAAAGACTCATATTGATGCGAAATCATATGAGCTTGAACCTGGGCCATAAAATCCATCACCACAACGACAATAATTAAGAGAGAAGTACCCCCAAAATAAAAGGGTACGTTCCAAGCTAAAATCAAGAATTCTGGCAGCAAGGATACCGCTGTAATATAAATCGAACCGATGATTGTGAGTCGAAACATCACTTCATGGATGTATTGAGCGGTTTGATCCCCTGGTCGAATTCCTGGGATATATCCCCCAGATTTTTTCAAATTATCTGCTGTTTCTTTGGGATTAAAAACCAAATTGGTATAAAAAAAGCAGAAAAATATGATGGCTGATGCAAATAACACGATATAAAGAGGCTGTCCCGGCGACAGAGCCAAGCCAATATCAGAGAGAAATGAGAATTTAGAGGATTTACCAAACCATTGGCTTAATGAGGCTGGAAATAAAATAATGCTCGAAGCAAAAATGGGGGGTATCACATTGGCCATATTAAGTTTCAGCGGCAAATGGCTTTTTTGAGCTGCATAAACCTGGCGGCCCTGTTGACGTTTCGCATAATTGACGGGGATACGGCGTTGACCTCGTTCCACAAAAACCACAAAGGCAATGATAGCGACTAACATGACGCAAAGCACTATGAGTGCGATAGGCTGCATTTCCCCTTGGCGAATTTTATCGAAGGTATTGACGATCGCACCTGGAAGTCCAGCAACAATACCTGCCAAGATAATGAGCGATATTCCGTTTCCAACACCTCTTTCAGTAATTTGCTCTCCAAGCCACATTAAAAACATGGTTCCGGTAACCAAGGTGAGGGTTACGGTGAAATAATAGGTAAATCCTGGTTCTAATGCGATGCCGGAATTGTCTAGATATCGAGCCATACCAAAGGCATAAATGGCAGACAAAATAACGGTACCATAACGTGTGTACTGCGTGATCTTACGGCGGCCGGTTTGCCCTTCTTTTTTGAGCTGCTCTAAAGGAGGATAAACAACGGTGAGAAGTTGAATGATGATTGAAGCCGAAATGTAGGGCATAACGCCAACAGCAAAGACTGTTAAACGTGACAGCGCACCCCCTGAAAATAAATTAAACAACCCAAAAATGCCTTGATTACCCGAGAATAATTCGGCGAGACGCGTGGGATCTAAACCGGGTACGGGTATGTGCGCACCGATACGATAGACAATCAATGCGCCAAGCAAAAATAGGATGCGGCGTTTTAATTCAGAAAGACCACCTTTTCCTTTTTGATTTGCTAGCGCTTTATTTTGCATGAATGATTTTTTCCTACTCTTCCATCTTTCCCCTGCAGCTTCAATGGCAGCACGTGCACCTTTAGTGACACTGATGCCTTTGAGGGTGACAGGACGATCTAATTTTCCAGTGGCAATAACTTTCACTCTTTTTACTTTTCTTGAAACCAAATTGGCATTTTGCAAAGCTCCAAGATCGATAACGCTCTCGGAAATTCTTAAAAGTTCATCTAAGCGAACTTCATCTTTCAACCGTGCCATGCGTGAGGTGAATCCGAATTTTGGCAGTCGACGCTGCAAGGGCATCTGTCCACCTTCGAAACCAACTTTATGGAATCCACCAGCTCTCGCTCTTTGACCTTTATGACCACGACCGCAAGTTTTACCTAAACCTGAGCCAATACCACGACCTAAGCGTTTTGCCTTGGTTCTTGCACCTGCGCCAGGCTTTATCGTATTTAAATACATTATGGGTGCTCCACTTTGATGAGATAAGATACTTTGTTCAACATACCACGCACTTCAGGCGTGTCTTGTAAAACTTTACTTTGGCCAATGCGTCGCAGACCTAAACCAACGAGTGTTGCTCGATGTGAGGGCAATCGGCCACTTTTGCTTTTAATGAGAGTGACAATGACTTCTTTCTTTTTCATTCTTTAATCTCCTTGCTCTCAATGATTTCAGAGAGTGATTTACCGCGTTTCTGGGCGATTTGCTCAGGAGAACTCATGTTTATCAAGCCTTTTAATGTTGCGCGTACCACATTGATCGGATTGGTAGAACCTATGCATTTTGCCAAGACATTCGTGACGCCCAATACTTCAAAGACAGCTCGCATGGAGGTGCCAGCGATGATACCAGTACCTTCTGATGCTGGGAGCATGATAACTTTAGAAGCACCATGTCGGGATTCAATAGGATGAAATAATGTGTTGCCATTGAGTTCGATGCGAACCAAGTTTCGTCTTGCGCTTTCCATGGATTTTTGAATAGCAACTGGCACTTCACGAGCCTTACCAAGGCCAATGCCAATACGGCCTTTACCATCACCCACAACTGTTAATGCGGAAAAGCTGAATTTTCTACCACCAGTAACCACAACTGCACTGCGGCGTACGGTTACCAATTTTTCTACATAACCATCGCTCTTTACTGATTGTTCAATACTTGCGCCACTTGCTGCCATTTTATTAACCTCTGTAAAAATTATCCAATATTTGCCAAAGGACTATTCCGTCCTTTAGGCCTTGGGGACTAAAACTCCAAGCCCCCTGCTCTTGCAGCGTCTGCGAGAGCCTTCACTCGACCATGATACATGTAACCGGAGCGATCAAAAGCGATGCGAGAAATGCCTTTGGCCTGTGCTCTCTCCGCAATCAATTTGCCCACTTCTTCTGCCATTTTTATCTTGCCGGGACCTATAGATTGACCGCGTAAGCCTTTTTCAACGCTGGATGCTGCAGCCAAAACTGATGCACCTTCTGCGGCATGAATTTGCGCATATATATGCTGAGGTGTCCTGTGGACAGTCATATAGGCAATATCTAAGCCTTTAATCTTGCAGCGGCTTCGCCGAATTCTGCGAATCTTTGTGGCATTGTTACTCATTTCTTAGCTCCAAAATCTCATATCTCTAAATCTTTCGCTCTCTTAACCTGGATTCCCGCCTTCGCGGGAATGACGCTAGCTTATTAGATTTCGAAAAGCTTTCGTCATTAACGCTGCAATGGCGTATCATTGTTACCGTATGCTTACTTATTTCTTCTTAGTTTCCTTAATCTCAATCTTCTCATCAGCATATCGAACGCCCTTTCCTTTATACACTTCAGGTGGACGTTTGGCTCGAATTTTAGCTGCTACTTCCCCCACTATCTGAGGATCTGATCCTTTAACAATAATTTCAGTATTGCTTGGGCAGTCGATGGTGATCCCTTTTGGTATAAGAAACACTACAGGATGAGAGAACCCTAAGCTCAACTCCAAAGAATTGCCTTGAACTTTTGCTCGATATCCCACGCCTACCAAAGTCAATTTACACTCGAAACCTTCGCTCACACCCCGAATCATATTGCGAATCATTTTCGCAGTGGTGCCAATCATGGGTGATGGATCGTTCGCGGCCGATACAGTGATTTCTTTGCCTTCCACTTTTACATCGACTGAGTTGTCGAGTGTTTGGTTGAATTCGCCTTTCTTGCCTTTCACTGAAAAATGGCGGCCATTCAACTTAACTTCTACCCCAGCCGGGATTTCTATCGGTTTTCTTGCAATTCTTGACATACTAAATACCCTTTTTTGAGCCCTTTGTGCCCACTATTGATGTTATGCCACCTGACATAACAGCTCACCGCCTTGCTTCAATCTTCTGGCTTCTTTATCGCTCATCACACCCTTGGGTGTTGACACAATAACGACTCCGAGGCCTCCCAATACTTTGGGCAATTCATCTTTTTTCTTGTAGATTCTAAGGCCTGGCTTGCTGACTCGTTTTATTTGCGCAATGACTGGCTTATTTTGATAATATTTTAGAAAGATGCTGATGGTAGGCTTGGCTTCTTTATCTGATTCATAGCCTAAAATATAGCCTTCATCTGCCAAAACTTTCAAAATTGCGATTTTATTTTTGGAACCTGGTGTTGTAACCACTTCCTTTCGCATCATTTGGCCATTGCGAATGACTGTTAACATATCTGAAATTGGATCTTGCAAACTCACTGTTCTCTCCTACCAGCTCGCGATTCGAATGCCAGGAATGATTCCTGTCATAGCAAATTCGCGCAGTTTATGTCGGCTCAAGCGGAATTTGCGGTAAACTCCCCTGGAACGGCCTGTAATTTGACATCGATTGCGCATACGGGTACGGTTTGAATCCCGCGGCAGACTCTGCATCTTTTTCTGAGCAGCCATCTTGTCTTCTAATGTATTGTTTTGATCACGGATGATTTCACGTAATTCAGCGCGGCGCTTTTTATAATGAGCAGACAATTTTGAGCGGCGCTTTTCTTTTTCAATCATGCATCGTTTTGCCATCTAAAGTTTACTCCTTAAAAGGAAAATGAAAGGCCTGTAACAATGCCAGGCCTTCTTCGTTCGATTTTGCAGATGTGGTAATGGTGATGTCCATGCCACGAATTGCATCAATTTTATCGTATTGAATTTCTGGGAACACAATTTGCTCTTTAACGCCGAAGGTATAGTTGCCTCTGCCATCAAATGAGCGACGATTCAGACCCCGAAAATCCCTGATACGCGGGATAGCAATGCTCAGTAATCGCTCCAGAAAATCATACATGCGATCACGCCGCAGAGTAACTTTACAACCAATCGGCCAGCCTTCACGAATTTTGAAACCAGCAACGGACTTTCTGGCTTTGGTGATAACAGGCTTTTGCCCAGCAATTTTTTCCATATCGGAGGAGGCGTTATCGACGACTTTTTTGTCGTTCACAGCTTCCCCGACACCCATATTCAGAGTGATTTTGACGATCTTTGGCACTTCCATTACGTTGGAATAGCCAAATTCCTTCATCAGTTTTTTCACTATGCTGTCTTTATATAACTTCTGTAATCTAGCCATTCTGCACCTACTCAACCATTTCGCCGGTTGATTTAAAAATTCTGACCTTGCGGCCATCTTCCAAGAACTTATAACCCACTCGATCTGGCTTACCAGCTGCCTGATTCCATAAAGCAACATTTGAGATCGCAACTGAAGCTTCCATTTCCAAGATGCCGCCAGCGCGTTCTCTGGAAGGATCAGGCTTGGTATTGCGCTTAACAATATTGATGCCTTCTACCAATACACGAGTGCCGTCTTTCACAATCGATAAAACAACGCCTTTACGTCCGGCATCTTTACCTTTTCTGATGTAGACTGTATCGCCTTTTTTAATCTTCGTTTTCATGCCCATAAAATTCTGCCTCAAAGCACTTCTGGTGCTAGTGAAATAATTTTCATGAATTGTTCGCCGCGAAGTTCGCGAGTCACAGGTCCAAAAATTCGTGTTCCGATAGGTTGTAATTGATTATTGAGTAATACCGCAGCATTTCTATCAAAACGAATCAAAGAGCCATCGGGTCTTCTAACGCCTTTACTAGTTCTTACAATAACCGCCTTCAACACATCGCCTTTTTTAACTTTACCTCGGGGAATGGCTTCCTTCACACTGACCGCGATAACATCTCCTATACCGGCATAACGTCTTTTGGAACCGCCGAGCACTTTGATGCACATGATACGACGCGCGCCGCTATTGTCTGCCACCTCGAGAATGGACTGCATTTGAATCATTGTTTAAGGTCTCCGTTAAAGCGAATGTGAGCTAACAGGAGTTCCCCTGCCCGCTTCGATTCATTCAATTCGTTAGGTGCTGAATATAATAACATTTTTACCTACTCACTTACAAGTAATAACTTATGCACTAGCACACAATTCCACCAATTCCCAGCACTTAGTCTTGGAAATAGGTCTCACTTCTTTCACCAAAACAGTATCACCTTCTTTGCACTGCTCATTTTCATCGTGCACGTACAATTTGGTATATTTGGTCACAATTTTGTTATAAAGCGGTTCTTTTACGCGACGTTCTACACGAACTACAGCGGTTTTATTCATTTTTGTGCTAACAACTGTGCCTCGTACGGTTCGACCTTGAGATTTTTCAGTCATCTTTAATTACCTTCCGTCTTAAGTTTCTCTGCTAAAATGGTTTGAATTCGAGCGACTAATCGTTTTGCAGCTCGAAGCATATGAGTGTGAGTCAATTCTCCAGTTCCCTTGATGAGCCGCAATTTGAATTGCTCTCTTAGAGTCTTGCTTAACTCTTCCTTTAATTCGGAAACCGACTTTGCTCTCAACTCTTCATTTTTTATCTTCATACTCATCACCCTACTGTCTTGGACATCGCAACAATCGCTACAGCGAAATGTCTAGAATTTCTAAATTTACTTAATAACATGCTCAATCACTTCGGTCGCACAGGGAAGCTTGGAAGCTGCTAATCGAAACGCTTCCATCGCGGATTCTCAGATCGACCCCGTCTACCTCAAATAACATACGGCCTGGCTGCACCAGGGCAACGTAAAATTCCACATTACCCTTACCACTCCCTTGTCGCACTTCCAAAGGCTTTTGAGTGATGGGCTTGTCAGGAAAAATTCGAATCCAAACTTTTCCGCCACGCTTAATAAAACGGCTAATGGCTCGTCTCGCAGCCTCGATCTGACGCGAGGTTACTCGGCAATGCTCTAATGAACGTAGACCATATTCGCCAAAGCTGACCTTATTACCACGAGTTGCGACACCGCGGTTTCGGCCTTTCATTTGCTTGCGAAACTTGGTTCGCTTAGGTTGCAACATCGTAAATTACTCCCATCTAATGTCTAGACTTCAGCGGCTTGCTCTTGCTTGCCGATGACTTCGCCTTTAAATATCCAAACCTTCACGCCAATGACACCATAAGTGGTTTTTGCAATGGCTGTACCATAATCGATATCTGCTCTGAAGGTATGCAATGGAACTCTACCTTCGCGATACACTTCACGTCTGGCAATTTCAGCACCACCCAAACGGCCTGAGACAGAAATTTTAATACCCTTGGCACCCAAACGCAGTGCATTGG
The DNA here is from genome assembly GCA_963784575.1 of uncultured Gammaproteobacteria bacterium. Lineage (GTDB taxonomy): Bacteria > Pseudomonadota > Gammaproteobacteria > UBA6186 > Azoamicaceae > CAWARU01. The sequence goes on from CAWARU010000001.1 coordinate 1,382,804, forward strand.
TAACTGCTCGTTTCATTGCACGGCGGAACATGATACGTCGTTCTAATTGCTGTGCAATGCTGCGCGCAACTAAGGTTGCATCTAATTCAGGCTTGCGAATTTCTTCAATTGTTATCGCAATAGGTGAACCAGTCTTCGCATTGATTTCCTGCCGCAATTTTTCAACATCTTCACCCTTTTTGCCGATAATAACGCCAGGCTTTGCTGTGCGCAGGGTGATTTTGACATTGCGTCCGGTTCTTTCTAATAAAATACTGCTGACATCAGCCGCTTTAGGTAAACGTTCGTTTAAAATGGCTCGAATTTCGAGATCGTCCTTCAAGGTTCTGCCATAGGAACTGCCGCCGCCTTCTGGAAACCAGCGGGCATCATGCTCGCGAATAATGCCTAATCGAATACCGACTGGATGTACTTTTTGACCCATGAATTATTTACCTCGTTTACTTTGTTTGCCTTTTTGGCCTTGATTGTCCTGGTCGTCCTTTTTGGATCTGCCTTGCTTTTCTTTCGTTGCCCCTTTCGCCTTTTTTGGTTTTGCAGGTTTTGCCTTCGGTGCTTCCACCTTTGGTGCAACCACAACTGTAATATGGCAGCTGTGCTTCACAATGCGATTGGCGCGACCTTTTGCTCTTGGAGAGAAGCGCTTAAGCTTGGATGCTTCGTCTACATAAATCCGAGCAACGGAAAGATCATCGATATCCATGCCTTCGTTATGTTCAGCATTTGCCATTGCTGACAACAACACTTTTTTAACAAGTACCGCTGCTTTTTTGGGACTGAAGCTCAGAATGTTCAAAGCCTGTTCCACTTTCAAGCCACGGACTTGATCTACTACTAAACGCGCTTTTTGAGCCGAGAGCCGTGCTTCTCTTAATATTGCGTAGGCTTCTTGCATAATGAACCCCCTAACCTAACCTATTTCTTAGCGCCGCCTGCCGCTTCTTTCTTCGTAGCTCTATCACCAGAGTGACCGCGGAAAGTGCGAGTTGGCGCAAATTCACCTAATTTATGTCCCACCATGTTTTCACCAATCAAGATGGGGATGTGTTGTTTGCCGTTGTGGATGGCAATTGTTAAACCCACCATGTCGGGAATAATCATTGATCGTCGTGACCAAGTTTTAATGGGTCGTTTTACACGACTGGTCACGGCTTCTTCCACTTTTTTCAATAAGTGAAAATCTACAAATGGCCCTTTTCTTAAGGAACGTGGCATAACTTATTAACCCCCTTTGTTCGCTTTACGGCGACGGATGATCATTTTATCGGTACGTTTATTGCGTCGTGTCTTGGTACCTTCTGGTATACCCCAAGGTGTGCAAGGCGGACGTCCACCTGAAGTACGGCCTTCACCGCCTCCTAACGGGTGATCTACTGGATTCATGGCAACACCTCGAACACGAGGTCTCTTGTTGCGCCAGCGATTTGCACCAGCCTTACCAATTTTACGCAAATTATGTTCACTGTTGCCGACTTCACCGATTGTTGCACGGCAATCTACTAAAACTCTGCGCATTTCACCGGATTTGAGACGAATGGTGGCATAGCCGCCTTCTCGCGCCAAAAGCTGAATACTGCAACCTGCACTTCTCGCCAATTGGCCGCCTTTTCCTGGCTTCATTTCAACACAATGTACTACTGTACCAATCGGAATATTACGTAATGGTAAGCAGTTACCCACAGCAACCGGAGCATCTTGACCCGCTAAAATTGCAGTGCCGACAGTTAATCCTTTTGGTGCAATCATGTAACGACGTTCACCATCTGCATAAAGTACCAGAGCGATATTGGCTGTGCGATTTGGATCGTATTCTAATCGTTCCACTTTTCCAGGCACGCCTTCTTTGCAGCGTTTCCAGTCAATAATTCTGTAGCGTCGTTTGTGACCGCCGCCTTTCTGCCAAGAAGTAATCCGGCCATAGCAATTGCGGCCAGCAGTCGCCTTTTTTTCCACCACAAGTGGGGAATGAGGCTTACCCTTATGAAGATCTGGGTTGACGACCTTTATTAGGTGTCTTCTTCCCGGAGATGTCGGTTTTGTTTTCACTATTGGCATATCGATAATCTCTCTCTACTAAAACTCTTTTCCAAAATCTCTACTTAAAATTTGCCACATTAATATCGTGCCCCTCTGCCAAGGAAACATAAGCTTTCTTGGTATCAGATCGACGGCCTGACATTTGTTTAAAATTCTTTATCTTTCCCTTGATTTTCACCATACGAACGGCTGTCACCACAACCGAAAAAAGCTTTTCTACGGCCATTTTCACTTCTGTTTTTGTGGCATCTTGCGCGACTCGAAAAGCAACTTGGCGATTTTTATCTGCCATCCGAACAGATTTTTCTGTAGTATGCGATCCGAGAATTATTCTATATAATCGACTCTCATTCACTTCAGCACCTCTTCAAATTTCCGAATTGCATCTACTGTCATGATAACTTTTTCAAATTTCACCAAGCTCACGGGATCAACATCGGGAGCGCGGCGAACATCTACATTTGGCACATTTCTGGCGGACAAGTATAAATTGCTGTCCCATTCGCCAGTGACAATCAAGGCTTCTTGCAGACCAAAATCTTTGAGTTTTGTCATCAATTCTTTGGTCTTTGGCTGCTTGATTTCAAGGTTTTCAACGATCATCAAGCGTCCTTGTCGTACCAGCTCAGACAAAATGGACTGCATCGCGCCGCGATACATTTTTTTGTTCACCTTTTGGCTGTGATCTTGATTGGTAGCAGCAAAAACCTTACCACCCGAACGCCACAATGGACTTCTGATGGTACCTGCTCTTGCACGCCCAGTACCTTTTTGACGCCAGGGCTTGGCGCCGCCGCCTCGTACTTCAGCTCGTGTTTTCTGCCCGCGAGTACCAGATCTTGCACCTGCTAAGTAAGCGGTGATTACCTGATGCACCAATGCTTCGTTAAAATCACGACCAAATGTAGTGGCCGATACTTGTACCGAATTTGTCTTAGATGAGCCTTTATTAGCTAATGCTAACTCCATCTTTTACCCCCTTAAACCGCTTCGCTTGCTTTAACAGCCGGACGAATAATTACATTTCCGCCTGGGGCTCCCGGAACTGCTCCTTTAATTAGGAGCACATTTCGCTCTGAATCCACTTTTACAATTTCTAAATTCTGCACGGTGCAGCGCACATTACCGAGCTGACCGGCCATCTTTTTACCCTTGAATACACGGCCTGGTGACTGATTCTGACCGATGGAACCAGGGGCATTATGAGACAAGGAATTACCATGTGAAGCGCGCTGTGAACTAAAATTATGTCTTTTAATGACACCCGAAAATCCACGTCCTTTGCTAATTCCTGTCACATCCACTATTTGCCCTTCTTTAAACAATGAGACGGTTAATTCATTGCCCACTGTATATTTCGAAATTTCGTCTGAAGTGACCCGAAATTCATAGAGCCCTAGACCCGGTTCTACTTGTGCCTTGGCAAAATGGCCAATCTGCGGCTTATTCAAACGAGAAGGCTTTTGGCTGCCTTTGGTAATCTGCACTGCAAAATAACCATCGGTTTCATCCGTTTTCACCTGTGTGACTCGATTTGCTTCCACCAGGACAACAGTCACGGGAATGGAACGACCTTCGTTCGCATCAAAGACGCGTGTCATGCCACATTTGCTTGCTACTAAACCTATTGCCATATTTCTAACCTCTTTATGAACCTAGAGAGTTCCCTCTGTGTTCACTTAAAACCATACGTTTCTGTTGTTCTTTAGCTCACCGAAATCTGAACATCAACACCCGCTGCAAGATCAAGCTTCATTAGGGCATCGACGGTCTTATCTGTCGGTTCTACAATAATAATCAAACGTTTGTGCGTTGGGATTTCATATTGATCTCGCGCGTTTTTATCGACGTGTGGTGAAATCAATATTGTAAATCTTTCCAAACGAGTAGGTAGCGGAACAGGGCCTCGAACTTGAGCACCGGTTCGCTTTGCCGTATCTACAATCTCTTTTGAAGATTTATCAATCAATTTATGATCGAAAGACTTCAAGCGAATTCGAATTACTTGGTTTGCCATTCTAATCTTTTCCTCTCGTATCTCTGCCCTTTATCTTTTACAACCTTTTTTGGTTCCTGAGCAGTGAGTGCTCAGGAACCCGCTTCTAAATCACTTATTCAAGCACCTTCGAAACCACACCTGCACCTACGGTTCTTCCACCTTCACGAATCGCAAACCGAACACCTTCTTCCATCGCAATCGGTGCAATCAAGTGGATAACCATCTTGATGTTGTCTCCAGGCATGACCATTTCAACACCTTCAGGAATGATCACTTCCCCAGTCACGTCTGTGGTTCTGAAATAAAACTGTGGTCGATATCCTTTGAAGAATGGCGTATGACGTCCACCTTCTTCTTTCGATAATACGTACACTTCCGCTTCAAACTTGGTATGCGGCGTAATAGTGCCAGGCTTCGCCAATACTTGGCCTCGCTCCACATCTTCTCGCTTGGTACCTCGTAACAGAACACCTACGTTGTCCCCTGCTCGGCCTTGATCTAAGAGCTTACGGAACATTTCAACTCCGGTGCAGGTGGTCTTTTGGGTGTCTTTCAATCCAACAATTTCTAATTCTTCACCTACTTTCACAATGCCGCGTTCCACTCGGCCAGTTACTACCGTACCACGACCAGAAATGGAGAAAACATCTTCAATTGGCATCAAGAAAGGTTGATCGATTGCGCGTTCAGGAATTGGGAAATAATTATCCATTGCTTCTACGAGCTTCAAGACAGAATCCACACCGATATCACTGGTATCGCCCTGCAATGCTTTCAAAGCAGAACCGCGAACGATAGGGGTTTTGTCCCCTGGGAAATTGTAGCTTGATAATAAATCGCGCACTTCCATTTCAACTAATTCGATTAATTCTGGATCATCCACCATGTCGGCTTTATTCAAGTACACAACAATATAAGGAACACCCACCTGACGTGCCAACAAGATATGTTCGCGAGTTTGCGGCATGGGGCCGTCTGCAGCAGAAACCACCAAAATAGCGCCGTCCATCTGAGCAGCACCGGTGATCATGTTCTTCACATAGTCGGCATGGCCTGGGCAATCCACGTGTGCATAGTGACGGGTTGCAGAACGATATTCCACATGTGCGGTTGCGATCGTAATACCGCGGGCTCGCTCTTCGGGGGCCGCGTCAATTTGGCTGTAGTCTTTGAATTCGCCGCCAAATTTCTCTGCCAACACTTTGGTTAAGGCAGCGGTTAAAGTGGTTTTACCATGGTCGACGTGACCAATCGTTCCCACGTTAATATGCGGTAGATCTCGTTCAAATTTTGCTTTTGCCATGTTCTTAACCTCGTTTACTCGTTACTCTATTTACTAAACTCTATTTACTAATTACTCAGTTTACCCAGCTTTCTTTTCAAAAACTGCCTGTGCGATATTGGCTGGTGCTTCAGCATAACGCTTAAATTCCATGGTATAAGTGGCACGACCTTGTGTTCAGAACGAAAGTCTGTTGACATAACCAAACATTTCTGATAATGGCACTTCAGCACTCACTTGCTTACCTGAAACAGTATCGTCCATACCTTGAATAACACCGCGGCGTCTGTTGAGATCGCCCACGACATCGCCCATATAATCTTCTGGGGTCATGACTTCAACTTTCATGATGGGTTCTAACAGTACTGGGCTTGCCTTTTGAGCACCTTCTTTAAAGCACAGTGAACCTGCAATCTTAAATGCCATTTCACTGGAATCCACTTCATGGTATGAACCATCAAATAAAGTGACTTTCACATCGACAACAGGATAACCGGCCATAATGCCATTTTGTGATTGTTCACGAACGCCTTTTTCAATCGCTGGAATATATTCTTTGGGAATCACACCACCGACAATTGCATTGACAAATTCGAATGCCGGAACCGACTTCACCTGGTTCAATCTTGATCCAAACATGGCCATACTGACCACGACCACCGGTTTGACGAATGTATTTGCCTTCTTGTTCCACAGATTTACGAATGGTTTCGCGATAAGCAACCTGTGGCTTACCGATGTTGGCTTCTACTTTGAATTCGCGCCGCATACGATCGACGATGATGTCGAGATGCAATTCACCCATACCTGCAATAATAGTTTGACCCGTTTCTTCATCGGTTCGAACCCGGAATGAAGGATCTTCTTGGGCCAATTTGCCCAAAGCAATACCCATTTTTTCTTGGTCTGCTTTGGTTTTGGGTTCAACAGCGACATGGAATAACAGGTTCTGGGAAATCCATTTTTTCAAGTGTGATGATTTTATCAGGATCAGACATGGTGTCGCCGGTCGTGGTGTATTTCAGACCCACTGCTGCTGCAATATCTCCGGCTCGTACTTCTTTGATTTCTTCGCGATCGTTCGCATGCATCTAGAGGATACGACCAATACGTTCACGTTTATCTTTCATGGTATTATAATACGATTCACCTGAATTGAGTGTCCCGGAATAGACACTGAAGAAGGTTAATGTTCCGACAAAAGGATCGGTCATGATTTTGAAAGCCAGTGCAGAGAAAGGTTCATCATCTTTCGGATGCTCGGTGCCCTTCTTCACCATTTGCAGGATGCCTTCGATAGGAGGGACATCATAGGGGCAGGTAAATAATCGATCACGGCATCCAATAATGCTTGCACGCCTTTGTTCTTAAATGCAGAACCACAAAACACAGGGACAATTTCATTTGCTAGGTTCGTTGTCGGATAGCCTTTTTTGATTTCTTCTTCTGAAAGTTCTTCGCCACCAAGATATTTTTCCATGAATTCTTCTGAGGCTTCAGCGGCGGCTTCAATCAGTTTTTCACGCCATTCGTCACAATCCGCTTGTAAATTCGCAGGGATATCACGATATTCAAAAGTCATTCCTTGGGTGCTGTCATTCCAATAAATACCTTTCATTTTGACTAAATCGATGACGCCTTCGAAATGTTCTTCTGCGCCAATGGGTAATTGAATCAGGACAGGATTTGCGCCTAAGCGCTTCTTAATTTGTTCAACCACTCGAAATAAATTCGCGCCAGTGCGATCCATTTTGTTCACAAAGGCAATACGAGGAACACCATATTTATTTGCTTGTCGCCAAACTGTTTCAGACTGCGGTTCCACACCATCGACAGCAGAAAACACCACACAAGCGCCATCCAATACCCGTAAAGATCGCTCTACTTCAATGGTAAAATCTACGTGGCCAGGGGTATCAATGATATTGATACGATGTTTGGGATATTGAGCGGCCATACCATACCAGTAACAGGTGACAGCAGCGGAAGTAATGGTGATACCACGTTCACGCTCTTGTTCCATCCAATCATGATCGCAGCACCTTCATGACCTCACCAATTTTATGAGAAACGCCGGTATAAAAAAGAATACGTTCAGTGGTCGTCGTTTTACCCGCATCAATATGGGCCACAATGCCGATATTTCGATAATGTTCAATAGGTGTTGTACGTGCCACTGATCTACCTCTTTACCATCGATAATGAGAAAATGCTTTGTTGGCTTCTGCCATGCGATGCGTGTCTTCACGCTTTTTCACTGCTCCGCCTTTACCCTTGGAGCCGCCTTCTTCGTCAGCTGCATCCATCAGTTCGCCAGCGAGTTTGAGCATCATGCCTTTTTCGCCTCTTTTGCGAGCAAATTCCACAATCCAACGCATAGCAAGTGCAATTGCGCGGCTGCCTTGTACTTCTACTGGAACCTGATAAGTAGCACCACCGACACGACGTGATTTCACTTCAACCAAAGGGCGAACATGATCGATGGCCTTTTCAAAAACACCCAAAGGATCTTTTTTGGTGCGTGCTTGAATGGCATCTAATGCCCCATAGACAACTTTTTCTGCGATGGATTTTTTGCCGCGCATCATAATATGATTCACAAATTTAGTCAAAAGCTGGCTCCCGTAGACGGGATCCGCAATGATGGGTCGTTTATCTATTACTCGTCTTCTTGGCATGTTGTTACCTTCATTTCCTGTTCAAAATACCTATTAAAACTTTAGTTACTTGCTTGCTCCAGCTGCTTTTTTAGCACCGTACTTCGAACGGCCTTGTTTACGATCTTTCACGCCAGCAGTATCTAAATGGCCGCGAACAACCTTATAGCGTACACCGGGAAGATCCTTCACTCGTCCGCCTCTTATTAACACGACAGAGTGTTCTTGTAAGTTGTGTCCTTCACCACCAATATAAGCGGTGACTTCATAGCTATTGGTTAATCGTACACGGCAAACTTTACGCAAAGCTGAGTTTGGCTTTTTAGGAGTTTGTGTGTATACGCGAGTACAAACACCGCGCTTTTGGGGACAGCGTTGTAGTGCGGGGGTTTTGGTCCTGCCGACTACCCGAGTGCGTCCTTTTCTAACCAACTGATTCACTGTTGACATATATATAGTGTCTCCAATTTTCTAGGACCCTAGGCCCTCTTTGTAACTAACCTAAATACAAGCTTTAATATAAGCTTTTGATTTTAAAACATTTGCCTTTTTAGGTCTTTACTTTTTTTCACATAAAAAAATACCGACCCACGCTTAATTAGTCTTACTAGAAGCGGGATCGTACACCCCATAAATCTATATGTCAATAGATTTATTAGTGGGGTTAACCTTCAGGGCTACTGCTTTAATTACTAATGCAGCCCATTTTAATTTTTCTTTCGCCCACGGCCACCAACCGCATTCAGCGTCAGAATGGATGATACAATACCATCATTCCAACTCAAATGCAAGTACTCTTTTTTAATGATTGCTTCATGGATCCCCGCCTCCGCGGGAATCCATTGATAATAATTTATTAGTTTTTTAACTAAATTTTTTCTTTACAACTTTGCTACTGGGCTTAGCTACAGACTCAACACTTTGACTCAGCAAAGCTTTTAATTCTATTTCCTTCTTAATGTACCCCTCTATATCCTTAATATACTTTGAATGAGATTCAATGGCTGTTTGAGTGTTTTTCTTCAGGGCAGCCATGCTCTGTAACTGTGTTCTTAACACTTCAGGCTTTTCTGGATTTATTTGCTTGCTCTGTGTTTCAAACTTCCTGGCCATATCCAATTCTTCACCGAGCTTTTCGGATAATTCCACTGCCTTACTCAATCTCTCGAGCGCGCGACTGGTAGAATTCCCTGTCAATCCCTCGAGCTCTTCTAATTGCTGTGAAATTTCAGTCAGTTTCTCAATCTTCGAAGTCAATTGATTATGAAGCACATCAAGCACAGCAATCAGGGTAGGAAGGGCAAGCACCTGCAATTTTAGGAGTTTCGAATCTTCCACCATTAGTTTTTCAATGAGTTGCTCCCGATCTTCATTGCCTTCATGATAGGCGGCATTTCGCGAAGCCCCAAGATCCCCAGATAAATCTTTATCTTGTCTAGCTGCATGATCCACCCTAGCATCCACAGTAACAGTTCGTTCAAGCGAAGCTCCGAACAAACGCTCTACGGCTTCGAGACGTACTTTTTCTAATTTTCGAATATCCTCTACTATGGCAGCCCCATTAAATCGCCCAAAAGAAATCAAAGGGACTTCTAGACTTCTATAGACAGGTTTTGTAACAATTTTAATGACAGTTTCAGTTTCACTGTCATTTTCGGAATCGCCACAATCTTCAGCTGCTTTTTTATGTTTGAAACAGCTATATTCTGCAACTTCGGGACCGAGATATGCTTTAACCATGTCAGCAAGCACTTTTGGCAGCGCTTGATAAACATGATATAAACGTAAAGATTTTTCATATTGAATAATTGGAGCAAAAGTTCTCACTGGTGATAAATTCGCTCGCAACAAGTTTTCCAATATCTCTTGGAGTTTCTCTTTTAATGTTTTATCCGTGACACTATTATTAGGTATTCCTAACTTTTGAAGAGAGACGGAGATTTCTTTTGACTGGGCTTGACATAGGGTTTCTGCAGCCTCACGAGCCAAAACCTTAAACATTAAATAGCACATAGCTCTATTTTGCAGCGTATAATCTTTCCACAAATTACAATAGTCAAGTTCCGCATATCGGATTAATAAGGTTACATTCTTGGGATCAAGAGACTGAGCTAATACTAAGCGATAACTGAATAATTCAAACAAATCTATGGTTTCTTCTCTGGGTAGTAAAGATCGGTTTTCCCAAATTATTTTAGCGCTCTGTGCTGAAACTTGGTCAAAGTTAATATTGGAAAATCTTTTGCTCACACGTTGAGTTATATATCTATTGCACTCAGGGAAAAACAATCCTTCCCTGAGATCTGGATACGCACCTTGTATAATTAGAAATTGGGTCAATAAACAATTTAGGCGTGATCGCCCGTTTTCCAGATAACCTGCTCGGGACTCAAAATAATTCACAGCACGTCCTTTCCCAATTGAACTGCCATCAATATTAGCACCATATTCTAACAACATGGGAACAATGTCTGGAATATTCAACATTGCATCATGGATGAGGCCATATTTTTTGTCTTTTGTTGTATCAATAGGTGCGCCAGCTTCTACTAAAAGTTTGGCTGTTTCAATATCTTTCTTTGTTATTGCGACATGCAAATCATCTGCTGTAGGAGACAAGCCATATTTGAGCATCATTTTAACCACATCTGTATATTTTAAATTTATTGCATATTGTACAGCACTGATCCCATTTTTACTTCCCGGACCTTCTTTAACAAAGGTAAAATCCAATCTGGAATCTTCTTGCAGGTAAAGTGGATGCGCATCGGAAATAACAGCTTTCTCAACATCTGCTTTAACATCCAATAATAATTCTACGGCTTCTGGTTTGTTGTGGGTGACAGCCTCTATCAAAGCTAAGCATTTATGGCTGCCACAATTTATGTCTGTCCCTTCTGCTAGCAATTTCTTAATTTGTTGAGTGTTATTACCACGAACAGCAGTCAGCAACAGCGAAAATTTTGCTCTCTCAATAATAACCTTATGGATCTCAATTTTAGTTGATACTTGACCGTGTTTTAATATTGCCTGGTATATCAAATCAGGAATACAAACCCTCTTATTCTGGTTTCTTATCGGTATTTCTCCTACTTGATTATGCATAAAGAAATCCAACAATGCTGCAAAGATTGCCTCATTATTTAAATTCAAAGCGACATCCACCGCTCTCCTTTTATCTGGATCTAATTCCAATAGATCTGCTCCTTGCCCCAACATCGCAAACAGCAAATCTCGATGAAATGCAATAGGATACCTGAAAATAAAATGAAGCGGCGAGAGACCCACAGCATTTTTAGATTTTAGATCTGCCCCTGCTATAATACACTTTACGGCTCTTTTAAGCTCAAGTCGAAGCAAAGGCTTCCGGGTTTTCCGATTCAATATTTCCCAAAATATTTCGGTAACATCGATTTCATCTATATCATCTTCACTATCTGAGGCAGGTTCTTTACCGGATAATTCTTCCTCTTCTAAATCTTCCTCAAGCATGGCTTCATCCAGTTTAGCAGCACATGATTTATATTGCTCTCTAAAAATTTTATCAACCTTATTGATTTTTTTAAAATCCAAAGTCAAAACCTGAAATACAGTTGCAAAACGACCCCTACCACGTTCATCATCCTCATCAAGAGGAACTCTTACTGCAGCAAATAATCGTTTTTGTTCTGGGGTGAGTTCATCAATAAATCCTTCTACCATCCCAACAGTACAAGTCGTCGTTATACACTCCAGGAACACTGCAAAACCCAAGTTAGCAAATGCCCGATCTCTGTCCGATACAGGAAAACTATTCACTAAATCCAAGCACGTTTTAAATACCCCAATCTGTTTAAAATTCGCGGCCGTAATGAAAAGCGGATCCGTTGTGTAAAATCTAAATGGTAATAAAAAGAAAAAAATATTATTGGAAATATTATTAATAAAATCATCAAAACCTTCGACACCCCGAGATTCTTTATCATCCAAGTCGCAAAAGTCTTTATCTTGCTTTAGCTTTTGCCGAAGAGCTTCTATAATTGCTAATTTTTGAGTGTCCGTTGCCAACCTAATAAAATCATAGAAGTCTTTTGATTTTTTCAAAAGATTGGGTAGATTAGCATTCAATTTCTTGTATTGGTTCGCATTTTCAAATTCCTGGAATTTCTGCCAAAATTCTTTTAAAAAGATGTTCAGTTCGACATTTACTTGTTTTTCCACACTGTTTCTCCCAAATGAATTTCTAAAATAATTGAATTGAATTTTCTGCTTTTGATCTTTCAAATGATCTTTCTCGATTGATTCTTCTTATCAATAAAAAACGTGCATATAAAACTCTAAACTATAATCAAGATGTTAGCTTACTACAAAAAAAGTAGAGAAACAACGGCTTTATCCCCTTTTATTTTGATCCAAAAGGCTGATTTGGACTCCAGTAAATGGTCATGACTATTTTGAATGGTACTCCAAAATAGCCGGGTAAAAAAAATTTTATTAATACTATTCAATAAAGCTTGATCTCCTTTCTGTTCTATTGTACTATTATGCTAGTACAGTATGACAGTGTGTTAACTGCATATACATATAAAAAGCAATGGCAAACGAGTAAACAAGTGGGGGGGTGAGGAAATCATGGACAATACTCGAAAAGTGAATCATCACGAAAATGAACTTTATCAGGCAATCTTAGCCTTAAAGACTGGCAAAGAACTGCAGGCTTTTTTCCACGATCTCTGCACACCCGCAGAAATTACTGCTATGGCAGATCGATTTTGGGTTGCGAAATTATTGGATCAGGGAAATCTGTCCTATCGTGAAATTCATCAACAGACTGCAGTGAGTTTGGCAACCATCGGCAGAGTTGCCAGATTTCTAAGCCAGGAACCCTATAAGGGATATCGATTAGCGTTGGATCGACTCAATGCTTAAATGCTTAACTTTTAAATCATATCAAATCATATAAGAGTAAGAGCCAATTTTACCGAATACACTGAATACCGAATGAGGACAACATCATGCGAGCGAAAAATTTTCTTAATTTGAAACTGATTCTAACAGTGTTTACAGGTATTATATTATTCATTGCCTATGGGACACTGTTTTCCGCGGAGAGTACTGAATCAGGCAGTACTTCAAGCAACACTGAATACGCTTCAAAAATAGGAAAAAAAACCAAAATAATCATTCCCATCTTGCAAACTGTTGAACACCCCGCCTTAAATGTCGCAAGAAAAGGGGTTGAAGATGAATTAACCAAAGCGGGCTATGACTTTGAATATGAATCTGCCCAGAGCAATCCTGCACTTGCTTCGCAAATTGCTCAGAAATTCATTGGAGAAGATCCTAAAGTGATGGTCGGCATTGGCACTACTGCCGCAGAAGCTTTGATTTCCAATAATCGAAAGCAAGGTATTCCCATTGTTTTTAGCTCGGTGACCGATCCTGTGGGCACAGGCCTCGTCGCAAGCATTAAAAAACCAGGCGGCAAAGTCACAGGCGTTTCTGATTACACAGATCCTGCCAAGCAATTTGCGATGTTTAAAAGAATACTGCCAAAACTGACCAAACTTGGGATCATTTATAACCCTGGAGAAAACAATTCCAGAACCCTGATTGAAGCGATGGAAAAAGCAGCGATCCAGTTTAATATTCAATTGGTCACAGCCGCCGCGAACAATACTTCTGAAGTTGCTGATGCCGCATTGAGCTTGGTTTCCAAAGTAGACGCAATATTTATTAATAATGACAATACAGCGCTTTCTGCCTTTGATACCATCGTGAGGCGGGCAACCGAGCACAAGATCCCTGTGTTTGTCTCTGATACAGATATCGTAGATCGTGGGGCGCTTGCGGCTTTAGGACCTGATCAATACACCGTTGGCAGACAAGCTGGACAGCTTGTGATAAAAATTCTAGCAGGTGCAACTCCAGCCAATTCGCCGGTGCTTTTCCCAGAAAAAGTCGAGTTGTTTTTAAACATGAAAGCTGCGAAGGCACTATCCATAGAGATCCCTAAGGATGTGGCGGATGAAGCCGCAAAAGTTATTCAGTAAAGGGGACCAAGTCCCCCTGGATTGCTATATAGAGATGTTAATTTAATAAGAACGTGATAAGATACCTTATTATTACTAACACAAATAAGAGGATATTCACCCCCAGATCAGTCGGTGCGTTTTATGTATTTAATCTATTTAATGAATTTTTTGCTAGCAACTTCGACCACCATCGGAATGACCCTCATTCCATTTATTATTACAGACTCACTGGGTCTCTCCTTGATCATCCTTGGCTTAATCGAGGGCAGCACCGAATTTCTGTCCAATGCTTTTCGCCTCCTAAACGGTATATTATTTGATAAAATAAAAAACAAACGCCTCATTTTTGTCTTGGGCACAGCATTGGCATTTATTTCCAAAGCCCTGCTGTTACTCTTCAACCCCTGGGCTATTTTCGGTTCTAAAGCCTTGGAGCGCATCGCGAATGGCATGTTTGCCTCCCCGCGAGATGCTTTGGTTGCTTTGGATGCAAAAAATAAAGGCTTTGCCTTGGCCATGTTAAATGTTTCAAAGGCAGTCGGTTGTATCCTGGGACCACTGATCGTCAGTGTTTCTACTCTTTATTTCGGCAATCTACGGGACAATTTACACTTCTATATTTTCCTATGCTGCTCATTATCGTTTCCCGCTTTCCTACTTTCCTTTACAGTCAAAGCGCAGAAAATTGCAGAAACGCCCTTTTCATTTGTTGAATTACGTGAGGTACTCAATAAAATCTCCCCTATCCTGCTGATAGCGGGTCTATTTTTCCTAGGTCGATTTAATGATGGCTTATTGATGCTCTATTTGAAGCAGCAAGGATTTCCTGAGTGGTTTTATTTGTCGACGATTTCAATTTTTAATGCCGTCATGATCTTCAGTTCCCCAATCATTGGCAAACTCATCGACAAACGTTATTTGAGCCTCGCGGTTTATATTTCAATGTCAGCCCTATTTCTCTTTAATCTTTGCTTTTTTCAATTAACAATGCCGTCATGGCCTCTTGCTATTGCGGCTCTGCTCGCCTGGGGCATTCAAAGGAGCTCTAGCCAGATTGTTTTCGGTGCGCTGGTATTTAAGAGCGTGAGAAAAGAAAACTTTGGCACCGCCATCGGCATTTTCTATATTTTAAGCGGCCTAGCCACCATGTTTTCTGCCTTTATCTGCGGCTACCTTGCCAATACGCATTTTCCTATGGTCTTTTTAATGAGTGGATTTTTTGCGGCAACGGCCTTGCTGGTTGCCTGGTATTTTTTCAATACGCAAAATTCAAAACTGACCTTAAGCAGGGCTGCATTGGAGCCAGTAGTCCAATGACCATTACATAACATACATAACACAGGCAATTGAATTTATTATATTAATTAACTTAAAATGAGGAGATAATAATGAGTGAACTCAGAAATGTGATCGAAAAGTTAGCAGCAGAAACGCAAAACAAAGGAACAGCTGAACAGGCATCCAAACTCGCATCAGAATCTGCATCAGGGTCCGAAGAATCAACATCTGGGTCAGAATCCTCTGAACAGAAGAAAAAAGCAGAGTCAGAAATAGTTGCGAACTTGATAAAAAGAAGCAAATATGATCATACAGCGGCACTCGAACTTGCCTACCTTTTTCGTGATGGCCATCTCGTACCAGAATCTATTGAAACCGCAATAGAATATGCAAACTATGCGGCACAAGCGGCAGGAGATCTATCTTTACAGGCTGAAGCCTATCTTTTGCTTTTCAATCTCTATGTATTAATGAAAAAAGATGACCGTTCATCCTCTTCATTAGAGGAAGCTCGAATTAGAGGCAATCCTGATACGGAGCTTTACAAGGCCCACAGAATTTTTTGGGGCGAGGCTCGATTCGTAGAGCAATACTTTAACTATAGTAGTCCCGAAAAAACCTGGTCTACTTCCCATATCTTAAGCAAAGTGCCCGAATTGCTTGATATGATGGATATCGGCACATCCGAATACAGTAGCAATCCTAATATCAAAATTGTACGGGCTATAAAAAGCTTAACAACCGATAGTTTTAATTTTGATTCCATACTGCGTGCCTTCTCACCTGGATTCTTTTTTAGAGGTCCTTTTATTCCATATGATGGACCAATGATGCAAATGAATTGTCAGACCTTTAAATGCAGGCTGCAAGCTATTCAATTTATCGCTAATCAACCTCCAAAGCTGCGGGATGTAGTACTGATGATTCCTAACGGAAACTATTATACCCCTTCATTAATGTCTCGCTGTGCCCCACCCCACCCGAATATCTATGGTCCAATAGGATACACTTCAAATGTGAATCAATATCGAGATTCTGGCGAGAGATTTGTGACGCCATTTGCTTTGGTAACAACTGAATTAAGCGAATCCATAACTCCTCTCATTGAAAAGATCAAAACTGAACCTTCTTTCTTGAAAGATCATTTCATACCATTCATGCTCGATATCCTCGAAGGACTTGCGCATTTGCATAGAAATAATGTTGTACACAGAACAGTGTCACCCGAGTATATGCGGGTCAAATCAAATGGTTCAGGTTTATTGCTGACAGGTGATGGATCGAACCCACCTTCTCTGCCTGAGCTTGAAAAAAATCGCGGTTATTCCAGAACCTCGGATGTGTTTTCTCTTGGCGTAAGCATCCTTTCACTTCTCTGCAGTGCATCTCACGAACCTGCTTTACCTCTCGTAATGCCAAAGCTACTCTTCCTCACACACTCTAAAGAAATCAAAGAATATTTTGAAAAGATCAAATCTCTTGCTGAATCCGGTTTTGCGAGTATTCGAGATCAAATTCCGGAATGGTGTCCAAAAGGGCTTCTAGATTTTATCGCTCATTGCCTGGAACTTGATCACCGCAAGAGACCCACCCTCTCGGAGCTTATTGAATATTTCAAAACCTGTCTTCCAAAAGAGACAGCTTCAAAAACAGCTGTAGGATCAAAAACCGACAAGGTAGAAGCTCCTCTGGCATATCAAATCCAGCCTAATTTCCCATATCAAATAGAGCATACTGGTGCAATGCATCCAAGATTACGCAAAGAAAATCTAAGATGCTGTGTATATGGCGGATATAACCAATTCTGGATGCATAAGTGGACCCTCTTATTAGAAGATCGCTATACAGCAAATAAGCAAGAGCAAAAAGCAAAGGGAGAAGCTCAAATACTTCAATCCAAAGCAACTCCGGTCAGAGAGGGCTTGGGCGGCGCTGCAACTTCTACTGATAAAGCAAGCGTTCCGAGTCCAAAATATGCCAATCTGCTTCCAGTTTTACTATTGGAGGTCGGGAAATTCTTGGGTGCAAATGACTACCTTTCTTACTGTAAATCTTCGAAGCATGAGCGAGATATTTTGCTGCGTACTGCCCGAGGACAAGTCTTGCTTCAAAGTAGTATCATATCGAAACTCGCCGTGCTACCCAACCCCCTAGAAGTACCAGAGATTACTCGACGAAGCTTGCAAACTCGAACTCAACTGACAGAAATTTTGTTTAGAATTATTAAGGCAGAAAAAGACATCACAAGCGCCTTTAATGCGCTTCAAGCAGCGAATCGTGTTATCGAAGCAACGCATAGTGGCTGGGGACATAGATCTTCCATGCATTCTGGACAAGTCGCCATTGAAAAAAATAGAACAACATTGAAGACAACGCAACTTAGCTGTCCGAGCTGTATAAGGCCCGAAACTTATCAACATCATTTATCTCCAGATCTAACCGCTTTAGCCATCCATCCCTTTATGAGCTGCAAGACCTGTAAAAATTGGACTGCCGCAGAGGCATCTCTTTTGTGGGGATTCAACGATGTCCAGCTGGCTACCATTCCTTCTTGGACAAAGTCTGTGGAAGATTTTGCAGAAAGTGTATATTGTGAAGCAGTTCTCACTTATTTCAGGAAAAAATACCCATTGGAGTGTGCAAAGGATACTTACCCTCTCACTAAAGATATTTGGAAAAACTACCCTTGTCTACCAGCTTTTGTTAAGACATTCGTTTTTGTAAAACCTGAGCCTGCTGTGAAAGATGAAAAGGAAAAAGCTGAATCAGCACAAATAAAACCAGAAGCGGCCCTACAAGGCTATTTGGTAATGTATCAAAAGAGTTTAAAAGAAGATTCCGAGGAAGAGATAGATGTAGAAAAAGATGAGGCTGAGGCTAAAAATTCGGAACCAAAAGAATCCGAAACATAAAAAGTTTACATAAGCCAAGTCAAGGCCATCTTTTGAGGGTCGTTTGGGGGTGAGAGTCACTTGGGGTCAGATCAGAGCTCTGCCCCCTGTGGACTCTAGGAATCTAAGGCCTGTTGATAATTCTACTATGTTGGCCATAAATCAATGCTTTCTGGCTCAACCTAGCGAATTGTCAACAGGCCTTAGGGAAAACTCAATAGAATTTTTTTCCCTTGATCTTGTCTGCAGCTATATCAGATGTATCTATATCCTGTTCATTCTCAATATCTGAAGGATGAATTTCAGGTGTGGTTAGCTCAAGCTCTAAAGACTGCTTTTGATTCTTTGGAGCAGTAAACCTAAGTTCTCTTTCACCCCCAAGCACTTCTCTTGCTGCTTTCAACCTTAACTCGTCTAATTTCAGAATTTCCTCTTTGATGGCATTACAATCATACGGGCCCAAAACTGTATCAGGCAGAGGTTCAGGTTGATAGTTATAGGTATCTACTGTTAAACCGCTCTTTTCCATACCCGTATACTCTTCAATCATTTTTCGAACTGCTGTATGAGAAATTGCATGATGCGCGTTCTGAGTTTCTGTAAAAATGAGATAAGGGGTAAAAACTTTTATAGGAGATGAATTCAGGCGTAATTGATTCTGCAAAATCCTTTCGAGCAAAATTCTTACTTCAGATATCGCTCTTTCTGTATTTTCTATGCCAAGAAATTCTAACTGAAATTTAATGTCTTCAGCATTTATTGTAAGTATTGCAATTGTTGCTTCCTTAGCTAATGAATCAATTATCTGCTCTAATGTGGATACCTGGCTTTGGGTGTAGTCACCTGTCTTCTTGAAATAAGTGACGTCCACAAATTTCACTAGCAAAGCGATATGGTTTTGAACAAGAAAATCAGATAGTATGTTGCGATATACTAAATTCATATACAGTGACTTAGTCCCTTCATCTAAGTCCTCTTGATTAAAATTTTCTTGCCAAAGTTTTTTGTTAATTTCTTTCAATCCTAGATGTTGAGTCAAATCACTAATTCCAAGCATTTTATTACAATACTCCCTCAAGTCTGAATAGGGTTCAGGATCCATCCCATATTCTAATAATAAACCAGAAGTTTTTCTCAATACCGGACTTCCATCTACAACTAATCCTTCTCTTTTTCCTAAAAGGGGAGATGCTGCCTTTTCGTAAAAATCAGCAATTTTAGTGATATCTGAGAGTAAATGTAAATTTTCGATACGCTGAAAGATTTTATTTTTTTGTGTTAAATTTTGTTTAAAGATATTTTGAAGCATTTCTACCAATAAAGTTCTGAGTCTTAATTTGGTTACCTCTTTATCATCGAAATGCATTTCGATACCATCTTCAATACCAATTTTCCTTCGTTCTTCAAGAATATCTGAATGATGGATATCAAGTAAAATGCCTGCACACTCTTTTGCTATCCTATTAACGATGGAACTCAGCATTTTTCGATCGCCGAGAGAAAAATCTCGAGTCAAATGGTAATATTCGACGTCTGCATAGCTTTCAAGAATTGCAATATATCGAGAATTTATGCAGAAATCTAATACCCATCGATAATGATAAACCTCAAAAAGATCTTGAATTGCAGAATAGAACGTATCTGTAGGATTAACGCCAAATAATTCCCTTCTATTAATCCAAAATGTTCTTTTTGCGCGATTCATATCAATTCTTAGAAATTCATCGTTGACCTCCCCAGGAGTCCCTACTAAACGAGATCGGATAATTTGATAGCTATAATCTATAAATTCATCAGCCGACTTAGGATTAGCTCCTTGTTTAATTAATAGTACCGCTGCGTTACATCGATCTTCAATTAATTTCCGTTGCATAGGATTCGAAAAATTTTCTAGAATTTCCCTTGTTATCAAGGTGAGTAAATCTACAAATCCTCCTCTGTACCATTGTTCCTGATGAACATTTGCTCCTCGTTCTGTCAAAAATGGGATGAGATCTGGTAAGTTACGGGTAGCACACAGCATAACATTATAATGTGGAAATTCACCTTTTCCCGTCATTGTGGCATTTGCTTCAAGTAATAACTTTCCAATTTCTAAACGATTTTTCTCCATTGCAACATTGAGAGGTCCGTTACCCCCATCTCGTAAGGGATGCTTATGAGAAATGAGTACTGCTGCAATTTCAGTAAAGCCCAAATTGATCGCAGTATTTAATGTGTCATAAACAGAGATATAATCTCTTACCTGAAAATAACCATCACTACCATACCAAAGTTCCTTCCCATTCCCTTGTCCTTCATCCCCTTCAGCTCGATGAGACATAACAACACTATGTCCCGCATTTACAGCAGTTTTGGTCAGATCCGCTCCCGCTTTTAACAAGATTTTTACCGCATCCAAGCAGTTATGCGTAACGGCCTCAATCAAAGGCAAACACTTATGGCTGCCACAATTGAGATCAACTCCTTTATCGAGAAGTTCCTGGATTGTTTTGGTATCATTCATTCTTGAAGCATCAAGGAGTTGTTGGAATTGAAGTCGTTGCAAGACCGTTTCTTGGAGAGGACTGCTGGAGGGAAGTTTCAACATTATCTCTAATGTTATCTCGGTAACCCTGGCATCGAAATCAATGTTGATTCCCTGCCTTACATTCATTTCTCCCAATTTTCCCTGAATGTAGAAATCCAATATCGCCGCCACCATATCTTTATTTTCAGATTTTACGGCAATTTGCAAAGGAGTTTCACCAAGCTTATTCTTTGCAGAAAGATCCCAACCCTGGCTCAATAATATTAACAGTAGTTTACGATTAAATAGAATTGGATTAGCAAACATGGTATGCAGCAAAGTTTCACCTGCTTCATTTACAGTATTTGCTGTTTCAGCCCAGGCTCTACAACTTTCTACTGTTCTTTCCTCTGCCTCGCATGGCGTGTAACTTACGAACTTGAAGGGACTTCTTTTAAAAACTAAAACATTTAAAAGCGAGTTCAAAGCTCTATCATACTCAGCCAGAACATTGCTCTCTTTTTTTCCAGCAAGGATTTCATTTTTCAGTTTTTCAAATGTTTCTAATGCGTTGACTGCGGCCATGAATATACTCCCACTTAAAGATATAAATCTCATAATTTAAAGACAAAAATTAAAGATAATACAATTAACGAAGAATTTTTAATGTATATTTCTTCTAATTTTGCCTCAAAACGTGTATATAATTATTCATTATTGCAATATAAAGAGGACACAGTAGCACAACCAGCTCAATAACTCAAACCCATTTCCATTTAGCAAGTAACACTCAGGCTGCGCGTATTTGCATACATACAAATAGGTAAGCATAACAATAATGTATAAATTATAGTTTATATTCTCTAAGGTTTATTATATTATTATAAAATATAATTTATATTTTTATAAAAAAAATTAAATATATTGCATATATTTTATAAATACATTTGCATTATATTAAAAAAACAATTAAAATTTATATTTATAGAACGATTATGGGTCTTATTAGGGCCTAAATATATTTTATGGCAAAATCTGAATGGGGAAGAGTGTATTATCAAGAATTCTATGCAGGTATTCTGGAAAGGATGCCTGATGGAAGTTATAAATTTAGCTATGATACCGAATATTTAAATAAAAATCTGCCTGCAATAGCATTTTCTCTCCCCAAACAAATGGAAGCTTTTATTTCAAAAAACAAACTTCATCCTTTTTTTGATAACTTAGTGGCTGAAGGTTGGCTGCGCAATGCCCAAGCACGTGCCTTAAAACTAAATCCCTGGGATGATTTAGGCTTGCTGCTGGGTTTCGGGTATGACTTACCAGGAGCAGTGTCCATTGCGGATCCCGAACCTCGCGAACATGAAATTTTAGAACATGTAGATATCATTACGAAAACTGCTATACAAAGTCGAGCTTCTCTATCAGGGGTTCAGCATAAATTATTACTCGTTAAAGAAGGCCAAAATTTTAGACCAGTTAAAGGCAATGAATTAAGTACGCATATTGCAAAACTTCCTTCTGAAAATCACAAAGATATTGTAGAACTCGAGCTTCTAACGACACTGACAATGCAAAATTTATTACCAGAAGATGACATTGTTAAGGTAGAAATCGATTCTATCCCCTCAATTGGGGTTGAAAAAGCATTAATTGTGCAACGCTTTGATCGCACAATTAAAGGAAAAAGACTTCACTTCGAAGAGTTCAATCAGCTTCTAGGCCATGCTTCGGGAGACGAAAAATATGAAGGTTCCTATGAAGATATGGGCCGTTTTATTTTAAAAACTCCTGGCTGTATTACAGTCGAAGCTCTTAAACTTTACAAACGAATTTTAGCCGAATTCCTCACTGGGAACACAGATGCACATTTCAAGAATTTTGCTATGTTTCATACGGGAGAGGGTATGCGCTTAACACCCGCTTATGATTTGGTTGCTGCCTCCTATTATAAACAATACCACACCATTGCTTTAAGGGTTGCAGGCAGCAAAGACTTAGAAATTGGCTCATTAAAGCCCAAGCATATTCTAAATATGGGCTATGAATTTGGATTAAGTTCGGAACTGATAGAATACACGGTCAATGAACTTAAAATGAGAATGGATGCAGCAAAGGATGCGGTTTTAAAAAATGATGATGTCGCCATTTTTATACGAGAAAAGATTGCAAATTTAATGGAGAAACGATGGAACAGCAGCTTCAGCTTAATTGGCCATTATTTGTCGAAGAAGCAAAAGAACGACGCAAAGCACTAAAATTGACCCAAAAACGCTTGGCACTCATAGCAAGGGTAAGTACGCCCACCATTTCTCGTTTCGAGAATGGTGCAAAAGACATACAATTGTCAACCATTCTCACCATTTTGGGAGTGTTAGGTTTGGTTGAAAAACGACAAGTATCATTTCCAAATCTAGAACCTCATTATAACTTCGAAAAACAAACGATAGACTTTTATGGCTATGATGGCACTAAAAAAATTGTCTGTCGTTGCTCTAAAGAAGCCATAGAAGATTATTATCAACTGTCGGAAATAAATCCCACAAAGTTATTGAAAATGTTTACCAAGATCCAATCTATTGTACTACATATTGCAAGAAAAAAATATTTTACCAATCAATTTGAAGTGGACAAATCAATTTTGATTAAAACCAGCGATTTGAATCCCTGAGAGGTAACTGTTCAGGTTGTAAATCCAGAAATACCTGAACACTTACGAAAATTTCTTCAGTTTGACTTTATCGCTGTCCGGAGCTAAGTCCAGCAATTCTTGCTTATCCAACAATGTATCACGCTTTTCTACTTCTACTCCCATCACATCCTTTGCTGCTTGAAAACGCGCTTGCTCCAATTTTCTGACATCATACTTTATTGCTTTTGAAGTAAATCGACCGAAAGACACAAAGGGGACTTCTAAACAGGGCGGGCTAGGTTTTTCTTTTGTTAAGTCACTTTTGTTCAGCTCCACGCCTACATATTCTTCAATCAGATTACGAATATCTCCCGAGGGTAATGCTTGACGGGCAAAGAAATTTTCAAAATATGTTAAATAAGGAGATAGGGCTCTCACTGGTGATAAATTTGCCCTTAAAATGTTTTCGAGAATTGACAGAAGTATAAGCTTTAGCTTTCGTTCCATCCATGAATCAATCACAGCTTCTTCGATTCCGAAATAATTCCACCAGGATTTTCCACGCTCCATGCCTTCTTTTCGAAAAGCAGCCATGAGTTCTTCGCGGTGAACCTCAAATAATGATTCTACGGCTTCTGAGATTATTTTATAGATGATTTGTTCTAAATTTTTCCTATCTTTTAAGGTGCAATCGTAAGAAGTTGATAGAAAATACTCAAGTTCTGCATATCTCACTAACAAGGTTATGTTTGCGGGACTTAGGCAGCAATCCATGACCTTACGATATTTCAATAATTCAAATAATTCTTCACATATCGGAGTGGAACATATCGAAGAAAGTTTTTCTCTATGCTCCCAGGCTAATTTGGCAATGGCTGCTTCATCATTGTATTTTTGAAATTCCATAAATTTTTGTTTCATTCCTGCAAGCTTGGCTGATTCAAAACTGCAAAAACTGATAAAGTCATATCTAAACCAGGGATCCAAATTTGGATAGGCACCCTGCATAATTAAAATTTCCGTTTTTCTTAACCATACTTCTGCTATTTGCCGATCTCTTTTTAATGTTTTTGCATCTTTGGCAGGGAAACCATACTGCACATGAACATCAAAAAGTTTATAGCTTATGTTAAATTGAAAATATTCGAATGCATTGATTCTTGGTCCGTCCGCTGGAGGTTCATTGATATCTGCGCCATATTGAAGCAATAAAGGCAGCATTTCTGGCAAATAATCTAGTGCTTCATAAAGTGTTCCCTTTAAATTACCTTTTGTTTTTTGTAGGGGCGCACCTGCTTCCAGTAGAAATTTTGAAAGATTCAAGTTTTTTGATAAGATGGCAGAAAT
The DNA here is from genome assembly GCA_963784575.1 of uncultured Gammaproteobacteria bacterium. Lineage (GTDB taxonomy): Bacteria > Pseudomonadota > Gammaproteobacteria > UBA6186 > Azoamicaceae > CAWARU01. The sequence continues at coordinate 1,407,450 of CAWARU010000001.1, forward strand.
GAGATGGCTTTCTCTTAGAGCACAACCGCGATTCACCATCATTTCCACAATTTCTGTGAATCCTAATTTTATTGCCACATTCAAGGGGTCAGAATTGCAGTATATACCTGTTCCTATGAGTTCTGGATGCTGTCTCGATACTTCCAACCTATCGGGATCGGCGCCTGCAGCCAGTAGAATTTGCAGAGCTTCTGGCTTGTTGTACACTACAGCTTCAATCAATGCAAGACATTTATCACTGCCGCAATTGATGTCTATCCCACGTGCAAGTAATTCTTGCATGCTCTCAGTATCATTGTAGCGAGCGGATTTAAGGAAAGCTTCATATTTTAAGTGTTTTCTAACAGCCTCTTGTACTTTTTGCGATGATTTAGCAGCGGCTTTTATTATCTCTGTTTTTAAAGCTTGCAAATCAATAGAAACCTTTTCTCTGAGATATATTTCGCCCACTTTGCATTGGAGGATAAAATCCAGCAAGGCTATGATAATTGTTTCATTTTCTAATTCTATAGCGATCTCTAAAGCAGTTTTTCCATCTCTATTTTTTTCATAGAGATTGGCGCCGCAACCGAGCAAAGCGAATAATATTATGCGATGGAAAATGAACGGTTCACTAAAAATAAAATGAAGAAATGTCTGGCCAGCCTTATTCTTTGAATTCAGATGCAGAATTTCAAAAATACTCATAATGTAAGTTCGCACATGAAATACTTCTGGTGATTTTATTAGTGCAATGCGTTTTTTAGAAAATATCTTCCATAAAGTTCTAGCGTGTCTTGCGTTGAAATCAGCACTGTCAACAATTTCTTCATGGTTACTTTCTTCAGGTTCTCTATTTTCATCTCTATCTTCATATAATGTTGCTGACATCATTATCACCTAATGAGGTAAATACTCACTCAATTGGCAATCCAGAGGATTTGGTAAACCTGGATAGTTACATTATGTAAAATACCTGAGTATGCTTATATATTCTTAAGTACTCTTAAGCACTACCCGGCGGCGTAAAAAGTCCCGGCGGTAATTTTCCAGCCATACCGCGCATCATGCGCGCCATAGCCCCTTTTCCGGACAATTTCTTCATCATTTTACTCATTTGTTCATGCTGCTTCAGTATTTTATTGATATCTTGAAGGGTAGTGCCTGAACCCGCAGCAATGCGTTTTTTTCGTGAACCAGAATTCGCGATCAAAGAAGGATTTCTACGTTCTTTCACCGTCATGGAATTCATCACTGCGATAGAGCGGCTGAGTTCCTTATCATTTACTTTAGATTTAACATGTTGCGGCAGCGCGCCTACGCCCGGTAATTTATCCATCATGGTGGTAAGCCCGCCCATGTTTTGCATTTGCTTCATTTGTTCTAGGAGATCTTCCAGATCAAACCCTTGGCCCTTGATAAGTTTTTTCGCTAATTTTTCGGCTTTTTCTTTATCTACTTTTTTCTCTACTTCTTCAATCAGCGACAAAATATCGCCCATGCCTAAAATGCGAGACGCCATGCGATCGGGATAAAATGGCTCTAATGCCTCCATTTTTTCGCCAACACCCAAAAATTTAATAGGTTTTCCAGTAAGCGATCGAATAGAAAGCGCAGCTCCGCCTCGTGCATCGCCATCTGCTTTTGTTAAAATCACACCGGTGAGCGGCAGTGCTTCGTTAAAAACCTTTGCAGTTTTGGCAGCATCCTGCCCAGTCATGCTGTCTACAACGAGTAAAACTTCAATCGGACGCGTAACTTTGTGGATCGCTTTAATTTCTTCCATCATCGCATTATCAATATGCAAGCGACCTGCGGTATCGATGATTAATACATCTTGAGCTTGTTTCTTCGCTTGAGCAATGGCAGCTTCTGCAATGCTGACTGGTTTTTGCGAGGGATTGCTATCAAAGAAATTTAAATCATTGTCTGCTGCGAGCTTACGGAGTTGATCAATCGCAGCGGGACGATAAATATCAAGACTGGTGAGCATCACAGATTTTTTCAGAGTATTTTTAATCCACAATCCTAATTTGGTGGAGCTTGTGGTTTTTCCGGAACCTTGTAATCCTGCTACTAATATTATTGCTGGCGGCTGCGTGCTTAAATTTAAGCTCTGATTGGCTCCCCCTAAAATCACTGTCAATTCATCATTGACGATCTTGATAAAAGCCTGACTTGGAGAAAGCTGCTTCATGATTTCCTGGCCAACCGCTACTTGTTGGACGCGATGAACAAATTCTTTTACCACGGGCAGGGCAACGTCGGCTTCCAATAGGGCCTCTCGAATTTCTCGTAGCGTTCCTTTGATATTTTCTTCGCTGATACGGCCGCGTCCGGTTAAATTCCGGAAACTTCGACTCAGGCGTTCTTGCAGATTTTCAAACATAGAGCATTACTTTTAGGTTCTCAAATGGGTTCACAAAGGTTCTCAAACATAAGAGCACAATAGCATTTTCAGAGTTTTGTTACCAGTCTTCATCATATTATTATCAGTATTCATTGTATATTCGTTGTATAGTTATCAGCAGCCTTTAAAACAAAACTGGATAAATATACATTCCAGTTACAATTTGAGGAAAATTTGTTATTATTATTTATATTATGATCTTTTTTCTCATTTAATCATTATGCCCTCAGAATCAACTAGTTTTCTAGCTTCTTTCCACATTTGGATCTCTGTCATTGCATTTATGATCTTAGGCATGGCGGCTGTGCAAGCAAGTTTTATTTATCTTCAAAATTATTTTTTAAGACGCACAGAGCAATCTCGATTTTCCGCCTTTCGGGGACTAGTCGGTTTACTGCCTCCGATGGAAACTATGGAAACCCAGCTTTTTAGAATCATTATGCTGGGTTTTATTTTTCTTTCTATTTCTCTTATTAGCGCTTCTGCTTTTGTGGATGGGCTTTATACTGCCCACCATGTGCACAAAATTTTCTTGTCGGCACTTGCCTGGATTTTATTCGCAATCTTGTTGCTGGGCAGATATCGAGCAGGATGGCGCGGTCCTACTGCGGTGCGTTGGACCTTAATGGGCGTGGTATTACTAATGATTGCGTATTTTAGCAGCAAACTGATTCTTGTTTCCTATTGGAGTTAATGTCGAATGATATTAAGCCCAATGAAATTAAGCAAATTTAATAATGGAGCCAACTTTGCAACATATTGATCTACCTGTAACAGATGCCTTTTTATATACCCTGCTAGCATGTTCCTTTATCTTATGCGCCTTTTGTGCTGCAAGTGAAACGGGATTGATGTCTTTGAACCGTTATCGACTGAAACATATGGCGAAAACAGATCCTAAGGCAAAACGCATCAGCCAACTTTTGGCACAACCTGATCGATTGCTTGGGGTTATTCTCATTGGAAACACATTCGCTACTGCTCTGGGTTCCAGTATTTCCAATGAGTTAGCAGGCCGTAGATTTGGCGATATCGGGGTACTGATTTCGCCGCTCATTTTTACTTTTTTTCTGCTCGTGATCGCAGAATCTTCTCCGAAAACATTGGCTGCTCTTAAACCAGAAGCGACAGCTCGCTTTGTTGCACCAGCATTGAAATTCATGCTCTGGTTATTGTATCCGCTGGTATATATTACGACAGTCTTATCGAATGCATTGCTCAGAGCATTTGGCATCAAAGTTTCGGAGAGAGGAGTTGATTCCTTAACCACAGAAGAATTGCGCACGGTGTTTCATGAAGCAGCAGGACTCATACCAACCAGGCATCAAAACATGCTTTTGAGCATACTCGATCTTGAAAAAGTACGAGTCGATCATATCATGGTTCCAAGAAATGAAGTGGTGGGTATCGATCTGGATGATGATCCCGATACCATCATCTCTAATCTCACTAATACTGAACATACCTTACTTCCCGTTTATCGTTCAGATCTAGACAATGTGCTGGGTATACTTCATACCCGTAAACTTGCTAAAATTTTGCAAAGTTTTAATGGGCCTGGCGGTTTTAATGAAAAAGCCATCTTAGATAATGTGGATGAAACTTACTTTGTTCCGGAAGGAACTTCACTGCACATGCAGCTTCTCAATTTTCAGAAGCAAAAACGCCGCGTGGCATTGGTAGTAGATGAATATGGCGATATATTGGGCTTGGTGACTTTGGAAGATATCCTAGAAGAAATCGTTGGGGAATTCACAACAGATGCCGGAAGCACAGAACAAGAAATATGGCCGGAAGAAAATGGCAGCTTCTTGGTTGAGGGCAGTATCAGTGTCCGTGAATTAAATCGCGTACAACATTGGAATTTACCTACCGAGGGACCCACCACTTTAAGCGGATTGATTATTGAGACCTTTGAAGCGTTGCCAGATGAAGGCATTTGCGTTTTGATAGCAGGATATCCGATCGAAGTTGTAAAAATGAAAGATAATACGGTAAAAACAGCGAGGATATCGCCAAGATTGGAGAGTTTTGAAGCGAGGGGGAGAGATCATTAAGATCGGTAACGCCCCCCTCGGCTTCTAAGAACAAAGTTTTTTTGATTCTTTTTAGGCTCTGGTTTCTAGCTGATTTTGCCTCATAAGCATATAAGTAAATCCAACCGCGCTGATACCCAATGCTATGGGTATGATCGAAATCCCATACACATAGGCTTCGGGTCCATAGGATATAGTGGAAGCCACCAGCTTGAAAGAATTCACTATCTTACCAATGCAGGTATGGAACAAATAACCAAATAGCATGATAATCATATTTGCAACTGCGGTGGTCAAACCAGATATCCTTTCAGGTACATAAGTTGACGCTTTGTAGATAGCGAGAATCTGATAGGCACATAAAATACCCATGATGACAAATATCACAGATAAGCTCGTCACATTCAAAGATTTACTCAACATGGCAATAAATCCAAGCGCCATCAACACTGCACTCAATAAGATAATCACGAAATATTTTTGAGTTCTTTCGGCCAACATACTTAAGAAGGGAGAACCGAAGCACATACCGACAAAGATCAAGGAGGGCAAGCTTGCAGCAACAGTGTCATCCAAACCATAAACTTGCTTTAAGAATTCGCTGCCCCAAACGTCCGCAAAACCTTCCAGGGGTCCTACCATTAAACCTGCCAACAAACAGATTGTCATGACTTTTCCATTGCTAAAGACAGCGTAAATGTCCTGGAAAATTTCTTTGAAGAAGGTAGAATTCCCTGCATTTGAATGTTCACCATTTGAAATTTCAGAATTTGAAGTTCCTGCATTTGAAGAACCTGCATTCGAAACTCGAACAGCAGGATTACTATCATTACCGTTCTGGATAACAAAATAACTGACCGCGGCCAAAACAACCCCAATTATCATCAGCAATTGCACCACATACAGGAATCCAAACTTAGAATACATTTGATAGACGGGGCCGCCACCATAAATAGCGCCTATCAATCCAATGGTGACAGAGATCCCGAGCATGCTGGTGAATCTTTCTTCCTTAAAGGACATGCGGATGATTTTAAAAAGACCCAAGATTGCTGCGGAGGAACCAATTCCAGTCAGGAAACGACCGACGATGGGATAGATCCAGAATTTACTGCTGACTAAAGGTAAAATGCCAATGACCGTTAATAGAATAAAAATTGGCATCATTTTCTTGGGGCCTACCCTATCAAGCAAGATTCCAATAGGAATGTGCATCAAGGAATAGCCAATATAATAAACACCAGAAAATTGACCGAAAGTTGCAGCGTCAATGTTAAAACTCGTCATAATATCATTCATGACAATGTTCGGAAGTACACGCAAAATATATTGATAAGCATAGAAAAAAGAAGCCACAAGCCACATGGCCCAGGCCATGGTTTTTTTAGAAGATATCATACTGTTTGGGTTTACATTAATCATGGTTCACTCCAATAGATAGCAAGAGTATACAAGAATTGTTCGTTATTTCCAAAGCGAAAATTTACGGGTAAGCTCGGATAGCGTATCCCAGTTTCCGAATAAGACACAGCCATAGTAGGTGAGCGATTCTTCCTTGGAATTTCGGGTGTTTTCTAGCTGCTCTAAATAGCTGCCCCCGGTCATGGTGTCGAGATAAATCCCATGTTGAATACCCTTTTCTTTGGCTTCCTTTACGAGCTTCCGAATTTCATTATTTTTGCCGCGGAGAATGATGAAGGGCATCTCTGAAATATTAGGATAGTGATTGCCGTCGGCATCACGATAATCATCTAATCGTAGGAGGTTCTTGTCCAAATTGGATCCCAATCCAATACTCATATGTGCAAGAGCGTTCATCAAAACGCCGATATCAATATTTTTATTCATTACTGCAACCATTTTATTCTGAAATGGTATTTTTTCATTCATACTCATGGTACTTGCCCCTAAATAATGTGAGATTATGTGAGGTTTGATTTAAATTTCATTGCTTGTTCTGTGCATACCCGCCTAGAGCGGGCGAACAAGCTTAAACCTCTCTAGGCAGAATAAGAGAAGATAAGAAGGAGGAGAGAATGACGCTTGTGAGTTGAAAAACTATACATGTAAATTCACTTAAAAATTTTAAATTCTTTAGCCAAACAACAAAATAAATATATTTCTTATCTTAATGAAAGGATGGGCGACTGTCAATACGCAATTCTCTTTTTTCGTATATTTTTTAGCGCAGTCCTACTGCAATTTTTAAACGCCAGCATTTCAATGGCAGGTCGGCGATCTCCGTTGCAAGCAATCATCCTCGGGGCCTCAATTTCTAAGACAGTAAATTTTAAATCCTGATACAGTTCTAGAACTCTGGGGGTTGCTTGATTGGATGCTATAATCGGACCTGGATGCTTTGCTAACCAAAGGCCAAGCCGAAGTTGATCATCCCAGGTAAAATCATTTTTATGGTAGCGCGTAAATTCTACATCATAGGGTGGATCTGCATATAAAAAATCTTCTGCCTGCAGAGAAATTTTTTCGAAGTCTTTATTTTTTAATTCCCAATTTTGCAGCAATTCCCTATACTCCAGAAAATCGGTTTTATATTTTATCACTTGATGGCTACCGAAGGGCACATTAAACGCACCACTGCTATTAAAGCGGCATAAACCATTAAAACCGGTTCTGATTAAATAATAGAAAATGCTTGCTGCCTCTTTAGATCGAAATTTATTTTGGATTATCAAATCATTAAATTTATTCCGCATTTCATAATAGTAATGGGAATTATTTTTAAGGTTCTGGGTGATTTGCAATCCCTTTTTGACTTGATTGTAGAAATTGATCAAATGCGCATTGGCATCATTTAACAGGGCTTTATTAGGATTCAATCCCAACGCAACAGCCATGCCACCCGTGAAGGGTTCTACCAGACGGGCATCGATTGCAGCATAGGGTTTCCATACCTCTTGTAGCAGCGGCAGCAACCAACGCTTTCCGCCGGCCCATTTAAGGATTGGTTTCATACTCTGATTTCATTTAATTACATACCCTAAGGATGATTTTTTTTCGCCCAATTGATAAGACCGCCGTCGAGTAAAATGTCACATTGTCGACCGGAAAGATCGTGCTCGAGAGATATCTTAAGATTCTTTCCTTGGACAGTAGCTGTGATATTTTTCCCTTGCCTAAGCGCATCATGAATTTTATCCAGCAGTAGTACATCGCCTCGAGAAAGTTTATCATAGTCCCCTACATCTTTAAAGCGTAGCGGCAAAATGCCAAAGTTCACCAAATTTTGCCAATGAATTCTCGCAAATTTCTTGGCAATGACAAGGCGTAACCCCAAATAACGAGGCGCCAAGGCTGCATGTTCACGGCTAGATCCCTGACCATAATTTTTCCCAGCAATGATAGCATGTCCACCGCTGTCTTTAACTTCTTTGGCGCGTTTCGGATAGCTTTCATCAATCACATCAAAAGCAAATTCGCTGATTTTCTGGATATTGCTGCGGTAAGGAAGCACCCGCGCACCGGCAGGCAATATTTCATCTGTGGAGATATTATCTCCGACCTTCAGTAATATCGGAAGTTTGAATTGATCGGGAAGCGGATCAAGTTCCGGTAAAGTGGCAATATTGGGCCCCTTAATCAGTATTACGTTTTTGGCTTTTGATTCAGGCCAAGGTTCTTGCATTTCTTTGATAACAATGGATTTCTTAGGACCTTTAATTTTTGGATAGGGGATTTTTAGTGAATCTGGAAGATCGCGCGGATCAGTGATGACACCCATGAGTGCTGAAGCCGTTGCCGTTTCCGGGCTGCAGAGGAAAACAGAATCTTCCTTGGTGCCAGAACGCCCAGGGAAATTTCTCGGCACAGTGCGCAAGCTGTTCCGTCCTGTGGCAGGTGCTTGTCCCATTCCGATACAGCCATTACATCCGGCTTGATGAATTCTAGCGCCTGCATTGATCATACTCGCCAAATGTTTCTCTAAAACAAGTTCTTCTAAGATACTGCGCGATGTGGGATTGATGTCGTAGGAAATGTTGGGAGAAACTTGTTTTCCCTGCACCATCATAGCAGAGATGGCAAAATCTCTGAACCCAGGATTTGCGGAAGATCCGATATAAGCCTGATAAATCTCTTTTCCAGCAACTTCCCTGACAGTTTTTACATTGCCAGGACTCGATGGCAGTGCAATCAAGGGCTCAAGTTCCGATAAGTTAATGACTTCATGGCGATCATAATTGCAGCCTTTATCAGCAGCGCATGCATTCCATTGCTCCTCACGATTTTGACTTCGCAAGAATGCGCGCGTTTGTGCATCAGAAGGAAATATCGTACCGGTAGCACCGAGCTCTGCTCCCATATTCGCGATCACATGACGATCCATCGCGCTCAAATGCTTTAAGGCTGGACCAAAGTATTCGATGACATAACCAACACCGCCGTCAACATCATGGCGGCGCAGTAATTCTAAGATGAGATCTTTTGCACTCACCCACTCCTGGAATTCGCCTGTCAATTCAACACCCCAAATCTTCGGCATTTTTACATAGTAGGGATAACCTGCCATTGCCATTGCAACGTCTATCCCCCCTGTCCCAATGGCGAGCATGCCTAAAGAACCTGCGGCACAGGTATGACTGTCTGAGCCAAGCAGCGTTTTACCAGGAACGCCAAAATGCTGCATATGGACTGGGTGGCTTACGCCATTTCCTGGGCGACTGTACCATAACCCGAATTTCCGACAGGCACTTTGTAGAAAGAGATGATCATCTGCATTTTTATAGTCTTCTTGAATGAGGTTATGATCGACATATTGCGCAGAGAGTTCTGTTTTAACACGCTTAATATTCATGGCCTCGAGTTCGAGCATGACCAGTGTGCCAGTTGCATCCTGCGTCAAAGTTTGATCGATTTTGATGCCAACTTCTTCACCAGGTACCATTTTACCTTCTAACAGATGCCATTCAATGATTTTTTGGGTCAGATTGAAACGTTTGTTCATGGGGCCTCCTAGCCTAGTTCCTCTTCTATGATTCCTAGTTTCACGTCTATAATTATAGAGCTTCTAAGCACAACCGTTCACTCTTCGCTCTCTAGTCTTTAGTCTCTAGTCTCTAATCTCTATGTTATGGCTCGTTTCTTTTAAAGCTCTTCGCAATATCTTGCCAACATTGGTTTTTGGTAGTTCATCCCGGAATTCAATTTCCTTTGGAATTTTGTAGCCTGCTAGCTGCTCGCGGCAATGATCAATAATTTGCTGCGTTGTCAAGGCGGGATGTCGCTTAACAATAAATGCTTTGACACGTTCACCTTCTTCTCGAGGTACACCAATAACTGCCACTTCTGCAACGCCATTGAGACCAGAAATAATTTCTTCTACTTCTGTTGGATAGACATTGAATCCAGAAACGACGATCATATCCTTTTTTCGATCTACGATGCGGACAAACCCTTGCTTGTCAATGGTGGCAATATCGCCGGTATAAAGCCAACCATTCCTAAGGGATTCTTGGGTTTCTTTGGGAAGCTGCCAATAACCTTGCATGACTTGTGGTCCCTTAACACAAAGCTCACCCGCTTCATTGAAGGACAGCTCACGATCATATTCATCACGAATGGAGATATCCGTTGAAGGAACCGGCAACCCGATGGTTCCATTAAAATCCTTGAGATAAAAAGGATTGATGCAAACAGCAGGGCAAGCTTCAGTCAAACCATAAGCTTCAAGTAAAGGCGTTCCAGTGACTTTCTTCCATTGTTCTGCAACTACGCGCTGCACTGCCATACCTCCGCCCAGTGAAATGTGCAGAGCAGAAAAATCGAGCTTCGCGAAGGCTGGCTGGTGCAATAGAGCATTAAATAAAGTGTTAACTCCTGTAATGACAGTAAAACGATACGGTTTGATCTCTTTCACAAAACTCTTCATATCCCGGGGATTTGCGATGAGCAAATTCATGCCGCCATTCAAGAAAAAAAGCAAGCAATTCGCCATCAATGAAAAAATATGATAGAGCGGCAGCGCTGTCACCACGATTTCTTTTGCTTCTTTTATCACAGGCTTTGCCCAAGCATCGGCCTGCATGAGATCTGCAATCATATTGCGATGCGTTAAGATTGCGCCTCTGGCAAGTCCGGTAGTTGCTCCAGTATATTGCAAAAAGGCAATATCTAGATTTTGTATGGCAGGCGGGTTGAAGGGTAATTTTTTTCCAAGTTTCATAATGCACTTGAATTTGTAATGGCCTCTGATAGACCAAGCTGGAATCATTCTTTTGATATATTTTACAGTCCAATTTACCAGAGCTCCTTTCAAAGGAGAAAAACAATCGCCAATCTGGGTAACAATGACATGTTTGATAGCAGTGTCATCCCATACTTTTTCCAGGGTATGAGCAAAATTTTCAAGTATTATCGCACATTTACACTGTGAATCTGCTAATTGATTACGAAATTCTCTCGGTGTAAAAAGAGGGTTTACATTCACCACAACCAACCCGGCCCTGAGTGCGCCAAAGAGTGCGATGGGATATTGCAAAATATTTGGCATGATGATTGCAATTTTATCACCCTTGTGTAAATGTAATTCTTCTATGCAAAAAGCTGCGAAATAACGGGTTAACTCTTCCATTTGCGTATAAGAAAGCCCGTCCCTAAGATGAGCAAAAGCAGGCAGTTTTCCATATTTTTGACATGTCGTTACGAACATTTCACTGAGGGAAGGATATGCATCTGGATTTATCTCAGCTGGGACGCCTTCCTGATAATTTTTTAACCAAACTTTTTCCATTTGTATCCCGTTATGTATTTCTTAGTTAACTCAGTTACATCTATTACATCCACCAATTTCGACGATGTTCTTTTGCTATAGGTGATTTTACATCTAATTATTATAAACCTTCTCATGTTCGGAAACTAGAAATCATGTTAATATAGGTCTGCAATACAACTGAATCACGATTTAAAGATATTTTAATGGTATAAAGGCAGGCTATAGGCTAATACTATGCTAGAAGCAAACGTTACAAACACAGGTATTACAAACATGAAACCTCAAAAAGTCTTAACATCTGCCAAATTTCTGGGTGCTTTTACCTTGGCGATGCTTTCAGTTTCGGCAATCATTAGTTTAAGAAATTTGCCGACTACCGCCCTATTAGGCAGTCAATCCATTACTTTTTTTCTGGCCGCAGGTTTATGCTTCTTCATCCCCGTTGCCTTATGCTGTGCTGAACTCGCCTCCGGTTGGCCGCAAAAAGGCGGCGTTTACCTATGGGTTTCTGAAGCCTTTGGGAAAGACTTAGGGTTTCTGGCCGTATGGTTACAGTGGATCGAAAGTGTGGTATGGCTTCCTACGATCCTCTCTTTTATTGCCGCAACGAGCGCCTATTTAATCGATCCCAAACTGGAATCCAACCGAGTATATCTCGTTATCGTTATGTTGTTTGTGCTTTGGGGCACAACATTCTTAAATTTCAGGGGCCTCAAAACTTCCAGTATTTTCAGTACCATCGGAGTCATCTTTGGCACCATTGTACCGGGCATTGTTCTCATTTCATTAGGAACTCTGCATTTAGGATTTGCTGAACTCGGATCTGGTACCAATTATTTGAATTTTTCAATGGATGCCATGATTCCAAGCGGTGAACTCGGCACATTGGTGACATTCACAGCCATTCTGCTCGGACTTTGCGGCATGGAAATTCCTGCTTATCATGTCCAAAGTGTAGCCAATCCACAGCGAGATTACCCGCGTGCCATGTTTCTCGCCGCTGCGATTATCCTTGCAATATACATCTTTGGATCCATCGCAATAGCAGCGGTAGTACCCAAGCAGGAAATGAGTTTGATTTCAGGCCCCATGCAGGCTTTTCATATTTTTTTCAATGCATTTGGTTTGAAGCATGCAGCACCTATTCTCGCCTTCTTCACTTTGCTTGGCAGTCTTGCGCTTTTGAATACTTGGATCATTGGTCCGAGCCGTGGTCTCCTAAGCAGTACCGAGGAAGGATACATGCCGAAACTTTTCCAACATAAAAATAAAGCAGAAATTCCCACTACTTTGCTGTATCTTCAGGCCATTTGCGGCAGCTTTCTAATATTGCTTTTTGTTTATAATCCAAGCATCAAAGCTGCGTATTGGATTATCAATACCCTCGCGGCACAATTGTATCTGATGATGTATTTTCTGGTCTTTTTGGCGGTAATTAAGCTGCGTTATAGTCAAGCAAATAAGCAAAGAGTTTATAAAATACCCGGTGGAAAACCTGGTGTCTGGTTGGTTGCAGGGCTTGGCGCAGTCACTTGCGTGCTGGCATTATTGATTGGTTTTGTAAGACCCACCGATATTGAAGTACATCATTCGGCGGAGTTGTATGCTGGGATTTTGTTTGCTGGAATGGTGATTTTTTCAGCGCCTCCCTTGATTATTATTTTCTATCATAAAATGAAGATGAAAGCGAAAAATAAATCTTAATAAATCCCCCCTTTTAAGAGGGGATTTATTATAACGGTTATTTCAGCATGTCAATGAACAATCCGTTGAATCTTTTCACAAACAATGCAGGATCATCCAATTGACCGCCCTCTGCAAGTTTTGCTTGATCCAACAACACATGCGAGAGATCTGTAAATCTCGGAGAATCTATCTCCTGTTTCAATCGTGTTACCATAGGGTGTTCAGGATTCAATTCCAAGATAGGCTTGTGCGTAGGAACTTTCTGTCCAGCAGCTTTTAACAAACGCTCCATCTGCAAGCTCATATCATTCTCATCTACGATGATACAAGCTGGAGAATCCGTCAAGCGGCGGCTGATGCGGACATCTTTGACCTGCTCTCCCAAGATCTCCTTGATCTTCTTCAGTGCATTTTCGAAGTTAGTTTCTGCCTGTTTATATTTCTCTTCTTCCGCTTTGGCCTTGGTTTCATCAACTTTGTCTTCCTTGATGTCTATGCTGCCTCTGGCAACGGACTGTAAATGCTTCCCTTTATATTCCATCAAATGTGTGACAAGCCATTCATCAACACGATCTGACAGCAATAACACTTCGATGTCTTTTTTGCGGAATATTTCAAGATGCGGACTGTGTCGAGCTGCATTGAAACTGTCTGCAGTGATGTAATAAATCTTGTCTTGCTCAGGTTTCATGCGAGAAATGTAGTCATCCAAGGAAATTTCTTGGGATTCACTGTCGGACTGCGTACTCGAGAATCGTAACAATTTTGCAATTTGCTCTTTATTGCCGAAGTCTTCTGCCGGCCCTTCCTTTAACGCCTGACCAAATTCCTTCCAGAACTTCTTATATTTTTCCTTATCATCATTCGCCATTTGCTCGAGCATGGAAAGCACTCGTTTGATGACTGCAGTTCGTATGGCATCGATCACCCGATTGCTCTGCAGAATTTCACGAGAAACGTTTAATGGCAGATCATTAGAGTCGATAATCCCTCGGACAAATCTGAGATAATGCGGTAGGAACTGTTCGGCATCATCCATAATAAAGACACGGCGCACATAAAGCTTCAAACCTCGGGGCTTGCCAAATTGCCAGAGATCAAAGGGTGCACGTGATGGCAAATACAGCAAAGTGGTATATTCAAGATTTCCTTCCACTTTATTGTGAGCCCAAATCAAGGGATCTTCGAAGTCATGGGCAACATGCTTGTATAATTCCTTGTATTGCTCATCGCTGATTTCAGCTTTTGGCAGAGTCCAGAGTGCCGTAGCTCGATTCACGACTTCATCTCCCAGTGGCTCTTTGGCTTTTTTGGCTTCTGCTTCTTTTTCTGCTTCTGTCTTATCTGCCTCTGGCTTCGGGAAGTCAAATTCCTGTTCCTTCTTCATGTAAATTGGCAAAGTAATGTGATCAGAATATTTCTTAATGATGTGTCGAAGTCTCATGCCATTCAAGAATTCATCTTCATCCTTTTTCAGGTGTAAAATGACTTCGGTACCGCGTGTATTCTTCATCATGGGTTCAATTTCATAAGAACCTTCACCATTCGAAATCCAACGAACGGCTTCATTGTGGGGTTTATCTACGCGTCGGGTATTGACAGTCACTTTGTCTGCCACCATAAAACATGAGTAAAATCCAACGCCAAATTGTCCAATGAGCTTGGAATCCTTTGCTTTATCTCCAGTCATTTTCTTCAAAAATTCCTGCGTGCCAGATTTTGCGATGGTACCTAGATTTTGGATAACTTCATCACGCGTCATCCCAATGCCGTTATCTCGCACGGTAAGTGTGCGGGCATCTTTGTCATACTCTACCCAGATTTTGAGTTCAGGATCATCGCCCATGATCGTCGGGTGACGAAGCGAGGCAAAGCGGAGTTTGTCTGCAGCATCGGAAGCATTCGAAATCAGCTCTCTTAAAAAGATTTCTTTATTGCTGTATAAAGAATGGATCATGAGATTTAATAATTGCTTTACCTCCGTTTGGAAACCAAAGGTTTGCTTGGTGTTTTGGGATTGTGCAGTTTCCTGTGGTTGTGAACCAGATGGATTGTCATTGATGCTCATATTTTGCTCCTAAATATATATTTGGCAATTTAACTAAGTTTGACTAAATATTTAAAGTACGAAACCTGTAAAGCATATAGATCAAGAGGTTATGTCGATTTGAGTAATATGGGGATCTGGGGCTGGATTTTTCAATACCTGGTCATACCACCGAACGAGCCATTAGAGCCCGAGCCAATGTGCCAGCATCTATATATTCAATGTCCCCACCAAGCGGGACACCATAGGCGATACGAGTGACCTGAATTTGCTGTCCCTTGACGACTTCAGCAAGATAATGTGCAGTTGCTTCCCCTTCAACAGTTGGGTTGGTAGCAAGAATAACCTCCTTTATTTCACCTTGGGCTAGGCGAGATCGAAACAAATCGATCCCAATATCTTCCGGACCTATACCATCCAAAGGAGAGAGATGGCCCATCAAGACAAAATAAACTCCCCGATAACCACCAGTTTGTTCCACCGCCAAAACATCTGCGGGGGTTTCTACTACACAAAGTTTGGAACGATCTCGAAGGGCGCTATCGCATAATTGACAAAGGTTTGATTCACACAAAGTACGACACATTTGACATCGGCCCACTTTGAGTATTGCATCAAGCAAGGATTGCGATAATTGCTTGCCACCGTCTCGATCACGCTCCAAAATATGAAAGACCATGCGGGCAGCAGATTTTGGTCCGACGCCAGGCAGGCATCGAAAAGCTGAGATGAGATTATTGATAAGAGGACTGAAACTCACAAGAATGTACCTTTTTCAATGATACTTAATACTTAAGGGCTCGTTACTCTTCAGAAGGCATGAATGGCATCGGGAGATTCGAAGGCAAGCCAAGACTGGTCATTACTTCTTTTACCTTATCGCGATACGCTCGTTCCACCTTGCTGACCGCGTCTCTGATAGCCGCAGCGACTAATTCTTCCACCACCACTTTGCCTTCATTATAGATTGCGTCATCAATTTTAACACTCAACACACCATAACGACCATCCATAGTAACTTTTACAGCGCCAGCACCTGCATCGCCTTCGACTCGAAGTGCGCTCAATTCTGTTTGGACACGTTTCAAAGCTTCTGGAACTTTCTTAGCTTGTGATAAGAGATCAAATGGATTCATAGTGTTGATTTCTCCTGCAAGGGTTTATCCAAATCTACCTTCCCAATATTCCTAATATTCCTAATATTCCTAATCTGTTCCTTTTTTATAGGCGATGGATTCTGCAAATCAAAAGCTGAGAATATCACAGGCCTGCTCTGATCTGCAATTTTGCTCGCAAGATCAGATGCAATTTGACCACCCACGGACCTGGCTTGCAGGTTTAATGGGAGACGCATTTCTGGCTTTGGTAGATGACTCGATTGCTGGTCTGATTTGAATCTTGATTCCATAATTTCTTTCTTTTCTTTCTTATCTGTCTTTTCTATCTTTTTGCTTGATTCCGGCCTTACCTTATTAAAAAATTCGCCGCTTGAACTACGAACGGGGGGCCGCAAGAGCGGGGGGCGCAACAGAGAGCGGCCAACATCTGACATTGGCTGCGATTGAGTCACTGTCAACGGCAATGGTTTCAGAAGAGATGCAGTTTCAGATTCCGACACCGCGCCAGCCGGGGCTGGAAGCTCTATGACAGGCAGCGGAGACTTTTTTGCAGATTCGCTCAATTTTTCTGGAGAGGGGGCAACTGAATTTGTGCCGGAAATTGCTGGTGAAACAGAATTAGAACCTGCTAAAGATCTCGGTGTGGAGTCAGAACCCCGAGACATTATTTCGGACAGGGGGGACAATGTATCTGATAAAGGAGTTCGGAATGGCGATGCATTTCTTGAAGAATGTGAGCCTGACAAAGACCTCGCAGATAACCCATATACAGGCAAAGGAGCTGATCCAGACACAAACTTTGCAGATAAACCAGAGGAAGATCTGGCAGATAAGCCCGATCCAGATGCAGATCTTATCGAAAATCCAGATCCCGATGAAGATCTCGAAGTTAATCCTGATCTTGAATCAGAAAATTCTGAACCAGCGAATTCGGATTCCATGGTGCCAGAGAGAGTTCGCGCTCTGCTTTGTAGTGAGGATGAATCTGGTGAAGCTGCCGCCAGAAAAGCAGCAAAGGCTTCCCTGGATTGCAGTGGAAACGGTTCACTCGATACAGCAAGTGAATCAGAAATTTCTAAGTCTTGTTGGGCACGAGCTTGCAATGCACTCGTGGGTAATGAACCCAGCAGTCTTTCTTCTACTAAAAGCTTTTTGAGTGTCATGATAGAATGCTCTGCAAGTTCCTGCTGTCCCTCTGCATTGGGATGTAATTTTTCAGATGGCATATGTTCCTTGAGCATGTGTGCTTCGGTAAGCAGATCTTCGGGAAGTGGGAAAACATGAAAACTTTCCCTTCTATTGATGAAAAGAACGTCTTCCCTCACTTTCTGCATCAAATCTGCAAGTGCTGGACGCCACTTCTCATAATCGAGGAAGGTTGCTGGGACCCCAAGACCCCAGACGACTGCCTTGATGCCCTTGGCAAAGCAGGTTTTCACAAAAGATATCATGTCCTTTTCCATATCGTCTATGATTTCTTGATTGAATTCTTTTGGAAAAATATTATTGCCACCTCCTGTATAGACAACATAATCAGGCTTATAATATTCGATATTTTCTGCAATAAAAGAGGCCCCATCAAACGTTGTATGGCCTGGAATGGAGCAATTGACGATTTCACAATATTCTTTAAGCCTTTCAATGACAGTTTGAATCCAACGCTTTTTCTTTTCTGCATCCAGCACGCCCACACCCGCTGATACGCTGTCACCCATCCATAAAATTCTAGGCTTAGAAGCGCGAGACCGAGTGCCAATCTTCGGCTTATAGTGATCATAGATTCTGACAATATTATTGACGCCATGCATCCACCGAAGCGGTTCAAAGTCTGTGAACTCATAGCCATATTCCTGTTTTACTTTTAATAAAACATCCATGCATACGCTTAAGATTTCGATCATATCTCCGCTTTCACTCTTGGACGGTCTTTCGAGATCTGGTGTTTCCGCTCTCTCTCTTCCTAGCTTTTGAATTCCCTCTGTTTCCTGTTTGGTTTGTTTGGCCTTTTCCAACTTTTCTCTTGCCAACTTATCCTTTTCTAACTTGTCTTTTTCTAACTTATCCTTTTCTAACTTTTTCTTTTCAAGCTTCTCGATTCTTTCCTTAATATCTCTTACAATTTCTTTAAGATTGTGATTAAGTTTCTCTTGCTGCTCTGCTTTGTCCTGATCTCCCACTGAGAGCTCAGCCAATTGATGCTCAGCAATTCTTTCGGTGAGGAAGGTAGCAATCAAATCAGCACGATTGATTTTTTTTAGCATAGCAGCAAAAGTAGATTGCGCTCCGAGTGGACGAATGAAGGCAGGATGAAACTTTTCTGTCCAGCGCAAACCAAGATCTATAATTTCGTTTTGGATCTGCCAATATTCAGGTAATTTTTCTGTCTCGTCTTCACTGTATCTATTGCCGAGCTCTTCAAGAATCAAAGCAGCTTCACGGATCATGGCAAATTGTTTATCCAGAGAAAGTTGTTCCAAGGGAGCCTGCAACAATTCCTGCACGGGACCCCCGCTATTTTCAAGATCAGGCAGCATGAAACCTTTCATAAAATTGTATGCTTTGGATTGGTTTTGAATGGATGAGTAAATGGAGTGGGCATCTTTGAATTTGGGAAAGATCAGTCGTTCAAAGTTTTGCATGACATCATGATAATTCAATCTCAGAAATGTTAAGAAATCATTTTTGATATCTTCAAAGTTAAATTTCCCTTTCTCCCATTTGATTGCGAGCTCTAATACTTGTTTATACACTTCATAATGCTTCTCCATGCGCAGAGAGGCATCAGCATATTGCTTGCTCTGGGTATAGGAATGCATAATTGCATCAGACAATAGCCAGGCATACAGAGTAGTCATATCGATCTCACCTTCGATACCATCCTTAAAATGACTAAAACGCTCCTCTGCTTCCTCCTTATCGTCTTTTTTGAGATATTCCTTTTCGAGTGCCCATGCTTCAACTGTGGATCTCAGGTACGCTTTTGGCCGAAGATGCTCGCTGATATGCATCAGCATTGCAAGTATTGTTTTAAATCGTGGTATTGCTTCTTTAAAATCTTCAACGCTATTAATTATCATTTACACACCCTAATCTTGGAACTTCTTAGATTATTCAAACATTAAAATCATTCAATATTCATAATTTTTCGTAATATTTCATCAAATTTCCTTATTATCATTTCTCAGTATTCCATTACTACTCACTCAACACAAATTCTCCTGGATTGCTTCAAAACTCATTAAAATTTGGTCAGAAAATTCGGTTTGATTTCATTATATTCCTAATATTCCTATATGGTACTATTTATACCTGATTCGAGTTAAGGTAGCAACTAGAATAAATCTTATAATCCTATTCCTATACAGATAATTAAGAAATAAAACTGAATTAATTTACAGTATCTTCAGCTTTATTGTATGTAAGTTAATTAGCTAATTAATATAAATTCAGCTTTAATGATATTTCTTTACTTGCCTTTAACCCATACTTCACTTTAACCGATACTTCATTTGTCTTTAACCGACACCTCTTCAAGCACCGCATCAAACATCTGCATTAAATTTTGTACTTTTGGATCAGACTCTATTGTTTTTCTGGCATTCTGATAGGCTTTTTCTTGCAATTGCTTATTGTGTTCCGCAGCTGTGATGCCAACACCGGTACCAATGGTAATTTGTAAGCGAACATCAACATTAAAATGCTGCTTTATTGCTTCAGATAATCTTTCTTCATAGCGCTTATTGTATATAGGACGCTTGGATTCATCTAAAATGAGATGAATCAGATTAGGAGACCAAATTTTTACGGTACAATGTTGTGCAAATTCTTTGGCAAGACCATTTAAATTTAAACGCGGAATAAGATTCAGCCATTCTGTTTCAATCTTTTGTGTATTTACATTGACATTTATATCATTGGTAGGTTCATGGCTGGCTGCTTTTGCTGGTTCATTTATAACTACTTTAGCTTCTTCATTCGTGCTCGCTTTATTCGCGCTCGCTTTTGCTTGGTCCTTCATGACTACTGACGAAGCTACTGACTCTGCAGCTACAGCTGCCGCTGCAACTGCAACAGGTTGAAAAGCAAGCATTCGCAATAAAACCATCTCAAATCCCATCTTAGAATTGGGAGCAAAAGGAAGATCGCGCTGCCCTAACAAACCAATTTGATAGTAGAGCTGTAGATCTTCTGATTTGAGCGCCTTTGCAAACTCCAAAATAACCTCTGGTTCAACAATGCCTTCATAGGATTCTGAAGCGTATTCAGGCACTTTTTGTGCAATTGCAATCTGGTGGATAAGACTTAAGAGTTCGGAGAGCACCATGCCAAAATCAGAAACGCAATCATACAAATATGAAATCTCCTGCATGACTTTACTGGCATTGTTTGCGATAAGCGCTCTAAAGAGTGCCAGCAAATGGCCCTTGGGTGAATAGCCCAACATAGCGCGTACTTTTTCAGCGAGGATTTCTCCCTGTCCGAAGGCTATTGCTTGATCGAGCAGACTCAGAGCATCTCGAATACTACCCTCACTCGACCCAGCTATGATATGCAAAGCCTCCATTTCGAATTTTGAAACAGCTTCCTCCCCCAAAACAAATTGTAAATGCGAGGCAATTTGCTTTGGCTGCAATCGATGCAAATGAAACTGCAGGCAACGCGATAAAATGGTCAGCGGCAATTTCTGGGGATCTGTGGTTGCTAATAAGAACTTCACATGTGCTGGCGGCTCTTCCAAGGTTTTCAATAGAGCATTGAAACTGTGCGTTGAAAGCATATGAACTTCGTCGATCAAATAAATTTTAAAACGGCCAGAAGTTGGCAAATATTGTACGTTTTCTAAGAGCTCGCGGGTATCTTCGACTTTGGTGCGAGAGGCAGCATCCACTTCTATGAGATCCACAAAGCGCCCTTCATCTATTGAGAGGCAGGCACTGCATTTACCGCAGGGATTGGCTGAAATACCGTGTTCACAGTTCAGACACTTGGCTAAAATTCGCGCTAAGCTCGTTTTTCCAACGCCGCGTGTACCCGTAAATAAATAAGCGTGATGCAAGCGTTTTGTTTCTAGTGCATTACTCAAAGCGCGTAATGTGCCTTCCTGCCCAACCACCGCTTGAAAAGTTTTGGGTCTATAACGTCTAGCGAGAGCGATTTGAATTATTTCTTTAGGCATTATCACGCAACCGTACAGCTCTGTCGTGGAACCACTGTGAAACCACTCATGATGGTGGAACCACATAATTAAGGAGATAATTAAGGAGGCAATCCCAACAGCCGCACCTCGGCACCCGAAGTCACTACTACCGTTGCTCCCTTCCGGGCCTGGCGGAGTTTGTAGCATTTCGTCGCGAGGGGACCGATGGGACCGCCATCGAAATGATAGTGTATCAGATTCCGAGCATTTTCTCAGCATTTCATAACCGCTGGTTACGCGGCAGCAGCCGATTAAAATTGTAAAAATTGGGTAAGATCACTTAATAATAAGCTACTCGTGCCATGCAATTTTCACTGGTAGTTAAATTAATAGCTTATACGATTATTGGGAATGACTTGGAAGATTACTAGAGTTACCAGAAAGTTGATCCAACATACCTTTTAGCTCATTCCTAGATTTTTTTGTCAATATTATCAGATCGCCCACCGCTCCTGCTTCCAATGCTCTCGCAGCAGTTTCCTCATCTGCCAGGATCAAAACATTTTTCCGCAAGGAACGAATATTTCTGATAAGCGTCTTAATTTGATCCTTATTCTAATATTCTTTTTAGACAAAAGGATACCCGCAATGTTTGGGTGCTGCAGCAATTGTACTTCTTCAAAGCTCATTTCTGATCCTTCCAAATCCATGATAACAGAACCGAGTTTCTTGGGTGAGGTAGAAGATTTTAAAGTAACAACTTTAAAATCAAGATTGCCAGGATTTTGTATGACAACTTCATTCTTTTGATTTCTTTCTGAATAGTCTTTTAAAAAATAAGTCAGTAGGGAACACGCAAAGACAATAATTACAAAACTGATCTTGCGTCCTAAAGATCGGATATTATTATGCGCTTTCATCAAACTCTCCTTTCTCTTGAATTTTCAATCATTGAGGGTAACACTCTAGATAAGTTATCTTTTGGCTTCCAATCCAAATCCCGGCAAATTTCCTCATTACTAAAATATGCTGAACCCAGTAATCGTTCATAAAGGGACGGTGAAAAACAAGATAGCAAGGATTTTAAGATCCATGCAGGAACTGACCATTTCACTGGTTTAAGGTTCAAAGTTTCTCTCATTGCATCATAGACAGTGCGAGTAGAATATGGAATTCCATCCGTTAAGGTATAAATTTTACCATTTGATATTTTGTGATCAGTGAGATTATCGTTAGAAAAATTTTGATTTGATAGATTTTCCGCCACTAAAATGCATGCATCAACAACATCATCGACACTTATCATCGATCTCTTATTACCAGTCTCTGGAATGGGAGGAAACCAACCTGTTTTGATCGCTTGGATCATGTTTGCTAAATTTCCTTTAATACCTGGACCATAAACTAATGCGGGCCGCAATATTGCGACATTACGATTAAATTTTCTACCAAACTCTAATACCAAATCTTCTGCTGCGCGCTTTGATCTCCCATAATCATCAGCCCGTGAATCCTCATACGCTGCTTTAATACTGCTGAAATAAATAAAAGTCTGAACATTCGATTGCTGTGCCAGTGCAAGTACTTGTCGAGTCGCTTCTATGTTGATTTTCGAATATTGATCTTTTGCTGCAGTAGCATGTGCAATACCAGCCAAATGAATGACGGTATCAATTCCTTGCATAAGATTGGCAGGAAGCTTCGCATCTTGAATGTTGTTAAAATCAAAAACAGCTATTTCATCAAAATCAGTAAAATTGTTAAAAACAAAACTGGTATCAACCACAACATCGCGGAGTAGCGCGCGTATCCACTGTTTTCGTTCTTTTAGGCGGCGACAGAGCTGTTTGCCGATAAAGCCTCTGGCACCTGTTATTAAATATCTCATCTTACATAAGCTGTCATATGCGGTGGCGTCCTAGCCAATTATAAATAATCCTACTTAAACCAAAAATAAGTCATTTAACAAAGTTAAACCTTGTCAAATAAGCTAGCACATTATAGTATTGAATCTTTATCTCAATCAATTGTACTAATACATGTAAATGCTTTTAAATGTTCTGTAAAAATCACTCTAACAATTCATTACATAATGATGTCCTAAATGATGCAAAAAAAAGGACTTGTCTACAATCTTGTCTGCAGCAATTTTGTAATGCATGGGGTTTCAGTTTTATTGCCCTTTATCTTGTAGTTTTTATATATCTTGCGGCCCGCGGCCCAATTCCGGCCCCAGATACCGGAACTTACCTCAATTACAGCCCGCTGCGATCTGCTGTCTATCCCCTAATCTTAAAAGCCAATAGTATTTTATTTGGTCGAGAAAATTTTTATATTCTATACATTTTGCAAATACTATTCGGATTAATTAGCGTTGTAAAAATTACCACTACGCTTCGAAAATTATTTGAGATAGATAACTTAACCTTATTTCTAATGACACTGACTTTCCTCTTGCCGTATGGACCTTCTAAATTTGGAAATTATATTTTAACGGAAGGTATTTGCTACCCCTTCTTTTTATGGGCTGTATCTTGCCTTTTTGAAGGTATGCTTGGCAAAAATCCAGAACAAAACTTAAAAGAACTGTTAAAATTTTTGGTCTGGACTGTTTTATTGGTACTGACTCGCAAGCAATTTTTATTTCTATTTCCAGCCTATGCGATTGTGATTGGCTATCTTTGGCTGTATTCAGGTTCCTGGGTGAATAGCTCTGATTCTTATGTAAACACCCCCAAGCCAGCTCCAAATAAGCGCAAATCCAAAATTACCCTATTAATCATATGCTTTCTGATTAGTATTGTGGCCACGAACTTATTAGAAAGAACCCTTCACTATATTGAATTCAAAAGATTCAGCATGGTTCCTTTTACTGGAATCCAATTAATTATTGCCCCTATGTTTTTGGCTGAAGCATCTGATGAAAAATTATTTGATGATCCCCTTGAAAAGAAAATTTTTCAATTAAGCTATGCCAAGATGCAGGAAAACAAATTCAATTGGCAACGGGAAGATGACAGCCGCTTCAATTCTATCACCCTGTATCATTTTCTAGAAAATTACAACAATATATGTTGGCAAACTCTAGCGCCCATCCTTTATAATGCTGGCTTAGATCCCTACCAATCCGATGCTCTCACTCTCCACATGGCTTTTCCTCTGATTTTCAAGCATCTTGGTGAGTATCTGCTGTTGATGATTATGAATGTCATCTTCAATTCAGGTGGGTTTTATCTAACTATATTCTGCGCTTCTCTAACCATTTTAGCTTTAGCACAACATTTTCTGCCAAAAACATTTGGTATACCTGGGTATATTGAAATTTCAAAGCGCCTTTCATTACTATGGTTAATAAGCTACTTATTAAGTTGCGGTAATTACATTTTGATTACCTTAGTAGAACCCCTTTTGATTCGTTACACCACTTATTCTGAAACTGTGCAAGTGGCTATTTTGCTTATTTTAGCAATTTATGCTTTTAAACCAAAAGCAACCGACACCAAGATTACCAAGGTTACCGAGGAGATCTGATATCATGTGCGGCATTGCAGGCAGTCTGATCTGGCAAGAATTTAACTCTGAAAAATCAAAAGAAATTGTGTCATTCATGACTCAAAAATTATTGCATCGCGGACCCGATGCTGGCCAAGTTCTTTCACTCGGTTCAATCGTGCTCGGCCATCGCCGTTTATCCATCATAGACACGCAACCTGGTTCAAATCAACCCATGTGCGACAATACCTCGCGCTATTGGATAGTTTATAACGGTGAAATTTACAATTATCGTGAATTGAGGCGCGAACTCGAACAAAAAGGCCATCGATTTATCACCCAGAGCGATACCGAAGTGATATTGGAAGCTTGGAAATGTTGGGGAATTTCTTGTTTTAGATAGAATGGTCGGCATGTTTGCCTTTGCACTTTGGGACAATGTTGATGAAAAACTATTTCTGGCACGAGACCGCATGGGAGAAAAGCCCCTATATTATGCAGCAATACATGAATATCCCAATGTCAATTTGGTCTTTGCTTCCGAGTTGAGTGCGCTGCGGCTGCACCCTGCAATTTCTTCAAAAATTAATCCTGATGCCATCAATCAATTCCTATCTCTGAATTATATTTTAACGAATACCTGTATTTTAGAAGGGGTGGAGAAACTTCCCCCTGCACATTATTTGCTGTTAGAGAAAGGGAAGCCACCTATCGTTAAGCAGTATTGGGATTTAAGCTCAGTTTTTCTTCAAAAAGCAAATCAACCGCAGCAAAACTTTCAAAATCGACACAATCATCAAAATCACCAATTTCACCAACATTCCCAAACCGCCCTACAATTACAAAACATTTTACAGGATTCCGTGTCGCATCAAACCATCAGCGACGTCCCCCTAGGGGCTTTTTTAAGCGGCGGCATTGATTCTTCCAGTATCGTTGCTGCAATGACAAAGCATCAAACCTCGAAATTGACAAAAACCTTCAGCATCGGATTTCATGAAAAATCTTATAATGAATTGGCGGACAGCAGTTTTGTAGCGGATCATCTAGGCGTATCACATCATACCAAGATTGTGGATGTGGATATGGCAAATACTCTGCCGCAAATTGTCAAATCCTATGATGAACCCTTTGCAGACAGCTCCATGATCCCCACCTATTTTTTAGCTCAATTTTCAAGAGAAACTGTTACAGTCTGCCTTTCAGGCGATGGGGGAGATGAATTATTTGCAGGCTATGAAACTTATGCAGCCAATAAATATCGCTCTATTATGAATTTGCTGCCTGGGAACACGGTCCGAGCGCTCGGTTGGCTCATCGAAAAAGCACTGCCCGTTTCCCATAACAAAGTAAGCCTTGATTATAAATTAAAGAAATTTTTTCAAGGCTGCCTTTTTGATTATCAAAGAGCCCATTATTTTTGGAGAACAGTTTTCACGGAATCCGAAAAAGTAAACCTGTTAAAACCAGAATGCCGCGAACTGGTCTTGAAACACGATCCTTTCTTTGAATTCAAGCGTCATTTCGATGTGGTAAAAGATTGTCATCCACTGGATCAAGCAAGTTATGTTGATATTAAAACCTGGCTGCCTGATGATATCTTAGTCAAAGTCGATCGTGCCACCATGGCACATTCGCTAGAGTCTCGTGCGCCCTTTTTAGACCATCGCTTGGTGGAATTCGCAGCAGCACTTCCTGCCAATTGGAAGATGAAAGGTTTTAACAAAAAATATATTTTGAAGCAAAGCCAAAAATCCGAGTTACCGCAGAGTGTTCTTTATAAGCGCAAGCAAGGTTTCAATGCGCCGATTTCCCCTTGGTTAACTGGAAAGTTGCAGGCCTTGGCTCAAGAGAAATAACACTCGATGGAGCACATAGTTCACAAGAGGTTTGCAGGAATGGTTTCAAAAATCAGCGATTGAGGAACTTTGGCAGCAGCATTTGTCAGGCCGAATGGATTATGGTTTGAAGTTGTTTGGCTTAACATGCCTTGGATTGTGGTTGAATTCCTGATAAAATGTGAATACTTTGGTTTTTTTAACGATTTTCAAATTTTGAATATAAGAGAGACTTGAAATATGATCAGTATTGTAATACCAGCATTCAATGAAGAAAATGCAATAACAGAAACCGTCGCCGAAATTCGCAGAGTTATTGCCAGTCACAATGTTACAGATTTTAAAAATTATGAAATCATCATTGTTAATGATGGCTCAACCGATTCCACCGGAAAAATAATTGAAAATCTTGATGTTACCGTTATCAACCATCCGCATCAAATTGGCTATGGCCGTTCATTGAAAGATGGTATTCGACTTGCGCGTTTCGATACCATAGTCATTACGGATGCAGAATCTCACTTATCCTTTCACCGAAGTACCTAAACTCTTAGAAGAGTATCATAAAGGCTTTGATATGGTAGTCGGTGCACGAACTGGTGAACATTATCGAGAATCCAATCTCAAATCTCCACTTCGAAAAATTCTAAAATTTTTGGTGGAGTTCACAGCTGGTCGCAAAGTGCCAGACGTCAATTCGGGACTGCGAGTATTCTCCAAAACTACTATTATTGCCTATCTCAATCATTTGTGCGATACTTTCAGTTTTACCACTTCCATGACATTAGCCTACATGATGACCGGCAAGTTTGTGAAGTATATTCCGATTCCATATGATAAACGCGAAGGCAAGTCAAAAGTGCGCTTATTTAGAGATTCTCTGCGAACTTTACAATACATTTTACAAGCCATTAATTATTATAATCCCATCAAAATTTTTCTCTCGTTTGCAGCCCTGTGTATTTTCTTCTCAATCATCGGATTTAGTATCTAGCATTTTTGGGGCTTCAAATTGGCTACATCCTTGGTATTGGTGGTCTACTTGCTGCATTGCTATCCTTTTGTTTTGGCTTAACTGCCGATTTATTAAAGCAAATAATGAATAAGTAATTCAATGCATGATTTAAATACAAAAGTGATAGACAAACGTTTTTCTTTTGGTAGCAATTGGGAATCATATTCAAAGCATATCAATGAAGAAAGAATCCATGAAGCAATCGCTGCGCTCAGCAAATTAATTCCACTCCAATGCTATCAAGGTAAAACTTTTTTGGATATCGGCTGCGGTTCTGGACTTCATTCTCTGGCCGCATTACGCTTAGGTTTTACTAAAGTGGTAGCACTTGATATTGATCCCTCATCGGTTAGAACCACCCAGCAAGTCCTGCAAAATCATGCTCCAAACCAAGAATGGTCCGTCCAAGAACTCAGTATCTTCGACGCCAACCCCGATTCTCTTGGAACCTTCGACGTAGTATATTCCTGGGGCGTATTACACCATACCGGTGATATGTACAATGCGATACGTTGCGCTGCAAAGTTTGTAAAACCCAATGGTTTACTTGCTTTAGCACTGTATCGAAAAACACTGCTGTGCACTTTCTGGAAATGGGAAAAAAGACTCTATAACAACGGCCCTGCCTGGTTTCCCAAACTCAGTCAATTTATTTTTAAATCCTTATTTTTGACGAGATTGATTTTGAAAGGTTCCAACCCGCTTTCCTATATACATTCTTACAAGCAGAATCGCGGCATGGATTGGCATCACGACATCATCGATTGGATCGGCGGCTATCCCTACGAATCGATCTCTGTTCCTGAATTGAAAACCTTCGCAAAAACTCTAAATTTTGAAGTTATAAAAGAATTCACGCAAAAACAGCGTTTTGGCCTATTCGGCGCTGGATGTGATGAGTACTGTCTTCGTGCAAAAGGATAGTGTGTGAAGAACGTCCAGATTTGAGGCAAGGTCGCGTTAAAAATTTAACAAAATAGCGGAGTTTACAACCTAGTAAATGAGCAAATTTTGTTAAATTTTTAACGCGAGATTGCCCAAAGATGGGCGTTCCTGTACAGTGCAAGAAGGGTTAAGCCTTTGCCATTGCAAAGCCTATGCCGGTTACAATCAAAGCCGCACTCATCATATATCGCCAATTTATCACTTCACCAAAAAAGTACCATGACATAAGCGGAATAAAGACATAGGCAAGCGACATAAATAAATATGCCTTACTTAAGGGGATATCTTGTAAACACCATAAATAGGCAACGGTAGTCATGGCATATAGGAACACAGCTCCAACAAAAGTGGGCTCGAAAGCTAAGCCCCAAAAAGACTCCAAGCCTTTAGAAGCATTGGCTGCTGATTTAAACAATACATGTCCGACAGAGGTACTGAAAACACACAATACAAGGACAATATATCTATTCATTAAAAATTCCATCGCTCTCTCCACGCTTGATACATCAGCACACCCCACAGTGAGTATTGCCAATTTGTCTTTTCTGCTATATGTGCTTGCCAACGTTCTACAAAAGGCTTGGGATTCAAACCTCCTGCCTCTAGTTTTTTTGGACATAGCAAATTAGCTGCCCATTCTTTCAACGGCCCTCGCAGCCAATGATTCTATCGGTACCCCAAAACCCATCTTTGGACGTTCTATGATGTTAAGTGGAATATAACGTCCTAAAACTTGTCTGAGTAACCATTTGGTTTTACCTTCTCGAATTTTCACATCTAGCGGTAAACCCCAGACGTACTCTACCACACGATGATCAAGAAGCGGTACCCGAGCCTCTAAGCTAACTGCCATACTTGCCCTGTCCACTTTTGTCAAAATATCATCAGGTAAATAGGTGAGTGTATCCATAAATTGCATATTTTCAATAAAATGTAAATCTCCTGGCAAATCCCTTTTATCCCAAGGATACAGTGTCTTTTCATTCCCGCCCAATACCAACTCTTCTGGTTTTTCCCAGTATGAAATGATGCTGCGATAGAAGGCTTGATTCGAAGGCAGTGATAAGATTTCAGCTAATTTATAAGCCTTATCCGCAAGAAGTCTAGGCCTTAATTTCGTTGGAATCACTCGCGCCAATTGATCCCAATAGCCTGGTCGCAAACTTTTGATACCATAAGATCCGGCGCTGCGCATCCAACTTGGCATGTTTTCGATCCAACGCCACAAGCCTTTGCCAACCAAATAGCGGTTATAACCCGCAAATAATTCGTCACCGCCATCGCCTGAAAGACTCACTGTGACCTTTTCTCGCGCCAAACGTGATACCAAATATGTGGGTATTTGTGAAGAATCCGCGAAAGGTTCATCGTACCAATTGGGTATATCGGGAATGATGTTTTGACACTCTTTTGAGGTGAGATAGAGTTCATGGTGATCGGTTCCCAAATGCTTGGCAACAACCGCAGCGTGCTGTGCTTCATTGTATTCTTCTTCGAAAAATCCTATTGAAAAAGTTTTTATTGGATGATTGCTTTGCGACTGCATCAATGCAACAACGGTTGTGCTGTCTATTCCGCCAGAGAGAAATGCGCCTAAGGGTACATCAGCCACCATTCTACGTTTCACGGCATCGCGTAACAAAGTATCAAGCTCGTTGGTCATGTCTTTGGTTATTTCAGAATTAATATTTTTATAATTCAGTTTGTTCTCAATTTTTTTATTTTCGCAAATGATTTCTCGTAAATCCCAAAAGCGAATTTCTTGGCTTGCGCCTGCTCTGTCAATAACAGTGATAGTTCCGGGAATGCTTTTCTGGATTCCTTTAAAGATAGATTGAGGAGTTGGCACATAATTATAGCGAAAATAGGATGTCAATGCTTCACGACAAATTTCAGATTTAAATTTTGGATGTTTAAAGAAAGTTTTAGGCTGGGATCCAAAAAATAATATCCCGTTGTTAAATCCCCAATACAACGGCTTAATCCCCAGACGATCTCGCACTAAGAATAATTTCTCAACTCTTCGATCCCATAATGCAAAAGCAAACATGCCTATTAAACGCTTACAAGTAGCTTCGACACCCCAAGCTTCGCAACCTGCTAAAATGACTTCGGTATCAGAGTGACCGCGGAATTCATATCCTGCTTTTTTAAGTTCATCCCGAAGCTCAGGCGCATTGAAAATTTCGCCATTATAGATAAAAACAAGATTCTTTGATTGAGAAACCATCGGCTGGTCGCCTGCAGGTGATAAATCAATGATGGCAAGACGACGATAACCAAAACTTAAGCCGACTTTTTCATCGCACCAGGTACCGCTAGAATCAGGACCCCGCTCCTTGATTTCAAGCGCCATGGTTTCTGCTAAATGCAAAAGTTCTTCTCTGCTGTGTTCTGCTTTAAAATCCCAAAATCCAGTGAATCCACACATTTTTCAATCTCAAAAATTTTAAAAAAAAATAAGTAAATAAACTAATTTAATATTTAACGTCGATATTCAGATCAATATCTGGTTAAAGATTGATATAGTTTATCATAGCTTTCGACACATGCCTGCAAAGAAAACAGCTCACTCACACGTTTTTTTGCCATTCTACCCAATTTTTCTCTTTTATTAGGATCACTGGCTAAGTTTAACAAAGCTTGTCCCAAGACGCCCGGATTTTTGGCAGGTACAACTAACCCTGTTACTTCGTGTTCTACTGCTTCCTTATTTCCGCCGACATCTGTGACGATCATTGGCAATCCTGCCGCCATGCCTTCTAAGACAACGTTGGAAAAACCTTCTTCATGTGAAGCAGATATGGCGATATCTGCAGTGTACAGCAAATCGACTATGTCCTGTCTTGGACCGAGCCAAATAATATTTTCGGACAATCCTAGATTGTCTGATTTTTCTCTTAAGGTGTTTAGAATTCCATCATCTCTGCCCACAACTATTAAATGCCAGTTTTTTAAGGATTCTTTTACCTCTGCCAATGCATCTAAAAGATCGGTATGACCTTTATAGGGAATAAGATTAGCAACAATAATAAAGACCAGACTCTGTTCTGGAATTCCCAATGACTTACGCAAATTTAGACGCGCATTCACTGGATCAATTGCAGTAAATCTCAGGAGATCAACTCCATTATAAATGAGTTTTAATTTCTCCTCTGGAACACCTTCCCCCTTCAATTCATTAATAATTGCCTGACTATTTCCAAGAATAAATGCAGTTTTTTTATGGAATTTTCTCTCTAAAAAAGCTGTTCCTGGATGCTTTTTATGGTAGCAGTTCAGAGAGCGGCGACTCATGATGAAAAACCCAGAAAATTTCGAAAGAAACACAGCAATCGTCCCGATAAGATAAGGCTCTGGTAAAAAACAATGTAAAATAATTCCATTGCCCTTCTCTTCTTGCAATGTTCGTATTTTTCTTGACAAGGCAAATGTTGCAGCTGTAAAACGAAGTATCCGCTTTAGAAACTTGGGTAGTTTATGAATAATACTATCAATTCTATAGGTTACGAGATTTTCAACCGGAATTTGTTTTCCTTCTAGTTCAGATCCTATTATCCCTTTCTTAATGTAGGTGATGATCTGAATGTTCCATCCCCGATCAATGAGAGGTGGAATGATAGACGCCAGGTGCTTCTCCGTGCCCCCCACCTCAAGGCTGCCTATAAAAATGATAATAGTTTGATTCACAGAACTTATGACCTTTTAATACAGATTCAAATCCATCGTTCTATTTTAAGATCGGAAACACGTTCGAAATGCCTAGAATTGGTTGTTACCAAAATTAAATTTTGACTTAAAGCATGTGCAGCAATTAAACTATCCATTATTCCAATATCTTGCCCCAGTTTACACAGTTTGTTTCTTATTTTTCCATATAACCATGCTGCTTCATCATTAAATTCTATTACCTTCAATGAAGATATAATATAATTTAATGCACCGAGTAGTAAAGACTTACGATCTGGATCTATTAAATTTTCAATTCCTTCAGAAATTTCCGAAACGGTGATTACAGATAAAGCAATAGTCCCTCTATCTTGTTGCTTTAATTTTGTCATTAATATTTTATGACTTGGGTGATTTTTTTTCATCAAATAGCTCAGAATATCGGTGTCCAGCATATATTTGATCAAAACAAATCCTCCTTTTTGGAATAATCAGGAGATCTACGTTTAAATTCAAAATCATCTGGTAACATATCTATCCCTTTCTGCAAATCATCCCAGGAATAGTTAGTCGGTTCTAAAATAATTTTATTTCCACATTTATGTATATACACTTCCGACATGTCTTGAAAGTTATATTCTTTCGGAAGTCGAACTGCTTGACTCCCTCCATTCATAAATAATTTTGCTGTATCCATTTTAAAACCCTCCAGGAAATATTACCTCTTTATATATACATATTATATATACTTTCTTTATAAAAGGGAAATTTATTTCTATTTGCATAATGAATGCCAGATCGTTAGACTACCCTAAGGCCTTAAGGTCCTATAAACAATTCCTGGAGAGGTGTCCGAGCGGCTGAAGGAGCACGCCTGGAAAGCGTGTGTACGTTAACCCGTACCGAGGGTTCGAATCCCTCCCTCTCCGCCAATCCACATTAGGCAATGCAGTTTGGTAAATGTCAAATAATTCGTTTAAGTTCACGACCTTCTATAATACTTTTTCCTTTTTAGAAATACTGAATAGCAAGTCTCTCTCTGATTTCTTCCTAAGAAACAAAGCAATGATGATTTGGATTGTGGGTGTAATCACAGTAGGGATTTTTATTTCGATATTGAACAATTTTTGGTTCTCCGAAGTAAACCCATGGATTCTATCAGCAGCTCCTTTTTATCCTTTTTCTCCTTTTTCTCCGAATAGCATTCTCGGTTACAGTTACCTCACCGATGGTTCAATTATACATAAAGAAAATATTTCTCCCCTTATCCAAGCCGCTAATTTTTCTGGGATGGCAACTCAGTTCGATGTATATTTTTTGCGTCCTCTTTACCCCTTCTTTGTTAATATTGCTTCATTTTTTACAGATTTAAAGTCTGCTGCTCAATGGATTGTGTATTTATCTTATGGAATGATTGTAGTTTCTACGGCTTTTTTTACTTTTACATTATCAAATTCCCGTTTTCAATCCCTCGTGTCTGGCATTTTAGCGGGGATTGGAAGTGGTGCGATTATTCATTTAAATGATATGAGTGCGCATATGCTAGGGTTTGCTGTGTATGAGCTAGCAGTCATATTTATTTATCATACCAAAGTTTGGTGTAGCCGCCAACCTGCACAAGTTCATTTAGCAATTGCCTCGGTACTTATTCTAGGATCAATATCATATCCCGGTGGCTTTTTACTCACGATTGGATATACTTTGACTGCGATCCGTTACAATTCTTGGCGAACAGTTTTGATGATTGCGGGTATTGGAATTATTTCAAGACCACTATGGCATTTCATTTTGAACTTTGGATATACATCGTTTTTTAATATCGGACCGCTCAATCTTCTAAACGCCGATTTGGGAGCAGCCGAAAAGAGTGGCATGGAAAGTTGGTTTGCGCTTTTAAAGACTCCTACAGAATTTATAAAAGCCATTTTGCGGCCAGCTTTCGATTGTCTTTTTGTCTTATTCCCACCGCTCACCATTTTGGGTTTGATTGCTGTTTTTATAATAAATTGGAAGAATGTTAATCGCTTATGTTTTTTCCTTACTTTTTTATTGCTTCCTTATATTGGAATTATATATCTAAGTCAAAGTTTTGGTGCGCGCGGTTATGCAATTTATTCCTCTAGTTTTATTTTATTATCTTCAATTGCAGTTTTTTTGGTTCCGAAAAATCTTCAAAAACCCTCTACAAATATATTAAAAATCATATTGATAACAAGTTTAATTTTCAGTCAGGCAGCCTGGTCTTTTGCCCATTATTTTGGCAATTTTTTTCCGGCCTTTTCTTTTGTGAATGGTTGGTTTTTAGCCTTCGATCCTACTGCAAATATTCAAATTCTAAATCTTTCGGATACCTCACCTTTATGGAGATTTTATGGGGGTGAGGCAAATTTGTTAGAAGCCGGTGCAATTTCTGAAAAGTCTTTTGATTTATTTAGTTCTTTTTCAAAAAAATATGTATTCGGATTTTTATTGAATAGTTTTATATTGTTCTTTTTGTACAGTGCACTTTATGGAATGTTCTTTTTAAGAAGAACTTATAAAAATTCTTTTGCTTGTTTAAAAAAATATTTTCTCTATAATATTCAGAATTTGTCATTTTTAAAGTTCATTGCTTTATGGCTGTCAACAGCTGCGGTTGTTACTACAATAGGATTTGTTCTTCCTCCAAAAAATGTTAATTTTTTGAATACAGATCATACAATTCCTATAAAAGATGAACAAACCATTGCAATTAAACTCAAATTATCTGAAAAGTCTATAACCAGTTTGAAAAATACTTTAGCTGAGCACAAAAATCTCGAACCACATTTATTCGTTCGCGCTTTAAATGGTCTTGTTCACGCAAATCTCGTTATCGCTGGGTATAATATCCCCATGGAAATCACGGGACCTTATGGAAATCAAAGTTATTGGCAACTAAATCGAAATGCATTGGAGCTCGCTCTATCTTCAACAAATGAAAAAGAGCTTGTTCTCAACGTAACCATGAAAGATGGATGGTTTGGCTGTTGGCAAAGAAGTATTACAGGTCAGAGAGAGAGTGATCCTCAGTTGAGATTAGGCAACCAAACAGTGTTTCCAAGTCTAGAATTACGTCTTTACAATCCTAAAAATCGTACAACGATATTTCTTGGTTATTAAATCAAGATATCTTTTGATGTACATACAACCTACCTGTTTAAGTAAATTAACTAATTTCGTTGAGAATACATTTACTTTAATACTAAAAATCCGGATAATTGACAATGCTAATAATGGATTTCCGGAAAATCATTATTAATAATAATGAAAAACTGCATTTTACATCTTAAGAGATAGGATAGATAGAATGAGAGATAATATGAAAAATAAGTTAACCTATTAATCTGATGTATATGCACTACATAGAATAGGGGGCTATTAACGGAGCATTGTAACTAATAAGCAAATAAGCGTTGTAATTTAGAGACTTCTTATATACCCGGTGGATAATAATATTTGTTCAATCAAATCCATCAAAATATGTCCCGCAGTGATATGTACTTCCTGTACTCGTCCGCTGTCTTTGGCAGGAACAATAAAAGAAAGATCACAATAATTTTTGGCATCCCCTCCCTCATTTCCCAAAAATCCTAGCGTCACCATATTTTTTGATTGTGCCGCTTTTAGTGCGCGTATCA
This sequence comes from uncultured Gammaproteobacteria bacterium, assembly GCA_963784575.1. Lineage (GTDB taxonomy): Bacteria > Pseudomonadota > Gammaproteobacteria > UBA6186 > Azoamicaceae > CAWARU01. The sequence goes on from CAWARU010000001.1 coordinate 1,443,208, forward strand.
CATTTTCGGAACGCCCGGAGGTGGTCAACCCTAACAGTACATCACCTCTCTGTCCCAAAGCATTTACCATCCTCTCGTATAAATAGCCAAATTCATAATCATTAGCACAAGCTGTGATGGTTGACGTATCAGTCGCAAGAGAAAGAGCGGGAAGCCCTTCACGATTGAGATCGGAGCGCAAACGAATTAAAAGTTCACAAGCAAGATGTTGTGAATCTGATGCTGAGCCGCCATTGCCACAAAGCAATAGTTTACCACCTTTCTCAATGCTGCTCGCAATTTGCGAAGCCATTTTAGCAAGAGTATCGAAATACATGTCATTTTGAAAAATGACTTTTTTAACTGCAATAGATTCTTCAAATTGTGCTTTGGCACGCGTAAAAATCTTCATATTTGTACTCATTTCTGAAAGATGCGCCATTTTTCATTCCTTATGCAATTTGGATACTGTGATGCTATTTGGTTATGTTCAGCTCTATTTCAGTTACATGAGCGGCTTTTAATTTATTATTTTATCATAATGAAGATGAAGTCTTCCCTTTAGAAAATAATTTTTTTTTTTGCTTTCATCGACAGAGTGAACTAGCTAACAAGTATGTCAGGTAATCCAATTTGCAGAGTATTATTTAATATTGATAATAAATAAGGTAATATGACTGATATTTAATAGACTTAAAAACTGAATTTCGATATGATTCCCAGGATTTAATCCTGAAGAGTGAAAAGGCATATACAATGACTATCCTTGTAACCGGTGCAGCCGGGTTTATTGGTTCCCATGTGTCAGATCATTTATTGAAACGTGGTGAAACCGTTATCGGCATCGATAATTTAAATGATTATTATGATGTTCAACTTAAAAAAAGTCGAGTTGCCAGACTTACCGAACAGAAAAATTTTAAATTCTATCCCTATGATATTTCTGAGAAAGACGACATTGCAAAATTAATCACAGATCATCCAGACATTGATAAGATTGTTCATCTTGCTGCTCAAGCGGGCGTTCGCTATTCACTCACCAACCCATATGTCTATGCCGATGCTAACATCGTTGGACATTTGATAATCTTAGAGGCCTGCCGTCGACTCTCCAACTTCAAACATCTGGTTTATGCCAGCAGTTCCTCTGTCTATGGTTCCAATCAAAAACTGCCCTTTTCTGTGCAGGACCCTGTAGATAATCCAATATCACTTTACGCTGCCACCAAAAGAGCAGGTGAATTAATGACAAGTACTTATAGTCATTTATATGGTATCCCCGCAACAGGATTACGGTATTTTACTGTGTATGGCCCTTGGGGGCGTCCTGATATGTCTGCTTTCATCTTTACCAAAGCAATTATAAATGATCAAGAAATATCCGTTTTCAATCATGGCGATATGAAAAGAAATTTTACATATATTGACGATATCGTTAAGGGAACTATCGGATGTTTGGATAATCCAGCAAAACAGAGTGACATTGACAAAAATTGCCCTGGCAAATTGTCGAGAGTCTATAACATAGGGAACAATCGTTCTGAAAATTTGATGGATTTCATTCATGTTATTGAAAGTGAACTTGGGAAAAAAGCACGAATAAAATTTGAAGATATGCAGCCCGGTGATGTAAAGGAAACTATCGCTGATATTTCTGATACCACTCGTGATTTCGGTTTTATTCCAAAAACAAACATTCAAGAAGGGTTAAAGCAATTTGTGAATTGGTATCGGAGCTATTATGGTGTCTAATATTCTGACGAAAAAGGATTCAAAAGTTAGCGAGGGACAGGAACTCAGTCTTCCTAAAATTACAGTAATAGGGCTTGGGTATGTTGGTCTCCCGTTAGCTGTTTCCTTAGCCCGACACTTTCCTATTACTGGCTTTGATATCAATGAGGAACGCATTTCGCAGTTGCAAAATGGTTTTGATTGCACCCGTGAAATAGAAGAAGATAAAATCTTAAACTCCAAAATTAAACTCAGCGCAAATTTTGAAGACATTATTGGCCAAGATATCTACATCGTCACTGTTCCTACCCCAGTCACTCACGATAATCTCCCAGAATCTCACGCCACTTGAAAAAGCTTCTCATACAGTAGGAAAGGCGCTTCGTAAAATGCCAGGCCAAAATGAATCATTAAATGGTCCAATCGTCGTCTATGAAAGTACAGTTTATCCTGGTGTAACCGAAGATTTCTGCAGCCCTATCCTTGAAAAAGCTTCTGGCTTAAAATCTGGTCGTGATTTTTTCCTTGGCTACTCACCTGAGCGCGTCAATCCAGGCGACAAGCACCATACGGTTGAGCGAATTACCAAAGTTGTTTCAGGACAAACTCCTGTTGTTGCTGATTTACTGAAAAGAATTTATGGCAGCATCAATAATGGTAACATTTTTGTAGCAGCAAATATTAAAACTGCTGAAGCAGCCAAGGTGATAGAAAATGCACAAAGAGACATCAATATTGCATTCGTCAATGAAATCACAACTATTGTGGGAAAACTAAATCTTTCTATCTATGATGTACTTGAGGCTGCTCAGACAAAATGGAATTTTCTGAAATTTTATCCTGGCTTGGTCGGAGGACATTGCATTGGAGTTGATCCTTATTATCTTGCCCATTGTGCACGCACTCTTGATCATGAGCCTGAAGTCATTCTGTCTGGACGCAGAACAAACGAAAATATGGGTTTGTTTATAGCGAGCATGATCGATGGAAAACTGAAAGTGATAGCGAAAAACGCAGAGAATTTAGCTCAAAAAACTGATAAATTAAGAACTGATGCCTTAATAAAAGAGAAAATCCCAAGTGAACCAAATATAAAAGGCCGCATCTTGGTGCTCGGATTAACCTTTAAAGAAGATATTCCAGATCTCAGGAATACAAAGGTAACCGACGTCATTAATGAATTAAAAATAAGAGGCTACCAAATTGATGTGCATGATATCATGGCAGATCCCAAAGAAGCAAAATCTCTCTTAAAGATCGATTTGCTGGACAATCTGGATTTTGTCAGTGACTATGATTGTATTGTTGGGGCAGTGGCTCATAAAGATTATCAGAATTTCGGCTTGCAAGATTTTACCAGATTGCTGAAACCGACCGGCATGATTGCAGATATTAAATATATGTGGAAGAGTCTCCGAACTATGGAACTACCGCAAGGAATTTCGTATTGGGTACTATAAATCCCAAGCATTCAGATCAAAAAAAAATTCTCTATTTAATCGCAGAAGATCAGTATTTTTACTCGCATCGACTCAATTTGGCCAAGGAAGCGTTGCGAGCAGGCTTTGAAGTTGCTGTAGCAAGTAAATTTAATTCAGACACATCCAGAAAAAAAGAAATAGAAGCCTTAGGAATAAAGGTTTACCCATTACAACATTTCAGCAGAACCAGCATCAACCTACTAAAACAATTGAATGCGCTTCGTGAGCTTAATGAGATTTATAAATCTTATAAGCCAGACATCGCGCACCATGTGGCATTAAAACCTATAATTCTAGGTTCCTTTATAGCCAATAGAAATCGAGTACCGATGATAGTCAACGCTTTAGGCGGCCTCGGATATCTTTTTACCGCCCCCCTTTATAAACCAAAAAAAACAATGATGCGCTTCCTTGTTAAGCGAATTTTACGGTGGCTATTCAATAAAAAGAATACGCTTGTCATATTGCAAAACTCTGATGATTTGAATTTATTAATGCAGAGTCGTGTCACACAGCCAAATAAAACTGTACTGATAGCAGGTTCAGGCGTTGATGTTCAAGCATTTTCTGAAACTCCCCCTCCACCAAGTCCCCCCGTTGTCATCAGTTGCGTCTCTCGCATGCTTTGGGATAAAGGAATTGGCGAATTAGTTCAAGCAGCGCTCATCCTCAAAAAATATTTCCATAAAGAAACCAAATTAACTAAAGGGATTAAAGAGACAGCCGAAAATAAATTCATCATCAATCTGTTTGGCATGCCAGATGCTGAAAATCCAGCTTCGATCCCAATAAAACAACTAGAAGAGTGGCATCGAAATGGAATCGTTCATTGGCAAAAATATTCAAAAAATGTTGTAAAAGCATATTCGGATTGTCATATCGCGGTACTGCCCTCTTATCGTGAAGGATTACCCAAATCTTTATTAGAAGCGGCAAGCTCTGGCCGTCCTATCGTGACTACCGATGTGCCAGGATGCAGAGAAGTTGTAAAGCTGGGACATAATGGTATATTGGTGCCGCCCCGGGATTCAAAATCTTTAGCAGAGGCCCTTATCGCTTTAATTGAAAATGAAGCACTTCGAGTTCAAATGGGCAAAGAAGGTCGGCGCATGGTAGAAACACAATTTTCAGATAAAAGTATCAACATGCAAATTCTAGATCTTTACAAGAAAAGTTTGTAATTCAACTTTCACAACGCTCTGTTTCATATTTTTTTCAGGTAAAATTCGCCTATTAATTGACATAAATAGCTATTTCTTATATCATTGCTGCATGATTTATCTCAAGTTTTGCCACTCGAAAATCCTATTAAGTTTGAATAGTCAACTTAATAAAAATTTTAAGATTAAAAATTAAGGCAACTTATGCAGCAACCTGAATCTCTTTATATTAAAAATACTTTCATTCCAGAAAATAATGCTATTCCTGCATTTTTTTCCAAACATCAAAATTTGTATGAATCCATCAAAGACATTACAGATGGTTTAAAAAATCGGCATATTTGGTGGTCCATGGCAGTCTCCGATCTCAAGAGACGCTATCGCAGAACAGTACTGGGTCCCTTCTGGACCACTTTAAGCCTAGCAATTTACATTGGATCACTGAGTGTATTGTTTACTTACCTTTGGAAAACAGATCTTAAAAATTTCCTGCCCTATTTTTCTGCAGGTTATATTTGCTGGATGTTTATTTCTGCTTTAATTATGGATGGCTGTTCCAATTTAATTGCAGCTGAAGCACTCCTAAAACAAATATCGCTTCCCTATTCCATGTTCTCCTGGTTTATTGTGGCTCGAAACTTTCTCATTCTTCTACACCATACTGTTGTGTATGCTCTGGTGATGATTACAATGCAAGTCCCCATCAACATGAGCATTTTCCTACTCATACCAGCGCTACTGATATGGACAATTATGGGGTTCTGGATTGCACTCGCCATGGGAATGGTATGCGCCCGGTTTCGAGATTTGCAACAAGTGGTCACCTCTTTCTTGCAGGTTGCCATGTTCATGACTCCAATATTTTGGTCACCCAGCCAGCTCAGTGGTATTAGAGCGACTGTTTTTGTCAATGTAAATCCCTTATATCATTTTATTGAAATCTTAAGAGCACCCCTATTGGGAAATTATCCTTCTCTTGTGAGCTGGGTAGTTGTTAGCGTTATCACATTCCTAATGGGATTATTGACCTTTACATTATTTGTTTATAAACGTAAGAAATTAATTTTCTGGCTTTAAATTTTCAGCGCTTCCTGTGGAAATAGTGCTGAAAATGAGTAACTGATGAATAGATGAATATAATTTGTGAGAAAATTTGATGAGCGCATATGTAGAAGTTGAAAATGTTACCCTCGAAATACCCATATTCGATGCCAGCAGAAGTTTTAGAACTTCTCTTAAAAATTATATAACTGGCGGACAAATCCATGAATATGTTACTGGCAATAAACGCTTTGTCAGTGTCAGAGCATTAGAAAATATCAACTTTCGTTTGGAGGAAGGCGATCGCTTGGGGCTGATAGGGCATAATGGTGCGGGCAAAACATCCCTATTGCGAACTCTTGCAGGTGTCTATAAACCTTTAAATGGTTTTGTGCGTACCAACCGAAAAATTACACCGTTGTTTAATGCTTCAATAGGCCTAGATTTTGACGATACTGGCTTGGATAATATCTCAACCATAGGTATGTATCTTGGAATGTCTCAAAAATATATTGCAAGCAAAAAAGACGAGATTATTGAATTCAGCGGGATTGGCGATTTCATTCATCTTCCAGTGCGATCCTATTCTACCGGGATGTTAGTTCGCTTAAGTTTTGCTATCGCTACCGCTATGGAACCAGAAATATTATTGATGGATGAAGGAATAGGCGCAGCAGACGCACAATTTTCAGATTTAGCCAAAACCCGCTTTCAAACTTTTTTTAATAAAGCTTCTATTCTGGTATTAGCATCACATTCTGATGAATTGATACACAAACTCTGTAATAAAGCAGCTCTCTTAGAAAAAGGCCGCATCGTGGCGTTTGGCGATGTCGATGAGGTGTTTAAAAAATATCACGGGGTGAAGTAACTTATTTGGTTCACCCGAACAGTTACTCACCTACCGATCGAGATATAATTAATCCCAATTTCTGCCATCTCTTCGGGAACAAATAAATTCCGTAGATCAACCAAAGTAGGTTCCGTCTCGCAATTTAATAAGCCTTTGAGGCGGGACAAATCCAAAGTTCGAAACTCTTCCCATTCCGTCATGATAACAGCCAAGTCAGCTGCCTCTAGTGCTGAATAAGGATCCTTTTGCCAGGAGACATTCTCTAATTTAATACTTTCGTAAGCAATTGGATCATAGACTTTTAACTGTGCACCCTGTTTGATTAAATCCTCCATGATCGGAATTGCTGCACTGTCTCGCAAATCATTTGTATTTGCCTTGAAAGTGACACCCAATATTGCAATGGTTTTTCCAGACAAATCTGCTATTTTCTGGCTGCAAGCATTGGCAATTTTTTCAAACATCAGTTTTTTACGATTTTCATTTGATTTAATAACAGCTTCAATAATCGTAACTGGTGAATTGTGATCATTTGCGGTTCGAACCAGAGCAATGGTGTCCTTCGGAAAACACGATCCGCCATAACTTGGTCCAGGCTGCAAATAGCCTGTTCCAATGCGTTTATCTAAGCCAATTCCATAAGCGACATCTTGAATGTTTGCCCCGGTTTTTTCACAAAGATTCGCTATTTCATTAATGAGTGCTATGCGCGTTGCTAAAAAACAATTAGCGGTATATTTAATAAGCTCTGAAGTTTCAAGATTGGTGAATACAATAGGAATATTTCGATTTGACCATGGTTCGTATAGCTTTTGCATCACCTTTTTTGCATCATCATTTGCGATGCCCACGATGATTCGGTCTGCCTCGAAAAAATCGTTGACAGCACTGCCCTCACGCAAAAATTCTGGATTAGAAATGATATTAAAATTTGCTTTAGGGTTGATTTCTTTGATAATTCCCATCAATCTGCGACCAGTACCGACTGGAACAGTAGATTTGATGATCAAATTTGTACATCGTGTCCCAAGCTGTTTCGCAATACTTTTTACAGCATTTTCAAGATAACTGAGATCGGCACGACCATCCAGAGGACAGGGGGGAGTACCCACCGCAATAAAAATGGCATCTACTGAATCTATTTTAAGATCTGCAATTTTTGAATTAAAAGTTAAACGCTGTGTGCCAAGATTTTTCTGTAATAAGGCCTCTAGCCCCGGCTCATAAATGGTGCAATGTCCATTATTAAGTAGATCAACTTTATTTTGATCGATTTCTATGCAATCTACATGATTACCTGAATCCGCAAAGCAGATGGCTGTCACCAAGCCTACATAACCTCCACCAATAACCGCTATACGCACAGATTTTCTCCTATCAATTTTGGGGGTATATAACATTAATTTTCTTAAGTCATACAATTCGTACAATAATGTATGAATTTATATTGAGAATCAAAAAAAGACAATACTAAAGACAGTAGAAAATTTTTCAACAATTTAGTTGTCCAAATTTATTATTCAATCTTTTTTTGTGTTTTGTGCTAACCATCAAATGCATAAGATGCAATTGTAGTTTGAATCATTTTCTCGAGTCCAAATCGATCTCGAACAAACTTTGGCCCCTCTCGTTTTACTCTGTCCCAATCTGATGCATTTTTCAATATTTCTTCAATGATATTCGCAATAAGTGCAGGGTTCACATCAGATGTGATTCGTCCTGTCACGCCATCTTGTACAGCTTCTGCGGTGCCACCTGCATCCAAGGCAACAACCGGAACCCCCATCCATTGCGCTTCTAATACAACATTGGGGGTGCCTTCAAATTTTGAACAGAGCAAGAAAACATCCATAACAGAAAGCGCAAATTTTATATCTGGGTTATTGCCAATCAGATAAAACCGAGATTGATAGGGGCTTTTCTGAATCAAACTTCGCATCTCATTTCCGAGAGGTCCTTCACCCAATAACAAGAAAACACATTTTGGATTTTTTTCTGCTACTTTAATCGCAGTCTCAATCCAGAGAAGAGGTCTTTTTTCAGGATAAAAGCGAAAAATAGATCCAATGACATAGGCATCTTCTGGAATACCTAGCTTGTTCCGAAATTCTGTCATTTCTTCGTGAGACAATTTTTTTAGGCTCTCAAAATTCACGCCATTGCGTATTACTTCAAATCTTTCTTTCGGAAATTGTAACCAGTTTGCATAATCAATCGCGCCGGCATTGCTATTGTTCACAAATTTAACATTTGGGAATTGTGCCAAAGCTTCATATACCATCTTCATATAAGGCTGATGATAGGCAAAATTAATGGGAGCGACATTCCTGCCAGATAAAATGATCTTTGGAACACCAGCCATAATTGCTGCAATGCCAGACTTGATGCTGCTGCTGTCTTGCCATGCGTGTACAACTTCTGGACGTCTGGTTAAAAACTCAAAGTAGGCATTCAGAATTTCTTCTGCAATATGATAGGGAAGATAGCTTAGAAGAGAAGCGATATTGCTATCTAAATCTTTGAAACTTATATCAGTCAATTTTACAGTTGTTTTGAATGAAGCAACTTCAATATTGTATGATTTTACAAGCGGCAGATAGAAATCCAATCCTTGAACGGTATCTAGATACTCACATAATAGAGCAACACTTTCGATAGGTTGACTCTTAAGTCCGATCAGCGTATTTACAATCTGGCGTTCAGCACCTCCCGGTGCTAACCCACCATTGACCAGAATAACGCGTCGGGGAATAAAATACTGATTATTTTTTTGTTCAGAGATATTCTTTAAAATCAAACTGAATTCTGAAATTGCTGATTCTGAATGATGTATCGGGTGAGATGACATCGAACCCGAGAGGAGATGATATATTTTTTTTATAAATGCAAAGAGTTTTGGATTTTTGGTCGATCTGCTCAATATAAAATTTTTCAATCTTCCACCCTGCTGTGTTCTTATTTTATAAATAATAAGATGTAGGATACGGAGCAAATGTTTGTACAATGGATAAGAGACAATTTTGTCTCCATGCATGCAAAAGATCTTCAACTGTCCTCGGCAGAAAATGCGCCAGAAAAAGTCATTTGAAATTAATAGATAAGATCCTAGAAAAATAGTTGGATAATAATTCCATGGCAGTTTTAGTTTGTTATTTTCTATTTTGCAACAAATTGTTCGTATGCTTCCCATGTTTTTTTCAAGTTCAAGGAGATCCTTATCACAAATAGCAAAAGGTAATATCAAATTGACATTCGCTATCCCTTCTGCCAAACAAAATTTGATAATATTTTCTGTCAGTATTTTTGAAGAAGTAGCCAAAGCATCCACCCAAGTTGTTAAGCTTTTAAATTGAATCATTATATTATCTATTTCCGCATAAAAATATAATTTTGCTAAATGACATAACGATATAATGTCTGAATTCTATTCACAAGCTAAATTATTTATTGTAAATTGAGTCATACCTTATTGTTAATATTCATTATGATCTGCAATATGTAAATAAGTTAAAAAACTTAAAAATGGGCGTTCATGGACAGTGCCTGAAGGGTAAGGGTTTTTATGGGTAAAACAGATATAGATGTGGCCACCATCTCTCGCTTCGGCAAGCAATGGGTTACCTACACTGAAAATGAAGGCTACTACGCTTCACGAGACTGTCTCGCTGACATTTTTGGTCCATTGTTACCTATAGAGCAAATTGCAAACTGCAAAATTTGTGATATTGGAAGTGGAACAGGCCGTATTGTTAATATGCTTTGTGAAGCAGGAGCAAAACAAGTCACCGCAATAGAACCCTCGCTCTCTTTTGAAGTATTACGAAAAAACACCTTGAAATACAGTAATAAATTAGAACTTTTAAATACTACTGGTGAAAATATCCCGCAACATGCTAATTTTGATTTGGTGATTTCTATAGGCGTACTCCATCATATCGTTAATCCATACCCAGTTGTAAAAGCCGCTTTCAAAGCACTTAAACCCGGTGGGAAAATGTTAATTTGGTTGTATGGTTATGAAGGAAATAAGCTTTACCTTTTTTTCATAGGATTTCTTAGAAGATTAACCACCCGTTTACCACATAAAATTCTTGCAGCAGTCTGTGGAGCACTCAATACTGTTCTCGATGTCTACCTCGCTCTATGCCGTTTTTTGCCACTTCCGATGCGAGCATACTGCAATCAACATCTGAGAAAAATGAACCGTCAACAAAGAATGCTGACTATATACGATCAGCTTAACCCAAGCTTCGCAAAATACTATAAAGAAGAGGAAGCCAGGGCACTTCTTGCAGAACATGGATTTATCAACGTCCAATTATATCATCGTCATGGCTATAGCTGGACAGTTATGGGGGAACGACCAACATGACAATACCTTATCGCAATCTTCCGAATCAAATCCGGACGAAATCTATTTGGATTCCTATTTTTGCATTAGTGAAAACTTGGGGGTTGATTGCTGCTACTTTGGTTTTTTGTGCACTCTCTCATAGTGCAATCGTTTGGATTGCTGCTGCAATTTTGATTGGGGTCTTGCAATATCATTTGAATATCTTGGCACATGATGGCCTTCATTTTAATCTCTTTGATAATCGTAATCTAAATGATTTCGTTACAAGATGGCTATTACTTTCACCTCAATGTGCCCCACTGAACACCATGCGTTCAAACCATATGTATCATCATAAACGACTTGGGTTTGAAGATGATCTTGACAAACAATATTATGACTATTCGAATAAATCTACACCTTTTTTATTTACCTTCTGGTTCATTAAAGCTTTTAGCGGTGGCATGGTTTTACCACTATTTTTGAAAATCCTTAAAAGAGGAAAGCAAGGCAAAGACTCGAGCTCTGCATCTCCTGCTAAAAAAGGCAGCTCAAATGACATTTTGTCCATTGTTGTTGTTCAAACAATTCTGTTATTCGGAATATTCTTTATAACAGGAAAATGGTGGGCTTATATTCCGCTTTGGCTAGTGCCAATGTTCACTATGATGGTAGGTTTAAACAGTGCTCGATCTTGTCTTGAACATATCAATCTTGACACAAATCCGACTCAACAAGATCGCTTCTATACCTTTAGATCAAATAAAATTGAAAGTTTTTTCTTATCTCCCTACAACATGAATTATCATGCAGAGCATCATAATTTTATGCAAGTACCCTACTATCGTCTACCTGGATTGCGTCAATTCTTAATCCAGGAAAACTTTCCTTTATCGATAGTGCCTTCTTATTTTCATCGCTTTAAAATTATTGTCCAGAATCTCCCTCAACACAACCAATCTAGCATAAAGGCTTCAGTGACCTAAATATGGAAACTATAAATATTAAAACTGCTCCGGCTATCTGCCCATTTGCAAAATGCAATTGCAGCGACAATGCCAATATTATTGCTACTGGATGGGATTTTGAATATGCAACCACTCACAAAGAATTCCCAATTGCAAAATGTGCTCAATGTCACCTCGTTTACCTCAAGGATATTCCCACACCAGAGGAAATGCAAAAAATCTATCCCCCCAATTATTATTCTTTTTCAGAGTCAAAAAGTGAAAATATCCTGGTCAAATTCGTAAGAGACTATTTAGAGCGTATCAAAGGCCACAAATATCAAGAATTATTAAAGCTAAACACAGCTCATGTAGTAGACATCGGCTGTGGAGATGGACGCCTGCTTGATATCCTAAAAAAAAGTTGCCCTCTAGATTGGCAATTTTATGGTATAGAATTTGAAGGACCAGCAATTAATCATGTTTTGAAGAAAGGATATAAAGTGAAACCGGGCGATATCGGAGCGCTGGATATCTCTGATTGGGAAGAAAAATTCGATTTAGCTATGTTGCATCAAGTTTTGGAACACACACATTATCCTCAAAAAATCTTGAGCAAAATAAGAACCATGCTAAAACCTGGTGGAATTTTGTCACTTGAATTGCCTGATATTGAGGCTTGGGATTTTAAATTATTTAATAAGCGATATTGGGGGGGATATCATATCCCAAGACATTTTTATTTATTTAATAAACAGAATATACAAGAACTGGCTTTGATGTCTGGATATGAGATTATCTCAATAAAATCCATACTAAGCCCAGTATTTTGGATCCATTCTATTCATAACAGACTTGTGGACAGTAAATATTTTTCCTGGCTTGCAAAGTTCTCGAAACCCAATAATATTCTATTTCTATCATTTTTTACTGTAATTGAATTCATTCAAGTTAAATTCTTTGGCACAAGTTCTAATATGCAGATATTGCTTCGCAAAACGAATGAAAGTTCTATAGCCGATAAAGACCATGATTAATATCATGCAAACTTGCAGAGTATCGGTATAAAGGGTGTATCTCGGTAAGAGTGGTTGTACTATTGCGGTTATCATATAGTTTGCTATGGTAAGAACAAATACAGTCAAACTCATGACTCTAAAAGTTCTATGTCTAAGAATGATTGTGAAAAAAAGCAGAAACGGCAAAATAAAAGGAAAGTAGAGTCTCTCCAGGCTGAATTTTTGGAATTTTATATAATCAAAATATGACTTAATATTTTCACGAAGATGAAACCTGATGTTTTGTAAGTATAACTGAAAAGTCTTGTTCCAGTTTTGTTTGAATAACACAAAGGCCATTTCCTTTGTTACTTTATCGATTCTTAGGCCAATCGAAGGCATCAATATCTTTATTTATGTCCAGCGCTACTAGGCTTCCTTTGAGCTGCTTATCTACTTCAGGAACTAGGATGTAACGCGCAATTTGGTTAAAACTGTAGAGATACTGAAAATAAACTTCAGTTGACAATGTAGCGTTTTTTTGGTCATCTAAACATAATTTTTGTTGATGCATAACATCACGAACTTTTAGAAATATACTCTTCTGAAGATCATCCTTGAAATACATAGAATCTGAATCTTTTGAAACGTATAGCGGAGCAACGACAATCTGAAGACCCGTAAAAGGAATAGTCGTAAAATGTCCATTGTGAGTGTATTGCCAAGTTCTTTCCACCAGATTAGTTGCTATCCCGCATAAAATAAAAATAACGACTAGCAGACCTACTCTAAAGCAACGCCTCTCATACCTGAATAAATATAAAAGCAACAAACTGTAGACAGGATACAGGAACAAGAATTGACGCCGAACAAAAATCAGCAAGGAGAGAAGTAACGTAAAATAAATTAAAGATCTGGTTTTTTTATTGATGATCCCTTCAAATAAAAAATAAATTGCCATCAAAAATAGAGGATATGCAATAGCTTCAGTAAGAATCAAATTTCCAACGTTATGAAATGAAATATAATAGGGAGCAAGTAATACTATGAATAAGGCCCATTTTTGAATTCTATTTAGATCAAAAAAATGCATAAATTTTCTCGCTGTAAACTCTGCAGCAGCGAATCCTAAAAAATTTTGAAACAATACTAAATTAGAATAATTATTATCACCATTGATTAATGCATTTAATTTTAGGACCAAAGGATAGAAAAATGGTCTAAATGCAGAACAGTTTACGTAAGAGAGTGTGTCGTTTGCTATCATAGGGCCTTCGTTAAGAATGGCCGCAAATAGCTTTAGCGTTAGGAGCAGTAAAATAAAACTTAATACATTTAATACAACTTTTTTAGAAATTTGAATCATGGATAATTTGCTTCACATTTTCTCGATGACACAGATGAGAGATTGTCCAAAAAATCTTTTGGTAGCAAAGTTAACTAAACGGGAAATTGGAAGAACGAATTTATCAAAAAATTTTATTTGGCCTTTCACTATGGAACTCTCCAAGGAGGTATGCGAAAAAAGATTATTCATCCACCAACCAATTCCCCCAATAGCATTGAAATATTCCGCTCGAATAACTTTCCCCATGTCAGAGGGAATGACTCTAATCAAATCCTTTTTTGAATAACGCCTTTTATGTCCAGCAAGTGCATCCAAACTGGTATACAGTGCTTGAATGGCGGGAACAAATAACAACAAGTATCCGCCTGACTCCAGAGAAGAGAGTAAATTTTTGATTACTAACTGATCATCATCGATATGCTCAAGCACATTGATGCAAAGGACTGTCTTAAATTTCCGGTGTTCAATTCGGTGACTGAAATCTAATGTACCAATATCTGCATGATAAAATAAACGGGTCGGAAAACAATTTCTGCCTTGTTCAATCAACTGTTCGTCTATATCTACACCAACATATTCATTCAAATCATTTAATAACTCACAAAATTCGCCATGACCAATACCAACTTCTAATAAAGAATTTCCAATATACGGTCTGAATAAGGATAAAATCCATTTGTAATAATTTTCAGCCTCCGCCATCCCTGAGGAGAAGGTTTCATTGTTAACTATAGTCTCCATGGAAAATTGTCTCCATTTTCATACAAGCCTGGACATATTGTAAATGAATAATTTAATCGTGGGTAGTTATAATCCAGTAAGTCTCAATGCTATCCCGGGAAGGGTTGAAAACCCAAGACCCAAACAATATTCTGTATACTCCACGGGAAGACTTAGCTGACTCACCTCTATCCTCGCTTTTTCAATTTGAGTTTTCAAACTTTTGTATTGATCAGTATCCGGAAAAACAAGAATAGTCACTTTGAAATCTTTCAAAAGTTCTTTAGTACTTTCATCAAAATTACCAGCCTGCAGTTTATTATAGGCATGCCACCAGGTAAGGAAAGCCGGACCCATTTTTTGATATACAAATGCCTCACTGAAAAGCTCACGATAGTACACGAATTGATCCATATTAGCCGCATACGCATACCTAAAAAAATAGTCGAGCGATAGGATTCGGTCTGTTTCGCTTACCCAAGCCGGCGGCTTTATTGGAAATTTTTTGGCGAAAAATTCACTATATTTCCAGACTGGTCTAGATCCTTTTTCAAAATCCACATAACTTCTTATTCCTATATTTTTTGCAAATGTTGGGGCGTTACGAAAGCTAGCAATCATTTGATCGAGACATAAAATAACAATCAACAATTTCACGACTAATACGCATCTTTCTCTGATGTTTTCAGGATTTTCGTTACAATATTGGAACCTTCTAAATTTCAATCTTTGCATTGAGAACACCCACAACTTTTTCACCCACAAAATAGCATATGAAGAATAAAAAAGAATAAAAGAAAATGACTGAAAACCTAAATAAAACCAATGCAATCGATCAATGCCGCGCCAAAGCTCAAGCTTATATTTCAACAGAATACAGGCCGCAGTGCATATTAAAATAAACATACTCATTAGAATACCCTGCAATTTAAGAGCAGAAACTTCTCTCCAAAAAAGCGAATTGGGGGTTTCTTGTAATTCCGAATCAGGCTCAAAATAAGAAGCTGTCAATAATGAAAACACCCCCATAAGGGCCAGAGCAAATGATATAATTCCTATAGTTAAACTGAGTGGTTCTATAGCAAAAGCAATTAAGAGAATGCCGCAAGACGAAGCAAAAGTTCCTATGATGGTAGAAATAATACAATATTTATGGCGTGAAAATTGTAACCTGCTTATTGGCGAAGCAAGATTTTTACAGAGGAAAAATAGATCCAAAATACACTAAATAAAGCCGATAATTTAACTGCCGAACTTTTGAATGTATGCGAAGCTGCTACATAGGGTAAATCAGTCTCCTTAAACCATCTGACACTGTTATCAAGATTCCAACGAGCCACATAATGACCAGTCCAATAATGTACTTTTTTGATGGCATCACTATTGCCACCCTGTGTTTTCAGATCATATTGTGTCAAATTTTCGATATATGCGTGGGTATTTGCTGGATTAATAACAACAGTTGAAATCCAATAAGAAAAAAATGCTAGAAAACTCAGAATAATAATTTTGCCAATTCTAATTTTTTTAAACCAGGACACAGCTATTACAAAACTGTTTATCACAAAGTATACTGCTGTGATAGGATGTGATAATAAAGCTGCCGGCATTGCCGCAACTAAAAGCATTATCCATTTAAATTTTATATTGCCTTTTTCTGTCAAAAATTTGCTTGCACAAATGGTCATCATTGGTAGGATGATAAATAAGCAAAAGTCTTTATCAAGCGTTGGAGCATTTAAAAATCTGAATGAATACCAATAAGGGTTGATATTCATCTCGTGATAAATTGCAAAAGGAAATATAACCGCAGCCAAAAAGAATATCGGGCTTAGTCTTCGTAAAGAAATCTCCCAGAGCATGCTGGTCAAGGTAATGAAATAAAAAAATCCAATGAAAGGATTCGCTATCCGAATGGTCAATTCTCTCAGGATCGATCCTGGTAACTTCAGATAATATTGCATAGAAACAATGATATAGATTTGACAGCATTCTAGGCTGTGCTTCCTTAATCCCAAATGATGCAACATCCCAGTAACTTGGTTCAAAATTTCTATGAAGCCGGCTAGACAAAATATTGGCATCGCAAAGCCCTTGATCGTTCAAGAAAGGGAAATGAAAAAAAGTAGCGCTCAATATCACGGCTAAGAGAGCAACACCAATGGAGGAATAATCAACTGTTCGAATATGTGGTTTACTTCGAAACCCCAAAATAATAGTAAAATTGTAATAATTCCATGGATACAATAGAATACATTGTACCCCTGGCCAAAAATTCGAAGACCAACAACTAGAATTCCGAAAACCACATAGGAAATAAAGAATGAGAGCGATATATAGGTAATATTGATATCGGCTTCGAATCTTCTCGCTATGCACAGGCCTGGAATAAGAAAATAACCTAAAGCTATCGCAAAAAGAATTGCAGAAGTTAATTCGGCACTTGCTATTCTTGGAAAAAACAGTAAATAAGTTAAGACTATAAAAAAAGAAATCAGAGTGATTCGAAAGCCAATGCCGCAGTTAATTTTCTTTGCAACCATGTTTACAAGCAATGATTTAAGTTTATCGAATAACTTTACGTCATCTAATTCACTGTAAAAATATTTCTGTTCTATCATAGTTAAATATTTCTCGTAATATTGCTTAACTTAACGATGTCTACTATCCAAATATCTAACACTATATTTGGTTTTAAGTAAGAATGAAACACCGCTGAATCGAAAATTGATTGAAATAAAACGATATACTACCCTATGATTTTTTTATTGTCTAAACCTATAAATAATATTAAAATTCTGATTGTAAAAATGATTGTGAGGCAAAAATGAATCAAACTAATCAGAAAATTGCACTGATTACTGGAATTACAGGTCAAGATGGTGCTTATTTGGCAGAATTCTTACTTAAAAAGAATTATATTGTTCATGGCTTGTTACGGAGAATCTTCTCTTCATAATACCGACCGAATAGATTCACTTTTTCATAAATTCAAAAATTCAAAGTTTTTTCTTCATTATGGTGACGTCACAGACTCCTCAAATTTGATAAGAATAGTACAAGAAGTCAAACCTGATGAAATTTATAATCTTGCTGCTCAAAGCCATGTTGCCGTCAGTTTCGAATCGCCTGAATATACAGCTAATGCAGATGCGCTTGGGCCTCTCCGAATTTTGGAAGCTATCCGTATCTTAAATTTGGAAGAAAAAACTCGATTTTACCAGGCTTCAACTTCCGAACTCTACGGAAAAATTCAAGAAAACCCTCAGAAAGAAACAACACCTTTCTATCCCAGAAGTCCCTATGCGGCAGCAAAGCTCTATGCATACTGGATCACAATCAATTATCGTGAAGCTTATGGCATTCATGCCTCCAATGGAATTTTGTTCAATCATGAAAGTCCTATTCGAGGCGAAACCTTTGTCACCAAAAAAATTGTGCAGAGCATTGCCAGAATCCTTAAAAAACAGCAAAAAAAACTTTATCTAGGTAATCTGGATGCAAAGCGTGATTGGGGTCACGCTAAAGATTATGTCGAGGGTATGTGGCTCATTTTGCAGCAAGATATTCCGGGAGATTATGTTCTTGCCACAGGTAAAACTTATTCAGTACGAGAATTTGTAGAATTAGCTTTCAAGCACGTCGATATTGAGATTGCTTGGCAGGGTAAGAATGAAAATGAAGTAGGCATAAATTCTAAAAGCGGCGAGATTTTGGTTGCTGTCGATCCAAAACTATTTCGCCCCACCGAAGTCGATTTACTCCTCGGTGATGCAAGCAAAGCGAAAAGGGAATTAAACTGGCAACCTAAAATTTCTTTTCATAAACTTGTGCAAGAAATGATGCAAGCAGAATTTTCAGAAGAATTCGCATTAGAAGAATTTGCATAGGATTAGGTGATGATCTTCTCATTAAAAAATAAACGAGTGTTCGTAGCGGGTCATAAAGGAATGGTTGGAAGAGCGCTGGTTCAACGCTTGTCAGAAGAAAATTGTGAAATATTGACTGTCGAAAAAAACCAAGTCAATCTTTGCTCGCAGGAAAAGACGAGTCAATGGTTAAAGAATAATAAACCACAAGTGATATTTATTGCAGCAGCCAAAGTCGGCGGAATCCATGCAAATAAAAGCTATCCTGCAGAATTTCTCTATGACAATCTTGCTATAGCATCAAATATCATTCACGCAGCAAAAGAATCTCAGGTTGAAAAATTGTTATTTCTAGGTTCTTCCTGTATTTATCCACGCGATACCTCTCAGCCTATAAATGAAAATTCTCTGCTCACAGGAACCTCTTGAAGCAACTAACCAATGGTATGCAATTGCTAAAATCGCTGGTTTGAAGATGGCAGAAGCCTATAGAGAACAATACCAGTGTGATTTTATCAGTTGCATGCCGACTAATCTCTATGGTCCTGGGGATAACTATCATCCCGAAAATTCACATGTCTTGCCTGCTTTACTCAATAAAATTCATCAAGCAAAGATGAATCATGATTCTTTCGTTCCTATTTGGGGCAGCGGCAAACCAAGACGCGAATTTCTGTATGTAGAAGATCTGGCTGATGCCTGCATATTTTTAATGAAAAACTATTCCGATTCACAAACAATCAATATAGGAACAGGAACTGATCTCACCATATCGGAGCTGGCACAGAATATTGCGAGCATTGTGGGTTTCAAAGGGAATTTTTCCTATGACAATACCAAACCTGATGGAACACCTCAAAAATTACTCGACATCTCCAAACTTGCTTCATTGGGATGGCAGGCCAAGACCGCATTACATCAAGGAATTGAAATGACTTATCAAGACTATCTAAGGAGAACCGCATGATTCACCCAGTCATCCTGTCAGGTGGCGGTGGTACCAGACTATGGCCCTTATCCAGAACAAATTTTCCTAAACAATATTGGAAACTGATTGGTGATAATACTCTCGTCCAAGATACAGCACTCCGGGTTGCACCAGACCATGAATTCCAAAATCCAATGATAATCTGCCATAACGAACATCGCTTTTTGGTCGCTGAACAATTGCGAGAAGCAGGCATCAATCCCTCTCATATCGTTCTAGAGACAAAAGGCAAGAATACTGCCGCTTCCATTGCTATTGCGTCACTCTTGCTCGAAAATTCCGAAGATTTATTATTAGTACTCCCGGCAGATCATTCCATTGAAAATGTTTCTGGATTCAAAGAAAAGATTGCCGTTGCAGCAAAATATGCGAAGCTTGGCAAAATTGCTACTTTTGGGATTCTCGCAGATACGCCAGAAACCCGCTATGGTTATATCCAGCGAGGCATGAAAATAGACGAACAAGATATTTATGAAGTATCAAATTTCCGTGAAAAACCAGCGCTTGATCTTGCCAAACAGTACATACAGTCCGGCGACTATTACTGGAACAGCGGTATTTTTCTCTTTAAAGCGCGTACCATGCTTGAAGAGTTAGAACAGTTCCAACCTGCACTGCTTGAAGAGTGCCGACAAACACTTTCAAAATCTAAGCATGATTTAGATTTCCTTCGTTTGGATTCCGATTTAATCTCTGATAAACATAATCTATCTATTGACTATGCAATCATGGAACATACCAAACATGCTATAGTCATCCCAGCAAAGCTTGAATGGTCTGATGTTGGTTCCTGGGACGCTTTATGGGAAATCTCAGAAAAAGATCGTGATGGCAATGCAACACTTGGAGATGTTATCACCCATAATGTAAAAAATTCTTATATTAGAAGTGAGCAGCAATTGATGGCGGTCCTTGGACTCGATGATATCATTGTTGTTTCGACTCACGATGCTGTTTTGGTTGCCCATAAAAATTGTGCTCAGGATATCAAAGAAATCGTTCATGAACTCAAAAGAAATGAACGTAAGGAATTAGATATCCATACTAGAGTCTACCGCCCCTGGGGTTATTATCAAAATATCGATCTCGGTGACAGATTCCAAGTCAAGAGACTCATGGTTAAACCCGGTGGTAAAACTTCTACACAAATTCATTTTCACCGTTCTGAACATTGGGTGATCGTATCAGGCACAGCTAGGGTGACGCGCGGCGAAGAAACTCTTCTAGTCTACGAAAACCAATCCATTTATCTTCCCATGGGAACTAAACATCGAGTTGAAAACCCAGGCAAGACCCCCTTGCATTTTATCGAAGTACAATCAGGTTCATATTTAGGAGAAGATGACATCGTTAGGCTTGAAGACAGTTATGGGCGAGCAGATGTTGACGTTCCTACTTTTTAATACTTGATTGTTGCATGTATTTCACTCAATTTGAAAGAAACAAGGTCAGAAAGAATATTGCCCTTCAATAAGAATTCAGACTAACAATTGAATTTTTTTATTATTGTAATTATAATTTTTCATTTTACTAAAGTGTTTAAGAGCATTTATGTTAATTGAACAGTACAGTCAATCAACTAAAACTTTACAGTTTTCTTCTTTCAAGCCAGATAATTTATTCGACTACAAGTTTATAAGAGCATTTGCTAAATTACTCTGTTTTCTTATTATTACCACATTGCTTATCAATTTTTGCTGCGTACAATTTCTCTCAACCAGAATACTTATAAAAAATGAAAATCTTTATTCGTTGTCTGGATTTAATTATGGTGTTGATCTCAAACTTAAAAATTTTATGCACCATGTTATTGATTCCCATGGTGACAGTGTTTCCCATGATTCACGATCAAATATCATACTGTATGAAGATGGAAAGGAATTTGGGGTACCTCACTCAGGACACCAAGCAATCTCAGAAGAAGGTGGGGGCAAATACAGTCATTGGAGAGATCATGTGCAATTCTCTACGATAGACAATTCAAATCCAAAAACCAACGGAAGAACTTACGAGATCAAACTGCATTATAGTCTCCAAGATTGGATTGTCAAAACCTTGATTATTATATTTATTTTCATTTCTCTTCTGTTTGCGGATTGGAAAAAAATGATCCGACAACTGAATACAAACTTTATTCTTGATACTGTTATTAGAAAACAACATTTTTTTGATACCATAGTTGCCATAATATTGGGGATCATATGTTTTTCAATAGTATTATTTTGGCTTCCCTATCCAGATAAAACTATCTCATCGTTACCTCTCTGGAAAATAGCAGTCCAATTCGGGTTACTACTAAGCTTCACGCTTGTCCTGATTGAGGTTTTAAGCAATAAAAATATAGAACTACTAAGCACAACTCACAGAAATTCTTGGTATAATATTGTATTATCTATCTTATTATTTATCCTCTTTACCACTCCTCTAATCGAATCTTGGCGTAGTGGGGCTACAAATTCTACAATCATTGGAGGACTGATCCCTTACAACGACTCAAATGGCTATTATTATGGTACGGAGCATTTGTTGCAATCTGGAACACTGGATCCCTGGAACATGCGCAGACCTATTAATGCTGTAATAAATGCAATTAAGCACAGTCTTGGTGGTTATGAAATTCAAAATACTATTGCGATTGGATCCTTACTCATTGCTCTTTCAACACTATTTATGACTCAAATAACTGCACGTATTTTCGGCCTAGGAGCCGCTATTCTTTTCGCCACAATGTTATTTTGGAGTTTGGCATCGCAAGGTTTGACCCCAACAATGATGTCAGAAAATAATGGAATTCTTATCGGCATTATTGCATTTATCGTTCTAAACCAAGCGGCTATTAAGAAATCAAAAAATGTTTTTGCTTTTGGCATGTTTTTCCTAACACTCGGTCTGAACACGAGGGCTGGAGCATTTTTTGTTCTTCCCATTTTATTACTCTGGGGGGGTATCTATTTAAATCCAACAAAACGATATTTATGTTGGCAATCTATTTTATTTGGTATATTAGGCGTTGTTTTCGGTTCATTTATTCCTTGGTTTTTAGTAACCTTACTCGGAAGTTCTGACAATATATTGCACGCAAATTTTATTCTCCACCTCTATGCCATGGCGAAAGGCAGTCTGGACTGGTCTCTATTTTTTAAAGATTATCCAACTTTATGCCAATACGTGGAAACTCGAGAATGTAGTAAAAAAATATTTACCTTAGTGCTGTCGAGTTTCTTGGAAAGCCCTAGCGTTTTGATAAAATTGTATCTAAACCAATTGAATGCCTATTGGATTCATCTTCTTAATATGCTCTTTTCTTTCAATCAATTTGCCCCTATCCTCTTTAGTATCGGTGGAATTTGGTCTCTTTATCAAAGGAAAAACGCCTTATTAAGTCTCTATGTATTCTCATGTATCGGTATCTGGCTTTCTTCTCCATTTTTGCTGCCCTATGGCGGGATGCGCACATTTATTACAACAATTCCTTTTGAATATATTTTTGTCGCTGTTGGTCTATTTCTCATTCAAAAAATTGCAATTTGCATTAATCCTTTTCTGCAGCTAAGTAACTCTAAAGGCATTGCTCCACTTTTTAGTCAAAGGAGAATAGCTTAATTTTATGAAAATAGGTAACCTAAGTTCATTGTTCATCTTAATTACCCTCTTTTTTTTGAGCTCGTCTGTAAATGCTATTTCCGATCTTTATCGAAGAAATAAAGAACAGATTTCTTGTCCCAAAGGAACCATGGGAATCCTTTATCATCCAAAGAGAAATGGGGGTGTACTATACATACATGAGGACAAGAATCTGACAAAAACTCGCTCTCCTGATATTAGATGGAGTGATTTCATGCAAGACAAAGAATTCTCAGAACTCATCCCTATCTGGCAAAATGGCCTGAAAAAAGTCAAACCAAATTCCACCTTGATGGTAGTATTCCTTGACAAAGAATTTGATGAAAACGGCGCACCCACGCCATTTCGACTCTATTTTACAAAGTTAGTACTACTAGAAAACAAATTGCTATCTAAAGAAATTAAAAATCCCTTGTACATGTGTTTAAGAGAAGATAAGGAAGCAGGAGGGGTATTTTTCAAAGCTGAAACTATCCAAGAATTGAAGCAATAGTTCACTTGTCGGCCCTTAAACACCTAGTAAAAGAAACCCTATCGAAAGCCCATTATTTTTTTTCTAGAACAATAAAAAGTCTAAATCCAAACCATTTGCCGAGCATTGGTTCAAGATTCTTCTCAAGTGCCAAAAAGGGTCTGACTAGCTGCTTCGGAATTAATGACCATTTACGGAACCCCCCCGAAAGTGGATAGGTTACCAAACTAAAATATTGCTTTTTCTTGATTATCAACTCAGGGAACAATTTTGAAAACTCGGATTGATATTTTCCGAATATTAATTCGGGTATTGCTTGATTGGCATCAAAAGGTTTGCGATCTGGACTTAATGGTGCATCTTCTAGAGGATTAGTGTCTAAAATAACAGGCTCAGGGTGCATAAAATGATAGAAAAACCAACTCAACTTTGTAATAGCGGGTTCCAATAAAACGAGTCTTCCTCCGGGTTTCAGGGTGCGAACGGTTTCTCCTAAAAATTTGATAGGACGTTCAAGATGATGCAAAACATCAACAGCAACAATATTGCTAAAAGTTTCATCTTTAAAAGGGAGTGAATGTGCGTCACAGACGCTATCGAGCCAGGGAAGACTCACTATATCCGTAGATACAGCGTTTTTAATATATTTTTTCAGATTTCCAGAGCCGCCCCCTATTTCTAATACTTCGCCTCCCAAGCTCATATTCTCAACAATTCTTTGATAATAATCTTGGTAAATGGCACGTAAGACGGGCTTTGTTTCCCAAATTTTTAAATGATCCACAAGTATTTCAGCAGTCATTAGATAGCCTTAAGTTTTCTGTAAGCAAATATTACCATTTTCAACAGCAGCCAACCGTGAACAAAACGCGATATTTGAGTAGAACCATACGTTCTGGCTGCATAACGAATTGGAATTTCAACTATTTTAAGATTCAATTTACTGGCACCAAATATCAAATCAAAATCTCCAAAAGGATCAAAATCTCCAAAGTAATCACGGTTTGCAGCTATTTGCCGATAATGTTTCCTATATAATACCTTTGTACCGCACAGTGTATCGGTAAATCTTTGATTCAATAGGTAACTGAATCCCCAAGAAAAACATTTGTTTGCAATGTGGTTTAAAGTCCTCATGGCCTCGTTCTCCATGGGGTAAACCAGTCTGGTGCCATTAACAAACTCGCCATGTCCCTCTACAATAGCCTGGTAAAATTTTGGCATATCCTCAGGCGGTGTGGTGAGATCCCCGTCCAAAATCATGAGAATATCACCCGTTGCATTGTCAAAAGCTTTTCTGACTGCATCTCCTTTGCCTTTACCATCTTGCACCACAACTCTGATGTTTTGTTCTGGATATGCTTTAATAACCCGGTGAATTTCTTCCAATGTGCCATCTTTACTGTGCCCTTCTACAAACAAGATCTCTAAATTTTCGCAAAATTTTGGTAATCTTTTGATGGCAGGTTCCACATTGCCGCGTTCATTGCGGCAAGTAATTACTACGGTGGTGGAAGGCAAAGAATCTTTGCTGTCACTCACTTTAGGTTTTGGCCTGGCAACAATATAATTTCTAAGGCAGAGCGCCCTGATTCCAGGCAATGTTGCAACGAAACGATTAATAAATGCGCCAATGCCGTAAAAATACTTGGGAATAAGTTGCCGCCAATCACGGCGAATGGATTCAAAACCTGAAAGTTTTAATAAATTATCGATGTCAACAGTGGATAAATAATTGTTAACAGGGCTTTGTGGCAGCTTTTGTCCAAAAATTTCAGCGAGTTTTAAAACAGGATCCCAAATTCTATTATAATACGATACGATAATTCGGGTATCTGCATGACAGATCGCTTTTAAACGCGAGAGCATTGTTTGGCAATCATCCAGGTAACCTATAACATCTGAGATAAGAACAATATCAAATTGACCTTTACTTTTCAGCGTTTGAAAAAAATTGGGGTCCTCAATATCAGCAACTACGAACTCCAAATTTGGATGCCGTTCTTTGGCAAATTTGATGGATTCAGGGCTAAAATCTACACCAAGACCATAGGAAGGCTTCAAATAGGCGAGTTTATCGCCAAGACCACAGCCCAAATCTAATATTTTCAAATTTTGCGGAATTAGGAATTGCAGATATTTCATATCTTCCTGATGAAAATAGTGGTTTTTTTCACGCCACAGGGAAGATTCCTTGGCATACTGTTCTCCTAATTCCAAAACTTTTTCTTTGCGAGTAATTTGCATTTTCTCTTTGTCTCCTTATTCAAAAATCTGTACATTTTGAGCCTCAGAAATGTATGAGGAGGGCTTCACACAAAACCCTAAAATCGTCCCAGATTTTTCGAGCAATAATTTGTTAGGAACGATTGCATAGGCGCCATTTCGGAGAGTGGTTGTGTCTTGTAAATAATTGTAGGCAATTAATGTGGACGGGCTTTTGATAGCCCGGAGAGTTTCTTTAAATTCAATATTGGAAAAATCTTCATCTCGAATAAAGTCTCCATAGCGTATATCAGGTATTTTGGTTTTTTTGAGATCTACATCGTTATGGATTCTCAAAATTGCAGCATTCTTATCTAAAGAAACTAATACTGACTGCAGCCCATCCGGACAGGATACTGTCTTCACATTCTTAAACTCCCTTGTTAAGGAATGGTGCAAGGGAATCATAATAATAGGTCCCAAAAGAAAAAATATTACCGCAAGACAAATTGTCACAATTGTTATCCTCTCACTAGACATTTTGATTCACCTTTTGATCAAGATTTATACACACTTTATGAAATATGGATTTTATTGTAGATAATATTTCAAAGGGGTTTTTTAAATAGAAATACTGTCTAATAAACTCCTGAGTTATGTAGAATCCGATCCCAATGAAGATATATTCAAAGGGCATTGTGACAGTAAATGTCCGCATGCCACCATAGTGGATCATGAAAGGGGCCGAGAAGATAATACCGAGTAGAGAAAAAATGAATAACATAGATATTCAATCTTTTCTTTGGAATACGATAGTCCAAGCTATTCCGAGCATAAAAAGCCACGTAAAAATAGAATCCAATCTATCAAATGCCAGAAACAGGTGCTTTTTATAGGTAATAAAAAGCTCCTCAAAATAAAGCTTGGTGAAAGGAAGAGGATCATGCATAATTTTTTGTAAAGTGATATCCAATAGAGCAGAATAGCAAGTTTGTGATTCACTATTCACACATGCTGTTTTAAATAATTCCGGCATATCAGTTAGAATTTGTGCCCAATCCCTCGATCCAACAGCCATAGCATATAAATGAAAAGCCAGATTCGAATGTAGTACATTTGTGCCAGCTCCCCATAAAAGTTGGTAGAATTTTGGCATCAACATACCGGCTATTGCGCCTGACATTCCCCATAATAGTGGTCTTAAGCTGCGCTTTTCTTTATCAAAATAAAAAATGCTCCAAAAGAGTATGGCAGGAATTATAAAGAAAGCGCCAGGACGAATATTTAATCCTACGGCTAAAACAAACATCGCAAAGAAAAAGAGCGGCTTAGAGCTTTTGGCAGTGGCTTGGCAAAAAAGGATAAATATGAGAGGAGCAAAAATGAGTCCATTATTTTCAGACATTGTTGCAGGAATGTATTCCATGCCAGAATTCCAATACAACATGATGATCACTAATAGTGCTGCTCCAAGTCCCAGAAATTTTCTGATATAATTTGCCATGAGCAATGCAGCAGAAGCGATAAAAAATGCTCCCAGAGCAAGAAAGGCTTGTAAATTTCCGGTGAGTCCCAGTCTATAAGCATTAAGCACTGCATTGATTGGTCGCCGCATATTCCAATCATCAATCCTGCCCAATTCAAGTAGATTGATTGCGCCAGTGTAGTGACCAAGTGCATCTGACCAAGGTAAAAAACCGCCTATGTGCATATAAGTCGTTTTTCCACTTCTCCAGTATTCTAATAAAGGGGCGGCAAATAAAAGATAGACACAAAATGGCAATGATAATAGAAAGACAGCTTGGAAAAAATTTGAAAATTTAATGTATTTTAACTCTTTCGTGGCATTGTTTATAGATATTCCATAGAAAAGTAATGCCAAAAAAGCAAGCAATAAAACAATGCGAAATCCCATAATAGCCGTCCCAGTGGACATATTGTAGGGGAAGAATGATTTTGTAGGATAGGGCAGCCAAAATAATACTGACCAGAAGCAAATGATACTTCCAATTAAGGTGATGATTCGAGTCAACAAAAAAGTATCACATTTGCTTAAGGTGCAGATAAAATTATTAAAAATCGCCGCATTTTTAAATCGGTCCATTGAGGGATATAGGATAATTTCTTCTGATTTTGGCTTGGTATTTAGCATGAATCGATAACTCTCATGGTTTTAAATTATTTCAATTTATATCACTAGAACAATTAAGTAAAGAATTAGCTAAAACTTAGTTTCATAGATAAATAAAAAACTTATATTAAAGAAGAAACTTTCTAATTTTTAATGAGTAAATTCCGCAATTCTTTTAACTTTCGAGCTACTCTTTACATTTCTTGTTAGCCTATATGCATATCCATAAGCCTCCATTGTTTCCTTTATCATTCTTTCTAAGCCAAATCTCTTGGCGATAAATTCTGGCCCATTATGTTTCACTGTGTTTCGCCAACTAACCTCCTCTAAACAATTTAAAATGGATTCAGCGATGATAGTTGCCTCACTGTCATATTCAATTTTACCAGTAATGCCATGTAGAATTGTTTCTTCTACGCCTCCTGCGTCAAGAGCAATCACAGGAACTCCAAGCCACTGAGCTTCGAGGATAACATTTGGTGTCCCCTCGCATTCTGAGGTGAGTAAGAATACATCAAATAGAGGAAGGATTCGACTGATATCATTCTGCTCCCCAAGAAAATGAAATCTATCTTGCATATTTTGAGATTTAACTAAATCTTTCATTTCTTGCTCAAATACGCCTTTACCTACGAGGATAAAATGTACATTTGGATGTTTAACAGCGACTTCAATCGCAATTTTTATCCACAAAAGTGGTTGTTTCTCTGAAGAAAAGCGAAAGATTGATCCTACAATTTGTGAATTTTCGGGAATCCCAAGTTCTGTTCGCAAATTTTTAAGTTTGAGATCCTGTATTTTGCTAGAGTCATTTACAGATAAATAACTGAAATCAACTCCATTTCTAATTGTTTTAAATCTTGATAGGGGGAGATTTAACCATTGACAATATTCTCTAGCTCCTCTCTCGCTATTATTTAAAAAGATAATATTATCAAATTTACTCAAGGCCATATAAAGAGGCTTCATATAGGAGGAATAAAGAGCAAAATTAAATGGAGGCATACTTCTGGAGGATAAAATAATTTTTGGAACACCTGCAATAAGACCTGCAATGCCACAAATTATTGAGGTATTATCCAGCCATGCATGTACAATCTCAGGTTTTCGATGCTTGAATTCTAAGATTAAATTTAAAATTTGTAATACGAAATGCCTTGAAAGACTTTTTAATAAATTTATCACAGGTTCATCGACAATTTCAAGTGCTCCCTGAAGATCTTTAATGCGATTTGCTAGGTGGTGGACAGTGACATTGTTTGCTTTTAGATAAGGTAAATAAAAGTCATTGTTAAAAGTCATGCAGAGCAAGCTAACACTTTCTAGTTCTTGATTCTGTAGACCGAGTAGAGTATTTACGACTTGACGCTCTGTCCCACCGGATCCCAAGCCGTCATTCACCAACAAGACTCTGCCCCGAACATAAGGCTCCGGCTGCACATTTTCCTTTATTAAAACATTCGTTAAAGGGAAAAAATCATACTCAGAAATTTCCTGAATTAAAGAAATTTTATATAATCGATTATTTATTCTTGGATTGCTATTATCACTGCTGGAAAAAAATAGTGTTCTTCCCCAATGGCTATAGCATCCTTTTCCATACAGTATGATATCATTATGCACTGTATGTGCAGGACCTAAAATGACATCATTTTCCTTAAAAAGTACTTTGTTGGTCCATAGTTTCTCCTCATCGCCACTAGGGAAATCTACCGGCAATGATAAACACCAACAATTTCCACCAACATGGATAAATTTCTTTGGTTGCAGGATTATGTGGCTTGATTGCTGGCCATCAAAGTACATATCTAAGAACTTACAGAGGATCTCATTTAAACCCATCCCCTGTTTTAAGACCAGCATCTCTGCAATTGGTATTTTGAATCTTTTGCAATAACTACTTGCTATTCCAGGGTTACGGCTGATAAACCTTATATTTTTATTGTTGCAAAATAGTTCATAGACTTCCGGCAAAAAAGGTTTGAAATATAACGAATAAAATGGGATCTTACCCAACAGCTCAATATAATTTTAGGCACCTCAGCAATGAGGCCGGCTAAGCCGCATTTTATTGAATCACCCATGGTGAACGCCTGCACAATTTCAGGTTTTAATTTCTGAAATTCGCCAGCCAAACATAAAATTTCAAGTCTCAGCCATTGCGGCAGCCTGTTCAATATTCCAGATAAAGGTTCAGGGATATTGTTCAACCCTACCATAATATTGCTGGAATTTTGGATTGATTTGTTATAAAGCAAGCTTATGCTTTCAATGTTATAGGCAATGATTGTCTCAGTCTGCTGTATACTTTTTAAACCGAATAAAAAAGCAAGAATTTTATTTTTAATTTTCAACTGAAAAGATCCCAGATTCACAAATAAAATCCGACCTGGAATAAATGAAGCAGGAACCTCATTAGACATGTAATCTGTTAATTCTTCGCTGTATTCGAAAGTTTTTTTATTATAATGAGGAATAAAATATTTGATTGGTACAATTTCAGAAAACTTAATAAGGAATTTCTTTAGCATATTCATTTCACAAAAATCTTCAATCCATGTATTTTAGACAGTCCTCAATTATTTGTTAATGTACATGCTGAAAACTTATGTTAACTCACTATAAATCATATAACCGCTCACTCACTTGTTTTGAATAGTTACTAAATCATATTCCAATTGCAAAGAAACTGTATTGCAGAGCTTTAAATTTTCACCCAACTTACAATTACGGAATTTAGTGTTCAGTATAGCACACTTTCATTAGGCACTATAAATCAGGCAATGACACTCTCGTCGCAACCAAATTATGGCATGGCTCCCCAGGAACCGTTCTTTTGAAATTTGAAAAGCCTAGTGTTGAAAGGATCAATTTCATTTCTTCGACTGAATAAACTTCGTTGATTTCAGGAGAGATAGCATCAAACCAAGTATTAGCATTATTTTCGCCCCCAAGTTTTCTCGCTACTTCTGTTTTTTCTTGAAAGGGCATCAATCGAGTAGCTTGTCTCAAAGCATATAATTCATGATAGTATTGAAAATCATGGATATTGTCTCTCCGAGGTTCACTATACAACATGATGAAAATCATACCCCCTACTTTGACATGACGGGCAATATTCATTAATGCTTTAGTGGGATCGACAGTATGGTGAATGACACCAAAACACCAAACTAAATCAAAATCTGTATCATAAGGCAATGGTTCTAAAATATTTCTTTTCTCAAGCTTGACAGTTTTCCCCACAAATTCTTCACAATTTGCTTTTGCAGTTGCTAAGCCATTGTCAGACATATCAAATGCAGTCACATTCGCGCCCAACTTTGCCAAAGACCAAGTATGTCTGCCAGTACCACAGCCACATTCCAAAACCTTTTTACCTTTTAACCAATCCTCTGCAACACCCAATCTGGTAAGGATGTCTTTATCACTTACTTTTTTCCATTCAGGATTGATTAGAAAATTTTCATGATAGGGTAAATGTTTCCATTGATAGTCAAAAGTATCCAGTTGATATTCGGTTAACTTGATAAAAAAATCACTTTGTGGCATTATCTGTCGTAACATTGATTTCAATCGATAATTTTCATCTAGCAAGTATTCGGTTTTTGCTTCCAGCAAACGTAATCTTGAGAAGAAATCTCTGTCCGAGGGTTCATAATTGCTAAAACTCAAACCAGACATGAGTTCAGTGAATTTCGAAAGATTCGGGAATATGGTTTTTTCGGATCTTTTACTGGGATCTACTTGTAGCTTATATTGCTTGCCATTTTTGCTTGGATTGCTATTATCGCTACTGGAAAAATAAAGTACATTTTTCCAAAGGCTAAAAAGTCCTCTCCCTTTTGCTCTGATATCATCATGAAGAGCATGAGCTGGTCCCAAAGCTTGTCCATTCTCAAAAACCTGTGCACAGGAGTCATGAAATTCATCATCGCCTTCCCCACAAATACTTGGAACATCGATAATCCAACAATTTTCTGCAACTAATCTCATTTTTTTTGGTTCAAGGCTTAAAATTAGAGATTCCCCTTCTCTAGAAGGTTCCTTAGATTCCGAAAATTTTGAGTCTATTTCAATTTTTTTCGATTCATTTTTATTTGATACCAAGCTTTCTAACAAAGAACTCATGTAGCACCCTTTTTCATTAATTAAAGAAATAACAGACAGCTCTAAAATCTCACCTGCATTGTATGCGAAAAGTCACAGAAATGAAACAAAATTAGTTACTTTTTAGGCAATAAGCTAATTAACCAAGTGACTAAACTTGTCTGCTTTATAGCCATATAATTCTACGGTTTCTTTTAGCATCCTTGCAATGCTAAAGTTCTCTATCACAAATTTTCTGGACTGTAACTCTGCATTTTTTCTCCAATCACTCTCTAGCAAAGTCTCGATTATAATAGCTGCGACCTTATCAGGTTCTT
This sequence comes from uncultured Gammaproteobacteria bacterium, assembly GCA_963784575.1. Taxonomy (GTDB): domain Bacteria; phylum Pseudomonadota; class Gammaproteobacteria; order UBA6186; family Azoamicaceae; genus CAWARU01. The sequence goes on from CAWARU010000001.1 coordinate 1,475,515, forward strand.
CATCATTACAAATTTTACCAGTAACATTTTTCCAAAGAGCTTCCTCAGTGCCACCAGCATCTAAAGCTATCACAGGCACTCCCAAGCTCTGAGCTTCTAACACTACATTTGGAAGTCCCTCGTATTTGGAAGTTAATAAAAATAAATCCATCAATGCAATAAATTTTTTGACTTCTTTTTGCTGGCCAACGAAACGAAATCTATGCATTAAATTCTTACTGTTTACTTTTTCTTCCATTTCTGTTTTTGTCTCCCCATCACCGACAATGACAAAATAAACATTGGGAAGATTTTCTGCTACTAATATTGCAATTTCTATCCATAATAACGGTCTCTTCACTGGATTAAATCTAAAAACGGTTCCTACTATTTCCGCATCAATTGGTAATTCTAGAGTGCACCGCAGTTCATCAATTTCTTTGTTACTTATTGTCAAGGAATTTTCTAGATTTATGCCATTTTTTATGACTTTAAATCGGGATGCAGGGAGTCCTAACCATTTTGCATATTCTTCTGCACCTCTAAAGCTATTATTGATAAAAATTACATTTTCAAATTCACTCAAAGCTTTATAAAGAAGAGGCATATAACCTTGGTAGAAATTGAAAAAAATGGGTGGCACGCTCCTAGAAGATAGGATAATCTTTGGAACACCTGCGAGAACAGCGGCAATTCCACATTTAAGAGAGGTTTCATCTTGCCAAGCATGAACTATTTCAGGATTACTTTTTTGAAACTCAGCAATTAAATTCAAGATATCTAACACAAAGTGTCCTGGTAGTCTCTTGAACAGAGTAAGTAATGGCCCTTCGATGGTGTCGAAAGCTTGATCGATTGTTTTAAAAGTGACGGGAATCGCAGAGACCTTTATCTGATGAGACTGCAGCTGTGGTAAATAAAAATCTCTATTCAAATATTCACTTATCAAAGTAACGCTCTCAAAACCATACTTATCGAGGCCAATGATTGTATTGACAAGTTGGCGCTCAGCGCCACCAGCATCAAGCCCAGTTGTCATCATAATGATACGTCCTGGAACAAAATTTTGATTTATTTCAATGCGATTATTGAGCGCTTCTTTAAACAGCAATGGATTATAGTTATCAGGTGATTTAAGTGTTCTATTATTTATTATTTTATAAATTCTACCATTCATTCTGGGATCACTGTTATCGCTGGTTGAAAAAAGCAATGATGCTTGCCAATGGCTGAAATACCCAGCACCATATTTTTCAATGTCGCCATGCAGACTATTCCCGGGACCAAGCATCTGATGGTCTTCCCATAATTCAAGATGAGACCAATGAAGAGCACTATCGTTCAACTGAAAATTCAGCGGTAATTTTTTTACGATCCAGCAATTACCCTCTCGATGTTCAATATCAGAAGGTTCTATGAAGAGTATTTGATAATCAGCTACGCCTCTAGGGCCTTTATTGAGAAAAAGAACATTTTCATAATTACTTAAAGCTTGAAAAGCAAAAAATAGCTGAGATTCATAACCCGCAAAATATACTGGAGGAAAATCCGCATTTGAAAGGATGATTTTAGGGACACCTGCAATGATACCAGCGATACCACATTTGATTGCTGCCTCATCTTGCCATGCATGCACAATTTCAGGACGGAGCTTCCGAAATTCCTTGACCAAATTTAAAATATCGAGAGCGAAATCACGCTCACTGATTCGAAGCAAATCTGCAATTTTGTTGTGGATTGTCTTAAGTCCCATCGCAAGTGTTTTAAAGTGAGCCTCGACTGCGCGAACCGTGCAATGATCCTTCATGGAATTCGTCATTAAGGGAAAATCAACAGATTTGCTTTTGTCGAGACCTCCCAAAACCAATACAATGCTTTCGATCTGATTTAAATTTTGTTCATCATTTTGGTATTGATTTAATTTAAGAATCGTGTCCGCAAAGCTGCTTTCTAAATCTCCGAGCCCTTTGCTATCAACTATCATTAATATTCGGCCAGGTATTTTCTCGTAACTGGGTTTTGAATTAGCAGCCCGATGCAGAAGTTCTTGATAAAAATAAACATACTGTTTTCTGAATTTGGATGGAAACAATTTTTTATAGATAAGGTATAGAAGATCGATGGGTCGCTGTAAAGATCGTGGAAGCTTGCAATAGACAGACTTTAAAGAGATTTTTAAAAAAATCATCTATATTCTCATTCCATTTATATTTCTCATTATAGGGTATAAGCTTCCTGTCTTAATTTGTGGTCAGCATTCAAATTACTTGTCAGTGGCCTATCATTATCTATCCATTGGCAGTACCAAAGTTCAAGCATCATTAACGCCCATAAGCGAGTATGATGCAATCTACTACTATTGCAATGTTCATGCAGCATTGTTTCAACAAACTCAGGCTTTATGATACCTCTGCTCCTTGCTTTGGAAGATAATAAAACATCATGGGTCATTTCTTTTAATTCGTTCTTGAACCAATGCTCCAATGGAACACCAAATCCCATTTTCTTACGATATAGGACATCATGAGGCAGATAGGGCTCCATAGCATTTTTCAGCAGGCCTTTGGTCAAACCATTCAATAACTTCTGGCTGCCAGGAATGGATGCAGCCCATTGCATAATTTCTTGATCTAAAAAAGGAGAACGGACCTCTAAGGAATGAGCCATACTGGCAACATCCATTTTTACTAATATATCATCCAGCAAATAAGTGTGAAGATCTGCAAAAGCGGCGCCTTCTATCATAGTGTTTGCTTCTTCAAAATATTGATCGAGAAGTCGCAAGGCTGAATCGTGCCTGAAAGGCTGCATTGCCTCATCATACCATTGCTCTTTGTCTGAATCAGAGAAAAATTGAATGGTAGGTGAATATAATGTTGATGGCTTATCCTCAACTGATTGTCCGCTTGAATTTCTTGTGCTTAACGTATCCATCGAAATCTTGCGCAGAGCTTTCCTGCGTAAGTTCCGCAAGAAAAATAGCAGTGCTTCTTTTTTTCCTTGCTTGATAGAACTCGCCTTAAATTTATCTTCAAATTGCAAGCAATACTCATAGCGTGGATAGCCTAAAAAGCTTTCATCTGCGCCATCTCCTGTTAAAACCACTTTCACATGAGGACGTGCGAATTCTGAAACATAGAAGGAAGGAATTGCTGAAGCATCCGCAAATGGTTGCCCATAATGCCATACCAACTTAGAAAAAATTTCTACTGCGCTCGGCGTGACCACCAATTCATGATGATCTGTGCCATATCTTTCAGCAACCATGCGAGCATACTGTCTTTCATCAAAACTTGATTCGGTAAATCCGATAGAAAATGTTTTGACGCGGCCACCGTTTCTTGCCATCATAGCAACCACAGCAGAGGAATCGACACCACCAGAAAGAAAAGCACCGAGCGGTACATCCGATATCATCCGCAAGCGCACGCTTTCTTCGAGTAAAGAAAGTAATTCTTCCTTCAACTGCGCCACTGGCCTTTCCTTTGCCTTGCGAGGCGGAGGTAATTCCGAATATGTTTCTATGCGAATTTCTCTATTTTTATTGATCTTGAGTATTGTACCAGGCATAACTTGTTTAATTCCAACAAACGCCGTATTGGGCGCCGGAACATACTGATAGGTTAGATAATGATGTATGGCTTTGAAATCTGGTTCACGAGGGAAATTTGGCCAACAGAGTATTGCTTTAATTTCTGATCCAAATAAAAATACATTGGAATCTCGATTGCTATAATATAAAGGCTTTTTCCCAACTCGATCACGCGCTAAAATCAAACATTTTTTGTTGTTATCCCAAATTGAAATGGCAAACATGCCGCGAAGTTTTTGAAAAATTTTATCTCCCCATTGGAGATAACCCTGAATAATGACTTCAGTATCGCTGCGGCTTTTGAAATGGTGCCCTAAAGCTTCCAATTCTTTTCTGAGACTTAAAAAATTATATATTTCCCCATTAAAAACCAAAACAATATTGCCATCAGGACTCAGCATTGGCTGATGCCCCAAGGCACTTAAATCAATAATTGATAAACGATTATGACCTAAGCCAACCAAACCATTTGTCCATTGGCCTTGATCATCGGGTCCTCGATGCAATATTGATTTTGACATAGAGCCCAAGATGGCCTCAATCGATTCTATAGACAGGCTCTGCTTACTTAAATAAAAACCGAAAATACCACACATTTTTTTACTCTTTTCCAATCAGGTTTAGAAAAACACTCAATATACTATCTTAATTTAATAACGAGAACAATGCTGCAATGATTCTTTCTTGTGAGATAGTACTCAAGTAGGGGTGCATTGGCAAACTCAGTACTCTCTCTGCTAAATCCTCAGCTACTGGCAGTGAATTCTTGCTTTCGTTGCCAAAGCTCCCTCCAGAGCAAGGAAAGCCACAATAAGCAGGCTGAAAATGCAGCGGTTTTGGATAATGCACTGCTGTCGGAATTCCTTTTTCAGAAAGCGCTTGCACGATTCTATCGCGTCTTCCCTTTTCAAGAATGATAGTATATTGCGCCCACACAGATTGAATCTGAGGTAGAACTTTTTGCACTTGAACCAAGCCTTTGAAGGCTTCATGATAACGCGCTGCAATTTTTTCTCGTTGTACAATTTCCTCTGCAAAAATAGCTAATTTTTCAAGAAGTATCGCAGCTTGCAGCGTATCTAACCTGCCATTCATACCAATTCGCGCGCAATCATATCTATGGCTACCCTGTCCATGGATTCGCAAACTCTTTAATATTTCTGCTAATTCATCATTATCCGTAAATATTGCGCCGCCATCTCCGTAACAACCTAATGGTTTGGCCGGATAAAAACTCGTTGCAGTAGCAAGTCCAATAGTGCCAACCTTGCGGCCTTTAAAACTGGCGCCAAAACTCTGTGCCGCATCCGCTAACAACCAAAGATCATATTTCTGGCATTCCTTTTCTATGGTTTCATAATCTGCAGGCTGTCCAAATAAATCCACCGCAATGACTGCTCTTGGAGTTAAGTTCAAAGACTTCGCCAATTGCATCCCTTTGCCTATTTCAGCTGGATTCAAATTGAAAGTGTCAGGGAGGACATCCAGAAAAATAGGAGTTGCCCCGAGATTCGCAACCACCTCGGCAGTTGCTGCAAAAGTGAAACCTGGAACGAGAACCGCATCCCCTGGTTTGATACCTTTTGCCATCAAAATAAGTAGCAAAGCATCAGTACCATTTGAACACGTCAGAACATGTTTCGCACCAGAAAAATTCGATAATTGCCTTTCTAATTCAAATATCTCCGGCCCCATAATGTAATGACCATGATCTAATACGCGTTGAATTGCATCACTGATTCGGGTGCCAAGATAGTCTTTCTGTGCTTGCAAATCAATGAAACAAATGGGTTGTTCTTGCTTATCACTATTTTTTTTAATACTATTGAAATTGATTGCTTCAGGCTTTTTAGACTGAGCTGCAGAAAGAACTCGCTTATCTTTATGTAAATTCTGGGATTGCATGTTTCGGTTCCCCTCGTAAAGATTGGATAGTGACAAGGCTCTTGTCCAAAACTTTTTGTGACTGCTCCAACATCTGAACAACTCGCAAACCTCTGTAACCATCCATTAATGATTTTTCATTACCTTTTATTACCTGTGCAAAATGTTGTACTACATTTGTCAATGCTTCTTTCCTGGAAAGTTTTGGTGCAAAAACCAGTCCCTTTCGATATTCTGGCAACACTACCTCATCTTTGCGAGATTTTGGATAAGTGATGCCGCAATCGTAGATTTTGATTTTCTGTGTTCGTTTGAGATCATCCCAAACCAGCATTTTGCGAGTTCCACCAATCACCACGTGACGCATTTTAATGGGAGACATCCAGCTAAAGTTAAAGTGCGCAATTTTATTGGAAGCAAAGTGCATTGTCAAATAAACAATGTCTGGGAATTTTGGATTCAAATGTGCAAAACCACTCGCTTCGACTTTAACAAGATCTTCATCGAAAAGATAATCTAAGACTGAGAAATCATGAGGTGCCAGATCCCAGAGGACATTGACATCTTTTTGGAATAAACCCAAATTAATTCTTGTTGCATCAAAATAAGAGATCTGGCCAAATTCAGGTTGACTGCAAACTTCTCTTATTTTACGAACGGCAGGTGTCATTAAAATGGTATGATCGACCATCAAGGTGACATCCCTGCTTTCAGCGCGATGAATTAAATCACGACCTTCCTCTGTTCTAGTGCAAAGGGGTTTTTCTACCAGCACATGCTTACCTTGAGCAATGGCACTCGCTGCCAATAAATAATGTGTTGTGGCTGGTGTGGCTATTGCAACGGCTTCGATTTTTGGATCGTTGATAATATCTTCAGAATTACTCGTCAATTTAATTTTTTTTATAGCATGAGCATGGCTTGGTTCCAGATTTTTTGCTAGAGATTTCAGATTTTCAAATCTTGCGGGATCTTTATCAGCAATGGCCACCACTTCGAAAGAAGCATTAACCAAAAAATTTCTTAATAAATTTGAACCCCAATGTCCAAATCCAATAATCCCAGTTTTATCACCCAGTTTTCCTTATAAATTTAGTCAAAAAACTAATTTTGATACTCATACTTTAAATCAATAACTATACTGCTATCTTCTTTTTGATACAAATTTGTTTAAAAATGCATGATGCTTATTGTTGATATTAGTTTGATTTGTTACATTGGCAAGATTTAATTTTTTGTGAATTCTCGCCTTTGTGGGAATCACGACTGCTCATCGATATCCAATAACCTAGCGTCATTCCCTCAAAGGCGGAAATCCAGTATTAATTGCATCAATCTTGAGATAAGATAGGTGAACAACTAATTAAAACCTAAATTTGAAGAAAACATTTTAATCCCAGAGTTCCATAACTTGATTGTAAAAATATTGAATCAGGAGCGCAAAAGAGAATTCCTAGAATAAAAAAAAACTGGTTAGCCCAGTCAATTTGTATTACTATACGCGATTGTAATTTTAATATGCAAAGTAGTCCTTCGTTAAATTACATGCATTTTTATATTTTAATAATGGAGCTTTATACTATGTTCCCTTATATTGACGATGCCCACAAATTAATTTTTTTCGCACATGCAAAGTGCGGCAGCACCACAATTAGACTATTTTTTGCAGCCTTACGAGGCATCAGGATCAGTGAAGATTTTTATCAAAATCCTGTTTTATTCACAGATTTGCATGAATATAAAAGCAAAGCATTCGATAGAGATAAAAATTATGATGATTATCAAAAATTTTTGGTTGTTCGAATCCTTTTTCAAGGCTAGTAAGCTCTTTCCTTTATAATTTAACAGCATCAAAAATACATCATCTCTTATCATTGTCAAATGATTCTGAATATATTTCGGGATTAATTAATGCAATGACCTCTAAGCATATCACATCAGCTGCAAAGGATTTTACCCCATTGCAAGTCAGTACTCTTAAAGATAGCACAAGAAATCATTGCTCGACTTTAAAAAACATGCATCCTTCAGGAATTTTGTTAAATTATGTGCAGAGATTGGTGACAATCATTTAAATGTGCATTTTGGTTCGCAATTACATAGAAATGACAGTGCAATAACTGACATCTTAAAGCAACCAAAATTCAATAAAATTATCAGACTGGAAAATTTGACCCAAGAACTCGATAAAATTGCCGCAACTTTTGGAAAAAAAGTGGAAATTCCAGTAGTAAATGGCTGCAATTATAAAAATCCCTTGACTATCCCGATGTGGGATATTGACATACGTGAACATATCAAAAAACATGGCTTTGTTTTTCCTGATTGGAAATATTTTCTTGACGATGAAATCCGCGCAATAGCAAAAAGACTCTTTCCACGAGACTTTCAATTATATCAATTGTCATCCTTAACAGATTCTTCCCGTGAACTTCAAGAGCTATTGAGTCCAGAAGAAACTGATAAATCTGAATTAGTAAGAGGAGAAGGTTTAATGATTCCTTTAATTGATGATATCCATAAAATAATATATTTTTGAACCCCAAAAGTGCCTGTAGCACTACGCGGCTCTTCTTTGGATTGACGACTGGTCTTGTTCATGAAGAAGATATCAAAAAAATATCATCGGATAGACGAAAACTACAAGATATGGCAATTAAAATTTCAGAAGATATGAATGTTAAAATAATTCGTAACCAAAAATATGATGATTATAAAAAAATTCTAATCATTAGAGACCCTTACGCAAGACTTGTGAGTTCATTTGTGTTTTTAATGGCAGGATATCATATTTTTGAAAATCTTACCCTGCCAAATCCTGAATTTATTCATAAAATGTCGACAATGATGTACAATTGCAACAAGAATTATTCCTCGCATTTTCCACAATACCCAAGAAATCTGTATCTTCCAGATACTTTGCCATCCGATATCCAAGAGGGAATGATTAATTTCAAACACAAACCTTCTTTTAGAAATTTTGTAAAACTCGCTGAAAAAATTGGAAGTGACTTGCTGCAACATCATATTAACTCTCAGTTTAATCCGCATCATCATTTCATTTTACCCCCAAGCCTTAAAGGAACCAAATTTGATAAAATCATACGCGTTGATAATTTATCGAATGAACTTAATGAAATCGCGAAATCTTTCGGCAAAAGTATACAAAGTCTCAAACTTAATTCATCAGAATATTCCTCCTCACTCAAAATTAACATGAGTGATGTGGACTTGAGTCAATATGTAAAACAAAATGGCAGAGTTTATCCCACTTGGGAACATTTTTATGATGATGAATTAAGGGCTATAGTCGAAAAATTGTTTTATAAAGATTTGCTTGCGTACAAATTATCTTTTCTAAAGGATTATGCAGAAGTTACTCGATTTTTAACTGTTCCGGAGCACCATGCAGATTTCTTAAAACTCAAATTGCATGCTGAAATGCTGCTAGAGCAAGATAAAGAAGTCCGTGAGAAGGCTGCAGCGGAAGCTCGAGAGAAAGCTGAGGCGGAAGCACGCGAAAAAACTTTAGCAGAAGCTCGAGAAAAAGCGAAAAAGCAGCAATTAGAGTTACCAAGATCTCTACCAGGTATGATCACAGTTCTGAACACTCTCAATGAAAAGCTGCTATCAAACATAGAGAAAATGACGCAAGTTGCAGATAATCTTCTGGCTTTGGAAGGAGTTTCCGGGGAAGCCAGCGTTCGTTTTACTGGCAAATTAGAGGCAGCAGTTAACTCAGCTGAAGCCCTGAATTCAGAATTGTTAAGAATCGGTGAATTAAATAAAAAAGCTGAAAAACCAACTCCTGAAGAGCCAAAGCCGGACTGGGAGAAACTAGACAAGCTTAAAACAAGCGTCATTTTAATGCTCGAATACCACTCAAAGTCAATTAGTGATATGGAACACTATATCGCCGAACAAAAGAAATTCATATCCTTATTAAATGAAGAGTCTTCAAGCTCCAAACATTGCAAAATCCGGAAATTTATGTAAATAATACCTTTTTTTAAGGAAGAACTAGAACTCATAAAAGAGCGCGCAGTCAATTCCTTTCCCGAATCAACTCTTTATCCCACTCCCTCTCATCAACAACCCCAAACAAACTAAGTAAAAGAAAATAATGCATGCCAAAATAACACCCAAAGCCACCCAAATATTAACATCCGATATCCCAAGCATGCCATACCGAAAAGCATTGACCATATAAAAAATCGGATTACCACGCGTAACACCCTGCCAAAAGGGAGACAATAAAGTGACCGAATAAAACACACCGCCTAAATAGGTGAGTGGTGTGAGAATGAAGGTAGGAACGATGTTGATGTCATCAAATTTTTTCGCGAATATTGCGTTTAATAAACCAGCGAGTGAAAAAAGTACCGCCGTTAAGATCCCGACACTCAAAGTAATGCCCACAGATTCCAGATGTAATGTGCTGAAGAATAACGCAATGCCTGCCACCAGCACCCCACAAATAACACCACGCACCGTGCCGCCTAATACATACCCCCAGATAATGAGATTATTCGATACCGGTGCTACCAAAAGTTCTTCAATAAAGCGTTGAAATTTTGAAGAAAAGAAAGAAAATACCACATTGGAATAAGCACTTGTGATAATCGACATCATGATTAAGCCGGGTACCATATATTCAATGTAAGAATAGCCGTCCATTTCACCGATACGCGGCCCAATCAGATTACCAAAAATCACAAAGTAGAGTGTCATGGTAATAACGGGCGGCAATAAGGTTTGAGTCCAGATGCGAAAAAAACGAATGATTTCACGGCGAAACACAGTATAAAACGAAATGATGCTATCACTCATTTTCATTGCCCCAAATCAAATTAATGAACAACTCCTCCAAACGATTGGCCTTGTTGCGAAGACTCGTGGCTACAATGTCTTTGGCACTTAAGATTGCAAAGATCTCATTCACAGTCATGGTCTTCGGAAACGTAATGGCAAGAGTTGTGGTGTCCGGCATCTCAACATAGCAATTTGGTATCTCAGGCAATTCAAAGATCGGATCTTTAAGATCTAACAAGATAGTTTCAGAATTCAATCGTGTCAGCAATTGTTTCACTGTGGTATCTTCGATGATTTGTCCTTGATAAATGATGGCAATTCTGCGGCAGAGCTGTTCTGCTTCTTCCAAATAATGTGTCGTGAGTATTATTGTGGTACCGGATTCATTGAGCTCTCGTAAGAAATCCCACATCGAGCGTCTTAATTCAATATCAACACCGGCAGTGGGTTCATCTAAAATCAACATTTTTGGTTCATGTACCAAAGCTCTTGCAATCATCAAGCGTCTTTTCATGCCGCCTGAAAGGGTGATACCTGTGGTATTGCGCTTATCCCAAAGCCCAAGTTTTTTTAAGTATTTTTCTGCTCGCTGTCGGGCCGTCCTCCGCGGGATACCATAAAATCCTGCTTGATTTATCAAAATGTCGATGACTTTATCAAACATATTGAAATTGAATTCCTGAGGAACGGTGCCAATAAAGGTTTTGGCCTTTTTATTGTCCGTGTCAATGTCAGAGCCAAAAATTTCTACCTTTCCGCTCGATTTATTGACTAAGGAAGTGATGATACCAATCGCTGTTGATTTACCTGCACCATTTGGACCGAGCAAACCAAAGAAAGCGCCTGGTAACACTTCCAAGTTAATGCCCTTTAAGGCTTCCTGTCCGGTCGCATAGGTTTTCTTGAGATTTGTGATTTTTAAGGCTTTCATAGTTTCACAATAAGTTTAACAAATAACACATTAATACGTTAACGAATAAAAACAAAAATGAATTCGCAATTACCTTTTAAATGGACGAGAACTATACTTAAATCAGTAGTACTGAAAAGGGACTTTAAGTATGCCGTTCTGGTCCGAAAAATTCAAGCGCCACTGTAAAACTCTATTATACACATCCATTTGCTTATCCGTGTTAACCCATGCAAGTTATGCGACACCGATATTTATCAATACCTTTGGTATTATTGGAACTGGAACAGGATCAGGACATTTTTCGGAATCTGATACACTTGACGTAGCCATCAATGAAAGCTCCGGTCACTTGTTAGTGATCGATTTAACTGATCAACAAGTCTATATTTTCTTTGATCCTGCTTTATGGACTCTGCCCGGAACTTCTATTTTAAATAATTTATCTTTAAATCAAAGTCTAACTCTAAATAACGGATTCAATTTTACTGTAGAAAACCTCACCGAACTCGCGAGTGGTGGAATACTCATTCTGGAAGAGGGCGGCATTTTCAACACAAAAAGCCTGGTATTGAACGATGGGACATTAAGCGACAATGCCAATACAACTCTCACCAGTCCTACCCTCATCACGAATAATGGTCATTTGATTTCCAGCGCTAATAATACTTTAACTTTTACGGGTCAAATGAGTGGAGAGGGCGGTTTAATAACCCAAGGAATGGGCACTATTGTTTTTTCAGGCCGCAATACCTTTGCTGGACCAACCATCGTATCCCAAGGCCGGTTATCTATTAATGGCACTCACGCTGGTCCTGTGAACATTCAATCAGGTGCAACTTTAGGGGGTATCGGTACCATTTTGAATACTATCACTAATAATGGCGGTATTCTCTCGCCTGGAAATTCTATCGGCACCATGGTAGCCAATGGATACATATCTCAATCTGACAATTCTATTTTTAATATTGAAATCGATCCGGCAGGCCAATCTTCCTTGTTGCAAGTGATAGGAATCCCTGGAACGGCTACATTGGCAGGAACTTTGAATATCGTACCTGATCCTGGCACTTATACATCTGGGATTGTTTATAATATTCTAAGTGCAACAGGTGGCGTTACTGGTACATTTGCTAAAGTCACATTCGCAAATGGCAACCTTGGCAATTTAAGAACAAAAGTCATTTATAATCCGAATTTGGTGCAATTTGCTTTATTACCTGCCGGTATTCCACTCATAGGTGATCAGAGTGACGTTAATATTGCCATCGCAATTGATAGTATTTTAAATGATCCCACGCTGCAAAATTCAACACTCGTTACCCAATTACTCAATCCCTTGGAAAATCTTCCCGCAAATCAAACGCTCATCAGTGCATTAGATCAATTAACACAACAGAAAAGTCTGGCAGTCGAAACCAGTATGATAACCGCTGTTAATAGCTCTTTTGATGCCATACAAAGATTGTCTGCTTATCTGCAAGCGGATGGCTTGGGAGAAAATCACAGTATGCTAGGCGCGCTTCCTGCCTCGAATGGTTACATGGCAGGAGATACGGTGAATTGCTTGACTAATTTTGGTGTTACCTTTTTTGGAGATTCTGAAAGACAAAGACAGCGCAATCCCTTTATTTTCCCATTTAAGAGCAAAATGGGCGGCGTTGGTGCATTGTTACAAACAGCCATGACCGATCATTATATTGTAGGTGCAGGTTTGGGATATGTTAATATCAGAAACAAAATCCACAACCTCGGTGCGAGTGCAGAAGATCCTACTAAGATTAACAGCTATCAAGGCATGTTAATAAATGGTTATTCTTGGGACACAGTCTATATAGAATTAGATGCCATGTATGCCCGAAATGACGTGCACCAACAGAGACAGATTACATTTCCAACAGTGAATATGTTATGGACTTCTAAATATCGAGTAGATCAATACGCTCTACAAGGCACTGCGACCAAGGCTATTCCTCTTTGTGTTTGCGACATCACGCTAGCACCGCAAGTGTCTCTCACTTGGGATCAATTGAAACGTAAGGCTTTCCAAGATAGAGATTTTCCCGGGGCAGAACGCCATGCGCGCTTCACCACCTACAGCACTGTCGCAGGGCTAGGGCTTTCTCTCTTAAAGAACCAGTACGATTTTCAAGATGAAATCCTTGCGGTTTATGAATCGCATTATAACTATTACAGAGAGCTCCATAGAAAAGGAGGTACGCAAATCAATACTTTTGTGGCTGGAGGTCCTGCATTTGCAATTGTCAATTATAGATTCCTCCCAAACACTCAAAATGTGGGAGCTAGCATTACCACCATGTTCCTTAAGAATTTAAACATTTCAGCATTTTATGATGCTTATTTTAGAAAGCGTTATATAAATCAAGCGGTAAACCTAAAAGTGACCTGGGATTTCTAAGAACAGACCTGGAAGCTCTGAGAACTTGACCCCCTCTTTGATTATCCTATACTTAACGACATGAACAATACAGTTAATACAGTTTCCGGTCAAATTTGCAGGGCTTCCAACTGGCTGACGTGGGTAATGGATTTATTATCCAATGTCGCCGTTCTCGCTATACGCATTTATCTCGCCTACGTCTTTTTATGGTCGGCTTGGCTTAAGATTACCTCTTGGTCATCCACTGTATACATGTTTTCGCATGAATTTAAAACTGGCTTTTTACCGCCTCTCATGGCTGCCTATGTCGGTACTGTTGCTGAAATCTTATTTCCAGCATTGTTGTTAATAGGACTTGGCGCGAGAATTCCTGCTCTGTGTTTATTCACTTTTAACTTAATAAGCGTAGTCTCCTACCCAATTTTATTAGATCCGCAATATTTCTGTGCCTTAAAAGATCATATTCTCTGGGGTGTACTGATTTTGGTGCCAGCTTTTTATGGCCACGGTGTATTTTCAGTGGATTATCTGGTGAAAAAATTCGTTTGCAAAGAATATAAGTATTAAATTTATTTTAGCAAAAGTGCCTGAACGGTTAACCAGTTGACTTCTCGAGCTCCTCGATAACTATCCCTAAAAACCGAGTTGCCTCTCCCCCAGTCACAGCGCGATGATCGAAGGTAAGCGCCAAGGGCAATACCTTGCTCACTTTTGGACTGCCTTCATGTGCAATCACTTCCTGCCGCAGCTTTCCTGCCCCCAAAATGGCAACCATAGGTGGCACCACAATTGGGCTCGCATAACGGCCTGCAAATTTTCCGAAATTCGATAAAGTGAGGGTTGCACCTCGAAGATCTTCGGGAGGGATGGTACGTTCAGAAACCTGCTTTTTAAGCTCATTAATTTTGGCACGCAGTTCTGCGTTCGACAACTTCTCTGCGTTACGAATAACAGGAACGAAAAGACCCTCTGCTGTATCCATCGCAAGGCCCAAATGCAGCTCTTTATTCAGTTTGCGCCCCATTTTCAGAGAATCAAACCAAGCATTCAAAGCGGGTTCTTTTGCTACCGCAGCCACGATGGCTTTGATAAGACGCACAGTAACATCTTCATTCTCTGACCAGTGCAGTAATTTTGCATCTTCCATGAGTGTTACTGGTACAACTTCGGCATGAGATTGTGTCATGATTTGTGACATCACGCGTCGTGTGCCACGAAGCGGTTCGAGATCTTCCGCTACAATTCCTGTTACCCCTCCTGCCGCAACTCTTTCCGCACTACCTTCCACTCCGCCTTTTGCAGCCTTTTCAACATCCTGTCTCGAAATCGTTTGATTAGGACCGCTTGGCACCACAACGGATAAATCGACATTGAGTTGATGTGCCAGGGCACGTATCGCAGGTGTTGCTTTCACCTGATTGGCACCCATCCGAGCACGGTTTAGGGACGGAATGCTGGCTGCTTCTTTAAAAAGGGTGGTGCCAACTTCTAACTTCCCTGCTACAGTGGCTGCATCTGCGCCATTTTCCGCATTCGCTGTACTAGCTGTACCAGTTGCAGTTGCAGTAGCAGCAGCACTTGCATTCCCCTGCGCCTCAAATTCTATCAAGGGCGATCCGGTTTGTATCACATCTCCTTTCCCGCCATATAATTTCACCACACGACCTGCAAAAGGTGACGGTACTTCAACCACAGCCTTTGCAGTTTCCATGGACACTAAAAGCTGGTCTAAGGTGACTACATCCCCCACTTTCACATGCCATTCTGCAATTTCAGCATCCGGCAAGCCTTCCCCTAAATCTGGTAACTTAAAAATGGTCATTTATACTCCATCACTTTGTGCACAGCTTCCAAGATCCGTGCTTCATTCGGAAAATAATAATTCTCTAAGCGATATAAAGGCACAATGGTATTGTAAGATGCCACACGCTGCACTGGTGCGATTAAAGACATCAAACCTTTCTCCGCTAATTCTGCGGCAATCTCTGCACCCACCCCACAGGTTTTCACAGCTTCATGAACGATCACACATCGTCCAGTCTTTGCGACCGATTCGAGTATAGTTTCTATATCTAAAGGCTTAATCGTAGCCACATCAATGACTTCCGCTTCAATACCTTGCTTCGCCAAGGTTTCGGCCGCCTTCCGCGTTTCAAACATCATGGCACCCCAACTCACTAAGGTAACATCGCGTCCTTCGCGATCAACAAAACAGCAATCGAGTGGCAAAGCTTTGCCATCATTGCTGACTTCTTGCTTGAACAAGCGATAAACTCGGGTGGGTTCCAAAAAAATAACCGGATCTGGATCGCGAATGGCGGCAAGTAACAAACCATATGCGCGTAGAGGTGTTGAAGGAATGACAACACGAAGCCCAGGAATTTGAGCAAAAATGGCTTCAGTACTTTCAGAATGATGTTCTGGGGCATGTATGCCAGCGCCGAAGGGGGTCCTAATCACCATAGGACAATGCAATCTGCCCTGCGTGCGGTTTCGAAGCCTTGATGCGTGACTGATGATTTGATCGAGTGAGGAATAAATAAAACCCAGGAATTGAATTTCCGCAACCGGCTTTAAGCCAAATGCTGCCATGCCAACTGCCATGCCTGCGATCATATTTTCTGCGAGAGGCGTGTCGAGTACTCGTTCGGGACCAAAACGCTGTTGCAACCCGAGCGTGGCTCTGAATACACCGCCATTCTTACCCACATCTTCGCCTAACAGCACAACGGAAGGATCGTGTTCCAATTCGTAGGCCAAAGCTAAGTTGACGCCCTCCACTAAAGTTATGGGTACTTTCTGATTCAAAGCTTCCGGTGTAACTTGCTCGCTTTTCTTGATGGGTTCGCTGCTAAAACTTGCCGTTTCTGTGCTGATATTAGCCGGTGGACTAGAATTGTTTTTTGTCTCACTCATGCTGCGTTACCTCTACCCGTGCCAATTCATCGCGTTCTTCTTGGTAAATATGCGGTAATGTTGCATAAAGATGATCAAACATGGTTTCAGGACGCCTTGGCTTGGTATTCAAATATTCCTGCACCACCAATGTCACTTCCTCACCGACTGCCAAACGCAAGGCCTTTTCTTTAGCATGATCCCAAACATTTTGTTGTACCAGATAATTATGCAGACGCAATACCGGATCATGTGGTTTATGAAGTTCAAGTTCAGCGGATTCACGGTAGCGTTTTGCATCATCGGCTGTGGTATGATCGCCCATACGATAACTCACGGCTTCGATCACGGTGGGTTCACTTTTTTGTCTCGCACGCTCTAATGCTGCATGAACCTCCTGTTTCACCGCTATGATGTCATCCCCATCAATTTGCAAAGATCGAACACCCCCCGCAATCCCTTTCTGCGCTAAGGTTTCTGCTGCAGTTTGGCTTTTTCTTGGCACTGAAATTGCCCATTGATTATTATTGATCACAAAAACCACTGGCAAATGCCAAGCACCTGCAAGATTGATTGCCTCATAAAAATCGCCTCTAGAAGTTCCGCCATCTCCGACAATAGTGACAACAGCCCGCGGTTCATGACGCAATTTAAAAGCGGTTGCAACACCCACCGCATGTAAGGTTTGACTTGCAATGGGTACACAAATGGGAAAATCATAGGGTTGATTGGCAAAATTGCTGCCCTGCTCCTCACCGCCCCAATAAAGCAATATCTCTATCATCTTCACGCCGCGCCAAAATTGCGCGCCGCATTCCCGGTAATAAGGACAGAGAACGTCAGTTGCTTCCATCGCAGCGCCCACGCCGATGCCTATTGCTTCTTGTCCCAATATGCTCGGGTAAGTGCCTAGTTTTCCTGTGCGTTGCAGAGTAATGGCTTTCAGATCAAACACCTGACTCCGCACCATCGCTGAATAAAGTTTTATTAAATAGTCATTATCTTTCGCAAAAGCAGGCAATTCACTCACAGGATGACTGTCTTTGTCTAGATATTGAATGTAGGGAATTTTAAATTCCGCAATTATTTTTTCCATTAATTAATCCATTCGCCTTCATTCCGCAACTTCAGTTATCTTGCCCTGCTTCGCTTCCATCTCTGCCTTTGCCAAACGTTCCAGTGCTATAGCATCGACAATTTCACTGGTTGGCTTTTGCTCACGTTCCGCACGCTGAAATATTTCCATCGTTGTGTCGTAAATGCCTTCAATCTTCTCTTTAGCAAGCGCTTCTGTAATATGGCTGAATTCTGCAGCGACATAAATCAGGCCGCCTGCATTGATTAAATAATCTGGCGCGTACAGTATGTCTTTTTCCCTTAAGATTGCACCATGACGCGGCAGAGCCAATTGATTATTAGCACAACCCGCAATAATCTTGGTCTTCAACATTGCAATCGTTCTATCATTGATAATGCCGCCTAGAGCACAAGGTGCAAAAACGTCACTTGGGGTAGCAATCAATTCATCTTCATTGCTTGCAGTTTTTGCCCCGAATTCCTCTGCACAGCGCTGCATTGCGGCTTGATTGATATCATATATGGTTAACTTTGCTTTCGCCTGATGTAAGAGTTTTGCCAAAACATACCCTGCATGGCCAACGCCTTGAATCGTAATGTGCAATCCTTCTAAATTATTTTTCCCGAGTTTATATTGCACGCCAGCCTCAATCCCTCTCATGACCCCAAGTGCAGTCATTCCAGAAGGATCTGGATTTGAGAATTTGCTTTTTGAACTGCTGGTGACATGATGGGTTTCAGTTTCAATGATGTCCATATCTTGAACAGTAGTACCGCTGTCCACCGCAGTGATATAGCGGCCATTCAGAAGATCAACAAAGCGCCCAATCGCCTTGAAAAAAGCACTGCGATCTTTAATTTTCTCTGGTTTTAAAACCACCATCTTGCCGCCACCAAGCGGAAGATTGGATATAGCGGCTTTGTAAGTCATACCCTGTGCCAATCGAACTGCATCAATGACAGCGGCCGTCGTTGAAGGATATTCAACCAAACGACAGCCCCCTAACGCAGGACCTAATACAACGCTATGAATAGCAACAATGGCTTTTAAACCGGTTTTTTCATCAGCAATCATATGCAATTCTGGACATTGCATATTCAGTGCGAAATCAAGAATATCCAGTTTCTCGCGGTTTTCAGATTTATCTGATTGATCTGGTTTATTTGATTTATCTTTTTCTAGTCCCATTACAAACTCCCAAACTCCAAAATAACTAGCCACAGCTTTATCATAGCAGGCTACAGGCAATAAGAATTCAAAGGCAACAATATATCTTATTTACGTCATTTCTCAAAGATGGGAAGCTGTTGAACAATCAAAATCATAAATATCAATGTTGATAGGTCAATAAACAAACACGGCGTACACCCACACCACAGTCCAACAGCACACACGCAAGAGAACTATAAGAAATATAAGAACTATATCAGTTCATTAATTTTCGCTGCACAAATAAAATCGTTTTCAGATAACCCATTAATGGCATGCGTCGAAAATCGTACCTTACAATGGTTATATCCCACTTCCAAATCTGGATGATGATTTTCTTTATTCGCAATCCAAGCAATTGCATTTACAAAAGCCATGGTATGGTAGTAATTTTTAAACTTAAATTCCCTTTCAATAAAATCTTCTTTTAACTGCCATTCTGGGATTTGTTTTAACATGTCCTCTGCTTTTTTCGCATCCAATGGAGGAACCCCTCCCTCACATGGTTTGCAGCTTTTTTGTAATAACTCACTCTTTTGCAGATCTTTTTCCGTCATAATAACTCCCTTTCATTTTTTAATGGAAAGTTGAATAACAAAATACTTCCAACGCAAAACCAATACACCCTTATAAATTAGAACTATAATGGAATATGGATTAATGTCATCTTAAGCTTTTAATATCACTTCTAATACAAGTTTTATTAAAATTTGTATTAAGGTTGTATTACAAGTTAATGACATAAATTACCTGTTTATATTATGGTTTTAAAGTTAGAGAGTATGATTTTATTCACTCAAAGAGAGACTACCTCAGGTTTTACGCTGATTGAGCTTATGATCGCCATCGCAATTATGGCGATTATTGCAGCCGTAGCAATCCCTGCATACATTACCTTCGCTATCAAAGGGCATGCTTCGGAATTACTCCATACCGCGAGTTCAGTAGAGGCGGCTGTGGTGGAAGTTATCCAAGAGAATGGCATAACTTCAGGAACATTAACGAATTTTTCTGGACAATTTGCTAATTTGAACACAACTCTAGCAGTAGCAACCACTGCAAACTTACTCTCCCTGACCATTCAAAGTGGTGGCGCAAACAATGGTACCATCTACGCAGTGGGAACTGCTGCCACTGGAAATTCTGCCATTAAATTAACGCCCACAATAAATGCCGATGGCAGTGTGTCATGGATCTGTAATGCTTGCAGTTCAGGACCTGGGAATAAATATCTTCCAGGAACTTGCGGCACAACAACAACCTGCCCTTGATGAATCTTAAAAATTAAATATTTGACCAACCAAATTTTAAAAAACCTACTATAATAGGGAAATGAAGGGATGCCTCTAAAGCTAGGTATGTTACCCGATTTTAAATATAGGAAGACTGAGTAAGATATAGAGCAATGGGAGATAAGATATGAAGGACCTAAGTAAGGGTACAAATGGATTAACCTTTAGAGGATTTACCCTCAAAGGCTTAACCTTCAAAGGATTCACCTTAATTGAATTATTAATTGCCATTGCCATAGTGGGTATCTTAGCCTCAATCGCAGTGCCAGCTTACAATACCTACACTCTTAAAGCTCGGGTTTCAGAATTAATGCAAACCGCTTCTGCTGCAGAAAATTTAGTAGCAGAAGTTATTCAAGAGCAAGGATGGACTGCGCAAGCATCCTTAACAGCCGCAACAGCCAGCCCATTATTTTCGGGACTTGCCTTTTCTGCTGCTACCACAGCAAATCTTTTGTCCATATCAATTCTGAGCGGTGGCAGTAATAACGGGGTAGTAAAAGTGTTTGGGGCAAACGTATTGAGTAATGTTAGTTTCGAAATGCAACCCACAGTAAATGCAGATGGCTCGATTGTATGGAAGTGTCAACCTTGCTCAGCTGCAGCTGTGCAATATATGCCCTCAATTTGTTCTGCAAATGGATCAGGAGGCTGCATCTAATCCTAAGCAAAAATTAACAAAATGGATTTGATACCAACACCTCTATGAGTACAATTTATGGGCGACACGCAAGCCAAACAACCTTTAAGTGCACTTGGCCGAAAACTTGTTCAGTTAGGCCTTCTTAAAGAAGATGTCGCAATTTCTGCAAATGATGCTGCCATAAAACAAAATATTCCCTTGATTTCTTTTATAGTCAATCAAAAACTGGCTGATGCGACCAAGATAGCACTCATTTGTTCCAAAGAATTCGGGCTTCCTCTCTTGGATCTAAACTCCCTGAATTTTGACCTTGTCCCAAAAGATCTCTTGAAACCAGACATTATCTTAAAATACCATGCGCTACCCGTTTTTAAGCGCGGCAATCGCTTATTTGTAGCCATCTCTGATCCCACAAATCTAAAAGCTTTGGATGAAATCAAATACTCCACAGCTCTGACCACAGAAGCCCTTTTGGTTGAGGAACCGAAATTTAAACAAACGATTGATAAACTCACATCCATCATGGAAGCAGCTTCTCTCGGCGTCATCGGAGATGCTGATTTAGAAGCGATAGATATCAGCACTGAGGAAGAAGGCGGTCCGGCAGCTCCTCCCACCGGTACTGAAAAGGATGAAGCTCCGGTAGTACGTTTTATCAATAAGTTGATATTGGATGCAATCAATGCAGGCGCATCCGATATCCATTTTGAACCCTATGAAAAAAATTATCGAGTTCGATATCGTCAAGATGGCGTGCTATATGAAATCTCCAATCCTCCAGTCACGCTCACTCAAAGAATAGCTGCGCGAATAAAGGTAATGTCTCGCATGGATATTTCTGAACGCCGAATCCCTCAAGATGGCCGTTTCAAAATGAGAATATCCGCCAATCGCAATATTGATTTTCGCGTCAGCTCCTGCCCCACATTGTTTGGAGAAAAGATCGTTATGCGAATTCTGGATCCTAGCAGCACTAAGCTCGATGCTGATGCATTAGGGATGGAAAATTTCCAAAAAGAATTATTTTTAAAAAACATCAACAAACCACAAGGCATGGTGATAGTCACAGGTCCAACAGGCAGTGGTAAAACAGTGACACTTTATACGGCTTTGAATATATTGAATACACCTGATGTTAATATTTCAAGCTGCGAAGATCCTGTTGAAATCAATTTGCCTGGGATTAATCAAGTAAACGTCAATCCAAAAGCAGGTTTAGATTTTGCAGCAGCACTCAGAGCTTTCCTAAGACAAGACCCAGACATCATCATGGTGGGTGAAATACGCGATTTGGAAACTGCGGAAATTGGCGTCAAAGCAGCTCAAACTGGTCATATGGTTCTCTCAACACTCCATACCAATAGTGCAGCAGAGTCATTGACAAGAATGATCAACATGGGTGTGCCAAGTTATAATCTTGCCACCTCTATTTCACTTGTAATCGCACAACGCTTAGCACGGGTGCTTTGCAGCAATTGCAAGGTTCCGATCACAATTCCGGAACATGCCTTGTTGGAATTTGGATTCACCAAAGAGGAGATCCAAGGCCTGCAATTGTATGGCCCTAAAGGTTGTGAACTCTGCAAAGATGGTTATAAAGGACGTACTGCAATCTATGAGTTCATGCCTGTAAGCCAAGCCATTGGCAATTTGATCATGGAGGGCGGTAATGCCATAGCCATTGATCAACAGGCAAAGAATGAGGGAATGTGGGATTTGAAGCGCTCCGGACTGCACAAAGCCAAGATTGGATTGGTAAGTTTGGAAGAAATCAATCGGGTAATTTGACGAGTTCCTAAACATTTGTTTTTGCGGATAATAATGCAATCAACAATAGTTGATTCTGCAGTTATAATTGGATCTACCTATGGCTGAAAAACGAAGAGGCATTAAATCACAGATCTTCTTATACGAAGTTTATGACAAGAACAACGTGCGCATCACGGGAGAAATTTCAGCCCGGAACCTCAATTTAGCTAAAGCCATGCTAAAAACACAGGGCTACAATGTCATCAAAATAAAAAGAAAAACCATTGATATTTTTGCTTTCATGAAAACCACAGCTGTAAAACCTGAGCAAGTGACTCTCTTCACACGCCAACTTGCCACCTTGACTGCCGCAGGTATTCCTTTAGTGCAGGCCTTGGGATTCGCTGCAGACTCTATGCCTGGTACCGCATTATACAACATCATCATGAAAGTCAAAATAGACGTGGAAAGTGGTGCTGCGTTCTCTGTTGCCTTAAAAAAATATCCCTTGGTTTTTGATGAACTTTATTGTGGTTTAATGGAAACCGGGGAACAGTCCGGAACGCTCGATCTGATGCTCAGTCGAATTGCTGTTTACAGAGAAAAATCTGATTCTCTCAAAAGAAAAGTGAAAAAAGCATTGTATTATCCTGCGGCAGTATTGATCATCGCAGCAATCGTTACTGCTATTTTACTGGTTAAAGTAGTTCCCACTTTTAAGCAGATGTATACCAGCTATGGGGCACAACTTCCAGGGTTTACCCAATTGGTTCTGGATATGTCTGATGCTCTCCAAGAATATGGTTTTTATGTACTTGGTGGTATCATTCTTATTATCATGCTGTTTCGCTATTTCTATCGCAGAAATGAAGCTTTTAACCACGCTGTACAAGCATTCTCACTAAAGATCCCCGTACTGGGACCCATCTTAAGGAAAATTGCCGTAGCCAGATTTGCAAGAACATTGGCAACCATGGCAGCTTCTGGTGTTCCTTTGATGGAAGGCTTAGACTCTGTCAGTAAAGCAGTGGGTAACTATGTTTATAGCAATGCAGTCAACAAAATCAAAGAAGCGGTCTCAACAGGTCAGCAAATGCGGACAGCCATGAAAAAAACGGGTGTGTTTCCGCTCATGATCGTACAAATGGTAGGTATTGGCGAAGAGTCAGGTGCATTAGAAGAAATGTTGAATAAGGTTGCTGTCATCTACGAAGAAGAAGTAGACACCTTAGTCGATGGCTTGACAACTCTTCTCGAGCCATTGATCATGGCTATTTTAGGTGTCATTGTGGGTGGATTGGTTATCGCCATGTATCTTCCGATCTTCAAGATGGGGTCTTTATTCTAAGACAAGCAGCAAAAAATATTTTATGGATCTATTACTTTTCTTTGAATCATCACCTATCGCATATCAATGCTTCATAACAGTACTTGGTCTTCTAGTAGGAAGTTTTTTAAATGTGGTGATTCTCCGCTTACCGCGTACATTCATGGAAGATATGAATGGCGTTACGGTACCTTCATTTTTTTCACCACTCTCACAATGCCTCTCTTGTCAAAAACCTATTCGCCCCTATGATAACATCCCCATTTTAAGCTATTGCCTACTAAAAGGGCGCTGCCGTTATTGCAAATGTGGAATCTCTTTACGCTATCCTGCCATTGAACTATTGACGGCAGCATTGTCTCTCATGGTTTCCATTCGTTATGGTGTCAGTCTGAATACCCTCATGGGATTGTTGCTCACCTGGGCCTTAATTTCATTAGCCGTAATCGATCTAGAGCACATGATCTTACCTGACAATATCACCCTACCTTTCCTATGGATAGGCTTATTCATCAGTATCTTTCCGATTTTTCGAAATTGTCAGGATGTCATACTCGGCGCGATTGCGGGATATCTCAGTCTTTGGAGTATTTATTGGATCTTCAAACTCTTATTCAAAAAAGAAGGCATGGGCTATGGGGATTTCAAATTAACTGCCATGCTTGGTGCTTGGCTCGGTTGGCAAGCCTTACCCTTCATTATATTATTGTCTTCTCTGTTGGGATCTCTGGTCGGAATCTCGCTCCTCATCAGTAAAAAACATAAGAGACTGGATCCCCTGCCCTTCGGTCCATTTTTGGCCTTTTCCGGCTGGGTTGCATTGCTTTTGGGTCCCAATGTTTTACTGTACAGTGTAATATATTTATGATCGTGGGTTTAACGGGTGGGATCGGCAGCGGGAAAACCACTGTCTTACAATATTTCAAAGAACTTGGGGCAGAGGTTCTAAGTTCAGATGATATCACACGAGATTTAATGCAACAGGGGCAGCCAGCCTATCAAAACATTCTCGATCACTTTGGTCCAGAAATTCTTACCATAAATGGCGACTTAGATCGCTCTAAGATCCGTACTATAATATTCGAAGAAGCGGAAACCAGACACTGGTTGGAAAAGCTTTTACACCCATTAGTCAAAGACGAGATTCTAAAACTCGCTATAGCCATAAAGGCTGGGAAGTACTTAATTGTGGAAATACCCTTATTAATAGAGGCCGAATTTATGGATGCTGTTGATCGCGTGCTTGTCATAGATTGCGATGAAACCATACAAATGAAGCGCATCACAGCACGCGATTCACACTCATCATCAGGCACCCTTAAAGCAATCATAGCCCGCCAAGTCAGCCGCGAAACGAGACTGCAAAATGCGCATGATGTGATAGAAAATGAGGGAACTTTGCACGAGCTACGCAAAAAAGTCGAGAAATTGGATCAATTTTATAGAGTCCTTACAGATAAAGAGATCCATAAACAAAAAAAATGAATCTGGCTACGAACACTGAGGAGATAAAAGATTACTCGGAAAAACATCGTCAATATAATTGATTATATCATTTATGGCAGCCTTTTTTTGGGCTGCTTTATGATATTTTTGGTTTCTGTTACAGCTTATTATATGGATTATGGAGTGATGGGATTAGAGAGTGACACCTTAGAGAGAAAATTTAAAATGTTCTTGATAAACCATAATCCACTTGGTACAGGTATCAAAACCAGTAAGTTTATCGATGAGGCAACTTTACAACAGAAAATAAAGCAAGGCTTGCCGGATTGGGCACAGAACCAAATCAAACAAGATATAGCCAAATTGAACAAAACAACATCAGAAGAAATATCACATTTCTTAGATACAAACAAAAATAAATTTATGGCGCGCTTTCAAATAAAAAATGGCAAGGTCAAAGTCACTGCAGATGATACCATCGCTAAACCAAATGTTACCTTACGGGAAGCCAGAGATATTTTATATGACGCAATTGCATATCTGGCCAAAAAACGTCTTATCCCGGATACTGACTTCATTTTATGCCTTGCTGATTTTGTTTTAACATCCGGAGAAATTTCAATCCCACTTTTTACCTTTGCAAAAGACTTAAATTCTGCTCGTGAAAAAGATCTCATCCTTCTCCCAGATTACATGAATATGCGATCAAACTTAAAAATGCGCAAAGAAATCAAGGAAGGAAAAGCTAGCTATCCCTGGAGCACCAAAAGAACTTGTGTCCTATGGCGAGGAAGTTTTTATGACAGCACCGGATTTAGAAACACCCTTGTAAAATTTTCCAAAAGTCACCCCAAGGAAGTCGATGCGGCTTTTGTCGACAATATGATTGCTACTGTTGAAGGACACGAAGCACCCAATTATCAACTTTCTTTAACAGAGCATCTCCTCTACAAATATCTGATTACTATTGATGGAAATCGCTGCGCCTGGGAAAGATTTGTCTGGCAATTATTCTCAAATAGTCTGATCATGAAGCATGCGACTTCTCAAGTGCAATGGTTTTATGCAGCAATCAAGCCTTTTCAGCATTATTTGCCAGTCACGGATGAAACTGACCTTTTGAAAAAAATGGCCTGGGCAGAAGAACATCCTGAAGAAGTTCAATCCATGATTAAAAATGCCAATGAGTTTGCTGAAAATAATTTAACATTGGAAGATATGTATCTTTATTTAAGCGTTCTCTTGACTGAATATAGCAAGCTCATCGATAATTCGGAAAATAAAGGATAACTCAATTCCATGTATAAACGAATCATCCTCACTGCATGCGTTATTTTCCTATCTGCTTCAGGCATTTTGTGCCTAAATTTTCATTGGAGAAATTTTTATTCTAATCGCATTTCAGATCACGAAATAAATCAATGGCTTGGTGACGATAGACCGACTCTCATCTATGCACTGCCAAAAGTGCGCTTTCAATCAGAAGTTCAAGAAATGATCACTTTGCTCTTGACGGCAAAAAAAATGGGCTGGAACTTGATTTCAGAACAAGCCTCACATGAATTACCGTCGAATCGTTTGAAAAATGCCTTCGGTTTATTTCAATTTAACTCAAGAATTAATCATCGGATACCTACTAAAGGTTTCTTCCCCAAAAATATTCCATTAGTCATCATTAATAATTTTATTGAGCGAGAATTATTTGAACAAAATGGCTTTTCCCTAGATAAACTGGTGGACAGAAATCCATTTTACCGAGATCCAAGACTCATTGGAATACTTGCTGTATCCTATCCCATAATCAAACAACCCTTAGTGAAAAGGGATCTTATCAAAAACGCATCTAGAACTGAAAAGATGTCACCTGCTACAAACATACAATTCCTGATGAATTGGTACCCTACACCTTATACAACTTATCTCCAACCACATCCCACAACCCTTACCTACTTCAGAGAGCGTTTAACTGACAAAGTATTAACCAGCAAAAAATATCTCAATTTATGGAATCAATTAGAAACACAAAATTATTTCAGAATGTATGGTGATCCACCTCATGAAAATTATAAATCTCTTCAGTATCCTGCTTCAGATGGAAAAAGTGTACTTCAGGAAATCAACAAAAATGGTATTTATCTCACGCTGCATACTGAGCCCTATCTGAAGCAGGGAGTGCCCACGGGTAGAATTTTTGAAGCTGCAGCTGCCGCAGCACTTATTATTTCAGACAGACATCCTTTTGTAGAACGAGAATTTAAAGACAGTGTCCTCTATATTGACGAAAGTCGCGAAGATTTATTCGAACAGATAGATGCTCATATGCAATGGATAAAGCTTCATCCAGAAGAAGCGATACAGAAAGCAAGACTTTCGCACGCCATTTTTTTACAAAAATTCACTCAAGAACAGCAACTGGCAAGACTTTATGAATACATTCAAAAATATAGGAATGAAACCAATGAAAATCCTAATGAATGAACCTCGAGCATCCCTGGACAAGCTTTGCTACGCATTTTTTTCCGTAACAATTCTCTGTCTCATCGTATTTTGTTGCCTTGCCTTGCAGATTGACTTTGGAATTGATCATTTGAAAGAGGGATTTGTTGAAAAAAATCTCAAGATATTTCTCATCAACCACATTCCAACCGTTGCCACCAAAACAAGCGGGGAGATACGAAAAAAAGTACTGGATCAAAAACTGAGTGCAGGTCTCCCAGAGTGGGCCACAGCACAAATCCAGGAAGATTTATCCAAATTTCAAGCAATAACAACAGCGGACTTAAATCTTTTCTTTGAAAAGAACAAAAAATTCATGCGTATTGTTCGTTTCAAAATTAAAGACGGAAAAATAAATTTAATCGGCCCAGAAACCGGAAGCCCGCCTCAAGTTATAATGCATCGTGAAGTCCGAGTTGCGCTGCTAGATATTTTAGAATTTTTATTGCAACATCACTATATACCTAAAAATCTTGATTTTATCGTCGACTTATCAGACTTTGCAATGATTCGAAAAGAGAAGCTCTTAGAAAATAAACCTGTGCCGGTTTTTACTTTCGCTAAGGATGCTCTTAAACCCATTGAAAAAGACCTTATATTAATTCCTGATTGGATGAATTTACGAACCATTGTCAAAATAAAGACTGAAATAAAGGAAGCCACTCTGAAACATCCTTGGGATAGCAAGCAATCAAAAGCTTTTTGGCGCGGTGGTCCTAATGATGAAACCGGATTCCGAAAAAAAATCGTCGCATTTTCAAAACTCCACCCTGAAATTGTGGACGCAAGCTTCTCCTATCTCAAAAAAAATGATTTTATCACACCCGCAGATCAGCTTAAGTTTAAATATTTGCTGATGATAGACGGTGTTCGGGGTGCCTGGGAGAGATTTGTCTGGCAATTGCAAGCAAATAGCCTGGTCATGAAACACAACAGCTCTCATGTCCAATGGTACTACAAGGGCGTGCAACCTTATATTCATTATATTCCGATACAAGATGAACAGGATTTAACCCAAAAAATTGCGTGGGCTGAAACTCATCCCGATGAAGTATTGAAGATCATTACTAACGCCAATAATTTTGCAGAAGCAAACTTTTCATTGGAAGATTTCTATCATTACTATATTGTTCTATTGAACCAGTATGGTGACAAAGTTTCAAAAAACTTAAGGAACAGTTAATGTCGAGAATAACGGTCTTTCACAAAATCTTCTTTTTCTTAGTCTTTCTCGTGCTTATCGGAATTCTCTGTTTACACTTTTTTCCAGATAACGTGTATCGACTTTCATTGAAGGTATCAGAATCTTTGAGCAATATTTATCAGTGGGAAGGCGATGACAGGCCCACTTTGGTATATGTGAAACCTCCCAGTCACTGGCTAGGAGAAACAGAATCCATGACAAGCCTCCTAATGGCCGTGAAAAAAATGGGATGGAACTTAGTCCCAGCCTCAAAGGCAAAAAATTTTCCCAAGGAAAAATTAAAAAATGCCTTCGGTCTGGCTCTTTTTAATCCCATCACTTTGCAGAGTAATCCAAGTTTTCATGAGCTATTTCCGGATATCCCCATCGTTTTAATTAACAATTTTGCTAAAGAGGAGCAAATAGCCAAACCAAACTTATATATGAATAAACTTATTAATTTGCCGGGATTCAAAAAGGATCCCAGGATAGTTGGTCTCTTAACAGTAAGTTTTTCTGAATACTATAAAGAAATCGACAATCAAAAAATATTTCCAAGCTTAAGCTTTATGATGAATTGGTACCTGAGTCTGGCTGCCACTTACTATCAACCAAAACTTAATAAATTGATGTATTGTGGCGCAAGATGGTCGAACGTGCGGTCAATCTCTGAGAAATATCTTAGCTTGTGGCGAAAATTAGATGAAACAGATTATTTCGCAGTGTATGGCGGTGATTCCTGGAAAAGTTATAAATCTTTTCGAGGATATGTTTCTGCTGACGGAAAAAGCTTTGTGCGAGAAATTAACAAAAACGGTATTTGTCTCGTCATGCACAGTGAAATTCACTTACAGGAGGGTATCCCCTCAGGCAGAATTTTTGAAGCGGCTGCAGCGGCCGCAGTCATCATTTCTGACAAGCACCCCTTTGTTATGCGTGAATTTAAGGACAGCGTGCTCTATGTTGATGAAACAAGAGAAGATCTCTTCGAACAAATAGATGCTCATATGAAATGGATCCGGGCAAATCCTGAAAAAGCTAAAGAAAAAGCGCGACTTTCTCATGCGATTTTTTTACAGAAGTTTACCCAAGAACAGCAACTTGCAAAACTCTATGAGGCACTGCAAAAGGCCAAGAAGAAGGAACTTAAACCCTGATTTGATTGAAACCAAATGGAGGCTCATTGGATTGCCACGGAGGCGGGAATCCATTAAAATCTATGGCAAAACTAAATATCTTCAGAAAATTATCTTACTTCACGCTCTCAATTGCTATCCTTTGTACCTCCTTTCTCTGCTTCTTAGCCTTTGGCCTCGATTACGACTTACGCCACCTTCAAAATAATACCCTCGAAAAATCCTTCAAGGAATTTTTACTTAGCTTTACCGAAAACTCTTTTTCCAATGTAAGCCACCAGATTCACGAAAACACTTTAAGGTCAAAAATTGCTTCAGGCCTTCCCGAGTGGGCAAGATCTCAAATAAACTCAGAATCTGGCTCCGCACCCGAAAATTAACCTCGATAATCTACATGCTTTTTTCAAGAACCACAAAAAAAACATGGGAATTCTTTATGTCAAAATAAAAAATGGCAGAATCAGTATCACGGATCCTGACATAGCATTTGAAATTCCCGGTCATTATAAAATCGTGAAAAAAACAATTCGAGATATCTTGTTATTTTTAACAAAAAGTGGTTATATCAAAGAAACAGAGTTCATCCTTGGCTTTACGGATTCCTTGCACTCCCCTGATAATGCTACCATCCCTCTCTTTGTATTCTCAAAAGATGCGGCCAGTTCTAAAGAAAAAAATCATATATTGATACCGGACTGGGTCAATTTAAGAACCATATCTGAAGTGAAACAGGAACAAAGCCAAGGAAAGCTTCATTTTCCTTGGCATGAAAAAAAATCAATTGCACTCTGGAGGGGCGGTCCTATTGATAGTACCGGTTTCAGAAAAAAAATTGTAGCCTTTTCTAAACTACCTCACAATAGAAATTTAATAGATGCAGAATTTGCGCATCTGAATTCCGAAAAATACCTAAGTAAAAAACAACAAGTCGCATACAAATATTTGCTTTCCATTGATGGCGCTTCTTCTACCTGGGAAAGACTTGTTTGGCAATTGCATTCCAATAGCCTTGTATTCAAACAAAATAGTACCCAAATGCAATGGTTCTACCGTGGGCTAAATCCATTCAAGCATTTCATTCCAATTAATGATGAAGCGGATGTCTTAGAAAAAATTTCATGGGCTGAAACACATCCTGATGAAGTTCAAGGCATCATCAATAATGCCAATCAATTTTCAGAACAAAACCTTACTTTAGAAGATTTCTGTCATTATCTCATCATACTCTTAGAAGAATACCGCAAAAGAGTTGAAGTTTACTGACTTATTAATTAATGTCTTTGCATATTTTTCATATAACTATTTCTCAATATTTGCATACCAATCAGGACCCATTCAAATTTGTTAGTTTAATTATTAAATATAGCTCTTTCGTTTAATTTGCTCTCTCTGGTATAGTAAGCCCATGACGACATCAATTTTATACGAACAGCCACTGAACGAGCGTACTCGCATCTTCCTCCGCTTGGAACATTATTTTGTCCATATCAGCCATTTTATGACTGGCACTGCCGCGCAGGATACCCATGCCGCTGTTTCTGCCCTCATTGAAATATTGACGATTTTGGACCGTAATGATGTCAGATCGGAGCTTTTAAAAGAACTTGAACGCCATGTTTTTGGACTTTCTAAACTTCTAGATGCCCCAAATGTCGATAGCAATCGTCTGAATTCAACTCTAGACAAGCTAACAAACTCGGTACAAAAAATACAACGCAGCCCAGGAAAGTTAGTTTTTGAGCTTAAAGAAAATGAACTACTCAATAGCATTCGTCAGAGAACTGCCATCTCCGCTGGCACCTGTGGTTTTGATTTGCCAGCCTTTCATCATTTGCTGAATCAAACCGCCGCAGTTCGCAGTGAACATCTCACCCAGTGGTTGAGTGAATTTAATCCCTTAAAAGAAGGCATTAATTTAATACTCTCGATGATTCGAAGCAGCGCAGAACTTGAAACACAGTGCTCCGAAAATGGCTTCTATCAAAAATCACTTGATACCCAAATACCTTGTCAGCTCATTCGCATCAATATGCCTGTTGATTGCGGTATCTATCCTGAAATCAGCGGCAGCAAGCACCGCATCAACGTGCGATTCCTAGCTTTCACTGAATTGGGCCGGCCAAAGCAGATCTCGCATCCCTTAGAATTCGAATTAAGTTGCTGCGCAATATAGTTTAAAAAATGTGTGCTATTGGCTTGCAATCTTTGTTTGTTCTGTTAATTCTTGGACAGTTTGCTTTGGATTTTTCCCTAAATAAGTCAATTCCATCCAAATAAATTCATCAGAAGCTACTGTGCCGCACCAGTTGACAATGAAATTTGCACCAGTTTTTTGCAGCAGTGATTTTAGTTTCCCAGGACTATACCATTCTGACCAAGGTGTGTTTTCGCTGTCAGTGATTTTTCCAAAATATTCGAAGGAGAGAGGTGATTTGCCAGGTTGGCTATTCTTCCATCTCGTGACTGGGTAAGCAAGCTGCAGCCATCTGCCACCAATAATCAAATGATCCAACAACATTGAGGCTTCTTTGGCAATGATCTCGCTTGGAGCATGATGCATTGATCCAAAGGCAGTAATGACATCGAATTTTCCACCTGCTCGGATTAAAGGGTGGTTCTGCAATTCATGATTGAGGCTCTCAAGATTTTTCATATGGATAAAATTGACACGATTTTCACAGCCTTTTATCTTGGCCAAACGCTTCAGAATTTTCAAAGTGTCCTTTGACAAGTCGACAAAAGTGACATTTGCGCCATGTATTGCAAATTGCATCGTTTGACGAGCCAATCCCGATCCAATGTCAAGGACTTTTTTGCCTCGGAATATCGAGGCGTAGTACATGGTAAAACTATCTTGAGAAGCAGTTTTATCCCAGAAAGTTTCAAGTTCACTGTCTGCCAGAGATAAGAGATCAATGCTAGACACAATATTAAAAGAGGAAATAATGCGCACAACCTTGTCTCTAATATAGAATTCTTGCGCTCCCGGTAATTCAGTCCACTTTTTATTGAGCGTTTTCCAGGGGTTTTCCCACGCTGAACCACTGACGGTTTTGCAACTCAAGCCGTCAAATTGTTTGCCCAAAGGACAACTGCATAAGCCCTGATCATCACACTTTGCCTCAGTATCCTTGAGTACCGATCTTTGCATCTCTGCGGCATCTTTATCGGAGGTACATTGATTAAAATAAAAGGGAGCGCTTAGGGGTAATTGGGTAAATTTATGATCTTGATGGATACCCCTGCGGAGTTCAGATCTTATCGTATAGCGTTCTGCATAGAAAGCCGCTATTCCCAGCATTAACAAAACAGCAAAACAATAAACACTAAGCTTAAGAATCCTTACTATAGAGACGTTCATCCACAAAAATCCTCAACCCAAAATCGAAGTGCAGAGCTACTGTTTGGGTTGCGCACGCTTAGCTCGCAATCCAGTAAATACCTGAATATAATTGAAAACCCCAGCTCAGGAAGTTACAGCGCATCTTTGATTTTCTTCCTGAAATTTTTTGTAGTACGAAATTCCTTCTGGAACACCCCACATCAAAGTCATTTTTAAGGCTTCTTCTGGCGTCGCCCATGCGAAATCACGGTGTTCACGGTAATCCAATGTCACTTCTGGAAGTCTATCAAGATGATAATAGAACATATTTGAGATAAAATCTTTATTAGGGTATCTGACATAGAAAGTTTGTATAAATAATAATCTTTCTTCATTTAATAAAATACCGGTTTCCTCAAACATTTCTCGGATCGCCGCTTCTTTTGCTGTTTCATACACTTCGGCATAACCACCAGGTACGCCCCAGGTAAGAGGTTGCGAGCTATTCGCTGATCGCTGCAATAACAGCAATTTACCTCCACACTCGCAGTAACAGGCAGCGGAAGAGATTGCCAAATCAAAATCTTGAGTAGGTTTCAAAAATATTTCTATAGGCATAGGCATCAGATAATACAAAATGTAAAAAAGTAAAAATTTTTAAAAATATAAAATTTTAAAAATATAAAGGATATTAATGATACTGTATTCTTGAAAAAAAAACATTATTTGCTGAATAGAATCTTGTTCTTGAAGATATGCTGCTCTATATGATTGTTCTTATAAAAGAGTATACTAAGACGCTGCAATTAAACTAGTAATTGTTCAAGGGCAGTGCTTGAATGCTTAAGTGAACCAAAGTGGCGTCCCCAAGGGGATTCGAACCCCTGTTACCGCCGTGAAAGGGCGATGTCCTAGGCCTCTAGACGATGGGGACATTTTTTATTCCTACAGGCTACAGACTTCCAAGCTTACAAGCTACTAGAGTCACTTGCAAGCTTAAAATTTATTGCTTGCAGCTTGCTGCTTTGACTCGATGGTGGAGCTAGGCGGGATCGAACCGCCGACCTCTTGCATGCCATGCAAGCGCTCTCCCAGCTGAGCTATAGCCCCGGGTGAAGTGAGCATACTACTGAACAGTACAGCTTTTGTCAAGCGATTGTTTCAGTTAGCTTTCTAAGGCTCTCGAGAGCCGCTTCACTGCCCGATCCTTCCCTATCAAAGACAAAGTCAGATCAATCGGCGGTGATACCGTATTGCCGGTAACAGCCACACGCAAGGGTTGTGCAATTTTGCCTAATTTTAAACTCAAACAATCTGCTGTCTGTTGAATGACGTTATGTATTTTCTCTGGACTCTGCCAGTCTGAATCGGGTAACTGCTCTAAGGCTTGCTTCAATTCCTTCAGGGCAGCGAGCGATTCTGGTTTCAGATTCTTTTCCTTGGCTTCCGGATCAATCTCTTTAAAATCCTCAAAGAAATAACGGCTTCTTTCTGCCATTTCTTTCAGCGTTTTAACACGCTCCCGCTGCGCCACAATCAGATCTACTAAATCAGGTCCGACACTTGTATCAATGCCCGCTCTCTCCAAATGCCATTTGAATTCTGGTATTAAGTTCTTTGGATCAATACTCTTTAAATAATGCTGGTTTAACCACAGCAGCTTTTCAGGATTTACTGCCGCTGCTGCCTTATTAATATCCTTTAAATCAAATAATTCAATCATTTCCGCTGTGCTGAAAATTTCTTGATCGCCATGCGACCAACCCAGTCGTACCAAATAATTTAACAAAGCTTCAGGCAAGTAGCCTTCTTCTCTATAATGTTGTACGGAGACCGCACCATGTCTTTTAGACAAACGTTTGCCATCAGAGCCCAAAATCATGGGAATATGCGCATACAGAGGCGGCTTTGCGTTCAGGGCTTTAAAAATATTGACTTGCCTTGGCGTATTCGCGAGATGATCATCGCCCCGAATCACGTGAGTAATTTTCATATCCATATCATCAACTACGACACCAAAATTATAGGTGGGGACGCCATCGGAGCGAATCAAAATGACATCATCTAGTTCGCTGTTTTGAATAACGACTTTTCCATGCACAAAATCCTCGAGTTCTACCACCCCTGTGTCCGGATTTCGAAAGCGAACCACAAAAGGCTGTCCTTCTGGCACATCTTTTCTGTCCCGGCAAAATCCGTCATAGCGCGGTTTTTGTTTCTGCTCCAAAAGGGTTTCACGGAGCTTTTCCAAACGTTCTTTCGAACAGTAACAACGATAAGCGTGACCTGAGTTTATCAATTGATCGGCAATTTCATGGTACCGATCCAAGCGCTTCATCTGATAGTAAGGCTTTCCCGGTGTCTCACCCTCCCAATCCATACCGAGCCATTCCATCGCATCCAGAATGGCATCTATCGCTTCCTGGGTAGACCGTTCCCGAATCGGTGTCCTCTATCCTCAAAATGAAC
Organism: uncultured Gammaproteobacteria bacterium; assembly: GCA_963784575.1. Lineage (GTDB taxonomy): Bacteria > Pseudomonadota > Gammaproteobacteria > UBA6186 > Azoamicaceae > CAWARU01. The sequence goes on from CAWARU010000001.1 coordinate 1,511,338, forward strand.
TTGCCCTTGGTTTTTTTGGCATAAAGCCAACAATAAAGAGAAGTTCGGGCGCCGCCCACATGTAGATAACCAGTTGGACTGGGTGCAAATCGAGTTATTACCATAAAAATGCCTCAAAAAATCATTACCGTGTGTTACGAAATTTAACAATCTTAAATCAATATTAAATTAAGCTATCAAGCTATTATACTATAGCTCTGCCATGGGTTCTAGGCGCAGAAAGACAGCTAAAACTACCATTCAATTTCTTTAAATTCAAAACTAAAACAGCTAGAATAGATTTCTTATTTCCAGTGACTTGAGAAACTTGATAAATTAGAGATAATTTAGGGCGATTAGCTCAGCGGTAGAGCACTGCCTTCACACGGCAGGGGCCAGTGGTTCGATCCCACTATCGCCCACCAATAGGGATATGCACATTTTATAAGGACATGATTTATAAAGATAATGCAACTATTGATATTAGCTAAATAACTTGATAAAATGGGATATCTATTATTCATATTCATTAATTGTCTGAGGAGATACTTATGATAACTGCTGAACAGCTAAAAGAACTAAAAGCTAAAGTACTGTTGAACGCCAATTTAAATGCCAAGGAAATAGTTCGAGGAGTCAATTATTATACCTGCACAATAATGCAGGAATTTGCAGAAAATCCCGGGCGTCTCGCAAAGCACGAAAAACCAGAACAGCAGCGTTTAATTTATAACAAAGAAACAATTGAGACAATATTGAGACAAAGAGGCAATAAATGTCCACAGACTAATATAGTATTGACAGCCGCCCAAACTGAATTTGTAAGCTTACAGCTTGAACAATGCATATTCGCATTAAATGTTGAACAAAAAATATTAGCAGCCATCCAAAATTATATTGACTTGAGAAAATTGGAATTCAAACAGAACATTGCACAAAAAGAAAAATCTTTTAAAGAAGAAATTGAGAAACAAAAATCATCTGTTTCCGTAGAAGAAATTGCAAGCCAAGAAAAAGCTTTTAAAGAGAGCGTAGAAGCGGAAGAAAAAGCGCTTAATGAAGAGTTACAGTTACAGAAATTACTCAAAGAATGGGATTTCCAAAGCCTAGGAGAAGAACTGAAAAACGCTATCGAACAAGTGCTAACCTATCTCAGCAATTTAAGGGAGAAGAATGAAGCTGTTATTAAAAAAGCAGCAGGCATATTAGAGAATCTCAAGAAAGATAACTACTGTCCAGATCTCGGCATGGAAGCAATATATAACTTAAACAGATTTGGAATAGATTTGGATGTTGATCTGCATCGCATGTACATTGAAAAAGCTGATAGAGCCAAAGCAGAAGAGCAGAAAAAACAATTAGAGGCAGCAAGTCAAGCCAGAATTGAAGCTGAAAGAAAAAGAGCGGAAGATTTGAAAAGAAACTTAGAAGAGCAGCATAGACGAGACCTAGACTATATGCGACAACAGCTCGAAGATGAAAAACGCGAAAAAGAGGCTGCGCAAAGAAAGTTAGCACAAGCGGGGGGTCCTGGTGAGAGAGAAATATTAAACCCTCCCTTTGTGTTAAACCCTATCTTTGTGGACGAAGTTGATTCAATATTACTGGATCGAGCCTCAAGCTTCTCATTGAATCCAGACTCACTACCGCCGATTATTGATAGCTCCGTCTCAGAAATATTGAAGAAAAAGCAACTAAGGATTATTGAAGATGATTCCGAAATAGATTTAGATTTAGGATTAGATGATCCTGCACTAAATTCAATTTTAGGATTGAAAACAGATTTGGATGAGGAAGTAATCATAGATAGTGATTTCATCGATAGTGACTTCGACAAGAACAAGGATTACACCCATTATTCAGAGCCAGAACATGGACCTACTTCTAGAGAAACTACTCAATGAAAAAAATTTCTTGTTCAAGCCAAAAAAAGATGAATCTCTCTCTTTCTTCAACCTTACAATCCCGCAAATTAAGAATAAAGGACTTAACTTAGAAGATTTACAAAGACTATATGCTCTTTACGAAAAGTTAGTTAAGGCAATTAAGACTGATGATGGAGAAAAAATTGTTCGTATCTTGGATGACATGCGCGTAGACCGAAAATTCAAAAAGGAATTATTCAAATCTGCAGTTCGGGAAGCAAAAGCTGACGTCAAAAAAGTACAAAAAACGATAATGAAACATTATATGCAGAAGCTCATCATAAAATTCGAAGCTGCTTTAGATAATGCTCTCCAAAATTATGATGGCAAAAGGATCGTACAACTGCTCGAAAAGTTTACTCAGGGAAACACGGAGCAACAGGCAAAAATTTTGAAAAAGGCATTTCAAAGAAATCCAGAACTTAAAGAATCTAAGATCGTGGATGCAATGCTAAAATATTTAGCCAATAGAAAACTAAACGAGAAAGCAATCATCAAAAGGAAGTTTTTTTAAGTAACTGATCAGGTTGTAAATCCAACTGGATTGCTTCGCAGTCGCGAGCTCATGATGCAAGATCCTCGCAATGTCGCATTGATCTTGCGTCATTGCGAGTGCGAAGCACGTGGCAATCCAGGAGAATATCTAAACAGTCACATTATTAAAATTAGAACTGGATTCCTACACATTCATAATACGTCACATTCGCAACACTTTTACAATCTATTCAAGTTCAAGAGTCAGTTTTATAGAACCTTCCTGGCAAAATAAAAGCTGCTACTAGGATCAGCAGCAAAGGCCAAAGTCCAATAATTGTCCAGGGTGTTTCGCCCTGCATGGGTTGGAAGCTGCCATCCAAAACAGCAGCTTGAAATTGAGGAATGGTTTGCAATAATTTTCCATCATGCCCAATGATTGCGGTGATTCCACTGGTGGTCGCTCTGATCACGGGTTTACCAGTTTCTAGCGCACGCATTCTTGCAATTTGCAAATGTTGATGCGGGCCAATTGAATCACCAAACCAACCGTCTTCACTCAAAGTAATGATGGCATGAGCATTCCTTAAGGTTTCACGGATCAATTCAGGAAAAGCAATTTCATAGCAGATTTGCGGATTTAAGAGTATTTCACCAGCAGTGATCAAATCTTGCTCTTTTGAACCCGGTGAAAAACTTGACATTGGCAAATCAAAAAATTTAATGAGTCCACGGAGCCAGGTTTCAAAGGGAAGATAATCACCATATGGCAGCAGATGGTGTTTGTGATAGAGACCACTGCCATTCCCTAAAGCAATTAAAGAATTATATTGCTTATTATGCTCTCAATCAATCATCTCGAGTCCCAGTGATGAAAGTGGTGTGGCTATTGGACGCCAACTTCGCCAAGCGTTCTAGGTAGGATTTTGAATAAGGTAACGGCACAGGCACTGCACTTTCAGGCCAAATAATAATATCTCTGCCCCAGTAAGGTTTGCTTAATTTACCATAGCTTTGTTCTGTTGCAGCAATTGGAGCTGCACTTTCAAATTTTTGCAATGGTGGAATATTGGCCTGCACTAAGCTGACAGTTTGAGTGCGAGAAAAGGGCTTAGTCCAAGAACTTGTCTTTAGAATTGCACCGCCGCTCCAAATTAAAACCAGTAACAAGCTTGCAAAGACAAACTGCGGCGATGCTCTGTAATTATTCCTGTTACTGCCTTTGAAGCTATCGTCTTTATCATCTTGAAAATTGCGGCCTTTAAAGTTACTTCCTTTAATAAAAGCAATAACTGCAATCGAAATGGCAACCAAAGAAGCCGCACTCAATGCCACCATCAAAGAGACGAGATACACACTACCAATAGCAGCATAACCACCGAGGGGCGTTTCAAGCTGGGTATACCCCAAGAACAACCATGGAAAGCCCGTGAATGCAATACTTCGAATCCATTCACATAATACAAAACTGCTTGGAAAACCCAGGAATAAAAATAGAAAACCATTACCTCGGAAAAAACGTTTTAATAGATAACCTTGAATTGCGATAAAAAGTGCCAGAAGAACGACCAAGAGGCTCATTATAAAGAGTGCCAGCGGAATATCTGTACCACCAAAACGATGGATGCTGACAAATACCCAGGAAACTCCCACCCCAAACATTCCGATACCATAACTCAAACCAAGAAAGAAAGCTTGTTTGGGAGACAAATTTTTCTTGCGCCAGAAAAAGAGCAGCAAAGCTGGAGACAGAATCGCAAATGGCCACAAATCAAAAGGTGAGAAAGCCAAAGGCAGCAATGCCCCAAAAATGAGAGGTGCTAAATAGAAAGCAGATTTTACAAAAATATGAGTATCAGCATTGGATGAAGTCCCAATATTTGAAGTGCCAACATTTTCAAAGCTGGCTACTTTTTTAAATCCATTAGCGGTTTTTATACTCATTAACTAACTGACCTATGTAAATTCATTTAGAGACACGGATACGCTTAGAATAAACTGGCTTCTTAATTCTGTCTATCTAGCCATATGCATATGTATCTATGATAGGAAGGAAAATACCTCAAAAATACCCCTTGCCATGACCAAACTATTAAGCCATAATGATATTATCATTATGGGACTATAGTCTTCCCAATAGGCTATTAATGTAGATAATATAGACAGGAGGTATCCTTTTATGGCAACCAAACATTTAGTCCAAATGAATATCAGCGACAACACGCTCAACAAAGTGCAACGTCTGCAAGAAATGGGTGATTTACCCAATCGCACAACAGCGATAAAGCTCGCAGTAGATGTCATCGATGTTCTGGCATCCACCCTTCATAACGGTGGCAAAATTTACATCGTCAATTCCGCAGGCCAACAACAAGAACTGCTGGTACCCGGTTTCAGCAAAGATTTCAGTCAAGAGTAAATCCGTCAAGAATAAAAGAGAGGTTCGTTTATGAGTTCCAGGGACAAGGAACAGAAGGATCAGAAAGACATTCAAACTTTTGGCGATGAAGCAGAAGTTGAATTCACACCTAAAGTGAGGGACATCACACCTTTAGACAGATTACAATTTGCAAAATGGTTGTTAAGAGGAATCTTTGCCTTCTTCATCATCAGCATTGCAGTTTGGTTGTATGATAAAAAATGCGGTGACATCCTGCTTGAAATTTGCCGCACCGGATTGCTTCCCATTGCTACCTTCGTCATAGGAGACTATTTTGGCAGCCGAGGACACTAAAAAATTGGAAGAGGAACCTCCTCGAAAATTAAAAATTGCCATTCTTTCTCGCCGCGCCAAGCTTTATTCCACCATGCGGCTTGTTGAAGCAGCCAAAAAACGCGGTCACGAAGTGGAAGTGATCGACACGCTGCGTTGTTATATGAATATTGCTTCGCACAGGCCCTCAATACACTACAAAGGCAGACGATTGATTGGCTTTGATGCTGTCATCCCTCGTATTGGAGCTTCCATCACTTTTTATGGAACAGCCGTTCTTAGGCAATGCGAAATGATGGGTGTGTTTCCTGTAAATGAATCCGTTGCCATTTCAAGATCGCGCGATAAATTGCGATCTTTGCAATTGTTAGCCAGAAAAGGCATCGGATTACCCATCACCGGCTTTGCACATTCTCCAGATGATACTCAAGATCTGATTCGCATGGTCGGTGGCAGCCCTGTCGTAATCAAACTCCTCGAGGGTACACAAGGTATGGGAGTCGTTCTAGCAGAAACGCCTAAAGCTGCAGAAAGTGTTGTAGACGCTTTCACAGGACTCAAAGTGAATATTTTGGTACAGGAATATATCAAAGAAGCAGAATGCAGCGATATCCGTTGTTTTGTGATTGGCAATAAGGTGGTAGCCAGCATGAAACGCCAAGCCAAAGAAGGTGAATTTCGATCCAATATTCATCGCGGCGGCTCGAGCAGCAAAGTAAAAATATCACCAGAAGAACGCAGCACGGCAATTCGAGCAGCTCAGATCATGGGATTGAATGTTGCCGGCGTTGATATTCTGCGATCCAATCATGGCCCCATGGTTTTGGAAGTAAATTCCTCACCCGGTTTGCGAGGGATTGAAACCACCACAGGCGTAGATGTTGCAAGCAAGATCATCGCTTTTATTGAGCAGAATGCGAAACCGAATAGCACTCGTACTCGGGGGAAAGGCTAATTTACAATTTTTATAGTATCCACCGCAATCTCAACATGGCGGAATAGCTTCGATACTTCCTCTTCCCTTCAAAGTCAAAACTGCCATTGATCAAAAAGCATCTTCCCATGAAAGCGGTGACACTTCCCCCCACATTCACACTGCTTTTATGAGGATTATTCGGCCCAATGACAGTGAAAGAAGGTCCGCCCGCCGTGAAATTCGAAGTGACTTGCAGCGCAGGATTATTGAGATCTCGAAGATATAAAACATGCAATTCAGGTATATAGCGTGCGCTTTCTTCAAGATAACTTAACTTTAAACCACTCCCCATCTGAATTAAATGCGTGTTTTGTGCCGCTGTAAATCTCGACACAAAGCCATTTTCAAAAAAGCTATTCTGATGCAGATGTGAGTAGAGGTAAGTCAAGAGCGGCGTTACAGCATAACTGCAAAATGGCATGTCATACCCGGTAATGATTTTGGCGGTGTATTGCAGACCTTTATGCTTTGATTGTGCAATTTGAGAAAAACCTAAGATCAGTTCTCGCCTGATATGATACCAATCTTTACCGACCAAGAATGTGCCATCGATAAATGCAGATCTGCCATGCAATCCAGCGTAGAGCAAACCTTCTAAGCTATTAATTTTGGTCCTGCCACTGTCCTTGTCGGTACGAACGTGGGAATTCGCGTAAATTGCCCCAATACCTAACTGCATGCAATTCCAGAAAGAGGTGTCTGCGAGCATGCCAATACCTTGAGTAGCTGATCTGAATCCATTAATAGTTGGCAAATCTTTTTGTTTAATGTTGTTGGTAAAAAATACAGGAACATAAGAACCAAAACCTTCGCAACAGAGGTCCCCCGATGAATAGCCATTTTCAGGATGAGGCAGTTCTTTTCCAAAGCGTCCCAAAGACATTCGTTGTTCAGCTTTGTCGATAACGGCACCTGAAGTCGAAAGTCCACTGTGAAATATTCCATGAGTGTGGTTTGGTGCAATCATGGTCAGTGCATCATTGATGGCTTGAGGAGAAGCATAATCTAATTGGCTAATCAGAGAATTAAATTGTGGATCTTGATTTTGAAATCGAAGATTTTCCATCGCAATAGCAACCGCTTGATTATTAGGTGTCGCCGCTTGTTTTGCCAAATAGAAACTTCTTTTTGCGGTCAAGCGAAGATTGCTGCTCGATTTGTCCTGTTCAAATTTGAAAGGATGATTTTCGGGTGCCAGAATGGTGACGGCTGCAATCGAACCATTGCCATTGGCAGCGACAATATCGAGCGTTTCGCCTTCCTGAAATGTCGCATTGCGAGACATTTTAATTTCCAGAATGGAACCTGGATCAATATTGGTATTGCCATTCACCAGCAACTTACCATATTGATTCGAACTTGCAATAGTCGTCGACAAAGTACTGCCTGAACTTTGTGAATAATTGCCGTTCAAAGTTGTGGTGCCTTCTAAATTTATCTTAGATCGGTTAAATAAACCCGCATCTGCAGTAACGACTGCGTTTGCTAAGGTTAGCGCGCCGCCATCAATACGAATTGCCTGCCTGAAGGAGCCGCTTTCTATTCTTAATAAACCTAGAACATTGCGCAGATCGCCATTAAAAGTACCTGAAGCAATATTCAAAACTGAATTAGCGCTGCTATTTCGAATCGGTGCATTGAAAACCCCCCCCCGAATATTCATGCGATCCGCATTGTCTAAATCTGCAGCGGTGTAAGTGCCTCCCAGGATTTCCAAAGTACCATAATTGGTGATGGTTCCACCGTGCCTAGCTGTGGCACCTCCTTCTAAAACAGCTGTTCCGCCGGAATGAACGGTAAAACTGTTAAATCCGGTAATAGGATTGCTGGAACCCGTTCTCAAAAAGCCTGGAGTCCCCTTTAACGCGTTCTCTGAATTGATTGCAATAGAAGATGCTGACAAGCTTACCCCTTGTGCAAGCACGAAGGGTCCCTCTATGTCTATGCTTCCTGAACCATTATCGACCACATTCGAACCCAAAGTGCCACTGTAAATTTTCAGTCTACTCGCTCCTTGCAAACTGAGGGGTGTGGTACCTGCGATAGCATAATCTCTCATAGTCAAAGAAGATCCTGGAGCCAATGTGATTGAAGGACCCGAAATATTACCTGCAAGAACATAATACGTCGTAAAAGTGATCGCTCCGTTGCCGGAAACTGAACCCGCGATTTGTCCTCCTTGAACAATTAAATTCGAAGACAGTGGCATCGAAGCTTGTGATGACAGCAGGCCCCCCGGATTTAAGTGCAGCGTTCCAGTATTTTGCAGAACAATCTGTGACGCTTGGACTTCGTGATTAATATTGATAATACTGCCAGGTGTGGAATTCAGCACAATACTTGAAAAACCCTTGATGCATCCTTCCGTGTTATAGTTATCATTGATTTGAACGCTGCCTAGCGGACCTGAAGCCGGATTCAAAGAACTGGGCCCAAAAATTGCTGTTGTAAATATATTTCCAAAAACTCTACTGTTGTTTTCTAAATTGATCCGCACATTGTTCGGCCCGCCATCGGTATAATTGACTTGAATATCGCCTGTGATCTGTCCTGTATGATTTAAGGTTGTATTACCTGCTAAATAAAAGGCTGGTGAATAGTAATCCAGATCGGGATTGTTCGGGAAAGAAGCATATGCTGTCGTCTGACCTGCCAAATTTATTGTGAAAGGCGCTGGCCCGACATGGCTCATATAAACCACAGAATTTTGAGGCGGTGGTGAGGTGCGGTCGTAGATACTGGCCTCATCTTGAGGGGTGATTTGCTGAATCGTGCCATTGTTCACGATATTCAGAATGAGTGGATTGGTACTATTTCTGGTATCCACAGTCACTGCATTTTCATGTTGCACTGTCAAGGAATTGGTATGATCTATTGTAAAGGTTTGGCCTGGCAACAATAAATGTTGCGAAAAGACCTGTGGTGCATACAGTTCAGCACAAACAATTGATAATGGAATAATGGAAAAGCGAATTTTTCTCATACAACACTCCCTTGTTTCAACTTAAGCCATCTTTATTCTGGCCCGCTTCTGGTTTTTGTTTTTCTTGCCTTAAATTACAATCCTGTAATTTAAATAAGTGCACATTATTTATATCATCCAATATTTGGATGCACACTCACTTATTTTAATTTTAGACTTGATCAGGGGATAGTCAAATAGGAATTATTAAAGAGATAATTATATATAGGTCGAAAGCGTTTACGCAGGAGAATTACTCATGTCACATGTCGCTTTCCTGGGTTTTCCCGGGTATCACCTGCAATAAATAAATCCGTCGATTATCTGCTCGCATCACTTTGAAACGATAATTTGCAATGTCGATAGATTCGCCGCGTTTCGGTAAATGTCCAAATTCCCGTAATACCAGCCCACCCACGGTATCAACATCTTTTTCATCTAATTTAATATCAAAATATTCATTAAATTCATCTATGGGGGTTAACGCTTTCACGACAAAAGAATCTTCACTGTATTTTTTGATGAATTGATCTTCATCGGTATCGTATTCATCTTCAATATCACCGACTATTTGCTCTAAAACGTCTTCGATAGTAATCAGTCCTGTCACACCGCCATATTCATCCACTACAATCGCCATATGATTGCGATTTTTTCTAAATTCTTGCAATAGAACATCGAGGCGTTTACTCTCAGGTACGAATACTGCAGAACGCAAAATGTCACGGATATTGAATGTTTTCCTGTCTTTATCGCCGAAAGCATAAGCCAATAAATCCTTTGCCAGCAAAATCCCCAGCACTTCATCTTTGTTATCGCCAATAACAGGAAATCGAGAATGCACTGTTGTGATGACAATGGGCAGAATTTTTTCCAAAGACATGTCTTCTTCAATAACAATCATCTGAGATCTTGGGATCATGATATCTCGAACACGGAGTTCAAGCACTTCGAGCACGCCCTCAATCATTCCCAAAGAATTGCTGTCCAGCAAGCGACGCTCGGTAGCATCACGCAGGATCTCTATTAATTCGTTACGATCTCTCGGTTCTCCGGATAAGACTTGCCCTATTTTTTCTAGCCAACTTCTCGCGGTCGAAGGCGGGCTTTGCAATTCATCATTCATGATACAATATGATCTCCATAAGGTGGCGGAAACCCGAGACGGAGCATGATCTCCGTCTCTATGGCTTCCATTTCAGTTGAATCTTCGGCAGTTTCATGATCATAACCCAGTAAATGCAGGGTGCCATGAATTACCATATGGGCCCAATAAGCCAATAAAGGCTTATCTTTTTTCAGTGACTCAGACTCTACAACAGGGGCACAAATAACAATATCACCAATAAATTTTGAGACGATTCCAGGCATAGGTTCGTAGGGGAAAGACAAGACATTGGTTGGACCGGATTTATGCCGATATTCCTGGTTCAAATTAGCGGATTCCTCGCTGTCCACCAAACGAATCGTCAATTCAGCGGTATCTAAACGCTGCCAGAATGTCGCACTCACCCACTCTTTGAATTGAGAAGGATGTGGTAGGGTTTTGATATTCGTAGCGATCTGTAATTCTAGCTCGATTGTCATTTTATTTTGCCTTTTTCATAAAATGCCTTTTCATGCGTCTCTTGATTGGTCTTTCTCTGATTTATCAAATCTGTCATAAGCTTCAATGATTTTCTGAACAACTGGATGCCTCACAACATCGGTAGATTGAAAAAAAGAAAAGCTGATACCGGGTATGCCCTGCAGCATCCCTATCACTTGTCTCAAACCCGATTGTTTTCCTCGGGGTAAATCTACTTGTGTGATGTCACCCGTGACTACAGCGGTGGAACTGAAACCAATGCGGGTTAAAAACATTTTCATTTGTTCTATCGTGGTATTTTGACCCTCGTCTAAAATAATAAAAGAATCATTCAGAGTTCTACCGCGCATATAAGCAAGAGAGGCAATTTCAATGACTTGCCGTTCCATGAGTTTTGACACCCTCTCGTAACCCAGCATTTCATACAGCGCATCGTATAATGGACGTAAGTAAGGATCAATTTTCTGCGCTAAATCGCCCGGTAGAAAACCAAGGCGTTCTCCGGCTTCAACGGCAGGGCGCACAAGTAATATGCGGCGTATTTTTTCTTGTTCAAGCGCATGCACAGCGGCAGCGACAGCCAGGAAAGTCTTACCAGTGCCTGCAGGACCAATGCCAAAGTTAATATCATGGCTAAAAATATTTTGCACATACAAGGCTTGATTGGGAGATCGCGGCCGGACCTCGCCAGTTCGAGTTCTGAGAATGGGTTCTGATGCTTCGGTTTCTAGCAATTCCGTATGGACATTATGAGCAGCATGGGTACTATGAGCACTTCTTTGGAGATCGGTCTCTTGAGCGTGTTGCCTTAAAGATAAATGGACATCAGAAGGGGTTAATTCAGTATTGCGGCTCGCTGCCCAAAGATCATTGATGACAAGGTCTGCAATCTTAACTGAGTGTAATTGCCCTACAACTTGAAAGTGATTGCCTCGATTGCTGATTTCGACACCCAATTGTCTTTCAATTTGCTTGAGGTGCTCGTTGAATCGACCACAGAGGTTAACTAGCCTCCGGTTATCGAATGGAGTTAAGGTGAAGTCACTGGCGTGGATTTGTTCGCTCAAAATTATATATTTAAAACCGCCCTTTGCGGTAGCCCATCATATTTTAAGCATAACAAGAAATTCATATTTTTGGAAAGCTTTTTTTCAGTTAAACCCCTGAGTGAAACCAAAATTCCTGGTATTCAAACCTGCGCTTCACCCAGCAATGTGTGCATCTTCACCCCAATAATTTTGACATCAATAATATTACCCAGCAATGAAGATATATTTAAATGTTGTGCCCCATCAGTTTGTGCCCCAATTGTAAAATTCACGACACGATTGTTATCTGTTCGGCCACAAAGTTCCGTAGGATCCTTTTTAGAGGGACCTGTAACAAGCACTTTTTCCGTTCCTCCGATCATTGCTTCACTGAAACGAATGGTATTTTGTTGTAAACGATCCTGTAATATTGTCAGACGTTCTTTCTTCACTTCCACTGGAATATCATCCGGCAAATTAGCAGCAGGAGTACCAGGCCTTTTACTATAAATAAAACTGTAAGATTGATCAAAGCCCACTTTCGCCACAAGATTCATGGTAGCTTCAAAGTCTTCTGCTGTTTCACTCGGAAATCCGACGATGAAATCTGAAGTGATGCTGATGTCCGGCCGCACATTTCGCAAATGTTCAATTTTGGCAATATAATCAGCACTGCTATGACCGCGCTTCATCAGCTTAAGGATGCGATCCGATCCACTTTGTACCGGCAAATGCAGATGATTGGCTAATTTTGGAATGTCTCGATAGGCTTCAATCAATCGTGTTGAAAATTCCACTGGATGTGAGGTTGTGAATCGTATGCGTTTGATAGTATCAATTTCTGATAGATAATAAATTAACAAAGCCAGATCAACCGTTTCTCCATTGTGCTTTTTGCTGCGATAAGCATTCACATTTTGGCCAAGCAGAGTGATTTCACGAACACCCTGTTCTGTCAGCATCACCACTTCATGCAAAATATCGTCGAAAGGCCGGTTTAATTCCTCGCCTCTCGTATAGGGTACCACACAATAACTGCAATATTTGCTGCACCCTTCCATGATGGTGACAAAAGCAGCAGGCCCTTCCGCAACCGGTGTTGGCAGTGAATCAAATTTTTCAATTTCAGGAAAAGAAATGTCTACTATTGGGCTGCGTTTTTTGGTAACAGAGGCAATCATGTTTGGCAAGCGATGCAGCGTTTGCGGTCCAAAAACGATGTCTACATATGGCGCTCGTTTTTGTAAGGCTTCTCCTTCTTGACTGGCAACACAGCCTCCAACCCCGATAATAACTTCGGGACGTTTCTCTTTCAGGGGACGCCAACGGCCTAATTCAGAAAAAACTTTTTCCTGGGCTTTTTCCCGAATCGAACAGGTATTGAGTAATATCAGATCTGCTGCTTCAGGTGTGTCTACGCGCTCTAAACCATGGGTTGTTTTCAAAAGATCCAGCATACGATTAGAATCATAATCGTTCATCTGGCAACCTTGGGTTTTGATAAAGACTGTTTTCATTTTATTCGCATCCGACGAGAAGTTGTCGTCTTGTGATTGGTGGCTATGGGTGGACTCGAACCACCGACCTCAGCATTATGAGTGCCGCGCTCTAACCAGCTGAGCTACATAGCCTTTTCTCTCGCATATCAAATATCGAGTTTAGGGCCTGTTGACAATTCTACTATGTTGGCCATAAATCATTGATTTCTTGTGCTCCGTTGCTCATTTATTTCAATATAAACTGCGCTACGGTGCTCAGAAATCAATGATTTCTGGCTCAACCTAGCGAATTGTCAACAGGCCCTAGTATTTTCCTCGAAATGTTATCAATTTGTCAACAATGACAAAATTAGCTAGCTAACAATTTCCTGACTCTTAGCAAAACCAAATCTGGCACCGACCCTAGCACTGATCCTCGACCAGTCAACACTGCCAACAATAACGCCAGAAACCACCAAAATACAAGCAAAAATCAAAGCGAGCGACATGGGCTCCTTGCCACTGGCAACCAATAAGCCCATAGATAACACCGGAGTAAAATATGCGAAAACGCCGAGCAGTTTTAAATTGCCTCTTTGCGTGCCATAAGTCCAAAGAAGATAAGCAACGCCCGAGGATAAGCCCAGCAAGCCCACCATCACACCCTGAGACAAACTGGGTGTCACCCAAGTTTCAAAGCCGCCATGTAACCCGAGTGAGATGAGGGAGCCAATACCACAGTACATGCCAACAATTTCTATGGGCACATCTTTGTAGAATCGATTTACTATGGTGTAAACACTCCATATGATTGCAGCGATAAAGGAAAAGAGATACCCCCAAAAATAACTACCCTCTATACCAACCAATCCTTGTCCGCCGGTCAGCAGTAAAGAGACCCCTAAAAAACCTAAAAATCCAGCTAAAAGATGTTGAAAGGTAAAACGTTCCTTAGGTAAAAACCCTGAAAAAATGATGACTAAAAATGGCCAGAGATAATCTATAAAATCGACGTGCGCGGGCGGTGCATATTTCATGGCAGTGATATACGCGACATCGCTGCCGCAAACCCCAATGACACCAATCAACCATATTCCGATGGGTTGTTTGATTAAATGCCAGCGTTTTGTAAGGGTTAAGCGAACCGCCATCGCCCCAAAACTGGTGAGAAACATGAGAAAAAGCGTTTCAAAAACGGGCAGACTGATGAGCAGTTCTGAAACAACAAAAGCGTAAAGGGACCATACAACTAAAGCGCCGCAGCCTATTGTGGTGGGCAAATTGGTTGAATTCACGAATTGAATTGAATGCGCTGGTACCTTATCTGCTGTATGCAACTCTCACACCCCCTCTAAATACTCAGAAAAAACCTAAATTAAGAATGTAATCTAACACATCTTCAATTTTTAATCAAGGCAGGCATTATGAGGCATATTCTCTTAGAATGCTAGCCATGCTATCCTAATAATCTTATTGTTTATTTTGCTCATTTGCTTAAATTATTTATTTAAAACAGTAGGGCCTGTTGACAATTCGCTAGGTTGAGCCAGAAATCATTGATTTCTGAGCACCGTAGCGCAGTTTATATTGAAATAAATGAGCAACGGAGCACAAGAAATCAATGATTTATGGCCAACATAGTAGAATTGTCAACAGGCCCTAGTATCAAGACCAATACGTGCAGGACCACTTATGGAATCACAATATAACCCATCCAAAATCGAAGCAGAAGTACAAAATTTCTGGGAAAAACAACACTCTTTCAAAGCTAAAGAAGACCCCAAAAAACCCAAATTTTACTGCTTAAGCATGTTCCCTTATCCAAGCGGCAGCCTGCACATGGGGCATCTTAGAAATTATACCATTGGGGACGTCATTACCAGATATCAACGCATGCAGGGAAAAAATGTACTGCAACCCATTGGCTGGGATGCTTTCGGTTTACCGGCTGAAAATGCAGCCCTGAAGCACCAAGTTGCTCCGGCAGAATGGACTTACAAAAATATTGCCCACATGCGGGAGCAATTGAAGCGCGTAGGCTTTGCTTACGATTGGGATCGCGAAATCACAACATGCAAACCAGACTACTATCGCTTCGAACAATGGTTTTTTATAAAATTGTTCGAAAAAGGCCTTGCTTACAAAAAAAATGCCATTGTGAATTGGGATCCCGTAGATCAAACCGTCTTAGCCAATGAACAAGTCGTCGACGGCCGCGGTTGGCGCTCTGGCGCCAAAGTAGAGCGCCGTGAAATCCCCCAGTGGTTCTTAAAAATTACCGCCTATGCAGAGGAATTGCTGCAAGATCTCGATACTCTCACAGGCTGGCCGCAGCAAGTCAAAACCATGCAGAGCAATTGGCTCGGACGTGCCGAAGGTGTCGCCATCCGATTTCGAATCGTGAGTGAAAATAATCAAATTGAAGTTTTCACCACGCGTCCTGATACCCTGATGGGAGTGACTTATCTTGCCATTTCTCCTGAACACCCCATAGCAATCAGTCTCAGTTACTCAAACAAGAAAATCCATGATTTTTTAGAAGAGTGCCGCAACTTAAAAGTAGCAGAATCAGAGCTTGCCACCATTGAAAAACGCGGTATTGACAGCGGCATTGAAGTATTTCACCCCATTACTGAAAACTATATCCCCGTATGGATTGCAAACTATGTCCTGCAAGATTATGGTACAGGCGCTGTCATGGGTGTGCCAGCCCATGATCAACGTGATTTTGATTTTGCCAAGAAAAATCATCTTGCCATTAAGCAGGTCATTGCGCCAAACGATAACGCACCCTTTGACATCTCCAAGGGTGCCTTCACCGAAAAAGGAACTTTAGTGCACTCTGGACCTTTTACCGGTTTAAGTTCAGAGGATGCATTTAATGCAGTGATTAACGCGCTAAACGAAAAGAAGCTGGGGGAACGCCAAGTGCATTGGCGGCTTCGAGATTGGGGCGTTTCAAGACAGCGCTATTGGGGTGCTCCTATTCCGATCATCAATTGTCTAGAATGCGGCATTGTGCCAGTGCCAGAAAAAGATCTCCCAGTGGTACTGCCAGAACAAGTAAGTTTTGAAGGTGTTGGTTCACCGCTTAAAAGAATGCCTGAATTCTATAAAACAACTTGTCCCAAATGCGGCGGTCCTGCAACACGCGAAACCGATACTTTCGATACTTTTATCGAATCCTCCTGGTACTATGCGCGGTTTGCCTGCCCCGATCAAAACCAGAAGATGCTCGATGAACGCGCAGATTACTGGCTGCCAGTGGATCAGTATATCGGTGGCATTGAACATGCGATCCTTCACCTACTCTATGCGCGTTTTTTCCATAAGGCCATGCGTGATCTAGGCCTCGTTAAGAGCAATGAACCCTTCTCGAAGCTCTTGGCACAAGGCATGGTTTTAAAAGATGGCGCAAAAATGTCTAAATCACTCGGCAATACCGTTGATCCTGACACACTTATTCAACAATATGGCGCTGATACGGCACGGCTCTTTTTAATGTTTACTGCACCGCCAGAACAATCCCTAGAATGGTCTGATAGCGGCGTTGAAGGTGCATTTCGGTTTCTAAAACGAATTTGGCAGGCGGTATATAACCACCTCCATGAAACCAAAATTGAAGCTGCTGAAACAGCTGCGGTGGCAGATGCGGCAAATTCTGAAGCGCAAAAGACGCTGCGACGTCTCACCCATGAAACTATTCAAAAAGTGACCGATGATCTCGGACGGCGTCAAACATTCAATACTGCCATTGCATCTCAAATGGAACTTTTAAATGCCATTACGCGGTTTGAGGTAAAAAGTGATACGGATAAAGCTTTAGTTCGTGAATCGCTGGAAGCATTGCTCTTAATGCTCTCACCCATCACACCTCATATCACGCATACTTTATGGCAAGCCTTGGGACATCAAAAACCCATTATGGATGAAGCTTGGCCTAAAGCAGATCCAAAAGCCTTAGTAAAAGATAAAGTAGAAATCGTGGTTCAAGTCAATGGCAAAGTGCGAGCCTCGATATTCGTTGCGCCCGATTTAGACAAGCAGGCACTTGAAAAAGAAGCTTTAGCCCAAGAAAATGTCCAACGTCACATGGAAGGTAAAGCGGTCCGGAAAGTGATAGTGGTGCCAAACAAATTAGTGAATGTCGTAGTATGAGTATAATGCCTATGAAACGACCGCGCTTCTCATCTCTTGTTGCTCCAGTTGTACTGCTCAGTGCTCTACTGCTCACCGCAAGCGGATGCGGCTTTAAGCTGCGCGGCCCATACTCAATCCCGCCTTCTTTCCAAATTATAAGGATAGTGCCAGACGATCCCTATGATCCCTTCCAGCGTGTTCTAAGGCAGAATTTAAAAAACATGGGGATTCAAGTGCTCGAAGACTGCCCCCCAAACAGTCCCTTAGCACAACAGGCTTCTGTGTTTTCTATCATGAGCCAGACCTTAGCCGACAGAGTGACTGCTTACGGACCCGATGTGCAAGTGAACCGCACTCTAAAACAATACACTATGACGTATCAGATCACCGACAGTCGTTGTGCTGTTTTAGTCCCTCCGACTGGTATCCAGATAGAGCGTGAAGTCCCAGTAGATCCCAATGCCGTATTAGGCACACAATTTGAAAGCAATCTGGTACGAGATCAATTGTACCAAGATGCTGTGCAGCAGCTTATGCGCCAAATGTCTAGCGCACCGGTTCCCTAGATTTATGCGAATTCAAGCCAAACAATTGTCCGGTCACTTAAAAAACACATTAACATCAGTTTATTTTATCTATGGCGAAGATCCACTGCAGCGTATGGAAGCTTTGGATGCCATCCTTGCAAAAGCACGGAATCAAGGCTTTGGAGAACGCTTAATCTATGAACTTAAAACGACTGAGTCAGACTGGGATTCGCTCAAAAATGAATATTATGCGCAAAGTTTATTCTCTGAAAAACGCATATTTGATTGCCGTTTGAATGATGGCAAAATTGGCAAAAAAGGCAGTGAGTGCCTGCTTGAACTCTTACAAGCCACTAAAGCCCCAAGCGAAGACACGCTATTTATATTTTCACTGCATGATAAACCCGAAGCTCAAATCATGAAATCGGCCTGGTTTACTGCGCTAGAACGCATTGGAACGAGTGTTATTGCGAGTATACCAAAAGGCAAGGCCTTTGCTGAATTTATCGAGCAGCGGCTCAAAAATGCAGGCTTAGACCATTCCCCTGAAACGGTAGATTGGCTCCATGCAAGAACAGAAGGAAACACATTAGCGCTAGCGCAAGCCGTAGAAAAACTTGCCTTAATGGGGACGGATAAAATAGGGACGGGGACGGGTAATGCTTGCAGCTTGCAGCTTGAAGACTGCAGCTTGAGTGCATCTACCCGCTTCACCCTCTACGATCTTGCCGATACTGCGTTAAGTGGCTCAATCGAGCGAACCCTGCAGATATTTTCGAGTCTAAAAAGTGAAGGTGTTGAATCGATATTAATATTGTGGGTGTTAACTCGTGAGGTGAGAAATATCATACCACTAGCAAAGTTAGCCGAAACAGGTAAATTAAATCAAAACACTTTGAGAGAAAAAGGTGTATGGCAACATCGCATCGGTTTGATTTCCACTTTCTTAAAACGCTGCTCTCTCTCTAGTCTCTATCATCTCTTAAAACAAGCAAGAAACATCGATCATCTTATTAAAAGCAATCGACAAACCGAGGCCTGGGGGTCTTTATTATCTCTCTCATTGCAAATTGCGGGAGTTCAAGATGGCTAAGCTTCCCTCTATAGGTATATTAGGTGGTACTTTTGATCCCATTCACATCGGGCACCTGCGCTCGGCCCTAGAAGTAAAAGAAAATATGAAACTCGATCAAATGAGATTAATACCCTCATATCTTCCCTCGCATCGGACGCTTCCCAAAACTTCACCTGAACATCGACTCACTATGGTTCAATATGGCATCAGCGGCACAGAATTAAGCGTAGATAACAGAGAAATTCTTCGCAAAGGTACCTCTTACACCGTAGATACACTCTTATCACTCCGCGAAGAATTTCCCGATAATTCTATCTCGATGGTGCTCGGAACCGATGCATTTTTCAAATTACCAACCTGGCATCAATGGGAAAGAATACTGGAACTCTGCAATATCATCGTCATCCATCGTTCTGGATGGGCGATGGAAGAAAATAAAGCACAAATGACTCAAGAAATGTACGATCTCCTCGAAAAATTGCATCTCAATGAAAATGAGGATTTAAGGGAATATCATCACGGCCGTATCCAAACCCAGAAAATTACTTTGCTTGAAGTTTCGGGAGAAACTCTACGAGCAATGATGGCAAAAGGCGCCTCACCGCGCTTCTTAATTCCAGAAAATGTGTTGAAATATATAGAAGAAAATCATTTATACGGGTATAATGGTGTCTCTATCTCTGAAAATCTAAAAGGGGGTAAATAAATATATGATATCTTTAAAAGACATTGTGTTGGAAGCTTTAGAGGATTTAAAAGCAATCAATATTAACACAATGGATGTCCGCAACTTAACCAGCATCACTGATTATATGATCGTTGCCACCGGCAACTCCAATCGCCACGTAAAAGCGATTTCTGAAAATGTGCTTAAAAAAGCCAAGGAAAATCATTTCACACCAATAGGCGTGGAAGGCGAAAGAGAAGGCGAATGGATACTGGTAGACTTGGGCGATGTGGTGGTACACGTTATGTTAAAGGAAACCCGAGAATTTTACAGCCTGGAAAAATTGTGGACTGAAGTGGATGTCGCCGCAAAGCGAACAGCCAGAAAGGCTGCTTTAGTAATTCAATAATTGCGGCAGTTATAACTCGTAAACCCGTTCTATTGCAATTGCAATAGCGGCCATTGCAAAACTGACTTCTATCTAGTAATCATAACTGTTCGGGAATATCGTCTTGCACATAAATATAATAGCTGTTGGCAAAAAAATGCCGCACTGGATCACTGAAGGCTTTGAAGACTATGCCAAACGATTTGCCAAAGATTTTTCTGTATCCTTAATCGAAATCAACGCCGAGAAACGCGGCAATCAAACCGCCGCCATAGTCAAACAGCGCGAAGGCGAAAGAATTCTTGAAGCCATTACAAACTTATCACCCCACAAATCCTCAAAATCCTACACCATCGCGCTCGATGTTCTAGGAAAATCCTACAGCACTGAAACCCTAGCCCAAAAATTATCCCAATGCCAATCCCAGTATTCTTCCCTCAATTTCGTGATTGGCGGAGCGGACGGCCTATCTAAAACCTGCCTTGAAACTGCAAACGAACTCTGGTCCCTCTCCCCTCTGACATTCCCACATGCCCTTGTGCGAGTGATATTGATTGAACAACTTTACAGAGCTTATAGCTTTCTGAATAACCACCCCTATCACAGGCAGTAAACTGCCAGTAACCATTTTTGCAGATACACCCAATAATCAATATTTCCGAACTTTAGAATAAAAATGTCCTCTAAAAATCATCTCTCAGAAGATTTTTTGGAGGATGGTCATGCCAGCCGAATATTATATTGGCGGTAAAAGTCTATTTAATTTGAGCAGAGAAGAACGAATAAAATACATTAAGGCAATGCTGCTTAAAGATTATGACAGCATACCCTACCTACGATTTAAACTCGGAACTGGATTGAGAGGAACCTATCAAAAAGCCGATTATCAAAAAAATGCTAAGACTTTCTTAGAATTATTGATCAAATCATCAGAAACTGAGCCTTTAGAGAAACAAGAAGTGATCGAAATTTTACGCGGAGCCATAAAATCCATACCAGATACCGAAGTTTCTGTTAAAGCCAAACATGATTTTATCGCTGAATATTTTGATTTTTATAAAAAGAGTTTAACTGATATTGCTTACGATGAATCGCTGCAAGCCTTGTTAAAGCCTAAGATTATTACCAGCATAAATTTGAATACCTATAAGGAAGCGTTTAAAGGCGAAGTAAACTATTCTGATTATACTGTATTAAGTGTAGGGATGCTCCGAGAGCTTTCTAAAACGAATACTCAATTGAACAAACAAATAGAGGCCGTAGAAAAAGAATACTTTGAACATGACTATGAAAAATGTTTAGAAATGGTCACTAAAATTTGTAGTGATCTCAAAACAACCGGTGAACCTCAAGCAATAGCAGTTGCAAATGCTATTCTAGATGCCCAAAAGAAATGTGTGGATGTCGATCCGGCACAAAATGATACTAAACGATACTTCAATACCAAATTGAGCCAATATATTCTGGGCAAGACGAAAGATTTGGCCTTCCTAAATTCTATCAATACCATCTCGCAACGGCTCTTAAGTAAACGTGTGACTTCGTCCACAGAGGCAGAAGAAGCAATTGCTTCCATTGCAGAATTACCCAATACAGCTGAATTGATTACCCGAGACTTTATTTTAAGGGCCGGTTCCCCCAAGTATCAAATAAAAGATCGAATGATACGAGAAGGCTTTGAAAACCGTGAAGATGAAGCTTTATCAGGTGAGATCAGCCAAATAGATCTTTTGAGTTTTAATCTCGGTCAATTGCGATCAAATTCACCTAATTTTAGGGATGAACTCGCCATGCATGCTATTCGAAATAGAATTGTTGATGTAAATCGACCACGCGAGGGTCAAAGCGGTTATACTGCAACAGAAAAAAGATGGCGGGATACCTTTATTTCTTCCATCTCTGGACATACCTTTTATACCGTAGCTGTTTTAGAACGCTATATGCGCAATTATCGAAATTCAGCTCTTCCACGAGGCGAAAAAGATCCTATTCTGGAACGGGATATCAATAATTATCTGATTGCCTATGTTGGAACTTATGCCAAACGAGGCTACCATAGCATTCATGAAGTATTAGACGTACTTCGTGAACCGAATATCATCCAAGTTTTTAAAGATTTTGGCGTTACACTCAATGTTGCCATTTCACCGACCATATTACGGTATGCAATGAATGATACCTTAGCGTATTCTAAAGCCTTGTCAATAAAGAATGTTGCTCAGGAAGTATTAAAATCAAAAATAAAAATAAGTGAAATGATGACAATGCAGCCTCGTGCCTTGAAAGAGGAATTGCATGGAATTTACGAAGTGATCAGCAATCTTGACCCCATAGATTATATTTCAAATCACAAAAAAGTTCTACCCTATGAACGAATATTAAAGGAATTATACTTAAAACATCAAGATCCAGACATAAAAAAACAAACTCATGATGTTCTAAAAAAAATTGAAGAAGTCAACTATGTCTATAAAGTTGAGACAGCCATTAGAACCAAAAATGAAGCGGCAATCAGAAGGCTTTTGTCAGATCCCCTGGTAAAGAAAAATTTGAAAACCCCAGTCATCTTCGGTGATCAACTGATCCATTTGCTTGCCAGTAATGGATATAATGATCTCGTGCTAGAATTGATAAATTTAGGAGTCGATAAAAATAGCTTTAATAGGGATGGTAGGACCCCATTAGCGCTTGCGGTAGAAAAAGGCCACCTTGAACTCGTAAGCAAATTATTAGACTTAGGTGCTTCCCCGACCATTAAAGACAAAGAGGGCAATACTCCGTTCAGTATTGCAGTCAAGTTAAATCGCGTATCTGTAGCCGAAAAATTATTAACAATAGATGCGGTCGCAGAAACCATCAATAGACCATTAGGAGACAGCTATTTAATTCACGAGGCTGCTGTGGACGGACATACAGATATGGTTGCTTTTTTGTTAAAAAATGGCGCCGATCCTCTGAAACTTGATTCGAGCGGTTATACACCTCTTGTTTGGGCTGTGACGAACAATCAAGTAGCTCTGGTGGAACTATTAATTGAAGCGATGAGAAACAGCGGCGAACAAGAGTTTGTGAAAAACCAAATTCAAAAAGCATTTACTAAAGCCATTGTCTTTGGCAAAGTAGAAGTTCTCGATACACTCATCGCTTCGGGAGCAAAAATTAATGAACCTGATCAAGATGGTATTCCCCCCATTTTTCATACCCTACAAAAAGGTGGCGAGCTTGCTTTAGAATATTTGTTAAAAAAGGGAGTTGATGTTTCAGCAACTTTCCAAGGGCACACACCCTTCGATATTGTAATCAATTCGGGAAATCCTGACTTAATGAAAACTTTTTTGACTTTTCGAGAGTCAAAACCACCTGAACCGGTTACCTTCAGAGCAAAAGCTGCAGCGCCAAAAAAAGAAGCATTACCCACTTCCCCTGCGCCTGTTCCTAAGCCTACACCTAAGCCAGGCTTAAAAACCTAATAAAATCAATTGCAACCGTTCACGCACTGCCCTCGAACACTCATCTCTTTTTATTTCGGCAGCATCTAAAGCACTTTTTTAGGAGAGACCCTCCCTTTGAATCAGAGACGGCGGACGAGTGTTCTGCAGCATGCAAAGCAAAACTCGGCATGAATTGAGGAGCAGAAAATGGTATTGGGATCCCCCTCTCTTCCAATCGCTTTCGTACCCATCTATAGATTGGGATATCATTAAATTGATCTACAAGTTCTTTGTTACAGATCAAGCTAGCGGCCCTTAAATAATAGAAAGCTGGGTCGTCGCCCTTATTCATGGCAAGAGAAACTTTCCCTATCAAGCAAAACAATTGCATGCTCTTTTGTCTATCGCTTAACGTAAATGCTTTTTTTCGAAACAAAATAGAGTTGCAGGCATGATAGCAATTTCTAGCTTGCATAAAACGACCTGCCGTTTCGAAGGCTTGAGCTTCCTTTAAAAGAATGTTGTAGATCTGTTCTAATAATTCCGGGGACTTTCTAGATATCTCATCGTAAGTTTCATTAAACGCTTTATTTAACATTTTCATTACAACGAAGTAGTCTATTGTCTCCTTATCTCTCTCATCTTTGGGAAAAATAATACTTGCAATCTTATCAGATTTTAATGTGTATAAGCTTGCAGATACTTGATCAGCATCAGCTTTATTAGCACAAAGTATCAAACCAGACTCTTTGGCGACAGGGATCACACGGTTGATGATACCTTGCTTATCTATAACATTGCAGAGAGACAAAAGAATGCTTTTAAATGAACTGTGTTTTAATAAAATACTCACCATTTTGTGATTTGCGACATTACCGGCAAGCTCGATGCAAGATTGAAATCGTGCCACATTTTCTATTGCTGCAGATAAAGCTGAATTGAGAGAAGCCTGGTTTGATAACTTCATCATTCTTTGATGACTTTGTTTTAATAACTCTACTGTTTTTTTCGAAAAAGAATGCTTTTTTGGCAAAGTAAAATCCTGACTCAACTTCAAGGTAGTCGATCTCATTTCACTGCTAATACCCAGATCAAGTAAGATCTCCAGATACTCCGGTGACTCCACACAACAAGTAATAGCATTTATTAACGGAATTTCTATGTTATTGCTTAAGATCCCAATGCCAGGTTTCATGCCATGCTTAAGAAACATCTTGAAAACATCTCCAAGTCCTGAATATGCGGCTTGAAAAAGGCAGGAAAAGCCAATATTTTGCTCGGAATTATGATTCAAGGTATAAGAGGCCAACCGAACACATAAACGGTAAGATTCAGAGTGCTCAAAGAAGAACTCACAAATTTGCAGGTAAGCTGT
The DNA here is from genome assembly GCA_963784575.1 of uncultured Gammaproteobacteria bacterium. Taxonomy (GTDB): domain Bacteria; phylum Pseudomonadota; class Gammaproteobacteria; order UBA6186; family Azoamicaceae; genus CAWARU01. The sequence continues at coordinate 1,536,064 of CAWARU010000001.1, forward strand.
TAATTGAGAAGCGCTGGCATCTTTTGCAATAGCGATAGTTTTTAGGAAATGGTAATAAAAGAATATATTGACAGATTCCTTCAGTTCCGCATAAATTTCTTTAGCAGCTTCGACGTCTCCTTGCAAACAACAGTCATAAAAAAAAGATTTAAGAGAAGGCAGCGATTTTAAAGAGGTTTGAATTGTTTTTATTGCAGCTTTATTTTTTTGAACTCTTAGAACTCGTGGCGGCAAGCTTATTATAGCCATAGAAATTTCTTGATTTAATTTATGGGCTTTAATCCTGTTCGCCACACTCCGGACCTTTTCTTTGATTAAAGTATTGAGTTTTTCTGCTAAATTTAATAATGAACTCATCGGATCGGCAACAGACTTTTCAGCCAAGCTGGAATCTTTTACTGCCTCGGTGGCGACTTGTGTTTTTGTTTCAGGTTTTTGTAATGGAACCTTAGGTTTTTTGACCTCGTTCCCCAAATTTTTACGTTCGCTAAACAATGCCACAATTTCCCGAATGCGTGCTCCCCGCATATCCAAAACATTTTCTGATAGTTGATTCGCAGCCTCTATTTTTTCGATAAACTGTTTTGAAAGATCCTGATAGGATCCATAAAAATTGGGCTGATAAGGATCTCGGCTTAAGTCTGTTAAACGTGTTTCTAATTGATCTGCCTCTTGCAAAGCGATACTAAGCCTAATATCTTTTTCATGTGCAATAGCATTGTAAAGATCTCCTGCCGATCTGCTATTGGCTTTGATTAAATCGATCAGATAGTTATCAAGAACTTTAATATTTTCATCCCTTTCCTTAAAAAAACAATAACCATATTCTCCATACTGATTAAAATAACAATGCATTATTTTTTTGCTTCCAGACACTTTATGGTGATAAACTTCAGTATAATGCCCACCGCTAAAACCAGCACTCCCTCTTTGGGAATCTAATTCCGCATACACCTCGTCAATTGCGAGATGCCTTTCAACAAAATCATAATTTTGTTCATCGAACAGAAAATAGATTGGTTTTTCTGGAAAACGAATTAAAAAAGCCGAACGTCTTTCTGTTTTTAAAGCATGAATCGAATAATCTTTTAATGTAGGGTGGTTTTCTCGCCTCATTCTCTCGACCATTCGGTACAAAGCATTTGGTTTTACTGCTTTAGAGCAGAGATGTGAAACGAGACTATAGTCAGAAAACATTGATGCATCTTTTCTGCTTTCGTCTCTTAATTTTTGGATACCTGCTTTAGTCTCTGCCATAATTCTACTCCGAAATAGTTTAGTAATGCTGTGCTGTGTCATTGCACTAAAATTTCAACCATTGTATTTACAACTTAAAATCCAGTCAACGGAAATTATAATTCACAAAATGGAAGCATTGCGATATAATTTTAATTTTGAAGTCGTTATAACAATTAGTTACATGTTCGACACATTGTAGATCGACTATACTGGAGAATAAAAATGGCAAGCACGCCCGAGACACTTGATTTTACGAAAATGACTCTCTTCTATTGGATTCGATACTTCATTAATGAAACAGAATTTGCAATAGAATTCGTCGAAGTAAATGCTCGAAATATCTACCTTGAAAAAAAATCTCTGCGAGAAAAGCTTGGCTCCAATCCAGAAATCATACCTGCATTTGAGATTTTGTACCAGAAAGTTGCAGAAAATCTCAAAAATCCAAGCAGCTTGGCTCGAGGAAAAAATTTGTTTCAAGAGGGTCGGCTTCTTCTAATGCTGGAATTTTTGCAATCCATTCAAGCTCGACATATTCGCCTACTCACACAAAGTGATTATAGCACCCAAGAAACCCTCGATTTACACGATGAAATTTTATCTTTTGAAAAAACATTCACTGAAAAAAGCATATTACTTTCCAAAGAAATGGATGACATCATAAGTTTCTTATGTGGCGATTCTGGTGCAAAAATCATTGCCGAATCTGGTTCGTTCCAAGAATTTTCCCTCTTTGATTTCCTGGACGATGCGAAAGATATTCAAGAAATAGAAAATAATTTAAGAAATCTTCTAGCATACTTTAAAGCAAAGTTGTTGGATGCGGCAGCTTTTTCTTTCCTTTCCACACTGAAAAATTTATCCGGAATAGAAATTGACATGAAATCCGCTGATGAGATAGCCAATCTCAGAAAAAAGCTGGTTGAAAAAATAGGTGAATCACAATTTCTGCAATTCTTAAAATCACTCAATGAAAATTTTGAAATGGTATCACAAGCCAGATTCAAGATTGATAGCATCACCCCAAAAGTAAGAAGAATCAAATACATTTACCAAGCCTTTGATAAAGCTGTATTTTTCAATCCAGGTTTTTGCTTGGGTGGCGTTCGAGAATGGACAGAATCGATGGATATCCTTGCTCCGAACACAATGCCAAATCGTAGTAAAGCAAAATTTTCCACATATTCGGATCATCATGATTTTAAAGTAACCAAGGAAACCTCCCACTTACAACGAAATCAAAATTCAATAGCTCAATTGACAGAAAGCGGCAAGCACATTCATATACGAACCGATTTAAAAACTTTTGAAAGTTCTTTTTATATTGCAAGTGAAACAGACAAATCAAAAGACAGTAAAGAAGCAATTTTGATTCAAAAATTAGATACTGACGCTGTAAAATCCTTTATCCATCGAATTCTCGCAGAAGTCGAACAAGCAGTTAAACTACACCTGTCTACGATGGGATTTTCCCCAGTTATAAATATCATCTTTCTCAAAAAAACTGAGTCAGGCTTTGAATCAGGCCATGCATTTGGCATTAAAGCTTTTCAAACTGAGCACACTCTCAGTTATCGACTGTTTGACCTCAATGACGGTGAATTTGAAGCAGACTCGATACACGATATCAAAAACTGGATGCCAGAATTCTTCATATTAATGAATTATCCTCCTATATTTAATAGCTATCAATTAGAGTTCTTGATGCCAAAACCCGTAAATTCTTTTCTCACCAGACAGGAATTTGAACACATGGCCGCAATTCAGAAATTGAATCGGGATCTCTTTCAATCACATTATACGCTGCATAAGGACCAAGAACTGCGGAAAGAAATAGCAAAACAATTTGTTCTCTTAAGCAAAGATCGTGGTTCAACGGTTAAATATTATCAAAGCAGTCTTGCAACTTATCAGAAAATCCAAAATAAGACTCGCGTCGATCATCAAAGAGCATTAGTTGCCTCGTTCCATTTAGCCCATGAATTAGATGATTATGATCAAACTCAAGCACTGGAAAATTGCAATCGCGCATTATTGCTGTGTGATAAACTTTCCAGAAAACCGTTTTTAAAAATGAAACCGCAGGATATTGAAATCCGCAACTTTAAAGGTTTACTGTACTTGTTACTAGGTACAATTCAGGAAAAAATTGCGCCTGGAAGTTCTATTGCCGCATTTAAAGCTGGTCATAATTTATTGAAGCTCATACATTTTGATACCACCCCTGAAACTGAAATTCATATCAAGGCATTCAGAGAATGCCTCCAATCTCTTGAACATAATATTACATCCGGAAATTCTTCTGCCGCTTATCAAAACACCAATAAATTTAGTGAATTTCTTACCATAGAACCTCTTCGAAGTAAGCTAATTCCTTCTATATTTTCTGTATTGATTTCTGACATGAAAAGAGAAGTCGTTGACGTATTAGAATCTGAGAAAACTACTTCTGACATCGATACTCCATCTTCGCCGCCTTTCGCTCGAGAAGAAGCCGGGGAAGACGCCATGGAACAGGAAATTCAGGATTCTGATATCATGCCAATTTCCGATGATAGAGAATGTAAAGTTCAAAAGAGGAAATTCACGTAAAACTGAATATTCTAAAAATCGCCTCTTTTGCGACAAACGAATTTCTGGAATGATGTGCGGAATACAAAAGATTAACTCATGATTTGAATTATAGAATTGCTTAAATGTATAGGAGAAGCATTATGTCAGCAGAGGAACTTTCAATTCAATTGGGCTTGGAAGAAGTAAAAGGTCGAAAAGAAGAAGCAGAACTGGATGCACCAAGGGCGACTAGCTCGCAACCCGACAAGCCTTCCGAAGATCTTCTCGTGGTAGATGATCTTCTAGCGGTAAATACTGATTGTGTATGTGTATTTCAGGATAGTTTATCACAGGATAAAGTCGTCCCAGCAGGTTGTCAAACCCTAGAATATCATTTGTTCGATGATGATAATTTCAATAAGCTAGACAAAAAAGCACTTGAAGAAAAAATTGCAAAAGATTTTAAGGGCTTAAAAGAAATATTAATCCAAAACCCATGTATTAAAAAATTAGTGGTAAGAGAAATGGCTTTATCAGATGCACACAGAGCACATTATGGAATTAATAAAAATAATTGGCATTTCTATTTCAACCAGCGATTTTCTTTCGATAAAATTGCGATTGTTTGGTATAACAGTTTAATCGAGCTTATCAAAGGCACCCAAGTAAAAATTTTCGAATTGAGAGACTTGGAGCTCAAAAGCACCCTAATGGAAATAGCGGATATAAATTCGACCATTACGGGCCCACAGATCCTATTGTTTTTTGCGAAAAACTTTCGGAAGCAGGCATTCTATCATTAGATTTGGCGAATACCTCTTTTGCAAGTTTTTTACCTTCAGTGGTGACTTGGAATCGTCACACTGATATGGATATGTGTATAGAAACTAGTAACCCATGCACAGTTTTATGTTTTATCCCAAATCTTCTTTGTGTAGTAGGAGCGCTATGCTGTTGTAGAAATCCTGCCACAAGCATGTGTTGCCATAACCCATATGGTAATAAAAATTTGAGACAGCTTGAAGAGGAAAATCATCAATATTTTCAACAGGTACTTAAGATATTAGGAAAATTTCCAAGCCTTCAAGTATCTTTTGCTCTAATGTTGAGTATCGATGTCTGAACTTAGTAGAAATAGAGGACAATCTCCGATTGTAAATTTAAACTATTTATCCAAAATCTGGAAAGGAATTCCTTTTCGTCGTCTCATCATTGATGATTTCGGCGCCATCAGCAAAGCCGGAACACAACGGGCATCTGAATCAGATATTGTCGAAGCAATACTAGTGATTTGTCAAAATTATCTCTTACAAGAATTACAGTTTGATTTTCCATATTTATTTCGTTTATCAGAAACTGCAGTCGAGAAAATAGCAAGCGCTTTAGCTCAAAGTCACATTCAAAAACTTATTTTTGCCCAAGGAATTGAGCTTAATTTTGAAAGAGATGATGTACCTTCTACAATCGCTAAATGTACGTCTTTAGTGAAATTATTAAAAGAAAATAAGAATTTTGTCGAATGCTTAATTCTTCCTTCTCTTATAAAACCTAGTGTTATTTTATCCCCGGATGCAAAAAATCCCGAATTATATCTACGCTATTTAGGATTGCTTGATGATATACAGGTCATGATAGTCAAGAATAGGGTGCCTTTTCTGGTTCAAAAGATGGCATGGGGGGAGGAAGCAGGAAAATCTATTAGTGAGCAGCTTCATCTAAATAAAACAATCCATGATATCTTCGTAAAAAGAACAAGATTACTGGGATTTCCTAAACCTGTTGAAGACAGAAAGGCTATTCAGGATGAAGTAAGAGCTGAAGCAAATGAATTTCGAGGTGACGAAGAAACACTTATAGGCGATTTAGAGAAACGACTGCGACCAGAATATATAACCCAATTAGAAAAAGTGCTAAGCGATTTGCTAAGCCCTAAAGACTCCAAAGCGAATACTTTTCCACCCTCGTTAACTCAAACAATACTTTATTATGCAGCTGTTCGAAGTGAACCTGAAGCTCGGGGTCAAAGAGAACACAATAGTTTACAAGCAGTGGTTGTAGGAGAAGCTGTTGATGTATTAGAATCTGAGAAAACTATTACTGCTCTGCTCGATATCCCTCTTCACCGTCTGCTGCTCGAGAAGAAACTATGGCAATAGAAATTCAGGACTCTGATGCCACACCAATTCCCGATGATAGAGAAAGTAAAGTTCAAATTAGGAAATTCACATAAGTTGCCATTGGAAGCTTAAGTTGTAACTGTTCAGGCATAAGAAGACTTGGTGTTGAAAAACGGGCAGTGCGTGAACGGTCGCCTTAAGTTCTTCAGACCTCGGACGATATTAATGAATAACTGTTGCCCCATTAGTTGATTCATTATAGGACTGTCCATGACCTTTATCCAAGAGATGAACAAGATTATACACAGTGATCATCCCTTTGTGGTGCTCTCAAAAGACATTCTAAATGGCATTTCATATCTCTGGAATTATCAGCTTTTCAAAGCCGATGGTCAGCCTATCGCTGTATCAAATGTGATTATAGGTCTCGTGTTATTTTTATTTGGTCTTCGTTACGCCAAACGTTTTAGTATATTCATTCGTGATAAATTATCTGCAAAAGCCAACCTCGATAACCATTCGGCCAATTCCCTTGAACATTTGTCTTATTATCTCTTCATTTTGATTACACGGCATTTTTTGTATTGGAAATCACCAATGTGCCGCTGACCACTTTGACAGTGCTTGGAACAACGCTCGCACTGGGTATTGGTTTGGGTAGCCAAAATATTGCCAACAATTTTATCAGTGGTCTTATCATCATGATTGAAAAACCCATCAAGCTTGGTGATACCATTGAAGTAAAAAACGTGATAGGAAAAGTAACGCATATTGGCTCAAGATGTGTGAGTCTGCAAACGGAAGACAATATTAACATGCTCATTCCGAATAGTAATATTCTGCAAGATAATATTATTAATTGGACTTTAAATGATCCCACCATAAAAATGAATTTACCCATTTTCGTTGAAAATAATTGCTCTATCGCATTCCTAGATAAATTGCTGTACCAAGTGATGGACAGTGACCCTAATATTTTGAAATTTCCTGCCCCTAAAATAATTCTGCATGAAATTTGCGAAGAGTGTCTCGTATTCGAAATGGAATTTTGGATAAGTTTAGATGCTGAAATAAATCGTAAAGATATCATCAATGGGCTGAATAGAGAAATTGCACCGCTCTTCAGCCAGCATAATATTAAAGTTTCCGATGGCCCCGAAAATAAAGATAAGCGAAAAATCAAATATCTGAGTTCACAATTTGCCAAGCTGAATTAATTGCAAGCTGCATGAATTTCATAACCACTACTTCATAGCATCCAACCACTTGATAACAACTACATTGATTGCATCGATTTCACTAGCGACCAAACCCGCCCGAAAATTTAGTTAATTAGCATAAAAGCTGACATAGAAACATCAGAAAACTTTTGGTGTCTCTCTAGGGCCAGTTGACATTTCGCTAGGTTGAGCTGGAAATCTTTGATTTATGAGCACCGCAGCGCAGTTTATAATGAAATAAATGAGCAGCGGAGCACAATAAATCAATGATTTACGGCCAATATAGTAGAAATGTCAACGGCCCTGTTTTTGGATTCTCATTTCTAGAGTAGAATATTGCGGTGTTAAAGAGAAAGTTTTATACCTTAAAAGATCATTTTAAAGAAAGCCAGCTTTATCTAAACCGCACTGTAGCGGCTACGGTATTTGTGGCAATTGTGTTTGCTGTTCTCCTATTTAGATTAGCTTTCTTACAAATATACCAACACGACCTCTACAAGACTCTTTCATTAAACAACCAAATCCGTTTTGATCCCATCACTCCGGCCCGAGGTCTGATTTTTGATCGCAATGGTGTTGTGCTCGCAGACAACGTGCCAGCATTCAGCCTGGAAATAACACCAGAACATGTGTCCAACCTCAAAGAAACTATAATAGAACTGCAAAAGGTCATAACAATCACAGATGCCGAAGTAAAGCAATTTTTTAAGACAATCAAATATAAGAAACGCTCTGAAAGCATCCCCATCCGCATCAATTTAAATGAAGAAGAAGTTGCAACTTTCTCTTTAGAAAAATACCGCTTCAGCGGCGTTGAAATTGCAGCCAATTTGATACGACACTATCCACTGGGCGAACCCTTTGCGCATGTCCTTGGATACATCGGACCCATCAGTGAAAAAGAACTTGAAAAAATTGATCCAAGCCAATACCGCGGCTGCTATCACATCGGAAAAACAGGGGTTGAAAAATACTACGAAAGAGAACTGCATGGCAACCTTGGCTATCAACACATTGAAACTGATGTACGGGGACGCACGGTCCGAATCTTAGATCGCACTCCCCCCATGTCAGGTTCAAATTTGCATCTTACCATCGACAGCGAATTACAAAAAAGAGCCTATGAAGCTTTGGGTGAATATAAAGGATCCGTTGTTGCCATCGAGCCGAACACCGGAGAAATCCTGGCGTTTGTGAGCAAGCCTTCCTTTGATCCAAATGCGTTCGTACAAGGGATTGATGTTAGCAGTTATCGCACTTTGCATGACTCACCTGATCGCCCGCTTTATAACCGAGCCTTGCTTGGCACCTATCCGCCAGGTTCGACCATAAAGCCTATCATCGCCTTGCAAGCACTAGATCTGGGTGTCATTCATTCAAACTACAGTATTTTTGATCCAGGCTATTTTCAATTGAGTCCTGGTGGCAGACTGTACCGAGACATGATTTATCATTCTACCCATCACGGCCATGGTTGGGTAAACATGGAAAAAGCTATCATCGTCAGTTGTGATACCTTTTTCTACAGTCTCGCCCATAAACTTGGCATCAATCACCTGAATGACATTTTTGATCGCTTTGGATTGGGTAAACTGACAGGAATCGATTTACCTGGAGAAGCAAAGGGCATCAACCCTTCTGCAGAGTGGAAGAAACGAGTTCGAAATGATGATTGGTATGCCGGTGATACTGTTAATGTTGGGATTGGCCAGGGCACTTTGACGACTACTCCGCTGCAAATGGCACAAGTAGCGGCCATCCTTGCAACCCGAGGCCAACGTTATACGCCACATTTATTACGCGGCATCTCGAGAACTCACACACTCGAAGAGACTAAAACAAGAGAACCTGTTTCTTCCGTTGCCATCTCAAATTCCGACTATTGGAATTCTGTCATCAGTGCCATGCAGAAAGTAGCCCATGAACCCGGCGGGACTGCGTATCGTGCGCATCTCGGCACCAAATATCGAGTTGCAGGAAAAACGGGAACCGCGCAAGTATTCAGTTTGAAACAAAATGAAAGATATATTGTTGGAAATGTAAAAGAACATTTGCGAGATCATTCCTGGTTTATCGGTTTCTCTCCGGTGAAGGATCCCAAAATTGCGCTGGCAGTTCTGGTGGAAAACAAATTGTCAAAATCTGGCGCAGAGGTGGCAAGAAGTATCTTGGATAATTTCTTTGGCAGTGCTGAGAATTCTGCAGAGAACCCTGCAAAGAACCCAGCAGAGCAACAGCAACATAAAGAGAAAGAATCAGCACTGCAAAAAGGGCTTCAAAATAGCTCGTTGGATGCTGAGTACGATCATGAGGAATAGGAATTTACGACTTTGAGAATTTACGAATTGTAATGAGGAATAGAAATAGATATGAGTATAGCTTTAGGTAGAAAACAAAAATTAGAACTTAAGCAAGTCTCTCACGACTTAGCCTTCATATGGATTGGCCTTTATTCATTGGAATATTTTCCATCATCCTCATTGGATTATTCATCCTCTACAGTGCGAGCTATGATATCGAACAATTACAAAGACAGCTGCTACGAATTGGTTTAGCAACCGGGCTGATGCTTTTGATGGCACAGGTTCCTGCCGCGCATTTTACGCAGTTTTGCACCCTGGGTTTATTTCATCGGTCTCGCGCTTCTGATTGTTATTTTAGTTTTTGGAGCCATCGCAAAAGGGGGGCAACGCTGGCTCGATCTCTGGTTAATTCGTTTTCAACCTGCCGAATTAATGAAAATTGCGGTACCCTTGATGGTCGCGCGCTGGCTCGATGAAGAAATATTACCGCCTAAATATAGCACGCTCATCATACCCGCACTCTTGATCCTGATTCCTTTTTTACTCGTTGCCAAGCAGCCAGATTTGGGCACAGCAATCTTGATTTTCTGCACTGGATTTTTTGTGATATTTTTTGCAGGGTTCCCTTGGAAAATGATGATTATACAATTAGTTTTATGCATTTCCGCTTTGCCTGTGTTCTGGGTTTTTTTACGTGAATATCAACGGGAGAGAATTTTAACTTTTCTGCACCCGGATAGAGACCCTTTAGGTTCTGGTTACCACATCATTCAATCCAAAATAGCCATTGGGTCGGGGGGATTAGGCGGCAAAGGATGGCTAAATGGCACCCAATCTCAACTAGAATTTCTGCCTGAGCGGGCCACAGATTCCATTTTTGCGGTTTTCAGTGAAGAATTTGGATTAGTTGGCTGTCTTGTATTGCTTAGCATTTACATTTATATTATTATTCGAGGACTATACATTGGTGTCCAAGCTCAAGATACCTTTTGCAGGCTCCTATCTGGTAGTCTTACCATGGCCTTTTTCGTGTATATATTTGTTAACATTGGCATGGTAACTGGTATACTACCCGTAGTCGGGATCCCGCTCCCATTAATTAGTTATGGGGGCACATCATTGGTCACATTGATGGCAAGTTTTGGAATACTCATGTCCATTCATACACATCGGACATTGCTTGCTAAATAGAATAGCAAGGTATTTGGATTAAATAGAGGAATCAAGTTTATGCAACACAACTCGGGAACTTCGCTTTTAAAGAAACTTGGGTTTAAGCGTCCTAGTAATTTTTTCTGCTTTTCTGCCTTCTTTATTATATTTTTAGGATCTCTCGTAGCAGGCAGCGTTTATGCTGCCCATGAATCGCATAGATCTCGAAATCCCACAAGTCCCAAAAATCAAAGAAGAAAAAAGAGGATTACGCTGAAATCGCTGCAAGTCAAACTCCTAATCGTTTTGTGGAACGTGGCGATGTTAAAGTTTTTTTAAATGACATGTATGTGAAACATGGATTTAACAGCTGGGAAATGAAGCAGCTTTTCAAAAAAATTACGCTTGAACCAAAAGTCATTCAATCTATGCAAAAGCCCTTTGAAAGTGTTTCTTGGGCTAAATATAAAGAACGTTTTGTGAATGATGAACGGGCCAAAGCAGGTGTGGAATTCTGGCGCAAAAACGAACAATATTTAAAGAAAGTTTCAGCAGATTTTGGCGTTCCACCCGAAGTGATTGTAGCAATCATCGGCGTTGAAACCCGCTATGGACGAAATACAGGTTCTTATCAAGTGTTACCCACACTCGCAACACTCGCTTTCTTCTATCCCCCGCGTGCAAGCTTCTTCAAGAAAGAATTAGAACAATATCTCCTACTCGCGAGAGAGCAAAAATTAAATCCCATGGATATGATAGGATCTTATGCAGGTGCAATTGGTATTCCACAATTTATACCCAGCAGCTTCAGGCAATATGCCGTGTCTTACACGGGTGGTACTAAAATCGATTTGAATAATCCCGCCGATGCCATCGCAAGTGTTGCCAACTATTTTAGAAGTCATGGCTGGCAGCCCGGTCAACCAGTAGCTTATGAAGCAAATGCATACGGATCTGAATATCAACGCTTGGCAAATACCAACGATAAAGGTCTCTTCTCCCAAAATATCTCTGCAGGAGTATTCTCAATTCAACATCGTCCCCAAGGATGATAAAGTCCTTAAAACAGAAGGCAAAAAGCCTGCTGCCTTTATCATACTGGATAACGACGACAAGGAGGAATTATGGCTCACATTGAACAATTTCTACGTCATCACGCGTTACAATCACAGCGTCAATTATGCCATGGCTGTTTATCAGTTAAGTAGCCGCATTCGCGCTCTGTACAATCAATCTCAGCCACAGTAAGTTCTGGCAATAGCTACTCAAAACTAAAGCGTAATGAATATCAAACTCTTAACGCGGTTTTTGATTTCGAGCTTTGCTATCGTTTTAATTTTATCTTTGACTGCTTGCGCCCCCCGCGGAAAAACCAGCCGATCTGCAAGAGACAGTGCACCCAAAATCAACCCGGCACATCTTGATAGAGTTCCTGATGCCACACCCAAATTCGAACCTTTAAGTAAAAGTGGTAATCGCTACAAAAAAAATAATACTTATGTTGAGAAAAAAAAGCGCTACAAAGTCATGTCTACCAGTCGCGGCTATAAGGAACATGGTCTTGCTTCCTGGTATGGTACAAAATTCCACGGCAGAAAAACGAGCAGCGGTGAACGTTATGATATGTATGCGATGACGGCAGCACACCGCACTTTGCCTTTACCAACTTATGCACGCGTCACCAATCTGGTCAATGGTAAATCCATTATTGTTAAAGTGAATGACCGAGGTCCCTTCCATAAAAATCGTTTAATTGATCTCTCTTATGTTGCAGCTCATAAACTCGGTATGGTCGGTACTGGTACGACTAAGGTTAAGGTTGAATCGGTGGATCCGCGCGATCATGGCCGATTTGTGCATAAAAAAGGAGGTTCTATCTTTTCTAGATTGAAGAATCCTCGCAAAGAGACTGCAACCAGCACTGGCACTGCTGCCACTGCTTTGCTGCCTGTGGCTGCTGCAACAAGCAGCATTCCAAAAAATTCTAGAAACTCGCAAAGCAAGAGCACTTCACGGGCTCCAAAAACTGATCAAACAATGCAGACAAGACAAATACCAAAAACTGAGAACGCTGCAAAAACCAAACAAACACTAAAAAAACAGAATGGATCGACTTCAGACGAAATATATGTTCCAGATGATAAAATTGTAAAAAGAGCAACAGCGAATTCTAAGACAGTTGCTAAAGCAGTTCCTAATGCAGCATCTACAGCTGCTTCTAAAGTTGTTTCTAAGGTTGCGCCGATAGCTGTCTCTAAAGCTATACCAAGTCCTACAGCTAAGAGATCAAATAAAACAAACTCAGGTGCTGTTAACTCAAGAACAGCAAACCGAGGAACTGTTACCTCAAACATAGCCGAAGGTCAAAAATCTCTAACGATGAAGAATGGCGCGAAACACCGCTACTATTTACAAATGGGTTCTTTTAGTCAAAAATCTGGCGCAGAAAAGCTAGTTAAAAAACTTGAATTACTTTCTAATGTTCCAAGTCACATCAAAGAAAGCAAGAGCAAAAACCATCCAATATTTCGAGTGCAGATAGGACCGCTTTATAGCCAGCAGGATGCGTTACGGCTATCAAAGAAACTAAAACAGCCCCAAATGCCTGCTGCGGTCGTCATTTCAGATTAAAAGTGTTATATTTAAACTAGAATTTGAGATCAAAAAGCCAAATGTAGGAGATAAACCATGGCGACTATTAAAAAATCTTACCAAAAACTTATCACCCTCTTCTCCTTTATTGCCTTACTTTCTTTATTTTCTCTCCCCCTAATTACCCATGCGGCGGATTTTCCTTCCCCCCCTACCGACGACGATACCACTACTGAAACCAAAACCATCATCCCTTCTGCCCCCGGGCTTGCTGCCAAATCCTATCTCCTCATCGATAATGCCAGTGGCTACATTATGGCCGAGAAGGACAGTGATCAACGCGTCGAGCCAGCTAGTCTCACAAAAATGATGACTGTCTATGTCATCGATCAGGCCCTCAAACATAATAAAATAAAATCAGATGACAAAATTACTGTCAGCGAAAATGCTTGGCGTAGTCAAGGATCTCGAATGTTCTTAAAACTCAATTCCGAAGTACCGCTCGAAGAATTATTAAAAGGTATTGTTATACAATCTGGAAATGATGCCTCTGTTGCTGTTGCTGAACATATTGCTGGTTCGGAAGCTGCTTTTGCCGACATCATGAATCATTATGCAAAAGAACTCGGCATGAACAACACCCATTTTGTGAATGCGACAGGGCTCCCAGATCCCGATCACTATACAACCGCACATGACATGGCCATACTTGCTCGAGCTCTCATTCACGAATTTCCTGAAAGTTATAAGCTTTATTCTCAAAAAGAATTTACCTTTAACAATATTAAACAAACCAATCGTAATCGCTTGCTTTGGCTCGATGACTGGGTCGATGGCATAAAAACGGGTCATACCGACTCTGCTGGGTATTGCTTAGTCGCTTCTGGCATTAAAGATGGCATGCGCTTGATCTCAGTTGTCATGGGTGCAAAAAATGATAATGTCCGAAATGATGACACCAATAAACTGCTGAATTATGGATACCGTTTCTATGAAACCAAAATGCTCTATCCCAAGGGAACTCCGATACAACAAGCAAGAGTTTGGATGGGCAAGGAAAATTATATCGATCTTGGTGTTGATCAAGATTTTTATATCACTCTTGGCAAAGGTCAATACGATAGTCTAAAAGCAAATGTCACTATCGATAAAAACATAAAAGCGCCCATTTTAGCCGGACAAAAACTCGGTGTATTGTCGGTCTTATTGGATGATAAGATCATCGCTGAAAAACCGATTATTGCAATGAAAGAAATCCCGGAGGCAAATATATTCAGTCGTTTTTATGATTATATTGCCCTTTCATTCCTGAAACTCTGGCAAAGGATCACTGCTTGACAGTCGCTATGACAAAACAACCTGCTATCGATGCAGATCTCAATACGAATGGCCCTATCGCCTATGTGAACGGAGAATATCTGCCGTCTGAAAAAGCACGCGTATCTCCCTTAGATCGCGGTTTTGTGTTCGGTGATGGCGTCTATGAAGTTATACCTGTTCATAATGGCAAGCTGTTCTATTTAGATGCACATATCCGCCGCTTGAATCAAAGCTTACAAGGGATCCGCATGGAGCCGCCTTTGGCTTTAGAGGAATGGCGGAAAATCTTGGAAAAATTGGTGCAAGAAAATGGTTACGGAGATCAATGGCTGTATCTTCAAGTGACGCGCGGGGTTGAAGCAGTCCGAAATCATCAAATCCATGTCAACATTACCCCAACCATTTTCGCAATCAGCTATCCGAAAACACTTCGCAGCAAGGAAGAATGTGCAAAAGGCTATAAAGTCACCACAGTCACAGATATCCGCTGGAAGTACTGTCATATTAAAACGATTTCTAGATTAGCCTATATTCTCATGTATCAAGAAGCAGTTGAAGGCGGCTATGATGAAGCCATCATTATCAATAATGGTCAAGCCTTGGAATGTACCAGTTGCAATATCTTTATTGTACGGCATGGTGTATTAATAACGCCGCCAAAATCGACCTTGCTCTTAAGTGGCATCACGCGAGATCGCATTTTGCAGCTCGCAGAAAAACATAAAATTCCCTATCGCGAAACCAAAATTTCCGAACGGGATTTATTAAAAGCAGATGAGATCTGGATTACGAGTTCAATTCGAGGTGTCCTGCCAGTGGTTCAACTTGACACCACACCAGTGAATCAGGGTAATGCGGGACCTTTATGGAATAAAATGTGGGATTATAATGCCGAAGAAATTGCTGAATTTTCCATGTAACTTTCCCATTAAAATCATGGGTCTGCATGATGAAGAATTTGAGGGCATCGTGATTACGATCATCAATCAACATGTGCCAGATTTGGGAGAAGGTGCCATCACTGTCAAAGAAAGCAAGGGTGGTAAATATATTTCCATCACGGCCAATATTCGCGCCAGAAGCCAGGCTCAATTGGATGCTCTCTATATAGATCTGACAGCACATCCGAAAGTTTTGATGGTATTATAGTGCGTGAAATCGCTCTTTTGGTTCGGGATTTAAACATGGTTCAGTATGAGGAAACCTTTGCTGCCATGAAACAACATGTCTTTGATAGAATCCAGCATAAAAACAATACCAAAGCTTGTGAAGCAGAGAATGAATCGAAGGATGAATCGCACGATGAATCGAACTATGAACCGGAAGATGAACTCTGGATCCTCGAACATCCTCCCGTATTCACTCAAGGCCAGGCTGGAAAGCCGGAACATTTACTCTCCAAAACCAGCATACCTGTCATTCAGAGCGATCGTGGCGGCCAAATCACCTACCATGGACCAGGACAAGTTGTGGTTTATATCTTAATGGATATCGTGCGTAAAGGATTTTCGATTCGCGATCTGGTGTGCCGCTTGGAACAATCCATCATCCACTTTCTTGCCAAGCATCAAATAGAAGCATCTCGAAAAGCTGGTGCACCAGGTGTTTATGTCGGTGATGCAAAAATTGCGTCCATTGGTTTGCGAATCAAGAAAGGTATCAGCTATCACGGCTTAAGTTTTAATGTCGATATGGATCTCAAGCCTTTCGAACAAATAAATCCCTGTGGTTTTAGTGGACTAAAGCTGGTACAATTTCGTAATCTACTACAGTCTGAGACAACTGCTGTAACCACTGATTTAATTTCCTATACCAAAAAAAAATTAGTACAGGAACTTGCAACAGGCTTAGAATATTCAAATATAGGAAAATATAAAGGTACTTAATTATGGAAACCAACATCCCCAATTCAACCCCATTAGAAATTGATACCAGAAAAGAACGAGCCCAAAGCAAAATGGCAAGGATCCCAATTAAAATCGAGCCCTCTACTCAATTCTTAAAAAAACCCGAATGGATTCGCATCCGCGCCAGCACCAATGGCAAGGTCGAACGTCTGAAACAATTGCTTCGAGAGCATAAATTACACACTGTCTGCGAAGAGGCATCCTGTCCCAATTTAAATGAATGCTTCAGCCATGGCACGGCAACTTTCATGATCATGGGCGACAAGTGCACCAGGCGCTGCACCTTTTGTGATGTGGCACATGGCAAGCCAGATCCCCTCAACACTGAGGAACCCTTAAATGTTGCTAAAGCCATTCATATTCTTGGACTAAAATATGTCGTCATAACCTCCGTTGATCGTGACGATCTCCTCGATGGCGGTGCCCTACATTTTGCACATTGCATCCTGGAAGCTCGCAAACTCTGCCCCCAAACTAAAATCGAAATCTTAGTTCCTGATTTTCGTGGCCGCATGGAAGCTGCATTAGAAAATTTAAGCGTAGCACCGCCCGATGTTTTCAATCATAATCTGGAAACTGTGCCTCATCTTTACAAAGCAGTGCGTCCTGGATCTGATTATGCTTGGTCTTTAAAACTCATCCAGCAATTTAAAGCACGATTTCCTCATATTCCAACGAAGTCTGGGCTTATGCTTGGGCTCGGAGAAACTGACGAAGAAATTATTGAAGTTCTAAAAGATTTGCGCGCTCACAATTGCGACATGCTGACACTTGGTCAATATCTTCAGCCAAGCAAATTCCACAGTCCGGTGCAGCGCTACGTTTCACCTGAAACCTTCAAAAAGTTAGGTGATATTGCATTGGAACTCGGTTTTTTGAATGCGGCGAGCGGGCCTCTGGTGCGTTCTTCCTATCATGCAGATCTGCAAGCCCAAGGGCAACCGATCTCAGACCGCCCTTGAACAGTTGCGCAAATCAAACAAATGGCTTCTTAATAGGTGTTTTTTTACAAGAATCAGACTCCAGATCTGCATCATCAGGCGATGCTGCTTCAGATGTCGCTCCTTCGACCAATCTAGTTTTGACCGCAGATGCAGAATAAGCCGTCATAATTTCTGCCACTTCGGCATCCGATGCAGAAAATCTTACATCATCCGAACTAATCTCACTGCGAGCTTCTGAATGGGAAAGCGTATCAGAAAGGGTATGTGATTCTTCGATCTCTTTAGTATGCGCGCGACGTGAGGTTAATTCTGAATGATGTATTGTATCGGCATCAAAATCTTTTCGTGTGATGGGAGGTAAATGAGGTATCTCATCACTCAATTTCCTCGCCAAGGGTCGAACCCCAAGGTTTACGGGCGCTACTGGCACGGGCTTTGATAGTGCAGGGAGGGTAGATTGCTTGCTACTCGTTGATTTCTCTGTCATTTTCCCCAAGCTCGGAAAAGTGTTTTGAAGTTCCTTTAGGGTTTTAACACAGTCTTCCATTTTCAGTGTAAGGGGCATCGAAAAAGTATTGGCACCATTTCTAATCAATTCATCTACTATCTTTTGCCGAATTTCCAGTTTAATATCTTTATCCTTACTCGTATTAAATAATATATGCCCTAAGGCTGTGTTTTCACCATCGTGACGATTAATGTCAAATCTCTCTTCCGATTTCAAAAAGGTAGAATTATTGTGCGCTAATAATTTTTTAATAATTCCAATATGCGGATATTCGAAACAAACAAAGCTCAGAATATTTGGATAATAGAACTGTTTTGTGACCGGATTCAGTAAGCAAAGGATTCCATTAATTGCTGCTTTATGCGAAAGCAACTCAAAGACAATATTTTCATGTCCATGCCTCGCCGCATAGGATAATGCCGAAAAATACTTTGCTGATTTAAAATTAATAGTATTGATATCAATTCTTTTTTCATCCAATAAATACCTTACAATCTTTAACTGTCCGCAAGCAGCGGCTGTCATTAAGGCGGTCCCCAACCATTTAGATTTTGCTGTGTAAGGTATATCCCTACTTTTAACCCCCAGAACAACACCATCTATACTCGGAACATATTCAGGACAGAATAATTTTGCATTAAATTCCCGATTAAAATCGATGCTGTTGAGCTCTGCGCCATCTGCTAGTGCTTTTATAAAATTTTGTAAATTGCCTTCTTTTGCTGCTGCAATTAATAATCGATTTTGATCCCTTTGTTCTCGATCTTTTTTAACAGACTTTTCCAAAAGATCATTTACAAAAAGATCGTGGTCTTTTTTATATTTGTTCGAATCAAAAGCCGCGACTTTTTGCAAAACAGGATCCGCGCCTTGTTGCAAAACACCAGTATCTTGAATTTTTTCTTGAGATCTTCTTTTCAAATCACTTGCTTTTTGAATTTTCTCCAGAGATCTTCCTTCTCTTAATACTTTAACTATTGCACCTCCAGTTCTATCCACTTTTTTAAGGTGATCTTCCCCGACAGTACTCATTGATAACTCCTAATCAAATTATTTAATGACTTTAAGTTTGAATGCTAAGTCTAGGGTAATCCCTAGTTTTTCAATCAAGTATAATTTGATCCATAATGAGGAGCAAGAGATTTATTAACCCTTGGCAAGCTAGATCGCCAAGATTTCAAATCGCAGCAAGTACATTAGATTTACAGAAGTTGCTGTACTAAAATTCCTGTACGGGACGTTTTACAGAAACCTCTATCACTGTGCTGGCTGCAACACCGCTCAACTTTTTATCTTTCTTTCTACAACGACTACAGTATAAAAATTGCCATAGCCAATTTCCCTTCTGCTTCTTTTCTTTATCTTTGTGTTTATATTTATCTCTCTCTTCATCTTTGACTTTTTCTTTTTTTTCTTCTCTAGCTTGGTCTTCTTGTCCATCTATTTTGTGTTTGTTTTGAATTTTATCAGCCTCTCTAACCCTTACTGTGCTGTCAAGAGACACCACACTCACTTCTCCGAGCGATACATGTGATCTTTGTCTTTTATGTTGCAGCATTTGAAAACTATCATCCCTTTCTTGTTGTTGCTTCCTCTCTGTTACTTCCCCAGATATAGGCATATCTGGCAAGGATAGACTCCGCCTTGCTTTTGCTTCCAACATACTTATTGATCTTCGATGGTTCCGTGTAAATTGTTCGTATTGTGAGAATTGCTGAGTTTTCTCAGCTACCCCTTCACCCTGCATTTTCTCTGCAATAAACTCTTCTCTAGTACCTGTATATCTTGTAATCGCAAGCTGCTCATAGGGTGGCCACTCATGATCGCGCCCTTCTTCTAAGAATTGCATCAATTGTTGATGCACATCAAACATAGAGCCAAATATTGCTCTCGCATATTCATCGGATTCCTCAAAACTTTCCGGAACTATTTTATTTTGTTGTTGAGTATGTACGATACAAATCAATTGAATGAAGCTATTAAAAAATATATTAAAATTTGTAAAACAAACATTGCTATTCAAATAAATAATTCTTCGTGTTTTCTCCAAACCAAAGCCGCCAAAATTACTCATGTTGCTTCTAAAGACAACTTCAATAGTTTCTTTTTTCAACATCTGTTGAATCATCCCAATTAAATTTTTGCTTTTCTCAATATGATTCAGAATTTTTTGAATAAGGCTTCCAAAATCTGCAGTATTTATTATACACGGATGTGGACATTTAAATCGTAACGTGGGCAGAGCAGTTGCAAAAAATGCTAAATATGGTTCCCTAACAAATGACATTTCCATAATACTTCATACTCCTTTCATGAAAATAAATATATAGCCTTCCTCGCACCTTGCCGAGCCAGCATTTTTTTCCGTTTGTTCAGATTTGGAACCGAAACAACACAAACCATTATAGGTCTAAAAAAATCGATTATTACAATAAGATTAGTAGCAAGCCAAATGACCTGAACTTCAGGGTCAATCTCCCGAACCCCCTAGCTTTTCCAGAGTTGCGGCTCCGCCGCTTCTCATCAAATGTTGCGCTGCCGCACAGTATTGATGTGCTTCTCGCAAGTATCATAATACCTGGAAATTAAGTCAAACTTCGCACAGAAATTCTGGGGTTATATTTACCCCATTATCTTCAAGGTTATTCATCAATGATATATATCAAAATTAAATTTATTGCATAAAAATAATCTGGTATTAAAATTATAATATGAAGAGCATTTTATTTACAGGCGCAGGTTTTAGTGCAAATTTTGGCGGGCCATTGGCAAGAGAAATCTCGAATTTGATTTTCAATAATCCCATTGTACAAAATAATAAAATACTTAGAGAAGCTTTATAAAAAATTTTGATTATGAACAGGTCCATACAAGGGTACAAACTTAATGGTATCAATTAAAGTAATTGATACGGCTACAATCTTTTTTGGTATGAGCCACACGTCCCTACGGATAATTACTGTAAATTAATTCTAGCGATTTATCATTGATAATACTTTCGGGGGTTATGATATTATCTTCCATAACTCTGTTCCAACACTGTTCAAATGAAACACTTTTTCCTTGGCAAAGGGGATGGCTTTTATAACGTTTTTCAAAAAGGGATCGAACCACAAAATTATCGACATCTAAAGTTTTTATTTTCTGCAGTGCGCCAAGGGGCAGCCCAGATCTCTTGTAAGCCAGGTAAACCAATCCACTGCAATACGCCTTCTTTTCCATGTTTGCAGTGGTAAAATGCTTGTCATAGGGTAATTTCAGCATGTTCTGGGCTTCGTGAACAATTTGATTGCGTTGTTTTGGAGTCAAGCCACGGAATCTGTAAACAGCATATCTCTTAAATTTGCCGCGGTTAATCCATTTTTCCAAAGGCGTTCTAGATACCACCCCAATGGCTTCGATGACATTGAGTTTGATATTGCTATTTTCAATGATACCCATGTGAGAATAGAGACTTTTTGTGGCCCAAAGTATGGCAAAGGATTGATTAGAGGTGGAGGTGTGGAAAATGATATCTCCAGACTGGAATTTTGGTAAGGGATTGCTTGCATTTAAAGAAAAAATGATGGTGATGCATAAGATTGCGATTGAGAAAAAGAAAGCGCTTAATTTTTTCCATTTTTTCATGAAAGAATCACTTCCATCAGATCTTGGACTTATCTAGTCAGAGATTCATCTAGGGCGTTCCAGACCAGAGCCAAAACGCTAGCCGCTATTCTTTTACTACAGTGTCCCGTAAATCTTTAGACAACACCAAAGCATCTTCGCGGCCATCTTTATGAGGATAATAATCTTTTCGTTCAGAAATCTGCAAAAATCCGAGTTTCTTATAAAGATCTTGCGCACCAAGATTTGAGAGGCGCACTTCCAAGTAAACTGAATTAGCTTTTCCGTAGCGGCATTGTTGCACCAAATGTTTCATCAAACGCAGTCCTAGGCCTTTGCGTTGATATTCTGGTTTGATGCAGACATTCAAGATATGACCTTCTTCGGCGGAGATTGATACCAGCCCATAACCAGCAATTGTTGTTTCATCTTCCAGCACCCAGCAGCCATAGCCAACTTTAATGCAATCGCTAAAAATGCTGGCAGTCCAAGGGAATTCGCATACCACGTTTTCGATGGCCATGACCCCATCCACATCTTCTTGCTGCATTCTACGTATTATGATCATTATTTTCTCTTACTACCTTATTCAGTCTACCTTTTTTAATCCAATTCCACTTTATTTAACTTTTCTGTTTTCCAAATTTTCAATAACCTTCAAGATTTTCCAGCACTTCTTTAAGTTCTAGTAACTCACGATAAGCCTGCTTCTTTTTTTGTGGCTCCCTCCAGAGTTCATTAGGATGATACGTCACTTTCAGGGTAAATGGCAATGGGAAAGGCAGACTTTCCTTTGCTTGTCCCAATATCGCCCCCAGTTCAGAACCTAACACCAATACCGTTTTTGGACACCAAGTTATCAAAGAATTTAACAAATGAACACTATCGATATTTTCAAGACCCTCGTTCTCTTTAAGATTCAGTTCCCTGATGGAGCTTGTACAATAGCTGTCGGCATTTAAATTCAAGACCTTTAACATTCCCTCAAATATTTTTTGACATTCGGGTTCTTGCCTACCCTGGGGATCGGTCAAAGAAGATTGTAACAGCACCCAGCATCGCGCATTGAGCTTTTGCACAAAAGGCATCATGCTTGATTGATGAGTATTTACACTGGAATGATCTACAAATTCATTCACCAGTTTATTAAAATCATTATTAAAATCATTTCTATCGCAAGTATGAGAGGCAGCTAAAGGCAGAAAATGTGGATCTCGCTTTTTCCAAACCACAATGCCAAGGGCATCTAGAATCTCAAACTGTTTCTGTCGCATTTGATATTCTTTTATATTCATAAATTCAAATATTCATATTTTCATTAATAATCAGTTTAGGTCTCTGCTTGAGGTGGTTTAGGATTTTTTTTATTGGAATTAAAAAAATGATTTTTAACCCATAAAACAGGACCAGAAAGCGCATAAATAGAGAACAACAGAAATAACACTAAAGGCGGATCTGTTGCGACGATACTGAAAGTCAAGACCATCAATAAAATAGCAAGAAAAGGCACATGATCTTTAAAATTAATCTCTTTAAAGCTGTAATATTTGAAGCGGCTTACCATTAAAACACCTAATGCAATGACAATAAAGGCAACAATGGCATCGATACGTTTACCTGAAAATTCAAATTCATGCCCTACCCATACCATGCCAGCAACAACTGCGGCGGCCGCGGGAATCGGCAAACCAATAAAATAACGTTTGTCTTGAACAGCCATTTGGATATTGAAACGCGCCAAACGCAGCGCTCCTGTCGCAGCAAAAATAAATGCTGCAAGCCAACCGGTTTTTCCAATGTCACTCAAGGCCCAGTTATAACTGACCAGTGCTGGTGTCACGCCAAATGAAACCATATCAGATAAGCTATCATATTGCGCTCCAAAAGCGCTTTGGGTATTTGTTAAACGAGCCACACGCCCATCTAGCCCATCCATAACCATAGCGACAAAAATCGCGATTGCAGCAGCTTCAAAGTGACCGCGCATTCCTGCTACAATTGCATAAAAGCCAGCAAATAATGCTGCCGTCGTAAATAAGTTAGGCAACAAATATATGCCTTTATGTTTTAACATATTGAGGTTGCTTTCGCTGCCTTCAGGGTGTTCCGGTTCTGACATATCACTAAATCTCCAGGGGCGATTTTCTATAGGACTTTGATTTCAATCAATAATAGTAGAAAGGTCAACAGTCCCAGGTCTATATTTAGAAGGTATTATACCGGAATTTACGAGTAAATTGATGAAATTATTCTCCAAATTATCCGCCCTCCTCTCTCGCTACCAAGTTTCCCGGCTTGGATTTCAGATCGCCTGCACGCTTTTTGTCGTTTTCTTCATCATTGCATTGCTTTTTATGATCCCAGTTTACTTTTCCCTAAAAGAAAGGGCTCTTTATGAATTAGAAATATCTGCGATGAACCAAATCAGAGGTGAGCTCCTGTCTCTCTCACAAATCAGTACTTCAAATTCACCTTTTTTCTTCAAAACCCTCGAAAACTTAAGCTCGCAATCCTCGCAATCTTCGATAATAAAAGGTTTGACCGTGATACGCACAGATGGGACTCCAGTCATTCATTATGGAGAAAAAATAGGCTATCCCCAGAATCAATTAACACCTATTGCAAGATGGCTTAGCGAAGAGAGCAGTAACAGTGCGGTGCAAGAAAACAGATTAGATGTCGCCTGGGATGCTACCGAGCTTGGCCTGCCCTATGACATTAGTGCACGTCTCGATTCAAGCAAGGTGACACATTTTCTAAAAATTGAAGTAAAGAGACTCTTTGTCTTGGCAATTTTAATCACACTCATTTTGACATTGATCGCCATGCTTATATTACAGAATTTGGTACTGATTCCCATCATGAGTTTGGTGACAGAGCTTTCAGAAACTAACGATGATGTAGAAAAGAAGAAAAAGCCAAAACCTCTTCCAGACCCTCTCCCAATAACTCGCAACGATGAAATTGGCACTCTCTTCAAGCTCACAAATAATATTAAGAAGAAAATCGCAAATTTTGAGAAAACAATAACAGCGCATGAAGCTATCATGCAATTGGGCGTGGAAGAGCGCGTAAAAGTGCTCGATCAAATCACAAATTATGACTTTATCACCGGCTTACCCAATCGCAATTTGCTTAAAACACGACTACAACAGTATATCGATACTTCAAAAGCAGAAAAAAAAGAGGCAGTAATATTTCTTATAGAATTGCGTGACTATCATGAAATTTCAAATGTTCATGGACGACATATCGCAGAACAGTTTATCAAAGAGATTTCTAAGCTGATGCAAGAAAATATGCCGAGTGGAGGAACTCTTGCCCAATTTTCAACGATCCGCATGGCACTTGCCAGAAATGCAGTTCAGAATACAACACAGATCATAAGGCTCGCGCATTGGATTCTTGATTTATTCTCTAAACCCATTGCGATTGCTGATCTCAATATTGTTTCTACCATCAATATCGGCATTGCGATCTCACCAAATGATGGAGAAGATCCAGAAACCTTATTGGTAAATGCAAATCTTGCTCTTAACCGCGCCAGAGCTGAGGGTCCGAATAGCCTGCAATTCTACGAAGCCAACATGAATGCTGCACTAGAAACTCGAAGAACCATGCTGGTTGATCTGCATTATGCTATAGAAAGACAGGAATTTAGAGCTTATTATCAACCCCAAGTAGAATTAAAAACAGGAAAGATCATTGGTTTTGAGGCATTGATCCGTTGGCAACATCCTGAAAAAGGCTTGATCCCGCCTTCACAATTTATACCGCTCGCTGAAGAATCCGGCCTCATTACCGCAATTGGCGAATGGATACTGCGGACTGCCTGTAAGCAAACCAAGGCTTGGCAGGACCAAGGCTTCCCTATCAATATTGCTATCAATCTATCCGCCATTCAGTTCAAGCAAAAAAATATCGTTGAAATCGTCAGTCGTGCCCTAATTGAAAGTGAATTACCAGCTGCTTCTCTCGAGTTAGAGATCACTGAAAGCGGTATCATGAAAAATCTTCAGGAAGCTGTCAGCACGATGAATGCTTTTACAGGCTTAGGAGTCATTCTTTCAATCGATGATTTCGGAACTGGATATTCCTCCTTGAGTTACCTAAAGAGATTTCCATTGCAGAAGTTAAAAATTGATCTCTCTTTCGTGAAGGATTTGGGTGAAAAACAAAATGAAAAACCGTTGGCTGATATTATTATTCTGTTGGGGCACAGTTCGAATCTCAGGGTTATTGCTGAAGGCGTTGAAACAGAAACACAGCTTAATTACCTGAAATCTAAAGGATGTGATGAAGTCCAAGGTTATTATTTTGGCAAGCCTACACCACCTGAAGAATGTCTTGAACTGATCCGGAAATTATCATGAACAACGTCTCATCTCATTTTATTTGCCCACTAGCTGCGGAGAAAACCAAATGGCAACAAACACCGATGACTTTAATGTAATCGTTCGAGAAACCTCCCATGGAAAATTTGTCAAAGAAATTACAGCGGACAATCATATTCTCATTGCAGACGAACCCAAAGATAAAGGTGGCAATGATTTAGGAGTTTCGCCTTATGATCTGCTGCTCTCGGCACTGGGAGCCTGTACTTCCATGACACTTCGATTTTATGCAGACGCCCATAAGATACCTCTGACCAACGTTACAGTCAAATTAAAGCATAGCAAAATACATTCAGAGGATTGCAAAAACTGCGAACAGCCTAATTCTAAAATTGACAAGATTGATCGTATGATTGAGCTACAGGGGAATTTGAGTGAAGAAGATCGAAACACACTTCTTAATATCGCAAATAAATGCCCAGTACATCGCACCTTGGAGAATGGCCCTAAGATTGAGACGAAGCTTCTAGAGACTAAAAGCTAAAAGAAACTACCAAGAATTTGTATAAGTTTGTGAAAAAAATTTCTTATTAGGAGACAAATATGC
This sequence comes from uncultured Gammaproteobacteria bacterium, assembly GCA_963784575.1. Taxonomy (GTDB): domain Bacteria; phylum Pseudomonadota; class Gammaproteobacteria; order UBA6186; family Azoamicaceae; genus CAWARU01. The sequence continues at coordinate 1,562,466 of CAWARU010000001.1, forward strand.
CAATACACAACCTAAAAATTGTACACGACGAATCTGCCCGCCAGTTTTATACCTTACAAAAGAACAAAAAAGCTCTGCTACAATATTCCATTCCTGAAGAAAACCGAATATTGGACTACAGCAGTACATTCGTGCCTCCGGAACTTCGAGGCCAGAATATTGGCCATCAGCTTGTAGTCTATGCGTTGGACTACGCTGCAAAACATCATTTTAAAGTCATTCCTTCCTGTCCTTTTGTGAGAAAAATCATGGAAGAAGATGGTAAATACAGAAATCTAATAGCCAAAGAGTATTAGGGAAGTATTGAACACTAACGTCTCCCATTAATTTTTTCATAAAAAATAGATTTAAGACGATACTTCTAGGAATTGTGTTGACCCTATATGTATCAGCCCAAGTGATTTTCACCATGTACATGCCAAGCTATTTGAGCGAATATTTTGATTATAAAATCACGGATGTGTATTGGGTCAATCTTCTAGGACTTTTACTGTCTTTCTTTTTATTTTACCAATCTTTGGTCGCTCAGCAGATCGATTTGGCAATAAAATGCAATTTCTCTACTCCATTTTATTATATACTTGTTTATCATCCTGGTTATTTGATATTGTAAGATTAGGAACGGAAGTATCCTTATATATTTTTGTCCTTACGCATTACATAATCATTGCAAGTATAGTACCCGCTTGTTTTTCATTGGTAGTCAATCTTTTTCCTTCGGCTGTGAGATTTACCTCGGTTGGAATTTGTTATAATATTTCCTATGCTTTGGCTAGCATCCTGCCTTCCACCATGAACTTTTTAATTCACACGATGACTTCCCCTATCGTTCTGTCATGTGGGTTTTTAATGGATTGGGACTGTGCATAGTGATTATTGTCCTTTTTTGTTATTTTTACCCACTTCAAAAAGAGCTCAAACAGGAAATCTCATAGGGATGGTTTTTTAGGCTGCAATTCCTCTTTTTAAAACTAGAAAATCTGAAAAATTGTGCTAAATTTATAGTGTAGGGTATTCTTGAGTAAATCATCTTTCATCTGCCTATAGGAATGATGCTATGTCACTTATCACTATCATCCTTGCACTCATAATCATCGGTGTAATCATGTGGCTTATCAATAGATATATTCCAATGGCGGGTCCTATAAAAACTATTTTGAATGTCTTGGTAATATAGTCAGTGATATCTATGGCTGCTTTCTGCTTTTGGGGTCAATACTGGGATAAATTTCCCCAAACTTAAATAGAAAGTAGAGACTTGACACCCTCCTTATCATACCGACCACGAATCCCAGCCACTTTGTGCTTCCTCTTTTTTTTGTGCCTCAATCCGTTCCTTGGCCTCTTTTTCCTCTGTTTCTCGTTTTAATTCTTCAGCTTCTCTCTGTTCTTCGGCTTCTCTCTCTTCCTTAACGCCGGCCATGGTTTGAAACGCTAATAATATTGGCGTTTGTCTGGGTGATGCTGGTTCTTCCATAGCTATCTTTTCTTCCTTGTCTTGTCCAAATTTTGATTCCTTTTCTGGTTCTATTTTGCAAAGCTCTTCTGCTTCAAATTTTTTCTGCAATTCTGCTTTCAAGAATAAGAAATTTTTAGCCTTGTGAGGATAACATCCTAAAATGATATTTTCATAGAATTTGATCTTTTCAGGAAAGTTATCCATAATCCAACTGAGTGTTTCTTTTTCGCGCGATAAGCAGTCTGTATCGCCATTAAAATAATAGATTTGCTCTCGCAGCGTTTGATATTCTTTGGGTAGGTATTTCTTATCAGGTGCATTACCAAGAATAGGCTTGCCCTTTGAAGTTGTGATCCAAGAAATCTGCGGCAGATTTTTTTCGTTTCGAATATAGGCCTCCGTTTCTTTTGCTGTCATCATAATGGCATTGATTTCATTCTTTTTTGGGTCATAAAGCCAAACGATATGATCGACAGGCTTCTTACGCTGAAATAAATTAGTTTGCCCATGGAAAACTGATGCCAAATTTTCAGTCATTAATAAATGCTTGCTAAATTTTAGTCCCGGAGGTGGTTTTAATTTGACATCAGGGATTCTTGCCATGAAATTATTCAAAGAACGAAAACGGGTTCCTACTTCTAGAGATTCAGTTACCTGCTGTGATTCGTCCATCATCATACTATTGACTTCGAGCTTGACTTGATTCAATCGCTTCGCTTCCGTCAAAACCTCTTGGGCTGATTCCATTTCGACAAGTTTCACTGTTTGAACCTGTGCATCGCTGCTTTCTCTGCGAGCCTTGGTTGTTTCTGCGCACAGTTTTTCGCGTTTAACTCTGTCGAGGATTTTCTCCATGGTTGTTCTCATGCCATCTTCTTTGCAGGGCAGAGGCATTACTTCTAGATGAGTTGCTTTCTCACCGGGATATCGTGTTTCCTGATAGATTTCTCCCTTTTTACCATCAATTTCTTCATTCAAAGGAACTATATCCACTCTTTTCAAGCAGGAAAGCCATTGTTCCAGCAATTTTGCCATTTCACGCCGCAGCAGAAATTCGGTATTTTGCTTGCGTTCTAGTCCTAAGAATAATTCCGATGGCGACAAGCTCTGTTCTGTTGCAATAAACTGATGAAAAGCTCTGACATAGCGTCCCGTTGTTGCTAGATTTGGCTCGGATCGTATTCTACGTAAGAGATCTCGGCGAACCAAGCCACGAAGCTTATTCATGGCCACCCTAAAGTTGTCCTCTTCTATTTTGGCTTTTTGATTCTGCTCTGCAACTGCCAATACTTTATGAATATCCCAAGAATCTTTTTTTATTTCGGGGTGTGCTTTGATCATCTCGTTAGACAGCAAAAGCTGCACTTTTTGTGTATTTGCCAAATCCCGCATTCTCATGACGCCTTGCAGAAGATCTTTTTTTAAGGTCTGTGCCGAAAAGGTACATATTGCCTTGGCACCGAGCATTTGCCTGATATCAGTTCCTGTGGTATGTTGCTCATCATAATAGGTGAAGTATTGACTTGGTTTACACTGCAATTGGGATTCGATATATTTCGGATCTGATGAACCCAAAATTCTGATTTCAGGTTTCCTTTTTTCTTCAGGAACCACTTCCGCTCTTACTTTCTTATCCATATCTCCTGCCACGAAGTCTCCTGAAGGCGTAACCTTAAGCGCTGACAATTGATTCTGATCATTATAAAAAAGCACCCATTCTATCGCAGATCCTTTTCTTTCTTGATAATACTGCGCTAACTGTTTTGCAACTTCCAAATTGCCAACCCCTTTAAAATGAGCACCGACATCAATGATGGCTCTGAAATTAGGATCCGAATTCAGCAATTTACTGACAGATTTAGTGATATCTTCTTCACTGCTTGGAGTAGTCACTTTGGTATCATTCGAGATCAAATAATCTATCACACGACCATCAGTTCCCAAACCCAATTCCTTGGTGAAATCGGTTCTTTCATCAAAAACAAAGGGAGACAAAATGGTACCCGAGCCGCCCTGAAAACTGCGATACAGATGGCTGTGCTCATCAGCATTATGACGCAAAATCATGCCGGCACTTTTAACATTATTTAATATATAACGCGGTAGGCAATAATCCACAACCCGCTTCATGGCTTCACTTTTTAGAGGAAGTTTTTTATAGATTCTAGCAAGAACGCTAGGATCCGTGGGATCTAGAGTGAAAAGATCTTCATCTTCTATTCCAGTTAATTCCTTGAATTTCATCGCCGCTGGCGTCGTCATAATAGTATATCTTCCAGGATCCTGATTTTTTTCAGTAATGGCTTGATCCTTGAATTCTAACAGCATATTTTTCAATGCTGTCTCGTTAACGCCATAAATATAGTTTAATTGAGCAGTATAGTTTGCTGTCTCAAAAGGACTTGCGAAGCGAGATTCTTCACTCGGCATATTATTACCGACATAAGGAATAGCTACCACAAGTTCTGACTCATCTCTTTTTTGATGAGTATAGCCATAATTGACTTTTGGCGTACGGTACACTGTCAAGGGCAGAAAGGTGTTCATTTGTTCTTTATACAAAGCGATAATGTCTTTAGATTCACGGCTTAATTTTTGCAATTTATCGGGAAATTCCGCTTCACCTTTGATGAATTTTAAAACCGCTTCTCTCGATCTCGCATCAAGGCTAGACAGAATATGATTTAAAGGATTATCAGGATTTTCTGCCAGTGCTTTCACAAGATTTGGAACGATATCCGAGAGAAAAACTTCCTTCCACTCTTCTTCTGATAATTTTGGAATAGATTCAGGTTTTAAAAAGAAATTTTCGAGTGTAAAATCCTTTCCAAGTGACACGTATTCCACATTGCCATTTTCGATAACTTTCTTATGCATGGGGAAAGGAACTGATTGAATATCGCGATACAATGCAGCAATTGCATTAATCACGTGTCGTTCTAATGGCACTTCTTCCCCTAAGGTATAATTAAGTTCCTTCCGGACATCCTGGATAGAATCCACTTCATCGACATAGACATCAGCACGTTTGTTAAACAATTCAAGGATCTCTTCTAATATTGGTAATTGTTCAGCGAGCCGAGTTGATAGACTATTTATTTCTTTTGTAATTTTATTGGACTCATCCTTAAGCTTGTTTAATACGATAGCCTCTTCAGATACATCCTTTCTTGCTTTATGCTTACTCTCATATATTGCCCATAACTTTTTATACTCTATAAGAATTTCCTGCTTTCTTTTTTCGAGAGCTGCCTTATATTCAGGACGTGTTTGCTCCAATAACTCCATCCATTTCAATTCTAGTGATTGAATGTCAGAGTTTGTCGTAACCAAATAGCCTTTTTTAAGGACTACATTTCTTAAATAATCTCGAATTTTGGTCAAATTTTCGGGGCTTGAGTCTGAGCTCCGGCCAAACTGAAATGGAAAAACCTCTTGATTGAAGCGTTGCAAGGAGGTTGCTTTCATGTCCCGATAGTTTGTATTTCTGAGCGATGCGGGCACAATCACCACAACCAAGTTATCACCCTGTGCTTTTTGATATGCAGACAAAGGCATCAGAACTTTAGATTTACCGCCTCCCATTATCAGTTGTATGATTTCATCCTTAAAACCTCCTGTCTCGGCATCCCTATTTTTATCTAATAATACTTTGAGAATTTCTTTTTGTTCTTTAAAGATAAGAATGTCCTCATAATACTCAAAGGCAAGGAAGGCTGCAAAATTATCCGGATCGGTATCATTATCATAGCTGCGTTTTTGATATAAGACGCTGCCAATTTTGGCCAAAATTTGATCCCTTTCCAGTTTATCTGCGTCTGTCAAAGGCCTAGTTGGGTGTTTTTTATCGAAGCTCGCAAGCTTATCTAATTCCTCCAGACTGCGCTTATAATGCTTTAATTGTGTCGCTTCTACCAGATAAAGCCCAGTCATTTGATAGAGCTTTCGTATCTCGTCTTTTTCCTTTTCATCAAAATATGTTGCTTTAAGATAAGCTGTTAGGTCAGATTTAACGAATAATGCAATCAAATCGTCGAGCTTGAGATAGGGGTGTTCTTGTCCTAATACTTTTGCTTGCGCAAATAACTTTGCAGACAAGGCTTCGGGGAGCCTATTGGCGAAGGCAAGCAGTTCTTCTTCAAGGTCCTTTGTTCGAGCTGCAGCAGATTTCCTTGCGGTTTCGCCTTGTTGTTTCAATTCCGCTTGCTGTTTCAAATCGGTGAGTTTCAGAAGTTCCTGTCTTAAATCTTCCAGTTTAGAAGGTGCGGCCTCATAGGCTTTGATAAATGAATCCTTGAATTGACGTTCCATTTGATTGCGAGCCCGGCCCATTCGATTGTCTTTCTCTAATAGGCTCTCTTCCCGTTCCTTTGTTTCGGGAAGCTCTGCTGCTTTCTTCGATTTTTCGAATAATTGCTCGTCAAAGCCGGTATTTTTTAATAATTGTCCCATCATTGGAAAAGTTTGCTGATAAGAATTAAAACTCAAGATCTCTTTTTCTCGTTTAGGCTTTTCATCAATAATCGTGAGCGGCTCCATGAGCGGCTTTCTGGGGTAAATCACTCGCGCTTCATATCTGGGTAACTCTATCTCCAAAGGAGTCTTCTCGGACAGATCTTTCATTAATTCAAAGAAACGTTTTGGAATATTATTATAAATTTTATTGGTAATTTCAATCTGTCTGAAATCTTCAGGATAGAAACTTGCATAGTATAATATCATGCTGAGTGCTGTAGCTGTGCTTCTTACGTCCAAAGGTGTAGAAAAAGCAATTGGATCGTTGCCAGTCGACGCAAATTTTAATTTGGACAACAATTGTCCTCTGATTTTACTCAATGCCACTTCCCGGACTCTTTTTAGATCAGTTTCACTACAACTCTTTTCGGTGATAGCATTAAACAAATCTTGGAAGGAATATAAGAGATCTCCATCTTCAATATTGGTGGTGAGATCGCCAATGGATACCTGCTTCGCACCCTGAGTTTGACGAGGGTCTATCTCATTACGAACATAGTCGCTTCCACCGTGTAATAATTTTGTTATCAGCTCTGCAGCAACATTACTGAGAGAAAGTCTTTCCTCTGGCACCTGAAAATTAAGTGTGACCCCAGAACTTGATTTCTCTAGCGGAGCTTTTTGGGTATCCTCAGCACTCTTAAGTTCCTGTTCTTGTTGGGCTGTTTCAATATCTTCTTTCGCTGGAGTAATAAATTTAAATTTTATGGGTTCTGTAACAATCCCCCTTGCCAATCGCAACTCTGCTTGCAGCTTTGGTAATTGCCTGGGTTTTTCTGCAAGATCCAGTTTTGAAGAATGCAGCATTCTTTGATAAGCCTCTTTCAATTGCAATTGAGAATCCTTGATATAAGATGGGAAACTTTTAATTTTATTTTCAGGCAAGAAATGAAATAGGTTATAGTGTTCTAAGGTATTTAGACGAAATCTGGCACGAACATTTCTCCTCAATTTCTGATATTGCTCCAGATGTTCAACAACCAGATCCTCTAGATTTTTTCTGTTCTCTTTCTTCAGCAAATAGGCTATCCTTTCATTTTCCATTTCAAAGGCAGCTTGAGTTTTATCTGATTCAAATTTAAACGTACCCTGCGAACCAAGGTAATTGACCAGATTTCCCAAAAGCTTGGATCGAAATGCCCAAAGCTCAGGCGTTGAAAGCTGCTCTACGACAGGATATTCTCTTTGCTTGGGTTCTGATTTCATGATGTATGGAACACCTGAGTAGGTCCTTGTTTCCACCTCCCCACCCTGTTTTTTGAATTCATGGCGAGTGGCAAACATCCAGCTCAAAATCTGGGCATCTTCCCTCAATCCCGAAAATCCACCTAATTCCTCGAATTTTTGCAGTGCCTTAAAGGCTTCATCCATTTTGTCATTTGAACTGTAGAGATAGGCAAGGTATAAATAGTCTGAGCTGCTGGATGCAATGAGCTCGCCATCTTTGCCGATTTGAAATTTGGCAAAGCGCTGCGTGCCTGCCAAGTCCCAAGCTTTGGCATTAAATTGACCTATAACACCTTCTTCACCGACTTTTTCTAGTCTCAAATCTTCAAGATAATTTCCCTCTATATCTAAGACACAAGCATTTTGCTTACGGTCCCCTTTCTTTGGAGCAATCAAGGGGCAAACTGGGATTAAGGCAATTTCCTTTCGTTCTTTCTTCTCCTTATCTTCTTTTTCCAAAGATATTGGTTTTAACCGCAATGCATTCGGAAGACCATCAATCACTGCCTGACCATTATGCAAATCGATGGCATAGTTTGGATCTTGCTGCCAAACCAATTCATCGCGTCCATTTACCTCTTTGGACCGGAACTCCAATACTGTCTCATCTTGAACATAGCGAGGAAATTTAATGATGGTACCAGACTCTCGTGCCGATTTTTTTTGTACTTCAATAAATTGCGGTGCTTCGAAATTCATCAGAAAATCAAAAGGTGTTTCATTTTTTGAGCTTGATTTTTCGAATATCAAACCTCTCAGAGTTGATGTCAGCTCTGGAGGGAACCCAAGTTTTACGACTTGATAATCAGAAAGACTGCCTTCTTCATTGCGAAGATAGAGCCTGCCGTCCCTCAAAATATAATTATCTTTTCCAGTTCGCGTATCAGTAAATACAATGACATTGTCACCAGAATCTCCAAGTTTTGCAGGACTGACCCAAGCTTGCATATTCCTGTCAGTCAGAAATGCAGGAAATCCCTGCTCCGTAAATTTAGAGAGGATGCCCGCTGCCAACCCAACTTGAGATGTTAATTCACTTAATCCTTTTTTGGTATCGGGACCTTTAAAATATTCTAACCAAAGAGGCTCGGGCTCGCCTACGATCATCACTTGTTTCATAAGCCGCGTTGTTCCATCGCTCCCCCTATCAATACGGTATTGATGCTTAATACCATTTTTTATCCCGCGTTCTGTGTATTCAAATTGTACTGCTTCAAAATCAAGATTGGTAACGTCTATGCATTCCATTGGCATGGTTGGAAATAGTCTCGTGTCTCTCAAAGCTTCACATTTCTCAACAGCCCATACAGGTAATTTCTTGCGTTTAGCACCTGCTTCTGATACTGAAAAGTCATCGGGCCCAAGTAATATCTTGGTTTCTTTCTGCTGTTTTGTGCCTGGATCTTTCCAAATAAGTATCAATTCTGGATATTCAAATTTGATTTCCGCATCAATCATAATTTTCTTGACATAATCAACATCTGGTGCAGGCAAGCAATTTATCACAAAATCAAGTAACGCTTTGTTTCCTAACTTATTTTTGAGATTAATCAAATAATTTTTCAACGCCGATTGCATGTAGTAATAGAGACTGTCTTCTTTATCTAATGAAAGAGGATCTACTTGATATTCTCTTTTTTTAGCAGTAATATTTTGTGAATTGATATAGAATTTTGCTTCCAAATATTTAGCAATAATTTCTCCTTTTTTGCGATCGCTTTCTTCTACAGATTCTTTTTTCTTCTGCTCATTCCGAATGTTTCGCGTTAAGCGCTGCATCGAGCAATAATATAGCCTAATTTGTAACAAAATTGCATTGTCTCGCAAATCGCCACTCAACAGAGGTTGATTTACGTTTTTACTGTCTTTTGCTAGAATGCGAATTGCATTATTTTCAATGTCATCATCCAACCTTTTGTTAATGAGCTCTGCTCTTGTCAATGCTTTTTGAATCCGCTCATCTTTCTGAAAACGTACATCTTGCTGCATGTGCTCTAGAAAACCGATGAAATCTTGATTTAATTTATGGAAAAAGGCAGCAGTATTGTCTAACTTGCCCTCCTCAGTATAATAATTCAAACCCTCCTCTATAAGTTCCAAAAGACTTTCTGCAAGGGCAGGACTGCGTTTTAATGAGTCTTGTAGCAGCCCGGGCTGCAGTAGATTTGCAGTCAATAAATTTTGATAATCTAAATCGGATAAATCTTGGATCAGCGATTGAAATCTATCTAACGTGACTGCCACCTGGGTTTCACTGGCCAAATGAGTATGCAAGAGGGATCGAAGTTGTCCAACTTTGGCAGTGAGGCTCTTTGCCCCTAATCCATGTACTTGTATGGCATTTGCCCTTAAGGGACCCTCAAAATCTGAGAAATGAAATTCTTCCAGAAACTTGTGGTCAAGGAAGGAAAATGGCATTTTCTTGGCAACTTCCTTTTTTCCCATTTTGGGATGTTCGTATCTCTCAAAAGTTGATTTAAATTCACAGGTGAAAGTTGTTTGATCAGTTTCACGAAGTTTTTGATTAGGATCCGTAGCAATGCTAATCAATTGATTAAAATTCATATTGGAATCTAATATATCAGGATAACTCAGCTTCCTTAAAACTTGATCAATATTTTGTTCCATTCCCTTTGCATATGCCAATGCCATGCAATCTTCATATAATTTTTTAGGCAGTGGCGAATCCTCCCTCTTGATTTTCAAGGCTACCCCTAGCGCAAACAATTCCTTGTTCACGATCTGTTCTCTATTCGTGATTTTATCTTGCTCTTCAGATATGCCTTTGTTATATTCCTCGATCCCTTTTGTGAGCAACTCTTCCAAACGCTTTGGCTCATCCTTAAAATATTTCTGCGCCAAATCTTCAAAGCTGATTACGGCGCTACTGCTCTTTCTCTTTTCCGTTGCTTGCGTCGAGGCTTGCTTATCCAAGGCCTTTTTCTCAAGCAGATTCAGCGTTTGCTCAATTTCTTTCAGTCTTTCATCAAGTCTTGGATCATCATGAATATAAAGAGGATTGGAAAGTATTTCTTTGATCAAGTCTTGCAGTTCTTTCCTAATTTTTATAAAAGGTGTGTCAGAAGATTTATCAAAGTATAGGCTGCCAAGCAAGCTCAATATTGTTGAAAGAGAGTAGATGGCCAAGCGCTGTGATGGTAATCTGTACTTCCCTGCAGTGGGGGATCCTGCCAACGCACTGGTGTATTGACCGAGTAACCCAGCGAGATATGGGAGTGCATCGAAGACTTGTTTCTGGGTGAGTTCTGACCAATATTTCGGATCTAAAGGGATATTCAAGAATAAATCTTCAATAGTTTTCAGGATAATCTTATTGCTAGCCCCATCTTCTACCATTTTATTTATCTTTTCGAGTTCTTGTCTCAGCACATCACTACCTTTTTGATGAACAAAATCGTGTTTGGTTCTATTCTTGGTAAATTGTACCGGCAGTAAAACCAGTTCTTTGTCGGCTCTATCTTTTAAATCTTTCGTTTCCATTTCCTCCCTCTGGGGTTCGCTGGGTCGCCCTTTCGTTCTCGTTCTTTTTTCAAGGCTATGTTCAAATTTGGTGAGCCCTTTAACTCTGTCAAAACGATCCTTGACCTGATATTCAAATAGCGCCTTTTGACCACTGATGGGAACTTCAAGCATGGTCTTCGATTGTGCCTCTATGGTTTTCTGCATATAATCACAGAGCGCTAATATGTCCTGGTATTGCTCGGTAGTTTTCTGTTTGGTTTTCTTAGGTTGCTGTGTAGTTTCCCGTTGTCGGGTTGCTTTTGCCATCGACTTCAGAACCAAACGATTAAGCTTTGCTATTCCATCTAGAAGCTCTTGCTTGATCTTTTCTTTACCCAATTCATGATCAGCTGATTTTATTGTGAAATAATCGATCAGCGCCTGCGTCTTGATGAATATGCGCATATTTTCCCGTAAATTATTAGGTTTTGCAGGCAGGGAATTCTTGAAAACAGTCGTCATGACTTTCCAAGCACAAGTACCGGAGATTTGTGGATCAATAAATTTTGCGTCCTTCCGCGCTGGCAAGATTTTAGCATTGGCTGGTATATTCTTTAAAATTTCCTCATAGTGTTTTTCTTCATCCCATCCCTCGCGCTCCCAGAAGGATTTCAAACCAGCTTGGGTGATTTTTTCCAGAAATGCCTTGAGATTGAACGGCGCGACATTCGGGATTTCAATTTGCAGTTCCGGATTATAACGCTGTTTCCTCTTTGTTTCACGCATTTCATGATAGTTGATTCCAGCACCAGAATTGTAGATACTAAAGATGAGTTTATCTCCAGCAATACGCTCCAATCCATAGACCATGGCATGTCCGCCAGTTCCAGCGCTCCAACCTCCTGGCATGAGAATAGAATTTGTGTCGTCGAATCTTTTTAGAATTTTGCTTACATATTCTGATGAAATTTTATCCTCAGCTGTTCTTCTTTTACCTTTCTCATCGTAGCGATACTTTTGCACCAATGAGCGACCTTGGATCGTGGCATCCTCATAATCATCTGACAGATCTACTAGACACTCAAAACGTTTGATAGTATCTTGCAAAGATTTGACTTCTGTGTCATCCAATTCTTTTTCATGATATTTTAAGTATAACCTCATGCACTCGAGTGTATATTTTGAAGTGTTAGACATCAACATACCTTGTAGGGTCGTCCCAAGCAGCTTCGTATCTAAATGAATATGTGCAAAAAGTTTTTCCGTCATCGGGACACTTTTAATAGCTTGCACTCTGTCATGAAAAGCTTTAAAAGTTTTATCTTGTCGAATAGGGTCGACGTTCAGATCAGGACCTTCTTTTACACTACTCAAAATCGCAAGAATAATAGAATCTTGCTTCGCTGCCAAACTTTGAGGCGTGGCATTCATTTCATCGGCCTCTTCTACCGATGCTCCTGCTGCCAGCAGGGATTTTATAATTTCAGGATCGATACCTTTCAAAGCTGCTGCCATATGGAGAGCTGTTCTTCCGGTTTTTTCTTCCTTGATATTAGGATTAATGCTCTCCAACATTAAAAGAGACCGAACTATTATAGGGTCATTCTTCAGAACTGCCCGCATCAGGGGCGTGTAACCTTCTCCGTCCAAGGCATTCAAATTAAGATGTTGTAAAGTGGGCGGTTGTAATACGACTTGTAACAATTCCTCTGCTTTCTTGTTGGGCTCTAAAGCAATTACCTCGTGTAGAAGTTCGAAAGCATTAAAATCAAAGATTAAATCAGAGGGGTGGTAGATTTTTGGATCGAGAGAAGGATTGCTTTCCAACAGCATTCGAAGAGCCATGATAGGACAAGGATCCTTCTTTGCAAAGAGTAATTTTAATAGCCGATTTGGAGTCTGAGTGTTTAGGGAATTATTGCTCTTTATTGCAAATCTTCCAATAGGATGTTGCAGAAAAATTCGCAACACATCCAAAACTTTATCATCTGGCAACTTTTCAATAGCATATTCTAAGCAATTCTGATTTTCTGCATTCACTCCTTGTAGACTGAAGGGATAATCGCTTAGGCCCTTATTATATTTTGCGGCAAAGTCAAGTAGAGATTTTATCAAATCGGGCAAATCAGGTCGGCCTAAGCGTATGGCTACATGAATTGGATTTCCTTCTTTTCTATATTCATTCCAAAGCGCCGACAGCTTTTCTTTATCTCGTAGCGTAAATTCTTCTTCTGTAGTTATTTTCTGAATTTCTTTTTCATAGCGAAGGATGAGATCTTCAACAGAAATCTTTTCATTCTCTCTTAATATTTCATATAATGTTGGCATTATTCAATACCCTATATTTTTATGGCTATATTATTATTACTATTTACTATAATTATTAATACTATTTACTATATTGTTATGACTATTTCAGAATTTACAAAACTTCCTGGATTATTGATAAAATAGTGCATATACAAAAACATATTAAATTTATGCATTAATCTAAAATTTAGAAATTTGTTATTATTATAAGTTCACTTTTAATTTACTTTAATTCACTTTCTTTTTAATTCACTTTATAGTAGCAATAGTGGCACTTTAAGTTGAAATTCGGGTTATTTTTGCTCCAAGTTGTTTTAATTTTTCTTCTATACATTCATAGCCGCGATCGATATGGTATATCCTATCAACAGTGGTTTCCCCATTGGCTATCAGCGCCGCCAATACTAAGCTTGCAGAAGCACGTAAATCAGTAGCCATAACAGGAGCTGCCATGAGATATGGCACACCGTGGCAAATTGCTGCATTGCCTTGCACTCCGATCTCTGCCCCCATACGCCGCAATTCTTGGACGTGCATGAACCGGTTTTCGAACACTGTTTCTGTGATGACACCGGTACCAGAAGCCACTGCATTCAAAGCAGTGAATTGAGCTTGCATATCAGTGGGAAAACCAGGGAAAGGTGCTGTACGCAGGTTAACCGCTTTAGGTTGTTTTCCATGCATGTCCAGCGAAATCCAATCTTCTCCGCGTTCTATTTCAGCTCCTGCCTCTTCTAATTTCTGCAGTACTGCTTCTAATAGAGAAGCTTTGGTATTCTTGATCTTCACTGCACCTCGCGTAATTGCTCCAGCAACGAGATAGGTGCCGCTTTCGATGCGATCGGGTACCACAAAATATTCGCCGCCACCAAGTTTAGGAACACCTTCAATCACAATGGTATCGGTTCCAGCGCCGCTTATTTTTGCGCCCAATGTATTCAAGAAATTGGCCAAATCCTGCACTTCAGGCTCGCGAGCGGCATTTTTAAGGATGGTTTCGCCTTCCGCTAAACTTGCAGCCATCATCAAATTTTCTGTGCCAGTAACAGTAACCGTTTCAAAAAGTATTTGCGCACCTTTTAAGCGTCCTTTCACTTGTGCCTTAATGTAGCCATTTTCCATGGAGATTTCTGCCCCCATAGCGCGGAGACCTTGAACATGCAAATCTACGGGACGTGGTCCGATGGCACAACCACCAGGAAGTGATACCTGTGCTTCGCCAAAGCGTGCAAGCAGTGGGCCAAGCACCAGGATAGAGGCGCGCATGGTTCGAACTAATTCATAGGGAGCACTGTACTGATTGATGTGGCTTGCATCCACTTCGATGGTGAGGCGTTCATCGACTAATAATTTTGCACCGAGTTGGCCAAGAAGCTCCATCATGGTGGTAACGTCATTCAAGTGCGGTACATTGCCGATCACTACAGGTTGATGAGCAAGTAAAGAACCCGCCAAGATGGGTAATACAGAATTTTTTGCGCCAGAGATCCGGACCTCACCTTTCAGAGGTTCACCGCCAGTTATTATTAGTTTTCCCATACTAAATCCTTTAATATCCTTCAATTTCTAGACACTAACCGGAAGAATAGCTTCCAAACCATGCACTTTAACAAGATCTTGCATGAATGATGGCAAATGCATAAATTCAATTTCTTTTTTCTTGGAACGTGCATCTCGCATCCAAGCACTACAGAGTGCGAGTATTGAGCTGTCACATTTTTGTAAGCCAGAACATTCAATTTTAATTTTCTTCATGGATGCCATTAAGTTGATGCCACGTTCGCAAAGAGGAACAACGGAATCAAAATCAAGCTCACCGTTGATTTTCAGAATTTCACCCTGTATTTCAATTGTCGCTTTCATTCTTCAGTCTCTCGAGGTTTGCTAATATCTTGCTAATATTTAGCCCTTCCCTTTAGAGCCCTTTCCCTTATTATGCCCGCGCAATTTGTCTACCACTGCAGCAACGCCCCCCCTCTGCACATCTTCCGCAAATTGTGCATGGTAACCTTGCATCAAACTGACACCCTCAATAATAATGTCATAAACTTTCCAAGTACCATTTTCTTGCAGCAAACGATAGTCGATACGCGTGGCCTTTTTGCCAGGCTGCTTGATCATGCTGGATACTTGTACTCGTTCTTTATTTGCAGAACCTCTGATCGGTAAAAATTCTATGGTTTGATTGCTATAATTCAACAAAGATTGCGCATAGGAACGGACCACTAAAGTTCTGAATTCGGCCACGAAGCTTTGCTGCATGGTGGGACTTGCTTTACTCCAAGCATTTCTGCCTACTACCCATTTCGCCATCTCAGTGAAGTCTGCATGAGGCAGGATATAGCGATTTACTACTTCATATATTTTGCTGGGATTTTTTTTCAAATCATCTTTGTTTTCCTTCAGAACTGACATCACTTGCGAGGTAACGCCTTCCAGCATCTTGATGGGGTCGTCCGCAGCTGCCACAGAATTGCTTCCGAGCAGAAAGAAAATCGAGAGAATTCCAGAAATAAAGAGATTTTTCATGCCCTGCTTTTTTATAGTAATTATTGTGCTCATAGTTTTTGCTCCTTAATAGCATTTGGATCTGTGGTTTCTGTTGCGTCTGTGGCGTTAGTAGTGGTATTCGTAGCATTTGTGATATCCATGGGATTGGCGGCATCTTTATCCTCTTTGGGAGCGGATCCTCCTTCTGAACTCACTTGATTCGCGACAAATTTTGAAATCAGTTGTTCTAATACAACAGCAGAATCCGTATTATCGACGGTAATGACGCTGCCCTCTTGCAAGAAATTTTTCTCGGAAAAGCCCGGGGAAAGCGCAATGTAGTTATCGCCAAGCAATCCTGCTGTCATGATGCTGGCACGCGTGTCGACGGGCAATTTGCCGCCTAAGCGTTTGGGATCAATTATCATGATGACTTCTGCATCAAAAGAAGTTGGATCGAGCACTACGCTGACAACACGTCCAACCACGACACCCGCTACGGATACTTTTGCCCGCACTTTCAATCCACCAATGTTGCTGAATGCTGCTCTAACTTGGTAACCTGATTCTTTTTGGAAAAAATTACCCATCCCGCTTACTTGAAGTGCAAGCATCAGCAATGCAGCAATGCCTGCCACCATAAAAGCGCCGACGGAAATTTCCACCGTTTTCATTTTCATATCAAAATTCCTTAAACATCACAGCTGTTAAGAAGAAATCTAGTCCTAATACTGCAAGGGAGGAATATACTACCGTTCTGGTAGTGGCTCTGGCAATACCATCCGCAGTTGGAGGACAATCGATGCCTTGAAAAACCGCTATCCAAGTGACTACGGCACCAAACACCATGCTTTTAATGATACCATTTAAAATATCGGCACCAAATTGTACATTTGCTTGCATATTGGCCCAAAAGGCGCCGTTATCTACGCCAAGCCATTCTACCCCAACCATGTAGCCACCCCAAATGGCAACTGCCGTAAAAATAATGGTTAATATGGGGAGTGAAATCTGTCCTGCCCAAAATCTCGGAGCAATAACGCGGCGCAAGGGATCAACGCCCATCATCTCCATAGAAGATAATTGTTCTGTTGTTTTCATTAAACCAATTTCAGCAGTTAAAGCTGAACCTGCGCGCCCTGCAAATAATAAGGCTCCTACTACCGGTCCGAGTTCTCGCACCAAACTCAAAGCGATGAGTTGACCCAAAGCATATTCAGCACCAAATCGCACTAAGATGGTGTATCCTTGCAGCCCTAATACCATACCAATAAAAAGGCCGGAGAGCACCATGATAATGAGCGAAAGAACACCTACGTAATAAAGCTGTTGTATCAATCTCCAAAATGAATTGGGAAATTCAGGCCAGCTCGCTAAAGATTGATATAAAAAAAGAGAAGTTCGTCCGGCATCTTTAAAAAAATGAATGCCAACACGACCCAAATGTTGGACGCGCCTAAGATAGATCATCTTGCGCCCCCCATAAATCATTTTGATATTCCTGTGCAGGGTAATGGAAAGGCACGGGTCCATCGGGCAACCCCCGCATAAATTGCTGCACCCAACCCTTGTTATCTTCCTTCATTAAATCCTCAGGCACGCCTTCACCCACAACATTCCCATCTGCTATCAAATAGACATAATCGGCTATAGTGATTGTTTCATGAACATCATGAGAAACAATAATGGTGGTGAGACCTAAAGCATCATTTAATAATCGAATCAGTTTCACTAAAACGCCCATTGTAATTGGATCTTGGCCGGTAAAAGGCTCATCAAACATGATGAGGCTTGGATCAAGCGCCAAGGCCCGGGCCAATGCAACACGTCTTGCCATCCCTCCAGATAACTCAGAGGGCATTAACTCGCGGGCACCTCGGAGACCTACTGCCTGAAGCTTCATTAAAACGAGATCCCGTATCATGCTTTCTGGTAACTTGGTATGTTCTCGAAATGGAAAAGCGACATTCTCAAAAACGCTAAGATCGGAGAATAACGCACCACTTTGAAACAGCATACCCATTTGTCTTCTGACTTCATAAAGTTTGTCCCGAGACAAGGCAGGTATATGTTCGCCAAATGCCAAGAGTGTACCTGAATCAGGCCTTAATTGTCCTCCAATGAGTCGAAGCAAGGTGGTTTTACCCGCGCCACTCGGGCCCATCACCGCGGTGATTTTACCTTTTTTCACCCGAATATTGATTTTATCGAATATTAAGCGGCTATTGCGTTTAAAACGCAGGTCATGAATTTCAACCAAGTTATCTGAATTTTGCTTCATAGCTCAACTAATACGTACTACTCATAAATAAACAAATAAACAAACATAAACTGCAACACGTTACATTACTTAACCTAGATCTATTTGGAAGATCCATTGCTCTGTATTTTACAGGAAATCAATCTATAGATGTATAAATAAATATCGGTATCTAACATAATTTTCTACAATCGAGTTACTAGAATACTTGACCATGAACCTTTCATCAAGTATTCATCAAATATAGGATTCATTTTTTATATGTTCCCTTATCCACTCACTTATCCGATCCCTTATCCGTTCCCTTATCCGTTCCCTTAATTGTCCACTTATAAGCTCGAATATGAGTTTACATTAATATTTTTATTCAAATTATTGAGATATGATGATAAAATTGATTAAGTAATTAAATAAGGTATTTAGTGATATGTCAGAATCTATACTGAAATCAGCCCCTGAACATAAATTACTCTCAAAAACAACCATTACCGCCACCCTAGGTACCTTATTGGAATGGGCTGAATATACTTTCTTCGCCTACATGGCAGATCAACTCTCGAATTTTTTCTTTGATATCCAAGATGCCAATTTGGCACGTTTAAAGACTTATGGCATTTTTGCCACCAGTTATTTCATGCGGCCATTAGGGGCAATTCTTTTTGGTACCCTTGGCGATAAAATGGGACGAAAACCCGCCTTGATGAGTTCAATGCTCTTGATGGGCATCGCAACAGTCTCTATTGGTTGTTTACCAACCTATGCAGAAGTTGGCAGCCTCGCCGCTATCCTGCTCTTAGTCTGCAGATTGTTACAAGGCATTGCTGTCGGCGGAGAGTTTCACGGCGCCATTACCTTCTTACATGAACACGCTGAAAAACGTCCATTTTTCATTGGTTCTTTTGCTCCTTTCGCGGCCGCAGGAGGTATGGCGATTGGATCTTTTGCTGCTACGCTCACACTGCTTCCCGGTGCCCCCGCGTGGTCCTGGCGTATCCCATTCCTCTGCAGTGGTTTTCTCTGTCTTTTAGCTCTCTATTTGCGATCGAATATTGAAGAAACGCAGCCCTTTCAACGCGCAAAAAGAGAAAAAAGGCTGGTACAAAATCCTATTTTCAAAGTCTTTAAAGAACAAAAGAAAGCATTACTGTTAACTGCCTGCATTTCAATATTCGTGGCAGTTTATGTGTATATTGGTAATATATTCTTTAAAATAACTTGCATCAATGTTGGCGGATTACGCCCTGAAATTGCTTCTCAAATTGTCACCTTCGGGCAAGTTCTAGCAGCTTGTTTGATATTAATTTGCGGTAGATTTGCGGACAAAATCGGCGGCAAGCGAATGTGCCTCACCGGGCTAACCCTCGCTATAATTGCAGGTCCTATCATATTGGCTACTGCACAGACCGGTGATGTTCTTTTAACTATTTCTGGACAAGTGCTCTATGCCATCGTGAATGGACTGGTCAGCAGTTCTATGATGACTCTCTTAATGCAAGAATTTCACACCGAAACACGTTATTCAGGAAGTGCTTTCGGTTGGAGTATTTCTGCAGCTATTTTTGGCGGCACTGCTTTAATGGTTGCAGATATTCTCATGAATCAGTTAGGTTTAAATTTCGGACCTGGTCTTTATATTTCTTTGGCTTCCGGTATTGCCGCAATAGCAATACTGATGACGTCCACACCCAGTAAACACAGCACCCTTGCTAACTCTATCCTGGAACGCCCTTCTATGGGGAATCTCGCAAACGGATGATCCAAATTCATCGAAAGTGTTACTTAATTAAAATTGAAAGTTGGCGCGCCCGGAGAGATTCGAACTCCCGACCGCCTGGTTCGTAGCCAGGTACTCTATCCAACTGAGCTACGGGCGCGTATAACGTATTAAACTATATCATTGGCGGAGAGAGAGGGATTCGAACCCTCGATGGAGTTTTAGCCCCATACTCCCTTAGCAGGGGAGCGCCTTCAGCCTCTCGGCCATCTCTCCATGCAAGAAATCAGGAAACAAGTACCTGCTTCCTGAACGCATTAAAGCGTGGATTTTATCATGATTTGTGGAGAATAGCCAAAAGAAGATAGCAAGAAGGTAGGATAATGGTTTTATTTATTTTTATAACTAAATAATGGCTAGTGACTAGTAACTAGTAAATTGCTAGACGACTGCTAATAATAAATAATCTTTAACTCTTTATGGCTTATTAAAACTTAGAAGATAGGATACATTATGTCTGAACTAGTTCACATTAAGATATGCAAGTCTTTACTCTTCTTCATCGTGATCTGAAGAACTTTTATCAGAACCATGCGAGCCAGCCTCTGATCCTGAACCACTTCTAGCATGTCCACCCTGTGATGATTCAAGATGCTGCAATTTAGCCAGTTTTTCTCTTTGAATTCTTTGATAAATTTCTTCGCGATGCACTCCAACATCCTTAGGCGCGTTCACACCGATTCGAACTTGGTTTCCTTTAACGCCCAATACAGTAATGGTGACATCATCACCCACCATCAATGATTCACCGACACGTCTTGTTAGAATTAACATTGCCCATCTCCTTTTTAGTCCTCTTGTCCTTTCGTCTTGTCATTTCGTCATTTTGTCCTGTCGTCATAAAACCCTTTCGTCATATTTATGACGCTTCCCTTTCCTAATGATCTCAAGCTACAGCCTCGACTCCCAATTGAAAAGCTTGATGCAAGGCACGAACACCTTGCTCTAAATACTTTTCGTCAATAATCACAGAAACTTTAATTTCAGATGATGAAACCATTTGAATATTAATGCCCTCTCCCCCCAAAACCTGGAACATTTTACTGGCTATGCCTGCATGAGAACGGAGACCTAGGCCAACCAATGATAATTTTGCAATCTCTTTGTCAGCAGTAGTGCCAGCCGCACCCAACTGTTTGGCAAGATTTTCAATGATTATCTTGCCCTGATGGAAATCTCGCTGATGCACTGTAAAACCCAAATCTGTCTTTGCGCCTGAAAGAAGATTCTGCATAATCATATCCACTTCAATATGGGCATCGCTGATAGGTTTTAAAACTGTTGCAGCAACACCTGGCACATCTGGAATACCATGAATCACTAATTTGGCTTCATCACGATTAAAGGCGATGCCAGAAACTGCCGGCCGTCGATCCAAATTTTCTTCCTGCGTCGTAATAAGAGTCCCAGGGCCCTGTTGAAAAGTAGACAGCACTCGCACAGGTACATTATATTTTCCTGCAAATTCAACCGCCCTTATTTGCATTACTTTTGCGCCTTGGCTCGATAATTCCAACATTTCCTCGAAAGTGACTTGCGTCATTCTTCTTGCTTCTGGAACCATTCTGGGGTCTGCCGTATAAACGCCATCCACGTCGGTAAATATTTGACATTCATCGGCATTCAAGGCTGCGGCCAGTGCGACTGCAGTGGTATCAGAACCACCTCTGCCTAAGGTCGTAATATTTCCAAATGAATCCATTCCCTGAAATCCCGCTACAACAACGACTCTCCCTTCGGACAGATCATTGCGAATTTTACTACTTTCAATACCTAAAATTCTGGCTTTCGTATGGGCCCCATCTGTGCGTATATGCACCTGAGATCCGGTATAAGATCGAGCCGGGCAGCCTTTTTCGATTAAAGCCATACTCAAAAGAGCAATGGAAACCTGCTCACCCGTCGCTAACAAAACATCTGATTCTCTAGGATCTGGACTCGCGCTTAATTTCTGTGCCATGCCGACCAAACGATCGGTTTCGCCGTTCATTGCCGAAACAACAACGACTAGATCATTTCCTTTATTACGCGATTCACGGACTTTATCAGCAACATATTGAATGCGCTCGATATTGCCAACCGATGTACCACCATATTTTTGTACTATTAAGGCCATATTCTTAACAAGCCTAAAAAGGTCCTAATTATTCCACAATTAAGGGTTGCTTCGCAACCAGGATTATTACCATACGGTAACATTTTTTGAAACACTAATAATAGTTCTATTGCTTCATACTATTTCAAGTTCAAGTCTTGTTCAAAAATTTGTACAAGATTTGTGCAAGATTTGATCAAGTACCTTATTCATGAACTTGTTCAAGCCTTGTATACTATTCATCTCTTCTCTTTCATCTCTATAGTCATGTCGACCAATTATAAGCCTTGCTTTAGGTTTTGGTTATACAGCAAACAAATAAATTACTTGTGTTTGAAGATCGAATAGGTCATAATAGCATCTTATCCGATGTTATCTGATGTCATAGTTGATAATTTAATTTCATAATTCAAACTTACGAGTGTAATAACACGATTAGGCACTACTATGAGTACTACCCCGAACGCCATACAGGAACCTACTGGAACAACTACTGAAATAACTGCTGGCACAAAAGAAATCAAGGACACTCTAGAGCAAGAAGAGATCCAAGAGTCTTTAGAGAGCAGAGGATCCAAAGAAAACTTGGAGCAAAAAGAATCTAAAGAGCGACTGGAACAACCTTCTTCTGCTCTCCAATCACCCGATATCCTGCTTGAGGTTTTATTTAAAAATGATCATATCTGCAATTTATACCTGGCAGATGAAGCATATATTATGCCTGGCGGAGTGCTCGAAGCTCTTTATGGAACGCGGTTCTTAGAAGTTTTCCTTAAGAATGGAGAATCAAAATTAAAAAGAGGCACTAAAAATCATCATTTTATTTCTTTATGGTCTCTCTTGAAAACGGATCTTAAAATTTCCGATCCAAGAATGGTAGATTCTATCTTTACTCCTGACCCTTTTGCCCCAACCTCTACAAGTACACAAGATAAATCTCTTAGTAAATCTCCCAAAGATGATGCAATCCAAAAAATATCTCGGGAAATTGCAAAACCCTTAAAACATATCAGAATTATCACAGACATTCCTAAGGACATACTGCAGCAAATCATGCTCCTTCTTGATCCTAACGATTTTGCCGCTCTTTCTTGTGCTTCGACTCAATCGTTTATAGCAAGCACTGAGAACACTCTCTATTTTGCGAGATTTCTCAAAAAAAATGTCTATAAGGGTCATTTTTATATCCCAGAAGAATTACTCAGACCCCCATTTGAACAGCAACGGAATAATCATTTATTGCGCCGCTGGAGCAGGCTGATTGCATTGCAACAATGGTACAAAGATGAACACGATCTTTTTAAAGAAAGCATCAAACTACCTTATTATTTTGAAGAAGACAATGAACAAGAGGCTTGGTATAAAAAAGAAACTGAATGGCAAAAACAACATTACTTGTATTTTGTTGCAAATAAAAAGCTCCCTTGCGGAATTTGCAATAAAGTAACTACTGTGGCAGAACATCATAAGCTTGAATGGACAAAAGATGAAGGTAATCCTTTTATGGCATGTATGGCATGTCAAGAACAATACCTTTGGACTCCTACTGAAGCCATCATACTTTGGGGCTTTACTGTAACTCAATTGTTGAGCATTCCGATGTGGTTTGGAAAAGAGGAACGTTTATTAATAGAAGAAGCTGACCAAAGAAATTCAACAGCCTACTATTGTACAAGCGATCTGCTTGAATTCAGAAAAAGGCTGCCCATGATGAAATCAACCGCCCAATATATCAACGATGTATTAGAAGAACCAATAGAGATCGAAATAAGTGAAAGATTATGGCATAGATCAAAAAATTTACCGCCAGAAATGAATGACTATGTCACTATTCATTACAAAAAAGAAAAAACAAGCAAGCAAATTACAAACAAAGAACCAGTAAGCTTTTTTAAAAAAATAGTTGCGACAATATTTCAACTTAAATCAAGTGATATCTCTGCACAAGAAGTTACCAATATTCGATACTTCATTCGTTATAACCCCAGCAAATTCACGCATGCTTTGAAAATTAGCGCAACTCAACAATTAGATAGGTATAAACAACAATCGGAACTTAGAATGCCTTTAATGAATATCGAGAACATTGCGAAGCAATTGAGCAAATATCCGGTGCAAGGCAGTTCTGGAACTCTAGAGGCTTTTAAAAACTTACAGCAAGGTCCTATTCGGCTTCCTCATTTTGGATTCCTAAACAATGTAGAAGATAAAAGGTGGGTATGGCATTTATTATGGATGTTTGATTTTGCCACCCGCATAACGACCAGACTTGCGAGACTTCATTCTGAAAATAAAGCGCATGGAAATCTGTTAACTGAAATTCCAATGACTGAACTCAATTTGGGTCCTAACCATTTCTTCGATAAAACTTTCGAACAAAGTCCACAGTATAATTCTGAAACAGAATCACCTGCAAACGAATTGATAAATTGCGATATGATACAACTTGGGAAGTTGATATCGAATTTGATCAAAAATCCTCTGCTTCAAATGTCGCAGGGGCATTCGCCAACAATGATAGAGTGGTGGGTAACTCCCCTCATCACTTTGATTGAAGAAACACTCATCAATCCTTGCTTAGAACCAGAAAAATCAGAAGTCCACCGCGTAACCGCAGCTCAAATTGCACATCGACTTCTCTATTGGAAGCTAGCTCTGGCAAAATTTATTGAAACAGAATTGAGTAAAAATGGACACATGGATCACCCTTATCATGCATGCCACTTTGTATCAGTCAATGGCTTCCAAGATTTGCATAAAAATCTGCGTCCCCATTTCTATTCTTTATTGAATGACTTCAGTCATGTTGGCACAAGAAACTCAAAATTCAATTGCATAGAGGTTAACAAACGTATTAATCATCAAGATATTGACCTTAAATTTTTTGAAACATCTACATCTATCAGTCTCGGAGCAAACTGTTTCCTGAACGCGGTTATTACTGAAAATCCAACTGCAATAATCTCTGCTTTTCCCATCATTAAAACTTTTTTCAGAACTTACATAATAAGACTGAAAACCGCCATGTTTCCAAGAAATTGGGACAATCCTCATGAAATAGAAACTAGCAAAATGATTAGAATTCTGCGAACCTCCGATAAAGAATCTGTTCTGGCCTTTCAAAACAACAAAAGTAACTCTGCGACAAAAAAGAAACGCAATGAAACAGTTCTTTCGATATTCTGTACAGATAGTCTTTCTAATCGACATTTCTGGAGTAATCTTTTTACATACAAATGTTACCCTGAAGCAGCTCTCCATGCCTGGGGTATTTCAACTTGGCTGGTGCACAAACCTGAAGTTCGCAAAAACTCCGCAATACCAGAGGTGATAGACTATCATGAACAAAGACATCCTTGGTCGGATTATCGTCATTGCCAAGGTAGTTTTTCACCCTCAAAAACTAAAGTTGCCATGGGACATAACTACCTCCAAGGTCGTTGCGTTAACATCGAATTGCTCCCGGATGACATCTTTGGCAAAAAAGCTTGTCTTGTTACCATTCGATTAAATGAAAAGATCAATATAGATTTGGTTGTTTGGGTACTTAAAGATCACATCATGGATGGCAGAGCAACTTTCACTGAGGACAGATCTTTAACGATTCCTGTTGGAACCACCCTACCCGAAATAGGCGATCTCATTTTTACAGAGGCTTGGGTGCAAGCTTGCGCTGCTCCAGAACAACCTGCGATTACTTGGAGTGCACCCGGTAGTTCAGACCCTGCAACTATGAGTATAAGCCCCTCTCCTCTCAGTACAAGCACTGATTCTTTGAATACAAGTACGGCTGCTCTAAGCTCAAGTACTGCTTTTCAGAGTACAAGTACCGCTTCTCCGAGTACAAAAGATGTTCCAGATCCAAAAGAAGAGTCTCAAACGAAAGGAGAACCGCATCAGGAAGAGAACACTAAAGACGACTCGAGTGCTGCATTAATTAAAAAACGTCGTTTTCAATAGGTTATTAAATTTCCAAAATTAACTGCGAAATTGTAGGGTATTTTAAGATAATGAATCAGCTCAGGCTTCAATGGCGGCGCTTTTCTACCCATTTCGTGACAGATTCCAATGCATCTCCCAACCTGCTCGGATCATTCCCACCGCCTTGCGCCATATCAGGACGACCACCTCCGGTGCCTCCCAGCATTTTTGCTAAATCTTTCACTAAATCACCTGCATTCAATTCTTCTCCGGCAATGGCTTTTGTAATACCTGCAGAGATGCTTACTTTGTTATCTTGTCGAGAGGCTAAAACTATGACAGCAGCTTTGTGTTGGCTCTTATAGCGATCTACTAAATCTCGTAAAATCTTGGGATCTGCTTCTGGAATTTCTTGGGTAATGACAGTTATTCCGTTTACTACCACTGAGCTCGGAACAGCATTGCCAGTTCTACTCGCATTACCAGCACTGCCAAGCGAATCAGTACCGCCAGCATGCGCAGAAGCACTCATACCAGCACTGGCACCCGCAAAAAGTCTCTCCTGCTTCAACTTTTGGTACTCTTTTTTGCCTTGCTGGATATCCTTTTTAAGCTGATCATTCTCAAGCTGCAACTGCTGCAACCTTGATTCATAGAACTCAAGTGCCCCTTTACCAGTGACGGCGACTATTCGTCGAATACCGCCAGCGATACCTGCTTCGGAAACAATTTTGAAAAGACCAATGGCAGCAGTGTTTTTGACATGAGTGCCGCCGCAAAGCTCTACGGAAAAATCGCCGCCCATGCGTAAGACCCGCACTTTTTCGCCATATTTTTCGCCAAAGAGCGCCATGGCGCCTGTTTTCTTTGCTTCTTCGGCTGACATTTCATCGGTCACGACGAAGGAATTTTCCAAGATTTGATCGTTTACTAATTCTTCGACTTTCCGGATTTCGTCCATTGTCATGGGAGCAATGTGAGAGAAGTCAAAACGCAAGCGCGGTGCTTCTACCAAAGATCCTTTTTGCTGCACATGGTTGCCTAAAATTTGACGCAGTGCTGCATGCAATAAGTGCGTGGCAGAGTGATTGCGTTCAGTGGCACGACGTTTTTCAATGTCTACGGCTGCATATAATTTTGAACCAATGCTCAAGGGCTGACTTCCAGACTTCATCACACCAAAATGGGCGTGGGCTTCACCAAACTTTTTAGTATTGAGAACTTCAAATTCGCCACCCATCCATTCGAGTCGGCCTTGATCGCCTACTTGTCCGCCAGCTTCTGCATAAAAAGGTGTGTGATCCAACACCACGATGCCTTTATCATCTGCCTCGAGCCGCGACACTTCTTGACCGTCCATCAACAATACCAAAACTCTGGATTCTTCTTCTAATAATGCATAACCTGTAAATTCAGTACTATGTGCAATGTCGATGCGATCGGAAACTTGCATGGCAAACTGGCTGGCTTCGCGGGCACGAGTACGTTGGATGGCCATGGCTTTATCAAAACCATCCATATCGATAGCGAGACCGCGCTCACGCGCGATGTCAGCAGTTAAATCAACTGGAAAACCGTAAGTATCGTATAAACGGAATACAGTGTCGCCAGGAATGGTGCCATCTTTGATATTTTCGATGTCCTGTTCCAAAATCCGAAGTCCTTGTTCCAGCGTGCGGGCAAATTGCAATTCTTCTTGATGCAGCACTTTCTCCACAATTTCCTGCTTTTCTCGAATTTCAGGATAAGCGTCTCCCATGATTTCTGCCAAAGGCTGCACCAATTTGTAGAAGAAAGGTGCCTGGAAACCTAAGCGATGCCCATGACGGATCGCGCGTCTGCAGATTCTTCTTAACACATACCCTCTGCCTTCATTAGAGGGCATCACACCGTCTGCAATCAAAAAGGCACAGGCCCGAATGTGATCTGCAACAACCCGCAAAGATTTATTAGTCAAATCATTGGTGCGGGCTAAAGCCGCAATTTCTTTGATTAAAAATTGGAAAATATCAATATCATAATTACTGTGCACGCCTTGCATCATTGCGGCAAGTCGCTCCAATCCGCCTCCGGTATCGACAGAAGGCTTTGGTAAAGGCGTTAAGGTGCCATTCCCGGCACGATCATACTGCATGAAGACCAAATTCCAAATTTCGACGTAACGTTCCCCCTCGTCTTCTTCGTCTTCGGCAGTTCCGGGAGGGGCGCCAGGAATATGAGAGCCATGATCATAGTAAATTTCAGTACATGG
Organism: uncultured Gammaproteobacteria bacterium; assembly: GCA_963784575.1. GTDB lineage: Bacteria > Pseudomonadota > Gammaproteobacteria > UBA6186 > Azoamicaceae > CAWARU01. The sequence continues at coordinate 1,590,230 of CAWARU010000001.1, forward strand.
TCCGCAGGGGCCAGTATCTCCCATAGACCAGAAATTGTGTTTTTCACCGCATTTTGAGAATCGCTTAGGATCAATTTTGATTTCGTTTAGCCAGATATCAGCAGTTTCGACATCATCTTCGTAGACTGTAATCCACAAGCGTTCTGCTGGAACTTTTAAAACATTTCTCAGGAAGTCCCAGGCATATTGTATTGCTTCGCGCTTGAAATAATCGCCAAAGCTAAAGTTTCCGAGCATTTCAAAGAAGGTATGGTGCCTGGAAGTGTAGCCAACATTCTCCAAGTCGTTATGCTTGCCGCCAGCGCGGACACAGCGCTGCGCGCTTACGGCGCGAGTATAAGGACGTTTTTCTAGACCTAGAAAAGTTTCCTTAAATTGCACCATGCCTGCATTGGTGAAGAGAAGGGTGGGATCGTTGCCAGGGACCAGAGGGCTGCTCGGCACCACGGTATGTTTATGCTTTTGGAAATAATCCAAAAAAGCCTTTCTTAATTCTGCTGTTGTCATCTTTTTCATTTTAGTAACTTCTGGTATCTGTCTGTAGGGGCCGCAGTAGGGGTCGGGTCTAGCAAAGCGATAAGCAGTTTTATCGGTTTACTAGACCCGACCCCTATCTTTCTCACGCTTACTCAATTATCTTAGCGAAGCCGTATGGCAAGAGGTATCAATTTTATTCATCTTCCAAAGCAAGATCCTCGTCCGCGGTGCTCTCTGACATCGAACTGTTCCCCGCCCCCGTTAAGAGCTTGGCGCGAAGAGTGGTATCGAGCTCTTTTGCAATCTCGGGATTATCTGCCAGGAATTGTCGCACGTTGTCTTTGCCTTGGCCAATACGATTGCCCTTGTAACTATACCAAGCACCGGATTTATCAATCAAGTTCATCTTGACACCGAGTTCAATGATCTCTCCAAAACGGCAGATACCCTGGCCATAAAGGATTTCAAAATCTGCTTGTTTGAAGGGCGGCGCCACTTTGTTTTTAACGACCTTAACGCGGGTTTCGCTCCCCAGCACTTCATCGCCTTTTTTGATAGCGCCCGTGCGTCGAATATCTAAACGTACCGAAGCATAAAACTTAAGCGCGTTACCACCTGTCGTGGTTTCTGGACTGCCAAACATAACGCCAATTTTCATACGAATTTGGTTAATAAAGATAACCAGAGTGTTGGAGCGCTTGATATTGCCAGTCAACTTTCGCAAAGCTTGCGACATCAAACGGGCTTGCAATCCCATATGCTGATCGCCCATTTCACCCTCGATTTCTGCCTTCGGCGTGAGAGCTGCCACAGAGTCGACCACAATCACATCCACAGCGCCTGATCGCACCAGCATATCGGTAATCTCCAAAGCTTGCTCCCCGGTATCGGGCTGAGAAACCAGAAGGTCTTCGATCTTAACACCGAGTTTCTCTGCATAGATAGGATCCAAAGCGTGCTCGGCATCCACAAATGCAGCAGTCCCGCCAGCTCGCTGACATTCTGCAATGACTTGTAAGGTCAAGGTGGTTTTACCGGAAGATTCTGGTCCAAAGATTTCAACGATGCGCCCTTTCGGCAAGCCGCCAATCCCGAGAGCAATATCTAAGCCTAAGGAACCTGTAGAAACTGCCTCGATATTCCCAATGGGATTTTCACCCATCAGCATCACTGCGCCTTTACCAAATTGACGCTCGATTTGGGAACGTGCGGCATCTAAGGCCTTCTTTTTTCTATCATCTAACATAAACAATTACCCCCTTAAAATACTTCCTAAAAGCTACCTTCACAAGCTAAAAACTATATTACTTTACCCTAGCCTATCAGTAGATCTTAAAATAGATCTAGTGATAAAACACGGATCCTGGATCTTTGGAATAAAAACCAAGCTAAATAACTTTGTTAATCAATTCACTCACATTCTTTCGTGAGCGATAATATGATTATTGCACAAAATTTAAGATAAGGGTTATATAGAAAAAAAGCTAGTAGTATGTGGGTAGGTAAATTAGATAACTATACTCGGGTGGTGCAATGCTGTCAGCATCCCCTCCATTGAACAATATATAGGTCCAATGTAAACGATGCTGACCCTTTCGAACTGCGACTTATATATTTTACATTCCTCTCCTTGTTCTTGGTTTTGGTTCATCGTCCTCAGGAACATCTTTTTTCGATGCAGTTTTCTTGACCGGAGTCTTTGGCTCAGAGCTCTCTGTCCGAGATAATTCAGGTTTTCCCTCAGGAGTCCTCTCTAAGCCTGTAGCATTCAACATGGCCACGATATTTTTATCAAATTGTTGCACCATACTTTTGAATGTACTTTCTGCACGAAACCTAGGCGGAGATTTAAATATTTTTTCGAGTGCATGCAAATTTTCCATGGCACGATTCAAGCCGCCCGATTCATCTGTGATACCTTTTTCCTGTAAATTGCGAAAATGCTCCTTAAAAAGTTTTTCCCGGCCTTTCAGTACTTTCAGAGCATTATCGCGCCAATCTCCCAACTTGCCAGTTGCAGGGGCTGGCTTTGCAGTGGCTTGTTCATAGCTTGGTAATCCTGATACAGGAACTACAGAGGCTTTTTCTGGCGCTTTTGGCTTACCACTCAAAGTAGATTCCACAACACTCTTCGACTCCAAAAACTTCTTCCTTGCATCACTAACAAGCTGTCCTGCATTTTTGGGCTTAGCTTGCATGTTCTTCTCATTTATGACAGATGTAACAAAAGAGAGGGCTGTATTTAGAGAATCTTTCTGTGCGTTGGTGAATGTTTCTTTTCCCTCATTCACTCTTTTTTGAATTGCTTTCAATTCTGCTTGAGTTTTAAGAAGCTCTGGCAAAGAAGTTCTCTCTGTATCTGTCAAAGCTCTATCATGACCCGAAGCTTGTAATTTTTTATAATCCTCAAACTTTTGGCGTTCTATGAGTAATTGGGTAATCTTTTGGCGTTCATCAGATTTTAATGGCATACAAACCTCCTCAGAATGTAGTTTTTGCATTGCAATAAAGACCACTAGGTGTATCTACTAAAAACAATGCAATATCAAATATGGCTTATTTGATGCCTACAATTAAATAAAGTTCATTAGTTTACATCCCCTTTCTTGGTTTTTATGACCTTACTCCAGTTCGTTAATCATGAGTAACTCCCCAGGTTGCAGACATGTAGATACATTACTTTTTATCTTCGATTTTTGAAAAATTCACGATCGAAATTCCCGGTTTTTTAATTTACAAAATTTCAAAAAGTTTTTTCAATAAGTTTATTGAATAACACATATAATATTTATTATGTTTTCATTGATGTGAATGAAGTGTAGTAGTGATAATAATCAATATGATATAGAATGCAATGTAATTGAGTAATTGTATCAAATAAGAAGGAGTCACCGTCATGGCTGAAAAAGATACAATCTTGCAATCTAAACTGAAATCACGAGCTACGAAATTACAAACTATAAAAGAAAAGGAAACTGCTGATGATGATTGCGATGAACTGGATCGATTCCTTAAAATAAAAAAGCTTTCACCTCTCCCACAATTTACTAATGGACTAAAAAAATCCTTGCATGCCCGAAAATTAGAACCTGCAAAATCATCTTTATCAACTTTGGCTGTGCCAGAATCCACAGATCCAATATTATTTGCCCCAAGTTTTCGTCCAGGCAACAATCCAAACGCCATAAAACCTCGAGAAAGGATCTATGTTAGAAAATTTAAACCTGAACCAAAATCAAGCGAATCTACTACAAGATCGGAAATTCTCAATGCTTCGCCTATGCCCAATTCTACATGCGAACCAGAACATATCACATTATCTTTTCTGGATTCTTCGTCATCCCCATCCTCTGCTCATCCTCTTATTTCTCCTCTCGATTACCCTCTTTCGTCACGAAGCATCTCAAGCCATACTTCACCAAGCTTAAGCCCAAGTCTAGGATCTCTGTCACCGTCAAAAAGTCCTTCACCATATTCAGGCTCTTCACCTTATTCGGGTCCCTCACTCCAATCCAGCCCTTCACCACATCCAAGTCCTCCACATTATCCAGGCCTTTCACCTCATTCTAAAGATCGCCGCTCTACTGTTAGAATCACTGGTTCCCCACTTACCTCTTTTCAATTGACACCCTCTGTTGAGGCTGAATCCATTTCTAAAGATGCAGATCACAATTCTATATCACCTTCTTTATTGACTTCAGGATCATCAGGATATAGAGATCATGATTCTATTGAATCTGCTATATCTGATCCTTTGAGTGGTCACAGTCTCCATTTTTTATCTCTGAATCGACGCAGAGCTCTAAGGGAAAAAGCTACCTACCAAGCACCGAAAGATTCTACAATAAAGTCAGATATTCCAACTGAATTGCATGATAGGGTTGTGAGTAAACTTCATGATTGATACGCAGAAACCTGATAATACTGCGCTACAGCATGTTTCAGAGACGCTTCTTCCACACTATATCTACAGTGATCATCTGAAAATCATCCATAAGATTTCATTCACACGGCGAGAAATCGACATCATCGCGTGCATTTTACTTGGCAGATCTGCAAAAAAAAGTACTCAGCTAAGGTGACTATTTTTTTGGTATACTAACATTTACGTTAATATACGTTCATGAAATTGTGGAAAGGAGAGTTAGCATATGGTAAAGGGCTGGTGTAAGACCAATTTTTCAAAATTTATTACTGTATTTTTTTTAAAAATATTGTTATTTTTGCTTATTGGCCCAGCTTTTGCTGGAAACTCAAAAGATCTCTCCAGGATCCTATCAATGCGTTTACGCTGATCCCACCACTCATCAAAACCATCAAGCAAATTTAACGGTAACAAAACTGGGAGATACTTATAAGTTTATTTGGATGGTTGATGGCAAAGCTTACTATGGTACAGGAATATTTAATAAAAAAGTTGCAAATGTGATAGCTGTTTCAGAATATTGGGAACCCATAAATGCTTCCAATACAGGCATCGCCATCTATCATATCACAGAAGATGGTAGTTTAGAGGGTAATTGGGCTGAAACAAATTATGGTTTCGTGAGTGATGAGTTGTGTCAGAAGCAGTCTTTGAATTCGAAACTGAAGTCGAATGAATGAATAAATGAATTAATTAGCTTCGTTATTGTTCCAAGCGCAAAAGATATGTTATAGTCTCAAGATAAGATTGTAACTGTTCAGGCATGGGAGCAAAGGTGTAGAAAAACAACGGCAGCGCGTGAACGGTTGCACAAGATTTAATCAGGAGTGGGATGAAGCATGTCTACTGCAAAGAAAAAAATCGTTGAAGAATTAGAAAAAGACATTAGAAAATTCGAGAAAGAAGACCCTTGTCGCGCTTTTGAATCTTCTCTACTTTATTTGAAAGCACAGAATTGGCTCCCGAAACCTGAAACTGATTGTCAAAAATTATTACTAGAACATATCTGGCATGTTCGAAAATGCCTGGCCCCTTCCTACAATCTAAAAATCACTGAACTCCCCGAATCACATTATGAACGCGATGCTTGTAAAGAAGCCTATCGCACTCAAATGGAAGCTGCCAAATGCAAAGTCCAAGAAACCCTTGAATTTGATCGCAATAATGTGCAGACTTGGAAAGCAGATAGGAACGCAGATTATATGAGGCGGCACTTTGGTTTGTATTCTCCAGATCCCTTCAAAAGATATTTTCAAAAGCGATTTTACTTAGAAAATCCAAGATATGAATCTGAAGATATGGTTAATGCCCTAAAAAGATCAAGTGAACTTTTTTGGGATTGTAAGAGAAAAAGTGCCTACTGATAATTCCTTAGAAATAGGGCTGCACTTAACTTGATGCTGCTGAATGACCCTTTTCAATTTTTCTGCAGCCTCATAGTCAAAATACAGAACCTTAACAATCGCATCGGCGGTCTCGCCCATATTTGTAACAATTGTACTATCAAGCTCTGCATGTTGCAGCAAAAGCGTTATAGACTGAGCACAGCCCAAAGTTGCGGCACAATGTAAAGCTGTGTAGCCCATATCATCGACTGCATTGATCTCAGTTTTCGGGTGGTCAATCAATGCTTTTAAAGCATGCATATTATTTGCGGCCACTGCACAGTGCAAAGGTGTTTCTCCAATACCATTTCTGGAATTGACATTGATATTTGGGATTATGATCAGAATATCGAAGATGTCATTGTGTCGCCTGGTCACTGCTTCATGAAGCACATCATGAAAGAAAGGCTTTGGTATCGCATTGATATTGAGAGTAGGAAACTTAGCGAGACATCCTCTAAATGCTTCCAAATCCCCGTCCCGGACTGTTCCAAACAATGACTGCTCAGGCGTTTTGAGCGATACCATTCTTGGGTCTGACACGAATCCTCCTTCATAGTGACTACAATCCTTCACTTGCTTTTTGATTGCAGAATGAATTTCCTGTTGCCAACTCAGGGTTTTTCCAGTGCTTTCACTCATAGGTATATCAATGTCATAAGAAGACCCTGCCACCTCTGTTTCGGCTTTGCCTTTGTCCTTGTCTTTGTCTCTGTCTTTATCCTTACCTTTGTCTTTACAGCTCGGCTCTGATAAATCCAACAAAGTTCTGTTCTGGTGATTTCGAGCGATTAATGTGCAATAGGGGAGCTTTGCAAGCCATTCTATTACAACTGGCTTATCAAATCTTGCTGCAAGATGAATGGGCGTATTGCCATTTACATCCGGAGGACTCGCAGGTGAACCTTTCTCCAACAACAGCTTAACAATTTCTAGATGGCCAAGCTCTGCTGCAGTGTGGATCGGCAGGTAGTAATCATAGTCTTTTGATTTAAGTAATTTTGAATCGACGCTTAAGAGATATTCTACCGTTTTGACACAGCCCGAGCGTGCCGCGCAATGTAGTGTCTCATCATTGAATTTGGCGCCATTTTCCACAAAATATTGCACCAAGGGAAGATTTCCTCTAGTGACAGCTTCGTTGATGACTGATTCAAACTCATCAACTGCATCATTCACCTGTCCACCTGCTGCGACAATTTTTTTGGCAGACTCAACTCTGTTCACATAATAAAGTGGTGTGCGTTTTACGGAATTCCGGGTTTTTGTCCAATTTGGTTCGAACCCTAGACATAAATCAATTATTTCATTGTTATTGTTTGCAGTTGCAATATGCAAGGGAGTCCACCCCACATACACGAACTCTTTAGGATTGGCACCCTGCATAAATAATTCAGACACTTTTTTAGCATCATTTTCCATGACTGCAGCAAACATCTGTACTATCTGTGGCGCTCTCTCTAGGAATTCTTTTTCATGGATTTTCTCTAAATTGATACCAAGTTCCTGCATGAAACGAGCAAACTTTGCTTGCTTCTCTGTTTCCTTCTTTAGTCCTAGAATCAAGTGGGTAATGAGAAACTCCATCATGCCCACCGTACCTTTACCAGTTTCCGGATCACTTCCTGGTAAAGATCTCAAAGTCTGCATCAGTTTCATGCCAAGTTCACTGTCTTTTTTCTTATCTGGATCAAAATGGGTGCAAAGTATTCTTCGGTATAGATAAGGGGCTGTTAAGGTATTGCCATGCCTATTAATGTACTGTTTGAGTGCAGAATGCCTATCAAATTGCACCCAAGCTTTGAATAATTGCGTAGCGTACTCGAGGCTTGATTTGGATAATTCTTGTTCAAGAGTCGAATCCTCGATTGAGAGATGCTGTAGCAGAGCGCGAAATCCAGTTTTTTTAGAGGCCCAGCTGCAATTTCCAACGGTTTGCAGCTTACCTTTAGTAACTTCTATGAGTTCAAGCCCAAGTAATCGATGAATTTCCCCATGTATAAAGGGTTTGTTTACCTCAGAGCCATCTTCAATAAGTAGTTTTTTTATCACTTCGAGGGTTAAGCCTTCCTTTTTGGTGATCTTGTATCTTTCTATTACATCGTTACCAAAATTACAGCCACCTTTGTTGCAACGATACAGAACGGTACCTTTTGATACGATGATGGACACGGCATGCAGACGGTAACCGGTATGGATAAGAGCAATGTCATTGAGACATTGGTGATGCAAAGTAACTAAGGCATTCTGCCGCAGTTTTTCAAATTCATAGTTATCTGCAATAATGCGATATCTAAATGCTTTATGCATGAGATGATAGGCCTTGCGGTAGATTGCCAAATCTTTCTCAGACATTTCACTCGAGAATTCTTCGATGAAGTTCATGAGTGAGGACGTAATTTCACACGCTGTATCTGTATGGCTTGAACCCGTCAAAGTCAGTAAACCGTAAGCATCTCTGAATTCAGAAAAGAGAGTGGGAACTGTTCCATTTAAGGAATAGCGATGAGCGAGCATTCTGGCATCAAAATTTTCTTTTGAGGAATTCTGTTGTTTATGGCGCTTTGAATTCAGGAAATTGAGCTCTATTTCTTGAAATATTCTATCGCTTTCATTTAAATTTTGCTCCAAGACTGCTTTTATGAAGTCTCCTGATCCTAATTTATGATCGAGACAAAACTTGAAAAATCTTTTCCGCAAGAGAGGACTTGCATCTTTTATGCTAGCTGCAAGCAAGCCTAAAACATCATCATTTTTCAGGCATTCCAGCGAAAATCTCTCCAATGCTATTTTATTGCCAATAACTTTAGTTGCATCAAAATTCAATTCCTGTATCAAACAGGTAAGCACTCTAAGGACAGAATATTGCTTGATATAATTCCCTTCTGAATAATACAGCAGCTCAGAGATTAAGAGTTTTCCTGTGCCATCCAGTGCATAGAGATTGCCGCCGCTTTCATGAAAGATTTTCAGCAGCTTTTTGATTCCATAGTCGTTGTGACCTAATGATTTAAGATGTGGCAGCAAGAGAGGAAAGGTATCAATATTTTGGCTCTCTAACCGTGTTATCAATAACTTCAGAATCGCTTTCTCAGGATATTCCATACTGAAGCAAAGTTTTACGGCTTCAATACCAAGATCCCCATTTAAGAGATCACTGATTTCTGGGATCAACTGAACCGCAAGATCCTGCCAATAATAGGGGTAGTGGGGTTTACGTTGCAGCAGGGGGATCAGAAATTGGGATAAGTCCCCTCTTTCGGCACTGGCCTCTGTGCTGGAGTAACTTTTCAAGGAATCAGTTAATTTCTTTAATAAATCTTCTTTGGCTTGCATACTACACCCTTATATTTAAATGTCTTAGTTGAATAACTTATACAATTCTGTAACTTTCATATATTTATTATCTTTTATTCCTGATTTTTAAAATTCCAATTTTTTAATCCATAATAGGTCAATGATACCACTAATTTATCGATGGATAAATGTATTAGTTTGATAACTTATTACCCATAACTACCACTGGCGGTAATTTGAATTCAAAAGGTATTATATTAAAATCTATTTTCCACTAATTGTTTCCATTTTGCTGCCAAGACTTTATGCAAAAACGCGGCGTTTAACGTCCTTCATCACCTTCTGCAAGCTTTGGGCACGACCAGGATCATACTCTGAATCCTGACCACGCCCGCTACCGTGTGTTGGATGATAGGAAAAAGATAAACTGGATTCAGAATCACTGCCTTGTAAGTGATAGCGGGAATTAGAACTTTTGGATGGCAGGATTTCTAGTTTCAAATCTTCTTTATAAAGACTGACTTGTCCCAGCAAACGCTTAAATTCTTTGATATTAATCGATTTTTTATTGCAGGGATCGGTGAACCAATCAATTTCTCGGATAAGGCGCCGCCATTTGCTGCTGGATTCAGGGGCAGTACTTGGATTTTTGCTAATTTTACTGGTATAGCTTGTCAACATAGGGGGTTTTGAGTCTAGCATCTCTCGTGTTAATTTATTAATCGCAGCCGGTTTTTCCCTATCCTTCTCATCTCTCTCTGGCTTGGATTTGGATTTTCGAATTTCATCGAGCTTTGCAAAAAACTTGAAAGGATCAAATGAAGTAGTTAGAAGAATTAGGATTTCAAGCCGCGTCATGCTCTTATTTTTTTCGAGTCGATGAGAAATATAATTGAAAGCTCTTTGTGTGAGTTGATGAGGATTTTCTCTCAAGGCAGTTTTAAATTTCTCTGCTATTGATTTTGCTGACGTAGGATCGAGCAAGAGAGAAACCATCCCATACAAATAAATACTCGATTTTTGCCCACTTTTCATGCCTGAGTCGAGTATTTCTAACGCCTCTTTGAGCAGGGTTTCATGAACCTCACCATTTTCTATCGCTTTGTCGATGAGAACCCAGGCAAGATTGTAGCCTGAATTATAATTTCCAAGCTTATTTGAGCGTCGATAGTAGCTGCAAGCTTTATCGATATCCCGACTGCAACCATGACCAAGTTGATAGCATACGCCGATAGAAAACAGTACATCGGGATCTTCGGTTGCCTCTGCGAGCAAAAAATATTCGAAGGCTTTATTATGATCTACAGTCACCCCCTGACCCAAAGCATACATACATCCCAAACCATAAGCTGCTAACAACTCTTTTTTACTTAAAGATTCTTCAAAAGATTTTTTAGCGAGATCGAAATCAAGTTCTACCCCAACCCCATTCGTTAAGCAATAGGCCATGTTATTCAAGCCTAGCGCATTACCCAGTTCTGCTGCGATTTTATAATAGCCATAGGCTTTTTTAGAATCTATCGAAATTTTCAGAGCCGGATAGCCATGTTCATAGAACTGTCCCAATTGAATGAGGGACTCTACTTCCTTTTTGTCAGCACCTTTTTCAAAACATTGCAGTGCTTTCGGATAATTTGGACCTGAAGGCAAATATTTCAGATAACAAATGCCTGCTAAAGAATAACGATGTGTTTTTTCATCTTCTAAACTATTAGCTTCTCTAGGCGCATCACAAAGGGTTTTTATATAGGCCAAGATCTTGCGCTCAGTGAGACCAAGAAACGGATCCCGGATTTCTTGTCTGCAATAGGATATTAGTAATTGATAGATGGCTTCTAAAATGCCAAGATCAGCTGCTTTCTTCAGCAATTTGAAGGCTTCCGGCTTGTTTTTTGGAACACCTCGGCCATGATAAAGTGCTATGGCGTAATTTGTGAGAGCTGCTTTATTAGTTTCCATTCCAAGCTTATAATGTTTTGCAGCTTTTACAAGATCTCTTTCCAATCCGTAGCCGCCTGTCAGATAGAGATTGCCAATTTGAGAATGATATTCATCGATTTCGGTCTTCTTAAAAGTTCTATTTCCATCCTCAATTGCTTTCTCAAAAAAATGCAGTGCTTTTGTGTAATCTTTGGGTAACCCGCCGCGACCTGTTTGGTAAAATACCGCAATATTTCCAAGACACATGGGAAATTCTTGTCCTGCTAAGTAAAATTCGATTGCCTTTTCATCATTTTTTTCAAATCCTCCCCGCCCATCTTCTTGCATTTTACCAAGATTAAGACAAGCTTGGGCTCGATCCCAAGATCCAAGGTAATTATCCTTATTATTCAATGCTCGTTCAAAAAAGAGCCTTGCCTCTACGTTATCTTCAGCTTCATAGCACCGAAATCCATATCGGACCTGTGCCCGAGCATCATTATTATGTGCTGCCATATAGAGCCAGCACAAAGCCTGTTCCTCACTGACTTCTGGCCTTTTATGAACAAAACAAACTTCATAAAACATGAATTGTAGTTCTTTGCTGCCATGAAATGCAGCTGATCTTTGCCATTTAAGCTGTCTAAAAAATATGTCTTTTGTAAAAGGACTGGATTTTAAAACTTTAATACCTGATTTTTCATAGATCTTACCGCCATAAAGTTTTGAAATGAGCCGTTCGACATGGGCACCATAATGGAAAAATGTCGGTGTCTTCTGAAACATGTCATCTAATTTCTGCCACTCAATCTTAATTTGTTCAGGAAGTCCGGCATATTCCTTGGGGATTAAATACGCAACAGGAGCATTCAGAATTTGATGCGCATGAAAAACGGAATAAACATCTGGTTTTAGCATGAGATCAAGCAAAGCAAGATTCATGATTTGCAAAGCTTCTTTCGGAGTAAGCGACACTTGGCTTTTTTCCGGTTGTAGGGCAATTGGCTTACAGTATTCATAACAAAACCAAGCTGCATTGGGAGCATATGGACTCAGGGCTTTGAGCTTACCTAAGAATTTTCGGTCATTATTCTTTTTGATTGCGATAATGGAGAGCGAGGCTTTGAACCAAGCCTCTGGTTTCCAATCAAGGGGGATATGTTTCAAATAATCGTCCAGAGTTTTTAAGAATTCACTGTTTTCCTCTGGAATTTTGATGTCAGATTTCTTGTCCTTTAATAAATAATCAAGATAAAATACCGCATACAAATTGCCTTTTTCCGCGCAAACCGCAAAAATATCAAAGGCTGCTTGGTAGCTTTCTGATTCGAATAATTCTACTGCTTGATAAAAAGGAATTTGATTGGGAGTGAATGGCATTGTTGTATCTCCTCGTTTATGAATCACCCAAAAACTTTATGTAATATATTTTAACATTACATAATTGAGGAGTCTAGTGCTTATCTTGTGCCTATATCTTATCTTGTGCCTATATTATGCAGAAAAGCAAGATATAAGCACAAGATTAGATAACTTACTTTGTTTTCCAGATTTTCCGCTTCAAATGCTGATTTTAAAATTTAACACAGTTTAACGCATATCAACGCATTTCAACCCAAATTAACTTTTGATGAACGCAAGCAAGTCTTCATTCACCTTATCTTTGAGTGTCGAGCAAAGTCCATGCGGTGCACCCGGATAAATTTTAAGCGTAGCACCTGCGATCATTTTAACTGTTAATTTTGAGGAATCATCAATTGGCACAATCTGATCATCATCTCCATGAATAATCAAAGTGGGCACATGTATTTCTTTCAGATCAGCTGTGAAGTCTGTTTCAGAAAATACCTTAACGCAATCATAAACAGCTTTGAAACCTGCTTGCATTCCCTGCAACCAAAATGAATCTCGTAAACCTTGGGAAACTTTTGAACCAGGTCGATTGGCACCATAAAAGGGTGCACTTAAGTCTTTAAAAAATTGTGAGCGATCATTGTGAATATTGGCACGTATTTCATCAAAAACTTTCATGTCAAGACCCAGTGGGTTATCTTTCGTTTTTAACATTATGGGTGGCACAGCACTTATGAGTACCGCTTTAGCTACCCGATTTTTGCCATAACGAGCAATATAGCGCACGACCTCGCCGCCCCCTGTAGAATGGCCCACATGAATGGCATCTTTAAGATTCAATGCGTTAACCAGTTTTGACAAATCCTCAGCATAAGTATCCATATCATTACCCAGCCAAGGTTGGCTCGAGCGACCATTGCCGCGGCGATCATGAGCTATACAGCGATAGCCCTGCGATGCTAGAAAAAACATCTGATCTTCCCAAGCATCCGCATTTAAGGGCCAGCCATGACTAAACACGATGGGTTGACCACTACCCCAATCTTTATAATAAAGATCAACTCTCTCTGAACCGTCTTTTCCAACATTGATATAGGGCATGAAAAGTCTCCTTTTTCTTGGGGTTAAATATGTTGAATATCAAGATATTTATACTTATAGCAAGTTTTGGTCAGAGTTTCCGTCTTTCACAAAATTATATTTAAAAGGCTAAGGATTTTTTCTGACGCACTAGGAATCTCAAGATCTACAAAATACTTGAGCTGCCATGCTTGTGATTTTATTGCTTCTGAAGCCACAGGCTTAACCCAGGGTGGATAAACGCGAATTGCTCTTTTTCCAAATTTTCCGTATTGTGAAATAATTTTCTTGGCTGCTAGAATCTCTTGATCAAAAATAAATAGACCAGAATGATTGCTATCAGCAACATTAATAATAAAGTATGAAATATTGTCATTTAAATCGATAGGTTCAATGATATTTGTTATGCTTCCTCTTTTCCACAATGTTACAAATTGACCTAATTTGGTAGGGGTAATTTTTGCAACGCGGAATAGGATTTTATCTTGATTTAGATTAAAACGACAAGCACCATACTCAGAGCTTTCTTTTTCGATTTCCAGATTTGCGACTGCCAAACCTAGAGGCTCATAAACGTTTCGAATAAGATTTGTTAATTCACTTGGAGGAGCTTTTCTATCCATAATGTCTTACCCTGCTTTACCAAATTCCTGGCAACCCTGCATCTCTAAACATTTTTTCCTTCCTTTTCCGTTCACGTTCTTTAACATCGTTTTCCAATTTCTCCGAGGCTTTAATTGTTTCTTCTCTCAATCGTATTAAAAAAATATCGGTGAGTTGCTATTATTTGTTGGGCTCGGCACCCAAATTTTTAATCAATTCGCTTTTGAATTCGCTACTGTCTATAGTGGCTATAATTGCATCAACACTGTATTTAGTCAATCTACAAATAGACGAACTTACACGTTTTAATGATTGATCAAAATAAACAGTCCCTTAATTTAAAGCATCAAAAAATTAAAAAATGACTGAAATAGTCAAAATTGACTTGTAAATATGACTGATTTGATTTTATAATGCTTTCTAGTAATTATAATATTATCAAGTAGTCATAACGTTACTAAAAAATTAAGAAAGCTAATTAGCTTATATCAAATTGCATTCAAAAGCTAGCAATACATAGAACTGTATATCACATCTATAACTGGAGTATCCTATGCCGAAAAATAAGCCTCATAAAAAACCTAAGGCACAAAGCAAAGCTTCTCTGGAAAAGGAAATTCAACAATGGAAAGAAAAGGCCAATGAGTGCTTTGCAAAATTTGATAAGGATGCTAATCCTCAATACTTAAAAACTGGCTTCATTCATTGCAAAAAGGCGGCAGATGCGGGAGACAACGAGGCGCAATGCCTTTTATGGAATATTGTGATAGAAAATAGGAATATCTTCTGTGAACCGGAGCATCAAAAGATCATACTTGAGTACTTGGAGGTAGCAGTTCAAAATGGCGAGAGATATGCGATATTTCTGAAAGGATGCTATCACAAAAGCGGATTCCATGATTACAGTAAAGATTTAAAAAAAGCATTTGAACTATTTAAGCAAGCATCAGACGCAAAAAGTATTGCTGCAACATTTGAGTTGGCGAACTGTTATATGGATGGTTTGGGGACTCCGGCCGATCCGAAAAAAGCTTTTATTTTATTCAGTTTTTTATGTGGAAAATCCCTTACTGACATCGCTTTACAATCTTTGGAAACTTGTATTGAACGCCTCGGCCATTGTCTTGAAAATGGCATAGGCTGTACGGCTGATAAACAAAAAGCTATAGAATTATATCGAGATAAAATCCCACTGTTGAATAAAAAAGTCGCAGCCAATCTTAAAAAAAGGCTTGCGGTCTGCCTGTACAGTACATCCCCAAAAGACATCTCCGAAGTGATTGAACTTTTAAGGGATGCAGTAAAAGAAAATGATGCTGAGGCAGCCTATGATTTAGCAAAAATTTATGAGCATGGACACTCACCCTCTCTAGAAAAAAATATGGAACTTGCTTACCACTACTATAGAGTTTCTGCAGACTTAAACCTTGGCGAAGGATTTTTTAAATTGGGTTTATGCCTCTACAGTGGAACTGGCGTAAAAATAGATAAAAAATTAGGAATAGAAAACGTCGAACGTGCAGCGAAATTAGGCATCCTCGAAGCGCAAGTTCTTCTTGGAGAATTTTATCTCAGGGGTACTGATAAGCCAAAAAATTCTGTACTCGCCGTTCAAAATTTCAAATTAGCCGCAACAGCAGGATCAGTCCAAGCAAAATTCTATTTGGGCCGCTGTCTCATGGCAGGCAATGGTATAGAGAAAAATGAGAAGGAAGGCCTCTCATATTTGAATTCGGCTGCAGAAGCTCTGCATCTCCCTGCAATGGGTGTGATTGCTCGATTCCATTTGTTGGAAAAAACCGATCATCATTCAAAACCTGCTTATGACATTGCCTTTAATACATTTCAAAAAATTTATAAGCAAGATTCGAATGGTTCCAGTGGTTCTTGTGGTTCTTATGGCGCTTATGGGTTACTGAATTTAGGACTTTGTTATTTGCACGGCATTGGTACCTCCAAAAATGCGGACTTAGCCCAGAATTGTTTTTGTGATGCACTTACACTTCTGATGAAACAAGCAGATAAAGGAGATGCCGTGGCCTTAAACAATCTAGGATGGTGTCATCTGTTGGGTCTTGGCATTCCTCAAGATCATCAGAAGGCTATAGTTGCTTTTACAAGCGCGAGTGAAAAAGGGTCTCGATTAGCAGAGAATAGCTTGGGATGGTGTCATTTAAATGGTTTTGGAGTTGCACAAGACGCGAGACGTTCCCTAGAATTCTTTCAAAAATCTGAGAAGGTGCATTTTGGATTCGGAGATACAACTGATGAAGGCACTCCCGGTTTTTTAGAAATGGTTTATTATAATGATTCTGATTGCAAAGAGACCGATAGTCATATTAAAGCAAACATTCAATTAAATATTGCACAATGCATGCTTTATGGATTGGGAACACACCGTAATCGCATCAATGGCATAAATATTCTGGAGACAATCCTCGATAATCCCCTCGATGAAAACACTAAAATTGAGATAGAAATTTTTATTGCTATCTGCTACTTTAACCATTGGACTGCACCAGAACCGCGCCCGGATTCAAATAATGCAGTAGCTTTTAGCATTCTAAAAAAATTCCAAGCAAAAAACAAAAACTACTTTTTAATGACTTATCTTGGACTGTGTAAATATTATGGGGTGCAGTGTGAAGGCAACAAAAAAATAGCCCTAAAATTTTTGCAAAAAGCAAATGCTATTCTTGAAACGATTCGTGATCCTCAAGTTTCCACATTGGTATACCTGCATGACTACTTTACTGCGCGAGATCCAGAGAGCTTTGCCTATCACGCAAAAACCCTATTGGCCATAGCCTATGCCAAGAGTAAATCATCATCAAAAGACCAGAAACAATGTGTAGCATCTCTGCAAAAGATCCTGTCAAACTCAGATTCATCCTGTTGCAAGGATCCTGCTAGCAATCTCTTTATTGAAAGAGGATGATAATAAAGAAAAATTAGAACAAGTTATTCAATATCTAAAGAGTGCCGCAATTACAGACAAAAATCCAAATGCAACGCTATTACTTGCGACTCTTTATATAAAAGGAACTCTTATTCCTGAAGACCCTAAAAAGGGCGTAGAATATCTTCAAATCTCAGCACGGAATTGCGGTGATCCAAAAGCAAAGATCTTATTGGCTCTTGCTTATTTTGCAGGTTATGTTCTTTCACAAAACAACGATCTCGGCATAGCGCTTTTTCGTGAGGCTGTTTTTCGAGATAAATGTCCGATCGCTGCGCGATATTTTGAAAAATACATATCCAGTGAAGCAATCATTACGCTAAGCAAACCACAAATAGATACTCTATTTGATGAGGTTTCAAAGTCTGGCAATGCCAATTTACAATTTCAATGGGCAGAACTGCTGAAAAGAAAAAGTTCCAATAAATCTGATTTCAAAAATATTTTTGAGCTGTATCGTCTGGCATCTGAAAAAGGCCATGCCAAGTCTCACAGAGCATTAGCTGAGATTCTATTCAAAAGGACTGGGTGACAAAGCCGTAAATAAAACTAAAGCTTTTAATCATTGGCTGACAGCTGCGGAAGATTTTGATCCTGTTGCCATTTATCATGTCGGACTCTGTTACAAAACGGGGGCGGGCACAAAAGCCAATCCTATATTGGCTGGACAATATATTAAAGATGCCTATTTATTAATTGAAAAATATTACGACAATTCCTCGCTAAAACCAGATACCACAGACGTTTTTGATATAATGGATGAGATCGATCGATCGCATACAATACGACATGTTTAAAGAATTGCCATTATATCAACCTCAAATGAACGCAAGGATAAATGGTATAGAAAATAGTCTTCATTTTGATTACAGCTCTAGCGCAGTATCAACCGACTCCATCCAAAAAATGAAATCGGATAAGGGTCAGGATACGGACGAATATCTAAATGTTGGCAAAAACATTCGTAAGTTTATTTAGTTAGCGAAATTTTCGGGATTTATATTTGTCCTCATCTAAATCTTTCTCGCTTGTGGATGACACTGAAACAGAAGGAGCTTTACGCTTTTTCTGTCGATTATGGTCGGCTGTCAGTGAGGGAAGTGAGGGATTCTCATCCAATGAATTCGCAGTTAAGCCTAAATCCATCGTCACTGTGGAAGCATCTACAGTCAAAGCATTTTTAACTTTTTCACTTTTAGGAATACTTTCTTGCGTCAAGAATAGATTAAGTCATATCTGAAAAACAACAGAACCCCATTTTATGAGCTATTTTTGTGAATAACGCATGGTTGTTTTGCAGTATTTCTAAACAATTGAACTTCAATCCCGTATTTTCATCTAAAAGCTTCAAATCAAATTTTTCTACATGTAATCTAAGTATGGTATTATCATAGTCATTTTCTTGATGTGTTCTAAGCATTTCACAAAAGAATGACATCAATATCTTTTCATTGCTCATTCCAGTTTCGATATTTTTTCTAAAGAAACTCGCTAGGGCATGCAAAATGTCTGCCTCCCACTTAGAATCTAATGTCCCCACAGTCAGCAGCATTTGCAATAGAAAATCTTCTTTTTCAACAACCTTATCTACAACCGATAATAGAATTTTAGTGAGTTTATCGCTATAGCTTTGTTTTCTTTGTTTTACCTCCTCAAAATTAATATACTTAATTAATTGGAAAGCAGAGGAAATCATCGTGAGTAGAAGAAGCTGATCGTTTTGTGAAGTAGTATATTGATCGATATTGAAATTATTTAAATTTTCAAGCAATTTATCCAGAGTACGTATGAGTTGATGGGCTGTTTCTTCTGTAATAGCAATCGGAGCAATTTCGTTTTCTTCAACTTGCTTTAATTTTCGTCTCATTTTAACTATGACTGGCTTTTCATCATCTTCATCAATTTCATCAATAGGTACCCCTTTACGTTTTGAAATTTGCTTGGCGTCTTTCCCATTGACAGAGACCTTAGGGGTGAAAGTAAAAGTCGAAAAAGCACTCAACTGCTTGCTTTTTGGTGTAACTCTCTCGATCAGTTTAGCAGCCTCAAGTCTTTTAATATCTTCTTTTGAGAGGGCGGTTTCATGACCAGATAAAGAGTTTCTTAAGTCAAGTTGCAATTGGCGCTCTGTTTCACCACGAATCAAATGCCAGATTTCATTTAAAGTAATGTCCATTTTTTTAGAAACGATGTGTACAGAATTGCGACTCTCATTTTTATAATCCAGAGAAAATAATTCTACCGGTAATATATTTTGCTTATTTTTAACCAGAAGCGAAGCTCCATTTTTAATAAAAATTTTGATTGCCTCTATATTTTTACATCGAATAGCAGTAAATATCGGTGTTTCAAGATTTTGATTTCTCTCTTTTAAATAGAGTATCTCAGGTAATCCTCTCTCTTTTAACTTTTTTCCTTGCTTGATTATTTCCGAGATCAAATTCACTTTAACTCTACTTCGATCACTTAAAAACACTTCAACGTTTCCTTGTGCTAGAGATGCACAGGAATGAAGATCAGCATTGACATTCCCATATTTCCTTAAGTTGTAGTGAGGTAATATACGATCTAGTGCAATAAAATCATAAGGCAAATTTTGAAGCAATAAATTTGCACTTCCTTGCACAAAAGGAGAAACACCCATATCAATCAATTTCCGAATAAATTGAACATTATAACGATGAGCCGCCAAACTAAAAACATTCATTAGGGAAGAATGTGTTCCTACATCCGCATTCCGTTCAACAAGTTTTCTAATTATATACTCTTGTTTTGAGATGAGGCTTGATTCTTGAACCAGATCTCCTTCTGGTTTAAGGTTAAATTCTTTCTCGAGAACTTCTTCGTATATGCCCTTTATATCCTTTTTATCTTGATTTAAAAATAGCGGGCTCTTTACGCGATAAGAAAAATAATGATCAAAGCAATCAGCTTCGTTTATTGGCAACATCACTTCTTGTGATATCAAAGAAATTGCCTTTAATACAGTTTCAATCCTAGAACTTTGCAAAATTTGATTAGGATTCTCTAGTATTATGGGGGAGCAGCTGAAATTTTTTTCTATCCATTGACTAATGTACATAATAGGAATCTTACTACTTTCATCCATATTGCCAGTCAAGTGATGATTCTTTAGAGAAACAACTGCCTTACCATTTTCCCATGTGATTAAGCACACGATTAAAGACAAACTGTGTTTTAGCTCACATGGAAACAATAATTTAAAATGAATAGTTTTATTTTGCTTAGATTTTTCTGAGGCAGAATTACACCATTTTTTCAAACTTTTATCAAAATCAGCATCATATAAAAGTTTTTCTGCAGAATAATTCTGCCAGTTGATCCTGTGAGAAAGAAGCAAGTGGTGATTCTCTTCAGTAGAATTTAGATTTAGAGCATTCAGACCGTGGATTAGAGCTCTCCTATCTCTGCTTGAGAAAAAATCAAAGATTTCTTCGAATATACTGAAGGATGGTTCATTTTTTATGGATTCTTTTTTTGTGCTTGACAATCTTACAAAATGTTTATAACGCTCGAAGTTTTCACTAAAAATAACACCCACTTCCTGTAGTCGCAGCAAAATTTCGAACGCGTATGATATTGAAGAGCGGTGTTTACTGATAGTCTCCGCAAAATGAATGATCGAGATACTGCTTCTTTGACTCGAACCAAAGTAAGCAAGCATGGCCAAGGGAGTATAATTGGAAGAATTGGTAATATTCACATTAAGAGTTTTGTCCAAGCATAAATTGTGTACCAAGCCTTCATTGACTTGTTTACAAGCAAAATGCAACCGACTGCCTTCTTGAGAAATCGTTACGTTTTTCAATATAGAATCTTCTCTAGCAGTCTGGGATTCAGTCGAGGATCTTGCACCATACTGTATAAGTATTTCTTTCAAGTCTGTGAAGTTTAGAGTAGGATCTGGCAAGCGATGAGCTTGGTTAAGATAATCCAATGGCAAATACATATAGGCTGAGATTGAATTGATGTCCGCACCATGCTTGATTAAAATAAGCGTAGATACTATGTCATTCGATTCGATAGCATAGTGCAATAAAGTTTTCCCATAAATATCATGATAATTAATAAATTGCTTGTTTGCTATCATCAAGCATAAGTGTTCTAAAAGAAAGTAATGTCTTTTTTTGATGGCCGACTGCAGTAAAATGATTGTTAAATAATCTTTAAGAGTAAGAGCCCTATATCCATAATCGATTTTTTTTGTTGTTGGATAATAACATAAATTCATACAATAAAGTTGATCTCGTATCTCTTGACTCCCGCAGGCAGGACAACATATTATATCTTGTCGTTGATTTTGCCCCTGAGAAAAATAGCTTTTTTTGAATATTTTACCACAGCAATTGGCTTGAATGTAATATATTCCGCCAAAATACCAGGGGTTTTTTGGAATATTGTCATCCGATTTTCGAAAAATTGAACCATGATAATAATCTATGAAAACTTTATTAATGAGAGCCTGATGGCTTTTATCTAGAGTTTTACTGATGGGAATATCAAGATTCTTTGGTATACCCTGTAAAAGTCCTTGATGACTCAGTGGCTCAGGCGAAATATCAGGATCTGTAGCTGATGAAGATGAAGATCCTGCTTCTAATAAAATTTTTTGTATTTGTTTATCAGTTTCCATTTAGTTTCCATTTAGTTTCCATTTAATAGTAACCGAATTTCAAATCAGGATAGTCCGCCATTGTTTTAGACATATCCTCCGACATGAATGAATCAGTGTTGTCAACGACATGTTTGCGAAATTGTGAATACGTTAATTTATGAGCAATTCTAAAGCCATCCTTTGTATCGCTCGGATCTTTTGGATCCAAGTATATCACCCAACCTTCCCCGCCCTTTTTTCGCCTTCATTATGCGAATCGAAAAAATCGCCAACCACTGAGTATAAGGGTTCTCTTTAGATAATTTCAAGACTGAGGACGGCTTTTGATCTGCATTTCGAGGAAATCAATTAATCGAAATGTCAATGATTCTTTTGATGCGTTCGGCGGCCAAACAGCGTAAACAGAAAGAGATTCTATTCCCCAAGCGGGGAGTGGTTCGACAAGATGACCACGCTGCACATCTTCCTCGACAAGAAAGGAGGGTGGTGTGGCTAAGCCTAACCCAGAGATGGCTAATTGACAAACAGCATCGACACTGTCAACGATCATTCGTGGAATAAAGTCAATCTTAAAAGTTTTACCAACTTTATTAAGTAAAATTTTATGATTCGGCCGCATTTTGAGGCCTATCCAATCCCAATCGATCAGATCTTGAGGTTTATGAGGGGTTTTCCGATGAGCCATATACGCTGGTGCGACGACCAACTTACGTTTCATATCTAAAAGTCTTTTAGCCTTCAATGAACTATCTTTTAAACTTCCAATTCTAATGCCGAGATCAATACCATCGCGGATCAAATTCTGCTGCACATCACTAAAGTTAATCGAGAGCGAGATCTTCGGAAAAGTTTGTGCGAAAGCAGCTATATCTTGGACCAATTCACTTCTTGTGAAAAAGGCGGGCACAGTAATGTTTAACTTACCTGAAGGCTCGGGCGATTTATAAGTAATGGAATTTAGCCCTTCTTCCGCTGCTGCTAACATTGCTTTTGCTGAAGTAAATAGTTTCTCACCTTCCGCTGTGAGTGAAAGCTGCCGTGTGGAGCGATATAGAAGACTAACCCCCAAATGCGCTTCCAGTTGCGAAACATGATGGCTGACAACTGAGGGAGAAAGACTCAATTCATGCGCTGCAGCGCGAAAAGAGCCTAATTCCACCGTTTTAGCAAAGATTGCAAGTGCACGTAATTCATCAATCATTCATTATATCATCCTATCGAACAGTGTATTTCAATTATAGCAGCTTATTCATATAAACTGTAAATGTTATTATTAAATAAATTGTGAATAAATCGAGAATAAATTCTGAAGTTTATTTACCTAATCTTGAAACTGATATTGATATTTTTTCTTGGTACTGATAATGAAGGAGTAAGATTATGTCGCTGTCCTTGTTATTTGCAATGTTTTCATTTTCCTTAGCCATGTCAATTACACCCGGCCCTGTGAATATGATTATTCTTTCCTCTGGTATTAATCATGGAGTGAGAAAAACAATCTCCTATGTGTCTGGAGCAACGATAGGATTCATATTATTGTTGCTTTTTATAGGGTTTGGACTTTACGAATTTATTAACGAATATCCATTTTTTCTATCGCACCTCGCCATCACAAGCTCATTGTATATTATATACATAGGTTACAAAATAGCATTATCCAAACCAGAGCTAGAACTGAACAAAAAGAATAATATCCCTAAATTTTACGAAGGCTTCTTATTGCAATGGTTGAATCCAAAAGCATGGATTGCTTGCATGTCTGGTGCTGCACTCTTTTCTGAGGCAGAGAGCATTAATGCATTTTTGGCTTTTTCCAGTATATATTTCGTTGTTTGTTATGCGTCTTTAGGAGCATGGGCGGTTCTGGGAGCGAAAGTTTCTGCCTTATTGAATAGCCATTTTCGTTTGCGCATATTCAATTTATTGATGGGATTATTATTGATTGCAACTGCGGTTTATTTGTGTTATTCGCATCTTTACCAGTGAGGTATTGACTTTGAGGCTAAATCTCTTTATTTTAGACAGGTTTATTGCTTTTTTGTTGCTTTCTATCCTAAGAAGACAGTCTTTCGGATATATTCTATGTTAAATATTAAAGAGCTAACCTTAGATCAAATTCCCACCTATATCTTTTGGAAGGACACGAAATCTATATTCATTGGCTGTAACAATTTTTTTACACAAATTGCTGGTTTAAATATATCGAATGCCATTATAGGAATGTCAGATTTTGATCTACCCTGGGCTGAAATCGGAGCAGTTAAGTATAGGAAAGACGATCATGAGGTAGTTGAAGGGAAAAGTAAACTTAATTACTTTGAAGTTTTACAGGAAGCAAATGGCACTTTAGTGAACACCTTGATCAGCAAAACACAACTTCGCGATTCAAAAAATAATATTATTGGAGTATTAGGAGCTTTTCAAATAGCTTCTGTATTTGGAATGCAAGAGAAATCAGCGGCGGTAAAACAAAACTTACCACTTATTTCTGCCCATGCTATTCAGCAAAGATTAAATTCTTCCGTTTCTGCAATTAATTAGCAAACCTTACTATCACATTTACAACAAGTAATGGTGCAGACACAGCTCACCAAGAGAGAATTAGAATGCTTGAGCTTGTGGGTTTCTGGTGCCACCACTAAAGAATCGGCATTAATTCTGAATTTATCACCTCGTACCATTGAAACGTATCGCGAACAAATTAAATTTAAGTTAAAAATTAGGAATAAAAAAGCAATTATTGAACTCATCTATGAAAAAAATATTTTTAACATAGTTTTGCATTATGCCATGTTATTACGAGAAAATAATTAAAACTAGAAAACAACCTGTCTGCAAACGTTCATAGGCATCTAACGCTTGATCTTGAATAGCCAAAATCTGCATCTCGCCGGACCTGGCCTTTCTCGCAGAAGCCACCCAATTTAACAATATTGGCTAAACTGTAATTACAGAACTCTTTATAAGGAATCCTATATAGATTACGTTGTTTCATAGGATCGCTTTCATCATTTGGATCTAAATAATAGACTAGCTCCTTTTCAACATCGATGCCAACTAATGAGATCTCGTGGCCTTTGGAAGATTCTTCAAATTTATTTAGGAAATCAATTATCCAAGGGGTTGGCAAATCAATTTCATTTTATGAACATTTAGCTTCGTTTTATCATTTGATTTATTGGCACTGGCAAACAGCCATAAACGAACAAGGCCGTAATTAGGCCGGATCCAAGAAAGCAACAAGTAAAATTGTTGTTTGTTTGGATCCGGTTTCCTGCCGCTCACCTTGTCATTATTATTTTCACGCTCTCAGTTTGATTTTATTTTTTTCCTTAACGCTAAGCTCAGAAACTGCCTCATGCATACGCTGTGGAGTGATTCCTGCTCTGGTCAAACCTTGAACACAGCGATCTTGTGCGAAGCTTGTTAACATTCCCTTGCGATGTGTTTGACTTCGATCTTCCCGACTGTTTATTGTAGACATACCCTTTCTATTAAACACATAATTATTATCGCCATTTTTATCCCAAAGTTTTTTGGAATTTGGTACAAATGCTGTGAAACTACTATCATAATATTCTATTTTTTTAAATGTCATTTTGCTATCTGATAGCATTGCATTTACCAAATTATGAATGTCTTTCAATTTGCACTTGGTTCCCTTTACAAATAATTTTTCAAAAGTTTGAAAGTGATTTTTGATTCTTATGATAGAGAAATTGTAGTTGTTCCTTCTCATATTCTTTCAGAGGTTGGCTCGGTAGTTGGGTAGACTGATAAGTCGTGTATTGAATTAAGTATTGTTTGCGTGGCATAATGATCTCCTTACAAATTAAGTTGTTTAAAATTGTCATGCTAAGAGAATGACCAGCCAGGAAATTACCGGGGCAATCACGGAGTTTTTGAATTGTGGATTTTTTGAATTTTTTAGAGCTTATGAATTTTATTGAGAAAGCAAAGATACTGTATTTATTTTCAGCATATTACTGGGAACTGAAATGAATCTTTCATATCAAAAAAAAGTTTGCAAAGATGTTTTGGAAATATGCAAACCTCTGTTCGATTCTTTTGGAGTCAATTTCTTTGCGCAGACTCGCATATTTCATGATGGACATTTCGCATCGCTCATGACTTTGCCAGAACTAACTGAATATTATTTAGAAAAAAAATACCCCTTTCAATTTACTAAAGGTAAAGGGGTAATTTGGCAAAGCGGAATATACTTTGCCGATCACCTGGAAAATCAGGTTTCACGTCCCTTCCGAAAAGAATTACGGGAGCGATTTAATACCGATCATTTTGTATTTGTGGTTGAGAAAAACCACAATTATGATGATATGTACTCAATTGCAACCAATCCAAGTAACTTTCAAATCGTCAATACCGTTCTGAACAAGATGGATCTTATTAAACATTTTATTCTTTATTATCAAGACAAAACCAGATCGATTCTAAAAAAATCTAATTTTGTAAAATACAGTCCTGAATATTTTGCTAACAATAATTTAAAAGGTTCTCAAGCTATGCCGCTCGATTCCAAGCTGCATCAAAAGGAGTATTTGGAAAAATTAGTCCTAGATAAAGTTATTGTGTCGAGCAATTCAGGCGACATAAAAATTTCTAAGCGTGAAATACAGTGTCTAAGGTATATCGCAATGAATTATACATTCAAGGAAATTGGCAAAATGTTGCATCTCTCTCCAAGAACAATTGAAACTTATGTAAATAATCTGAAAATCAAACTGGGATGTGAAAAACGAAGTGAATTGATAACATTTGCAAATGATTATGGTTTAAATATAGCATGATATACTTGCTATATTTGAGAAGTATGAGGATTTGGTATGATGAATGCTCCTTCATTGAAATATGAGACTGAAAATAATACGGACTTTGCTGATACACTCCTCAAAGATACCCAGAATTTAACTGAGCCTGTTTGCTATGATAACTTCTTTAATAATGAATTTTTAAACGAAGAAGATGTCAAAATCGCCATCAATAAAGCCCTTGATAAAAAAGCCAAAGAACGATTCAGAATTTGGATTGATAAAAATCAAAGAAACGATTTGTTTAGCAAAATGATAATTGAATCAATTCATGATAATGACTCACTTGAACAATGGAGTGAAAAAATTTTTGGGAAAGAAAAATTTTGTATTTTTTTTAATAATGCTGAGCAATTTAATGATCAACTGGCCACCAAAATTGCGAAATCTCTCTTACCAATATTTCAAAAAAAAGGTATAACCTTGGGGGGAATAAGCATGGTACTTTTAATTGGAAACTATGGTTTCACACCTTCTGGACTACATCAAGACCCAGATGAGAATTGCGTTTTTCATTTTCACCTGGGACCAGGGACAAAAAATTTATATACTTTAAGCCCTGATAAATTCAAAAATGTGACTTGTTCGGATAAAACCTGCTTTGAACTCGAAAAAATACTAGAGCACGCACGCTGCTTTGAACTGAAAAGAAATTCTTTCTTCTCATTACCCCCACTTC
Organism: uncultured Gammaproteobacteria bacterium; assembly: GCA_963784575.1. GTDB lineage: Bacteria > Pseudomonadota > Gammaproteobacteria > UBA6186 > Azoamicaceae > CAWARU01. Next base: position 1,617,373 of record CAWARU010000001.1, read on the forward strand.
ATTATCATATTGGTAGGACTGAACAATTTTCTATTGGCATAGCGATTGTAATATCAGACCTCACTAATGTCCAATTGGCTCAAGAAATTTTCAAAAACTTTGGACTGGATGGGAGCAATAGGTTCAAGAATGTTTATAAATTGAAAAACTATGAATTCGGGACTGCTCCTGAAATGATGGTTTCTGAGGCAACCTCACATATTTGCATTAGTGAGAAACACAAAAAAAAGACATTTGAAGAGATTATTAACCTCAGGATAAAAGATTATTATTTAAAAATGCTGAGTAATCTTGGATGGAGTTCTCCCCCCTTATTTATTCAAGGACAGGAAAAAGATTTAAAACAAAGAAAAATTAAACTGATAGAACCTTATAAAATATATTATAACATTAATGACCTAGATACTATATCGATTTTTATGCGTGGACGAGAACTGGTGGCAAAATATAAAAATAATCTTCCAAGTTTGATCGAAGTGATAAATTCGGGACAAATTCTTGATGTCTCAACGCTAATCAGTAAATATGTTATTGCAGACGATCCTAAAGATTTAACACTCACTTTTATCTCTCAAGCCATCGAACATAGTGCAATAGAATTTGTTGATTAAAGCATTGACATTTAATCCTTAAAAGAGCAAGATTATATTGAAAGTATGATACTTTCGAGAGTCAAGAATTTATGATATTTAAGTCAATAACTTTTTTAAGGAGATCATCATGGAATCATTCGAACCTAAAGAAGGAAATATCATCGACAGATCCCCCATCAACTCTGAACCAGTGCTTATTATCACAAGGTTAGCACATGCTGAACCAGCAAGGATCATAGGTGATTTTGAGGGTGAAGAGTTTGCGTCGCAAAATTGCGATTCCTAATATCTTCAATTAATGCCTTTTGATTTCATTTACAACAGGAATAGAAGAATAGGTTGTTTTATTCCTGTTGTGGTCTTGATGAAACTTAAGCGTAGAAAGCTATCTATCCTTTAATGATACAATCATTATAACCTGTCAGTAATACCACAACACCTTAAAAAAATTTGCAACCTCGCTGTTCTTTATAATTTATAGGGGGCTATCTGAACTTCTTTGATTGACCCTCAGTTTCATTTTGATCACTCTTTTTTGAAGATGACTTTGATAATACCTCTAAAGATGTTTTTTCTGATCCCGTTGATAAACCACTTAACAACAGAGGTCCATGAATAGAATCACTTGATGGGACAAAAGATTCAGATATGAAAGATCCACTCATAGATGCAGAGGGTACGGTCCCTTTACTTAACTGTGATTGGGTAAATCCAACCGCCTCCGTTCTAAGTAAAGCTATTTCCTTCAACTGATTTTCGGCGTCCGAAAGGGACTGTTCCTTTTCAGCAATTTCTTGTTCCAGTTCCGAAACAGATTTCTTGAAATATGTCTCTTGTTGCTCATAGAATTCTTTGGGGATAACAGCGGCTTCTATAAGTCCTTCGTAGTAATGAGCACCTAAACTACTCTCTGCGGCAATTTTTCTACTGTGTTCTATTTCTTTCTCTGAAAACAGTATTTGCTCTTTGCAAGAAGCCACTGAAGATTTGGACATGGCAAGATTGTCTTTCGCAAATTTAAGCATGCGATTTATAAATTTAATTTGATCCTCAATAATACCTGTGTTGGAAAAAAACTTTTGTAATCGCTCTATGTATTTCAGCATATCATCCAAATTTGATTGTGAGAATTCTCTACATCCTGATAGAGCTGGATATTTGTCGGGTGCTGTAAACGTGATGCTGGAGATTTTTTCTTTTTTAGCCAACAATTCTGAGAGCTTCCTACTAAAATCATGACATTCTGAAAAATCTTTAATATCACTTATGTACATAAATTGCTCGTCGAGATGCGAGTCTTCGTATTCAAGCTCCACTGCTTTTAAATTTTCTTTTGGGATATCATATAGAACAACATATCCAAAGCCCGGATTCGTGCTAGACTTTTTCTGCATTTCTAGCAGGTCTTCCTTGTATAACTCTTTTTCTCGAGCAATAATTTTGGAAGCTTCCTCATCTGTCACAGGCAGAATGCTTTGATCTTTTCCTCCACACATATCAACTAGGGTTTTTAAAAGTTCTGCAGACTGCTTATAACCAAATTCGAGAGGTTCTCGGTTACGAATATGCAGGCAAAACTTAACAGGCTGCCAAGATTCTTGAAAAGGTGTGTGAAACTCAGTCCCCTTCTTGTTTAGTATTTGTTTTACCTTCCATAATGCTGCGCCAGCACCAAATTCTTTGCTGGGCCAGCTGTCTCGAAAGAGACAATCTCCTTCCATTCCGATAAATTTAGGTATTAATTTTCCTAAAACTGAAAGACCAAAAACCATTTTTTCGGGTTCTTCATTAAAAAAATTTCCTTTTAATGCTTCATATTGCAATTCATTAAGATTCTTTTTAGTCACAACTATTGATGTGTCATCCTGTTTTAGCTTCATAATGTCTACACTTGCCATAAATTTTCTCCGTATTATCAAAATCTAAAAAAACCAGTATTTAAATCAGGAATGAAAAATAATTCAACAATCAAAATTAGTTAAGTGTACATCCGTTTGGAATTACTGTAAACCAGTAGAAAATACGGAAGCTAGAAACGTAAAATATTTGCTAAATGATGTTAAGCCTGTTTGAGGCATCGGAGGCAGCGAAGAAGCAAGCAATGATGGAATCAGCAAAAGCTAAAGAAGCAGGTAGTAAGCCTTCTGGAATTGTAGCATTATTATCAAAGTGCTACCATTTTTCTGCAAAAGGTCTGGCTTCAACTGAAAATGACCAAGCAGATTTTGATTGTTTACTTAGCCACATAGCGGTTTCAGCAACATCTTCTGGTTTAACAAAAAAATCATCGGGTTTATCAAGCATTTTCTTGCGAGTTCTTTCAATATCAACAACGCCATCAATAATAATCAAAGCAACGTGAATCCCCATTGGCCAAAGAGTCTTTGCCATTGATTCAACAAGACTTTTTTGAGCTGCTTTTGCAGAAGCAAAGCAGATAGTATCCGGTTTGCCTCTGAGTGAAGCTGTAGCACCTGTAATGATTATTGAAACATTTTCTTTATTTTTCATTGCAGGTAAAAGTGTCTGGGTAAAAACAAATAATCCGAGTGCATTCACTTCCCAGGATTTTTGGAAACCTTCATAATCAACATTTTCAATATTTCCCCAACTGCCCGACCCTGCATTATATATTAATACATCAACAGTACCGAGTTCTTCTTGGATTTGGAGGCAAGTTCTTTTGATAGCAATGGGATCAGAAACATCACACACATAAGATCTTGACGATTTTAATTCCTTCTCCAATTGACGTGTGTAATCTGAACTCCTAGCAAGCAATGCAAGTGAATAACCTTCCTTATCAAAGCGCCGTGCATAAGCTGCGCCATTCCCTGGACCCACACCTACTACTAAACATACCTTTTTAGATTCTGGCATTTAGAACTCCTTTTCAATTTTTAATATTACAGAATTACAGATATTATATTACAAATTTACAGGTACTATATTACTGATACCGATATAAGATAGCGTAAATATGAATTTTTAAACAATATCTCTATGAATGATTTTCCTATGGATGTTCTGCCTGAATAATGCTATCTGCAGAATTAAGGCCGGACGTTAATTTCCTTTTTCAGTATTTTTACGGAATATTCTTTGAGTGAATTCTTCCCTATTATATGAACTGTAGTAAATACTTGCTTAATTGAATGTCGAAGGCGTCTCAGAAAAGCGTACAGCGATGTCTCAATTAAGAGTGAGCGAATGTTCAACTTAGACATAAGGAGGAATTAGTTATGACTTTATTAACACGACTGAAAAATGCGTTAAAAGGATGGTGGAAGCAATTGAAAAAGGCACTAGGGTTTCGCCCTTCAATTGCAGAAACTTTTAGACACGCTGGTAGGGAGATCATTGATACAGTTAAGGAAGGCGGTAAAAAGATTGCCGACACATCGAAGCATACTCTTAATAAATTAGGTGGCACCTTGGAGGTAACTGTGGAAGAATTAGCAGATACTCTTTCAGAAGAGAGTCCGCGACTTTTCGACTCTTACTCTCCAAGAGATGAAATAAGAACCTTATTCTTATCACTCAGTAAGGCAGCACATGATGCTACCAAACAAGAGAGAGAACATAAGGCGCCACCAAAGCCGCGTTATCGTTAAAATTCTTTAGAATCGCAGTCTCCTAGAGGAATACTATAATGGTAATTTTTTAGCCAGGAGTTCGCAAGAATTCCTGGCTTTTAACTACGAAGTTCATGATCGATGGAAGAAAGCTGGAGTGACTATTGAACAGGATATGCATGAAGCAGTGTTTAGCTTGACTTTTGTAGCGCTGGATCCAGATGGCCATCGTATCCGTGTTTGTATTCCAGATTAGAACGCGCGCCCTATTTTGAGCCCCAATAATAAATATTTTTATAGGGTTCTTTATAGTAGGGATCCAGAGAGTAATAATGTCTTGGCACATAGAAGTAATAGTCTGGAAAAGTGTTGTAATAACGTACGTGACGGCGTGGATATGGCGCAATGATATCATCGCAACACTGTGCTTTTGTTGGTGTTGCAATAATCATTACAATTAGTGTAATTATCGTAATCAGAATTAAGTTCCTCATTTTATAAATCTAGAGAATTATTCATAAAATTTCAATACATGTATAATCTCACATAATTTACAAAAAATTAGCATATCTCGCTTCTCATTCGGCGCTAAAACTGATTTAAGATTAGTTTATTTACCCAAATTCAGCCAAGTTTGTATTATGCTGTCTGGATTGATTGACAAACTTGTTATTCCCCAATCTATTAATTGTTGTGCTAAGTCTGGATAGTCGGAAGGCGCTTGTCCGCATATGCCAATGTGTTTGTTTTTTTTACGGCAAGTATCGATCACTTGCTCAAACAATTTTAACATGGCAGGATCACGTTCATCAAATTCAGAAGCGATTATCTCTGAATCGCGATCGATTCCGAGCGTTAATTGTGTTAAATCATTTGAGCCAATAGAAAATCCGTCAAAATATTCGAGGAATGCATTTGCCAGTATAACATTGGAAGGGATTTCACACATCATCCATATGGCTAATCCATCTTGCCCTCTTTTCAAACCAAATTTATCTAATAAATAGACAACTTTCTTAGCCTCCTGTAATGTTCTGACAAAGGGGATCATAATATTGATGTTCAAAAGACCCATTTTTTCTCGTACCCTCTTTACAGCTCGGCATTCTAATTCAAAACAATCACTGAATTCTTTTCTAACATATCGTGATGCGCCTCTAAACCCGAGCATAGGATTTGCTTCCTTAGGTTCGTATTCTTCTCCCCCTAAAAGATTTGCATATTCATTGCTCTTGAAATCAGAGAACCGGACAATGACAATTTTTGGCCAAAATGCTGCTGCAATGGTTGCGATTCCCTCGCTCAATCTATCGACATAAAAACTAACGGGATCAGGATAAGCTGCGGTCAGATCTGCAATTTGCTGTCTCAGTTCTCTGGGTAGAGATGAAAATTCCAAGCAAGCTTTTGGATGGATATTTATCATTTGGGCAATAATGAACTCTAGACGTGCCAGGCCAACACCGTCATTTGGCAATCGCTGTTGTTCAAAGGCCGAAGCAGGATTTCCCACATTCAATAGCAACTTTACTGGAAGTTTCGGAAGTTTATCTATCTGATAGGATTCTTTCTCATAATTTAACATGCCTTCATATATAAACCCTTGTTCACCTTCAGCACAAGAAACAGTTATCATCTTCCCTTGTGGTATCTGCTTCGTTGCATTGCCACAACCAATCACAGTCGGTAATCCCAATTCACGTGCAACAATTGCAGCGTGGCAAGTACGACCACCACGATCGGTGACAATTGCAGAAGCTAGTTTCATGATGGGCTCCCAGTCAGGATCTGTCATTTCAGCAACCAGTATGTCGCCAACTTTGACTTGATCCAATTCATGAATACTGTGCACAACCCTGGCTCGGCCATTCGCTATTTTTTGGCCAATACTCTTGCCCTCTGCAATCACTCTTCCTTTATTCTTTAAATAATATCTCTCATAGAAAAATCCTTTTGCGAAACTTTTGACTGTTTCAGGCCTTGCTTGGATAATGTAGATCTCTTGGGTGATTCCATCCTTTGACCACTCGATATCCATTGCATGTTGGTAGTGTTTTTCTATGGAAAGCGCTTGTCTCGAAAGCTCGATTATCTCCCTATCTTCTAAAGAATATTTATTTTTCTCTGAGGAATTAACTTCAACAAGTCTAGTCTTCTCTGATATTTGTGCGTCAAAAATCATTTTGTGATCTTTCGATCCCAAATTCTTACGAATAATCGGATACTTATTTTGTTCCAAACTGGGTTTAAAGCTATAAAATTCATCCGGATTCACAAGTCCTTTGACTAAAGGTTCACCCAAGCCATAAATAGAGGTAATAAAAATCACTTTATCAAAGCCCGTTTCCGTATCTATCGTGAACATGACGCCACTTGCGCCTTGTTCACTATTTATCATTTTTTGAATTCCAACCGACATTGCAGTTTTAGAATGTGAGATATTATTGATGACTCGATAGCTGATTGCACGGTTATTATACAAGGAGGCATAGACTTTTTTGATAGCGATTAAAATATCGCTCGATCCTGAAACATTTAAGAAGGAATCATGCAGCCCTGCGAAGGACACCTGGGGCAGATCCTCCGCTGTCGCCGAGGAACGTACTGCTACAGAATAGTGTGGTCCAAAGGACTGCTGAATCTCTTGAATTGCTTCCCTTACCGCCTCTTCGATCTCTGGAGGAGTGTGCGATTGCATGATAAGACTACGAATCATTTCGCCAATCTGCTCTAACTGATTGATATTGGATATGTCCAATTTCTCTAAATGGTCATTTATTTTCTCTGCTAAATTATTATGTCTTAAGAATTCAGTATATGCAGTGGTAGTCAAGGCAAAGCCTTGCGGAATCTTAATATTATATTTAGAAAGATCTTGAATCATCTCTCCCAAAGAAGCGTTTTTCCCCCCTACTGTGGCTAAGTCTTGGAGCTTGACCTGATTTAAATTGACAATATAATTTTCTATCATATTGATATATTTAGTCCAATATGACTTTTTCGCAAGGGTGAGTACTAATAATGAGGGAAAAATCTGTCGAATTCTATACCATGGCAGCAGAACAGGGCCTGGCGGAGGCACAACTCAGTTTGGCGGTTCACTATTATGCGGGTAAGGGTGTAGAAACGGATTTAAAATGGGCTTTTAAACTAACGAAAAAAGCTGCAAAGCTTGGTCTGATGGATGCAGAGTTTAGGCTTGCCTTAATGCTCAACATGGGGATAGGGGTTAATAGAAAACCAGAAAAAGCGGTAATATGGTTCCAAATTGCAGCGGCTAAAGAACATGAACGCGAAAATTTTATTATTTTTTATGAAAACTTTCTCCATGAAGGTTTTTCTGGTACAAATGGCTGGCTAGTCCTTTCTGTAGGACTGCCAGCTTCTTCTTGAAGATTGCCTAAAATTTTACTGGTTAAATTCTCTTCCTCAAGCGGAATTTCAACATATATTTCTAATTTATTGGGTAAAGGATCTTCTTTCTTTTTTTTACATAAACGTAATTTTTCTACTTTTTCTTTTGGAACATCTCCATCTCTCAAATCTTCGGGGATTAGTTTTTTTATTCCTTTATATAAATACTGAAATTCTAGATCTCCGTCTGTGATTAGCTTAAATTTTTTGCCCATAGCTAATTCTTCAGGTATCTCATATCGCAAAAAACTATCTTTAGTAATATTTTCAATTTCATCCTTAGTTGCCTGAAAAATTAAAACATTATTGAAATGATCAGCTAATGTAGCTTCGTTTAAATATTGAATTATTGCTTTTAAATCTGCTAAATACACACCAATATCAAATATGTTTTTTTCAATTGCCTGTTGAATGTTCACAAGATTTGTATGACAACTGCGTAAAAAATCACATTTTTCTTTCCATATCTTTCTCTCAGACTCTCTTAATTTGCTAGAAAAATCACACTCTGTTAGTACACGTAGGCGTTGGATACTCATTTTTTTTGCTTCCAAAATTGTATCTAGAATATTGCACGCACGATTAACTCGGTCTTCAATCCTTGTACATTTTTCTATTCTATCAGTACCTTTTTTTCGAATTTCTTCTTCAATTTTTTGAATTTCCTTGTCTTTAACGCTAGTTAGTTTTACAGGATTGATCAATGCTATTTCCGAATAAGGAGTTTTTGTAAAATAAAGTGGTACCGGGTCCCCTTTTTCCCCCTTGTTTAATTGATCTAAAATAGATGATAGTTCAGCTATAGATTTCATCTCAGGGGTTTTTTTGTAGCCTCGTGCAACCATATTAATATGAATATCTAATTTAGAAAGTTCGGAAAAAAAGGATAAAACTGTATTTGCTTCAGCTAAATCGTGCAATTTTAATCCTGCATCAAGTATGGTTTTTTTAAATTGAGATTTATTCTTAAATCTAATTGTAATATTTAGTTCCCTGCCATATCCTATCTCTGATATGTAACTATCCCCATAGGTGGTGTGAAAACTACTTAAAGATCTTCTGGTATCAACTAAATAAATTGATGCTTCTGAGCTTATAAAAGCTTCATTCTGTTTATACTTATAAATATACTCTCTTTCATAAAAATACAATACAACAATAGAATCCTCGTTCAAATAACTCCTATCAGTTTCAAGACCACTGTGTACCGCTACCTTTACAAAATTGGTAGGAACGGTGGCTTTCATATTCATAGAAATATGAGTTCTACTATGGCTTGAATTGACAATTAATGCCTGGGTCATAGTAGATTCCTTACAATTAATACGTAAGCTTTCAATTTCTTTATGCTGAAGAGCACTGTTCGAAGTTTGTTTCCACTTTATACTATTAAAACCATCGCCAAGTGAAGGCACAATAGAATCTTTAATTGCTGACATAGAAACCTCTGAAATATTTAGGTGTTACCTTTGCTTGGAATAATACCACACTTAGGGCGGAATAAGTGTAAAATGATAATACTTACTCATTCGTCATTTAGCTAACAATGATAATGCAAAGCTATCAGCTGTGGGAAGATTGCTACATCAGCGGATAAATTGATGTGATCACTCACCTTTTCACATCTAATCTCAAGATTTGGTTATTTTTACTTTAAATAGCTCTAACGCTAATTTTCTTTGTTTTTCATGTATTACTATAGGAAAGGCGTAGTTCTTTCCTAAAACTACTTGTGCTTCTTTTAATATATGTGAAGGTGCAGTCCAAGGATTGTGAATATATTGATTAGGCAATTTTGAGAGTTCCGGGACCCACTGACGAACGTAAATTCCTTTGGGATCGAATTTTTTACCCTGCGTTACAGGGTTAAAAATCCGAAAATAAGGAGAAGCATCAACACCTGTACCTGCTACCCATTGCCAATTGACGGAGTTGCTCGCAAGATCAGCATCGACTAAAGTATCCATAAACCAATTTGCACCGATCTTCCAATGGATGAAGAGATCTTTCGTTAAAAAAGAAGCGACGATCATGCGTACTCTGTTGTGCATATATCCTGTGTGCCAGAGTTGTCTCATGCCGGCATCAATAATAGGGTATCCCGTCTTGCCTTGCTGCCATTTTTTGAGCATCGATTTATTTTTTTGCCACGAGAAATTATTGAATTTCTGGTTGATATTCTGAGTGGCAAGCTTCGGAAAATGATATAACAGATATGCTGAAAATTCTCTCCAGCCTAACTCGAGAATTAATTTTTCGGCAGATCCTTTGAATTCGAATTCTGTCTTCTTTACCTCCTGCCAAACTTTTAAAGGGCTAATTTCTCCAAAACGTAGATGTGGTGATAGAAGAGAAGTCACATCCTCTGCTGGAAAATCTCTAAATTTTGCATAATTCACTAATTTTTTATTGATGAATGATTTTAATTTTTTTAATGCATTCAATTCACCAGGATGAAACATTTCTTGTATGCCTCCGGACCAATCCGGGTTTTTGGGCAATAATTCAAGTGAGTCTAATTGCTTGTTGGCTCTATAGGGTGCACCCTTGAGCTTGGGCATTGGTAGTGTATGTAATCTTTGCGGCATAACTTTCTGGCACGCTTTCCAGTATTGAGAGAATACTTTGTAAGGAGCTCCTTTATTATTCTTAATCGAATCTGGATCATATAGGAGATTGCCACAAAAACTTTGCGTTTCTATTCCAGCAGAATTTAACTTGCGTGCAATTATTATATCTTGTTTTAAAATCCGTGGTTCGTAACTACGATTCCAGAAAACTGCATCAGCTTTGTGTTTTTTTGCTAATTCGAGTAATACCTTATTTGTATGTCCCTGCAGTATGACAAAATGTATATTTTTTTCTTTAAAACACTCTTGCATGGCTTTAAGACTATGATGTAACCACCAACGCGATGCACCGCCCAACAAATAGAGAGAGGGATCATATATGTAAACTGGAATAATGCCACTATTTTTCTTTGCTGCATAATAAAGAGCAGGATTATCCATTAATCGAAAGTCTTGTCTAAACCAAACAATGTTCATAAAAAAGATTATATAGAATTACTATATTTTTGTCATCATAGATAGGATAAAGAGTATGAGTGCTATTGTTGGAACGGCAGATCCCACAACATTAGTTCCTGATGTCAAAAAAAGCTTTTAGCGAATTTGATGAAAAATGTAAAATTGAATACAAGGCAGTTCAGGATATCGTTTCTGAACGAATTTCAAAGTATTCGAGTTCAATCGCGAATTGTAATAGATTTCCACTCCATTAACCTTGGCAACATCCCTCACATTTTTCAAAAATTCAGAACAGAATACATTCGCGTTGAATGTCCGATCGAAATCTACACTCTTAAGGTCAGATTCCATTTGCTAATGCTTTTATTAAATTTGACAAATCCCCTTCTTTTGCTGGCCTCAAGTTAATAACATGAGCATGGTAGCTAACAATAATGTATTTTTACAAGATTTATAAGGATACCATCTATTGACACACTAGTATATTTACATTATTGTTGATAACAACCTATTGCAGTTATTGAAATTAAAATCTAAAGAAAGGCAAACATGGCTCAATTAGTAAATTTTCTAAAACAGAAAATGGAGCAAGAAGGCATCACTGCTTATGCTCTGGAAAAACGCGCAGGTTTGAAACCAAGTGCAGTTAACAATATTATTTATGGAAAATCCAAGAATCCAAGTATTACTGTACTTAAAGCAATTTCGAGAGCATTAAACTGTACTGTTGCGGATTTAATTGGAGAGGAGCCAGATCACCAAATTGACTCTGGTGAATCAACTTTGCATTCCTCGGGAGATTTCACCAACCATGAACTTTATATCATCAGTCTATTGACTTTCAGTTCAATACTCAAGAAAAGGCAGATTCTGGCTTTCAAAAGAGAAAATAATCAACTGTGTAGATGAAATCTATCTTTTTTCTGTTAAGAAAGACTTTAAAAATACAGTAGATGATCATTTTGTTGAATGGATTTTAGATAAAATAACAAATAATCCCAAAAAAGGAAACAAATAAGTCAACATTGCCAGGAAGGCGATTGAATTTCATGAATTTTATAGACCGAATTCGTCAATTAGGCAGCAAAACTATTTACAGACTTCTCTCAACTGATGGGTTCGTTTTATTTGCGAGGAGCATAGTGGTAGTTCTTGCAACCATAACTTCCATTTTAGGCTTCACCATCTATATTTTTTATTGCAATTCAACTCAAAGAGAACTCCATGTTGCTTCCATTGGCATTGACAATGTCTTTGATGAAATTTTCACTGAGTCCAATCGATTGATGGTGTACATAGGCAAGCAAATAGTGCATTCAGGCGGCAAAGACTTAACCTATATAAATGATCTGCAGTTAATTTGAGCGATGGACTTTTTGAAAGCTTCGAGTCAACAAGAATATAGAAGATTGAAACCAGAACAGTCTCAAACAATGTGAGTTATCTCAAATGATCGCATCCAGAACATTAAAAAATCTAATGAAGGAATTAAATGACTATCAATCAAAACATATAGTCAACACGAATTATAGAACTATATTAATATCACTTTTTTCCATTAATATATTATTATCTCTTGGTGCCACACTTTATCTGCCTTGTCTACCACTCATTAAAAATGCACTTCATACTACAGAAAACAAATCCCAGTTGATAATCATCATTTTTTTGATCGGATCAATCCTTTCAAGGGTATGGTGGCGATCTATAAGCGACATATTCGGAATAAGAAGAGCTTTTTTAGTTTCGATAATTATTCAGTTGATAGCCCAGGTTTTCATTATTTTGGCCAAAGACATTGATTCTCTGTTATTTTGGCGAAGCATTCAAGCCCTATCAGCAGGGACCCTTGCATTAATCGGCCCAACCATTATTTCAAGTTTAGCGGAAGGCAATGTGAAGAAAAAATTATTAAGCGTATATGATCTCTGTTTTCCACTGTCTTATAGCATAGCGCCTTTTATAGGGTTAACATTATTAAAGTCTACGGGCGCATGGTGGTCTGGATTCCTATTTATGTTAATAGTAATGGCTGCTTGCGGGCTTGTATTTTATAAATTTATTCCAGAATCAAGAAATAAGGCCCAATCAAAAAATTTGAAGCCATTGCTAGGATGGCATATAAATAATCTATTAAACGGCAAATTCATAACGTATAACCTAATTGTCGGATTAGTATTGTCTGATAATATGATGTTTATGTTTACCAATACTTGCACGCAAATGACAGGCATGCATAATACATTATACCAATTCGCCTGGTTTATTTTTATTCAAAATATATCAAGCTTATTTGGCAGTTTATGTTACCTTTTTTTAGCCAGATGCATTGGAAGCCAGAAGTGCGTTGATTATAGTCTCGTTATATTTATAATTATGGGTCCAGTTTATCTTTATATTAGCTGCTATACGCCTGCCATTTGGATTTCGCTAACCATGATCTGTTGTCGAGCATTTATCACGCCATTTTTTTTACCTGATTTAATATCTAAAGCCTTAGATATTAATTTTAACTATCATGTATTCGTTTCAGCTGTTTCAATTATTATTCGAGCATTATTTATGATTATTTCCACAATGACATGTACAATAATACTTAACAATAACATACAGCAGATATTTGCTGCAAAATTCCTAATAGTAGCATTCATATCAATTTTATTTTTAATGTTAAAAGCGGAAAAGATTAAAAAGACCGCAATATAAAATTTGGAAAATTTTTTAAATAATAACTTATTTCAATAATCTGACTTATATAAATATACAATTTTTTGTATAAATACTTTACAAACAAAATCAATATCTTTATGATAGCGCTTAGTGGCATCAGAGTGGTGTCACTAAGATCATGAAACGATAGGCAGGAGCAAACTGTTAATGAAAAATAATTTATTTAAATTAAAGGCAAGAAATGAACATAAAAGATTTCTACACTCTTCTCAAAAATGAAGATTTCCCATTGGCTATCTCCGCTCTAAAGGAAGTTGGTATTGTCCTTTGGGAAGATACCCGTCTAATTTTGAAGGAAAATAATGCTTTAACCAATCATGAAAAAGAATCGCTTGCATCATTGATCAGAAACACCCTCTTTGAAGACGATCTCACACCTGACGAAATTTTGTTGTCTTATATAAACAAAGTGTATTTTAAAAATGATCAATTGATAAATTTCCTAGTAATTCGTGGCTCTGAAATTCATGCTTGCAGCCAGATTGAGTCACTCAATCGAGAAACTATCTATTTTCTCTCGACAGCGATATCAGGAGGCAATGGCACTCAGCCAAGTCAGAGAGGCAAAGGAATATACAGGATTTTCATGCTGGCAAAATATCTCTATGCTATTGCAGCTCGACACAATTATATAATTGCGAAGACCAGAAACCCTTTTTCTCTTGAACAATATTACAAACATGGGATGCTCTTCAACCCAAATTTATATTTTTCACTAGAGAATCACGCTGAAAATTGCATTTCATTGAAAAAGTCAAAGGAATTGATAGTAATTGCCCAGATGATTTGCAAAAAGAATTTTGGCTGGATTATTGATGCAGAGTTAATGGAAGAAAATAATGGTTTTAAATACACGTTTAAAAAACAAGCTTGCAATAACAATCTGATCAATGATTTTTGTAGTAGAAATGCTTTTAATTCTAAAAATAATAATTACAAAAGATTTCTAGCTATCATTGAAAAAGACGATATATTAAAGCACTTCTACGATAATTTGTCTGTTTTGCACGAAAAAGCTTTATTCAATTAATCAAGGTAGCCCTATATTATTTAGTGATAACGATTTCCCTGTTTTTTATTTCATTGAACGGAGCAAAAATCAAAAATATTTAAATGTAAAATTCCACATTGGAATAATGTCTATTAATATTTTTGTTATTTGAAAGATCATCATTCATTTATTAGACTTACCAATTTTGTTCCAACCATGAGTTCTTCTGGAGGGACTTGTTCTGAAAATATTTTCTTAAAAACTTTATATGTAAATTTATTTTTTTCATTATACTCATTGGAATCAACTACTCCAAGATATTGAGCAAACATTTTATTAATATCTGAGGCTTTTTCTATCGCAACTTTTTTTCGCCAGCAAATTTTTTCTGGCAAAAGATTCATTTTATAGGCAAAGTTTCTCAAAATATGCTTAACTTGATTATTTTTTACTTTTAATTTGGGATCTAAATTAATAGCAAAAGCAATCATTTGATTGCTACAAAAAGGATGCCTAACTGATAATCCCCATCTTTGTCCAACAAATGGGCTAAATTCTCCTCTCCACTGAACTTTTAAAAATCTGGACCAAAGCGTTCCTGGCAAAGTCGCCAGATCTACGTCAGGAGTAGCGTGACCAGCAAATAACATATCCGCTCCATATCCTGTTAAAACGTGTTTATTAAATTCACTAATTTTCTTGTATATATAATAAAATGGAATTTGGATTTCAGCACACACGGCGTCATGTATTTCATTGTAATATATGGTATGAATGAGTCCATCCAACAATAAAGGAAGATCCAACGTAATATCATAATGGTTAGAACCAATGTATGAGCTGACTTCTCTGGCAAAAGAAAATTCGTTGTTTTGTTCAGTGCCCATAGTAACCGTTACAATATTGTGCTTCATAGTCTTTGCTATGCTTGCAATCAAACTAGAATCTAATCCTCCAGATAATGGAATGGCTATATCGTTATTTTCCCCAATGCAATCTTCTGTTGATTGCAATAGAAATTCTTCTAATAATAATTCTGCTTGATTTTCAGGTAAATTTAACAGTTTCGAATTGAAGAATGTGTGATAATTAGTTACAGCATGAAAGGGTGCTGATTTTTTAGTTTTTACAGTTAAACAAATACCCGCGTTTAATTTTGTTATGTTTTTAAATATTGAGCTTTGCTTCATATCATTAGCATTGAACTTTATATTTTCTATATTTTTTAATGTAAAATCTATTGTTTTAATCTTCAATATGCTTTTTATTTCATTTGTTAGCCATATATTTTTTTCGGAATCAATAGTATAATAGAAAGGCATTTGCCCAAACAGATCAGTGTATACTTGAATAGATGCATCTTCTTCATTAAACAAAATTAAAGTATAGCGTCCTTCCAATAAGCTGAAAGCGCTGGCGCCCATTTTTAAGTATAAAATCATAATTATTTGCGGAGCATTAAATAAAATAGAATCTCTTTCCAAAGACATAATTATTTTTTTTAATCTATTTAAGTTATAGACCTCTCCTACGACAATTAACGAAAGATTATCTTGTTTTATAAAGTAAGATTCAACCTCTAAAGTAGAGCTGCTACGAATGCTAATGTGATAGGAATTGATAGAGAAATCGTAAATTTTACTTTTTGGATAATATTGTTTTAATGGTTCTAAACAATTGAATTCTCCACCTTGATTAGAAATAACTGTTACGTTCCGCAATAAATTAAATGATTCGTTTCGACCTAATTTAAGTGAAACAGTCAGCAGTTAAACCTACCTCGCTGACTGTTTTTTCAACAATTAAAATGGATCGACTCCTTCAACCTCCTCGCATCCAAAACTTAAATTACTTTCTTCATCTGATGTCTTGGTATAGCGTCTAAGCTGCGGCATATAGTGATTTTCAAGCGCCAATACAAAATCTTGCAAAAATTCCACAAGTTCATAAGCCGCTTCATCTGTTAGAGTAGGTGGTGTAAATAACATGATAATCTCCCTCATTGGAGTTCCTCTATTGCTGCCTTTAGAACTTCATCTGGAAGATGAGTCAATCCTTTCTTAGCGCCTATTCTCAATGCCCCTTGCAAAATTTTGCTGGCATGTCGCGGCTTTCCTTGTGAAGCCTGCCGCAACATCTCTATACCACTGTCAGAAAGCAATTTTATTTGGCTCCCAGCTTCCTTAAAGGCATAATCAATTAATGCTTGGAATCTCTCTCGTTCTATGATGGGTTTCAGAGTCACTTTTGCAGAAATTCGGCTGTATAACGCACTGTGCACCACCTTACTTAAAACTTGGCTAAGGGAGGGATGTCCTACTAGCCATATTGTCATAATATCCCTGGAATCGAGCGCAAAATTCAGGAACGATGGTAAATCAATAAAAAATTCATGCGGCAAATTCTGGCTTTCGTCAATGATCCAGATTGGCAAAATATTTTTCCCATCATATAGTTCTTGGACCCTATTCTTGATGCTTCTCCACAACACAGCACGGCGTGTTGATGGTTCTAACCCAAGCTCAATAGCAAGGCTACGATATAAATCCACCCGTCCAAAATCCGTTTCTGGCATGTAGATCACTTGATGAGTATGCGGGTTAATGTTTTGTGTTGCTTGGCGTAGCGCTGCGGTTTTACCAACTCCAGGTTCTCCTGTAAAGATACCAATCCCTGGATTATTCAATAGCCACTGAAATTTCTCTATGAAGTCACTAAATTGCTGCCCGTCATCCCAGAAATTCTTAACTGCTTTTCCGATTGGAGTGTGGGTTAAACCAAAGTGTTTATTACTCATCTTCATCTCCTATTACATGTACTCTTAAAGAATTTGTATAATTTTCTAATGCGAGTTCAACCATATTAAATGCTTTTTTGTTCTCCAGCAGTTCCTGTTGCTTTTGGGGTCTTATCCTTCGTCTGTCGAGATTCGCAATAGGATCTAGTTTAGTGACTGCCCCTAAAAATTCCCCTGACTGGGACTCCACACGGATGGCTTCTTTTCGATGCGGATCAGTCACAAGAAACACTGTTCTGCCTGAAAGTTCATAAGGAACCTCAAACATATTTCCTTCAAAGCTAACAGTGCTATCTTTTCTGACAGTTCGTTTATGGCGGTGATAAAAAATTTCATCTAATTTGGTAGTAAAAGACCCGAGAGGCCGAACATGAATAATATCTTTCCGCCATCTTTCCATCGGCGTTAATCCCTGAAGAGCGCTATGCACTTGTTGGTGATATTCGCCTTCTATCCATGCCCAGAGACGTTCATTTAAATCTTGCAAATCGCGTAATTGAGAAGTATCTAGTTCATTTAGAAAATCGCTTCTAAATCTTCCGTGCCATTTTTCAAGTTTACCCTTACCCTGCGGGGCATATGGGCGACAATAAATTAGACGGACTTCAAGACGTGCACAAATTTCCTGCAAAGTTCTGGAACGATAAGCCGCCCCGTTGTCCACGACTAACTTCTTAGGTAATCCTCGTTTCAATATCGCTTGCTTCAGAACTCCCTCGATATCAAGTGCTGTCTCAGCGAGACAAAAGGCGCTGTGCGCAATTAGACGCGATGCATCATCCATTAAGGTCACCAAATAAGCTTTCCTAAGCCTTTTGCCAACGGGAACCGATGGACCATGCAAGACATCTCCATACCAGATGTCGCCGCACTTTTCAGCACAGAAGCTGCGATGTTCAATAGTGACTGCAGGTTCTTCAAGGCGTCGGGATAATCCTACGCTTTTTAACAATCGGTAAATGCTCGAGCGCGACAGCTCACCGATGGCTGAAACTCCAGATAACTCTAACACGCGTTTAATACCCGATATTGAGCGCTTTTTATTCTCTGATTTACATTTCAGAATAGCTTCTTGATATTCCTTCTTTAGCTTTGTTTTGCCGCAGTCGCGACGCATCTTAGGAGCCAATGCTTCTATACCGCCCCGCTTCCAATTGTAATACCAATGCTCAATGGCATATTCAGTCACGCGATTCCTATCTGAGCCTGGAATATCATAACTCTTGGCTGCCAGTTCACGAATAATGCGTTTTAGTTCACCTCGCTCCAATTTCTCACGGCTAGCCAACGGTCCCAGCACAGATAACCGAAACAATGCTAAGGGTGGAATTTTGTTCATATTCGCCTCCTGTAACACAAAAAACTAAAGTGTCCCAGAAAAATGGGCTGCAATAACAGTGGCGAAAGTGTGTGTTTATGTTTTAAATCTTCATTTTGACTGTCTCACTTAAATTTAGGTTTAAAATAGCTTGAAATAACTTTAATCATGGGATGACTTCCCCAGCACAATAAATCCAGAACATTGCATCGGATAATGACATTTGTGCTAGACAAGCTTTCCAGAAAATACAGAATGACTCAGCGCTTCTTCCTAGGTCTGGAGCTCTACTCTTCAAATGCAAGGAATGTATCGGAAACATAGTTCGAAGGCGCAGCTCCCAGCGCGCTATTGTGCTTCTGACTGGAGGCGTCTTACTTGCGATGTACCGCAGGGAATGTTCCAAAATATCCAGTGACAATACAAGCTGCTGCACTGACCAGAGGTACCACCTTCTGGGAGAAATGCAATTTGGTAATACTGAACAAGTACGACGACAGTGTTTGCAAAAAAATCTTGGAATCAAGACAGGATTTAGAGAATCTTCGCAGTGATTCTCTCTGTCTGCTTTGCGTTCGCGAAAACCATGGCATCTTAATCCTGCTTTACCGCAGTATCCGCATTTAGAGGGTCGAAAGGGTTTTGACCCATGCTGATAGATAAATTCAACATATTCTACAAGTGAATTAAAGAACCGCGCTATAATTAACATGATTGATCTCTCCTTTTTTTTAATCCACTTATTTTGAGAGGAGGATCTCTGATCTGTTCCTTCAAAATATTTAGAGAGATCAATCACTATTAACAATAGGTGTATATAATAATAAATAAATTTTGTTTCGTGGTATTTTAAGGAATGCTGAATTATAAGATTTAATTTATCGCGAAATGAAACTGCTTCTTCTGCCTAAAATAAATTGATACATAACAATAACGATTGATTCAATCATTGATGTCTCCTGTAGTATAGGGGGGCATTTGTAGGGTCGAGGCATTAAGAACCTCATTCCTAAATTGAGCAGGGTCCTCATAAGTGTAAAATTATACTAATGTTTATGTATTAATACAATTAATATAGTTACTGTGTTTTTTAAATTAGTTGAGATTGTTCTTTTTTCTAAGCCTGCAAGTTAACTATTACCAATCTGTTCTATTATCCAATAACAAATGTTCAATACATAAAATACTGTTGATTTCCTTACAGTTTATAGACAAAGAAGATTGAAATTCTCTTAGTACGATTTCTGGTAAAATTTTAAAGAAACAATATTTACAAACCAACTAATACATATTTACAAAAATATTTTGTATATATACCTTTACAAATGAATTAAAAGTCTTTATAGTCAACCCGTTGTTATGATTTTTTTATAAGAAGCTTGTTTTGAAATTGTTTGAAACACAAGGCAATTGAAATTGAGCTTCTAATAAAATTGGACTTTTAATTCAATCATTAAGGAGATATTGAAATGAAACAAGTATACAAACAATTATTGAAAATGATGGGCTTTAATAATGAGGCATCAGTTAGTGGATGTGGTGGCACTGGTGGTGGTGGTGGTGATTAATTCACTATTATCTTGATGCCTCTTCTTAGTGGCACTCCCATAAAGTGCCACTAAGTTTGCTAATCACTTTCGGTTCCTAAAAGGAAGGAAATGTTAATGAACAATAGTTCTGTTAAATTGAATTGGATTGAAAATAAAAATATAAACAGCAACACTCTATTACCAGACGATATTTCTCTTGAAAAAACGAGACTCTACATAGAAGCAATAGACTTTTCAATGATTATAGACAAAATGATTAATACTGGATGGTTAAAGACTGATGCTGAAAAAACTTGTAAACTTTATAGAAATTACCTTTTTTTAAACAAAAAATATGGTTCAAAATTAAAAAAGCTCGCGCCATCAAAAGATATAGACGAGTTTTGGCATTATCATATTCTGGACACTAAGAAATACCACAATGACTGTGAAAATATATTCGGATATTATCTGCACCACCAACCTTCTTATCCTGGCAGTAATTATAACTTCGAATTAGAAGAGCTATCTAGTATCTTTAAAGAAATACAAAATTTTCACTTTCATGAATATGGTGAATATATTGAAGCCACAAAAACAAGTAGACCAAGAATTATTAACTATATACTGTCTAGTTATTTCAAATATAGGAATGCATTGGTGAGAAACTATGAACACAAGTGATTTCTGTGTTTTTATCAGATCCTCTACAATATACTTTATCTGGCAAAAAAGTATATATGCAACGTTATTGCAATTATACTATGTCTGTATATTGTACATTTACAATCAAGGAATGTTCAATATATTAAGCAAATGCTTATACAGTGGAGAAGAAGCCTAGAGATGCGTACTATAGGCTAGTTAATTCTATAATCTAATCGATTTAAAGTTAACTTAAAAAATTTCTTCATAATTGTATTAAAAAATGAAATCTATAGGAGTCCATATGAAAGCACTTATGTATCTATTTTACGCTTGTTGTAAGGATGATAGTAAAACGAATCGTCTTAAGAAGGAACTTTTGGCATTAGAAATTGCAAGAGATCAATTGCTTGAATCAGAACTTCCTTTAAGAATCGAGGCTTACTATGATTACAGCTGTGATTACAGGATAGAACCACTGCAATACTTTTCTAAGTCCACAGGAAAACCAATCTCAGCCTCAGAAAAATTGACTGAAATAGAAGAAGAAATAGCTTCTTTCACGGATACAATGAAAAAAAATCAATCAAAAAAACTTTGAAATACTCATCGCCTTAAATAATAAATTGTAAAAGTTTAGACAAGATCTAATGGTATGATCCCGGAGACAACTTTCTTGAGTACTAAAACAAACGGTTAAAAAAATGAGAACGCTGACCTGTTTGCAATTCTTCTCTCATCTTCATAAGCGATTTGATTTCGACCGTTACAATTTGATCTGGTGAAGAATCTGAAAACTGAGTTCCATAAAAGGCTTGTCTTAAGGAAAATAGAGCTTCTAACGTGTTTTCAAGCCTATCTTGTTCAGGGAAGACTTTTTCTCCTACCAAAATGCAACCAGTAGAGTGTTCTGGTTTTGTTCCCATATGAATTTGAATACCTGATCGTGGACCAGTTCCTGTAAGCTGGAGGGTCCATTCTTCTCGCCTCCGCTTTAACTTGCTACTATATCGATTATATCGTAATATTGCACCATAATCCCCTTCAGGAATTGAGCTAATTTCATTAATATTATTACGATAAGCTTTTTCCAAAGTATAACAGATCCACTTTCCATCGACATATAAATCACCCGTTATAGATTTTTTATTCACAGAATTGCGAACAATGTTAATTTTAAGTGTACGCCTTCTATCATATTGGTAAAGAAGTGCAAGGTTGTTTGAGTTTGCAGAAGTTTTTTTGTCTTTTTTGTGTTTTTGCACCTTAGACTGAGAATGGGCCTTAATTTTGGCATTGCTTTCTGAACCAGTCAATTGTTCTGAAGGTAATTCGATACTCGCTGGAGCACGAGAAGATAATTGCAAGAAATTTTTGCTCTTTTCTTTATCTTCTTTTTCCAGTTTTCTTGCTTCTTCTTCAGCATCCAACATCACAGCTGGCGCGATTTCTGAAAGAGCATCAGTTCCAAATTTTTTACTTGATTTTTCTATGCTATGACCTGTCCCTAAATTTGGATTTAAAGATAAGGAAGCAGTTATTGTTTCTGTATCTTTTTGGATTTTTTCAATTGTATCTGTCAATCTATTTGTTTCTTTTTTGATATCGGAAGCGATATTTAAGACTCCATCAATCACTTGGTCCGAAATACCGATTTGTCTTAAAAGGCCTGCTTCTTTGATCTTCTTCGCATTCTTAGCCAGTTCATCAAGATTAAAATTTGAAATGTTCTCTATTGCTGCCCCTATCCCACCTTGTTCCGCAATACGTCGAAATTCTTTACCCATTTTTTGGATTCCGGTTCCTAAGTCACTGCTCATATTTTGGATCCCAACTCCTAAATCTTTGCCTATTTTTTGTATTCCATCACCTAATTCTTGAATACCCTTCTTGAGATCTTTTGCGGCCTCAGATTGCAGCACTTTACTGCCCATCTGTGCTGCAAATTCCGTTCCAACTCTTTTTGCAGTAGACTTGAGAATATCTTCTCCCAGACTACGGAGATCAGCTTCACTTCGGACCTCAGCCAATCGATCAATAACATCACCTGAAATCCTTAAACTCTGCAGTTGCTTTTGACACCGTTCTATGAAAGGAGTGGTTTTAAGAACACCGACAGCATTCTTTAAATTTTCCTTTCTCAAACGCTCTGCAAGCTTATTGGGGTCCGTTGTACCTTGTGATAACTCCATAACTCGTTTAGTATGAGATTCTGCATGTTGAATTGCAGCTTCCATTCTCGCTATCGCAACAGGATCTTGTCCCTTAAATTGGCTCTGCATTCTTCCTATTGAACCTTCAGTCGAAGAGCGGACAAACGATCCAATTGCCCCATTAATAATTTTTCGTAATGCTGCGCGTAATTCTTTTATCAAGACTTCCGATATTTGAGATTTAATACATTCTTTAATTTTATTTATTTCAGATCTTATTTTTATTTTAAGCTGCTGTAATTCTGATGCAGTTGTTGCCCCTTTGCCAGGATTAGTAAAGGTGTCCTTAACTTTATTAATAGTATCTTCGATTATGGTAACGAATGACTTTACAGTATCTACCAAATCTATCGCTGACTTAACGCCATTATAAACATCGTTGACAATAGCCAATATATTAACCGCGGTACCCACAAATTTAACATATGGAGATGATGAATTTTTTAAACTATCCACCACTTGTTTAAATCCACCCTTTAATGCTGTGTGTTATGTATCAATTTATTTTAGGCAGAAGAAGCAGTTTCATTTCGCGATAAATTAAATCTTATAATTCAGCATTCCTTAAAATACCACGAAACAAAATTTATTTATTATTATATACACCTATTGTTAATAGTGATTGATCTCTCTAAATATTTTGAAGGAACAGATCAGAGATCCTCCTCTCAAAATAAGTGGATTAAAAAAAAGGAGAGATCAATCATGTTAATTATAGCGCGGTTCTTTAATTCACTTGTAGAATATGTTGAATTTATCTATCAGCATGGGTCAAAACCCTTTCGACCCTCTAAATGCGGATACTGCGGTAAAGCAGGATTAAGATGCCATGGTTTTCGCGAACGCAAAGCAGACAGAGAGAATCACTGCGAAGATTCTCTAAATCCTGTCTTGATTCCAAGATTTTTTTGCAAACACTGTCGTCGTACTTGTTCAGTATTACCAAATTGCATTTCTCCCAGAAGGTGGTACCTCTGGTCAGTGCAGCAGCTTGTATTGTCACTGGATATTTTGGAACATTCCCTGCGGTACATCGCAAGTAAGACGCCTCCAGTCAGAAGCACAATAGCGCGCTGGGAGCTGCGCCTTCGAACTATGTTTCCGATACATTCCTTGCATTTGAAGAGTAGAGCTCCAGACCTAGGAAGAAGCGCTGAGTCATTCTGTATTTTCTGGAAAGCTTGTCTAGCACAAATGTCATTATCCGATGCAATGTTCTGGATTTATTGTGCTGGGGAAGTCATCCCATGATTAAAGTTATTTCAAGCTATTTTAAACCTAAATTTAAGTGAGACAGTCAAAATGAAGATTTAAAACATAAACACACACTTTCGCCACTGTTATTGCAGCCCATTTTTCTGGGACACTTTAGTTTTTTGTGTTACAGGAGGCGAATATGAACAAAATTCCACCCTTAGCATTGTTTCGGTTATCTGTGCTGGGACCGTTGGCTAGCCGTGAGAAATTGGAGCGAGGTGAACTAAAACGCATTATTCGTGAACTGGCAGCCAAGAGTTATGATATTCCAGGCTCAGATAGGAATCGCGTGACTGAATATGCCATTGAGCATTGGTATTACAATTGGAAGCGGGGCGGTATAGAAGCATTGGCTCCTAAGATGCGTCGCGACTGCGGCAAAACAAAGCTAAAGAAGGAATATCAAGAAGCTATTCTGAAATGTAAATCAGAGAATAAAAAGCGCTCAATATCGGGTATTAAACGCGTGTTAGAGTTATCTGGAGTTTCAGCCATCGGTGAGCTGTCGCGCTCGAGCATTTACCGATTGTTAAAAAGCGTAGGATTATCCCGACGCCTTGAAGAACCTGCAGTCACTATTGAACATCGCAGCTTCTGTGCTGAAAAGTGCGGCGACATCTGGTATGGAGATGTCTTGCATGGTCCATCGGTTCCCGTTGGCAAAAGGCTTAGGAAAGCTTATTTGGTGACCTTAATGGATGATGCATCGCGTCTAATTGCGCACAGCGCCTTTTGTCTCGCTGAGACAGCACTTGATATCGAGGGAGTTCTGAAGCAAGCGATATTGAAACGAGGATTACCTAAGAAGTTAGTCGTGGACAACGGGGCGGCTTATCGTTCCAGAACTTTGCAGGAAATTTGTGCACGTCTTGAAGTCCGTCTAATTTATTGTCGCCCATATGCCCCGCAGGGTAAGGGTAAACTTGAAAAATGGCACGGAAGATTTAGAAGCGATTTTCTAAATGAACTAGATACTTCTCAATTACGCGATTTGCAAGATTTAAATGAACGTCTCTGGGCATGGATAGAAGGCGAATATCACCAACAAGTGCATAGCGCTCTTCAGGGATTAACGCCGATGGAAAGATGGCGGAAAGATATTATTCATGTTCGGCCTCTCGGGTCTTTTACTACCAAATTAGATGAAATTTTTTATCACCGCCATAAACGAACTGTCAGAAAAGATAGCACTGTTAGCTTTGAAGGAAATATGTTTGAGGTTCCTTATGAACTTTCAGGCAGAACAGTGTTTCTTGTGACTGATCCGCATCGAAAAGAAGCCATCCGTGTGGAGTCCCAGTCAGGGGAATTTTTAGGGGCAGTCACTAAACTAGATCCTATTGCGAATCTCGACAGACGAAGGATAAGACCCCAAAAGCAACAGGAACTGCTGGAGAACAAAAAAGCATTTAATATGGTTGAACTCGCATTAGAAAATTATACAAATTCTTTAAGAGTACATGTAATAGGAGATGAAGATGAGTAATAAACACTTTGGTTTAACCCACACTCCAATCGGAAAAGCAGTTAAGAATTTCTGGGATGACGGGCAGCAATTTAGTGACTTCATAGAGAAATTTCAGTGGCTATTGAATAATCCAGGGATTGGTATCTTTACAGGAGAACCTGGAGTTGGTAAAACCGCAGCGCTACGCCAAGCAACACAAAACATTAACCCGCATACTCATCAAGTGATCTACATGCCAGAAACGGATTTTGGACGGGTGGATTTATATCGTAGCCTTGCTATTGAGCTTGGGTTAGAACCATCAACACGCCGTGCTGTGTTGTGGAGAAGCATCAAGAATAGGGTCCAAGAACTATATGATGGGAAAAATATTTTGCCAATCTGGATCATTGACGAAAGCCAGAATTTGCCGCATGAATTTTTTATTGATTTACCATCGTTCCTGAATTTTGCGCTCGATTCCAGGGATATTATGACAATATGGCTAGTAGGACATCCCTCCCTTAGCCAAGTTTTAAGTAAGGTGGTGCACAGTGCGTTATACAGCCGAATTTCTGCAAAAGTGACTCTGAAACCCATCATAGAACGAGAGAGATTCCAAGCATTAATTGATTATGCCTTTAAGGAAGCTGGGAGCCAAATAAAATTGCTTTCTGACAGTGGTATAGAGATGTTGCGGCAGGCTTCACAAGGAAAGCCGCGACATGCCAGCAAAATTTTGCAAGGGGCATTGAGAATAGGCGCTAAGAAAGGATTGACTCATCTTCCAGATGAAGTTCTAAAGGCAGCAATAGAGGAACTCCAATGAGGGAGATTATCATGTTATTTACACCACCTACTCTAACAGATGAAGCGGCTTATGAACTTGTGGAATTTTTGCAAGATTTTGTATTGGCGCTTGAAAATCACTATATGCCGCAGCTTAGACGCTATACCAAGACATCAGATGAAGAAAGTAATTTAAGTTTTGGATGCGAGGAGGTTGAAGGAGTCGATCCATTTTAATTGTTGAAAAAACAGTCAGCGAGGTAGGTTTAACTGCTGACTGTTTCACTTAAATTAGGTCGAAACGAATCATTTAATTTATTGCGGAACGTAACACTGTGCCAACTTGTGACTGCATGCTCGAAAATTGTTCTACAATGCTGCCCCCTTTTTGGATGGCTGCTTGAATATTTTGTGCCAAATCATAGATCAAAGTAACAAATTTACCAAGGTCAGCTTCTCTCTTACAGAGTTCCTCTAAATCTTTTTCCAAGCTGCTGCTCACTTTTGAGCTGAGGCCATCTAAAACCTCGCCAACAATTTTATCAATAATGTTCTTTTGAATCTCTGAAACAGCAGCTTCTGTTAATATATTGCTTAGCACAGAAACAGCCACATCCACCAGGCAGCGTACCAATATCTTCCCAACTAACGCCATGGTAGATAGGGAGCCCACTTTTGCTGCAGTCTTTCCAATGTTTGCGAGGGTTGCTATCCCGGCCGTCAGAATTGACAGGGCAAAAGAAATGATTTTTTGAGCTATCCAATCCTTCCAGCTGAATTTACCTGAAATCATCGCCATGGTAGCATAGACCATGTCGTTGATCCCTTCGCTTATCAAAGCATTGCCAATATTTGCAGCACCAAACACACACAAAATTGCACCTAAAATAATTTGAGCAACACCTATTAAAAACACCGCAAAGGCCCCCCAATCCCACCAGGATTTGTCCTCCTCAACAATCAAGAACTTGTCCAAGCCAAGCCCGATGAAAAATGGTAATTCATCCGGGAAATTGTGTTGATCTTCAAGTTCTGTGAATAATTTTAAACTAGCGTTAATGCCATCTTTGTAAGAACGAATATCTCCTTGCGCAGCTAACAATTTATTTTTAATAAATTCCTTATCACTTTTAAATTGAGAATTTTTTAGAGCATGATCTAGCGCTTCATTTATATCACTTTTTAGGTCTATATTATGTTTTAAATCTATTTTGATGCCGCCTGACTTGTACTGTTTACAAAGTCCTCCTGATTTTAGTATATTGTTTTCCTTTAAAAATATTAAAATTTTTGCTGCTTCTTCTTGTTTGCTGCCAAAAGGCAACTCATCTTGGTAGATGTAGAGCGCCCCTTCATGATCTGGTTTTTTCTGCAATTCCTGAGATTTTAATGCAATAACTTCTTTGATAAAGCTTTGGATGCCTTTGGTTTCGCGCCCCCCATTGTTGAATGTGATATCACGGTATCTAGCATATTTGCCATCGAAATTGAACTTTGCCGACAAGAACTGTGCCTTCATATCCTCAAGTTTAACACGTCTAGTTTGTACCATTAGCTTTTTGTCTAGTAAATGGGATTTCAATTCCAGAAGTGGTGCACTTTTGTTAAAAACAGCTATATCTACAGCATTAGGATTGATAAGCATTTCGATCTCTTGCCAATCTTTTTCAAATCGAGATTCGAGTTCTTTTTCTAAGCGCTTTCGGTCTAGAACATATACAGTTTCTATTTTCCCCGCGGGTAAATTTAGACTTTGCCAGAGATCTTCATTGCAATTCACAATATCTTCAAAGCTTTCAGGTTTAAAAACATCATTACTCTTTTTAGAAAGTAACTCAATGAGAGGTTCAGCGATTACAGGGTCGATCATTTCCCGAATCATTTGCTGAGCCTGACTTAATCCTGCCCCCTTATATTTTTTTCTAAGCACATCACCATGAATGAATCCGGCATCCACCAAAGTATCATAAATTGCTCGAGATTTGTTGCGTGCTGCTTCATCGCCGTTTCCGCTGGTAAAGTCAAAGGGTTCTAGATATTCGCCAGCAGCTTGCTTGAGATAATGCAAATGAAGCCCAATAACCTCTAATTTTCCTTGAACTTGATCTTGATAATAATTTTCGCTGCTTGAAAGCTTTTTCAATACCTCTGGGCTGGCAATGCTTGCAAGCACATCAGCTATTTTAAGATTTGCCATCAATACAACTTTCTGGGCTTCTAATACTTTGATAGCCTCTTTTAAGACCCTTCTCGCTTCTTTCTTTGTTCTGGCATCACCATTTTCATTCAACTTAATAATGCAAAATGCGAGTCCTATGTAGGCAAAACCTGAATTTTCCTTAAGTTCAACAGCACGTTCAAAACATTGTTTCGCACAGGTAATCTGATCTTTGCTATGTTCTTTTGATTTGTCTTGTGAGCGATCAACATAA
Source organism: uncultured Gammaproteobacteria bacterium (assembly GCA_963784575.1). Lineage (GTDB taxonomy): Bacteria > Pseudomonadota > Gammaproteobacteria > UBA6186 > Azoamicaceae > CAWARU01. Next base: position 1,646,132 of record CAWARU010000001.1, read on the forward strand.
AGATGCGCAATACCTAACTGCACTGCTTCTTCTGGTTTTCTGATTAATTCATTCAGTAAAACATGCAAACTTAATTTTTCAAAGAGCTTAAATTTTTTGTTGAGATTTTTTTGAAATTTCGCAATCAGGGCTTCTTTGTCATCTGCATGCTCCACTTTGCTGATTTTTTCTTTTTTCCTGTCTAACCAAAAAGCCCAATGATCCTTTAGAACGCCATAGATGCTTGCAATTACCTTGTCCTTTAGTTTTTGATCGATACCTGATAATTTTTTTTGCAATATATTGCCTATAATATTATTTTTAAATTGATTAAACTTGGCAAACAATTCTTCTTCAACCTCAAGCTGCAAAATATATTTTTGTTGTAGTTCCTTAAGCCTTAATTTTTCTCGCTCATCACGCAGCGCTTTTTCTTTGATGATGATGAGTTCAGCAAGATCTTTAAATGGCAATCCTTGGGTTTTACAGAGTTCATCATAAGCTTTTGTCTCAACTTGCAATATAAGTTGAAAGGTCCCCTGCCTGCCATTTCGGGCAGTTCTGCCAACAGCTTGATCTTCTATCCTATCATTTTCTGGCAGATAGCCTAAGATAACATGGAGGCCTCCAACAATGTCTACTTCATCATCAACAGTAATATCCGTGCCTCTTCCTCCCTTATTTGTCGTTATGATAATATCACCACGCGTTGCTGGCCTGTGGCTAAATCTCTTTTCGACGTCGTCACCATCCCGCACGTATCTTACAATAGATTGAGGTGATACGCCTTTACTCTGAAGCGCTTTTTCTACGCTGCTGGCTCTTTCAATATTCTCACAAATTATTTCAACAGGACGTACTTCTGAAATTTCTATTGCGGAGGCAGTGATGCGATCTAGCCAATTCGTAAAATCCTCTGCAACGATACCAGGCAAGGGGCGCAATCTTTTTACTTTAGAGGTGGGCAGCGTTACAAATTTAACGCCATAGACGCCTGCTAAAAATCTTTGCGAAGTAGGAGAGCCCAAAGTGCCGGTCAAACCGATAAGATTAGTTGTATATCTTTGAAAAAATGCTTTATTTGAGATATAAACTGCTTTTAGGCTCTCGATAGAAATCTTGCGGCGGAATTTTAATTCCATAAATTGAGCCAGCCCATCGCTCCAACGAGTAGAGTATTGCTCAATGCCGGTGGCCTTATCAAGAATAATAATGGATCTCTTTTTAGCTTTTTCTTCGCCTTCAGTTTTGGGGATATCAAAGACAAATTGATCATCCTCCTGCATTATTCTTGCCTGGAAGGCGCTGTCTACCCAGCGACTCATTTTATAAAAAATATAATTATGCATGTATTTCGGAACTTTGATATCTTTGGATTTGACACGTCCAATCATAAAATCAGAGACATCTTTCACATGCTTTGAAATGTCTTCAGCTTCTTTAAGATCAGCTTTAAGTACTGCGGTCCATATGTTGATAAATACGCTTTCAATATATTTTAAGGATTCAATTTCGTGTGAAAGATAAAGTACATGCCTCGCTTTATCGAGACCAAGGCTGTCTACCTCATCTAGTATTAAACATTTCTTTTTATCCTTGTACCGATCGCCAAACGCTCTTCTTCCATTGCATTCTTGCTCCAAAATATCTCTTTGAAAATATCCAACATCACCATAGACAATCGTATTTTCATAGGCTTTTCGGTTGACTTCTTGATCTTCACTACAAATATGGCCGCTGCTGCACTTTAGGAGCTCAAGGAAAGTCCGACATTTGTGCTCACCCTCAATTGCTAAATCTCTGTTACTGGAAACAATATCGACCGCATAGCCGCAAAGTGCTTTAAAAGCTGCTACTAATCCCACAATAAGAGTTTTACCTTCACCAGTGCTGACCTGCTCAAAAAGCCCCTCATTTTCACAGTAAATACTGAGCAAAAAAGCTAGAACTTGGGTATGTTTTGGAAATTGCGGCTCATTAGACACCCACCATGCATAGAGAATAACAGGTACGACTTCAGTCAAATGCCCGCGCAGATATTTTTCAGGATCCTCTTGATACTTTTTACAATCGAATACCTCTTGTATTCTACGTGCTATAAAAGATTTTTCATCACCCTCTAGCACAAATTTATTATTTCCCTTAGTTCTATAACCTTCAGCAATTGCACGACACTCCATTGCTTTTTTTCCGACTTCTTCAAGCACAGGTATGGATATTGCATTAAATTGCTTCCCGTGTTCTCTGACGATTTCTGCAACCAGCTCTGTTGCTGTTCTGTCTTTAGCAGCTCTCCCCTCCTCATAGCGAGATTTGCGATATTCTACAGTTTTTTTCTTCCAGTTACTGCAATTCTCCTTAATGATGCTGCAGGCATCTGTGAAGGTGATCTCCTGATTGTAAATCGCAGTAACGACGATTAAAAACGGTGTGAAGTTCAAAGCTTTCTGTGATAAGATTGATTGAATGCTTGAAGAAAAGAAATTCATGAATGTTTCTGAATTGTTGGTGCCTTCCTTGACTCGAATTTGGTTTAAAATCAGGAGTATTTTCTCACTTTCTGCGAAATCAAACCTTCCATAGTGATTGATAAGTGCTTTGTTGTAGCTTTGAACAAAATTAATTTCATATAAGACCGTATCCCAAACCAGCAAAGAGGTTCCAGCAAGTCGATCTAATATATCTTTATCGACTTGTATTGTACTCATAAAATTTACAATACAGTCAATTTGTTCTTTGGATATCTTTTGATAGGGTGAAGCTGCAGTCTTGCTTGCACCAAGCTCATTTGCTTCAATGATCTGATCTCTGTGTTCAGACACCAAAATATTATTGAAAAGCATTAACAATTGCGAATTCATTTTGGCAAGCATTTGATAGATGTGATGCGAGCTGGAATCAGAAAACAGCAAATTATACTTTTCAACAATATGTTCCACAAGCAATATTTTGAGCCATTCCTTTTGGCCTCTCATTGATATAACACCCATGGGAACACGGAGATTCCCAAAACAGGCCAGTATTAGCAGAATATTTGCAAAATCATCCATAGATTGATTAAGTCCTGAATCGATTGTAAGCTTGCGGATCAGGACTTCTAATAAACAACTAAAGAGCTCTGCGTCAGTTGCATTGTATTTTTCCGGATTTTCAATCTCAAAACCAATAATCCCGGGAATATTTTTCAAAGCATCCAATATTTTTTTGCGTAGCTCAGATTCTTCTTTTTTCCCTGAAGTTATTAAATCCATGAGCTTATCAATTCTACTCTTCTGCAATCCTTGAACAAATTTTGCTATCACATTTTCAAGCAGAAACGCTTCTTTTGTCTCTTCTACCTCTTTTTTCAGGATGACTGCATATAGAGTTTCCGATATCGTTTCCTGTTTTTCTAGGATATCCGCTGAAACCTGATCAAATATTCCTAGCCACGATGCATTAGGTTTCTTTATGAAAAGTTCTGTAATATGATTTTTAATAAATGTAAGCTTAATGCTTTTTTCAAATGATTTGAGCAATTGTAATTCTTCACCCCTTACAAGACTGATTGTTTTAAGATAAGCATCTAAGGTTTCCATTGCCTCTATAGAAATACTAAAGCCTTCTTCTTGATTTTCTAATGGATGTTTGGACATTATGATGAATAACGATTTCAAAAAATCAATAAATGCTGTATTGCCAAATTGCTTTGTTTCTGCTCTTTCTAAAAGTTTTTGCAACAATAATAATTGAATCTTAAGCTCAGGATTTTCAGCATTTAGACTTAAACTATTAGTATTCACAAGACTGATAATATTGAACAAACTTATCAGAACATGAAAATCTTCTTCACCAAACTCTTGACTCTGACATTTTTTCTTGCTCAGGTTATAAAAATTAATATATATTTCCCTTATAATAGGTAATTTTGAATTCATTTCATTGTTCAGAAACTCGAGAATTATCTTAAGAACATCTGAAGTTCCAAACTTAAAATCTAGCTCAAAATATTTTTTAAACAATTCATGAGATTGTATCAGCGATGTGAAGGCATTTTTCCTGAATTTTTCGACAGTTTGAGCATCAGTTTTACCAATCAAAATCAGCGATAGATCTTCTATAGTTTTTTTGAAATCTTTAATTTTATATATTTCCTGGTATTTGAAAACTTCCATCAACGGCTTTATTATTTGGGAATAACTTCTATCGATTTCTGCTTCACTACAATTTTTATAGAACTGCTTTAAACTGATCAATAGCAAATTATATTCATATCCACTAAGATTTTCTTTTATATTTTTTGAAATAAGATTCAAAGTTCCGAACAATTGTTGCAGCAGCTTTATTTCAGATACTAATTTTTCGGAATAGCTCTCGAAGTTCATCAAGCTTATATCTTTCGTATAAATACCATATTGTTTTAATTGATTAATCAAATATGAAGCATCTACACTGTTCCATTCTGTAATGTTTGTAAATACGTGTTCGAATTCCAAGAGAAAAGTTTCTCTATGAATTATATTTTTAAGAAAATTGAGCTTATTAACCGACAGAGTCATGCTCTCTTTAAATTTCTCCAAAATTGCCATGTCAATTTTAGCTAGCAATTTTAGAGATTCGCCGTTTGATGCAAGGCTCTTTAAAGCCGCATCCCTGTCTTCTTGCTTAATATCCTTTAAAATTAGCTCTCTTTGCTTATCATCTAACCCTTGTGAAATCTCTTTTTTACAGGCTTCTATCTCGGCAACTATCTTGTCTGAGAGCTCTTTATTCGACAAGTTATCAAGGATGTCTGTGAGAATTAAAATAGTGTCGTTTACTTTACTAATTTCAGTACAAACTAATGCTTCTTGGATCTTGAACTTATTTAGCTTGGACATATATTCGAAGAGATTAATAAGCAGTATCTTTATCGTACTCGCATCTTGAATTTTAATAAAATCATTTAAATACGATTGAATTCTTTTTATGATGGAATTAAATTCACCATACTCGTCCAGGTGTATTTTACCTTCGTTCTCCAAACTTTCAATTTCTTTTCTGGATTGCACCAAGGTTTTTTTATAATCAGCCATCAAATATAAATATTGGCTGGCCGCCACGAATTCCTGAATATTAATTCCTGTTAAATTTATAGTTGTGAGAGCCTTTGACTCTACCAATATCTTTGCGATAGACTCTTCATCAAATTCATTAATATTTTCTATTATCCATTTTAAAAATTCAATGCTGGCTTTGTTAATCTTGGATTTAAAATTTTTAAAACTGCTTAATGCAGCCAAGCTACTCAGTAGCTCTACAGCTAAATCTTTGTTTAAACTGGTATGAAATGCTGCAATCCTATCCTCAATATTCTGTGATCCAATCCTAGCCGCGCGCTCTGCTAACTTTTTGTCTTTTGTAAAAGAGCTTCCTAATTGTATTTCTTTTAATTGCGTGAATGCTTTCGATAAATCATAGATCAGATAATGCAAACCACTTTGCGGATACTGATCGAGTTGCCCAATAAGTTGATTAATATCGAATGTCAAGCTTATAAACTCATTTTTAGATAACTGCATCAAACTTAGATTATGAATATATGTTTCGAAAAAGAGTGCAAGTGATCTGAGCTTTTTACCGTCAGCAACAGTATTCCAAAAACAGCTCTTTTTTTCAAGCTCCATTGTCTTTACGAACTCACGAAAAATACTCACCAAAGTTTCTTTGTTGGTCTTATCAGCAAAGATAGCAGTCGCTTTGTAAAATTTTTCACTTGGCTCAAAGATTCCTGAAAAATCTCGTAGAATATCCGAGTTGTCACTCAACTCTGATATAACTACTTCAAGCTCATCGATGTCCGCAGATTTTAAATTTTGAATGAGATCAAGGTAATATTCTCTGTTTTTCACGCCTTCCTGATGATCTTTCTCAATGGTAAAATCTATACAAGCAATTGTTTTATAAATCCATTTCAACCAATAGTATCTATTTTTTTCTTTTAATAAATCCTGGATAAAAAACGTGATATTTTTGTCAAGATTGGGGGCTAAAGTTGTTTGTTTCAAGGTGTATAAATCATTAAGCCAACTATTCAATGATTTTAAGGGACGCTCTTCATTAATCCAGTTGTATAATAATTGTAAAGGCCAAATTGCATTTCTTTCTTGATCAAAATCACAAATTCTAAAATTAAACAGAAAACATTCTATAAATTTTGACAGGGCACTTAATTCTGTCGAATCAAACTTTCGTGAAAGAATATCAGATATGAGAACATCTCCAATACTTATTAAATTTCTTTCATTCGGTTGCTCATTGAATTGACTAACTGCAGTAGTTGAAAAAGGCCTAAGTGTTAGCTCAAATTTTAGCCAGGCTTTATCTTGCAATCTGTAATTTCTATCCATCCTAATATAATCATGCGAAAATTTACTGTGGTCTTGCCGCGTCATTTCAACCAGGACATTCAGTCGATTTTGTGATGCTGCAAGTTCTGCATTGACTCGTTTTTCATTGAAGCTTCTGGTTATTTCCTCACTTAATAAGTGTCTTTGCAGCCCACTTCTTAAAGTTGCTACATTGACTGATTGTATCTCTGCCTGCAACATTTGCATTGCAGCTTGCGATTCGACTTGAAATGCATCATATTCTGCTAGAACTGCTTCTGCCCTAAATTGCACGCCAATGCTTAAATTATCAGTATCGATTTTTTCAGCCTGTAGACGCTGATTTTCCAAGGCCACCATGTCAGCAAATTTATCTTTAAATACCATTATTTGTTGAATTTCTTCATCAACACTTCTCGCTGCGAAATCCTCGTAAGGTAGATTTTCGTTTGCAGCCATTTTTGCCAAAAATGAATTCAATGACGCTGCGAGCCAATGCTGATAAGAGTTCTTGTTTCTAGGGTTGCAGAATTTTGCATAAAACTGAGCAGTTTGTTGAAAAACATTCTGACGATTGATAGGATATATCCCTTGTTTTTCCTGCCGGTTTTTGTGTTGCGCTCGTCTTTCTCTACCTCGTCTATTTTCTTTATCGCGTTCTCGCGCTGCTTCAACTGATTGCTCCGAATACATTGGCCAATAACTAAAATGGCTTTCTTTTACCCCCTCATCATGGTGATACTCATATCCATATTTTGCGACCTGCAACTTGTTAGGAAAATGGATGTATCCGGTATTCATGTGATACTGTCTAGGATAGATAATATATTTAGTGACAAGAAATCCGATAATACTAAAAAGTCCAGTTGACAAATAACTTACCCATCCGCCACGACTATTACTTACTACTTGGCAATCTCTCCCATCTTTGCCATTTTTACCTGCCTGCCCCGGCTTTCCGAGTGCACCATCAGCACCAGGATTACCCTCTTTAGCAGTGAATGCGCTTATAGCTTCAGGATTGCTTTGGTCGCGTAACACAACTTTTCCCTTCGAGCCTTCATTGCCTCCTGTTCCTGGTGCACCGCTGTCACCTCCATCACCCCCTGGCTGACCCCTAGTGCCCAACAAATAGGCACGATGCGATTCTCCAGCAACGGAATCTCCCCAGCGATCTTTACACTGTTGTTCAAACTTGCCACTGTCCGCTGACTCTCCATCAGTACCAGGTAAACCATCTGAGCCATTTCCACCTGCCTGCCCAGTACCACCGTTTCCACCATTTGCAGTGACTTCCAATTCTGGTAGTTTTGATGCTTCGATGTACAGATGACCAGCGCTGGTTCCCCTTGCTCCACTGTTACCAGCTTCACCAGGGCGGCCATTGTGGTTTTGATCAGTTCCACTGGCACTCGGGGCCGGTTTGTCCTTCCATATGTCTTCTGCATCTCGTCCGCTAATATCAACTATAAATTTGGGCTTACCACTCGGTAATTCGACTCTAGGGCCAGTTAATGAAAATGACACGCCAGAATATACAGTTTCGTCTAAATTAACATCAAGGTATAGAACGACAGCAGAGAGGATTCGTATCTCGTTGTTCGGTGAAAAGCAATTCTGATGTTTATGTTTCAATAATTTTATGACATCACTTAAAGCTGCAGCCGTTATTTGTATTTGATAGAGAGTGCGTCCACTTTGTTCTTCGACAATTATTTGTATATAATTCACATAATTATCTAATAAATTTACCAAATTATTGAATATTTCAGGAAATAATGGACGTAACGTATGTTTGGCTTCATTGAATACCCTTTCTAACTGTGACAAAATATTTCTTGACTCAGGAAATAAGTGTTGAATTTCTTTTACTATTTTTTGTATGAATTCCTTGTACATTGCATGACAATGACCATAATAACTGTCCTGATAAGGAATAAATCTTTTCAAACTAGTCAATTGATTTTCTAGAATTTTGCGCAAGCCATCATCTTTGATAGCAGCATAGGATGATAAATCTAGCTGAGCGGCTCTCATAAAATTTGTCAAAGATATCATCGCATTGTGCCTAAAAGAGAGCAAGCTATTGCTGTAAGCCAATGTTACTTCAGTGAAAAAATACCGCAAAGATTCACTTATTTCAGCTCCGCCCTTTTCATCCCTATGTCTTTTAAAAAATTCATCAAACTGTTTTATAATTTGTACTAATTCATCATCATTGAGGGTTTGGGAAATATTTTTGATATCAGAAAAGTCTTTTCCTGGTCTTACACAACTTAAAATTTCCTTTTTTATCATGCCACTTTCTGAAAAAACTATTTCATGAGCTAAGTGATCATAACGTCTATGCAAAGCTTTCCAAAAGCAATCAAAAAAAACTTCCAATTGATTTTCAACAAATGCGAATCTCTGGAGCATAGAGTGAAGCTCATTGAGTTTAGCTTCAAGATAGACAAAATGACTATGACTGGTATTTTGCAGCTGCTCAGATAATTTTTTCAGTAATGATTCCGGTAAAATTTTCAGATCTTTAAAGTAAGTAACTAAAGTATTTATTGCTTCAATTCTTATCTGGTAATCAATTTTTCCATGTTTTTGTAAAGATTTATTCAAACAATCAAAAGCTGAAACTGCATATTTTTCGTGTTTTACTCCCTTTTTTAATGCATTTTCTATGATCAGTTTTGTTGAAGCTGTCAAAACATGATGCAAAACTTTCGAAAATTGTTCTATCGCCGACAGTGATTGATAGCGAAATTGCGCCATGCTTTTCATATAAAGATCAAGTTTACTAAATATAGCATTTCGGAGGTAGGCACTTAGATAGTGAACGGCATAGGCATCTTTAGCAGCTATACAACTTTTAAAAGCGGCAATAGCTTTTGATAATGCAAGTTCAGCTGATTTTTTTTCAAGAGCCGGTAGCACCCCTCTCACCGTATTTTCACGAGACAATGTATAAGCCTTTGTCTTCAAAGTTTCGATACACCGTTCGATATCTTCAAAAGAGTCTGGTTTATGAACGATTCTGTCAAAAATATTAGATTTGCTGATTTGATGGGCTTCAGCCAATTCTAAAGTATCATAACAATGCCGAATGATTAATACATAGTAATGATGAAATGATGCCAAACCTTCTCCAACATCCACAAAACGATTCAGCATTGCCTTAATATTCATTAAACTAAGCTTAGTTTCGTGAATAAGCGATTCTTTATTTAAGGTATTTTCTAACTGTTGAATCAATTTCACAATTTCATTTTTATTTTTAAAATCACCAGTTTTATAAATATAACTGATAAATAGCTGCAAAAAATTCTTATAATGGACAAAATCACCATATTCCTCTGAAGCGCCGACAACAACCTTTTCACACGTTTTATGTAACAGTGCATTCAAACCACTTATCCACTGAAACTCATATTTGTCAACATTCCCCTTATTTTCCAATAATTTGTCAACAATGATATTGTGTATTAATTCATCGAATTCAGTCAGCAATTTAGCAGCAGCTGTTCTCAGAGCTATCGTGTTTACAAGCTGTGTTTCAATAACTATATTCAATTGTCCTGTTACTCTTCTCATGCTAAAGGGTTTTTGTTTGTACAGAGCACATTTTTTTGAATACTCGCGCAAAGCTTGGATGCTCGTATATATTTCTTGGCTAAAAACCTTGGCTTTTTCGCTATTGTTTTCTTTTAACTTTTCTTGAATGATCTTTTCCAGATCTTCATATTTTGAAACTTTTCTTAATGTTTTAGACAGTTCTTCTGCATATTTTTTTATATCAGAAAGGTTCACCTGTGACAAACTGCTCTTAACTAAACTTCCAAAATAATTATTCAAGTTTTCAAGATGCGGTTTTATTTCAGCAGGAACCTCATCTGACTGTTGCTTATCGCTCTTATTATAGCTTTCACCAATCCACCACATTTTTATTTTTTCAAGATTTTCACTTGAGGTGAGATTCAATCGATAAAAATTTTCTTTTACAAAACTAAAATGCCCGTGCTCATAGGCCCAAGTTAACAAAAAGGCAGAAAAATAGCTATGTATAAAGCTGTCATTTGAGAATAATTTTTGCTTTGGTACTTCGATAATATTTAATGTAAGCTGATACTCATTAACAATCCCAGAAAACCAATCGACTTTTTCGTATTTTAGTTTATCGTGATGCGAATCCATGACATAAATATATCTTGTGGTATTCGCTTCTTTGTCTGGTAATTTTTCATCAAATGCAAAGAATAATGTTACGTAATATAAATCTGACAGACGAACGATACAGCTAAAATTTTTATTTGCATGCTTAATCCTATCTCTTAGCAGTTTGTTCTCTTCATACTTACTCAAATCATAGACGACAATTGGATTTTTAGAGGTTAGATAATCTTGATAGTCTTCTTTTGACATGGCTTTAATAATTTCTGTTTCTTCACTTAAGGAAACTTCCTCAGTATTCGAATCCAACGCTTTTAAAAATTTTAAAATCAAAAATTCTTTTTCATTTTTTTGATTTTCGTTTTTTTTCAAATCAAGAGGCACCACACCCTCTAAAATATCTCTTAAGCCAAGAAGTTCTTCTTTTTCATCTAAGTATCCCTCTGATATCCTCCCATCACTCAATTCTCCATACAAATACCATTTTTTAGCACTCTCAATATAAAGTAAAAGTTGCTTTCTTTGATAGGGCCGTTTCTTTTTAAAAACAGGTATAAATCTCTGCCAATCTGCGAGGAAGGACACTTTTTTAGCGTTCGTATCAACAGAATGCCACCAAACATCGTAAACCACATTAATTGTTCTTTGTAGTCCAGGCACTTGATCGAGCTTCGGAAGTACTTGGGTAATAAATTCTTGTTCTGTTATTGGATCATTTAGTTTTCTGGCGCCGCACCAGGATAGCATAGGAAATAAAAATACTGGAGCTTCATGTTTTGCCTTGATTTTTTCATCACCCTCAGCTTGAAGCGGTGATTCTTGTTCCTGGTAAGTTAATTCAAGCTTTGATAACAATTCTTTTTTAAATTTATTTCTAGCAATGATTACATTATGCATGGAATTTTTATAATAATCGCGTAAAGGATTATAATTAATAGCTGCATAAATTTGACTTAGCTCAGAAAATGATTGTAGGACTTTATCTTCTTTTGATTTTAACCTCATTTTATCTTTCTCATGCCATAAAGGGTTGCCCACCACTTGTACCAAACTTCCCTTTTCGGCAGAAAATTCCAATAATTCTGAGGTAAAACTTTTGCCCAAAAGTCTACTGTCTTTATGCTCCAAAAATTTATATAAAATAGAATCAGGGACCACGCTGGTCTTAAAAATTGATTTACTTATAGCAGGAATCAACAACCATGCCTCCCACACCCTTTTGCTCTGAAAATTTTTAATGTAAAGTATTGAGGACATTGTATCCTTTGCATCTTGCCACTTTTTAAAGTTGGACTGATATTCAGCTTCGGATTCTGGGTTTACAATCCAAAATTCATCCACATCGTCAGTAGCGGGGTAAAGTAACGATAATTCTAATTTTGCGAGCCTATTCAGAGATTTAATTAAATGGACTCTCAACTCGAATTCTTTAATATTAGGATCATCATTTGCTATTATTTTGAGGTATTCAATATAAAGGCAAACTTTCTTGTATGAACTAATTTTCAATGAAACTTCGATAAGCATTATTAGGAAATTCTTGATTTCAGTGAGAGCTGCTGCATTTTTTAGTTTGAATCTTTCTGATTCTTTAGGGCTTTTCTCAAAAATTTGCATTAATAGTTGCCATAATTCATAGAGTTTTTTGATTCTTTGCCCTTTTTGTTGTTTTTTTCCACTGATTATACCTTTCATACTGGATATCACACCCGATACTGACCAAGACTCGCTCTTAAGAGCAGCTTCCTTTTCAACCAAACTATTATTTTTCAATATTTTAAAAATTGTTAATCTTAAACTATTTACCAAATGTCTTTTTTGTCCCTTTAATTCGTCATAGTGTTTTTTAATGGGCAGTATAAACTCCCCGGCTGTTTTGATTATCAAAGCATTTTCAGAACGAGAATCAGAGTCATCCTGATCTTTCGCTAATTCAAAGCATTTCCTAACCATTTGCAAATACTTTTTGACACTTAAGAGATTATCAAAAGTCTTATTGTCAGACAGAGGGTTAGTATAATAATACTTGTAAAATGTGACTGCAAAATCATAGTAGAGTTTTGCCAATTCATTGTGATAGGCATAAACTCTTCCTTCTTGGAGTTTAATTCTAAAAATTTTGCATTTTTCATGGAACTCTTCTGCGAAATTTTTGGCTTGTTCTCCAATTTTTGCTAAATCTTTATTAAAATCTGATTTTACTAAATCTTGTCGCATCATGTGAAATTCCCTTAAAATAATTTCCTGCCCGGAATGCTCTTGATAAAAGACATCCGATCTTCTTCAGTGCTGCAACTTGCCGCATCATATAAAAATTTCATGGTACGCTCATGAAGAGAGAGTAGTTGTGCATCTTTTGCAAGAGTTAATTTATTTTTGCATGCGATCTTATACTGATCTTCTCTAATTTTATTCAAGCTATCATAGGTGGCAGTCAAATCTATATTAGATGCAAATTCAGTTTTTAAAGTATCTAACATCAACACCAATTCGTAGCTGCCATGATCATCTTTTCTTGCTGTCCGCCCTTTAATTTGTGTTTCCTCTTTTATGTCTGCAGAGAAATAGGTTTGAATGATATGAACACCTCCTTTAGAAAGGACCTCTAAATCAGGCTTATAATCGATTCCCCTGCCAAATTCACTGGTTAGCAGTATTATCTGCCCTTTTTTAATCCTGGTTAGCTTGTCTATATCTCCCATTTGATAGCTCCTCCGAGAAGCAATGTCGTCATCAACAAAATAATTTTTTGTGATGTAGCTTGGTGAGTTCGGTAAATTGCCACTATAAAGCCTGTAGAATTCCTCTAACAGCTGATCATCATTAAAAAACACTAAAACAGCCCGATCACTATTCACCTTTCTAATTCGATCCACAATTTCCTTAAACCATGTTTCTTTAGTGTCTCGGATGACAAAATCTCTGATTTTATCATAGTTTAAATTGACTGCGCCAAAGAAGGAGGGATAATAAGATCTTTTGCGTATATTATACATTTCGAGCATAGCATTTTCTTCTTGGAAAATCGGCAGACTTCCAGACATTCCGAAGATACCTATGAATTGTCTGGGCAGTTCAGCATAGGACACCCCACCACAATATAATAAAAAATATCCATATTTTTGACTATCTAATAGTATTCCATCAAATGTTTTATTATTTTCATACATGAATCTTAAATAAAAAAAGCTGTTGATATAATTCCACATGGTGTCAGGTCTGGCCATTTCTGCATTCACTCTAATGGTGTGCTCCTCTATCACGAATCTCTTGTCGTCAGAAAGATTTTTTAAGTCTGATATTGTTAATGCATCTGCTATCATTGTCTCCAAGCTATTTTTTAATAAATCGGTATTTTTTAAATTTTTTAATATTGCATCTTGTTTCTCAAGCACTTCCAATTTATTTAATACGTCAGTTAACAATCCTCCCCTATCCTTCATACCTAATGATATCTTAATCCAAATAAATTGCTGTACTTCTTGTATGGCTTTGGAATTCACTTGCAACACTGGATTCAATCTACTGCCAAAGTTTTCATTAAAAAACACATCGACTTCATCAACTATCAATATTTGTTCTTCGCTTAAGTTAGAAATGCCTCCAAAGCCAACGAAAGCTTCTCCCTCAATAATTCTTCTTAGATTAGCGAGTCGATCACCCTGAGGTCCTTCGACCAGTGACCAACACATCTTGACAAAGGTTGAATGTTGAATTTTATCAAATCCAACATGATAATTACCACTCCAACCAAAAGGTGCTAAGTGATTTATAAAATCTTTTTCATCCCTTTTCGATAAGTAATCACTATAACAAGCCACTGTTATCCGATACCCTACCAATTGAAAGAAACCTGCAAGGAGTTCAGTAGCCCAAGACTTTCCTTGTCCTGTTAAAATTCGCGCTAAATGATTTGGAAGTTCCTTAGGATCCTCTCTATACTCAGATTCTGGTTCTGATTCTGGTTTCTTAGCTGTAGATTCCTCTGTCAATTTTCTAATAACATTTGCATCTGCGGGCGATTTTTCTGGTTTTGACACTTCTTTTACCGGCTCTGCTACTAAAGGAACAGGTTTTTCAACTTTTATCAGAGGATATTCCATATCAACACCAAGCAACCGAAAGATCCCCAGTATCTGAATACAATTTGGCTTCAATAAATAACTTTTTTCATAATCTTTGATAACGGTATATTGCCCTACCACAGAGTCATCGACACTTCCGGATGCCCTAAGAGATAGTACCGATGCTAAACCAGCTATGATTTGTGGAATCAGTTCTTGGTTAATTTTGCCGCAAAGCAATTTATCTTTAACTTTTGCTTGTTCTTTTAATGTCTTATACCTGCTTGACCATTGATTGGCAATGTTACGGGTTTCATCTACGATTTTTTTAACAGTATACGCTTCTTTTTCTTTGGTGAGAACACCTTCAATATATTGTTTAAACAGTTTTTCATATTCATCATATGCTTTTTTCAAAGCAGCTATCTCTCTTTCAGTTAATTCTGGTTCTCCATTACTTGCTTGAGATTTTTTAAACATATCCAAAGCATTTTCAACTGTCAGCTCGTTGATTTTTCTAAACTGTAAGTAAAGAGTAATTCTTTTTAATTTATTTCTAAACCTCTGGATTGAATCATTGTTTTGCACTATGTGTAGGAAAGTTTTTTCGGTATCCAAAACATATTGATTGGGATCAGAATATGTCAATGGATTGTTAAAATATACGAAAGATTCACATATTTTTTCTAATAGTTCTGCTTTGGCTCTCCGTAATTCAACTTGAGGAATGTCTCTAATTTGAGGACCTTCTTTAACAAGCTTCATTAAAGAAGCCGCTACCTCTAGGATATAGTGTTTCTGCTTTGCTCCTTCTTTAAGAAATTTGATCGCTGCACCAAATGATTCATTTTTGATTTTTTTATAATCCTCAGAGTATTTTGTGCTTTTATCTAAAGTGATAAATAAAGCGGCAAATTCAAGTTTGAGTGCATCATTTGACAATTCAATGATATCATCTTTATGCACATACCATTCGTATTCGAGGCGGTTTAGTAAACTTAGATAATCGCTCACCGAATGGATTAAATCAATCTCAATCTTAAATAGGTCAGTGTTTTGTTCGAGTTTGTCATCTATCGAGCCATCATTCAGCAATCCATAGATATTTTGCCTTAAAGTTTTGACAGTTTCAAAAGCCAATAATTTGTCCTTAGTTTTAAATGCGAGAAAAAGCTTTTTTACTAGCTTAAAGTAGCTATGATTTAAACCCAGTAATAGATCCACTAGCTCCGAGAGCTTCTCTCCTTTATTAATAAACTGTTTCATTATTTTTATGCCATGATTATACAATACGTGAGTCTTCTTTTTTGCTTTTGCAAGTTGAACAATATATTTCATTAATTTATTAAAATCATTGAATGCTGTTTCATAGTTCATGGTGTTTCTTTTCAAGAAAATATCGGATTCGTAGTATTTGATAAAAAATTTCAATATATCTCCTACAACTTCTTTTTCCTTTCCTGTTCCTATTTCAATTGCTGTTCCGGCTTCTGCACCTTCACCTACTTTTGTCCTTGCCTCTCTTCCTGCTTCATCTCCTGCATTGTATCCTGAAATCAATGTTTCAATTTTTTTTAAAGTTTTTACAAGTAAAAGTTGAAAAATATTCCTTGACTTGGCATCAACTTTAATTTCTTTATTAAAATGCACGTTTAAGGCATTCTGCTTGTCCGTGCTCGAAAATTTTATCCAAGGTTGCAGGTTACTCAACACAAAATTATTTTCCTCTTGAATAATTGTTTTTATTTCATTTCCTAATTTGTTTTTTGCTGATATAATATTTTGCCTTAACGACATGATATAGCAGCCACAATACATATCTATTCTTTCTTGATCTAAAAGTTGTTGCATTGGCTCTGTTAGCGTTGCATAGTACTGTTCCCATAATTCTTGTAGAACTTTGGTTTGTTTGTCTAAAAAATCTTTCTTATTGTCTGATTTGATTTTGTGAAGGCGTTCATTGCAAAGTTTAACGAGTTTATGAAACAAATCAATGATAGCGGGATCTATCCACAAACTTTTTTCCAAGAATTGATATAGCTCAAAATTCAAGTTACTTGTTCTATTCATTAATATAGTCTGTAATTGTGTTGGAACTGTTTTTTCAAAAATAGACCTTAAGTTGACAAATCCAGTGCTCGATGCGACTTCACCTGGCAACCAGAGCCTTATCGAATAATTTAATAATCCTTTGCTACAAAAATCATGAATGCATTTATCATATTCCGTCTTTTTTGAAAAGTTAGCTGTTCGCAACTTTGCTGCGTATTTTGTTAGTTCCTCGAAAGCATTATCTAACTTAAGTAATCGATTGGCCACGGCTTTTAATGAACTAGGAAGACCGTTAGCCTTAACAATTGCATCCAATATTTTTCTTGCGGAAACTCTCTGTTTCAATATCTCAATCATGATTCCATAATGCTTCTGTTGTTGCCGCCTTGCCTCAGGATCCAATTTTTCCATAAGAAACATGGAATGCAGAACCTCACAAAATTCTTGATATTCAGTGTCATATCTTGACTGAACATCATTTTTGTATAGGGTTTTTATGAAGCCTTCCTGCCAATCTGCAATGATAAGCAGCTCTCCAGAATCCTCCATACGAAATATCAATTTCCCAAGATCCTGGAACTTACCATTCTTAAATGCTCCGCTATATTCATAATTCCTAAATCCTGGGGCATTTTTTATGATTTGCTTGCCAAAACCTTCCCTCAATATTTCTTTTTCGAATTCACCATAAAAAACGCTACCTTCTTCGCTTAATTTCCCTGCTCCTTGAGGTGTATCCTCATGCCAAGATCCTCTAAAATCAAATGTGCCATCTTGCGTTTTGTATTGGCCAAATCCTTCACGCTGCATTTTACGATCCACTGTGCCCGTATAGAAGCCTTCCTGTCCTCCCTTTCTGATCGGAAGTCTTGGTTGATAGGAAATTTCATCTTTAAAAGTAAGTTTTCGTGGATCTGGCAAATAAGAGAGATTCAAGCCTTCAAGGAACTTTGTAGATCTTTCCGGTATTCTCGTGATTTGGCTTAAAAGTCCAGATTCTCTGACTTCTTGTATTGGGTTATCTTCCTCTAACAGTTCCTCTTCATCGCTATCCAAATCACTTTCGGAGTCACTTTCCGCATGGATTTTCTGAGCAGTTTTAGTAGGCTTACGAGCATCACTACCGGGAGAGCCGGCTATTTCTGGTTTTTTGATCCCAAGTGATGTGGGTTTCTCGCTTTTCTGTGTTATATCGCTAATCTTCTCTATATCCGGTTCATCCGCTGCCCTCTTCAATGATGTTTCGTTTTCTTTTTCCTGCTTTGCTTGTTCTTCCACTGGCCAGAGACTAGATTCTATAATCATTGCGTTTTTGACTTTCTCTGCTAAAAAAAACTTATAATATGCTTCTATTGCTTGAATGATGCAAAACATCATATCTTTAGGGAGAATAAATGTATAGGTTTTTTCAACATCATTTTTTACAATCTTATCTTGATTAAATATCTGTGAAATCACAATGTCTGGTGCTATCCCAAGCAATTGAGAATGATTTATATACTTTTTCAAGCCATTCTCATCCAATAACTCCATAGTAATTCTTGATATCATTTGTTGGATTTCTGATAATTGATTTGACGTTAGCACAAATACTTGTTCTGCTGGATCTGCTTTCTCTACCTCCTCTATCTTAATCGAGCTAAAAGCTGCAAATGCTGGATAACTTCTGAAGGTTATTACATTATTGGAGAGCTTTTTTACTGCAACTTTGCTTGCTTCAGGAGATGTCTGTTTAAGACGATCTCTATGAGATACTGCAATTTCTTCCAATAAAGAGATCACCCCTTCTCTCAAAGTGAATTTTTCTTTATCAAAGATCACTTTTTCCAATTCAATTTTTCCAAGCATATCCAGATGTTTTTTAAGGAGTGATTTTATGTTCCTAATAGCACCCATATAGGGATCTTGCACAATGATGCATTCGAGATAATGCTTTATATACTTTCCTTCCGGGCATAATTTAGCTATAAAATCCTTTTCTTCCTCGCTTAGCTTTTCACTCAATTCACGATTTCTCAACATTCTTAAATGCTTTAAAAATTCTCCTCCCCCCTCTGAAGTTTGCGAGGTTCCTTTCTTCAAAGCTTCTGGCACTTCTTTTAAGGCAAGGAACGCATCATTAAATTCTTGTATTGACCCGTTATCGAGTTTGTTAATCCCTGCTATGAGAGCATCGATCATTTTATCTTTATCCTTAATTGTACGATCGCCTTTTACCGTTCCATCAGAATATCTTCGATCATCTACCCATTGTTTCTTAACAAAATCGTCATCTTGAACTTCATTCAAATGCTTTAAGCGCAACAGAACAGCGCCTGGTTCATAGCGAATTTTAAGCCTGGAGGAATCAGTGCCTTTATCAATAAAATCTTTCCCATCTTCGGCACATATCGGACCGCAAGATGAACCATCAAATTGTTGCTTTGGGTGTTCATCAAACTTTCTTTCTACCCTTTCAATCTTAATTTTTTTAGCTGTAAGTGTAAAAATCTCTTTAACACTATCGATGATTGAATTTGCAACAGATGAACTTACCGAGCCGCCCCCATATGGGTCGAATGCATGAATAGACCCTGTAATACTATCTTTGAAGATATTCAATTCAAACACTCCAAGATTCCAATGAATATCCGTTTGGTGATAGGGAAAAATGATATTATGTTTGCCAATTAATTTGTCTTTATTTTTTTCATTCCATAGAGCAATCTGATTCAAAGCAATCTTAATATTATATATAATTGCATCAAAGGCACCTTCGCCTCCTTCATGATTTACCACATTTGCAACAGATACTGTGCTACCATCAGATCTTCTATAGAGATCATTCTCGGAAGTCACTATGAGGCCTGCATTCTTCATATTTTTCTTTTTATCAAATAAAGAAGAGAAATAGCACTCTGATTGCATTAGTTCATCGCAATAATAATAGCTCAAATCTTTGCTTTTGATGTACTTATCCCAAACTTGAATGATCATTGTCTCATTATAAAAAGAAGTGTAATTAACGTCACTATCCAGGTATTGCTTCACAACCGGTTGTTTTGTTTTTCTAAATTCATCATAGAGCTTTATTATTCTATTTGGTTGCCCTAGCTCTACACTATCTTGTACTATAGAACCATTTTTACCTTTTGTTTCTAAACTTAGAGCTGCATCCTTAGGAGAGCCCAATCCTGGAACTGTGCCTTTCAGAGATCCTATACCTTGCTTTAATCCTTTTATGCTTTCATCAGATACTGACATCGTTGACTCCTTATATTATTAATGCACTCAATTTTTAAAAAGAGATTTTGTCACACATCTAGAAGATTATCCATATTTAGTATTTATTCAACTTCTTTTAATAGAGTAATTTTGCATGAATTCATTCGAAATTGTCGGGTAATTGTTTGTAAGTTAGAAATAGCTATTAATTTTGTTAACAAATTGGGGAATTTCCTATCAAAGACTATTTAAAATAAGCTATTTTTAATGTTATTATCAAATATTAATCTGACAATTGATCCTTAACTGAATTATAGCCCTCATTTAGTCTGAATCATGATTGTAGCCGTTAAACCATGCATTTGGTACTTCTCAAAGCCTCATGGTTATGAGCTTCAGCAACGATAACTTTAATAATGACATTAAGTGGATCCTTATCATCCTTTATGCCATTTTTTTCTGGATCCTCCAAATATAATTCTATCTTTTGTATACCTTGATTATACTCTTCTTCTTCGAGTTCATCATTTTTTAATCGTTCTAGCAAAAGATCTTTCATCCGCTTCTTTAAGCGACACTGTTTATCAAATTGTTTTATAGAGTCTTTATCAGGAAGTTCTTCCAATTTTAACTTCTTTTCATGGCTTTGCTTGTTTTCTACATCTACCGTTTTCGTTTGACAGAATGAATCATCACGAACACGTTTTTTTGACTGATTATACGCAGGAAGCGTGCTTTCACCTTTTATCGTTGGAGAAATATCAGTTGTTCTAGATAGTTTTCTTTTTTCAAGATCATATTTTTGTTCAACTTCTGTCTTTACCGGCACTTGAAACAATTTATCTATCGAGGAAGATTCTAGTTTTTCAAGGATCTTCACAGACTCTTTATGACCCTGCTCTGCTGACATTCGATAAAATTTTAGTGATAATTGCTTAAATTTGCTATATTGCTCTGAGCTTTCCGGATAGTTTTTTGCAAAATTCAAATAATGGGTAGCAAGTCGTACTTGTGCTTCTATGTGACCTGCTTGCGCTGCACTACTATAGTGACTCTCTACCTCGAACCAATATTGATTGTATTCAGATACAGAATCTGCGGACATACGAGATTCGCAAATGCTTCCGAGCATGAAATGTGCTTGAGTATGGTTGGCATATGCAGCTAATTTTAAATAATATAACCCTTCCTCTCTATAAATGATTAATTGCCTACTTGAAATTTTATCATGATGGTCATGCTCCAGAAAGACATTTGGAGAATTTCCTAAATCAAAGAATTTAATTCCTAGAAAATATTGGGCATCAGGTAAACCAGACTTTATCAAATGTGAAGTAGCATCTTTAAGAAAATCATCTCTTATTTTTATTCCACCACCGAAAGGGTAAGGTACAATTGCCCACCACATTTTTGCTTTACCAAGATGATATCGTGCTTCTGCATGATTAATTTTTACTAGTGATTCTAAGATCGTACATCCCCTTTCCCAATCTTGAAATGTACCAATGCAAAGTCTATTTTTTCTACTGTCAATTGTGCGAATATAACCTTGGTATCCTTCTATCAATTCAATGGCTAGCTTTATTTGAGCTGCTTCCACGCCTTTTTCTGCTAGTTCGATTAATATTTGTATGCCTTGCTGTCTGTCATGAAAGGATCCTTCTTCATTGGATTCTATAATATTCTATTAGTTCACAAGCTTGCTTAAAAAGCTTAGCATTCTCCACTGATTCCAACCATACCTTTTCATCCTCTAAAGTATTTTTTAAATCAGACATAGATGCTACAGACATAGTTTGCCTCCTTAGATAGAATATAATTCCTTTGTGGGTATAATAAATTAGTTTCTGATATTTTTGCAACCTACTATCCTAAAAAGAAGCAATATGCCCTCAAGTTCTAAAAATTAATCAAATTGACCAAAATCCAGATCATCCATAAATTGAGGTGGCGCGTTTGAAGCGTATCCCGGCCGCATTACCGAGGGACGGAAACTGGGGAATCGTTTTCGCAGGAATACAACTATCCCTTAATTTTACTACTTCATTATGAATCGCATTGTGCATCGAAATGAGCTTTGTCACGGGATCGAGAGGGCAACAGAAACGATCGCCATAAGGTCCATAGGGTTGCTTCTCTGTTGCATATTTGCTTGGGCTAAAAAATAAACCTCCTTTTATATCTTTGAATACTTTTGTACTATAAAGGGTTTTTGCCAAAGATAATAATTCTACAGTATATTGTGATGCTTTATCTAGACATTGCTTTATCTAGACATTGCATAGCTTCAGAGAAGCGACCTTTTGCTCGATGCATCAAAGCTAGATTTTTGTAAAGAATTGCATAACTTAAGAGAATGTCCCGATGTTTCTCGTGATTGCATTTATGCGGTTCAAGAGAATCGAGATAACTTAAACTCTTCATATAATGCTCATGAGCAAGTTGGAAACTTTTTTCATTAAAAAGAATTAGTCCTTTGAGTACGCAACCAAACTTTGAAATTTTCTAATGTCGGGTCATTAGGCCGCAGCAGATCCTTAATCTTGTCAAAGAAAATTTTTGGACAAGAGATTTGATCTGACAATACACCGTCTGCCAAACCTAAAGCAAAAGCATTAAAAGCACATTTCCGTCTCCTTGTGTACATACGGGCACTGGTGTGTCTTGTAACTCCGTTTCCTCTTTTTGTTTCTGATGAATGGATTCGCCATCCTCTTTTGTTTTTTGTTTTTCTTTCCCATCCTCTGGAAGAGATGTATTTTTTTCGAATTTATCAGTTGTCACAGCTGCTATTATAATGCCCCTTTAATTTAATACTTAACTTCAATCCATTTTGGTATTTGATGTTAACCCACAATTTTCTTAGTAGAACTTTCTACTTTTTTTCACCGAACCTTCATCTACCTCAAAATTCTTAAACTAAAAATCTTTATCTTGTAAAAATTCAGGGTTGGAAGCAGGAGATAATGAAAGTATATCTATTTTTTGGGTAGCAACCGATTTTAATTGAACCGAGCTACCAGATTCCGACAAGAACCTAATAAGGTTGCAACAAAGAAAATCTACAAATTTCGAATTTAATAAAACCTCTTTTGTTTGGTAACATCTCCATCTAAGGTTTTATCTGAAGCAATGCTAGCAGGACTGATCCCTCCTGATAAAGCAGAAGCTCCTTGTGAGAAAACTGTAGGCTCGGCCCCACCACTCCTAGCTGTCGTTGGAGTCTGTACACCAGGCTTTTTATAAGAATATTCTACGTCTGATAATAAGGTTTCTACCAATTTATTAAATGAATTGTTTTCTGATGCATCTAATTCTTCTATATGCTGAACCGCTATTTGTTGTAGTGCATCGATAGTGAAAGGATCATTCTGATCCAATGCGATAGCTTCTTCTAACCAAACTTGCCACCTTTGATAGCGATCTCCTAGAGATTGGTGCATAATGTAATCAGTATTTCCTTCATTAGCATGTAAGGCAGGCTCAATAATATTCATGGCCCAAAATAAAAGGCCTCGAGAAGCATTTGGATTTGCGGGATCTGGTATATGTGATCCCGTTCCCAATGATAACGTAAAAATTTTGCTCGCAGGTATCCCATATCGTAAAGCTTCAGCATGCGCAACAAGTGATGGATTATTAGTTTGGACCCCACCATCGAGATAACTGTCTTCTTTAATTCGATAAGGAGCAAAAAAGGTAGGCGCTGCTGAAGTTGCCATTGCAACATCATAAATTCGATAATTCTTGTCGGGATCTTTTCTCGCATCGAAACGATTAAAGAGATGTGTCCTGATTAATGAGTTCTCATATGTTGCAGGAATAACTACATCATTCAATAAATGTCCAAGATTGGTTTCAAATCCAAATTTATCTTTAAAAACATCCAGTCGGGAATCGACATATTTAGGCGCTCTCAAGGTATTTTTGAAACCCAATGTCCGCGAAAAAAGCCCGGGTCTTTTAAAAATCTTTGAGGACTTAGTGAGATATAAATTTAAAATATCATGAGCAGTGAATGCTGGAGCATAGTTAGAATATATATATACTTCATCCATCATTTCAAATTTAGGAACTGATAAGCCTAGTGATATTATTCCTCCTGTTGAAGTACCGGAAAGCAGATTGAATAGATGAGAAACTGGTCTATGAGATCGTTTTTCAATTTCTGCTAACCATACGGCCGGTATAATCCCTCTCAATCCCCCGCCATCAATGGATAGGATTTTATAGAAAGGTGTTGTTTCTTTCTTCTTTGTTGTAAAGTATGCTTCATCGCACTCTTTTATCCTTGTTTGATAATATGCTTCATCGCACTCTTTTACTACTTTTTCAATCTCTGATTGAGTACTAGAACCTTCTGCAGCTTCTTTTTTGCTTATCAAAGTTTTTATTATTGCAAATTCACGGGTTGCAATCTTATTCTTGGGATCTATTTTAAGTGCTTCTTGAATACATCCATTAGCACGGTTTAAAAATAACCGTTTACGATAAGCAATACTACAAGTAATCCAAAATTCACAGAATATACTAAGATGTACTCTTTGCGCCAAAAAGTCCAAGGATTCCTTGTACTTACCAAGTTTTAACAAACATCGGGCCAAACCGATTTCTGCTACAACATTAAATCTATTGGATAGCTTTAATGCCTCACGATATTGATCTTTAGCATCTTTCCACATTCTTAAGCTTGTTAGCTGATGATCTTTTTCTTTTTCCTGCGCTAATTTTTCATAATGTGCAGCTTTTTTATAGATAATATCAATTTTATCACGAACCGTATTGGCTTCCAATAACCTATCACTCCACCCTTTCAGATAAGTATCCTGGATAATGTCAGGTTCTGCAGGCGTAACGGTGATCAGAAGCTTCGGATCTTCTGGATACTGATGATCAATTCCGCTCATCACCCAAAGAAAATCCTCAAGAATTTCTAAACGAAAATGAGAAACTGTTACATATTGAAAATTAGTTTCAATTGAAGTTCGAACACTTTCAAGGAGTTCCTGAGCTCTCTTAAGCTCATCATCGTCTCCTTTGAGAATACGATATAAAGCAATATTAATTTTTGCTACATGTCGCATCTCATTTAGTCTGGCCTCGAAAGGCATTTGCTGTGCATCATTTATCAACTCTCTTGCAAGATAGGCATGATCTTTTAATAGAACGGCATCCAAGACATCTCTCAAGGCATTTAGGACAAGGCTTCTTCTACCAGTCCAATCAGACAAGCCGTTTTCTCGCAGTTTACTAATTCTATCGTCTAAGATATTAGCCTCTTCTACAAGCCTTTCATCCAAAACACCATTGAGGATAACTTCTCCTCTCATATTTAAATCGCTACGGGTAAAATTAGCAATTTTAAGTTTTCCGGAACATAATACTTCACCCAGTATAGTCAGTAAGTAAGCGATGCCATCTGGCCTAAAACCATGTTGCAATAAAGTGTTAATTAAAACCTTACAGTCAACAACATCAGACACATCCTCTAACTTTATTAGTGCAGCCCCTGTTTCTTCATTGTAAACTTCTGAAATAGTATTAAAGAAATTTTCGTATTCATCTTCATTGTATGCCTCTACGGCTTTAGCTAAGATCTCGTTAAGTCTTTCACGAATTAAGGGTTCTTTATATAATTCAGAATCCCTTCTTCCAAAGAGTTTTGCCTCCCCAACAACCAAGACCAAGAAGAGTTAGTCCAACAATACCCCCGACGACGGAACCTAATGGGCCTGCGGTTAGCCCACCAATTGCAGCACCCTCAGCGATTACACCGATAGTAGCTGCCTCGGCACCAATTGCAGCGGCCCCTGCGACAAGAACTCCAGCTGCACCAACAACAATCCCTGAAGTTTTATAGGTTCCTGCCCTTTTTTTGGCCTTTAATATTTCTTCTTGACTGGTTTGATATCGAACGATACTTCTTTCTGCAGAGACGAACAATTCTGGAATAATTAAGGCTAATTCTTGATTAGTTGAGTTTAGCATTTTTCGAATGTCATCATGCGAATAGGAGTTTGATACCATTAGTACGCCTGGTTTATCAGTGGTAATTAAGGCATAATTGCTGATTTCAGATTTTTGTTTTGTTATTTCTGGTTCCGTTTTAGGGGAACTTGCTTCGGAAGAATCAGAAAATCTTACCTTTTCAAAAATTTTCTTTGCCTCAAGCAATTGGGAACCTGTAGCCTTATGCGAGTTCTTCAAGATGAGTTTAATGGCAGCCAGGGCACATAATTGTGCCTCTAAGTTTTTATTGGATGTATACAAACAAAGTGCCATTCGCTGCCGTAAATCGATTTGAGAAATAAAATCCTTTTTTCTATCCGAAATCTTAGCTGCGGCACGATATTGATGATAGGCTAATTCGCCATATCTAACACTTAATTCCTTTAGTTTTTTAGCATTTAAGTTTTTTAGGGATTTTATTAATAGAGGCTCTCTCTTGATAGCTCCTTGCTGTTCTTTTTCAAGGTCTATATTAAGTTTCCAATTCCCTTTGATCTTATCCCAGTTACTTCTGGAAGCGTGGCGATAATCACAAGCCATCCTAAAATATCGATGACCTTCTTCAGTAAATATTCCGCATTGTTCGTCTTCTTTAATGCTTCTAAAATTTTTCTTTGTTAATTCGTCTCTAGATTGCGTCGCCAAGATAAATAGCTCTTTGGCCTTTTCTTTATCTATTTCTTTGAGCCAATTACATTTATCAGGGTGAAAATGTAAAGCAAGCTCACGATAGCGAATTTTGACGTGCTCTTCTATTTGTGGAACTTCAGAGTATAATTTTTCTTTTGCATATGGAGATATTAGAATATGTTCAATAAACCTAATACGAGTAGCGTAGGATTGAAAGTTAAGCAATCTAATTAATAGATCTATGTCTTTGCAGATTAAGATTGCAAGATAACTTTCTTGCTCATCAGGATTCTTTTTGTTATCAATAAAAGTAAGATTAAGTTCGTCTAATAATGCACTTAGTTGAGATGAAGTAGCCATCATTAATCGGTACTGAGTATAGTTTTGAGGAAGAATATTTATATAGTTAAATAGATTTTTTATATCTACAATAACGTCCGAATTCAGAGATTTTGCTTTTTTTAGGTTCACTAAGAGCTCATCTAAACTTTTATTCAATTCTTCAATTGGTGATGGTAATAATTCAGCAGCGAATTTCTTGATCCCAGAAAAAAAAGTTTCCGAAAAAGACTCTTCGGGGGTTTCCTTAAGTTTTATATCTTTGGATTTTGAAAAAACCTCTTCAGATAATTTCTTTATTTCAGGAGTGAGTATTTCTGATTTGCGCATTACATTACGTTCTAAAAATCTTTCAAATTCTTGCAAAGTTTCTATTCTAATTTCATTATCTTCAATATTAAATTCAGTTAGAGCTTTATTATATTCCAATACCTTCAATATTCTAACGGCATCATGTTCCCCAATAACATTATCCCGAAGTGAAAGAACTTTAAGCGTCTTATTTTGAGAAAGTGCAGTTATCAACGTAAATGCTCCGGCTCCCGAAATTTTGTTATTATCTAAAACCAAATGAGTCAGGGTTTCATTTTGGTTTAAAAAATCAGACAATTGAGCAAGTTCTTCATCAACAAGTTTATTATTTTGTAAATCTAATGAAATTAGATTCTTATTACCACTCAGGGCCCTTGCTAATTTTGTTATCAATTCAACTCGCAATACTCTCGAGATTTTAGGTAGAGATATTTTCAAGGCCGTATCACACAGACTTTTTTGAATACTCTCAATGAGCTCTAGTGATAATTCGGCAGTATGAATTTCTTTCGAAACTTTCTTTGTTTTATTTTTGTCTAATGTTTCTGTAGCCCCTACAGCCTTTGTTGACATAATTGTCGACATACTTACCATCCTATATTGAATTAAAAATGAACATTATAACATTTTTTTTCTAAAAGTCTTCCAAGAATTCCCTAATAATTTTTAATTCGACGGCCACCTTTAGTTCTTGGCTTTAAAAAAACACTTGTCAAAAATAGGATTTTTTCTTAAAATATGACTTTGCAAACTAAACAGCGGATATCAAATGTCAGCAATACCTCATTCATCCCATTCCGGTACCGAGCTTAGTTTCCGTCATAACAATATTGACAAAAAAACAAAAATACAATTAGAGCAGATAGCGCAAGAAATTTCTGAATGTCAAACATTAGAAACTCTATGTTTAGACTGCAATGCATTTTATGCCATGGATGCTGAGCACCTAAGGATATTGACTAGTGCTGTCGCAAGGAATCGAACACTCAGGAGGCTGGAGCTAAATCACATTGATCTTCCGAGGTTTGATGAAAAACGGCTTGGAATTTTGCTCAATGTCTCTTCTGCTTCCAGTCTTACGGAATTAACATTATCTGGTGATAAAATTGGCATTCTAAGTAAAACTCAATTGCAAATACTCACAACGGCAACTATGAATATGACAATGCTCACGGAATTAGATCTTTCTGGAAACGAACTTGGTACTCTAACAGAAGAAGCAATGAGGATATTCTTATGTACAATTATATCTCATCCCAAACTACTCCGATTAAATCTTAGTTATAATCCTTTACACTCGTTAAACAAAGAGGCATTTAGGGCTTTTGCAGAAGGTATCGAACACTGTACAAACATCAATTTTATAGATCTTAGTTTAACTAGTCTCGAAGAATTAAATAATGAACAAATGGGAATATTAGCATTTGGAGTTGGTAGGAATCGGACACTCATAGGCTTAGATCTTAGCAACAATTCATTGAGTTGTTTTACGGAAGATATGATTAGAACTTTATTCAGAGGTATTAAGGCCAATCATTCAATAAATACTATATTTCTTAACTGCGGATCTATCGATTCGCTTAATGATGAACAATTTGAAATTTTTATGGATGAATTATTTAACAATGAGAATATCGAGATCAATCTGAACGGCGATGAATTAACTTTCCAGTCTAGACGTGAGCTATTCGACTGCTTTCATTCACGAAATAAGAAATTAAGAAATATTAGAGATGCGCTAGAAATCAAAACAATTTTTCAATGCATCCTTCAGGGCATTTCTTCAGAAATTCAGATGTCTTATGATCCATTGAAGACTTGCTTAATTGAGTATCTTGAAAATGGTAAAAGAATGTTTGAAAATTATAAACTAATGGGATCTATTGAGCAACAAAATGTTGAACAATATAAAAAACCTATTCTTATTGCAGCGACATTAGAAAGGACGCGAATGAAAGAAGAATGGGGCAAAAAATATGATTTGATATCAACTTTTGGTTCGAAGGACACCGAATCATGCAGACCTTCTTGTGATTAAATAAATATTACTAAGTGAGCCAAACATGAAACTAAGTTGGAAAAATAAACATTATTTAAAAATCCTTCAAAAACGATTAGGAGATAGGAAGAAATACAAAGGATTGTCTGAAATCGTGACTTTACTTCTTCGCGAAGTGTCGGAAGCACAAAAAGAGGCTTTCGAAAAACTACAAGAATTGGCAGGCGGTAGCGATCCTACTTCTATTGACTCTGGTTTAATAATTGATTTACTTGGAAGTTGTTATTTGTTTGGCTTTGGCACTGAGCCAGACTCCAAAAAAGCACTCGATCATCTTATGCAGGCTGCAAGAGTTCGTATTCCATCTGCAATATTTCATATCGCTTGGATGCTCCAGAATAACCTTGCAGTGGCAGAAGACATAGGAAAAATTCAAAAACTATACAGCTTCGCTGCTAATACCCTCAATTATCCGCTGGCTTTGATAGAACTTGCCAACATGATTGTTAGCGACAAAACTTCTAGCGAAGCTGACTATAAAGAGGCTTTAGAACTGTATCATCGAGCGAGGGCCTATGAAATTCCTGAGGTTGATCTCGGTATTGGGTGGCTTCATCAGTACTGCTTGGGTGGCATAAAAAATATCAAAATTGCTGCTAAGTATTATCAATCAGCAGCTGAAGCAGGCTTAGCGCGCGCTCAGTTCAATATGGGAGTCCTCCATTCATTGGGACTTGGCGTTAAAAGAGATCAAAAAAAATCTGTCAAATTCTATACATTGGCAGCAGAACAAGATTTGGCTCAGGCACAACTTAACTTAGCCGTTCATTTTTATACGGGAGATGGTGTTAACAAAGATTTAAAACAAGCTTTCAAACTTACGAAAAAAGCCGCAAAGCAAGGCCTTATGGATGCCCAATTTAGGCTTGCTTTGATGTATAATACGGGGATTGGAGTTGAAAGAAAACCAAAAAAAGCACTAGTATGGTTCCAAAATGCGGCTGAAAACGGACATGAACGCGCAAAAACCATCCTGCAGGAAATAAAACAATCAAATGAAATGCAACATTCAACAGAATTAATCGATACGGTTGCAAAAATCAAAAAACACACTAAAATCAATCAAGAAAATAGAGAAATACCTAAGGAGGAAGAAGTTCTATCCATTATTTCCATGGCGCCCGTAAATAGTTCAGGAGATATTTATCACATTCTTTCTTACATTATCTTTTGTTCTGCCGATAAAATGCGAATTCCTGATATTGTCTTATGTTACGACACAGAATCCGGTAGCAGATTAGATACTCGAGATCAAGTTGAAAGAGCCCTAAATTTTGCGCACGCGCTTGGTTATGCTAATTTCTTTAAAAATCCATTTCTTAAAAAAGCTTTATTAGCTTGTTTGGTCTCTACCATCGGGGTTGACATTGTTATTGAATATCTTGGTGCATTTGAGTCTCAAGTTCTTCATTTAGAAAATAACACTGCAATACGGCAAAATGCAAGACAAAGTAAATTGGAAGAATTTTTACATAGAGAGGCCAGCACCAAGACCATCCATTATACAGATCAAAGGGCACTCACCACTATACTTTCTTCTGCTTTTAGACGCGATAGAATAAAAGTAACAACCACTCTGGAGCTTGGATATCGAAAGCGTAACCCTCTGGTATTAACTGAAAATGCGCAACAAGCAATTAGGCAATATGCACAATACTGGATTAAGAAAATTCACGGTTCTCTTAAAACCAATCAACCCTTGGTTGTTCTTCATATACGTTACAGTGAAAATGCCAATAAGAAGCAGGCGATAAATGATCATTTTTTGCAAAAATTAACCGAATATATTAAGAAGGTAGGTTATCAGGTCTGGTTTATTTTTGCAGATGACCGCAGTAAAGGTTCATTTACTGGGATTTCCAAACATAGGATATCTCCATTTAACAAACCTCTCAAAAAAAGATCGAGAAAACTTTCAAAATCTTCTCAAATTCGATGCCATTCTTGAAAAGGAGAAAGAAAAGCTTAATTTCACACAAAATGATAACTTCGATTTCGCTAAATTAAAACATCTTGAACTGATATTAGCATTAAAAAAATTGACCTTTTTGAAAGGAATTGTCGGAAACACCAGCGGCACACTTGACTTAGCCGCTTTTATTGGTCACAATGTATACAATATTCACATTTTTACTCTGCCCAAAATTTCCTATCAAGATTATCGCATTCTTTTACAAATGAGTTTCCTGTCTGTTGAAAATTTTGAATCCGCATCAGACGATACTGAAGATGTTAAGGAACGAATTAAAAATTTCAATGTTTGGTTAGCTGCAACGGAAAAATGTCTTCTTACCCCCAATATACAATTCATTGAACCTAATTTAAACGGATCAGGATTTAACAGTCTATTGTATTATAAAAAATTTCATAAGGAAGAGCAACCAAAGCTTGTCGAATTACCTGAAGTAACACGCGCTAAAAAGTTTGTAAAAGACAGGTTCGGAGCTAGAAGATTCCTGGAATCGACCTGATATTCTATAATATCTACACAAGCTCTGAATTTATAATTCACAGAATTGTACTTTCAATCACTAACTTTCTCGCATTTTTTGATGTAATATATCATAGGGATCTTCGAATTTCAAGGCGAAAAACTCCGAAAAATCCTTATCGAGATCTAATTCTGTTGCATTCTTGGAGTATAACATTTTTGTGTGGACTTTCTTCTCAATATTGATTGCACTGGTTACTTGCAGAGTATGTGCAGCATTTATACTTAAAATCCCATATGGATCCATAAATTGTTCCATTCCGATTCTCCTCCTTGAGTAATCGTCCCTCATTACCACACCTTTTTTAACAAAACATCTAATAAACCTTAACACTATATTTTGAAGATATCAAACCTTTTTGATTAAATCTCTATAGTGAAATCCCTAGATATTTGATCCAATCTTACCTCATTTTGATATAATGATGGTTCTTTGAAAGGCCTAATAGATTATTCCCATCTTGTAAAATTAATTTCTTGTGAATATTTTAGGGTTTATTGCTTAAATTTAGCAACAAACTTTATTGACTTTTACAAATATTAATAGGAATATTGTATAGACTCTAAAAACCTAAGGGTTTTGTAATTTGAGGGTAGTTGTCCCCCAGCGACTATAGAATATTCCTTAAAAAGAAAATTTAAGGGTTAATATATCTATAAAAAACTTATTTAGGATGCTGTTTAGATGAAGCAAGAGAATGGCAGCAAGGTGAACGCGGAAATAGGCTTCTTTAATGATCAATTGAGGATTAGATATGCTGAGTAGTGATTGCGACGAAAAAACAAAAATTGAAGTATTGGCTCAAGAGACTACAGAGGTTGCAAAGGCTGTATTGGTATTACCCAAACCTCCGATTCTTCCTAAGAATAAATCACTATCTATAAATCCTGTAAGGATGGGTGATGAGAAAAAGCATACAATGTCAAAAACTAAAACATTGGTCTCTAAAGAACATACGCTGGTTAGAGAATTCATTAATATTGATAGTAGAACTGTCGAATATTATACTGGATCAAATTTGCGATATTATAAAGAGTACAAAGGTTTTTTAGTTCCGAAATGCCATGGTGTTGTTTCATTTCCTTTAGAGAATTGTGATCCTTTGCCACTAGAAAGTGCGGGCGATCTAAAATTCTTTTTTACTTCAGCTGTAGAAGGAAGTCAGGTAACACCTGGAACAGCTGCCAGGGTAATAGATCCTAATATAAGCAAAGTAATTGCTATCCGTGGAAAATCAGAAAGTAACGGTCATTGGGCACAAGTTTACCTAGGAATTGATTCAAATGATTTTAAATTAATGGGTTACAAAAACAGCAAAAAAATATATAACGCTAAAATTATGGCTATTCAATCTAAGGATACTGCCCATGTAGAAACCAGATGTTATTTTCCTCCTAAAAACCCAATGCATGGGTATGCCTTTTCATCGGAAGCTCCAGCTAATGCTTGCTACTTAGACATCACTGCTATAGGGCTAGAAGTAAGAAAACACTTAACGAATCCAAAAGATTGCGATTGGAATAACGCAACATTTAAAAAAATACTTGCTGAATTATTCATGAAAACACCGGGTGTTTGTTTGTGGCATGGTTGCTTAGTTATGCAAACATGTTATTGGAGCAAAGAGGAAAATAAACTGAAAGGATTTAAATATAAGCATTGAAGTGGGTGACGAGGATGTTAAAAAATTGCAAATAATGAGGGGAAATAAATGGCTGCTAGCCTTATCTTGAGGAAGGGAGTGTGGTTACTGAAACTGCTGCAATGCCAGATTTTGCAAAATTAAAAATTTAACTTTTTATGAGGGATTTCTATCATTATTTAAAATTTGGACATTGGGTTATTTAGAGAATTTTTACACATTGATTTTTATAGCTTTTTTTCTTCCTTGAGAAATTTGCGGTTCTTTTTCAAACCAAACTTTTTTGACCTTATACTAATTTTATGCACCGGCGATATCATTTTCCCTAGGATAAATACGATCGCAAAATCGTAATGGCGATTGGAATTATTTGCGACGCAACCGCTAAATTTAACGGTGTTAATTATTATCTACTTAGTTTTTCACGTAATTGTAGCAAAGCTTTATCCGACCATTTTACACTGAACATTAATTACGTGAGCAACTAATAGTAGGACGCGATATGTTAGCTAAATTTTTTAGCACTTGTAAATCTAAGCGCTGTGTCAGAAACTGCAATTCCAGGATCTCGCTCTGCAGAATCTTGCTGCATTGAGTCTTGTTTCACAACGGTTTGTTCTTCTGATCCATGCTTTTTAAAGTCTTGTGTTCCCAATTTTTGTTTCTCAGACCCTGGCTCCTCCAATTCCAGCTTCAGAGATTCTTTTCTGAAGCTACGTAACTCAAGCTCCAATTTCTGTATTTTATCTTGTTGAGCCTTAATTTGATCTTCTTTTTCCTTGAGTCTTGATGATTGTTCTTTGAATTGTTCTAACATCTTAAGAAGATCGTCTGGTTTTCTCAAATCCAATGAATTTCCGCGCATGCCGACATCCAAGTAAGAGCCAGTGATTTCAATACGAAGTTTTTCCGATTCAGTACCAGTATTTGCCTCGCAGATATGCAAAAAAGCTTTCTTAAGAAATGTACTGGGATCCGAATCATTCTCATCTATATTCAAAAGCTCTTGAAATTTTTTCCCCACTTCACTGTTCATTAAAATCGTATGCTCTTTTGGTGGTGCTGATAACGATTCTTCTAACGACCCGTCTGTTGATTCTTCAAGCTGTCCATTGAGCGATTCTTTTTGTAATTTTACTATTGATGTGGATTCTATATTTTTCTGCCGGACTCTGAAGTCTGCGTAAGCCATATAGAAAATATTAGCCAATTCTAATTGTGCTTCACCATACGGATCTCTATCCCTTCGAGAATAAGACTCATTTTTGGGAACCAGTTTATATAAGGCAATAAGAACCTTAGTTCCAATCAATTCTAAAATCTTTGCTTCATCTTTTATAAATTTACAAAATTCTAAATAGTAAAATGCTTTGCAAGCTGGGGCGGATTCAGGTGAGCAGTCTAAAAATCCTTGCATAATAAATTCAGCAGCCTGGTTATACTTACTATTTTGCAGGTATTTTTTAATGCATTTCGAATATAAATTAAATAATAGCATATATTTATTTTGCTGTCTGAAGCTTTTTCCATATTCTGATGGTGTATCCGAAATTGCTCTTAAGACATCAAATATATTCATGCCTCTATTATTTTTAACAAAGGGATCTGGGTTCATGTTCTGTATCATACCTAAAACGGTATCATCATGTTGTTGCAAAATAAGATGCCAGGGTGTATTACCCTCAGCATCTTTTTGATTTACAGAAGCGCCTTTTTCTAATAAGGAATCAAAATTAGTCTTCAGAGTTAGTGAATCGCAGCATCTCAGTTTATAGCATAGTTTATCATCTTTTAGATGTCTTTCGAGATCATGGGCCGACTGCACTATTCCGAAGCTTTCTTTTATTTTTTTGTATTGTTCGGATTCTACATTCACAGATCGCAAAACCTCTAATAGCGTGCGACCTCTATATTTTTCGCAAATTTCAAACTTTGCATTAAAATTTGCACCATTGTCAATTAACTTCCGTACCGCAATCGAATTTCCCAACAAAGAAGCAGTTAGAAGAGGCGTACCGAGAACAGAACTGCTTTCAACATCCATTAAATGTCTTAATTCAGGAGTTTTGAGAATATAATCTAAGCCTTTTTCTGAATTCCTAGCAATGGCATGGTGCAAAATGTGGCAGTTGTTATGCAATCGATTCTCAGCTAATGCCTGTAAAGAATAATGACAATTTTTAACAATGTAGTCGACGATTTTTTCAAGACCTAAAGATGCTGCTGAGGATATAATCGCAATTTTTTTATTAGCCACGACCGAAGGTTGTACCAGGCTTTCAAAAATGTCTTCTCGTCTTAATCCTATGACAATCATGCTCTCTACAAATAATTCAAGCATTTCAAAATCACCACGAAATGCAGCAAATCCGATCGGGATTGCTCCAATCTTATTCTTAGCTTGCAAGTATTCTTGGACTTTCTTCTTATCTATTTCTTCATTCTCTCTGGTCCTCAAAAATTCCAGTATCAATTTGACATCAGCAAAATTCTGAGATTTGATAGCCAATACAAGAATGGTCTCTTCGTCTGTATTACGGTATTCAATCAAATGTTTAAAAACAGAAGTAGACTCAGGGCTCATTGGAGCATTATGTTTTGTGAATATATTTCTTATTTCAAGTTCTAATGATTTTACATCTACGCTCATATTAATTTCCTCAAATAATAATTAAATATCTTATCAACTTAATTTTTCTTTGCATATCGAAACCTGAAGTTTATCTAGGTTGTTTTTTGTAATTGCCTTCTTTCACAGCCCAAATTGATGCCTCAATAAAAGTTATCATCCTTGCATATAAATGCCTGAACGTCAAGCCATTTGTGTGGCATTTGATGTGGATTATTAAACTTTTTTGTATATTCTCATAAATTATACAGTAATTTTTTATCGTGTAACTACTCAGGTACTTTTGGATTGCTACGTACTTCGAACTCCTAAAGAAGCACTCCGTAGTATATTGAAATATTAGTTGCGTCACAAATAATTCCAATTGCCATTTCAATTTTGCGATCGTACTTATCCTAGGCAAAATTATGCCCACTTTATCTAAAAATTAAAAAATAAAATCCGACTCTTCCTTCACTAGTTCTATCCTTAATTGCTATCTAGTGAGTTCCCTGTACTTTCTGTTCACCACTCTGATCTCGATTAACTCTGTCTGCAGTGGCCGACAATAAATTTCTTAGTCTTTTATTTGGTTCGGGTGGATTATTAAGTACATTCCTTATCAAATCCCTATCTCGATCAGATAATATTCTGGCCTGGGACTCATTAATAATGCGTTGACCCTTAAATTTCTGTAACATTTGAGCATTGGCTCCGTTCATGGAAATCAGGAACAAAAATGCCATGTCTCGACAACTAACATAAAAATAGTTATCTAATATGAGTTTGAGCAAAAATACTTTTTCGGATTGGAGTGAGTATTTTTATAACCACATCTATTATGTGTTCGTGCAACGGATTCAACTTGCGAGTCCATGCATTGCTCTCTACGATTATTCGCTCCAGGTCAAGCATACGAAATTAAAATATTTAAATAGCTTGAGGAGATCTATTCAATAAACTATTCTCTATTGTTTATCGCATTATTAATTTTCTGTTTCGTTTTTACCGGCTATTACGACAATATTTATTTCTATTCTTTTTTCAAAAACCACCTGCTCATAAAAGGCTCTGGAATAGAGCTAAGTGGCTGATTCAAAAAAGCCGATCGAATGAATCTAGCCAGTATTCACATGAAAATAGGGTTGTTGAAGAATTACACGTTCTGCTGCAAAGTATACTAGAAGCTTTCAACCTTATTCAGTAGCACAAGGTTGGCCAATTTATGGAAAAAAATCTTTAGCTATGAAAATCGAACGGTTTATAAAGAAAAAAAATAAAACTGAAAAACTCAAAATTATTAAGGATCCAATTCTTTTGGAAACAATAATTCCAGAAATAAAGAATATTTAAACCATCAACTAGAACTTAGACCCTCATTGTCAACGGATTCTGAAATTTGCGATTCTATCTATAAAATATTAGCCAAGCAGTAAATTTTAAATACTCAATCTGTTCGCAATCACTAGCTTTCGATAATTTTTTGATATAAGATCTCAAAGGGATCTTCGAATTTCAAAGCACTGGACTGTAAAATAACCTGCTCAAAATCTAATTTTAACTCATCCTTGTCGTATTGCATTGTTTTGCAAATCTTCTTCTCAACATTGATTGAGCTAGTTACTTGCAGATTACTTGAAGCATTTATACTTAAAATCCCATATGGATCCATAAATTGTTTCATAACGATTCCCCTCCTTGAGTAATCGAGGCCCAGAAACCTTTTTAAAAAACACTTCATAAACCCTAACATTATTTTACAAAAATTTCAAACCATTCTGATTGAAATTCTAATAGTGAAATCCCTAGAAATTTTACCCTCTACTCAGTCTAGAACTTCCAAAAGTTGCTCCAGGCATCGGATACCTGAAAAATATTAATGAAAAAAATTAATAAAGTATCGACATGTAAAAAATACGGATTGATTTGTAATGATATATGGAATAAATATAGCAATTTAAAAACTTTGATCTCGATGTTTTAATCTATAGGAGTTCAATATCTTGCATCAGACTGTGAAAATTTTGAAATTAAGTCAATGTCCCGAAGTAATAAGTCAGGCGACAAAATTGTGTTATAAAAGTTTAGTGCAACGCTGGTCACCTGAAAATTCATTAGAAAAAATAGAATCTTGGTTCAAGCATTGGCTGAATGATGACATCCCTCTTGCCTTTATTGCATTGCAAGATTCAAAAGTGGTAGGAATGTGTTCTTTGCAATTAGATGATGGTCTTCATTCAAATTTGATACCTTGGCTCGGAGATCTTTGTGTTGCAGAAGAGCATCAAAACCAAGGAATTGGCAAAAGTCTCGTTGAGGCCGTAAAGAAGAAGGCTAAAGAAGAAAAATTTGAGAAATTATACCTCTTTGCCCCCGATCCCAGTGTTCCGCCATATTATTCCCGGTTAGGATGGAAGGTAATTGATACCAACGTTTTTCATGGAAATCCCGTGACTGTTATGGAGATAAATTTATGATAAAACAGAAAAAATGCTAATCCCGCCACAAAGGACAACCCCATCTCTGAGGACATTAGTATGCAATGATATTTTTGATTATAATGCGATTTGTAAAAATCTTGAATATATATTGCCCTCTAAAAATCCTATGAAAGATTGTAACCCTGAAACAGAAATAGGTTATGAAGCTTCTTCAGAGTTGGATATTTCTAAATCTGAAGTTCGCACAATTCAATTTTAAATATCATGGCAATTCACATTTATGTATATAGGTGACCAATGTATGATAAAATTTCTGATAAAATATTTCAGGGTATAAATAGAGGTTTAATCGGAAATGCATTAGAATTTTTGGATACCCAATCCTTGAGTAGAATGGCGCAAACATCTAAAAAAAATAAAAAAATAATTTATAGAACAAATTTATTAGCTGAACGAATTATAAAGAGATGTTTGACAAATAAATTAATATTAGATGGACAACATAAAACATACACCGATTTTTATATTTATGTCCATAAGAATCTTTTGCGACATCTAATGGATAGAATAAAAGAAAAAGGAAAAATTAATGAACCTTTACCATTTTCGAGTAAATATTGGTTGGAATATCCTTTGAATGTTGCTGTAAGATTAAACTTGGAATTGTTAGTTGATTGGTTGCTAGAAAAAATAAAAAGAGAAAGGGCCGAGAAAAATGGCCAAGAAAGCAAAGAGAACAAAGAATACGAAGATAGAAAACACAATATTGAGTTATCCTCTTTGTTGCATGCAGCTGTACATAGCAATAATATCAAAATTGCAAATTCCTTAATTTTAGCCGGTGCACAATTACATGACACGATACTTCCTAGCCATTGTTGTGTATTTGCAGGACCACGAATAAGAAATTCAGCATTAAGTTTGGCTGCCACAAATGGTCATGAAGATATGGTTATTTTTCTATTAAAAGTTGGCTGCAATTCAAAATTTGTTTATATCGAAGTTGAAAAACAAGCAAAATCATATATTGTAACTAAACGTGAAATACCTTTCTTAACGGCTGTTAGAAAAAATAACTATTATTGCGCTAAAATTTTATTACAAGAAAACCCCAATTTGATGGTTGATTCTGATAGAAATTGGAGCATTTTTAATTTGATAGAAGCTGAGGAATCAGGTCCTTTTTTCAGTAATGAACGAACAACAATAATAAAACTTGCTACGTATTTAGATCCTGGAGCTGGAGTATTGCTTCTTTTTGCTCTCATAAAAAAAATATTTCAGCGGAATCTAGCAAAGCCAAAAAAACTTGAGTTAGCTGATTTTTATCTAAAGAAATTTCTATTCCATGGTGAAGAAAAACTAAAATTTCATTTATTTAACGATACTTTACTTGAAATACTTCAAGATCGATTTCCGTGTGAATTTGAACCTGATGAAATAACACTTTTCTTGGAAATTCCCACATTGCAGAACATTAAACATCTGGGTACCTTGCGCATCATTGAAGAGGCTTTTTTAGAGGGAAAGAAATTTCCTAAAAATACAGGAAAAGCCAGTGAGTATCATGACAAGATTCAAAAATTAAGAAATGATTTTTCAAAAAAATCGACTTGTAGGATCATGTAGGGCGAAAATAATTGTAAAAGAGGTCGTACTTGCAAGTCGAATCCGCGCCATATATTCACCTGATAGGTGTAATAACCCCAGTAATTACACCTATCTCTAGATTTAATTAAATATCAGCCAAGTGATTGAAAGTATCCGGATATTTTCGTACCATCAATATCAATGCTGCAGCTTGGTCATTTGGAATTGTTTTTCCTTGCTCCCATTTTTCTAGAGTCCGTCGTTGAACCCGCAGTCGCATAGCAAATACTGAACGTGATAGATTAAGTCGTTCACGGGTATCACGTATCAAATCAGCATCAATCTTTGGTTGAGGTTTCCTTTCAAAGAATGAGTGCATAAGGTAATTTTGCCTTTTTTATATATTTCAATATCTTTAGCACCTTGTTGAAGCTTTTTAATTAAGCTTTTTCTAAGAATTGTAGGTCCAGATCCTTTCATTCTCTTCGTCATAGAGCCTCCTCTGTTTTGTGGACTTCTATGACCTCCTTGTTTTCCTTGCTACACTAAACGGCCTCCTTGCCTTTCTAAATACTCAATTTCTTGAGCGCTATATTATTTTTACCATTTCTCTATCATTTGTTTAAGAATCTTTTTTTCATCATTAGACAGATCCTTTACTTCATTTTTTGCATAGATAGTCATTAAATAAATTTGTCCATCAGATCTCTACCAATAATAAATAACCCTGACACCACCTCGTTTACCTTTGTTTCCTAAGGACCATCGAACTTTACGTAATCCACTCGTCCCCTGAATAAGATCACCAACAATCGTACAAACGGGACGGGTCTACCATAGGATTTTGCAGTTGGCTAAAGAATTCCATACATGACACCATCGATTTACACTGGCAAATCTTGATTAAGTGAATCAATTGCTGGTACTGAGAAGGCGAATTCCTTATAATTTCATATCTTGAACTTTTGAGGAATAGGAAATATTATGGCAGCAGAAATAGAGGTAGGTCTATATAATCAAGATAACGAAAGAATAGCTACGATAGAACAGATGTTTTTAAGAAGACAACAGGGAGCACGACTATTCCTTACTGAACGATGGATGATTAAGGCAACAAAATATGATGAAGATAATCCACAGATAAAACTTAAGTTAGAAGAAAATCTTGAAAAAGCTAAAAGGGAAAAGTTAAGTATAGCCACGGTAGAACATTTCGAGGGAACACTCAAAATTCGTGACGATCGTGGGAGATTGGATCGTATTAAAAAGGAATCAGTTTACATCGAAAAGATGCTAGATTTTAGTGATAACAAAGAATGGAGAAAATGGAAATGCTCAGAGCATCGAGAACAAATTGTTAATTGGATGATGGATAATGATTATGATAGTCAGGCTTTGCATATATGTATGGAGCAATTTGAAATAGCTGGTAACATGGGCATAAAAGACGCGCAAGCATTCATGGGGAAAAGTGGAAATTTATACATTCCATTATATTTTTTCGATATTAATACTAATAACTATCCTACTCAGGAGCTTCTTGATATTGCTGAAGGGATTAAAAAGTTGCTAGCCGACCTAGCCAGCTGAGAAATGTCATCTTGGTCCTCAAAATCGACTGAGGCATTATGATTTAAACGATTTTAAAAATATATCTATTAACACATCATGTCTATGACAAAATTGATAGTATTAATAGCTCTAAAGGCTAAGCCTATAAAAAAACTACGAAGACACAAGAAATTTAAGCGTTATCAGAGACCAATTCCTGGCAATCGGAATACAAATGGATACTTGTAAAATTGCCCCAGGAATATATCAGTATACGTCTGTTGATGATTGTCCTCGTTGGCGTGTATTGGAAATTTATAGAAGAAGAACAGCAGCAAATACTTTAAAATTTCTTGATAAAATCATTGAAGAATTTCCTTTCCCTATTCAAATTCTTCTAAGGATTTCATTTTGAATTAGCAACTGACATAGCTGCTAATCCTAATAAAAAAGTTCTAATGCCGCTGACCCATTTTGGTACTATGATCAAACAATTTTTATTTTCTGCGGAATTATTGATCTATCCTCCTAGATGACTGTATCAGGTTTATTTATATTGACTTATGCACTTCAATTTGATTTTTTGAAGCACCATTTAACATTAGAATAACTTTAACAAGTTTTTCAAGTGAGAGACTAGATATTCTAGCTAAGTAGAACGAAACTTCTTTGCGGGTGTCTGAATTTCTTGGTATCGCTTTATCAATTTATCTACACTTTCGAGTGCGTGTTTAACAGTGGGACGTATGCTAGGGTCTTCATTCCTCATAGCATCTACTAAATCTGTGAAATCTTTTATCAGCTCTGGATCTTTGATCAGCTCTGGATTGGTTTTAAAATCAGTTTTTAATAGCCTGAGAACTCTATTTAAAGTCTCTCCCATAGCATATACATCCGAGGCTTTAGAGAACGTACCGGATGACGTAATTTCAGGAGCCTGAAAAAGGTAGGTAGCTCTCTGTTCTCGTACGATCGTATCATGACCTTCCTCTAACTTTAACGACATACCAAAATCAATAGGTACAATAGTGGGGGGAGTAGCATTTTGTAGATAAATCAGATTGCTCGGTTTTATATCACCATGAATAATATTATTGTCATGGAGTTTTTGCAAACCCACCAATGCCCCGCGAGCAATATCAAAACATTCTTTTACATCCTTGACCTTGAGATCTGGTTTTCTCATTGAAAGATGATCTTGGAGTTCATAACCTTCTAACAAAACTTGTATAGAATAGAATTTTTGTTTATCTTTGCTAGGTCTTTCTGCTTCTCCTCTTTGTAAACCAACCTCATAAGCAATCTTTGCTTCAGGCTTTACATGTTTGCTGTCTTCTGCAAGTTTTTTTTCAATTCCATCTATGTCAATTTGAAGTGCAGCGATTTCTTGTTGCAATTGTGGCTTCAATTCCGGAGTTACCGTTTCTAATTGTAGTTTCTTCTTGTTTAATTCTTCTTTTTTGGACAATAAATCACCGATGTTAAATTTTTGAATCTTTATAGCAACCCATGCGCCATCACTCAATCTTTGGCCAAGTTTGACAACGCCATATCCCCCTTCACCTACGGTGTATGGTTGTCCTCTGAAAAGTGCAATAGCTTCTCCAGTTTTGTCTACAATGACTGAGAACTCGAGCTCCTGCTTTTTTTCGAATTCCGTTGGCAACTTTCCTTGTTCGAATTCTTTGGGCAATCTGTCACCAGGTTCTCCTTCCAATACTCTGCGAATTTTGACTATCTCTTTGTTTTGACTGATGGCTTCTAGTACCGCTTTTCTTTCTGCAGCTGTCAAAAGGTAACCTTGAGAATCTACTATATCGCTTGGAAGCATATTTATTTCTTGTAATTTTTCTTGTAATCTTTTTGGAAATGTTTTGCTGGGAGCAGAAAGCGCCATAAATAATACGGGACGGGGTTGTGGATTCTGTACAGCCTGTTCAGTTGGTTTAGCAAGTACACCTGCTAAAGTGGGATCAGCTGCTACAGATGGTTTTGCTTGATCATTTTCTTTTGGTTTATCAGGTTGTACGAGGTCATTCCCTGCTGTTGCCAGAGCAGGTAGGACAGGTAGATCTATCGAAATTGCATCCGCAGCTTTCCGTGTGCCAGTCGTGACTGCAGCTTGGTCTACAAGTCTAGAACTCTTCTCAACAACTTGAACACTTAGCTGTTCAGGAGCATTGCCAGCATCATTCGGAACCAATGCCACTTCAAACTCGGCAGCGACTTCAGTAGCTTCAGGATTGTTAACTGTCATTACGCCTGTGGCTTGTTTAATCGTTTTTGTTGGCAAATCTTGTGGCTGTTGAGACATAAATCACCCCCTAAATTAATAATTAATTATTGGGTAATAAATCAATTAGAGGGCAATTATCTTTGAATAGTTCAATGTAAAAGTATATTCAATGAAGCTTTTTTAGGTGTTGTATATACTTATTACATCTATACCTAATGGGTTAACCAAGTTAGAATATCAAAATCCAATCCCTGCACACCGGGAGAGTTTTCAATTTTAAGCTTATATCGTTTGAATTGGGTGGTCATGATTCCACTTGGCACACTCTGTACGACCAGTTCACTTCTGACACCCGATTGCCTGCTTACTTACATGAAGTAAGTTAATTTTATAGATAAAAATAGACGCATGTCTCAATTTATTGATTACATAATAATAAATAATTATTGACATTCGATAATTTTTTATTAAAATAGAATTAACATAACCTTTCAGGAGATTGACAATGGAAACCTCACTCGTATCTAAAAAAATTAAAAGATTAAGTTATTTTTTGAGCATATTGTTCATGATTGCTCTGATTGTCTTCCCTATTCTAGTTGTGTGGTTTTGGATAGGAAAACTTCCTGTTCCGAATGGATATTTTTCAGTAACATCGCGCTTACCAGTTG
The DNA here is from genome assembly GCA_963784575.1 of uncultured Gammaproteobacteria bacterium. Lineage (GTDB taxonomy): Bacteria > Pseudomonadota > Gammaproteobacteria > UBA6186 > Azoamicaceae > CAWARU01. The sequence continues at coordinate 1,690,519 of CAWARU010000001.1, forward strand.
ATGTGGACCTCAACACGCTGCGGCTGCAACTACGGCTCTATGCCTGTTTAGTGGATATGATACCTGCGGTAATCAGCATGATGAGTTTCTATTATTTAAGTAAATTATTCTCATTATATGCTCAGAATATTATTTTCTCTCTTGAAAATGTTCTTTGCATCCGGAAACTTGGTTTTTTTCTACTCTACCAAGTCGCAGCTAATATTTTAATTCAACCCATCATGAGTATCATTCTTACTTTTGACGCAAAAGAAGGCGAACATCTGATAGGTATTGGTATCGGAGGGGATGAATTTTCTTCACTAATCATAGGAGGAGCTGTCATCGTGGCATCTTGGATTATGGAGGAAGCCAGAAAATTAGAAGAAGAAAGAGCTTTGGTAATATGAAATATAAGGATCTAATAAAGATCAGGATAAAAATACAAAGGGATTGAGACAGCCGCACAGCAATTCTGGAGAGAAAAATGGGAATCATTATTAATATTGACGTAATGCTCGCAAAAAGAAAGATGCGATCTAATGAACTTGCAAAATTGATTGGCATTACAGAGCAAAATCTTTCAATACTAAAAACCGGGAAAGCTAAAGCGATTCGATTATCGACGCTTGAAGCATTATGCAAGCACTTAAAATGTAAACCGGGGGATATCTTAGAATATGATGAATCCTCTGATGAACCTCCTGACGAAGAAACCAGCTTGCTTTTGCAAAGAGCAGAATATCAGATTTGAATAAATAAAATTGTAAATTTGTGCATTTGTACTTAATTTGTACTTAAGGAGAATAATTATGTCCGAATTATCAACAAAATTAGTCTTAACTTCTCGAATTGCATCTGATGATGAAGCTCGGATGGCGCAATCCGATGAATTTAAGGAGCCCAATTCCTCTGTAGAAACCATTATCGAAATTAAAGAATCGACCGAACGAGCACAAGCACGAGCACGAGCACAACGTGTAGAACAGCCCACAACAAAATCTGAGCACTCAAATTCTTCCATTCCCAGCCGACTTGAAAAAATTGGATCAACATTAAAAGGCGGATTTTCGTATCTCAAAAATAGCTGCGTATCAGCAGGGGAATATGTTTGGAGATCTACGCCCATATATGGGCGCATTTTTTTTAGAAAAATGCGCATATTAGTTATTGATGGATCTATTGGCGGCAGCGTCATATATGTATTCTATCAATATCCTCCTTCATTGGGTCTAGCTTTTGTCAGCCAATCTTTGATTGGACCCCTCCTATCGCCACGCATCCCAGCACTGATACGTTCTGCGGTATTTTTCGTCCCGGAGTGCCTCTTGAGCACTAATCTCAAAAATGTTTGGAAAGCGGAAGTTTTTTTAGAAAAGCTCTATGAAATCAGGGATCAAAAGACAGGACAACATAATCCAGAGGTCATAGAAGTATTAACTACTGAATTGGAACGTTCCCTTGAAATGTACAATGGATTTTCTGATCTCATGGGATCGTCACCTCCCTGGTTACACAATCTAATTCAGAAGCAGATACCTTTATTATTTAATTTTCCTATCAACAGCACGACAGAACTTTCCTATCGGTTGTCTGATGCAAAAAGAAAAGATAAAATAGATACTATGCTCAATAATTTCACCAATAAATGTCTGGCACACTTTGATGTGAAACCCAAAGATCTTCTTATTAAGCACTGCCGCAATATTTTAAGCAGAATCATTCCTCTTCAAGGCTATCATTTTGAGCACCGTCTGCCTGCTGTGCAGTTGAACGGCCCCATGGGAATTGGCAAAACGCACATTGTAAAAATGCTCGCTGAAATGTTTGAATTACCAATTTGCATCATTATTTTTAAAGAAAAGGGCTTGGAAATCATTTCAGGGTCTAAATCCATCACCAACGATGAATCTCCAACACCCAGTATCATCTTAAAAACGATTACCGACACCTACAACAATCCCAAAAAAATTGATTATCTGATTGTATTCATGGACGAAATAGACAAAATGATCGGCAAAGATCCAGAAAAAAGAACAGAAAAGGAAAAGCAAATGATCACTTTTCTGCATCAGTTTTTAGATTCCAGCACTACCGTTTGGAACGATGACGGCTATAACCTCAAATACAACGTCAGGAATGTTATCATTTTCTTTGGCACGAATAGTGAATGCTTCAAAAATGATAAAGCATTGGAAAATGAGCGCATAATTCTCATTGACATGCCAAAACTGGATTTGACGGGAAAGGTGCAGATTTTAAAAATAAAACTAGAAGACGATTTTCTTTCCAAGATATATGCATCTAAAGAAGAAAATGAAAGAATCGTTGGGGTCAAAAAACTATTGATGCGGTACCTCATGCAGGATAAGATTCAGCAAATTGCAGCGAGTGACAAAGACGATGGAGCCAGAATCGCAATACGACGGATGGATGACTGCATCAAAAATCGCATGTCTTATGAGGAATGCACCATCATTTCAACAAAGCAGCATCGTAATGTTGATTCGGAATTTCCAGCTATCCGGAAATTAAAAGAAGATCGCAGTGTCAAAAACGGCATCCTCAAGAATAAGCATTATATTGAAACACCGTTTAAATGGCAGGACTCCAATAGCATTATCGATATCATTGAATTAATATTGCACAAATTGGCTATTTTTGAAGCTGTTGCTTTTGAAGGTGATGAAGAAGAGATCTTACCAATGATGCCAATGATGCCAATGATGCCAAGAAGTCTTGCGCCCTCACTTGGACTGAATGAAGAAACACCCCAATTAAGAACGACGCTCACACCTCATTTTGATCAAAAAATTAATCAGAAAAAAAAGGCGGAGCAACGAGAAAAAATGGAGAAAATAGCAAAATTAGCAGAATCCTCTAAATTTAAAAGCATTAAAGCTAAAACCACACCTCGTATCCACTATCAACAAAGGAGCTAAGCTTAAGCTTGAATTGTCAAGTATTGGTATCACCTGAAAAAATCAAAAAGCTTAACGCAGCATTGAGCAAAAATACCAAAGTGATTTAAGACTGAAACAAATCAGGCACAACAAATAATATTTTAAGATCGCGTTCAGGCCTGAAGTTTTCTGCTTCAAAGCAATAAATGTTGCCTTTCTTCTCTAGTTTTATTCCACTACTATAAGCAATCCTTGCATTCGGTGTAGGAGGCGTTACTTCCAAGCGGAATTTTTTTATCGGTCCCATCCAAAGATTGCCGGTTGTCAAAATATAATCCAACTCGATGACAGTGAAAGGAATACTATCAGAATCCCCCTCCTTTTTCTCTTTTTTAAATTCGGCACGTAATTCCTCTATAAATTGCTTCAATTCGGCAGTTTGAGAAAAATCTGACCAGTTCTTTTCTCCTAAATCCCTATGATAGAACCTGAAATCAATGTCATCGCCTTTTTTAGTGACATAAAGATAATGAAACCCGGCATGCGGAGTATAGGTATGACCCACTTTGATGGGCGATTTGGCGGGGAATGTTTCCTGCCAAAAATAGACGGTCTGATTTTGCCAAGTTGGATTTCCTTTGTCATCCAACAGTTTCAGTTTTTCAAGTTTCTTTTTGAGCTCAGGATCTTTATGCAGCTTACCTGCCTCCATGAATCCTGACAGAAATAATGCAGAAATGGGGATATTGTTCTTTAATAAAATTTCAGAGATATCTTTGCCCTCTTTTGAAGTGGATAATATCCGATAGTTGACACCTCTCTCCTCACCATTCAGTGTTCTCTTAAAATTGATAAATGGCGCTTTTCCTTCACGCAGCCAGCTGTAAAGATTATTATTCGAGAGATCAGGATCTTTATTTGAAGTATGCGGATTACTGTCTAATAATTGATAAGCAATATAAGATTCGTCCCAGCTTGGAAAAACTCTCGCATCGTAATCGACTGGTGTTAAAGGTAATGGAAAGGCAACATCCAGTGTTTGCTCATTTTCCGCATGATTTGTAAATGTATAAGCTACTTCTACAGCATTAGCTGATAGTTTTAGAACTTCTTCATCCATACTGATATCATCATTTTTGTTGTATACAATTCCAGTTGGAGTAATAGTTGCAGTGGTGTCGTTTGCCAAGGCTTGCGACGTTACCAGAAAGCCTAATGAAAATATCAAACAAGCGATGATCATATTTTTAATGAGACTATTCATGAGCGATCTCCAAAAATAAATTTTCTGTATCCGTATAGCTTCCGCTAAATAATTATTCCTACTAAATAATTTTTAGCGGTTTAAGAATTTACCATGTACTGTGTAATAGCACATAAAATTAGCTCAATTTTTTACTCTTTTTTTATTCCATTAATTGTGACATAGATAGAAAAAGACTGCAATTGGATTTTATATTCTAGTATAAGTCAATTATATATCTGTCGTTTCTGGTCTTTAGGAAACCTGAGCCTTTTTTGAAAATTCATAAACCATCCAAGAAAAGGATGAGCAAAGAATAAAAGTGATCCCAAGGATAATTTGACTACTGGGCAAGAAAGAAACCATCCAAGAAATAACGGCACCGCCACTGATTTGCATAAAACCATATAGGGCTCCCGCATACCCCGCTATTTTGCCAAAAGGTGTAAAGGCAGTAGCAAAAGCATTCGGCCAAATAAAAGTTGAACCAAAATAAAACAGAATACCAGGGATTGCAATCGTCCAAACATTCATACCAAAGATATTGTATGCGAGGACCAATATCACTCCTGAACAAATCATAATAAAAAACCCTAGTCTCATCATAAAGGGTATGCCTAAGCGCGTCACTAATTTGCCATTCAATATGCCAGCCAATGCATAAGCACTACCGCCTCCGAGTGCTGTCAACCAGCCAAATTCTACGGGAGTTAAACCTGCTTTTTGTATTAGTAAGACTGGCCCCAGGGTAAACCAACAAAAAAGTGCACCATAACTCAAAAAAATTGCACATGTTACTCCCATAAAGATCCTGCTGGTCAGCAAGGAATGAAATGTTCGAGCAATATAGGATGCTTGTAATCGTTCTGGATGATGATGAATGCTCGTTTCCTTAAACCAGAAAATAACCGCGAGAACCGCCAGAATAGAATAAAGGCTCATAAAGACAAAATTGGCGCGCCATCCAAAGTATTCTTGAAAATATCCCCCTAGAAGGGGTGCCGCAGGAATAATAAACATAACGAAAATCACTAGATAAGAACCATATTTCGCAAGTTCTTCTCCAGAATAGACATCTCTGAATACAGAGCGCCACAAGGCTGCACAAGCGCCTGCGCCACATCCTTGAATCAATCTTCCCAGTATTACCATCTCAATAGTTTGCGCCCATAAACAGACTAGACTCCCTGCGCACATGATGATTAATCCGACTATCATTGGGGGTTTTCTGCCTGTACCCTCAGAAATCGGGCCGTATATTAATTGTGAGATCGCCACGCCAAACAGATATATCGACATGCTCCATTGGACATAATTAATGTGGGTATTTAAATTTTCTGCAATAGCAGGTAATGATGGTGCATAGATATCCGATGCAAATTGAGTTAAGCATGCGGCAAATACTATAATAAAAAACAGAACTTTATTTGAATTCATTTACCAATTATACCTTATATATATTTTTGTTTCTACGAATTCGCTGATTACCGCAATATGGTAGTAACTCTTGATTAATCTGAATCATTAATCATTTTCAAAATACTTCACACCCTAGGAAAAATATCCAGCAACATTTAGATTTATACTCAGCGAGCAAAAGACCAAGTAGTTAGGCACCTAATATTGAATTTATTTCATATTTCATCTATACATTAAAATAACATTAGCACCATGGTCTGCAGAGAATATTGCGAGTTTAATTCAGGGAGTAATTTATGGCAATTGATAAAGGATTAAAATTACAGTCCAACAAAGTTAAGAAATCACTTTTCACAATTGCTTGCGCCCTAAGCATTCTTTCCTACAGTTCTATTTCCATGGCAAATACTTATAATGGCCCCACTGACCTGTCTGCTCAAGAATTTACAGATCTTACCATCCATGGACCTGCTAACCTCAAAAAAATCAAAACCAATTCTTTAACTGTTACAGGACCTCTCAATTTCGATCAACTTAATGTAAAAGAAAAAACGACAATCTCAGGTTCTACCAGCGGCGATAATGGTGATTTCAAAGATGTCCTTATTCATGGAACGTTCTGGGGGTCTAATCTGAATATTGCAAATTTGCATGTCGATGGGGACGTTACCATTGAGGATTTCAAAATAAGCGGAAATGTCACTATCAATGGACCGCTCAAAGCTAAAAATGGCAGCTTTAACAATATTGATACTGTAAAAGCACCCATTGCACTTTACAATGTTAGCGTCAATAATATCACTGTAAAAAAGGAACGAAGGGATAGGGACGAAGACAGCAAAGATCACAATGAGAATAATAATGTCGTAAAATTAGCCGGAAATACTGTTGTTTCAGGTAACATAACCTTTGAATCTGGTGATGGCATCGTTTTTATCAGAGATAAAACAGCACAGCTCAAAGGCAAAGTCATTGGCGGAAAAATTAAGGGGCAGTCAGAACCCTTTTAGAAAAAGCTTCATAATCAACAGTTGCTTCAATCTTGGTCCCATGTGTTTAAATTTTCTTCTTTAGCAAGATCTTCAAATGTATTCTCGAGCGATTCCATAAATTGACTTCGAGTCTTTGCCTGCGGAATCGGATTACCAATGAAGACATCACAGAAAAAAGGTACTAAAAGAGATTCTCCTCGCGGCAACGCCTTCCCGAGCCCATGCAGGAAAATCGGCACAATTGGAACTGTGGGACACTTCTCTGCTAAACGGCTGATGCCTTTCTTAAATTTGCTTCTTTGTTCGGGTTCTCCGCGAGTACCTTCTGGAAAAATAATGACAATTTCCTTATTCTCCAAACTTTGGTAAATAGGTAACAAGGGGTCTCTCGTACGTTCCCCCAAACTTTCCAATCGTTCCAAACGTTTAATGGGAATAATGCCGATAATTTTTGTCGAAAACCACGCGATGAATGAATTTTTCAAAAAATAATCTGCCGCAGCCACGGGGCGCAGTTTAGTAAACAATTTTACTGGGAATAATGACATGATGACTACTGTATCTAAATGGCTATTATGGTTTGCGACAACAATTAAAGGACCCTGTTGCGGCAATCGCTCTCGATGCCTAATATTCAAACCTACGATAAAGTATACGACAGGTTTTATAGCTAAAAACAAAAACAACAACTTTAGAATGGTATAGACTGCATTCTTCACTTTAATCATAACTTAATCATAAAAATTCAGACATAAAAATAATAGATGTAATGGAAGAACAAAGGTGCCGTGTAGAGTAGACTGTCGATCCTATCCAAGATTCCACCATGCCCTGGAATTAAAGTGCCGCTGTCTTTTACGCCAATATCACGTTTAATAGCAGACATGTTTACATCACCAATAAAACCACTTAAGGACAAAATGAGACCAACGAATGCAGCACGCATTGTGGTTAAAGGCGTGAGATAAGGCGCTATCAAAACAGAGAGGCATGTTGTGGCTACAATGCCCCCCAGTAATCCTTCCATTGTCTTTCCAGGACTGATCGTAGGTACCACTTTATGTTTACCGAACAATTTTCCAAAGAAATATTGGGCAACATCATTCAGCTGCGTCATTAAAACCAGAAAAAGCAATAACCCAGCTCCACCAGCCACCGGATTTATGTTCAGCGGCAAATTGAGCAGAAATGTCGCATGACTCAAGCAATATACCGTTGACATAAGTCCCCAATGGATGATTCCAACGGACTTCAAAAAGGATTTTGTTTCTCCCGCAATTATCATCCTGATGGGGATTGCGAGAAACATGTATACCGGGATAAAAATGAGGAACATCCCATACCAAGAGATACCTGCAAAATAATATTGCAATGGAATGGTAAGATAAGCCCAAAAAATGACTCTTCTGTCGGCGCGTCGCGTCGGAACCAAAGTGAAATATTCCTTCAGCGCTAAAAAGCTCACAATCGCTAAAAATACTATAGAAACATTTTTATGGACTATTAAGGCAATGGTGAAAATGGCAGCCATTATCCACCAGGAATGGACTCTTGCCTTGAGTTCAGAAAAATTTCGAGCCGGTTTATATTTGATTAATATCCTAACTACAATTTCCGAGAATAGTAATAAGCAATAAACGGCAGCCAGAATGAGGATGATATTCTTTGGCATTTATATTTTTTTGCCCTCCAAATAGCGATAGGTGGATTTTAATCTTCTAAAAATGGTTATGGAGCTGCCAAGCGCGATAATTATCAAGGCAACAAAAAAAACATAACCATTGTTTTTGGTCCACACAGAAGACTGCAACGATAGTGCAGTTGCCACAAGACAGGCGCAAGTCATCACAAACATACGATGCGGTTTTGCCATCGGCCCTGCAAAATTCATGGGTGCGCCAATACTCACGGCAAGTACCCGAACATAGGCTGTCAACACGGCTAGTAATGCTGCACACCATCCCAGAATAATACCGTATTCCATAGGCTCTGAAACATATCCTGCTGCAATTAAAATTAGGATATCAGAAATTCGATCTGGGAACTCATTATATAATTCTCCGGTTGGCGAACTTTTTCCGCCTTCAATTGCAACCATGCCATCCAACATATTGCAAAGCAGACGTAATTGAATGAAGAGTGCAGCCAATAATGGCAATATCCAAGTTAAATTTGAGCCAGAGAGCTTCGGATAATAGTGAATGGACAATAAGCAGACACTTGCCAGTAAAGCAAAAAATATACTTGCAACAGAGATTTGATTTGGGGTGATGTTTTTTTCGCTGAGCAGCATTGCAAGTTTCTTAGCTAATTTAATTTCACGTGTTTTTAGGGGTCTTCTATTAAGCATCTTAGATCCTCTATTGTTTCTTTAAATAACTCATTCTTGACTCCTGAATCATTGTAAACATATTAAATGTATTCTATCATTTCTATTTTAAAAAGGTATATAGCTTATCATTTGAAATAACTTTTGAATTGAAAATAACTTCATGATTGAGCCAATTATACCATTACTATTACTTGCTATTACTTGTACTGGTGATATTACATATTTATTTTTACTAATTTTAAGGAGTTAATATTATGGCAGCTTCCCCTGAATCGCAAACCTTAGAAACAGACTTCTGTGGCATTGTAAAAATAAAAAAGGAGCCCGAAATTATTACTCAACTCTCAAAAATACTAGAAACCTATAAAAAATCACGCAACCTTAGCATATTGCCCGGAAAATATCGCAGCCTAAAAGAATTTAAGGATTATAAACCGGTTCGAGATAGCACAGACACGGGACAGACTTTTAGAAATGGTGTTGATGTGACTGGAGAACCGTATGTCCTGTCATTCGGGGTATTTTTAAATAAAGTTGATGTGGCCGTAGAAATTTTACGAACAAGACTGCCGGATCCAAGATTTGATGGCGATAGCTATCACATCGCATTGCGACATGGTGAACATCATGCACAAAAAGATAAAGCTATGGCTGATATATTGAAACATTTTTTAGGCTATGCCGCGGATATTGATATTATTCAAGACTGCGAAGATTTCTATGTGGCTTCGAGAACTATCAAAAATTTCAAGCCGGGCTTCGATGAAAATACTTATATATTACAGCCAGACGGAAGTGTTATAGAAAAATCTACTGGTAAGAAATTCCAATTAAAAGGATTGGGCGCGATCGCTGCGATTGATTGTTTCTTTGGTTCTGCTGATGATCATAGCGGCAATTGGGGAACTCAAGTGCAAGGAAATGAGCTTGTTGCCTATAGAATTGATAGCGCAGACAGCTTAGATCCCGAGTGCCTGGAAAAGCCTTTGACAAAAGAATACATTACTTCATTTTCATACGGTCTTGTCTTTGTACGTGAAAAAATTCGTCCTTTAAAAAATTATCAAGATGAGCTCATGGGAATGTTTAAAAAAATTGCTGCGACAGATTTTTCTATTATTATAAGCATTTTAGAAAGAAACATTGATGCACAGCCAGTCGATGAAAAACTATGGTTTTTAAATTGGATGTTGCCAATGGTTATAGAGGGACCAGTTGCATTGTCTAAAAAATGTAGAGAGTCCTTGGAAGAATGCACAAAAAATGTCAGTGAACTTGAGCTTTCACTGCCTGATTTTCTAAAATATGTTCAAGAACTGGAAAAAATGCAATTTGCAAAGACTTTAGAACTTCTGGAAAAACGCCATGAACAATTGAGAGCAATTTTTAATATATCGCCTAAGAAATCCCCAATGGTTGTTTTTTCTGATATAAAAGGACTCTCGTTGGCTGCACGAAAAGCTTCCGACACCGATAAATCTACTGAAATCCCGGATGAATTTGTAGCACCAAAGTCAGCTTTAGCATTTCCTACCAGTGCTGCACCCGAATCCAGTAAACTTGGTAACCCCTTATAAACAAAAAAACGACAGGATATTAAATATCCTGTCGTTTTTTATAAAGAGAGATTCCCGAAAAATCCCTTAGCTCGTTCAGCTTCTTCACGCGATTCGGCTTCTTCCCGCTGTTCGGCTTTTTCAGGCTATTGAGCTTATTCAGCTACTCTGCCTCGGTACTTGCCTGACTGCTTTGAGATCTTGCTACTTTAGGTACATTCGCCAGGGAACGCAATACTTTGAGTTCCTCGAGTAACCGATTATAGCGATCATCTCCATATTGACCCACGATACTTTGCTGAGCTTTTTTCCAAAGAGGCACACCTTTTTCAATCGCTGCCTTGCCTCGGTCTGTTAGGGCATAACCTTTTGAACGTCGATCAGCAAGCTTCACAGTTTGAATAAAACCTGCTTTTTCTAAAGGTTTAAGATTTCTGGTTAATGTCGTTCTGTCCATGACCAAACCTTCGGCCATTTCAGTTAACGTTTTTCCAGAAGCATTACCCAATTCTAGTAAAAGTGTAAATTGCGTTGCACGTATGTCGGCGGGTTCTAAATTTCGATCGAAGAATTGTGTGACTGCACGGGTTACTTTTCGAAGATTAAAGCAACAGTCTTGCGCATTGATACTTTGATAGGATGAAGTATTATAGCTCATGGTGTGCACCTCCTTTATTAAAAGTGTAGGCTCTCCGGAGACAACATTGCAAGAAAGATAACTAAATATTTTACAAATCTATCAAAATAATTTTCACCTTCTTTATGTTTTACTGTATGTCAATATACTTTATGTATTCCCAATGACATTCTTGATGAAAGGTTGCACTAATGCTATGCATGCTCTCATTGCTGATATGTCGATATACTAAAATCCATTTTAATTTTTTATTTATCCTGATAGTCTTTATTGCATCGATTAAAATATACCATATAAACTTTAAAAGGTAAATTTGAGTAATAACCCCATGCCAGAATTAAATGAGCAATACAAGCAACATGAACTCATTCAATCCCACTTTGATGAGATCTACACTTCTTTAAATAAAGAAGTGGATCAAATGCGCGCGGAAGATCCGAATCAAATATATGGTGAGCTTTACTATTACAGTGCTTTGAAACTGTTAAAGTATTTAAACTTATCACCAAATGATCACTTTTTAGATTTGGGGTCAGGGCTCGGTAAATTGGTTTTTCAAATATACCTCGCAAGTAATATCGCTTCAGTCTCAGGGATTGAAATCAACAAAGAAAGACATTCCATCGCGATGAAAGCGATGGACAAACTAAAACACAAGATACCTTCGGCATTCAACTCTGATCGGAATATGAAATTAATTCTGGGTAATTTTTTAAGCGATGAATTTCAAAATAGACTGGAAGATATTACAGTCATCTATATTTGCTCAAGCATTTTCTCATTTGACTTATTAGAAGCCATGGGCAGAAAAATCAATGCCATGCCAAATGTTCAAAAAATTGCAACGCTCAGAAAATTACCCCATTTGACCAATTTTGAAATAACAAAGAAGACTTTTCTGCACACATCCTGGGATCGTGTCTCTTGTTATTTTTATACCAGGAAACAATAAGATGAACAATAAGATAAAAAGGATTCCGTATTTAAGGTACCCTCATTTAAGAAAATATAATTTCATAAGAATAAAGCGGTTCCTCATTCAAACGATACTCGCCTTCATATTCCAGTACATGACAATCATGGCTTTGCCACTCACCCTGCCAGCCTTGCCGCTCTATCCTCCTATTGGAATAGCTTTTATTTTATTCTACTTGCTGGGATCCAATGCGATTTTCGGTCTTTTTCTGGGTGAAGCACTGGCACTTTTTTTAAAAGGGATGCCTATAGAATCTATTATACTTTATCTCATTGCAGATCTTGGACTGGGTGTGCTCGGTGCCCATGTCTGTCAAAATACATTTTCCAAAGACGTGAAGCCCTTTTCAAGCCTAAACGAAGTTTTGAAATTCATTGGCAATATTGCCGTCATTTGCATTGTTTCGAGTCTAATCCGAATGGGAGTACTATGGTTCACTCTGGCATGGCACAATCAAGGTGCAGAAATTACCAGCGTAACGCAGTTTAACACCATATTGGTATTGCTTAACTTTGTAAATTTTTGGTTCGCGGATTTCAATGCCATCATGATGCTGTCCTTGTTTATATTTTCTTGGATCACAGTACCTTTCAGTCGGATTAGAATTTCAAATAAAAGTGTGAACATTCCATATATGATCGGATTAATAGTGCTGTTTGCCCTTGTTTCAGCTTTTTTTGTAGTAAACCCCTGGTTTGCCTATGTCTTGTTGTTAGCAATGATCTTCGCAGTCTTTATGGCATATTATTACGGCTATTTAATTGGGACTCTGATCCTTTTCGTGATATCAAGCCTTTATTTGTCACATTTTATCGTATTAAAGCCATATTATGTGACACTTTTTGGATTATCTTTATATACCTTTACAGGAATAATTCTGTTTCTTTTTATAATAGATATAATGATTATGAATCTTGAATCAAACCAAAAACCCAGATGATCTTCACCCCGCCTGCTTCAGGAAGCGATCTTTAATGTGATGTATCTCATCTCTAATATGCGCTGCTTCTTCGAACTCCAAATTCTTGGCATGCTCAAACATTTGACTTTCAAGTGACTTGATTTTAGCGGCCAATTGTTTGGGATCCATCAATTTCAAATCCTCTCCCTTCAATTCCGATTTTTTCAGATGACGGTGCGGCGAGAATGGCCCTTCCCCCTGCCCTGTTTCCATAATATCTTGTACCGCTTTGGCAATACCTCTCGGCGTAATGCCATGCTCCTTATTGTAGTCCATTTGCTTGTTACGTCGTCGCGTTGTTTCATCCATGGCACGTTTCATGGAGTCAGTAATTTTATCTGCATAGAGAATGGCGGTTCCATTGATATGGCGTGCTGCGCGGCCAATGGTCTGAATGAGTGAGCGTTCTGATCGCAGAAAACCTTCTTTATCGGCATCAAAGATTGCCACCAAAGAAACTTCTGGCATATCCAAGCCTTCTCGCAATAGATTGATACCGACTAGGACATCAAAAACCCCCAAACGCAGATCACGAATAATTTCTACTCGCTCTACAGTCGCAATGTCGGAATGTAAATAGCGAACCAGGATACCATTTTCTGAGAGATATTCAGTGAGATCCTCTGCCATGCGCTTTGTTAAGGTGGTAATCAAGACACGTTCATTTACAGTCATTTTATTTCGAATTTCAGAGAGGACATCATCCACTTGAGTAGACGCAGGTCGTACCAGAACAACGGGATCAATCAAACCAGTGGGACGCACTACTTGTTCCATGATGGTTCCTGAATATCTTAATTCATAATCACTCGGCGTTGCAGAAACAAAAATGGTTTGTGGCGCTATTCTTTCAAATTCATCAAAACGGAGTGGTCGATTATCAAGCGCTGATGGCAGACGAAATCCATAATTCACCAAATTTTCTTTTCTGGCTCTATCCCCCCGATACATGCCTCCCAATTGAGGAATGGTAACGTGGGATTCATCCACAAACAAAATAGTATCTTTTGGAAGATAATCCATCAGAGTCGGGGGCGGCTCTCCGGCTTTTCTCTGAGAAAGATACCGAGAATAATTTTCAATACCCGAGCAATAGCCAAGTTCCAGCATCATTTCGAGATCGAATCGGGTCCGCTGCTCTAAGCGCTGTGCTTCTACCAATTTTTGATTCCCTTCAAGTTCAAGCAAGCGATCTTTGAGTTCTTCTTTTATGGACTCTACTGCATCTAAAATGGTTTGTCTTGGCGTAACATAATGGGTCTTTGGATAGATGGTGACCCTGGGTAAGCGACGCACAGTAACATTGGTGAGAGGATCAAATTGGCTGATATTTTCAATTTCATCCCCAAAAAGTTCAATTCTGACGGCGAAATCATCAGATTCAGCAGGGAAAATATCAATCACATCGCCTCTGACCCGATAAGTAGTACGGTGGAAATCTTGATCATTGCGGCTGTATTGTAATTCTGCGAGTCGACGCAAGATGAAGCGTTGATCAACCCTATCGCCTCGTTTTAAGTGCATCACCATCGAGAGATAGGATTTTGGATCTCCTAAGCCATAAATAGCAGATACCGTCGCAACGATGATGGTATCCTTGCGCTCAAGCAGTGCCCGAGTCGCTGAGAGACGCATCTGTTCCACTTGCTCATTAATAGAGGCGTCTTTTTCAATATAAGTATCCGAGGCCGGCACATAAGCTTCTGGTTGGTAATAATCATAGTAAGAAACAAAATATTCTACTGCGTTTTTCGGGAAGAAGGCTTTCATTTCACCATAAAGTTGTGCAGCAAGGGTTTTGTTCGGGGCTAGAATTAAAGCAGTGCGATTGGTGGCGGCGATGATATTAGCAACGGTGTAGGTTTTTCCAGATCCCGTTACGCCAAGCAAGGTTTGGTTTTGCAAGCCGTCATTCAACCCATCGACCAGTCCCTCAATTGCTTTGGGTTGATCGCCGGTTGGCTGAAAATCTGCTTTTAATTTGAAATGATCTGATGTTTTGAGATGATCTGACATGAATTCTCCGGGTAGATCTTATAAATCCAATTTAAGATAATAAATAAAAAAATGATGATAAAAACAGTTACCAAGCCACCTTTGAAATAAAAAATAAGAAATTTTTGGTATTTTTGGCCGTATTATATCATGCTATAGGCATTATTGCGAGTATGCGGCAAGCAAATATACCGATATACTGGATAATGGTAAAGTAAATAAATCAATAGAGTGACGTGTATTGGAGACCTGAAGAATGAACGCGATTGAGACACAGGAGAACCATAACTTGAAAAGTCAACTTTCAAACAGGGTGCAAGGCGCCAAACCTTCTGCGACCCTCGCAGTCGCTGCCAAAGCTCGAGCCCTGAAACTTCAAGGTAAGCCTTTGATTGATTTAGGCATTGGTGAACCCGATTTCGATACCCCAGATTCTATCAAGGCCGCCGGCATCGACGCCATTCAGAAGGGCTTTACCAAGTACACTGCTACTGAAGGTACCCTAGACTTACGCAAGACCATAGCCTTCAGATTCCTAGAAGACACTGGTCTCCGCTATGAGCCAAATCAGATCATTGCTTCCAATGGCTGCAAACAAAGTATCTACAATCTGATTCAAGCAGTTTTAAACCCTGGAGACGAAGTAATCATTCCGGCCCCTTATTGGACATCCTATCCTGATATGGTTACTTTGGCAGGCGGAGTTCCTAAAATTGTCACCGCAGGCATTGAACAAAATTTTAAAATTACGCCTAAGCAACTCGAAGGCGCAATTACAGCTAAAACCCGAATGCTGATCTTCAACAGTCCCTCAAACCCAAGCGGCATGGCTTATTCAAAATCAGAGCTTATTGCGCTTGGAAAAATCCTCATAAACCATCCGGAAATCATCATTGCCTCCGATGACATTTATGAAAAAATTCTCTGGACAGAAGAACCTTTTTGCAACATCGTCATGGCATGCCCTGAACTTTACAATCAAACAGTAGTATTGAATGGCGTTTCTAAAACTTACGCCATGACAGGCTGGCGCATTGGCTATGCTGCAGGGCCCCGGGCTATCATCGAAGGGATGAATCTCATCCAAGGACAAAGCACTTCCGGACCCTGTTCTATTTCACAAAAAGCGGCTGAAGCAGCATTGCTGGGTGATCAATCCGCTGTGGGCTCCATGTTAAAAGCATACAAAACGCGACACGATTATCTAATCCCTGCCCTAAATGACTTAACAGGATTCCAATGCAAACCAGGAGATGGTGCTTTCTATGCTTTCCCCAAAATTGAAGCAGCCATGAAAGCCTTGCCCAATATATCCAATGACACTGAATTCGCGGATTTTCTTTTGAATGAGGCTTTAATCGCCGTTGTGCCTGGATCTGGTTTTGGTCTGCCTGGTTATATTCGAATGTCTTTTGCAACCAGCATGGATAAGTTACAGGAAGCCGTGAGCCGATTGAAACGGGTTTTTAATAAATAAAGCAGGCTTCAATAAAAAGGCGGGCTTCAATAAATAAGTTAGGTAACATATTAATCTCTAGATATCCGTATACGACTGAATCATTGATATTTATTGGATATGAATGCAGACAGTTGACCAATTCGCCTGGTTACAGTACTATTCATGTTACAAAATTTCAATTTTCCCCGGTAGCTCAGTCGGTAGAGCAAGTGACTGTTAATCACTGGGTCGGCGGTTCGAGCCCGTCCCGGGGAGCCAATTACTTTTATCAAGCTAATTACAGCTAATTTAATTAATGTTAACCGTTCAAATATAGGAACTCTGTCAAAAATAGAAACTCAGTTCCAAACGTAAGCGGTTGCAAAAAAAGAACAGGAAGAAAAGGAAGAACAGAGATGTACGAAAAAGAACTACTGGATGCAGCAACGAATGGGGATATACAGAAATTTATAGAACTCTTTCCTAAAGCTGATATTTCTTGCACCGATGCCGATGGAAACAATGCACTGCATCTCGCAGCTCTAAATGCCAAGCTAAAAATCGTGCAATACATTGTTCAACATAAACCTTCTCTGATAAATAAGAAAAATCATTCCCACAATACCCCCCTTCATTTAGCAACAGCAGGCGGCTCAAAAGAAATCGTGAGCTTATTGCTTGAGAACCATGCTGAAGAACAAGCACAAAACAAGGCGGGTTTTAATTTCTTTTTGTTTGCATTTTATGGCTGTGAAACTTCCTTGACAATGTTGGATTATCTTCTTTCTCTCCATGACGACATTGTTAGCCGAAAAGAAAAACAAACGGTGGTTGGCGACTATCATTTTGAAACTCTGTATCAAAAATTAAAAAAAATAGCAGGTCAAGAAAAAGAGCTGAAAAAAACGCAAGAAAAACTTAAGCTCGCATCTTCTAAGTCAATGGAAGAATCCACCTTTAAAGAAGATATTATTTTTGCAAAACTCTACAATGAGCGAGAATTGCAGCGTTCTGAAATTCTCACTGGAAGCAATTCCTATTTTCTGGGTTTCAGAACAGAAGCAGGTAAACATGAAAGAGCAAAGCATCCAGAGCCAATCCCGGTAGGAAAAGAAAAAGAAGAATTACAACAAGCGAAGCTTATGAGCGCACAAGCTTTTGCAGAGATCCCGAGGCTTGCTGATCTCATGTTCGAAAAACTGAAAAGTCGGAAAAAGCACGATTTTGAGCACGATGAAGCAGGGTATTCCAGAGCAGAAGAACAAATCAGACGATATTTACAATTCAAAGAGGATCATTCAATAAAAGAAAATGATTATGTCAGTATCATAGTCGAAGCTATTAAAGAAGAAGCTCATCAAGAATTGAAAAAAGAGATGGAAGCTGAAATGCTATCCTTGAAAGAGGGTCAGAAATTAAATACATCTCAATTTCAGAGTCTCAGCCTTGGAGTTGAAGTTGGAGTTGACGATGAACCTAGGAAAAACGGAACTAACGGGACAAAGGGATCAATTCTAAGACTACAGTTGCAACACCAAGAGTCCCGCAAATTGAGAAATGTTCACAGAACAGAAGCTCCAGTCGCAGTCGAAGCCAATGGATATGAAGATGGCCTGGAGGGGAAAGAACCCGCGAAGAAAGCAGGCAAATTTTCGTAAACGTATGGCACTGCTCTTGAACAATTATTAATTTTCATAACTATTCAGGTTGTAAATCTGAACAGTTACAAAGTTTCTGAGATCATTTCGAATTACTATTTGTCGAATTGCCATTTATCCACTCCGACCAAGTTTTCTTAGGGTATCCCTCCGCATCACTCGCATATCGATAAAATAAGGTAATAAATTCCCGGCGCTTCTGCTTCAAATCGCTCGTTTCTCCTCCCCTTTTCGTATCTAGGAGATCCATGCCGCCGATCAATGCTTGCCGCTTAAGAATCCCTTCCAAGGTGACTTTATGAGCATTATGTAAAATATCCAGCATCGCCATGAAGGTGGTAGTGCGGCCAATGCCAGCACGGCAATGGAAGTGCAGCCAGGTATTTTTGGGGAGGGTTGCGATGAAATTCAAGAACTCATCGACCTGCTCTGCAGTAGGCGCATGATGATCTTGTACAAAAAAGCGCTTATACTTGGCAGCATATTTATCCAGCAATTTTGCCTCACTCAGAGCTTTGTGATAGTTAATTTCATAAAACAGGAATTTAGCCGATTCGGGAGCAGCCCTTTCTCTCTCTTTCTGCCGCAAACCTACCTTAATTAAATTCTGATCTTTCAAATTATTAAGTAACGATGTTTCAGAGAATTTAATTTCAGCTGCTGTTTTACCCTGATTGGCTGCATTATTTTCGCCATACCAGCTTACTGGCATGTTATCCAGAAAGCCGTGAGATTCCTGTCTTAAGTCAACAATAATGATATTTTTGGGGGCTACATATTGTCTTAAAAAAATCAGGATATTTTTTAGATTCGTTTCACTAAATTGAGCTGATCCCGAAATATTTAATGAGTCCAAACCGGTTCGAGTAGGCGAGTCCGGTGTTATTATTGAATAAGGGGAATAAGAAGTTCTAAAGTTATTTGGGAACTCGGGGTTATTCGTGCTATCGAATATTAAAACGGGGTATTGAATAGCATTTTGAGGAAGAGCAGACGCATGCTCTGCCAATGTGTTTCCAGTGTTTTGTGACTCTATGGTCGGAGTTTGTGAGTCTACTTGAATTGACGACTCTGCCGGGATTTGTGACGCTGCTTGAATTTGGGATTCCGCTCGAATTGAATTGCTTGCAAATAAAAAGAAAAGAATCGAGATTGATATCCATTTATTGAAAAAAGAGACAGGAAGAGAAATATGCATCTCCATTAATCCTTTTAAAAAATAGTGCCCATAACAAATCGGGACAGAGAAAAACTTGCTTAATGAACCAATTGAATAAACTCATTGCATGAACCAATCCATTGCACTATTGCATTTATTAAGCCCCAATTATCTTATTTTAAACTTTTAATAAACAAAAAAATATGTTATAGTATATCTTTAATTTAAGAAAGTGTAGTTCCCCAATTTTATTTCTTTTATTACACTGATACAGACTACAGACATATTATAGTGATCGGGTGCATTATGTCCAAAAATCAAAAGGCCTTTTTTGACATAGCAATACTGGCAGCTCTATTCGCGCCTTCCTTTATATTTATTAAGATCGCGGTACAAGAAATAAGCCCCATCACTCTCATAGCCCTTCGTTTAGGGATAGCCGGTATTTTATTGTTTGTAATACTTAAACTAAAAGGCATTGAGATTCCAAAAAATTTAAAATTGCTCAAGACTTGTTTCATTCTCGGAATCTTTGCGAATGGCCCGCCCTTTATTTGCTTCAGTATTGCCCTAAAGTATATCCCCAGCAGTTTATCAGCACTGATTAATGGCACTACCCCCCTCCTCACCATTATCTTAGCAAATATATTTTTGGAGGATGAAGGCATCACTTTTAAACGAATCGTGGCCTTTTTATTAGGATTCACCGGATTTTTAATTCTCTTTTTACCAGCATTACTCACAGATTCTTTCTCATTCGATACCCTAGGAATAGTGCTGTGTTTCATTGGTTCATGTTCGTATGCTATAGCTGCGGTTTATGCGCGTAAATCCATTCCCAAAGCCCCGCCCCTGGTAGCTCCAACCTTACAGCTCCTCACTTCGTTCCTGTTATTGATACCTTTTGCATTTATTTTTGAATCTCCTGTAGAGGTATTTGAGGCCTCTTTAAATGCTTGGTTTTCTGTGCTTGGCGTAGCAATATTTGGAACCATGTTCGCATTCATTTTGTATCATCGAATAGTCACAGAGCATGGTGCAACAGTCTTGAGTATGAGTGCATTTTTGCTGCCGATTTTCGGAACTCTTCTCGGAGTCGTATTCTTACATGAATCGCTCAGCATGAATTTTATATTAGCTGCGATACTCATTTTGAGTGGGATAGCCGTTATGAATGGCATGATACGTCTCCCCTTCTCATTTGGTCGCACGCTCCAATAAAAAATATGTATGCTAAAGATAAAAATAAGCTATTGAGCTTTCACGATTAATATGGTTAAATATTCCTTTTAATTTTTCTAATTATTTAATTATTGAGTAGTGTTTATATACAAGTTATATCTAATCCGAGGAATCAATCAATGTCAACTGTACAACCCTTATTGCACCCTCTAGAACACCCTTTAGAAGAAGTGGATATTTTAAATAAAATCCTTATGGAGGGGGGGCTCGGAAGCACCACTCTGATGGATTATGAAAGAGCAGTTAATAAGCTCTTTCATTGGATTGAACATCGTCCAAGGTACAGTCGTACTGTAAACGAGAAATTCGCACAAGAGAAATGTATAGCTTGGATTCAAAATTTTAGTGCAAAAAATGATAAAGGAGACACTTTTCTCCATGTTATGTTTGCGAATCCGCTGATTTTCAATCGCAAATTGCTTTTTGCGTTCATGAGCCAAGGGGCTAATGTTTTTGATAAAAACCATACCGGCAAGACAGTATTGGACATAATACTTGAATCTCAAAACAAGGATTTTGTTGCAGCCATTTTGGATTTCTATATTCAAGGTTATTTGGGTGAAATGGGTCTCAAATCTGGACTTGATTATAATTGTAGAACAGAGATAACTAAAATTATACTAGCATTCCCAATTCTGAATTTAAACCATCCCTATTATCAATTTGACATGACTAACCAACGGTTAAAATTTCTACGATTAACAGATGCAGCAAAAGGCAATGACATAAAATTGGTTCAAAAGTTGCTTGAAAGTGGCGTAGACATCAATTGCGGAAGTCATAAATGTCTGCCTTTTATACAAGCAATCACATATAACAGTATTGATGTCGTAAAAATTTTATTGACAGCAGATATAGATCTTTCAAAAACCACCATAAAAGAAGATCATCCTGTTATCAGAGCTCATGTATTTCATACAAAAAAACCATGGTATGATTATGGATCTCTCTCAAATATCTATATCCAAAGATCTATTAAGGAATTCGACTCTATATGTGTTGCTCTAAATTTAGGTTTCACAGAAATTGCGGAACTCCTTATTCATCATCAATATCCTATAAAAGAGTGTGATGCTAACCAGCTCTATGTAGCCATTCTAAATGAAAACAAGAGAGCGGTGGAATTATTGCTTGAACATGGTGTAAATATTCATAAGTCAAGTTCGATAACTTTGGAACCCATGGATCTGTTACGTTATGTGTTAAAAGAATTGCGCAAAGAGATTCCATACGAAACTTCTAAGCGTTCAAAGCATACAGATGCTGCAAAACTTTTAATTAAATATGGGGCAAATCCGAATTCTGCTTCGGATTTTATCAATTATTGCATAGGGAGATTTAAGGATCATCTCGATACTCTCGCTACTCTTGATACTTCTAATCTACCAAAAATAAAAATCAGTGATGATATGTTGAAGCAGGACCCTATGCGAGCTCGCAGGATCATTTGGCGTAATAGACAAATGATGAATGTCATTTTTTATGGAAAATTTTCCTCTGTCCTAGAGTTCTATGAGTTTTATCACTATCGAGTTTTAATAGACAGCTGCTTAAATCCCAATTACATTAAACTGTTGGAAAAAGTGGTCGAATCAGTATATTTCGAGCAAACCGGAAATTACTTTCCAACTGATAAAGAAAAAATAATGGTGATAATCAAAGACACTGTTAATAATGTTGTAGATTTTTTATATAGCTTCCATTCTAAAGAAATTGGAGAAACTGCGGAAAATTATGGCATAGCGATAGATACGAAAATTGAATCTGAGCTCAAAAGCTTGTTGTCAGAAATTCTTCAAATCTTGCTTAAACAGAATCTATTCTTATATAAAGTTTTCGAACGTATCGAAGCTTGGAGCATTTATCAGGCATTTTCTACGTCTTCCATTCGTAATCTGATTGAAGAATACCTTAGTTGGAATCAAGGCAAATTAGATGCCCAAGCTAAAGCCTGCTTTGAAGTCCCTGCTCTAATATTTGGTTCATTTGATTCAGAATTGATCAAGTTACAGATAGAACCCGTGCATAGTCTGCAAAAAAAAGCAGCGATAAAGTGCATGGGATCAAGTTTAGAAGCGCGTGATACCGTGGCCGGTAAACCAGAAGTTACAGAGGCAGAGGTAGTAGGGCTTGGAGTAGTGGAAGAGTTGGAGGGAGAGTCAGAGGTAGAATCGGCAAAAAATGAGAAAGAGGGACTCAAACACCGGAAATTTGCTTGATGATTTGATGAAAATAATAACGACCATGAAGAACTTGAACAGCCGATGATAAAATCAATGAAGTCTAGAAAACATGAAGACATATATGAAAATATCTATTTATTTAAAAATTAGTTAAACAACTTGTTTTTCAAACCAAATAAAGCTTAAAACTAGGTTATTTATCGGATATCCATTTGTTTAATTATCCCCTTATAATCAAAAAGCTGTATGCCAATTAATCCTGGTTCAATCAGGATTCTTGCCTTCGCGGGAATCCACTAAAGATATAGCAATATCGGATTAGGAACTTAAAACCGTAAAAGGCTGCAAAAATTTGACATATTGTATGGTTTATGGGAAACTTACCTAAGTTTTTATTATAACTATGAGTTTATTATTAGGAGTAATTACACGTGGCAATTAAAATTTCTGAGATTTCAAAATTAGAAAATCCAGAATTAAGTTCGGGTACTTCAAAAATTCCTGGAACTGATGCTTCAAAGATTGTTATCGCGGGTACTTCAAAAACTCACAGCCAAGACAAACCCGTGTTTGAAAAAATGATTCGTTTAGAATCTAACGGTCTCCAAACAGTCTTTGATCAATATACAATCACTGAAACTGAAGATTCTGAATGGATGGCAATTGATCGCGATGAACCAGAAACCGACTTAAAAAAGAAAGCAGAACATGCCCATCTTCAAAAATATGCAAGTTTTGAATTACAGGGACACACTCTGGGATATCAATTGAAGAACTTAAATTTAGCAGAAAATCCTAGCATCTCTGTTTTGGAAGAAGATGGCAGTACAGCTGAATATTTTGTGCACCGCTTAGCAGTCGGTAACACTGTAGAAAAAGGCTTAATGGCACACGTCTTAGTGCCTAAAAATACCAAGCCTGGCAATCAAGACATTAAAATCCTGTTCCAAGGCAGCTGTAATGGCAATGGTTATGCGCGCGACGCATTTGAAAATGGCGGCGCTGGCACAGACAGTTTCCAAGCCAATCGCGATCTCTTGCTGTTGCAAATAAACGGCCTCATCAAAAATTTCAAACAGCGCATGAATGCTGAAGAAACTCTTTCCGTCACCATCTCAGGCCATAGCCTAGGCGGAGCCGATGCTCAAAATTGCATGGCCAGCATGATGGACGCAGCCGCTCAAAATTGTGGTTTAACTTCCACAAATCCTATTCCAAAAGAATGCCGCGATGGCTTTCAAGCAATCTCCAAGCTCCGATTGGCGACTCAAAATTCTGCCGGCATCACCAAAGCCACCGCAAAACGTGCTGATTTGGTGGCTGGCTATCTTGCAGAGCAACGCAAGAAATTCAACAAAAATCCTGCTAAAGGTAAAGGCCTTAATCTAGAATTGGAAACGTATAACCTGCATGTTGCTGCAGACGGCGTTCAGCAAACCGGCGAAGCCCATATTTTAAGCGACGTTTCTCCTAAACTTGCAAAAGTCGATGTCATGAAGATTCAAAGCTCTTGGGAAAATACCCAATTTTTAAGCGGCGGACATGCTCTTGCTACCATTGCTGCTGCTGGTGCTGTAGGTAAAATCGTTGCTTCCACCGCCGTTGGGGGTGCCGTGGGTGCTGCAGTTGCTGTTGCTGGAATTAGCGCAGCAGGGGTGGTTGGTACCGGCATTAGCCATACTGCGAAATTCTTTAATAAACCAGTAGCAGCTCAATACGAGAGAATCGATAACTCTACTCGCAAAGGCCGCAAGAAAGTAAAAGCATTGCTCGGCAATAAATCATCTTGGTTAAATGGTTTTCAAAACGCTGTCTTATCATTCTCTTCAGCAGTGAAAGGCCTGTTTGGTTCAAAAACTGAAATTAAAGACGAGAAACCGATTGTACCAGTAATTGCAACTGTTCCAGTACCTGTGCATGTACCGGCACCTGTTATAGTGTCTGCGTCAGAACTTGTCCATCAAACTACTGAAATTAAAGTTCAGAGTCTGGAAGCTCGAAAAGACAAAAATGCTGAGAATGATGACTTGGCAGCAAGCAAACCCATGGCGGAATCAGCTGCCCCCGAAAAACATTCTTCCTGGTTGCCCTTTTTCAGCTTCAGGAAAAATAAAGAACAATCCCCTGCGCCTGAACAAATTAAAATCGCAGCGAAAACGCAAGAAATCAAAAATGCTGTTAAGCTGTAAATAAGACTTCTGCTAAGCCTTAAAGGTTTAAGGCTTAGTTGGACCGCTCGGTCTTCTCTCTGGCGAACAAACTAAAATCTGATTTATTTCCATTTGAATTCCACCGTAATGTCCATGCCGTTCCAAATTCCTGCCAAGCTTTTCTAAAGTTTCCTTTTCTGAATCCTGAAGGGGATTTCCCTTGGCGAATTTTTTTAAATCTTCTCCCACCCATAACTATTGAATTAACAAAGTCTTGATCTTGTTGGTGCTTTTTTCCGATACTTTCCAATTTGTACACTAAGTTTTGAGCTATAGTTTCAATTTTAGGTGATTCAGAAGGTGATTCTTTTGTCATAGTGGTTTGTCTCCTCGAGTGTTAAAATGAAGCAGCGAATGATTATTCTTTAATTATTCTTTAAATGCTGTACTGTGCCCTTATGTGTGGCATTAATGGCATTAAAAGGCATAAATTGTATTAAAAAGTATTAATTTATATCTTAAGAATAGTATTAATTTAACTAAAAATGTTAAGACGGTATTTTTCCCATCTTTTTAATTTTAAAAAATTATGGTACCCTACACCTAAAAAATAGAAGTATCAAAACCTGGTAACTGGTGAACTGAGGACATTTTCACTGTAAATTCCTTGCAAATTCAGTGTAAACCGGACCAGTTGCACTGTAGTACGATAAATTGATTAAGTATTATGAGCTAAGCATTTTAAACTATTGACATAGAACGAGCCATATGATATAGTTAGCCAGTTACCATAAAATAATATGATTTATTTTAAGTAACTTGCGTAATTTTAATGTTTAAAACAGTAGTAAAGGATGTACATACTATGACTCAACTCAAGGAACGAAATAAGAGAAAATCAATGCCTACAAACCCAAACGATATCACAAACAATCTCGTACTACCTCTTTGGAATGACAAAGCGGTGGATGTTGTCGATCGTTTTTTTGCGCCCAATGCTGATATTCGCACCACTTTTATCAATGGCACGGGCCCTGAAATACTCAAAAAAAGTGTCCAAGATACTTTTTCAGCTTTCCCCACTTTCGAAATTAAGATTGATGATATTATTCAACAAGAACATAAACTCATGTATAAATGGCAGGCAAAAGCGAAACATGAAGGCACTATTTTAGGCGTTCCTGGTACTGGCCAAGAAACCGTATTTTCCGGCATGGTGTTCGGCGAAGTAGAAAATAATAAAATCAGTGTTTATCACAGTTTTTCAAATATTCCGCAAGTGCTCCGCGCTCTCTACGAATCAAATCCCTTAATAGAACAATTGGAAGATGCTAAGAGATTAGACGAATCCAGAAAAAATGTTGCTGATGAACTGCGAAAAACCATCACCGTTCCTCTCACCAACAGAGAAATCGAATGTTTAAGCCTCTGGGTAAAAGGCTGCTCCATCAAAGAAACCGCCATGCAAATGGGTGGTATCTCCATCCGAACAATCCAAACTTATCGTGAAAATATCAAGCATAAGTTTAGAGTCAGAAATTTCCAAAAACTTTTTGGGATAATCCAAGAAAGCGGCGCACTCACTATTTTGCTGCGATGATGATTTTTTACAATCCTTACTTTGCTTTGTAATGTTCGCGGGGACGCTTGCGCCCCCGCGAACATTGTCTCAATGTCAAAAACTGATTATGTAAAGTGATACCCGAACAATTAGGCAAAACCAGGACTTTGTTATTGCAGTACCCGAAAGCTTCCGATAAGAAATCAGATCACGAACACAGTGTATCTTCTGAATATCTCGACTCGGACAAGGATATAGGCTCTTCGCGCATTGCTTGTTCTATTCCATAGCCGGTAACGTTAAAATATTCATACGTTCTATATACCTTTTGTTTCAAGGATCGCTATTTCCAAAAGAATAGGATCCTTAATAATCTTCAGCTTTTCAATTTTATTCATTTTCTTGATAAAGTGTTCTATTTTCATAGCGAGAGACTTTTTTCCATATATTGGCCAAGCTTGTGCTACTAAATGGGGTTGAAAACTTCTTGTATACTTTGCGGCGGTTCCTTGAACGTGAGAGCGATATCGCTTAATAAGATCCGTGGTATAACCTACATATAAGCTATCATTAGCACACAATAATATGTACACCCAAAAATCTGGCATTGATATCCCTCAAAAATATGTAGTGCAATTAATCGCAGAAGTACTTGTCTAAACTTTTACACATTATATTCCAAAACATTCTGCATATATTGTTTTAACCAGATTGGCGACTTTTTATGAACATCAATCTCTGCATGGGACAACCAAAAATATTCTGGCACTTCACGTGTTGAAGTTTTTAAATTTAATGGCGTCTTTTCAATTTTACAATGATAAAGTGCCCCCAGAACATTTTGACCATATTTATCAATAAAATAAGTGCTGCGAACAAAACGAAGTGGATCAATCAGCTCTAGTCCAACTTCCTCCTGCACTTCGCGTTTAACCGCATACAGTAATATATCTTGGGCAACTTGTTCCTGATTACTATCAGAATAATCTTGGTCCTTTTTATTTAAACCATCTTGATAATCCACTTTACCGCCTGGAAAAGCTAATAATCCACCCGCATGAACACCTTCCGGCCTACGAATGATTAAAAATTTTCCTTGGTGTTCAATTGCACATTCGACGATGACTAAAAATGTTTCCATAAAGAAATCCAATAATATGATGATTGAGATATTAGCAGAATGATACTGTAGGACACAAGTTAGAACTTAAGGGCACCTTGTTATGGTAGAAATATTATTGTTGATGCTATGAATAAAGCACCCTATATTCTTAAAAATGGAAATATCGGACACTTATGAAATAAGTATACCTGTCCGGTATTCTAAAAGCAATAGGAAATATCGGACACTTATAATTTTTTATAGGTGTCCGATATTCTATTCGCCGGGTAAAACAATTACTTTTACCGAGCTAAACATAGTTTGAATATAACTAGCCCGGTGAAAGCAAACCGCATATTTCTTGATTAGGTATAAAATCATATACCATACTTTTTGGGTGGGATTAGAAATTTCAGATGTGAGAAATACGCCACATTTTTGGCGAGCAAAATGGGTATTGTAGGGGGAAGGTATCTGGAACTGAATATGCGCAGCTAAGGCCAATGAAAGGTGCGCGAAGAATTACTTATCTTCCCAGATAAAAGATTGAGTATATTGAAAAAAAACCAACGCTTGCGCTCCCGTGAACATTTGGGTATTATATTGACTAGGCGAGTAAGTCCTATTAATGTTCTTAAGATGCTTCCTTCCATCGGTTGGATATGAGTCTTAAGATTTAAGCATTATAGGGGTTGCCTTTTTATTATTAACACTTGACTTTGTATTTCATTTTCACATGCTCTGAATCACTCTTTATATAGATCTTTCAGCGTTACTACTCCGGAAATTAACTCTTCAGAATAAATCGATTTTTTAATTCCAAACGCTGATATCATGACGAAAAAAATTTGTTTCGCAACCCCAGTATGCTGCTCGAAAATTGCAATTTTTTGCTTTATTTTTTGAGCATAGTCTTTGTCCACATAAAAAGGGTCCTGGGTATATTTAATTTCACATAAAGTAATGGCATTATCCGTTCTATCTATTAAAAGATCAATTTGCGCACCGTGTCCTTCTGCTTTACGAGGAACGAAACGCCAAGAACTAACACTGATTGCTGTTTTAATATGTAAGGCTTGAATAATTTGTTCAATGTGTTTATAACAGACCGCCTCGAAAGCATAACCAGACCATGCGTAATAAGCAGATTTTTGGGTAATATTAATCCAATAGTCCGTTGTAATTTTTATTGATCTACTAGGTTCAATCCAATATAAATGAAACAAACAAAATTCATCTATCAATTTATAATACTCACCTTTTGTTTTTTCCCAGGGAGTATATGCCTCAATAAAACCAGTATCACTAAGTTCTTGTAACCGCTTACTTAAACTACCCCCAGTACTCGATAATTTTGCCATACTATCTAGTTCTGAACGACTCAATCCTTCTCTTCTGCGAGAAATTAATTTCACTATTTCAATATAACTCTCTGCATGCTTAAATAAAGATTGAAATAATTTATCAAATTCATCAAATAAAGGAGCCTTTTTGCCAAAACATATTTTTTGAATATTGTCTTCAACTGTTAGCTTTGGTTCGACATATTTTAAGTAATACGGGATACCTCCCAAAGTCATATATATTGAAAGTATGCCTCTTTCATTTAACTGAATTTTTCTATTTTTCATATATGTATTGGTTTCTGCCAAGGTGAATGGCTCCAGTTTAATTTGCGATGTCAGCCTATTATGCAATCCGCCTTTGTCATAAATTATATTTCTAATAAGCCACGAAGCCGATGATCCACAAACAACCAAAATAACCTGCTTCATGGCAGACCAGTACCTATTCCAATAATAATCAATTTCTTGCAGTAAGCCCGATCTCAGGGGTGGCCATCCAGGGAAGCTCGTCTAAGAAGATAATCATTTTGCCTTTTTGCTTTAATACTTGATTGTGTAATAAACGAATAGCCTCATCCCAACTATTTGGCGTCTTTAAAGGAGCATTGTCATAAAATGTTTCAGACAATGCCTCTGAAAATTTCTTCAGCTGCTTACCCATCGTCCCTTTCTGTAGCCCAGTGGCATGAAATAAAGTGCATTTTTTGGATTTAAAAAATTCGCGAATTAAATATGTTTTTCCGACTCTACGCCGGCCATATATAACAATAAATTCCGCCTCCTTAGAAAGATAGGTTTTGTTAAGTTTTTTTTGTTCTTCTTTCCTACCCACTATTTTTTTTCCAACGGTCATATCTTTTGTCCCCTCAAGGATAGATTGGCTACTTATAGAACCCTTATAAGTAGCCAATCTATTTAAAATTTTTATCTAAATTGGCTACTTATAGCTTCATTATAACCAGCCAATCTAATTAAAATCAAGGATTAGATTGGCTGATTATAGAGTCTCACGAAGTGGAGTTGTGAACTTTCTGTTGGATGTTTATGCTATTTTCTTGATATTTTCATTTTACTGTATATTTAAACAGCATACAAAATTGAAGCAGCAGGAAGAAAATGGATGCGCAAAAAATGTTTGGGGACCTAAATTCAAAACCAAGTGCAATTTTCTCGCCAAAAGCAATAAAAAATATCGGACACTTATAATTTTTTATAGTTGTCCGATATTCTATTCGTCCGGTAAAACGATAACTTTTACTGTAATATCCTTTTCTATAAGATATTTTTTAATTAACTATTATTTTGATAAGTTCTAAAGGGTTAAACCTGTCCTTCTCAACAAGGATAGATTTTCAGAATCTATCCTTGTTGAGAAGGACAGGTTTCTATGAACATATAATTTTTTTCTGCAGATCCAGTGGACGACAAAGGAAGGGTATGGTAACAAGGTGCGCGAGGGGACAGAGAAAACTATAAGAATAGAAGGAGAAGCGAATCGCGAGAAACGAGCATAGCGAGAGGAGGAAGCGCCGCAACGGGATTGAGGGATCGCAAAGAGCGGCAAGCGCCTATCAGGCTAATTCAATTACGTTTTCATGCATCGAGTTTAGATAGTGTTTGAAATCATTTCCTACTTCCGCATGCTTCAGCCCATAACTCACAATTGCTTGCAAATATCCAAGTTTCGAACCACAATCATACCGCCTACCCGGAAATTCAAAAGCATAAGCATCTTCTTCTGCGAGTAATGCAGCGATCGCATCTGTTAATTGGATTTCACCGCCTCTACCAGGTTTCACCTCTTCTAAATGCTTGAAGATCCGAGAGGTTAATATATATCGTCCGACGACGGCATATTTAGAAGGCGCATCTGCGGATTTTGGTTTTTCGACAATTTTGGTAATTCTTCCGAAGCGATTGAAGGGTTGATTGAGTCCAACAATACCATATTTATTGCTGTCTTCAAGATTGATTTGTTCTACCCCGACTAAACTTGCGTTTACTTTTTCATATTGTTTGATCATGAGATCAAGACAACTCGAACCATTAGGTTCATCGATCAAATCGTCTGCCAAGAGTATGGCGAACGGTTCGTCTCCGATAACACTTTTGGCACAAAGTACTGCATGCCCTAAGCCTAAGGCTTCATGCTGTCTAATATAAATACAAGTGACGCCTTCGGGAAGCACATTGCGTACGATCTTAAGCGTTGCTTCATCCCCTTTGGCACTTAATTTTGTTTCTAATTCAAAATTGCTGTCAAAATGATCTTCTATCGATCGCTTACTGCTGCTGGTCACAAAAATGAGCTCGGTGATTCCGGAATTGATGGCCTCTTCAACAGCGTACTGAATGAGGGGCTTATCCACAATCGGCATCATTTCTTTGGGGCTTGCCTTGGTTGCCGGCAGAAATCGAGTACCCATGCCAGCGACTGGAAATACCGCTTTTCTAATGCATTTTGTTAAAGAATTGTCTGTCATGATTTCATTTGCCATGATTGCGTCTCTTATATTTTTGTCTCTCATAATTTTGTCTGTCATAACTTATGTTCCTTCTTAAAAAATATTATTCATGTATTGGCTTGATAACATCCCATCGCTTGCAACTTGGGCACTGCCATTGCAATGTTCTCGCTGAAAACCCGCAAGCTTGGCAACGATACAAGGGCCTATTGGCAACCAGTTTTTGGATTAATTCTTGCAATACTTCTAAATCTGACCGAGTAATACCTTCCGAACGTGCCACAGTATATTGCAGTAGCCGGTTGATCCCTCTGATGGAAGTATGCTCGCGCAAATGTTCCACCACAAATTTTACAGCAGTATCATAGCCCTGCGTTTTATTTAACCAATCTGAAAAAGCAAGAACGACTGCAATATTAGGTTGGGTCTGCAAGCAGGAAGTGAGATATTTTACCATGCCATCCGGATTTTGCAGGCCTTCATAGCAGCGGGCCAGACGAAAAACAATTTCAGACAGAAAGGCTTGGTCTTGACGTTCTACTTGCCTGAACGCTTTGATGGCGGTCTTGTAATTGCCAGAATTCACTTCTATGTCGCCGAGCAAAAGACTGGCTCGAACACATTTAGGATTAGTTTGCAGCGCCTGATTCAAAGTTTCTAATGCAAGTGAGTGTTCACCCTTTAGCCAACGTTGCTCGGCGAGCTCACAATAAAAATGGGCAATATGATGCCGCATGTCGATTTTTGATTGCTGCTGTAATTTTTCTGCCACCTCAATTGCACGAATCCAATCCTTGCTTTGTTGATAGATTTCGATTAAATGCCGAGAGCCAGCCTCGAGCTCATGTCCATCCTTGACAAGTTCGAGCAAAACATTTTCAGCGCGATCCAATACACCTGCCCGCATATAATCTCTGCTCAATTCCAGCAAGGAAAGTGCACGCTGTTCTTGGGTGAGCGAAGGCTTGGTGACGAGATTTTGATGGATGCCAATGGCTTTATCCACTTCACCTCGGCGCCGAAAAAGACTGCCTAAAGTGAGATGGGTTTCTACGGATTCTTGGTTGGAATCCAGCCATTGCTGCACAAAAAATTCGGTATTGGTGTCTCTGCGTCTAAAGACTTCATGAATGCCACTGATACGACGGCGGCCAAGCACCCAGCCTGTAAAAGCCGCTACTGGCAATAATAGAAATAGAAGTTCCCACATCATAAGAATTTCTTACCGTTTACTCATTTGATTTGAGTTTGGTTAAAAACTGCAGAACGTAAGCGTCTATTTTCAAACTTCTGTCTCACGACGGTTGGCAAGACTGTTAACATACCAATAATGGCGCCCAGGATTAAAGCACCCACCATTAAAAGTGATAAGGGGACTTCAGCAGTCCCCAAATAGTAATCAAAGTGAACAGGCATTGCATTCAAGATGGCAAAACTGACGCCAAGGAGTGCAATGAGTGCTAAAGGGATTAGGCTCAAATATCGCATCAGGCCTATTATTTCTCCTTATCCATCTGTTCCTTCAAGAGATCTCCAATCGTAGGACTTGGAGCGCCTTCCTGCCGATTCAATTCACGCATGGCTTCTTGCTCATCTTGAGTTTCTCTCGCTTTGACAGAAAGAG
Organism: uncultured Gammaproteobacteria bacterium; assembly: GCA_963784575.1. Lineage (GTDB taxonomy): Bacteria > Pseudomonadota > Gammaproteobacteria > UBA6186 > Azoamicaceae > CAWARU01. Next base: position 1,723,440 of record CAWARU010000001.1, read on the forward strand.
AAATGGAACGATTCTTACGATCAATATTGATGATTTTGGCTTCAACGGTATCACCTTCATTCAGAACGGTGCGCGCATCTTCTACACGATCGCGGCTCAATTCTGAAACGCGAAGATAAGCTTCTACACCATCACCGAGCGAAATATTAGCGCCTTTGGCATCTATACTTGCTACAGTACCTGTGACAACGCTTCCCTTGCCATGTTCAGCAACAAAGCTTGAGAAAGGATCGCGCTCCAGCTGTTTGATGCCTAAAGAAATGCGTTCTCGTTCAGGATCGACCGCTAACACAACGGCTTCCACTTCCTCGCCTTTCTTATAGCGACGCACAGCTTCTTCACCACTTTCATTCCAGGCAATATCAGACAAGTGAACCAGTCCATCGATTCCACCATCAAGACCAATGAAGATTCCAAAATCAGTAATGGATTTGATTTTACCGGTAACTTTATCGCCTTTATTGTGGTTTGCAGCAAAAGCTTCCCATGGATTTGATTTACATTGTTTGAGCCCAAGTGAAATACGACGACTTTCCTCGATCGATATCGAGCACCATGACTTCGACTTCTTGGCCAAGATGGACGACTTTGCTCGGATGAATATTTTTATTGGTCCAATCCATTTCAGAAACATGAACGAAACCTTCGATACCTTCTTCAATTTCAACAAAGCAGCCATAATCAGTAATATTGGTGACCTTGCCAGTTAAACGAGTGTTAACAGGATAACGACCTGTGATGTCTGCCCAAGGATCTTCCCCTAATTGTTTTAAGCCTAAGGAAACTCGATTACGATCCCGATCAAATTTTAATACTTTGACTGTGATTTCTTGTCCAACGGTTACAATTTCACTGGGATGCTTAATGCGGCTCCATGCCATATCAGTAATATGCAATAATCCATCGACGCCGCCTAAATCAACAAAAGCACCATAATCAGTGAGATTTTTCACAACGCCTTTAATTTCTTGGCCTTCCTGTAGGGAAGTCTTCCAGAGCATCACGATCTCCACCCGCTTCTGCTTCGATAGCGGAACGTCTGGAAACAACGACATTATTTCGTTTTTGATCAAGTTTAATAACTTTGAAATCAAATTCTTTACCTTCCAAATTGCCGGTATCTCGCACAGGACGTAAATCAACCAAAGAACCTGGTAAGAATGCACGAATATGTTGAATATCAACCGTAAAACCACCTTTAACCTTACCGCTGATGATACCTTTGACCAGTTCACCTGCTTCATGCGCTTTTGCAAGCCAGCGCCAAGCTTCTGCTCTTTTGGCTTTGTCACGGGATAATCGGGTTTCTCCCCAACCATCTTCCATCGCTTCTAAAACGACTTCGACTTCATCCCCAACGCTAATATCAAGCTCATTGTTTTCATTATAAAATTGTTCAATTGGAATGCGTCCCTCAGACTTTAAGCCTGCATTGATGGTGATGTATTCATCATCAATTTTAAGGACTTTACCTGTTATAATTGAACCAGGTTGCATTTCTGCTCTGGCAAGACTTTGTTTAAATAGTTCTGCAAATGTTTCTTTCATACTCTATATTTCCACTCTCCCCCATTCATCTCTATTTATAATACGAGAAAAATAAAAGGAGGCCAAATTCGGGTCTTACAACCCTTAATTAGTCTTTAATAAAGGCGCTGTCTAACTTCTTTCAAAACCAAGTCAAAAACCGCCTCTATCCCCATTGCTGTAGTATCAATGACTATAGCATCTTCTGCAGGCTTTAAGGGTGCGACTGCACGTTCTTTGTCACGGGCGTCTCGCTCCAAAATTTCAGCTAAAAGACTCTGTAGAGTAACATTGTGCGGCCCATCCTTCAACTGTAAATAACGCCGTTTTGCTCTTTCTTCAGGGCTTGCCTCTAAATAAATCTTCAAAAAAGCCATTGGGAACACCACAGTCCCCATATCTCGTCCATCAGCTACTAAGCCGGGCGGCCTACAAAAAGCACGTTGTCTGGCCAATAGGGCACTTCGAACACCTGGCTTCGTTGCAATCTTTGAAGCCAAATTACCGCATTGTTCAGTTCGAAGCTCTAGGGTGACATTTTGACCCTCTAGAATAACTTCCTCATGTATTTCATCGAATTTCACGGCCAAAGAGGCAGCCAGTCTTACTAAAAGTTCTTCAGTTTCTATTCGTTCCAATCTTTCCAAATCTATGCCATTTTTGAGACCCGCAAGTGCCAAGACTCTGTAAATTGCACCACTGTCTAAAAAATGCCAGCCAAGCTGACGAGCGAGGAGTCGACTCAAAGTACCTTTTCCAGAACCACCAGGACCATCTACGGTGATAATTGGTATATCACTGTCATCATTTTTCATCATCTCTGTTATCACTTTTGTTTTCACTTATCTTGTCACTTACTCGTCTCGTACCTTGTCACTTACCTTGTCACTAATCATAGCTGCCAACCCAAAATGTGCATAAGTTCTTTCTGTAGCAATGCGTCCTCGGGGCGTGCGCATTAAAAAGCCTTGTTGAATCAAAAAGGGTTCCAAGACATCTTCAATTGTGCCGCGTTCCTCTCCAATCGCTGCCGCCAGGCTGTCTAATCCAACCGGTCCCCCATGGAATCTCTCGATGACAGCAAGCAGCAGTTTTCTGTCCATCATATCAAATCCTTCCTTGTCGACATCCAAGAGATCCAGCGCACGATCTGCGATGCTTGCTTTTATGGTGCCATCTCCTTTTACTTCTGCAAAATCGCGCACGCGTCGGAGCAGCCGATTGGCAATGCGGGGTGTTCCGCGAGAACGTCGTGCTATCTCTTCTGCACCTTTTTCATCAATAGTGACATTTAGGATAGCAGCAGAACGCTTCACAATTTGCTCTAAATCAGAAACTGAATAAAACTCTAGACGCTGCACAATACCAAAACGATCTCTTAAAGGTGAAGTGAGCAAACCAGCGCGCGTTGTGGCACCTATCAAGGTGAAGGAAGGAAGATCTAATTTGATTGAGCGTGCAGAAGGTCCTTCACCAATCATAATGTCGAGCTGGCCATCTTCCATCGCCGGATAAAGGACTTCTTCGACGACTGGGCTTAGGCGATGAATTTCATCGATGAACAAAACATCGCGTGGTTCTAAATTGGTGAGCAATGCAGCGAGATCACCAGCACGTTCTAAAACTGGGCCTGAAGTCTGACGCAAATTAACACCCATTTCAGCTGCAACAATATTGGCCAAGGTTGTTTTGCCAAGTCCAGGAGGTCCAAAGATCAAGACATGATCTAAAGCTTCATGACGTTGTTTCGCTGCATTGATAAAAAGCGCCATTTGGTCGCGAGAAGCTTGCTGTCCGATGTAATCGGCTAGGCTCCTCGGACGGATTGCTTTATCGACCCGATCTTCCTGGCTCTGGGCTGTAGCCGCAATTAAACGATCTGTTTCAATCATATTATTCCTCAAGTGTTTTTCTACATCAGACTTTTTATGCTGTTTGCTTCAAGGCACGCCGAATTAATTCCTGGCTGCTGATTATTACTTTTTCCTTGTTCTCCTTGTTCTCTTTGTCATCCTCGCTCTGCAATGAAAATATCGCCTGCCTCACGGCACGACTTGCTTCTTGTGGTTTGAATCCAAGAGTGACGAGCGCTGCAACCGCTTCCTGTTCCGCATCCTTACCAGTATTATTTTTTGCCTCCACTGCACCGCTCACACCCTGTTCTGGTTTGCTGCCCAATAAAGTCGCAGCAATTTCGAATTCTTCTTCCAAACAAGATTTTAATTTTCCAGCCATTTCCACAATCAATCGTTCTGCCGTTTTTTTCCCGATGCCAGATAATTTCACGAGTGGTCCGCTGTCACGATGCTCAATGCAGTGAATAAATTGCGCAACATCAATCCCAGATAAAATAGTCAGAGCAAGCTTCGGACCCACGCCTGAAACTTTTATCAAAGCACGAAATAAAGCACGTTCTTTTTCTTCGTAAAATCCATATAAGATGTGAGCGTCTTCACGAACATGGAGATGCGTAAGCAAAGTGACTGTTTGATTAATCGGAGGTAGTTGATAGATAGTTGAGAGTGGTGCAATGAGTTCATAGCCGACGCCATTCACATCTATTAATAAAAATGGAGGATTTTTGGTTTCCAGTATGCCTTTCAGTCTACTAATCATTAAATCATGCTCGTCATTGAATCATACCTGTTATTGAATCATACCCGCATATTGCATCGTTTGGCCATGACACATCGCAATAGCTAAAGCATCTGCTGCATCTTCTTGTGGAATGCCGCTCAATTTGAGCAGTGTTTGCATCATATGTTGGATTTGTTTTTTATCCGCAGCCCCATAACCAACCACTGCTTGTTTCACTTGTCTCGGCGTATACTCCGCTATCTGAAGTCCTTGTAAAGCTGAAACGACCATCGCAACGCCACGAACCTGGCCTAATTTCAATGCTGAACTTGCATTTTTGTGTACAAAAATCTTTTCAATTGCCACTACATTAGGCGCGTATTCAGTCATCACTTGGAATAGGGCTTGATAAATTTGATGCAATCGTTCTGGCCACGACAATTTGCCAATGCGGATGCAACCACTCGCTATATAGAAAGATTTTCCTTTTGAATGTTCAATCATTCCAAATCCAGTTATCTGAGATCCTGGATCTATACCTAAAATACGTATGATAGTACTCTCCAACCGCTTCTTGATCTAATACCCTAAAGACTCGAGCAGTGACTCCGCGATATCCCCATTGGAATATACCGCTTGAACATCATCTAAATCCTCTAAAGTATCGATCAATTTATTAAATTTTTCAGCTGAATCTTTTTCTTCTATTGCAATATAAGTAGCGGGCAGCATATTAATTTCCGCACGTTCTGTTTTCACCCCCGCTTTTTCGAAGATATCTCTCATCGATCCAAAATCTTCAAACGCAGTGAAAACTTCAACGGTGCCGTCTTCATCGCTCTGTACATCAAGAGCGCCGGATTCCAATGCAAGTTCCATGACTTTATCTTCATTCGTTCCGGGTGGAAATACAAAATGACCGCGTTTGGAAAATAAATAAGAGACGGAGCCATCGGTGCCTAAATTGCCGCCCATTTTTGTAAAGGCATGGCGCACTTCCGAGACGGTGCGATTTCTATTATTAGTCATGCAATCTACCATAATTGCAACACCGCCTGGCCCATAACCTTCATAGCGAACTTCTTCAACATCACTGCCTTCTTGCCCGCCTGCACCACGTTTGATCGCTCTATCAATGGTGTCACGGGTCATGTTGGCCGTTAATGCTTTATCAATCGCGGCACGTAATCGCGGGTTAGAATGGGGATCCGCGCCCCCGTGTCTCGCGGATACTGTGATTTCTCGAATATATTTTGTGAATAATTTGCCGCGTTTCGCGTCTTGAACCGATTTACGAAATCTTATGTTTGCCCACTTACTATGTCCTGCCATACCCCACACCCTACTCTAAAATTATCAATTCTGACTTTTTCTTAACACTCTAAAACTATTGGTGTGATTGTATCACAGTATCATAATCAGCAGACTCTTCAGGAACGAGGGGTTTCGATCCTGGATGGATAGCAGGTAGGAACATTTCAGGTACAAGATAACGAGTATTGGGAGTCACGCGAGAGTAGTCAGGTAACAGTGTAGTGGCAGTTGCACCACCGGTAAATCCTTCTACTTCTGCAGAGGTTTTGAACTTGTATGCTGGATGCAGTGCACCAGGCAAGAGCGCGGATGTTTCCGATGTGACTGCACCAGGATGACCCAAAATTTCCACGCCTAAATTTTGTGCATCGGCCGCGACGGAGGGGCCTAGCATATCTTTCATTTCACTGGGAGATAAAGGACTATGAATAGCAGTATTTTGTAATACATCATCTCTATAACGTTGCGGCCCTTCCGGAATTCCAGAAGTGAAGGAGAAGTTTTGTGATTCGGCTCCGCCTGGACGAATGGTGCCTTCTGAACGCGAAGCACCAAAGGGACTCAAAGTTTGATTAGGTTGTGTTTCAAGATTTTGCGTCACGGGTCCTGGTGTTTCTCTGTTCAATCCACCAGGTGCTAAAGTCGCAGTTTGACTTGGCGGCAAGGGTGCGTTGGGTGCTAAGGGTGCAGCAGGTGCAGCAGTGCCGCTCGGTACACCAGGGGCTACGGGTTGCCCTGCCACAGAACCAGTACCTGTCCCTGGTACGCCCGGTGCTCCAGCACCTGCTTGTGCTAGACCACCTGCGCTCGGTGCTGATGTTAAAGCAGTTTCAGCGCCAGCGCCTTGAGCCACACCGCCTGCTGCACCTCCTGCTTCGCCTCCCGCAGCTGTGGTAGTACTGGTCGTCGTTGTGCTGCTTGTCGTTGCGGACGTTGTCGTCGCTGTAGAATTTTCGGAAGTGGTAGTTGTCGTCGTAGTAGTCGTAGTACTGCTGGTTGAAGCTGTCGTCGTCGTAGAGGTTGCTGTAGTTGTTGTGGTCGTCGTAGTAGTTGTCGTGGTAGGAGCTGCTTCCGTAGGTGTTTGCGCTGCAGCAGCGCCAGTTGCTTCTGTTGCTGCAGCTGCGTTAGCTTGAGGTTGTGTTTCTGCAAGTGTTTCAACTGTGACACTACCCCCCGCTGCTTCGCCTTCTGCGGTACCTGCAAAACCTAAAATAGCATTTTGATTCGCGCCGCCTCCACCGCCCAATCCTGCTGTGACAGAACTCATGATAGACACCAGTCCTTGCAGCCCTTGTGAAATAGTAGCAGTAATAGAGATTAAAGCACGAACAGCTTGATTCGTCACCACAGGATGAAATGGCGGAATAGGAGGAATCGGTATTGGCACTGGAGGTGTTGAAAATATAATATCTTTACCATTAAAAAAGTACAAACCCGTTGGTGCGGTAGCATTATTTGTCAAGAAAACAGGCGATTTACCGCTCACTTGTTGCGTGGTAAAACCTCCAATTGTTCCAGTAATATTACAACTATTTGCAGTCAAAGTAAGGGGTGCTGGTGCAGTGATAGAACCCGTCAGAATGCCTGTGACAATTGTCAAAGGAGTAGAGCTTACAATGCTATTCCCAAACGCAGTAGTTCCAGATCCTGCCTGCTGAGTGAAACCACCTGTCGTGATCACAGAACCATTATTGACCTGAAAATTATTGGCATTGACAACGGTCATATTACTCAATGCCAGAGTTCCGCCGACATTTGAATTAAAGGTAATATTGCCGCCTGACCCTGCATTCAAAGTTAAATGCACCGCACCATCTACAGGTGTGTTGTAGGTTTGGCCACTCCCATTTGTGATAATACTCAAACTTGAACCTAGATTCAGTTCGTTTGCCGTCACTGATAAACTGCTCAAAGGTGCCAGAGCGCCAATGCTCGAACCTAAAGTCACAGTCGAAGCTCCTGCATTCAAAGTAAGATTATGCGTGCCATCAATGGGAGAATTATAGGTTTGAGTTCCTGTAGTAATAATACTCAAATCTGATCCCACTAAAATATCAGAAGCAGTTACTATTAAACTACTGAGTGGATTGGTTCCTCCAACACTGGAATTGAAGGTTATTGGATTTGAACCTGCATTTAAAGTCAGGCTTTGAGCATTATCAATGGGACTACTGTAAACTTGACCATTTACACCGTTAGTTATGATATTGATTGTATTCGCTAACAGGATGTCACTGGCAGAGATGGACAAACTGCTTAAGGGTGTGGTGGCGCCAATACTAGAGCTTAAGGTTAAAGGATTAGCACCATTATTGATGGTAAGACTACCTGGTCCATCAATAGGAGAATGATAGGTTTGATTGGGAATGCTGACGGTTATATTGCCGTTCACGATTGTATCTGCAGCAGTAACACTAAGAGAAGTCGCAGAATTTGTGAGTGAACTGTTTAGCAGTAAATTTCCCGTTTTAGCATTGAATGTCAGAGCGTCGACCAAAGAAATAGTATCTGCAGGATTAACTGTGATCCCAGTCCCCGCAAAGCTTATTGGTCCCACCGGTGTTGTGCACGTATAAGAAAATCCTCCAAGTGATAAAGGTTGAGCTCCAGAATCAATGGATATACCATGATTTGGATCAAACTGATTATATTGCGTGGCACTTAAATTTTGGCCGCTATAGCCATTCCCCGAAATTACAATAGAAGCTTGATTTACCAAGTCTTTCTGCAACAGAACAGGTCCAGTACGCGCATCTATAATCAAATTGACTGAAGTACCAAAATTGGGATTTGGCCCTATGGTAACCCCTGTGCCGGAGAATGTTTCAAAAGGAAAAGGATTAAGTAAAGCCTGATAGCTAAAAGCACCCGTAATGACCAGTGGTTGCGATCCCGCATCAAAAGTATAACCATTATTTGTCGTTACATTCCCATTGAGGACAAGTCCATTACCAGTGAATTGCACAACATCGACATCTACGATATCAGCAGAGAGAGTTATGCTTCCTCCGGCACTACATACGAGTCCTAAACCAAAATTCATATCTGTAATGGTATTATTGATTAATATGTTGCGATCTGCAGTTAAGAAAAAGGCTGTGCCCGTAGAACTCACAGAAATCGCATCTACAACAGTGATATCTCCAAAACCAGGCCCTGCGCCAGTCGTCGTAATTTCAACCTGTGTTCCCCCATTTATGAAAGTTTCGATATCCGTGACAGCCACAATAGAAGGTACGCCTGAAGGTTGCCACTGTTCCTCTGTGCCTGTGTTCACAAATGCACCGCCTTGACCGGGACTGGGTACAGCCTGAATGCTGACGTCAAAAGGATCAAATAAGATTTTGCCTGCACGAAAGTTAAGCGCTTTTGGTTTTAAATTGACTCTCTGAGATAAGGCTGCAAGTCCAAAAACACCATTTCCCAGATCTAATCCACCCTGTGTCGATACACCTCCTTTCGCAGAGAGTTCAATAAAGTTACCATTGCCTCCCTCTAAGCCACCTTGAGCAGAGGCCCTACCATAAAATCGGGTATAATTATTAGAATAAATAATGATTTCACCGCCACTCCCGAGTTTCAATCCATCCGCGAATAATTGCACTTCAGGTGCAACGGTGGTAAATATTGAATTTCGCAAATTGGGATCTTCACCTCTTCTACCACCACCAATGAAGATCTTGCCGCCGCCTGCATCATTTGCAGTTGCGCCATTCCCAGACACATCGATGCTGGCACCGTGAGTAAGCGCAACTTTCTCCCCCAAGACTTTTACTGTGCCGCCTTTGGCTTCAGTAGCATCACCTTTAACTCCAGAAACTGTTCCTCCTTTTGCTGTCATCTTCCCGCTGATTAACACTTTGCCTTCACCGTTGCCAAGCAAGATAATTTCACCCATTTTTGAAGAGTTATTGACAACAGCGGTGTTCGCTTCGATGATGCCATCCATATTAATGACATGTTCCACCACTCGCTTCGCATCACTCGCACTCAAAACCACTTTGCCGCCATGCGCAATGATTTTTCCAGAATTTTGCACCGCATCATTCAAAACTTCATTGCTCGGAGTCTTTGGTTTCTCCTCTATATTTTCTTTCGCAACTGCGAAATGAATCAGATTATCACCATATAAATCAACGGTATATTCGAGACCAGATCCTAAATTCACTTTTCCTAAATTAGCAACAATCAAGCCGCGATTGGAAACACCGGGTGCAACCAATGCCACCATTCCAGTATCTTTAACTTTAATTTCAGCACCAGGCTGCACCACAACAGAGGAATTCAAACCAGATTCTTGAAGAAAATGATAGTGACCACGCATAAAATCTTGATCGCTGATATTCGCTGTGGTCGCAAGTAATCCACCAACATCGACACGAGCATTGGTACCAAATTCTATCCCGCGTGAATTGACAATCCAGACATTGCCGTTGGCGCGCAAGCTGCCATCAATTTTTGAAGCATCGGGTCCAATGACACGATTGAGGGTGATAGAAGATGCATTTGGCTGAATAAATTGAGTAATTTCTTGAGCAGTATTGCCGAAACTTTGCCAATTGATAATTGCTTTAGAAGAATCTTGTTGAACGATAAGATGATTGGGATCGCTTGGATTGGTACCTATGCTCGCATTGCCAGATCCTGGCACTACCGTACCACCCGTTGGATTGGCGCTGGGATGCTCTGATGTAGCAACAAACAATGCGAAGGCAATAGTTCGCATTATCCATTTTGTCTGCATTAATAACTGCCTTTAATTCTTTAAATTCCTTTGTTGTTAGTATAGCTGCTAACTATTAATTACGTATCTAAACATTTTTTATTATTTAAAAGAGTGAATGACCGTATCATAATCAGCAGATTCTTCAGGCGTAAGAGGCTTGGCACCTGGACGGATAGTAGGTAGGAACATTTCAGGTACCAGATAACGAGTATTGGGAGTCATGAGAGAGTAGTCAGGTAACAGCGATGCAGCCGTGCCACCACCGGTAAATCCTTCTACTTCTGCGGAAGTTTTGAACTTGTATGCTGGATGCAGTGCACCAGGCAAGAGTGCCGATGTTTCTGATGTGACTGCACCGGGAGCAGCAAGAACTTCTACGCCCAAATTTTTTGCATCGGCTGCGACGGAGGGTCCTAGCATATCTTTCATTTCACTGGGAGATAAAGGACTATGAATAGCAGTATTTTGTAACACATCATCCCTATAACGTTGCGGCCCTTCCGGAATTCCAGAAGTGAAGGAGAAGTTTTGTGATTCGGCTCCGCCTGGTCGAATCGTGCCTTCTGAACGCGAAGCACCAAAGGGACTCAAAGTTTGATTAGGTTGTGTTTCAAGATTTTGCGTCACTGGTCCTGGTGTTTCTCTGTTCAATCCACCAGGTGCTAAAGTCGCAGTTTGACTTGGCGGCAAGGGTGCGTTGGGTGCTAAGGGTGCAGCAGGTGCAGCAGTGCCGCTCGGTACACCAGGGGCTACGGGTTGTCCTGCCACAGATCCAGTACCTGTCCCTGGTACGCCCGGTGCTCCAGCACCTGCTTGTGCTACACCACCTGCGCTCGGTGCTGATGTTAAAGCAGTTTCAGCGCCGGCGCCTTGAGCTGCACCTCCTGCTTCGCCTCCAGCAGCCGTGGTAGTACTGGTCGTCGTTGTGCTGCTTGTCGTTGCGGACGTTGTCGTCGCTGTAGAATTTTCGGAAGTGGTAGTTGTCGTCGTAGTAGTCGTAGTACTGCTGGTTGAAGCTGTCGTCGTCGTAGAGGTGGTTGTAGTTGTTGTGGTCGTCGTAGTAGTTGTCGTGGTGGGAGCTGCCTCTGTAGTTGATTGTGCTGCAGCGGCTCCAGTTGCTTCGGTAGTTGCAGCTGCGTTAGCTTGAGGCTGTGTTTCTGCAAGTGTTTCAACTGTAACACTACCCCCCGCTGCTTCGCCTTCTGCGGTACCTGCAAAACCTAAAATAGCATTTTGATTCGCGCCGCCTCCACCGCCCAATCCTGCTGTGACAGAACTCATGATAGACACCAGTCCTTGCAGTCCTTGTGAAATAGTAGCAGTAATAGAGATTAAAGCGCGAACAGATTGATTTGCCATCATGGGATGAAATGGCGGAATAGGAGGAATCGGTATTGGTGGAGTAGGTTTACCAAATATAATATCTTTACCATTAAAAAAGTACAAACCCGTCGGCGCAGAAGCATGATTAGTCAAGAAAACAGGCGATGTACCACTTACTTGTTGAGTGGTGAACCCGCCAATTGTCCCAGTAATATTACAACTGTTCGCGGTCAATGTAAGTGGTGCTGGTGCAAGGATAGAGCCAATTAGGATACCCGTGACGATCGTCAAAGGAGTAGAACTTACAATACTATTCCCAAAATCAGTAGTCCCAGATCCTGCTTGCTGAGTGAAACCTCCTGTCATGATCACAGAACCATTATTGACCTGAAAATTATTGGCATTGACGACGGTGAAATTACTCGATGCCATGGTTCCGCCGACATTTGAATTAAAGGTAATATTACCACCTGAACCCGCATTCAAAGTTAAATTCACCGCGCCGTCTACAGGTGTGTTGTAGGTTTGACTCCCATTTGTGATAATACTCAAACTTGAACCTAGATTCAGTTCGCTTGCTGTCACTGATAAACTGCTCAAAGGAGTAGTGCCGCCAACATTTGTACTGAAACTGACAGGAGCAGTCCCAGCATTTAAGCTCAAATTAAATCCGCCATCAATAGGAAAACCATAGCTTTGAGCACTGTTAGCAGTTGCAATAGAGACGTCTGCACCTATATTCATTTGGTTTGCCGTCATCGTTAAACTGCTGGGAGTGCTAATACTTCCATTCAGATTAATTATTCCAGTACCAGCATTTAAAGTGAGAGTAGCAGCGCCGCTCAAAGGCGTATTAAAAGTTTGACTGGCGCCAGTGCTCGTAAAAACAGCATTGGTATTAAAAATTGTATTGGCAGCAGTGATGGTCAATACGGTGGTAGTTGGCAAATTTTGATTTAAGGTAAAAGTTCCTGTCCTAGCATTAATACTCAAAGCACCCGGAACAGGAAAGCGGCCAAAAAATCCAATTGTATCGGTGATATTGTAGGTAAATCCTGTTCCAGCAAAACTGAGTGAGTTTTCCCCAAGCCAAGTGTGACCTCCTATGGACAAGGGTTGAGTTCCTGAATCGACGCTCAATGGGCCAGCTGCCGTTAAATCGTTCAGTGTCAAACCATTCCCTGAGATGGTGATACTCCCTCCGTTGAGAGCAGTATTCACATTAACAGAACCCGTATTGCCAGTGATATTTATCGCATCACCTGTACTGAAAGAACATCCCGAGAGCGAAATACCTGTGCCAGCAATGGATATGCCGGTTATGCCCTGAAAATTGACGTTAAACAAAGACATTGCCTGAGTACCGGAATTGATGCTGAGCGCACCGGAAGTACCAAGTACTTCTAAGCTTATTCCAGAGGTCGCTGTTAACCCATTACCAGACAAGCTAAGATTTCCATTGTTGGTTAATACATTTGCATTGACACTTATTGCCTGACCGGCAGTAGCGGACAAAGAAAAATTACCGCCGCTAACGTTAATAACGTTATTTATCGTTATGCCATGCCCCGCGGTCATAACGAAAGCCAAAGTACCAGAATTCAGAGTGATAGTATTGTTAAGAGTGATGCTGCCAGTGCTAGAACCTGCAGTGAAAGTAAGCGTTGGAGAACCTGATGCAACAGAGAAGCTTAAAGGACTTGAGAGCGTAATATTGCCGGTAGTCCCTCCCGTTGTGATATTAACGCTAACCCCACTATTAATGAAATCTTGAATATCATTCGGAGCAGAGCCGTTGGTGCTGGCATTCGATCCTACCCCAGTAGGCGTCCAAGTTTGAGTACCCGATATTAAAGTGTATCCCCCAAGATTATTTGCAGCGGCACTGATCCCAACATCGAAGGGATCTAATAACCAAGTACCTCCCGCAAAACCAGGCGCGGCTGTTAAATGTGCACGTTTCGAAAAAGCGGGTAGACCCAGCACCTGATTACCAAGATCGATCCCACCATTAGTTTCATGACCACCCATACCTGAAGTTTCTAAAAAACCGCCTGGACCGCCCTCTAATCCTCCCTTGGCAGTTGCTTCTCCATAAAACCTGGCATAATTATCAGACCATATTATGATTTCTCCGCCGCTGCCAAGTTTCAATCCATCTGCCAATAATGTCACTTCTGCTTCAACAGCAGTAAATTCAGCATTTCGCAATGCAGTATCTTTACCTTGTTTACCGCCGCCAATGAAAATTTTGCCGCCAGCTGCATCTTTCGCAGTTGCACCATTTCCAGAAACATCGATGTTGGCACCGCGAGCAAGCGCAACTTTCTCCCCCAAAACTTTTACTGTGCCGCCTTTGGCTTCAATTGTAGTATTGCCTTTGGCACCCACAGCATCCGTTTTAATTCCAGAAATTGTTCCTCCTTTAGCTGTCATTTTCCCGCTGACCAACACTTTGCCTTCACCGCTGCCAAGCAAGATAATTTCACCCATCTTCGAAGTGTTATTCAGAACAGCGGTGTCAGCTTCGATAATGCCATCCATATTAATGACATGTTCCACCACGCGCTTAGCATCACTCGCGCTCAAAACCACTTTGCCGCCCGGTGCGATGATTTTTCCAGAATTTTGCACGGCATCATTCAAAATTTCATTGCTCTGAGTCTTTGGTTTCTCCTCTATATTTTCTTTCGCAACTGCGAAATGAATCAAATTATCACCATATAAATCAACGGTATATTCGAGACCAGATCCTAAATTCACTTTTCCTAAATTGGCAACAATCAAGCCGCGATTGGAAACCCCGGGCGCAACCAATGCCACCATTCCAGTATCTTTGACTTTAATTTCAGCGCCTTGCTGCACTACAACAGAGGAATTTAAACCAGATTCTTGAAGAAAATGATAATGACCACGCATAAAATCTTGATCGGAAATATTTGCAGTGGTCGCGAGTAATCCACCAACATCCACTCGGGCATTGGTACCAAATTCTATGCCGCGTGAATTGACAATCCAGACATTGCCGTTGGCGCGCAAGCTGCCATCAATTTTTGAAGCATCGGGTCCAATGACACGATTGAGGGTAATAGAAGATGCGTTTGGCTGAATAAATTGAGTTATTTCTTGAGCGTTATTGCCAAAACTTTGCCAATTGATAATTGCTTTAGAAGAGTCCTGTTGAACAATCAGATGATTGGGATTGTTTGGATTGGTACTAATGCTCGCATTGCCAGATCCTGGTACTACGGTACCACCCGTTGGATTTGCACTGGGATATTCTGATGTAGCAACAAACAATGCGAAGGCAATAGTTCGCACTATCCATTTTGTCTGCATTAATTACGACCTTTAGATCTAAATTCCTTTTCAAAGTTAGTATAGTAAATCAGTACCAAATCTAAATGATCAGGCCTATTGTTTGGATTGAACTACGCTGTCTAATATGGCCGTTTCAGTAGGCTTTAAGGGTGCGGTGCCGGGTTTGATCGGCGGGAAGAATATTTCAGTGATGCCATTAAGCGTTTTACCTTGCGTTATTGCAAAATAATCGAGTGTCGTAGTTGCTACCTGAGATCCAGAATACCCTTCAACTTCTGAATAAGTTTTAAGACTTGGCGCAGCATGGCCCGCAGCGGGGAGTGAAGCCCAAGTTTCTGGGGTGGTCGCTGCAGGCGCAACGGCTGGAAGGCCGAGATTTTTATAATCCGGGCTGCTGGGTTCAAACAACTGATTCGCTTCTGTTGTTGACATAGGGCTGCTAATAACTGGTGTGCGATTAATATTATCCGCATAACCTATCGGTTGCGTAGCGCCAGCACCACCCACAAATGCAGTATTTTCTGCCTCTATACCTCCTGGCGGAATGGTTCCTGGAGGACGTAATGGACCAAAGGGACTCAAGCTTGGATTTGGAACCGTTTCTAGATTTCTCGGCACAATACCAGGCATCTCTCTTCCTGACATCGGCGTAAAACTCGCTGTTTGTGACGGTGTTAATGGTGCATTGGGAGCAGTTGGTGCCGCAGGTGCGGGCGTTCCTGGTGAAACACCTGGTGCAGAAGGCGCCCCTGCAGCGCCAGTAGTTGCCTGCTGCCCTGCAGCAGCTGTGGGCGTTCCTCCCGTAGTTGTCGTGCTGCTTGTGGTAGTCGTCGTTGATGAAGCCGTCGTTGCAGTTGTGGTGGTCGACGTTGCTGTTGTTCCAGATGTGGTAGTCGTCGAGGTTGTCGTCGTCGTTGTGGTTGATGTTGTGGTGCTCGTCGTTGTCGTGCTGGTCGTCGTAGTACTTGTTGTTGTCGTCGTTGTGGTCGACGTGGTTGTCGTTTCAGTAGTGGTCCCACCGCCACCCGTGGTAGTTGTAGTAGTTTCAGTGGCAGCAGCGCTCGTTTCAGTAGTGACTGTGCCACCTGCCTCGGTTGTAGTCGATGAGAGAAAACCTAAGGTATTGGCTTGATTAAAGCCGCCGCCACCCCCTAAGCCCGCAGTCACCGATGCCATTGCTGAAATGATTCCCTGCTGTGCTTGAATAACCGCTGTCCCTGTGAGTGGGGATGACGGGGTGGGTGTAGGCCTTGGGGTAGGGGTTGTGACAATAATATTTTGCCCACCAAAGAGATAAGTACCGTTTGGATTAGTGGGAGTTAATAATATGGGTGAGGTAGCGCTCTGCTGCGTCGTAAATCCACCAATCGTTCCCAAAAGATTACAACCGCCAGTTGTTAATGCGAGCTGCGGTCCTGAAATATTCATGGTAGCAATCAAGCTGTTCGAAATAATGGTACTTGATTGACCAGCACTGATTGAAAGCGTACCTCCAAAACTCGGTAAATTAGCATTGATATTGACTGCTCCGGCACCTGCCTGAATCTTTGCAAACTGCAAACTATTGTCACTGAAACTTGTTCCTGACATGGAAATCCCATTACCTATCAATTGCATCGCATTGGTAGGACTTACAGTTATGGCTCCCAAGCTTAAATTCTGAGTGAAATTCATCTGGATATTGCCGCCACTCAGCGTAATTCCACTTGCCTGTGAAAAGCTAGCTCCAGCCAAACTGACAAAACCATTTGAAGCCTGAATTGCAAGCAGGTCATTGTTAACTGTCAGTTGCCCTGATTGCGCATCAAGTACTAAAAGTGCACCTTGCGTAGCTGACCCTGGACTCCAATTAATACCATTAGCAGAAACCTGAAGAACTCCGCCGCCAAAACCAAGACCTGGTGAAATACTGGCTGTAACGGTTGTTGCTCCGCCTGAGCTAAAAGTAAGCATGGTTCCACCCGGAACACTGATGGGCGCACCAACACTGATAGTGCCGCTGGTGCTTCCTGCATTAACACTCAAAGATAACTGTCCAGCAGATGTGATGGAGCCTGCTCCACTGAAACTGATATTTCCCCCTACACTACCTGCATTGAATGTCAAGGTTGGAACGGCTGCGATCGCGATGTGAGAGATTGGAGCAATGACACTGATGTTGCCGTTTAAGGTATCAAAAGTGTTGATGGTGACATTTTGTCCCAAATCCAAAAAGCCATTGATATTAGTATTCAGAATTGTTGAATTTGCTATAGTGGGCGTCCAAGTTTCCGTATTGGTACCGGCATTGAAAACAAAGGTACCGCCTGCCTGAGCTCCAGTCACAGTTACAGTCTCCGGATCGAGTAGCCAAGTCCCACCTCTACCAAGTTTTATCCTTTCATATAAAGGTTTGAGATCCGTCACAAAATCACCTAAATCAATGCCGCCATTACTGGCACGACCTCCTGCTCCCGAGGTTTCTACTAAACCTCCTATACCGCCATCGATCCCTCCCATTGCCGAGGCTTCTCCATAAAACCTGGCATAATTATTGGACCAAATGACGATTTCCCCCCCCTTGCCCAATTGCAATCCATCTCCAATTAATTTTGCCCCAGCTTCCACAGCGGTATAATCAGAATGCCGCAAAGACAGATCTTGGCCTTGAAAACTGCCACCGATAAAGATCTTGCCGCCGCCTGCGTCGTTCGCAGTTGCAGCATTTCCAGAAACATCGATGATTGCACCTCGGGTAAGCGCTACTTTTTCACCCAATACTTTTACAGTACCGCCTTTGCTAGCAGTAACAGTACCATTGGCATCGATTGCTTGTCCCTTACTGGTCATCTTCCCGCTGACCAATACTTTACCTTCACCACTGCTAAGCAAAATAATTTCACCCATTTTTGAATTATTTTTTACAATGGCGGTGTTAGCTTCGATGATGCCATCCATATTGATGACATGCTCAACCACCCGTTTCGCTTGGCTTGCGCTCAAAACCACCTTGCCGCCATGGGCTATGATGTGACCAGAATTGCGCACTGCATCATTTAAAATTTCGTTCTCTATTGTTCTTGGTTTTTCATTCATTGGCTCTTTCGCAACTGCGAAATGAATCAGATTATCACCATATAAATCAACGGTGTATTCAAGGCCAGATCCCAAATTCACTTTTCCTAAATTGGCCACAATCAATCCTCGATTGGAAACACCGGGCGCAACCAATGCCACCATTCCAGTATCTTTTACTTTTATTTCTGCCCCTTGCTGCACCACAACAGAGGAATTCAAATTGGATTCTTGGAGAAAATGATAGTGACCACGCATAAAATCTTGATCGCTGATATTCGCAGTGGTCGCGAGTAACCCGCCAACATCCACTCGGGCATTGGCACCAAATTCAATACCGCGTGAATTAACAATCCAGACATTGCCGTTGGCGCGCAAGCTGCCATCAATTTTTGAAGCATCGGGTCCTATGACTCGATTTAACGTGATTGAAGATGCATTAGGCTGGATAAATTGAGTGATTTCTTGAGAAGTATTGCTGAAGCTCTGCCAATTGATAATCGCTTTAGAAGAATCTTGTTGAACGATAAGATGATTGGGATCACTAGGATTATGGCTTATCACAGCGGAACCAGAATTAGGAACAACAAAGCCTCCCACAGGATTCGAAAATACGTATCCTGGAATGGCAAAAATGAGCGCGCCGGCTAAAGCCTGCACAATCCTTTTCATGTGTTGTTACCTTTCCTTGCATAATCATTATAGGTGCCACGCAACTAACAAACAAAAATTAGAGGGCTTTAATTCACCGAAATTTGACTTTTTTTGTCAAAATATTGTCTATACTGAAAATGTCTCATGGTTACTTGTCTTAAATTTCAGTCTCTAGAAACTAAATCTTCAGACTTTAGACATCAGACTCTAGATAGCATACAAGGAATGTTGCTTTGAATTTAAAGAAGGGCTTTATTGAATCTGTATCCCGCAAAACTGGTCAACCTCGATCTGTTCAGAGTTATCCGATTAATGGCCATGCAAATCGAAAATTGGCAGCTCGAAAATGCACTCTCTGGTGCTGCAGAACTCTTCTTATCTTAACACCTCTGACGCTCTGTACCACTGCTATTCAGGCGGAAGGTGCGAATCCTGCTGCAGCACAAGCTGCGCAATCCTTGCGTTCGACTGCTGAGCCTGGCCGTATCGGTGAAGAATTATCTACCCCTCCAGCACAATCGGAACCAAATACCATCAATGAGGGAGAGCTGCGATTGCCCTCAGGGCAAAAACTGGCTCCCGAAATCGCTGCGATTAAATTCCAATTAAACGAGATCAAAATATTAAACCCTGTCGTTTTCAGCTGTGAAGAACTGCTCTGTCCCTATTATGATTATTTTGGAAAAACCATTACCTTAGGAGAACTACAAACCATTGCTGAAAAAATGACCACTTTTTACCAAAAAGAAGGCTATGTATTAACTAAGGTCATTATTCCGCAACAACATATAAAAGAAGGAATTGCTACTTTACAAGTAATCGCAGGCCACATAGATGCAATAAGAATTACCGGTAAATCTTGTCCAGACATGGATGAAGTCCTGGAAGCTTACGGTGAATGTATTCGAGCTTGCAAGCCATTAAATATTAAAATTTTGGAACGATACACTTTACTTGCCAATGATTTGCCAGGCTGGAAAGTGAGCTCGGTATTAAAACCCTCTAAAACAACAGTAGGAGCCGCAGACCTCGTATTTAATGTAGATCAAAAGCTCGAATCTGGCTTTATGGCTGTGGATAATTTTGGAACCCGATATTACGGTCCACAGGAATTTACTTTTGCCTTGGAAGAAGATTCCTTTTTTAGATTGGGTGATTCAACCATGGGTCAAGTGGTCACCACTGGAAATGAAGATTTGGATTATGCCCAAATTAGACATGTTGAACCCATTGGATATGAAGGTCTTCGATTCGGTTCTTTTGCACGGTTTGTCCGTTCGGAACCTAAATCGATTTTAAGATTAGTCGATGCCAAGGGCAAGAGTAAAACAGGAGGCATTGATTTAGGTTATCCCATCATCAGAACTCGAAAATTCAGTCTCTTTACCTTGGGCGGCTTCGTCGTATTAGACAGTAAAACAGATATTCTCGGCATGCCATTCTATGATGACCGCATTAGACCCGTATTCCTAACCTTTAATGGTAATTATCAAGACGAGCTTAAAGGAGCTAATACAGGAGAACTCACCTTTACACAGGGCCTTAAGATACTAAAAGCCTCTGGCGATACCAATATTTCTCGACCCAATGGAAAATCCAAATTCTTAAAATTGAATGCCAGTGTCTCTCGTTTGCAATCGCTTCCCTATAATTTCTTTCTTTGGGGAATTATTCTCGGTCAATATTCTTTTCAATCGCTGCTGTCTGTCTCTCAATTCGGATTTGGGGGTCCCAATATTGGTCGCGGTTACGACCCTTCAGAAATTCTCGGAGATAGAGGCGTTGCTGCCAGTGTAGAATTGCGCTACGACATGCACAGTAAATCAAAAGTTGTACCTTATGGAGAATTTTATTGGTTCTATGACTATGGAAAGGTTTGGCATACCGATCCAACCATTCCCCATGATACAGCGGCATCGACGGGGGTGGGGCTACGCATGAATATTGGTGAGAGAGGCAGAGCAAATTTCTTTATAGCAAAGCCATTGACACGAATAGTGTTGGCAACGTTGAATAAGAATATACGCGGGTTCTTTACAATTACGGTTCTATACTAATACTGTACTGTACTAATACTTTTCTGTACTAAAAAACGACCTTGCCTAAAATCTGAAAGTTTTTTCACAGTGATATTACGCTCTGCTATGAGCTTGCTTCTCTAGTTCTATATCATCCCGCTTCGGCCAGGCATTGAGAAGCGCTTTCACCAAGGTTGCAAGAGGTATGGCAAAAAAGACGCCCCAGAAACCCCAGATACCTCCAAAAAATAATGTTGCTACTATGATGGCTACGGGGTGCAAGTTAACAGCTTCAGAGAAGAGTAAAGGAATCAAAAGATTGGCATCCAAGCCCTGCACAATTAAATACGCTAAAAGAAAATATCCAAATTGAGAATCAAATCCCCATTGTAGATATGCTACCAGTACTACAGGAATTGTGATTACGACTGCGCCCACATAAGGAATGAGTACGGATAAACCTACCAGGAAAGCCAAGAGAACGGAATATTGGAGATTGAAAAACCAAAAGACAATATAAGTAGCGATGCCTACAATGATGATTTCGGCAACCTTACCGCGGATGTAATTACCAATCTGGATATTAACTTCTGCGGATACTTTCTGTAATACACCATGTTTGCGGGGCAGAAACCCAATCAACCATTGTACTAATTTATCTCTGTCTTTTAAGAAGAAGAAAACTAATAAGGGTACTAAGACCACATACACGACCCAAGTGATGATACTTGCTATGGAAGCAAGTGATGCCGTTAAAATCACCTTACCATAGCTTTTGATATCAGTGATCGCTGAGCCGATCAAGGCCTGCGATTCTCCTGCAGGAAAGTAATCTGGAAAGCGCGTTGTCAACCAATTCAAAGCAATTTGTGTTTTGACAAGCGTATTTGGCAACTCTTCAAAAAGTGCAGTCATCTGTTTCCATATCAACGGTAGAAGTATAAAGTCTAGGGCTGCGAATAATCCGAGGAAACCTAAGAAAACGATGATGACGGCAGGCAGGCGTGGCATATTCCAGCGTTGCAATTTTGCAACAAACCATTCTAAGAGATAGGCTATCACTATCGCGACCAGAACAGGGGCGAGAATACTGCCCAGAAAATAAATCAATACAAAACCAATGAGCAGCACTGCCAAGAGCAGTACGGCTTCTGGATCTGAAAAATAACGATTAAACCAAGCTTTAATAATCTTAATCAAACTCTTGACCTCATGTGCTTTGCCACCTTCATTTTAGCAGGTTCTCTGTACAATCTGTACAATCTCTACACGGCCTTTACAATGACCCCATTTATGATTTTGCAATCCAACTAAAAGATGGTGGGGGTCAGAAGATGGTGGGGGTCAGGGCCAAGCAAGTGACAAGCAAGCTATTGGTTTGTCTCCTGCTTGTCACTTGCTTGGCCCTGACCCCATCTTCTGCTTGCTTGGCCCTGACCCCATCTTCTGGTATTCTTCCGAGATGCTTAATTCAGATTATCAACCAAAAACTGACATTTTAAAAGATCGTGTGATTTTAGTCACAGGGGCTTCTCGGGGTATTGGTAGAACCATCGCAAAATCCTACGCTGCCTACGGTGCGACTGTTATTTTACTAGGACGCACCATTAAACAACTGGAATCCTTATACGACGAAATTATCGATGCGGGACACCCGAAACCTGCCATCTACCCATTAAATCTTGCAAATGCCAGTCCAAAAGATTTCGATGAACTTGCAGAAAACATTGCACTACACTTTGGCAGGATGGATGGCCTGCTCCACAATGCTGCAATGCTTGGGACACTCACACCCATCGAACATACTTCCGTTGAAAAATGGTATCAAGTTTTGCAAACCAATTTAAATAGCGCTTTCTTGCTCACAAAATCTGTGCTTCCTCTCCTAAAAAAATCTAATGATGGCTCTATTATCTTTACCACTGACGATGTGGGAAAAAAAGCGAGGGCTTATTGGGGAGCCTATGCTGTTTCTAAATTCGGTTGTGAAGCATTGATGCAAATACTGGCTGATGAATTGGAAATCAATACCAATATTCGGGTTAACTGCATCTATCCTGGCATTGTGCGAAGCGGATTGCGGGTAGCCGCTTATCCAGCAGAAGATGCTGCAAAGCATGCGACTCCAGATAAAATTGCGGCAAGTTATTTATATTTGATGGGGGGGGATAGTGCAGGCATCACTGGGAAAACTTTAAAAGCGCAACCGTTCACGCTTTACCCTTGAATTCTAAGTCTTTACCTTTGAATTCTAAGTTTTGATACAATTCCCTCACCTCTTTTTTGTCTAGTTCTTTAAAATACCCGACTTTCAAACCTCTTGGTAAGAGAATCGGTCCAAAGCGAATCCGAATCAAACGACTCACTTTAAGACCTTGTGATTCCCAAAGTCTTCGCACTTCGCGATTACGTCCTTCTGCCAACACGACATGATACCAATGATTGGCACCTGTCCCGCCAGCATCTTCAATTTTATCAAAGTGAGCCATGCCATCTTCCAATTTTACGCCCTTCAGTAATCTTGCTATCGTGTCTTGTCTCACTTTTCCTAAAAGTCGTACTGCGTATTCTCGTTCTATTTTTGTGCGAGGATGCATGACATGATTTGCAAATTCACCGTCCGTAGTGAATATCAATAATCCCCCGGTATTCAGATCGAGTCGACCAATCGAAACCCAACGCTTGCCGCGAAGTTGGGGAAGTTTATCAAATACCGTGGGACGACCTTCTGGATCTTTTCGAGTCACCATTTCCCCTGTTGGTTTATGATAGAGCAGAATACGTGGTTCCTCCGCGAATCCAGAACTTATTCGAACCACTCTGCCATCGAGCTTGACGACATCCTGATCGTTTAAGCGATCACCCAATTTTGCCAAACGATCGTTGATAGCAAGACGGCCATTTTCGATCCAACCCTCGATTTCGCGGCGTGATCCAAGGCCCATATTCGCTAATACTTTCTGAAGTTTTTCGCCAGATTTCGGTGGTTTTACATCAGTAGGATTTTTGGGAGCAATTCGCTTTCGCATGCCAGTTCTGTTTTTCGGACCACTTGAATTTCGCGCGTCTCCCTGCTTTCGCATGCCACCTTGTTTTTTCATGGTTTCTGTTCCACTTAATCAGAATCGCTTTGTTCTAAAGCTTCTTCATTTTCTTCTTCTAATTCATTTTCACTTGTGGCATGATCATCTTGATCCATTTTAAAGTTTTCTTCAACATCTTCGAAATCTGATTCGGATTCTTCCTCTATTAATTCTTCTTCAATAGAATCTTCTTCCGGCTCGTTTTCACTCTCATCATCTTCAAAGTCCATCGCCTGCAGTTCTTGATTCAACATATCTTCAAATTCTTCTGAATTTTTTTCGAGTTCTTCTTCTGTTGCCTCTGCTGCAGTTTCTTCATCTGTTTCTGTTTTTAGTCTGCCCTCTTCTTCTAATTCACTGACTTCTTCACCTTCCACACGCTGTTCCGACGGAATTTCTCCTTCTTCCATACCCTTTATGGCATCTATATTCATGATTTCAGGCAATGAAGGCAGCTGCTCTAACGTTTTCAAGCCAAAATAATCCAGAAAGTGTTTTGTAGTCGCATACAAAGCGGGTCTTCCAGGCACTTCACGATGTCCAACGATTCGAATCCATTCTCTGTCTTCCATTAAGGTTTTAAAAATTGAAGTACTGAGGCTCACACCTCGGATATCCTCAATTTCACCGCGCGTGATAGGTTGACGATAAGCAATCAAGGCTAAAGTTTCAAATAAAGCACGCGAATAGCGCGGGGCTTTTTCTTCCCAAAGTCTGCCGACCCAAGGATGCCATTTAGGTTCCACTTGGAATTGATAGCCGCTGGCCAGCTCGACCAGACGAATCCCTCGATTTTCATAGTTTTCCTGCAGTTCTTGTAAGGTTTTTTTCAGGAGATCTTTGGTTGGTTTTTCTTCCTCGGAAAAAAAGTCGAGCAAATTTTCGACTGACAGAGGTTTTGATGAAGCCATGATCAGGGCCTCTAACAATGGTTGCAAATCTGTTTCTTCTAACATCCGGTAGCCCTTATATAAATTGGTCCAAACAATTCATTTTGCACTAATTCCACCAATGCTTCTCTCACCAATTCTAATATGGCGAGGAAAGTCACCACCACGCCTAACTTTCCTTCAGCCACATCAAAGAAAGCAGCAAAATCCATAAATTTATCACCTTGCAAACGAGACAAGACTCTGGACATTTGCTCACGAACCGACAGAACTTCGCGTTGAATGGTGTGTGCTGTTTGCATATCAACTCGTAACAGTACATCTCTTAAAGCAAGTAAAACTTCTTTTAAGTCAACATGCGGGTGTATTTTACTGACTTCGAGATCAGCTGTTGTGGCAGCTGCTGGGAAAAGCTCCCTGCCAAAACGAGGAATCGCTTCCAAATTTTCTGCGGCAATTTTGAAGCGCTCATATTCTTGTAATCTTCGCACTAGTTCGGCCCGAGGATCGATTTCTTCCTCGGTGCTCTCTTCACTCCTAGGCAGGAGCATTCTGGATTTGATCTCAGCAAGCAAGGCTGCCATTCGAGATAATCAGCGGCAAGTTCGAGCCTAAAAACTTGCATTACATCAACATATTCCATATATTGCCGAGTGATGTCTGCAACAGGAATATTTAAAATATCTAAATTATGTTTCTTGATGAGATAAAGGAGAAGATCAAGAGGGCCTTCAAACATCTTAAAATGACTTCCATGGCATCGGGAGGGATGTAGAGATCGGTTGGGAGGCTCGTGATCCATTCTCCTTTCCAAGCATAGCGCGGCTGAATTCAGTGAGTACATCAGTGTTTGTGCTTGTAGTTGTATTTGTATTTTCTACTGATGTTCCTAGCACTGTTGCTTCAGCTGCTATTGCATCTACTTCTGTTTCAATAACTTCATTCATAAATTTTCAGATAGGAGATCTCGGCTGGAAGTATTAAACAAGGGTGATGAAAGTCCCATACATTTTCGAACTTCCTTCATAGTTTTTGAAGCTTCCTCTCGAGCCACCTCTGCTCCTTCTTTCAAAATAATTTTAACGCGTTTGGGATCTCTATTGTATTCCTCTGCACGCGCACGAATGGGTGCTTGTTCAGCGATGACAGCTTCGATGATCGGCTGCTTGCATTGTATGCAACCTATGCCGGCTGTTCTGCAACCAACCAGAACCCAATCTTGAACTTCTTCTGATGAATAGGTTTGATGAAATCGCCACACAGGGCATTTTTCAGGTTCGCCAGGATCACTGCGTCTGACTCTTGCGGGATCTGTTGGCATGGTTTTTATTTTATGTTCAACAGATTTCGGATCTTCTCTCAAGGCAATGGTGTTATCGTAGGATTTTGACATTTTCTGCCCATCGAGTCCGGGCATTTTTGAGGTTTTAGTCAAGAGAACTTGGGGCTCAGGAAAAATAAAAGACTCATTGTTTTGGCCATAGAGATGATGAAAATGCCGCGCGATTTCCCGAGTCAGCTCGACATGCGAAACTTGATCTTCACCTACGGGCACAAAATCAGCCTTATAAATCAAAATATCCGCACTTTGCAAATTTGGATAGCCTAAAAAACCATAAGTGGCTAGATGTTTTTCTTTCAATTTTTGCTTAAGTTCTTTATAAGTAGGAACTCTTTCTAACCAGCTTAAGGGAGTGATCGATTGATAATAATAAGTGCAGCTCAGCATGTTCTGGCACATGAGATTGAATAAAAAGGGTTGCTTTCTCGGGATCTAATCCAGCCCCCAACCAATCTAAAATCATCTCCCAAGTATTTTCCGGAATCTTCTCTGGGTGCTCATATTCAGTCGTCAAAGCATGCCAGTCTGCTGCAAAGAAAAAACACCTGTATTTATTCTGTAAATCTATCCAGTTTTTTAATGCACCGTGATAATTACCCAAGTGCAACGGACCTGTGGTACGAGTTCCGGAAACAACTCGGTGATTTTTATTTGGAATTGAGGTAGTATACATAATTACCTAAATGACAATTTACAAGAATAGGGCCTAGAAAAATACTATGTCACTATTATACTTTACAGATACCAGAACTGTAAGTAGCACAGCAAGATATTTTGGTTAGTTAACAAAGAGGCAAATTTAACATGAAAATCTTTCTAGATTTTTTCCCAATTTTATTATTTTTTATTGCTTACAAATTTGGCGATATTTATATTGCGACAATCACTGCTATTGCCGCGAGTTTGATCCAAGTCATTTATGGGAAAATTAAACATGGACGTTTCGAAAAACTTTCTCTAGTAACTTTTGGAGTGATCTTGCTGCTTGGCGGCGCTACGCTATTATTTCGCGATGAAATGTTCATTAAATGGAAACCCACAGTTGTTTATTGGTTACTTGCCCTGGCTTTTCTATTAAGTCAATTCATCGGTTCCAAGCCTTTTATCCAGCGAGCTGCAGAACAAAACATACAATTGAGTAACATCATCTGGCGCCGACTGAACTTCAGTTGGGTGATATTTTTTGCGATCATGGGGCTATTAAATCTCTACGTGGTACAAAATTACGATACCAATACTTGGGTGAACTTTAAATTGTTTGGCACTCTCGGTTTAACACTGATCTTCGTGATTTTTCAGACTGTGTATATGGTGCGTCATATGAAGAAGGGCAATACAAACAATCCAAACAGTGATGGTATAAAAAACACGAAAATAGGGGGATGTAATGATTAATATGAAATCCGATCGACAAACCGTCATTAAACAGCGACTGACCAGGGCTTTAGCACCCGTCTCATTAAAGATCATTGATGACAGTGAACGTCATGCTGGCCATGCTGGAGCCGAAAGCGGGGCCGGCCATTATTCGGTCACTGTGGTCTCAAGTATTTTTTTGGGCAAATCTACAGTTGCGAGACATCGTATGGTGTATGCTGCACTGGATGGCATGATTGGACCGGAAATCCATGCAATTCAAATCAATGCTATGACGCCGGAGGAGGCTCGAGACTAGCAGGGGCTTGTTATGGGCAAGGTCAGTCCCCAGATACTAAACTTAATAACAGCAATGATCTAAACTTTAGTACTGGTCGGAAGCAAGGTGCCTTGTTGAAAGTAATACTATTTATTATCATCTTTGGAATTCTTTTTTTACTGATATTATCCTTGATTTATGCGGTCGTTACCCATATTTTTTTATACAGTGAAATACGTCGCAATTATGAGCAGGGTACCAGAAAAGAGCCAGTTTCATGGATAAAGATCCTAAACAGCATTCTTTTCGAAGCTTTTTGCGATTTCCTGCGATTTTTTCTGTTACCTTTTGCAATTTTTAAGTACAAATCAATCTCAAAGGAATCGGGCACACCCATTCTTTTGGTACATGGATATATGCAAAATCAAACAGACTGGTTTTGGTTTCGACATAAATTAAAACAAATCAAGGGGATCGGTCCTATTTATTCACTTAATCTCTACCCTCCTTTTAAGTCTATTACCGAATTCGCAAAAATGCTGCAACATAAAGTAGAAGAAATCCAACAGGAAACCCATCATAGAAATATTATTTTGATAGGGCATTCGATGGGAGGCTTGGTTTGCAGCTATTTTAATGAATACTATGCAAATTCCGGGGACATTACCAAGATCATCACGCTCGGATCGCCTTTCAAAGGCACACGCATGACAGCTCTTGGATATGGTAAAAATGTCAAAGAAATGTCTCCGGGTTCATCTTTGCTGAAAGATCTTTCAGAAAAAATGCAAAATTCAAAAACCGAGTATTATTTTATCGCAAGCAAAGTCGATAATCTCATAATACCCTGGGAATCTGCATCACCGAATTTGCCCAATCAAGCAGATGACAATCGGCTCATTTTGGAAGATCATGGTCATTTGCGCTTACTGATATCTCCAAAGGTCTTCAATCAAATAGTCCTTTGGATTTCGAAAAATAGCACTCATAGTACTCAAAGGAGTCAACATGGAACCCAAACCAGAATTACCCCATAGAAAATCAAGCAGCAGTTCAACCCTCAAGCTATTGGAGTCGGAGTTAAGAGAGAAACCGACACCTGCAAAAGCACTGGAGTACACAAAAGAGCTCTTAAAAGAGATAGCGAATGAACAACTTTCGCAGCAAGACAAGAAAAAAGAACATGATTTAGCAGTAAGAGAAATGGTAAAATGGTGCGAGAAAAAATTTGCCAAAAATATCCACTTACATGCGCTGGTAATAAAACTGAATCTGCTCAGAGTCAGACATTTATTTATGGATATGAGACTAAGAATGGTAACCATCCTCCATCAAAAAAAGGAGGATGAAGAAGAAAGGCGTGATGAAAAACGAGAGCAGAAGGAAAATGAAGAGCTTCTAGAGCAAGAGCGAAAACGTGAAGCCGAACAATTGGCTGCCGAATTAGAGCAGAGCAAAAAGCAGGAGGCTCCAAAACCAACCCCAACACCAGGACAACCTTTAACACCACAGGAAAATGCCAATGATATGGCAGACAACATTTCTGACTTGACAAATTTAATGAGTGGCCTCCTGAGTATGACAGCTGGTGGCAGCATGTTTTCGGCTGCAGATCAGGATAAGATGAAACTTGGCATGATTGATTTAGATACACTCGATCTGTCACCCGATGAATTTGAAAAGAAACTCTTTGAATTGGTAGATCATGTGGATCAGATGTTCAACAAAGCAAGAGCAACTGTTGCAGATACCGAAAAACCATTAATAGATGTTTTCCAGAAAAGGATTGGCGAGGACTTCACAAAGTGGATAAGCACGGGACAATTGCCTCGTTATACAGATGCAGATCGTACAAATATTCGTCAGTCCATGCAAAACGCTAAGCTACATCCAGAAGCAGCAAAGCATGGTTTACAAAAAATACGTGATAGTATTAACCCCGCATTAGTAGCTCAGAGGGAGCATCTGGCAACACAACAACTGTCTCCAAAGGGAGGCGGGACAGCAGCCAAGCCTTTGCCCTCTGCACGACAGACATCTCCCTCTGATCCTTTGCAGGCGCAAAACCCAGAAGGTCCTGAATCTGAAAAAAGGCCAAAACGGCCTAGAGAATTTGATCCCAGAGCCACTCCGACACCAAAGGGGGATTGAGATTTTTACAATGTCTCGTCCAACTTTTGCCGAAACGAAGCCAGAGTTTTTTGATAATCTTTGCTGCCAAAAATTGCAGACCCCGAAACAAAAGTATCTGCCCCTGCTCGAGCAACTTCTTGGATATTCTCAAGTTTTATTCCGCCATCCACTTCGAGGCGAATCGGAAGTCCACTCTCATCGATGAGATTGCGCACTTCTTTGAGTTTTTTCAAGCTTGAAGGGATGAAAGATTGTCCCGCAAAGCCTGGATTCACAGACATCACTAATATAATGTCTAGCTTATCGATAACATAAGAGATTGGATGAAAAGAGGTGGCGGGGTTTAAAGCGAGACCCGCTTGGCAGCCGCTATCCTTGATCAATTGCAGACTTCTGTCCACATGTTCACTTGCTTCTGGATGAAAAGTGATGCTGCTTGCACCTGATTTTGCAAAAAGCGTAATCAAGTGATCAACTGGCTTCACCATCAAATGGACATTAATCGGCGCCGTGATGCCATAGTCACGCAAAGATTTGCAGAGCAGAGGACCAAAAGTGAGATTGGGAACGTAATGATTGTCCATGGCATCGAAATGAATCCAATCTGCACCGGCCATAATAACGGCTTCCAGATCGGAGCCTAAGTTGGCAAGATTAGCAGAAAGAATTGAAGGTGCAATAATATAGGGTTGTTTCATCATCAAAACCAATAGCCTAATACGATAAGATGCAGATTAACACTCCCATTTCTACTATGTAAATAAGCATTTGAAAAATGAATTGCCCTATAGCAGAGATCGTATTCGCGATCCGGTCCAAATCGAGCGCCTAATCCAAATCTGTCTTCAAATTGAAAATGGATCCCAAGTTCTCTACCACTAATTTCTCTTTTACTTATCCAAGACAAGCCTATACCGAAGTCGAAGTAGGGCCAAATTCCTTGAAAGGGGTATCTGTGTTCCACTCGTAATACGCCAGCAAGGGCCAGAGCATTGATTTGTCTTGGGCTATGGGGATAAGGTCCTCTTCTACCGCGCATGGTAGTGGCACTCGCTTCCCAATATCCCCCTATGGGCCAATCACCATTTGAATTTCTGGGATAAAAGCAGTAGCCAAAGCTTCTCTGTAGGCCAATTCTAAAAGGCAGAATCTTTGCGACACCAGTACCACTCGCAATAGAGAAGCCATGCTCAATGATTTCTGCTTCCGAACAAGAAAGCGCCGCTAAAGAGGTTACTTGAATATTAAACAATAGGATGAGAAAAATCGGTTTAGTTAATAATCTAAATACCATTTTTGATAATAACAGAAATCCGATTTTGATGACTTCCATTTACAACTGCTCTCCATGCATTTTTTAAAATCAGTATTATTCTAATTTTAGATTACAACTGTATTTTGGAAAGTGATGCTTAAGGGCCTGGTTTGGGCGGTTTCGGAGATGCCATTTCTCTACCAGGTTCAGTGACGACGCCCATTATCTGAAGAGTACTGAGATTTTTGATTTTAGTAATAACAGCAAGTTCAATATTCTGAATAAATTCTTTATAATTCTGCAAAGCTTCACGATGAACACTATCTTTTGAACTGCCATTTATCTGAATTAAAACATTAGATAAGGATTCAATATTTTTATTTACGATTCTTATTGCAGAAGTGCCTTGCTCATTTGCCCATCTTTCAGATCTTTCAGCCATCAGAAAATCTCTGTATTGCAAGAGTGCTCCGAGCAATATGAAATTTTGATCTCTTTCATTGGACTTGAAAGTTCCGAGATTCTTGGCAAGATCTTGCAAAAAATCTAATTGTTCGAGCCTATCTTTCTTGCCGCCTACCAAATATTGTAAATAACCCCAACCTTGGCTCACATCTCTTACATTGCCCAAATCCTTTGAATATTCCTGCTTAACATTCTGCAACCTATTAATATTTTCGATCAATAACAAGCGTTGTTGTTTTGAAAGTGGACTTGGCAATCTACTGGGTTCTTGAGCGGGTTCTTGTTGTACTGATCTTTCTTGTTGAACCGTTGCAGTAAGCGGTGGTTCAATGGTTTCTGCAGTGGTTGTTTTTGAAGCAAACGGTTTTGTTTCAATCTTTGTTTTTACTTCTGAGGGCTTTAATGAACTGAAAATAGTGCCCACACCTTCAATGGGAAGATCGTCGATTGGTCCTCGTTTAGGGCTAGGAATTCTATCTCCAAAGATTTCTTCTCCAAGGCGGTCTATTTCTTTTTTATCCTTTTCCTCTTTATCGATGTTCCTTAATTTATCATTTTGTTTTGCCAATTCTCCTTCCAGGGATTTGATCTGTAGTTCCAGAATCCTATTTTCAGATTTTCTTGCTAAACTGACATTTTCGCTATCATATCCATAGAGATTTTTGTGAGATTCTCGAAGCAACCTTATTCTTTCAGCTAATTTTTTAATATTGATTTCAACTTTCGCCCGTGTTTCACCCACAGAAACATCCTTCAGAAATTCACTATACATTTGTTCTAATCCTCTTTTTGCCTCTCTTTCAATTTGGGGTTCAAGATGCTGGCTTAAAATCTCTATTTGAATCGTTGCAATATTTAAGGCTCGCTTTTTTCTTTCTTCAAGGAGTTTAATATCTTCTTGAACGGCTGTCAGCGTAGTAGTATAAGGTACTTTTCCTGATCTTAAATCTGCTAGAAATTGTTTTCTTTTTGCTATTTCTTTATCATAATCGTTTATTGTGCCTCGAATTGATCCCTGTATGTTATCAATTTCCGCGCAGAGTCTTTTGATATTTTCGTTAGCATATGAAGCAGGCGATTCAGACAAAGATCCCAGAAACTTTACCAATCCGGGACGTTTTTTCAGTTCTTCATTCGCTGCATTTCTCTGAACCCTTTCTTCAAATTTGTCTGCATCTAAATCTTCAAATTTTGGCATATTCTTTGTCCGAAAGTGATTAAATTATATGTAATTTCTCCTTTTTTATGTTAATTTAGACACTATATTTTACAATAAATTTTATTGAAAGTTATTTGTAAATTCCTAGGCTGGATAGGCATAGGGTGAATAGTCACCGAAAGCCGCGTGCTTCACGCACCATTTCATAAGCCGCGGTGATTTGCTGGGTCTAAGGTGCCAGTTCGCTGCAATACGCAATAAAATTTAATGCGTATTGCAGAGCCCTGGCACCAATGTCCTTTAACTGAGCAGGACTCACTCGTGCAAAAGTCGCGCAACCTTTTTGGATTTATTCAGTGCAAGTGCCATACATTTCAATTAATGATTGAGATCAGATGGTAATTATAAGTCAAATAACTAATTTTATTATATTCATCTGGATTTTTATATAGAGTTATTACCCTAAAACCATAAAACTCATTATTGCACCAAGAATTGCTTCACAGACTTAATTTTGAATCAATTGAAGCATAAAAAAATTATATTTAAAATATATTGATTCAATTGCATCAATCTGTTATTATGAATCTAAAGTTTGAACTTGAAAAGGAAGACCAATATGATGAAATTTCCTGGTAATGAATCCAGTACTCTTGAATTAAAGCGAGGTATGCCACAGAATAGCCAGATTGTGAAAACTGCAATAGCATTTTGCAATACTAATGGCGGGAAAATAATAATAGGTGTGGCAGATGATGGAAAAATTTTAGGGTTATTGGATACAGATATAGAAGATGCTACCGAGAGATTGGAGACAGCAATTTTTGACTCTTGTACTCCTCACATTATTCCTAAAATATACGCACAACGCTTTAGCGACAAATCTGTTTTAATAATTGAAATACTAGAAGGAATGAATAAGCCTTATTATCTACATACTGAAGGTGTAGATAAGGGAACATATGTACGCCTGGGACGACATACTATACATGCAACGCCAGAAATGATTCAAGAACTTACGTGGCAATCTAGGGGCATTGACTATGAGAAGACGCCTATATTTTCTGCACCCCTAGCCGAATTAGATAGTAAATCAATAGAAAATTTTTTAAAAAATAGAAAAAATTCAGGAATGGCAA
The DNA here is from genome assembly GCA_963784575.1 of uncultured Gammaproteobacteria bacterium. Taxonomy (GTDB): domain Bacteria; phylum Pseudomonadota; class Gammaproteobacteria; order UBA6186; family Azoamicaceae; genus CAWARU01. The sequence goes on from CAWARU010000001.1 coordinate 1,757,056, forward strand.
CATTGGACGAGCAAATTTTGAAATCATATGGCCTGACTTCTTATGATCAATCAAGACAATATCCAAGCGTAGCAGGAATTTTATTATTTGGTCGGAAGCCACAAACTTATTTTTCTGAATCAATAGTAATATGTTCACAGTTTAAAGGTAACTCAGGACGAGAAACTATAGCCACAGTAGATTGCGAAGGCACTTTATTCAATCAATTTAAACAAGCATTTGAATTTATAATCAGTAGGTTATATAAATCTTTCACAATAGATAGTCTTAAACGAAAAGAAGAATTAGAAATCCCAGAAGTCGCAATTAGAGAAGCATTGTTAAATATTATAGTTCATCGTAATTATCATTTAAAATCTCCTTCTAAAATAGCGATCTATGAGGACAGGATAGAATTTTTTAGTCCAGGAAGATTTCCTGGTCCATTTATAAAAGAAAATATACTTTCAGGTATCACCTATTTACGTAATCCGGCAATATGCAAAGTGTTACGGGAAGCAAATTATGTTGAGAAACTAGGTTCTGGGCTTATTACGATTTTTAACAGTTATGAGGAATATGGACTTGAGACTCCACAGTTGATTGGAGATGCTGGTGATTATGTTAAATGTATCCTACCACGTTTGAAGAAAGATTTAGTTAAGAAAGAAAGTACCGACGACACAAAAATATTAGAATTATTTAATTCATACAAGGAAATATCAATAAAAGATGTGGAGAATAAACTTTCAATATCTAGATCTACTGCACTTAGAAGATTAAATGAAATGATTAATGAAGGGCTACTCGAAAGAGTCGGTCGCAAGCGTAATGTTCGATATCTAATCAATCAAAAGGAAAAAATTAAGAGGGAAATAAAATCTGTTTATTATTCTCTCCTAGAGCAAAGGAAGGAAAACCTTACTGATTGGCAAAAGATCAAGATAAAAGAAGCTATAGATGCGTATAAAAATGGTATGTATAATTTGGTCATCAATTCTTTACATTTGACCACCAACGAAGACTTTTCAAAAGAAGCTTGGCATATTAGAAAACTTAAAGAAGAAGCAGAAAAAATTGATTTGGAAAAAATGATTGCTCAGTTGTAAAAACAATTTTTTAATCTCAATAATATTTCTAAGGAACTTTTTTATGAAAAACAAACTTGAAAGCAGCCAGGGTGCAGAAAATTTATTAACAATGATGAATCAATAAAAGATGATAGATTAAAATTTCGTGTCTGGATTGAAATGCCAATCAATCTTGCGAAAAATAATTCATTTTTTAGTCTACCCTAATTCACCCTACCATGAGAAGAAGCCATTGGAGCCATTGGGATCTTAAATTTTAAACATGACCGAGTCATAAAAAAGTTCTAAGTTAAATGCGCAATAGTCAACAAAGGATGCGTTTGAAATAATCCATTATTATGGCTAGACCTTTGCGAATCGAGTATGGTCTAGTTATAAATTTTTTGCTTCCATACTAGAAAAATGATCTTGGTTATTTTGCCATAAAATATTGCAGTATTTTGATAATAATTTTGAAAGTTATGAGGAATTTACCCTTCAAAGAACAGATGAAGAAATAATACAAATTTTCGAGAAGTAAAGGCAACCTGCCCTTCTAGAGGGTGCTAAATTTATTGAATCGATTTAAAGAGGAGATTACTAAAATTGAGGAAGATATTTTAAAATTTAAGATCTGACCCCAGGCCCTTTTTTGAGCTCCCCAGTGAGGGTAGCACACAATGCTGCTTTAAGCACATCACCGCCCTGCATTCCTGTGGAAATTAATGAAGGACAAACCGTGCCACATCTCTACTATAGACATTAAAGATAAAATAATGTCTATAGTAGAGATGTGGCACTGTTAGAATTTTATTTTTTTATTACCTCTGGTGCATATTTTCGCATAATATCTTCTACTTCTTTCCAGTCGATTTTCGCTTTAAACTCCTCTGGTGTATTCTCAGGAAATCGAAAATGTTTCATACCATAAGGATGGTAAACTTTTGAAGGTTCCTGAGTGACGCGAAAAATATTCTCGAATGCAATTAAACGTTGGTCTACTGGATAATTTTCATCTGTAAGAATCTTATAAAAGATCTTTAATACTTTTGGATCTTTAGAACCAAGATAATAAGCCCCCCATACGAATAAAGCACTTGATCTTACCATGGGATTTTCATCCTCTAACCATATTTTATACGCTTCATCTCTAAATTCAGGTAAATGTAATCTGGTTGGCATTCCGAGAGTTTCAATAGCAGTGTCTCTAATAACAAATTCCGGAGACTTCAAAAGTTCTTTTATTTCTGGAACCAGCTCATATATTTTTTCTTCGTCAATAACACTAAAGGCATCCAGTAATTCATTCATTAAATTTCTACTATGTCTATCTTCACCAAATTTATGAACTGCTGCCAATTTTAAGAGGCTTCTTAAGGTGTCAATTTGTTTACTTCTTTTGTACATTTGCCCCTCTCAATTAAAAGATTAAATCTAACCAATAGACCGCTCATTTCCCCAAAGCGTTGTTTTAGTATTTGAGATTCAGATATTGTGCCAGTCCATGGTCCTTTGAAAGCTTTAGCAAAGCTGTTTTCTACTGAGCCCCACTCCAACTGAAAATGCTCAAATCTCTTCCCATCTGCTCTAAATATATGATGCCCTCTATTTTCTTTAAAGATTGCGGCTAAATCATTAGGGGTCATATGATCTCTCAATTGGTTTTTACATTTATTAAGTAAAGCTTCCATGTCCTTATTAAGAGGAAAAAGATCTTGTCTCTCCCATCTAGCCAACAACTGTAACCGTTCAATAGTCCACTTGTCGATAATTTCCATTTCGCGATTCGTTAAGGAAACGGGGTGTTGAAGAGCCTTTGAACTTAAAACATCTTTTTCCCCTAATTTCCTGCCCGCTGTCTGTTCGAGGAATTTTGAATCTGTTTTTAATTTATTCCATGCTTCAACTGCTGCTATATCTTTTCGGAATTTCTCGGCTTCGTGACTTTGATTTATTGTACCAGAATTTCGGCCAGATTTGTAGCTGCCACGCGTTGCAGGCTCTTTGGTAATATCTCTAAACATTAAGTGAGTTGGTTGTGGCTCTACTGGATGCATTGCGGCTTGCCGCATGCCTCCCGCAAAGGCTGTCTCTGAGGCATGGGGGGCGCCGGCGCCTACCAATCCTAAAGGTGTTGGAGATGAATTGATAGTTTTCCCAAATTCATCACGCAATTTTCTAATTTCACCACCAGGTCTTATTATGTTAAAAGGTGGAATCTTACCTTTTGACATACTATAAGCTGTGAGACCTAATGCAGCTGCCCCTATTGCGACAGCCGCAGGAGATACGCCTTGAGCTTGGGATGTATGGCTACAAGCCTCTGCGTTTGGGCTCGCAAACATCAAGCTGCCGCCCGTTGCTAGTGTGCCAGAAAGCATTAGTCCTTGCCTGGAAGTAACAGCTCTTCCCACTGTTCTTCCAGCACGGAGAAAGCTTTCAACAGAGCTTGCAATAGCAATTGCATTGCGTGCACCTCTCGCTGTCTGTTGCGCAACTTTTACTCCTGCTCTTGCTAATCCTGCACCAGGTGCAAAATAAGGGATCACTTCACCAAGACCTTCACCTAATATAAACCCGGATTGAAAACCCTCTCCAGCGGCATAACTTTTTTGAACTTTGTCTCCAAAATCATTCGCTTTTTGACTTATGCCATTTAATATTGCTTTTCCTACTCCAACGGGATCCTTTTTTATAGCCTGAATTTGTTTAGCTCTTTCTCGTTCAACTTTTGCTAAATATTTAGGATCATCAATCAACTCAGCGGAAGAATGTAATAATTCAAATGTACCAGCCACAGCGTCAGCAGTTCCTACAGCTACTCCAGCTCCTAACCCAACTGCTACTCCTGCGCCAAAAGCTACCTTATTTACTTTTTTGGGCTCAGATTGTTTTGATCGCATTCTGGGACCTGCTTGAATGTGCGCCATTGGAGATAAATCATGTGCATTTGTTTCAGAAGGCCTTCGGCTGGTGCCATTTGCAGTAAAGGTATCGCCATGTTGTTTCGCAAAAAAGTCAGCACTTGGAGGTATATTTTTACTATTTGCAGCAAATGGGCTTGTTGTTTCTCGAGTAAGGTTTCCTATTGCTGGCTCTTCTAAAACAGGATGCATATTTCTTTCTTTAGAAGAATGCTTAGTGCTGCTTCCTTTAGTGGTTTTCTCAGTTCTACTTTTTTTGGACGGACCAGAAATCTTGTCTGCCAACTCTTTAGAAGATGATTTTGAATTTTTATCTTCTAATACTCTAGGGTGAGGATCCCGTTTAGAATCCTGTATTCTTTGTTGTACTTTATGGCCAACAGCGCCAGCTATACCTTGGGCAAGTCCGCTTACTGGGGCCAGTGGATCTATATAAGCTCTTCTTCCTTGCACTACATCACTGATAGCCGATTGGACTACGGGGCGAAGCATCATCTTTCCAAAGTCTGTAGCGAATTGCCTCGTGATTTCTTTGTGACTTAGGACACGTCCAATTTGGTCCGACGGTTGCGAAGGCCTTCCTGATGATAAACAATAATGGACAAGTCCGGCGCCTATTCCTTCTCCTAAGACTGCAGAAAACTTAGCACCCCGAACAGCAGCAACTATTACGGATGACCCACCAATAGCAATTGCTTCTCGTAACGAATCGGAAATGATAGGAAATGCCTCAAGGATCCCATTAAGCCCTATATTGAGTCCCCCACTGAGGGTAGAAAACAATGCTGCTCTACCCACATCACCGCCCTGTATTCCTGTAGAAACAATCGAAGAAATTATAGGGGTTAAAAATTGGCTTATGCTTGCTTGGAATACTACCAGGCTAGTACTCATTTGAGCTAACCCAATAGCTACCGCTTCTGCTAATATTGGCCCAAGGAAAGCGCCAATTGCCAAGCCAACCAACATCTTAATCATCATACGCCGCTTTTTCTTCCGTGCATGGCGTTTTGCATCTTCAATGGCTTCTTGATGATTGCGCAGTTGTTCTACATAATTTGCAATGATTTGCTGAATTTCTTTCAACATTTGTTGAATTTCAGTTCTTTTTTCGGTGAAGAAAATTTCCTCGGCTTCGAGTCGTGCTTGACGTGCGTATGCTTCCTGTAAATACTGAAAGATAACTTGGCTTGCTGCATCAAAATTTTGACTGCGATATCTTCCATAGTGTGACGCAATATCAATCTGTTCAGTTCCAAAATGCTCTTCTTCTGCTACGCGCATTTCCTGGATTTCGGTTAAGAAATCTTCCCAGGTTCCCAAATCTTCACTCCATTTTGAATGGATAGCTGCTTGCCATGCCCAAAACCCAGGCACTTCTTTAAAGCATTCTTCCATAGCAGCGCTCAATCTAGCAAAATTCTCTTCTTTTCGCAGTCCAAAAAGAAATTCCGCAAGTTGAGACAAGATCTCTGTATTTAAGGTGATAGATTCTCCTTTGAATACGGTGAGATAGGTTTGGATAATGAGCAGATAGAACCCTTTAACTGTATCTTCTGAAATAGAATGGGTTTCTCTGAAAATATAGGACCAGTAATCAGGGAATTCGTGACTGTGCAGCGCACTAGTACTGCATTCTTCAACAAATGCGGCTATTTCTTCCGCTGTGAGTTGTTCTGACTCTGAACCATGCATGAGTTCAAAAAGCGCAATTTGCTTTGCAAGTAAATCTAAATAGCGATCTATTGTTTGTGATGAATTGCTATCATAGAGGGCACATCCAAGGGCAAAGAAGGGCCCAAATGTTAAGTCCTGAGCCAGGAGACAAAGTGAGCTTAATATTGCTTTTGAGAGCCTTTCTTTCGAATAACCACCATTTAAGAAATGCTTTGCCTGCAAATAACTTTTGAGATATCTATCAAGATATTTTTGTTGTTTTGTTTTATCTTGATCATTTGATGTCTCTGACTCTTTGCTGGTTTTTTGAGATTGTGAAGGTTCCCGCCAAAGCTTAAGTCCCCCTTTATAATCAATTTTCGCAAATTTCTCATTAGAGATATAAAAAATTGTATCTTTAAATGTGCTGCCATCAGTTTCATTACCTTGAATTTCAGAACTCAAAGCAAACTTTTTCAAATAGGAGTCATCAATCTCAGAAAAAGATTTTTTCAAATATTGAGCTTTGGTTTGCGGCTTGACTACAATTTCTTTCTTAATATTTAAGTGTGGGCAGTTTTCAATACTTATCTTCAATGTTCCTGCTCCCTCCCTGGGTGGCGTAAAATCAGTCCAGCTGGTATTTGAAAAGTATTGGGTGTGCGTAAAGCTTCCTTGTTGAAGAGAGAGAGAACCAGTGATGAAACCTCTAAATCGCAATCTATAGCTCATTCCTTGCTGGTAGTGACTTCGTAATACCGAAAAAAGAAATGAAATATTAGGAACAAAAAAGTATTGTTCCACCTGACCGGGGTGTCCCTCTTTATACCAAGCTTCCATTTTATACAAATGACCAGGCAATAATCTGAACTGTTGTTCCGTTCCGAAATTCAAGGGCATTATCTGGCCGAGCTTTGTGGGGATCGGTTGTCTGGTCGGATCTGCTATCGTTCTATCTGATAAGAAAATCTCCTTAACCATCGAGGATCCCAGCAGGGAAAGTTCATCAAAGGCCTTATTTTTCAAACTCCAAAAGATAGGATGTGAACCAGGAGACATTAAAGCTTCCAATTCCATGCTGATAATTCGTCCGGCACGTCCAAAATCTTTCAGTCCAAAAGCACGCAGCTCCCATGGGTATACAATACGAGTTGTTGAACCCGTGAATGGAGAAAGAGCCAATGATGCGCCATCTCCATGGCCCTTTTCATTTTCAACACGGCGTTTTGCTTCTGCTAAAATTCTTGGATCACCGGCTGGATAATGGCTTAAGTTCCCGACTTTGCGATATTCAGCAACTAAATCCGAAAATTTGGAGCAGGAATTATAAAGATAAACTAGATTCAAATAATGACTTGTATTTTTGTTGCAATGCGGCTTTGAATCTTCTGCGAAAGCATGTCTATCATTGTATAACTTGGAAAGATAGTTTGATCTTTCAACAGGAGCCAGTCGACTAATCTTTAATATCTCAGCCGTGGTATGTTCAATGTTGAAATCTGTATCTAGAAGAGAGCACGATCCATTATATGATAAAAAGGAATGAATAGCAGCAATTTGCTCAATAATCCATTCATAGAAATTACGAAAATCATATAAATTGGAATAACAGAATTCGGAGATCTGCCGGTCATATAATTGTCTTGCTATGGCAATAAAAAGTAGTGCTTTCGTCAAAGTACTATCCTCGGATCCCATAGATTGGTTATGCGAACCCAAAGCCTGCGATATTCCAATCTGCATGAGCGGCAGTAATAAATCACGTAAATTGTTTTTATCATAACAATCAGGGTAAATTTGTTGAAATATATTTTGAGCAGCCTCTATTGCAGGTTCGTATTTCTCTAATTCAGCATTTTTTTCAATATAATACGTCCGATAAACTTTGATGCATTCTTCCCTTAGTTTCTCTTCTGAGTACGTTCCAAATGAATACCCCTTTTTACATAATTCATAGAGTAAGGATTCAAGCAGCCGTCGATTCGTCGCAAGCTCTGTTTCCGTGTTGCGTATAGCTTCAATCTCTTTATAAGTCTTTAATGCTTCTCTTGAAATCCTAGCATCAAAGACGGAAGGTAATTCATCCTGGGCAATAACATTAAGATATGACTGAAGCAAATCAGTTTGTTTCAATTGAACGATTGAAACGTGAGAATTAATTTTCTTGTCTCTGTCTAAAAAAGGCACATAATATAAGTGCAAAAGCGCTTCACTTTCTTTCTCATCCGTTAAAAATTGTGGTTGCTGACTGATTGTATAGTTGAGATAGCTGATAAAATTATGTTTATAGCCAAATCCACCCTCAAATCCTTTCCCATAGCCGCTCTCAAAATGTAGGAATTTACCCGTATCAGAAAAATTTGGAAACATATTCGAATCCCAATATCTCTGATAACATCTAAAAGGATGAGGCTCAACATGAAAATCACTGAAAAATTTTCTGGCGAACCCTGAAACAATTGCTGCTTTTACCAAACGCAGAATGGCAGCTTCACTCAAATTTCGATCAATAACTTCCAGAACTTTATACTTGGCCAAAGCAAATGCAACCGGCCACAAGTCAAATTTATAATCAATATAATTGGGATTAAGATAGGCGAGAGGTATCACCTGTCCCAGCGCTCTTTCAACTATTTCGCTGTATTTATCATGTTCTAAATAGAGCGGTTTTTGACTTTCTGTAATTTTTGTGTATAAATCTTTTAATTTGTAATGACTCTTTGAGATAGATTGAGCTGTTCTTGCAGGCAAACGAATTATGTCCACTTCACCATTTAAATAGGATTCAAAAACGATTTTACCAATAATACTTTTTTCCTTTAAGATTTTTTCTTGAAACACTTTTCTTGTTTCAAAATCTTTTGCATCAGCAATATCTTTGGCCTGCATTAAAATTTGTGGATCCCCCAAAGGATGAGAATTGCTCTCCATAACTTCTAGATAAGCCTTTACTAAGTTTTTCCATTTAGGTCTGAAGCGCGAAAAGGGTTTATCATGATATGTTTGAAATGATTCTGTGAATATCGAACCCCTCTCTGAGGGTGCTTCAGCACAAAATTGTATAATCCTAGCCAAAACTGAATCAATACCACTCCTTTCCAAAACCTCCTCGCTGTAATAAATTCTGTCAGAAATTGAAAATGAACGGTATTTCAATGCACTATAAATAGCAAAATTACCTCTACTCCTCGCTATCCCTGCGATAAGTGCTGCTTTTATAAAAGATTCCAATTGGTCTTCTGGAACTTTACCCTTTATCGCCTTATAAACTGCTAAACTTGCCAATAATATCCCAACTTCTATATGTGTGGCACTGTGATATTCGTAGTCGCCTCTTAATTGCTGCAAAATACTATCGACCATACAGCTTAAACTATCGTGTAATAGAGTGTTAGGATCTGGGATCTCCTTAAATAATTTAATAAGCCTTTGGTGTTCTGATTTAATGTATTCAAAACGATCACCATATTTCCAATTTCTAGGTTCGTCATCATTAAATAAATTTTTGAAAGTGATGTCAAAGGCAATTTTAGCTGAGACGCGATCTTCCAATTTATCATTTGAAGATTTTACCAAATTTGGTACTAACTCGGGATAGTGTTCAGCAAACTCCTTATACTCTTTAGATCTTTTTATTTCCTTCAGTTCCTTTTCTGCTTTACTATTCCTCCCCTCTCTGTACAGTTTTCTGATGCATTGCTCTTTTGCTTGTACTTGTTCATCATCGCCTCCACTATCTTTCTGCACTGCTTCTTCTGAACTTCGAGAAAAATGAGCTTCTGCTGTTTCCCCTAATGCCTTGAGCTTTTCCTGACTTTTTCTTACCTCAAGTAGTCTAACGAGCTCGATTTTGCCGGCTCTTGCTGCCATCTCAAAGATTCTGTGATCTAAATTTGGAAACAGAGCTCGGATTTCGACATCTTGACTCACAGATTCGATTTTTGAAATATCCCCCGCTTCAAATGCCAACATAGCATCTTCCATCCGCTTTAACTTCGCATCTCTGGCCTGAAAGGCTAATCTATTTTTTTGAAGTGAGTCTTCTGTTTCTTTGAGCAATGCAGAATCACGAACAATGGCGTCCAGGAAATTTTTGCGGGTAGCAGCAACCAGATTCAGAGCTTTTTCCTTGATATATGCCAATCTCCTTTGACGTTCCTGTTCGAGCTCCTGCAATCTTCTCTGTATTTCCTCTTGCTGTTGCCGCAATTGACAAAGGGCTTGATATTCTGGGCTCGAGGAAAGTTCACATTCGGCTATTCGATGTAGTGAGCGAGTAGTTCTGCGGATTTCTTTTTCGACGCTATGACCAAATCTTGATACTTCTTTTCCAATTTTTTTCATTATTTTTTTTAAACTCATTTTAAAAACTCCTTTTTTTAAAAACACGTCAATCAATCTTCCAGGAAGGTTCTGAATTAGTACAAATGCAGAACTATTTTTTTTGGTCTCCAGTGTATCTTTATTTGTGATCAACAACCTCCTTTTTTTATCATCAGCAAAATTCATAGGTACAATATCACACCCAGAAAAAATGAAAAGAAGTTTTAGCTGATTTATTTGTAAGCCAAATCTTACATAACATATCGTGAATATCATCGTATTTCATTTGTAATACGAAAAATGCCTATGCATGCAAACAATCACACTTAATATTATTTTTTGACTAAGATTAATATATGATGACCAGCAGAAGATATAGTATATGAAAATTCAAAAAGAACACCGTGACCCCATAGACATTATTGTGAAAGTGGGTGAGCCAAGTGATGTCTGTACGATAACTGATATTACGAGAGGCTTTAAAAAACCAATCAAGTGGTTTATCCCTATTAATATATTGAGAGAGGGAGTTGAGAAATCAATTGTCTTTCTTCAAGCTTTGCCTGAAAATGAGTTTTATTATAAATCCATAACCATTGATATAGATGTTGAACCTAGGCGTGTTATTGAAATCTGTAAAGTACTAGCTTCTTATAAATCAGAGCATAAATTTACAAGGCTATCTTTATCCGAAGAATGTTATAAAATGTTGATTGCCACATGTTATAATGAAATTTCAGAACTAGACAAAAACTTTGATATAAAAGAAGTTAAAAAATTGAACCGAATGTCTGAAGTATTACTGGAAATTTCAAAATCCAAACTAAGTGATCTTGAGATTAGGATATATTTTTATCTCCTAGGAATGGTGCTTAATAATCAATCTAAAAAAGGAGGTCTCTACATACCATTAGATTATGAGACCATTGCTTTTGAGTTTTGTAATAATTTTCCTGAGATAGAAAATAAAAAGCATATTTACAAATCAATCGATCATCTTATGAAAAAGCGGCTAATAGTAAAAGATCCTCAAAACAAAAAATATTGTTCTGTCAACTTTTTTGGACCTATGGAGAGACTTGAATGAAAAGAACTGGGCCAGGTGATTTGTTCATTGCTATGTCTTTAGATAAAGGCATATTGATTGATGCACTGCGATTACTATTGTACCTTTTTGCGCAAATAGAGAAGGGAAATCTAGATGGAAAAAGGCAAGGTCCTAAAGGTATCGGGTTTGTATTCATAACAAAACAAGAGATTTTGAAAGACTTACCAATGCTTGCATTAACTTACGAGCATTGTAAAGATTTTATCATAGAACATAAACTATTAGGATATAAAAAGACCGAAAATGGAGACATTTGGACAGAAGAATTAAGATCGAATTGGAATTTAAAAAGACTACCATCTATTCAGGATGCAAGCCTGATAGAACAACCAATATTGTATGCATCCGGATTAGGAGATGACGATATTGACGAAATTGGTAAATAACTCTCATAGTTATAAGGGGACCTTTTGGGGCAAAATAAGGCACAACAAATGGAAATAAAAAAATTCTCAAAAAATATTGTCCGCTTCACTCAAGAGAAGATTAATTTTGAAGCTGGTGGATATTCTACATAAATGGGTCTTTACACTAGTTTTAATTGTTCAATTAATTTCAGGAGTACTCACTGTCTGATTTTACTTTAATGGTATATACCAGTATGAAAATTGAAAAAACGCATAAATTTTCTTGCAAACTTATCATTAGGGCTGCTGAATCTATTGATGCTCATTCAGTAACAGTAACCGGCCGAGAAAACCATGTTTGGATGCTTCCGATTCATTTTTTGCAGTATGAGATTGAAAAAACAATTGAATTCCTTAACTCGTTGACGGATGAATCGTTTTATTACAGCAAAATAACAGTAGATATAACTAAAGAACCTGGTTGTGTTCTGGAATTATGTAACCTATTAATTTACTATAGAAATAATTTTTCAAAAAATACAAAATTGCGATTGTCAAGAGAATGTCAGGAAATGTTAACAAAAATATACCCAGAAAAAATCACAGAGTTAGGAAAAAATTTTTTAATGAAAGAACATCTAGAAAATCTAAGTTCCTTACAAAATGCTTTTTATAATGTTTCAACTTCTAAAGACTTAACGAGTATCGAAATCAAAATTTACTGCTATATTTTGGGCTCCTGTATGTCCAACAGCCTTAAATATGGAAAAAACTATATTCCCTTAGATTACAATTATATTGCATCTTTGTTTTATAAGCAATTTTCGCAAGAAAATAAGAAGCTAATCACTAAAGCAATCGATCGCCTCATAAAAAGAAGACTGATTCTTAAGATATCTGATAAGAGTAAAAATTTATACTGTTATGCAAACTTTCAAGGTCCTATCAATATTGGAAAACTTTAATGGATTTGATTAAAATGTTTAGCAGAAGCATCAAATGTTTTGAATATGCTCAATCTATCTTCAAATCTGGAGGCTGAACAGAATATTTTGAGTAAATAGGTTATAAGCAAATTAGACAAAGATCGGACTCAATGTGAGAATACATGAAGATCGCCGCGACATGATTTATACTATTGGCGTGATTAGTAATTTAATCATACCTTTTTTTGAATCCAATGAACTGAATTCAAAGATGACATACACTCTAAAAAAGACTTTTTTCAGATTAGATAACTTAATTACCATCACTCGCTGTTAAATTAATCGCTCCAATTGACTAGAATTACGATTTACAAAGATGACCTTGCCTAATCCCGTAAATATTACGGAATGCTCACAGAGTCCTCCATAGTGTCGCAAAAATCTTTAATAAAGGAAATTTAGTTAGGATTCAAATAAAAAGCAAAATATTAATATATTGAAATTTTTAAAGAATTTTAAATAAAGAAACAAAAACGCTGAATTACACTGATCTTTTAACCTTATTGACATTTATCTTGATGTATAGTAGCTTAACTCAGGAAGTTATTATTACTCGTAAATCAATTGAGAGGAATTACCAATATGCCACGCCAAATTTATATCGATCAGAATGCAGCTTGGGGCAGTATAGACCACCATTTTATTTGCTTTTATATTGCTATGGAAGGTAGTGGAAATGCTGCCGCTGTGCAACAACATATTGATCAGGGGGTTGACATAGATGTGTATGAATATCGATCTTGTGGTCCTGTGACCCCGCTTAGGTACGCGGTTGAATGTTCCAATCACGATGCTGTTGGGGTACTTTGTAAAAAAATTAAATCTGAACCGAAATTAAAGTCATTACTTTCTTTTGATGCTGAACCATTAACAGTTGTGGCATGCAAGAACTGAGATCAAGACTCGCTTCGTTATTTAGTGAATGCTGGAGCCGATATTTCTGCGTGTGGTTCTGAGGACAGCCCTGTTACAGCTGCAGTTAGCGTAATCTCATCGTCCTTTTTACTACGTCAAGGAACTTGGGATAAAACCGATGCAATTTTCAAGAAGAACCTCTTTCGTGCTTTAGAAAGTAATAAGCCATTTCCCGAGGGTAAACATGTTGTTCGCATTAAAGGCAATTTAGATTTAATTGATACTCTTTCTACCCTCTCCGCAAGTTTTATAGATGCAAATCACTCTGGCAAAACTCCACTTGAAATCTTACAGAATCCTATTGAAAGTGCGAAGAGAGGTTTTTTTCGCATGCCGGGTGGTATTAAACTTGAATTGGTTGCGGACAAGAGCAACGAAAACACCTTAGTCTTCCATACCACCAAGATTACCAATACACTTGGCCGAGTCTTAAATTGTGATGTAACGATAATATATGATATCGCTGAATTACGTGCAAAGATTCAAGAGAAGTCAAAAGAACAAATAGAAAGAAAACACAAAGCCGAAATAATAGCTGCGAAGCATGTATTTGAGGTCCAAGCAGATAAAAAAGCTGCCGAATTGACATCAGTAATTGAAAAGGTAAGAAAAGAACAAGATGAGAAGTTTTCTCATATGAAACTTCGAACAGACTGCCTTGATGATAAAATTAAGATGGAAATGGATGAGAAACAAAGAATCGCATTACGTATGGCTGAACAAGAAAGAATTACTCGAGAAACTAAGGAAAAGTCTGAAGAAGCCTATAGGGTAGCAGCTGAAACAAAACATAAGAGCGAAGCAGCATTATCCCTGGCTTACGATGCAAAACAAAAATCTCTCGCAACCGATTTAAAGGTAAGAGAACTTGAGCAGCAATTTAATGCCATGGTTAAAAGCATCATGACACTTCGAGGCAGTCAGGCGGAAGTTCAACAAAATTTAGTAAAAATGAATGTTAAGTTCGAACAAGTACAGAACCTCACAATGATTCTCTGGCACGAACACAATAATAACCCCAATCTTAGAGCAAGGGTGGAAGCTGTTAAAGCAAAAAGTATCTATCTACATTGCTTTCAAAAGAGACTTTCAAATTTACTCATGAGCTCCATTACCAGGGTAAGAGTTGGAATGGATGCGGTAGATAAATTCAAGCCAGATTTATTATTTGCCTCGGCCCTTAAAATTGCAGCCGATCACATTTCTTTTGTTCCCGGTGCAGGATTACTTAAAGTAGCAGCCGCAGGTTTAGAATTTTTTAGAACTAGGAAAGATAAGAGAGAACGAGATGCACAAGAATCAACCAATCCACAATTTCAGCATGAGTATTGTATTAAGTTGAGTATTGAAATTGCAAATCGTCTTGGAATATCATTCCCAGATAAAAAAGGTAAGGAAGTCGCTGAAAATCTTGCAGATAAAACTCTCATCATCATCTTAGCAGCAATTCACTATGTGAAAGAACGACTTAGCCCGGATTCACCTCAATATCTTGATACTGACTCTGAGGAGTTTGTTCAGGCGGTGCTCAACCAAATCATGACTAGACCAGAATCGGATTTTGTAAACTTTCGCAGGGTAACACAACTTGGTAGTACAGCTAGACCTTACAGCCAATCAATACTAAGTGGCTTTGAAGCGCGTCTTAAAGCTGGCGGAGATGCCGCATCCGATCTTTATTCAGTTTTGCCACCAGAATTGATAGATGCAGCTCAAAGTGCAGCTAAAGGTACTGCTCAATCTTTGTCTTCCCAAGTTCTTAGAGTGTTTGCATAATTTAATTGTAATTACTCTTAATTAAGAAATTAAATCGGTTTGGGTCTCATGGTGATGAGGCCTACACCGATTCTAAAGTTTTCTATTAAATAAATTTATATCTATGAGCTAAACTATTATTCGTTTCTTTAGATCGACGAAAGTTTATTTCATAGAATAACCAAAGGGTTAGAACAAAAAAAGCAAGATAAGTGCGAAGCCCAATTGGATGATTTAGAAAGTGGCTTTGCTCAACTTAAGGGTAAACCTACAACCGAGTATGAAAAATTCTTACCTGATCTTGTAGCGGCATTAGATAAGGCAAAAACTACATTTATATTGCAGCTGCCTGGCACCTTAGCTTTACTTGTTCCGTTTACGCTCCTTCTCAGATGAGATGTCTTTATTTTCCTTTTTTTGAAAATTCCCAGTAACATAGTACCTATTCGTTAGATAATGCGCAAGTTTTTAATGTAACTTTTTAATCATCTTACATCATCAAAATATAGGTTGCTTTTATCCATTGATTCGAGAAGATTCATAATAATTTCTAAATCGTTCTTTTTACATCTGATTGTTGGTGGCATTGCTCCTTCAAAAGTTACATCATACTCATCATCATATTTTTTGATAAATTTGTCATAAAGGCATCCGGTGCAATATCCTTGCTTGTTCCTAATTCCAATATGAAATCTTTTAGCATCTTCAGAAACTATAAAAGTAAAACCGTCATTGGATAGCCATGTTTGTAATGTTATACCGCCGTACTGTTTGACTGAATCAATATATTTCATGGTGTACTACTCCTCGCTTTTATACTATTAACCGAAAGATTCTCTTGCATTCCTTCTCCAACGCCAAAAAGACTTCTTTTCCCCGTGCTATTAAGGATCAGACTTTGTTCTTGATTCAAAAACTCCAAAACTGCTCTATCTCCTCCTTTACCGGATGGGATTAAAGAGGAATGGGTTATTCCTGGATGGGTGTGGGCAGACCAAGTCCAACCTTCTTGTTTTAACTTTGGAATTAAAGCCTCGATATAAATATTAGCTTCATCACCTCTAATAATTAGTCTTCTACTTCCAAGAGTGAACATTGCAAATTCATCGCCTGTTTTTGCTGTAAGTGCTGACAAATCAGTAACGTTAAAATCCGATTTCTTAATTAGAGTAGTGCTACGAACTTTGGGTAATTTTTCCAAAACTGCAATTTGCCGTTTCGATAAACTAGAAAATTCGTAATAAATTTCAGCGGGACAAGGTGTTTTTATGCGAGGCTGTAAACTATTTTTATATTGAGATAATAAATTGTCACTTACCCTAAGAGTTGGAGAAGATACTCCAAGACCATATTGCTTTACTCTCTCTACTGTGTTTTTTATAGTGGAAAGGTTAAATAACATTCTTCCTTCTTTTAAAATTGCTGGTACCCCCCTAAACAAAAGCTCTTTGCCAATTTTTCCACCACTTATATATAATGCGGCTTCGCCAGTTGATTCTGGAATAAGAGCCAACCCAGCCTTCCCCACCCAGGTTCCGGCTTGAATCCAGGCTGCAAGTTGAGGGACTCCGGCATCTAATGCTCTACTCTGTTGTATTTCATTCCAATCATCAAGAACACTATTTGCTCTCGCCTTTAATTGTCCTATATCTGAAAATAATAGTTCATCTGTCATTCTTGCAACTACACCGTCGGCTGCAAAAAGAGATTCATCATGATTTTCTGTAAGCATCATTAATTCATTGAAGCGTTTTTGAGGTCGGCTATAGTTGCCAAGCTTCGGGATAGAATTAAATGAGAGATATGATGATATGGTGAACTTTCAGGAACCTAATGAAGTTATGATCTCGCGACCTCGTCGGTTCAGTCCAGGCGTGTAGAAGTCAAACAATCCTTCGCTGCCAAAACGAGAACGAGGTTGTGATCTTGCTGCCCAAGCAGTTGAATATACTGGCAACAGAGTGATAGCTGGAACATTGGTTCTTACCACAAAATTGTTCATTGGGTTCACCTGGGAATCAATCTTAATACCAATAAAGTCATCATAAGATCTTATTCTGGATCTGGATGAAGAAGTGGTTAGAATTTGATGCTCTCGCCCCCCAATATCTGAGGCACTAGATGGAAGTTTTGATCTAATTTTGACAGGCTTGGTTGCTGCTCCTATTTGCTCAAGGGGAGATAAATCCTTTGGTGTAATATCTAGGGGCCTTCTTTGAACCAAGGTTTCTCGTTTTAGTTTTTGAATTCGTGGTTCGGCAGTTTCTGGTTCTAGGACCGCTTTAGGAACAGCTTCTGCATAAACAGGATCAATAAGAAGATTGATGATGTCTTCGACAAGAGAAGATTCAAGTGATTTAGGTCTTATCATTTCTAGCTCAGTTTTTCCGGGATAAGAAGACTTGGCAGTTCTAGCTTCTTCCAAAACTTCTCTTATGGGAGAAGTTGTTGCTTTTTTTGCTTGTTGGGTATTTTTTGGTGGTGTTCCAAATTCCTTTGTTAATTTTACTATTTCAGGTTCATGTTCTTTTTCTTTAGCAGATGTAGGTTTAGATCCTAAAGGTTTTAGAGTTTTGGCTTTTTTATCTACATGCTGGAAAGGTTTTGCTTCCTTATCAGTACGTTTGTGAGATGAGGCTGAAGCAGATTTGTCGGGTGTAGGTGAACGTTCTTTGTTGGTGGGCAGGGCGCTTCCACCCGCTTTCTGCAAGTCTGTAAGAACCTTATTGCTACGCTCGGTTACAGAGATATCTGACATGAGTTGCCCAAGGCTTGCACCTCCAACTTGTGCGACGGTCGAGAGACCAATCGTTGCAGCAGTTTGTAAGAAGTTGGAACGGGTGATGGCGGAGGTGACTGCCGCGCTGACGAGAACCGATGTCAGCTTTTCGTTTAAGTTTCGAACAAATCCAAGTTCTCGGGAGCCTCCAATGGCAATTGTGGTGCCAATGGAAGTTAGGAGGGCGGGGGAGAGTTTGCCGCCATCAAAGCCTACTTGGATTGCGGCTTTAGAGGCAGCTACTATGGCGTTGGTGACTACGCCTTGGGTGAAAGCCTGGTTACCAATTTTGATTCAAGCCATTTCACCGGATTTAAATAGAGTATTCATATTTTTAAAGGCGGTGGTGTTTCCTAAAGTGTTGCCGAGATAAAAACCAAATGCGGAGAGCCCGGCATTTAGGATACCATCTTTTAGAATGCGTTTGGTATTGCCAGTGAATGCAGCGGTGAGGGAACCCATTAATGCGCCTTCCACGGATAAGGTGAGAGCTGCCATGGTGGTTGCGGAGGTTACACCGAGGAAGGCTCCGAGCTGAGCTGCGAGCGTGGGTGCTATTTGGGGGGCGATACGGCTACGGCTGCTATGACAGCAAGGTTCTTGAAGAAGCGGGTTTCGAGTTTATGCTTCGCATGTCGGTAATCAGAGTGGAGTTGCTGCCTTAGTTCTGTGAAGGAATTGCGGGTGGATTGAACGGCGTTATGGTATTGCTGCAGAACTTCGGAGTCTGCCGCATGGAGCGAATTTATAACGCTGTTTAATTCAGCGATGCGTTTATTAAAGGCGAGCTCCTGTGCATTGAGCCAATGCGCGAGGTCTTGCCTTTCGGCAGCAAAGGCTCGGTTCATTGCCTCTTCTTCCTTGTCCATTTTCTGCTGCATCTCATCACGAGTCTTTTGCCAGATTGCCATTTTATTCTTTAAGGTCAATTTTGGAGGAGTAGAGATTAACCCAGAATTTATTGCTTCCTGCGTCATCTGGTAGAATTTTGCACCAATAAAGTTTTTAACATTGAGGTTAAATAGTACTTGGTGCTCTTTTTGATATTCAAGAGACTCTTTAGCGGCAGTGTCTGTCACAGCCAGTGTTACCTGCCCCATTCCAAAGACTTGTTTCCCGAATTCTGCAATAATACTCGCGGTGCCAGCGATAAAGAGCTCAGGATGAGTTTTATAGAGTTCCTCTATTACTTTGGGGTGTTCAGGAGCAAGTTTTAATCTCAGAGCAAGTTCTTTCGCTTTGTTTTTCAAGTGCATACTTTTGATAATATAGTCATAGTCCTTTTCGTCTTCTAGAGTTGCGTCAAGCATGTCAAAATCAATAAATACGCAATGAAGCGCTCGGGTCGCTATAAAGAATTGCTGTGCAAAATCCATAACTTGTTGTTTATAAGTGTCTTCTATAGAACCTTGAGCAATTATTTCCTTGAGGTGTGTGAGCATTATCATCATTGGAAATACATAAAGCGCATAAGGCTCTACCCTGCTTAACCTCAGGTAATAACTTAACATCGCTTCTATTTTCTGGACAGGCTCAGGATATTTATCGAGATATCTTTGAGTTCTACTGCATTCTGCATCAAAAGCAGCAATGGCATCTCCGTCTGACGTTTTTAAGACTTCTCGAATACCAAGAATGGGTTCATCATTCAAGATATACGCCAACTTTGGTATATGTGTTTTGGCTAAAGATAAGGTGGTCTCATGATTGGCATTTTCATGATTGACATCAATACCAGCCTTCTTTAAGACATTAAATAATTCTAATGAGAGTTTTTGAGAGAGAATTGCTTTTTGTAAGGCATCATAACCTTTTGCGTCAACACTATTGATGTAGGCACCTTGAGAGAGACAAGCTTCCACTGCTTTGTAATTCCCATGTTCTGCAGCATTGAAGAGTTTCAGTGCAAGTTCAGATTGGCTCTTCAAACTCGCATTCATTAATTGTAAAGTTTCTGGGGATAAGACTAAACCCAAAGGTTTTGGGGCAAAATGATGTTCCAAGGCGTTTAAATTCATAGCGTGTGACCAGCAAAATATCCCTCTTCCGCCTCTTGCAAAAACAAAGATGTGGTTTTGATGTTTGACACGTAGTGAATGAACTTGAATGGTTGAAAAATGCGGCTCTGCCTTCCAGCCAGTACCATCTGAAAGTGGAACATGGAAAGGTAATGGAAGCCAGTTGTTAGTCTCGGGATTGAAGGCATGTGCCATGACTCCCTGCCCGCCGCGGCCAAATAATAATACGTAATCGCTTCCCTGGTATCCCTCACTGACACCCATTTGAATCGTGGACCAATAACACTTTTGATCCCAACCACATCTGTCTGCCCACGCTGGACCAGAAGCATGGTGTTTCAATGCTGAAGTATTGGGATTATAAGACCATAAACCGATCCCATAAGTGCTTCGTGCTATCAAAAAGAGATGGTCTTCTCCTTTAATCCGTCCCACTTTGATTTGGATAGTCCCGTAATATTGTTCAGGAGCCCAGCCAGTGAAATCAGAACAATTAGGTCTAGGTGTAGAAGAGTAAGGTGCCAGGAAGAGTAAGGTGCCAGGGCGCTGCAATACGCATTAAATTTATTGCGTATTGCAGCGGCCTGGCATCTTACCTTTCCAATCGCGAGGATACACCGCCATATTTAAGGTTGTCAGCTCAGAATGTCATACACAACTTTTTTTCATAACTCCGCCCAATCCCAAGAAGGATTTTCATCCCAATTCTTTAAAAATTCTTTAGCAGGCATGATTAAATCATTATCATTGTCTATAATGACATCTTCTCTATTTGCTATTTTTATTAAGAATTCTTTCAAAGGAATAATATCTTTAAAATGAATCAAATAAAATTTGGGCGAAATAAGTCTTTTCTTAAAACTTTCAAGCTCGTCGGGATCATAATATTTTTCAATTTCAGGCGCTTTTTCAATTTGAATAAATCTATCTAGAGGTTTATTTTTTTCATCTATATATTGTAATGTAATCCTGTCATTCTCAAAAAATATTGTACAATCCAAATCATTTCCTAATGCCTTTCTTACATCTTTCAAGTTATATTCTTGATTGGTAATTAAAACGATATCTCTCATATTGAGCTTCTCCTAATGTACGCAATAAATCTTCAATATTATTGAAAATCTTAAAACCATGACTATTAGCATCTTTGATAACTGATGATTTGAAACCTCTGCTACGATTTACTAATCTAGTAGCATCAAAACCTATTACTTCGAGATCTGTTAAACTTTGAGAAATAATTAATTGCCGAGTTATACCCTTTCCTGTTCCAGTTTTTACTTGGATCACATGAGTTTTGGTTACCAAATCAAAATCAGTTATGGTCACACCACCTTGCCCATAAATCTTAAACTCAGCGTGTTTGACTGTATTTGGAGATCTTTTTTCAATTAAGGTGATTAACTCTCCCACCCCTGGATCTTTTACATTAAAAGTCCTTGTCGAGCAATGCACAAAACCTTTTACTGTTTTGCTACTAAATGACTCTAACATTAAATTGGGGGATTCAACAATACGTTCTGCTTTCAACAAACCAAACTGAAATCGAGGCTCTGAAAATCTAATCTCAAGATTCGACAAAACTTCTCCAAAATTTCTTCTATTGATGTTTGTTTCAAGGTTCCTCCTCAAAGAAGATGCTGCCAGAAATTTAGTCTGAGATAATCCGTCTGCCAATTTACCAATCGCTAGTGGTGATAGAAATGTAGAAGTAAGCTCTGTCAGCATTTCCGTCTTTTTCGGAAAATCCGCTTTAATAAAACTATCATAGGCATGAGTAATTCCTTGCCATCTCTCCGCATTTCTGTGTCTTGAACCTTCAGTGCAAGCACCAAAAAACATATTAACAGCAGATCCGCTTACATCCCAAAGTAAATAGCTGATATCGGGTATCAGCCTATCAAGACCATATAAAACATCTATTGTACTGGACACCCCTCGACCCACAGCCCTACATGTTCTAAATGCTCCCTCTATATAGGATTTATTCGAAGTAGGTAAAGTAATGAGTGAGCTAACCCTGTATTGCTGTCGATCCAAATAGCTGGCATGAAAATTATCCAAAAATGCTTTTTCCCTAAACATTGACCTTTGATTCGCACTTTGCCACTTTTGAGTAATAGGGCTTTTATCACCAGTTAATGCCTTCCCCCATCTCTTAAACCAATCTATCGTATAGGGCGTAAGCTCTCTAGCAGATAATTCCGTCCCCACAGAAAAACTAACGCGATAGTTTATCCTATCCTCAATTCTTAAGGGATATTGAGAGTTTGGAGTCAAATAGGAACTATGTTGCTGGTGTAAAAATTGAGACATACTGGTGTTGAATTGTAATTGCGGCCGATAATTATTATTTAATGGTGACATTGAATTTCTTTTAGAGCTACTGGAAGCATGTTTTGGTGATTGTCCATTTGAATTTATTCTTAAGTTAAATCGGGTTCTGCTATCAGCCGCTTCAATATGCCTAAGGGGTGAGAAATCTCGTGGGCGATATTCTAAACGACTTTGTTTTGCGCCTTTGGTGGTGGAATCAATTCCAGGATTTAAATCTTCTTTAGATACTGTAGCAGCATAAGCGGTTCGAATAAAAGAGAACGATGATTTTTGAGCTTCTGAAGGTATTGAGATTTCAGGATATAGTTTGAGATAGTTATGTTCTCTGCACTCTTTCATTACAGTTTCGAAATCAGATTTTGGTTTAGGCATTTTTTGAGATGTCGTTTGTTGTACTGATTTTACGAGTTGAGAATTTTTTGATAGTATTCCAAATTCCTTTGTTAATTTTACTATTGCAGGATCATGTTCTCGTTCTTTAGCTAATAAGGGTTTAGATTGAGATTCTAGAGATTTTTGTGTTTTAGCTTTTCTATCTCCCTGCGAGGAAGGTTTTGTTACCCCATCAGTGCGTTTGTGAGATAAGGCAGATTTGTCGGGTACTGGTGAGGTTCTGTGTTCAGAGTTGACAGGGACTTTGGCACCGCTACCCAGCTTAGACGAGTCTGCAAATTCTTTATTTCTATGCTCGATTAAAGAAATATCCGACATGAGCTGCCCAAGGCTTGCACCTCCGACTTGTGCTGCGGTTGAGAGACCAATTGTTGCGGCAGTTAGTAAGAAATTGGAACGGGTGATGGCGGAGGTGACTGCGGCGGTGACTATAACCGACGTCAGCTTTTCGTTTAAGTTTCGAACAAAGCCAAGTTCTCGGGAACCTCCTATGGCAATGGTGGTGCCAATGGAAGTTAAGAGGGCGGGGGAGAGTTTGCCGCCGTCAAAGCCTACCTGGATTGCGGCTTTGGAGGCTGCAACGATGGCGTTGGTGACTACGCCTTGGGTGAAAGCTTGGTTACCAATTTTGATTAAAGTCATTTCACCGGATTTAAATAGAGTATTCATATTTTTAAAGGCGGTGGTGTTTCCTAAAGTGTTGCCGAGATAAAAACCAAATGCGGAGAGCCCGGCATTTAGGATACCATCTTTTAGAATGCGTTTGGTATTGCCAGTGAATGCAGCGGTGAGGGACCCCATTAATGCGCCTTCCACGGATAAGGTGAGAGCTGCCATGGTGGTTGCGGAGGTTACACCGAGGAAGGCTCCGAGCTGAGCTGCGAGCGTGGGTGCTATTTGGGGGGCGATGACGGCTACGGCTGCTATGACAGCAAGGTTCTTGAAGAAGCGGGTTTCGAGTTTATGCTTCGCATGTCGGTAATCAGAGTGGAGTTGCTGCCTTAGTTCTGTGAAGGAATTGCGGGTGGATTGAACGGCGTTATGGTATTGCTGCAGAACTTCGGAGTCTGCCGCATGGAGCGAATTTATAACGCTGTTTAATTCAGCGATGCGTTTATTAAAGGCGAGCTCTCGTTCATTGAGCCAATGCTCGAGCTCTTGTTTTTCAGCAAGGAAGGCTTTCTTCATTGCCGCCTCTTCCTTGTCCATTTTCTGCTGCATCTCATCACGAGTCTTTTGCCAGATTGCCATTTTATTCTTTAAGGTCAATTTTGGAGGAGTAGAGATTAACCCAGAATTTATTGCTCCCTGCGTCATCTGGTAGAATTTTGCACCAATAAAGTTTTTAACATTGAGGTTAAATAGTACTTGGTGCTCCTTTTGATATTCAAGAGACTCTTTGGCGGCAGTGTCTGTCACAGCCAATGTTACCTGCCCCATTCCAAAGACTTGTTTCCCGAATTCTGCAATAATACTCGCGGTGCCAGCGATAAAGAGCTCAGGATGAGTTTTATAGAGTTCCTCTATTACTTTGGGGTGTTCAGGAGCAAGTTTTAATCTCAGAGCAAGTTCTTTCGCTTTGTTTTTCAAGTGCATACTTTTGATAATATAGTCATAGTCCTTTTCGTCTTCTAAAGTTGCGTCAAGCATGTCAAAATCAATAAATACGCAATGCAGCGCTCGGGTCGCCATAAAGAATTGCTGTGCAAAATCCATAACTTGTTGTTTGTAAGTGTCTTCTATAGAACCCTGAGCAATTATTTCCTTGAGGTGTGTGAGCATTATCATCATTGGAAATACATAAAGTGCATAAGGCTCTACTCTGCTTAACCACAGGTAATAACTTAACATCGCTTCTATTTTCTGGATAGGCTCAGGGTATTTATCGAGATATCTTTGCGTTCTATTGCATTCTGCATCGAAAGCAGCAATGGCATCTCCGTCTGACGTTTTTAAGAATTCTCGAATACCAAGAATGGGTTCATCATGCAAAATATACGCCAACTTTGGTATATGTGTTTTGGCCAAAGTTGAGGTGGTTTCATGATTAGCATTTTCATGATTGATATCAATACCTGCCCTTTTTAAGACATTAAATAATTCTAATGAGAGTTTTTGAGAGAGAATTGCTCTTTGTAGGGCATCATAACCTTTTGCATCAACACTATTGATGTAGGCACCTAGAGAGAGACAAGCTTCTACTGCTTTGTAATCCCCAAGTTCTGCAGCGCTGAATAGTTTCAGCGCAAGTTCAGATTGGCTCTTCAAACTCGCATTCATTAATTGTAAAGTTTCTGGGGATAAGACTAAACCCAAAGGTTTTGGGGCAAAATGATGTTCCAAGGCGTTTAAATTCATAGCGTGTGACCAGCAAAATATCCCTCTTCCGCCTCTTGCAAAAACAAAGATGTGGTTTTGATGTTTGACACGTAGTGAATGAACTTGAATGGTTGAAAAATGCGGCTCTGCATTCCAGCCTGTACCATCTGAAAGTGGAACATGGAAAGGTAATGGAAGCCAGTTGTTAGTCTCGGGATTGAAGGCATGTGCCATGACTCCCTGCCCGCCGCGGCCAAATAATAATACGTAATCGCTTCCCTGGTATCCCTCACTGACACCCATTTGAATCGTGGACCAATAACACTTTTGATCCCAACCACATCTGTCTGCCCACGCTGGTCCAGAAGCATGGTGTTTCAATACTGAAGTATTGGGATTATAAGACCATAAACCGATCCCATAAGTGCTTCGTGCTATCAAAAAAAGATGGTCTTCTCCTTTAATCCGTCCCACTTTGACTTGGATGGTCCCGTAATATTGTTCTGGAGCCCAACCAGTGAAATCAGAACAATTAGGTCCAGGTGTAAATCCAGACCATTTGTAAGTGTTGGGGTCGAAAAATCCTATCTTAACGCCAGCTGCTTCACGGTACACTAATACGATTTTATCTAAACCATGAGCGTCCCGCGCTGTTGCCAATTGTAAGGTAGAATAATATTGTTTATAAGCCCAACCGCTGCTATCGGAACAACAAGGTCCAGCTCCACATCCAAACCATTGATAAGTATTCGGGTCAAAACCCCACATCATAGTCCCGGCACCAGCACGATACAATAAAAATATTTTTTCTTTTCCATCTCCAGTCCGTGCTGTAGTGAGACGAAATGTGGAGTAATATTGTTCGTGAGCCCAGCCGCTGCCATCAGAACAAGCTGGGCCCGGGCCGCATTCTGTCCACTTACAAGTATGCGGATCGTAGCAAGACATATGAATTCCATACCCACTACGAATCAATAAGAATAATTTATCTAAACCATCCGCTGTACGTGCTTTAATCAAACGGATAGTACTATAGTATGGATGGGCTCCGAAACCAGATGCATCTGCATACAAGGGCCCTCTCGGAAGTGTGGTCCAGGTTTCTTTGGTAAAATCATAACTATGAAGATAGATCCCATCGCCAGCACGGCCAAGCACAAATAATTGCTGTTCGCCATTGACCTTGGCAAAGACACTTCTTATGGTTGAATTGTATTTTGGATCACTCCAACCCCCTTCATTACACCAGTCAGGACCCCCCGCAACTAACCCAGAATAGTTTTGTGCTCTGATTAATTCTTCCCATTCGCAGTCTAGAAGATAAGTCTTGACTCGAAAATCGGGATGTTCATTTGCTAATTCAACTGCGGTTTTTTTTAGCTTATTTTCTTTGTGGGCAACGTCAGCGCCAGCCTCAACTAAAGCATGAATAACTTCAAACGACTGCTTACTCAAAATGGCGAGCTGCAAAACGCTATAGCCATCTGCGTCCAAAACATTGGGGTCGGCTTTAGCCTTAACTAAAAATGGAACTAATTTAGGTTGATGCTTAATTGCATAAAGCAGCGCATTGTAGCCTTCCGGATGGCTGAAATTAATATCTGCTCCCAGGTCTAATGCAGCCTGCAGAGCATCACTATCGCCTTTTCGCAAAGCAAGCCAAAATTTTTCCGTATTGGATACCACCTCTCGCAGAGCATCAATCACGGATTCGTGATTCTGCAATTCTGCCAAATCAAAAGCGGTATATCCATCAGAATGCGTCCTGCACAAATTAACACCATTTGCGCATAAAAGTTTCACAATAGCAGCTTGATTATGTTCCGCCGCAACGTGTAATGGGAGCAGCGAAAAAAAGAATAATCTCAATGAAATATTGCTGTTTTTGAGCAAGGTTTCGACAACTTTAATATCTCCGCTCATACATCCTATCAAAGCCGCTTTGACTAATCGCATATTGTTCTTTACATTTTGGCACGCAATCTCAAAGGCTTGTTTTCTTTGTGTCTGCGCTGCTTCAAGCTGCTGAATTGCAGCTGTTTTTTCTTTCAGATGCTGCGCCGTTTCCTGTTGTTTTACTACTTCAAGATTGGCACGTTCTGCAGCTAATTTAGCGAGTTCATTTTGAAGTTCCGAATTTAATTCGGCTAAAATTCTAGATTCGTCCTCTGAAATTTTTTCAATACTTTGATCGTATTGTTTGCGAAGGTCGTGTTTGCCAGATACTTTATTGAATCCTTTCTTTACCTCTTTCCAAAAACCCATAAGAATACTCCATTACTGATTACATAGTCTATGTAAGGGGACAACAATCCTTAAGAAACGGGACAGAAAATAATATTACCAAGACCAAGGTAAACCACAAGAGATCATTTTCTTATTTTTTTGTAAGTTATTTCTTACAAAACTCGACTTAAGCTATTTATTATTCTTACAAATCTGACTGCTGACTAAAGGACTAAAATTTAAGACTCTGAAATTGTCATATACTGTCATACCATGATCATATTATAATGTTTTTACTTTTGAGGCTTGACCCCATCTAACTCCCTATGATCATTATTTTCTAACCAGTTACTCTCAGACTCCCTTTAGATTTTGATAAGACTTTAATCGGCATTTGATTTATTCAGGAGGTAATATTATGTCAGCAATTCTAGGTATAACGAGTGCAGAATAAAAACAGGGCCGTGCGTTACCTGTTACACGTACTATTGTAACACGTAACGACACGGCCCTTTTTCTGAATTTGACAGAACAATATCAAACAAACGCTTTTGCAAAGGCTTGGACTGAACTCTGCGCTCCACTCACCAAGTCTGGGGGTAAAGCAGCATAAAAATCTGACACTGTATCTGAAGCATCTTTTGCTCGAGCCTCAAAAGCGGTCAATGTTGATTGTTTGTAAGTATGAACTCCTGGAGATCCTAATTTCGTAATTTCCCTGAACTGTTTGAAGGCAGGATCAGGACTAGTCTGAATCTGCTCAAGTATTGCAGTAATAAATTCACTTGAATCCATGTCTAGATAATGTGGTGACTCTGGATTTAATCGAGGCTCCAATTTTGCAATGGCAGCGAATACTAAAACAAGGGTTTGGTCACCAAGGGACTCTGCTGCCCCCTTGGGATCCTTACCAGTAAAGGATAACCCTAAGGCATTTGCGACTGCGACACTCAATCCGATACACAACTCATGCTGAAATTGAGGATTGGTGCTTTCTTGGGCATCAAATTTCTTTCTGCGTTTGCGTGCGCTATAGCAATCTATACCTGCTGCTGCAGTTTTTAGAAGACCTGAAAGTAGAGGAATGCATGTTACATGGTCAGCTGACAGTTTAATTATTGATGAGATAAAATCTTCTGGTTTGAATTTATCGATTGCATCCTGTCGACATCTCATGCGAGTAATTGCACTCATAAGTAAATTGGATAATCTACGTTGATACCAATGCAAATATATATTTTTTGTTTTAATTGCCTCAACTCTTGCGCGAAGATTTGGGTTGTTATTATGCTCATCCCAAAGTACTGCGGTCATTCCGTGTAGTTGCTCACATCTTGCACCAACCGCACTTAAGCGTTTTGCAATAGCCTCTTGTCCTCCGCGCAGATCCATCAGTGATGTGTAGATAGAATTAAATCTTAACTCAAATTCTTTTACTTTTACATCGAGTGCATCTGTTCTACGTCTGGCGTCAATTCCCAGGGAATAGGCTGCTTCTGCTTTTTCTTTAGTCTCTCTTCCTATTCTTTGTTGCTCTGCAAGTTGCAGTGCTATTCTTCTAGATTCATCAGCCAACATAAGTTGTTTTTCATCTATTCCATTAGCCCGTTTGGAAACCTGAGCATATTTTTCATCATGCTCTTTTCTCACTTTCTCAATCGCTGATTGTAATTCAGCAGTTTTTCTATCTGCTTCTGAAACTATTTTCTTTGCAGAACCTTCAATAACCTCTTTCGCTGCAGCGGTATCTGCCTTATGTTTTCTTTCCGCTGATTCTTTGGCTTTCTCAAGTAGTTTTGCACGCATTTCCCTGACATCAAAAATAATCGTTAAATCGCAATCTATTACTCTTCCGCTGTGGTCTGGTAATTTTGAGGTATGGAATACTAGAGTATTTTGGTCGCTCTTGTCTTCTACTAAGGTTAATTTCAAATCTTTGTTAAGTCGAAAATAGCCTTTTTTAGCGCTTTCCACGGGATTTTGAAAAATCTCGAGTGGGGTTTTCCCTAGAGAGTTGGGATCTGTAAAGCTGGCGCCGAGAGTTGATAAGGTATCTAGAAGTTGAAGATTTCCTTTGGTGCGGATGGTGTGTTTTCCGGGAAGTGGATCACTATCACTGTAACAAATAATTCAAATACTTCATCAAAATCAGGCAAGGTAGATTCAAAACTTTCACGATGCTTAAAAAGCAACCAGGGTGAAATATATGTCAAGGCTGCTGTGACCGGGGTATCGCCATTAAATGCGCTAATGTCTGCACCTGCACTAACAAGATGTCGAACGCTGTCAGTGTCTGAATTGGAGCAGGCTAGAACGATTAAGGGTTGGACAGCGTCATCGTGGTATAACAAAGGTTTCAAGGAAGGATCTAATTTAATTTTCTTACAGAGAACACCAACGGCATCCGAATTTCCTGATGCAACGGCATGTTTTAGCGGTGTACCAAATTTGGGTTCACATACTAAAAGATCAATGCCTGTGAAAGGTCCCTTTTTTAAGTAGTATCCAACATAGTCAAATCCATAATCAACGTATTCCTGGACCCTTTTTCCGGATCCCGCTCCTAAAGCGGTATAAAAACATGCATACAATCTTTTCTCTGAGCCGGATGGAGCAGATTTATCTGTCAGAATACGTCGCATTTGATTTTCCCCCACTGGTTGAGTATCCAGTTCATAATGAATATAATTAGTTCATAATTACATTATTTGTGAGGGATGTCAAGAAGTAACAAACATATAAAATATCTAGAAATATCAGCAGCTTTTAGATAAGACCTTGATTTTTCAATAAATGCTCAGAATTATTATGAACAAAATAAGATAGCACTATTAAACTTTTTGTATAAAGACATATCTATTGTAATTAGAGGAATATTATTAGAGGAATTACTGTTATGTCAGCTCCAAAAATGCATGTAAATGCAGAAATTCTCGATGATTTATTAGATAAAAATTTAACAAAGCCGCAAAAAGCTTTTTTTCTTAAAGGTCTGAAATTTCTAGAAGATGCACCAATTGAACAATTTAATTCATTGGATGACAAAGATTTTTCTGAATATATGAAACAAATTATCGAAGCCCTAGATCGTGCAAAAAACAGTGCAGAATGGAGCTCTATCGTAGACGGACCCACCAAGACAAGAATTGATGAAATCTATAAAAAAATCATTGAAATTAACCGCCTCAGAATTGCATCAGCAAGTGCTGAACGTTTAGCTAGCATGAGGTTGGGGTCGGGTCTAGCAAAGCGATAAGCTAGCTAATCGCTTTGCTAGACCCGACCTCAACAACGTATTAAAAAAATGAGGTCATGTATGACCCAATGGCTTTTCGTTTTAAAAATATTTATGCATGAAACCAACCACCACTCTTGCTGAAGCGACTATGACCATTAAGATAACCCCAAAGATAATACACAATAACCAAAAATATAAAATATTTCTGGGTCTAATTTCTGCTGGCTTTTTAATTGATTTCATTTCTTTCTTAATAAACCTAATGTACAACCAATTCCCAAAACATCCGAAAGCAATAAATTCGACAATATATAAAACCCAGCAAGATATTGAATATATTTTTTCTGAAAAACAATATTCTAAGACTCCAAGCAACAAACCACTCACAAGCATCCAAGCTATAGCATAACTATACATTGCGCGGTAAGCCATCCATAACCCACCAAAAACCGCAGCGCCAAAATTCCATTTTATTTTATAAAATTTATTTTCTTCATATTCTTTAAATAACTCTAAATAATATGTTGTGGAATCTCGAAGACCTGAATCGTTTTCGTCTCTTTCCTTGATGTAAGGGTAAACTTGTGTTTCAATATTCATTGGGGCTGCGATCCATTACAATTGTACATCTTTTCCAGCAATTAGATCATTTGCAATTTGATTTAATTCTTCATATGAAAATTCAAATTCTGATCCTAGCTCCATTGTATGCAATGTCAATAAAATACGTCTCAATCCTGGTTCGATG
This sequence comes from uncultured Gammaproteobacteria bacterium, assembly GCA_963784575.1. Lineage (GTDB taxonomy): Bacteria > Pseudomonadota > Gammaproteobacteria > UBA6186 > Azoamicaceae > CAWARU01. The sequence continues at coordinate 1,788,177 of CAWARU010000001.1, forward strand.
TGCTCAACATACTGTATATAAACGGTATGTGACCAAATACCAATTTCCCTTAGAGGTATTCTTTTAAGCGTTTTTTCTGCAATTCCCTTCCAAATTGTGCTTTAGTATACATCTGTCTTACCTTTTAACTCTAAAAAACAATAGATCCTTTTCGATTGAAAGGAAGGTTGGGGTCGGGTCTAGTAAAGTGACAAGTAGCTTATCGCATTGCTAGACCCAACCCCAGCAGCCCTCGGTATTCTCGGTATTCTCGGTATTCTATTCTATTTTCACACAGCTGTTTTCCTCTAAACATTTAATTAAATATCCAATCAAGTAATTACGATCAGTCCTTTCTTCAATATCTTGATTTTCTACAAGATCTGAAAAAGCTCTGTCTAACACTTTCCAAATATTTGTTTCCATATATTTTTCATAGATTTTTGCCACTTTTATTTTCCTCCATAATAAACTTAGTTTTTTGGTGGTTTTTTGTTTTTGTTTTTCAACCCATTCGGCCAAATTTGATTCCCATAAAAATCTACTTCTTTTATTTTTTCGCCTTTCGAATTTTTTATATCCCAATGATCTTTATGTAGTTTGTCTTTAGTCCATATAGTCCCATCTTTAAGATTCTTCCAACCTTGGTTGCCGCGTAATTTTGCCCATCCTTCTCCTTGTCCAGGTAAATTTTCTGTACATAGTAGTCTTTGTTGTAATCTTAAATCGATTTTTGTTTTAATATTTGGACCCTTTTCGGTAATTGACGCTCCGCTTCTCCCTAATACTCTTGGTACTTTTGTGACTCCTGAAAAAATTACAAGAATTGAACCAATTCCAGCTTTGTCTTCTTTGCTTAATCCATATTCATCACACAGCTTTGATAATTCAGAAGTAACTTCTTGAGCATGATGTGAAAGTTCTTGCCTTTCTTTATCAATATTTGTGCGCGTGACTTTTGATCCTGCATGCAGTGCTGCCTCCTGTATTACACCAGGAGTTTGTGCGACAATATCCATTAACATCGCTGCTCTGGGATTTTCGTCTCTTAACTTCTGTATTGCACTGCCTGCTTCCGCTGCTACTTTTAAGGTTGATCTTCCAACAGCGCGGCATATTTGTCTAAATATTCCTGTTTCTGAAGTGTTTGTTGCCAACACATGACTCATTTTGATTGGTAAATAGTGGTCATTGATAGTTGGAGCATGTGGAAAACGATAACTGTCTCTATCTCTAGTTATGAATGAGCCGAAGTAGGTGTTCGAACAAGCCTGACTAACCCAAGGTAAAATGGGAGTGGCATTATAGCTTAGAAGAGGAGAAGTATAATCAGATAGATATAGCTCCCTAGGACTATTTGATAAAACATAGGATGAATCACTATAACCGCCAAACATTTGAATGGGATAATAATCAGAGGTTTTAAATGAGGTTAATCCGACTAATCCGAAGCTAGTTAAGAAGTCTTGCCTTCGCCAATCAATAGCGGGGGTATAAAATTCTGACAATTTTTCAGTCCCTAAGCGAGGTTTCGATGTTACTGTCCAGCCATTTGCATAAGTTTGCAGTGCAGGGATCGCTGGAACTTCAAATATTACCACAGAATTGTTTGTTGAATTAAGCATGAAATCTATTTTAGTGCCAACAAAGTCATCATACGATCTTAATTTCGAAGTTGAGAAAATTGGGATTTGATGGTCTCTATTCCTAACTTCAGAAAATCTAGATGCAGATTTCGTTCTAATTCTAACAGGTCTGGTTGCTGCCTCTATTTGTCTAAGGGGAGAAAAATCACGTGCGCGATATTCTAAACGACCAAGTCTTCCGCCTTTGGTAGTGGAATTAATTCCAGATTCTGAACTTAACTCTTCTTTAGGTACTGTGGCGGCATAAGCGGTTCGAATAAACGAGAACGAGTGTCCTTGCATTTCTGAAGGTTTTGAAATTTCAGAGAATGGCTTAAGATAGTTATGTTCTCTAGACTCTTTCATTACGGTTTCAAAAGCAGATTTTGGTTTGGTAGCTTGTTCTCGGAATTCAGCTGTAAGTGTTACTTTTTCGGGATCAGCTGTTCCATTACATTCTTTCAACAATTTCTTTATTGCTCCAGTTTTTTCTGCAACAAGAGGCTTTGAATATTTTGAGGTTGGTTTTCTATTTCCTTGCTTGGAGTTAGTTTGCTGGGAAGGCTTTGCTACCCCATTAGTGTGTTTGTGTGATGAGGCTAAAGCAGGTTTGTCGGGTGCAGGTGAGATTATGCGTTCTCTATTGGCGGGAACTCTGGCACCTCCACCCACCTGCTGCAGCTCATCAAAGGCTTTGCTTCTATTAAGGGCAGTTCTGCTGCGCTCTGTTACAGAAATATCCGACAAGAGTTGTCCAAGGCTTGCACCTCCCACTTGTGCGGCGGTTGTCAACCAAATATTCGCGGCAGTTTGTACGAAGTTAGAACGGGTAATGGCGGAGGTGACTGCCGCAGAGACCAAAACCGACGTCAGCTTTTCGTTTAAGTTTCGAACAAATCCAAGTTCTCGAGAACCTCCTATGGCAATTGTGGTGCCGATGGAAGTTAAGAGAGCGGGGGAGAGTTTGCCGCCATCGAAGCCTACTTGGATTGCGGCTTTGGAGGCTGCAACTACGGCGTTGGTGACTACGCCTTGAGTGAAAACTTGGTTACCAATTTTGATAATAGTCAATTCGCTAGACTTAAATAGGGAGTTCATGTTTTGGAATGCAGTGGTGCCGCCTAAGGCGTTTCCGAGATAAAACCCAAATGCAGAGAGCCCTGCAGATATGGCACCATCTTTTAGAATTCGGTTGGTATTGCCGGTGAGGGCAGCCGTCAAGGACCCCATTAATGCCCCTTCTACGGCTAAGGTAAGGGCTGCCATGCTGGTTGTGGAGGAGGTGATCCCAAACGCGAGCCCGAGATTCGACGCAAGCGTTGGCGCAATTTGAGGGACGATGACAGCTACTGCAGCAATAACAGCCAGGTTCTTGAAAAAGCGTTCATTTAGTTTGTGTTTGGCATGTTTGTAATCAGAATCGATTTGCTCTCTTAAGTCTGCAAAGGTATTGCGGATTGATTGAACTGCGTTATTATATTGCTGCAAAACTTCGGAGTCTGCCGCATGGAGCGAATTTATGACGTTGTTTATTTCAGCGATATGTTTATTAAAGGCGAGCTCTCGTTCATTGAGCCAATGCTCGAGCTCTTGTTTTTCAGCAAGGAAGGCTTTCTTCATTGCCGCCTCTTCCTGGTCCATTTTCTGCTGCATCTCATCACGAGTCTTTTGCCAGATTACCATTTTATTCTTTAATGTCAATTTTGGAGGAGTAGAGATTAACCCAGAATTTATTGCTTCCTGCGTCATCTGGTAGAATTTTGCACCAATAAAGTTTTTAACATTGAGGTTAAATAGTACTTGGTGCTCTTTTTGATATTCAAGAGACTCTTTAGCGGCAGTGTCTGTCACAGCCAGTGTTACCTGCCCCATTCCAAAGACTTGTTTCCCGAATTCTGCAATAATACTCGCGGTACCTGCGATAAAGAGTTCAGGATGAGTTTTATAGAGCTCTTCTATTACTTTAGGGTTTTCGGGGGCAAGTTTTAATTTCAGAGCAAGTTCTTTCGCTTTGTTTTTCAAGTGCATACTTTTGATAATATAGTCATAGTCCTTTTCGTCTTCTAGAGTTGCGTCAAGCATGTCAAAATCAATAAATACGCAATGAAGCGCTCGGGTCGCTATAAAGAATTGCTGTGCAAAATCCATAACTTGTTGTTTATGGGTGTCTTCTATAGAACCTTGAGCAATTATTTCCTTGAGGTGTGTGAGCATTATCATCATTGGAAATACATAAAGCGCATAAGGCTCTACCCTGCTTAACCGCAGGTAATAACTTAACATCGCTTCTATTTTCTGGACAGGCTCAGGGTATTTATCGAGATATCTTTGCGTTCTATTGCATTCTGCATCGAAAGCAGCAATGGCATCTCCGTCTGAAGTTTTTAAGAATTCTCGAATACCAAGAATGGGTTCATCATGCAAAATATACGCCAACTTTGGTATATGTGTTTTGGCCAAAGTTGAGGTGGTTTCATGATTAGCATTTTCATGATTGATATCAATACCTGCCCTTTTTAAGACATTAAATAATTCTAATGAGAGTTTTTGAGAGAGAATTGCTTTTTGTAAGGCATCATAACCTTTTGCGTCAACACTATTGATGTAGGCACCTTGAGAGAGACAAGCTTCTACTGCCTTTGAATCCCCCAGTTCTGCGGCATTGAATAGCTTAAAAACAATCTCAGATTGACTCTTCAAACTCGCATTCATTAATTGTAAAGTGTCTAAAGATAAGGTTAAACCCAAAGATTTTGGGGCAAAATGATGTTCCAAGGCGTTTAAATTCATAGCGTGCGACCAGCAAAATATCCCGCGTCTGCCTCTCGCAAAAACAAAGATGTGGTTTTGATGTTTGACGCGTAATGAATGCACTTGAATGGTTGAAAAATGCGGCTCTGCATTCCAGCCTGTACCATCTGAAAGTGGAACATGGAAAGGTAATGGAAGCCAGTTGTTAGTCTCGGGATTGAAGGCATGTGCCATGACTCCCTGCCCGCCGCGGCCAAATAATAATACGTAATCGCTTCCCTGGTATCCCTCACTGACACCCATTTGAATCGTGGACCAATAACACTTTTGATCCCAACCACATCTGTCTGCCCACGCTGGTCCAGAAGCATGGTGTTTCAATACTGAAGTATTGGGATTATAAGACCATAAACCGATCCCATAAGTGCTTCGTGCTATCAAAAAAAGATGGTCTTCTCCTTTAATCCGTCCCACTTTGACTTGGATGGTCCCGTAATATTGTTCTGGAGCCCAACCAGTGAAATCAGAACAATTAGGTCCAGGTGTAAATCCAGACCATTTGTAAGTGTTGGGGTCGAAAAATCCTATCTTAACGCCAGCTGCTTCACGGTACACTAATACGATTTTATCTAAACCATGAGCGTCCCGCGCTGTTGCCAATTGTAAGGTAGAATAATATTGTTTATAAGCCCAACCGCTGCTATCGGAACAACAAGGTCCAGCTCCACATCCAAACCATTGATAAGTATTCGGGTCAAAACCCCACATCATAGTCCCGGCACCAGCACGATACAATAAAAATATTTTTTCTTTTCCATCTCCAGTCCGTGCTGTAGTGAGACGAAATGTGGAGTAATATTGTTCGTGAGCCCAGCCGCTGCCATCAGAACAAGCTGGGCCCGGGCCGCATTCTGTCCACTTACAAGTATGCGGATCGTAGCAAGACATATGAATTCCATACCCACTACGAATCAATAAGAATAATTTATCTAAACCATCCGCTGTACGTGCTTTAATCAAACGGATAGTACTATAGTATGGATGGGCTCCGAAACCAGATGCATCTGCATACAAGGGCCCTCTCGGAAGTGTGGTCCAGGTTTCTTTGGTAAAATCATAACTATGAAGATAGATCCCATCGCCAGCACGGCCAAGCACAAATAATTGCTGTTCGCCATTGACCTTGGCAAAGACACTTCTTATGGTTGAATTGTATTTTGGATCACTCCAACCCCCTTCATTACACCAGTCAGGACCCCCCGCAACTAACCCAGAATAGTTTTGTGCTCTGATTAATTCTTCCCATTCGCAGTCTAGAAGATAAGTCTTGACTCGAAAATCGGGATGTTCATTTGCTAATTCAACTGCGGTTTTTTTTAGCTTATTTTCTTTGTGGGCAACGTCAGCGCCAGCCTCAACTAAAGCATGAATAACTTCAAACGACTGCTTACTCAAAATGGCGAGCTGCAAAACGCTATAGCCATCTGCGTCCAAAACATTGGGGTCGGCTTTAGCCTTAACTAAAAATGGAACTAATTTAGGTTGATGCTTAATTGCATAAAGCAGCGCATTGTAGCCTTCCGGATGGCTGAAATTAATATCTGCTCCCAGGTCTAATGCAGCCTGCAGAGCATCACTATCGCCTTTTCGCAAAGCAAGCCAAAATTTTTCCGTATTGGATACCACCTCTCGCAGAGCATCAATCACGGATTCGTGATTCTGCAATTCTGCCAAATCAAAAGCGGTATATCCATCAGAATGCGTCCTGCACAAATTAACACCATTTGCGCATAAAAGTTTCACAATAGCAGCTTGATTATGTTCCGCCGCAACGTGTAATGGGAGCAGCGAAAAAAAGAATAATCTCAATGAAATATTGCTGTTTTTGAGCAAGGTTTCGACAACTTTAATATCTCCGCTCATACATCCTATCAAAGCCGCTTTGACTAATCGCATATTGTTCTTTACATTTTGGCACGCAATCTCAAAGGCTTGTTTTCTTTGTGTCTGCGCTGCTTCAAGCTGCTGAATTGCAGCTGTTTTTTCTTTCAGATGCTGCGCCGTTTCCTGTTGTTTTACTACTTCAAGATTGGCACGTTCTGCAGCTAATTTAGCGAGTTCATTTTGAAGTTCCGAATTTAATTCGGCTAAAATTCTAGATTCGTCCTCTGAAATTTTTTCAATACTTTGATCGTATTGTTTGCGAAGGTCGTGTTTGCCAGATACTTTATTGAATCCTTTCTTTACCTCTTTCCAAAAACCCATAAGAATACTCCATTACTGATTACATAGTCTATGTAAGGGGACAACAATCCTTAAGAAACGGGACAGAAAATAATATTACCAAGACCAAGGTAAACCACAAGAGATCATTTTCTTATTTTTTTGTAAGTTATTTCTTACAAAACTCGACTTAAGCTATTTATTATTCTTACAAATCTGACTGCTGACTAAAGGACTAAAATTTAAGACTCTGAAATTGTCATATACTGTCATACCATGATCATATTATAATGTTTTTACTTTTGAGGCTTGACCCCATCTAACTCCCTATGATCATTATTTTCTAACCAGTTACTCTCAGACTCCCTTTAGATTTTGATAAGACTTTAATCGGCATTTGATTTATTCAGGAGGTAATATTATGTCAGCAATTCTAGGTATAACGAGTGCAGAATAAAAACAGGGCCGTGCGTTACCTGTTACACGTACTATTGTAACACGTAACGACACGGCCCTTTTTCTGAATTTGACAGAACAATATCAAACAAACGCTTTTGCAAAGGCTTGGACTGAACTCTGCGCTCCACTCACCAAGTCTGGGGGTAAAGCAGCATAAAAATCTGACACTGTATCTGAAGCATCTTTTGCTCGAGCCTCAAAAGCGGTCAATGTTGATTGTTTGTAAGTATGAACTCCTGGAGATCCTAATTTCGTAATTTCCCTGAACTGTTTGAAGGCAGGATCAGGACTAGTCTGAATCTGCTCAAGTATTGCAGTAATAAATTCACTTGAATCCATGTCTAGATAATGTGGTGACTCTGGATTTAATCGAGGCTCCAATTTTGCAATGGCAGCGAATACTAAAACAAGGGTTTGGTCACCAAGGGACTCTGCTGCCCCCTTGGGATCCTTACCAGTAAAGGATAACCCTAAGGCATTTGCGACTGCGACACTCAATCCGATACACAACTCATGCTGAAATTGAGGATTGGTGCTTTCTTGGGCATCAAATTTCTTTCTGCGTTTGCGTGCGCTATAGCAATCTATACCTGCTGCTGCAGTTTTTAGAAGACCTGAAAGTAGAGGAATGCATGTTACATGGTCAGCTGACAGTTTAATTATTGATGAGATAAAATCTTCTGGTTTGAATTTATCGATTGCATCCTGTCGACATCTCATGCGAGTAATTGCACTCATAAGTAAATTGGATAATCTACGTTGATACCAATGCAAATATATATTTTTTGTTTTAATTGCCTCAACTCTTGCGCGAAGATTTGGGTTGTTATTATGCTCATCCCAAAGTACTGCGGTCATTCCGTGTAGTTGCTCACATCTTGCACCAACCGCACTTAAGCGTTTTGCAATAGCCTCTTGTCCTCCGCGCAGATCCATCAGTGATGTGTAGATAGAATTAAATCTTAACTCAAATTCTTTTACTTTTACATCGAGTGCATCTGTTCTACGTCTGGCGTCAATTCCCAGGGAATAGGCTGCTTCTGCTTTTTCTTTAGTCTCTCTTCCTATTCTTTGTTGCTCTGCAAGTTGCAGTGCTATTCTTCTAGATTCATCAGCCAACATAAGTTGTTTTTCATCTATTCCATTAGCCCGTTTGGAAACCTGAGCATATTTTTCATCATGCTCTTTTCTCACTTTCTCAATCGCTGATTGTAATTCAGCAGTTTTTCTATCTGCTTCTGAAACTATTTTCTTTGCAGAACCTTCAATAACCTCTTTCGCTGCAGCGGTATCTGCCTTATGTTTTCTTTCCGCTGATTCTTTGGCTTTCTCAAGTAGTTTTGCACGCATTTCCCTGACATCAAAAATAATCGTTAAATCGCAATCTATTACTCTTCCGCTGTGGTCTGGTAATTTTGAGGTATGGAATACTAGAGTATTTTGGTCGCTCTTGTCTTCTACTAAGGTTAATTTCAAATCTTTGTTAAGTCGAAAATAGCCTTTTTTAGCGCTTTCCACAGGATTTTGAAAAATCTCGAGTGGGGTTTTCCCTAGAGAGTTGGGATCTGTAAAGCTTGCGCCGAGAGTTGATAAGGTATCTAGAAGCTGAAGATTTCCTTTGGTGCGGATGGTGTGTTTTCCTGGAAGTAATTCATCATCACTACCAACAAACAATTCAAATGCTTCTTCAAAGTCGGGCAAGGTGGACTCAAAACTTTCACGATGCTTATAAAGTAACCAGGGTGAAAGATATGTGACCGCTGCGGTAACTGGAGTATCGCCATTAAATGCGCTAATGTCTGCACCTGCACTAACAAGATGTCGAACGCTATCGGTGTCTGAATTGGTGCAGGCTAGAACGATTAAGGGTTGGACAGCGTCATCGTGGTATAACAAAGGTTTCAAGGAAGGATCTAATTTAATTTTCTTACAGAGAACACCAACGGCATCCGAATTTCCTGATGCAACGGCATGTTTTAGCGGTGTACCAAATTTGGGTTCACATACTAAAAGATCAATGCCTGTGAAAGGTCCCTTTTTTAAGTAGTATCCAACATAGTCAAATCCATAATCGACATATTCCTGGACCCTTTTTCCGGATCCCGCTCCTAAAGCAGTATAAAAAGATGCATATAATCTTTTCTCTGAGCCCCATGGAGCATAAATATCTGTCAGAATACGTCGCATTTGGTTTTCCTCCACTGGTTGAGTATCCAGTTCGTAGTGAATATAATTAGTTCATAATTACATTATTTGTGAGGGATGTCAAGAAGTAACAAACATGTAAAATATCTAGGATTATCAGCAGTTTTTAGATAATGCCTTGATTTTTCAATAAATGCTAAGAATTATTATGAACAAAATAAGATAGCACTATTAAACTTTTTCTATAAAGACATATCTATTGTAATTAGAGGAATCTTATTAGAGGAATTACTGTTATGTCAGCTCCAAAAATGCATGTAAATGCAGAAATTCTCGAAGATATACTTTCGAAAAATCTAACAAAGCCGCAAAAAGCTTTTTTTCTTAAAGGTCTGAAATTTCTAGAAGATGCACCAATTGAACAATTTAATTCATTGGATGACAAAGATTTTTCTGAATATATGAAACAAATTATCGAAGCCCTAGATCGTGCAAAAAACAGTGCAAAATGGAGCTCTATCGTAGACGGACCCACCAAGACAAGAATAGATGAAATCTATAAAAAAATTATTGAAATTAACCGCCTCAGAATTACATCAGCAAGTGCTGAACGTTTAGCTAGCATGAGAACCCTCATCCAAAATCTACATTCATTTAATGACGGTAAATTTGATGTAGGACTTAGCCAAATTGATGCAAAAGCAAAAGCTCCAGGTTCCGATGCAGTGTCTGTAACTGTGACGCCGGCTATACATACACCCGCCATGCCTGCGGCAGAAGACGAAGAAGCGGAACCCGGTGCTGGACCAGATAAAGATGCATCTGCACCTCTCTCTTTTCCCACTTTACCCTCAGACCCACCACATATAACTGGGGCAAAACGTGCACTTCAATTCATGATTAATGATTTGCAAAATTTATTTGGAACTGATAAGGATGTCGCCCAACATATCGAAAACAAATTAGATTTTCGCAAGAAAATAAGTCAAATTGGATTAGCTTTAAGTAATGATGATACATCAATATCCGATAAGGCTGCATTGGATTCAGCTAGATTTTTGGACGATTATGTTCGCATTAAGAAAGAGTTTTTAGCTGCAAGAGCAAAAACCGCAGTTTCAGCTGGAGTTTCACAGCCCAAACTTGACATCCCAGCTTTTTCACCTGCCGCAGCGGCTGCAATTGCTGCCTTACCGGTTGCAACTGATATACAAAAAAAAATTGTAGCTGCCATTCAACAATTAGCTGATCCCCTTCAAGCTGGCACAGCAGCACAGAAATTATTTAAAGATGATAGTTTTTTGAATGAATTAAAGGGATTGAAGACCTCAGATTTTATAAAAGCACTAAATGCTATGCAATTACAACTTGCAGCAAATCCAAATCTTAAAGAAATTCTTGAGAAAACACCCGAAATTGCAAGTCAAATCATAAGTATGATAAATTTACGATTAAAGAAACCAACAGAACCCGGATTTAATGAATCTGAATTTAATGAAATCGATAAAGTGTATAATAAATATAAAAAAATGCACGCTCAATTTAACAATCAGGATTTAATTAGAAATATATTACAAATTGCAATTGCAACTAGAAAAACTGACGTGATTCCCTCAGTCACCCCTTTGCGGCCCCCTTCACCTGAGATAGGACATCCTGCACCTATTGCCCTAACAAAGGACACAGCGACTCAGTGGTTGCAAGCGGAACATCTAAAAGTCAACGATGCGAATATGCCATATTTTTTTCAGCGTGCGAGACATTTTGAAAATACATTGTTGGAGCTTCGTCGTAAAGGAATGATAGACAATGTCAATCCTCAAAGTTTGAAAGCATCAATTGACGAGATGATTGCCTTCCTAAAAAACTCGGAACCGAGAAGTGGTGAATTTAGTCAACCTGAGAGGCAAGCGGCGCACGACCTTATGATAAGTATTTTGCAAACCTCAATTGACATCAAATATAAGGAAGGCTCTGATAAGATCAACCTTTTTTTACAACCCAAACGCTCACCACTTATTTCTGATGCAATTGACCTCAATTTTACAGTATTAAAAACAGTCGAGTTGCATATGCAACATAGTCAAAATCAGTTCTTCACTTTCTATTGGGGACAAATAATCAATCCATTGGTTCAGAAAGCAGAAGTGCCCAACAGTCCCGAGGCCATGACGGCTTATCTAACGGAATTGAATAAAATGATGGCTTATTTTAACCCACTGACAACAGGAATTCCGCTTTCAGCTAGAGCCCAATGCTTGGAAAAGCAAGCTTTCGCGTTAACACAGATGTTTGAAAGAGGAGTTATTAAATTCACGGATAACCAGAAGAAAGCAATCGGTCTAATTATAGAAAACATGAAGAAGGAGAAAATTGTGGGAGTGGAAAAATTGGAAGCAGCATATCAAGCGCGTGCTCCAAAAGCTGGTTCCCATGTGGATGATAGAGTACGAATGGAACTCATTCAACATTACACCGAAGCACCTAAACCACTTCCTTTACCTGGGAGGCCAAGTGTTAATGGTACCGACACCAAACCTCTGAATTTTCGATTCCCCGAACAAAGGAAATTACAAGATCTAATTTCTCCAACACTACAAACATCAGAAGTTGTGACAGCACAGGTTGCAAGGCAAAGAATAGAAGTGCTTAATCAGAAAAATCCTTCGCAAACTCAAAAATTTTCTGTACAACAGAAAGGGACACATGGTTTTGAAATATTCAGCACATCTCTAAGTGCGCCCCCATCTGGTGTAACGGAACCTTCAGCCTCGAGAAGACTATGTACTGCTGATAGTAGCCAAGGGAATACTAGCTATATGCTGGATTCTAGTTTTGATTTAAAGAAAAATCCAGATGATTATAATGCGGGTTTTGGTAATATGCAGAAAGCATTGGTAGGTATTCATGGATCAAAAGCTGTCTTTCAAATGAGTGGTGGAACACCCGAGGAGGTTCATTTTTACTATAAAGAAAGCCAAAAACAGGGTAGTCAGTTAAAGATCGAATTTGATGAAGCAAATAAAGAAATCCTGCGATCCAAATACGGTATAGAACTAGATAAACCAGCTCCGGAACCTAGACAGCCAAGTGTGAAAAGACCAAATGCATAAAAGCCCTGTTAAATAAATCACTATGGATTATTAATGATACAAATTACGGATCTTATTTATGAATCGGTCTTCTGTTCCAGCGTTCATGGTTTTTGCTAGGCAAAAACATGAGCAGTTTCAGTAGTCCGACTTATCTTTCGTAAGCCATACTTTCTTTTCCCCTATCAAGAACAAATAACTGCGGAATCGAGTTGAAGTTGAAAGTTATTTGTAACTACTTAGGTTGGATAGGCATAGGGTGAATAGTCACCGAAAGCCGCGCGCTTCACGCACCATTTCATAAGCCGCGGTGATTTGTTGGGTCTTTTCAATAGCAAGCTTAAGCATGCCTTCCGGCAGGCCTTTGGAGGCAAGTTTGTCGGGATGGTGTTGATTCATCAAACGACGGTAGGCTTTTTTAATTTCATCTTGGGAAGATTCTGGTTGGATTCCAAGTACACCATAGGCATCCGAGAGCGAGGAACGGTTATTGGCTCCGGATTGGCTGCGGTGCCGTGATCGAAATCCGCCGAACCCGCCAAAATTGCTATTGTGTCCCGAATAATCACGCGACTGATGATTGCCATTGCCATAGGAACCATATTCATCTGAGGAATGCTCCCAGGATCTTCCCGAATGGGTATCATAATTTTGATTTTGGGAATTAGACTCATCAAACCAATGATAAAATGCCTGGCTTGCCCATTGTCGTGCCATCAATTGTTCAAATTCTGCAGAAGATACATGCAGTCGTTCGGCGATGAAGATCAAGATACGCTTTTCATTCGGGTGCAATTGCCCATCTGCTAGGGCAGCTTCTAACTGGATTTCCAAAAAGAAACGTAGTAAATCTGGAAAGCGCTGGCATTCCTGCCATAAAATATCCAATTGATTACTGAGGTTATAGCTTTGATCCTTCCCAAGATTGAATAATCGAATCGCTTCTTTACGATAGTCTTCATTTAATTCCAAACGATCCATGATTTTTTCAGCAACTCGGATCTCATGCTCACTGACACGGCCGTCCGCTTTTGCTAAATGTCCCATCACTGAAAAAGTGGCGGTAAAGAAGGCACGTTGTACATTCTCTTTGTAACTTCTGGGGATATGGTGGAGATGCATGGCAAGGCCGCGATCAAAAAGGGCGCCAACCAGCACGCCTATGACAGCGCCCAAGGGTTCGAGTATTAAATACCCGAAGAAAAATCCAATAACTTTGCCCCAAATGTTCATTTATTTAACCTTAGTCTGCTCAACTGTTCACGCAGTGCCCTGCCTTACTTTTTGTTTTTTTCCATGAGAAAATTAACCGCCTGTAAATCCTCTGGTGTGCCAATATTATACCAAATTCCTCGATAATATTCACCTGTAATCGAGTTGCTTAAAAAAGCTTTTTTAAAGAGTTGTGGTAATTTATAGACCCCCTCGGGGCAGGCCTCGAAGAGTTCAGGACGTAACACCGTAATTCCTGCAAAATTTAACAAGGAACCCTCGGGTTCAGGCGCTTTTTCGATCACCATTTCTCCCATCAATGCATAGTCCCCTTTTGGATGATGCGGCGGATTATCGGTTAAAATCATATGAATTAATCTCTTTGGCAGCATGGGCAAATTCACAAAGGGAAAATCCGTGAACAAATCACTACTGACTGAAATAAAGGGATCTTGTCCGAGCAAGTTTAAAGCCAAAGCTTTTTTGATTCCCCCTGCAGTTTCTAAAATAGGATCCTCATAGGAATAGGCAAGCGTCACGCCAAAAGCAGAACCATTGCCAAGTGTCTCTTCAATTTTCCGGCCTAAATGGCCAAGATTAATCACAATTTCCCGAATACCAGCAGCAGATAGATTTCTAATATGGTGAACGATCAGAGGTTCACCGGCTACTTTCAAGAGCGGCTTTGGCGTGTGAAGCGTGAGCGGCAGCATGCGCTTGCCAAGACCTGCTGATAAAATTATGGCGCGCATTGATTATCATCCTGGCTGAATACCAAATTTTCTCTAGAGTTTTTGGTTCGATGTTGCATTTTCACCTCAAAAAGTTTCATTAAAGCTTTTAAATCTGATAATTCTTCATAGCGCTCACAGGCTTCTTGCACATACTTAAACGGCATGGCCAGATCATTTAAATAGTGCGATTTGCCATCGCGATAATGCAGTCTGGAAAAGATCCCAAGATTTTTGAGATGACGCTGCACTCCGGTAAGATCAAACCAACGCAGAAATTGATCTAAGGATTTCCCATAATAATTCATCTGGTACTTGTTTTTGTTTTGGTTTTTGGTTTGGATCTCGTTTTCACTTTGCTTATCATTTTGCTTATCCTTTTGTTTGCCTTCCATTGCATAATTTCTGAATTGCTCTATCCAGTGAATCACCTTTTTTCTTGGCCAAGAAATGTAGCAGTCTTGCAGAAGAGAAACCAGATCATAAGTAATGGGGCCATTCATGGCATCTTGAAAATCGAGAATTCCAGGATTGCCTTGTTCTAAGATCATTAAATTTCGTGAATGATAATCACGATGCACAAAGACAAATGGCTGCTCTTCAATGACTTGGTTTAATACGTCAAGACTACGCTGCAAAGCTTTATCAATATCTGGCGTTATCTCTAGCTCCAAATGCGATCCCAAAAACCATTCTGTAAAAATTTTCCATTGGCGCTCTAGAAAGGCTTGATCAAAACTGGGTACTGCTGCATTTTGATCCTGTAGAGACACTAAAGCTTTCAAAGCATCTTCATAAAGAGGTGCTGACGTCATTTCATTTAATTCTTTGAGATAAATTCTATCGCCTAAATCAGACAAAAGTAAAAAGCCGAGATCGAGGTTGCTCGCAAAAACCTTAGGCACTGAAAACCCATTTCGATTGAGAAGGCTCGCAATTTCAGCAAAAATAGCGGGGTTTTCGGGCAAGGGTGCGTCCATCACAATGAGTGAATTGCGGGTTTCAAAAGAATTCTCGCCATAAATCCGATAGTATTTTCTAAAACTCGCATCCCCAGTCAGAAGAGTTCGCTGATAAGGACTGCCTTTATATAATTTAGTTAACCACTCATCTAAAATTTGTTCTCGATTCATATCCGTCATAAACATCCTTACTTCTTTAATTCATGAATGCAATTATTTCATGAATTCATAACAAAAATTCATCACCAATCTTAGTAGCTTACCTAATATAAGATCCCACTCATGACACTATTTGTCACTCTAAATTACATAAAAATTTGCGTGGCCACCACAAATTATGAGATCTTTAGACCTGCGCTATTTTTACCACGAAAAAAATGAAACATATACTGAATCTAATTTTAGCAGTTGTCTTGATGAATGTGGCTGTATCAAATGCCGCAACCAGTGCAAGCTGTGGTCTTAGAGAAGGCTACGATTGTATTAAAGGCTTAGTCAATACTTGCATCAATGGCCCCGCCACTAATGGCGTACTCATGGATGATTGGGTAGTCAGTCCTGAAACCCATCCACTCTGTGGCGGTTATTATGTCGAGCCCTGCTCCCCTGAACCCAATAAAACTGCTTTAGGGTTACCTGCAGAAACAGTGACCATCACAGCTAACCGTGGTCAATTTGTGCCGGAAGGTCCCTCGCTCTTACAAGGTAATGTTCATTTGATCCAGGGCAATAAACAGGTTCTGGCCAGTGAAGCCAACATTTATCGTAATGTAGAAACTGGCGAAGTTGAAACAGTCGAGGCAAGAGGCGGTGTAGAAGTTCGAGAACCGGGTTTAAGAATCGTGGGTACTCGGGCCGATGTCTTCGTCGACGAAGACCGGAAAGTTATTTACGATGCAGAGTATCGCATCTATGAAAAACATGCGAGGGGCGTTGCAAGCTGCATCACGGCTTACGGCAATGGCCGTACCGTACTCCGCAATGCTAGCTATTCAACCTGTGCTCCTTGCAACGATACCTGGATATTAAAAGCAAGAAAAATTGCTTTAAATAAAATTTCCGGACGAGGTCAAGCCACACACAGTTATCTTTATTTAAAAGGTATACCTGTATTTTACAGTCCCTACTTTGATTTCCCCATCGACGATAGACGTCAAACTGGATTTTTAGATCCCATCTTTGGAAACACCCGAAAATCAGGCACAGAATTTGCGGCACCCTTTTATTGGAATATTGCACCAAATTATGATGCCATTATTACTCCTCGATATTTGAGCAAGCGCGGCATCGACTTGCAAGGAGAGGGACGTTATCTAACGCAGCATAATACTGGACGCATCCAGGGTTCAATATTGCCCCACGATCGCGCTTATAAAAAATTCCGGCAAGAAAACATGAATACCACTCTTTTTCCACAGAATGACCCAAGAGTGACGGCTCTCCGGCGCGGTAATAATTCCCGTCGTAGAATTTATTTAGATCACAATTCCACATTTAACAGGAATTGGACTGCAAAACTCAATTATCACAGAGTGGGTGATGACAATTTCTTCATGGATCTCGGAGATTCTTTAGAGACTGCTAACAATCTACAATTACTGCAAGAAGGCATGGTCACTTACCAAGATCTTTATTGGATGGTGCAAGGCAGAGTGCAGGAATATCAAACTTTGCATCCTTTCGAGGGTCCGGTAACTTCAGATCCTTATAGACGTACGCCACAAATTGGAGTATTCAATTCTGTTCCCGATCTGCCGTATGGTTTTTTGTGGACGACTCAAGGGGATTTCTCACATTTTACCCGGAAACGCGAGCGAGATCCTATCGCACCAAATCACACCACTGGAAAACGCTACCAGATAAGACCTGGTATCGCATTGCCACTCGTTCAACCCGGCTGGTTTTTAAAACCAAGATTACAATGGAACTATTGGGGCTATGATTTGAATCAAGGACGCCTTGATACAGAACGAAAAAAACCTCGAACTCCGAGTATCAATATGCCAATGGTTGATGTTGATTCAGGACTTATCTTCGAACGTCCCATGGAATTTTGTCAAATTCCCTTCATTCAAACTTTAGAACCTCGCATTTATTATTTATGGGTTCCCTTCCGCAATCAAAATAAATTGCCTACCGATCCTACTTTTGATACAGCCTACCCGGGTTTTAATTATAATACGTTATTCCGAGACAATCGTTTCAGTGGACTCGATAGGATGGGCGATGCCAATCAAGCCACCTTTGCACTCTCTACCAGAATATTGACAGATTCTACTGGCGCTGAGCGCGCCAATGCAACCATAGGGCAAATTTATTACTTTAAAGATCGCCGTGTAACTCTTTGCGATTCTGATCGGAATCCCTTGTGTATAGAACAAGAAATGCCAGAGCATAATAAGCATCGTTCTAATTTTGTGGGATTAGCGCGCTACCATTTGACAGAAGCCTGGACTGCAACTGCAACGGGACAATGGAATCCTTACAAAAGTCGCGGTGATGAGGCTGCTGCCTGGCTGCAATATCGGCCAGATGAACTCAATGTTTTCAACGTTGGCTATTTATTCTTGCGCAGGAACCCAGCTCAGATCGATCCCATCACTTTTCTACCTAAGCAGCTCAAGCAAGCCGAAGTGTCTTTTGCTGTAGCCTTAACCGAACGCTGGCGCATTCTCAGCCGTTATCAATATGATCTGAAAATGCATCGGGGCAATGAGTTCCTGGCAGGTATTGAACAGCAAAATTGCTGTACCGCGATTCGATTAAGTTATGTGCGCTATATTCAGCCAAATGATCCACACACCATTCGAGAAAATAAGGATGTTAAGCGAAAATACTTAAATACATTTTATTTCCAATTTATATTTAAGGGTCTTACAAGCGTTGGGCATAGTAAAATAAATACGGTTACTACGAGAATTCCAGGGTATCAATTTAATCGTGATCAATTTTGAAGACTGGATTCCCGCCTCCGCGGGAATCCAGAAAATTATCTTAATTAGAGGAGCAGTTATGTCAAGCAGTAAAAAGAAAGTCAAAGAGAAATTAAAAGCGGTGAAACCTGTCCCATCCCGTCCAAAAACACCTCCAACCCCCGTCCTAGAAAGACCTTACGAAGAGGTAGAAGTTGATGATTCATTAAAACCTTCAAAAATTTCGCCCAAACCTATAATAAGACTTGGGAGTTGGAAATCCTGTGTTAGAGAAAAGAGTATCACTAAATTCTATGATTCAGAATCAGAAGAGGAAATACTAACCCAAAAAGTGGATGATGATGATGAGGCAACACAAGAAGTAGATATAACGCGAGATAAGATATCTCCAAAATCGAAAAATGCCAAATCAAAGCCTGAGCCAATCAGAGAACCACTTGCTCTTCCCCTTGATCTTGCTCTTGCTCATGATAAGGAACCCAAAAAATCTAAGCATGAAATTCATCAAAGTCATCAAATTCATCAAAGTCATCGAACAGCAGAGACTGAACGAACAGGAATACAAAAACTACACCGAGAATTAAAACAGAAAAAAGAACTCGAGGTTCGTGACAAAAGAAAAGACAACCCCAGGAACAAGAAAAGAAAATTTAAAGAGGAAGATGCATTGCCTTCTAAAGTATGGACGCCAACTTACAGTGCTTCAGTCACTCAAACAAACTCAAACAGAGATTCAATAAGCCGTTCGGATGCTGGCAGAGAGTTGGACCCGACACCAAGACCACCGCAAACCAAAAAGCATAAAGATTCCAAGAAGGCATGAAAAAAGGCATGAAAACCTAGAGACTATTTGAGATTATCTTAAGATCTTCCGCTTGGATCTAGACAAAACATAGGTGGGCAAAAAAAGGTTGTAGCTCTGGCTTAGTGCGAGTAAAATGTAGCGGGGAAGCACTTACGCTCCCTAACTATTGTTCCATCGTTTAACAAGAATTAGTTGGTGAATAAACTTATGAAAACTAAAGCACAGTATATCTTGATAAGTCTCTTTAGCATTATCGGAATCACATTTCCTCTGATTGAATCTGCATGCGCCGCAAACTTATCTGCAGGCTTAAACGACATTCAAAATGCAAGTGATAATAAAATACAGAATTCAGAGAGTAAACAGCATAGTTTGAATATCAAACAGCAAAGTCTGGATATGAAACCTGCACAAAACCAATCCACCAAGCAATCCCCGATCCTGGATCGGATTGTTGCCGTGGTCAACCAAGATGCCATACCAGAATCAGAGCTTAATCGCCAACTGCAACTTCTCTTGACACGTTTGCGGCAAACTGACATGTCCGTCCCGCCGCTCGCGCAACTCAAAAAGCAATTATTAGACAAATTAATTCTAGAAAGATTGCAATTGCAAATGGCAAAGGAAAGTAAAGTGGAAGTCACAGATGAAACGCTTAATAAAGCACTTGAAGATATCGCAAAACGCGATAACATGACAACCGCACAGATGCAAAAAGTGCTAGACGATCAAGGTGTTGGTTTTGAGCAATTTAGGAAATCGATTCGAACTGAACTCATCATCTCCCAATTGCAGCAACGTGAAGTGGCTTCACATATCTCCATCTCCAACAGCGAGGTGGAACAATTCATGAAATCACCTGGCGGTCTCGATCAAAGCGGTATGGAATATCGTTTGGGGCATATCTTAATTCCCCTTCCAGAAACATCCTCCGCTGAAAAAATTGCCTCTGCCGAAAAAAAGGCACAGGAAATCCTCAAACAACTGAATGCCGGCAGTGATTTTACTCAAATAGCCATGACAAAATCAGCAGGTCCTCAGGCTTTAAATGGCGGAGATCTCGGATTTCGACGCATGCAGGAATTGCCGACACTGTTTGCAAAAGTGGCAGGTACTTTAACTAAAGGCCAAATCATGGGCCCGATACGAAATGAAAGCGGCTTTCATATCATCAAGCTTCTTGATAAACGCGATGGTAATGCCGTAGATCCGTCTCTTTCGAAAGAGGAAATCAAAAACCGCGCAACGGATGCACTGTTTCAGCGAAGATTCGAAGAAAAATTGGTAACCTGGCTTAGACGCGTTCGTGATGATGCCGAAGTCCAGGTTTTTCTGAATGAGAACTAAGCCCAGAAAACGTTTTGGTCAAAATTTCTTAAGAGATCCCAAAATCATTCATGCAATTATTCAAGCGATACAGCCGCATGAAGACGATCTGATAGTCGAAATTGGACCAGGCCAGGGCGCCATTACTGAACCATTGCTGGAGCTTGTACCAAACCTTGAAGTTATCGAAATCGATCGCGACATCATCGAGAAGCTGCAATCCAGATTCCGAAACCTGACAATTCACGCCATGGATGTTTTAAAATTTGATTTTGAAGCTCTGCACGCCAAACATCGTAATCATCGTGGTCGTAAATTTAGAATTGTCGGAAATTTGCCCTATAATATTTCTACCCCCTTGCTCTTCATGCTGCTTCCCTTGTCTCACATCATAAAAGACATGCATTTCATGCTGCAAAAAGAGGTCGTCGATCGCATTACTGCAACTCCAGGCACAAAAGACTATGGCAGATTGAGTGTCATGGTACAATATTTCTGTGAATCCCAATCGCTATTTTCGGTTCCCCCCGGAGCTTTTTTCCCAGCCCCCAAAGTGGTTTCGGCATTTATTCGGATGAAACCTTTTTCAAGTCCCCCCCACCCCGCGAAGGACTTTAAGCGCTTCCAAGAAATCACCAACATTGCCTTTCAACAACGACGCAAGATCATCGCAAATTCCTTGAAACCCTTCTTAAGCGCTGAAGAATTAGCGAAGATTGGCATCAACCCCGAACTCAGACCAGAAATGCTAAAAACAGAAGACTTTGTAACAATCAGCAATTTCATATATGAGAAGCGCCCTTTATGACTATTTATGCCATCGGCGATGTGCAAGGCTGCTATAAGAAGTTACTCGAGCTCCTCGATAAAATTAAATTTACTGAAAGCGATACCCTATGGTTTGTTGGTGACTTGGTAAATCGCGGCACTCAATCACTGGAAACCTTAAGATTTATCAAAAAACTTGCAGAACAAAAACGCGCCATCACTGTGCTTGGCAATCACGATCTCGGCGTGCTGGCTATTGCGCGCGGTGCTTATCCCTATGACCCCAATCACCACACATTCCAAGATATTTTAGAAGCACCTGATCGAGAAGAGCTGCTTTCTTGGCTTGAACAACAACCCTTGCTGCACCATGATCCTGTTCTTAACTTTACGCTGGTGCATGCAGGGATCTATCCTCTTTGGGATCTAAAACATGCGCAGAGATTTGCTGTGGAAGTTGAGAGAGTTTTAAAAGGTGAGACCGAACATCGAGATCAATTTTATAAACATCTCTTTGGAAATACGCCCGCATCCTGGATGCAGGGATTAAGGGGATTTTCACGGCTCCGTTTTATCGTAAATGCCTTCACGCGCATGCGCTTTGTCCGAGAAGACGGCCGTCAACTGAATCTTACGATTAAAGAATTCGCAGCAAAACCCCCGGAAGGATACCTGCCCTGGTTTGAGATCCCAAACCGAAAAACCAAGGATTTGCAAATAATCTTCGGACATTGGGCAGCTTTGAATGGCAATTGTTCAGCAGCAAATACGTATGCTTTGGATACAGGCTGCGTTTGGGGCAATTCGCTTACAGCCTTAAAGCTAGATACTAAAGAAAAGATCTCTGTTTCCTGCCTGAAATCCTAGAATTAAACCTTATAATTTACTTAAAATCTATCCAGTATAAAGTAAATTTGCTCGTGAACCAAGATTAGGAAATCACATAAACCAATGATTGGAGAACTATTCCCAAGTCTCTTTATCCAGTATCAATGTCTAAAAATTCAGCCACCATCTCCAACGTAATTACCATTAAATTTCGAAAAATGGAAGTTCTAATCGAACTTATTCCCTAATCAAAATGAATATAAAAGGAACTTATTGAGATAAATGTGCTCTTACAATATACAGATAATAATATGAGAATATACTTATGGCTATATCACCTAAATTTCCTGATACTACACGTAATATAGGCAGACTTAAAGTTAGAATAAAAAACGGTCATGTTATCCATGAAGGAACAGACGTTGTAGTAAATGCAGCAAGCATTGATCGACTCGGAGTAAACGGATGGGGCGGGGTTGCTGGGATAATTCGAGATGACTTGGTATATAGTACTGGTAGAAGCGGCAACGAAGCACAAATAGTAGAAGCTGATTGGAAGGCAAGAAGGGAAGCGTTAACTGTTGGAACAGCAGATTTTGTTAAAAATAATGGTGTAGCTCACAAATTTCATTCTACTCCTAAGGGTAAACGTGGAGCCTATTCAAAAGATTATTATTTGATGCATGCAGGTTCACCAAAAGGGCCTTTCACTAGTGACCAAGCTGGAGGTGACAAAGCATTGCAATTAGAAGCTGCTTATTATAATATTCTGGTCCAGATGTTTGAACATAATAAAAATAATCCTCACAATCCCATCAAGAGTGTAGCGATGATTCCACTCGGTATTGGAATATATGGGGTAGATCCTGCCCAATCTGCATTATGTGCAGCAAATGCAATTGCTAAATTTTATAATGATCCTCAATATACCAATGCAGCATTTGATATCACGGTTCCCATTCATAGCGCAGACCATAGAGACAGGGCATTCGGAAATGCTTTACAGGGTAATTTAGATCAATTAGCTGCTCATTTAGCAAATCCACATAGAGTTCCGCCATTACCTGTCAGTAACGCATTTGCTATTACGCCTAGTCCAAAAGCACAACAAGCTAGACCTGCTGGCTTTGCTGCGGCGCATTCCGATCCGGCTCGCTATGTTCATCCCTCTTCTGCTGCAGCCACATCTGCTGCAGCCACACATGCGGTAATTAGACAGAGTAGTGCAGCGCCCGCTGTAGGGGAAAGCCAAGCACCACAAGGATTCAAGCAAGATTTTGCAAATTTTATACAAGATATGCCATATATTTTCAGCCAATCTCCTCAATTGTGGAGTAACCTTAATCGTGTTAACCCTTTTGCTAGGCTCGGAGACATTAAACCTGTTAACATTATTGCAGAGAAAGATGATTTTCCAGGTAAAGAAGGGAAAATCAGATATAAAGTAATGTTCAATTCTTACGCAGAAGCAATTCTTTTTGGTTCTTTGAGCGCAGCTGCTTCGGATGGTAAATATTTTCCACCTCCCGAGCAACAAGCTATCCCCTATCACATTATAATTGGAGAAGATAAAGCTAGATATATTCTTACACATCCTGATATCAACAAAATAAGGCCTCAGGCTGCTAATGTAGCGCCTAAAATTGATGGAGATAGAGCCGCAGTTTTATCACATCCGAAGGCGGAGCAAGAAAGAAGGACGGTAGGCATGTTACATCATTTTAGTATGGGTGCAGCTCAAATGCAGCCCATTTCAGCGCTTGTTCCAGCGCCACACACAGGTCTTGCAACAGCTGCTCCCCAGCCCACAATTAATGCTAGAGCCTATGCTGATTCGCTAAAAAATTGGATAAAAGCAGATGACGTATTTGGATCAACCAGTGAAAGAGATCCGAATCTGATTGATTTGAATTTCAAATTTTCTGATCCCAAAAGTGCTTTTAATTTTGCACAAGCTAATGGTGGAATACAAGACCTTGGTGACCCTTCTATAGTCAAAATGGGTCAAAAAAAATCAAAAGAATTCCTCCAAAGAGCCTATCCAGATCTTCCATCTGATGAACCAGGGAATCCTCGTGGTCCTCATCCACTTGCCAGGGCATTAAAAGAAATGCAGGATGCAAAACAAGTAAGACCACGCATGTAGTAGTGTTTCGTATTAATAAAACCTTCGTTGCGTAGTATTTGAATTTTTTTTCAGTTCGATAGCTACACCCTTATCAATAGCTCCATTTTTAAACCGTGTTTTATCCCATTGAAGTCTGTATAATCCTATCATACAATAGAGAAAGTTAGAGAGATTAGGAGAAAGGCGAATCTTAGCCTTTAATATTAGCTTATTGGGAAAGATTAAGAAGTAGCTTGATGCAGCAAAGTGAAGCATTTGAAATAATGAAAATGGGAAAAAATATTTTTCTCACGGGAGCCCCAGGGAGTGGTAAAACCTATCTTTTAAACAAATATATAAATTATCTCAAAGATCATAATGTCAAAATTGCGATGACAGCGTCGACTGGCATCGCTGCAACGCATTTGCAGGGAGTCACCATTCATTCATGGTCTGGGATCGGCATTAAGGATCATTTAACAGAAAAAGATCTAGAGAAAATTATTACCTCAAACTCGATAAAACGCAATTATAAAAAAACCAAAACACTGATAATTGATGAAATATCAATGCTCCATAAGCACCAACTCGATATGATAGATATTATTGCTCGGCAAATTCTCGATCCCGATAAATCTTTTGGCGGTTTGCAAGTCATTCTGTGCGGGGATTTTTTTCAATTACCACCGGTGTCGAGTTCCTCTAGCAACGAAATCCAGTTTGCTTTCGAAGCGAGTTCCTGGATTGAAGGGGATTTTCATGTTTGCTATTTACAAGAACAGCATAGACAATCCAATGATCCTTTACTGACTATTCTAGAAGATATTCGAAGGGGCACGACAGGAGAGCACACAAAAGTTCCCTTACGCACCCGTTACAAAAAAGAACCTATCGGTGCTACCAAAGCAACAAAACTATACTCGCGAAATCTAAATGTAGACGAAATTAACCAGCGCGAATTAAACAAAATCCTTGCCGAAGAAAAAACATTTACGATGGAAGCCGATGGATTCAGGACTTTAGTGAGCGGCTTGAAAAGAAGTTGTCTTGCCGAAGAACAATTAAAACTTAAAGTCGGCGCTGAAGTAATGTTTATTAAGAATCACATGGAAGGCAAATATGTGAATGGTACCCGCGGAATTGTTATAAATTTTGATAAAAAAGAAGGCTGGCCTATTGTTAGAACTTTTGACGATAAAATTATTTTTGCATCCCCTGAGGAATGGAAATATGAAGAAAATGGCATCATTCGTGCCACTCTCCGACAAATTCCCCTTCGTCTTGCCTGGGCAATTACCATCCATAAAAGTCAGGGCATGACAATGGATGCAGCGGAAATGGATTTAGGGGATGTCTTTGAACCTGGTATGGGGTATGTTGCTTTATCCAGAGTGCGAAGTTTAAATGGCATAAAACTCATGAACTTTAACGAACTCGCTTTAAAAGTTAATCCTAAAATTCTGGACCAGGATAAAATGTTCCAGGTTAACTCAAGTCTTGTGCTTCACTATTTGCAATCCTTATCCGAATCAGAAAAACTTGAGTTTCAAAATAGAACTTTAAAGCATCGTTTTAAAGGGTTCATTGTGGGTGAAGATGATTCGGAAATAAATGGATCGGAAATTAATGGCAATGATAAAAACTTAAGAATAGAGATGAAGCGCGGAAGAAAATCAAAAAAATCAAAAGAACCAAAAGAAAAAAGAGAAACCAAGGAAAAAGAAGACACTAAAGAAAAAAATATAGTACCAAGCCATATGGTAACGGGCGAAATGCTGAAAGAACCTCTCGCTATTGAATTAATTGCAGAAAAGCGCGGACTGTCGCTTGAAACCATCATTAATCACATAGAAAAGCTCCAGAATTTAAAGCAGATTGACCATGCTTATCTTGCCTGCCTAAAAGACAGACTCCCTGCAAATGATTTCGAGATGATTTTTTCTGAATTGAGTAAATCTGAAGATGGGAAGTTAAGGCCAATCTTTGAAAAATTTGAGGGAAAATACTCGTATGTCGAGATAAGATTGGCAAGATTGTTTGTAAATAACTGAATAAATAAGCAAGAATGAATTGACTGTCAGTTAAAAAACCTATAAAATTCAAAATATTTTTTCGTATAACCTTCATTGTTAAATTTTTACTTAACAATATGATAGCCAAATAATTATTTAAATGACTTTTATTTTTGAGTTAGTTAATTTAAGGATTATAACATGAGCAGTAACCCACCCATCACAGAAACAAGGCAGCAAGCAAGTCAGCAGCCGGCAGCTGCAGCAGCGAGCGCTTCCGCATCGCTCGCTCTATCAATCTCAATTGACACCGCTGATTCTGCCATGAAGATAGACAGTGAGGGCCCCTCCATCAGTGCTTCTCAAGTCTCACCCGCTCGAGCTTCGAGCACTCAAGCTTCGACGGCTCCAGCCTCACCTCCTCAAAGCAATGGTGTCGCTACCGAAAACGCAGAAGGCGGCACAAGCTTTATATCGGGCCAGCGTCGTAGTTTACGAAAAAGAAAACAAATAATGACAATTGATTATGACGCCTTAAACAAGGATGGGGACGACGATTTCAAACTTGAAGAATCCTCTGCGATGGATGAGAAAGAGGATGGCAGCGCAGACCTCGGCAAAACCAAGAACAAAACTGAAACTGTAGCATCCAAGAAATCAACTCAAAGCGGATTGATTAAAAAACTCAAAAAAGATTGCATAGAATCAAGCGATGATGAGGAGGAAGACCCTCACTATATTCCTGCAGGGAAACTGGGTAAGCAGGAAAAATGGAACCTAAGAAGAGCAGAGAGAGGCAAGAACAAGAGCAAGAACATCAAATCGATTTTCATAACCACCCCATTAGATTTAAGTGAACTCACTTTTAACAACAAAATTGCCTATTTGATCCAAACGCTCGATACATGTAAAACCACAGAGGGATGGCTCAATTTTCTAAAAGATGCATTACACTCCGTCGGTGAAAATTCAAAATTCGATTCACTTTTAAAAATAATATTTGGCAGGAAAGTTATAAAAATCAATAGCGACCCAAAGGAAGACAAGTTATCAGAAGAAAACCTATTCTTTCAAATAGTGGCAAAAACAAAATGGGAACACATGGATCTCGCGTTTGATCTTTTATTGCAACACGCACAGGAACAAAAGAAATATAAAAAATTAACACTGCAAGATTTGCACACTTTCGCATTGTATTTAATGCTTGATTCTAATATCAAAGCGGCAGAATTTTCCGATTTTATAAAATACACACAAATGGATGTAAATCATCTTCCAGCAACCATTTTCCATCATTATAGTTTAATTTCAAAGCTTAAAAGTGAGAAACTCACACTATCCCCCATTCTTTTCATGATTTGGACTATCTTTGGCGAGGAATCTCTATTGCAAAAAGCTCAGAAACTTTGCAAATTTGATCATACTTCGACTGTAGAACTCTTTGAGCTTATCATTGTTGAAGATCTCAAATTTATCACAGCTAAAGATTCTGGATTCAATGAGGATAAACAATTCAAGCATCCTACTCGACAAGGTTACCATGCCGAATATACTATTAAATTATTATCGATAATGCTTGGTTTAAAAGCCAGCGCATCTTTCAAGAATAAACTTTTGAACATCTGCTTTAAACACCTTGTCAATCCCACTATCTTTAATCACTTAAAGAATCAATTCGGGTGTACGCTCTCCCTAGATGACATGAATAATTATGACCGGGCCTGTCTTTATGCTTGGACAGGTAATTTCGAAGCCTATAAAAAACACATTGAAGGACTGAAACAAGAAGATGATGATTATTTACTCAAATGGCCCAAAGACCGAAATCCCTTAAAAATCATCATTGATAAAACAATGCTTTGGACCACTTCATTCCAGCTTATCTCATTTATCGCGAAAGAACAAAAAATATTTCTAGG
The DNA here is from genome assembly GCA_963784575.1 of uncultured Gammaproteobacteria bacterium. Taxonomy (GTDB): domain Bacteria; phylum Pseudomonadota; class Gammaproteobacteria; order UBA6186; family Azoamicaceae; genus CAWARU01. The sequence continues at coordinate 1,816,054 of CAWARU010000001.1, forward strand.
GGAAAATGCAGAGCATTTTGTACAATTTGCGATGCGATTGCTGCCTGCAACAAAATTCAATGATCATTATTTCGGTTTCAGGATCAATGTCCAACTATTATTTCGTAGAGGACACCGCCTGGCTTACAACAGATGCAGGTCTTAATTGCGTCTTGGATTTCTATAAAGAAAGCAAGGGTTTCACTCTAACTGAATTTGATAAGCTGTTAAGCCATTTTGCGTATTTTCACGTAGAATATAACCCACAAACACAAAAATCTGATCCCCAAAATTTAGATACATTTGGGTCCAAATTATTCTTGCATTTTATCAAGAGCTTAAACCTAAATTTTTTGAAAATATGTGAGTATCTCTCGAACATATATTCTGGCGAGTATCATGATATAAGTTACAAACTTAGATTTTTTATGAGTTTTGGGTTCACTTGTGAATTTTTTATTGAATATTTAATTAACAATATTGAAACTGAAAATTTTAAAGTGCGATCAAGCGAATTATTTAGTGTATTCACCTATATTGAGCATAGGAGTAACTTTAAAGTCGATATCCGGAATAAGCTCAAACCCGAGTTCCTTAAGAACTGTATGCATCGTTTATGTTCGTTATCACCCCGATATAATCCAATACATCCCTGGGATTTAAAGAGCATTCTAAGTAACTTTTTTTACAACGAAGATTTTAGCTCGCGCGACAAATATGGAAAGACATTTTTTATTACTCGGCTCTTTTCTTTTAAAAAAGAAAAGGGAATTTCTTCAATGCAATAGCCCTAATGAGAAGACAAATAATTTGTCAAAAGGAAGAATCTATTCTAGAGTATTTTTGCGAAAAATTAGATCCCACTGACAAAATAAGCTACATGCTTCAGGTTCCTACAAAAGATGAGGGCACAACCAAATCCACCCACATAAAAACAATCTATAGAAAAGAATCAGTCTTTGATATCATCAACGATTGGCACATCCTGCGGAAGTTTTTGAAGTACATCGAAACTTTTTTTCATCTGATCCTTCTCTTTGTTTTCGTTACCCTCATTGCCACTATAGATCAGCCTATCAGACATATTTAATGAATTGCAAGGCCAACGGCATTATAATACATGACAAGTCAATGAATCATGATCATCGTGCACTACCAGCGCAGATGCAGGATAAAACTGCTATGGAACGCACCTTGATATTTTCAAGTGGTGTAGATCCAGGGGGTTGGCTCTCAAAACAAAAATGTCTTTGATAGACTTCGAGCACAAACTGATCCTATCATCGATAAAACCCTAGGAGCGCTTTTGCGCCTCTCCTATACATTCTTCCCAAATACTTAAATTCACCAAAAATGGCAGTCTATGCTTCAGCAATTCTATCAAGACTCTTTTTCCTTATATAAAGATATAATCCTCCAAAAAAATTCTTTAAACACAGCTCAAAATTCAATAGACACAAGTGCTCTCACCGCTTTGCAAACAATGCAACTGGAACAAATGCGCGTTGCGTTAGGAAATTGGGATTGCGTAAAAACTCGAAATCCAGTAAATGATCTTATCTTTGATACGGATGAATTTCAGGCCTATCGTTATATCTACCGACATCATATGCATAATTTTAATTATGATACTGTGCCTGATTACTTAAAAAGAATTCTAACCACCTCATATACACTCATTCAGAGATGGGGCTCATCACCAGTACAATCCAGAGTTGCGTATGGAATATAATTATTTCTTAGGACGATTCAAATATCATTTAGCAGTGCTGCAGAAAAATCATGACGAACAATTACAGAGTACTAGTAAGGAACATAAAATCGCCACTTACTCGATGATTTCAAACTTAATCTCCGATCTGACGTCAACCTCTTCTTTATTAAAACTTCCAGATATTTCCTCACAAGACACTTATTTATCAGTTGCCCTTGCGGCAGAGAAAGTTTTTATAAAATTAGAAGCTTCAGAGAAAAAAATGATCGCGGAACTTTTTTCCTTGAGAGATCCCAAGCTCACAATATTACATTCAATGCCTGGTACGGACACTTTTGCAACGTCGTTCCCGGAGACTTTTAGTAAAGTGCATAATTTTCTGCAAAAAGTGAAAAAATATTATTTTGAAGATTATGATACAAGAATAACTGCTCTATTTTCGAAGCGGCTTTCAAAATCAGATTTCGATATAATCTTTACTGAAACTCTGCCTTTTATGTGTTATACTCTACCTTCGGTTATGGAATATAATGACATTCAACTGAAAGGCAATGAATACTATTTTGTGTATGATAGGGTAACACTCGCAAATGTATTTCTAAAAATTAATCCCCCTGAAAGTTGGAAGTTGATTTTTGGTATTGAATATCCGGACGCAGCACCATTAACATTATCGATACCTGCAGAATCTCCTGATTCAGCACGATTAACATCATAAAATTATATGTGAATGTATACATATGGGAGCTAAATAACAATGTCAGTCAATAAAAAAGATATGAAGCGAAAGCGTACACAGAGTGATGCAGCTCTGAATGCACCTGAAAAATCTCAGAAAATAAGAAAATTAAAGGTTGAAAAGAAATCATCCGCAAAAGACAAAGACAGTACCCTGTCGGTTGCTCTTGACATCCAAGGTTTTTCCAAAAATCAGGTATTACAGCTTTTAATCCAGAATTTCGACGATATTGCGAAGTTTCGCAATGCTTTAAAACAAGCGCTGCGAGGCCCTTTTAAAAAGAGTCCTTATCATTTCTATCATGCCTTTATTGGACATTCTCATTATGTGAGATTAGAGGAAAAGACAATATTTCATCAAGCCCTTGAAAAGCAAAATTGGCCAGTCATGGATCATTGCCTGAAAACCTTCTTGGAATTCACGGAAAAAATCTCAAGTAAAACTTATAAACATTTGACGTTACCGCTCCTTAGAACACATCTGGCGTGCATCAGCATCAGAACCCCCACCATTTCTAATGCGGCATTCGAAGCTTATGTGAAACATTATGAAATCACATTCAATATTGATGTTCCTGAAATTGAAGGAGAAGAGGAAGGGGAAAGGCAAGTAGCAATGGGAAAGACTACGCGAAACATTTTCCCTCGAGATGCCAAGATAAATCCTTGTAAACTCTTGTTTGAGAATATCAAACTAAAAGCAGACAAAGAATACTATCCTAATAAAACTAATATAAGCTTGAAAAGGACTAAATGGCGCAATGCCCCTACCTTAAAATCAAGTCAAGTTGAATCTCGGCTCAAGACTATTTTAGCGAACAAAGGGAGCTTTGATCAAAAATTTTTCAAAGCATTTTTAAGTAATGAACTGGAATACGTCCACGTCTTGAAAGCGGAACGTTATATAAACTTGTTAAAAATCTTTTTACAAAATCCTGACTATCTCGGTCCTATGGAAGGAATTCTGGATTTTGCCTATGATAACAATTGTTCAAAAGAGACTATTATTTGCTTGGAAAAACAGGATCCCAGCTTTGTTCAAAAAACCACAAAAGAAAAGCGATTACTATTCTATGCCCGTTACGGTTTTATAAAGGAATGGCAGGAACTCTGGCACACAATGCAAAATTGTACTCCAGAAACCTTGATTACATTAAGAAGTAAACAGTTGCAAGCCATCGTCTCATCGACCCATTTCAACAAAGATTCGATGGAAGTATTGAAAAAACTCATAAGCCAAGAACCGCCTTCTGAAGTTTCGCAGTCAGGGGACTGGACAGAGACCTTATCAAAGGAATGGTGTGCCGTTGAAGATGTTGATACTTTTGCCGGATACTTATTTCAAGAAAAATATCCTTATGAAAAGATGAATAGCCTTGAACATTTTTATAAATCTCTACATAGGGCAACTGATGATGTAAAACTCGCAATTGTTGACGTCATGAAAACATGGGCCATAAAAAGTAAATTTTTTGAACGCACAACGCCAAATGAAATACTGCTCAATTTTTTCTACCTTTTATTAGATTCAATCAAAAATAGTACAGTAAAACTCTTTCTGAAACCAAGTGCTGGCTTTGATTTGATCAAAGAAATGACACAACAAGATTTTTTATTGCTGCGCTTGATTTCAGCTTATGCCACCGGACTCAATGAATTCAATTCCAATCTAGAGCCAGGAGTGGAGAACGCAGATCTAAACCATTGGATAAAGAATTTTGTCACTATCATAAATTCCTATTTAAATGCAGAAGGGACGGCCCATCTTAGATTTGAAATTCTGTTTCGGTCTTTTATCCAGATCGCTTCTTTCCCGGAAAAACCACTAAATATTGACAATCTCAAACCCTTTTTCGCAATCTTTACAGACGAGCATTACAAAACATATCTCACTCCTCAACTTTTCGATGACATGCTCCATTCTTTATGCTTAGACTATCCCAATAAAAATAGTGTAAGAACGACCGAGATCATCGAAATTTTAGAATCTTTTGGAGCCAACATACAATCCTTGAATAAAAACAAACTGAATATATTGCAGCAACATATCTTAAGCTCAAAATCAAATATTAATACGCCTGATTATGAAGCCTGGGAAAGCGAAGATCTTGCCTTGACTAAATATTTTCTCAAAAGAAAAATCAATCATGACGCGACTGTGCTGCAAAATGGCATTGAACAAACAATTTTCGATATCATTGTGGAAGGTCAAGCAGATGATCCTCGGGCCTTCCAAACACATATGGCTTACCTCTGCGGACAGGAAGAATATAGACCGTTGATCCATGCTGCCCATGAGCGCCTGCAATTGCGCATGCAAAAGGAAGGCCGGTTAAAAGTCATAGCCCTTCATGACATGGCTCAAAATGTTCATGCCGATGCGCTGCATCAAAGTGCCTCTGAATGTGGCAGAGCAATTTTTGATAAATATCTTTGCGATAAAGATGAAAAGGAAGAGGGTGAGCAAAAAAATGAGAATGAGAAACGTCACAAAAAAATTGTTGAAAAAATTCAACTGTTTCAAAATTTCGTGTTTCAAGAACTAAAACAGAAAATATTTCAAGTATGCTCACAAAAATTCCAAATTACTGAGCAAGAATGGAATACTGATCCCTGGTGGATAGCGCTCTATGACTTTAATTTAAGGGTTTCTCATAATTATTTACATTGCGCGCCCTGGTCAGCTCCTTTTTGGGGCTTACCTGAATTTCAAGCCTATCGCTGGTTAACCATCACTCGAATCAACTACCAAAGAGTCCCAAAAGACAAGATTTCGCAATTAGGCATCGATGAAATTTTGGCTGCTGTGATTTTGGCGTCAGAGGACCCTGATGTTTTCAAAAACCAAGAGGAAATAAATGCCTCATTTCGGATTTTATCAACTCATCTAAGCGAGCTCCAAGTCGAATATGTGAAGAAAGATCAAGCGGATCTGACTGTCGCAGACGATCAACCTGCCTGTCCCGGAGGTTCTTTCCCCAAAATTGTTTCAGCTCTAGATCGAAGACATCCCCTGGTTAAATTGTACACCATCGGCGGCAGCAATTTGATTACCTTCATCACAAATTTCTTTGATATGAAATTTAACGCCTTAAATCCAAGTCTACAAGATCAATTGATCCTGGAAATCGTCGGGAAAGACTCGGACCATCGTGATAGAAGATGGCATCTTGGACGAGATGAAACCATGGAATTTGAAGATTCTTTAACGCAAGAATCCTTTCTTTCTCGTTTTGTGAAAGAAGTACACTCTGAGTTTTATAAAGAGGAGAATGCGGCATATGCAATCTCACGAAAAATTTTAACCGAAGATCGAATAGAACCATGGTTCAATCAACCATTTCCGCTCAATCAGTTCAAAGATATATCAAAACATTATCTGCATGGAGTGATGGGGCAATTTTATGATGCAAAATTTCAGTCTCTGCCTGCTCTCGATGCAGAAGCTGTTCTAAAACACTGCCAAAATAATGTACCCAAATCCTTTCTCGAGCAATTTAAGGAAGAGTTTTTGAATCTCCCCATCATTAAAGTTCTCACATCTAGTAACTCCCCTGTGTATCCTGCTGAAGATATCGAAAGATATTGTTTTAAAAATGCACTGCCACTCCATAAATGTCCCAAAATAAAACAGAGCGTTGCAGTCTATCATGCAAAGAAAGCTCTTCTTTCTGATGATGTGCAAAAAATGGATGAAAGTGATGATGTCTCAGGAACCCAAAGCAGTCTTATTTGCTTTTGAACCTGCCACCAGTAGTTCGGATGATTCTGAATCATCAAGACAACGGATCAGAAAGTTTGTATAGATTAATTTAGTTGTATATCCCCATAAAAGAAACCAATATCGTTCTTGTTAGTCTTAATTATTAAAGCTCAATAATTAATCTTAGCTTTTTTTATTATTTTTATAAAGAGAACGATATGAGCAAAGAATTAGCAGATGCAATTAATTCACAAGATCTCAAAGCACTTCAAGCTATTATTAATAAAGAAGGTTTTAATGCAAATATTTTGTTGCAGACTGAAGGAAACAAAACTCCATTAATGTTAGCAGCGTCCTTGGGAAATCTTGAGATGGTAGCTGCATTATTGAAATCAGGATCCAATGTAAATTCAGAAACCAGACTCTCACATAACACCCCATTAACATTTGCTATCCAAGGTGGAAATATTGGTGTGATTAGGATGTTGTTGAAGGCAGGCGCAGAGGTGAATCATGAAGGCGGTTTGGGTTATCCAATCCATGATGCCATATCTTCTAATAGATTAGATATTCTAAAATTGTTAATAGAGTACAAAGCGAATATTACAGCACCGGCAGGTATGGGGCAAAACGCCTTAACTTTAGCAGTAAATGGCAATAAAAAAGAAATTGTGAAATTTTTATTATCTTTTCCAGATTTTGACCTGAATAAAAGAACTCCAAGCGGAGGAACTTTGCTCGATTCAGCTATCAGCGACGCAATGGACTCTGGGGATTTAGATATTGTAAAGCAATTATTAGAAGCCCATATAAATCCTTTCTTGACAGTTGGAGCAACCTCAATACTATCAGATGATAAACCTTTAATGAGTTTCAAAATCCCCCTAGACCATGCACGAGAAAAAAAGAGCCCGGAACTCATAAAACTCTTAGAAGAATATCAAGCCAAATTTCTTCGAGATTTAGAAGGAGGTAAGTTTTCACCCGAGCAAAGAGAACATCATCGAAAAATTGTTCAGAACTATAAATCCAAATATTTTATTAAAGAAACAGGCCACGCACTAGGCATCAGTGCTGATATTCGCATTGACACCCCAGAAGGCGATACCGAAACACTGAGAGCCGAAGGAAATAGTAGATATCGATCATTACTTCAATTACATCATTTATTAAAAGGCTATCATGCCTTGCCATATTATAATACCATCGAAGAAACCTATCATAATCTAGAAAAATTTAGCAGCGGTGCTGGAACCTTTACCACCAAAATGCTATACGATAAATTTAAAAATGATGAAATGGTCGCAATCCCACTTGGATTTCAATCCAAAGAGTACGAGGGCGCGCACGATACCTCCATTATATTTTATAAAGATTATTTTGTCATTTGTAACCGAGGATTGGGGAAGGAAGCCGGCAGTGGCGCTCAAGTCTATAGATTAACAGAAACAGAGAAAAGCCAAATTACCCCAGAATTTATCGAAAAATTAACCGTAGCCAATTTATCAGATCTGCCGATCAAAAGAAATTTTTTGAAAATCTAGCCCTCATCAGAAAACCAGAGAATTTAATTACAACACTGCCCTCAAAGGAACAAAAGCACGGAACTTGCACCTTTGTTAATGCCAAATCCAATATTGAAGGCGCTTTGTTTCTTCTTAAATTTGATGAACTCAACTCCCTTTTGGAAAAATCGAAAAAGGAAGCAGCTGCAAAGAAGCAATTGCTATACATGGGTATTGATTTTGCAAAAGATCCGATGGAACAAATCATAAATCATTCCAAAAATTTTGCTAGAATTCATTACAAAAAGTTTACGGCCTGGATGCGCGATGCTGATGTGGATGATATCGTGAAAAAATGTAACAAGCATGAAATTCCCATGGATATTGCCAAACAATTAATAGAGGCCTATATTAACAAGCATTTCGATCCCACTGCCCCTCCAGTGGATCCAGAAAAAAGGCAGGCTGAATTGAGCCGGACTTTCAAATTAATTTCTTTATTGGATAAAGAAGAGCAAAAACGTATCAATGATGATATCTATCTTATTTTTACGGCAGCCGCCTATGGCCACCAAGCTTTGGTTGCTAAATTATTGGAAGCTGGCGCTGCTTGTCATGAAAAAATGCATAATCCTCGAAATGACATAGAAGAACTTCCCATTATCGCAGCAGCGAGAGAAGGATATAAAGAAATAGTAACCCTTCTCTTACCCCACACACCCTTAACAGCTTTGGATTTAGTAGCATTGAAACAGCAAGGCTGCAACCCTGAAATATTAAAGCTGTTGTCGACTGCGATTAAAACCGAAGAGCCTGTTCTGCCCATGTTTGAAAGACAGAAGTCTTTCTCGACCATTACTCCGAAAGAGAATGTCTCCCTTACCCCTGAGCATCGAGATCAAAAGCCTAAGGCATGAGAATTCCTACTCAGATCATTCCAATTCCTCAAAGATAGGACTACAAAGTTTTTATAGAATCGACGTTATAACCAGCCTCTTTTAAAAGCTCTTTTATTTTTTCATGACTCAAATCATGCCCTTCTGTGAGGGTTAATGTCACGGTTTTGTCTTTTAGATTTACTTTGATAGATTCCACAGCAGGTTCGGCAGTTAATTTTTTCTCGATCCCTTGGGCACAAAAACTACACACCATGCCATTGACCTTAAGTAAGATCGTTTTGCTTGCGGCAAAAAGATTTTCTGCAGCAAAAGAAGACAGCAAGAGCAAAACACACATAGATTTTTTCATATCACATCCTCAAAAATGGAACATTAAATTAAGCATCCAATCGCCTTTCAAGCTCACACCAGTTTCCCACAAAACACTTTTATAAAAAAATCTCGCTAGCGGCGTGATTGAATAGTTTCTCTTGAGATCCGGATTGTATCGGCCAGATATCATAAACCAACTCGCAATTTCACAATATTCTGCTTCATAAGGCGCAATACCAAGACGCAATTCTACCTGATGCATGGTTTTATGAACTGAATTCGGAATAATTTCATATCGAACCAAACCAAAATACTTGCGGCTTTCAGCATCTGCTTCAAATCCAACCAGACCCGCAGTACCGTTTCTTCTTTTAGGAGACTCTGTGTTTCGATGCCAGTGCGAGCCGCTGCGAGGAGATTTGCCATGCAGCGTAGCTCCCCCAAAACCACCCCAAACATAAACGTTAGCTTGATAATCTTCACCATACCAACGATTTACCAGATAATCAAATTGCGGCATATAAACATTCAAACTAGCACTGCTACCATCGCCACCATTTCTACCTTTACTGCCATTATAGCGCGAGAGCTCCATTCGCATCCCTCGCACCACCACGGCCATATCAGGCCGCAAGCTGTAATTCAACCAATTATCGGATAGGAAAGGTTGATTGTAGCTCATGAAAGCATAGGCGCCCTTATAAACAACGGGATGAGCATTAGTGTTCTGAATAAACAAAATATTAGAAACAATTATAAAAATTATAGCTTTTAATGAATACCAATTGGTCGTTTTAAAAATCCTGAGCACAATTTTGCAATATTTCATTAATGTAAGTGGTCCCAGTATTTTGTTGTTGATATAACAATACTGCCTGTGATTTTGTATTACATTTGGTTTTCCATTTTACATCATTTAAATATGTTTCAACAGTCCTGGGAGACAATTTAAGCAGTCGAGCAACTTCTTTTACTTGTTTACCATAAGAGAGTAGCGCAAGACACTCCGATTCTCTTTTGGTAAGCTTAATATCATTGCCATCATGCCTGAGATAAAAGGTTTTAATGGCTGTTTCGTTAATAAATTTTTTTCTTAAGTCGTTTTTATCAGACTTCGAATCCTTGCCTAAACCCAATGAGCAGGGAATAATAATTTTTTTCTCTGTATTTCCCATAAGACCAACTATGCTACTTCTAAAATAGGAAATGAAATGTTCTAAAAGTTCTATTTCACTAAAATATATCCCCGTGACTCCGACACAGTTCCTAGTACTGGCAAAGGCATAAGATTCAATATAATCTACATTTTTTTTATAAATAGTAATGCCATTCCATATATTTTGATCAAACAATTCGCAATAGAGCGCATCATTCGTTAATGGTTTCTCAGGCCACAGATAGTAAAGAGAATCTTTTTCTAATAAAGAACTGAGCTTATTTGATAAGACTGAACTATACCAATATTTTTTTTCAAAAGATATTTTCATCCAGTCCATATGATTAAATAAGCTTATTAATCCTCCCCCTAAATAAAATCTTCTGTAATGGATGAGACTGACACCAATATAATCACTTAAGGGTGCACATATTTTTTGGATTGCATCGAATTGTTCAAAATTATATTGAATTGCATTCGATAACATGATCGATTTCGTCTCCATTTTAGGGTCTAATTTAGGAACTATTAATGAACCGCGAGCGTATGAAAGCCAGAGTCGATATAGTCACGGATCGCCCATACTGGGCCCCGTGTTTCTTAACACGGGTAATTTGAAAGCTAACTTCCTATGATGGACATTTTTTGTACCCAAAGCATTTTACTACAAATTGGCAATTAGGGATTACCCGTAATAATTACGGGTGTTTTTTTGAGTGTATTTTATATTTGCTTTTAGAGGATTAATGATGTCTTATTACAAATGTCTCGTGAGATCTTATTTTAAGGTTTTAAGGAATTTAAATGAAAAGCTACCTTATAGTACCATCTATATTAGCCGCGGATGGAGCGCGACTGGGAGAAGAAGTACAAGCAGTTGTGGATGCAGGAGCAGATTGGATTCATATTGACGTGATGGATAATCACTATGTTGCCAATTTAGCTTTTGGCCCTCAAATTTGTGAAGCACTGCGGCATTTTGGCATTAAAGTGCCTCTTGAAGTGCATCTTGCTGTAAAACCGGTGGATAATTTAATTTCTGTTTTTGCCAAATCAGGGGCTGATATTATCACTTTTCATCCTGAAACGACTGAAGATTTGAATTATAGTTTAAGCCTTATCCACGATCATGGCATAAAAGCGGGATTGGCTTTTCATCCTATGATCTCGTTAGATCTTTTGGCATCCCTGAAACATCGCGTAGATCTTATTTCTATTTTAGGAGTGAACCCAGGATTTGGAGGCCAAACATTTATGCCAATGTCTTTGGAAAAAATAAAGAAAGCGCGGCAATGGATTGATGGGAACGATTATCCTACTCGTCTCGGTGTTGATGGTGGCATTAATCTTACAAATATAAAAGAGTTAGCTCTTGCAGGAGCAGATACTTTCATGATGGGAACCAGTATTTTTACTAGAAAAAATTATCATTTAACAATAAAGACTTTTCGTGAGATACTCAATGCTTCTTATTAAGGAAAAAACACTATGCTAGTATTAGGAATTGACCTTGGAACTTCCAGTTGCAAAACCATTTTAGTCAATGAACAAGGGGAAATTGTTAATTTTTCATCATTTAGTTATCCTTTAAGTATTCCGCATCTGCTTTGGAGTGAACAAGAGCCTGAAGATTGGTGGGATGCGATGGTAAAAAGTATTCACCAAGTCATGCAGGGTCATTCAGCGGATGAGGTTAAAGGAATAGGCCTAAGCGGGCAAATGTCAGGATTGGTACTATTAGATAAACAACACCAAGTTTTACGGCCCGCCATTTTATGGAACGATGGCAGATCACAACACGAATGTGAAATGTTAAGTAGGAGAATCCCCAATGTTCTTAAAGAAACAGGGAACTATCCAATCTCAGGTCTTGTTGCACCTAAACTTTTGTGGCTGCAACATCACGAACCCTCCCTTTGGAATAAAGTAACAACTCTCTTGCTGCCAAAAGATTACCTGCGCTTTAAGCTGACGGGTGAAAATATTGCTGACATGACAGACAGTTCACTGACGTTATTGTTAAATGTTAGGGAACGGGCCTGGAGTAAAACGATGTTAAAAGCCTGCAATATTGATGAAAGCTACTTGGGAAGACTCGTTGAAGGATGCGAAATTAGTGGACAGCTGTCATTAAAAGCTGCCAATATTCTTAATTTAAGAGCGGGCACACCCATTGTGGGCGGAGCCGGAGATCAACCTGCCGCTGCAATTGGAATGGGCTGCATTTCTTCCGGTCAAACTCTCATTTCCATGGGAACTTCAGGAGTTGTTTTAAGTATCACAGATCATTATCAAGAAAATTTTGATAAAAGTTTAAATAACTGCTGTCACGCATTACCTAATACTTGGTTTCATATGGGAGTCATGCTGTCGGCAGCAGGAAGTTTACAATGGTATCGTGATACTTGCGCTGCAAGCTCCGATTTCAATTCCCTTTGTGAAGAGACGGAGACAGTGCCAATCGGTAGTGAAGGTCTGCTGTTCTTACCCTATTTAACTGGAGAAAGAACTCCCCATTGTGATCCCAATTTAAAAGGAGCTTTCATCGGCCTTTCCCGGAAACATGAACGAGCACATCTTTCACGAGCCGTACTTGAAGGCATCGGAATGGGATTGTATCAATCTCTTGCCTTAATTCAAAAATCAGGCATCACTATAGAAGAAGCTCTCGTCAATGGGGCAGGAACACAAAGTAAAGTGTGGATGCAAATGATAGCAGATATCTTCAAAATCAGACTCATTCAACCTGAAAAAGCTGAAGCAGGTCCTGCTTTAGGTGCTGCGCGATTAGCACTGATAGGCTGTTGTCAAGCCGATAAGGAAGAAGTGTGCGCAACTGGAAATACCCTTAATTATTTTGAACCAGAACCGAAAGCTTCTGCAATATATCAAGAGAAGATAGCGCAATTTGAAAGATTATATCCTTTAATGAAGGAATATTCCTCTTTTGAGCAGGGTTTTTCTAAGAACGTGTTCGACACCGTTCCCGAATTGTCGCCTTGTTAAAGAAGTGAAAGAAATAGAGTTTTAAACCTAAGGAATTTTTAAGATCGTAACTATTCAGGTACTTAAGAACTGAGGAGCCGTCATGAAAAATTGTGTATCAAATAAATATTTCTCATTAAAGACTGTATGTGTATCAATGATTTTATGTTTATCATTTTTACAACCTACAGTTTATGCAAATAATATAACAGAAAAAAGTACTTTCAGAGCGAGTACTTCACCAGGAATTGAGCAGCAAAATTTGCAGCAAGAGATCTCTGCTATAACCCAAGAAGGGCCCGGTAGAAAAGTTGTCTTCATCACTGGCATGACTCGCGGAATTGGCAGGGCCGTTGCAGAACTTTTCCTAGAAAATGGCATTCACGTAATCGGTGTCGCGCGTGATGCAAATGCTTTGCACGCTTTTTATACTGAAAATCTTCTTAAACGTTCCGCATCAGAAAATCGTGGTGAGCTTAAAACAATCGTCGCAGACTTAAGTACTAATGAAGGCCAAGATTCCATTGCACCTGCTGTTGCAAAGTATTTAGGAGAACATGGAAAATTGGACTTAGTTTTATTAAATGCTGGGATTATTAAGCCTTTAGGGCCTAAAGCAATATTTACTGCTCCCGCAAATCAAATTCGTACCTGTCTACGAACAAATCTTGAATCGGCAATTATTTTAACGGGTACATTGTATCCCTTTTATAATAAGGAAAAAGAAGGAACGCGAATTCTCTATGTCTCGTCCATTGCAGGCGAAAGACCCGGTGGAGGGACTGCTTTTTATTCCGCAACAAAGGCAGGACTCGATCAATGGGTACGTGCAATGCTTAAGGACGCACCTGGTGGTGATGCGATCCTGTTTGCGGGTGTTAATCCTGGTAATGTTGAGACAGATATTCACAGCAAAGATCTCCGTGGAGCAGATCCCATCGAATTTCCTCGTGCAGCTTTTTTTAATGAGATGAAAGGAAAATTGGCGCCGCCAGAAAAAGTTGCTGAATATATTGTTTGGTTATTAAAAACTGCGTCGAAGGAGGAATTTTTAAAATATCAAAAGCATAGTATTTATAATGCCGAGCAGCAAAAATTATGGACTGCCGAGCCTGTAGTAGATCCTTATCCTAAGACCTAAGTAAAGTTTCAGGTTGTACCAAATCCTCTGGATTGCCACGTGCTTCGCTCTCGCAATGACGCAAGATACTTAATAATGCATAGAACTTGCGTCATTGCGAGAGCGAAGCACGTGGCAATCCAGAAAAGAACTGAATAATTATAACTTAATCGACATTAACCTGGATTACTCAACTCACGTGGAAATGGCATTTCTGAGTTTGAAAGCTGATTTAAATACATCAACTTCAAATAACGATAATAAGTCCCCTCTGCATTAGAAACCGCCAGCATGAACCCTTCTTTGCCATCCAAAAACCCGAATCGCAGAATATAGCCGCGAAAAAAGGTCCAAAGTCCGTGGCTGATAGCTTTCCAAAGACTTCCTTGCTGACCATTTAAATGTTTTTGTTTTGCACTCATGGTTGAATAATCATTCATTTTTCTTAAAACCATACTGAGATCGCGAAATGCCAAGTGGCGAATCGAACTTCGAAGTTTTCCAATTTTGCCTTGAATTTCTACGCGTTCATGCACTAAAAGAGAAACGAAGCTGCCTTTGGTTCGCTTAAATAACACAACTTGGCTATCATTGGTCCAATCTCCAAATCGAATTAATTTATTACAATATTCGGAACGAAAGGGTATCTCATAGGCATCGAATGAGAGATCTTGCAACTTTTCGAGAATTTCTTGTTGTAATTCAGGAGTAACTCGTTCATCTGCATCTAAAGATAGGACCCAATCCTTAGTTGCCAAACTTAAGGCGCGTTGTTTTTGTGCTCCATAGCCCGGCCAATCCGTCACATACACTTTGTCGGTATATTGCTTGGTAATTTTCACGGTTTCGTCGGTACTGCCAGAATCTACTACGACAATTTCATCCGCAAAACTAACGGACTTTAAGCAATCGGCTATATTATGAGCTTCATTTTTGGTAATGATAATGACGCTTAATGTAGGCTTAGTCACGATATACTCGCTTTACTGCTGCTCATGCACTGCGCTGGAACGTAATCTTCTGTGCCTGAACAGTTATAATAAAATTTAAGGAAAAAATCTGAAACGGAATACGAAAGTACACTAAGCAGTATACCTTTTTTTGTTATCTTAGTAAACAGATATTTATCGGATATGAATCGTCTATCTGATCTGTTATTGGATCAGCTAAAGTAGCTTAACAATCACTCTATAAACTCTTTCAATAGTTTAGGGCCTGTTGACAATTCGCTAGGTTGAGCCAGAAATCATTGATTTCTGAGCACCGTAGCGCAGTTTATATTGAAATAAATGAGCAACGGAGCACAAGAAATCAATGATTTATGGCCAACATAGTAGAATTGTCAACAGGCCCTAATTAGGATAAATAAATTAAATAAAAGCCATTCTAATATCCAACAATTTAATGTTATATTTAAGTATTAAGTGACCCACTTTCGTAGTAAGTTGACATACCGTCATGAATCAAGCTCCAATGGCATGCATGTTATTATCTAAATTTTTTTCAAAGTTTATCAAATTGCGTAATTTACAAAAGATATTAAAGTTATTGATGACGACTCTGATTGGTTTCTGGAGCAGCAGTGCTCTGGCGAAATTCACATTGAATATGCCCAAGGGTGTCACTGAAATCAGCAGAGATATCTATCACTTGCATATGGCGATGTTCTGGGTTTGTGTTGCGGTTGGGATCTTAGTATTTGTAATGATGTTCTATGCCATTCTTTATCACCGTAAATCCCTAGGTGTTAAAGCAGCCCATTTCCATGAGAATACTACGATAGAGCTCATCTGGACCATCATCCCTTTTATCATTTTGGTCGCTATGGCAGTACCCGCAACCAAGTTATTGATAAAAATGGGAGACACCAGAGATTCTACCCTCACCATTAAAATAACCGGACATCAATGGCGCTGGGAATATGATTATCTAGGCCAAGATCTGCGTTTTGTCAGTAATCTTAAAACCACTGAAGATCAAATCAAAAATCGAGATATCAAAAATGAATATTATTTACATGAAGTAGATAACCCACTCGTTGTTCCAGTAGGCCAAAAAATTCGATTTTTAGTAACTGCAGCAGATGTTATTCATTCTTGGTGGGTAAATGAACTCGGTATCAAACGCGACGCCATTCCTGGTTTCATCAATGAAAGCTGGGCAATTATTGAAGAACCAGGTACTTATCGTGGTCAATGCGCGGAACTTTGCGGCGTTAATCATGGATTTATGCCTATTGTTGTCATTGCTAAAACAGAACAGGAATATTCAGATTGGTTGGCAAAGAAAAAGGCAGAATTAGCCCCAAAACCAGAAGCAGAAGAAACACAACCACAGGCTCCAGCACAACCACAAGCTTCAGAGGCCACGCAGCCCGCGCAGCCTGCAACACAGTCTGAAGCAGCACCGAACGGAAAATCCACAAGCAAATCTACAAGCGCAGATCCTACGAGCGCACAACCTGCAAGCCCTCCGCCTGCAAACGCACAACCTAAAGGAAAAAGCAGTGAATGATCGAAGCATAGACACTTCTTTCCCAATCGATCACACCCCACAGGATGATCATCTTCACGATCACGCCCACGATCATTCCCATGATCACGATCACGGCCCTCCTCCCGGTTTAATGCGCTGGGTATTTACTACCAACCATAAAGATATTGGTACGCTCTATCTTTGGTTTAGTTTGATCATGTTCTTTTTGGCTGGTTCCTTTGCCATGATGATTCGTGCAGAACTTTTTAAACCCGGATTGCAACTTTTTGATCCTGATTTTTTCAATCAACTCACAACTCTGCATGGTTTAATCATGGTCTTTGGTGCCATCATGCCCGCCTTTGTTGGACTCGCGAATTGGATGATTCCAATCATGATCGGTGCACCCGATATGGCTTTACCGCGAATGAATAATTGGTCTTTTTGGATTCTGCCCTTTGCCTTCGGAATTCTTATTTCTACCCTTTTTATGAGCGGTTCCGCGCCAAACTTTGGCTGGACATTCTATGCGCCGCTTTCTTCTACTTATGGGCCCAAAAGCACCGATTTTTTTGTATTTGCAATACATATGATGGGCATCTCTTCGATCATGGGTGCCATTAACATCATTGCCACTATCTTTAATTTACGTGCACCAGGCATGACACTCATGCGCATGCCCATGTTTGTTTGGACCTGGCTTATCACTGCTTTCCTGTTGATTGGCGTCATGCCAGTGCTTGCTGGCGCAGTCACCATGATCCTCATGGATCGAAATTTTGGTACCGCTTTCTTCAACCCTGCAGGTGGCGGGGATCCGGTGCTGTTCCAACATGTATTCTGGTTCTTTGGCCATCCCGAAGTCTATATTATGATCTTACCCAGTTTCGGGATCATTTCGGAAATCATCCCAACCTTTAGCCGCAAACCTTTATTTGGTTATACCTCGATGGTATACGCAACGGGTTCCATCGCTTTTCTCTCCTTTATCGTTTGGTCCCACCACATGTTCACAACAGGAATGCCTTTGATGGGTTTGCTTTTCTTTATGTTCACCACCATGCTGATCGCAGTACCAACAGGCGTAAAAGTATTTAATTGGGTAGCCACTATGTACAAAGGCGCTTTAACATTCGAAACACCCATGCTTTTTGCAATAGCCTTTGTTATCTTATTTACAATTGGAGGTTTTTCTGGATTAATGCTCGCCTTGGTACCAGCTGATTTTCAATATCAAGATACTTATTTCGTCGTGGCTCATTTCCATTATGTTTTAGTTTCGGGTGCTCTATTTGGCATCATTGCTGCAGTGTATTATTGGTTGCCAAAATGGACCGGTCATATGTTTAGCGAAACTTTGGGGAAATTCCATTTTTGGCTGTCTGTGATTGGCATGAATCTCACCTTTTTCCCGATGCATTTTCTAGGATTAGCGGGAATGCCGCGCCGCATTCCGGATTACGCATTGCAGTTCGCAGATTTTAATCGCATTGTCAGCATTGGAGGCTTTTTATTCGGTGCCAGCCAATTATTGTTCCTCTACATTGTGATAAAAACCATCCGTGGCGGACCAAAAGCGACGCCACAAGTCTGGGAAGGCGCTAGAGGCTTGGAGTGGACTTTGTCTTCGCCACCTCCCTATCATAGTTTTACAACACCGCCAGTAATTCCATGAAGCAGCAAAACGCTACCAAATCGCATCGGCCTATCATAATAAAATTGCTCTTATGCACCGCTGCGATGTTTTGTTTTAGCTTTGCATTGGTCCCTCTGTACAATGTTTTCTGTGATGTCACTGGTCTGAATGGTAAAGTGGATATCTCTCGCAAAAATGCGCTGGCGCGTTATAAAATTGATGAAACTACTCTACCAAGCCATCTGGTTACTGTTGAATTTGATGTTAACGTAAGTCCCGGATTGGAATGCGAAATCAAGCCAGAACATACCGCTTTGCAACTTAAACTGGGTACCCTTGCAACGACTTCCTACAAGGTTCGAAATTTGAGTAATCGAAAAATCACCATCCAAGCAATTCCCAGTATCACTCCTGGAACAGTCGCAAAATTTTTGAAAAAATTGGAATGCTTTTGCTTTGACAAACAAGTCTTAAAGCCCTATGAAACTGCAAGCTTACCCTTGCGCTTTTGGTTGGAGCCAGAATTTCCGGATTCTGTGCATCGTCTGACTCTATCCTATACTTTATTTGATGTGACCCCTTCATGAGGAAGACATGAGAAAAGCATGAGACAGGCAAAATTTAGGAACTTTCATGAAAAATACAGGAACTTTTAACGAAACCTACTCCAAGAAACATGCTCTTCCATCGGAGCCAAGTCACAAATTTCCCCCACAACATGAGCACTATTACGTTCCTGCTCCCAGTTATTGGCCCATTATTGGTTCGGTAGGCTTATGTGCAACAATGGTCGGTATCGCACATTGGCTCCATGGAGATAGTTACGGCCCTTATGTCTTTGTTATCGGAACACTTATTCTACTTTTTATGATGTATGGTTGGTTTTCAACTGTCATTCATGAAAGTGAACAAAACTTTTACAATGATCAAGTCGATCGTAGTTACCGCTGGGGTATGGCTTGGTTTATTTTTTCAGAAGTGATGTTTTTTGCCGCGTTTTTCGGAGTGTTATTTTACGTACGTCAGTGGTCGCTTCCTTGGCTTGCGGGTGAAGGAAGCAAACCTGAATCCCACATGTTGTGGGAAAATTTCAAACTCACCTGGCCCTTGCTTGAAAATCCTGATCCGATCAAATTTCCAGGGCCTACCGGTGTCATTGGAGCATGGGGCATTCCTGCTGTAAATACCTTAATTTTGCTTACCTCAGGTGCCACAGTAACCTGGGCCCATCATGCTCTGAAGGATAATAACCGTAGAGTGACCATCATTGGACTTCTGCTTACTGTTTTGCTCGGTTTTTGCTTCCTTATTTTGCAAGCTTATGAATATCATCATGCCTATACGGAACTCGGCTTAACTCTCGGATCCGGCATCTACGGTACCACATTTTTTATGCTGACAGGATTTCATGGTGCCCATGTCACCCTCGGAGCCATCATGCTTAGCGTGATCTTGCTTCGTTGTATCAAAGGACATTTTACACCGGAACGCCATTTCGGTTTTGAAGCAGTATCCTGGTACTGGCATTTTGTCGATGTTGTTTGGCTTATGTTATTCGTATTTGTATACTGGCTCTAGTAAATCCAAGATCTAGTGAGTCCTATCTCCGGTGAATCGATCTCTATCTAGCAAAGACATTATTCTAAAATTTCTGCCATTTTTATGGCAAGACAAAAGTTTTAAAATTAGAGTTGCAATCTTTATAGCACTCGCCCTCATTCCCATCACAGTACTACTGAATATTGGCTTGCCAATTTTATTTAGGGACATCATCAATAAATTATCTGGGCAAATAAAGAGTAGTGAACAAATAGTCCTTGTTCTGATCTTTAGCTACGGTTTTTTCTGGACTCTGAATGCAATAGCAGAAAAACTCCGCGAAATGTTTTTTTTCAAGCCCATACTCCAAGCAGTCACTGATTATAGTCTCACTGTATTCAAACACCTGCATGCTCTAGGACTTCGCTTTCACCTGGGGCGGCAAACCGGAAAAGTCACAACCGCCATTGAATATTCTCAACTCGCCATCACTATGGTAATCACCAATATTTTATTCCGGATAATACCAAGAATTCTCGAAGTCATATTGGCCTTCTTGGTGATTTGGTATCTGTATGGTTCCTTTTATGCCGCTATCATGCTGGGAACCATTGCTGTTTATATCTGTTGGAGTTTATTCACCTCCCCTATTATTATGGACCGGCAACGCGAATGGATGAAAGTGAATGATTTTGCCGCTGCAAGATTTGTAGATGGATTATTAAACTTTGAAACAACCACCTATTTTAATCGTCATGAGTATGAAATGAATACAATAAAAAAGCTGCATGTCATACTCGACAGAACAATTATCAAATTACTTTCGACAACACTTCTGGTGCAAATTGTGCAAAGTCTGATTGTGGGTGTGGGACTCATTTTGATTACCTATTATGCAGGTAAAGGAGTACTGGCACATACCATGCGCTTGGGTGATTTTGTGTTGATCAATGGCTATTTATTGCAATTCCTGGGCCCATTATATGAAGTTGGCATGCACATTCAGCGTACCAAAACCGCTTTGGTCGATGTCGAGCCCTCTACAGAATTACTGATGGAGCACGCGGAAACTAGAGACCTGCAAAAACTGCCGCCCCTGATTTTAAAAAAATCAAAAGCCCCAGAGATCAGTTTCGAAAATGTTTTTTTCTCCTATCAAGAAAATGTTCCTGCGCTAGAAAACTTAAATTTTATAATTGAACCCGGCAGTACCGCCGCCATTGTTGGCCCCAGTGGTTCTGGCAAATCCACCATTTTGCGATTGATATTGCGTTTTTTTGATCCAACCTCTGGTTGTATAAAAATTCAGCATCAAAACATTCAAGATCTGAATCCAGATTCTATTCGAAAAATAATAGGTGTTGTGCCGCAAGACATAGCCTTATTTAATGATACCCTAGAATATAATCTGCGTTATGGTAATTTTAAGGTTACCCAGAATGAATTAGAACAAATTTTAGCTATTACCAAGCTCGACACTATGGTGAAACAAATACCGCAAGGCTTGGACACTCTGGTTGGTGAACGTGGCTTAAAATTATCAGGGGGGGAGCGGCAAAGAATTGCGCTGGCACGAGCTCTGCTCCGGCATCCCGCCATACTTATTTTTGACGAAGCTACCTCCTCATTGGATGTGATGACAGAAAAAGCCATCCAAGACAACATTGCACAGTCTGGAAGCAATACGACTTCAATCATGATTGCGCATCGGCTGAGCACTATTGTGAATTCTGATAAAATTTTGGTATTAAATCAGGGTAGAGTGGTAGAGCAAGGTAGGCATCACGAATTGCTGCAACATAAAGGGCTTTATGCGGCACTTTGGTACAAGCAACGCGTTCAAGAAGAGGAACGTGACAATCATGATCGTATCAAGGATGATCGAATCAAGAATGATCATAGCAATGATCTACATGGCTCCGGAGATCATGCTTCATGAAAATCACATCACCGATGTCTTGGAGACTCTTTAAATATTGCTGGAATTGTTTATGGACCCAAAATTCACTCAAATATAAAATATCTCTTATTTTTGCCATTCTAATCATTCTACTCAGCATTGCGCTCAATTTATCTGTACCATTTTTCTTAAAGCAAGTTGTTGCGAGTTTATCAGAGGGCGCTCCCAACTTTTTCGGACTACCTGCATTACTCTTAATCGTAAGTTATGGCGTTATTTGGTGTTTTGCGCAAGTCATGGAAGTCATGAGAGAAATTGCCATCCTACCCTCGCAAGTACAAGCCACCAATAATTTCAGTTTAAATCTATTCAATCACCTGCATGCCTTGTCCATACGCTATCATATGGATCGAAAAACTGGAAATTTGCTCTCTGCTTACAAACAAATTGGCTGGGCCTATCCAGAAATTGTACGTCTACTGCTCTGCAAAATTGGCCCGCTTTTGCTTGAAGTAGGCATAGCTATCTTCATTTTAAGCTATTATTATTCTCCAAGCTTGGGCCTTGCCTTATTTCTCATGTTCCTTTTCTATAATTTATTAACTTATTATACTTCTGAGTCAATAGTCGCATGCCGTAGAACCCAAAATGACAGGAAAATGGCTTCAAATACCGCCATAGTAGACAGTCTCCTCAACGCAGAAACCGTTAAATTATTCAACACCGAAGAATATGAAGCATCTGTTATTCAGAAAAACTTAAATGCGCAGGAACTTGCGGACTATAACATGGTAAATGCAGATGCCAAAATTCACTTAACACAAAATATCATCATCGGTTTAACAATTCTCTTTATGACTTTATTTTCCGGTTATGAGGTGTATCGCGGTAATATTAATGTCAGTGATTTTGTGCTGGTTTATGGCTATCTTATCATTTTCTTAACTCCCCTTTCGGAACTCGGCTATTCCATTCGTCAAACGCGAAATTTCTTCACGCGGGTTTCAATTGCTCTGGATATATTAGATAAACCTATTGAGGTAATAGACAAGCCAAGCGCTGAACCATTACATGTTAAGGAGGGGAAAGTAACATTCCAACATGTGAACTTTCGCTACTTAGAAAACCGAGAAATCTTGCATGATATCAGTTTCGAGGTTAAAGCGGGACAAACTGTGGCAATTGTAGGGCCAACAGGCTCAGGAAAATCAACCATTTCAAGATTATTATTTCGCCTGTACGATTTAAACAGCGGCGAAATTTGTATCGACGATCAGAACATAGCAAAAGTCACAAAATCCTCATTACGAGACAAAATCGGAATTGTCCCTCAAGATGCAATTTTATTTAACGATACTTTGAGGAGCAATTTGATTTACGGCAACCCAGAATGTACCACTGTAGAATTAGAATCAGCCATCAAATATTCTGAACTGAATGAAGTCATCTCAAAACTACCCGAGGGGCTCGAAACCATCGTTGGAGAAAGAGGGCTGAGATTATCGGGGGGTGAAAAGCAACGAGTTGCCATCGCTCGAATGTTACTTAAGAAACCGAACATAATGGTTTTTGATGAAGCGACTTCATCGCTTGATGTTCATACCGAAAAACTGGTTCAAGAAAACATTCGATCGGTATCAAACAACATCACGACTATTATCATCGCGCATCGTTTGAGTACTATCACCTATGCTGATTCAATTATGGTTTTGGAGCAAGGCAGCATCAAAGAACAAGGCACACATGAGGAGCTCTTGGCATTGCAGGGTCTTTATGCGAAGCTTTGGAAGCATCAATTGGATTATGAAAAGGATCCGAATTTTGTTTAGATATTCTTCATTTTTCTTTATTTATTGCTCCTACACTGAATTCGGTTCGGAAGAAAGTATTGCAAAAATCAGTGAAATCCTTTAAAGTTATGCAAATTTAAGAATTATTATTATTTTTTCTGTAACTGCTCGCCCCCTCTATTCAAATTTTCCAGCGAAAGCCATTTGAATTGCGATTAATGGATTATACCCCTTGTTTGCCATCGTTTGTAAGTAACTTGAAATGCGACAATAAGCTTGAGCATAAAGTTCTTGTCTAAAGCATCCTGAAATCTTTTGTTTCACTTTTGCCATTCTCAAATCCCGTTCAGCCCTGTTGTTCGTAAAACTTATGTCAGATCTTTTAGCAAAGAGCAGGACAGCAGACTCATAATCTCTTAATCTCTCCCATAAATTATGGGCGTCTGATTTCGCCATGACTCCTCTTTGCCCTTTAGGCTTAGGCGGAATAGCAGGAAGCTCTTTTTCTCCACGAGTAAGAATATTTCTGTAACGTTTTTGTAAGTTGGTATATTCTTCTTCTCTGAGCCTCTTCTTTTTTCGTTTGGATACTGTTTTACATACTTCTTGTAGCAGCGCTTTTATATTTAATGCCCAGCTGTATCCATTCGAATCTATCACATAAGTGAGTTCCCGCAGTAAATGAGAACCGCATAAACCATGATCGCAATGGTCGTACATAAGGTATGACGACCAACAGTCATGAATAATAACTCCGCTATAACGAGGGATTATGTTGATAGCATTGATGGCCTCTGAACCTCGACTCTGATGTAAGAACTTTAAAGTTATATCATCACCAGAATAGACATGAATCCATTGATTATCTTTATCAACTCTCAATGAAGTTTCATCCACATTCAGTGCCGGACATTTAAGTAAGCGTTCTACTGATTTTGATTCCGATGTTTCTAAAACATTATGGAGTCGCAAAACAAAATTTAATAAGGTCGCTTCGGAAATCAAGACACCAATGAGTGTCTTAACCATCTTTTGGACTCGATTTAGGGAAATCATTTGGCATACCAATAAATTGATAATATAAGCCTTAATACCCCCGCCATATTGCAATGGCCCATGCATATCACTTGGAAATGTCCCTTTAACTTCTGAATCGCAATTTGGACAAATCTTCTTTTCAGCATCAAAATGTTCGACGGTTTTTTCAAAGACAATGTCAATTTTTGTTCTTCGTTCAAGGTCAAAGCTTGCAACTTTGCTTAAATCCTCACCACAAACATCACAATATTCTACTGCAGCTATAGTGACGGTCTCTACTGTTCTTGTATTATCGACTGTCGAATCGGATTCAAGTTTTCCTTTACCCTTTGTGCCTGGTTGTGTGGAAGATTCATCTTTTCCAGTTTGTGAAGGGGGTATACTAGAATTTTTGCTAGTTTTCTTTGTGGTCTTCTCAAGAAAAATGGATACAAGTAAGTTGATGAGCATCAGCATGCTTTGGAAAAGCATTCTTGTCTCTGAATTTATCTTTTTGTCTTTGGCAAGGTGGTCGAACTCATTCTTTAGTCGTTCAACTTCTTCCATCAACGAAAGTTTGTTTACAGTACTCATGAAAGCAATCATAACATGAGTTTTTTTGGCTTAATTGGATTGTCATCATTTCGATAAAAAGGTACAAGCCTTCTTCAAAGCCCCCGAGGCTGAGTAATGATCCTGTAGATCAGCAGGATCCATTTTTAGACATGGTCAATGGTGGTTTAGGAAAATTCGAAATTGATGGCAAAAAATCGTGTCAAGAGTTTTTTCACATTTCTTTAAAAAAATTTACTGGAGGGGGCGAGCAGTTACTTTTTTCTTTAATAATACATAAGCAATGGGGATATTATGCGTAAAAGAGCGGAAATGCAAGGCAAATTATTGGGCCTTAGAATACAACAAGCATTTAAAGAACTCTCGGCTGCAGCTGAATCAGGAAATGTAGAGAAAGCAGTTCAACTTATAAAAGATTATACTAAAGAAATATCGATCGAGCCTAATATTTTGCTCGGCACGCTACATTGTGCCGCAAAATTTGGTCATCTAGATCTTTTGAAAGCAATCCTAGAACACGAGCTTGTCACCAAAAAAAATATCATCAACGTAAATTCGACTGAACAAACCGGGATAACTGCCCTTGGCATCGCATCAGAACATGGCCATCTGAAGGTTGTCGAATATCTTCTGAAAATACCAGGTATTAAAGTGAACGCCTCAAATGTCAATGGCTTAACCGCTCTCATGGTTGCTTGCCTTTTAGGCCATGTTAATATTGTACGTGCACTGATCGACGCAAAATCAGATCTCGATCTCAGAAATAAAGTCAAGGCTTCAGCCATGCATTTTGCAGTTGAATCCAAAAACCGAGATATAGTGCAAATGTTAACTGCAAGCAAAGCTTCGATTCATTTCAAAGACAAAGAGGGATTTACGCCATTCCAACATGCATCCGACAGGGGATCTCTAGAAATTATGAAAATATTAAAAGATGCGGGTGCGGATGTAGAGTGCCGAGACAATATGAATGAAACTTGCCTAATTCGAGCTGCCAAGATAGGCGATATTGCGACAGCTTCGCTCTTGCTTACCCTGGACGCAGATATCAATGCAGCCGGACGGCACTTAATCACCCCGAATCTTCCTTGCAATTGCAAAAAAGCAGGATGATCTTGTCAAACTCTTGATATCAAAAAAAGCCGCTATTGAATGCCGCACTGATGTTGGAACAACCCTCCTCATGGCGGCAGCACATGAAGGAACTCTCAATTCAGTGCAACAATTAATCGATGCAAAATCCGATGTCAATGCGCTCTCAGTTCATAAGGAATCTGCTTTATATGCTGCCCTATGGCGGAAAACAGAGAATATTCCGATCATAAAGTGTTTGCTTGAAAACAATGCAAAGTTTGTCTATTTGGAGAAGGGACATCTTTCAAAATATTTTGGTATAACACTCTATAATAATCATATCGAAACTTTTAAACTTTTTCTAGAGTACTCCCTCACCAAAATTGCAGAACTTTATAAAAAAAATGCTGATGAGATAAATATTACTGAATTCATGTTCGTTGTGTTTCGAACCATACTAGAATCTGGAAAAGAGAATTTTCTTAATATGCTTTTGTCTGAAATTGAATATAAAGAATTTTTTGAGAAGAATGTCCAAAACATTTTTGAATATTTCCTCATCACTGGGTCTGGAGGCGGTATAAAAATTTTACTCGACCGAAAATTTCCCGTCAATCAATCCTCAAAATCTGAACTTAGCTTCTCTAGGGGATCATACCGAGTATAGATTTCAGAAAAATTCCGTGCCTTATTTATCCTTTGCCGTTTTTTACAGCCAACCTTCTACAGCAAAGAAATTACTGGATTCGAATGTGGAGTTAGACGCACAATTTACTGGAATTGAAGTCATCGCAAACAAAGAATCCACTGAAGCGCAGAACTTACCCCAATCTGATGCTTTGGAAGTTGCTCCAAAATCTACAAGCATCGAACGAAAATTTAATGCCTTAATGCTTGCAGGATTTCTTGGCAGAACTGATATGATTGATCTCTTGCTGCAACGCAAACTGATGAATGCTCTAAAGCCTTTCCTGCTGTCCAAACCAGAAAATATGAAAGAGATCAAAAAATCCCAAGAAATAATTGCCTATATTGCAGAAATGTGCTGTGAACAAAAACCTATATTCGACGAAAATTCGAATATTTTCTTGTTGCTATGGCGTATGAAAAAGATGCGAGGCATGCCGAATGCATTCCTAGATCAAGGAGGATATCTCAAAATTCGAGTATCTGCCATTTGTGAATTTATCAGCCGATACATAGAAGCAAACCGCACCCCAAAGAAAATTAATTATTCTGATCTGGAAATAAAATTTTGGAGCAAATTTAGCCAGCAACCGCTGCCCTCATCCGCAATCCCCGATTTTCTGCAAGATCCCACGCTACGCGCAGAACGGGAAACCACTTCAAAGAAATATAGATCTCTGACCAGACTTGGCGCCATAACAAGGTCAATGACTCAATATTCAGATTTTTCAAAAGTATATCTCGATGATTTAACTGAGGGCAAAAAAATTCTCGATGAAATCAAAAAATATCTTGAAGAATCCGGCGCATTCTTGGATTCTTTGCCTTGCAAAAAAACGCTTTCGGGAGAGGAAATAGCTCACGAAAAACATAAAAATAAGGTCTTTTTCGTCAAAACGAATCTTTATACTCTTTCCTTGGCCAAATACGTGATCAATCGAGAGCAATATTATAATGAAACGACCATGCTTTATATCGAAAATGTCAAGAAGCAGCAGGGAATCCTGAAACTCATCAATACTGATGTAGAAACTGCAGCCAGCAGAATGTCTGAGGTAGAGAATGACAAGCCTCTCATGTCTTCCATAGAGATGCTTAAGAAAGAATCTGAAGATTACTCCAAAGATCTCTGGCAAATTAAAGATATTCGCCTGGCATTGAAAAACTTTTTGAAGCGTGCTGATAAAATAATAAGAATTGCAGAAAAGGAAGATGAAAAGGAAAGAGCAAAGCGCAAACTTGAGGGCAAGAAAGAACTGCATCGTCAAAAGGAAGCAAAGCGTTTAGAAATGCTCAGTTCGCAGCTGGCTGAAAAAGAACGTGCCGAAAAAGAAGCCCATGCCGCAAGACTCCAAAAAATTCGAGAACATAAAAAGGAAAAACGGGATTCTATGCTTTCACCCTGTTCCGCGCCAGCAGATACTGGTACGGTAAATAAAATCGAAAAACTGCGTAAAGAAGCACATCACACTCGAATCTCCAATCCTTCCTTTCTAAAACAATTTGTTTCACGAGGTGAATCATTAACTCTGCAAGATAAAATTGCTCTGCCGCAACGAGAATATTTAAACGAAGAACTTTCCGTGCTGGAAGACGTATTATCTGAAATACAAGAAAATCAAATTAAATGGGAGCAAATTTCCTCTGAAAAGGTGAAACCAGATATTTCCATACCACTTGGAAAACTTCTTAAATATAGAAATGCAATGCTGGGTGTCTTCGCGCGAGCAATGGAAATTACCATGCAATTCAAACCCGGATATCAGGCTATTAGTCCCGCTGTCGCAGAAAGTATACGAGATGTTTTATTCCATACTCAAAACTTCTTTCCTGAAATCGGTTCAAAAATTGAAATTCATCAGGAATTTTATGAACATGTCATCGAAATGGTCGCCGCATCGTTAAACTATATCAAATCAGTGCAACGCAGCGATTCAAACGCTATGCAAAGAAAGTATGGCAATGAAATGATTTCACATCCACTCTTTATTCAGTTATTGAAGGAAAAGGATCTACTACCCGATAGGGATGCAAAGATTGAACTTGAAACGTGTTTGGCACAATGGCATCTCGCAGATAAGGAACAAGGGCTGTATGAACAGGGTGCGGATGCTGACGAATCCTCACTAATTCTGGCGCATGCCGAAGGTTTTTCAAGCGGTAGAAAAGGCGCTTTTGCCAAGCTTATTCGCCGGGATCATAAAGAAGAATTCGATGCGCATTCTGAACTCTATAATGAGGCAATTAGAAATGGTGCTGCATATCGACACGCAAAGCAGAATCCAAGAAAGCTTGATGCAGTGTGGAGCTATAGAAAATTTTCTTAAGCCCTAGAACCAACAGCCTTACCATGCTAGCCAGAGTGTTCAGAAGTTCTATTTTGTCTGTGGTTTCCATGTTTGCTCCAATAATTTAAATTATTTGTGTAATTACATCAGATTAAAAATATGATTATTTTTGGATTATTATCTATGTTATTTTCATAGCTCTATAAATCTCAATAACTCTATTCTATTCTATAATTTATCTACATATAGCCAATTCTTTTTTAGTTTATCTAGTCTACTTTGGGTGTATAATCTTGTAAAAGTAAAATTGTAAGATTGAAAATTTCGGATGTAATTCTTGAAAATTGAATACGCTGCTATCACAGACATTGGAAAAAGATCCAATAATGAAGATGCCTATGCCATTAAAGAAGTGCAGGCAAACTACCTATTTGCGGTAGCAGATGGCCTTGGTGCACACACTGGGTCAGAACTCGCATCACAATTTCTCTGCGCAGGCTTGAGTGAATATTTTCAAAAATATTATAAAAAATTCAACGGCAACCAAGAGCTCCATCATATAATCACTTCTGTGCAACAATTTGTAGCCGAAGCGTATGCCTATATGAGTGAAAATTTGCGAAAAAACCTTGCGTATGATGCCAGAACAACCCTTGCTTTTGCCATTTTAAACAAAGACCGTATGATTTTAGCGCATCTTGGAGACAGTAGAGTTTATCACTTTACGGAAAATGAAATCCTATGGCGTAGCACCGATCATTCTCTGGCGCAGCAAATGTTATTGAAGGGTGATATTCTTGAGAGTGAACTTGATCACCACCCCACTCGAAACATTTTATTAAAATGCTATGGCCCACGAACTTTTGAAGATCCCAGCATTACTGTAAGAGAAGCCTTAAAACCTCATGAAGCAATTCTCATCTGCAGTGATGGTTTCTGGGAGAACATGAACCAAGAAGACCTGAGTACATTCCTTGTCAGCCACAATCTTGAAACTGCACTTGAAGAATATGTTCAAAATTCACGTGAGACAGTTCCTGCCTTGGATAATCTGACTGCGATTTGCGCAAGAAGATAATATGCATATATTCTCATAATTTAATATAGTTCAACTTATCTCGCCTATATAAGTATAAGTTGAACTGATCTCTTTGCCTAATGTCAGATTTTACATGTCTAATTTCAATATTCGAAATTGACCAATGGGTAAATATAAGCTTCGGAGGATATTCCAATGCCTAAACCAAATCATGCTACAAGACACCCTGATGCACTTCATATAAGACCCGTTGTACGTCATGCTACTTTTTCAAAGGTAACAGATCAAAAACAACGCAAAGATTATCAAGAACTCTATCATGCAGTAGTCAGAGAAACCAAGGTGTCTGAAAAAATACTTAGAAGATTGGTGGATGAAGGTATTGTTGCTGAAAAACCGGAATTGGATCAAACCAAAAATGTATTAATAGCTGATGTGCATCAAGCAGAAACCAAGGTATTACACCGGATAGAACGAATCGCACAGAGTGCTGAGGAATCTGTACAGGACACTAAACATCATGAAAAACGGATCCATGAGATCTTGGAGAAAATTGCAGCATTTGCAAAGAAGAATCGGGAAACTGATTATACACAAGACAATGCATTTACACGCCGCGCTTATTCCGATGAATTTAAAAAAGAGCTCGATGACATGATCAGTGAATTGAATCGCTATGGTGTCCCTGCTCCCGCAAAATGGAGGGGCAAATTAGCAGAATATGATAGTCCTTCAAGAATATTGTCACGCTATGAAGATCTCTGGGAAGTCACTAGACGGGAAGGCATTGCTGCTGCCATCCGGCGCGAAAAATTTCATCTTGCAGGGTACAGAGTGAAGCAATTCTTTCTGTATTTGAAGAAAAAAATTAAAGCAAGTTATGATGCCATTGCATTGAATTTTGTAAACTTCAAGAATTGGATTCAAGCAAAGCTTGGTGGCGGCAGGTTTGAGGCAATGACACAGAGTACCCATCTTTCCAGCGTTCATAAATCAGTAACGCAATCCGTGAAGCGCTTGCAGAAACGTTATCCTGGAGTTAATGTTGCAAAAGCATTGAAAGAAATAAAAGAACATATTGGATCTGGAAAATTCAGAGATCCCGAGAGATTTTATAGACAAGCTTCACATGACAGTCTGAAAAGAATCATTAATGCTGACTGGGAAGATCCAAATACTGGTCTTAACTTGTCAAAAATTGCTGCGCTCGTCTGGAACGCTGTACTTGATCAAGCCGTCTACGATGAGAAGCATGGTAAATCGCAAGATCCCGCAAGAGATACCCAGGATAGAATTAATATCTTTTTGGAATATCTTTGGAGGGCACAAAGAGAATATAACCTGAGTGATGACAGTGTCGACGATATGGCTCCCGCCAGAGAAGCCTGTTTCCCTGGTACTTTCAATAAAATCGTCGAATCACTAGATGATCTACATCCAGATGTGAGAATTGTTCGTTCAAAGGAAGTGGCACTCAAGTTGGCACAGGAAGAGGTTGGGGATTATTATCGAGATTTCCCAGATCAAAAAGCTCTATATGATGCCATGACTACTGAAGCACCAACCCAAAAGCAACAAGAATTATTAAACAATTTGAAAACACATGTCCGGCAAAAATTAACGGAAGTTTTTGAGCAAACCCTGGATGAGAGAGAAGTTCAAGAAATTCTTGGAAACCTTCGATACATCAATCTTCCAGAACCCAACAATGGCAGAAGTGAAATAAAAGTCGAACAGGAACATAAAGTGGCCATTGAACAACATCGAGATCCTGCCCTGGTAGAAGCCATTGAATGGGGAAGATCTGCGGATCAAGATAAGTATCCCGGCATAATGAACAAGGTAAGAAAATTGGATACTCTTGATCCGATTTTGGACGCTATTGATAGAGGCGAGTTAAACGAAATGCAGAGGCGCATTGTGCAGGGGCCTGTTTTCAAATACAAAGGCGACTTGAATAATAAAGAAGCTTTAAAGAAATTCCTGGAAGAAGCCAAGGAACCCATGATAAAAGACCTAAGAGAAGCCCATGCTGAATACCTATCCAAAAAAAGCAGGAAAGAAATGTAGTAAAGTGCAAAGATTGGGCATCAGGCTGAGGTGGCGCAGGCAGTTCTGCTGCTAAGGAGAAACTGGGAGATGATCAAGACATTCCACCTCCAGAAAAACAAAAATCAAAAAGGAAATTCTAACAAAAAATTAAATTTAAAAATCTCTTTCTGGCGACAGCAAATTTTCATCCTATATTTAAGAAAATTTTTTTCTCTTGGTATTTTTCATGTTAGGTTTTTCAGCCATAGCTGGTATAACTGAAGAATTTTTATCGCTTAACATATTCCCCGCAGAATTTGTGGCTAGCCTCATTGGAGGTTTCGATAATTCTATCGGGATTGCCTCAGATTTGATGGGAACAGTGTCTTTATCAGAAGCAGTTTTAGATTTTATTGGGGAAGAAATTTTTCTTGTATCACATTTCATTTTTAATATCGCCTGATGACTCTTAGTCGATTCAGCAAAATTTTTTGATTCATCTTTATCTTTCTCTAATTCATCAAATACCCCCAATTCACTCTCTAAGGGAATTAATTCTTGAAGCAGGATATCAATTTCTGCTTTGGGATTTTTGATGTTAAACAAATACTGTAAAATGGTGTCCAAAGATCGCTTGCCAAACTTCGTTATGGCAATAATATCTTCACACATTTTTCCCAAATCATGGAAGCTCGCAACTTGATGTAAGTCATATTTTAAAACATCTTTTCCTTTCAGGAGAACTTCAGCAACTGAAGATCTCAATACCTCCCTTGCACTGGCATTTGCAAATCCTGTTTGAAGTTTTAAGGAAATAGTTGCAGTTTCTTTTAAAAAATATAAAGAACGATTTTCATATAAGTTACGGATACTTTCGTTATCACACTTGGCTATTCTAGAGAAAAAATGTTCGCTATTTTTGGGCGCAATGTGAAACCTAACGCCAGCGTCATGCATTCTTATATCTCTAGGATGATCTTCACAAATTGTATGCATGGGATAATCATTATCTTTGTTCCCATAGGCACTTGCGTCTTCGAAACCCGTGATGCGGAATCCGATGGGGAGTTTTTCAGTTTCAGGAAGCTTAAAGCCAAACTTTGTTAAAGTACTTCGTAGATTTGCAAGAAAACTGCCCGGACTCGTATCAGTTTGCAATTCATGAAGAATCGAATCACATTTATCGCAAACCTCGCGAGAAGAATGTAAATCAAGGATAATTGAATCAATGATGAAACCGCTTAATCCAATTGCTCCGCTCGTTGCCATTGCTTTTACTAAAGACCCCACCAATCTTGAAATTATTTTTGGCTGCTTGATGTAGTCGTAAAATGCTTGTTCGGAGTGTTTGAAAGTTTCATCTAATTTTATTACCAACTTTTCCGGATCAGAAATTGGTATACTTACAAAAAAATTATTTCCTTCTTTTGCAACCATAAAACCTATATTAACAAAAACAAGATTTAAAGCATTCTTACCAGAATTTTGAAAATATTGTTCTAAAATCTCTAATCGCTGATGCAGGCTTAGTGGCAGTCCATCCTTCTGATTAAAATCTAAGCATTCATCCGGTATCAGTAATGGTAATGTTAATGCTTTTGGATGAACGCTTCCTGTATGTAAATCGAAAGATGATACATATTTTCTTCCAGGATACAATTTGTAGCCAATCTTCTCAAATTTTATGATGAGTTCTTTTTGGATTTCTGCTGGAGTTGGGTCGCAAAAGGATATTGATACGCCGTTTAGTAGTTCAACCGGAGTGATGTTACTATTATTTCTTTCATCGTAATTAAACCCAAGTTCTAAAAGAATCTCAACTACTTTATAAAATTCCTCTGCACATTGCTCTGTTACCTTTCTGGGTTCGACTAACCTATCTATCGGATAAGAACGTCTGGTGAAATATTGCCAAATTTCCTTTAATTTGGCTACCAAACCATTGATCATCAAGTGTAAAATTGTATTCCCTGAAGGATCTTTATATTTAATATTGACAGTACCAGTACAAAGTACTTCTCGAGCACTTTTAAAATCCGCGTTTGCAATATGAGCTAAAAATATTTCTGTACTCATTTAATTAGTTTCTAGCTTTCCGCTCAAAAGATCTAGTGACATTCTAACCCAAAATGCTAAAATAAACTAATGATGTTGCATGAATACAGAATGCGGCTCAATCCACCCCAAAGCAAAAGCGATGAATAAAGCAAAAAACAAAATGAGGGATAGGACGATTCGAACGGTCAATGCCCGAACGACTCGACGGGACTTGCCCTGATCATGCAATAAATAATACAAACCGCTCGCCAAGCTTGATAGAATAAGAAGTATTAATGCGATAATGACGATGAAAACTATGGTTGATTTCATGATAAGCTTCAGATGTAGGTCAAAAATTTTGACATTTAGTCCGGGATTAATCTCAACAGTTATCACTTTACTGCTCTTACCCGTTTTCGTCTACCTCGGATTTTGGCAACTGCATCGCATGGAAGAAAAAAAGGCGATGCAGGATAAGATTGAACTCTATAGCAGCCAGGCACCTCTTATTTTTGATCATAGTATTGAGAAAGAAATTCTAAATAAAAAGGGAACTGCAAGTTTTTTTGAAACCACTAACTCAAACAACTATCGTTACCAAAAAATACAAGTTAGGGGTCGATTTTTAAATCAGATTAACTTTTTGTTAGATAACCAAATCTTTAATGGCCGAGTTGGGTATGCTGTTCTCACTGCTTTTCAAATTGAGAATAGTGAATTTGAATCCTTGATATTAGTTAACCGTGGTTGGATTCCTAGAACTGATAACCGAATGCACACCATAAAACGGGAAACTTCACAAAAGCAGCATGTGAACGATCAGCTGGATACTGCATACAAGGCACAAGTGATGCAGAAAGAAATGGACATGGTACAAGATGAAAAAATTAATCATTATCGAAGGAATTTACCGAAAATAGAGCCAATTTTAGGAGAAATCACTTTAACTGGAATGATCAATCGACCCAGTCACGGTATTATTTTGAATTCAAACTCATCGATTGACCTATCAAATTTACCCAGATTCGATTTATCCGAACAAGATTCATCACAGGACTCATCAGTGGATTCATCTCAGTCTCCTCAGGCATTTTTAATTCAAAATATTGATTTTAAAGAATTATCAGGTATAGTATCAAACTTATTATTACCAATTTTAGTGCAATTGCCGAAAGAAAGTCCCTACGCATTTGACGTCTTACCCATTGATTTTAGCCAAAATATTAGCCGTCATCTCGGATATGCGGTACAATGGTTTAGCATAGCATTGGCATGTTTAATTTATTATTTAGTGATAAACACGAGGGCCGGCACTAGGGCCTGTTGACAATTCGCTAGGTTGAGCCAGAAATCATTGATTTCTGAGCACCGTAGCGCAGTTTATATTGAAATAAATGAGCAACAGAGCACAAGAAATCAATGATTTATGGCCAACATAGTAGAATTGTCAACAGGCCCTAGGGACAAGGAAAGTTTAGTTTAATACTTATTACCACATTGCTATTAACAAAGATTCCCCCTTCCGCGGGAAAAACGTGGTGATTAATCGAGATTGGGAAATTCATTAAAATTGAGATTTATTGAGATAGATATTTGATATTTAAAGATTAGAAGTCAGGAAATGCAAAACATTAACTCAGTTAACTTTACAAATTCATATTTTAACCTTCGAAAGCGATGGCTACTCACTGCATCCGCTCTCATTCTGGTATTTGCAGGACCCCCAATTTTGGCAAATTTTCTTTACCAGCAACGTGAGCATTTTCAATTTAAAACAATGAATACTGGGGAATTGCAAACTGAGGCAAAGTCTATAGAGGCTTATGGCCTGTCCAACGAACAATTCCAAGGACACTGGCAGCTTCTGTACATTGCGCCAACAAGTTGTGATGCAGCCTGTCAGAAGCAAAAGGAATTATTGCGAAATATTCAGATTTCTTTAGGAAAAGATCAACATCGCTTACTGCTCCGCAGCGTGCCAATAGATCTTTCAACAACACTTACCGCAAATTCCGCTTGGATAGTCGACCCACAAGGCTTCATGATTATGTATTATTCGCAGGATATTTTGGAGCAGCACCCAAAGGGCCTTTTAGAAGACATCCGACGTTTAGTGAGGTTTTCCCATGCAAATACCAGATAAACGCAGACTCTATTATCAACGTCAATTATATCGGCTTGCCTTGTTTGCAACACTACTTGCATTCAGCGTCGTTATTCTCGGCGCCTATACCCGCTTAACAGATGCAGGATTGGGTTGTCCGGATTGGCCAGGATGTTATGGTCAAATCACCGTTCCAAAATCTGCCGACAACGTGAATCAAATTATCAATTCAACCAAAGCCTGGACTGAAATGACACACAGATATGTGGCAGGATTACTGGGAATGGTTATTTTTGCATTGAGCGTGCTCGCTCTTCGAAACCGCCGTTATCCAGATCAACCCTTAATGCTGCCTTTAACTTTAGTTATTTTGGTTGTGTTCCAGGCACTTTTAGGGATGTGGACAGTCACCTTAAAACTCTTTCCATTAGTTGTGGTAGCGCATCTTTTAGGAGGTCTCACAACACTTTCTCTCCTCTGGTGGCTCACCTTAAAATTAAAGCCGGTTCAACTGCCAAATGCCCTGTCTGATAATCTTCTTGATCTACGAGGCTTTGCCATTTTTGGATTGGTAATTCTTGCAGTACAGCTATTTTTGGGAGGCTGGACCAGTGCTAACTATGCCGCCTTAATCTGCACCGATTTCCCCTATTGCCAAGGGCAATTATTGCCGCAATTGAATTTTCTGAAAGCATTTGATTTAACCAATGCCGGTGTCGGTATCGGGGGTGGTCCTGGAGAGCCTCTCGACAGTTCTGCACGTGTCACCATTCACATGGTACATCGTCTGGGCGCATTGATTACTGCCTTAGTGATTGGTTGGCTTGCATTTCAAGTTTTTGCGCGAGCAAGATGCTTTGCAATACGGGCTTTGAGTGTTGCGATTGCAGTGCTGCTTACCATCCAAATCCTTTTGGGTGTCACCAATGTTTTAGCGCAATTGCCAATCACAATTGCTATTGCGCATAATGCTGTCGCTGCGCTTTTACTGCTCGCACTAGTGACTTTAAATTATTATCTGCAGTCTCATCCTCGGCGGAGATAGGGCCAAAGGGTAAGCAACGGACGGTAAGCAACGGAGATACGGAGATAGAATTGCCTCTTCATTCACTTTTGCGTGATTCATTTTTTCGTGACTCACTTTTGCGTGATTTCCGCGATTACTACACACTCTGTAAACCCAAAGTTGTTGCGGTTATGCTCGTTACCAGTATCATTGGTATGTTGCTTGGCTTTCATCCATCACAATCCATGCAATCTCCACATGCCATGCAATCTTCACAATCCCTGCAATTTATTTCATGGCAAGCATTGCAAGTATTCGTATGCGGCACCCTTGGAATTGCTTTAGCAGCT
Organism: uncultured Gammaproteobacteria bacterium; assembly: GCA_963784575.1. Lineage (GTDB taxonomy): Bacteria > Pseudomonadota > Gammaproteobacteria > UBA6186 > Azoamicaceae > CAWARU01. Next base: position 1,853,714 of record CAWARU010000001.1, read on the forward strand.
GCCTCTGCAGCTGTCATCAATCATCTGGTCGATTCTTCCATCGATGCAAAAATGAGCCGCACTGCACAAAGACCGATTGCTTCCGGTCGAATCTCAGGTAAAAATGCTGTGATATTCGCCGTATTTCTAGGTATTTGCGGGCTCACTATTTTATCTCTCTTCGTCAATGTACTGACAGCAGTTTTAAGTTTTTTAACCCTTCTGGGTTATGCTGTCATCTACACGATGTACTTAAAACGTGCTACACCTCAAAATATTGTGATTGGGGGTGCAGCTGGCGCGATGCCGCCGCTTCTCGGTTGGGCTGCTGTATCCAATGAAATACATGCGCATGCTTTACTGCTCGTTCTTATCATCTTTATATGGACTCCACCCCACTTTTGGGCTTTGGCGATTTACAGAAACGAAGATTATAAAAATGCCAAAATCCCAATGCTTCCAGTGACGCATGGGATTTCTTTCACAATCACATGCATAATTTTGTACACCATTCTTTTGATTGTAATTACTTTGCTGCCTTATATCACCGCCATGTCTGGTGTATTATATTTGATATCCGCCATTATTTTAGGGTTTCTTTTTCTGCTGCAATGTGTACGTCTATCCTTTAGCTACCAGCGATGCTTGAAATCGAATGCATTAGCATTAGATAGAGAATTAGATAAAAAATCAGATTTAGATAAGGAACCAGATGAAGAATTAGCCGCAAATGACTTGCGCCTGTTTAAAAAAACTGCTTTTAAAACTTTCAGTTTTTCAATTTTGTATTTGCTGCTATTATTTGCAGCATTGCTGATTGATCATTATTATAGATTGTAGGTAACTCTCTGGCTGGATTTGGGATAGAATGGTTTTACGATTATAGTTTCAACAGGCAAATTTACATTTTAGGAAAGTTAACATGAGACATAGAATGAGACACAAAATGATGACCTTTGTAACAAACAGAATGTTTATCTTTTTAACAATCGGCATGATGACAACTTCACTTTTTATCAGTTCCCCTGCCTGGTGTGGTGTAAAAAAGCCTGAAGCAACCACTCGAATTGAAACTCTGGAATTTGCACAAGCCACCGTGCTCCGCCCCGGAAGTCTCATTGCAGATTTTTCCCTGCAGGATACTATGAATAGGCCTTTCAATCTCCAATCTCTCAAAGGCCATTGGACCTTGCTGTATTTTGGATACGCAGATTGTCCTGACATTTGTCCCAGATCTCTTACTCTTATCTCGGAGATTTATCAAATATTTTCAAAACAAGACTTTAAGAATAAACCTCGCTTTATTTTTGCAAGCCTGAATCCTGGTCGCGATGAAGGAGCAAAATTACAAGAACTACTCAATCGATTTAATCCAGAGTTTACCGGTCTTACCGGCAGTGAAAGTGAGATGAGTAAATTAGCTGAAAGTTGCAGAGTGCACAGTTGGACTGATCCAAAGCCAAATGCCAATGGAAAAAAAGTTATCGATCATAGCGCAGCTGTCCTGCTCATAAACCCACTAGGTCGTTTGCAGGCTATCTTCAGTCCACCACTCAAACCACAGGATATCGCTACTGATATACAAAAGTTATTAAATAGCTAAGATAATATAGAAGTTGTTCACAGAGTTATCCACAGGTTTTTGAACAATATTATTTTTTTATAGGTCAGTATTTAATCAATGGCAATTAACTTAATAAAACATTAGTCATTTTACTTTAAGGCATTAATTATTACTTATGCACAACTTAAGTTAAGATCCTTATCCCTTGTTACACAACCCATGTTAGTCCCTAAAAAAACTTTTTGTTATTCGAGCAATGAAAAATAATATATAATTATCAATTAGTTACAAATTAAATTGCACCGTGGCCTAATCTTTTAAAGTTTAGAACAATTTTTTGAATCTGCAAATTGTTCACAGCTTTATCAACAAGTCAGAAAATCAAGCTAAATATTTTCTTATTTTCGATCTCATTTTTTTAAATCGAGTTTAACTGCGTACTTATGTTAAGTTTCAAAAAATCAAAGCTACTTATCCACAATATAAGAAAGCAAATCAACACAATTAACGGCATAAAATGGCGGGTTTATGAGAGTGGGTCTTTCATTGTATTTCAGAGCTCGACCAGATGTATCGACGAGCCTTCCACCCGCGGCTTCCAGGATACATTGTCCGGCAGCAGTATCCCATTCTCCAGTTTTTCCAAATCGTGGATATAAATCAATGTCACCCCGAGCAACTAAGCATATTTTTAAAGCACTCCCGATAAACTTTAATTCATAACTCTGTATTCGCTTTAGTAAGTCATTAAGCTCATAAAAATGTTTCAATTTCGCACTATTCGCGTTATCCACGCTATCGATATTAATATCTTTGGAATCCCCCTGTGCGACCTCCTGTGCGACTTTCTTTGCAAATTCCTGCACGACGTCCTGTGCGACCTCCTTTGCAATCCCCTGTGCAACCGCTTGTTCAAATCGTTCCAACGTTGTTTGGCTCAAAGCAATTCTTATTGGGAATTCGATTTTAGCTCGACTGTGTATTTGCCCTAGGACCCCGTTTTCATCCCTAAAATATGCAGCTCTCTCATAATTATCATCATGATTATGATGATAATTATTATGTTTCTTTTTCACTGACCAATAGACATGCCTAAACATAGGCACTGCAACGACACCCAGTACAGGTTCATTTGCTTCTATCAAAGCAATATTGATGGTAAATTCTTTGCTGCCACGAATGAATTCTCTGGTCCCATCCAAGGGATCCACCAACCAAAATCGCGGCCATTGTTTCCTGGTTTCGAAAGGAACTTCCGCAATTTCTTCGGAAATCATTGGGATATTGGGATCAAGCGAGAACAAACCTTCTTGAATGATTTCTTGTGAAAGCAAATCTGCTTCTGTTACCGGACTTTTATCCAGTTTGGTTTTAATTTGATAAGTATTACGTTCAAAAATTTGCGCAATGGCAGCAGATGCTCGCTCTGCAATGTCAATAATTTTGGGGATCCAAGTTGAGTAGTCTGTTTGCATTTGTTTCATTTGTTTATTTTATATTATTTATCGCATTTTCAAAAAACTTGAAATTCTAAAAAATATCATTACAATATAATTATTAAGTTTAATGACATACATTAATCACAAGCTTAGATACAAGTATACAAGCGGATTTATTGGGATATTGCGAAATTGGGGAAACTGGGGTTCATCTTAGTCATTTTTTGTCATTAATTATGTCATTCAATTTTAAGTTACCATTCAAAATTATTTATTGAAAATTTAAATTAACGAGGAGATACACCATGTTGCAAACGATTCAATTTGACGAGAAAAAGCCCAAAAACACTATCAAAATCAAAGAATCTTCGAAATTTATCAAAATAACACCTGACAATGGCTAAAATATAAGGTATCATGTTTTACCTTAAATTGATTTTATATAGTTTTTAATAGTTTTTTTATATACAAGGGTATAAGCGACCTATGGAACAGGAATTTAAATTTATAGTAGTATCCAAATGAACCAAGCTTTACCTTCGAAGACGATAAAAATAACGACCAAGAAAATTTTGAGTTCGAAGACAGTAACGATGAATCTGATGGAGACTCCGGAGAGGCTGGTTCTGAACGAACATTAAAAGTACGACTCGATAAATGGCTTTGGGCTGCTCGTTTCTTTAAAACACGTGCTCTTGCACGCGCTGCTGTTGAAGCAGGAAAAGTTTTTTATAATGGGGAACGTTCAAAACCAAGCCGTGAAATTGAAGTGGGTGCGTTGCTGCAAATTCGTCAAGGTCGTTTTGAAAAGACCGTTACCGTTAAAGGACTTTCCACGCGCCGCAGAAGCACCGATGAAGCACTACAGCTCTTTGAAGAATCTGAAGAAAGCAAATTCTTGCGAGAGCAACAAGCTGCTTTCGACTATCCTTCAAATCACTTCCAACAAAATGATTTAGGATCATTTGATGAACAAAATGAACGACGTTCTGTTCGATTCCTAAGACGCTCTTTTGGACGAACACCAGACGGCCGTGAAAATTTCAATCCCCGCGGTGAAAGATACGGTCAGTTCCCGCCTCAATATCAGGCATCTTCAAATCATTATCCAAATCAATCTTCTGCCCGAGATCACTATTCAAGAGATCATATTTCTCGTGATTCCAACCGCGAATTCTATCCCAGAGAGCCTCAGATGCCGAGGGAGAATTATTCCAATAGAGATCCCTATCCGGGTCGTGAACCTCATTCAAACAGAGATCCTTATCCCAGTCGCGATCATTATCAGAGCAGAGATTTTGGTAATTCAGATTATAGAAATGGCCCTTCTGATTATCCGCCTTCTGGTTATCGAGAACGCGGCAGAGACAGTTACCACGGCAACTATTCAGGATCATCACACCAAAATTCCTCTTACCCCTATCGAGGCCGAGAGCATTCTGGATCCTATCCTCGAAGCAGAGGCGAATATTCCAATGGTCCATACGGTGGTGGCGGCGGTCGTAATCGCGATTATGCGCATTCACAACATTACCAAAACCCCAATCGAGACTACCCTCCTGGAGGCTCTGGGGGCTATCCGGGCCAAGGCAGAGACTACTCAAATTATCAGGGCGGTCGTGGACGTGATTACCCGAATCAACGGCAGGGATCAGGTTTTGGCAATTCCTCGTACCCATATAGAGATCGTGAGCGAGAGATGAAATTAGATAAGGATTTTGATGAAGTGGAAGATGACACACCCATTACCATTAGAATCGAAACACCGGCACCCACTCGAAGTGAGGCACGTGCCGACGCAAGCTCTCGAAACAAAGATCATAAAGATCACAAAGAACTCAAAGTCAAAGATAAAAAACCACGCGAATATACCAGTCATGAGTTTGAAGTAGAAGATTAAGCGGTTCGTTTGGTTCTTATGAGCAACGACCGCTGTATCTTACGTGTTGCAGTTCCAACGCATCTATTCCGACTGTTTGATTATTTGCCGCCCATAGGATGGGATGCTGCCAAATCATCGCTGCAACCTGGCATATCTTTTCAACCTGGCATGCGGGTTCGCATTCCTTTCGGACGTTCTGAAAGAATTGGAATCATTTCCGAAATAACCACAGACTCTCCCATTTCCGATACCAAATTGAAGGCAATTCATGAGGTATTGGATGACAGTCCGCTGTTTCCTGAAACTATTCAAAAACTCATCCATTTTGCCAGCCAATATTACCACTGTGCCTTAGGTGAGGTTTATAGTTTTGCTTTGCCTGTATGGCTAAGAAAAGGAAATAAAATTGTTTCAGAGCAAAATTCAAACTTAAATGCCGGCATAAATGCGAGTATAAACGCAAACTTAAATGAAGTTTTAAACACAAGCTTAAATACAAATTTAAATTCAGATTTAAATACAGCGTTAAATACAGACTTAACAACAGACTTAAATTCTGAGCAGCAGGCTGCAACAGAGACCATTTGCAAAAGCATTGGTAAATTCAATACTTTTCTATTGGATGGTGTCACAGGCAGCGGCAAAACAGAAGTCTACATGCATGCGATCGAGCAAGTCCTGCTCCAAAATAAGCAAGCCTTAGTTTTAGTCCCAGAAATTGGCCTCACACCGCAAATGCTCGAGCGCTTTGAGGAACGCTTTACCAAACGTTTTAAGGTCAAGATAGCAGTCCTACATTCCTCCATTTCAGAAAAAAAGCGTTTTAATGCCTGGAATGAGGCTCGAAATGGCAGTGCAGCCATTGTGATTGGAACGCGATCGGCAAGCTTTGTGCCGCTTAAAAATCCGGGTATTTTCATCATTGATGAAGAACATGACAATTCTTTCAAACAACAGCAGGATAGCTTTCGATATAATGCGAGAGATCTCCTGGTACTGCGAGGCAGCCTAGAACAATGCCCGGTGGTGCTTGGATCGGCGACTCCTTCCCTCGAAACACTCAATAAAGCCAGGAGCGGACGCTATCAATATCTGCGCCTGTCAAAAAGAGCTGGGATTGCAAAGCCGCCAGAGGTTCGCGTATTAGATATCAGACATCGGAAATTAGATGAAGGTTTATCTGCAAAGTTAATCCATGAAATGAAACATCATATTGATGCAGGCAGCCAAGTTCTGCTGTTTTTGAATCGACGCGGCTTTGCGCCAGTCTTGATGTGCTATGATTGTGGCGGCATATCGGCATGTAAGCAGTGCGATGCACACCTTACCTTGCATGCCAAGCCAAAACGCTTGATGTGTCATCATTGCGAAACCAGCATTCCTGTCTATGATAAGTGCCCCACTTGCAATAGTCTTAATTTGCAAGCACTCGGTTTTGGAACAGAACGATTAGAAGCCGCCTTGCAGCGAAATTTTCCAGATCAATCCATCGTGCGTATCGATAGAGACACCACACGACGAAAAGGCACCCTCAAAGAAGCAGTCGATCGTGTCACAAAAGGCGAGGCACACATTTTGCTTGGCACCCAAATGATTGCCAAAGGTCATCATTTTCCAAATGTTACTCTGGTAGCGGTGCTTGATATAGACAATGCTCTTTTCAGCAGCGATTTTAGGAGTCTTGAAAAATTAGGACAATTATTAACTCAAGTTGCGGGTCGCGCAGGGCGTGCGGCTCGCCTTGGCACCTGTATTTTGCAAACTTGCCATCCTGAGCATCCCTTGCTGAATACTCTGCTGGATAAGGGCTACCATCATTTTGCAGAATCTCTGCTTTCTGAACGTCTTAACTGCAATTTGCCGCCGTTTAGCCATCAAGCATTGATTCGGGTTGAGTCAAAGAAAAATGAGTATGCATTCAGTTTTTTGAAGGATTTAAAGAAATTCCTTCACAATACGCCAAATACTTTTACTTTAGCGAATTTTCACATCATGGGCCCAGTGCCCGCTTTAATGGAAAAACGCGCCGGCCTGTATCGGGCACAACTATTATTGCAATCCAGTGAACGTTCATTGCTGCAAAAAAACTTGAAAAAGCTTGTCGTACATGCTGCCGCACATCCATTGTCTGGAAAAATTAAGTGGAATGTTGATGTGGATCCGATAGAGATGTCTTAATTATCCGATAGAGATGGTCTTAATTAAAGGCGAGAGGGTTTATCTTTTCCACGCACAGCATCAACTTCGAGCACGCCAGCATCTACAAATGGCTTCTTATCTAGAGTAGAATATTTTGTCGCAATATTTTGTAGAGAACGATTTAACGCTTGTGAAGCCAGTATTATCGGATCAATACTGAGATCACTAGTCGTTTTCTGTGAAAATAGATCTTTATTTTTTTCAACAACTTTAACAATCTCATCAATTAATTCCTTCCAATTTGTATCAGATTTTCCTATAACGATTGGATTATGTTTGGAATCAAAGGAAAAATATGTACTTGTTCCAGTATATTTGATAATTAAATTATGGATCTCTTCATACGCTTTTATTTTATCTGATGTTCTATGTTGTACCAATTTGCTCGCAAAAGAAGGATCTCTTATTGCAGCTTCAATTCTGGTATTATGTTTTACCTTTGAAATCTCGCTCATTTGTCTAGCAACCTCAATTAAAAATTGCCTACCAGGTACTGGGTGGTCATCTATTTTTTCGGGAACCTGCTCGTAATGTACTGACATGTTCTCCTCCTTTTGTTTGTTGTTGTGTACTTTGTAGAAACATTTATTGTGTATAAGAAATTAATGGACAATTAAAAAAACAATTCAATATTGTGTTACTAGATTTTGACCAAATTGTTTTATTAAAGTTTCCTGGTAAATAGAACGTGGTAAATAGAATAAGCAATAAATTGTAAGAATAATAAATCACTGAATTTAATCTAAATCAAATGAAAACAACTGGAAACTTAAACAGTTTTCGGTATAGACATAGAAGGAACTTGTGATATTCTCAGAGCATCGGAAATTGAATCTGAAATTCTAACGGAATAAGCAGGTGTATAACCTGCGGCAGCACCAACGCCACCGCCGCTACCTTGTCTGAGATTTTTGACTTCATCCTTCATCTTCAAAATAGCATCTTTTTTCATCATTGGAACTCGCAAGCAATCCTGAACAAAATTTCGAACCGCTGGCTTCCATGCTTGATCATGATGCCGATAACATTGTCCAAAGGTGGGCAAGTATTTTCCATAGCGGCTTTTACTAAGATGCGCAGCATATTTCGAACGCGCGCTTGCTTCATTATCTTGAATCTCTTTCCAATAGGTACATAAGCGTTGCAAACTCCAACCAACCGCCATATAAAAATTTGGATTTTGGGTAAGTTCTTCTGCTTTGCCTTGTTCACGGTGTTCTTGAATATATTTCTCAAAACCAGCAAGTTCATCTAAGGATTTTTTGATCATTTCATCTGCGCGCTTGATCTCGAAAGGTGGAATATCAATAGCATGCAAACTTTCTAAAATTCCTGGTACAGTTTGATCTGAAACTGCAATTTTTAATGGCACATCGATATCTTTCAGGGACAATTTCCCTTGATTCTTACGTAAATTCTCTTCAGAGATTTTGGTCATTTTCTCGCAAATATCACAAACAATTTTAATGAAACTTCGCTCATCCACTTGGCTCTCATCCAATATTTTTCGCACCCCATCTTCATTTTTAAATAGTATGGTGCGTATACGAGCAGGCCACTCTTCTTTTAATCCTCTGCGTGTTTCAAAGGCTTGCGCCAAGGCTCCTTTGCTGCTGTTAATGTCAATCAAGAGTTCCATAGCGTTAAGGGCTGGTTTATCGCCTGATTTATTGCCTGGTTTATCGCCTTGTTTATCACCACGTTCAGGTGGATGCGCCCCTAAAGAAAGATCAGATAAATTTGCTACCGTTTCACTTAAAGTCGCCCTTCCCTCTTTAGCATGATGCCGATTTAATACCCCAAGCACATCCGATGCCCGACCTAAGGTATGATGCCGAGGTCTCAAAGGATCGTGTGCCATGATAGAATCAGACTGTTCAAAATACTTCGAAGATAACTGGGGCAACTCTGATTCGGTTAAAATTTTGGGTGTTCCCAAAGGTTTCACATCCGTTCGCAAAGCAACTTGCTCTTGCTCTCTCTCCAACTCTGCGGCGATGTTCTTAGCCTGCTTCTCTGTTTCAGAGACTTCGGATCTTGATTGAACCAAAGTTTCGTTTACTATTTTTTTATCATCAATTCCTTCATTTTTGAGTTTTTGGATCTGATTTTTATCTAAAATTCCGTGTCCTTGCTTTGCTGCCTGCCCTTTTTTCTTAGTCTTCTGTTGCTTTTTCTTTTCTCGCTTATCCCGAGCAGTTGATTGACTTTGAATACCGGGAATGCCTGCAGCAATATTTGCAATAGTAGATTTTAGTATACTCAATTTTTTTGTTATATTTTCTTCCTGTAGGGTACCCAGATCTCTTATGCGTTGAATCGCAACTTTAATTCTCGCTTCTTCATTGGAAGCCAAATCTTCCTTTAATTTTTTTCGCTCAGTAACTATCCTTTCTAACTGCACTTTGCAGTTTTTGCGTAGCAATGTGGTTTCTTTATCAGATCCTAAATGCTGCTTCGCAAGTAATGCCAAGCCGTCTAAAACTTCCCAATCTTTTTGTACTTTTCTGATTTCAGTCAACAACTGTGCTAAGGCATCTTCCTTAAGGTTCTTGAGTTTTCTTTCCTCTTCTAGAGCCCTACCTTCTTCTGATCTCTGTTGAAGTAGTTTTGCAAAACCCGGTTCTGAGATTTCTTTCTCAACCAAGAATGCTTGAATGCCTGCTTTCGAAAGTGTAAGTTCATAGGCCACCTTCTTGATAATAATGGAAATACAGAGAGAACCATCTGTTGCAAAGAAAAAAACTTTGCAAGTTTTTAATAAGAGATCAGCAAATTTATCGATCTTGCTTCTGATAATTTCTGGGTAATCATGGTATAGCTTATTTTTTAGAACCAACACTCTAATATCAAGATTACGAAAATTCGACAAAATAAAGAAGGGCGGAGAAGTTTCTTCAGGATTGAATCCCTGATTAACATTAACCATCTCTAAAAGTTCGCGGATGCGATCAACATCGTTCAAAAATGTTAAATAAAAACATAGCTCTGCTCGAACTCTCATTGCCTCTGCTTTTGCGCCTAGAGAGCGAAGTTGCTGAATGGTTTTAGGATCAGTCGTCACTTCAATAGCAGTATTGCCAGCATTATTTCTGGCTTCGAGATCAAGTTTTGTTCTTCTGGCCAGTAATTGTATAATTGCAGATTGATTATGGAAGGCTGCCCAGTGAAGAGCAGTGTCTCCTTCTTGGTCCTTTATATCAACTGAAGCACCAGCACTTAATAATAATTCGGCGCAGTCTAAATGTCCTTTTGAACAAGCGCGCATCAAGGCTGTTTCACCCCTGGAATCTTGATCATTAATATGCGCAAAAGCGCCGGCTTCAAGCAATAAGCCTACGATTTCGGCATGTCCTCTTAAAGTGGCCGACATTAATGGGGTATATCCTTCTCTGGAAACTTGTGTGACATTTACCTTTCTAATCAGTAATTTTCTGACGGCGTCTGTATTGCCAAATCTACAGGCCATCAGCAAAATACTGAATTCGTCTTCAACCAATAAATTGAGATTGACCCCTTCAGCCAGCATATCAAAATATTCAAGATGATTTACCGCAACCGCAATTTTTAAGGCGCTGATCTTCATTTTTGCTAATTTTTCTGCTTCTACTTCCCTTGCTTGCTGGGAATTTAACAATGTCTTCATCAATGCAATATTTTTTGAGTGCACGGCCAAATCGAAAACATTACCTAAGCATTCACCTTCTGACTCATAGACAGGGATGTCCACTGCAGCCCCTGCCTGTAACAAAAGAACTGTCATTGGGATATTTTGAGATTCCACAGCTATGCCTAAGGCTGTATGGTACCAATAGATTTTTCTGTCATCACTGATCTTCTCTCTCTTGACCACTGCATTAACATCTGCTTTTGCTTTTAACAATCTCGCTGCGATTTCGATATGGCCGCCGACAACAGCAGCCTGCAAGGCATTACCGAGTTTGGTATTTTTATTGACATCAGCTCTGTTTGCTAATAAAAATTCAACACATTCCATTTTTCCATTCCGTGCGGCACACATGAGCGCTGTATTGCCCTTCTCGTCTACTTCGTTCTGAAGAGCCCCTGCTTGCACAAGGAATTTGAGCATAGCGATCCGACCCATCTGTGCGGCAGCATTTGCAGGGAAAGTCTCACCCGTCAGTCTCTTGACATTAAATTTTTTTGAAACACACAGAATTTTGAACATCGGCAAATCGCCTCGCGATATTACCAGTCCTAAAGGAATATCATTCGGATCGGCACCTTGCTTTATCAAAATTTCTGCAACAGCCATCTCCTCTTTGAGAACAGCTAAATGTAATAAGCTGATACCTTCTTCAGCAGGAACTGTTCTAAGCTTCGCATCGATGGAAAATTCTGGTTGAGTCACAAAATATTTCAAAATATCAGGCTTTTTTTTCATTAATGCGATATGGCTTGCACCGTTGAGATGATTGTCGTCCGTGATTTCCTTTGCACCATATTTAACCAATAATTGCACCATTTCAAGGTCGCCAAATTCTGCAGCCAATTTCAAAGGATGCACACTTTCTTCTGTACCGATGATATTCGGATCTGCTTTATTTTTTAGCAACAGTAGCGCTATCTCTTTAGATTTTTTTAAATCAGTATCTGATAATATTTGTAAATACGGGCCATCTGTGGCGATAGGTTTAAGTGCATAGTGTAAAGCTGTCCACCCTGCACTACTTTTCAAATTAGGTTGTGCGCCTCTAGAAAGTAATAACTTCACTGCTTCTGTGTGACCATAGTAAGCAGCCTTCATTAAAGGGGTTGAGAGCGGTGATTCTATGCCGCAGGTATCTGGAGATACTCTCGCTAACATAATCTTTATGCTATTGATATCACCTATTGACGCTCCGTGGCAGAGACAGGCTCCGGGATCTTTTTGAAATGTTTCCATGATACTCAAAACACCCTGTAATCTTTCAGGTGTTGTGTTCATAAATCGAAGAGCATCCATTAAGTTTTTAGGTGCGCTCATATTACTACTCCAAAATTATAATAATTAATGCAATGGGTAAATTAAAATGCAAGAACCCGATTTTTTTGGATTCCAGCTAGAGGCGGGAATCCAATTGTTATTATCTGTCTTTTGCTTTTGGATCTGTCTTCCTAGCTTCACGAACGTCTTTATCAGCAAGAGCAGTGTCCACCTCTATCCGTACTTCAGGATTTTGATCTGAACCAGATGCTGTCGCTGTCGCAGACTGCGCAGCAGACCGAAGCGGGGTAAATTCTGCAGCTTTTTCCGAAGTCCGCGCTTGCTTGTCCAATTCAAGTTTCAAAATTCCAGAGTGGCTCGAATCTGCCTCTTTCTCGAGCTTAGATGAGCTTAAAGCTTCACGTCTCCATATCTCCAATTGCATCCTAGCTGCCATCTCGCACTGTTCATCGCCGCGCTTCAATTTCTCAATATCAATTCCTACCTTACTCAGCTGTTCAATCGCTTCCAATGCTCTTTTGGTATCTACCAGATCTTTATTGTGAATGTATTCTAGCGCATTGACAGTTTTTAAATTGCTGCCTTTGTGCCAATCTGGCCAAAAAGATCGCTGCCAGGGTAAAAAGAGTTCACCGACAACAAAATTAGGATCCTCCGGCTTTTTATTCAAATCAACCAATACGATTGTTAAGGGTTTCCCAATAGGACCTCCAATTTTCTGTGTTGCTGGATTAAAAACGGATTCTTCATAGGTCTCAGAGGCTCTTGCTTGAATCCAAGCACGTGCATGATATTCTGTATCAGAATATAACTTTCTTTGATCACTATCTTTGCAATGATTAATATTTTCGTAATGCTTTCCTTTCCTTAAACTTCGAGCAGTGCTTCGCTTTCCTTGCTCTTTCCAAATTTTGTTATTGAAATCGTATTCTTCAATATCACGAAAACCTGCTGGTGCCAAGCGATTTCCTTTAAACCAATCTCTCCCTGGTTCTCGTAAATCTTCTTCGTCAATTTGTTCATCTGGCAATGTTAAAAAATGGTATTGTCCATTTTCATCAATATGTGCATAGACTTCTAATAATTTCTTGGTTTCAGGTTTTGGCAGACTCATATATAAAAACTCCTGGTTATTTAACTAATTTTAAAAATAAACTAACCCACGACAGTTACGAAGTACCTCGAACGAAGTCTTTCAGAAGCAATTTTACCACTTCATAAGGTTTTTTCCCAGAAAAAAAAGGGGGCGTATATGCCCCCTTTTTTTCGACTTCTAGATACAAATAGATAAGTTGATTATCTTCTTGTTTCTAGACTTAAGTTTTGTTTTAAGCTCCTTTCTGTTCCACTTTCTTAAACTCTGTTTCGTTCAAGCCTTTGATAGCCCACATCCACACGGAGATAATGACAAGCATGATAACCGCGATATGTGGTGTCACCACAGACAAGGAACCAAAGATGGCGATGAGACCCAATTGGACTCCTGAACCACCCGCTTTTCCTAAACGAGCGCCCACTGTATCAATGGCTGCTTTACCCTTCACTTTAGATTCCTGATCCAGCGGAATATACGCCATTTCCTTGGTAGGATCAAAAAGCGCATACTTAGAGGCTTTAGTCATGATGTTTTGGATGGTACCAAATATCACTGCAAACATAAGCGGTGTCACACCTAAGGCAACAACATAGGGCGACAATGCATCTTTAAATATAACGAAGGTAAAGAATCCAATACCGGTTATCAGCAATACCACAGGTGTGATATATGCAGCTACCGCCCATCCAAAGCGTCGCATGACGTTACCAGTGACAAAAAGCATCATCAAGATGGTCACAATAGAAGTCCCTTTTTGATACCAAGCATTGAACACCAACAATTCTCCTGGTGTTGGGTATTGCAGTTTTAATTGGGATTTCCAGGTTATCTCAACCAAGTTGATGATAATGTTATAGGAAAGTACGAGTAAAGCGATATAGAGCATATATCGGGATTTTGATAAGAATTTGAAGCTGTCGATAATAGACATCTTAGGCTTCTCTTTCTTCACCTTGGTTTGTTCTGAAGGATCATAGAAACGTGGATCTGATAAGACATTTTTATTCATCCAACGATAAATGAGCATCACGATAATGCCTGCGATGATAGACATGCCCATCAAATAATTTAAGGATATTCCCAAGGTGTCTGAACCTGCTGGAGCGCCTTTAGCAATAGAATTCACCATATGAATCGCATCACCAGCTATGTAAAGTGCAAGGTTTGCCCCTAAACCAAAGAGTGCATAAAACCGCTTAGCTTCTGTCACTTTGGTGGTATCATTGGCAAAGCCCCAGAACAATAATGACAGTACGAAGCTGCCCCAAAGTTCTGCAAAGATATAAAAGAGTGAAAATGTCCAATTTTTAAATGCCGCGATTAAGCCCCCTAAACCAGCTGGTAAAGTTGCGCTTAAATGATCTGCGAGTTCATAAGGCTGAATGTAGTCACGCATGGGATAGAGGACAAGAGCAAAAAGTAAAAAATATCCTATGAATATCATGGTCGTGGTATAGAATAATTTTTCCTTGCTTAAGACATTACTGAGTTTTGCATAAATCAGCATTAAGATAATAGCGGCAGGTACAACTCCGAAGACTTTCAAGAAAAGGAGTGTTTCAGCTCCAGAACCTGGCGCGGTAAGTACTAAGGCGTCCTTCACATTTCTTAAGGCACTGTATACAAAAGAAATGAAAAAGAACATTAAGAACATTGGAATGACTTTTTTCAGTTCATGACTATGAATAGGCCAAAAAAAGGAACGCCATTTACCAAACTCTTTTTTAGGTGCAATTGCTTCGGACATATAATTTACCTCTTATTTACTGCTTTTTTAAATGGATACTATATTATAGCTAGAATTTGCAAGTCAAAAACGTAACTACACGAGTTATGGTTGACGTTCTAACTAATTTTTATAGCTCTGATTATACCCGAAATGGGCTAATCTTGTAAAGATGAAATTTGTTAGTTAGATATCACCTTAAATTTATCTTAAAAATCAAACTGATAGGCCAAGGGCCTGACAATTGACTCGCGCCATCCATGGCACTCGCCCGGAGGGCTCCGCTATTCAGCGTTTCCAAAACGGCTATCCTGCCGTTTTGTCGCTAGGTTGAGCCAGAAATCATTGATTTCTGAGCACCGTAGCGCAGTTTATATTGAAATAAATGAGCAACGGAGCACAAGAAATCAATGATTTATGGCCAACATAGTAGAATTGTCAACAGGCCCTACTATTTGAGCAGTTTATTAATCAGCAGCTGATTAGCACCCAAAACCTTCATGCCGCTTTGAGTAGCAATTAATAGAATTTCAGGAATTCGAGCTGCAAATATGCCATTAGAAACGACACCCGGAATATTATTTAATACGACTTCCATTTTCATAGGTTCTAAAAGTTCCCAATTATAAACATCGAGAATAATATTGCCATTGTCTGTGATGAAATTTTCGCGATAAACAGGATTGCCGTTCAATTTCACGATTTCGCGCGCTACAAAGCTTCTTGCCATAGGAATGACTTCAATCGGAATAGGAAATTCTCCTAAAACACCACACAGTTTCGATTCATCCAAAATGCAAATAAACTGTTTTGCGGCCGTGGCGAGAATTTTTTCTCGGGTGAGAGCCCCTCCCCCACCTTTCACCAAAACGCGTTGTTTTGTGGCTGCATCAGCTCCATCGACGTAGAGTTCTAAATTCGAAACACTGTTAAAATCAATGACTGGGATGCCATGGTCTTTTAGTCTTTTTTCTGTTGCAACAGAACTCGCGACAGCGCCTTCGATATCGTGCTTGATGCTCGCAAGTGCTTCAACAAAAAAATTGACGGTGCTGCCAGTTCCAACCCCCACAATAGAATGCTCTTCGACATAATCTAGCGCGGCTGCTGCAACGGCTTGTTTTAAATCATCTTGATTCATGGTCATACCCTATTTCATTCCCCATTCAGGGCTAATTATTAAAATACCTTTTTCAGTAACAACAGCGTCAAGATTAATATCCCATTCGTCGAAGGGTATGGTTTCCAGGTGTTGTGCTTCATAGCCTAACCCAAGCAAAAAAGGTTTTTTTACAATGTCTGTCTTCTGCTCGCGCATCTTTAGAAATGCAAAAGTTCGATCATAATGTCCCGCACCCTGTCCAAGTCTATGGCCCTCGTCATCAAAGGCTAATATAGGGAGCAAAACCAAATCGAGCTCATTCGCTGAGATCGTTTTGCGAGATTGCTGATCAATGCCCCATTTAGGTTCCATGATACCATGCTTATTAGCAATTAATTGATCCCCAGCGAAATATTCCATAAAAATAAGAGTCCCCGATGTATTTAGGGGATCAAGCACGGGCAGATAGCAGCGCTTACCCTGCGCCAAAGCATAATCAATCAATGATCGCGTATCGACTTCATTGCGATGCGGCCAATATACGGCCACCGTTTGGCTCGAAGCAAACACCTTACTTTCTATTAAAAGGGTCTTGATATTGAGTGAGTGTTTTTGCTTATCGGCTTCAGAAATGTTGTTACGAATTTCTCGTGCAACTTTTCTTAAAATTTTTTTGGTCTGGGGGAATTGAGAATCTACACTAATATTTCTATTTGTCATGAAGTCGCTATGTTTCCTTCCCTCTCTTATGGAAATGGAATAAAAGAGGCAAACCTCAAACCTGCCGACTGCAACAGTCCCTTGAACCCAGAGGTTCAAGTGGGAGCTAATTTGTTGCATCAGGCTTTCTACTCAAAGATAGACTTGCGCAACAGCAACAGGGAAGTGCCCCCTATCTAAAATTATCGGCTCAAGAAGCATGGTTGCTTTAAGCGAACAAGCGAGAGGCCTGCCATGAAGTAAAGATATCATAAAACACTGGAGTTTTGCAAGATGTAAGATGCCAATTTTACGATAGAGCCTGTTGAAATTCGCTAGGCTGAGACGGAAATCATTGATTACCCGAGCACCGAAGCGCAGTTTACATAACGAAGTAAATGAGCATCGGAGCGCAGGGAATCAATGATTTCCGGCCAGCATAGTAGAATTTCAACATGACCTAATAATAGTCTTTTTCGAAAGGTATTAATACATCATCAATGCGATTCTGCAGCTGTTCTATTTGTTCTGAAATCGATTGTACGTAGATTTCCTTTTGCTGTCGATTGGATAGTAGTTCATGTGCAATATTCAAGGCAGCCATGATCGCAATTCTTTCGAGATTTAACACACGACCTTGTTTCCGAATTTCAAACATTTTCTGATCTAAATAAAATGCAGCTTCTTGAAGACTATCCTCTTTATCTGGAGGACAAGATACCTCATATTCTTTATTTAAGATTTTAACCGAGACACGTTTTAATTTGGCCATAATAGAGAATCCTTAAGTTTCAGGCCCTACTTTATTATTGCACGCTTGCTGAGTAAAATATAGAGTGACTTTAAAGCGGGGTCAATGAATAATAATAGTATAGCTCAAGCTTTTAGTTCGCTATTTTACTAAATTGCAACTATATTGCCAACATCTGCCACTATTGGTCTATGTCTGCTGACATTGTGAGAATACTGAGGGAGAATATTGAAAAATGAGTGTATCGGCATTAGAAATGACAAGAATTTGTCACTCCAGAAGATTAAGATTGTTTAAACGGATGACAGCGAATAGCATCGCAGTGCTGCCAGGTGCATTACTGCAACATCGCAATGCTGATGCGGAATATCCCTTTCGTCAAAACAGCAATTTTTATTATTTAACAGGATTTTGTGAACCAGAAGCTGTGTTGGTGCTTTTAAAAAGTGATTCCAATACTGAAGAGTATATTCTGTTTTGTCGCGGCAACAATCCGGAGGAAGAAATTTGGACGGGACCCAGAACTTCTATTGCAGATGCCATTAAACACTATGGGGCGGACAAAGCCTTCGAAATTGCAAAACTGGATGAAATTCTGCCCAGTTTACTGAAAGATCGAGATAAAATATATTATTCCTTGGGCCGATGCCAAACTTTTGATAATCGCATGATAGCCTGGGTAAATAGTATCAGAGGAAAAGCCAAGTCTGGAGCTCATACGCCAGATACCTGGAGTGATTTTAATGCAATGATTGAATCGCTACGGGTTAGGAAGGATTCTCATGAAATATCTTTGATGCGCGAAGCAGCAAAAATTTCATGTCAGGCACATAAGCATTTGATGAAAATTTGTCGACCAGGAAAGTTTGAGTATGAATTAGAAGGCGAATTCGTTTCAGAATGCTATAAACAAAACGCTCGCTTCATGGCTTACACACCCATAGTAGCTGGCGGAAAAAATGCCTGCATACTGCACTATATCAAAAATGATGAAAAATTGAATTCCAAGGAACTTCTCTTGGTAGATGCGGGTTGCGAATTTCAATATTACGCCTCAGATATCACCAGAACTTTTCCAATCAATGGACGATTTACACAAGATCAACGAGCAATTTATGAATTGGTTTTAGCGGCACAAACTGCAGCCATCGCTGAAGTTCGACCAGGAACCAAATGGCATCGCTTGCAAGAAATCATCGTAGAAATTCTGGTACGCGGCATGATAAAACTGGGAATCTTAAAAGGGGATTTCCATAACCTTATTCAAGAGAAAGCTTATCGCAAATACTACATGCATAGCAGTGGACATTGGCTTGGTTTGGACGTCCATGATGCAGGTGAGTATAAAATAGATAATGAATGGCGTCCGTTGGAAGAAGGCATGGTTTTAACTGTTGAACCGGGACTATATTTTACACCGAATGACAGTCTAGATAAACGCTGGTGGGGAATTGGCGTTAGAATAGAAGATGATGTTTTAGTGACCGGATCGGGATGTGAGGTATTGACGGAAGGGGTTCCAAAGACAGTGGCGGAAATAGAAGAATTGATGCTGAAAGTTACCTAAAAAGTACCAGAAAGGTTACCTGGTATGATTACGAAACACAGATATGAAATACAGACATGAAATACGAACAATATGATATAACAATCATTGGCAGTGGGCTGGTCGGAGCAAGTTTAGCTTGTGCCCTATCACATGAGGATTTCAAATTAAACTTCAAGATTGCACTGATAGATAAACAAGCCGTTAATTCTACAAATAATGAAATAAATGACAATGATGCGCGAGCGCTTGCCTTATCATCACCTTCTATTTCCTGTTTAACTTCCATAGGAATCTGGCCACTTAAAACAGCCGTGGGATCACTTAAAATAGAACCTATCAAATCGGTGCATGTATCTTCAAAAGGACATTTTGGAGTTTCGCATCTTCAAGCAAAGTCTAAAGGTTTATCAGAATTGGGATTCGTAGTAAATGCCGACGTTTTGACTCGAGCTTTGGCGGAAAAAGCGGCGAAGCTTCCAAATGTGACGCTCTATAGGCCGAGAGAGATTGTAGAATTAAATAAATCTACTCCATCTGAAGGTGAGCACTGGACAGTGACACTTAATAATAATGAAAAAATCAACACAAATCTGATTGTGGCGGCAGATGGTGCTTTTTCATTTCTGCGCAGTCATCAGGGAATTCCTGCTGTAATCCATGACCACAACCACGACGCGATTATCAGTAATGTTTCAAGTTCAAAATCCCATGAAGGCGTGGCATACGAACGTTTTTTAGAGCAAGGTTCAATTGCTATGCTGCCTTGCGGGGATCATAGAGCAAAGTGTGTTTGGGTGGTACCCAATTCTGAATCTGAAAAAATATTGAACTTATCTGAACTGGAATATTTGTCCAGACTGAAATCAAATTTTGGGTCTCGTCTAGGATCTCTTCTATCCTCTTCCACCCGTATCAAATTTCCATTAAAGAGCATTGTAGCCGAGAATCTTTATGGAAGAGGATTTGTATTGATTGGAAATGCGGCTAATACCCTGCATCCAATTGCTGCACAAGGGTTTAACCTTGGACTTCGTGATGCTGCCACACTCGCAGAAGTATTGGCATATCATAAAAACCTTAACGCAAGTCGTCTATTTGATTTAGGCGCGATCGCTGCTTTACAGGATTATGCTGAAAGACGTCGTACAGACCACTCGATCACTCGGCAATTCACAAGGTCACTGGCTGATGCAACTCTACCCCTCTCCTCTGGAATCCTGGCGTCTGAATTTATCCCAGGTTTAAAGAACAAACTGTTCGATTTAGGTCTTGGGAAGCAAAATAATTTACCGAAGTTGTGTCGCAATAGGGAAAAATATGAAGTTAATAAATAAAGGTTCAAATTCTCTTTATAGAGAAGGCGATAGGAAAAATAGATTCGATGTCATTATTCTGGGAGCAGGCTTGAATGGCTTATGCATGGCACTTCTTTGCGCAAGCCATAAATTATCAGTTGCTATCATAGACGCACAACAACCAAAACTTGATTGGGAAACCACAAAATATGATATCCGTGTCAGCGCGATCACCCGGGCATCTGAAAATTTATTTCGGAAACTTGAGGTTTGGGACGAGATACAATCACATCGCATCAGTCCTTATCAAAGAATGGAAGTGTGGGATGGTGTTGGTTTCGGAAATATTTCTTTTGATGCCACAGATATTTTAGAGCCAAATCTAGGGTATATCATTGAAAATCGCGTGATGCACAAAGCGCTTTGGGAGAAAGCCAAGCAAAATGACTCTATCCAGTTTTTTGTGCCATCACGAGCTTCGATCTTGCACCATGAACCTCATGAGATCGTTTTAGGTATCAATAGAGAATTGTTAGCTTTCGATTCGCAAGCTGGAGAATCACAAACAGGACAAACGCTTCGTGCCTCCTTGATAATCGGCGCGGATGGTGCCCGTTCCTGGCTTCGAGAAACTTTGCAGATTAAAACAAAAACGCGGGATTATGGCCACACCGCCATTGTAGCGACTGTCACCACAGAACTTTCCCATGAAAATACTGCCTGGCAGCGTTTTTTACCAGAAGGGCCGCTTGCTTTTTTGCCGCTGCAACATCCCAACACATGCTCTATTGTTTGGTCGATGAGTCCAGAGCAAGCAAAAGTTACGACACAACTAGATCCCAAAACTTTTTGCCAAGAACTTTCACTGGCTTTTGATTATCGCTTAGGTTCTGTGCTCTCCGTTGAAGAACGCCAAAGTTTTCCATTAAAGATGTTGCTTGCTGAACACAGTATTGAAAATCGAATTGCTTTGATTGGTGATGCCTACCACACCATTCATCCGCTGGCAGGACAAGGGCTCAATTTGGGGTTGCTAGATGCGGATTGCCTCTGTTCGGTGTTAAGTGACGCGCATAGCAAAGGTCAAGATATTGGGCAACACTCTGTGTTACGTCGTTACGAAAGACGCCGCAAAGGACATACCTTAATGATGATTGGCTTAATGGAGTTTTTTAAAAGACTCTTTGGGACAGATAAAACCAGTATCATTGCTTTGCGTGGTTTGGGTGTGAATCTTGTTGACCAATCCTCTTGGTTCAAAAAGAAAATTATTAAACAAGCTATGGGATGTTGAAAAATTTGAAACTCGAATGCTAGAATAATGGGATGCAAAATACTCTGATGTCTAAACAAACTGCTCTTAATGATGTACATCGAAGCCTGGGTGCTTTAATGGTTGACTTTGCAGGTTGGGACATGCCTCTACATTATGGCTCACAGATAGAGGAACATCATTTCGTCAGGAATGATGCCGGGATGTTTGATGTATCTCATATGGGGGTAGTCGATATACAGGGTGAATCAGCCCAAGCATTTTTGAAATATCTACTCGCCAATAATATAGATAAGCTAAAAGAACCCGGGAAAGCACTTTACAGCTGTTTATTGAATCATGAAGGCGGTGTTTTAGATGATTTGATTGTGTACTATCTCTCTCCTACGCACTATCGTTTGGTTATTAATGCTGCAACCGCAGAAAAAGATCTCAACTGGATACGCTCTCTGCTCAAAAAAGAGTCACACTTTCATCAAGATACTATGAATTCTATTAATTCTGTGGCTTCTGTGACCATTACTCCTCGTCAACATATGTCAGTGGTCGCAGTCCAAGGACCAAAAGCACTAGAAAAAACTATTTCTGCTTTGCCACAATTCCAATCTCAAATTAACCAGTTAAAACCATTTCATTTTTTTATCACCGATAAAAATGGCGCAAGTATTTCTGGAACCAATATCAAAATTTCTGGTACCCATATCAAAGACACAGCCAAAGACACTGCCAAAGTTACTGTCAAAGATGCCTGGCTAATCGCGAAAACTGGCTACACCGGTGAAGATGGTTTGGAAATCATACTGCCTGAAAAAGACGTTAAGGAATTATGGTCGACATTGCTTCGCGCAGGCATTCATCCGATCGGTTTGGGAGCCAGAGATACTCTACGCCTTGAAGCCGGTTTAAATTTATATGGGCAGGATATGGATGAAACAGTGAGCCCACTCGAATCCAATCTCAGCTGGACAGTTGCCTTTGAACCTGAATCTCGCGATTTTGTAGGCCGCAAGGCTCTTTTAATGCAGAAACAGCGTGGATTGGGTCAAAAATTAGTAGGTTTAATTCTATTAGAAAAAGGCGTCTTGAGACACGATCAGCAGATATTCAAAAACGGAGATGCCGAACCCATTGGAAAAGTAACCAGCGGCAGTTTTTCGCCCACTTTAAAAAAATCTATTGCCCTGGCACGAATTCAAATTGATATCGAAAATGAATGCTTAGTTCAAATCCGTGATAAACTTCTTAAAGCACAAATTGTTCAACCACCCTTTGTTAGGAGACCTCGTTGATGCGCGATGTAATCAGTATCCCAAAAGAATTGCAGTATACCCAAACACATGAGTGGATACGCATGGAGGACGATGGCACTATCGTAGTCGGAATTACTGAACATGCTCAGGCACAATTAGGAGAGCTTGTTTTTGTGGATCTCCCGGATATTGGCATTAGGGTGCATGCTTCCGATGAAATCTGTGTTGTCGAATCCGTCAAAGCCGCCTCTGATGTTTACAGCCCTATATCTGGGAAAATTATTGCTATTAATGAAGATTTGGAAGAATCCCCCAGTCTCGTAAATTCAGATCCCTATGGAGATGGCTGGTTATTTAAATTAGAGCCGCAGGATCCCGAAGAATTTACAGAACTCATGGACGCAGATGCTTATGCTGAATTTTTGGAAGAAGACGAGGAATAATTCATTACTCTATGCCGTTTATACCACACACCAAAGAAGATATCGCTGCAATGCTGGATTCTATTGGAGTAGACTCCATAGAAAAGCTTTTTGAAGAAATCCCAAAAGCCTTGCGTATTAAAGAACTGAGAGACGTCCCAGAAGGCATGAATGAAATGGCTTTAGGGCGCTTGATGCAAAAACGCGCCGACGAAGACAGCTATCCTTTGAATTTCATTGGTGCTGGGGCCTATGAACATCATATTCCTGCCGCTGTTTGGGATATCGCAAGCCGCGGAGAATGGCTCACATGTTATACCCCGTATCAAGCAGAAGCAGCGCAAGGCACCCTGCAATTGCTCTATGAATACCAAAGCATGATGACAGAGCTCCTGCATCTCGATGTTTCGAATGCCTCTCTTTATGATGGCGCTTCAGCATTAGCAGAAGGAATCTTGATGGCAGCTCGCTGCAGCCCTTCGAAATCAAAGCACGACCCAAAATCGAAAAATGATTCAAAAATAAGAATCTTGCTCCCCAAAACGGTGCACCCTTATTATCGCCAAGTTGTAAAATCCATCGTTATTTCAGAACACTTTGAAATCATTGAACTGCCTTTTCTTCCCGCACAAGGCATCACGGGACATCAACAGCACTTGCGCCAATTTGAGGACGGCAGTATCACTGCACTCGTTTTGCAACAACCCAATTTCTTTGGCGTATTGGAAGAAGTCGATGAATTATGCAATTGGGCGAAATCACAAAATATTATGGTGATTGCCGTGGTAAATCCCACTGCTTGCGCCTTGTTAAAACCCCCAGGTCTTTGGGGGTTTCATGGTGTTGATATCGCTTGCGGCGAAGGACAACCGCTTGGCATTCCCTTAGCTTCAGGCGGTCCTTACTTTGGCTTCTTAGCGTGCAAGAAAGACTTCATTCGACAATTGCCTGGACGTTTGATAGGCCGCACCAAAGACAGTGAAGGCAAAACTGGTTTTACTTTGACATTGCAGGCACGTGAGCAACACATCAGACGAGCCAAAGCAACCTCAAATATTTGTACTAATCAGGGCTTATTGGTGACAGCAGCCACCATCTATATGAGCTTGCTCGGACCTCTAGGCTTGAAGCAGGTTGCCTTAAAATGTCATGAAAATACCAGTCTTCTCGCCAAACTGATTTCTGAAAATATATCCGAAAATATAAAATGTGGTTTCGATCGTTTATTTAAAGACCAGGCATTTTTTCATGAAATTGTTTTAAAATTACCGGTCCCTGCAGATCGTGTTATTAAAAAGCTTGCAAAACTTGGTATTGAAGCTGGATTTGATTTGCAAAATCATTATCCAGAATTGGGCCATGCTTTGCTCGTTTGTGCCACAGAAACCAAAACAGAGGAAGATCTTAAAGCTTTTGTCACAGCTTTGAAAACGGTCATATTGAGTGAGGAAGCATCTGTATGTTGATCTTCGATGAATCCAAGAAAAACCGTCATGCGACTGCTCAATTTCCAAGTAAAGTCAGGGAAGAAAATGATATTCCAAAACGTTTTTTGAGAAAAGAAGTCCCCAGGCTTCCTGAAGTATCAGAGTTGCAAGCAGTACGACACTATACGCAATTATCACAGAAAAATTTTTCAATAGATACTCATTTTTACCCGCTCGGTTCTTGCACCATGAAATACAACCCACGTGGAGCACACCGCTATGCAATGCTTCCTGGGTTTCTAAAACGACACCCGTTAGCAAGTCTTATGCACAGTCAAGGATTCATGCGCTGTGCTTATGAATTGCAAGAAATGCTAAAGGCAGTGACAGGCATGCATTCAGTATCACTCACCCCCATGGCTGGTGCACAAGGAGAATTTGCCGGTGTCTTAATGATTCGTGCTTATCATCTTGCGAGAGGCGATTTGGCACGAGATGAAATGCTGGTACCTGATTCAGCACACGGCACCAATCCAGCGTCAGCTGTCATGTGCGGTTATAAAGTGCGCGAAATCAGAACTGCTGCAGACGGTAACTTGGATATCGAAGCATTAAAAGCCGCTGTGGGACCAAACACAGCAGGTATCATGCTTACCAACCCCTCTACTCTGGGACTCTTTGAAACAGAAATCAAAACAGTCGCAGAAATTGTGCATGGTGTTGGGGGATTGTTGTACTACGATGGCGCAAACCTAAATGCCATCTTAGGCAAGGTTCGTCCTGGCGATATGGGTTTTGATGTCATGCATATGAATTTGCATAAAACATTTGCAACACCCCATGGCGGAGGCGGTCCAGGTGCAGGTCCAGTTGCAGTCAACGAACGCTTAGCGCCCTTTTTGCCAATTCCTAGGGTTGAAAAATTACAAAACGAATCAGAAGAACAAAGAGAATCAAGAGAACCAAGCTACGTCTGGTTAACCGAAAAAGAATGTCCCCAATCAATCGGTCGATTGTCAGCCTTTATGGGAAATGCCGGCATCATTCTACGCGCCTATATCTATATGCGCATGTTAGGGCGTCAAGGTCTGCACAGGGTCAGTGAATTTTCAACATTAAATGCTAATTATCTGATGGCCGAATTAAAAGCCCGCGGGTTTACGATGGCCTACCCCGAGCGTAGGGCAACCCATGAATTCATCATGACTTTCAAGAAAGAAGCAAAGGAATATCATGTTACTGCGATGGATTTTGCAAAAAGATTGCTTGATTTTGGTTGTCATGCACCTACCACTTATTTCCCGCTGCTTATCCCCGAATGCTGGCTCATAGAACCCACAGAAACTGAATCCAAAGAAGAACTAGATCATTTTCTGGAAGTGATGCTGCAGATCCTAAAAGAAGCCAAGACTTCGAGTGAGGTTCTTAAAAATGCGCCTTATACGATGCCAGTCTGCAGATTGGATGATGTCGCTGCTGCACGAATGTTGGATGTCGCCTTCTATAAGAGACCAGAGACAAAAGACGAAAATCAAGACGCAGAATAATTCATTGCCTAAAACTTGAATCTTGAATCTTGAATCTTGACGCTTGACTCTTGTTCATTGCTTCGACTAAGTTTTGACTCTCGTTGATTGCTTCTTTAATTACTTCATTATTTCTTTATTGCTCTTTATGGCTTCTTGTTTGCTATACTTTCCCTTAAGGGTTGTGAAGGTTATTTTTCTTTTTTAGGTCGATAACTATGAAGCGCTTGTACTTCTTAGTCCCAACGATTGAAGCGACCACCAGTATTGTTGAAGAACTCAGACGAGCAGGCGTTCCTGATCAAGATATCTACGTGGTGGGTAAAGATCACCATCGCTTGCAGCTGGCCCATCTTCATGAGGCAGGGATCCTGCAAACGACTGGTTTGCTCTATGCTCTAAAGCGAGGCTTGATCATTGGTGCAATTATTGGAGCCATTGCGGGGTATATCGCAGGCCAACTTGTACCGGAGCTCCATGCTTCTGAGATCAGCATGATTATTGCAGTGGGACTCTTTGGTGCAGCGGTAGGCGCTTGGAGCAGTACTTTGATTGGCAGCTCTACACCAAATCCCAGGGTGTGGAAATATGAGATTCAGATCAATGCTGGAAAACTCTTGATGCTGGTCGACATTCCTAAAGAAAGAGAACAAGAAATTGTTTCACGAATAAAACTTCATCATCCCGAAGCCATTATTGATGGGTTCCTTGTGTCCAAAAAAATTAAAAAACGCATCAACGCACAAGATTGAACTGACGTCGTAATGTTATTGAAATAAAACAGTGTTGAATTTGAAAGTACCCTACCAAAAATGATATAATCAGGTCATACTTTCAATAAGGCTTTTGCAGTGATTGATTCGAGTGGTTTTCGACTAAATGTCGGGATCATTCTTGCCAACCAAGCGGGTCGTCTTTTTTGGGCGAAACGCTTGGGGCGGGATGCCTGGCAATTCCCACAAGGGGGGATGCATGAAGGCGAAACCCCCGATGATACTATGTTCAGAGAATTAACCGAAGAAATTGGCTTGAGAGAGCGAGATGTAAAAATATTAGGAAGAACTCGCAATTGGCTTCGCTATCGACTCCCCAAACGACTTATCCGGGATACCCTGCCCATCTGTATCGGTCAAAAACAACTTTGGTATTTATTAAGACTTGAATCAGGGGATGATGCGATTCATTTTGATCATACCATCAAACCGGAATTTGATGCATGGGAATGGGTCAGCTACTGGTATCCTTTGAGACAGGTTGTGTTATTTAAGCGCGAGGTATATCGCCGCGCTTTGAGGGAACTTGCACCTTATCTATTTCAGTACTCTGCTAGGGGATGGAATGGTAGGCCTTTGAATCCTATCTTAGACCTAGGACCCGGAAAACATTGATCAGAAACCACTTGAATTGTTAAACTAGTCATTAATATTAAAGCTCCTTGATTTAAGCTATTTAACTTTCTATAGAGTACCAGTTCAATGCTACAATATCCAGACATCAACCCCATCGCAATCGAAATAGGCAGCTTTGCCATACGCTGGTATGGTCTGATGTATCTCATCGGCTTCATGGGTGCTTTTTATTACTGCCTCAAAAATAGAAAAAATGCCTATCAACCCTGGTCTGTCGATGCGGTGGCAGATCTCCTTTTCTACGCAGCCCTTGGCGTGATTTTTGGTGGTACCATAGGTTATTGGGTTTTATATGAACCCAATGAAGTGTTGGCAGATCCCTTAAATCTATTAAAATTTTGGCAGCCCGGACGTTCTTTTCACGGCGGTTTGATAGGTGTCATTGTGGCTGTTGTTATTTTTTGCAGACTCTATCGCAAGAAATTTTTGGAAGTCATGGATTTTATTGCGCCCGCAGTTCCTATCGGCCTCGCATTCGGTCGTATTGGTAATTTCATCAATGCAGAACTCTGGGGCAGAGTCACTGATGTTCCCTGGGGAATGATCTTCCCTCGCGCCGGGCATCTACCGAGACACCCGTCCCAACTTTATGAATTTTTCTTGGAAGGTGTTTTACTATTCATTATTTTATTTTGGTTTACCCGCAAGAAACGTCCTCTCGGAGCAACATCCGCTCTTTTTGCAATCGGTTATGGCAGTTTTCGTTTTCTGGTTGAATTCTTTCGAGAGCCTGATGACACAAAGGGCATTTCTTATGATTGGCTCACGATGGGACAAGTACTTTCAATTCCACTCCTGTTGGTGGGAATTTTATTGTTTTTGTATGCCTATTCAAAACAAAAAAAACAGGTTTTTCATTCTTAATTCAAATTGTGAATTCTAGGTTTGATTTTAAGTAGCTACTCTGAGTTCTGAAGGAGTTCTGTATGCAGCAATATTTAGCCTTAATGCGACATATTATTAGAAATGGCGTCGAGAAAGAAGATCGAACAGGCACGGGAACTCTCAGTATTTTTGGCCATCAAATGCGCTTTGATCTCTCTCAAGGCTTTCCTTTAGTCACCACCAAAAAAGTGCATTTGAAATCTATCATCCAAGAATTGCTTTGGTTTCTCCGAGGAGACACCAATGTGAAATCACTGCAAGAAGTCGGTGTCACCATATGGGATGAGTGGGCAGATGAAAACGGTGATCTGGGCCCCGTGTATGGCAAGCAATGGCGTTCCTGGCCAGCTATAAACAGATCGCAAGAAAATCAACAAATTCATTATATCGATCAAATCTCAGATCTCATTGCACGATTGAAGAAAGATCCAGATTCCAGACGACTCATCGTTTGCAGTTGGAATGTCGGTGAGATTGAAAATATGGCATTACCGCCCTGCCATTGTTTATTTCAATTTTATGTTGCGAATGGCCGCTTGTCCTGCCAGTTGTATCAGCGCAGTGCCGATGTTTTCTTGGGAGTACCTTTTAACATTGCTTCTTATGCTTTATTAACACAAATGGTAGCTTCAGTTCTCGGCTTGAAATTGGGAGAATTCATTCATACACTCGGCGATGCACATTTATATCTTAATCATTTGGAACAAGCTAATCTTCAGCTTGCGAGAGCTCCTCATCCGCTGCCACGTATGGAAATAAATCCAGAAGTGAAATCCATTTTTGACTTTAAATACGAAGATTTTACCTTGATTAATTATCAGTGTCATGCCAGAATTCCAGCACCGGTTGCAGTTTAGAAACCAGAATTCTAATGAAAAACTAAAAGTGAAAGACGAGTGAGACACTAGTGAGAGACTAGAAGGAACAAAGAATAGTCATGATAATCTCTTTAATTGCAGCCATGAGCGAAAACCGCGTCATCGGCAGGGACAATAAACTGCCCTGGCATTACCCAGAAGATCTCCAATATTTCAAAAAAATGACGCTCGGCAAACCTATTGTCATGGGCCGGAGAACTTTCGAATCCATGAATAGCAGGCCACTACCAGGCAGGCATAATATTATTCTCACACAAGACCCAAGCTTTCTTGCCGAAGGCTGCACCATCGTTTTTTCAGAAGTCGAAGCCATTGAAGCTGCCTCTGAAATGCCTGGAAGTGAAGAACTCATGGTGATTGGTGGTGCTAAAATTTATAAATTATTTCTACCCTTGGCAAATCGCATATATTTGACTGTAATTCATGATACAATCAAGGGCGATAAGTATTTTCCGGAAATTAATTGGAGTGAATGGCAGCCAGTCTCTTCGGATGACAAGAAAGAACTAAGTTGGCTTATTTACGATAGAATTGAATGATGAATTTTATTTACTAACTTTATATTTAAATAATGTAAAAGGGGGACTGCAATGCTGTTGATGCAAAACCTGGTTGAACAATTAAAAGAACTTATAAATGAAAAATATATCAATGCAACTACGGCAGAGGGCAAAAAAACCGGAATCGTGGGTTTTTTGAGTAGTCCAAATGCAGAATTAGCAAAGCTAAAACGAGCATCGGCAGAAACTTTTTTAAGTGACATAAAAAATATCGCACAAGGTAAGTTTCCTGGTAAAGACTTAACTTCGAAACTGAGCGATAAAAGTATTAGTGTAGAAAAATTCACGAGTATAGAGCATCAACACAAAGCCATAAAAGAAACTTTAGAAACTAGAATTACAACCGAAAAGCAGGCAATTGCTGAACTTCGTAAAAAGTATAATGAAAGCGTTGGAACATATGATGGCTTGCTGGATGTTTGCTACTACATGGTTGCAACAGAAATAGCCATAATTGCAAAACATGCTAAAGCATTCGACACAATAGCGGCAAAAAACAAGGATCGAAGAGAAGTTAGGAAGTCATCCACTTCCGACACCAGAGAACCAGTCAAAGATGACTTAGTAAGCACCAATTTTAGAGAGGAACTCACTGTATTACTTTGCAAGCAATTCATGAAAATCAAGATTGATCAGTATTATTTCGATGCCCCTAAAGCTTGGACAGATACCGACCGTGCCACAAAATTTCCCTCAAATGACGTAAGAGATAGATTGTTAGAAATGATAGTGTGTAATCTTGCGAGACTTTATGAGGTACAAGACAAGGCATTCAGTGAACAGCAATTCACATCCGCACTGACAATAAATATAATGCAGTATCTTCTCACAATTGAAGAAGATCACAGGTATCCCTCCACCGAGATAAGAAATGCCATCCTAAAAATACAGTTTGAAATTACTACCCCTTGGTTAAAAACCTGGGATGCAAGCTTAAAGTACAAAAATGGGCACATTGCACATTCTGATAAAAAAGTTCCTCCTCGTACAGAAACACCTGATGCTAGTGCCAGCTCTGCAAAAAAAGATATGGCAATCCCTCTACAATTAAGTGATAGAGGGCGCTCTGTAAGTGCAGAAGCAGGAGCTACAAGAAAAGATAGTAAAGATGGTAAAGGTAAATCAAAAGCGGCCACAGATAAAACAGCTGAAGCAGATGTGCCTATTGCAGATGGCGCGCAAACTTTGAATGCCAATGGCCTGGAGACAGGGGCAGAAGCAGATACCGAAATAGGAGCCGACAGAGCAGCCGAATCCGTCAACGCCCAAGGCCGAAAATTTCGATGAAACAAACTAAACTCAAACAATATTTTTTAGGCTTGCTGGCCTACAGTATCATCAAGCTTCTTTCATTCACACTTCGTGTGAGAGTTGAATATCATCCGGACTATAACAAAAAGCAACAATACCTCTTTGCATTTTGGCATGGCAAGCAATTTATGCCGGTGTTGCAATTCTACCGCCATAAAACTGCTCGAGCAGCACTCGTAAGTCCTTCCAAAGATGGCGAAATTTTAAGTGTCGTCTTAAACAAATTAGGGTATGAAGTCGTTCGTGGATCCTCTAGACATCAAAATGTCAGCGGCTTAGCAGGCATGATACGAAAATTAAAACAGGGTTTTTCGATTGGATTTGGTATAGACGGCCCAATAGGCCCTATTTATAAAGTGAAACCTGGCATGACACACATGGCACAAAAATTAGAAATTTCAGTCATTCCGATTGGAACTGCTATCAGCAGAAAATGGGTTTTGAAAAAAGCCTGGGATCGCTTTGAGATCCCAAAACCCTTTAGCAAAGTAGTTTGCTATGTTGGTGCACCGATGAGAATTGAAAAGGATAGCGTATTAGATACGTGCAATGTCACCCTAGAAACACGCATTCATGAAGCTGAATCAAAAGCTAATGAGCTTTTAAACTGATAAACTGATTTTAAATTGAATCACTTTGAATTGAATTGATTCTTAAAATGAATTATTATAGCGGTAATTAAAAATATTCAATTAACTTTTTATATATTAAAGATATATTACAACTAACCAACACTTAGGAGATAGTATGACTAAACAACGAGGCGGAAAAGCTAGAAATAATCATAAGGCCGGCAAAAAAAAGGGGATCCCAGAACTCGTCACCCATATTGAATTGATTGGCACCTTAAAACTCGATCAAGAATTAACTCCTAAAAGAATAAAAGAACTCAAAGAATTGTGCATAAATGAAGCACTTATTTATCATTTAATACTATACAATGATGTTGAAGGTGTGAAAGTATTAATTGAAAAGGCAGGAGTCGATCCCAACATGAAAAATGGGAAATTTACGCCGCTGATGGGAGCCGCACAAGATGGTCGCTTTGCCATTTTTGAATATTTATTGCAACGAGGAGCGAGACTAAACGATTTATCCAGACATAATTTGTCTCCCTTCTTCTTTGCAGTCTGGAATAATAGCTTAGAAATCGTAAAGTATTTAGTGGATGGGCTCCTTTCTAAAAAATTCGAATTTAATGTAAATTTAAAAGATTGCGATGGGATCACCCCATTACATATTGCTTCACAAAAAGGTTTCAAAGCAATAGTTGACCAATTATTGAGAATCAAAGAAATTGATGTAGAGGTATTAGACCCTTATGGTGGCACCTCCCTCACTCTCTGCGCAAATAAAAGTGACAAAACTAAAATTGAACATATTCAAATTGCCAATGCTTTAATAAAGCACGGAGCAGACATCAATCACAAATCAAAAATTGGCATCACTCCTCTTATGCTGTTTGCGGTTAGAAAACAACTGCTCGGCATACAATTATTATTGCAGTGTGTACGCGAAAGTAACAAGGAAAATCCTATTGAAGCAGTGCGAAAATTTGTCAATGAAAAAAGCAAGGAAGGTATTATCGCACTCATTTCCGCTGCACAAGGAGGAAACATCGAATGCGCCAAGATTCTGATAAAATCGGGCAGTGATATCA
Source organism: uncultured Gammaproteobacteria bacterium (assembly GCA_963784575.1). Lineage (GTDB taxonomy): Bacteria > Pseudomonadota > Gammaproteobacteria > UBA6186 > Azoamicaceae > CAWARU01. The sequence continues at coordinate 1,886,544 of CAWARU010000001.1, forward strand.
ATGCTATGACTACCGATGGTAACACCGCTCTGATTACCGCCGCCCTTGCAGGTCATTATCATATGGTTGAGTTTCTGGCGGATGGGAAAATTGAAGTCCCGGGTCAACCAGACATTAAGGTTAATTCTGATGTCAGTATTTATAAAAAAAATCATGATACAGTGCTGTCCACCCTTTTGATTGGTGCTAGAAAGCACAAAGAAGCGGGAGACCTCAAAAAATTAGCCATGGCTTTGAAGACAGCAAAGCTAATCATTCAAAAAACTGAAAACATTAATGACTGGGTTAGAAGAGTCAAAAGTAACGGCAAACAATATGATGTAACGATTCTGACGCTTGCTTGCCAAATTGGAAATAAAGCCTTAATTCGTTTACTTCTGAGTAAGGGCGCAGACATGGATGCCCTCATTCAACCAAAAATGTCTGACTTCAGATCTGCTTTTACCAATATAAAAAATAGAGAGACGGTTTTTCCTGTATTGCTGCATGCAAGATTCACTTCAATCTGTAGCCAATATAAATCAGCCATTTCAAGTCAAGCCATTCAAACATTAATCGATTATCTTTGCTATAACGTTGGTTTCAAAGCCATGAAGCTCTCTTCTGATGATAAAATTTTAATTAATTTGCAAACTCGTCAAATGCACAAATTAGAAGATCAAAAAATCTGTCAAATTCTAGAAATAATAGAAGAATCTTTGAGCAAAGAAATTTTACTTTCTTCTGATGATATTCTGAACATCATCAGAGAAGTATCGCTGCCGAAGCTTTCTGGAACAGACATTCTCCCTGAAGCAGACATTTTCCTCCAACATTCGTCGCAGCCAGAGAGTGGTGCTCCTGGATTAATAACGCCTGTAGACGAAGAACCGGAATCGTCAGTAACCGAACCCAAAATCAAAACTCGAGGCAGACAAGCCGAAGATATCATAAAACGTAAGATGGAAAAGTTTGCGCGAAGAAGAGCCTTAAATCCTGAAGTGGACATAAATACCACCATAATTTCAAATGGTAATGGCATTGACAAAACAGCAGAAAAAAAAGATAAAACCAAAAAAGAAGATTCTGTAGTCAAATGGCCTCTAAAAAGGGAAGATGAATTAAGAAAGTTGGTTTCTGATAAAGGAAAAAATCAAACTTCCGTTTTCGAACTCACACCAAAAAAGTTTGGCATTGCCCTCGAGTCTTTGGAAGATGTAGCAGAAGAAATTCCAGACTTCACTCTCTCCAGCAATAAGCTCGATTTTTTTGGTAACCAAGTTTCGAAGGAACCAGAAAAATCGACCGTAGAAAGTTTTAATAACCTTTTCCACAAACTTGGCATCGCTGAACAATTAAAAGAAGTTCAAAAAATACTAGAATTCAAATCAAAAATGGATAAATTATTGGATAAAGCGAATGCTGAATTTCTGATAACAGCAGGGCTCTGGGGCGCTTTTGGGCTTCTTATGGAGGAGTTAAAGAAATTCAAAGCAAATAAACATTTTTCTAATGATCTGGCAAGAGCAGTTCGTAATTTTATTTTCCACGAAGAAGGAGAGTTATTAAAAATTAATCCAGCCTCTACTTTAAATGATTTAATTGCGATGTTCGAAAAATTAATCCATTATTTGAAAAAAGTATGTAAGACCGAGGCCCCCAGAAAAAATGCCGGAAAATTAAATATTAAGTCAAAAGCTGCTGCCAAGCAGGATAAAGAATCAGACCAAGAAACCTCCAAAGAAGTAACCTTGGAATCGATGCTTCATGAAATTGATTCTAAACTATTTGATGAGATCATTCACCGAGCTCTTAAAAAAGAAAGTGAGGACGCAATTCCAAGCTTACAAATTTGTTTGCAACAAATAAAACAAGCCGAAACTGAAATTCAGAACTTTCAAAAGATTTGTCAAACCAATCCTGCCCTCTTGGATGATATTCATGCCAAACCCACCTTATTTATTGGGCTTGGTCGAACCATTGCACGCCTCGGAAGCTATGTTTCCGAGATGAGACGCCATTACTTTAGGCAATATAGAATAAATGGTTATGATAATTACCAGCACTACATTGAGATCGGAAATCGATATCGTCACGGAGAAAAACCCGGCGCATTATCTTGGCAAGTTTTAATAGATGAGTTAGTTGAAGAATTAATCCTCGGATACCTCATGGAAAGTCCGTTCTCAATCCCAAGTCCAACTGTCGTCCCAAGCCAACCCAAAGTTCAATCCTCTCAAAATCCTTCGGTCTTATCATTAGATGCGAAACCCTTCGTCCCTGGTTTTCAAATGAGCGCTCAATTAGCAGCAGCCGCATCACCTGCTGACGCCACGCTCACCCGGGTGCCCTCGTACTCTGCTGAAGCTGATGATGGTTCCGATGATTCCGAATTAGATAAAACTGACAAGCAAGTCATCAAGCGCGTCTTTGAATAAAATTTCTTCGGCTGAGAATAAAGTCCTTTAACAGCGGAGCTCCTTTGAAATCGGTAGACGCACTCATAAAAATCCACGGTGTAAATTCGTATGTTCCAAGAGATAATCGAAAGTAATATCTGCGAGCTGAGCCCCCAATAACTGTTGCAAACTAGTCAAATGAATATTTCGAAACATGATAAATTGTTCGAGTGTTTTTTTCTTGTCCTTACAAACTGCAACCTCAGTTGAACACTTGTCTTTTTTATCTTGAGCGGCTGTGATCCTTTGCTTCGTTTCTTGGCTGATCCATAACATCGGCCCCTTAAATATATGCATTTCGAGTGTATATTTTTCACTCAAACTTTTATATTCAGCTTCTGCTCTGGTTACCGCTTCATCTATCTCTTTGAGTTTCTTTGCTAAATTTTGATCGATTAACTTTACTGTGATTGACATAATATCTCTCCTTCTAAAAATAATATATTCAAAAACCGCTTCATTGTATATCGATATAGATTTACCCAGCTTCGATAATTCCTTCAAGTTCGCAGAATCATAACTTAACTCAGTGATCTGGCCCTTGAGAGCACTTTTGCCTGATATTGTCAATCATGTACCAAGTATCCATTTTTGAAAAATTTGAAATTAATCACTTTTTTGAAACAGATCTTCTAAAATAACCGTCTTGCATATCATTTCATCCGAATAAATACTTTCAAGCAATCCTCCAGCAGTTATCATGGAAATAAAAATTTGCTTATCTGTTCTTGTTATTTGTTTAAAAACCTCTAGCTTTCTATTCAATTGTTGCGCATATTGTTTGTCTATTTTGAATGGTTGCTCGGTATACTTTATTTCACATAGCGTAATCGCTCCATCTTGTCTATCAAACAACAAATCAATTTGTGCGCCTTGATCTTTAGAACCTTTCCTTGGAACATATCTCCATGGAGATGCTAGACTTGACTCGTCAATCACTAAAGATTTTTTTATTTGTGACAAATGCTTATAACTAATATTTTCAAACGCATAACCTTGCCAGGAAAAATATTCTGGTTTTTTAACAAGATCCTTCCAATATCTTCTGATGTTACCCTGTTTTAGTTGGTTTTTTATAGGGTGTACCCACCGGAGATAGAAATAACAAAACTCATCGCTAATGCGATAAAAGATTCCTAATTTTCTATGACCATAAGGAACAAAACTGCTTATAAAACCCGCATGTTCTAAATTTTCGAGTCGTCTTGTTAAACTCCCTCCTCCACTGATTAATTTTGTTTTTTCATCAATGAGACTTCTTGATACTCCATCTCTATAAGAGGCAATGAGATTAATAATCTCTTTGTATTGTTCAGAATTTTCAAATAGAGAATTAAATACCTCATCAAATTCATCAAAAAACATTCCATTAGACTGAAAAAATAAATTATCTACATTCTGTTCAATTGAATATCTTTTTTTTATATTCTTTAAATAGAATGGAATTCCGCCCATCACCATATACAGTTTACAAATTTGTTGATGCGTACAAGAATAGCCTAAATGTTTAAGATATAGCGAGGAATCATGTAAATCAAAGGGTACCAGATTTATTTTCCTAGAAACTCTATTATGCAAACCACCTCGATTTTTAATGATTTTCTTTATGATCCATGAAGCTGATGAACCGCATACAATTAATTTAATACGTGGATCGTTGCTCCAATACCTATTCCAAAAATATTCTATTGCTGAAAGGATGCCAGATTTTCGAGTTGCCATCCAAGGCAATTCGTCAAAAAAGAGAATGATCTTTTCTTTGCCACGTATCTGTGTAATTGCTCTCGTTAATTCATCAAAAGCAGTCATCCAATCAGTCGGCGCTTTAAGATGAGCTCCACCATAAAAAGTATTACCCAGTTCTTTAGCAAACCGGGATAATTGTTTATCTAGAGATCCTTTATATATTCCTGTCGTTTGAAAATATTTACCTTTCTTATCTTGAAAAAAGCTCCTTATAAGATAAGTTTTCCCAACCCTCCTACGTCCATAAATAGCAATAAACTCAGCCTCATTGGATTTGTAGGCATCTTCAAGTTCTATTTTCTCATTAATTCGTCCGATAATACTGCTCATAATACCCTATAATCCCTCATTAAATTATACTTCGATTGATTGAATATACACATGTTTTTCAAAAAGAATAAAAATTTACTCGGCCACGAATAAGTATCCTATAAGTGGCCGACTAAAGCAAGAATTAAGTTTACTCGGCCATTTATAAAGCTGTTATATATGACCGAGTAACACATTAAAATTGCCAAATCATTAAAACAGTATTGGTGTATATACAAATTTAGAATCTTGACTAAATCTAACTATATTTTCTGATCTGATCTAACGGTATGGAACCATCCCCCTTTAAATACGGCTTATAAAGAGCCAAAATGGTTGAGTTATTACACCATTTAACAAAGAAGGAGGGTCCAATGAGTAATGTTACATTATTAGGTATTGATCTTCCAAAAAATGTATTTCAACTGCATGGCGTAGATTCGAAAGGAAATACTTTGTTAAGAAAGAAGATTAGTCGTGCAAAGCTTTTGGAAACAATCGCTAACTTGCCATCCTGCACTATTGTTATGGAAGCCTGTGGAGGAGAGACGCGAATACCATTAGGGCCAGGTATCATACCTAAGGCCGGATACATGACAGCACTCATTTCTATGTTGCAGGAAAATTATCCTTTACAAACGGGATGGGTCCATACATGACCCCAATGGTCCCACAAAAAATACCTGAACATTTACAAAAAATTTAACGAAATTTTTGAGTACGGTTAAAATATTGCTTTATTATAGATTCACTATTGATAATTAAGAAAATTTTTTGGTCTTCCTGTTTTCTTTATCAAGTTTCTTATCATCACTGTCACTGGTTTCTGCATCACTATCCCTGGTTGCTGCATCTGTAATCGAAGTTACTACTGCTCCTGTTGTAAGGGGTACTTTTGGTGTTGTCTTCGGTAATTCACGAGCAATGACTTGGTCATGCAATTTCTTTTTATCGCTGTACAATGTCAATATTTTTTGAATTACAGTATCAGGGAGTTCTGATCTCGGCAACCCTCCTTCAATCACTAAATTCTTAAGGCTTCGTGTCAAAGCAAGTGTTGTCAATGTGATCCTGGGAGTGAGAATTTGCTGGATTTCTCCCAGTCTTTTGATGGCCCTCTCAAAGGTTCGCTGAACAAATAGTCTGTCAGAATGCAGAGGTAGGATTGCACTTGCATTTACTTTATCAGCATCAAAGCCAAGCAAGCCACTTAATTCTACGATATTTTGATTTTTTGTTATGGCTTTAACGAGGGATGGAAAAACTGCCGAATCTAACTTACCTATATTGTAAAGCTTCTCAGTATAATCCTTCCATAATTGAATTGAATACAATGATTTGTTCTTAGCTATTGCCTCGCAGAGAGCTATGAAATCTCCATGATGTAGAAAGTTGTCACAATCAAGTTTCCGTATGGTGGTGGTTTTCTCAATGACATCCGATAAACATTTAAAAATGTCCTTTTTGATATTTCCAGAAAGTCTCAAGGAAAGTGAATAAATTGATGTATTGTTTTCAAGAACTTTACAAAGCCTCGTAAAGAAATCATTTTGTGGATGTATTTTAAATGAATCTTCTCCGATGACCATGCTCAATGAACATATGCGATTATCCACAATAAGCTTCAGAATATTATTAAAGTCTTCTTCCTTGTAGTCTGATATGTAATCTATAGAGAGATTGAAACGGTAGTGGATTGATCTACAAACAATATTAAAACGCTCGGTTGAAAGTTTATCGACAGGAACGAAACGTCCTTCAGAAGAATCTGGTGAAAGTTCTACAGCCCGATAGCTTAAATGGAGAGGTATTTGGCAGTCAGACAGCATTTTTGTGAACAGATTAAAGCAATCTTCATTAAGTATTTTCAGATCGTTGCAAGGAATGGACAAGCATTTTCTATGTTTACTTATCATTGAAGTGAATACTCTTGCTCTGCGCTTCTCTGTCAATTTATTCAAATATGCGCCAAATGGCAAAGGCGCGGTTTGATTGTATGCAAGGGCTTCAAAGAGTCGTTCAAATTGGTCATCATCTAGCGTGAGTGTTCTTTCGTAGTTAAAAATAAGATCGAATGAATGGCGCGCTTTTTTGAGCGCTCTTAGGATTTCTGAAAAAAGCTCAGGATCAATTTTAGAAAGATCGATTTTATTACCAAAATCATCAGTAAGCTGTGGCAAGTCCATAGAAAATCTAAGTGTAGATGGTCTTAGCACTGACATTGCTACGAAAACTTTCAGGAATGCTATGAAACGCTTTTGGCCAATGGGTAGGAAAGATCCTGGCAAATAAACGTTTTCCAATATTGTGCTCTCTGAAATCGCTTTGAGAAATTCTGTGAATTGTTCATCTAACATCTCTTTCAATGTTTTGATTGTATTTTCATTATCAAAGCTCCAGCCAGCATCTCTCAAACTGGTTAAGCTTAGATCTTTTTCTTGAAGCCCTTCTCTGATTTGTTGTACTGTTAACATATTATATCTCTCAATATTAATTTATCTATATAACTTATAACTAATTAACGTTTTGTAATTAATTATCTCCATGCTCATAGAACATTTGCGATTGCTGAGACAATAACACAGGATTTTCAAAAAATACAGAACTATTACGAATAAGGTATCAGTATTTCAATCATTTTAACAATTCTTCTTCACCAATTTATTTCTATATATCTTTTGTTTCAAAGAAATGGGATCCTCAATAATTTTCATTTTCTCAATTTTATTTAATTTTTTAATAAACCTTTCTATTTTCATTGCTAAAGATTTTTTTCCATAAATTGGTCATACTTGCGCCACTAAATGGGGTTGAAAACTCCTCGTATACTTTGCGGCAGTTCCAAGAACATGAGAGCGATATCGCCTAATAAGATCGGTTGTGTAACCTACATATAGGCTATTATTATTGCACAATAAAATGAACACCCAAAAATCAGGCATTTTTCTCTCAAAAAAAGATATTATATATCGAAAAGTACGAATACTGGAAGGTTGGAGTCGGGTCCTGAGTGATCGACGCAAAAATACTTACCCTGACTCCAACAACTTTGAATAGTAGGAGTAGCATAGCATGGTATCGAAATGGCCTTTTCTATAAGGTTGGAGGTTGGGGACGGTTCCATTGAGAGAGATAAGCTAGCTTATCGCTCCCATAGACCCGTCCCCAACAAAGTTCGCCCCCAACAACCCTCACAAAAATCCACAATGGCTTCAATTGCTTTTCTCATCAATAATCCAAATTTATATGGCGACCTGCGATTAAATCATCTGCAATTTCGTTTAGCCGCTCATAAGAAAAAGCGAATTCAGGCCCTAGCTCCATCTTGTTTAAAGTCAATAATATATGATCAAATTCATCATCATTAATCTCTTCAATATGTTTCAAATACATTTCATACGCCCAATATCCAATGTCAACAACATTTTGTTTTTTAGTCACTCTTTCTTTTAACTCGGTTCCGAATTGAATTCTAGTGTACATTACTGTTGACCCCTTGGAAACTTAGAAAATGCTTCTAATTCAACTTTCGTAGGAGGATAATGTTGACAAGAAATAGACCGCCCATCAATCATTTTTGGATGAATTCTATTAACATTTCCTTTTTGATCATAAGATTCTATCCAAGAACGAACTTGGCCAGTTATTGGATTATGTTCTGTTACATAAGAAGCTCCTCTAGTTGGACCAGGAATATTTGACGGCTGTTCAGCAGCATAATATCGAATCCTGCCATCAGAAAATTTTTGAGTTCTGACAGCTGTTTTTTGTGCTTTTTGTAAAGCAAGCATTTTCTGATTTAAGGCAGCTTGGGCATTAACGTTAGTAGGATTATACGCTGAACTTGTACCTGAATTTGGATTGGTTACCCTGACTTCTGGAGAGGATACCAATTTTCTGTCTTTAGGAAGTTCATTATATTGCTTATGAGGAAAGAGTCCATGAGGTCTAGAAGTTTTTGGGAATTTTACTTTTGTGATTCCTGAAAAAATTACAAGAATTGAACCAATTCCAGCTTTGTCTTCTTTGCTTAATCCATATTCATCACACAGCTTTGATAATTCAGAAGTAACTTCTTGAGCATGATGTGAAAGTTCTTGCCTTTCTTTATCAATATTTGTGCGCGTGACTTTTGATCCTGCATGCAGTGCTGCCTCCTGTATTACACCAGGAGTTTGTGCGACAATATCCATTAACATCGCTGCTCTGGGATTTTCGTCTCTTAACTTCTGTATTGCACTGCCTGCTTCCGCTGCTACTTTTAAGGTTGATCTTCCAACAGCGCGGCATATTTGTCTAAATATTCCTGTTTCTGAAGTGTTTGTTGCCAACACATGACTCATTTTGATTGGTAAATAGTGGTCATTGATAGTTGGAGCATGTGGAAAACGATAACTGTCTCTATCTCTAGTTATGAATGAGCCGAAGTAGGTGTTCGAACAAGCCTGACTAACCCAAGGTAAAATGGGAGTGGCATTATAGCTTAGAAGAGGAGAAGTATAATCAGATAGATATAGCTCCCTAGGACTATTTGATAAAACATAGGATGAATCACTATAACCGCCAAACATTTGAATGGGATAATAATCAGAGGTTTTAAATGAGGTTAATCCGACTAATCCGAAGCTAGTTAAGAAGTCTTGCCTTCGCCAATCAATAGCGGGGGTATAAAATTCTGACAATTTTTCAGTCCCTAAGCGAGGTTTCGATGTTACTGTCCAGCCATTTGCATAAGTTTGCAGTGCAGGGATCGCTGGAACTTCAAATATTACCACAGAATTGTTTGTTGAATTAAGCATGAAATCTATTTTAGTGCCAACAAAGTCATCATACGATCTTAATTTCGAAGTTGAGAAAATTGGGATTTGATGGTCTCTATTCCTAACTTCAGAAAATCTAGATGCAGATTTCGTTCTAATTCTAACAGGTCTGGTTGCTGCCTCTATTTGTCTAAGAGGAGAAAAATCACGTGCGTGATATTCTAAACGACCAAGTATTCCGCCTTTGGTAGTGGAATTTATTCCAGATTCTGAACTTAACTCTTCTTTAGGTACTGTGGCGGCATAAGCGGGTCGAATAAACGAGAAGGAGTGTCCTTGCATTTCTGAAGGTTTTGAAATTTCAGAGAATGGCTTAAGATAGTTATGTTCTCTAGACTCTTTCATTATGGTTTCAAAAGCAGATTTTGGTTTGGTAGCTGGTTCTCGGAATTCAGCTGTAAGTGTTACTTTTTCGGGATCAGCTGTTCCATTACATTCTTTCAACAATTTCTTTATTGCTCCAGTTTTTTCTGCAACAAGAGGCTTTGAATATTTTGAGGTTGGTTTTCTATTTCCTTGCTTGGAGTTAGTTTGCTGGGAAGGCTTTGCTACCCCATTAGTGTGTTTGTGTTGTTATGTATCAATTTATTTTAGGCAGAAGAAGCAGTTTCATTTCGCGATAAATTAAATCTTATAATTCAGCATTCCTTAAAATACCACGAAACAAAATTTATTTATTATTATATACACCTATTGTTAATAGTGATTGATCTCTCTAAATATTTTGAAGGAACAGATCAGAGATCCTCCTCTCAAAATAAGTGGATTAAAAAAAAGGAGAGATCAATCATGTTAATTATAGCGCGGTTCTTTAATTCACTTGTAGAATATGTTGAATTTATCTATCAGCATGGGTCAAAACCCTTTCGACCCTCTAAATGCGGATACTGCGGTAAAGCAGGATTAAGATGCCATGGTTTTCGCGAACGCAAAGCAGACAGAGAGAATCACTGCGAAGATTCTCTAAATCCTGTCTTGATTCCAAGATTTTTTTGCAAACACTGTCGTCGTACTTGTTCAGTATTACCAAATTGCATTTCTCCCAGAAGGTGGTACCTCTGGTCAGTGCAGCAGCTTGTATTGTCACTGGATATTTTGGAACATTCCCTGCGGTACATCGCAAGTAAGACGCCTCCAGTCAGAAGCACAATAGCGCGCTGGGAGCTGCGCCTTCGAACTATGTTTCCGATACATTCCTTGCATTTGAAGAGTAGAGCTCCAGACCTAGGAAGAAGCGCTGAGTCATTCTGTATTTTCTGGAAAGCTTGTCTAGCACAAATGTCATTATCCGATGCAATGTTCTGGATTTATTGTGCTGGGGAAGTCATCCCATGATTAAAGTTATTTCAAGCTATTTTAAACCTAAATTTAAGTGAGACAGTCAAAATGAAGATTTAAAACATAAACACACACTTTCGCCACTGTTATTGCAGCCCATTTTTCTGGGACACTTTAGTTTTTTGTGTTACAGGAGGCGAATATGAACAAAATTCCACCCTTAGCATTGTTTCGGTTATCTGTGCTGGGACCGTTGGCTAGCCGTGAGAAATTGGAGCGAGGTGAACTAAAACGCATTATTCGTGAACTGGCAGCCAAGAGTTATGATATTCCAGGCTCAGATAGGAATCGCGTGACTGAATATGCCATTGAGCATTGGTATTACAATTGGAAGCGGGGCGGTATAGAAGCATTGGCTCCTAAGATGCGTCGCGACTGCGGCAAAACAAAGCTAAAGAAGGAATATCAAGAAGCTATTCTGAAATGTAAATCAGAGAATAAAAAGCGCTCAATATCGGGTATTAAACGCGTGTTAGAGTTATCTGGAGTTTCAGCCATCGGTGAGCTGTCGCGCTCGAGCATTTACCGATTGTTAAAAAGCGTAGGATTATCCCGACGCCTTGAAGAACCTGCAGTCACTATTGAACATCGCAGCTTCTGTGCTGAAAAGTGCGGCGACATCTGGTATGGAGATGTCTTGCATGGTCCATCGGTTCCCGTTGGCAAAAGGCTTAGGAAAGCTTATTTGGTGACCTTAATGGATGATGCATCGCGTCTAATTGCGCACAGCGCCTTTTGTCTCGCTGAGACAGCACTTGATATCGAGGGAGTTCTGAAGCAAGCGATATTGAAACGAGGATTACCTAAGAAGTTAGTCGTGGACAACGGGGCGGCTTATCGTTCCAGAACTTTGCAGGAAATTTGTGCACGTCTTGAAGTCCGTCTAATTTATTGTCGCCCATATGCCCCGCAGGGTAAGGGTAAACTTGAAAAATGGCACGGAAGATTTAGAAGCGATTTTCTAAATGAACTAGATACTTCTCAATTACGCGATTTGCAAGATTTAAATGAACGTCTCTGGGCATGGATAGAAGGCGAATATCACCAACAAGTGCATAGCGCTCTTCAGGGATTAACGCCGATGGAAAGATGGCGGAAAGATATTATTCATGTTCGGCCTCTCGGGTCTTTTACTACCAAATTAGATGAAATTTTTTATCACCGCCATAAACGAACTGTCAGAAAAGATAGCACTGTTAGCTTTGAAGGAAATATGTTTGAGGTTCCTTATGAACTTTCAGGCAGAACAGTGTTTCTTGTGACTGATCCGCATCGAAAAGAAGCCATCCGTGTGGAGTCCCAGTCAGGGGAATTTTTAGGGGCAGTCACTAAACTAGATCCTATTGCGAATCTCGACAGACGAAGGATAAGACCCCAAAAGCAACAGGAACTGCTGGAGAACAAAAAAGCATTTAATATGGTTGAACTCGCATTAGAAAATTATACAAATTCTTTAAGAGTACATGTAATAGGAGATGAAGATGAGTAATAAACACTTTGGTTTAACCCACACTCCAATCGGAAAAGCAGTTAAGAATTTCTGGGATGACGGGCAGCAATTTAGTGACTTCATAGAGAAATTTCAGTGGCTATTGAATAATCCAGGGATTGGTATCTTTACAGGAGAACCTGGAGTTGGTAAAACCGCAGCGCTACGCCAAGCAACACAAAACATTAACCCGCATACTCATCAAGTGATCTACATGCCAGAAACGGATTTTGGACGGGTGGATTTATATCGTAGCCTTGCTATTGAGCTTGGGTTAGAACCATCAACACGCCGTGCTGTGTTGTGGAGAAGCATCAAGAATAGGGTCCAAGAACTATATGATGGGAAAAATATTTTGCCAATCTGGATCATTGACGAAAGCCAGAATTTGCCGCATGAATTTTTTATTGATTTACCATCGTTCCTGAATTTTGCGCTCGATTCCAGGGATATTATGACAATATGGCTAGTAGGACATCCCTCCCTTAGCCAAGTTTTAAGTAAGGTGGTGCACAGTGCGTTATACAGCCGAATTTCTGCAAAAGTGACTCTGAAACCCATCATAGAACGAGAGAGATTCCAAGCATTAATTGATTATGCCTTTAAGGAAGCTGGGAGCCAAATAAAATTGCTTTCTGACAGTGGTATAGAGATGTTGCGGCAGGCTTCACAAGGAAAGCCGCGACATGCCAGCAAAATTTTGCAAGGGGCATTGAGAATAGGCGCTAAGAAAGGATTGACTCATCTTCCAGATGAAGTTCTAAAGGCAGCAATAGAGGAACTCCAATGAGGGAGATTATCATGTTATTTACACCACCTACTCTAACAGATGAAGCGGCTTATGAACTTGTGGAATTTTTGCAAGATTTTGTATTGGCGCTTGAAAATCACTATATGCCGCAGCTTAGACGCTATACCAAGACATCAGATGAAGAAAGTAATTTAAGTTTTGGATGCGAGGAGGTTGAAGGAGTCGATCCATTTTAATTGTTGAAAAAACAGTCAGCGAGGTAGGTTTAACTGCTGACTGTTTCACTTAAATTAGGTCGAAACGAATCATTTAATTTATTGCGGAACGTAACAAAGCAAGGGTCTCCAATATCAATTCCAAGCGAATTCAATAAAGAAGTATAGAGTATTATCTTTGTTTTATTTGGGTTGTCAAATTTTACGGAGAAGAATGCACTTCACACTCTCTGAACTACAGATTGCATTCTCAGGTATTAGGAACCACAAGGTAATGGCGCTATGATAATGATTGTTCTAGCATTTATTTGGAGTCAGGTAAGTATTTTTGCGTCGATCAGAGAGTATTTATAAAACTGTGTCAGCCTGAACCAAAAAAGCTAAATAAAATTTAGCTTATCACGAATTATATAGAATAATATTTAAAAGTCAATATTTTTTAGACTGTAAACTACGTGCCGAGAAAGTCCTTCCCATACATCTGGACCTTCCGCGGCACGTATCCCGAGTTGGCTTTTGCCAACTTCGGGACTCAATTTTTTACTTTAATTTTAATGTCAATCTACCAGGGAAGTAGATGTCTAGCTGCGAAACGATCATGGCCCAATTTCGTACCGGCATCGTCCACTTCTCTTGGATTCTTTGACAGGCACAATATACCAATTTAAAAAGCGCATTATCTGAAGTAAAAGCACCTTTTGTTTTAGTGTATTTGCGAAGTTGACGATGAAAACCCTCTATGGGATTGGTGGTGTAAATTAACCGACGAATCTCGCTAGAATATTTGAAAAAAGTAGTTAACTCTTCCCAGTGTGTATTCCACGACTTTAGAACCATTGGATATCGAGAACCCCACTTTTCATCCAGTTTGTTTAAGTTGGATTCAGCCAGCTCTTTTGTCGTGGCCTGGTAGACTTCTTTTAAATCAGTCATAAAAGGCTTCTGATCTTTGCTTGCAACATACTTGATTGAATTCCGTATCTGATGAACAACACACAACTGCACCTCCGTATTAGGGAAAAGGGTTTTAATCGCTTCAGGAAAGCCTTTAAGACCATCGACACAAGCAATCATAATATCATTGATGCCACGTGATTTAAGGTCGTTCAAAACACCTAACCAAAAATTTGAACCTTCGCTTTCCGCAACATAAAAGCCTAGAATGTCCTTAAAACCTTCCTGATTAATTCCCATGATATTGTATAAAACTTTGTTTGTGACACGACCACCTTCACCGCGACCCTTGAAAAACATAGCATCTAGAAAAACGATTGTGTAGACACTGTCTAAAGGACGGTTGCGCCATTCTGTTATGGTTGGCAGTAATTTATCTGTAACGCTTGTGATGGTTGCTGGAGACACTTCATAGCCATACATTTCTGCCATTTGCTTAGAAATGTCTTGGTAGCTTACCCCCAATGCATAAAGCGCAAGAATCTTGTTATCAAGTTCCTCAGTGATTACAGTTTGGCGTTTTTTAACAATTTGAGGTTCGAAGGAGCCATTACGGTCGCGAGGAGTCTCTAGCTCGAAGGTGCCCGATTCGCTGCTCACAAGCTTCTTCATTTTGCCGTTGCGACGATTACTAAGGCTGCCCTCATCTGATTCCATATGGGCTTCAATTTCGCCTTCCAGCGCAGCTTCTAAGACCTGTTTGATAAGAGGGGTTAATGCTCCATCTTTACCGAGAAGAGATTTACCTGTTTTAACTGATTCCAAAATGTCCTTTTGTAAATCAGCTAAATTGGTTAAGTTTTTTGCATTTACCTTTGTTGTTTCCATGTGTAAACTCCGATGTAAGTGTTGATACTTTATCAAAGTTGACACAGTCTAGTGAACACTCCCGATTCACATTGCAGCATAAAACTGTATTTTTCTAAGTCAATCTTCTCTTTCACAAAATGTTGAAGCTTATTAGCCTTAACTTCGTCAATTTCATATCCATCAATCATTGCACTGACTCCAGGATCCTCATGGTGGGGATCTATTTCAAATATACCTTGGAGCCATGATAAAGGAATTGGCAATAGTTCATATTTTACCGCGAGTGGATAACCACCATATTTATTGGGAATTTTGTAATAGCCAATTACAAATCTTTTTATTCCCTCAACATCTTGTGTCATATTTATTCCTTACTACAATAAAATTTTCAATATTTAATTTACAAATTTCCTAATATTACGACCTGCCTTTGCATCTTTTACTTTGCTGCCTGTTGATGGGTCAAACTCCCCTAAATGATTCTTCCCCCATCTATCATATAACTCTACAGTACCATGTTGTCTATCCCACTCAAGTATTTTACCATTTTTAAGTCTCCATCAATCACGAATCCCACCCCCTACTTGTGGAGTCATGCCACGCTCAAGCCTTGCATCCGGAAAACCAGGTAGTTTACCATCTTTAGGAGGACTGAAAGAGTAAGGTGCCAGTCCGCTGCAATACGCATTAAATGTAATGCGTATTGCAGCGGACTGGCACCTTATCTAATTTTTTAAGAATTTTCTGATTTAATATTGGCGGATCAGATAAAGCGATAAGCTAGCTTGTCGCTTTGCTAGACCTGACCCCAACAACTTGTTCCTCAATGCGAAGAATCGTCATCTTTCTCTTCTCCCGTCATTCTGCCAAACCCGTAAGAATCAACTGAGATCTTTAGTTTTTCACCATCATATATTTCTTTTTCTGAAGTAAATTTTCCTGTGGATTCCAGATATGTTTCTTTGATTGATATTACCCCATCATCAAACATCACACCATAATACCAATTACCAAATTCATCGGTAGTAAAACCAAGAACCGTACCCTTTTTTCCATATACCTTTTTTAAACGCGGAATCTCATTTAAAATTACTTTAACTATTTCATATTCTGAATATTTCTTTAGCATGATATCACCTATGTGTCACTCTAATGGATAATTACCATACTTATTGGGAATTTTAGAATAACCAACAACTACTCTTTTTATACCTCCTATGTCATCCGCCATATCGATGTTCTCCTTATAAAGCATCAGTCTACTTACTTTTGAGATTTGACTCCAACAACCTTTTCATTTCTGTAATTTTTTTGCCAGATCAGGCATAAATACTCTTATATCACTCATTGCATTCGCGGCTTGTTCTCTTACGATTTTACTTTTATCGTTTAATGCATTTAGAACTATAGTTGGTAGTTCATCGGGTAACGACCGATGTATTCTTGCAAGATGGCCTATACATAATACTGAAGCTCCTCGTACATCTTCATTAGTGAATTTAACACAATTCAAAATAATATCTTTACAAAAATTTAAGTCTATTTCATAAAAAGCCATCCCTATTAATGCATTGCAAATTTCATCATAATGATCAGTTTTAATTATTTTAATTAATTGTTCTTTAGATATGGGCAGAGGATTATAAAATATTAAATTTTCCCACGAATGATTTGTTTTATCTTCCATTTAACTTTCTCCTTAAGGTTTCAATTTACCTTTTCTGTTAAATCTGAACTGTTTGATTAATGCTGATTTATGAAAAGATTCCAACTCATTCCAATCTCTTACATGGCCATGATAAGTTTGCCCAGTTTTATCAAACAAAACAATTCTCACCCCTAAAACATCAATTGGTATCGCCTAGAAGCACAGATAGTATTACTTATCTATTAGAAACCGACATATCCGCAAATGCCAGCACTCCCACTTATATCAACGTCCATCCCTTCCAAACCTTTGTTGTTTTCAAACCCATTGGGGAGAGGTGAAAAAACCGATTTACAATTACCAAGTAGGAATTCAAACAAGGCCTTAAATTCAAGACACTAACAAGAGGAAAGACTCTTCCCACTTCCTAATATTGCTCTTCTCTGCATTTTGAGAGATATTATCAATCACCTGATGTTGCAAATATTTCATTTGAAACTAAATTTTGCTTTAATTTTTGAAAAGAAAAGCTATTGCGGCTATTGCAGACTAGCTTATCCCTTTGCTAAACCCGACCCTAACAACCTTCCTTGTATCATAACTGAAAACTATTGACCACCACTTTCAGTTTAAAAATATTCATGCATGAAACCAACCACAACTCCAGCTAAAGCAGTTATAACCATTAAGATAACTCCAAAGATAATACACAATAACCAAAAATATAAAACATTTCTGGGTCTAATTTCTGCTGGTTT
The DNA here is from genome assembly GCA_963784575.1 of uncultured Gammaproteobacteria bacterium. Taxonomy (GTDB): domain Bacteria; phylum Pseudomonadota; class Gammaproteobacteria; order UBA6186; family Azoamicaceae; genus CAWARU01. The sequence continues at coordinate 1,903,820 of CAWARU010000001.1, forward strand.
TTTATTTGATTTCATTTCTTTTTTAATAAATCTAATGTACAACCGATTCCCAAAACATCCGAAAGCAATAAATTCGGCAACATATAATACCCAGCAAGATATTGAATATATTTTTTCTGAAAAACAATATTCAAAGGCCCCGAGCAACAAACCACTCACAAGCATCCAAGCTATAGCATAACTATACATTGCGCGGTAAGCCATCCATAACCCACCAAAAACCGCAGCGCCAAAATTCCATTTTATTTTATAAAATTTATTTTTTTCATATTCTTTAAATAACTCTAAATAATATGTTGTGGAATCTCGAAGACCTGAATCATTTTCGTCTCTTTCCTTGATGTAAGGGTAAACTTGTGTTTCAATATTCATTGGGGCTGCGATCCCTTACAATTGTACATCTTTTCCAGCAATTAGATCATTTGCAATTTGATTTAATTCTTCATATGAAAATTCAAATTCAGATCCTAGCTCCATTGTATTCAATGTCAATAAAATACGTCTCAATCCTGGTTCGATGTGCTCAACATGCTGTATATAAACGGTATGTGACCAAATTCCAATTTCCTTTAGTGGTATTCTTTTAAGTGTTTTTTGCTGCAATTCCCTTCCAAATTGTGCTTTAGTGTACATCTGTTTCACCTTTTAACTCCAAAAAACAACAAATCCTTTTCGATTGGAGGATAATGTTGACCAATTAAATCTTGTCCATCCAGCATTTTTGGATGAACTCTATTAATATTACCATAATGATCATAACATTCAATCCAAGAACGTACTTGACCTGTATTGGGATTATATTCAGTCACATAAGATGCGCCCCGAGTTAAACCAGGGTTTTTGGATAAATTTTCTCGATCATAATATCTAATTCTTCCGTCAGATAAGTGCTCCACTTTTACTGCATCTTTTTGTGCATTTTCCAAGGCACTCATTTTTTTATTTAATGCCGATTGAGCATTAACGCTCTGTGAAGAAACTTGGCTTCTAGAGTTACTTAGAGCACGTTCATTCGCGATTTTTTCTGTTATTGATGTTCCATCTCTTCTCAGACTCTTCGATAATTTTACTTTTGTGATTCCTGAAAAAATTACAAGAATTGAACCAATTCCAGCTTTGTCTTCTTTGCTTAATCCATATTCATCACACAGCTTTGATAATTCAGAAGTAACTTCTTGAGCATGATGTGAAAGTTCTTGCCTTTCTTTATCAATATTTGTGCGCGTAACTTTTGATCCCGCATGCAGTGCTGCCTCCTGTATTACACCAGGAGTTTTTGCGACAATATCCATTAACATCGCTGCTCTGGGATTTTCGTCTCTTAACTTCTGTATTGCACTGCCTGCTTCCGCTGCTACTTTTAAGGTTGATCTTCCAACAGCGCGGCATATTTGTCTAAATATTCCTGTTTCTGAAGTGTTTGTTGCCAACACACGACTCATAGTGATTGGTGAAGAGTGGTCATTGATAGTTGGAGCATGTGGGAAACGATAACTGTCTCTAGCTCTAATTGTGAATGAGCCGAAACAGGTGTTCGAGCAGGCCTGACTAACCCAAGGTAAAATGGGAGTGGCATTATAGATTGGAAGAGGAGAAGTATAATCAGATAGATATAGCTCCCTAGGACTATTTGATAAAACATAGGATGAATCACTATAACCGCCAAACATTTGAATGGGATAATAATCAGAGGTTTTAAATGAGGTTAATCCGACTAATCCGAAGCTAGTTAAGAAGTCTTGCCTTCGCCAATCAATAGCGGGGGTATAAAATTCTGACAATTTTTCAGTCCCTAAGCGAGGTTTCGATGTTACTGTCCAGCCATTTGCATAAGTTTGCAGTGCAGGGATCGCTGGAACTTCAAATATTACCACAGAATTGTTTGTTGAATTAAGCATGAAATCTATTTTAGTGCCAACAAAGTCATCATACGATCTTAATTTCGAAGTTGAGAAAATTGGGATTTGATGGTCTCTATTCCTAACTTCAGAAAATCTAGATGCAGATTTCGTTCTAATTCTAACAGGTCTGGTTGCTGCCTCTATTTGTCTAAGGGGAGAAAAATCACGTGCGCGATATTCTAAACGACCAAGTCTTCCGCCTTTGGTAGTGGAATTAATTCCAGATTCTGAACTTAACTCTTCTTTAGGTACTGTGGCGGCATAAGCGGTTCGAATAAACGAGAACGAGTGTCCTTGCATTTCTGAAGGTTTTGAAATTTCAGAGAATGGCTTAAGATAGTTATGTTCTCTAGACTCTTTCATTACGGTTTCAAAAGCAGATTTTGGTTTGGTAGCTTGTTCTCGGAATTCAGCTGTAAGTGTTACTTTTTCGGGATCAGCTGTTCCATTATAATTTGGAGTAAGGTGCCATGTATGGACCCGTCCCGTTTGTAAAGGATAATTTCCTGGTGACAATAAAATGAGTGCTGTCATGTATTCGGCCTTAGGCAAAATGCCTGGCCCTAATGATATTCGCGCCCTTTCTCCTCATCAGGCCGTCGGCTTATTATAGCCATTGGCACCCGCAGGTTTTGATAGGGCCGGTCTCACCTATCTTGCCATTAAGAAATTTATCCCTCGCAACTCGTTTAAATAAGGTTCGAGGACGACGCAATTTTTGCGTCGCCCTCAGAACCCACGCACCATCTGATACACCAATAAAAAACAGTAGTCTTAACATGGTGCGTAATTGACTCACTCCAATAACACTTAATATCTATCAAACCGCTTTCCGATACTCTTCATTTTTTGCAAGCATTGCCCATATAATTCTCGCATTTTTATTTGCTATAGCTACAGCAGCTCTATTGGCTCCTCTACGTTCTTTCAGACTTCTTATCCAATTGCTTCTATTGTCTTCATTTTTTGCACCAATATGTCTTACTACTGTACGCCCTCCGTGTATTAGTAATGTTCGAATATAAACATCGCCGCGTTTACTGATTCCTAACAGTCTTTCTTTATTTCCACTTGAGGATTGTCTAGGGACTAAACCCAAAAATGCTGCAAAATGACGACCATTCTTAAAAACTTTTGGATCACCAATCGTCGCAACAATAGCAGTTGCACTAATGGGACCCACTCCTTCAATTTTAGATATTTTTTTGCACATATCATTCGATTTGAAAATAGCTTCTATTTTTTTATCGTAATTATTAACTCGTTTATCTTTCTCTATAAGCTCTTCATATAGTTCTGCAAATAATGCTCGGCCTGAATGAGAAAGTTCATTCTCAGCATCCTCTAAGATTTCTGGCATTGCTTTTCGAACTTTGTTAACCCCTTGAGGAATAATAATGCCATATTCTATTAATAATCCTCTTATTTGATTTATCAATGCAGTTCTTTCTTGAACTAATCGACTTCTAACCCTATGTACAGCTTGTATGTCTTCTTGTTCTACAGATTTAGGAGAGACAAACCGCATGCTTGGCCGAGAGGCTGCCTCACAAATAGCCTCGCTATCATTCCTATCATTTTTATTAGTTTTAACAAATGGCTTAACAAACTGAGGACTAATAAGTCTAGCTGAATGACCTAAATTTTTAAATTTTCTACTCCAATAATTTGCTCCTCCACAAGCTTCCATAACAATAGTGCACGGTGGTAGATTTACTATTGTTTCCAAAAGCTTTGAACGGTTTATCTTCTTCCTTAACACAGGGCTTCCTTTCGCATCAACACCATGCAATTGAAATATATTCTTTGCAATATCAATGCCTAATAAGGTAATATTTTCCATTGGATCCTCCTCCTTTTTTAAATGGTATATATCGTAACCATTTTGGCTCTTTTGAAGCCGGATTTAAAGGGGGATGGGTCCATACCATTAGGCCTCTGCAATACGCATTAAATTTAATGCATATTGCAGCGGCCTGGCACCTTACTTTGGCACCTTACTTTTGTCCGTTTACTTCTGAATAGGGGCGCAGACATGGATGCCCTCATTCAACCAAAAATGTCTGACTTCAGATCTGCTTTTACCAATATAAAAAATAGAGAGACGGTTTTTCCTGTATTGCTGCATGCAAGATTTACTGCAATCTGTAGCCAATATAAAGCACCTATTTCAAGTCAAGCCATTCAAACATTAATCGATTATCTGTGCTATAACGTTGGTTTCAAAGCCATGAAGCTCTCTTCTGATGATAAAATTTTAATTAATTTGCAAACTCGTCAAATGCACAAATTAGAAGATCAAAAAATCTGTCAAATCCTAGAAATAATAGAAGAATCTTTGAGCAAAGAAATTTTACTTTCTTCTGATGATATTCTGAACATCATCAGAGAAGTATCGCTGCCGAAGCTTTCTGGAACAGACATTCTCCCTGCAGGCATTTTCCTACAACATTCGTCGCAGCCAGAGAGTGGTGCTCCTGGATTAATAACGCCTGTAGACGAAGAACCGGAATCGTCAGTAACCGAACCCAAAAGAGAGTAAGGTGCCATGTATGGACCCGTCCCGTTTGTAAAGGATAATTTCCTGGTGACAATAAAATGAGTGCTGTCATGTATTCGGCCTTAGGCAAAATGCCTGGCCCTAATGATATTCGCGCCCTTTCTCCTCATCAGGCCGTCGGCTTATTATAGCCATTGGCACCCGCAGGTTTTGATAGGGCCGGTCTCACCTATCTTGCCATTAAGAAATTTATCCCTCGCAACTCGTTTAAATAAGGTTCGAGGACGACGCAATTTTTGCGTCGCCCTCAGAACCCACGCACCATCTGATACACCAATAAAAAACAGTAGTCTTAACATGGTGCGTAATTGACTCACTCCAATAACACTTAATATCTATCAAACCGCTTTCCGATACTCTTCATTTTTTGCAAGCATTGCCCATATAATTCTCGCATTTTTATTTGCTATAGCTACAGCAGCTCTATTGGCTCCTCTACGTTCTTTCAGACTTCTTATCCAATTGCTTCTATTGTCTTCATTTTTTGCACCAATATGTCTTACTACTGTACGCCCTCCGTGTATTAGTAATGTTCGAATATAAACATCGCCGCGTTTACTGATTCCTAACAGTCTTTCTTTATTTCCACTTGAGGATTGTCTAGGGACTAAACCCAAAAATGCTGCAAAATGACGACCATTCTTAAAAACTTTTGGATCACCAATCGTCGCAACAATAGCAGTTGCACTAATGGGACCCACTCCTTCAATTTTAGATATTTTTTTGCACATATCATTCGATTTGAAAATAGCTTCTATTTTTTTATCGTAATTATTAACTCGTTTATCTTTCTCTATAAGCTCTTCATATAGTTCTGCAAATAATGCTCGGCCTGAATGAGAAAGTTCATTCTCAGCATCCTCTAAGATTTCTGGCATTGCTTTTCGAACTTTGTTAACCCCTTGAGGAATAATAATGCCATATTCTATTAATAATCCTCTTATTTGATTTATCAATGCAGTTCTTTCTTGAACTAATCGACTTCTAACCCTATGTACAGCTTGTATGTCTTCTTGTTCTACAGATTTAGGAGAGACAAACCGCATGCTTGGCCGAGAGGCTGCCTCACAAATAGCCTCGCTATCATTCCTATCATTTTTATTAGTTTTAACAAATGGCTTAACAAACTGAGGACTAATAAGTCTAGCTGAATGACCTAAATTTTTAAATTTTCTACTCCAATAATTTGCTCCTCCACAAGCTTCCATAACAATAGTGCACGGTGGTAGATTTACTATTGTTTCCAAAAGCTTTGAACGGTTTATCTTCTTCCTTAACACAGGGCTTCCTTTCGCATCAACACCATGCAATTGAAATATATTCTTTGCAATATCAATGCCTAATAAGGTAATATTTTCCATTGGATCCTCCTCCTTTTTTAAATGGTATATATCGTAACCATTTTGGCTCTTTTGAAGCCGGATTTAAAGGGGGATGGGTCCATACCATTAGGCCGCTGCAATACGCATTAAATTTAATGCGTATTGCAGCGGCCTGGCACCTTACTCTTACAGGACCTGACCCCAACAACCTTCAATGGTCCCCTTTCTGGTCAAATTTTTTAACTACTCTGCAGATTCACATTGCAGCATAAAACTATATTTTTCTAAGTCAATCTTCTCTTTCACAAAGTGTTGAAGCTTTTTAGCCTTAACTTCGTCAATTTCATATCCATCAATCATTGCACTGACTCCAGGATCCTCATGGTGGGGATCTATTTCAAATATACCTTGGAGCCATAATAAAGGAATTGGTGAGAGTTCATATTTTACTTCCAAATGATAGTCTCCAAGTCTATCAGGAATTTTTGAATATCCAACAACAAATCTTTTTATTCCTTCTACATCTTGAACCATATATTCCTCCAATAATAGAATAATCTCTTTGGATCAATTAATATATTTCCTAATGTTTCGACCAGACTTAGCATCTTTAACTTTGTCTCCCGTAACTGGATCGAATTCTCCCAAGTGCTTTTTCCCATATTTATCATATAGTTCTACCGTGCCATGCTGTCTATCCCATTCGAGTATTTTATCATCTCTAAGCCTCCATCTTTCACGAATCCCACCTCCAACTTGTGGGGTCATACCTCGCACATTTTTGGCATCCGGAAAACCAGGTAGTTTACCATCTTTAGGAGGACTGTAGAAATTTATATTAGGAACTGGTGCATGAGGTCTAACTGTTTTTGTAAATTTCCCTTTCGTTTTTGCCGCGAAGCCTACAAACAACACTCCAAGACCCGCTTTGTCTTCTTTGCTTAATCCATATTCGTCACACAGTTTGGAAAGTTCAGAATAAGCTTGTTCTGCACGATTTGAAAGTGATTGTTTCTCTTTTGCAATATCTATTTTGGTAGCTTTTGAAGCAGCATATAGTTTCAACTCTTCCATTAAACCAAGCCCTTGCGAGCCTATATCCATTAACATTGCTGCTCTGGGATTTTCATCTCTTAACTTCTGTATAGCACTACCTGCTTTTGCCATTCCTTTTAAAGCTAGTTTTCCAATTTCGCGACCCGCTTTTCTGAATAAGCCAAGCTCCTCAGAAACAATTTCGGTTTCATAAGCTTGGACTTCAGATTTTGCCGTAGAATTTTTCGTTGGGTTATGCTGTGTATCAATCTTAGCACCAATAAAGTCATCATAGGATCTTAATCCGGAAGTTGTTCCTTGTTCTGCTTTATGGGATTTTTTTGATTTTTGTGTTCCAAATTCCTTTGTTAATTTCACTATTGCAGGTTTATCTTCTTTTTCTTTATCTGTTATGGGTTTGGCTCCTATAGATTTTGGTGTTTTAGCTTTTCTATCTACATGCTGGGAAGGTTTTGCTACCTTATCAGTGTGTTTGTCTGCAAAAACCTTATTGCTACGCTCTGTTACAGAAATATCCGACAAGAGTTGTCCAAGGCTTGCACCTCCCACTTGTGCGGCGGTTGTCAACCAAATATTCGCGGCAGTTTGTACGAAGTTAGAACGGGTAATGGCGGATGTCACTGCCGCACTGACGAAAACCGACATCATCTTTTCGTTTAAGTTTCGAACAAATCCAAGTTCTCGAGAACCTCCTATGGCAATTGTGGTGCCGATGGAAGTTAGGAGGGCGGGGGAGAGTTTGCCGCCGTCAAAGCCTACTTGGATTGCGGCTTTGGAGGCAGCTACTACGGCATTGGTGACTACGCCTTGGGTGAAAGCTTGGTTACCAATTTTGATAATAGTCAATTCGCTAGACTTAAATAGGGAATTCATGTTTTGGAATGCAGTGGTGCCGCCTAAGGCGTTTCCGAGGTAAAACCCAAATGCAGAGAGCCCTGCAGATATTGCACCATCTTTTAGAATTCGGTTGGTATTGCCGGTGAGGGTAGCCGTCAAGGACCCCATTAATGCCCCTTCTACGGCTAAGGTAAGGGCTGCCATGCTGGTTGTGGAGGAGGTGATCCCAAAGGCGATCCCGAGATTCGACGCAAGCGTTGGCGCAATTTGAGGGACGATGACAGCTACTGCAGCAATAACAGCCAGGTTCTTGAAAAAGCGTTCATTTAGTTTGTGTTTGGCATGTTTGTAATCAGAATCGATTTGCTCTCTTAAGTCTGCAAAGGTATTGCGGATTGATTGAACTGCGTTATTATATTGCTGCAAAACTTCAGAGTCTGCAGCATGGAGCGAATTTATGACGTTGTTTATTTCAGCGATATGTTTATTAAAGGCGAGCTCTCGTTCATTGAGCCAATGCTCGAGCTCTTGTTTTTCAGCAAGGAAGGCTTTCTTCATTGCCGCCTCTTCCTTGTCCATTTTCTGCTGCATCTCATCACGAGTCTTTTGCCAGATTGCCATTTTATTCTTTAAGGTCAATTTTGGAGGAGTAGAGATTAACCCAGAATTTATTGCTTCCTGCGTCATCTGGTAGAATTTTGCACCAATAAAGTTTTTAACATTGAGGTTAAATAGTACTTGGTGCTCTTTTTGATATTCAAGAGACTCTTTAGCGGCAGTGTCTGTCACAGCCAGTGTTACCTGCCCCATTCCAAAGACTTGTTTCCCGAATTCTGCAATAATACTCGCGGTACCTGCGATAAAGAGTTCAGGATGAGTTTTATAGAGCTCTTCTATTACTTTAGGGTTTTCGGGAGCAAGTTTTAATCTCAGAGCAAGTTCTTTCGCTTTGTTTTTCAATTGCATACTTTTGATAATATAGTCATAGTCCTTTTCGTCTTCTAAAGTTGCGTTAAGCATGTCAAAATCAATAAATACGCAATGAAGCGCTCGGGTCGCCATAAAAAATTGCTGTGCAAAATCCATAACTTGTTGTTTATAAGTGTCTTCTATAGAACCTTGAGCAATTATTTCCTTGAGGTGTGTGAGCATTATCATCATTGGAAATACATAAAGCGCATAAGGCTCTACCCTGCTTAACCGCAGGTAATAACTTAACATCGCTTCTATTTTCTGGACAGGCTCAGGGTATTTATCGAGATATCTTTGCGTTCTATTGCATTCCGCATCGAAAGCAGCAATGGCATCTCCGTCTGACGTTTTTAAGACTTCTCGAATACCAAGAATGGGTTCATCATTCAAGATATACGCCAACTTTGGTATATGTGTTTTGGCTAAAGATAAGGTGGTCTCATGATTAGTATTTTCATGATTGATATCAATACCTGCCCTCTTTAAGACATTAAATAATTCTAATGAGAGTTTTTGAGAGAGAATTGCTTTTTGTAAGGCATCATAACCTTTTGCGTCAACACTATTGATGTAGGCACCTTGAGAGAGACAAGCTTCCACTGCTTTGTAATCCCCATGTTCTGCAGCATTGAAGAGTTTCAGTGCAAGTTCAGATTGGCTCTTCAAACTCGCATTCATTAATTGTAAAGTTTCTGGGGATAAGACTAAACCCAAAGGTTTTGGGGCAAAATGATGTTCCAAGGCGTTCAAATTCATAGCATGCGACCAGCAAAATATCCCTCTTCCGCCTCTCGCAAAGACAAAGATGTGGTTTTGATGTTTGACGCGTAATGAATGCACTTGAATGGTTGAAAAATGCGGCTCTGCATTCCAGCCAGTACCATCTGCCAGCGGAACATGGAAGGGTAATGGAAGCCAGTTGTTTGTTCCGGGATTGAAGGCATGTGCCATAACTCCCTGCCCGCCACGGCCAAATAATAATACGTAATCGTTTCCCTGGTGTCCTTCAGCAATACCCATTTGAATCGTGGACCAATAACACTTTTGATCCCAACCACATCTGTCTGCCCAGGCTGGACCAGGAGCATGATGTTTCAATGCTGAAGTATTGGGATTATAAGACCATAAACCGATCCCATAAGTGCTTCGTGCTATCAAAAATAGATAGTCTTCTCCTTTAATCCGTCCCACTTTGATTTGGATGGTCCCATAATATTGTTCTGGAGCCCAACCAGTGAAATCAGAACAATTAGGTCCAGGTGTAAATCCAGACCATTTGTAAGTGTTGGGGTCGAAAAATCCTATCTTAACGCCAGCTGCTTCACGGTACACTAATACGATTTTATCTAAACCATGAGCGTCCCGCGCTGTCGCCAATTGTAAGGTAGAATAATATTGTTTATGAGCCCAGCCGCTGCTATCTGAACAACAAGGTCCCGCACCGCATCCAAACCATTGATAAGTATTTGGGTCAAAAACCCACATCATAGTCCCGGCACCAGCACGATACAATAAAAATATTTTTTCTTTTCCATCTGCGGTCCGTGCTGTAGTTAGACGAAATGTGGAGTAATATTGTTCATGCGCCCAGCCGCTGCCATCAGAACAAGCTGGGCCCGGGCCGCATTCTGTCCACTTACAAGTATGCGGATCGTAGCAAGACATATGAATTCCATACCCACTTCGAATCAATAAGAATAATTTATCTAAACCATCAGCTGTATGTGCTTTAATCAAACGGATGGTACTATAGTATGGATGGGCTCCATAACCAGATGCATCTGCATACAAGGGCCCTCTCGGAAGTGTGGTCCAGGTTTCTTTGGTAAAATCATAACTATGTAGATGGATCCCGTTGCCAGCACGGCCAAGCACAAATAATTGCTGTTCGCCATTGACCTTGGCAAAGACACTTCTGATGGTTGAATTGTATTTTGGATCACTCCAACCCCCTTCATTACACCAGTCAGGACCCCCCGCAACTAACCCAGAATAGTTTTGTGCTCTGATTAATTCTTCCCATTCGCAGTCTAGAAGATAAGTCTTGACTCGAAAATCGGAATGTTCATTTGCTAATTCAACTGCGGTTTTTTTTAGCTTATTTTCTTTGTGGGCAACGTCAGCGCCAGCCTCAACTAAAGCATGAATAACTTCAAACGACTGCTTACTCAAAATGGCGAGCTGCAAAACGCTATAGCCATCTGCGTCCAAAACATTGGGGTCGGCTTTAGCCTTAACTAAAAATGGAACTAATTTAGGTTGATGCTTAATTGCATAAAGCAGCGCATTGTAGCCTTCCGGATGGCTGAAATTAATATCTGCACCTCGGGCTAATGCAGCCTGCAGAGCATCACTATCGCCTTTTCGCAAAGCAAGCCAAAATTTTTCCGTATTGGATACCACCTCTCGCAGAGCATCAATCACGGATTCGTGATTCTGCAATTCTGCCAAATCAAAAGCGGTATACCCATCAGAATGTGCTCTGCACAAATTAACTCCATTTGCGCATAAAAGTTTCGCAATAGCAGCTTGATTATGTTCCGCCGCAACGTGTAATGGGAGCAGCGAAAAAAAGAATAATCTCAATGAAATATTGCTGTTTTTGAGCAAGGTTTCGACAACTTTAATATCTCCGCTCATACATCCTATCAAAGCAGCTTTGACTAATCGCATATTGTTCTTTACATTTTGACACGCAATCTCAAAGGCTTGTTTTCTTTGTGTCTGCGCTGCTTCAAGCTGCAGAATTGCAGCTGCTTTTTCTTTCAGATGTTGCGCAGTTTCCTGTTGTTTTACCACTTCAAGATTGGCACGTTCTGCAGCTAATTTGGCGAGTTCATTTTGTAGTTCCGAATTTAATTCGGCTAAAATTCTAGATTCATCCTCAGAAATTTTCTCAATACTTTGATCGTATTGTTTGCGAAGGTCGTGTTTGCCAGATACTTTATCGCATCCTTTCTTTACCTCTTTCCAAAAACCCATAAGAATACTCCATTACTGATTACATAGTCTATGTAAGGGGACAACAATCCTTAAGAAACGGGACAGAAAATAATATTACCAAGACCAAGGTAAACCACAAGAGATCATTTTCTTATTTTTTTGTAAGTTATTTCTTACAAATCTTTGCTTAAGCTATTTATTATTCTTACAAATCTGACTACTGACTAAAGGACTAAAATTTAAGACTCTGCAATTGTCATACACTGTCATACCATGATCATATTATAATGTTTTTACTTTTGAGGCTTGACCCCATCCCCATCTGTGACTCCATCTAAAGCTCGTATCAGGAATGCATCCCCCGCGCCCTCTGACAACACAATCCTCTGCACGCCCAAAGCTCTCGCGCGCTCTAACACCCGTTTTCCTATTAATATCATAGGAATTTCCCGAAACCATTGCCAATGTTCTTGTCCCAAAAGCACATATAAATTATTCAATACCTCAAGACTTGTAACGATAATTCTGTCAAAAGGATTCTCTAGCCATTCTTTGCAGCGTAAGTCCATCTCATCTCTGCTGATTGATGGGAGAATACGCTCATAGCATTCGGCTATCCGAACGACTGCGCCACGTTCTATCAAACTCTCTCGCAACAAAGTACGGCCACCATTACCCCGAAACAGCATAATCTGTAAACCACGAACATTTTGAAATTCTGGCAAGGCTAATAAAGATTCTGTTTCAAAGGGTGGATCTTTTGGATAAATTATTTTTTGAATCCCAAATTGCCGAAGATCCTCTGCCGTGCCTGGTCCTATTGCTGCGAACCGTAGGGCTTTTTTGTTCTCAGTGTTGTTGCAAACTCTGTTGTAAAAGCTATTATTAAAATCGTTGTCTAAACGCTTATCATTAACATGACCATGATGAACCTGACCATAATATTCAATAATAGCCTTCATACCATACTGAACTGCAGATCGACTGCCAAAAATTGCAATATCAATGGACTTTAAATTCTCAATAGCAGTTTGTAACTCTTGTAGCTTTCGCGTAGGCGAAATTTCAATCCCCGGAAAAAATTCGGTTCTGTAACCCAATGCTTGTAATTTTTCACCTAAGTCTTGAGTCCTCGCTTTTGGGCGGGTAATTAAGATTCTCAGAATGCTTCTCCTGTTAAGTTATTGATGTCATATATTCATATTCATATTTAAAGACATGATACATGATATACACATGATATAAGGTACAAATCAATAATAATGCTTAAAACAAGCAAATGTATATTTTGAGCATCGAAAATATTAAAAAAATATTAAAAATTTGTATAAATCCAGTAAGTGTAATATAATTACACATACTGGTTAATTTTAATACTGTACTAACATACAGTAATATTAATATTGGAACTATTTTCAATAAAGTGATATTAGCTATGCACGCTTATGATATTCGCAAACAATCTAAATTTGAAGAATTAGATTATATACGATTAAAATCAATCCTCCGAAACTACGCTCAACCACGTAATAAAATTCGAAATTTGTTGAAAAATAAAGATCTCATCCGAGTAAAAAAAGGATTATATATTTTTGGTCCAAAAATTGCATTTGGAACCCATAGCAAGGAACATTTAGCGAATCTTATCTATGGACCTTCTGCAATTTCATTGGAGTATGCCTTAAGTTTTTATGAGATGATTCCAGAAAAAGTAACTGAGCTGACAAGCATCACCTTAAAAAAAAGCAAGTTGTTTGAAACTCCCGCAGGAAGATTTAGCTATCAACATATCTCTAACGAGCGCTATTCATATGGTATAACTCAAAAGAATATTGCTGAACGCAATATATTGATAGCGATACCTGAAAAAGCTCTTTGCGATATGCTCGTTTTAAAAGCATCACATCTACGTTCGAGAAAAAACTTCCTAGCTTATCTATATGAAAATTTGCGAGTAGAAGAAGAAAGTATTGCGAAGCTTAATCTCGCAACCGTGCATGACTTGCTGAAAGTATATCAGCATCCAAACATCGAGTTTTTATATAAGCACCTCCAGGAATTAAAAGATGCATCCAGCCATTAATATTATGCTTCAAAAATATAGATGCCAATCCATGAGCGAGTATACCAATGCATTGAAAGAAATCATACAAGAAATTGCACTGTTAGGACTTTGGCGCGCTAAGTTTTTTGAGCAGGCAGCATTTTATGGCGGGACAGCATTAAGAATATTTCATGGCCTCCCAAGATTTTCAGAAGATCTCGATTTTTCACTATTAGAAAAGCAACCTGATTTCAAGTTGGCCAATTACAATCAAGCAATTGTCACTGAATTGCAATCCTTTGGTTTTAAGGTAGAGATTATTACTAAAATCAAAAACCTAACAACCACCATCGAATCCACAGTAGTCAAAGCAAATACCAAACTTCAATTGTTAGCCATATCTGTACCAGAAACTCTTATTGAATCGGTACACTCAGAACAAACAATTAAAATTAAAATGGAAGTGGATACTGATCCGCCGTTAGATTTTGGAACTGAAAGCCAACTGTTGATGAATCCAATTCCTTTTGAGGTAAATGTATATCAAAAACCAGATCTATTTGCCAGCAAAGTACATGCATTATTATGTCGCAGCTGGAAAACGCGAGTAAAGGGGAGAGATTGGTTTGATTTTCAATGGTATGTCTCTCAAAATATCCCATTGCGATTGCAACATTTGGAAAAACGCCTGGAAAGAAGTAACCAGTGGCAAGGATCCGTTCCTTTGGATTATGAGAAATTCTATCATCTCATGCAGGTGAAGATCCGTAGTGTGGACTTTGCTGCTGCAAAATCCGATGTAATGCCATTTATCGAGGACAGCTCTGCATTAGATTTGTGGTCGCAAGACCATTTCGAAAAAATTCTAAACAAAGTTCAAATCCTCTGAAATTAGGTCCTGTTGACAATTCGCTAGGTTGAGCCAGAAATCATTGATTTCTGAGCACCGTAGCGCAGTTTATATTGAAATAAATGAGCAACGGAGCACAAGAAATCAATGATTTATGGCCAACATAGTAGAATTGTCAACAGGCCCTAGTAATATTATTGTAATTTCTCTACTACTCACACCTAAACTGTAGGCGCAAGGCCGAAAAAGGGCCATGTCTTAAAAATTAAATAAGGAAAAAGGATGAAAATAAGGGAATCCGTCCGATGAGAAGCACTCTTGCTATTCTAAATTTATGTATAATGATTAAATAATTTTTTTCAAAAAGATACCAATATCACGGATTTCCTCCGGATGCACTGTGTGAGGCATCGAATAAGCATGCCATTCGACAGGGTATCCAAGGCCTTCTAATTGCTGACGACTCATTTCGCCTAGCATCAAGGGGACGATGGGATCAAAAAGTCCATGCGCCATTAGAATAGGAGTTTGTTGATTGGCGTGATTTCTTTCATCGGGAAGTGTGCTCGCAAGGGGTAAATAGGCTGACAAGACAATAATGCCGCCCAATTGCTTTGGATAGCGAAGACCGGTGTAAAGCGAAATGGCTCCGCCTTGCGAGAAACCAGCCAAAATGATCTTGTGGTGTGGGACTCCAAGATCTGCTTCGCGGCTAATCAATCGATTGATCAATTCTTCGGATTCTTTAATGCCGGTATCGTCTTCACGGAAGGCGAGGTTGATCTCTGCGATATCATACCAGGCACGCATTCGCATACCGCCATTGACAGTGATGGAACGGTAGGGTGCATGAGGAAACACAAATCGAACCTGATGATTGTCGCCCAGATCGAATTGATCTACGATTGGCACAAAATCATTGCCGTTTGCACCTAAACCATGGAGCCAAATCACGGAGGCAAGCGGTTCTCCTCCTTCGGGATTGACATCTATTGTTGCTGGAAACTCATGGCTATTCATATTTTGCTGCATAATCGTAGGTCTACATCATTCTAGTTGTTTGAGCGCAGCAAAGCAAGAGCCTGTAAGTTAGAAAAAAAACCACTTATAAGATTTACAGTTTTGATGTTTGGGGCTTGCTCTTAGAACAATAATACAAAGCTGCCGAAGCTGCAGCAACAGCTGTGACGGCTGCAAGAGGACCCCATAATCTGGCAGATCCTGCGGGCGGTCTTATCAGGCTTTTAGACATCCATAACATATTTGCAGAATTTCTGCGAGGCAATTCGATTTTTGTTGGGAGTGGCTTTGAGAGTGCACGGGTAAATGATGGTACAGGTGAACCCACATTTTTCATAGCATGTTCCTGACACAATTTTCTGCCTTCTTGCATCAGACGATAGGATAGCAAACACTTAGGGGGCATCACTTCCGGTTGCTCCGTATAATGAAACCAACGTGCATCTTCGAGCTCTTTTTTATCGGGTATCAATTCTCCGCTGTCATAATCTGCTAGGAATCCCAGCATCAAAGAGTTTGGAAATGGCCAAGGATCGCTGCCAAAAAAGCGCACATTACGTATTTTTAATCTGGTTTCTTCAAATATTTCTCGGTGTGCTGTTTGAATAGCAGTTTCCCCAGGTTCAACAAACCCTGCATTGGGGCAATACATTTTTGGTCTGAAATTAGGTGAGCGCCCCAACAAATAATATTCTCCTTTCAAGACTTGAACATTCACTGCGACAGAGTATTGGGTCGGGAAATTCTTGTGACGACAAGTTGGAGAGGAACAGGCCTTGACGAATTCTTCAGCGGCCATTTTCATGATTCCGCCGCATGCACCACAAAATTTACTGGCGAGATCCCAGTTCAACAGTTGAAAGCTACGAAAAAAAGGCATCAGTTCTTCACTGGTGATAATATCCATTATGTCATGAACTTTTTTGTAGGTTTTTGTTTCGGATCCTAAGTCATTTTGATCTAAAGCATAGAGATCTTTACCGTCCAGTTCGCCTACGTAGATGAGTGATGCAATACTTTTCGCTGACAATTGCAATTCATGGGGCTCAAAATAGATCCGATTGTCTGCGGTGTTAGCAAGTATCGTCATTTGGGATTTCACCAAAATATAAGAAGGTTGGCTCTTATCGAATATCTTTGGTCTTTCTGCTAATTTAAAAGGCATGATGTTCTCCTTAATGCTATTACTTTAAGTACTATAAGCGCTAACTTGGCTAACTTGGTTTTTAGGTGACGGTAAAAATCCGGATGCAATTAATGATTTTAATTGCTTTTTGATCATTTCCTCATAAGAGGGCGTGGCAAAAGGATAATCAGAAGGAAGGACAGAAGCGCCTGTTTCCTCATCAACTGCCTCTTGGCTCTCATAAAAATGAGACAACTTATAGAGTGCATTGTCTTCTTTGATACTGCTTAATAGTTTATCCCAGTCCTTTTTATTTTGAATAAATTCAAAATTAAAGCCCATACTTTTTGCAAGGTTCAAATAAGCATGCCAGGAAATCACATTGGGATTTTGAAGATTGTAGGAAAACTTTTGAGGCTTTCTTGAAATTGCGGCGATAGCCTGTGCCAGTAAATCCACTGGCATCATTTCCACTTGATCTTCATTCGACACATAAGCTTTCTCAAGTTGCAGCATGCCTTTAAGCCTTAACAGAGTATGATTGGTTTCTGCATCGTAGACAGCTTTGGCCCCGGCAATGATATTGCCCGGACGATATACAGTGACTGCTATTTTCCGATCATAAGCCTCTTGCAGCACATTTTCAGTAACCCATTTACTAACGAGGTAACCATTCAAATTCAAAAGATTGATTGTGCTGCCTTGTACGGCTAACGGTAATTGTTCGAGTGGTGAGATTAATTGGGTGCCTAGGGTAGAAATAAAATGCAATGCTTTATTTTGACCCGTAACAGCAAGTTTTAATAACTCGAGCGATGATTGTACATTCGCGGCATAAAGGGCAGTGTAATCGAAAACATGGTGGACATTGGCGGCTACATGATAGATGGCATAACAATTTTTTTCAAGCAAATTGAAATCTGAGTCTGCTAACCCGAGTCGAAGTTGCGTCAGTTCTCCTAGCATTGGGATTATTCGATCCAGGTAATTTTTGCCTGAATAACTTTCGATGTCTTTAATATTATCCAAAATCTGATATTTTCGGAGTGCATTGATTATCCTATCCTTTGCTGCATTCTGGTCGGTGGCTCGAACCAAGCAATAAATAGTCGCATCGCAGGATTGCAGCAATTCACATAAGAGATGTGCGCCTAAGAAACCCGTTGCACCCGTCAGAAAAATCACTTTCGGATTTGAGATCTTCTTATTTTCTCTTGTTAAAGGTCGTATATTAGGATCCAAAACACAATCTTTTCTGAGCCTTGCCATTAGTACACTGGCTGCGTGTTTGGCATGAGAAACTGCAGCTGTATTCTTAGTTAACATGGCAATTGTGGGCAAGGTAATGAATTGTGCTAGTGGAATTTCGAGATCAGTTTTTTTCCTGAGTTTCGCGAGCATTTTGATCACCAATAAGGAATTTCCGCCCAATTCAAAGAAATTGGAGAATCGTCCTATTTCTCCTGAATCAATCTTTAAAATTTCTGACCATATTTGGGCTATATCTCGTTCCAGATCTGATTCAAGCGAAACGATATTTTTTTCGAGGCTGACACTGTCTTTGATCGCATGCAAGACTTTGCGATCAATTTTACCGTTTGTGGTCATAGGGAAAGAAGCAAGTTCCATCAAGGTTTTCGGAACCATGTACTCAGGCAAGCAAGATTTCAAATGCAACAGTAACTTCTGCCTATCAATTTCCATTCCCGGAGTTACGGTGTAGTAGGCCGCAAGATAAGCAGACTCGCCTTCCCCTTCAAGAGTACTACCGTATGCATGATTCCTTCATATTGACCGAGTGCCGCTTCAATTTCTCCGAGTTCAATTCGAAAGCCTCGGAGTTTAATTTGAAAATCTTTTCTGCCCAGATATTCAATTGATCCGTCTTCCAACCAACGCCCCAGATCGCCAGTGCGATAAAGCTTGGTATTTTTTTCTAGACCCAGAAAGGCGGCATAGGGATCGGGTATAAATTTTTCCTGGGTAAGATCCTCACGGTAGAGATAACCTTTTGACAAGCCTCTTCCCCCAATGCAAATTTCTCCGACAAAATTAATCGGGCACCACTGTAAATTATCATCCATGACACACATGCTAAATTCTTTCAGAGGCCATCCGATATTGTCGCGGCCCTTATCGATGTCAGATTGTTCAACAAATTTATAATTGGTGTAAACTGTGGTTTCAGTGATGCCATACATATTGGCCAGTCGCGGCTTATCCACCCCATATTTTTCTACCCAGGGGCGTAAGATTGAAACCTTAAGGGATTCTCCCACAAATGCCACATATCGTAACTTTTCAAGACGATCGGGATATTTCAGATCTTCATTAATGAACATCTGAAAGGCGGAAGCCGTCTGAGATAAAACAGTGACATTTTGAGATCGGATGATTTCATAGAATTTTTTGGGATCCCGGGTGGTCTCATAGGGAACAACAAGCAGCGCACCACCAAATAAAAAAGCACCCCAGATTTCCCAAACTGAGATATCAAAGCAGTAGGTGTGGAAAAGACTCCAAACATCCGAGCTTGAAAATTCAAATTGAAGCTTCAACGATTCAAACAAACAAATTACATTTTCATGTGTCACTGAAACACCTTTGGGCCGCCCAGTTGATCCCGAAGTATAAAGAACATAGGCGGTATCTTCTGGGTGCGCCGTGACAGTATAAAGATTTTCTGAAAAATAAGGAGATTCTTCGATAGACACATCGTCCATGTAAATTGTTTTATCCGCAGGGAAATTCAGTTGCAGCGCATCCTGTGCTTTATGTGTCAACAATAAGGCTGCTTGGCTATGCTCGATAATGTAGTCTATTCTATCTTTTGGATATTGAGGATCGATTGGGACATAGGCAGCACCTGCTTTCAAGATCCCGAGAATGCCAACTATCATATCTGCATTTCGGTCGGTGCAGAGCGCTACTAATGTATTTCTTGGCATATCGCAGCCATAGAGTTCCTGGTATTTATGAATGATATAAGATGCCCATTTTTCGCTCCGCGACTCTAGAGTAGCATAATCATATTTCTCTTCGCCGCTGATTAATGCTATTTTTTCTCGATGCTCTACCGCACTGACAGTAAATAATTTGCCAAGGTCTGTAGTCACGACTCGATCAAGTTTTGAATTGAACAACTGTTCTTTCATTCGAAGCATTTCGACATGGTCTAGCATGCTGTAGGATTTCAACAAATTTTTGGGATTATCGAGCAACTGTTTGATTAAAATTTGAAAGCAAAGGCTGAATCTTTCTATCATATCGCGATCAAACAATTGCTTCCGAAATTCAAAAAATCCCGTAATATTTTCTTTGCTGGTTTCCAGCATGTAAAGGGACAAGTCAAATTTAGCCGTTTTTGGGAAATAGTTTAGTACCAAATTGGATGACATTCCTTGAAAATTCAAAGCAGCTTTTTCCATGTTTGCATAAGAAAAAAATGTCTGCAGCAAGGGATGCTGTCCAGGGGAATGTCTATCCAGTTTTAAATTTGGCAGGACATGTTCAAATTCAACATGTTGCTTATTCAATTGTGACAAGATAAGTACTTTAACTTTTGCTAAGCAGTCTGTAAAACACGCTTCATTATCAACAGTTAAGCGAATTGGCAAAGTATTGACAAAGAATCCTAATACTTCGCGTTCTGGATCGGTCTCACGATTGGCAAAGGGTACTCCAATCAGCAGATCTAGACTTCGAGTGTAGCGGGAAAGCAGAATACTGAATGCCGAAAATAGAAAATGGAAGGTTGACACTCGATTCAGCCGGGTAAGATCTTCTATTTTTGAGATAACTTCTTTATCTAAGCTAAAAAATACGCGATCACCGCTATTGATATCTATCCCTTCTTCTTTGGATGGTGTGGTCAGAAAATTAAGACCAGAAAACCCACTCAAATTTTCAGAAAATTCTTTGACAAGATTGGTATAAACATTACTCCGATATTTTTCTTCAAGATTTCTGATGCAGTCAAGGTAAGAACTATTACCTTCATTCAGAATTATTTTCTGAAAGTTTTGGGTATTTTGGGTGTTTTCAACAATTTGATTATAAAAATCATTTAAATCCTTAATTAAGATCCCGAATGAAGTACCATCTGTAATGATATGATGCATTACAATGACTAGCATATATTTGGTTTCATGTTTTTTAATGAGTGTGATGCGAAGCATTGGCGGAACAGACAGATCAAATGGAGACTCAATTTCTTTGGCTATAAAATCACTCAGTGCTTGTGAAATGTCTCTCTCGTTTCTCTCTACTGTTTGCCTGAATTGATCCTCTATTACCTGAAATTTAATGGGAGCAGTCTTCGCAATTGTTTGATAGGGCTGGCCTTCCTCTGTTTTTTGGAATCCTGCCCGTAATACTTCATGCTTCTCTATAAGCGCTGCGATGGCAGCTTGCAGTGCTGGAATTGAAAGTTGACCTTCCAGTTCATAAATTAAGGATTCATTGTAAACAGATTGTGCAGAGCCGCCGAGCTCACTCAGAAACCAGAGCCCTTTTTGACCAACAGACAAATTGTGTTTCTCGATTTCATTTATCATCTGTAATTTCGTTGCATGGAGCATAATTTAACCCTTTCCTAACTCTATTCTAAAGTTACCTTGAAAACGTAGCCAAAAATTGATACATTTTTCCAAATTCATTGCAATTCACAATATCTTCCAAATCCAAACTCGGGAAGAAAGATTTTTTAATCAAACTGAATAAATCAATCAAAGAGAGCGAATCTCCACCGAGTGCAAAAAAATCCGATGATGCTGAAATATCAGACATCGGGACTCCTAAGGTTTTGGTCCAGATTTCTTTCAATGCTGGTTCAGTGAAGCTTCTATCTGGTGATGATGCGAGTGATGTTAAATTTTGCTCGCCTGCCTGTAGGGAGATACTTTGCTCTGCGACATTTTCAATTTGATGCTCTGGAATATGCTCTATGACATCTTGTTTTTTCTGCCCGGAATTCGTCGCCATTTCAAATCGTTTTCGAATAAAGTGGTACCCTGGGATCGGTATTTTATTGAGGGGTCGAGAAGCTTCAACAGTTGTTTGATCGGTTGCTCGATCGGTTGTTTGATTGGTCATATGATTAATTGCTTGCTCTGCTTCCTTCCTTAAGTTCTCCCATAATACTTCTGCACCGTTCGACCACATCCAGCCAATCAGTCGAAGTTGTACCATATACGATATCGGATCTCCGCTTGATATATTATCCGCCATGATGTCAAGCGGAACGATATTGATATAGGATTTTGCTTCCTCTCTACTCGAAATAATTATTTTCTTTTCTTCAAATTCCGTTTCTCTCAAATACTGAAAAATAAGACGTTCTCCCCGGATTCCAAACCGATTGCAAATTAAAAAACCTCTTGCTTCAAATTCAGATCGTCCTTCTTGTGCTGTGTAGGCAAAGTCAGGAATAATAGTACTGTCACAAATCTCAAGTGCTTGCCGCATATTTTGAGCCATTGCGGCAAGTGCATCTTTGGTCTTGGCTGAAAAAGGAATCAAATAGTAGCGCTCTTGATCTAAAACCGCTTCATTCGAACTACCTTTTGCTCGTTTTTTGAACCTGTCGTCATAGAATTCTTCTAAAATCATATGGGCATTTGTTCCACCCAGTCCAAAAGAGCTAATCGCAGCAATGCGCCTCGAAGAATTTGGTTTGTCAAGTTTTCTATCCCAGGGCATAGTCTTGTTTGAAACACGAAATATTTTGTTAAATGAAGCAATTTCCGGATTTAAATTTCGAAAATTCAAAGTTGCTGGGAGTATTTTATTTTGTAAGGCAAGCGTCGTTTTAATAAGGCCCATGACGCCTGCTGCTGAATCGGTGTGCCCAATATTGGTTTTCAATGCACCAATAACACAGGATTCTGGTTCCTTAACATGTTTCTGGTATACTTCATGCAGTGCAGTCCATTCGATAGGATCTCCCACTGCCGTACCAGTGCCATGTGCCTCAATGTAAGAAATATCTTCTGGTGATACATTGGCGGATTTCATAGCCCGCTCTATCACCGCCATTTGGCCTTTAACACTTGGGGCAGTAAATCCTACTTTTGAAGATCCGTCATTATTAACAGCTCCCCCTTTTATAAGAGCATAAATGGTATCATTGTGAGCAATCGCATCTGATAATCTCTTCAGAACGACACTGCCAACACCACTCGTAACCACCGTGCCTTTGGCGTCGGAATCAAAGGCACGGCAGTAGCCATCTGGAGATTCAATCATTTCCTCTTGATACGGATAACCATAGTTATAAAAAAGAGACACGCCACCCGCCAAGGCCATGTCACAGCCTCCCGATTTTAAACTCTCGCAGGCCATCTGCACTGAAACGAGAGAGCTTGAACATGCAGTTTGCAGCGTGATGCTGGGTCCGGTCAGATTAAGCTTGTAAGAAACCCGTGTGCTTAAAAAATCTTTTTCATTGCTTAATATAGTTTGGAAGATCTGATTTCCTGACATATCTTTATGATTGGGTAAGACATTATTTGGATAGTAATAATTCCTGCCTTGACTTGCAAAAACACCGATATCGCCCTTAAATTTGTCCGGTACATTGCCGCTATTTTCGAGCGCTTCAAAAGCACACTCAAGGAACAAGCGTTGTTGCGGATCCATCATTTCAGCTTCTTTCAAAGAATAGCCAAAAAATCCTGCATCGAACTCAAATGCATCTTCAAAGACTGCTCCACGTTTTACATAAGATTCTGCATTGATGACAGATTTATCAATATTATGCGCTCGCAATTCCTCGATTGAAAATTCACGTAAATTGCTTTTTTCTTCTAATAAGAGTTTCCAAAAATCATTAACATCTTTCACGCCGGGGAGGCGGCATGCCATACCTACAATCGCTATGGGTTCTGATTTATCACTTCGCGGCGATTTTGTTAAATTTTCTGATGATTCTGTTGTCTTCGAGTGCCCGAGTAAAGACATTATATGACCTGCGAGTTGCCTGATAGTAGTATGCTGGAACAAAGCAACAATACTCAGCTTAAGTTTGAACGCATTTTCTAGTTTGTTTCTGACCATCATGGCAGCCAGAGAATTTCCTCCTAAATTAAAAAAGGAATCCTGCTTTCCGAAATGAGTTCGATTTAAGATCTCAGACCAAATATTGTATAGAGTAGTCTCAATTTTTTCTAGGCTTGCTTCAGCGTAGGCGAATTCAAATGCGGTATGCTCAGATTCTTTTAGCTCTTGCTTTGGCTGTGCTTCTGGTGTTAATTTTGGTTCCGGCAGGGCATTCCTATCTAGTTTGCCATTGCTCGTGACTGGAAGCGTGATTAAATGTTGAAAAATACTCGGGATCATGTGCTCGGGTAGTGTCACCGCAAGATGTTTTTTTAGGACGTCGGCTTCGATTTTACTCTCTGAAACATAATAGCCAACCAGATGATCCAATCCCTGATATTTTCGCATCAAAACAACGCTATGTTTAATGCCGGGAATTTCTAAAAGCCGTGTTTCAATTTCACCCAATTCAATCCTGTAACCTCGCAGTTTTACTTGAAAATCATTTCTGCCAATGTATTCCAGATTCTCATTTGCGAGCCATTTGGCGAGGTCGCCAGTTTTATAGATTTTATTAGAATAATAACGATTAGGATTGGCATCAGATTCAGAATCAGATTCAAATTCAGAAGGATGTCTCTTCCGTATTGGATTAGCAATGAATCGTTCTGCAGTGAGCTCTGGCTGATTGAGATATCCTCGAGACAAACTCGAGCCTCCAACATAGATTTCTCCTGGAATGCCGATGGGCATTAATTGTAAATGTTTGTCTAGCAAGTATGCGACGCGATTTGAATAGGGTCTTCCAATCGGGACAGATTGATACATACTGAAATCATCTTTGATTGCATATGTTGTACAGAAAGTACTATTTTCTGTTGGACCATAGGCATTAATGACATGTTCCGGTCGAAACGAAGAATCCCGCAATTTCATCATGATTGTTTTGGTTAATGCTTCGCCCCCTACCAAGAGAAATTTGAGACCTTCGAATGCCGTTTCATCCAAGGTGAACAGTAAATCAAACAAAGCGCGGGTTAACAGCACAATACTGATATTATTGGCCCGAATCGTGTCCTTAAAAAGCGTTGGATTTGAGAGCAAATCCAATAAATTGTCCGGAATATAAAGTCTGGCCCCATTCAATAAAGCGCCCCACACTTCAAAAGTGGTAGAATCAAAAGAAACATCCGAGAAAAAAGTTATCGTATCTCTGGCATTCGCACTGAAATAGTTTGCACAGACAGTTTGGGAAATGAGCGTCATGTGCGTTGCTAAAACCCCCTTTGGCTTGCCTGTGCTTCCCGAAGTATAAATCACATAGGCCAAATCTCTGGGACGACTTAAGTTTTGAAGCTTTGTTTCTTCTTCCTGCAAAAATCGCTTTTCGTCCAAAAAAATTTGCTGAATATTGCGGGTGTATTTTTTAAATGTTGGGGCAATATGGCTTTGCGTGATGAGTATTTTAGAATCAATATCTGACAAGATATATTCAATTCGAGAATCGGGATAATCGGGATTGATGGGAACATAAGCCCCGCCTGCTTTCAAAATGGCTAATATACCAATGACATAATCAGCACTCCGAGGCACACTGATCGGTATCAAAACATCCGAGAGAATTTCCCTTCCTGTGGCAGTCTTATAGGCTTTTCGTATGTATCTTGCCAATTGATTGGTGATTTTGTCTAATTCCAGATAGCTATAGCATTTATCATTTTGAATAAGCGCAATCTGCTGCGGTGATTCTATGACCCTATCTTGGAACAGCTCACAAAGCGTCTTATGATGACTTTCTGCTGCGATATCTGCTGCAATATCTTGAGAGCAATTTTCCAATGCCGCTGTTTTTATTCCCTCTGCTTCAACTGCCGTTACAGAATTCATCACAGCATTGGTAAAGAAAGAATTTGTGATGCTTTCTAAATTGAGTTTTGAAACATCCAATACTTTTTTGGTTTTCACGACTCTTCTGCCTGTTCTGTCTGCTCAGTTTGCTCAGTCTGTGCTGCTTTTCCCGCTTGTCCAATCCGTTCTCGAGTCCTGAGTAATGCCAATGAAAGTATGCCGATAAAGGTGATAAGAGCACAGCATATAAAAATAATTCCCGCACTGTAGCTGCTCAAAGCGCCGGTTATAAGAGGTCCCACTCCCCAAGTAACAGAAGACAAGGCCGCAACCACCCCCATCACGCGTCCTTGCCAATCAGAAGACGTGGCATCTGAAATCAAGGTTAAGAGCCCTATATACATAAGGCCAGCAAAAGCTGAAATCACTGTAAACAAAATCACACTCAGGCTTAGAGAATTCATAAAAACAAATAAGCCCAAATAGCAAAGCAATTGGATCACTTGTGTGAAAATCACAAAGGAGAATTTATCAAATCGGTGTAAAATGTACTTGCCTGCAAACATCAAAGTAATTGAAAACACAATGGCTTCACTGCTCAGAATCCAACCTGTGATGTGACTCTCGCTCGCAAATTGCCGATTCAAAAATACCGGAACGTCTGAAAAAAATAAACCGAAAGCAGTCATGGTGAAGAGCAGAGCGTTTAAGTAGTTTGTGAGAATGGGTTTTCCAAAAGCAATCTTGATATTCAAAAAGCCATTAATAACTTGAGATCCTGTTGTAGCAGACGAGTTTGGATTTGGTATATAGGATTCCTGGAAGAAGAAATAGACACTTAGGAATCCGATCAAACTCATCAATGCTCCAACAAAGAATGTTACAGCACCGTTGCCAATTAATGCAGCACTGCTCGATAAAATAATACCGCCCATGATGGGTCCTAAAGAAAAGCCTAAGCAATTCGCAAGCATTAAGATAGAAAGATAAAAGGACTTGGTTTTTGAAGTACTGATATCGATGGCAGCTGCTTGGGCTACAGACAGGGAGCCTGCCGTTGCGCCAGACACCATCCGCCCTAAAAATAAAATCCATAGACTGCTGTATAGACACCCCAAGGCATTTAAGATAAAACCGAATGTTAACCCCAACATAGAAATTAAAAGTCCAGGCCTTCTTCCATACCTATCTGAGATACCGCCTAACACGGGAGCGAAGAAAAACATAAAAACACTGTAAATGGCCAAAAGCAGTTCGTAGACCATATATCGAGTACTGGATGTCGTAGTAGAGGGTAAAAGAGTGGATTGCTCATTGAAAAATATGGCTGCAAAAACAGAAAACGCAATTCCCCAACCCAGAGAATCCACAAACACCACCCAAATAAGGGAGGCCATGGTTGTTATCTTCGATTCTTTCATTTGCATAGATTAATACCCCACTGATGATCCCATAATAATATTCTATTCTAAAAGGCACTACCGTAAAGATTACGGATAGTAGATGGATAAAAGATCTCCGTATTTTTTACGGACAATAAATACTCTATAGAAGTTCTATAAATACCCTGTTCCTACCGTAAATATTACGGATATACAGTGTCTTAAATTTTACCTAGGATAAAAACATCTTAAATGAAGTTTTTTAAGGCCCCTAAGGTTCATTATGATGCAAGTCAATTTCAATAAAGATCATTCTTTCTGGTTTATTCCCTGGATAATGTGGCTTCTCCCAAGTCTATTTTTTGCTTATCAATTTATTGTCCGCATTATCCCAGGGCTTGTTATGTCAGAATTGATGCTAAAATATCAGATTGATGCAACAGCCTATGGAAATTTTGCGAGCATATATTATGTGGGCTATGCCGGTTTTCAAATCCCGATTGCTTTGCTGTTAGACAGATATGATCCAAAAAAAGTCATTGCAGGCTGTGCTTTTCTATGCGCTTTAGGAACCGTCGTCCTAGTTTATTCCGATAATTGGTACCTTGCTTTACTCTCACGATTTTTTATAGGGATTGGGTCTACCGTTGGTTTCCTCGGTACCTCAAAGATGGTTATTTTATGGTTTAAACCAGAATTTTATTCCAGAATGATGGCATTAAATTGCACCATTGGTCTGTTAGGAGCAGTCTACGCTGGAAAGCCTATTACACAATTTATCCAACAATTTGGTTGGGAACAGGTTTTATTTGCAGTAGGTATTGCAGGGTTTGGTCTAGCCTTTCTCTTTGCAAGTATCCTTAGAAACCCTATGAAAAATTCGATTCAATCGAATTTCAAAACAGAAAATTCCTCAGTTTTCAAAGACTTAAAAATCATTCTCAGCAATCATAAATTAATTATTGCAGCAGTAGGCAACTTGTTAATGGTAGGCGCTTTGGAAGGTTTTGCAGATGTGTGGGGAGTGCCCTATTTAATGGCTGCGAGAGACATCAGCAAAAGCGAGGCTGCCTCTCTTATTTCCGCTATATTCCTAGGCATGGTATGCGGCGGGCCAATATTAGCCTATCTCTCAGATAAGTTTAAAGCAATCTATGGAGTAACCTGTACTGCTGGCCTTGTGATAGGTATTTCATTTTGTATCATATTCAGTTTGATAAGCACTCTTCATTTCAATGCACTTTTTGGAATTCTCTTTTTGATTGGCCTCTTATGCAGCTATCAAGTGCTGGTTTTTTCAATTGGAATCAGAATAGCGTCGGCACCCGTTGCGGGCATTGCAGTAGCATTCTTGAACAGTATTAACATGGTCGGCGGCTCTTTCTTCCATGGAACCATAGGCCATGCTATGGATTATTTTTGGACCGGCACCATGAATGACGGCATTAAAAGCTACAGTGCCGAAACATATACTCAGTCACTGATGATCATTCCGATTGCTGCGATCCTTGGAGGTCTTTGCTTTTTTATAATACGGAAACGGGAATCAGAAACTAATTTTAAAGAGGAAACCACATGCGCACACAATTAAAAGCTGCTGAAAAACAGGTGCAAAGTTCTCCAAGCTTCCAGCATGGAGTTGGTCTCGATATATTGTACGATCATTTTATCAAGGAATTGAATGGTGATCCCATTCCTTTCGGAAAGACAGAAAAACTACACATTGTTTGTGAAATCGTGGGAGCCTCCGCTGGTATTTATTCTATTGAGCCTTCTTGGGAATACGGCCAGAATCAAGCACCTTGGTTTCGGTATAGTTTGACCATCGCAAATCCTTTAAGCAATGTACTCTTTTTAATGAAAGCTACCGATGACATGCTTAATATTATTTCAATGGAGATGATGGTCCCTCCTGAATTAAGCACAGTTCTAAAACCCATGGACAAGACATCACTGGCTGTAAAACAAATCAAACTGATACTGGGATCACTCGTTTGTTCTGTGCCCTTCGCAATTACAACTTATTTGTTTCCCTTCCCAAACTGCGTAAGCCCTACCTGCCTTGGCACAACGGTAACGCACTCTCTGCTTACCAATATGATTTTGCATGCCATCTCCTGGAATTTCATACTGACCCCTGAGCTCTGGTACTATAGACTTCCTTTTATTCCGCTTGAAAAACTATACAATTGTTTTCGTACAGGACCATGCAACCTGATAAACGCTATATTATGGAACATCAAGATGAATTAAATTTGATCTACCACAAATATAAAAATGCTGTGACAACACTATTAGCAAAAAAATGTGATCAAATAGTAGCCAATTATGATATGGATAAGAAAAAAGCATTGGAACTTCTAGCAGTGATATGTCACGAAAATGCGAGCATTGCTGTTCTTATCGATTTAAATTGTGGTGATGAAGTCACGACAGCAGATGTTCCTATGAGTCCTAATTGTTGCAGACGATGTCTCGTTGTCGTGCATAATGGCTTATCAGGGTATGTTATTCCTATTGTTGGTGCCTCATTCATGATGGTTGGCTGTGTGGGATGGATAGTCAATCCTTTCTATGTGATTTCAAACATGGGGCTCAATCCCATAAGCACCGTTCTACTCGGAGCCCTGCCCTCATATTCCACAGCCGTTTTGTGTGGTTTCTATGGCAATGCAACTTTTAGTCAAATTTACCAATATCTGACTACTTGGGAGGGTGGTTTCAGAAATAAGTTACCCTTTGAAGCCAAATGCTATCCTAAACTATTTTTAGGACTCTTGGCCTCAAACCTATTTCTCTCGGCACTGTCCTATGGTACAGCAACACAGTTAATAGATCTCATATTCGCTAATTCCACTTGGAATTTCTGTCATCCCTTCCTCCGCACCATTTCCATTCCAGCAATGCAGATATTATCTTTTGTACCCCTTTTAAATCTTTTTAATAATTGTATGCGCAAAGTTATTGCCAAGTTCGGCGCAGAATCTGATGAAAGAAATCTATCGCGTCTTCTTGTAAAATCACAAACATTTGGGGAACGGATGCAGCAAATAGAGGGTAAAGTTCTGATGGAAAGCTTAGCCTTATATTCGAATGAGCAGCGCTTAAAACTTGGCATTAATAGCAGTGAATTTACAACTGATTATGGCCGCGTAAATAAATTGATGGATGAGCTCGAGGCTTTCATGCACAAAACAGAAGATCAAGAAAATCCCCCTCCGCAAAGTCCACTCATGTACAGTCGAAGCATGAATAGAAGTCCTGATTTGGGGGGGGCGTTAGGTGACGACCTTGAGAAGGGGCGGAAATCAAGGCAGGGTGTCGATGAGAATCCTTTACTTGAGAATCAAGGTAAAAAGGGATTGTGTGTCATATTGTGAGTTTTTTATCTAGAAAAATTGCGAATCAAGGAGCAAAGTATGAAACTAGAAACCAGTTTAAATAGAAACACTAAACCAACCCTCGACAGCATAGCCTATGTCGAGATGTACGTTGGAAATATTTTTCAGGCCAAAAATTTCTTCGTTAATTCTCTGAAATTTACCCACGTCGCAACAAAAACCTCTGATAAAACCGTTACTTTGTTAATGAAACAGGGCGATATTCATTTTCTGCTTTCTGGAAGCTTAGAGGAAGACACCCCTATCGCAGCACACATTCACCATTATGGGGATTGTATTAAAAAAATTGCTTTTTGGGTTCAAGACGCAGCAGCTTGTTTTGAAGCTTCAATCAGAGGCGGAGTAGAAGCTTTGCAGAACCCCCATCAAAAAGACGGTGTCATTCAAGCGGCAGTCGAAATGTTTAATAAAGTGGAGCATGTTTTTTTAGAAAAGTCTGAAAAAACAAGAGAATTAAAAATTCCTGGCTTTGAATATTCAACTCAAAACCTTCCCCAAAATCCCATGGTGTTCAACATTGATCACATAGCGACCTGTCATCCCAAAGATGGTATCAAAAGATGGGTGAAATTCTATAAAGAAGCTTTTTCCTTCAAAGAAAATACCAATGAAGATATTTATTCAGAAGAAAGCGGCATGCATATCACCATCATGGTATCTCCCAACGGACAAGTCCAGCTCCCTTTGGTTGAACCAAATTCTGATAAATCGCCCCTCAATAAGTATCTTCAATACAATCATGGCGCGGGTGTCCATCATATCGCACTTGAAACCAATGATATTATTGATGCAGTTCAGTACTTTGAAAATCATGCCGGGGAACTCAGGAAAGCACCACCGCACTATTATGACGAGCTCAAAAAAGTCTATAGCTCACAGGTGAACAATCTCGATCGCATGGCACCTTTTGGCATCATGATGGAAGAAGATGAAAAAGGGATTTTATTTCAAATATTCACAAAACCGGTGGTAACAAGGCCAACATTTTTTCTTGAATTTTTGCAAAGAGAAAAATGTGAGGGATTTGGTACTGTGAATATCAAAACATTATATGAATCTTTGGAGGCATGACTATGCTAAACGACAGAATAGAACCGCTTGAAATACAAAAATTTGTCAATCTTTCAAAACTTCCGGGGACTATTTCTTTTGCTGCAGGATTACCAGAATCTGTCTGTGTTGCCCATCGATGCTTTGAAGCAGGAATTCGGACAAATGTCAGAAATTTCTGCTTCTGCTTTTCAGTATCAAGCGCCGCATGAATCCCTGAAAAGCAGAATTCAAGCAATGCTCGCCGCCCAAAATTTAGAATGTAGTCTGGACGAAATTTTAATAACACAGGGTGCTCAACAAGCGATTTATCTCACAGCAAATCTTTTCCTGAAAGAGAAGTTTCCACTCATCTCAGAAGAGTTTGTCTATCCAGGTTTCATGCAGATCGCAAAGTTGTTTGATCTAGATTATATTCCAGTACCTTATAACGAAGACAACAGTTTAGATCTAGAATACTTGGAGCACTGTTTTAAAACTACGCCTTCTGCCTTGCCCTATCTTTATTTGGTAAGTAACGGACACAACCCCTGTGGCACGACCTTGTCCAGAGAACATCGTGAGCATTTGAGTATTCTTGCTGAAAAGTACCATTTTAATTTAATAGAAGATGACCCATACGGCAATCTTGATTTTACTGAGACTAAATTGCCGCCCCTTCGTGCCTACACCCGAAATGCAATGTATATCGGTACTTTTTCTAAGATTCTCGCGCCCTCCCTCCGAGTTGGGTTTATTGTTGCAAATAGTGACATTATCCGAAAACTGCAGCAATTGAAAGATTTGGTGGATTTGTACTCATTTAATGCTAATCATTGGGTAGTGGATAAGATGCTCGAGAAACATAACTTGGCAGACATCACTCGACCTCAAAGCACTTTATACAAAGAAAAACTCTATCACATGATTGCAGCAATTCATAGGCATATCAAAGTACCTTTTCGATATACCAAACCAAGTCATGGCATGTTCCTGTGGCTTGAGTTTGAGGATATGAAAATCCTTGAAAACAATGATTACCTATTTAATATGTCTAAAGTGTTGTATGTGCCTGCTACAGCTTTCTCCATCACCAAGAATGAGCAAAAAAATGTCAAACAAGCCATTCGCCTGAACTTTTCATATCCTTCATTTGAAGACATCGATCGCGGAATAAAACGTCTGGGTGAAGCGTTGAGTTCACTCGAACGCCAAGTTCCGTCTTACACCCCTGTATCATCGTTACACTATAAGGAGTTATTATCATGAAAAAACATGAATTAAAAGAGTTTATTACGGATTTTTATGCGGCCTGGAAGCTCCGCGATGTCGAAAAAATCCCTAGCTTCTACCATAAAAACGTGGTCGCCTACGCCGATTTTCAGCCGATAAGTCTTGCAGATATTTTAAGCCGCTTAGAATTCTCCATTGAGAAATTCAAAGAGGTTAACTATCATATCGAAGATATGTTCATCGACGAAGCAGAAGGCAAAATTGCAGCTCGCATGAAACAACGCCATATACTGAAGGACGGAAATATCGTGAAATGGGAAGCGATTTTTCTTTATAAAGTGGTTAATCACAAAATTACTGAGTTATGGATGTCATTTTATCCTAACGCAGATTACACCAATAATATTGATGATCCCAAAAACAAGATCATCAATGCTAAAGGGTAAGGAAAGAAATAAGGTGAAACTCGATGGAATATGAAGTAATCATCATCGGAGGCGGCCCTGTCGGCATCGCCCTAGGCATAGAACTTGGCATGCACAATGTCAGGACCTTAATCTTAGAAAAGCACGATAAACCCCTCCGAACACCTCGCGCCCAATCATTAAGTGCCCGAACCATGGAATTTTTTCTGCGTTGGGGGATCGATAAGCAACTCGAATCTCGGCTCTTGCTGAAACATCTGCCTCAAACTGGCATCTGGTGTCCGAATCTCTGCGGAGAAGCCTATTTTGTGGGCAAATGGGGTGACAATCAATTAGAAGACAATGCTTCACCCAAAGCTGGCGTTCGAGTTCCATTATGGATCACTGAAGAAGTACTACGGGAGCGGTTGCGAGATTTTCCCTGTGTGGATTTTTTAAAAAATCACGAAGTTATGAATGCTGCTATCATTGACTCAGATTCTGGCTCTGATCCAAATCATAGTTCCAAAAACAAAGTACAAGTCGAAGCCTTTGATAAAATCACTCAAAAAAAGACTGTCTATTATGGCCAGTATCTTGCCTGCTGCGATGGGGCAGCTGGACCCAGCAAAGCTCTTTTTAAAAATAATTATACTCCCATGTCCGATAAATCCAAAATGCTTGGCACGCTATTCATCGTAGAAGAGATGATGCAGAAAAAAAAGGTACCAGATGGCATCATGTATTTTGTAACCTCAGATGATGCAATGGCTTTCGTGGGTTCCAATCGATCTGCAGGAAGGCCTATGGCTTGCTCAAATCGTGTGGGGTGAGCATGCGCCCCCGCCGACGGACGATGTCATGTCAGACATGGTCGATAAAATTGCAGGCTGCAAAGTACGCAAAAAAGTCCTAGAGCATTATTTTTGGGATATGCAAGTCAAACTTGCTGATTTTTTCAGCCTCAATGATAGAGTATTTTGGGTAGGGGATGCAGCTCATGCCTTTGCTCCCACCGGAGGCTTAGGCCTTAATACAGGATTTGGTGATGCACAAAATCTAGGCTGGAAACTCGCTGCAGTCATCAAGCAGAACTATCCTGAGGTTTTACTTTCGAGTTATGAACAAGAACGCCGCCCTGTCTGCTATGATAATCTGAACTTTGCAAAACTCAATGCTGAGGAATTTTTAAAGCTAAAACAAACCTTTCAGAAAGGCAGCAAATCTTATGCCAAAGCCTTTGCCGAACTTGGTAGCCAATTCCTCAATTCCTCGGGTCTCACGTTAGGATACCGATATTTCAATTCACCTTTAACAAAATGCATACCCAATCAAACAACGGAGCATAATCCATTCAAATATACTCCTAGGGCATTGCCAGGTCATTTTTTGCCCCACATGCTGCATGAAGGAAAGACAATTTATGAGAAACTTTCTGCTACTTGTTGGAATTTGATTATAAGCAAAAATAAGCTTGCATCCCCAACACAGCCATCCTATCCCTCTTTGCCAAAGGATATGAATATTGTTACTGTTAATGAACATTCTTATCCTTACTCCCACATTCTGGTCAGGCCGGATTGGCATATTTCAAGCGTAGGGGATGATTCTGAATCATTACAACCTCTCGGAGCACTATTGCCATGAATATTGCCAAGAATTTCGATTGCATATTAATTGGTGAAACGAATTTATTGATTGAGTGTGGCACACGTTTACTTGCTCGTGGCCATAAAATAAAATGGGTGATTTCAAAAGTTGCTGCGATTCAATCTTGGTGCGCCGAAAATCACATTCCCTATGTCGCCTCATTTGCAGAATTGCCTGAAAATGCTGACAATACGGTAGATTATCTGTTTAGCATTGTAAATGGAATCATTTTACGCAAGGAAAATCTAAAATTAGCCCGCATTGCTGCCTTCAATTATCATGATTCTTTGTTGCCAAAATATGCCGGAGTACATGCTACAACTTGGGGCCTGCTTAATAACGAAAAAATGCACGGCATTACTTGGCACATGATCACAGAACAAATTGATGATGGAGACATTGCGGTTCAAAAAGAAATCAATATAGAAGAAACTGAAACAGCATTGACTTTGAATTTGCGCTGTTTTGATGCAGCAATCGAGGGTTTCAGTGAAGTACTAGATAAAATCGAATCTTCCTCACTTGTTCTTAAGAAACAACCACTGGAAAATCGTAGTTATTATGGCAGCTATCATCCCATACCTGATTGTGGCTTCATTGATTGGGATAGCATGGCCGCTTCGGATATCGAACGAATGAGCCGAGCCCTCGATTTTGGAAATTACGACAATGGTGTTGGAACTTTAAAAATATCGTTAGGCGATGGATTTGTTATTGTGAAAGATATTGTTATTCAGGATAGTAATAGTAATGTCTTGCCTCATGTACACACTCATGTGCACAAAGGGGGCATCCTATTATCCATTGAACAAAACGGGCTCTTAATTTCCACAACCACTTTGCCCATATTTATTAAAACTTTTGTACTTCCAAATGGTAAATCAATTTCGGTGCAAGAATTCGTAGCAGCCCATACTTTACAGCACGGGTTTGAATTTCCAAGATTTAAAGATTCTAAAGCTCATAATTACGAAAAATTATATAGCAAAGGTTTAAGCAATGACAAATATTGGATAGAAGCCATATCAAACATTCAAGACCTGAGTCTCTTTGCGGATCGGATTCCTACTAGCGTCAAAGAGCCAGAGCACACGGTTTTCAATCTCAGCAAATCTATTCCAAGCACTTTTCTTAGCAATACGTCACATTCAAACAAATCTCAAGGTGATTTTTCTTCTAAAGAGATCTTGCTTGGCTGTATCTTATTATATCTCTTTCGAATCAATAATTATGAGCCCTTTACGCTACATCTCATACCCGAATTTGATCTGAATAATCCCCTCGAAAGTTTAGAAAACCTCGTTCCCCCGATGCCAAGCTTGTTCTTAAATGCACTACCTTTAAATTTAGAACTCAAAGACAACTATTCTGCCCAAGAATGGCTAGAATGTGTCCGGCAAGGACTTCAGAAATTCGAAAAACGCCGAATTTGTTTAAAAGATATCTACGCTCGATACCCCAGTCTTGCTTCCTGTTATAAAGAACCGCTTATTACCATAAGCTTCAAGCACGATTCCAATAGTCTCCATAGTACCCATAATACACAAAATTCCCATAGTACAATAAAAAATATCCCTAGCAATTCACTGCTTCATTTCGAGATTCGATGCTAAAACCTCACAAGTTCAGATTATGCACCGCTTAGACACGAAATGCCAAGGAGGAATATTCTCAAAGATTCTTGAAACTTTGCCCGGGCACTTGAATCAAGTTTTGAATTTTCTTCTATCAAGCATCAATTCTCACATCAATATCAGTCGCGACAAAGAAAAAGTTAATTCTTACAAAAAAATCCATGAATTCTGCCTTTTAACCCCTGAAGAAGAAGCCCAGATCTTAAACTTGTCCGAAGGCATCAATATCCCTTTCCCAAGCAAAACCATAACCAGCCTCTTTGAACATAATGTATACTTCTTTCCCAATAAGACCGCCATTTCCCATCAAAATCACTCCTTAAGTTATTTTGAATTATGGAAAAAATCTGAGGCCATATGCCAATTTTTAGCTGCACTGCATTTACCTCCTGAAACCACAATCGGGATACTCAGTACTGACCCAATAGAAGTCCTTGCCATGGCATTCGGTATTTTGAAAGCAGGATTAGTAGTTGCACCTCTTGATGAAACATGCTCAAAAGAAGAAATATCAGTTGCGGCAAGAAATCTCGGATTATCTTATTGCCTGACAGCAGGAGTTCAAGTTGAAAATTCGGATATTGATGTTCTCACGAAGCTATCACAGATCCAACTCTTTGATGTGCATAATATCTATCGGAAACAGGTGTCCGAACAGGTGTCAAGTCTGGACATTAGACAAACATTAACTATAACAGGTGTCAAATCTGGAGAACAGGTGTCAGATTTAGACATTAGACAGACATTTGTCCAATGTCCAGACTTGACACCTACATTTGTAGAAACCAGATCTGGTAGCGTTCCTTCGCCTCTAAAGAATTGCTTTATCATGTTATCAAAAATGCAAGCAGATCAAAAAGAAACCATCAATCAAAAAGCCATGATCTACTGTTGCTATGAACTCGCAAGAAAAGTCACCCTAGATTCTGAAACCGTATTAGATTTTTCCGCCTTTAAGCGAAGTTCGCTGCTTCCCTCGCTCGCGCTCACTCCATTGCTTTTTGGTTGTAGCATTCAAGCTTAATAAACACATTTCAGATAAGCATAATAGTGTAAAAGTCTAATACCATTTAAAATATTTTTGCTAGAAAAAAGCTAAATGACTACTACTCGAATTCCCCTGACTGTCCACCACTGTCAGCTCAACAAATCCCTTAGTTTCTGGCCGCCATTGAATCTCTTTCTTGTGAATATTGGTAATCATTGGGTGCCCATTCACATAAAAGAAATAAGGAGCTACGCCTCCAGATAAAGTTATGGTGATGGGACGAAATTTTGCGGTTGCTTTCGATTCATTTTCTTGTTCTTGTGCTTGTTCTGGTGCTTGTTCTTGTTCTTGCTCTAAATGAATTACGCTGCCCTCTTTTGGAAAACAAATACAAAACGATGATTCAGGATTTTCTTTTTGCTTTGCGGTTTTGGTTTTAAATTCCTGCAAGTGGCGTGGTAATGCTTTACTTATATTCGAAGCTTGAATTTTCCCCAGACCCTTATTCTTATACTTATTCATATTCTCTGGACTTGTCATACTCGTGCTCGGAAGTACATCAAATACCTTGAAGAGAACCGGTGCTGCAGCACTTCTGCCAGTGTTCGGTGCGGATGAACTGCCATCGGCTTTGCCAAGCCATACACCTACAGTGTATTCATCATTGTAGCCAATTGCCCAGGCATCTCGATAGCCATAAGAGGTTCCAGTTTTATAGGCTATTTGTTTCTGTTGGATGACGCTGCGATCTACAAAACCATCGGGTGCCAGAGCTTCTTGCAAAATATTGGTAATGAGGTTTGCACTTTCTGCACTGCAAATATCAGAAAATTTGTCATTCAGGATGTCAAAATTGCCAGTTTGAGTATTTTGAGTATCATTTTTAAAAATTCTCAATGGCCTATATTCTCCCCCATTCGGAAACGCAGTATACAAAGAAACCAAATCCCACAATGTCATACCGACGCCGCCCAGAGCCAGCGGCAAGCTCGGTAATTCATCCCGGTGTTCGAATTTTAAGGTAACACCAAAATTACGCAAAAATGCATAAAATCTGGAAGGACCGATACGATCCAAAACCGCTACTGCAGGAATATTGAGCGACTGCTTCAATGCTTCCCGAATGGTCACTGCACCATGAAAAATGTCTTTAAAATTACTGGGACTGTAGCCAGAAAATCCCGTTGGCACATCTTGAATGATGGTCTCAGGGTGAATAATGCCATCGTCAAATCCCATAGCATAGATAAACGGTTTTAAAAGCGAACCGGGTGATCGAATGGCTCGCACCATATCGATTTGTCCTTTACGAGCTGAATCGAGAAAATCAACAGCACCGGCATAGGCCTGAATTTCGCGGCTAGAATTTTTAACGACTAGAACTGCGATGCTTTGAGTATTGCTTAAAAAGGGAATTTCCTGCTTTAATAAATTTTCAATTTGTACCTGGAGCCCGGCATCAAGAGTGGTGGGAAAAATGGTTTGCTGATTTCCCTGCTCTTTTTCATGCTTTTTTCCATACTCATGTTTTTGTTCTTTTTTCTGCACATGTGCGAAACCATATGCCAAATGTAATGCATTTCTAGGTAAACTTTGCACTTGCCAAGACACAGAATCTTCCATAGCTTCCTTAATTTGCTGCTCTGACAGTATCTTTTCACCCGCCATCCGAAGCAAAACCTTATCTCTATTCTTTTTATTCACCCCTTCATTCTGTTTCTGTTTTATTCTGAGCCGATTTGGCGACTGCGGCAATACCACAAGCATCGCAGCCTCCGCAGCAGTCAGTTGTTTTGGCTCTTTGCCAAAATAAACTTTTGACGCAGCACGAATGCCTTCGATATTTCCGCCATAAGGAGCGAGCATCAAGTAAAATTCTAAGATCTCTGGTTTTGAAAAATGCCATTCAAGCTGCCAAGCTCGGAATATTTCCTTGCACTTATTGAGAAAGCTTCTTGACCTTGGTTCCAACAAACGTGCAGTTTGCATGGTAATTGTTGAAGCGCCAGACACAATCTCTCTTTTTTTAAAAAATTGTGCAGTGGCTCTGCAGAGCGCCAGGACATCAACCCCTTTGTGTTTGAAAAATCTTTTATCTTCATAGGCAATCAGCATTTTAATAAACAAAGGATCGACTTCTTCGAGCTTTACCCGAAACCGCCAGCGCTCATCTTTAGCAAGCAGCGCTGCGAGCATCTGACCTTCATTGTCCAGCACCGCAAGTGAAGAATCGTTTATTTTTGCCAAATTGAGAGGAAAGATCCTATCAAGACAGAGGAAAAGCAGAGCGGCTAGAACAAGCGTTGCCAGCAAAAAATGTAAAGCTCTGCGAATGGATGTCAGCACGATCGAAAAGCGAGCCATACTACGAGCCACACTAGGAGCCACACTGGGAGCCATACCGCACGTACTACTACTAATACTACGGCTGCGCCACTACTTGCACACGATCCCCCACAGTTCTGGCACGAAATTGTGGGGCATACATATCTTCCACATACAAGCCTGGGTGATCATAATTGCCAGGAGTAACCGCGCGCACTTGATAGGCAAACCTAAATTCACTTTGATCGGCATGCTGGTTTAAGAAAGCAAGATAGCGATCATCTCGAAGCTCCGTATGACTTGCATGCGTCAAATTACCCAGCCAATTAAATTGTGAGGAGTTTGCCAAATTGCTGTTCTCAAGTTCAAAACCTGCCGGCAACATATCTTGAATCAGAATTTGATGCGGCAGTTTGTTCAGACTGCGGCCGCTCACCACCACTATAAATTCTGTGCCCTGTGTAATCCCTGTATTTCTTTCCGCATCATGCTCAAGAATCACTTCTTCTCCCTGAAGATTATAATAGTGCCTTTCAATTTCAAAGCCATTCGACTCTGGCTGCACTTCTTTTGGAATGCCTGAAACATCGATACTTTGCCACAAAACCTGATTGCTCGGATTTTGAACTGCAATGCCGCCGCGTTCCAGATGAGTGAGCTTATTGTTCAAAGGGAGGGACAAGAAGCCATTGTTGCCTTTGAACTCACTGTTATCAACCATGACAGTCCAAGGGAAAGAAGAGCTCGTCCCAACCAAGGCATAAGAGGCCATTAAAATCCAAGCCTGCTCTTGCGTGCTCAAATGTTGATCTGCTTTAAGTCTAGTGCCCAGATCTTGCTTTAAGGATTCTATCTGAGATGCCACTGGCAAGCTTGGATTTTCAATCAAGCTTTCTTGGAGCAACAGCAAAATAAAAGCTTCTTCACTGATACGAGTTCCATAGGGAACAGTTTTTGCAGTATCTATTGTGCCTCCAGTGCCCGTAGTTCCAGCAGTCTCTTTTTTTGCAGCCAATGCTTCTTTCATGCTAAAGATGCCTTGGAATGCCTGTTCGGCTCGCATCATATCGCCTTTTACGACTAAGCTATTTGCAACAAGTGCCCGCGCTAATGGATTTGATAGCTTGTTAAAAAAGCTATCATAAAAATAGCGTATCGAGCCTGCTTCTATCCTATCCGTCTTCGCTAAAATATACAGTGCATACGAAAGATTGATAAGTGTCGCTTCTTTTTCAGTATTACCATTTGAGCGAACATAATTTGAAAGCCAATTCAAGCCATTTTCCAAAGTGAAGTAGGGCACATCATACCCCCTCGCTTTGGCTCGCAGTAGAAAATCCACCACATAGGCTGTCAACCAGGGATCTCTTTCGTTCACCAGTGATGTCCAAAGCGCAAAAGAGCCATCTGCATTTTGCTTTTCTGCAAGAACTGCCAAAGCCTGGTTCACGACTCGTTGATCTTCCTTATTGCCATTCAGCAGTGAGGCGATGGCACGACTGGTTACTTGTTCCACACAGCCAAAAGGATATTGCTTCAAGCTGCGATAGATAGCCTGAATATCCCAAGGTAAAATCGAAGACCAGCTGATGAAGGCTTCCACAGTCCCAGGCATAAAATTAGCAATCAATTCTTTATTCAAGGTTACGCTGTCGCCGGGTTTTAGCCATTGGTTTTGAGTTTGATGCACATTAGCAATGGGAGAACGAATCGATATGTCAAAATTGCGCGTAATGGTCAGATCTTGCTCTTTACCCTCTTTATCTTTTACTTTGCCGTCTTTGCCTTTGAGTTCCAGAGTAATTTTGCCAGATCCAATTCGTGCTGCTTCAATCGGAATGCTGAAATTCCGGCTACCGCCCTTCTCGAGTTCCACTTCATATTGTTTCTGACCTTTGACTTCCACATCACCGGTACTGTTTATGGTGAGAATATATTTACCGGTATCCATGGCAACATTATAAAGAGAAACACTCATCACAGAATTATCTTGCGGCGCCAAAAATCTCGGCAATATTCCTTCCACCACAATCGGGTCTCGCACCAATAACGATGCTTCTTGACTACCAACGCGCTTATCATCAAAAGCAACTGCCATGATGCGAAGCGAACCATTGAAATCTGGTAACTCCAACGGAACCGTAGCTTTGCCTTGTTTATCCAGAGGAACCAGACCTTTGTAGAGTGAAACGATCTTGAAAGAACGCTTGGATAATGCCTGCATATTGCGAGACAACATGCCAGCATCACCACCCGATCTCAATGTACCCAAGGGGCCTTCCAACGGATCGATTAATTTACCGTAGAGATCTCGCATCATGATGCCGAGTTGCTGCTGCCCCAGGAAATAATTCAGAGGATTCGGTGTTTTGAAATCCGTCAATTTCAAGATGCCCTCATCTACCGCTGCTACAGTAATCTCTGCCTGTGAAGGTGTGCCGCTACCATCTTTGTTTTTTACTTGAATGGGTACTTGTATGGTTTGATTTGGCCGCACTTCTGCTTCTGGCTTGATGTCAATACTGAAACCGCGGAGCGCTGGATCAATCGCAATCCAAGCAATTCCGACCGCGCGTTTTGGCAGAAAACTTTTTTGGCTGTTGGCATTGTCTAGCGGCCGCACTGCGGAAACCAAGCAATACACCCCTGTTCCCCAATCCTTGCTTGCCTCGAGTTTAATCTTGCTGCCTTTTGTAGAAACATCGACCATGCGATTTTCTAAAATTGTCGAATTTGCAATGGTGAGCAGTGCAGTTCCCTCGAAAGGTGCTTCAATCATCACGGTCACTTTATCACCTGGTTTCACTTTTTCTTTATCAATTTTGATCTTTAAGCGATCGGGCGTATCACCGCCTTTAGAGATTTGTAGCCAGCCTTTCGAAAATTGCACGCTGGTTGCGGCACCCGTCTTCGGATCTCGAATATCAAGACGATAGGGTCCATACTCTGCGATCGGAAGCGACAGTGTTGCGGGTCCTTCTGACTTGGTATTTAGAGTACCTTTGACTATGAACTTATCTTCATATTGCGTCTGATAACTCCAGGGGTTGCCACTCGCGGACTGATACCAAGTGTAATAAGCCTCTTGCTTATAAAATTCGTATTCTAATTGTTCGACAGCATTCAGAAATCCTTCTTGATTGACTGTGATAATGTCGAAACTCGCATCAGTCGCTTCTGATGGCACAACACGATCGCTAAAGTTTGGCTTGATGCCGATCATAAAAGGTTTGGTATAGATCGGCAATTTAAGCGTGCCGATCTCAGGTCGACCCCCTTTGTCTGCAAGCGTGACTTTGATCTGCGCTTCCAAAGGTTTTGTGGTTTCAGGGGCTTTCTCTAAGTTAACTGGGATGGTAGTTTTGCCTTCATTATCCAAAGAACTGAATGGTAATTGAATTCTCGCATCCCGAAAGATCTCGTTTTCGATTCCAAAAGCAAAGTCTGCATATTTTGGATACGGTGTTTGGCTCACTTTTTGAGTCATCACTGCTGTACCAGACAACCCTGCAGCCTTGGCACCAAATAAATATTTGGCAATCACATCGATGTTTGTGGTTTGATTCAATGCGAGAAACGGCTTGTCAGATTTCATCTGAATGAGAATTCTTGAAGGAACAAAGTCTTCTACCGCAAAAGTAGCTCGGCCTATTGCGTCTTTCTTGACATCCGCATACGCGAGTACGGTCCATTGTCCAGTGCGAGCAGATCCCGATAAAGGTAATGCAAGCTCATAAAAACCGAGATCATTGCCGGTCAACGTCACACGCTGCACTTCAACTTCATCTGGCCTGAGTACTCTGAAAGTGAGCGGCAACCCTCCTTTTGCATTGGCCTTGTCGTCCCGGAGCAGTGTATTCACATGCACAGTCTCAAGAGGTCGATAAACACCTTGTTCTGTATAAAGATAGGCATCCAAAGGACCTGGCGCTTTGCGGCCCTGTACCCCTCGATCACTGAGATCAAATGCTGGCATATCGAGATCCAGCAAAGAAAAATCCTCTTTCTTTCCGTAGGCAAGCACCCAAAGCGGACTCATGCCATCTTTGCCGCGTGCAATACTGGCATCAAAATAACCCATGCCATCGCTGTCTGTCTTAACGACGCCTAAAATGCTGTTGTTGCGTGCCAGCAATTGCAGCTCAACACCCGAAAGTGCTTCACCTGTTTTGATGGAACGGACATTGACCGCAATGCCTCCTCCGCTTTCTGTGAAAGTGGTAAGACCGAGATCGCTAATGATCAACCATTGTGATGCAGTCGCTTTATCGCCAAATAAAGAATTTTTTTCTTCTGCATAAACCAAATAAACACCTGGTTTTGGATTTTGTACTATGGTAGAAAATGGAATTTGCTTGACGGTGGTTTTATTCTTTTCTCCTCCGAGATCCATTTCACCTTGGTAAACAATTTCCCCATACTTCTTTTGAATATCATCCAGGTTATATTCCCAAATCTGTTTCAGAAAACCTGAGTAGTCATTATTGCCAATTTCATTTAAGCCCCGATCAGTGATCCTAAAAATCTTGATGCGAACGGTATCGACATTGACACTTGTAATAGGAAGTTTCGGTTCTGATTCGCGGAGCAGCACATAGGATTTTGGACTAAAACTCAAGCGCGAGTTTTAATCTTTAACTTTAAAACTCAAATTATAATCCAGTTCTGTTTTTTCACCGAGCTCGTTTGGTAGGCCGGATTTAAGAGTGACTGAATAGTTTTGCCCAAATTGTAGCGGAGAAACGCAAAGTTGTCGTCCTGTGACTTTTAGGGAGTAATTACCTGCTGGCGTAATGTTGAGGTAATCCTGGTAGTAGAGAACAGGCGCTTTGCTTCCCTCTGTGCTGTTATTTTTAGTATTTGCATTATTCGCACTTCTATTAAAAGTTTGGCTTGAAAGCGGTTGCGTAAAAGTAAAACAAACATTCGGTGGCATAATTT
The DNA here is from genome assembly GCA_963784575.1 of uncultured Gammaproteobacteria bacterium. Classification (GTDB taxonomy): domain Bacteria; phylum Pseudomonadota; class Gammaproteobacteria; order UBA6186; family Azoamicaceae; genus CAWARU01. Next base: position 1,948,324 of record CAWARU010000001.1, read on the forward strand.
GATTATTAACTTCCATCTTAGAATATCGAAATGGCATAAGCGATGCAAAGTCTTTGTGCGTTTTTCTAAATTGCGGCAGATCGACCAGAGTTTTGATCGCAGCAAATATCTGTTGATAATTCGGTGTTTCATACGGGGAATCAGGATCGAGTGTATTACCATAAACCAGCAAACTTACTGCTTTTTCTTCATTCGTTTTTGAAAGTCTATAGGCTATAAGGGCTGCATATCTTGCTTGATCTGTTAATTGCCAACTGTCTTCTGTCAGCCTATGATGCTGCTTCGCTAAGCTCAGTTCAATCCAAGCATCACGATTACTGGGATCCTTACCTACTATCAAAGTATATTCCGCAGCCACAATTTGCCATTGATTTTTTTGCTTGGCTTCCAAAATCCGCTGTTTCGAGCGCGCAATATCTTGAGCACTTAAAGAAGCACTTTGTGCTTTTAATGTTTCTATATATTTATCTACTTGCTCTACTGTCCAACTTGGAAATTCAAATGCTGCTGCAGTGGTATTGGTATTTTGATTGTTCGCGGCTTGATTACTCGTGGCTTGATTATTGGCATTCGGACTATTATTCGTATCCGAACTATCATTCACATTATCATTCGTACTACCACTCGCCGTGCCATTAATGCCATTACTATTTTCGTCAGTGCCATTATTATCGCCGCCACTTGTCTCTGCGACTGCATTACTTGAATTATCGGAGTTCCCTGCAGCGATTGGCATCTCTAAAGGAAGCATGAGTACCGACCAAACACCAATTATGCAAAATATGCTCATAACCGACAGCAAAGCTTTAGATCGAAATCGCTTCATGACAATCCTCTCAAATGTAAGCTAACTATTGTGAAAACTATGGCCATTGTGATTAAAATGCTCTGTGTACTACTATATAGAATCTGCGGGTGTCGTACAATGGCAGTACTCCAGCTTCCCAAGCTGGTAGCGTGGGTTCGATTCCCATCACCCGCTCTCAGAAGACCATAAAATAACTCGAGACTAGAAATTCGAGACCATAAACTAAAAACTAACCCAAGACCATGATCTAAAGAGAGGAAATTAGGATTATTACTAGTCTCCACCCTTTATATTTCCTATAATCAAAGAATCTAGGTAACTATTTTATGCAAGTAAATTCAAGATCTTGATTTTGCTGGATTGGAAATAATATAGGGATGTATCTTCGTTGAATAGCTTAGGAATTGTTATGCAGCTGCAAAAGGTTAATATCCTTCATAATCCCTTTTTGAAAATTGCGGGTATCCTGTCATTAGTTTGCTTGATAACAATAATCGTTATTATCGCCGTGGTAGACCCCAATCGATTAAAAGAACCGTTACAAAATGATTTTGAAGCCCGATATCAACGCTCTTTGACCATTAAAGGTCCGATCCAATGGAGTTTGTTTCCGCTTTCCTGGCAGGCGAGTCATGTCACTATCAGCAACAAATTGACGAACTTAAACGAACAATTTTTAACTATAAAAGAAATTCGCTTAGTGCCGCAGCTTTTGGCATCCATTTTTACCGGAAGACTGTGGATCTGTGTCGAAATGAAAGATATGCATCTTAATCTGGAAAGATCCAAATTTGCAGAAAGCAATTGGCAAAATCTATTCAATTGGGAAACCTCAATACAAGAGCTGCAAAAAACTCTGAACTCTTCCCAAAAAAGAAGCCGTATTGTTCTATGCGGCCTCACCATTGAAAAAGGGTCTATCCAATTACAAGACGAAATGAGTGGCAAAAATTGCTTGATAAAAAATTTATCACTCAAAACAAGCGATCTACTCAAAGGGATCCTTGGAAAATCAGCACCGCTTTCCTTATCTTTTCAAATGGATGATGACATTGAAAACACTGTTAAAACGATAGATTTAAAAGCGAACTGGGAACTTGGCCCATTTTATCAACGCATGAAAGTCCATGATATTGATTTCACCGTTTCCATGGCAGCAAAGCCTATTCCAGATGCTCATCTCGCAGTTGAAAAAGATTCGGAAGAATTTAAAGCACCGCAAGTATTAACGAAATTGAGTGGCGAGCTTGAGATCGTAGATTCGAACAATGCTCCACACATAGAAGGTCGCATCAAAGCTCAAAAACTCGATCTCTCGCCACTTTTTGCTTTTTATGACATTAATCTAGCAGAGCTTTCACATTTTATACGTTTTTCTAATGTCAAAGCATCCTTCAAATTCCAAGATCCCTGGCTTAAAATTCCAAACTTTTCGGCGCAACTTGAAAAAGGGGGCTCCCTCGAAGGCGCCCTGCAGATAAATCCTGCCTTTGATGTCAATTTCCTGCAGCTTTCTATGGATCTCTCCGGAAAAGACATCAAGCTTGGTGAAGAGGTCTTGACTGAATTCAAAGTGAATGCGGAACTTGCGGATGGACTGGCTGAACTCGCACCCATGCAATTCAAATATGCCAAGGGAAGTCATGAAATGACGCTGCATGCCGATTTTAATCACAGCATTCCATTGTTTTCCATTACCCATGAAGGCAATGATTATGAATTGGACGCACTGCTCAAAATCTTCTCCTTGAATGATGTTTTTGGAGGTAAAGCTTCTTCTAAAGCAGATTTCACCACCAGCGGAAAGAGCTTAAAAGAACTGCAGCACAACATCTCGGGCCAAGCAGCGTTTAGCATTAAAGAAGGCCAGATTCAAAATATTGATCTGGTCACCTTGATCACTCACGCACAACAAACCATCCAATCAGTATCCGAAGCACTTATTCATAAGCGAAATCCCAACATCGCGGCAATTTTAACAGCAGAATTAATAGAATGGCATAAACAAGCCAAATCTACCGAACAACTCTCTACCCCCTTTGAAAGGCTTGAAACCAGTATTGACATTGGAAAGGGTGAGATCACAATTGAAAATCTACAGATCCATCATCCCAAATATCGGATGGAGGCGCTGGGGACTATTGATCTCATGAGCGGCAGCATCACCTCCAGAGCTTCAGCCTGGTTGAATAAACCAGTCTTAGATCCTTATAATGATATTTCGAAAGATATGAAAGCTTTCTTAACTGATATGCCTTTCACAATCCAATTGAAGGGCCCTCTAAAGAGTCCCTCATTACGACCAGATCTCGAGATTTATGCGACAGAAGCAATTAAAATCACTAAAAAAGTCATCGGTGGATATACCGAAAAAGAGGGCGCAAATCACCAGAACAGCAGCGATTGGGGTGGGGATTACCGACCCGAATTTGAAAAATTATTCAGCCCGGGCTAGCACCGCAGGTGATGTAGCTAGCATCGCTTCTTTTGATCAGCGCATATTGAAATGGTATAAAACCCATGGACGGAAAACCTTACCTTGGCAGCAAAATGTCAGTTCATATCGGGTGTGGGTATCTGAAATAATGCTGCAACAAACCCAAGTCACTACGGTCATTCCTTATTTTGAACGCTTTATGTCGCGCTTTCCAGATATTACAGATCTGGCTCGAGCCAATCTGGATGAAGTCTTGCATCTTTGGACTGGGCTTGGATATTATGCCAGAGCCCGCAACCTTCACAAAACTGCAGTACTACTTCATACACGCTATAAAGGTATTTTCCCTTCCGATATTGAGGTTTTAATGGAGCTGCCCGGCATCGGCCGCTCCACAGCAGGAGCCATTCTTGCTTTGAGTCAAAAACAGCGCCATCCCATTTTGGATGGAAATGTAAAAAGAGTATTGTGTCGTCACTTCGCGATTCGAGGATTTCCAAATGATCCCAAAGTCCACAACACACTCTGGGCATTAAGCGACAAGCTCACACCGAAGCGCAATGTTCATCACTATACCCAAGCCATGATGGATCTCGGTGCAACACTTTGCACCCGAACCAATCCGAATTGCAATGTCTGCCCGCTTGCAACAACCTGTCTTGCAAAAGCACAAGACCAAGTCATGCTCTTCCCCAATAAAGCGCCCTCAAAAAAGAAGCCCATAAAATCAAGCGTATTGTTGCTTTTACACTCCTCGAAAGAAAATGCCATATTGCTTGAAAAACGTCCAAGCAAGGGTATTTGGGGAGGACTCTGGAGTTTACCTGAGATGCCGCCGCAAAAATCTCCGAGCTCACTCGACTCAAATCTTAATCTTAAAAGCTGTGCAAAACATTGCCTGCAAAACTTTGGCTTAAAAGTGACTTCGCAAAAAAAACTGCCTGCTTTTCGCCACACTTTTACCCATTTTCATCTCGATATCACACCTGTTCTTTGCAACGTCTCAAAAGTTTCTGGTATGAACCCTAACCAGAACCCTATTCAAAGAGAGCAGCTGTGGCAAAGCTTATCTCGACCCAAGAACTTAGGTCTTGCTGCACCCATCAAACGACTATTGGAGGAAATTTCATGAAAGAAACAGACACAGCCAAGGAAAGAACAGTATTCTGCCACAAACTTAAACAAGAATTGCCTGGTTTTGAAAAGCCGCCATTTCCTGGCGAACTTGGGGAACGAATTTATCAAGGCATTTCCAAACAAGCCTTCAGTCTTTGGATCAAACAGCAAACCATTTTAATCAATGAGCATCAATTAAAAATGAGTGATGCCCAATCTCGAGACTTTTTATTTAAAGAAATGGAAAAATTTTTATTTGAAAACTGACTATTTCTAAAAGCCGTAAGGAATGAACACATACCTTGACTAGACTACCCCACATGAGTTTAAATAGATTCACGTTTGGCCAGATAGCTCAGTTGGTAGAGCAAAGGACTGAAAATCCTTGTGTCCCTGGTTCGATTCCAGGTCTGGCCACCATTTCATCAAATATTATTAAACTGACTTTCTAATTAATTGGAGTTGTATACAAATTATCAACTCTAATTATCAAATATTATCAATAACAGCAGTGGAGCATTCCTATGTTTAAAGCAGGCAAAACGATTCGTATTCATTCTATTAACTTCAAAAACATTTTTGGTATGCACATTGCACCGGTCATTGAATTCAACGGTATCTATTTGACGGCTGATAAACCTATCTCAAAGGAAGTCATGGAATTTTTTCAATCCAAGGGTGCAATCATCGAGCAACTGACAGAAGCAGATGACAAAATGGTGAGACTGACCGGGAAATTCCAAATCACAAAAAAAGAAGTCCAGGAATTCTTAAGCAAACATCCAGAACTTGAAATTATACCAGATGCAACGATTGAAAAACTCCCCGCTCCAAAACAACATTCAAAGCAAATTGATCAAGAATTATCGAAACCTGATAAACCCAAAAAGTTTATATTTATACAAAAATTAAAGCAAGAGAAAATAAAAATAAGAAAAGGCAAGAAGAAGAAAAAGATAATTCAGCAACCAAAAAGTGAAACCGCTGAATGTGTGCTGGTAAATATCGACAATTTTAAAATGCATGTCCCGGAAGGGCCTATTTCAATTAAATTCTCTCAGATGTATTCGAAGACAAGACTAGACTTGGATGCAGCAACAGATATTCACTCTGTAGGAGGAATCAGTAGTTTGGTACCATCCTCTGGGGTCCTTGCGAAAATGATTGTAGGAAAAGAGGCAAATTTTAAAGCAGGTAAAAAGCTATTACTTGAAAATACACTCTGTCTTTCTGGAGAACACATCCTGTTATCCGGCGGAGAAGAAATCGCTTGCTCCATGACGCCTGATATCACTTGGATAAACACCGTCGACTCGCCATTATTAAGTTTCGATTACAAATCAAAAATTTCGAGGGCACCAGAACGTTCTTCGGTGGTTTCAGCCAGTTCTGACAAAGAATCAGGGATGGCTCTTGGAATTGCCCCAGCAACTGGGACTGGCCCGACAACTGAGCGTGAGTCAACAAGCAGTGACACCCTGTTCAACCGTCTAAAGGAAGAATTTTTGTCCGTCAAAAAGCATTTCTTTTAAATTCTGATAACTCACAACGTAAAAACAAAAAAACGAACATTGGCCAAAAAAATTTGCATTTTTGTAAAATCATGTTTATTATTCTAATGTTTGCGCGCAAATCTTAACTTCACGCACATGGTATTTTATTTCCTTACGGAGGAGAGTGTAATGTTAGATTTTCGAGCTTACAACCAAGTAGTTAAACAATTACGACATTTTTTTCAGGAAAAATGTGGTTTTATTGAAGTTCCCGCCCAATCTCGCTTATCCATCTTAGCAGCCTGTGAAGACCCCAAAACCGTTACCCCCTTTATTTTCAGCGGCGTTGATTACCCCTTACCACAAACCGGGCAGATGTGGTTAGAGCACGATCTCTTAAAAAACCCGGATCTTCCGGGTTTTTTTTGCGTCACAACCAGCTATAGAAATGAACCGCATCCCATTCCCGGTCGTCACGATAAAATATTTCCCATGTTTGAATTTGAAGCAAAGGGGGGGCTCGATAGTTTACGGAACTTAGAAGCGGATTTGCTCTCGTTTTTAGGTTTTCCAAAACCCGCCTATTGTTCCTATGAAGCGATGTGCGAGAAGTACAGCGTCAATACTTTAGAAGCAGTCCATGAAGCGCTCATGCAGCAAGAATACGGCAACGTCATCAGTCTCGAATTATTTCCAAAGCGCAGCCAGCCCTTCTGGAACATGAAGCAAATAACCGACAACTTATATAATAAAATCGATGTTTTATTATATGGTATGGAAACCATTGGTTCTGCTGAGCGCTCCACCGATCCCGAACAAATGCGTCGCAATTTCTTCTCAATCTCTCAAGGAGACTACGCAGAACTCTTATGTAAAGCATTCGGAAAAGAGCGCGTCCTGGAAGAACTCGATGAGTATCTCTCCCTACCCATGATTCCTCGCTTTGGCGCTGGAATCGGAGTCACTCGCCTTGTCCGGGCCATGAAGCTTGCAGGTCTTATTGAAGAGCAGCGCGCATTCGAGGCCATCGCAGCATAAAATGATAAGGGCAGTAAAAGTTAGTAAGGGTGCCGAGGTAAGGCACCCTTAGACAGAAGATTGTATTGTTAACATTATTAACTTTCAGGTTATTTAGTGAATATACAATCTACAAAATAATAAATAGTGTTCAAAATTTTTATGAACTTGCTTAGTTAGCAAATTAATGATAACATTCGATAATAAAATTCTAATTCATTATTCATATTCTAATTATAACCAAATTTAGGTGTATTTATGTCTATTCTTTCACAAACTTTAAGTTTGACTACAATGGATGCTTCAGATGACGATGCAAAGATTAACACTGAAACTAAAGTCAACCGAGATTTAAAAGCTTTTACCGTCAAACCATTAACACTGCCACAGGCAGAAGCTTTATTAAAAGTGGTCTTTCCTGAAGATAATGACACGGATACGGTTATATCTTTCAAGGATCGAGGGACCACATTAAAAATTGAAAATCTAGCAATAATGCATCTAGAACCTCCTTATTTGGGAGTGCTGGCAACAATATTAAAATGTCCGACAATAACCACTCTTGAAATTGTACGCCAGGGCGAACCCAGCCTCGATAAAAAAGGGGTCATCAAGCTTTGTCAATTTCTATGCATTCATTGCAAAAAAATTACCAATTTTTCTTTTTCCGTGATGGAAAAATTTATTGATGATAATTTTTATGGTTTTGAAGATTTAAATTTAGTTTTTCCTGAATTCCTAAAATTACTTGCACATATGCCCTTGCTGAAACATTTAGATTTAAGTAATAATAGACTATTCCGCAGGGTCTCTAAACCGCTCTGGCAGGCATTTACAACTTATTTATCAAAAAGCAAAATCACAAGTCTTGATCTCTGGGGTGATGATTCTTTTCAAGAATACGACTCCGAGTATAATGATAAAATTCCAATTTTTATGGATGGTCTTAAAGTATTGTTTGAAGCTTTAGAGAACAGTAAAACACTCACTCAATTATCTTTACATGATTGTTTCATCGGTTATTTTGATGATTATTTTCAAGAATATTTTGGAAAAGATTGTCAACTTAAATATTGGCTTGCGAACCTTATCAGGAATAATCGTTCTATAACCACGCTAGATTTGAAAGGAAACAATCTTTTCTGTGGTGTAGACGCACTGGATTCTATTTTTGTGAAGGCAATAAAACAAAATTCAACCCTAACCAAATTGAATCTAATTGATGGTAATGCAGAAAATGATGATACTTTAATCCATAAAATTACCGCAGATATTCTGAGTAAACATCCAACATTAATTGATTTTGGCAAGATAATCCTGAAAAGCCGTGAACCTTTGGCATTCCGATCGTGGATTGATATTATATCAACTTGCCAGCATCAATCTATAGGCTTATATTTAGGACTTGAAGCTGACCATTGTATCATGCTTGCGAATGCACTCTTACAAAATAAGACAATCACAGGTTTGGATTTGCATCTTAATGCTATGGCGCCCGAACGAATGCTAGATACGAGTGATTTTCCTATACCTGATTATGAAGCTAGGGATAAAGCTTTAAGCGCATTATTTTCTATTTTATCTAAAAGTAAAACATTGAGAGCCATTTCATTAGATTATCATCACTTTCATCTGACAGAAGATCTGCTCAATACGTTCATGTTGTTTTTTAGAAACTTGGAGAACTTAAACTCATTAACCATTAGCTGCCAAATAATCAATAAATTCTCCTCAAAACAATTTTCAGATTTTTTAGAAGCCATACTGCATGAAAAATCAAATTTTTCTCTGACGTTTACTGAGGGTGATTATAGGAAATTAACCAAAAAACAACTTGAAATATTAAAGAATATTGCGATATCAGATTATAGGCTTTCCAAACTTAATTTCGATCAATTTTATAATGTATTTTCATATGATACACGATATATGAGAAAGATCTATAAAATAAATGACTATTTGCCGGCAAGAGAATTGCTTTGGGCAGGCCGTGCAGCTTTATTAAGCGTCAATGCCAGAACACGGACATATAGCACCCTTCCTGATGCGGTGGTAACTAAAATCTTGGAATTTCTGAAACCCCAAGAAAATTCTAAAGATTTTATTAAAAAAGTGATAGCGCTTGTGTCGCGACATTTACCTCCTCCTTCAAGGCCTCTCCCTCTTCTACTACAACTGCAATCTCAATCTACAATACCAGAACGAGAGATTGAAACAGAAATAGAGGTCGAATCAACCATAGGCAAAAGAAAAGTGCGACGATTGTAATATTATTTATCCTGACTTGGCTTAAGCTTTTTATTTTTCGGTTTGGTTGGCAGGCCGATTTCATTCGTAGCTTCGCGGTGCCTTTCTTTATGTCTTTCCTGATGTGTTTTAAAACTATCTAGTCCCGGTTCCGTTCGCAGTTCAGCCTTCTCCTTAACCTTTCTTTTTTCGGGTTTTGTCTCATCTATTTTCCGAGAAGCTTTGTCAACGGATTTTGGGACTGGAGTTTTAATTGTGGCGTGTGCTGGTTTTGCTGTCTCAGTGACAGTTTCTGTGACCACCATTTTTTTCGGAGTAATCAATTCCGATACATTTTGGTGATCATGGAGGGATTTTAGAATATCTTTTTCAAACTCTTTCATCAACTGATGCGACCGATCATATAAATTTCGATAGACTTCTTTTAAAGATGTTCCAAATTCGGCCAAATCCTCTGGCACAGGCGAATCATTAAAAATAGCATCGTGAATGCGTGTTTGAGTTTTTGGAGCAAACACAGGTATAGAAGTTTTGGTATCGAGTTCTACTTTGAATTGTCTTAAGGCTCTTATTGGGTCATCCATTTCGATGGTTTTTGTTTTTGCTTTTAAGCCTTTCGCTAAAACACTTTGAATTCTGGCTTGTTTAATACGTTCTTTTGCTGCTTTTTCGCGTTCATGATCTGGCAATGCCTCTTCTCTTGCTGCTGAAATCAGCAGCTCACTTTTTCTAAGGCGTTCAGGATTATGCGTTGCCCACTCTCGCAAGGCTCTAAATCCTTTCTGTATTCCGGCTGGTATTGCAAAGACAAGCACACCAAGACCTCCCGCTGCAACAAAAAGGACTTGCAATATTTTAGCGCCTCCTTTAAAAGGACGGTTTAGGACAAATTCAATGAAATCTTTTGAGTTTTTAAAAGCTTTCAAAGGATTTGCCATTGCCTTTATGGGTAGAAGCACCATAGCAACCGCCCCCACGATAATTCCGCCTGCATAGGCTGCTCCCGTTTTCAGGGTTCCTTTAAATCCAGCTTCCGGTTTCATAATGATACCTATACAAAAGCCGCCGGCTTTTTTGATCGGATCAAAGAGTATTTTATTTAATAAGCTTGGGTTGGCGGCTTCACCGCTATAAATTTCATCATGTGCTTTGGAAACATTGTTAAAGATTTCCTGTGGCGTGCCAAAAAATCCAAAAGCTTTATTGCGAAAAGTATCTTTAATATAAGGTTTCTTAGCGCCTGCCTCCAGTACTGAACCGACTGTCAATGAGCAATTTTTAGTCATCAAATGAAAACCAGTTTGGTCATCTTGCATGAGAGATTGCATTTGTTGCAGCATGGCTTCAGCATCTAATCCATCCTCATGACCAACACCGGAACCTGGAAAGCTATCACTCGATAGCGGCAATTTAACGACATTATCAGGGGGTTTTCCCTCAGTTCGATATTCTTCAACGACATATTGAAGTCCCAATTCAAAGGCATGTTCAGGAAAAATAAGCTGAGGCGCAACCGCATGTACTTTTTCCTTGAGTTCTTCTAGTTTCAACGCAAAACTGTCCGATAATTCTTTTATATCCTCTTCTGTGACTGGTTGTTGTGAATGATTTAATTTATAAAGAAATGTCTTATAATGCGGAACTAATTCTTGCACTATATCGTTCAAGCTTTTATCTTGTCCATCAATGCCTATTTTTTGTTTTTCTAAATATGCGACAGCATTTTTTACAAAATCTTGATCAACTGGGGTTCTTGCCATTAAAGCCAGGACGTTCTTAAAAGTAGGCAAGCAAGGATATCTATCCAGCGAGCCCCCGACTTGTTGATATTGAGCGTCGGTATCCTGCGCTATTTTATAAAGGAACTCTCTTTTCTCTTCCTGGCTTGCAATGTTTTTTACTTTCTCTTCCCATTCAGGAATAAAACGATTCAATAATATTTTTTCAGTAGCTCCTATAGTAAACTCTTTGTTTGGATCTGCTTTCAATTTTGTAAGTAATAATTCTAATGATCTTCTTTCTCTCAACAAATCGACAACGACCGCTGAATAAGCCATTTCCTCTGTTTCAGCTTCGGATAAACCTCTGGCATGAAACACATTGGCAGGACCCAATACCATCCTTCGATCCCCAAACTTTGCTCTATATCTTCGCATCTCTGGATTAATATATTGCTGCCATTCTTCGGCCCATTCAAAAGGTACCGCGTCTCTTTCGCTCGCTCTATCTTTCGCTACATTTTGTTTTAAAGCATACGGCGGTTGTTGAGCTGCTTCTGTGCCAGGGGCAATATTACCTGGAGGCCTTCCTGGCCACCAACTGAAATAGATTTCATAAACTTCTTCTTGATGAACTGTTTCTTCCCCTTTTACAGCACGTCCTGTTTTGGGATCAATTTTCGCTTTAACGACATTGACCACTTTTTTAACAAAAGGAATTTTAGGTTTATCTTCATTATTGCAATATTTTGCGATCAAGTCATCAGCTCTACCTTCTTTATCAACTGGAATGGTTAAGGTGATGGAGGCATGACCTAGATTCCCGCCAAAAAACTTGGCATCCATAAATTGCAAGGCCCCGTTTCCGCCTTTTGTATCACTGCCCCAGGTGTTTACACGCACCCCACAAGTCGTTGTTTTATGCGGAGTTTTTGAAACATGTGGCTTGTCTGGCATATCGTTATCCTTCACTTTTCTTTAACGAATATATAGACAAATATTTATGATGATAGTTCTTGTAATAACCTGTAAAAAATTAACAGTGTGAAAAATACGTTTAGATGTCTTCCATTATTGCATGTATAATCATTGTTCTAATAACCCGAGTGTCTAATAACCAATAAGGAGAAACTCATGGCTGTCATTTTTTCAAATAATTCACACCTGCATTCTGGTCCCGCCGCTGTCTCAAGAAGTGATGGAAGAGAGTAGGCAGTGCATAAAACGGTTAGGATTGTGTTTCCTTCATCTTAGTATTCTTAGCAATAAAATCCTTTACTCGTGCCGTTGCAGCATCTACATCCTCTTTTTTTGTTGAGGTTAAGGGCAGCGCATATTGCACGGTGGCAATATCATAAGGGCCTGAAACGCTGTAAAAGATAACTATTTCATCACGCGCTGGCGTTTTATATTGCACAACAGCTGAGGCCTCTTGATATTTATCATATTTTTTGCCATTCTTTTCGAGCACCTTAACTTCTTTCGAGGCTGTTGACATGCCATTTATCATCATCTCGATAAAATCAGGTGCTTGAACACTTTCACCAATGATCGGACTTAAAGTGAGTATTTCAGACCACTTGTTTGGATCTTTATCAGTATCAGGAATAAATTCTAAAATGAGACTGCCTGGTTCTTGCTTCACTGATTTAAAGTTCTTCGGAATAACTACTTGCAGTTTATCCTTTGCATCATAAATATTGACCGGAAAGAGAAAAGCCAGTTGTTCTTGAGTTTTATCTCTGAAATTATCAAAGGCATCGGAAATATATTCTTCAAATGCAATAGCGGGAGAGCTAAGCAAGCTACCAAGAATTAATGGCATTAGGAAAAAAGTAACAATACATTTCTTGAACATACTTGATCCCTTAATAAGTTTACGAGCCGTTCGGCTTGCAATCGTTCATGCACTTTCATGCCCTACCAATTAGTTTGGATTCTGGATTACACTTACTATAATACAAGCTAATAATACAACCAAACAATTACAGAAAGTATGACATATTCAATTAGGGAGAGCCAATATTTTGACGCCAGTTCCTCTCATAACAACATTACTGACAACATTACTGAACGACCTAGCAAATATTGCTATGTTTGCATCGAATGAATATGTCCTAAGTGCTTTATTTATCCTGGGATTTTATTCACAGAAACGAACTGAATTCTGCCGCACCTTATATATTGTATTATTCACTATGATTCTTTCCACTTTTCTCAAATCGATTTGGAAAATTCCATATCCTGACCCAAGTATCATAGCATTTGCATTTCCGAGCGGCCACATGCTGGCTGCCATTGCATTCTGGGGATGGCTTGCCTGGGAATTTCAAAAAACCTGGTTTTTTGTTTTGGCCTTTATAATCTTGCCCTGCGTTGCTTTTGCCTTAGTCTACTTGAATTTTCATACCATACAAGATGTTGGTGGTGCTATCGTCATTCAACCAGTGATTTTAATGATCTATGGCTGTATTTGCAACATTTTCAGGAAATTTAAAACAGGTTTCATTGGATTGATATTAGTTGTCCTGTCTATCCCTTTGATCTATTTTACTTCCCCCTTGAGAGATAGTGTTTGGATTTCAATTGGGTCACTATTGGCCGTCTCTATTGCAACATACATTTTTGATCCGAACATCATTTCAAGTAAACTAACAGCTGCTGTGTTTATTAAAAAAATTGAATATCCAAAAATTATGATTGCAATTTTAGGTGCAGCACTACTTTATTACCCAATTCTTGATTTGAAAACCAAAATAAACTTTATTTATTATTTATTTCTGCAATCTTTTATCATCACTTTCTGGATGGGCTATATCCCGGATGTATTATTTTCTAGAAGATATCGCTATACTCAATAAAAATAAAGCAAATGACACAGCAACAATGGCAGAACCTGTTGGCCAATCACCATAATAAGAAACCAAGATCCCGAGACTGACAGCAACCATACCAATCATGGAAGCTAGCACCACCATAGATTCTGGTGTTTTTGCAAGTTGTCGCGCAGTGGATGCAGGGATTATCAGCAAAGCAGTGATCAATAATGCACCAACAAGCTTCATAGCAATAGCAAATACGGCTGCTATCAAGACAATTAATACCCATTTGACATAAGTGACAGGGACACCTTCAACCCGCGCTAAGTCCTCATGAATGGTGACTGACAGTATGGAGCGCCAAATTTTAAACAACATGATGATAACGACAATGTCTACCCCAGCAATCCAAAGTAAATCATAAACATCGACAGATAAAATATCGCCATACAGATAGCCTAAGAGATCGATTCTGACACCGCTTTGAAAGGTGGCGAGGATAAATCCGAATGCCAGTACAGTTTGCGCCAATATGCTGAGTAGCGTTTCATTGGCAAGCTGTTTTGAGAAGATAAGCTTGCCATGGTCGCTGCAGTGATGATGCAGATGCCAAATAAGCCGAGATAGAGATTCAAATTCAGCAATAAAGCCAGGCAGACCCCAAGCAGAGTGGTATGCCCCATGGCATCACCAAAATTGGCCATGCGGCGCCAAACAATGAGGGAGCCTAACGGACCCGCAACTAATGCAATGCCCAAACCTGCAAGCAATGCCATAGCAATAAAATCAAACTTAAAAGAAGTGAAAATACCATTCATATTATGGATAATATCATTCATCTGCATTTTTACTATTTTCACCTTGAGAATCATGATGTAGATGAGAATGATTATGATGATGATGATGTCCATCATGATCATGAGGGTGGTTGTGATCGTGCGCGTAGACTGCAATGCCTATGGGCTCTCTCAATCCAAATAAATTGATGAACTCTGGATGCTGGCTGACCGCTTCAGGGCGTCCTTGGCAGCAAATATGATGGTTTAAACAGATAACAGAATCAGTTCCTGCCATGACAACGTGGAGATCATGAGAAACCATTAATATGCCGCAATTGCGTTCATCTCGTACTCTCATAATAAGTCGGTATAATTCCTGTTGACCTGTCACATCGACGCCTTGCACAGGTTCATCTAGAACTAACAGATCTGGTTTGCGGAGCAGTGCCCGCGCCAAAAGCACGCGCTGGAATTCACCCCTGAAATATTTTGAATAGCTTCTGGCAATACATGGAGCACGCCAACTTCTTTGACCACTTTACGAATCGAGTCTTCTGCTGGCGGGATCTTACCACCCGCCAAATGTAGAAAGCGTTCAACCGAGAGAGGCAGATAAGGTTCTATTGTTAATCTCTGCGGCATATAGCCAATGGTGATTCCAGGTTCTAATGTAATCCTGCCAGAATCTACCGTTATGAGCCCAAGCACAGCACGTACTAAGGTGGATTTTCCGGCACCATTAGGTCCGATGAGGGTCACTATCTCGCCACGATTTACCGTTAAATCAACCTTTTTTAAGACGATTTTTGATCCTATCGTAACACTGATTTCTTTGGCTTGTAGTAATGGCAAAATATTACTTTCCTGAACAAATATTGAACAAATCACTTATTTCGATTAAGATTGTTGTTTGAATAAGTATATGAGTTAGGTTGCTTATATTAACCCTATTTAACCCTATATTGGTTCCCCACTCATTGCAACAAAATCTGGAATACTGAGTTTACACTATGCATGTTACAAAACAAATCAAACTATGGATACAAATCCTAATATTTATTTTTATTGGAATCTCTGGCAGCATATTCTCTGCTGAACGGCAGCCAACAGAAAAACCAAAACAAGCGGATTTAGCTTCAAAAACTGCGAGCGCTCCAAATGTGGTGGTTAGTATAATACCTTTCCATGATTTAGTTTCAGGAATCATGCAGGGTGTCGGAAAACCGATACTCTTGTTAGAACCCGGTGCCTCTCCACATCATTATAGTTTACGGCCTAGAGAAGTGACTACGCTTCATAATGCAGATATCGTTTTTTGGGGAGGACCTTATTTAGAATCATTTTTAGTAAAAACGCTGCAATCCTTGGACAGCGAGAAAGTTATTCCCCTCGTAAAAACTCCTCACTTAATTTTGCTTGCAACAAGAACCGGTAAGGAATGGGAGCATGAACATGAACATGAACATGAACATGAACATGAACATGAACATGAACATAATAATCCTGATCATGAAGAACATGAAAATATGGATGAAGAGAATCATCAACATGAGGCTGCAGACCATCACCACGGTCCCATCGATATGCATTTCTGGCTAAATCCCCGCAATGCCATCTCCATGGCAGACTTTATTACTCGGGTTCTGTCAGATAAAGATCCAAACAATGCCAAGATTTATCAAGAAAATAATAAAGCCCTCAAAACTCGTTTACAGCAACTTGACTCAAAACTAACCGAAAAATTAAAACCAATGCAAATTAAACCCTTTCTGGTATTCCATGATGCCTATCAATATTTCGAGAAACGTTATCATTTGAATGCGGTTGGAGCCATCACTCTGCAGCCAGAATTGCCTTTAAGTCTGCAGCGTTTAGATGCTCTCCGAGACATTATTAAATCCCGTCAAGCCATCTGTGTGTTCAGCGAGCCGCAATTTAAACCAAAGCTTGTAGAACGCTTATCACAGGAAACTGGAATCAAAACGGGGGTTTTAGATCCGCTAGGTCCCCAATCGAGCACAGGAGCAGAAGGTTATTTTCAATTAATGGAAAATTTAGCAGATTCTTTGATTCACTGTCTGCATTAGAGTAATATATTTAAATCAGTGGATTCCCGCGGAGGCGGGAATCCGCTGATCTTAGTAGTTATTATTTACCTTCCACATACAAATTCCCTCTCACATCAATCCAAGCTTTTTTCATAATCTCTGAATTATGAGCAATCCCAATACTCCCATTGGTATCCACTGAAATCACACCGATACCTTGATCATTGGGATCCGATGTTAAATCTATTACATACTCACAAGCTTTCTGTACCTTGAATTTTTTCAATTGCATCAGCATCGAAATTGTATGACCCACAACATTGACAATAAGCACTTCGCCAGTACCCGTGCCAGACACAGCACAGGTCTTATTATTTGCATAACATCCTGCTCCAATGACGCAGCTGTCTCCGATTCTGCCTGGTAAACAGTTGGTGGTGCCTCCTGTGGAAGTACCCGCAGCGACATTGCCCCAATTATCCAAGGCAACAGCACCCACTGTACCAATCATTCTCTTCTCCAACATTCTTTGGATGCTGAGCGGTTTTTGTTCCTTTCGATATTCATTGAACATATGATCGGTAATAAAATAAGAATCGGGTTCGAGTTCAATATCGCTGGTTCTTGCATAATCTAAGGCACCATATCCAGAAAGAAATACATGGTGCGTGTTTGTCATGACATCTCTGGCCAGGGATATTGGATTTTTAACGTTTCGCACCATGGAAACGGCGCCAGCCTTCAAAGTTTTTCCATCCATGATGGACGCATCCATTTCTACCTCTCCTTTGTAATTTAATGCAGAACCGCGGCCCGCATTAAAATGGTGATTATTTTCTAATATTCTCACAGCCTGCTCGACAGCATCCAATGCAGACCCGCCTTTTTTTAATATTTTATAACCAGCGAGGATCGAACGTTCGAGGCCTTTTTCTATGGATTTTTGATTTCTGCTCAAATAATGCGTGTTGTCGCTTGCGCCTCCATGAACAGCCATTGCAACTTTATACATGTTTCTTAACTCCTCTGAAACTACATTTACCAATTATTAACCCTAATTTAGGTTATCTACTACACAAATCATTTTTTCTTCTTAACACCCCGTGTCGTTTTTTTACGGCCTACCAACCTATATAATTTTCTTTTTCTCATAGAAAAACTACAATCTCGAATCAAAAGATGGACTTTTAAATTATTGACATAGATTGGATCATCAGATTTTGCTCTTTTGATATTGGACAAAGTGATATAACGTCCATCGATAATGACTACCATGCCTGATCCTCTACATTCTGCATTGGCGCCATTCTTGATAATGAGAGCAGTATCCTCTCCCAAGCCTATCCCAAGCTGCTTTGGATGCAAAATGATGGCATGTGCAAGCCTTGCAAATCTACCGCGTTTGATGAAGTGAGTATCAATGATACAATTTTCCAAGATCCCCAAACCGTCTTGAAGTTCTAAGTCATCATTGAAGAGTGCCTCATATTTGCCTCCTCCAGCGATCATCACTGTTGACATTGCCATCGCACCTGCACTGGTGCCTGCAATGAGAAAATCCTTTTCTTCTAGGTATTTTTGTTTAATGATGTTGAGAAGCTTTGAGTGTTGAAAGATCCTGGCAAGCCTTCGTTGATCCCCGCCCGTAAAAAAAACCGCTCCAGCCACTTTCATGCGTTTTAGGTATTCTTCTCTGTCCACCTCATCATGATGTCGAATCGACATAAATCCCGGATTTGGATAATGGATCTTATGGAAGGCATCTTGATAGAGTTTTCTCACCTCGTCTGGAAAATCAGAGGCTGTGGTGATAATCTCAATTTTTTTGTTTTTAGAGTGCTTAAGTACTTCTTTTAAGATTTCATAGCGTCTAAAACGTTTATTCTTTTTGGCATAATCTAGGAAATCATTTTCACCTTTATCCTCGGCACCCCCGATAATCAAAAGTTTCCCCTTTGGTTTCTTGATCATGGCTTCGATCCTACCTTTTTCATATGAGCTTTCATATTAGATTTAGTATTAGACTCTGAAACTTTGTTCAAATAATTGATCGCCCCAGTAACATCATCCGGGAAAATGGCAATAAATCCGCCACTCTTTACATTCTTAATGGCAAATTCCAAGGCCTTCTGTTCATCAGAAATGACATTGATGTTGATGGAAGGGTCATACTTAACAATCCCTTTTTTTATCAAGGAAGTAATCTCTTGATTCGTTCTTCCTCTGCCATACTTATCATGCTTAATGATAATTTCATCAAATATTTGGGCCGAATAATAGCCAATATTCATGATGTCTTCATTTCGTCTGTCGCCAGGTGACCCTATGATACCGATTTTTTTCTTGCATTTAACATGTTCTAAATATTTTTTCATTTCCACAAAGGCACCCACATTATGCCCATAATCAACCAATACTTTGAACTTGTTGAAATCAAATAAATTCATACGACCTGGAATATTTTCGGCACTGGGTGAGAAATTTTTAAGAAGCTTTGCCATGTGCGGCACGCTAAAGTTTGAAAATGCACCCGCCAAAATTGCCGCTAAAATATCTTGGATCATGGCCGATGAAGTGCCATGCTGCGTCAGAGGGATATCATTCACATTGGCAAACACTTTCTTGACGTCACCTTGCCTGATAATAATGTTATCTTGTTTTACATAAGCAGCGGTTCCTCCTGCTCTGCAGTGCTTCTCAATACGCGGATTGCTGTGTTCCATGCTGAATAACGCAATGCTACATTCTAAATCCTCTTTCATGGCATAGACCAGATCATCGTCTGCATTCAATATGGCGTAGCCTCCTGAATAGGTGCTTTTAGGAACCACTTTTTTCACCTTCGCCAAGTCCTCAATGGTTTCGACATCATTAATACCGAGATGATCGGCTGAAATATTGGTGACAATGCTGATATCGCAACTGTCAAAACCAAGACCATAATCTAAAATGCCACCTCGAGCGCACTCTAATACTGCAAAATCTATAAAAGGTTCACGAAGTATGTTTGCAGCACTGAGAGGCCCGCTGCAATCGCCTTTGTAGATCAATTTATTACGAATATAAATGCCATCGGTGGTGGTATATCCCACCCGATAGCCCATTTGATGGGCAAAATTAGCGATCAATCTGACAGTAGTAGTTTTGCCATTAGTACCAGTGACTGCCACAATTGGAATTCTCGAGTAACTACCGATTGGATAGAGCATTTCCATGATGTATTTGCCAATATCGCGAGGCTTACCTTCTGATGGCGCTAGGTGCATGCGTATTCCGGGACTTGCATTGACTTCTACGATTGCACCGTTGTCCAAGTTCAGAGGCATGCTGATATTCTTACAAACGACGTCAATACCGCAGAGATTGAGATTCAGGAGATGTGCCACTCGTTCAGCGATGTAGAAATTCTCAGGATGAACCTGATCTGTTACATCAAACGCTGTACCGCCGGTGCTCAAATTTGCTGAGTATTTTAAATTAATTTTCCTGCCAGATTTTAGGATAGACTCCAAGTTCAAAGCCTGGCTTTGTAAGATTTCCTGAGTGGTCTCATCAACTACGATCTTGGTGAGGACATTTGCATGTTGATTGCCGCGCCTTGGATCACTGTTTATCTTGTTAATAAGTTCTTTGATGGTGGAGACACCGTCTCCCGTCACAGAAGCTGGATCGCGTCTAGCAACTGCCACAAGTTTATAATTAACAACAAGAAACCGATAGTCAAAACCTGTAATGAAATGCTCCACAATGACGGTGGGTGAAATCTTCCTCGCGAGCTTATAAGCGATGTAAGCTTTTTCTTTGGTTACGATATTGGTTGTCACCCCCCGGCCATGATTACCATTCAGAGGCTTAATGACGAGCGGGAATTTAATTTCTTCAATCGCATCTTTTAATTGTTCCAAAGTCCTGACTTTTACCCCCGTAGGAACCGGAAGATATGCTCTTGCCAGAATTTTCTTGGTAAAATCCTTGTCAGAAACCAGATCGGCACCAATGATGCTTGTATCTGAGGTGGCCGTTGAATTAATTAATTTTGCATACCTGCCATAGCCAAGTATTACTAAAGAATCGTCGTTGATCCTCCTATAAGGAATATTTCTTTTTATTGCTTCATTGACAATAGCCTTGGTACTCGGACCCAAGCCATCTCGTTCCTCAATTCTTTTGAGCCTTTGTAGAACTTTTGGTAACCCTGTGTAGGTTTTATGTGTAAGCAAACACTGAACTATTTCGACAGCCGACTCCGCAGCGAGAATGCCTGCATTTTCAATTTCATACTCATAAATGGCATAATCAATGTCTTCCTTTCTGGTTGCAGCGCTTCTTGCAAAATTGCATTTCATACCTACATTCTGTTGCAAGCTTAAGGCAACATGGGCTACGAGATCACCCAAAGGGATACTGCTTTTCAATTCATTGAAGAAATGATTGCTTTCATGGCAGGTACATGAATCTGCCCTAAGACCCGGCAGCAATTTGGCAAGACCTTCAGCGATTCGCATCACATTTTTTTGGGTAATTTTGTCTTTTTTTTCAAGAACGAGCTTCAGAACAATCAATTTTTGACGGGTGTTTGACCAAATATTCGGACCATTTAAGGTTTTTATGTCCAGAATTTGCATTATCTTTTTCTCTTCTCTTCTTCTCCTGCTTTTTTATCGATCTTTTCCTTTTTTTCTTCCGCATTATGATCAATCTGCTCTTTTTTCTCCTCGGCTTCCTGATCAATCTTTCGCTTCTCCGCTTCTAGATCAATTTTTTGCGGATCTTTTGCCTTCAAAAGTTTCCTATCTTCCAAGCTAAAAACACAGCCTTTCACCAAAAGATGCACTTTCAAGTTTTCAACAAAGATGGGGGCATTTTCTGACACCTTATCTATATTAGTCTCGCTTATTTCATCTCCGTCAATAATAACAACCATGCCGGACCCCCGACATTCACCCACATTGCCATCCTTAATCAGCATGGCTGTGTCTTCGCCTAGGCCGATACCAAGTTTTTCAGGGTTTTTGATAATGGCATGTGCAAGCCTTGAAAATCTGCCGCGCTTGATGAAATGTGTGTCCACAATGCAACTGTCTATTAATCCAAGACCAGGCCTCATATCCAGATCTTTATTAAATAAAGCCTCCTCTCTGCCACCTCTTCCAATCATCACTGACGACATGACCATTGCCCCGGCACTGGTTCCTGCCACCAGGAAGTCGTCGCTGTACATATACTTTTCTTTGATGATGTCGCCAAGCGGAGTGCCATAGAGAATGTCACTCAGCCTAATTTGATCTCCGCCGGTAAAGAAAACTGCGCCAGCTTCTTTTATCCTCTCAACATATTCCCTTTTTTTTCTGCTTCCCTTTTTTCTGAAACCATGATGAAATCCGGATCCAAACGATCGATTTCACTGAAAACTTCCTCATACCTGCTCCGAACCTCATCCGGAACCCTAGATGCAGTAGTGATGATTTCTATTTTCCTATTCTTGGCTTCATTCAAAAATGCATCTTTTAAAATTTCATATTGGCGGAATACCTGATTTCTGCCGCCGACATCTAAGTATTCATTTTCCCCTGCGGCTTCAGCGCCGCCAATGATCAACAACTTGCCTTTTGGTTTCATGCAAAACTACCTTGTGAAGTATCCGGCTTATGAATGCTTTTCAGATATTCCAAAGCTCCAAAGATATCTTCTGGAAAATAGGCTATAAAATGATCACTTGTTGCTTTCTTTAATGCATAGTCAAGCGCCTCACGCTCATCTGAAATAATAGTCACATCATGTTCTGGATTGTGTTTCATGATGCCATCTTTAAGGAGATTGGTTATTTCATGATTGGTCCTGCCTCTGCCGTCTTTATCATGGCGAATAATGATTTCATCAAACATTTGAGCTGAATGAAATCCTAGCTTTTCAATATCTTCATTTCTCCTATCTCCTGGTGTACCAAAAATTCCAATTTTCTTATTACAATTAATATGCTCAAAGTATTTTTTGAGCTCTAGGAAAGCTGGTACATTATGACCATAGTCAACCAGAACCTTACAGGATTCAAGATTAAATAAATTCATACGGCCAGGAGTATGCTCTGCAGAAGGCAAGAAACGTTTCAGCCATGTTGTAACGTCTTGCATTTCGTAGTTATTGATGACTGAGCAGAGAATTGCAGGCAAAATATTTTGAATCATGAAAGTTGCCTTGCCGCTGAATGTCAGGGGAATATCAATCGTGTTTGATACGATCTTTAGAGTGTCCCCTTGTCTCACCACAATGTGATCTTTATCAAGAAATGCTGCCAAGCCGCCTTTTCTGCAGTGATCTTTAATTCTGGTGTTATTACTATCCATGCTAAAAAGTGCAACATTACAAATGAGTTCTTCACGAATGTCGTAAACCAAATCATCATCCGCATTCAAAATTGCATAGCCTTCATCAGCTGTGCTATGCGCTACAACGCTCTTCACTCTCGCAAGATCCTCTAAGGTCTCTATTCCACCCAAGCCGAGGTGATCTTCTGAGATGTTGGTGATAATGCTTATATCGCATTTGTCAAAACCTAGGCCGACATCCAAAATACCGCCCCTCGCGCATTCAAGGACTGCATAATCAATGGTAGGATCCCGAAGAATATTTTGTGCTGAAATCGGGCCGCTACAATCTCCCTTACGTATTTGATGATGGTTAATATAGATTCCATCTGTGGTCGTATAGCCTACTGTGTGTCCTGCTTGCATCATTAAATGTGCGAGCAACCTCACGGTTGTTGTTTTGCCATTGGTTCCTGTGACGGCGATGATTGGGATTCTAGATTTTGCGTTGTTTGGATAGAGCATATCAACGATGTGTTTAGCAACATTACGATTGCCGCCGCCCTCAGCGGTAAAGTGCATCCTTAAACCGGGTGCCGCATTTACCTCAATCACTGCGCCATTGTGTTCGTTAAGCGGAAAACGAATATCCTTTGCAATGATGTCAATGCCGCAGATATCCAAGTGAAAAATCCTAGAGATGCGTTCTGCAAGAATCTTATTGAACGGATGCACATGATTGGTGACATCGATAGCAGTGCCCCCTGTACTTAAATTCGCTGTATATTTGAGATAAACTTCCTCACCTTCACTCAAAATTGAATCCATGTCAAAGCCTTGACTCTGAAGCAATGTATGAACAGAATTATCAACTGTTATTTTGGTAAGGATCTTTTCATGATTGCTGCCCCGATTGGGATCAAGATTCACTGCTTCGATCAATTCCCGAATGCTAGAACTGCCATTTCCGATGACAGAAGCAGGTTTTCGTTTTGCTACTGCTACTAATTCATGATTAATAACCAAGAAGCGATAATCAAAGCCCTCGATGAATTTTTCAACGATCACACGAGAGGAGATCTTATTTGCACCTTTATAGGCAATTTCTGCTTGGGCTTCTGATTTAACATTGGTCGTTACCC
This sequence comes from uncultured Gammaproteobacteria bacterium, assembly GCA_963784575.1. Classification (GTDB taxonomy): domain Bacteria; phylum Pseudomonadota; class Gammaproteobacteria; order UBA6186; family Azoamicaceae; genus CAWARU01. The sequence goes on from CAWARU010000001.1 coordinate 1,972,253, forward strand.
CTCTGCCGTGATTGCCGTTTCTGGGTTTGATAGCCAGAGGGAAACCAAGCTTTTTGATTGCACTGCTTAACTGCTTCTGGCTCTTCACAGTGAAACCCTGAGGTGTCGGAATATGAAAGGAAGAAAGAAAATGCTTGGTGAGCTCCTTATCCGAAACCAAATCTACAGCAATGGCACCTGTGTTTGAAGTGAGAGCTGCACAAATCTTCTTTTGATGTTTGCCATACCCTAACATGATCAACGAGTCAGAAAATGGACGGTACCAGGGAATATCTCTTTTTTGCGCTTCTTGTACAATTGCCCAAGTACTCGGTCCTAAACCTTCATCTGCTGCGATTTCTTTTAAGTACTCAATATCTTCTTTGATACTCTGATATTCTTCATTATTAGCTAATGTTTGCACAATATTGACTGCTGCTTTTGCAGCATAAAGTCCAGCTTTTTCAATTTCATAGGAAAAAATGACATGATAGACATTGTCACTTTGAGTTGCACGCGTTCTGCCAAAGGTGCAGTCCATGCCTGCCAAATGCTGCAATTCCAAAGCTACATGTTCTACCACGTGACCTAACCACGTTCCTTCTCTCATCCTTTCAATAAAACCTCCTTCCTTGCCCATTGAACAATGATGCTTAGAAAGTGAGGGTATCAATGCAGCCAATCTCTCTGTAAAATCACTGAGTAGATTGGTGGGATAATGTTCGAATTGTTGCAGGTCAAGTTTGAGAACAATTAATTTACTTCTGAAATTTGACCAAAGATTGGGACCACGTAAAACTTTTGTCTCTAATATACGCATACATTTTCCTATCAACTGGACTTTCTTTGGACTTTCTTTCTTCGATCTATATAACGGCATCTACAACTAACTGCTAAGTGAGAGCTTTCATGAGTAACTGGGATGTCGCTGTCCGCTCTTTTAAGTCATCGGCAGTACAATAAAAAATTTCACTCACAAAAAACAAATTTGTGGTTATTTTTATTACAGCGTACAATACAGGATGTTATCTTACTAAATATATATTATTGGGAAAAATAAAACCATATTTTTGATGTTATAGGTCGTTATTTTATAAGTTCTAGATAATAGCAAATTAGTTACACATAAAATCTAGCGATAAGCCAATAAACAATAAAGCGCCCAAAAGATTATTATTCAAAAAGGCCTTAAAATAAGAGGGAACTAGCGCTTTTTTGATTAAATAGTGTTGCCAGATAAATAAAGAGCTTCCTAAAAGAAGCCCTAAAAAATAGAAAATACCAAAATGGGAAAAAAGTCCTAACAGAAACCAAAGAACTAACGCCAAACATTGCATAATTGCTATAAAGCAACTGGCCTTTTCTTTAAAAAAAACTGCTGTTGATTTAACGCCAATCTTTAAATCATCCTCTAAGTCCATCAAAGCGTATTCGGTATCATAAGCCACTACCCAAAAAACTGTCGCCAAGAAAAGTACTAGCGCATCAAGAGGTATGTCATTTCTAATCGCTGCAAATGCTATTGGAATCGAAAAAGAGTAGGCTATTCCCAATATGACTTGGGGAAAATGGGTGTAACGTTTCATGAAAGGGTAACAAACAGCAAAACCAACGGCTACAACGGACAATAAAATCGCAAACAGATTCAGCTGTAATGCCAGTATGAAAGCAATAATCAGTAACAGGAGCGTGAGCGCCTTTGCTTCTTTTCTGCTTACCTGCAGAGATACCAGAGGTCGATCATGCGTACGTGCCACAAATCCGTCAAATTTTTGATCTGCAAGGTCGTTTATGACACAACCCGCGGAACGCATCACAAGAACCCCTAATGAAAAAATAAATACAATGGAATATGTTGGATGACCATTTGATGCAAGCCAAACAGCCATTAGCGTTGGCCAAAGCAGCAGATAGGAGCCAATGGGTTTATTCAATCGCATGAGGCGTGCATAGGCACTTAATTTTGAGAGAATCATTCAGTTTTCTACAAAAATTTTTTACACAATTTACTTTCACATGGATTCACATGAAAGAGTCATACAAATCCCCCAACTCCAAAATTTCAGCGAGTTCAGACAAAGCAGCACGAGATTCTTGCAATAAATCGGGATCGAGCAGATCGCTTGGCGCAAGCTTATCTCTATAATGCTTTTTCACCCACCGCACTAAGCGCTCATATAGTATCTCATTTAAGAATACTGACGCAAGGCAGGCACTTCTTTGCTCTTCGTCCATGACTACCCGAAGACGCAAGCAGGCGGGCCCTCCACCATTTTGCATACTTTGGCGGCAATTGACAAAAATGCATTCTTGCACTGGATTGTTTTCTGATAGGATCCGCGAAATAACATCCATCGCACGTGCATCGCTGCGACACTCTTCTGGGGCAATGATTACCATGCTGCCATCTGGTATTGTAACGATCTGACTATTGAATAAATAGGTCCTGACAGCATCTTCTATGCTGAATTCTGCTTCTCTAACTTCTATAGGATAAAACTCCTGATACATTTTTCTTTGCAAGGCTTGGATTACTTGATTGGTATTCTCAAAAGATTCCTCATGATAGAGAAAAACAGTTTCATTTCCGACACTAATCACATCATTGTGAAACACTCCAAGATCGATAGCCTTGGGATTCTGTTTGGCGAATATCACATTTTCCGGAGACAAGCGATGACGCCTCGCAATGGCAAGCTCGGCCTCTAGAGTCTGCCTGGCTGGATATTTTGTGGGATTGTGATCTGTCAGCAACTCAAAGCCTCTGCGTCCATAGACGAATAATTCTACACCACTATCACTGTAGGAGGCACAGAATCGGTTATGATTTGCAGCACCTTCATCCGCTAATTGAGGAACAGACGGTAGCGGCTTATGTACTTTGAAAAAATTTGCATCCCTAAAAATTTTTCTTAAAATTTTGGATGAAAAGTGCACTTCAGAGGAACGATGAAAATTGGTCGCAAGATTCGCAGGTGTGATATGTAATCGATGATCTCCTGTATCTGGACTGGGAGAAATCAGCGCCATATTGGCAGTCCACATGCTGGAAGAAGAAAATGCTGCTGTAAAAATTTGCGGCTCCTCGCAGACAACTTTATGCAATATTTCTATATCCTTGCCGCGAAAGCCAAGTGATCGGAGCAATCTCAGGTTAGGGCGGACTTGCGGCGGTATGACTGCCTGAGGAATCCCAAGCGACATTAATACCTTCATTTTTGCAAGGCCTTGCAAGGCCGCTTCTTTGGGATGTGAGACTGATTGGGCGTTTAATTCGGATGCCACATTTCCAAAAGAAAGACCAGCATAATTATGCGTAGGACCTACTAAACCATCAAAATTTACTTCGAAAAAGCGCATCAGATTTCAATCCCTGGCAGGGTAGCCGCGGGCATCTCAAGCTCAGTTCTCTCTACAACTGCCATAGGATAGGAACAATAATCTGCTGAGTAGAAACCTGCGGGTCTAAAGTTACCGCTTTTCCCAATTCCCCCAAACGGCTGCTGGCTCCCAGCGCCAGTGGTCGGTCGATTCCAACTTGCAACTCCCACGCGTATCTTCTTTAAAAACTCTTCGTAATAGGATTCATCATCGCAGAGCAGTCCCGCTACCAGTCCATAAGCTGTATTATTCGCTTCTTGCAATGCTTCCTCAAAATCTTTCACTCGAATCAGCTGCAGTACTGGACCAAAAATTTCTTCATCGGGTCGAGTTGCAACGGGAGTCACATCCAATAAAGCAGGCGACAGAAATGCTTTATACTTGCTTAAAGAATCTAGTATTCTCAAGGGAACCAAGGGTATTGCGCCAAGGCCGATAAGCTCATCATAAGCGCTTTGCACTTTTCTTGCAGCCTCTTCTGATATTAAGGGACCCATAAAAGGTACTGGATGCGCGGTATAGGGACCAACCTTTATTTTTTGAATCGAATCAATCAACTTCTCGATATAAATATCACTTTTTAAGCCCGCACTCAAGATTAAGCGCCTCGCACAAGTGCATCTTTGTCCTGCCCCGATAAAGGCTGATTGAATGGTGTAATACACAGCAGCTCTTTCATCTGAGATCTGGTGCACGATCAAAGGATTATTGCCGCCTAATTCCAATGCCAATATCTTTCCTGGTTGTTTCGCAAAGTTTTCTTTCAAGATTTGTCCAGTTTTATTGCTTCCCGTAAAAAATAAGCCATTCAATTCAGGGTGTTCTGAAAGATATTTGCCGACTTTTGCACCTCCTTGCACCAGGTTAACGATTCCAGGTTTGAATCCAGCTTCCTCAAAGCAACGGATATAGAGCGCTGCCGTCATCGGCGTCAATTCACTGGGCTTTAAAATAACTGTGTTTCCAGCAATTAAGGCAGGAATAATATGGCCATTTGACAAATGAATTGGAAAATTGAAAGGGCCGTATACTGCAACCACACCGTGTGGTTTGTGGCGAGTGAAGGAAAGCCCGTTTGAGGTTTCTATTTGGCGTAGACTGCATCTTTCCTGATATGACTTTAGAGAGATTGGGAATTTACCGATGGTAGCGGCCACTTCTTGTTCAGAATCCCATATCATTTTACCGTTTTCTTTGGAAATTGCCTCTGTCAATTCTTTGCGATTTTTCTCGAGCTCTTTCTGGAATTGTTCTAACATTTTAATCCGAGTCTCAATCTTTTGACCCGACCATTCAAAGGAAGCTTCTCTTGCTGCTCTGATAGCGGCATTAATTTGTACTTCGCTTGCCTCATGAGACTTCCAAATGACTTCTCCTGTTGCTGGATTTTTGGAAACCATCGGCTCGCCCAGGCCTTTTACCCAGTGATTATTGATGTAATTTCCGAGCATTTATTATTCCTCTGTTTGTGGGGGTCAGGTCTAGTTTGTGGGGGTCAGGTCTAAGCAAGCGACAAGCAGCCAAAAAAATCCTTTAGCTATTACCAAAAGCTAACTTGACTGCTTGTCGCTTGCTTAGACCTGACCCCCAATAGCATAGTAACGAATTTTTTCATTCAAGCTGACATTCAAGGTTTTTGCCAATGATTCTTCAATTCTCACCTTATCAGCTGCTATGATTTGAATCTTACCCCAAGCTATCCGAACATCCAACGAAGTGTTACACACCAAGAAAATTGTACCCCGTTTTTTTTCCACACTTGTCCCTGTTACTTCCGTTTCATCTTCCTCGAAATGAGGTACTATTTCAATAATGCTTGCCATACGACTTTCTTGTATTGCCTTTAAATCTTTTTTTTCAACTTCAATAATCGGACCTGCGTCAAATATATCAATCACATTCCGGTACACAAAACCTTCTTTCTCTAAAAGATGCAGTGCTGCTTGGGTTCTTTCATGAGTTTTTCCAATGATTACTTGCGCATCTTTGGGCAGTAAATCAATATACATCGGCAGTTTAGGTGCCAAATCCGAAATCATTTCCGGTCCTTGTGTTGAGTACAGGAAATATGCTTTATAGAAATCCATGCCAAAAAATATTTCTCCGGTCGCCTTCCAAAATGCTGAAATGTTCTGTTCATCAAAAACACCTCGCATGTTGGCAACAATCAGATCAGAAAACAGTTCCGGAAATTGTGCAATAAAGAGACAGCGCGAACGAGAAAGAAATTGACCCAGTCCTAAGCCTCTGCTTTTTTTTGTCAAGTACAAGGTTCCTAGCATACTGGCATCTTGGTAATTGCAACCAAAATAAAGTACAGAATGCTTGGTAGCATGATGCAAAACATGTGAAATCGCACCCAAATACCCTATGGTATAGTTATAAAAAGGATGTTTTTTACTTCCAGCCCGCGATTCTATGGCAGCTGTTCCTAATAACTTGCCTTCTGCAACATCTTCCAAAACCAAGAAAAAAAGCCGCTCCTCTATCTTATTTTTTAAGGCAAAACTGGCAATTGATCGTTCCACTTTTTTTTGGATGGTTTTTTTATCTTTGGGTAAGGAAATGGAAGGTCCTACCTGTGCTGATATTTCATAGATATCAGGTAGGTCAGATTCTCTTACAGGACGTATAACATGGCTTATGTGATTGTTTCTTTCCATTATATAAGGATAGCAGCTACGGTCTATGCAGAGCCTTGAAGGCCCATCTTTTGCTAATCTGCAATCCTATGATGTTACACGCATTTTCAAGATAGATACTACAATGAGGGCTGGGTGAGACATTTATATGGCAAAATTCTTCCCTCTGGGAATTTTCTATGATATAATTTGGAACTTGTGGTTTAAATAAGCAAAATTATAAGCCAAGTCACTTTGGGTACAGAAGCTTATATTTTTAATGATTGACAATATATAAATATATACACTTATAAGAAAATAGTTAAATAACTAATTAAGGAGATTGATCTATGTCTATGACACCAGAAGAGCATAACCTACCACTTTCTATGCCGCCAGATCCTAGTGAGGATACAGACGCTGCTGCAGTACCTGGAATGGGTGCGCAATCACACAGCGCCTTAGACGACCATTCTGCTGATTTACCAGATTTATTGGATAACCCATTTATCCCCCCAGTTGGCATTCCTGGTGGGCCTGATTCGGGAAGCGCTTCTGCTGCAAACCCTTTGGGATTATCAGATCTCCATCCAGAGAGTGTTATAGATCCCTCCGTCTTAGCTGCCTTGGGATCCGCATCTGCAACGGGCCATGACCTTCCTCCCTTAGATGATGACCCCGTTAAACTCCCAGATCTTGAAATAAAAGAAATGTGGGAGATGATGAGAAATGGCGGAGAAGACGCCTCGTTACGCAGAATATTGGAACAGTCCAAAAAAGAAGCGGATGCCAAAGGTTCCCCAGCATCGAAGCCAGAAAAAGCTGCTGAAGGCAACGGCCAAAGCAATGGCAGTCCGGATCCTAAAAAATTAGACTCAGACAAAGAAGCTTCAGGAAAGACTTCCCCGACAGAAGGATCAAAAGGAGAACAAAGTCCAGAAGCTCCAAAATCAGATCTGCTGAAAAAGATGAATTCAGTGATCATTGAAAAACTCTATAATGTTTTAAAGTCCTCCAGTATGACAACTATCATTGACCACAGAAATAATACTTCACGAGTAGTCGATGAAGTCACTAAAAAAATTGAAGAGTTAGAAAAAACAGCGAAAGAGTCGTCTGAAGATGCAGCACTACAAACAGCCTTAATCTCAAAAATGGAACGTTTAAAATTTCAATTAAAAGAATTGGATCGCTGCCTCAAGGAATTCATGGATAAAAAATATAGTGAAGAGGCAAAAAGACAAAAAGAAGAGTCCGTTCTGGGCGGGGTTGTTTTTTCTCCTTTTTCAAGTGTTGATCCGCAAACCGCGCCCGCGTCTCAAGGTCACATTATGAATGACATCCCAGCTGATAAGCGTTTCTGGGAGTATGATCCCAAAGATACAAGCCGTATCATTTTGAAATCTGCTCTTAATGGTATTGTGAATAAGGTACCTGGAAATACTGGATTAACCAGTGATTCTGCAAATCGTGCTTTAACTGCAACAGAGCCTTTCAGACATAGTAAAGGACCGGTTGAGACCCTTACTGAACAATTTGATATGTGTCGCCATAGTTTAAGCATCGATCATATGCCAGAGAAAACAAAAAAACTCATGCTGTCAGGGTTTGATTCGAGCCTCCGGCCAGGTTTAGGTTTAGGATTTGGATTAATAAGCGGTGCAGGAAGTAGAGCAGTTGGTGCTCTCAGTGGGTTGCCCGCGGCTGATTCTGCTTCAGAAAGAGCAAGGGCCGAAAGAGAAAAAGCAGAAAGGGAACGGGCAGAAAAGGAAAGAGCAGAAAAGGAAAAGAAGAAAGTGCCTCTTACCCATGCGGAAAAATTGAAACAGCGCTACGGCGGAAGAAACCGTAAAGCATAAAAGCGTAAATAAGTAAGGGGGCCGTAACATAAGTATTACTACTTCTGACGGCTCCCTCTATTTCAAAACATCTTTGCCTTTTTGTGCCAGACGACACAGCACTTCATAAGTAAGACGAATCCTTTTCCCAATACTATCTATCAAAACGTATTCTTCATTCGTGTGGATCTTGCCACCGCATACCCCCATCGTGTCTACATTGGGTAAGCCTATTGCAGACAAATTATTGCCATCCGAACATCCGCCGCTTGGCCGAACACTTAAGGTTTGCCCCAGCTCTCCAGCCACTTCCAAGACCAAATCATACAATTTCTTGGTGGTTTTATCGATGATTCTTGGAATTCTGGTGAATTTCCCAAACAATTCTACTCGTATTCCAGGAGGCCAATCCGAATCATTGGTCATTTTATGCAAGTTATCTGTAACCCATTGCTGATCTTCTACCCGAGAGATTCTGACATCAAAACGGCAAATAGCAAGATCAGGCACTTTGTTTACCGCTCCGCCCCCTTCAATCTGACCAGCATTGATTTTGACCCCCTCCCGTTTACCATTGAGAGTACTGAGTTTATCGATGATCTTGGCAAGAGCAAAAATTGCATTTGCGCCAGACTCAAAATCCCGTCCGACATGCGCTGCTTTGCCGCGCACCACAATAGTGAATTTTCCACTGCCGCTGCGATCTGAAACAAGGGTTCCTTTCTCATCCATGGCAGGTTCAAACAAGAGTGCAAGATTATGTTCTTTTGCAGCTTGATTCAATTCATTCGAAGAACCAAGCGATCCGATTTCTTCATCGGGATTAATGAAAACTTCCCAGCCAATCCGATCGCGTAAAGGATGCTGCTCAAAGGCTTTTAAGGCTTGTAGCATCACCAATATGCCGCCTTTCATATCTGAGACACCAGGTCCTTGCAGGATATTATCTTCTGTACGTCTTGCCTCTTGAAAAGGACTATTCGCTTCGAAAACAGTATCCATATGCCCTACCAATAAAATCTGTAAAGGCGCTTCTCGCCGCTTTCGGAAACGCAGCACAGGGCCCAGAGCCATTTCAGTAGGGCGTCCTTTTGCATTGATATTTTCTACGGGAGGGACAGGAACAATGCGTCTTTCGCAATCGAGAATCTCAAACTCCTCCATGAGAACATCTGCCATCCGGTTTAGACCCGGAATATTATAGGAGCCTGAATTGATGGCTGACCACTGCATTAATTTCTGAACTAATTCTTCTCGATCGATTTTGAGGTTTTCGCTGATCTCCATAATTCTTCCTTAGTGCTGCACTTTTAGTGCTGAACCTAGAGAGATACAAGATATACTAGTAATCACCGCATCCTTTTCACATGGGTCACACCTTGAACTGCACGTAAGCTTCGCATAATTCGTGCCAAGTGCTTTCTATTTTGCACATTCACCAAGAACATGATACTGGTATGTTGACTCCTAGAGTCCAATTCATTGATGTGTACATTTTCAATATTAGCACCACAATCTGATAATACATTGGCTAAGATTGCCAATACGCCGCGTTGATTTAGCACATCCACCCGCAATTCAACCTGAAACTCTCCTTGAACCTTATCAGCCCATTGAATATAAATATATTTTTCTGGATGCTTGCGCATTTCTGTGACATTATTGCAATTTTCGCGATGCACAGAAATGCCGCGTCCAGCCGTCAAAAAGCCGACGATGGAATCCCCAGGAATAGGGCGGCAACATTTGGCATAATTCACCACCATGCCTTCTGTTCCTTGGATCGCCAATGGGCTAGCAGGTGCGATCTGAGATTCTTCTCCGGATATATCAGCTGATAAGCGCTTGGCGATGAGCGGTGCCACGAAATTCCCAAGCCCAATTTCTTCGTAGAGCCTTTCTACGCTCTCTAATTTTAATTCGGTGAGTAATTTTTGTATCCGTTCCCAGGTGATGTCCGAAAGTCCTATTTTTAGCGCTGATAGCGCACGTTCAAATAAACGCTTGCCTAAAATGCGCGCTTCATTGTGCTGCTGATTCTTCAGCCAATGACGAATGTTGCTGCGCGCTTTACCCGTCACCACAAATCCAAGCCAAGCAGGATTTGGGTGTGCACCGTCCGCTGTGATAATTTCGATGGTTTGACCGCTTGTGATTCGGGAACTTAAAGGCACCAGTCTGCGATCGATTTTAGCCGCGATGCAGGTGTTGCCAACATCCGTATGAACGGCATAGGCAAAATCAACAGCGGTGGCACCATTCGGCAAGGAGAGAATATCGCCATTCGGCGTAAAAACATAGACTTCATCTGGATAGAGATCAACCTTGACATGCTCAATAAATTCTAAGGAATTTCGCGTGTTTTTTTGAATTTCTAACATGCTCTTCAGCCATTCTCGAGCGCGCCTTTCTGCTTCATTTTTCCCGACTGTATCCGCGGATTTATAGAGCCAATGCGCAGCAATTCCTTGCTCAGCCATGCGATCCATTTCTTCTGTTCGTATTTGCACTTCTACAGGGACGCCGAACGGGCCTACGACTGTGGTGTGTAATGACTGATAGCCATTGGCCTTAGGTACTGCAATGTAATCTTTAAAGCGACCGTGAATGGGCTTAAATAAATTATGAACCACACCAAGAACGCGATAGCAGCTGTCTACTTTGTCGACCAGCACCCGAAGCGCATACACATCCATGATTTCAGAGAGGGACAGATCTTTCTTGCGCATTTTCTTGTACAAGCTGTACAAGTGCTTTTCTCGCCCCATGATGACAAATGGACCGACATTTTCTTGTTCCAAGCGGGCTTTTAAATTAGATTCGATGGCTTGAATGATCTCTTTACGATTGCCCCGGGCTTTTCGAACGGCTTCTTTCAACACCCGATACCGCACTGGATATAAATAGGAAAAACCGAGATCTTCAAACTCAACACGAAAACTGTTCATACCCAAACGCGTCGCAATGGGTGCATATATTTCCAATGTTTCTTTTGCAATGCGTTTTTGTTTTGCTGATGACAAGGAATCTAGGGTGCGGAGATTGTGGAGGCGGTCTGCCAATTTCACCAATATAACGCGAATATCACGCGCCATCGCGAGCATCATTTTTCTGAGATTCTCAGCCTGGGCCTCGGCGCGGGATTCGAATTTGATCATATCGAGTTTGCTTACCCCATCCACCAATTCTGCCACTTCATCGCCAAATTTTTCGGCAACCGTGGTTTTATCTAGATGGGTATCTTCGATAACATCATGAAGAATCGCTGCGATAATACTCTGGTGATCCATGTGCATCCCGGCCAGGATGCGGGCCACTTCGATTGGGTGGGAAATATAAGGTTCGCCGTCGGCGCGGCTTTGCCCTTCATGAGCTTTAGCAGCCAGGAGATAGGCAGAAGAAATCTCGGCAACTTGTTCTTGGTTTAAATAGCTCGCCAGTTGTTCACGCAAATCGGCAAATTGAAACACATTAAGCCCCCGAAGCTCTAAAATCTGATGCTGCTTCTATTTTTCAAAGAAATCATTCAAAGATATTAGAAGATCAGCAGATCTCTCTTAAGCTTCAGTTTTTTCTGATTGTTGTTTCTCTTGTATGTGACCCAGTGCAATTTCGCGCAATGCGACGACTGTTGGCTTATCATTATCCCAGGGTACGGTAGCTTCAGCACCTCCCAAGGCAAGTTGACGAGCGCGTTTTGCAGCTTTTAATACTAATTGAAATCGATTATCAACCGATCCCAAGCAATCTTCTATGGTAATTCGAGCCATGAAATACTCCGAAAAAATAAGAACTTTGTGAATGATTTCCCTATATAAAAAGGGTTATAAAACATAATAGATTATCACATTAATTGAGCAACATGCAAGGAGCATCTTCTCTTCTTCAGGTGTTCCTGCCTAGGTCCTTGTTGCCCATTTGCTCTAGTGTCCTATCGAAGGCCTCGGGGTCCTGTCGCTGTATTTCTTTAGGGGCATATTTTGGGGAAGCAGAGATTAGAGTTACAATCCCAACTTAATAAACGCATCTCTTAAATGGTTCTGCTGATATTTCAACGTTAATCGTCTCGCCTGCACTATTGCCTTCATATCATTCAAAGCATCTTCAAACACTTCGTTATAAACGAGGTAATCATATTCGAGATACTTAGATAATTCTGTTTTCGCATCTTTCATGCGGGATTCAATGATGTCAAAATTGTCGCGATGGCGTTTTCTTAAGCGCTCCCGCAAATCTTCTAGACTCGGGGGCAGTATAAAAATACTGATGGCGTCCACAAACTGGGTTCGGATTTGTCTAGCTCCTTGCCAATCAATTTCAAGTATGACATCTTCATTTTTCAAAGTTTCTTCGACCCATGTTCTCGAAGTACCGTAATAACAGCCAAATACCTTTGCATGTTCCAGAAAAATTCCCTGGCCTTGCATTTCATGGAATTCTGATTTCGAGATAAAATGATAGTTAATGTCATTTGTCTCGCCCGGTCTTTGTTCTCGCGTTGTGTAGGAGACAGAGATGCGGATGTTGGGGATATCTTTTGCCAAAGCATGCACTAGGCTGGTTTTGCCAGCTCCCGAAGGGGCAGAGACTATATATAATGTACCTTCTTTTGCCATTTAATTCCAGGCTCCTCGCACTGTCCATGAACGCCCATCTTTGGGCAATCTCGCATTAAAAATTCAACAAAACTTGCTCATTTACTATTTGTAAACTCCGCTGTTTTGTTGAATTTTTAATGCGAGATTGCCTCAAAGTCTTCCCGTTTTTTCAAACCTAATCTCTTATGCCTGAACAATTATCTAATCTACTTGTATGAACTTTCATACCAAATTTTGTATCTGTTCACGTACCTGCTCTATGAGCACCTTGAGCTCAATTGATGCATCCGTAATTTCAGAATCTATGGATTTTGAAGCCAGCGTATTCGCTTCCCGATTCATTTCCTGCATCAGAAAATCTAGGCGTCTTCCCACAGAATCCCCCTCGACAAGAATTTTTTCCGTTGCCTGAACATGCGTTGCAAGACGATCAAGTTCTTCCTCAACATCAAGCTTTGCAATCGCGTAAACTAATTCCTGTTCCAAACGAGGAACATCAAAATCTATCACAACACTCTTCAGGCGTTGCAACAACCTTTCTCGATAATCACTTAAAACTTCAGGAATTCTTTTTCTGACAATTTCCAACAGTATTGACATGCGCTGCAAGCGATCTTTGATGAGCGAGGAGAGAGCATTGCCTTCTTCTGCACGTTTTTTCATAAGCTCTACTACTGCGCTGTGGAATCCAACTAAAATTGCTTCCTTCACCTCTGCAGCATTTTGCTCGGGTGCTTTGACAACTTTGGGCCATTTCAAAATGTCTAGCGGAGAAATGACTGCACTGGTTGGCAATAGCCTTTGAATTTCCTGGCACTGCTGAATGATGCGAACGATCAAGGGAATGTTGAGTGCTGTGCTTTCGAGCGCGTCATTGAGTTCCAACGTAAGGCTGCAATCGATTTTGCCTCTACGGATTTCACGCCTAGCAATGTCTCGCAATTGAATTTCTAAATCTTTCAGCCAATCAGGAAGCTTGAAGGAGAGTTCGAGGTAACGATGATTGATAGATTTCAATTCAAATCGAAGCGTACCCCAATCCGAATGTTTTTCATATTCTGCATAGGCGGTCATGCTGTAAATCATTTGAATCAATCCTCGGTAAGTACTGAATCCTTGCTGAGTTCAATATTCTGGCTGCGATAGGAAGCCAAGAAGACGAAGCTTAACAATCCAATCCCTATAATAACACTAATGAAAAAAGACATCGAGAGTGCATCACCTTGACAGATTCTACCTACACAATTAATACAGAAAGCAGCAGTGATGAATTGCAATGCACCTAGCAGGCCTGAAGCCATGCCTGAGAAGTTTGTAGCAACGGATGTCATTGCGCTTGCTGAACTGGTAGGGAACAAGAAGCCATTCCCTAAAACTACGATAGCCATTGGGGCAATGATAGCGTAGGGTGTTAAACTAACATACGAGGACCCTAATAACATGCAAAGACCCCCAAAAACAAAAAAACCAAATCCAAGTTTCAGCACGGACTCCACCTGCCATTGATTGATAAGTTTCTTGGCACATAAATTACCGACAATATAAGCGACAGAAAGCGCAAAATAAAAGGCTCCCATCTCTTCCGCCGCGAAGCCTGCTGATTTGAAAACAAAAGGAGACTCTGCTGAATAACTCCGAAACACAGCAAAGCCGGAACATAATATAAAAGCAAAACCTAGAAAATGAGGATTTCTGATCACCTCTTTGTAGCCTCGAAAAGTTGTGAATAATCCAGGTTTTTCCATATTTTCTAATAGGATTTTTTTCTCTGATTTGGTTTCTTCGAGATAAAACACTACTAAACAGAGTGCCACCATACCGAAGAGTGCCAGGAAGAAAAAATTTGCCCTCCAATTGAAGAAATAGGTTAAATATCCCCCAATAAAAGGACCAATTGCCGCAGACAGGCCGATGATTGGAAAAGTGGTTGAAAATATTTTAACCGCATCGAGGCGATTAAAGCGATTTGCAATAATGGCTCGCGTGACAACAGAGCCAACCCCACCGCCGATAGCCTGCATAATTCTTGAAAACAGAAAAACGCCAAGAGAATCCGCAAAAGCGCAGAACAAGGATGCTATGACAAAAAGAGATAAGCCCAAGATGCTGATCAATTTTCTACCAAAGCGATCACACAACACGCCATAGACTAATTGACAGGCAGCAAGGCTTAACAGGAATACAGTGAAACTTGCCTGTATTTCAGGCTGGGTACAATTGAAATATTGAGCCATCTCTGGCAGCGCCGGAATATAAATATCGGTTGCCAATAAGCCGACTGAACCCATGGCAATGATGACAATGAGAAAAATAAGGGATACTTTGTTCGGTGTACTCGGTGTAGAAAAAGACATACTAGGGCCTGTTGACAATTCGACTCATGTTGGCCATAAATCATTGATTTCTTGTGCTCCGTTGCTCATTTATTTCAATATAAACTGCGCTACGGTGCTCAGAAATCAATGATTTCTGGCTCAACCTAGCGAATTTTCAACAGGCCCTAGTAGCAATTTCATTTTGTAAAAAATTTAGGACCTAAGAGTTTTGCCTCTTGAGGGAAGCCAAATGTTTCCCTTTACAAGAGTAATAATCTTAGATTGTAGGTTGACTTCCCTAGGGTGTCAATCAGTATTATGTCGGGTCTTGAATTTGTTTTTCTTATTCAATCACCCCTTTATCTTTGGTCTAGACAGGGGACCTACAATAGTAAGTTAATTTTATGCGTATAATGACCTTAAATGCCAATGGCATCCGTTCCGCCGCCAAAAAGGGATTTTTTAGTTGGTTTTCAAAACAAAATATAGATGTGCTTTGCCTGCAAGAAACAAAATCTCAAGATCACCAATTGGTCGATGCGGTCTTCACCCCGGCAGGATACACTGCTTTTTTCTGTGATGCAGAGAAAAAAGGCTATAGTGGTGTCGCACTCTATACCCGTGCTGAACCCGATAAAGTGCATCGCGGCCTTGGTTGGACGGAATCCGTCAGCGAGGGCCGCTATATCCAAGCAGATTTTGGCAATCTGAGTGTTGCTTCCATCTATCTCCCCTCTGGTACCAGCGGCGAAGCACGGCAAGCAGTGAAATACCAATTCATGGAAAAATATAAAAAACATCTCATCAAGCAAAATAAAGATGGCCGCGACTATATTTTAGCGGGTGATTGGAATATTGCGCACAAAGCAATCGATCTTAAAAATTGGAAAGGCAATCAGAAAAATTCTGGATTCTTACCTGAAGAACGCGCCTGGATGGATGAACTCTTTGGGCCGATTGGCTATGTCGATGCTTTCCGCGTCGTAAATCAAGAACCCGATCAATACACTTGGTGGTCGCAACGCTCTCCCACCGCGCGCGAAAAAAATGTCGGTTGGCGCATTGATTATCAAGTGATTAGTCCCCGTTTAGAAAAAAAAGTCATTTCTGCAAGCATCTATCGCGATGAAAAATTCTCTGATCACGCACCGCTCACCATAGAATATTCTATCAAATGAAAATTGATCAATAAAATTTTTTAGTCTTAGGTTCTTTATCTCGCCGCTGTCCTAAATCTTCTGACTGTACTGCCTCTCTCTGCTGTCCTTCTGGTTCCCATACAGGCTTCCGTTGCACCGATTGCTGCATTCTATTTTTTGATTCCAATGCCTCAATTTCCAATGCCAGTTTTTTACCTTCTTTGCCCAGATATTCGATACCTTCACCGAGACTTGCACTTGATCTCTCTGTTTTGGGAACACCCTCTATTTGAGGTATGCCATCAATAATAAAATGATGGGACAGACTTCTCCAAACTAAGGGCGGCGGATTCTTTGGGCTTGTCTTCCGGAAGATTTAATCCTAATCCTAAGTTCATCCCAAATTTGAGAGCAAGTTGTTTGAAACCCTCTACGGATTCATGCTTTGCAATAAATCTATTTTGCGAGACCTTGAGGGGAACCACTTCATGAACTGTCTCTTTAGGAACCTTGACAATTGCAGTCGTCTTTCTATTGAGAGAATCCTCAATTGATTCTTTTGAGTCTCTTGATACTCTTGATTCTTGTAATTCTTGTGATTCCGCTTCAGATTTCTCGCCATATGTAGAGGAGATATCACTTTTTGCAACATTCATTTCTGCTTTTAGCTTTTCTATGGAATCTGTCTGTTTCAATCCAGTTTTTATTTTTTCTGCTTTCGTCACTCTATGTTCTTCTTCGCTCTCTTTTTTAGGTAAGACCATTGCGTCCTGTCCTTTCTGTATCAAGGCCCCTCCCCATTTCTTCTTTTTATTTTTAGTCTTTGTCTTCTTTTTTCAAATTCACGCTCTGTGATAGCCATGATAGTTAACCTCTTTTATAAATCTCATGTAACGCTGATGTTGCTCATGTATGGGTATTTGAATTATTATGTGTTATGAGTAATTACAAATTAATGATGAAAATAGCTATTATACCTTATACTGTATATAGGCTTTCAGTTGAATATAAAGCTTTCAATTGCAGTTGAAGCAATTTTTATTATGAGTATCTACAACTTTTCGGTTCATTGTTATTGTCCTTTGTAAAAGTAACAAGAACAATTTTGTTAGGTAACTCCAAGTGCTTCTTTCTGTCGCTGAATCAGGGTTTGAATGCCATTTTTCGCCAAATCCAGCATTTCCTGCAAAGCTTCATATTCAAAAGGACCGCGTTCCGCAGTGCCTTGCACTTCGATAAATTGTCCTTTCTCGTTCATCACCACATTCATATCGGTTTCTGCATTAGAATCTTCAAGATAATCAAGATCGAGAATTGGCGAACCTTGATATACGCCAACAGAGACAGAGGCAATCAGAAATTTCAAGGGATTGATCTTGATGGTGCCTTGCTTCTTTAAATGTGCTATCGCATCCGCCAAAGCAACACAACTGCCAGTGATGCTTGCGGTACGTGTGCCGCCATCTGCCTGCAACACATCGCAATCAATGTTAATAGTGTATTCCCCCATCTCGCTCAAGTCCACAGCCTGCCGCAAAGATCGGCCAATCAGTCTTTGAATTTCATGGGTTCGGCCGGATTGACCGCCGCGGGAAGATTCGCGCTGCATACGTTCGCCGGTGGAACGAGGCAGCATGCCGTATTCAGCTGTTAACCAGCCTTGATTGGTACCTTTCAGAAATTTTGGCACGCCTTGAACAATGCTTGCAGTGCAAATGACTTTAGTTTCGCCATATTCAATCAGGACGGAGCCTTCTGCATATTTGGTGAAGCCGCGGTTGATTCGAATTTCTCTCAGTGCATTTTTAGCGCGGCCGTGTTGTCGTATCATATTTATCTCCTGAAAAAGAAATATAAAAGATAATAGATTCTTGAAAATCTAAATCTCAAAAAGTAAGTTTAAGTTCCGGTGCAACCAAGCCCAAAAGACGCTTAAATTCTCCTTGAATGCGTTGCAAAGCATTGCTGTCCTCGCCTTCAAATCTTAGGATGAGATTTGCGGCGGTATTGGAAGGTCGAACCAATCCAAAACCATCTTCAAAATCGATCCGCAAGCCATCAATAGTGCTCATACTTGCTTTTGCAAATTTGCTCTTTTCTGCATTTGCTGCTTGAACAAGCTTGTTCGTGATCAACACTTTTTCTTCCTCGGACACGGGGAGATAGATTTCTGGCGTGTTCACGCTGTCAGGGATAGCATCGAAAAGGGTAGAGGCTTTTTCAGGTTGGTTCGCCAAAATTTCAAGCATTCTAGCGCCTGCATAGAGCGCATCATCAAATCCATACCAACGATCTTTGAAAAACAAATGGCCGCTCATCTCGCCTGCAAGTTTAGCCCCTGTTTCATGCATTCTGGCTTTGATCAAAGAATGTCCGGTTTTCCACATCTCGGCACGCCCTTTCATTTTGGTGATTTCTTTTTCAACGTGGCGCGTGCATTTAACATCATAAAGGATTTCTGTCTCTGGAAATTGCTTCAGCACTTCTTTCGCAAATAGAATGAGCAGGCGATCTGGCCAGATGATTTTGCCAGTGTCATCGACAACACCGAGACGATCTCCATCGCCATCAAAGGCCAATCCAAGATCTGCCTTATGGTTTCGCACCGCTGCAATCAAATCTTGGAGATTTTTTGGTTGTCCTGGATCAGGGTGGTGATTGGGAAAATTTCCATCCACTTCACAAAATAAGGGAATGATTTCGCAGCCCAAGGATTGATATAATTTTGGCGCAATCACGGAAGCAACACCATTGCCGCAATCTACCACGACTTTCAAGCGCCTTTTTAAATTAATATCTTTTGAGACACTCTTTTCATAGTCGTCCAGTATGTCCTGCGTCGTTCGATATCCAGATCCAGTTTGAAATGAACCCGAACAAAGCCTGCGATAAATTTCCTGAATTCCTTCTCCATAGAGAGGCTTTCCAGCAATCATAATTTTGAGACCATTGTGATTTGAAGGATTATGACTTCCTGTAAGAGCAATACCAGAGGAAATTTTTAGATAATGGGTGGCAAAATACAAGACAGGTGTCGGGACCTGTCCAATGTCTACGACATCACAGCCGCTTGCCAACAATCCTGTGGTGAGTGCTGTGATCAAAAGCGGGCCGGACAAACGGCCATCACGGCCAACGATGATTTTTTTCTCACCTGCAGCAAGCACCATAGAACCCAGAGCCCGTCCAATATCGTAGACAATTTCTGGCGTTAAACTTGTATCCACGATGCCGCGGATGTCGTAAGCTCGAAAAATTTCTTTGGGAATTTTTGCTTCTGATATCCTTGTTTCTGAAGTCCTTGTTTCTGAACTCTTTGATTCTGGAATCGCTTCTGAATTAATACTTGAATTATGTTTCATTGCTTTATTTTCTCCCTGTACTTCCGAAGCCGCCTTCGCCCCGAACACTGTCAGTGAAAGCATCAACACGTTGAAATTCAGCCTTAATGACTGGGACAATCACTAATTGAGCAATTCTTTCACCGACATCCAATATAAAAGGATCTTTGCCGCGGTTCCAACAAGATATCATGAGCTCGCCCTGGTAATCGGAATCGATCAAACCAACAAGATTGCCTAACACGATGCCATGTTTATGACCAAGACCAGATCGTGGCAGAATAACACCTGCCAAAGTTTTATTGCCAATATAGATAGCAAGTCCGGTTGGAATGAGATGGGTAGAGCCAGGCAAAATATGAAGAGGCTCTTCGATACAGGCCCGTAAATCGAGTCCCGCAGAACCTTCTGTTGCATAGTGAGGAAAAGGGATTTCTTTTCCTAGCCTAGAATTTAAAATTTTTAGTTGGATATTATGAACACTATTACTGGCTTGATTAACGATTTCATTAATGACTTGATTACTGGCTTGTTCGCTTAATTGCTGCATTTAAAAACTCCTAAAAATAATGGTGCCAGGTCTCTGCAATACGCAATAAAATTCGTCGATCCTTTATGCCTCAAGCTACAATCAATTCTATTGCGTATTGCAGCGGCCTGGCACCTAAAAAATCCCGGAGATAGACCGGGTTAATCCTTGTACTAATACAGGTGCGGCCCTTTCAAATTTCAAATTTACCTTGTTGGCAGTGCCGACAACACGGGTTTGATACCTTTTCCAATCGACTTTTTCTGTGGCAGTGATTTCTCTCGCGCCACTGGTTCCTTGTTTGAGCTTGGAACGGGTTTTTTCCTTCACAATGACTGAATTCGGAACTCGCTCCGAAATCTGCACATCGGCAATGACGTTATATACCACATCTTGAACCATGGCATCACTGACAGTCGCCATTGCCGCACCCAAAATACTGCCCGTGACTGCTCCTTTACGGGATTTTTCATCATCAACCACACTCCCAATGGCTGCGCCAACAGCAGCTCCAGTGATAGCAGCTCCAAAACCTTGATGTAACGCACATTCCGAAGCTCTCAAATCCGAACGGCCGACCTGTAAAATATTGGTCTGCAAAATATAGTGTGCTTGTTCTGGATTGTTCACTAAGGTATAACCCTTGGTTTCCAGTGCTTTTGCTATATGATTTTCAATATCAAGCTGTGGTTTATCTGAGGTGTTGCGCACTTGTAAATATAGGGTGCGTTTGTCCAAAGTCACCGGATCCAAAAAAACGGTAGCACTCATGCGGGTTTGTACATCGAGTTTACGTTTATTAATCGCAGTATGTGTGGCCCCACAGCCCACCAAACTCAATATCAGGGACAAATTTAGAGTAATTACAAGTAATTGTGGTAATCCCCGTAGAGGTAGTCCCTGTAATCGCTGTCGCCTTGAAAACCTGAGTAATATCTCAGGCAATGGTATCAAGACCAAGGTCCAACAACTCTGTGACTTTTGATCCATTTCGGGCTCGAGTCTCATCTTTACTTGAATAAAAAAATCAAGTATACTCTTCCTTCGAGTAACAAAGCTATAGAAATCTAGAACCGATTGGGCCAATATAAGCCCTATTTGGTAGGGCCAGGCCTTAGGGTTCGCCCGATAAAGAATTGTAAAACGGAGTCAAAAATGTCCAGAGTATGTCAGGTAACTGGTAAGTCGGTAATGACCGGTAATAATGTATCTCATTCCAACCGGAAAACCCGTAGACGATTTCTGCCCAATCTTCATTGGCATCGATTTTGGGTGCCCAGTGAAAATCGATTTGTGCGACTTTTAGTTTCCCATAAAGGAATGCGAATCATCGATAAACGCGGTATTGAAAACGTGTTGGCTGAAATTCGGGGTTGTGATTCACAATCTAGTGAGTAAAAATACATAGATTAATAGATTAGAGTCTGTTGGCATCATAAATAAGCCAATGGATCAATGAGGTTAAGGAATATGGCTAAATCTAAATTAGTAAAAGTAAGACTGGCTTCAACAGCCTCCAGTTATTTTTATACCACCACTCGAAATCCAAAACTTGCGAAAAAGCTTAGATTGCGTAAATTTGATCCTATTACCCGCAAGCACGAATGGTTCGAAGAAAAGAAAATTAAATAATCACTATTTTCTATAAATAAAGTTCTCTAGTGCTACGCGTTTTAAAACTATTGAGTGATGGTGAATTTCACTCAGGCGAAGATTTAGGAAAAAGCTAAACTTAAGCCGTTCTGCTGTTTGGAAATTTGTAAAGCTGATACAAAATCTAGATATTGAGCTTGAAACACGCACTGGAAAAGGATATCGCATTCCAAATGGCAATACCCTTCTAGATGCAGCGGCCATCAAAAATCACATCGACCCTCTCGAATTAGAAAATCTGGCATCTATAGAAATAGTCCAATCACTAAGCTCAACCATGGATTATTTCAATCCAATTGCCGGCAATACTGATCCTATTCATATCATTTCAAGTTTCACAAACGATTCAAGTTTCGCAAACGATGCCTCCCTTCCCAATCCTTTAGCAAATCGAGTCTGCTTTGCGGAAAGGCAAACAGAGGGGCGAGGCCGTCTTGGCCGCAAATGGATTTCACCCTTTGCAAAAAACATCTATCTTTCCTTGCTCTGGCATTTTCCAAAAGAACTCAGTGAATTATCTGGATTGAGCCTCGCCATCGCAACCGCTATCATTAAAACCTTAAATAAATTTAATATCCATCAAGATCTCGGCTTAAAATGGCCGAACGATATTTTGTATCAAACTCAAAAATTGGGCGGCATTTTGATTGAACTGAACGGTGAAACACATAATGTCAGCCGCGCGGTCATCGGACTTGGGTTAAATGTTCTCGCTGCCAATAGCACATTGAAATATCCATCCAATATTGATCAACCTTGGACCACTCTTCAGTCTATATTGGGAACCAAACCCGATCGCAACCATTTATCGGGTATGCTGCTGAATGAGCTTATAAAAACTTGTCTTCTCTTTACAAAGCAGGGTTTATCTCCCTTTTTAGAATTTTGGCGTTCCAAAGACTTAACATTCAATAAAGCTGTCAAGATTCTGTGTCAAGGACAGGAATTTATAGGGATTGGCAAAGGTATCAATGAACAAGGTCATTTTATATTGGAAACAGAAAAACACGAAACCAAGATTTTTTCAAATGGAGAGGTCTCTTTGCGACTCATTTGAAATTAACTAAACAAAATATAGTCCATCCCTTTTTTCATCCCTCCAAGCCCCCTAGCTTTCTTGTAAAATTATTCTTATATTTTAATTACACTATGCATCATCTTTGCCCAAGTATAGGAAACATGGTGTGGTAAAACAGTACCTTACCAGAGGGTTTAAGGATTGATTTCATGTCTAATTTCATCAGTTACATCACTACAGATAATCTATGGCCATACATCAGTGGGATTATTTTTATTGCACTTTATGCATTTTTTGCAATTGCAGAAAAAAGCGAGAAAAGGGCATCTATGAATTTAAAACCAGCATTTTTTACAGAATCGCCTTTAAAATTAAAATACGCTACTAAACCCCTGCGTCTTGCAACAGATCTCACAGAAATGCCCATCACGGAGATTACAAAAATTTGTGGTCTTCAAGGCTGGACCGATGGCCTTTATATACCAGGAAATTATCGCAAACGGTGGGTCCGTGAAAAAAAATATACCGGCGATGAAATAGATAAAAAAACACAACAGGATTCCGAGCATGAACTGCTAAAAAGTATCGAAGAACGACTTCGTAATCCACTTACCTCGATTGTCATTTGTGAAATCAATGAACAAGTTGGCAAAGGCGTATTTTTGGCTCTTGATGCCAAGCCCATCCCAGCTGGTACAGTTTTAGGCATCTATTCGGGGGTATTCAAAAAAAATGAAGGAAAGCTAGACTACACCTACGCACTTTCATTATCAGGAATCGTAGAAGACAGTGAGAAGAAGAAAGCACCCATCATTGATGCAAAAGACTACGGCAATATTTTCCGCTTGCTGCAAGATTTGCCAAGCGCGGATGAGTTACAACAAGTGAAAGATTTGTCAGAGAATCAATTAAAAAGACTCGCAGTTGAGAATGTTCAGACCGCAGGAATTTTCTATCAAGGCTACCCAATTATGTATTTTAAGAACATTGTCCCCATAGAACCTGGTGATCAACTGGGATTTTCTTATCGCGGCGGTTATTGGAATAATTGGATAAATAAACGTAAACTCTTCGATAAAAATGCTCAAATCATTGGACATTTTTTAACGGAAGATACTGTAGAATTCTATTCGGAGGAAGATCCTCTAGAAGACAATCAAGAAGACCCTCAAGCAGACAATAATTCAGCTAATACTAATAATGGTGAATTGACTACTTAAGTTCCTATTTAAGTTCCTAAAAGCCTTCCCGTTTTGTCCAAAGTCAAAGTGGGATATCTTGAACAGTTACATTTTATCTGCTTTATCTGCTTTATCTTCTGCTTCTGCTTCCCAAGACTCTCAATTTCTATTAAACTGCAAGAAATCATTTTGATAAATATGAGTAATTTCCATGAAACCCCATCCTCTTGTCTTGCTCATCCTAGACGGCTTTGGGCTCCGAGAATCAAACGATTCCAATGCAATCAATCTTGCCAAAAAACCTATTTGGGATGAACTTTGGAACAAATACCCTCATACAAGCTTGCAAGCATCTGGACTCTCTGTTGGATTGCCAGAAGGACAGATGGGGAATTCAGAAGTCGGACATCTCACCATGGGAGCGGGCAGAGTCATATACCAAGATTTAACTCGCGTTTCTGAAGCTGTTAAAAAAGGTGATTTTTTTCAAAATGCCATCATCATTTCAGCTTTAGAGAAAGCCAAAAAAACAAATCGTGCTGTCCATGTCTTAGGGTTACTGTCTCCTGGTGGCGTTCATAGCCATGAAGATCACATTTTTGCGCTCTTACAACTTGCAAAAGAACTAAAACTGCCGCATGTTTGGGTACATCCTTTTCTGGACGGCAGAGACACACCACCGCGGAGTGCACTATCTTCTATTGAAAAGTTGGAAAGCGAGTGCAGAAATTCCACAATCAAAATCGCAAGTCTTTGCGGCCGCTATTATGCCATGGATCGCGATAAACGCTGGGATCGCAGCGAGCAAGCTTATGATCTACTCACAGCGGGTAAAGCAGAATTTCATGCTAAAAGCGCAGTCGATGCACTGCAACAAGCTTATGCAAGAAATGAAAGCGATGAATTTGTCAAACCTACATTAATAGGACATTCAGATCCCATTCAAGACGGCGATATTGTTATTTTTATGAATTTCCGCGCCGATCGAGCACGACAATTAAGCTATGCTCTCACAGATCCAAATTTTACAGGATTTCAGAGACTAAAATGGCCTCACTTGGGAGAATTTGTCACTTTAACAGAATATGCTAAAAACATTTCTGCAAGCGTCGCCTATCCGCCAATCAGTTTAGAAAATCTTCTCGTCACTATTCTTGAACAGCATAAACTCACGCAATTACGCATTGCAGAAACCGAAAAATATGCCCATGTCACTTATTTTTTTAATGGCGGCAGAGATGAACCGCATCAAGGCGAAGATCGCATTCTCATCCCTTCTCAAAAAGCAGCAACCTATGATCTATGCCCTGAAATGAGTGTCAAACAAATTACCGAACAATTGGTCGATGCTATTCTGAAATTAAAATATGATGTGATAATTTGCAATTTTGCCAATGCAGACATGGTCGGTCATACCGGCAATTTTGATGCAACGCGTTCTTCTATTGAAGTCATGGATGCCTGTATAGGAAATACTTATTCGGCGCTTAAAGCAGTTCAAGGAGAGATGATAATCACCGCAGATCATGGCAATGCGGAAATCATGTTCGATGCAACGACGCGGCAACCTCACACGGCTCATACCACCGAAAATGTGCCATTTTTATATGTTGGAAAACATGCTAAGATAATAAAAGAACAGGGTTCATTAAGTGACATAGCGCCTACGATGTTATATTTATTAGATATTCCAAAGCCAAATGAGATGTCAGGCACCTCATTGGTTCAATTATCAGATTAAAGATTTTTTTGTAACAGCTCAGATAATACGAAATCTTCTGATTGCTTCGGCATTGCGAGGCGAATGCCGAAGCAATCCAAGAAAGATCTGGGCCGTTATGTATTTTTTATCAAATCTGAGTGGGAAAATTAGGCATTTCGGTTTATACTTTTAACTCAGGACAAGTGGTCAAGAAAACCTAATTTCAGAGTGACATAGAAGCAAGCATAAATATTAAAACTTAACTCTTCGAAGGAACACTGAAAAGACATCGCTGACTTCACTTTAAGTAGAGTAGTTAACTTTTTCCGGAGACAGTAAAATGTATTTAAAACAGAACCGAATGCCACTCATTCTTTCTTTGATTTTCTCTTTGAGCATTGCTGCAAGCAATGCCAGTATCGCTGCCAGCAAATCCAGTCTTGCAGACTCATCTGATGACAGCAGTAGCGAAAAGAGCAGCAGTGAAAAAAGTGATAAACTACCACTGGCTGATTTACAAAGATTTACCACCGTTATCGAAAATATCAAAAGTTACTATGTAAAGCCCATCGACGATTCGACTCTGTTCGAAAATGCCTTGCATGGAATGGTAGGTGGCTTGGATCCGCATTCCTCTTACCTCGATAAAGAAGACTATGCCGATCTCAAAACCAGCACCACCGGAAAATTTGGTGGTCTTGGCATCGAAGTGCTGCCCGAAGATGGTCTTATCCGCGTCATCAGCCCAATCGATGATACCCCTGCACAGCGCGCTGGTGTTCAAGCCGGTGATTTGATTATCCGTTTGAATGATACACCCGTCAAAGGACTCTCTCCTCGTGAAGCCATTGAAATGATGCGCGGTGAAAAAGGCACTCCAATAGTGCTGACCATTATTCGACAAGGAGAAAATAAGCCGCTTCAAATCACTGTAATCCGTGACATTATCAATGTCCGCAGCGTACGCAGTGAAATGCTGGATGACAATTACGGCTATGTCCGAGTCTCCCAATTCCAAACCAATACCGGTGACGATTTTATCAAAGCGGTACAGCAATTGAAGAAAGACAGCAATGGCAAACTTAAAGGTTTGATTGTCGATCTCCGCAACAATCCTGGCGGGCTGCTCGATGCCTCAGTCCAAGTTGCTGGTGCATTCTTAGAACGCGACAAATTAAAATATGAAGGTGTCATTGTTTACACGAAAGGCCGAATGGCTGGATCTCAAATCAAAGAAAAAGCGCGTTCCGGCGATGTCTTGACTGGCGCCCCCATTATTGTTCTCGTGAACGGTGGTTCAGCATCGGCTTCCGAAATTGTGGCAGGTGCGCTGCAAGATCACCGTCGTGCCGTTATCATGGGTACCCAAACGTTTGGTAAAGGTTCTGTACAAACAGTGCTTCCCTTAAAGGATAGCCGCGGCTTGAAGCTGACTACCGCGCTATATTATACACCCGCTGGACGTTCTATTCAGGCTGAAGGCATCAAACCCGATATCAACGTTGAACCTCAAAAAATCCCTGTAAGTGCTGATGCAAGCGCTGACAGCAATCCTCTCAACATCCGTGAAGAAGATCTGCGCCGTCACCTCGAAAATGCCAATAATGCAGCTGCAATTGCAGCAGCGAGCAAGAAAGGGATTAATCCAAAAGATAACAAAGATTTACCGCTCATCAACCGCGATTATCAATTGTATGAAGCGCTGAATGTATTGAAGGCTCTGGTGCTGCTGAAGGGCGGCAGCACCAGTTGATCGCCTCGCTTCGTTACAATAATGACGAAACCTCGTTTACCTTTTTTGAATAATGCCTGGCAAGCTCTTTCTCTGAAAAATCAGTTAAAGGCGTGTAGGTATTAAAATATCTATCAAAGCATTCCTCAGCATTAATGCCGCCTTTTCTATAATAATCCTCGAAGGAATCAGTGATATTTGCCTCTTGAAAAAGTGATTGGCATTAGTACGATTAGAGTCATTCTAAACATTAAAGAATAAAGAACCACAAATGACTATACTTGAATAAAGTTTCCTTTATTTTGGAAATAATTCTTGGAAAAAAACGTAGCTTTGATAACAGGCGGTGCTCAAGGAATAGGTAAAGGCATCGCCAAAAAATTTCTATCAGAAGGCATGCAAGTCGTTATTTGCGATCAAGATAATGATGCAGGCAAAGAAACCCAAAAGGAATATGCAGTCTTGGGTGATATTCTATTTGTGAAAGGTGATGTCTCAGAAGAACAAGATGTGCGCAAAATTATTGCATTTACCATCAAAAATTTTGGATCCATCGATTGCCTAATCAACAATGCTGGGACCTCATTCGAAAATCCATTGCTAAGCTCACGTTCAAGGAATGGACTCATATCTTGGGGATTAATTTAAATGGCACCTTTCTTTTTTCTAAATATTGTGCAGATTATTTGAGAGAAAGCAACGGATCGATTGTTAACATCGCCTCCACCAGAGCATTAATGTCTGAACCAGATACCGAAGCATACAGTGCTTCCAAAGGCGGCATTGTCGCACTCACCCATGCGCTCTCGATCAGCCTCGGCCCAGATGTCCGAGTAAATTGCATCAGCCCCGGCTGGATTGAAACCAGTAACTGGCAAAAGAAGGGGAAGTGGCACAAAGCAATGCATTCCAAAAAAGACAAATCACAACATCCCGCAGGCAGAGTAGGGAACCCTGAAGACATTGCAAATCTTGCGTATTTTTTAGTTTCGGACCAATCTTCATTCATTACAGGCAGCAATTTTGTGGTAGATGGCGGCATGACCCGAAAAATGATTTACGTATAATAACTTTATAAATGACTTTATTTATTTAGAAAGCAATATTATCACTATTTAATGTTCTTGACCAGAGGAATATGAATTATGAATAGAGGAATGGCCGCTTACAAGTTTGATAAAGCCTGACAAGCCAGAAGTCGTATTGCCTTTGGCCTGCCAGGCAAAAATTCAATGAAACCTTAATACGAGCTATCGGTATCTCCATCTTGCGTATTACCATTTTGCGTTTTCATATTACCATTCCCATTCTGAGAGTTCATGCCTTTTTGCGAGACCATGCCTCCATTTGGCATGTTCGTGTTCATATCCTTGTTTTTCCTAAACTCCATCATTTTCTGTGCAATCTTATTCATGTCCTCACTGCTCACGACATGTTTCACCTTTGGAAAGAGTTTGGTTTCTTCATCATTCGCATGGTTTGCCACATCTTTTTTAAGTTCATTGTACTTGGCAATCCATTGCTGCTTATCTTTAATTTCATCAAATTTCTTAAGTGCATTTGCAGCTTCGTCTTCTTGTTGTTTCAAAGGCTTGATGATCTTCTTCAAATCATCTTTATTTTCAATTCCGGAATAAAATACCTTTTGCTCCATGGTTTCATGTTTTATCAAAAAGTCTTTTAAAGTCTTAAAATCGGATTTTGCGGCATCAAAGTTACTGTCCAACTCTCCATCTATTTTCGAAAACATCTGACGAATATAGGCGTGATCTTGCATGATGATCGCTATAGGATCCATTTGTTGCTGTTGTTGAGATGTAGAAGATGCAGAATTTGACATGGAAGAGTCGGTACGTGGAGCAGCTCCCTTGTCAAAGCTTGGGTTGGATTAATCTGCCAGTGCAATTGGGCTCATTAAGGATACGAAAACAACGGGTAACAGAATATTCTTGCGCATAGAATGTCCTTTGAATGGTGGTAATTGATGAATTGGTAGTCGTGACCTGTTGACTCTTCTCTACACCACCAACAGACCATTATTAATTTATAGATTTTATTTATAGAATGCGCAAGGAAAAATGAATTTTTTTCACTAACTTTCTTTAAAGCCATCCCCGTTCAGAATTTGCATTTAAATTTAGAAAAACGTCCAGATTTTAGGCACAAAACGGCAGGACAGCCGTTTTGGAAACGCCAAATAGGCGGAGCCCGAAGGTCTCGAGCGCCATGGACGGCGCGAGTCAGAAGATGGGCGTTCAAGGGCAGTGCCAGACAGTTATGCGGCGATAGCCTGTTCTTCCATGGCATTGCCAATCGCAAGCTTTAATTTATCCAGCGCGCTCTTTTCAAGTTGCCGGATACGTTCAGGAGAAACCTGGTAGATATCCGCTAAATCTTGTAATGTGGCTCGTTTATCTTCGAGCAACCAGCGTTTTTCCAAAATATCTCTGCTGCGAGCATCAAGCCTTTGAAAAGCAACCTTTAACAAGCCTTCTGAATGTACTTCAGAATTCATGTGCTCAAACGCCGCTGCTGGGTTTGAATCCTGATCTTCTAAATATTCTGCTGGCACTAAGGCATTGTCTTCTGGATCCGCTTCTGTCGGTAAATCAAAGCTGACATCCCGAGCATTGAGACGTTCTTCCATGCGGCGCACTTCTGCAGGTTGTACACCGAGATCATTGGCAACCGCCACAACTTCTTCACTTGAACTCCAACCCAATCGCTTCTTTGCGCTTCTTAGATTGAAGAACAATTTTCGTTGTGCTTTAGTGGTAGCCACTTTAACAATGCGCCAATTTTTTAAAATAAATTCGTGAATTTCTGCCTTAATCCAATGGACTGCAAAGGAGACCAAGCGAACCCCCATGGAAGGATCAAAACGCTTTACGGCCTTCATCAATCCCACAGAACCTTCTTGAATGAGATCCCCAAGATTCAATCCATAGCCCATATAACCTTTGGCTACCCGAACCACATATTTTAAATGAGCCAAAACCAAACGCTGGGCTGCTTGAATATCCCCGTTTTCTTGAAGATTTTTTGCCAAATCTTGCTCCTCTTCAAGAGTTAACATTGGGACCATGTTTACACGTTGTATATAGGCTTCCAAGCTACCGAGGGGTAGCTGTGGCTGAAAAACTTGTAGTGCTGTCGTATTACTCATATTCTAAATCCTAAACCTTAATCTTAACTTAAATCTTAAATCCTGTGTACTGAGCCCTAAATCCTAAGTTTTGAATCCTGAGCCCTATGTCCTAAATGAGTCCTAAGTTCTTAGGGCCTGTTGACAATTCTACTATGTTGGCCATAAATCATTGATTTCTTGTGCTCCGTTGCTCATTTATTTCAATATAAACTGCGCTACGGTGCTCAGAAATCAATGATTTCTGGCTCAACCTAGCGAATTGTCAACAGGCCCTAGTCCGAAACGATACATAAATAATATAAACTAAATGATGAAACAAATAAGTCAGTTAACTATTTCATATTATTTTTATCATACTCAATTTTACCACTCTTAATATAAGCATGCCAAGCATGACCTAGAAGCAATTATTATAAAATATTTTTTTGTAAAATATAAGTGGCATGAGCGATAATTTATCATGAATTGAATTAGATTAGACCGAGTAGATTGAACCGAGTGCATTAAACCAGGGGCAACGCAAACATGCCACATTTCCCAAAACAAAGACTCCGCCGCTTAAGAACTGATGAATTCAGCCGCCGTTTGATGCGTGAAACTACACTGTCTAGCAATGATCTTGTCTATCCTATTTTTATCCAGGAAGGCCACAATATCAAAACCCCCATCGCAGCCATGCCAGGCATCGAGAGATTCAGTATTGATTTATTATTAGAAGAAGCTGCCGAGCTCTTAGATTTGAACATTCCCGCCATTGCTCTTTTCCCCGCCATCGACCCCAAAAAAAAATCCGCATTGGGTGAAGAAGCTTATAATGAGGATGGATTGGTTCCGCGCGCTATTCGTGCATTAAAAAAAGTCCATCCGACGCTTGGCATAATAGCGGATGTTGCACTGGATCCCTACACCAGCCATGGTCATGACGGCATCCAGAATGACAAGGGCTATGTCATGAATGATGAATCGATAGAAATTTTAGTGCAGCAAGCCTTAACGCTTGCCAAAGCAGGAGCCGACATTGTGGCGCCCTCCGATATGATGGACGGCAGAATTTTACACATTCGAAATGCATTAGAACAGACGGGTTTCTCAAATACCAAAATATTGGCCTACTCAGCAAAGTACGCGAGCCACTACTACGGACCGTTTCGCGAAGCAGTAGGTTCTGCAACAAGCCTTGGGAAGGCTTCAAAGTCTGGCTATCAGATGGACCCCTGTAATACAGATGAAGCGCTGCGTGAAGTGTCTGCTGATTTGGAAGAAGGTGCAGACATGGTATTAATAAAACCTGGCATGCCTTATCTAGATATCGTGCGACGTGTGAAAGAAACTTATAAAGTGCCTACTTTTGTTTTTCAAGTGAGCGGTGAGTATGCCATGCACATGGCTGCCATAGAAAAAGGCTGGCTTGCAAAAGAGGAAACAATCATGGAATCACTGCTTTGCATAAAGCGTGCCGGCGCGGATGCAATCTTAACTTATTTTGCAAAGCTTGCAGCACACTATCTCAAGGCTGCACAAAACTTTCACTCTGCACAAAAACTCCAAACTGAGCAAAATCATCATTCCGCAGAGAACCTACAAACTTCGCAAAAACCCAAAGAAGAAATACAGCAATGATAAAATGGAATCTCTTTAGTCAAATTATTCTTTTTTATGCCATCATCACAATCTTTATTTATTACGTTTCAGATCTTGCTATTTTCCCAATACCAAAGCCTTCCTATACAGATGCAGAGATCCATGCAATTAAGCTCAGCACCGAAGACGGCAAAAAGATTTCTGCGGTCTTTTTACCAAATCAACGTGCCCGCTTCACAATATTATTCAGCCATGGTAATGCCGAAGATTTGGGCGATCTCATGCCTTTCTTCGAAACCTACCGCGACCAAGGCTTTTCGATTTTTGCTTATGATTATCACGGCTATGGTAGAAGTGAAGGACGACCATCGGAGGCGAATACTTATCTAGACATTAAAGCAGCTTTTAATTATTTAACCCAAGTTTTACATATCCCAGAAAATCAAATTATCTTACATGGCCGTTCTCTTGGCACAGGACCTACGCTTGAGATTGCAACAAAAGAAAGAGTGGCTGGCATTATTTTGGAAAGTCCCATGCTGACTGCTTTTCAAATTGTAACAGCTATTCCTTTGTTTCCACTGGATAAGTATCGCAACAGTCAAAAAATCAAAAATGTGCATGTGCCTGTGTTGTTTATTCATGGGACTAAGGACGAAGTTATTCCGTTTTGGCACGGAAAACGTTTATATGAAATGGCCAATGCTCCTAAGATTTTTTTCAGTGTTCCGGGCGCGGGTCACAATAATATACTGCTTACCTCCGGGAAAGCCTATTGGAATGCAATCTTGAAATTCAGCGCATCATTGAACGAAGCGAATCATTAAATTATAGGAATGATAGCTAACATAGTAATGGTTGACAAATATTTACTACTCTTATTAATATAAATAAAAGCATCTACTATTTAATATACCTTAATTGGTGTTTGTATTATTAAGTAATCAAGTACCAATGATTCTATTCGGAGAGAAATTTAATGAGTGATTTACAAGCTATAACAGACGGCGCCTTCGATGCTGAAGTATTACAGTCTTCCACCCCAGTTTTGATCGATTTCTGGGCTGAGTGGTGTGGCCCTTGCCGTATGATAGCTCCAATTTTGGATGAAGTTGCCAAAGAATACGGTGGCAAAGTAAAATTTATGAAAATGAATGTTGACGAAAACAATCTAACCCCTGCAAAATATGCCGTTCGAGGGATCCCGACCTTAATGATATTCAAAAATGGTAAACTTGCATCGACAAAGGCAGGATATATGACCAAAACTCAATTGACTGCGTTTTTAGACAGCAATATTTGATATATCTTTTAAAATTGGTGATTGTATTTAAAAAAAGTTTCATTTAGTATTAGTTTTTATTAGGTTATTGACTCGGACCTATTGCAAATTTTAAAATTGCTGCTAAACTAAATTTTATTAGAGAATATTAGTGTCGTAACAGTTCAAGGTTTCCCGCTAGAATGTAGACAAAATGAGCAGAACGTGGACGGTTGTGAATAGCCGCAAAAAACTGCCCATTACCTTATCCCTTCAACCACAGAAAGTAAGTACTATCTTTTATGAATTTAACTGAACTTAAGCAAAAATCACCCACGGACCTCATGGAAATTGCACATTCATTTGGCATTGAAGATGTGGCTCGTGCTCGTAAACAAGAAGTCATCTTCGCCATTTTAAAGGCACATGCAAAAAGGGGCGAAGATATTTATGGCAATGGGGTCCTGGAAATCTTGCAGGATGGATTTGGCTTTTTAAGATCAGCAGACAGCTCCTATCTTGCTGGACCAGATGATATCTATGTTTCCCCAAGCCAAATCAGACGCTTTAGCCTGCGTACAGGCGATGAGATCCACGGCAAGATCAGACCTCCCAAAGAAGCGGAACGTTATTTTGCTTTGCTCAAAGTCAATGAAATCAATTTTGAGCCGCCTGAAGTCACTCGAAACAAAATTGCTTTCGAAAACTTAACTCCATTACATGCCAATTCTCAATTGAATATGGAAATTGGCAATGGTAGTACAGAAGATATCACTGCTCGAGTCATTGATTTGGTTTCACCTATCGGAAAGGGACAGCGAGGCCTCATTGTATCACCTCCGAAGGCAGGTAAAACTGTCATGCTACAACATATTGCGCATTCTATTGCTGTAAACCATCCTGAATGTCATTTAATTGTTCTACTCATCGATGAACGGCCTGAAGAAGTGACAGAAATGGCACGCTCCGTTCGTGGCGAAGTGATCGCCAGTACTTTTGATGAACCAGCAAGCCGCCATGTCCAAGTCGCAGAAATGGTCATTGAACGTGCCAAACGTTTAGTAGAACATAAAAGAGATGTGGTGATTCTGCTAGATTCAATCACTCGTTTGGCTCGTGCCCACAATACCGTTATACCTCCCTCCGGAAAAGTTCTCACAGGTGGTGTGGATGCCAATGCACTACATCGTCCAAAGCGATTTTTTGGTGCTGCTCGCAATATTGAAGAAGGCGGCAGTTTAACCATCATCGCAACAGCATTGATTGATACCGGATCCAAAATGGATGAAGTAATCTACGAGGAATTCAAGGGCACCGGTAACATGGAATTACATCTCGATCGGCGTATTGCTGAGAAACGCATTTATCCTGCCATCAATATTGCTCGATCTGGTACCCGACGCGAAGAACTCCTCACCAGACCCGAAGATCTGCAAAAGATGTGGATTTTGCGAAAATTACTGCATCCTATGGAAGATCTTGCTGCGATGGAATTTTTATTGGAGCGCCTTCGTGAAACCAAGACAAATGCAACATTTTTTGATTCAATGAAGCGGGCAGGGGGCGTGGCGAAAGACAAAGATAAGGATTAGAAGTTAGAGACTATAGACAGGCGGAGCCAGCTCAGAACCTCGCTCCGCCCCTAAGTAACATAATACAGAATATATTTAAGACATATTTATGCATATTAATAAATCATCAGCTTTAATTTTAGTCGATCTTCAAAATGATTTCTTCCCAGGTGGTTCCCTCGGCGTTCCGCACGCGGATAAGATTTTTCCATTAGTAAATGAAATCCAAGAGTACTTTCCGCTGATCGTTGCTACCAAAGATTGGCATCCCAAAAATCATGGCAGCTTTGTCACCGTGCATCCTGGCCATAAGCTGTATGATGAAATTTTATTGAACGGTGTACCGCAAATCTTATGGCCGGAACACTGCGTGCAGTATTCGAAAGGCTCTGAATTGCATTCAAAATTGCGAAGAGATCATATTGCGAAAATTATTCATAAAGGGACTGATCCCAAAATTGATAGTTATAGTACCTTTTTCGACAATGCCCATCAGAGACATACTGGTCTCGAGGCTTATCTCAGAGAAAAAGAGGTAACGGACGTTTATATTATGGGACTTGCCACGGATTACTGTGTGCTGTATTCAGTATTAGATGCCCGCCGATTAGGGTTTAATACTTTTGTCATAGAAGATGGTTGTTTTGGGATTGAAGAGCGTCCTGGGGACATTGCTCGGGCCCTAAAAATGATGCGAGAATCCGGCGCAACTATCATAAAAAGTGATATAATCTTTCAAAACAAGTAGACCTTTCGTATTTTCGGATAATATTTTCTGGATTGCTGGAAATAAGGTATCTCATGGATTCAGATAAAAGTTCCACCACCCATTTTGGTTATCAAACTATTTTAACTTCCGAAAAGGATGCCAAAGTTCGGGACGTATTCCAGTCCGTCGCAAAACGTTACGACCTCATGAACGATCTCATGTCTTTTGGCCTGCACCGATTCTGGAAACGCATCGCGGTACAACGTTGTAATTTACGACCCGATCATCAAATATTGGACTTGGCTTCCGGCACGGGCGATCTCGCTTTTCTGATGTCTAAGCATCTCGGACCAGAGGGCAAGATCTTTCTCACCGATATTAATGCCGCAATGCTAGAAGTCGCCAAAAAAAGGCTGGTTGATCGCGGTTTGACTCGTGCAATTGACTATATACAAGCCAATGCCGAAGTGCTTCCTTTTGAAAACCGCAAATTCCATTGTGTCATCATGGGTTTTGGGCTTCGCAATGTCACGCACAAAGAAAAAGCGCTGCAGGAAATCTATCGCGTTTTAAAACCTGGCGGTAGAGCAGTAATCTTGGAATTTTCAGAAGTGGCACCTCAAAATGCAGCACTTTCCAAAGTTTACAATGCCTATTCATTCACTGTACTCCCTTTGCTTGGCAAACTCATTTGTAACGATTCTGAAAGCTATCGTTACCTCGCTGAATCCATCCGCAGACATCCCAAACAAGAAGATCTAAAAGAGATGATGGAAAAGTCGGGTTTGCAAGAAGTAACTTATCAAAACATCCACAGCGGAATAGTCGCATTACATCTGGGATTCAAATTCTAATGTGGGATTTTATCAGTCGCATTGTCAATCAGCTCATCGCACAAGATCCAGATGCCGCACAAAAATTATCGGCTCTCGAAGGTAAATACATCCAGATTGAAGTCAGCGACTTACCGCTTTACACCCTTATTCACATAGTTAACGAGCAAATTGCTATCATTCCGAATGGCGATTCATTTGTAAATTCATTCGGAAATACACTCGGAAATTCATTCAAAGCGCACACGACCTTACGAGGTCCTATGGCGGCTTATCTGGCTCTTTTATTATCCAAAAATATGCAAGCTGCGATAAAAAAAGGGCTGGTCATCGAAGGTGACTTAGATGCAGGGCAAATATTTCGCAATCTGGCTATGAATCTTGACATCGATTGGGAAGAATGGCTTTCGCACTACACAGGTGATGTTGTCGCAAATGGTATTGGTCAATTCATCCGAATTGCAAAACAAAAGAAAAAAACGTTTTTTGAAAGTCTATCTCTGAATATTTCAGAATATATTCAAGAAGAACGTTATTTCCTGCCCAGAAAAGAGGAAGTGGATCAATTCATCAATGGTGTGGATGAGTTAAAACATCAGGTAGATCGCTTGGAAGCTAAAATGCAACATCTCAAAGGAACCCATTTCCCATGACATCATCCCCCTTGAAGCCGCGATCATTGACAGTGTTAAGCTTTAACCCTTTTTCAGGTCGCGTTTCACGCCTATTTCGAAGTCTCTATATCAGTTACGTATTATTAAAATATGGCTTGGATGAAATCGTGCTCGGCACGAGCTTTTTTCAGCCTTTGCGTTTTTTAATTTTATTTTCTCCTAGCCGATACACTGGAAGTCATCAGAAACCGAGGGGAGAAAGAATTCGCCAAGCCTTGGAAGAACTAGGTCCAATTTTTGTGAAATTTGGCCAGGTGCTCTCCACTCGAGTAGACATTCTTCCAGAAGACATCATCCAGGAACTCTCACGTCTTCAAGATCGCGTACCGCCTTTTTGTGGCGAACTCGCCCGAAAGTTGGTTGAAAAAGATCTGGGGCAGCCTATTTCAGTCTACTTCAAAGAATTTGATACGATCCCTTTGGCTTCAGCCTCCATTGCACAAGTTCATCGTGCAACTTTGCTTTGCGGCAAAGAAGTTGTTGTAAAAGTATTGCGCCCCAACATTCACAAAGCCATCAAACGCGATGTGGATTTACTGAAAAGTATTGCGAAACATTGTAGTTTTTATTGGAAGCGTTCTAGACAATTCAAACCGAAAGAAATCGTGGCCGAGTTTGAAAAATCCCTGCTCGATGAACTTGATCTGATGCGTGAAGCGGCCAATGCATCGCAATTTCGCCGCAATTTCCAAGATTCAACTCTGCTTTATATTCCTGAAATCCATTGGCCACTCACAAAAAAAAATATCATGGTCATGGAACGAATCCACGGAATTCCGCTACACAATATTCCACTGCTTATCCAACAAGGATTCGACCCAAAACAGCTCGCTGAAATGATGGTAGAAGTCTTTTTTACCCAAGTGTTTCGAGATTGTTTCTTTCACGCAGATATGCATCCTGGCAATCTCTTTGCAGCTCTAGATGATCCGAAAAAGCCCAAAATTATTGCAGTTGATTTTGGAATCATGGGGAGTTTAGGCCCTACCGATCAACGTTACTTGGCAGAAAATTTCTTGGCCTTTTTCAAGCGAGATTATCGTCGCGTCGCTGAATTGCATAAGGAATCTGCTTGGGTTCCAAGTTACGTTCGCGTCGATGAATTTGAAGCCAGTATCCGCGCCGTCTGTGAACCCATTTTTGAAAGACCACTCAAGGAAATTTCTTTTGGCACTTTGTTGCTAAGGCTTTTCCAAACCGCAAGCCGTTTTCATGTTGAAATTCAACCTCAATTGATCTTACTTCAAAAAACTCTGTTGAATGTAGAAGGTTTAGGCCGTAGACTATACCCCGATCTCGATATTTTCACTACCGCAAGACCCATCTTGGAAAAATGGATGAAAACCCAAATAGGGATGAGCGCGCTGCTTCGGAAATTTAAAATCCAAGGACCCTACTGGCTGGAAAAACTCCCTGACATTCCCAATCTCCTCTATGCAGCATTGTCGAATAGCGCAGACAAGCAATATTCTGATCTAAAAAAATATCATGAGACACAAATTCAACTGATGAAAAAGAAAAATTTCTATCGGAATATTTTATTTGGTATGCTGTTAGGGATTTGTTTCGGAAGTTTGCTGATGTACATGTTGTATATCATGCCACTTAGAGGATATTGAAGATATTAAGGATATTTTTGATGACTGACTGCATTTTTTGTAAAATAATCGCAAAAGAGATCCCTACTGAATTCCTTTATCAGGATGATCAAGTGGTCGTTTTCCGTGATATTCGACCCAAAGCACGGGTTCATCTTCTGATCGTTTCAAAAGATCATTTGCCTAGTTTGCGAGAAGCAAAAGAAGAACATGCTGGTCTTCTTTCCCACATGCTTTTGCTGCTGCCAAAAATAGCCAAAGAGCAGGGACTCGACAATGGCTTTAGGACTATTATCAATACAGGCTCTGGTGGGGGCCAGGAAATCGATCATATTCATTTTCATTTGTTGGGCGGGGGCAAGATTCCTGGGTTTTAAGGGACACCCCTTCATTAAGAAATTAGTGTTCAGTGTAAGCATTTGGATTTAGTAAAACGTCCAGATTTTAGGCAAGGTCGCTTTAAAAATTTAGCAAAAAAGCGGAGTTTACAACTAGTAAATGAGCAATTTTTGCTAAATTTTTAAAGCGAGATTGCCAAAAGATGGGCGTTCAAGGGCAGAACCTGAAGGTAGAGGAGCGTTGCATATGGGCTTAGGCGGGATTAGTTTTGGTTCACTACTTTTAATATTTTTAATTGTCATCGTTCTTTTTGGAACTAAAAAGCTCCGCGATGTTGGCGAGGATTTAGGTCACGCGGTACGCAATTTTCGCCGCGGCCTGAATGGTCATGACGAAAAAGAACAAAGTGAAACTAAAGCAAAGCAGATTGAATAAATTTTCTGATGTAGAAAAAGGATAATATGAGGTGTTTGCTTGAGTTTCTATGAAATTTTAGTTATTTTAATTGTCGCTCTCATTGTAATCAAACCCGATCGTCTCCCAGAAATTTCCTTTACTCTTGGAAAATGGCTTTACAAACTGCATCATGCCTATCGAAATTTTCTTAATAAAATTAAAGTATAAAAAAACACCATGAACACATTTCAATTCCTGCCGCATCTTATTGAACTTCGTAAACGTATCATTCGCTGTCTTCTCGTCCTCTGCCTCTTATTTTTCTGTTTTTTTTGTATCGACGAAACGCTCTATAGTTTTCTTGCCATACCACTCTTGCAGCATCTTCCTGCAGGAAGCAGCCTCATCGCAACAGAAATTACTACCCCCTTCACAGTTCCTATGAAACTTGCATTCATGGTGGCCTTGTTGTTAGCCATTCCCTATATTTTTGTCGAATTATGGGCATTTATTGCACCCGCTCTCTACAGATCAGAAAAAAAAGCCTTGTTGCCTGCGCTCATCGCAAGTATTGTTCTTTTTTATTTGGGTGCTCTATTTTCTTATTTTGTCCTCTGTCCCATGGCATTCAATTTCTTTATTGCTGCAACCCCCAAAGGGGTGGCTATGATGACAGATATTAAACATTATCTTGATTTTGTTTTGACAATGCTCTGGGCTGGGGGCATTGCGTTTCAGGTGCCAATCCTCACCATCGTGTGCATGACTACAGGGATTGTCAGCAGCGTGCAGCTTAAGCATCTGCGGCCTTATGTGATTGTCGCTTCTTTTGTCTTAGGGATGCTGCTTACCCCACCTGATGTAGTATCGCAGATCATGCTCGCGCTTCCTATGTGGGGATTGTTTGAGATCGGTTTATGGATTGGCAGTTATTACCAAAGCCAGCGAAGTTTAAGGGTACCAGAATGACTTTGAAACTTCCTTTGTGCCTCTAAATCATAAGCCCCTGTCAGCATGATATCTTGGCAAACCATTGCCGTGAGGCTCGCGCCTAAGTTTACGCTGTTTTTGAAAGGATTGGGTGCAAAAGTGGTAAATGATGGACCGCCGCCTGTGAATTCGCCAGTGGTTCTTAAGCTCGTAGTCTTTAAATCACGCAAATAAAATGCATGTGCTTCTGGCACAATCCAATCTATTGCACCGAGATAAGCGATACGTAATCCTCCGCCTACTTGCGATTTATCAAGTTTTTTAGCAGGAAAGAAGGTATCTAAAACCCCAGCACCATGCTCGCGATACCCATGGCGATTGAGTCTCGCATAATAATAAGTAATAATTGGCGCAAACTCGAATTGACTGCAATATAAGAAACCATAACCCGCACGAAATTTGCCACCCCATTGCAAGCCATTGTGTTTTGCTCTGGCAGCGAGATTGATGGGACCAAAATAAATTAATTTTCTATCGCGATAATGATTGTAGCCAAGAGTAACAACACCATCCATAAAGCCGCGGCACTCACAATCTTCGTAACTCGCTGTGAGTACGCCTTGATAGCTTGTGATATCTGATTTCTTTGAGCTATGGAAGCCGGTGCGGACTTTGGTTTCGGATACGCCTGCCCCTGCGCCCAATCTCCACCGCGGCGAGAATCTGGTATCTGCGAGCAAACCAACACCATTGGTGTAAGATCGATATCCCATGATCAAATCGCGTTCTTCTTGATGCTGCACATTACCAAAATAAATAGGACTTACAGTGGGACAGCCTTCTGCGATGTCATTTGCAAGATCTGACCAATCCCCCGCCATATATCCTTTCTTAAATAAATCTAAGGAAGCTTGCCGTTTGATGTCGGTCAGTGCCGTAATTTTGTTTATAAAAGATTCCTGTGCTGCAAAACTTGCAAAAGAAGAGCCTTCATACGGATCGGGATATAGAGTATCGAAAATAAACTGACGCTCACTCGGCGACTTACCATTCAAAATGCTGATAAATTGCGCAAATCCTGGAATATTAGAAAGACGGATGGCGTCAAAAGTTTGCGCCATGACCAGTGCATTAGGTGAGGTAATGCCCTTTGTATAGGTTAATGCGTTTGCCAATAATCTTAAAATTCTGCCATTGATGATAGACGCTGTGAACGAGAACAGCGGAGAAGTACTGGTGACCAAGAATGCAGATGCGCCAGGCAAGGCATTTTGCGAAATGATAACATCAAACGTATTGCCATCCGTTACCGTGTTATTGTTAGCAAGCGAGACCAGCACATTGTTGCTGTTTGAAAATGTCGAAGTACCATTGATGGTCAAACTGCCATAATTATTTTGACTTGTCAGCGTAGTGGCAAATGTTGCGCCCGCATTCTGGGTATAATTTCCTGTCAAGGTAACAGGTGAAGTCACTGCTAAAGTACCATTATTAATGAAACTGCCGTTCATAAAAGTGACATTATTATTCAAATTTGTCAGGCCATTATTGATAAAAGTACCGCCCACCGTACTTGCGGTTTGAAAAGTAAAAGTACCATTATTGGTCATGCCAAGCGGTACAGTAATACGCCTAAAATTCAAATTAAAAGTGCCATTATTCGTCAAAGTGGCAGAAGATGAACCGACTAATTCAGCACTGATATTTGCCGTAGCACTTGAAGCAACAGTGAAAGTATTAAATCCCACAATTGAACTGGTAGAATTGTCCAAAGGTGAGGTGGCTAAAAAATTGAAAGTTCCGCCTATCACTTGAATAGTAGCAATATTGACAATTTGACCACCATAACTAAAATTGTCGACAATATTGATCACATTGTTTGTAGTGGTATCACTGGCAGTGATATTGCCCTCATAGATAGAGGACGGTCCTCCGAAAGTAACTGTTGTTGCACCTCTCCCGCCACCTCCCAATAAAATGTTTCCAATCAGCAATCCTTGATTGACAATCGTGGACGGATTAACGACACCGGAAAAATCAATGATATTATTTGGAGTTGCTTGGCTTGAGAATGTTATTATACTGCCCGACGGGGTATTTAAAATGTTTGAGCCATTTGGTCCAAAACCGGTCAAGCTGGCTGTGATAGTATTAAAATTAATTAAGCTCCCTATCGTACCAGAATTTACCAATTGTAAATCTGTGGCAGAAATGATATTAACAAAATTTTGAAATCCTATTGTTCCAGAATTATTAAGGGAGAGAAAATCATTTTCTGATCTTATGATTAATCCAAGATCGGGGGCAGTTCCAGCGGATAAAGCTCCTAGATTGACGAGATCTATAGTCCCTGTATTCGTTAAAGTTAAATTTCCTACGGCGTTAATAACTGCCCTGTTAATATTTACCACACCAGAATTCATGAAAACCACATTGTTACCATTACCATGAGTGTCCGTTGAGGTTCCAATGAACCCTAGACCATGATTTCCGGTATCAATATTAATGGTGCCACTGTTTACGAATGTGGTTAGACCGTTTGCGCCGATGAACAAGTTTCCAGTCATGGTTCCTTGGTTATTCACAGTTAACGGCAGATTGGCTGATACATTACTAAAATCAATCACTGGATTTAATAAGCCGAGAGTACCAATAAACTGTAAGGTCCCACTTGATCTGTTTAAAATACTAGAAGGCGTTGCGGTTGTTGCATTACTGATGATGACTGAAGTAAGACTTGAAGGAGGTGTCCCCGTCATTTGTATCAATCCACTGTTATCAATACTGGTATTTTCATCCATGCTTACCGCAAAAGTAGCTGGCACGGCTACGCTCAATGTGCCGTTACTTTGCACCAATAAGCTGTCACCTGGGTTAAGAGTAACCGGTGTAGGTTGTGTGGTACCAGAAGGAATCAAAAATTGAGTAGCAAACGCAGGGAACGCAGTTGCAGCTGAGTACACAAGCAAAAAACTCAGTAAAGTCCGAACTGTAGCTGGATGTCTGCTCCTAACGAGTAATTTTTTTTTCATATGGAGAAGATCCTATCGATAATAAAAAATTGTAACTGCCCAAGCCACAATAACTACTTTACAAAATTTGTTTGAAACTTGGGCGGTTACTAAAATAAGGTCAGCAAGCAAGACCTTATAATTAACCTTAGGACTCCATGCATGTTTTTAGTCAAATGACTAATATATTTATGTTTCGATTTTTTTGATGAGATCATGCGTGGCAGTCACTAAGCCACAAATGATTCCTGGTTCAAAAGCAGAATGGCCCGCTTCCCGAATAATGATCAATTCTGATAAGGGCCACTTTTTATTAAGCAAATAAGCATTATCGAGCGGACACACCATATCATAACGACCATGCACAATAGTACCTGGTATGTTCGCAAGATGATGAGCATTGTCAAGAATTTGATTTGGCTTTAAGAAAGTATCATTCATAAAGTAATGGGTTTCGATTCGCGCCAAACTCATGGCAAGATGTGGTTCAGTAAAATGATTCACAGTGTTTGGATCAGGTTTTAGAGTGGAACACACTCCTTCCCATTGTGACCATGCTTTGGCAGCAGCCATGCGTGCCAAATCATCTTCACCAGTAAGGCGTTGATAATAACTTGCTAATACATTTCGTCGATCGGTAGGCGATAGATGTCCAATAAAGTCTTCCCAGGCATCTGGAAAAATGCGGCTCGCGCCACCTTCCTCATAAAACCAATTCAAATCTTTACTGCGACATAAGAAAATTCCTCTCAAGACCATACCTAAAACTTTGTCAGGATGAGTCTCCGCATAAACCAATGCCAGTGTTGATCCCCAGGACCCTCCAAATAGCGCCCAGCGATCAATATTTAGATGGATGCGAATAGATTCCAGGTCTTGTACTAAGTGATTGGTAGTATTGCCTAGCAATTCAGCATGCGGGGTAGATTGGCCTGAGCCGCGTTGATCAAAAAGGATGATGCGATATCGTGAAGGATCAAAAAAGCGACGCGTTTCAGGATTGCTGCCTGCACCTGGTCCCCCATGTAAGACTACAATGGGGATTCCGGATGGTTCGCCACTTTCCTCTACATAAAGAGTATGGCGATCATCTACTGCCAATTGATGGATAGCATAAGGTTTGATGGCAGGAAAAAGAGTTTGCATGATTATACTTTACGATTATTCAGGGATATATTTCAAGGAGATACACACAAATGACAATCTGTATAATTTGTTATTTTTTTAACTAATCATTTTTGATATCAATCTTTTAATATCAATAATAGCTAATGTCTTGCATGACGAATGGACAAATGC
Organism: uncultured Gammaproteobacteria bacterium; assembly: GCA_963784575.1. Classification (GTDB taxonomy): domain Bacteria; phylum Pseudomonadota; class Gammaproteobacteria; order UBA6186; family Azoamicaceae; genus CAWARU01. The sequence goes on from CAWARU010000001.1 coordinate 2,016,630, forward strand.
TTACAAAATGATTGGACGATTGCTGATAGTTTTAGCTGTCTATTTGTTGCACAATAAGGAATGTCAATCTCCAACCGACCATATTCGGTGTTGAGCCCGGCCTAAAACCCGGGCTTCTTTTTTTATAACCATTTTGATAGTTAACTTCTAAACTTAGCCTCTGGAATCACGCTTACGCTCATGTTCCTTGAGCTTCTTCTTCCGCAAACGTATATTCTTTGGAGTGATCTCAACCAATTCATCATCCTCAATAAACTCCAGGGCATATTCCAACGTTACCCTAATGGGTGTTGATAAGATAATGTTCTCATCACTCCCCGCTGCTCGAATATTGGTGAGTTGTTTTTCCTTCGTGACATTGACCACGAGATCATTATCGCGGGTGTGAATCCCGACTATCATCCCTTCATAGACTTCCACCTGCGGCCCTATGAAAAGCCTACCGCGAGGTTGCAAGTTCCAAAGGGAATAAGAAGTGGTACGTCCAGTAGCATTTGAAATCAATACGCCATTATTTCGTTTCGCCAAAATACCCGGTTGCGCCGGACCATATTCCTCGAACACATGGGTCATGATCCCTGAACCCGACGTCAAAGTTTGAAACATGTTATGAAATCCAATGAGTCCTCGCGATGGAATAGTATATTCCAAACGCACCCGGCCTTTACCATCGGATACCATATCAACCAAGCGGCCACGTCTTTCACCCAATTGCTGCATGATAGACCCTTGATGGGTTTCTTCCACATCCACCACCAATTGTTCATAGGGTTCTTGGAGTTCTCCATTCACTTCATGCAAAATAACTTGCGGCGTTGAAACAGCAAGCTCATAACCCTCTCGACGCATTGTTTCAATCAAAATGCCAAGATGAAGCTCACCGCGTCCAGAAACTTTAAATTTATCGGCATCTTCAGTGTCTTCAACCCTTAAAGCAATGTTATGAACAGTTTCACGTAACAAGCGATCACGAATTTGTCTGCTGGTAACATATTTCCCTTCTTTTCCGGCAAAAGGAGAATCATTTACCTGAAACACCATGCTAATCGTAGGCTCATCTACGCTCAAAGGAGGCAGCATTTCTGGGGTATCTTTGGCACAAATGGTATCGGAAATGGTCAAGTCCTCAATTCCTGTAACAGCGACAATATCTCCTGCTTCAGCAATATCAATTGGCTTTCGCTCTAACCCTAAATGTCCAAAAATTTGCAATACCTTGCCAGAACGTACTTTACCTTCACGATCGACCACCGAAACCTGGGTATTCGTCTTGAGGGTGCCTCTTCTCACCCGGCCGATGCCGATCACACCCACATAATTGGAATAGTCCAGTGAACTGATTTGCATTTGGAATGGACCATTTTGTTCTGCAGGAGGCGGTGAAACTTTCTCGATGATCGTTTCTAAGAGAGGTGTTAAATCATCGTTTGGTTTATCTAAATCCAGAGTTGCATAACCATTGAGTGCGGAAGCATATACGATGGGAAAATCGAGTTGTTCCGAGGTTGCACCGAGTTTATCAAACAAATCAAATATTTGATCGACTACCCAGTTCGGTCTGGCCCCGGGCCGGTCAATTTTATTAACGACTACAATGGGATGTAAACCTTGTTTAAAGGCTTTTTGAGTCACAAATCGTGTTTGAGGCATTGGGCCATCCACGGCGTCCACCAGGAGTAACACGGAATCCACCATAGAGAGAATGCGTTCGACCTCGCCTCCAAAGTCAGCATGTCCAGGAGTATCCACGATATTAATATGGTATCCATTCCAATCAATAGCTGTATTTTTAGCTAGGATTGTAATACCACGTTCCCGTTCCAAATCATTGGAATCCATGACGCGTTCTATTTCAGCGCCGCGATCCGCCAAAGTTCCTGATTGTCGAAGTAATTTATCAACAAGGGTGGTTTTACCATGATCGACGTGTGCGATAATGGCGATATTTCTTAATTTTTCAATCATTTAGAATCTCTTAATTAAATACATGCAATTGGAAAAAGAATGACCTACTGCAATTTTAACCCATTTTGATAAATAAGCCAATAGCCTTTATTCTTAATTCAACAATTGCTAACTGAACTATACTTAGATTATAGGGTAATGATTCTATGTCAGAGGAGAAGGAGTATTTTATGGAACCACTGATATTGAAACCAACACCGACAGCCCAATGGCATTCATTGATAAATGATGCCGAACGAGAACTTTCCATAACGTTGGGTGAAGATCTGGAAAGCTATCTTGTTTTTCTATTGATGCGCTTTGCAAAAGAACCTGAAATTTTACAAAGCGTCCTCGCTCTCGATTTTTTAAGCAATCTGGAATATAAACATGAGCGAGATTCTACGCGTGACAATAATCTTCGCGATGTCGGCGATAAATGCTTATTACTGACCGGTCTTTTTCCTGGCCGGGCAAGGCGAAGGAGAGTGAGAATAAGCTATTATGTGAAATTGGGACAGATGGCCTATAGCAGCATCTCAGAATTGCGTCACATACAATTGCATTCAAATGATAACCCCAAACATAACCCCAACCTTGGCAACCAGGATATTTTCTGTCATCTGTGCCAGCATTTTGTAGGATTAATGGATGTGTTACAGGCAATGCGAGAGCTATCAGGTGAGGAAAAGCGTAAGGAATCGATTGATTTAATTCAAGCGGAAGAGCTCTGGTCTGATACGAAAAGTCAGCATGCGCTGAAAATTTTACGCGAACATACCACAGGATTTATTCTACAAAACGGACCACCTTCCAATACCAAGCATTAGACACACATAGCATTAGGCTGTACCAAATTCAGGAAGTAGCTGAGCAATTATTTTTAACGGAACGGCCTTGATGATATCCTTCTTGCTTTCCCATCATCACTGTCTTCTATTTCTTCCTCATCCGAATCCTCGTCTAACCCAAGAACAGTCTTGCCAGAGGTAGAAAATGCGACCACTTCAGATGAGGATGCAGTTCCAGGTTCAGCTGTGGATCCAGGCTTCACCACCTGCGTTTTATCGTTTTTTAAGCTTAACAGTTTCAATAGTGCATAACTTTCCTCCGGAACTGTGATATCAAAGGTTTTTCCGAATTGATCAAGGCCTAGAATTGAAGAAGTCAATTTCTTCCTAAGAAGCACAGCTTCTTCAGACTTTCCCGCTTGAGAAAGATGAACAAAGGCTTCTTTTTCATGTTTACTTTGATGAGAGACAGAAAATGCCAAGGAATATAGACGACCCAATTTAAAATGCGCCTCTTCTGCCCGGTAAGAGTCTTGTAGGACCAATTGATAAGCATCCATAATTTTCTCTATCTTTAAGATCGCAAGCACTTTCGGCACATTTTCAATTTTGCTGCAAATAGACATGATATTATCTGTTCGTCCCTTAGGTTCCAAAATTTTTGATGTGATTTTCAGAGCCTCATCAAAATATTTAGCAGATCTCTCCACATCATTATCGTGAAGAGCGTTATTTGCAATGGCTTGATTATAAGCTGATAATACTATCGCTTTCCTATTTTCATCCGGAAGCTTTTCCGCGAGTTCTAATGGAGTTAATCCATTATTATTTCTTATTTCCAGATCTGCGCCTTCTTCTATCAATTCCATGAATAATGAGCCATTTCCTGATAATACACAAAGATGTGAAAGGGTATTTCCTTCACTGCCACAAATATTCAAAAGGATTGAACGAGTCAGAAGAGTAATGTCAAAACAAAGGTCTCTATAGCAAAAAGGAATCTCTGACAAACTCAAGGTGCTTGTTCTATGTTTTGCAGCAATCAGAAGACGGAAAGCACCCTTAAAGAGTTCACTTATCTCTTTGCTAACGCCTTTCCCTATGCCATATTCGAATCTTTGAGGATTTGATGATAAGACTTCAACATTGGCACCATTTGATATTAAAAGTTCAAATATTTTGAAGGCTGCACGTGAATTACGAACGACATTCTCTAATGGATATCCATTTTTACTAAGTTTATTAATGAATGTTTTTCCACTGGGGAGTGACAATATGAATTTAACACCTTCAGGGTTTCCATCTGCAATAAAACGATCGAGAAGCGAATTCCCTTCTTCATCACGATATTTGAGAAGCGCATCACTCTCTAACTTGCTCCCAGCGGCACTCAAGGCATCTACAATCTTGCCATATCCCAGGAAAGCCGCTTCCATAATTGGGGTTCTACCGAATTGATTTACTATGGAAAGGAGCTCTTTTGCTTCTTTAAAAGACAAAATGAAACGGACAATGGAAAGAGAAAGACCTTGAATTATCGCCATGTGTAAAATTGAATTTTGTTCAGAATTCCGATATTGTGTTATTATATTTTGATCAACTCCATGCTGGATAAGGATGTCGACTATTTTTTTGGAACCATTGAAGATTGCATTAAGTAAAATCGGAAAGCGAGAGCTATCTTTTTCTAATTCACGTAAGTAATTTCGAGCTCCAGGTATGGAAAGCAAAAACTGCAATCCCTCTTCATCTTTAAAAAATATTGCATTCTCTATTAGAGAGTTGCTAATTCTCCGGTATGCCAACAATGTTTTGACTTCAAAATCTGGCAAATGTTGCAACATAAACTGAAGATGTTGCCAATTACCTTTTGAAGCTGCGATCATAATAGGAGTAGTACCGTTTTTATTGCTGATCTTGAGAAGATTTTTTCCTCCCGGTATTGAAAATAAGATTTGAAGGGCGAGCGAAGTATCAGAACAGTAACTTCGGTTAGCAAATAAAATCCCTAAAAGAGAATCATCTCGCGGAGTAAGATAATCTATAAGTACACGAGTATCTGCCCCATTTTCAATCAAGAACTTGACAACACTCCAAAGATTTTTTATTGCAGCTTCCAGAATAGGGGTTTCATTTCCCCGATTTTTTTTATGTAACAGTTCTTTACTTCCTGGTAAGGAAAGTATATATTGTACTCCTGTTAGCACTTTTGCTCGAAACGCGTTCAATGAATGTTTTGCAGCATCAAACCACATAATATCGGATAAAATAGAATTATTATTGGAAGAGTTTCTGTAGCTAATAAGATCCTTGCTGTTTGCCCCATTTGAAGCCATGAATTTAACAATCTCCCAACGATTATTGATAGCTGCTTGAACTATAGGAACCGCACCATTTCCGCTAGGTTTTGTAAGAAGCTTTTTGGCTCCTGGTATTGATAAAATATCTTGTATTGTAGATAATTCGCAATTTTTGAGAAACAGTACTTTGCTTAACAGAGAATTAGTTTGATGCAGTCTATCTTCCAAAGTGGCACCTCTAAGCCAATGACTTCCTTCTAGTATCAAGCTTGTTTCAACACCACATTTTATCAAGGCTTTTGCCCACCCACACAAATTTTTATCTTTGTATGATAATTCGTCTAAAGGTGTATTTTTAAAACTGGAAGTCTCTCGAACCGTTAAAAGAGTTTTTCCACCGGGCAGAGAGAGAACACAGTCAATGGACCTTGGGTTTTGACGAAAAGCCAAATGTAAAACAGTTTGTCCATGTTCATCACGATATTCCAGGAACGCCTTAAGATCAAAGTGGGCTCCAGAATTGATTAATTCTCTGTAAATTTCCTTCTGTCCATGAATCAGTGCTTCCATGGTAGGTGTCAAACCATTTTCATTCGGTAAATCTAATAATTCTCTGCTTCCAGACATAAAAAGAATAAATTGAACAACATTAAAATGACCTGCTTTTACTACTCGGTCTAAAAGCGAATTTTTTTTATTTTTCCCTTCTCGATATTTTAATACTATTTCTTGAATTTCATCGCTTTTAAAAAATTGTTTTGCAATATCGAGATGTCCTAGGCTTAGTGCTAAAAGACCTGGGGTCAAGCCATCTTTATTTTTAATATCTGCCAACTTATTTCCTTCATATAAAGAAAGTAAAAATTCCATGCCTCGCATATCACGTTTTTGAACAGCGATCGACAGTAAGGAATTGCCCTTTTCATCTTGATATCTTAGGAGTTCTTTCGTAACAGCCCCATTTTCTATCAGAACCTTTACGAGTTCCCATTTGCCATTATAAGCAGCCTCCACAACAGGGGTTCTTCCAAATTCATTATATATTTTCAGGAGTTTTTTTGTAGCTGGGATAGCGAGCAGAAACTTTACCAGTTCCCATTTGCCATTGTTATCAGCCTCCACAACTGTTGCTAAGTCTGAAGCTAGCTCTGATGCTACAATACTCATATGGTAATCCTCGTATCTAAAATGATTTATAAATGATTCTTAATGGTGCCAATTTATCGTTTTATTAGTATATTTTTATAAGTTACTATTTAAATCCCCCCTAACCCCCTTTAAAAAGGGGGGCAAGGAGGGATTTCTAGTATTAAGCCTTCGTAACCTGTAGCGAATATCCCTTCAAATAAGCCGCAAACTCCTGCAATTTTTGAATGCCAGTCTCTTCTGCCTGCTGACACCACTCTTGAAGCGCTTCCAAAAGCTCCTTTTGATTGGCTGTAGTACGATCCCAAATAGATTGCAAATTAATTCGAAATCTATAAGCGATCTTAATTGATCGATATTTCTCTAAAAATTGTTCTAAAGTCCGGCGGCCGGTATCGTCTACCAGACGTTCATTTCGCATCAAGGCATGTTTGACTTTTGCCCAAAGCATACGTTCTGTAGGCAAAGTTTTCATAGCCACTTGTTCCTTCGCCTGCTTAAAGAGCGGCAGAATAACGCTCTTCGAATAGACAGTTGAAATTTGAATGCGATTTGAAATGATGGCACGCAAGGTATCCATATCGATATGTTTTTTGCCAGGAATAATTTCTGGGGTTGGTGCGATGCGCTTTACCTTCGCAAGTCCTAAAGCAGAAAGAATTCGAATATAGCACCAGCCAATATCAAATTCCCACCACTTGATGGATAATTTTGCGGAGGTTGGATAGGTATGGTGATTGTTATGGAGTTCTTCTCCCCCAATCAATATGCCCCAAGGCACGATGTTGGTAGCAGCATCATTACACTCAAAATTGCGATATCCCCAATAATGACCAATTCCATTGATGATACCCGCAGCAGTCAGCGGTATCCAGGCCATTTGAACTGCCCAAATTGTCACACCGGGGATTCCAAACAGTAGTAAATCTATGAACAGCATGAGGAAAATACCCTTGGCTGAGTACCGTGTATACAAATTACGCTCTAGCCAGTCATCCGGTGTACCTTCACCATACCGATCCAGCGTCTCTTTATTTTTCGCTTCTTTTCGATAGAGTTCAGCGCCCTGCCATAATACTGTATTAATACCCAAGATTTGAGGACTGTGAGGATCTTCCTCCGTTTCACATTTTGCATGATGCTTGCGATGAATAGCAGCCCAGGCTTTGGTTTCCATGCCGGTTGTTAGCCAAAGCCAAAACCGAAAGAAATGACTGATAATTGGATGAAGGTCTAATCCTCTGTGAGCCTGATGCCGATGTAAGAAAATGGTAACACTCGCGATGGTAATATGCGTGAGTATGAGAGCTGCAATGATATTGCCCCACCAGGGTAAATCTAGTAAACCAAAAAATAGATTATTCATAAAACTCCTCCTTCTATAGGCTAGTTTACCTGAAAATGACGAAACTTGCATCAGAGTTAGTTGTAATATTAACTAATATCTTCATACTTCTTCATGCTCCTTTCTATAGAAAGCCATAGAAACCCTGGGAAGTGGTCCAAGATCTGCATAGAACTTGCATAGAAGGTCCCTAGAATCATTAAAAAGTTACTAAAAAGTAATATATTATCAAATATTTATTATTTAACTTTGTTAAATATCTTGATTAAAATACTTTTGATCTCTAGAATAAAATAGGTGTAATAGCATTTCTAATCTTTAGAGAGAGGAGAGGGAGGTTCAAAAATGGCTTCAAACATGAATTCCACCCCAAAGGGCAAATCCATATTTAGAAAAAGAGCGCATCGCCCTTGGAAGCCTTCTTTACTAGAAACCACCTTGCAAAACACACATCAAAATCCGGCCGAAGTGCTTGGCAGCGAACAGCACAAATCTTTCGAGATGCCTGCCATGCAAAACCCAAGTCATCTTCAGGAATTTAGCAACCCAAATACGGCGGTCGGTACACATGTTATACAGGAATCTAGTCCCGCTTTCAGCCGCCCTGTAGAGTTTTTTGAACAACGCTTAGAAATGGCGCTCGAAGCAAAAACCCGAGAAATCCAGGAACTCAATCAAAAATTATCCAGCAAAGAAGATAATCGGCTCACCTTGGGAGGGTTCTTGAAACCCAAGAATATCATCCTGCCAAACGAAGAGGAAGCGGTACAAAAAACTTCTCTGTTACGAAACGAGCTCAGAGAAAAAGAGCTCGAGGTGCAGCAAATAACCAATAATTTAAGGATTACCCAACTTTTAGAACAACTGCAACAATCCGAAGCGGCCCGCTTGAGCGAAACGACGGCCCGGGAAGCTGCAGAAGAAAAAGCTGTTTTTGCACAAAGCAAAGTAAATCAAGCAGTTGATTATCGCAGGCTTGCTGAAGAGCGAGCCGAGATGGCAGAAAAAACCTACTTTAAATTAGAGCAAACCGTATCGGAACTCGAAAGCAAACACGAAGCAGCAGAGCAGCAATACCTAAAACTGCTCGAAGACAAAGAACATCAGTACAATACTTCTCTCCTCGAAAGAGATAAATATATCCGAGCCACGATCGAAGAAAAAGAAAAACAATTAAAAGCGATTCTCGAAATCAAAGAGTTGGAAGAGAAGAGACGTCAATCCGCTGAAGAAAGGTTGGATCACGATCATGCACACTATGAAACCAGCCATGCTCAAATTGAAAGACAAGTGGTCGAGCTATCCGAAAAGATCCACGGACTCGAAATGCAACTCTGCGCCGAAAAAGGCAATTCCGAAGCTTATGCCGCCGAGTTTGCCTCCCTCCAAGAAAAATTGCAAACTTTCTCTGCAGAGAAGGCTTCCCTTTTTGAGCAAAATGCCAAAAACAGTGAATATATTAAGAAAATGGCCGTTGTTCTATCCACCGAACGTAATTTGCGAAAGATTCTTGAAGAAAAAATCAAAATGGCCAGCCATCATATCTACACACTCGAAATGCAAATCCAATCTGAAGAACAAGCCCGTAGGGCAGCAGAGGAAAAGGCTAAACAGACAATGGAGCAGGCCAGTAAAGCAGTCATGCAGCTCCTCAACGCTGGCCGGCCATAAGCGTAAGCGTTGCGGCTCTCGCCGCTCCTCTTAAAATGATTACTTTAAGGCCAACCGAACTAATTATTATAGTAAAGAGACATTAAGGGCCCTTTCTCTTCTTTTGGCATCTCCCTTCTTTTAGTAGCAAAATAACTATATATAAATACAGTTTTTTGTAAGCAACTAAAAATATTCAAAATAGGTTCTTCAATTAAAAATAAAAATCTATGGCATTTATATTGAATTTATATTAATATAATAAAAACTTGGTATATTGCAATAAACTAGGTATAAATTAATGAATCCAATTTTAAACCCTTTTTCCCCAGGCGCAGGCACTCCACCTCCCGAATTAGCTGGACGTCAGCATATACTAGATAAAGCTAGTATTTTATTTGAAAGACTTAAAGTGGGTCGCTCTGAAAAAAGCTTTTTATTAGTGGGATTTAGAGGTGTTGGAAAAACTGTGCTTTTAAATGAGATTGACAAACTAGCGAATAAATCTGGCTATAAAACAATACTTATTGAAATTAATGAAAGAAAGCCATTTGCTGCACTGATTCTTCCTCCATTACGACAAATTTTATTTCAATTAGATAGAATGTCAGATATTAATGCAAAGGTAAAAAGAGCGTTGAACGTTTTGAAAAGCTTTATTAATAGCGTAAAGTTAAAAGTACAAGACTTAGAACTTTCTTTGGACATTGATCCTGAAATTGGCACTGCAGATAGTGGAGACCTGGAATCAGACTTACCTGCACTATTTGAAGCCATTGCAGAAGCTGCCAAGGAAAGAAAAACGGCGGTTGCTATAATTATTGATGAACTACAATATTTGTCTGAGCAGGAAATGAGTGCATTAATAATGGCAATTCATCGAGTTTCCCAAAAGCAATTACCTCTAGCATTAGTGGGTGCCGGCCTTCCGCAATTAGTTGGCTTGACTGGTAAGTCAAAATCATATGCAGAAAGATTATTCGATTTTCCAAAAATTGGACCACTCGGTGAAAAAGATGCATTTGCAGCACTTGAAGCACCTGCAAATGAGCAGCAAGTTAAATTTACGACAAGTGCTTTGAAAGAAATTATGGTCCAAACCCAAGGTTATCCTTATTTTTTACAGGAATGGGGGTACCAAGCATGGAATATAGCAAAAAAATCACCTATCGATCTCCCTGACATCACATCAGCTACGAAAGAATCTATCAACAGATTAGATGAAAGCTTTTTTCGCGTACGATTTGATAGATTAACACCTCGTGAAAAAGAATATCTGTATTCTTTGGCCATACTGGGAGATGGAGCCCAAAGATCAGGTGATATCGCAAACAAATTAAAGGTAACTCCACAAAGCGTGGCTCCTATTCGCAATAGCCTTATTAAAAAAGGTATGATTTACAGCCCTTCACATGGTGATACAGATTTTACTGTGCCATTATTTGGTGCATTCATGAAACGAATAATGAACAGTAAGCAAAAATAATAAGATTAATGTTGATCATTAATTAATGGCTGCATGAAAATCGAATCTTCTTCTAGTTTTATAACTGATTAATTTCCTAAATATAATGAAATGATAAAATATTAATATTAACTCATATCCGTATTTTTCCACATCAGTAATTTTCATTATCGTATTTATTACGATTGTTCAGTTTTAAATGTTCGTAATAAGCTGATCTCGTTGTTATTGTAGTTTCACTGAAGTTAATCTTTTTACTAGTAAGGAGAGCCCAAATGAGTTATCAATTTGCAGCAAAAGATTTAGTTTCAAAAGTTATCTTAGGAAGCAGCGTCAATTCAGTTAATGGTATAGCAGATCCCCTTCAAAGAGTGCTAACGAATTTTGCTTTTGAAGCAGGAACTGACAAAACCAAGAAAATTCCACTACGATCAATGTTAGATACTACCGAATTTGCTGAATCCAGCAAATCAGTTACCAAAAGTAAAGCATTGTCAGCAGATGCAGAAGTCAGTGTGGGCACTGGACCCGCGGTTTCTGCCACCCTTAAAGCCAGTTCAGAGAAAGATGAATCAAAGTTTGTTGGAGAATATAATGTAGTGTATGGTTATTTATATGAAAATCAAATTTTGCAAGATGGTATCGAATTATCTGATGATTCTGTTAAACTTCTTCAGGCCGGGAAAATTGATACTTTCTTATCGCGTTATGGCGATTCATTTGTTTCCAGTATCAGCTATGGAATAGCATTTCATGCAACATTAAAATTTGAAAATTTAACTCGAAAGAACAAAAAAGATCTGGAAAGTAAATTATCAGCTCACGGGGGAAGTGCAACTGCATTACTGGGGGCATTAAGTACCTCTGGAGAGCTCCATGATTTTATGAGTCGAGAAAAAATCACTTATAAATTAAGCGTTAATCAAAGAGGTGGGGCGTTACTTCTATCTTCTGAAGAAGAATTAAAATCAGCGCAAGAAAAATCTATCACGGCAGAAGCAAAAAAGAAAGCCGGCGCTCAAGATGCAGATGCTAAGAAAAAAGCCGCAGATGCAGCTTTAAAGGAATATACGGCAGCGAGTAAAGAAAGTGCTGCCACACAAGAGGTCCTGAAGACGAAAGCAGATACCTTGAAGAAATCCAGTGATGAAGCAACTGCAGCTGCAGCACTTGCCTCACAAGATTCTGATGTTGCAAAATCTGAGCTTGAGTTAGTGCAAAAAAAGATTTTGGAAACAACACAGCAAAGCGTGAGTCAAACAGATTATAATAGCAAAAGTGAAATCCAAAAATGGTGGGTCAGCACTCAGAATTTTTTGGCAGCAATTAAGGCTGATCCCAAAAAATATGAAATGATTGCTCTAGATTGCGGATTATCTTCCTATACAGATCTAGCTTCATTGATAGGAAAAAGTGAAAATTACGATACTATAGTGGCCAATCTTAATACAGTTCCTGTCAGGGTGCTTGATATTAATAAAATCGTCGCCAAAATAGACAGATGCTTGCATGCTTTGGACATTTATACACGATTCTTAGCAGGTGATACTTCGTTCGAAAGTCATGGCAGTATTCGAGCAAAAATTAAGTCTGAAATAGATCATCACACGAGACAATTGCAAATTAACAGGCAACGATTGACCATGATAAAATTCTTGAATGAAGCTGAATATAAAGACTTACTGAGTTCTATTAATTTGAGTTTTGAATTTGAAAGAACTCTACAATTTAACAAAGAGACACTAAGTGCTCTAAAGCATCAACCCGCCGCCATTACTATTGCATCTAGTGAATTGCGTGGTGAAAAAGCAGAAAGACAACGTTTGATTCCTGGCCTTAGAGGGTACTTTAACAGACATTGGTATTCATTAAATTACGCAGTACGCATCCCTCAAAAAATCAAAGAATTTGTTGTTAAAGTGCAGACGCTAGGAAATAAACCTTTTCAAGGTAACTTAGCAATCAGCTATGAAGATCGGGAGGGTTATAAATTATTGACCCCTTTCATCGACAACACAGTTTTGCTAGGTGAAGATCGTAAAAAGCAAGAAGAAGAGTCTATCAATTCCATAAAGAAAAAAATGGAAGACTACAAAACAGCTTTAGAAAAATTGACATCTGAAAGAGCGGCTAAAACTGCTGAACTTTCCAAAGCTGAAAGGATGGATAAAGGATTATCTGAACAGAGTGAGCAAACCGAAAAAGAGCATAAGGCCAAGAAGGAGGATGAAAGTAATCCAGAGTTAATCAAGAAGTTAAGGGTGGATCTTTCTCAATTAGATGAGATATTCGCTAAGCAAGCTGCGGAATATGATGATGAGGGAGGAAGATTAACCGGTCTTGAAATAACTGAAGCTGGCACCATACGCATCCCTGTCAGTAGTCAGTTTAAGGCGCAGGCATCAAGTTTAGCCGATAGAACTATGCTCTTTAAATTTGCGCATGAGAAGGGGGAGCGAGTCGCAGAGGTCAATCCCTTTACAGTGCTCTTCTCTGTAGAAGAGGAACTACCAACGGCATTGTGTTCACCCGTTGCCGCTGATAAGGTACGGTCTTTTAGTTTCGAAAAAAGCCCTACTGAAAAACCTGTTGTTCGACCTGATATATAAATATATAACTAAAATCCCCATGTGTTTTAGATGAATAAAGTGCCTGTGTGATGCAAAACATCCACAGGCACACTTAATTGAGATTAAGTGCGATGATGGGGTTGTCTCACGATCTTCGAACAAAGTACACAATAAGTGCTGCAACAAATAAAATCAGAAAAATAATGAAAATAATCTTCGCAACCAGAGCTGCCGCAACGGCAACACCAGTAAACCCAAGAATACCTGCAATTATTGCTATTATTAAAAAAATCAGGACCCAAGCCAACATATTTTTCTCCAGAATTAAAAAGGCAGCCCCAAAACAATACCACGAAGGCCGCCTAACACTATTATTCTAAATTATTTTCTTTATAGAATGCTTTAATTTCATTCTCAGCTTTTTCTCTGTCATAGCCATATCTTTCACGAATTTTACCGGCTAATTCATCAAATGATCCATCTAATACTTTAAAATCATCATCTGTCATCTTGCCCCATTTTTGCTTTGCTTTACCTTTTAATTGCTGCCATTTGCCCTTTAAAGTATCTTTGTTCATTTCAGTCTCCTTAATGTTTAAGTGTTACAATTTAAATATAGATCTTATTTTAAATTATTTTCTTTAACGACCTTCTCCCGAAGATAGGGAGAAGGTTCCGAAGTTTTTAGAGCGAACCTGCTCCGGTTGCACCTGTACTTCCAGGACTTGAAGTCCCTGGGGTACCGGTACCACTTGTTCCCGGTGTTCCATAGGTTCCAGTTGTAGCTGGTGTAGGCCCAGTAGGAGTGGTCACAGAACTACCAGTGCCAATCGATCCAGTACCGCTTGGTGTATTGATTCCAGTTGTAGTACCATATCCCGGCGTACTTTGAGTTCCTGGATAAGCAGGGTTTCCAGAAGTGTTTGGGGTGCCAACAGTACCTGGAGTGTTTGCAGAACCGGTAGTTCCATAAGTATCAGTCCCCGTGGTAGTTCCCGGAGTAGTACTTACTCCCGTTCCAATATAACCTGTACCTGTACTACTACCCATACCAGTGCCAGAATTTTCTGCAATCTTATTTGCTTGTAACATCTCACCTGCATCAGAATGCGTTGCAGCGGGTGCACTTGGATTGGTTGTTGTGGGAGTGGGGGATATTGTTGTTGGCGGTTGTGTTGATGTTGCAGCAGCTGTAAAAGCAATAGCTGGCAGTATACCTATAGCTATCAATATGAATAGAAATATTATAAGTGCAATAAAGACACCACCTGGATAATAGCCCCATTCTCTACTATACGGCCATGTCGGAATTGACCCAAGCAATAAAAGAATTAAAATAATCAATAGTATAAGACTTAACATTTTGTTCTCCTTTTCATATAGATACAATATTATGAATACATTATTGGATATTCATTTATTCAAACTTACAGCTTCAACATGAAGTTTAGACATTTATTTCTTAATTTTCTTGCATAAGTCGCAAATATTTAGAATATAATTCTTCTTTGGTTTCTTTGTGTTCAGGATCATTGGGTATACAGGCTACTGGGCATACCAATTGACATTGAGGCACATCATGATGGCCGACACATTCAGTACATTTATTTGGATCAATCTCATATATTGATTCACCTGCAGAGATAGCTTGATTCGGACATGCAGGTTCACACACATCACAATTAATACACTCTGTTGTAATTTTTAATGCCATAATAATTCCATAATAATGCCATAATTATTGCCACAATAATTGCCGTAATAATACCGTAACTATCCCTTAATTATGAGAATTTCTGCTTTAATTTTAGTGCCACTGCCTTATGGACAAAGGAAGAAACATCCCCCTGCAAAGAGGCTATTTCACGCACCAAAGTTGAAGAGATATAGGAATATTGTTCAGCCGGTGTCAGAAATAAAGTTTCTATTCCGGGTGCGAGGTGACGATTCATGTTCGCTAATTGAAATTCATATTCAAAATCAGACACAACACGCAAGCCGCGAATGATGGTGGCAGCCCCCTGTTCGCGTGCAAAATCCACTAAAAGATTGTCAAATCCTAGAACCACTATATTACTTACTCCTCCCAGGACTTCTTTTGCAAGCTTCACACGCTCTTCCAGTGTAAAGAAAGGTGATTTGCGTTTGTTCTCAGCTATGGCAACGATGATTTCACCAAAAAGCTTGGAAGCACGCAGGATGAGATCTTGGTGGCCATTAGTGATGGGATCGAAGGTACCAGGAAAAATAGCTTTATTGTGTATCTTAAGCATAAGCTCTGTTCTCCTAATAAAATCCTATTGTCATTTCAGTGAAAGTTTTTGATGAAATTTCGGACTTAAACGATGAACTGCTTCTATTAAAACCTGAACGTTTTCCAAAGCTATGTCTTGTGGAATACCATGCCCCAGATTGAATATGTGGCCGGGACCATGGCCAAATTGCTCCAGAACATGCTGCACACCTTGCTCTATGACAGCGGGCTTCGCGTACAGAATAGCGGGATCAAGATTGCCTTGCAAGGCAACACGATGCGGATGCAGAATGTCTTGAACAATCTGTCTTGAAGATTTTATATCTGCATTCCAATCTAAGCCTATGGCATGGGTCCCACTTTGCATGATTTCTGTTAAGTTTCGCCCGCCATTTTTTGTAAAAATAATGGTGGGTGTTTCATGCGCGGCATTCACACCCCGAATAATATTCGACATGTAAGGTAATGAACATGCCAAATAATCAGAATCTGATAACACACCACCCCAAGTATCAAACAGCATAACAACATCTACACCAGCTTCAATTTGCGCTTTCAAATAGTCTGTAATACTGCTGGCAAGGTGTGCGAGCAATCGATGCAAAGATTCAGGCTCCTGATACAGCCATTTTTTAATGAGATTAAAGTGTTTACTAGATCCGTTTTCGATCATATAGCATGCAATAGTCCACGGGCTTCCAGCAAATCCGATCAGAGGAATTTCTTTTTTTAAAGATTTTTTTACTTGTCGAATTGTGTCCATCACATATTTCAATTCTGTATTCGGATCAATTTTTGGCAAATTTTCTATGTCTTTGACAGACTGGATTGGTCTTTCAAATTTGGGTCCTTCACCTTCTTCAAAATAAAGGCCTAACCCATATGCATCTGGTATGGTTAAGATATCTGAAAATACGATGGCAGCGTCCAAGGGAAAACGTTGCAATGGTTGCAAAGTTACTTCAGAGGCGAGATCAGGATTTTTGCAGAGATTCAAGAAACTTTTTGCGCGCGCTCGAAGCTCGCGGTACTCTGGCAAATAGCGCCCCGCTTGCCGCATGATCCAGATCGGCGTGCGATCGACTGGTTGGCAGCGGAGTGCTCGGATGAGTCGGGGTGCGGTTGAAACCGAATTTGAAATGTGGTTTACTAACATAAATTAAAATGGTAAAAAAATAGAAATCAGTTATCAAAAGATAACTGATTTCAGGAATTTAAGGCAAGTTTATAATTTAAGGATCCTTCGGGATAGCTTTCACAATCCGCGGTGTTATAAAAATCAGCAACTCCTGCCGACTGTCTGCCAAGTTTCTGTTCCTAAATATTGCACCAATGATCGGAATATCGCCAAAGAACGGCACTTTGAACCCTGTCCTTGAGGTCAGTACAGACAGCACGCCACCTAACACCACTGTTTCACCATCATCTACCAATACTTTTGTTTCTAAGCGATTGGTATTGATAGCACTATTCAAGGTCTTTGAAACGGGAGAGTCATTGGTGATGATGAGATCCAATTGCACTTTGTTGTCTGGTGTAATGTGCGGAGTAACTTCAAGCCTGAGCGATGCTTTCTTATAGGTAATGGAGGTGGCACCACTTGACGTGGATTCTTGGTAAGGAATATCTGTCCCTTGTTCAACAACTGCTTTATTTTTGTCCTCAGTCAAAACTTTTGGTCTGGCAATCGTTTTAGTCTTTGATTCGAGCTCGAGTGCTTGCAATTCCAAATCCAATAAAGTCCCATTTGGAAGTCTTGCCAAGGATAAACCTACGCTCGCTATCTTACCAGCGCTGGTAATGTTACCAAGATCAGAAAACAATGCTTCTGTCGTATTCACAGTAGGACCTGCAGATTCTGGCCCGCCCATCAAACCACTTGGAATGATTGGAGCTGGCGGTGGGGGGAAACCATTGTTAGCAATGGCTCGAGAAGCTTCCACATGATTACCAACACCCAAGATACGATGTCCGAAATTGAAAGCCAAGGCACCACCAAAACGCATGCCAAGTGCTTCTTCGCAACTGTCGTTTGCAGTTACAATTTGCGTCGAAATTTCGACTTGTCGCACTGGCACATCCAATATCTGAAGCATGGCGTGCACTTCCGCAAGTTTTGTTTCAATGTCTTGAACCAAAAGGGTATTGGTCCGTTTGTCAACCGTAACATTACCTCTGGTAGAGAGTAAGGAATTGCCCTTTTCCTTTAGAATGGAGGCAATATCTGATGCGTCTGCATATTTGATTGCGATCCATTCAGAACGAAGCGGCGCGAGATCCTGCACGTGCTTTAAGGCTTCGAGTTCCTGTGTTTCCTCTGAAGCAATTTCAGAAGCAGGGGCAATCCTAGTAATGTTTCCTTGCACACGCTTATCCAATCCCTTAGTCTTCAAAATAATGTCCAGCGCTTGATCCCAAGGTACATTCTGCAAACGCAGCGTGACATTGCCTTTAACACCGTCGCTCACGATCAAATTAAATCCTGCAAAATCAGCTAAAATCTGCAACACAGCACGCAGATCAATACTTTGGAAATCAAGCGAGATGCGTTCGCCTGTATATCTACCTTCTTTTGCTTGTTGCGCTCGTTGTTCCTTCGAAACATGCCTTACTTCGATTACGAATTGATTGTCTATTTGATAAGCGATTTTCTCATATTCCCCTTCAGCATGCATCCACAACACTACATCAAGACCACTGCGCACCAAGCTAAACCCTTTGATGGGGGTGCCAAAATCAGAAACATCATACTGCTTGAGAAATCGATTCTTGTATGCAAGCACCATAAAATCGAGCCATAATTTTGCCATTTTCTTCTGTAAAATCGATGGCTGCTTTTGGAGAGGATACATTGAATATCAGTCGTCCCTCGCCATCAGAGCCGCGACGAAAATCAAAAGATTGAATTTGGTAGTCTCGTGATTCCTCACATCCCCGAAATGCAGCAGAATTAGGTTCTGCCGACATTGTGATAATCACATGGTTGCCGCGAACCTCGGTAGTATGCGGTACTGGACCATTTAAATTAATGACAACCCGAGTTTTATCCCTACCTTCCACCACATTCAAACCTTTCAGCATTCCCAGCGCAAATGTTTGATTAGATAATTTTTTGGGGAGTCGATTGGACACATTATTGAAATCGAGAATGATGCTGTTCGGATTATCTACTGCAAAACTTCTGGGTGGAGAAACGGGACGAGAAAATGCAAATTCTAATTGAATGCGATCTTCAGGCAATGTATGAACCTGGACATCTTGAAGTGAAGCTCTGGACTCGGCCCATGCCAAATTTCCAAGGCAGAGCCAGAGTATGGCAATCACAATCCCAAAGAAGATTATTTTTTTAGACGAAACTTTTGGATAAGACATAAAGTCCCCTTATTTTCCTTGCTCCGCGGATAATCTAAGCTGCACATCGCGCTCACGATACCCACCTTCTCCATCCGATACAAATTCATGAAGTTCTATCGATTTTTCGTTGATTTTCACAATTTTTCCGAAATTTTCTCCCATGTAGTTTCCAACGCCGACACGGTGCACGATGCCAATAGGATCCAAAATTAAAGCCCAAAAAGTTCCACTGCGTTCTAAGGATCCCACCATGCGCAAGGAATCCAGCGGATAAGTTTCCAACAATTCACGCGGTCTGCCGATATCAGGTTTTGGCCCTGTATAGACTTTTTTAGTCGGAGGAGCGGCTGCCAGCATCTCGGGTTGGAAAGGATCGCGAAAATTCGTGGCTGAATATTGATAGGGTTCAAATTTAGGAAAGCTTGGCAATTTTTCTATTTGCTTTGGCTTCTCTGCTTTGGTTTCTTCCACAAATCCAATCACATCGCTATCCGGTGCACTGCTGCAGCCAATCAAGCACGACAATAAAAGAATCGGTATCCCCAAAAAGAGTGGCGGCATTATTTTTTCTTTCATGGATTCTTTTATGGATTCTTTCACGGAATAGCCCATCACTTGCTCTTCTCCAGTTTCTCTGAAGCCCAATATGTCTTTAAGTTGACGACTATTCTCGACTTAGATTCCTCCGCATTCTTGGTAATTGTAAAATCATGAGTAGTTACAATTCTTGGCAGACTGGACAAATGGCTGATGAATTCAGAAAATCCCTGATAGTCACCCTCCAAGGTCAATTCCAATGGTTGTTCTACATAAAATCCCTTCCTTTCCTCCGCCAAGGGTTTTATAGCGAGAAAATGCAAACCTGAACTTGAGGCCTGCTGCGAGATTTCCTCAAGCAACAGTGCTTCCTCGCTATTGGGAGGTATTTGCTGCGATAAAAGTGCCAAAGTGCTTTTTACTTTTTCTACTTGCTCCCGATAAGAATCGAGATTGATGACAATATGATGGGTTTGAGCATAATCAGACTCTAATTTTTTTCTCTGAGCGATTATTGTATCCAAGTTGGAGACGATATCAGTGAGATCAAAGAAATATCCCGCGACTAAAGTTGCTATAAAAAGGATAATTAGGATCACCGTTCTGATCCCGGAAGGCCAGCTGCCAATATTTTCAAGTTGCAGTGATTCTAATTCAACACTACCTATTTCCATAAATCCCTTTTCCCGTTTCTACCTCTTTTTCTGTCTTTATCCCTTTTCCTGTCTCTACCCCTTTTCCTATCTCTACCCCTTTTCCTGTTTATATCTCTTTTCCCGTCTCTACCCCTTTCCTAAAGTGAATTGCAAATTAAAATCCAAACTATTATTTTCCTTGATCGCTTGCAGTTCTGTGATCTTTGGATTAATCACCAATCCTGCCCATTTAGGGTTTTGCAAATTGAGCAGGAAAAGTGAAGCCCCGGAATTGGTACGAGCATTGCCTAGGATAATCACAGCATCACCTGCTCTGCTAATAGATTTGAGATATACACCTTCTGGCACCGTTCTTGGGATCATATCCAGCAGCTTTACCACCAGTACGCGATCTTTCTGCAAAGCTTGAATCACAGCCATTCGATTCAAAAGTTCCTGTTTGTTTTGCTGCAATCCCTTGACTTCAGTCACCTTGCCAGAAATGCCTGACAATTCTTTTTGGAGGTAGCTAATATTATTGTTTTCTACACCTATTCTATAAACAATGAACATATGTGCCAGTATTACGCCGCAGATCCCTAACAACATGCAAAGCCCAATCAACGCATAAAATCTTCGATTTTTAATTGCATTGAGTTCATGGCGCCAGGGCAGCAGATTTATCTTACTCATCAAAATTCCTTAGTGCCAATCCGCAACCTACCAACAATCCCGGAACATCTTCATGAAACATCGCTTTATCAATATAAGAAGACAGTTGCATATTAGAAAAAGGATTTGCAAGAAAAGTTTTCACATTGAGACTCTTATTGATGGCATCTTCGAGGCCCGTGATCATGGCACCCCCCCCAGACAATGCCAGATATTGGATCTCTGTTTCCTCCGTTGAAGAAAAGAATATTTGTAATGCACGACTTATTTGCTGTACAACAACATTTTTGAACGGTTCTAAAACTTCTTTGTTATAATCCTCTGGCAAACCGCCATATTTTAATGCCGCAACTGCTTCTTGCTCTGAAAGACCATAACGACGCACAATTTCATCCAGCAATTGCTTGGCACCAAAAACCTGATCTCGACTATAGATAGATCGCATGTTCTGAAAAACGTGCAATGTTGTCACTGTTGAACCAATGTCAACTAAGGCGATGTTTCTCCTTGTTTCATCCTGCGTCAATTGTTGTACTATAAATTTAAAAGCGCGCTCCATCGCAAAAGCTTCGACATCCACAACAGTGCCTTTCAATCCCGCCACACGTAATGCTTCCAAGCGAGTATCTACCGTTTCAATTTTTGCTGCGGCAAGCTGAACATCAGCCAATTGCGGATGTTTAGCGGAAGGTCCCAACACTTCAAAATCATAATAGAGATCTTCAAGAGGGTATGGAAAATATCGTCCCGCTTCTAATTCAATCTGTTCCTCGATTTCTGCATCTGAATAGTCAATATTAACTTGAATGATTCGAGTCATGACTGTGGAACCTGAGACAGCTACTGCAGCATATGGAGCTTTGGTCCCTGAATGCATCACTGCCCTCTTGATAGCTTCACCCACTTCATCCACTTGCATGATTGTTTTTTCGACAACGCTTTTTGGAGTTAAGTTTTCAATAGCATAACGTTCCAAACGATAAATGCCGCCGGGATCTCTTGCGAGCTCGATCAATTTTACTGTGGCAGAACTGATGTCAATCCCCACCAAAGGTGTTGTTTTATATTCGAACAAATCAAATAAAGCCATGAAAAAGATCCTAATCGAATAAGCCAACCAAATAAGTCAGATGGCTTAATTTTTTCACTAAAATCAAAGACTTCGGAAAAATTTACAGTTTCTAACTTAAAGACTAGTCAAGAATGCGGGTATATTCCATCAAAGAAAATTAGATGACTATGTAATTATTAGAGACATTTACAGACCTACAGAACAGACCTATAGAGAAATAGTGTTTTTTAATCAATCTTTCAACTTGAAGCCTGTAGCTTACAGCTTGTATTATACTTCTACTATATAAGGTGCAATTTTTAACTTAAATGGATAACTGATGGACGTTCTATTTCTAATCATACGTCGTGCAATCATTGGTACATTCCTCATCCTATTGCTATTGGGAATTGTAGGGGCGGCCTATCTCGAATCAACTCTACCTTCTGTCGAGATGCTGAAAGATTATCGACTGCAAGTCCCATTAAGAGTGTATTCAAGTGATGGCAAACTTATCGCAGAGTTCGGTGAAGTCAGAAGGACTCCCATCCATTTAGATCAAGTGCCTAAAGATCTTATCAATGCAATTTTAGCGACAGAAGATCGACGCTTCTACGATCATCCCGGTGTTGATTTTAGAGGGCTTATTCGAGCCGCAATCCATCTGATGACGCATGTCTCAGTAAAACAAGGTGGTAGTACTATCACTATGCAGGTTGCGAGGAATTACTTCCTAACTCGCAAAAAAACTTTTGTCCGAAAAATCAGTGAAATCTTACTCGCACTCAAAATCGAAAAAGAATTTTCTAAAGATGAAATTTTGGAACTTTATTTGAACAAAATTTATTTTGGAAAACGCGCTTATGGTATTGCTGCAGCAGCAGAAGTTTACTACGGCACTACTGTTGATAAATTAACCCTGGATCAAATTGCCATGCTTGCTGGGTTACCACAGGCGCCCTCAAGCATCAATCCACTGCATGATCAAGATGCCGCTTATAAAAGACGAAAATTGGTACTCGATCAAATGCTTTCCTACGATTTTATTACCCGAGAACAATACAATAAAGCAGTCGATGCACCGCTGCCCACCTATTATCATGGACGCACCATAGAACTTGAAGCACCGTATGTTGCAGAAATGGTACGGCAAGATCTGTTTAATCGTTATGGCGATGCTATCTATACCTTGGGATATGAAGTCTATACCACAGTTGATAGTGCAAGCCAGACTGCAGCCAATAACGCCTTGTGGCGCGCACTCTTGGAGTACGATCAACGCCATGGCTTCCGAAGAAATAAAGTACAGCATTTCAATATAGCTCGTAACAAAAAACCAGAAGATATGAAAGATGATTTGCTGGAACAATTAGAGGATGTGGAAGCTTATGGTCCTCTCAAACCCGGAGTCGTGTTGTCTACAGGCAAAGGACTCAAAGTATTGTTGCAAGACGGCCAAACCATTGATATTGCTCCTGCAAATTATTCCTGGACAGGCGGCTTTAAAGTAGGCGATGTCATTTATGCTTACCAATCACTGGCGCAGCAAATGCAACTTCAAAACGCATATGGCGCGCCTGCACATCATCAGAACGCACATAATCAAAACACCGCACCGATATGGAAGGTCGGACAAGTGCCTGAAATTGAAGGAGCACTGGTTTCATTGCATCCCAGCACTGGTGAACTCATGGCCTTGGTCGGCGGTTTTGACTACAAATTAAGCAACTTTAACCGAGCAACCCAAGCTGAAAGACAACTCGGTTCAAATTTCAAACCTTTCTTATATGCTTCTGCACTGGCACAAGGTTATACTTTGGCCAGCGTTTTCAATGATGGACCTTTAACTTATGTAGATCCTGTGACGAAAGTTGCTTGGTCACCGCATAACTCCAGCGGTAGATTCTATGGTCCTACACGGTTACGAGTTGCACTCAAAAGATCACAAAACATGGTAACAGTCCGCGTACTCCAAGCTGTTGGAATTCCCACCGCGATTGATTATATTTCGCAATTTGGTTTCGACAGAAAGCAATTACCACCCGTCATGTCCATGGCATTAGGCGTTGCAAACTTCACACCTTTGCAAGTCGTTACGGGCTATGCTGTTTTTGCTAATGGGGGTAATCGCGTCACCCCCAATTTCATCAAAAAAATCACAGATGATTCAGGTAATCTGGTCTATGAAGCAACACCTCCGCCACCAGTCCCTGCTATCAGTCCACAGGTTGCTTATCTTATTACTTCAGCGTTACATGATGTTATTCAATCTGGTACCGGTGTGAGAGCTAAAGCTTTAGGACGGGATGATTTATCCGGTAAAACAGGAACCACTGATAATTGGCAAGACGCTTGGTTTTCTGGATATAATCGCGATGTTGTGACCACTGCCTGGGTTGGATTTGATGATAATCGTTCTACCAGAGAATACGGTGCCGCTGCAGCGCTTCCGATGTGGATGTATTACATGTCTGAAGTTCTGAAAGACAAGCCTGAAAATTCTCCACCCATGCCTCCAGGAATAGTGAGTGTCAAAATTGATCCGGGTTCAGGCCGTGTAAGCCATGGCGGCGGCGGAGTTTATGAAGTCTTTACAGACGATACCGTGCCGGAAAGCAGTGGTGGCTGGTGGTCTGGCAGTGGAGAATATGAAGCAGGCGGCGATAACCGGGGTTATTATAATCAGTATGATATGAATCGTGGTTATAATAATGGCTATGGTTATGATAATAATAATAATAACAATGGCGGTTATGCCGGGGATTCGCTGTTCTAACAATCCTGGATTCCCGCGGAACGGGAATCCACTCGCCCACTGAAGTTATTAATCTGAATTAAGTTTCCTTCCTCTAAAATTCTTTGTTATCATATCTTCGCTTTCATTTCAAAGCGCATAAAAAGATGTTTATTAGTTATTAGTCTTCATTCAATAATTTATTGATCAAATCAAGGAGTGTATTATGCCACATAAAGGTAAAAAAAGTTTTCTTCAAAAAGTAAAAGCTGAGGTCAATCGCGCAGTAGATAAGGTCGATTCTGCTCTAGACAGAATCGATGGCAAACTTGATCGTGCCGCAGCTTCTTTAAAGATAAATCAGGCATTGGATCATGAAAGAAGAGAAGCCCAAGGATCTTTTAGCAATCAAATCAGTCAACACAGTGTAACAATCATTGCTAAACATGCATCAATCCAAGGTTTAGTAAACCAAATGGATCAAGCTTTGCAAATAGCATTAGCATCAATCCCCGCAGAACAAAAAGCTGCAAAGGAACAATGTGAAACTCTAAAATCCAGTAAGCTAGTAGCGGCCCAAGCACATCTACAAACTGTGCAGCACTCCCGCGAGCAATTAGAAATCTTCAAGACATCTTTAAATGAAGATCTCAAGTTTTTATCCCCCGAACATAATGAAAAAAGAGATGCTGCGGTCGATGATAAATTGGTAGATGAAATCATCAGAAAAGGTCATGAAGCTCATCAAAGAATCAGAGCAAATGTCACCGCTGCAGAATTGAAAGCACAGGAGGCAGCTAGACTTGAAGTTGCAGTCGTCACATTAAAAGCAGAAATCGATACAACACTGCCTGCAATTATGAATGAAATGCAACTTGCTATTGCAAAAGCAAAAACTGACGCTGAAGCCCAAGCTGCAGTCAATGCTGCTTTGGAAGAAAAACGATTAGCGGAAAAAAGAGCTGCTGAACAAGGTGCAGCTGCAAATGCCGCTTTAGAAGAAAAGCGACTGGCCGAAAAAAGAGCTGCTGAACAAGATGCAGCACTACAGTGTCTTGCAGAATCACATAAGCTTTTAGAAGAGTCTCACAAAGCTTTGGCTGCATCATTCAAGTCTGCAACAGAAGCTGCTGCATCGAAATCACCAACGGAACATTTGGCATCTGTTAGTAAGCTTGAACTTGAGACGCAAAGATTCAAACAAGACATCGATGCAAGATTTCAAGCACTTCAGAAAGAATTGGAGGTTGCTAAATTGAAAGCCGCTTTAGCTGAAACAAGTGCAGCGGCAGCCGGGCAAAAAGCCGATTTAGCTCATGGGATTGCAGATATTGCCTTCAAAGTTGCTAATGAGAAAACCAAAAAAGAACACTCTGAAACAGATCAAGTTGAAAAAACTGAAGCGGAAAAACAAAAAGCACAAAGTTCAGCAAAAAAGGATAAGGATGTAGAATCTGTGGCATCTGATTCAGAATGGGAAGAGGTTCAAAAGAGCGAAGCACAAGCCCCTGAATCAGCTCAAGTGGTTGTTTCTTTTTCCTCGCGCGGACAAACCGTTGCAAGAGGTGGTAGTGGATCGGCTAACGAACAACAACCTATAGCTTCATCTGAAGTTGTCGTATCTGTTGCAAAACCTAGTGCATAACAGAAATAAACGATAAATTTTTATTGGATTCCCGCCTCCGCGGGAATCCAATATTAAGCATACTGTAAAATTTACTGAATATTATCTACCGCTTTATTCAATTCAATCACAGCATTAATAGATACTTCAAGATTAGATTTCTCTGCGCTCGTCAACTCTATCTCAAGGATTTCTTCCACCCCTGAATTTCCTATTTTAACCGGAACCCCCACAAATAAAGGCTCTTTCACACCATATTGTCCAGCCTTTAATTTTGCTGCACAAGGCAATATACGCTTTTGATCAAAAAGATACGATTCAGCCATAAGAATTGCAGAAGAAGCCGGTGCATAGAAAGCCGATCCCGTTTTTAAAAGTGCCACAATTTCTCCGCCGCCATTTCGAGTTCGAGCTACAATGGCATCCAAACGTTCCCGAGTGATACGTTTTTCTTTGACTAAGGTTTCGAGGCTCACTCCCCCAACAGTGCTCATGCCTGTTAAAGGAACCATAGAATCTCCATGCCCGCCCATCACATAAGCGGCCACATCTTTTACAGAAACTTTAAATTCCTGAGCCAAAAAAGTTCTGAAACGACTAGAATCCAGTACCCCTGCCATGCCTACAATTTTTGTATCTGGCACACCCGAATGATCCTGCAGTACCCTTACCATGACATCCAAAGGATTGGTGACACAAATCACGAAAGCATTTTTGCAATATTGCTTGATGCCTGCACCTACCGCCTTCATGACTTTTGAATTCACGCCAAGCAGATCATCACGACTCATACCTGGCTTACGCGGAACGCCAGCAGTCACAATCACAACATCGGAATTTTCTATATCTTTATAATCATTGGTACCAAGGATATGGGCATCAAACCCTTCTATAGGACCGCATTGCGACAGATCTAGTGCTTTGCCTTGTGGAATGCCTTCTGCAATATCATAGAGCACTACATCACCCAATCCTTTTGTAAGAGCAAGATGAGCAAGTGTTCCTCCAATGTTCCCAGCACCAATCAATGCAATTTTTGGTCGCGCCATGCGTATGTCTCCTTTTAGAATAAATATAACGAGTTTATAGACAAAGAATATATATAATATATTACGCCATTCTATCATTTATATTATACAGTTATTTATACTATACAGATAATTTAGAAACAGTTGATTGAGAACAAATCCAGGACAGTGAATTTAAGCTAATTCGGTGGTTTGAGCAGGATAATGAGCCGGGTAGGGGGATTTGGCAACACCCGTTTGAATAGCGGCTTTTGCCACTGCAGGAGGAACATGGCTAATGAGTCTTGGGTCCAGGGGGGTTGGAATAATATAATCCGGGCCAAATTTTAATTGCTTTGTGCCAACATAGGCTTTATAGACTGCTTCTGGAATGGGTTGCTTAGCAAGCTCTTTGATGGCGTGGACGGCAGCAATTAACATTTCTTGATTGATGCGGGTTGCCCGCACATCTAATGCACCTCTGAAAACATAAGGAAAACAAAGTACATTATTGACCTGATTTGGATAGTCACTACGCCCGGTTGCCATAATCAGATCATTTCGAACTTGTTTGGCAATTTCTGGTTTAATTTCGGGATCCGGGTTTGATAGGGCAAAGACAATAGGTTTGTCTGCCATGCTCGCGAGCATTTCTCCCGTAAATAAATTGGGCCCTGACACACCAATGAATACATCAGCGCCTTGGATAGCATCGCTTAAAGTTCTTTTGTTTGTTTCAATCGCAAAAGCAAATTTATAGGCATTGAGATCTTTTCTGTCGTGGTGAATGACACCTAACCTATCGACCATAATGAGATTATTACGATGTGCCCCCAGGGCAAGTAACAAACGCATGGTCGCAATACCAGCAGCCCCTGCGCCTAAGCAAACAATTTTAGCGTCTTCTAAAGTTTTACCCTGTAATTCCAGAGCATTTAACAAACCGGCAGCCACAATTACTGAGGTACCATGCTGATCATCGTGAAAAACAGGGATAGATAAGCGATCAATCAAGGCTTGCTCTATTGCAAAACATTCTGGGGCCTTGATGTCCTCTAAATTGATGCCTCCAAAGGTGGGAGCAATTCGAACCACGGTTTCAGTAAATATTTGCGGACTCTCAGCGGCTACTTCAATATCGAATACGTCGATATTGGCAAAGCGCTTGAATAAAACTGCCTTGCCCTCCATCACGGGTTTACTCGCGAGGGGGCCTAAATTTCCTAAGCCAAGTATCGCTGTACCATCGGTAATGACTGCGACTAAGTTACCTTTGCTGGTGTATTTGTAGGCATTTTCGGGATCTTCCGCAATGGCTCTTACGGGTTCAGCTACACCAGGGGTGTAGGCTAATGCAAGATCTTCTTGAGTCTCAGTCTGTTTAGTAATATTAATACTGAGCTTTCCCGGGGTAGGGAATTCGTGATAGTCGAGAGCTTTTTTTACTTTATCATCCATTAGCGTTTATTTTTTCTTGTCTTCTTTGTTTTCTTTCTTACCTTTGGACTTGTCACCCTTCTTCTCTGCTGCACCAGAATCTTTCTTAGCAGCTGGTTTGGTACTGGCAGCAGGGGCCGCGGATTCACCAGCAGCTGAGTGGGCCTTGGAAGCTTCTTGATTACTGCCTTTGTCGCCTTTGTCGCCTTTTTGAACCATGAAAGAGCCAAACTTGCCCTTGAATCGTTCAACTCGGCCGGCTGTATCTACTATTTTTTGTTTACCGGTGTAGAAAGGATGACATTCATTACAAACTTCAATATGAAGATCTTTGCCTAGTGCTGAACCTACTGTGAATACGTGCCCGCAGCTGCAGGTGACTTTAATTTCTTTATACTCTGGATGAATGCCCGCTTTCATTTTTGCCCCCGTCGACCTAATAATGCTATTTTGTGAATAGGACATAATACCATATATTAAAAAATATGCAAATGAGTGGCTGTAAGTTACATGACTTACATTAAAATAATAATCAAGATCTTATATTCTCTTATTCTCTCTACTGCCAGTCTCTAGGCTCTCCTGAAGCCCACTCTGAAATATGTTCAGGGGCTTTTACTTTTGACTCAACGTCCCATCTTAGGTATCCAGTCCTTTGATCACGTACGTCTTTAGCAGCTTGCTCGGCATCATTATATACACCTAATTCTTGATCATTCACCCCTAAATAATACTTTTTTGATTTTTCATCAATTGCTGCAACCCAAAATACTCCCATTTTCGTTTTCAAATGCCACATAGGATGCTCCCCAAAAATTTAAGAACCCTCGTAACTCACAGAAAACTTCATGTACAATTACAATCTAAGACCATAATACTAAGACCACAATACCTCAGTATAGTTCCTTTTTCCAACCTTACCACTGTTTACCAAACCTCTGTTACCACTGCCTCTCTTATTATTCCATCTTATTGTTCTATCTCATCATTCCATCTTATTATTTAATCTTATTATTTCATCTTGCTCACCATGCCAACTTGTGCCTTCCACACTCACTTGTGATATTATAAAAATCTATGCAAAACTTACAAAACTTAAAAGAATCAGCCCCCATTGGGATTTTCGACAGCGGACTTGGTGGCCTAACTGTCGCAAAAACCATCACAGAATTCATGCCAAATGAAAGCATTGTCTATTTTGGCGATACAGCACATACCCCTTGGGGAGATAAATCGCTCTCGACTATCCAGGGTTTTTCCCTGAAGATTTGTGATATCCTATTACAACATCAATGCAAATGCATTGTCATTGCCTGCCATACAGCATCCACTGCAGCATTTGACTTAGTTTCTGAGTATGTAGGCAATAAAGCGCGCGTCTTGAACGTGGTTGATCCAGTCGTAAATCATATTGCCACCCACCATGCCAACAAAAAAATTGGATTGATAGGGACCAAACAAACTGTTCGTTCCAATGCCTATAAACGAAAAGTTGATACGCTAAATTGCAATATTGAGCTATCCGCCTTAGCCACACCGCTTCTCGTTCCTTTAATAGAGGAAGGATTTATTGATAATCGCATCTCCGAGATGGTTGTCTCAGAATATTTATCACATCCTAATCTCTCTAATATCAAAGCACTCATTTTGGGCTGCACCCACTATCCACTCTTAAAGCCTTACATTCAAAATTATTACCGTCAAGAGATTGAAATCATTGATGCCTCTGCAATCACCGCAAAAGCACTCCAGGATGAACTTATTGCGCTGCAGTTGCTTAATCAAAATCCAGTAATATCCGCAGCGAATAGAACCTTCTACGTTTCGGATTACAACGAATTTTTCGCAAATATGACAAAACTTTTCTTCCCGGGAGACATTCTCCTGCAACAATATTCCTTGTAACACTGTAATAACTGTAATATCGGAAGGAGTCCGAATGAAACAATACCGTATGAAAAAATACCATTTTTCCCTTGCCATTTTAGCTTCGGCATTCGTATTCTTATTCAATTTTCCTGCTTTTGCGCTTCAGTCACAAAGTGCTTTGTCAAAGGAAGCTTTGCTAGAAATGGCAGTAAAAGCAGGTCAATTAGAAGAAGTAAAATCACTTGTTACAGATGGCGCAGATGTTAATCAAGTATCGAGTTCTGGTATAACACCATTACACGCTGCAGTCCTAAACAATCAACCAGAAATCGTCGATTCACTGATACAATCTGGTGCAAACCTAAACTCCACTGATCTCACAACGGGCGCCACGCCTTTGCATCTTGCAGCAGTTCATGGCCGGGACACCATTGCAAACATATTGATTCAGAACGGTGCCGCAGTTGATTCTATTATGAAGTTTAATATCACACCTCTTTTGGTAGCTACTCAATTCAAACAAGAAAAAATCATCGAACTGCTTTTAAACCACAAAGCGAATATCGCGCACGCAGATCAAGACGGGTTTACAGCACTGCATTATGCAGCGCAAAACGGCGATCAAGCTGCAATCAAAACGTTGATAGATCATGGTGCCAACATCCATGCCCAAGACAAGACCCATGCGACTCCTTTAAAGATCGCAACGGATCAAAATCAAACGGCAGCGGTCAAAATGCTGACAGATTTGGAGCAGGGGGCAGGGCAGTAGTCAATCCCCTAAAACTTATGCCTTTAGCCCCCGCGGCGGCGGGAATCCACAAGAATTTTGGATTATGAAAACTTCCGATTTGTCTTGCCCCCAGAAGATTTACTCCCCGCTCCAGAAAGAGTTTCAAACCAAATTTCTCTCCCTTCTCCCCTCGGCTTCTCTTGCTTCTTTCCAAGACGAAGCTCTTGACGGTCGTGGTGCTCCTGCCTCGCATACCTCTCACGCTTCTCTTGATGCTTTTGAAATTGCGGAAGCACGTCAATTGGCTCTGGCTTTGCCATTGGCATTGGCATGCCATCCCGCACTTCTCCCCAAGGTACATTTACCGTGTGAACGCATCTATTTATGATGCCGGAGATTGCATAATAGTAATGTCCAGAGAGCTTCAGCAAATTATGATGTTCCTCTGTCAAAACACCTTTCTCAATTTCTATAGATTTTAAAAACTCTTGAAATTTTTTAAGATCTACTTTGGTATGACAAAACACATTCACTTTTAGATCATTTCTAGTTTTGACGAGGCTTCTCACTCCAAATTCTAAACGAGGAATTTCCTTGCTCGCAGCCAAAATCAATTCTTTGCCATTTTCATCTGTATAGGAAAGCCTGAGATCATAGATATTGACCAGATGAATCGCTTTTCTCAACACATTCATTATATCATCTTTATGTTTTGCTAAATCCAATTCTGCCTTCCGAACTAATTCGCGTCGATCTTTTTCTTTTTCATCCCTTGAACGCTTGTCCTTAGTCTTAGCAAGCACATCTGTATTGATTCTACCAATGCTGATATGCGGTGTGAATCGATCTAAAATAAACCGGGAATCAAATTCTAACTTTTGAGACTGTCCCGTTTTAACAAAGGCATTGTGGATTTCATGCAAACGCAGCAAATCATCCGCTCTTTCCGTAAAAGCATCTAATTCCAAAATGATAAAGCCGCTTTCTGTAATCCTCAACCCTCGCTTATCCTCTGTCGGTTTCAACAATATAATTTTAGTAAAAAACTCATCCAAAACTTTTTGCATGGCATCAGCCATTACTTTATTTTTTGCCGGAACATCTTGTAGGAATTTACCTTTAGCCTGTTCATCAGCCCTGATTAAACTGGTATCGTTATAAGAAATAGAAAAGTGTATTTCCTCCTTTTCTTTCCACCAATCCCAATCGCAAATATTCTGTATCAATGGAATGGCATCATTAATAATCTTGGTTAACTTATCACTGGCTGGCGCCTTGAAATTGTACGAAAAAGGGTGCCGATTCTGAGTTGATGCAGGCTTTTTATCTGCTGGATGTTTAATTACAGGTTTAATTGCGGCCATATTTTGAACTCCAAATTAATAATTATGAGCAAGATGGTATTATATTTTATTTGGATCTGTCAAGTTTATATTGCTTTTCTAATTGCATTTATCTAATTGCATTTATCCAATTGCTTTTATACTATAACTCTTTGAGATTTACAGCTGCTGGATTACTTCACTTCGTTCGCAATGACGTCGCACTATAATAGCTTTATTACAGTGCGACGTCAGAAGCTCATACAGCGAATTAATCCTGTTTTTATAGATTAAGTAATTCTAAATATTACAAAACTTGCATTATTACATCAATGCATCCACCCCAATTTTTCTTTGCACTACCGGTTTTGGTAATGCCAACGCCTTTTTCCTCTCCATGGCCATCTGATCATATTGATGCAATTGCTGAGCCTTTTTTGCTGCCACGCTGCGTTTAATACCACTCTGATCTTGCAATTGAGATATTGCTACTTCAGCATGTACCCATTGTTCTTTAAACATTTCAAATTCCTTCGAAAGCACGACAATACGCCCCTCATGCTCAACTAATTGTCTCTCTGCATCTTTCAATCCTAATACGCTTCCTGGCTCTTGATCTGCCAATGCTAATGCTTGATTACCACCCCCCGAAACAGCGGAAGGACTTGGTACTTGTTTCTTCACTTTACTTAATTCTTCTGATAAAGCTTCCGCTCTAGCATTCGCTGCACTTGCCGATTCAGTTGCCTCTTTAGCTGCTTTTCTTGCTTCTTCGGCAATTTTAACTATTCTTCTGAATTCTTCTTCTGATACGGAGGCTGGAGAATCAAGAGGAGATGAAGATTGAGAAGGTGAGAGAGATCTAGTCGGTGATAGTGTAGGAGAAGCTAAAGCTGATTGATCACCCTGTCTCACAACTTGAGCAGTTTGTGCCGCCTGAGTCACAATTGGCTTGATGCTAGGTCTCGGCGGGACGACAGGTTTCGGAGGAACAATAGGTGGCAAATCTCGTACTTTATAAGATTCTCCTGTGACGACCTGAACAAATTGAACAGCTAAATCCTTTTCCTTCTCAATTTTTGCTTTACCTGATAATATTTGCTGCAATAAAAATGCACAATCCAAAACTGCCAACTTATCCTCCGGACCAATCTTAACCCCCGTCCTGTCGCTGGTAGCCAGATCTTTCCACTGCATTTCTAGCATCTCTTTCACTTTTTGATATAATCCTTTAAGCTTATCAAGCCCTTTATATTCCACCGCAACTTGTTTCTCTATGATGGATTCCTTTGCAATTGTCATCTTTCGAGCAAATGAGCATGCAATTCGTGAGATATGTTCAGGATCGGTAAAAAGTTCACTCAAATGATTAATTTGATAAAACCGATACTTTGCATTTGCAAAAGAAAGACCGGCAGCTAAGATTTTCAAAAATACACCCGCTAATGGAATTTGACCAATTGCTGAAATGGCCAAATCCTTTTTATTTTGTTGTAATGAAAATATTCCCGCAGGTGCCAGAAAATAACACATGATGAAACAACTAAGTTCCCTTTGCAGTCTTTGCTGATAGATTTTAAGTTTTGGATGCTTGTCTATATAAAATTGTTCTCTTTCTGCTTGAACATCATTCGAGAACTGTCTAGTCATTGCCGTTAAAAGTGTTTCAAAATCTACCAAATGCTTTGAAAAATTCTCCGCCCATAATTTAAAATTCTTGATATCCGTATCCGAAACATCCCCTATCTTTAAGTTTCGCTGTATTTGAGCCAAGTTTTCAGCTGTCAATCCTGAAGTTTGCAGAGCTGCAACAAATTCAAGTTGTTCTTTTGTTAACGATACTTTTTCTTGTGACGCAGAGGAATGCCGAGCCGGTTCCACAACCCTCACAACCATTCCTGGTTCTTCTTCCGACTCTATTTCCACCATTCTTTCAATAGTTGGTTCGGGTTTTCTGACGCTTGAGGCGATTGGAACAGCCAGTTCAGTTTTCTTTTTTAAATCTTGATCTTGCTTTCCATCTTTACTCACTCCTCTCCCCCTTATGGCTGCTGTATCGGGATTTTTTTCTTTTGGCATCCTTCGCGGTAAAGACTGAAGTCGTTCCAAAGAGGCTTTCGCTAATTCATTTCCCTGCTTAGCTGCCTTTGCATACCATCTCATTGCTTCCTCTATATCCTTTGTAGCACCTCGACCAAATTCAAGCATAACACCAAGATTATATTGAGCCCCTACATCCCCTCTCAGAGCAGCATTTAAATATAGATTCACCGCTCTTTTATACCATTGCTCTGCCTCTCCCTCATCCTTGGCAACACCATCTCCATTTGCATACATCATACCAAGTTTAACATTCGCCTCAGCGTCGTCTTCCTCTAAGGCGGTCTTACGTAGTGATATTAATAATTCACTATCTGTCCTAACTTCCCCTCTCTTCGATTTCGCTTTTATAACTTCCGCATCCTTACTTTGTTTCACTTCTGTTGCTCTTTGAGGCGATGGAACAGCAATTGTTGAAACTTGTGGGCTAGCAGATGACACGGCCGAGGCCTCTTTTACATCCTTATCTTGTTTGCCAGGATGCAATATCTTCCCAAATTTTGTCCAAAAGCTACTGCTTTCTTTCTCATGGGGTGAAATTTTTTGTGTTGGCAATGGCTTCTTTTCAGATCTCTGTTTTTCAAACTTCTGTAGCCATCGTGTAGCCTCGGCCTCTACTTTTGCACCGCCGAGTCCGTCTTCATGCAACAAAGCAAGTTTACATCTTGCCTGAATATCTCCCTGCGCAGCGGCCTTGCGATACCATATCACTGCTTCAGATTTGCGACCATCCCCACCACGACCTTCTTCAAGCATTGTTCCAAGCTTATATTGTGCTTTTACATGTCCTTGTTCAGCAGCTTTGAGCAACCATTTTATTGCTTCAGCATTTAACTTAGCATGAGGGTGATTCGAAAACATCAACCCAAGCTTAAATTGTTGATCAATATCATGAGAATTCCTGCGAGCATCTTTTATTACTTCATTCCTTATTTTTTCTTTTTCTGATTCTCCTTTATCCTTATCAAATTCTTTCAGTATTGCCACATATCTTTCTTTTTCCGAGATTTTATGATTACCATATATTTCCCTCATAATCAAAAATAGTTTAAATCTATTTTCATCTAATGTTAAAATTTCTCGATAAAAAAGTTTATCGAGCGTAAGTGTACTATCATCATTAAAATCGTCAAACTTCAAAATGGATTTCATTTTCCATTTAATTAATTCAAATTTTTCATTATCTGTAGAGAAAGAACTTACCGGCATACCTGCAAGTCTTTCTTGCGCGTTAGTATATCCAAGTTGAGCTGCCATTCGATACCATCTCATCGATTCTGCTACATCGTGGGCAACTTGTTTACCATTTTCATACATCCATCCAAGTTTAAACTGAGCACGAACTTCACCTTGATCAGCAGCTCTGCGATACCATTCCATTCCTTCCATATCACTTTGTGAGGGCTCTTTGCTATTAATGAGAATATCCCCAAGCGCCAATTGCGCCTCAACATGCCCCTGTTCAGCTGCCGTGCGATACCATCTTACAGCTTCTTTCACATCCTTTATGACGACTTCTCCCTTTTCTAACATCTGAGCAAACTTAAATTGCACTTCAATACAACCCTTCTCAGCAACAATCCGTAACCATTTTGCTACTTCTTTCTTATTTATTTCCTTCTCACCTATACGTTTAGCATGGATCAATCCGAGATTAATTTGAGCCTCAAGATTCCCTTGCTTAGCTGCCTTTAAATACCACTTGGCTGCTTCCTCCCTTCTTTCACCAACTTCCTCCAAATCAACTCGCGGTTCTCCAAGTCTAAATTCCCGTCTCGCACCACGATTATACTGTGCTCGTGAATTTCCTTGCTGAGCTGCCTTTTGAAACCATTTCGTTGCCTCAAATTCGTTTTTGGGAACCCCTTGTCCTCTTGCAAACATTAACGCTAAGTATGTTTGTGCCAACGCATTCCCCTGCTCAGCTGCTTTGCGATACCATTCAGCTGCTTTTGCTTCATTTTTTGCAATGCCATTCCCCGTTTCAAAAACAAACCCCAGATAAATCTGCGCATCAACATCTCCCTGTTCTGCTGCGATACGACACGCTGTAATAGATTCAGGCTCCTTCTCCCCGGAACTTCCTGCTTTATCATCACGCATACTCAAGGTAATTTTTCGTATTACCTCAGGACTTTGATCCAAAGAATGTTCAGAAACACCATTTTGTTTTCTTTCTCTTGATCCAAATAAATCTGATTGTCTAGATGACATTATTTCTCCTGATAAAATAAAAATGAGACTCTGATATCCATACTCTGATTTTTTTAACATATTGTCATAAAAAAATATTTTTTTCTAGATTTTGATATTATTTCTTCTATAGATAAATGGTAAATCCGATAGATAACGGAAGCTCTTATCCATCATAATGACTCACCAATCATAGTGATAACTAGCATGATTCTAAAAATTGATCTGCGTTCTCTTTAGTGATAATCACTTTCGTTTACTTGGGGAAAATCCTATCTCATAGTCCGTGCTTAATTGCCTTGTGAACAGTTTGGGTGAGATTAAGTATGATTCAAAAAAATCAATAATAAAAGAAAAAAAGTTGGCTTGAAAATTTCTTATATTACTCTATTCCAAAAGCTAAGTTATGATTGTTGTCAATTATATTTGACAGCTACGTTATTGTCGAACATAGTCCATAGCCTTCATTTTCGATAGATGTTTGTACAAGACATCTCAAAAAATAATCTTAATATTTATTTTATTTAGTGCTAGATTTCTTCAGGTTACAACAATATCTCCCATTGACACGGCGGACTGGTTATTACACGATTATTAAGTCAACTCACTCATCAAGGTGCTGAATATAGAATTCTTCAAAAATTATTAATTATGCTAGACAACTTAAGAATACAATTGCATAATATCCTCATCAAGGAGCAAAAATGAAGTTACCCATCGGCTATGACGATTTTCGAAAAATTATTGACAATGAATTCTCAATTGTCGATAAAAGTCTTTTTATAAAAGACATTGTCGATAATGCTTCTGAAGTAATACTTATCACACGTCCACGTCGCTTTGGAAAAACTTTAAATCTTTCCATGCTTCGCTATTTTTTAGCGCCTGAGGTCTATGGAGAATCTACTCAGGGGTTATTTAATGGTCTATACATTCAAAATGAAAAAGAACTCTGTAAGCAACATCAAGCACATTACCCAGTCGTTTTTGTTTCTTTTAAGGATATAAAAGATCATTCTTTTGATGTCGCATATAAACGATTGGCAAAACTAATGAGTGAAGTTTACAGTGAATATCGCTATCTTCTCTCCAGTACCAAATTATATGAGGAAGACAAAAAGTACTTTAGATCGGTATTGGCAGAAGAACTTACTAATTATGCAGATTTAGAATCTTCTTTAAAAAATCTAACACGCTATTTACACCAGCATCATGCCATTAAACCCTGGCTTTTGATAGATGAATACGATACCCCAATTCAATCTGCCTATCTAAATGGTTACTACGAAGAAATGATTGGAATGATGAGAGGCCTTTTCGGTGCTGCTCTCAAAACCAATCCCTATTTATTTAAAGCAGTGCTTACTGGAATACTAAGAGTTTCCAAAGAAAGTTTATTTTCAGGGTTAAATAATATCAAAGTTTATTCCATGCTTAATCCACGTTATGGAAACTATTTTGGATTTACAGAAGAAGAAACACTATCTATCCTAAAACAATCAGAATTACCTGTATCGCCGGAAATAATTCGTTCCTGGTATAATGGTTATCAAATAGGAGACTCCACAGTTTACAATCCTTGGTCTATCGTCAATTGTGTGCACGATCAGGGTATGTTGAAACCCTACTGGGTGAACACCAGTGATAATGCCCTGATTAAAAAATTGCTCATCAAATCTACAACTGAATTTAAAGAACAGCTAGAGCTGTTATTAGATGAGAAACCTGTTGAAAAAATAATTGATGAAAATTTTGTTTATGGAGATCTCATCACTAATCATAAATCAGGCGCCTGGAGTTTATTATTCATGACAGGGTACTTGAAAGCAATCTCAAGTATCGAAACAGAACAAGGTTTTAAATGCAATCTCATGATCCCTAATCGGGAAGTTCGAAGCCTTTACCGGCAAATCGTGGAACAATGGTTATCCAATGGCCATGGAATAGAATTTTATAATAAGTTTTTAGCTGATCTATTGAAAGGTCACTTGCCGGGCATAAATACGGGTCTAGAAACTATTATGCAACAAACCGCCAGCACCTATGATGTCTCCAAAGAACCAGAAGCTTTTTATCATGGATTACTTTTAGGGCTCATTGCGAGTATAGATAGGAACCAATACGAACTAAAATCGAATCGGGAAAGCGGCAGCGGTCGATATGACATTGCTATTATTCCAAAAGATACTACAATCCCTGGAATTATTATTGAACTTAAACGATATATGAAACTAGGAGCTGTTGATAATATAGATGAAATGTTGCAAAAAAATGCTTTTGATGCACTTAAGCAAATAGAAAAGAGAAATTATCCTTCAGAATATGCAGCTCGTGGAATAAAAAATCTCATCAAAATGGGCATTGCTTTTTCAGGCAAGCAATTCAAAATACTGAGTGAAGAAATTCATCTTTTAGATCATTAAATAAGAGAAACACTTCATTTTTTCAACAAATGTTAGCGGAAAAAAGCGCTTTTTATCCGGATATCGCCAGGTAGCGGTGGGCTGAATATAGCTATATTATATCCAGCCCACCTCAAATTCCGGCGGGCTGGATATAGAATGGTTCATCTTCAGGAAGGTTACTCTCCGTAAATATCTATTACTGAAGTTACGATTGTTACCAAATGGCCATAATTTGTTTAACTTATTTATTTATAATTGTTAATCACATACTCCGCTAAGCGACTTGACGCTTGTAGGATCGCATGGTCGAAACTCCCGCCACACAATCCGGAGCCGATTTTACCTTCGGTTTGGATTTTGCTTAGAGTTTTACCTTTGTTGTCGAGGATGCGTGCTTCGACCAGCAAGGAACCTTCGCCGGTGTTTCCAAGGCCTCCGGTCAGCCAACGCGCAAATTGATTGCCTTCTTCACATTGCAGGAAACGATAGCGAATTGTCATTTCGCCGCCTCTAGAGAAACCAGACTTGCTGTAGAGTGTATTTGCAAGAGCTGTTTCAAACTTTCTTTGATATTGTTCAGGAACTTGAGTAGTGGGATTATCGCTGACAATATGGACAGAGCGCATGTGTCTTTTTTCTGCGGCGGGTTCTAGCACAATGGTCCTACCTGCACCGCAGGCTTGAAGCAACAATGTAGTACTGATTAAAATTGCGAAATATAACTTTTTCATATCCTATCTCCTTATTTAACTTGATTTAATTTCCATTAACTTCCAGTTTTGATTTTGACAAATGATTCAAGATGACAAAATTTGCAAAAGAAGCAGACAACATTGCAGCAGCTGCATTTATGTTGTTTTGACTTTGGGGATCTTGAAGGGGGAAATAATGTTGCAACACATATGATTTGCGGTGACATTCTTGATTAGGTTTTTCCTTATCGCCAGAAAAACCTTCAGCTTTATTTTCGATACTTCCCTCTGTATCTCTTTCAGCTTCTCCTTCGAGCTCTTCCTCAATCTTTCTTTCGGCTTCATTTTCAGGTTGCATACCTTCGCAGTTATCTAACATATCCATACTTCCTTGTTTAGTTGAAAAATACAGATTTTGCTTGTATTTTGTTGGAGGGACAATAGGATATATGTCGGATAATAACAAGGCTGACTTTGCTTGGAAGAGCTTGAGTGAGTATTCAGGCAGAATATAGGCTTTATAAAACTGAGATTCGACTATTCCCCATGAAATTGGAGAAAAATCCTGACTTTTCTCCAATTTCATGGAGAATAGTCAAGAAGACAATAACAATCTGTTTATAAAAAAAGCTTTTTTTAATATAATATAGTAATGCATTCCATACTGTATATTAACTATATATAATTGAGATAAATATGATAATCTGCTTACCAAGCTAACCTTACCGCTCCAACACTTTTTGCATCTCCTGCGCCTCAATCATAAACATCAAAAATCCTTTTAGTTTCAAAGAGTGCAGGGAGATGATTATCTCAACCATCATCTGGCTGTCCATATTTAATCTTAATTTCTCCATCTCTTGATCGATTATTGTTTGGTAGGATTCAAATTTGAATTTAGGCATGTGATGAAACACAGAATTCAGTTTAAGGGGGCTCGCAAAAGGGCCCAGAAAATTTCCAATTACGATATTAGCAACCTCTGTCAGTGCAGAAATCTCCATTTCAGAAAATGACTTAGTCTCCCCCTCCCGTTTGTGAAGCAATACGTCGCACAACAAATAGGCAGGATCTTTCGGAAAGAACAAAATTGCAACCCCCTTCAAATCACCAGATAAGGGGGCAATAATTCCCGCAATATCATCGCTTGGACTGGTGACGATTGGTGTTTCATCAGGACTTAGGGTGGCGGCAGGTGCGATTGCGACACCCACTGGTTGTTGTATTAATTTAGAGAGTGAAGAGGATGCTTTTATTGCCGCGATTTTACTGATTTCATTGAGTTTCTCTAAATATTTCGAATCCATAAATGCACTCCTAGATACTCGGCTCTTGTATTAATCTGACATTGATCTGGTATTGATTTAAAATGGAGTATTATCCTTCTCAAACATTCTTCAACCTAAAACATTCTTCATCTCTTCCATACCAAAGAAAAATACTAAAAAGCCCCTAATTTTTAGATTTTGAAAAGCAATTATTATTTCCACTAAAAATTTATCATTTACTTTCAAATTCATATCGAGTACGACCTTTTCAATGAGATGATTATAACTGTCAAATCTAAAGTCTGGTACATGATGCAATACAGAATTTAATTTCAGGGGGTGGGCAAACGAGCCCATAAAATTTCCAATCACAATATTGGCAATTTCGGTCAATGCTGACATCTCGGTTTCTGTAAAAATTTTTGACTCACCCTCTTTTCTCTTCAACAATACATCACAAAGTCTTAGATCTGCGGTTTTAGAAAAAAACAGTATTGCTGTGCCTTGCAATTCACCAGAAAGAAGGATATTGATGCCAACAACCATATCATCTTCTTTTGTGTACAATGGATTGCTATCATGAGACAAGATCTTTGCAGGTAAGATATCAACATCCACTGGCTGATTGATTAACTTAGAAAGAGAAGAAGAAGCTTTTAATGCCGCAACTTTGCTCACTTCAACCAATTTGAGCAATGTATCCAGGCGATCTACTTTAACTTCGATGGATTGCACTTTTTCAATTGTTGCCGGTTCTATGAACTGAAGATCAATAGTTGTTCCTGTTGTTCCTGTTTCATTATTCGGCACTTGATGCTCTATCAAAGAGCGAATCTTTTTGACATTGATCTCTGTGGTCGGCTCTTGATTTTCATTTTCTATTGTTTTCAAAGCATTGGCAATTAAATCAAAACTTAAGAAAAGTTCATCAACGCAGTCATTGAGCATGATTCTATGATTGCGGATGGCATCAAGTAAATCTTCCAGTATATGACAAAGATTGGCAACTTGATTAAAATTCATTGCTGCTGACATACTTTTCAAAGTATGAACAGCTCTGAAGATATCATGAAGGTATTTTGAGTCTTCGGGTGACTTTTCAAGCTTTAATAATGATGAATTCATCACTTCCAGATGTGCACGAGCTTCCAACAAGAACGCTTCTTTATGTTTATCGAATTCAGTCGTCATTATTGCGTATCGCTAATAGTTCAGAAATTGCTATAGGGATTATTTCTATTGGCAATATTTTATCTGCCAAATCATTCTCTATCACCACCTTGGGCATGCCAAACATAAATGCGGTTTCATCTTGTGCAATCGTTCTGCCACCATAATTCTTGATGGTTCT
The DNA here is from genome assembly GCA_963784575.1 of uncultured Gammaproteobacteria bacterium. Lineage (GTDB taxonomy): Bacteria > Pseudomonadota > Gammaproteobacteria > UBA6186 > Azoamicaceae > CAWARU01. Next base: position 2,059,079 of record CAWARU010000001.1, read on the forward strand.
CATGCCCTCTAAACCGTCTTTTCCCATGCCTGTCAGAATAATACCTATGGCATTTTCCTGATAGGTGCGTGCAATGGATCATGCTATCATCTATGCAAGGCGAATTATCGAGCGTAAGATCTTCATGAAGCTTGAAATAAAATTCTCCGAATCTTTTCTCAGTCAAAACCCGGTAGCCGCTAGGAGCAATATAAATAGTGCCAACTTGCACCAATTCATTATCTTCTACACATTTGATGGTCAAAGAGCAGCACAGCTTCAATCTTTCAATAAAGCGGCGCAAGAATAATTCATCTCTTGGGATATGTTGTGCTATCAGTATCGAACTAGGGAAAGCTGCTGGCAAGGAAGCCAATAAAGATTCCAATGCCTGCGGACCACCTGTAGATGCACCAATAACAATCATTCTCTGCTCTCTAATTACCCTCTGGTTTTTAATTATCCAGATGTTTCTTCAAAACCATCAATAGCTGATCCCTATCGAAGGGTTTTTCAAGATAATCTAATGCCCCTAATTCTCGGCACTTATTAATAACAGATGTTTGTCCCACCGAGGTCATCATAATTACTTTTTGTGCTGGATAAAGTTTGTGTATTTGCTGCAAGATAGCAACACCTTCTTGTTCACTATTTCGCATGACGATGTCCAGAAAGATAAGATCTGGATTGGAATCTTTTATTCTCGCCATAGAACTCAATGTGTCATCAGCTTCAATGACATTTAATGTCATCTCTGGCATCATGGCTGCTTCTTTCAATAATCCTTCTTTCAAGAGCCCACGAAAAAATGGAGAATCGTCTACAATCAATATTTTTTTCATGTCTTTCATGTCTTTCATGTCTATCTCCTGGTTGCTTCCTGCTCTGGTTTTGTCTTTTCAGTTCTTTTTCCGCTTTGAGGTGATTCATCACGTTCCTCTAACATAGAATCAGTTTCTAAATTTTCTTTATTTTCTTTATTTTCTTTATTTTCTTTATTTTCTTGATATTTCTTAGATATCTCAGAAAGACGAGCAAATTCTCGCGCTGACAGGACTTTACTCAAGTCCAATAAAATCACTAGTCTATCGTTATAGACCACAACGCACTTCACATACTCCTTTTCTACTTGGGTGATGAGTGCTGGGGGAGGCTTTATTTCCCTTTCATTGATTCGCCATGGCATTCACATTGTCGGTTAACTCTTTCCAAGTACCAGTCACTCCTGACACCACGGCTTGGCCGCCTAATTTACCTTCCGTACCTACTTCCTTTGCGACACGAGTTACTTCCCCCGAAAAAGCCCGCAGATTATCCACCATCTTGTTGATGGTATTTTTGAGCTCTAATACTTCGCCTTTCGCATCTACAGTAATTTTCTGGGTAAGATCACCATTCGCAACAGAGGTGGTTACCTGCGCAATATTTCTTACCTGTCCAGTTAGATTTGCTGCCATGGCATTGACGTTATCGGTGAGCTCTTTCCAAGTGCCTGCTGCATTCGGCACCGAAGCCTGACCTCCAAGCTTTCCTTCACTACCCACTTCACGTGCCAGACGTGTCACCTCTGAAGTAAAGGAGTTTAAGCTTTCCATCATGCCGTTATAGGAGTCTGCAATTTCTCCAAAGATGTCATAGCGCTGCTTTCGCAGTCTCTTGGTGAGATCTCCCCGTCGCACAGCCTCTATCGCTTCAAGTAAACTCGTTAACAGATGTTCAATATGAGATTTGCTCATAGTACTAGACTTATAGGGGATCCTGAGAAATTCCTCATCTCCCTCTTCGTAGTAAGACTTATCTTTTATAATGACTGCTTTTTTTGATTTTTTTGCATTTTTAGCATTTTTTCGGACCGGGCCCTGCATTTCTCAATCGCTCCGTTTGAAAGATAGTTAAATAGCTATTACATTGAATATAGTGTAGTTATCTTTGTAGCACAAATTCTTTAAAAGCTTGAAATGATTGAAATAATTCATAGGTCATATTTAATCTTATGATCAATAGGAGCCACATTAATGATTTACAATCCACTGGATAATCGAGGTCTCTATAATATCTATGATTTAGGGATGTGTTCATTACAACCCTTCTCGGACATATGTCATAATTTAGCGAAGGGATTCAATCGAATGTCCGAAAACTTCGATTTGCCAATCAACTGGCCTTTCATGTCAGATTCAGAAAAAGCAGATTTTAAAGCAAAATTAGAACAGATAGGCTCCGGTTATCGCAGATTGGCAGCTGATTTTTATATGGGTTTGAATCATTGACGTTAATCGAAACAAATGAAAAGGATAAATAGTTATGGAAAATCTTGATCCGGTTGTAATTGTAGGCTCAGCTCGCACCCCCATAGGCGATTTGTTAGGTGTTTTTTCATCATTACGAGCCCAAGATCTGGGTGCATTGGCGATAAAGGCAGCTATCGAACGATCAAAATTAAAACCAGAAGACATTAATGAAGTCATCATGGGCTGCGTGCTCACTGCAGGATTAGGGCAAGCTCCAGCGAGACAAGCTGCTATTTTTTCAGGAATTCCAAACAAAGTACCTTGTTCAACCATCAATAAAGTTTGTGGTTCTGGGATGAAGGCAGTGATGAATGCCTATGATTCATTGATGCTAGGAAGGAATAAAATAGTTGTTGCGGGAGGGATGGAAAGTATGACCAATGCTCCCTATTTACTGGAGAAAGCTAGGAGTGGGTATCGGCTTGGTCATAACCAAATTATCGATGAAATGCTTTATGATGGACTAGAAGATGCCTATGAGAAAGGGCTATCTATGGGGGTTTTTGCAGAAAGAACCGCTGAAAAATATCAATTCACACGCGAGATGCAAGATGCATTTGCCATCGATTCACTCAAAAGAGCACAAGAAGCAACCAAAAACGGCTGGTTTTTATCAGAGTACGAGATTGCACCTGTTACGGTAAAACCTCATAAGGGCGAACCCATCATTGTTCAGCAAGATGAACATCCGATGAATGTAAAAGCTGAAAAAATTCCACAACTTAAACCTGCATTTAAAAGTGATGGCACCGTCACACCCGCCAATTCAAGTTCGATATCAGACGGTGCTGCAGCATTAGTGCTCACTCGATTATCTGAAGCAAAAAACCGCGGTTTAAAACCCATAGCAAAAATTTTAGGCCATAGCTCTTTTTCGCAAGAATCTGCCTGGTTTACCACTGCACCCGTGGGAGCGATGAAATCTTTACTACAAAGTTTAAATTGGACCACTGAGACACCGGAACTTTATGAAATTAATGAAGCCTTTGCTTGTGTCACTATGGTTGCAATGAAAGAGTTAAATCTATCGCACGATAAAGTAGATGTTCACGGAGGGGCCTGTGCACTGGGTCATCCCATCGGTGCTTCCGGCACACGAATTATTTGCACCTTGTTAGGAGCCCTTAAGCATCATAATAAAACCCGGGGGGTTGCAGCACTTTGCATCGGAGGAGGTGAATCCACTGCGATGGCTATTGAGCTTCTCTCATAATTTTTTCTGATTGTTTTTTGAATGATAGACCGAATGATGTGGCATACTCCCAAAGGGTATCGATGGTCCTTATGTTCCTTTAAGTAAGTTCGATGCCCTTGCCTCTACCAATCTAGCAACTCCCTAGCGAACAACCATTGATTTGCATTTTTATATCATTAAATATTATTAATATCATTGACAATCTTCTAAAAAAATGTTAAATTGCTGATTATTATGACAGTGTTTAAAGAGCAAACCACAAAATCATATCCCGAAGCTTTCCAATTACCACTGAAGCAGATATCTTCTGCTCAAATATATGGATCGCTCTGGAAGCTTATTTCCTGTGCGGCATTTGCATGCATGAACGGATTGGTGCGCTATTTATCAGGAGGCAGTGAGATCGGGCCTGAAATCGCATTACCTACCAATGTTATTATGTTTTTTCAAAATTGTATTGGGGCGGCAATTCTCTTGCCCTTAATATTCAGAACAAAAATTCAAAAAAACAGCAACCAGAGTCAGAGTAGCCAGACTTTTGAGTTTACCTTCTTTCGAAACCCATTTTTACATGGAATGCGCGTTATATCGTGCGTTCTTGGCGTCTCTCTTTTTTATCTTTCCTTGAAGTATCTTCCCATTGCGGAAGCCGTCGCGCTAACCTTCATCGGTCCCGTTTTTTCTGTGCTGGGCGCAAAACTTTGGCTGAAGGAAAATTTTGGCTTCTTGCGTCTCAGTGCAATACTGCTCAGTCTCATAGGTGCTTACATCATTGCAAGACCGGATACTGCTTTATTCGGCGGTAAGCTAAGCTTTGGCTGGGCTATTCTTCTGCCGCTTTGTTCAGCATTGGCGTTTGCTTTCGACAAATTATTGACACGTAAGCTCACGCAAAAGGGTGAAACTGCAGAAACGCTGGCCATGTATCTCTTGTTTTTAATGACGCCAGTTTCTTTGATTCCAGCTTTGTTTGATTGGATTACGCCCAATATAAATCATCTACCTTGGATTTTATTATTGGGCGGGCTTGCAGTGGTTGCACAAGTTTCCTTTGCTAAAGCATATCAATATGCAGAAGTTTCCTTTTTAACACCTTTAAGCTTCTCAAAATTTCTGTTCAGCACCTTCCTTGGGATTTTTATCTTCAGTGAATTTCCTAAAAGTACCGTCTGGATAGGAATCAGTATTATTGCCTGCAGTATCGTACTGCTGTCGAAGAGTAATCGTAAAAAATAATCTCATTCTTTATAAAAAATATTCCCTAGAATAATTCTATAATGTTATATTCCTATAATATTCCTTTATATTCCTTTGCCAAACGCTTCAAATCCAGTTGATTCAAGAACAGTGAATAGCACATCCAACAGCTCAAAGCCGCCAAGTCTTTGAATTGAGGCGGCACAAATTTAGGCGGAACAACCAAGCCCTCTTGCAGCAAATCACCAAAAATATGGAGATCTTCCAGAGTAGTTTTACCCAGGAAAAGTAGGGGAATATCATGTACCAATCCACGTTGTATCGCGAGTCGAATATAATTGTAGATTAATATGAATCCCTTATTATAAACCAAATCTTTGGTAAAGGGTCCACCTGTTGGGATGCTACCTCGGAACACTCGCGTTGCACGAACATAAGCTTCCTCGTCATGGAAACCTTGTTCACGAAAAAAATCAAAAACTTCTATAAAATTTGCACCATTTTCTGCCATGTTTATTGCTGTGATTCTATCGGTTAGGCCCTGCATGCGACTTGGGTGTGAAGAGAATGTGAATATTTCCATGATAATGGCCAAGCCCTCTTGAGTCACTGTAGAAGAAGGGGGCCCTTTACTTAAAAAAGTACAGATGGGTTGATGCATTCCATTCAATGTCGTGCCGAGATGAACCCAGCCTTCGTGTACTTCATATACTTTCAAATCTCGCTGGCTAAACATGCCATGTGCGCGAATTTTGATGAATTCAGCACCGGCTGCAGCATCTGCAATGATATCATCACTCAATTTTACTCGGACAGCATCAGGCTTATCCAAAAAATATTTTCTCAATCGAGCACCGAGCAAAGTTACCATTTCCTCAGAGCTATAGCGTTTTTTATCTGATTTGGTTCGTGTCTGCTTGTGGATCACAGATAGCGTGTTTGATAAAACAACGGCTAAATCTTTAAGTGTGGGTGCACCTGCATAAAAAGCATCTGTAGAACTGCCATAGAGCTGCTGCGAAAATTTCGTGAAATTTGGTGTCCCTCGAGCACGCAACATTTCCACTACAGTGATATACTCTCGGCACATCCTCTGCATGATCAAGCCAACAGAATTGAATTGACCAAGCTCTTTTCGAATATCCCGCTCAATTTCGTAGAATTCTGCAATTTTTGCTTCCGGCTCAAATCTGAGGGGATTAGTTTGATAATATTCCTCCGTCACCATGGGCAATTCTTTAAATCGTGTATTAAAAAATTCAGCCTGCACATCCGGACTCCATTTCAGAGCATCCAAAATGCGTATTGGTCTTTGAGCGGTCACTATTCTATCTGAGAGATCACGAATGACTTGTTTGTACTTGTCTGCGGTCATAATTCCTCCTTATATAAGGATAGTTGATTTGGACAAGTATTCGCATTGGCTGATATACTCTTAATCAAGAGTCCATTTTTTGTAACTACTCAAGCCGGATTTAAAAAATGACAAAACGATTTTTATTCACTTCAGAATCGGTTTCTGAAGGACACCCCGATAAAATTGCAGATCAAATCTCGGATACTGTATTGGATGCAATTATTGCCCAAGATCCCCACGCCAGAGTCGCCTGCGAAACTTTTGTTAAAACTGGAATGGTTCTGGTTGGCGGAGAGATCTCCACAACTGCCTGGGTTGATCTCGAATCACTTGCCCGAAAAACCATTAATGAAATTGGCTATACCCATTCTGATATTGGCTTTGATGGTAATTCTTGTGCAGTATTGAATGCTATTGGCAAACAATCCAGTGATATTTCTATTGGCGTTACCGCAACACAGGATCATGAGCAAGGTGCTGGTGATCAAGGTTTAATGTTTGGCTATGCAAGTAATGAAACCAATGTCCTGATGCCGGCACCCATTTACTACGCGCATAAGTTGGTACAAAGGCAATCTTTAGTGCGAAGAAATGGCGCTTTGCCTTGGCTTCGCCCCGACGCAAAAAGCCAGATCACTTTTCTGTATGATGATTACAAGCCCATCAGCATCGACACCGTAGTTTTATCGACCCAGCATGCTCCGGAAGTGCGTTATGAAGTTTTAGTAGAAGCTGTCATTGACGAGATCATCAAGCCTGTAGTCCCCGCATCACTTTTAACTAAAAATACCCGTTTTTTTGTAAATCCTACTGGACGATTTGTCATCGGAGGCCCAATGGGTGATTGTGGTTTGACTGGCCGCAAGATCATTGTGGATACCTATGGCGGCATGGCACGTCATGGTGGTGGTGCTTTTTCTGGAAAAGATCCTTCAAAAGTCGATCGTTCAGCCTCCTATATGGGGCGTTATGTAGCAAAAAATTTGGTTGCTGCAGGCATCGCTGATCGCCTTGAAATACAGGTTTCTTATGCCATTGGTATTGCAAAACCAACCTCCATCAGTGTTGAAACCTTCGGCACTGGAAGAATCAGCGATGACAGAATCTGTCAATTAGTTGACACTTTCTTTGATCTACGTCCTGCAAAAATCATAGAAACTTTGGATTTACTGAGACCCATCTATGCGAAAACCGCTGTCTATGGGCATTTTGGCAGAGAGGAACCAGAATTTACTTGGGAAAAAACGGATTTGGCCGATAGTATAAGTGACGCAATTTAAGTTATTAAGTCACAGTATCCCAATATTTCGATAACCAGTATCAAGTGCCTATATGGTTTCTATGACAGCTAAAAATCGATCCAGCGCTTTCGCTTCAAGCGACTCAAGCGATTTTAAAATCGCCGATCCCTCTCTTGCTGCTTTCGGACGCAAGGAAATCCTGCTCGCAGAATCTGAAATGCCGGGACTCATGTCTCTGCGCAAACAATACGGCAAGCAAAAACCTCTTGCTGGTGCGCGCATTGCTGGCTGTCTTCATATGACAATAGAAACAGCTGTTCTGATTGAAACCCTAATTGAACTCGGGGCAACGGTGCGCTGGTCTTCTTGCAATATTTATTCGACTCAAGATCATGCCGCAGCCGCCATTGCAGCAGAAGGGATACCTGTGTTTGCCTGGAAAGGAGAAACTGAAGAAGAATACCTCTGGTGCATCGATCAAACTTTGTTCAGCAGTAATTTCGGCAATGATCATGGCAGCAAGCAAAGCAACAAGAAAAGCAGCAACCATGACAAATATGGCCCCGAAGATTTCTTCCCAAATATTTTACTTGATGATGGCGGTGATTTGACACATCGAGTCCATGCGCAATATCCAAATTTCTTAAAAAATATCAAAGGTGTCTCCGAAGAAACCACCACTGGCGTACATCGCCTGCATGAATTATTGAAAGCTGGAAAGCTCAAAATCCCTGCCATAGATGTCAATAATTCTGTCACCAAATCGAAATTTGATAATCTCTATGGATGCCGTGAATCTCTGATCGATGGCATCAAACGCGCCACTGATGTCATGATCGCCGGAAAACTAGCCGTAGTTGCTGGCTACGGTGATGTCGGTAAAGGCTGTGCCCAAGCGTTACGCTCCTTCGGTGCCAATGTCATCGTCACTGAAATCGATCCCATCTGTGCATTGCAAGCAGCCATGGAAGGTTATCCCGTAAAAACCATGGATGAAGCCTCAAGCCTTGGTGATATCTTCGTAACAGCCACCGGCAACGAAAAAATCATTACTTTATCCCACATGGAAAAAATGAAAAATAATGCAATTGTCTGCAACATCGGACATTTCGACACCGAAATCGACGTAGCATCGCTCCGCCAATTTCCCTGGGAAAACATTAAACCCCAAGTCGATCGCATTACCCTCCCCAGCGGTAATGGCATTATTCTCCTAGCCTCCGGCCGCCTAGTAAACTTAGGCTGCGCCAACGGCCACCCCAGTTTCGTGATGTCCATGTCCTTCACCAATCAAGTCCTTGCACAACTCGAACTCTGGCAGCATCCCGAACGCTACCCCGTAGGCGTCCATCTTCTCCCCCGGCACCTTGACGAAGAAGTCGCCCTCCGCCATCTCGAAAAACTCAATGTGAAACTCAGTAAATTATCCGATATTCAGGCTAAATATCTAGGTGTTCCTGTCACAGGTCCTTTTAAGCCTGATAATTATCGGTATTAATCCCATTACAATTAAAATAATATTTATTAATGAGAAGAAAATATGAGTAACCTACGGAATAACAATAGTAAAAAATCTGCTTGCTGGAAAGATACACGACACAAGATTCACTGGATTCATAAACTACGTTATTGTGCGGATTGATTTTAATCTTGATTTGTTGTGAAATCACTAAGGAAGGTTCTTAAGTATTTGTGTATTACATTGTAATGCAACTTTGTAATGCTAGAAGTAATATTTTCGTAATACATTTTTGCGACATTATTATTCACTAATATTCACCATTTTTCTCGAATTTTCTTCGGCTAAAATGTACTTAAAATATTTTCACAAAATCATATTACGTTGTAATACCAAATTTTTTTGTTTTTATGAACAATTTTCAGTTAAAATGTAACATGTTTTTTACACGAACAATCGGAGAAGCTTCTGATGCGTCCAATATGCGTTAAAGTTCCAGACAGTTTATTCCTTGAACTAGAAACCAAGGCGCAAAAACATGAAACAAAACTCAGCAATATTGTTCGAGAATGCATTCGACTTGGACTTGGAAATATTGATGCAGGTGCTAAAAAAGGCAAAGATAATTTTCATGTTAGAACTTATTACTTGCTTGAAAAATATATTCAGGAAAAGGTTGAAGGTGGAGAAGCTATATGCAAAATGGCTAATGAGCTTGCACTGAAAGTAAAAGAAGAGGAAGAGAAGTTGTAAACTAAAGAGACCATATCCAAGGATGGACTTATCAGATTATGGATTTGATATCTTTGTAATCTCTTATTCGTCGCTATCTTTGCAACGCTGTCCTATTGCCATTTCAGACAGAACGCTTCCATGACTATTGTTAAATTTTATTATTCAACCTACTGAATTATTTGTATCGGAAATTTTCCACGAAAAATTCCCTAGGGTTTTACAAAACACGAGATCTTCCTGGATTGCTAAAAAAACTTATCAGGTTTCGGATTTTGTACCTTGGGACCGACCGCCTGCTCTGAATCAACTTGGATTACAGGAGAATTGATGGTTTTATTAAATATTTCTTTCAGAGTTTTATAAACCAGGCCTCCTGCCAATTCCCGGACAGAGTCCGGCATTTCTCTTCCTGACTTAACATATAGAGAAGCAATAGACTTTGCCCAAGCAATATTTTGAGAGGCTGAAACATATCCGAGAATAAAATCATTGCCCGAAGAAAGATAATCTTGTTTCATTTCTTTTAACAAGAATTCAGCAATTTTTTGTGAACCACATAAGTAAGCAATGGGCAGAAAAGCGCTTGCATCTACTTTCTCCTTCAAGAACTCTTTCTTAAAGAATTCCAAATTATCTATAATAATTGCTTGAACAAGTGGAGCAATTGAATTATAAATGAGGGGACAAATTTCTCGCGCTGCTGCATTGTCATCGATACCATTCCAATGATTTTGTAACCATTTTAAATTGGAAAAATATACGTCTTTATTCTTGCCAACTGCTTCCTCAGACAATTCTGTCTCTACTTTTTTATCAAGTTTATCCGAGCCTGTCCCTGGGTAAAAATAGCTCATATAAAAACCCCTAACTTTATTAGTAAAGATTCAAGGTAACAATAATTATAAAATTAAAAGCGATGATACTGGGAAACCAGATCAATTCCGGCCTGTATAGTGATCTCCTTCACGAAAATATCCGTATCAATCCTTGCTACGAATTAAATATTATCAAGCTTAAAATGAACAGCAAAAATATATTTTCTTTTTTTTTGTAAATTATTTCTTACAAATCTGAATCCTAAAATTGTCTTACGATTGTCATACGATAATAAATTTTTTTACAACATAACATGAGTTTGTTTCAAAATTTACATTATATATTCTATAATCTTTTTAGGAAAAAATTTTAAGGACTCATATGAAAAGAGGTTTTAAAGTTGAATCCTATTTAGTAGGATTCACAATGATTGAACTGATGGTTACTATTGTGATTATCGCTATTTTAGCTGCTATTGCATTACCTGCTTATCAAAGAAGCGCTATGAACTCGCGTCGAACAACTGCTCAAAATAATCTACAGCAAATAATCCTATTGGCGCAGCAATATTATTCAAACAACAATAATGCTTATCCTAATATTAATAGCTGGGTATCAGCCAGTTCCGTTTTTGGAAATTCTCTACCAAACTCGATCTTCTCCGCTTCCTCGCCACCACCACCAATTTATAATTATTTAGTGAATACCTGTGGCAATGATTGTTTTGTGGCTCAGGCAACAATTGTTTCCACGGGACCTCAAGCCAATGATACTAATTGCGCATGCATGACACTGGACAGTACTGGTATTCAAAGGGCTTATAATAACAATAATTGTACTGGATCTGACACTACTTCAAGTTGCTGGACTCGATAGATTATCAAATTACAAAATTTTGATAAGATTTTTCTCAAAATGCAGACGGAGCAATACTACGTTGGATTTTCCTCTTCAGGTACTTCGTACTTAAAATGAAAATTCACCAAAGGGAAACTTGACAATGGATTACCAAATAATAAAATCTCATGATCAGATGCAGCGCTTTTCCATTTTTGTACTGCATCAGCGGCGGCTTCACCAATATAGTTATATTCAACGGAAAGTTTTGACAAAGATTTCATTTGTAATAAGTATGTTAGCCCTTCGGCATCTAAATTATTACTTCCTAATTTCAAAAAAACTAAGGATTTATTGGCTGCCAACATCTTAGCCCCTGCAGAACTTATGCCATTATCATAAGCAGAAAGATGTGTTAAGGTTTCATTTCTGCCCAAAGGAGCAATGCCAGCATCACCAAGCCTGCAATGATCCAAATTAAGATATTGGATAGTAGTATTTTCAGCGAGTGCTTTTGTTCCTTCAGCTTGAATGTTATTCGAATTCAGATCAAGGTTTTTTAAAGAAGTTTTTGCAAGGAAAATCGCGCCAGCATTTGTAATACCACAAGCGCTCAAATTCAAAGACAATAAAGAATGGTTTCCAGAGAGGGTCTCTACTCCCTTGTCTGTTATGTTATTAGCCCTGAGATCCAAACTTTTTAAAGTAGTGTTTATTCGAAATAGTTCTGATGCTCCATTAGCGGAAATTGAACAGTCTTCGGCATTTAATGTAGTTATTGTTTTACTGCTGGCTAAAGAAATGATTCCTGCATCACCAATGGAATTACCACCAATGTTTAATTTTTTAATAGAACTCTCAGCAAGTATCGCAGCGCCTTTCTCAGTGATATGATTACTAAAATCTTGATACCCTTCAAGGCCGTTTGAAATATCTAACTCTTCAAGCGTTTTGAATTTCTGCAATGCTATTATGCTTCTATCTCCTATATTGTTACAGGAGAGATTAACTTTTGTCACTTTGATTTTTGTTGATTTGAGCAGACATTCCACTAAGTCTTCTACATTCTCATCGTTCAATTCTTCGCCAAATTCCATGGAACGTAGATTTACATACTCCGAGGCAGAAGCTACGATCTTGTCTATTCTTGATTTAGCAATTGGCATAATCTTATCCACCTAACCATTGAAGTGTAATATCACCAGAGTTACATCTTCATGTCTTAAAGCGAAAATCTAAACGGTCATACCTTATTTAATTTTACTGTAAATGTTCGTAAATAGAAAGTTATATAAAAGATTATTCATGGATAATATCTCTGTAGATATCAGAAGTGTGTGATATTACCACTTCTTAAAACATTTATTTATATTAATTACAGTTTCCTACAATTTTTTAAGTTCGTGTATCTTTATAGTATAGGCATTATAGTTAAATAGCAAAGATCAATAAACTATGAGGAATATCTTAAATGGCATTTGTACAAAATTCTGTGGGAGTACCAAAAGCTGCTCCATATAACTTATTTGAATTAAATATTGCATCTTCACTCTTTGATGACCAATGTAGAGATGCAGCACTAAAAACATTTCTACGTCGAGAAAGACTGGCGAATTCTGCAGATTATAGTGTAGTGGCTACTGTCCAATTAGTATTAGCTGATGGCACAATTTTACCGGGTACTGCATCCTATTCAACTGAAAATGGGAGGAGAGGTCATGCAGAAAAAACGTCAATGGCTAGAGCTATTAATGAGTTTACAAGTAAGTTTCCTGCTCTATCGCAATCAATACCAATATTAGATGCGGGAAATATTTCAGCAGCTGATTTATTAGAATATATAGGATTACTAAGCCCCCCTATTATAGGAGTTAAGTGTTATACCGAAAGAGCTCCTTGTACCACACCTGTTTCCAGTGGAGAAAACAATTGCCATGATTTTTTTTCAAAAATACAGGCAATTGTGCCATGTACAGTTCATTATTCAATTCCTTTATGCACTAATCCTGCTTATCCTTCTCTTTTAAATGCTCAATGGGAAAAAGCACTAAAAGTTTTACAAATTAAGTTTGAAAATGATGAAGATATGAAATTGATCTATAAACTAAAACTTGATCTGAAAGTCTTGAGGGAAATACCCAGATTAGAAGCACTGGGTGGCGCACTAACAAGGCAAGAGACAAATCAATTAGCAGCATATAAAAAAATAAAGAAATATATGCTACAATCTAGTTCTTGCAAAAGTAAGGCCAAATTGGATTGGAAAGCTTAGAGTCAAAAGGCCAGTAAGAACCGTAAAAAAGGAAACGAGCAATTTATGCGAATCCCACGAATTTACCAAAACAGAGAAATGGCTATTGGAGCGAAATTTTATTTGGATGAAGCGGCAGCACGACATGTCGGTACTGTTTTGCGTTTGGATCTGGATGATAAAATAACCTTATTTAATGGAGAGGGTATTGAATATCCTGCCATCATTACAGAAACCAAAAAATCAAAGGTACAGGTGAGGGTTGTCGATACAATACCGCATGATGTTGAATCAAAACTGAAAATTCATCTTGGACAAGCGATTTCTAAGGGCGACAGGATGGATATTACTTTGCAAAAAGCAACGGAATTAGGAATAATTGCTATCACGCCGCTCTTTTCGTCGCGAAGTGAAGTAAAACTGAAAGGCGATAGAGAATCGAAAAAGATGGCTCATTGGCAGAAGGTGATAACCAGTAGTAGTGAACAATGCGGCCGGACACGATTACCAGTATTATATCAACCCATGGATATTCATGAATGGATTAGGGATTGTGATACGGAAACTGTTAAGGGCGAATCTTTAAATCCTAACGTGATTAAAATAACACTCGATCATCGCTCAGAACTTGGTTTCAAAGAAGGAATTGAATCGGTCTTGAAATTACAAACAGAGAAAAGAGAACAAATAGAAGAAAAAGAGAATCTAGAGAAAATAAAAAAAATAGAAAAGGCAACAAAAACTAATGAAATGAAAAAATTTCCAAATATTTTTCTTTTAGTAGGACCTGAAGGTGGGCTTACGTTTGATGAAAAACTTTATGCGGAGAAAAATAACTTCTTGCTGTTACGCTTGGGCCCGAGAGTGCTGCGTACAGAAACTGCCGGAATGGTTGCGATTGCGGTGCTACAGGCGTTATTGGGTGATCTTTAAAGGACTGAATTCAATTTTAAAGATATTTCGAAACCCTATCTTCTATCAACCCCAAATCCGGAATATGAACCACTGTATCCCTTAAATTTGCGCTTATAATAAAGGGAATTTCGGCTTTATTTTGATCCTTCAAATCAGGTTTCCTAACCCGACTCATGCGCGGAATGCCCTGTAAGACCACGCCTAAAAAATCAAATGGATATTGTTTGATGCGGTTAAATATCGCAATGCGCGTATTCTGTTCTTTTTTGAAAGTAAAAGAAGTTTTAGTATCACTTTTATTACCACTTTTTAATTCATTTATCATACCATCTAAGGACATCAAGGGAATTTGCAAGCCGCGCCAATCGATTTTACCCAAGAGCCAAGCGGGTGCATTTGGGATTGGAGTCGGTTCAGAAAATTCAATGACTTCCGTAATCGCTGCGTACGGCAAAATCAGTGTTTTATCTTGCACTGGTAACAATAAACAACGTAGCATGTCCATTCATCATTCCTTCATTGTGCCTTCATTTTTCCTTCGTTATTCCTTCACTTTCCCTTCGTTATTTCTTCATTATGACTTCATGCTTTTTTCATCTTCTCTTCATCATTCTTGATAAGTCCTTCAATTGCTGATAAGAGTTCATGCTCTTGGTAAGGTTTTTTAATAAAGCCATTGAGTCCCATATCGTCTGAGCGCTTTTTGAATGTTGGACTTGCCCTGGAAGTTATCACAATAATCGGGATATTCTTGTAATCCTTATGGGATCGCACCGCTTCCGCAAATTCGAAACCATCCATACGCGGCATATCCAGATCTAAAAGAATCAGGTCCGGTGTCTCTACTTCAAGCTGTTGCAGCGCATCTACACCATCCTTTGCAGTCAGTACCTGATAGTTGTAACGTTCTAGCAAACGCTTGGTTACTGCACGAACGCTGATAGAATCATCCACCACCATGACTACTGCTGAAGCTCTGGGTTCAAAGCTTTTTTCGATTTCAAAATCATACGTCAGTTTTTCACCTTCTAGCATAGCTTTAGCCTTCATGCAAAGATTAAAGGGATCTAAAATAAAAACTGCCGTTCCATCCCCGAGAATTGTTGCTCCACTGAATTCATTGGTTAACTTAAATTGAGCGCCCAATGTTTGTACGATAAGCTCCCGACTATAGAGGACATTATCGACCAGCAGCGCCATAAGATAATCTGCGGTCGATATCAATAGCAGAGGATAAGTTTTGCGTTTTGGAATATGAATAATTTCCTTGTTAGGTTCCAGAAATGAACCGAGATAATGCAAATGATACCTTTTTTCTCCCTGCTCATAAGTGGGATCAGGCGCAGCAAGCATTTTCTGCAAATCATCAAAGGTGAGGGTGATGACACTGTCCACACTGGTAAGCAAAATACCATAATTTTGATTTTTTTGACTGAACACTAAGATCCGATTCAATGAAGTCGTGAATGGAAAGCGGGCAATAATTTTGGTGCCGCTACCTTTCACAGATGAAATGCTCAAGCTTCCGCCCAATTCTTTGATGGCGGTATTGACCACATCCATTCCGATGCCGCGGCCTGAAATTTCTGTGACAGATTCTTTTGTCGAGAAACCAGGTTCCAATATAAAACGAATGATTTCATCATCACTCTGCTCTGCATCTTCTGAGAGCATTCCTAGTTTAATGGCTTTTACACGCACTGCTGCAATATCTATCCCAGCACCATCATCTGCGATTTCTATCATCACGATAGAACCCTCGCGCGAAAAACTGATGGTGACTGATCCAACCTCGGGTTTTCCTAAACGCTTTCTTATATCTTTTGATTCAATACCGTGATCGATCGAATTGCGTAAAATGTGTTCTAACGAAGGAATGAGACGTTCCAACAGCGTCCTATCCATTTCTCCTTCTGTTCTAAGGACTTTAAAATCGACCTCTTTTTTGAGTTCAGTTGCAATTTGTCTTGCAATGCGGCCAAGCCTAGGGACAATGCTATCAAATGGAGTTAATCGGGTATCTGATAGTCGGTGTTGCAATTCTGCGCTCACCCTGCCTTGATTCAAAACCAAAGTTTCCATATTGGATTGAGTTTCGGTCAAACTTTTTAGAATACTCACGATGTCAAAAGTAGTTTCCCGGATCACGAGTCCTATTTGCTCTAAACTAGAGAATCTTTCATAATCGCGGCTTTGTACCAATTCTCGATTCCGTGCTGGGACTGCTTCATAGCCACCCACGAGATAGGATTGAAGCTCACCGCTCAAGGTATTTAATTGAATTTCAAGCCTCTTGGCTTCTTGCTTCATTTCTGTGATATAACTGCCGAGTTTGCTGATGTATTGCTCGAGTCCAACGCGAAGCATGCTATTTTCAGTGCTTAAGCTATTCAATTGATCCAAAAGATGGGTGCGGATCCGGATAACGTCATGTTCAGCCCCCAGTTTTTTTGCATCAAGACTTATTTCTTTTGCTCCCTCCCTCTGCCCAGCTGCACCCTTTTCTGCTGCAGCTCTTTCTTCCTGCTCTTTTCCTTTTTTTTCTGAAGGTTCAGGTTTTTTCGGAGGACTTTCAGACTCTAGCTCCTTCCTTTTCTCTTTAGGCAGCAGCTCACGAAATTTGTTGATAAGATCGCTTGCATCTGCAAGCTCCTCACGTTTATTTAATTTTTCGATCATGAGCTCAATGCGATCAATACCGAGCTGGATTACTTTTAATAAATTATGACTGGTGGGCGTTTCTTTCTTCTCAATCGATTCGCAAAGTGCCTCAAGCTCATGGGCAAGAGTACCCACCTGCGCTTGACCCACCATGCGGGCGCTGCCCTTCAGTGTGTGCAGATCACGCTTCAGATTCACTACCAAACTGTGATCATCGAGATTTTTTTCCCATTGTGACAGTGTCGCAGATAATGAAGCCACCAAATCGGCAGCTTCTTCCGTGAAAATTTTTATAAATTCCTGTTCTTTATCATCATTTGCCATTAAAAATCTCTACAATTCATTCCATTTTTTAGTTGCTCAATTCCATATGTTCTACTTATTCCATATGTTCCATTCTAGTTTCTAGTTGCTAGTCGCTAGTTACTAGGCCCCATATGCTTCTTCAGGCAGTTTGAACTCTGCAACTGAACTCTTGAGATCCCGAACCTGTGATGCCAAATTATCGATAGATTCGGCAGTATCAGCCGTTCCAGAAGCGGTTTCTCTAGCAATGGATTCAACAATCTCCATCATGCGGTTTATCTTGCTGGAGACACGTGCTTGTTCCTCCGCTGCCATAGAAATGCCCTGGATAAGTTCTGCAAGATTCTTCGACACATTTTCAATTTTTTCCAAGGCCAATCCTGCATCATGTGCAAGCTTGGTGCCTGTTGTAACCTCTGTGATGGCATGTTCCATGGACTCTGTGGCTCTTGCGGAATCTGCCCGGATGGTTTTTACAATGGTTTCTACTTCTTTCGCTGCCTGAGAGGATTTAACTGCTAATTGCTGTACTTCATCCGCTACTACAGCAAACCCCATGCCAGCTTCACCAGCCATTGCTGCCTGAATGGCAGCGTTTAAGGAGAGAATGTTGGTTTGCTCTGAGATGCCATCAATCAAGGAAACAATTTCGCCAATTTCTTGAGAGCTTTCACCTAAGCGTCGGATCCTCTTCTCTGTTTCACGAATTTGCTCCCGGATGCGATCCATGCCGCTGATGGTATTTTGCACTACTTCAGCACCTTCCTGAGCCATGTGGAGTGAATTTTCTGCCACTTGAGCAGATTTCTTCGCAGTGACCGATACCTGATCAATAGAAGAAGCCATCGAGCTCACAGAATTAGTGGTATTGACTATTTCCTGTGCCTGATTATTCATTGCTTTCACCAATTCATTGGTGATTTTCTTGACATCTTGTGCCGAACCAGAAACTTTATTAGAAGTCTGGTTAATGCCTTTCACTAGGCGGCGTAAGGCATTTAAGGCGTAATTGATCCCCTCAGCAATCGCAGAAGTCACTTCCATATTTGCGGTTGCTTTGACGGTCAGATTGCCATTCGCCAAATCTTTGAGATCATCCACGAGCTTTCTCATCTCATCCTGCAGCGCCTTATTGGTATCTTCAGAAATTCGCAAAGTAGCCTGATTGTCTTTGTAAATAAAGAAGAGCAAGATGATGAGATTCAAGAGTGCCAGACCGCTTAAAATGTAAGCTGTTGTGTCACTCAGAAATCTTTTTGAAGCAAGATCCGCATAAACTCTTTCCAGGTTCGCGGTATCTTCCAAGAAAGTCGGATATAAATTATAGATGGCTTGATAGGCAGCATTGACTTTTGCAATGGCTTGACCATCCGCTATTATCTCTTGGGTACGATCTCTCACCACTGTAAAAGTATTATCAATATCCATAAGCTTGCTATATATTGCATCATTGACATATTTTGCCTGCAGATCTTTGATTTCCTGACCAAATGCGGCAACTTTAGTTTGGAAACGCTTCACAATTTCCGTACTATCAATACTTGGATTTACAATGGAACGAATATTTTGCTCTAGTTCTTGAGCATTGAAGATCTGTGTTGCCATTTCTGCGAAATCTTTCCCAGTTACATTCGTTCTATTTTCTAACAAACCAATTATCTCTAAATATCCTAACTGGATCTTTTCCAATGCTGTTGTCACATTATTGATAGTTTCATGAAGGCTTAAGACCAATTGCTTGTTGGCAAGGATGATCTCCGCATTTGCTTTTGCACCTTTGTCACCGCCCCAGAGTGCCGAAATTTCTGCCAATTCCTTATCTTGGATTTGCCTTGGGCTCGGGGGCAATGTAATTGCGCCAGTACTATCTTGCTTACCGCGCTTCAATATTTCTAAAATCCCAGTGAATTCTTTAGTTCTGAAATCAAGATAGGTGAAAGCTTCAGGTTTAGCATTGAGTACTGCTTCACCCGCGACCCGAGTAAATCTTTCAAACAAAACCCGCAACTCAGCTGCATACAATGTATACTGTTTGTCATAACCTGCATGCACACTCACATACCAGAAGTTTAGGAAGGCAAGAATAATGATGATTGCCAGTGTTATGCTAAAAATGATCTTCCAAAGCTTATACAAGCTTTCATCTAACATCCCTATTTTCAAAAAGTTCGGTCTCATAAAATTAAGACGCGATTTTATATAGCTTGGTTTAATCATTTCCATTTTATGCCCCCATCTCTTACGCACCCATCTCTTTGATAACATGATAAAACTGAGCAGTTTGGCTCAAAGCCTTTAAGCTCAATACCTTCCATTTGATATTTTCTTCTTCAATCTGTCCCTGCACATAAGGAGCGTACTCTGACTCTTCTTTTGCTGCAGGGCCTAAATTGGTCTCTACGAATCTCTGTACACCCAACACTCCTGGCACCAAAAATCCAACCCCAGTCCTCTCAAAATCTACTACGAGCACTCGAGACAAAGGCGATAAAGTGATAGGCTTTCCTAAAATAAATCCCTCTAAATCAGTCACTGGTAACAGGCTGCCGCGCATATTCGCAATGCCTCGAAACCATGCCACATTGCCAGGAAGTGTCGTTAGTATGGGAACCGGCATGACTTCAATTATTTCATTTAACGGCGCAACAAAATTCATTTGAGACGCAACAAAACCAATGCCCTGCCATATTTTCCCAGCGGCTTTTTGCTGAGGTAATGGTTTGGAATTGTCTCGACATCTTTTTTCAATGTCTTGTAAGAGCTCAAATGCATCCATCGACATAGCGATGACTCACTCCTTGAGGTAATATTTAAATTGTAGCAGAGCTTTGGAAGAAAGCTATTTAAATAACAGGGTGTCAAGTCTCGATATTGGACAAATTTGCAAAATTTGTCCAATATCGAGACTTGACACCCTAAGGGAGCAAAAGACCTAATATGTCCAGAACACTTCAATTGGCAGTTGTCATGGATCCCATCGACAGCATCCATCCTAAAAAAGACACGACTTTGCGTTTGATGCTCGAGGCACAAAAGCGCGACTACACTATTTATTATATAGAATTGCAAGACCTATTCTTTAAAGGCGACACCAGTTTCGCTTTAAGTTATTCAATTCGGGTGTCGGATGATCCAAAACACTGGTGGGAATTAGGAAAACCTGTCCTGAAACCGCTTCATGAATTTGACGCCATTCTGATGCGAAAAGATCCCCCTGTAGATATGGATTATATCTACAGTACTTATCTTCTAGAACATGCGGAGGCGAAAGGAGTGCTGGTCGTAAATCCGCCAGACGCACTCCGAGCCGCCAACGAAAAACTTTATGCCACTTGGTTTCCACAATGCATGCCGGAAACCTTGGTCACAGCAGACATGGCATTAATCAAAGATTTTATTCTGCAGCATCAAACTGTAGTTCTAAAGCCCTTAAGTGGTATGGCAGGAAAAACGGTTTTCAAAGGTAGCGTCGGAGATATTAATAATTCGGTCATCATCGAAACTTTAACAAACTATGGCAAGCAATATTGCATGGTGCAGCGCTACATTCCTGAAGTTGTCGATGGGGACAAGCGTATTTTTCTCATCGATGGCGAAGCAATTCCTTATGCATTAGCGCGTGTCCCCCAAAAAGGAGAATTACGCGGCAATCTTGCTGCAGGTGCGAAACCAGAAGGTCGAAGATTATCGGAACGAGAACAATGGATTTGTAATGAGATAGGTCCCGCACTCCGCGACAAAGGATTTTTATTTGTGGGCATTGATGTCATCGGGGATTATTTGACAGAAATCAACGTCACAAGCCCAACCTGTGTAAGAGAATTGGAAGCAGCATTTGATATTAATATTGCCGGACAAATTCTGGATTGTATCGAAAGGAAAATAAAGGAAGAAAATGCTAAAAAATGACATGAAAACCGTGCTCGGTTTTGATTTTGGTATGAAGCATATTGGCGTTGCAATCGGTCAGATCATCACCCATACCGCAAAACCACTCACCAGCATAAAAGCACAAGATGGCGTACCCAACTGGGATGAAGTGCATAATTTGATTTTAGATTGGCGTCCAGATGCTCTGATCGTAGGAATACCCTTAAACATGGACGGCACCGAGCAGCCCATGACACATTGTGCACGCCGCTTTAAAGATCGCTTACAAGAAAAAACCAAGCTCAAGGTGTTTGAAGTGGATGAGCGACTATCAAGCTATGAAGCGATGGATCGTTTGCAAATACAAACTAAACATAGCGGCAAAGCCATTCATGAAAGAAGCCAACTTTCGCCGAAGAAAAGAAAACAAGTGATAGCAGATTTGAATGCAATGGCTGCAGCTGTTTTAGTAGAACAGTGGTTACAAGACCCTAGTAATTCTCCTGCTCATAAATAGTCCTCGACGAAGTTCCCGGAGAGTATCCCCAAGTGATCTGAGCTGTCGGATTCGCATAAGCACCCGCTCCCCAATTACTTTGCAGCCAGGGAAGATTGAGATGCGCTGAATCCAGCAATAACTGAAAATTAGTTTGTCCCGTCGCTTGCGGACTGGGTGCACCAAACACAACAACATTGGCCCCACTATGCAAATTACCTGTCAATTGAATTGAAGCTGGCGTTAAAGGCTGCGGCGGATTGAAATTGCAAGGCGCAGTGTTATTAATGCAATAATTGGCAGGATTGTTCGCGAGTGGTGTGCAAGTACTGTCTGCTGGATTCACTGTATATCCCGAATTATGAGTAAAATATTGTACCTGGACTGGCATCAACGTAGTCGATCCCACGATGTTCGAAGCTGCCGTATTAAAGAGCACGAGTCTACCTTGCAAATATTGATTACTGTTACCGCCACCAGAGAAGGGTAAACCACTTCCCACATTTCCCGCACCACCCCCTGAGGAGCAGGAATTCGACGCACCAGGTCCGCTCATAACGCAATTCGCTGGAATCCCACTCACAGGATTGGTAGAGTCTGCATCCTTCACAGCGACACTCATAGAAATATTGGGCACGAAAAATCCTGTATTTGCCGAGTTTCCTTGATAAATGGTCGTTGCCGAAGCAGGGTAGGGTAACATAAAAGTGGGTGTGGGTGTGGGGGTATTATTAAAATTCACCGCAAAAACACCATTACTACCAGAAACGCCAATGTTTGCTGTCGGCCAACTACCAGTAATGGATGGCGTCACAAGTGAGGTGGATTGCGTTGTTTGGTTAAATAAGGTGGCTTGTGCGGATTGACCGAATGTCGTATTGCTGTTCATGCTGGCTGGCGTGAGAGATGCCCATGCGCCAGTATAATTTAGAGTGGTTCCCCCTGAAAGGTTAGTCGCTGTGACAGTCAACGTAGGGGGTACCGAAAAAGTATTCGGCATTTGAAAATAATTAAAACCATCTGTGCTGCAGGTTGGTGAAATAGAAGGTGAATTTGCGACAGTCACAAAATGATGCGGCTGGAAGCGTCCTACAATCAGTGTTTGTAGGGCAGAAGCAGGTAACGTAGTGCCCAAATATTGTCCAAGCGTTGGAGTTCCAATATTGGTGGTCATATTAATTGCGCCCACTTCATTAAAAACAACATTATTAAAATTAAACAAACCCGAACCTGAGCCCCCAAAAGTTGGAGTCCCTGCTGAAAAAACACCGGCAGGAAAGTTCCCCCCCGCAGGAGCGTTTAAAGTGGCAGTCAAGGTGGGCACTTGCTGTGGCGATTCATTACCAAAATTCGGTGCTATCCCTCCGCCGTTTATTCTCGCTGAAACTTGCGTGCCAAATGCAGTCCCTGCGCTTGTAAACACAGCACAGCCTGGTGTATTACAACCATTAACACCGCTTCCTATCTGCAATAATTGTGGCTGAAACACCACCGCTCCCGAACTGCAGAAAGTACCGCAATTGATACCGCCCGACCCCGTATCAATGACATTTAATGTGATCTGCCCAACATCATTGTAAGTTACGTTTGGTAAAGTACCGACCCCATTGGTAAATTTCACATTGATTACCGCAGAAGAAGGAGCACCCGAAGTAGGAATGCTGACAGGATACGTAGGAAGGGGCGTACAAGAAGAATTCGGATCAGGCGTGGGTGCAGTCATCTGAACTGCCACAGTGCCTGTCGTCGGATTATTATAGGCCGAAGAAAATTTCAAAGCCTTACAACCCGTATAGGAAGTATCTGTTCCACCACCACAACTTGCAGGCTTAATTGCAGTGAGGGTAATGTTTGACACGGTAACGCCGCCAACTTGTGGACTGCTGAATCCTCCCCAAGTGAAAGTATCACCCGTACCACTGCCTGCGAAAGTAATAGTCGCCGGACGTGTATCAGCAACAAATTTATTGCATCGATTTAATTCATAGATTAGTATATTCGGTGTTCCTGCATTAGGATAAGTTAAGCTGAAAGTTGGCGGGGTAGTATCACTTGGAGAAAAAAGATAGGTTGCATAACCGCTATTGGCGGCACCTGCTGTAAAAGTTCCACTCCCACTTACTAAAGCCCAATTCCCCACACAGCCTGATACACCACCCGCTGCAGTACATGTACGTGGGCAAACGCTACTAGAGCAAGTACTAGGAGCTGTAGCACAAGTAGCACTTTCATTAGTACTTAATACTATCATTTTTTGATAACCAACATTTTGTGTGGCATCAAGATTCACTGGCTTAACTTGCATTGTAACTGGACCACAGCAATTGCTTGTACAAGAAGGAGCGGAAATGTTAAAGCCGGTTGTGCTTAGAAGTGTACAAGTGATTGGACCAAAGGGAAAGCCGACTACTCCCCCAGCCGGGTAGGTAATTGAAAACTTGGGATTACTGCCATTGACATCGATGCTTCTTGTCAACATCGCACCTGAACTAATAGTCACCTTAGAACCATTAGCAGCAACCGGTATTTCACTCATTATTAAACCATTCATATTAAAGGTGCCACCGAATCCAAGTACATTTCCTCCACAAGCTTGTGATTGATAATATATAAGCTGACTAGCAGTTCCAGCAGTATTCCAATTTACTGTTTGACCTGAAGTGCCTAAAGAGGTATTACTGTTTGCAACAATAAAACGGAGGCTACTATTAGCATTTCCCATTACCAAAGTGGTTGTAGTAAACGGAGGATTGGGTGGTGAAGGATTATTAATAATTAAAGATCGTACCCATAAGTTGTAAGAACAATTATTTTGAACTTTAATTTGAGAACCTTGTGCTAAAGTTAATGTTCCAATAACAACATCACCACTACAACTCGCACCAGTACCAATCTGCATAGTTCCATTAAGTACAGTAACGGAAGTATATACCTGACCACTTGTGACAGTAGGATTGGTAGGATTGCAGTTTCCAACATTACAAATACAAGGACCAGCACAAGAATTAGCGAGACAACTGACAAATGCAGGAAGTATTGTAAGGCTAGAGGTTCCAGCGAATTCCCCACTTGCAACACAGGTTGCACCATTACAGGTGGCAAATGGTGAAAAATTTTGAAAATGCTGATTGCTACCCTCTGTTCCCTCAGTCATTAATAATGCCCCACCCAGTGTCCCTCCCGAAAAAGTTGTTACAGCACCGGCGCCTCCGCTAAAGATAAGAAAATTATAGGGAGCTCCAAGTGTACTCGGCCCTTCAGAGGCATTCATAGGACTCGGAAAAAGCGCATTACAGGCATTCGCTGCAATTGCCAAATTTGGCAAACTGCAGCAGAGAACGAGTACGCAGTACAACAATATTTGCTCAAAAATGTTGCTATTTATTTTTGTGGAACAATTAAAATTTTGAAAATCACTCATCCTAAAATCCTTTTACTCTTTTAAGTTTGCTGATTGATCTTAACAAACCTCAGTAATTCTCCTGCTGATAAATAGTCCTCATAGTACTCCCCGGCGAATATCCCCAGGTGATCTGCGCATGTGGATCTGTATAAGCTGGGGTCGATCCCCAATAACCTTGTAACCAGGGAAGATTTTGATTCGCGGCTTCGAGCAGTAATTGGAAATTGGTTTGCCCAGTTGGGGTTCCAGCAGGTGCTGCGAATTTAATGTAACCTGCACCTGATGTCAAATTGCCTGACATAGTGATATTACCTCCAGGAACAGTCACAGGTTGTGGCGGATTACCGACGATGCAAGGCGCTGTTGCGCTATTCATGCAGTAGTTAGTCCCTGTGAGTGGGGTGCAGTGGCTATCATGGGTATTTGGTGTCCAACCACTACCATTGAAATACTGTACCTGGACTGGCATGCTGGTTGTTGAACCCGTAATATTAGAAGCGGCAATATTAAAGAGAGCAAGCCTGCCTTGATAAAATTGATTAGTCGTGCAGGGTGTTGTGGTGCTGCAAAACACTATTCCACTGCCGCCCGAAGCACAGGAATTTGCGGCGCCAGGACCACTCAAAATACAGCTTGTTGGAGATCCCTGTACAATTGGATTATCACCATCTTGCACTGCGATACTCATGGAAATATTTGGAGTAAAGGGACCGGGATAGGGGGCTGCTGATGCTGTCACGGGCACAGGCAAACTAATGGTGCCACCATAAGTAAAGGAATAAACCCCATTGCTGATACTAGCTTGTGTTGGATTTGGTACCGTACCAAATGAAATAGTTGGAGTTTGTGCCGGCGCACTCGTTTGTGCTGTTTGACTATAAGTACTATTGGTATTCATGCTTGTCGGAGTTATGAACGACCAGGCACCCGTATAGTTCACTGTTGTTGCATTTGAAGCATTTTGAGCTGTAACAGTCAACACCGGTGCAGATCCTGCCACATAAGAATTTGACATGCCAAAATAAGTAAATAGATCTGTACTACATCCTGGCGCAAAAACGGGGGCATTGGCAGTCGTTGCAAAATGATGCGGCTGGAAGCGTCCTACAATTACGGCTGGTCCGTTAGAAAGCGCATAAGTTAAATATTTTCCGGCCGTCGGACTTCCTATATTGGAAGAAAGATTGATTGCACCAACATCCCCATAAGTAACATTGGAAAAAGTAAATGCACCTGTTCCTGAACCATTAAACGTAGGAGTGCCTGCAGAAAAAGCGCCGAGAGTTCCTCCTGAAGGTGCATTCAAAGTAGCTAGTAATGTAGGCACTTGCTGTGTTGTTTCATTACCAAAATTCAGCGCTGTCCCTCCACCAGTGATCTTTGCCGTAACCGTAGCTGTAAACGGAGATCCCGCTTTAGCAAAAACAGTACATCCCGTTGGAGTATTACATCCCGGTATTCCAGTTCCGGACACTACCAAGGATGCTGGCTCAAACACAATTTGTGGAGAACTGCAAAAACTTCCGCAAGTGATGTTAGGAATTGTGCCACCCGTCGTGACATCAAGAACATTCAAGGTAATAGCCCCAACATCTGCATAAATAACTGCTGGAAGTGCGGCACTCACACCATTTGTGAAAACAACACTAAATGTTGGCGTAGTGGGTGCACCGGAATTCGGAATTTTCGTGCCACCGATGGTGACTTGTATTGGGCCACCATGTGAAGCGGGTGCGCCAGTCGTCGGATTATTGTATGTCGAAGAAAATTCTAAAGTCCTGGTTCCAGTATACGAGGTATCTGTTCCACCACCACATGCTGCAGGTTTCGTTGCTGTCAGTGTTATGCCAGTTGCACCGTTCACAGCGCTTCCTCCAATCTGTGGATTTGTGATTCCTCCCCAGGTAAAACTATCACCACCTGTGGCGCCCCCTGTAAAAGTTATCTGTGAGGGAGCAGCATCTGGAACAAATACTGGGCATCGATTTTGTTCATACACTAAAATACTAGGCGAACCAGCAGTTGGATAACTTAAACTGAATACAGGAGGGGTAGTATCATTGGGAGAAAAAAGATAGGTAGCATAACCACTATTTGTAGCGCCCGCAGTGAAGGTGCCTTGTCCACTCACCAAGGTCCAATTTCCAACACAACCTGTTACACCTCCTGCTGCAGTACAAGTACGCGTACAAGCAGGACTGCCGCAAGCGGTAGTTGTAGTATTACAACATGCTGTGGTTGTTGAGGCACAAGCAGTATCATGTGTACTCAACACGATCATTTTTTGATATCCCACATCTTGATTCCCTGCAGCTTTTGTAGGAGTAACAGTCAAATTAACGGTATTTCCGCAACAAGTGCAAGAGGGGGTAGCAACAAGCTGAGTTGCAGGTCCTAAACAAGAAATAAAAGATCCAAAATTTGTACTATTTATGGTTGTTGCACCAGGAAAGGTCATATTAAAAGTAAGTCCAGAATTTATGAGAATACTAGGTGCTAATATAGCGCCTGTCATGGTCACATTAGGATTAGAACCACTTCCTATGGGTGTTTCGCTTAGTATTATGCCTTTGAAGTTGATTATAGGGGCGCCACCGGTAAAACCCAGAACACTGCCTCCATAACTACCTACTGTGGCATGACAACCAGAACTTACTGGTTGAATAAATGGATTGGCCATATAAAATATTAATTGATTTGCTGTGCCACCCGTATTCCAATTCATAGGAAATCTAAAAGTAACGCCACCAAATGTATTATCACATACATAAATTCGACCAGTCCCATTAGCTCCAACAGTCAAGGTATTAGCTCCTGCCATTTGTAAACTATGTAAAAAGAGATCGTATTGATTGGTTGCGCTGAAAGCTATGGCTGCGCCTGCGTTTAAGGTAAGAGTTCCTATATATATACTTCCGCTGGCGCCAGAGATAGTCATCGTATTATTGAGCGTAATGCTGGTATAGGAACTGCCAGCAGTTACTGTTATATTTCCACTGGTTGTGAGATTGCAATTAGCGCCTTGATTGCAGGCAGGAAAAGCAGGCATTGATATTGTGGGTACGCCTGCAAATTCTCCACTTGCAATGCAAGATTGAGTAGCCTTGTTACAGGTGGCTCCCGCATTTTGAAATCCAAAATGGGTGCCCTCTGTACCTTGTGTCATCAAGTAAGCAGTATTATTCGTTAAATAACCATTATAAGTTTGGACAGGACTACCTCCAATATTTAAGAAATTAGAGCCGACAGCGGTGTTCGGCCCCTCAGAAATATTGAGTGGAGTTAATAAAGCATTCGCACAAGTAAAAGATGCACTGTACGCTGCTAATGGCAACAAACATAAAAACATACCATAGATTAGTGCTGTTTTTTTATTTATTTTTCGATTTTTTAAACAAAAATGAAAGTAATCACAAAGCTTCATAGTCAACATTTTTTTCACCATCTTAAACAAGTTGCCTTCAATAATTTTCCCGAATATGAATCACTCTGTTATTACCTGCGCTCTGCCCCCAATTCACCATCGCGAGTGGATTCGAATATCCGGCAGTGCCTGGCCAATTTCCTTGCAACCATGGCAAATTTTGGTGAGATACATCGAGCAATAATGAGAAAATTGTCTGTCCGCTGGTAGGTGCTGTGCTTGGCGCACCCAGCGTTATTGTGCCTTGACCATTTGTTAAATTGCCGGGTAAGCTAACAGAAGAAGGAGTCACTGCATTTGCTGGTGCTGGGGTATTGATGACATAATTCGAACCAGACAAAATAGTGCAGGTATTGTCCATATTATTGACAGTAAAACCATTATTTGCAGTGTAATATTGGACTTGCACAGGCAAATTCATATGCATTTGATTCGGTCCACAGCACTCGAATACTGCCAATCTGCCATGCAAGAAACTTGCGCCATTGTTAAAAGCAATACCCGCACCTCCCGCTGAACAAGTACTCGCTGCACCAGCGCCGCTCAATATACAACTGGAAGGCTGTCCCATAACAGCTGGCGTATCGGAATCTTGCACCGCAATGCTTAATACAATATTGGGAATAAAGCTTGGGTAAGGCGTATTTCCCGGATTTGGCGCTGAGATACTAAAAGATCCTGCGGAAAAAGTATAACTTTGCTTACCGGGACTGATGAGAGTTTCCGAAGGCTGCGTCAATGAATTTGCACTCACACTCGGTGTGCCAGAACTTGTCGTTGTCGCTTGACTATAGAGCTGTGTTGAAAAAGGAAAATTGGTATTGCTGATTTTTTTCCAAGCGCCAGTATAATTTTGGGTGATCTGATTGCTGGCATTTTCTGCCGTAATGGTCAGCACCGGTGCCGTGATCCAAGCAAAAGGCTGGCCTACATAACTAAAGCCGTCCTTCTTGCAAGCGGTTGCAAAAACGGGGATGTTTGCAGCGACAATCAAATGATCTGGCTGAAATCGCCCTAAAATGACTGGATTTTGCACCGATGCTGGCAGCAGGGTACCGAGATATTTTCCTAAATTTGCGCCTGTTGTGTCGATCGCATTTGCCGAAACATTAATTGCGCCAACTTCTCCGTAACTGATCCCCGAAACCGCAAAGATCCCATTGCCAGATTTTGCGACGGTCCCTGGTGCAAAAATGCCAAAATTTCCACCCGCGGGTGCGTTTAAACTTGCTGATAACACTACAATTTCTGAAGGTGATTTTTCATTGCCATAATTATTGGCAACAAGACCTCCGCTTACCACTGCAGTCACGGTGGCAGCAAATGGTTGTCCAGCTTTCGCAAAAGCGGTTGTAGAATTGGGATCATTAGAACCTGGTATGCCTGTACCACTCACGATAAAACCGGCGGGTTGCACCACAATCGCAGGAGAACTGCAGCTGCCACCGCAATTTGGTCCGTCTTTCGCGGTATCGATGACATTCAAGGTGATTTGTCCCACATCTGCATAATTAATTGCAGGAAGTGTTGCGACGCCATTATCAAACTCGATGTTGAAGTTTGTGCCTGATGAGTTGGTCGCTATAGGGGTACCGCCTATAGTGACTTGAGTAGTCCCAGTGCTTGGATTATTGTAGCTTGACCAAAATTTCAGTGTTTTTGTTTTATGATAGGAATTATCTGTCTTGCCCTTGGCGTCCACAGCTGTCAACTGAACCACTGGACTAAAAGCTATATTGCCGACTTGCGGACTGCTGACAGTAAAAACCAAGTTCGTTGCAGAATCAGCAACAACCAGTGCTGGCACAAAAAACAATAAAAACAAAACACAATGATAACGACAATAACGACGAAAACATTGATGGTTAAAACGCATTAGTAACACTCGCTGTTAATGTGCGAATAGTAAACCCTGGATTATTGATGGTCCCTATAACACCTTGCGAAGAAAAATTAAAAACTGTATAGCCAATCGCTTCCGTAGCAGTAAATGAAGAGCAGGTTACATTAGAGGAATAAAGTGTTGAAGTAAATGAGCCCTGAGTTAACTTAAAGCATGCTGTATTAGCAGCACAAGAGCCTCCTGTCGCTGTAGGACAAGCGCTATTATTCAATGAAACTGCAGATGCCCATTCTAGGCCGCTTCTCGCTGCATAATAAGTACGCACTCCTTGCATCGTCAAACCCGTTTCAGAAAATGTTTCGGTTGTGAATCTCGTCATGTAAGTCACAAGCAAAGCAAGAACCACAATGAGAAATATCGCAGATATCATCGCAAATCCAGCGATTGGTTTTTTTAATTGCATAAATCTTTCTCTTCTTTCCCTTCTTTCTCTATGGCGCATTATTTACCGCTACTTGACGCATTAAAGTCACGGATTCACCACTTTGTGTCAGGGTAATTTGCATACTGACCACCCCGTTATTTTGCGTTGCATTGCTTGTATAGGTAAAGGTACAGGCACTGACATTATTCACCAAAGTTGCAGCACTTGATCCCGTTGGCACAGAAGTCGGTTGCGTGCTCACAATGTTATAGCCCGAATAACGGATGATGTTGCCTCCTGAACATATATAGGAAACCGGGCCATCTGAAATATACAAACGTTGTTCTGGAGAAGGCAACGCGTACTGCATGCTGCCCCCGGCAAGAAAAGACACAGTGCTGAAAGTGGGTGCCGTATTTCGAGTAATATTTGCGACTGGAGAAATCTGACCAGAAGCATTTGCATTAATGACATTAGTACCCGCTATCGGAAACGGACCTGGAGCAACTGCATTGGCGTAAACATTCAGCCCTGGTGATGGATTTACCCCCGTAAGTGCACCCGTATTAAAAATGATAGTGTAGTAAGAGGTGCTATTCTGAGCTATCGCAAAATTGCCAATCACGCCATAGGTAGTGTTCGCAGCAAAGAAATTTAAGGGATTTGTACCACCAAAAGCTCGGTAGCGAATTGCTTCCACTGTATCCATATATTCCAGCGACGTGCCCCCAGAAACACGTACGCTATTCGGCACTGCGCGTTGTACATCTCTGCCCATTCGCACTAAAGCCATTTCAGCTTGATATGCCAGAGCTGCACGATTGGCGCTAGCGCTATAACCCAATAATGGCTTAGCGATAAATGCTACAGTGCCATAGGCTATCGCGGCGATGATAATCATAACCATGATTAATTCTACGAGTGTAAAGCCCGTTATTCTTTTCATGCTAAAAACACGCCCGATAAGCACTAAAAGTCATGGTTTGCATGCTCGGATTTGATACAATAATATCGATTCTAACCACTTGTTTTGCAGCCGCGGTGAGTTGTTGCGCTGCAGGCCCTAATACTGCAGCTGTATCATCTATCGTTACCTGTACGGTGTAATTTCCAAGGCCTGCAATGGCATTACCATTGATATCGGTTGGAACCTGTCCTGCAACAGGAATTCCTTTGTAATCACAAACTGTGGCATAATTGGCTCGAGAAGCGGGTGGAGTCCCTGCGCAGGGTAATGTGCAAGTAAATGGCGGCGTAGCTCCCGGAAGCGGTGCACCTGGCAGAGGTTTTGCGGTAATTTCCTGTAAATAACTTTCTGCGATGGCTACCCCTTGGTGCATCACCATAGGGTCTGCATTGTATCTTGCCGAGAGAACAATCCCTACCATAATTCCTATAACGGCAATGCTAATAACAGTAATTGCTACCAAAATTTCAATTAGAGTGAATCCTTTATTTTTAATTTTCATCTTTTTATTCATCATCATTTTTTTATTTATTATCATTGGGTAAATCCTGTCGTCCCAATGACTGAAATTGGTGTTCCGCTCACTGTCAAGGTATAAGGAGTTGTATTATTCCCCACAGTCGTTGCAGCTCGATGGGCTACGCCTAAACCATCAAAATAAATTGGCCAATCCGCAGTAATATTGGTAATCGTCTGCGTCGTTGAGGGTTGAGTTCTGGTATAGGTTCCACCTCTAGGATTATTAGGATCTACAACTGCAACAGAAAAATTAGCTGTTCCATTACAGGGTGGCGTTACACTTCCATTATCTTGAAATAAAGTAACCGAAGTAGCCGTAACGCTAACTTGAATATTGCATCCTGTCCCCACTGCATACATTTGTGCATAGCGTATTGCATTTCGTACATCATCTGCAAAGAAACGTGATTGAAAAGTGGAGGTGGAAAATTTCGAAAAGGCAACAGCTGATACAATTGCAACAATAAGTACAACCATAACCAATTCTATTATGGTAAATCCCTTAATTGTATTATTCGACTTTTGAGTAATGTGGAATGCGTTATTGAACAAATTTACTATCTATCCTTGATGATCTGCGTAAAATACCTGGATTACAAACTCAAGGATTCAGTATATTTCAATTTTTGTAAGGTAAACAAGCTTTGGAAATATGGTCTAACATCTATTTTATAGAGTCAGCATGATAAAACATAAAAATACTAGGGAGAGGCTGCAACATTACCATTATTACCGCTTGCAACTCCCATGGTATAAGTAATTTTATATATTGTACCCACGTTAGACGTTGTAGCAGTTAATCCACTTAAAACATAGAGACATTGCCCAAGCGTACCTCCAGCAGCTTCAGCTCCTACTGCCAAATAGCAATTAGAAGTAGTGCCCGCTGCACAAGGAGTACCAAATACATTGACTTTTGGGGAGCCGCTCATAATATTAGTCCATAGGGTTGCGCAATCAGCGCTGGTGGGTGTGTTAGCTGGGCAAGTCGCGGCATTACAGCTCGCCCCAGCACCTACAGCAGTGCCGCAAACAGAAGCTAAATTTGGCCACCCGTTTGTTGGAGTCAATGAAACATTGGCTGTTTGACAATCCAACTTTATCGGTGAAACGTTAGTATTAGCTACCCATGCGGCATGCGCAATATTAACAGCCGTATTCAAGGAGCCAGCTAATCCTTGATTTACATTTGTTAGAGCTGAAGTCGTTAAATTGGCAAATTTTGGGAGAGCCATTGCAGCAAGAACGCCAACAAGCGTCAGGACCATTGCCAATTCAATAATGGTAAATCCTATCTCTTGCTTTTGAATCTTGTACTGGTTCGAAAATTTTGCCATCACATGAACTAATTTCAACTATTTAAATATACTACTTCCTTGCAACAATATTAACCAATACTAGGGCGAGGCTGCAACATTGCCATTATTACCGGTTGCAACGCCCATGACATAGGTAATAGTATATAGTGCGCCCACATTAGAGGTTGTAGCAGTTAATCCACTTAAAACATAAAGACATTGCCCAACCGTACCACCAGTAGCTTCAGCACCCACAGCTAAGTAGCAATTAGACGTGGTACCCGCTGCACAGGGAGTACCAGATGCTTGAACCTTAGGTGCGCCATTCAAAATGTTTTGCCATATTGTCACACAATCCGCACTGGTAGGTGTAGCAGCTGGACAAGTCGCGGCATTACAACTCGCTGCTCCTGGAGCCGTGCCACAAGTCGAGGCTATATTTGGCCAGCCATTTGTAGGAGTCAATCCAACATTATTTGTTGCACAATCCAACTTTACCGGCGAAACGCTATTATTTGCAATCCACGCTGCATGCGCAATATTTACTGCAGAATTTAAGGCGCCTGCCAATCCCTGATTTGCAGCGGTGAGAGCTGATGTGGTTAAATTTGCGAATTTTGGTAGCGCTGTTGCTGCTAGAATACCAATTAAGGTCAGTACCATGATTAATTCAATGAGGGTAAACCCTTTTTCTCTCATGTTCGTCTTCATTAGGATGATCCTTTTAATTCAAAAATTAATGAAACCATGAGGGGTTTTACCGCTTATATACCCCTTATTAATCTCATTATAATAAAGCAAGTGAGTTTTGCAACCCGCTCATCTTTAAAAATAATAAAAAAGCTAGGTAGTACAATGTTAAGGATTACTGACAACCACAGAGCCTGTTAAGGTGTTGTAAAGGATAGTGCGTGAGGGATTGAGAAGCGTACCGTTATTATTGGTATAAGTATAAAGACAATTAAAAGAACCAGAAGGTACTGAGACTACATAGCAAACACCCGGTATGGTAATACAACTATTCAATGCATCAGACAAGGGGGGATTGTCCTGAATATTATCCCAAACGGCCTTACACTCAGTAGGTACCGGTGGGCCTATCAGATTCTGGGGCGGATTCACAGTACTGCAGGCAGGAGGATTGGAGTTTCCAATAGCATTGACTGGCCATCCAGCTGCGCTCATATAAATATTTCCAGAAACAGTAGGCGTAGCCGTATTGCACTCTAAGGCTATTCTTGTTGCGACTGTTAACCCTAGAGCAAGGTAAGTAGCATGGGTAATATTAACTGCCGAAGTAAACGCACCACCGATACCTTGATTTGCCGCGGTATAAGCACTTTGAGTAAGGTTGGCAAATTTCGGCAAGGCAGTTGCGGCTAAGATTCCAAGCAAGGTAATAACAATAACTAATTCAATAAGGGTAAAGCCTTTTTTGGATTTTGCGTCTTTTTGTTCCGATGTGACTGCCATGATGCCCCTATTATCCCTTCTTCTCCCGGGTAGTTATTAAAACTATAGCATATTAATAACAAAGACCTTATTGTTTTTAAGTGTTGTCTACTTCTTCAACACAGCCCTTGCCAGATCCCACATAGGGAGATAAACACCCAACGCTAGTACCAAGACCATTACCCCTAAAATAACCAAAATAATCGGTTCAATCAAATCACCCAGCCGTTTAATATCATAATCCACTTCTTCCTCATAATGAAGCGCCATTTCATCTAAAAGGCGATCGACTTCCCCTGTTTCTTCACCAATTGCCATCATTTGCAATACTAAAGGACTGAAAAGCTTGGTATTGATGGCAGCAATCGTAATGGTAGTGCCATGTTCGATATCTGTCTTCATATAGGAAATTTTGTCTTCCATATAAGTGTTGTTGATTGCTTTTGCCATCAAATCAATAGATTCGAGCAAAGGGACCCCAGCTCGAAAACAGAGCGCGAAAGTTCTGCAAAAACGTCCTAAAAGCAATCGTTGCGTGATACTTCCAAAAATAGGAAGACTAAGTTTCCATTTATCCCAATTGTATCTGCCATTTTTGGTGTTAATATAGCTAATCCATAGAAAAACAATTAAAGCAATTCCTCCGAGCATTATATACCAGTAATTCACAAAGAACTCTGAGATTGCTATTAAAATACGTGTAGGTAATGGCAATTGGGCATTAAACTGTTTAAAGAATTTTGCAAAAGCCGGGATAACAATAATATTTATGATTACCATGGCAACTCCAATCGCCACAAGCACTATCATAGGATATCGAACCGCAGCTTTGATTCGCATGCGAGTTGCCACTTCGCGCTCAAAATGTTCTGCCAATTGATGAAACACGGCATCCAAGCTACCCGTGTTCTCACCTACATTAATGAGCGCAATCATCAAGTTTGGAAAAATTTTAGTATGCCTGCGCATAGCGACTGCTAAGGACGAGCCTTCTTCTACCCTAATAATAGCATCAGAAAGAGCGAGTTTTAAGAATGCATTCTTGCTGCTGTCTGTCACAACGCGAAGAGCTCGGACGATTGGAACGCCTGAACGCGTCAAAGAATACATTTGACGGCAGAGAAATGCCAAATCTGAATTATTGGGGCGGCCAAGCTTAAATTGGTTAAAAAAACTTTCTTCGACAGGTTTTGTTTCTTTGATGATTTCGATCGTTATAGGACACAAACCTTGTCGTATCAATTGAGTAGCAACGGCAGAATCCGTGCCTGCATCAATCACTCCCTGCGACATTTTGCCATTCGCATCCCTGGCTTCATAATGATACCGCGGCAAGATTACACCTCTCCTGCAACACGGAACACTTCTTCTAAAGTCGTGACGCCTTTAATGGCATATTCCATTGCAGTTTGTGTCAAAGGTTTGAAGTTCGGAGCTTTTGCAGCATCATTGGTGAAAGCTGCTGTGTCATTTTTGCGAAGATCATCTGCCAGTTTATCAGTGATTTCAAGCAATTCAAAAACTCCAATTCGACCGCGATAACCTGTTTGATTGCAGCGAGAACATCCGATGCCCTGCATAAATTGATAATTTCCTGCTGCCTTATCGCCTAATATTGCATGTAACATAGCCTTCTCAGGCTCTGAAACAATATGAGGTCCAGCACAGGCATCACAAATACGCCGCACCAAGCGTTGTGCCAATATTCCTCGCAAGGAACTGGCCACCAAATATCCGGCTGCACCCATATTTAATAATCGCGTTACCGCACTGATGGAGTCATTGGTATGCAAGGTGGAAAGCACCAAATGTCCGGTTACTGCAGCACGCAAGCCAATCTGCACTGTTTCTTCGTCTCGCATTTCACCCACCATGACGATGTCAGGATCTTGACGGACTGCAGAACGCAGCACCGAGGAAAAAGTCAAGCCAATGTTTTGATTCACTTGAACTTGGTTGATGCGCGGCAGCGTGTATTCCACTGGATCTTCAATGGTGATAATCATATCTTGTTCTGTATTCAATTCACTCAATGCTGCATAGAGTGTGGTGGTCTTGCCGCTACCTGTAGGTCCCGTCACAAGCACCATGCCGTAGGGTTTGTGGATAAGAGAGCGAATGCGTTCTAAAACGACATCAGGCATGCCTAATTGATCCATCTCTAGAATACCCGTCGATTTGTCCAGAATTCGCATCACCACAGATTCACCATAGTAAACCGGCATGGTCGAGACACGAACGTCGATAGAGTGACTTTTCATGCGCATGTGGAAGCGTCCGTCCTGCGGTAATCTTTTTTCAGAGATATTGAGATTGGCGATGAGCTTGATGCGCAATACCAAAGCGGGGATGATTTCAATACTATTCACAATATGCTCATGCAAGACGCCATCAATCCGCTGCCTTATGCGAAGAAATTTTTCGTCTGGCTCGATGTGGATATCGGAGGCACCCATTTGTACTGCGTCTTCGAAGATGGAATCGAGAAGTTTCGCAACAGGCGCTGCTTCCGCGCTCATGAGATCTACCTGAGATACTTCAACAGTCGGTTCTTCTTTGATGATTTCTTCTTTGAGTTCCTGTGCAAAGGAAGTAATATCTTCCGTGCGGCGATAAACCAGATCTAAGACACGCAGCACATCGCTTTCAACCACCACTGCGACATTAATTTTGCCGCCCAATATTCGGACTAACTCATCATAGGCGACCAGATCGGTAGGATCTGCCATAGCAACGAGAAAACCCCCATCGCTTATGTCGATCAGTAACACTCGGAAACGACGTGCAATACGTTCAGGGATTTTTGTGATCACTTCTTTCTTAATTGGATAATGCCGCATGTCGATAAAAGGTAGTTTCAATTGATTGGATAGGGTGCGTGCAAGCTTTACTTCATCGATAAAGTGGAGCTGGATCAGAACATCACCTAATTTACTGCCTTTCTCTTGCTGCACTGCCAATGCTTGTTTTAATTGATCTTCGGTGATATAGCCTTCTTTGATCAGCATATCACCGATCTTTATTTTTTTTGATCCGAATGCTCCAACACTCATTTGATTCATCTGCCTCTTCGTATCAGTCTTTCTCTATCTATTAAGAATTGCTATCCTTCGATCTGCATATTTACTCATCTTTGTATCCATGCTCTCCTTGCGCAATTTTTCATAGCTTTGCAGCGCCTCCTTTTTTCGACCTTCTGCATCAAATGAAACTGCGATACCTAACATCCAAAGCGGATTCTGTGGTTCCGCCCGTTGCAGACGCTCATAAAGTTCTCTTGCCTTGGCATGGTGGCCGGTTGATTGCAGTAAATGTCCCAAAAATGCTGTGGATTCCTTGTCGTTGCGACGGTTAACCGGGATTTTATTGATTGCCTCCAGAGCTTTATCGGCCTCACCGCGCCTTTCATAGAGTACCGCAAGGAGTTTCAAGAATTCTGGGTTATCATTGGAGAGCTGCAGACCATTTTGTAAAACATATTCAGCATCTAGGTCGCGATTTTGTTTGAGATAAAGACTTGCTAATTGCACTCTTATCATGATCTGATTTGGCGCTTTTTTGAGTCCTTGTTCAAGTAAAGGGATGGCTTTAGACACTTCACCCATATTGATATATTCAAGTGCGTGGCTGTACTCTTCTACAGCCTGTTCATTTTCCTGTAACTTTGCCAGACGTTTTTGAAAAACGGCTGGTTTTTTCGACTGCTCTTTTCGACTGGCTTCTTTTTTTTGAATCGAGACTTTCATTAACTCCGCTTCGCGCAGCATTTTTGAGTGTATTCGCAGGTTTGGATCCGAAGGCAGAGCAGCACTTTCGATTTCTTTTCTTTCGTTTTCTTTTGCAGCTTGAGGTTTATGTATCTCTTCTTTCTGAAACTTATCCTCATTTTGGTTTTTTTGGGAGATTGCATGTTCAGTCGGTTTTTTTTCAATTTCCTGTTTTTGCTTTTCATCTTCTTTTTCATTTTCACTGTCATTTTCCCGCAACGATAGCACAGGCCTTGGTTCCCTTGGCCTCTCATAGTCTCGCAAATCGTTTTCCAAGGCAGGCGGCAAATCAATGATGCCATCAGATACCGTCCATGCGGCGGCACCATTTGCAGCCATCAAAATCATTAAGCCCGCAAATTCCCTAGTGAATTGTTTCATAATTTCTATCCTCTCTTATCCTGCCTCTCTTACCCCTCACAGCCTCTCATGAGATTTTTAAAATTATCCAAAGATTCTTCTATCGCGCCAGGCCAAACACAATCTTCTGCCACAGAAACAGGTCTTATTAAAATAACGAGCTCGCTTTTTTTCAGTTTCTCCGAAACGTGAGAGAACAGATTGCCAATCACTGGCAAATCCATTAGGAAAGGTACACCTTCCCGGATTCTTCCCAAATTATCCTGCATCAAACCACCAATCACCACCATTTGGCCGCTTCTCGCTCTCACCATGGTATCTGTCTCACGTACTGTAGTGGCCGCTAATGGAATGGATTGTGCCACGCCATTCAAAGTAAAGTTCTTGACCTGATCTTGAACATTGGAAACAATCGGATGAATATGCAGAGTCATATCATCACACTCATCGATAGACGGTGTTATGTCCATGGCAATGCCTGAAAAAAATGGATCGAAGGTTACGTTAGGTGTGGTTTGTGCGGTTGTTCCGATTGCTGTCGTGGTGGTACTGATGTTGGTGATGAAAAACTGATCAGTTCCCACTTTTATCAAAGCCTTTTGATTATTCATGGTCGAAATACGCGGATTTGACAGTACTTGAACCTTACCTTGTCCCCCCAAAAGTTCGATAAAAGCACCTAAATTTTTATAGTTAAATGCAAGGGTGAATACACCACCAAAGGCGCCCACATTTTGTCCGCTATCAAATGCAGGAGCAATAGAACGATTGGGACCTGTGCGTCCTGGCTCTACTGGGATGACGGAGGTGGCATAATTGGTTGTTAATTCAGGAAAATCTTCAACACCAATAATAGGGCTTTGCCCTGCTACTTCACCGCCAAACTCTGTGGCCCGCATACGGCCCGAGATCAACGCCCAGTTGATACCGGCTTGATAGCTGTCATTTAACTGTACCTCTAAAATCTTTGCTTCCAGAGTCACCTGCCTATTGATAGTCAACTCTGATTTTCTAAGGAAATCTTCTACTTTTCTCAATTCTGCGGGAAATGCTTGTACCACAATGAGTCCTGACATTGGGCTTATTGCGACTCTCCTGCCTTCGCCACCGCCGACCATATTTTCTACTGCCTGCTTCAATTCAATCCAAAAATCTGTTTTTGAAGTGGTTCTGATGCGGCTGTTTGTAATTTGAATTTCTCCGGCGCCACTGGTAGTGGAAGTTGTTCCAGGGGCAGCACCCGCGCCGCCTGCAGTAGTAGCACCGGAGGTACTAGAGCTTAACGCACCCGCTGAAATTCGGATCTCGGATTCACCCGATCGATCCATATTCAAATAATTGACTTTATACGCACGGGTTTGCAGGGTAATAGCCAAGATTTCAAATCCATTGGGTGCTCTTCTAAAGTCGTACCCATAGACATTCCGGACAGCGGACAATATTTGTGGAATTGTGACTTTCTTCAATTGAATAGATATTTTCCCATCCAAATTGGGCGGTAGAATCATATTGTAGGGGGTATCTTTTACGAGACTTAAGAAAAAGCTTCGAGCGGGCACTTGTTCGGCGATAATATCATAGCGCCGCTCAAGCGGTGACAAAGGTACTCCTCTGCCAAGCATGTTGGGAACCATCATGGCAGTGACTTCGGCAGGCATACCGCAGGGCGTGATGCGCATGCCTCTGTGTGCATTAGCTATCATCTCATCTTCACACAAGCCTTCTTTTATTTGATCTTGGATGTGGCACATCGTGGTTTGGTGATATTGATACATATTCTGGCAGCCCAAAAGCGCAGAACAAATCCAAACAATGATGAATTTGTGAAGGCTCACCTTTGACAATTTTTGGTCAAAAATTTTCAATGCCATCTTTCATTCTCCCTTAAAACTGGAGTAGTATTTGATTCGTTTCCCTTCAAAGCCGGATCAATATTGCGTTCGCTTCCCTTTAAAACCGGAGTCGTATTTAAAAGGTTTATAATCATTTCTTTGCCATTGTCATCCAACTTGACGGAATACGATCCAATCTCTTTCAACACTTTGTGTCCAATCCTATCCCCCACTGACAGTATATGACCGTCAATGACGGCTGTACGCCTATCGCCGGATATCACAATGGCGGTGAGTTGTGGAATTGGCTCCTGGGTCCGCAATGCTAACCCGGATTTGGCTACAAAACCGGTTGGCTCAGTGGGGTCCTTCAAGTCAGCGTCTCCAAGTGTTACGGAAGCGAAGAGTGACGTTGTTTTGCAAATCATGAAAAAACTCACCGAAAATACCCAAAAAAATTTAGATCCCAACCAAACTTTCCTCCAAACCTAAAGTGCTGATGCTGATCGACACCTTTGCAGCCGGATACTCGATAACCATATAATTCAGTTTGTCCCAAATCATCTTGTACGTCTCTCGCTCTGCTTCTTGTAAAAATTGCAGGGTGTCAAAATAAGTCGAATTCACTTCCAACATGATGCCATGGTTATAAACTTGTATCGGATAAGTGCGATCTTTGGTATTGGTAAAAAGCGGTGTTGTGCCAGTATTTTTCATGCTGAGCAGCGCCATCTTGGAAGATTGTTCCAGCAGCGACTTAAAAAGTTGCACCATATCTTTCGGGGAAATCATCAATTTGGTTTGCTTCTCGATTTTGTCCTGGACGATGTTATTATCCTCTTCGAGTGCTTTGATTTTCTGATTTAATTCCGGTATTGGATTATGCCCTATCATTTGAGACAAGGCGCTTATCTGGGTGCCAAGTGAATTAATCTGATCTTGCACACTTTTACTACTGGTCTGGATATTTTCAACAGACCCCAGAAGGTAATCAACCACCACTGAGCTCCACAGAAAATAGAGAACGACGAGACTCGTCACGAGCAATATCACTCGCTCTCGAACTGTCATAGCATTCACTTTGTTTTCGAGTTTTTCTTTCTCTATTTTTAATTGCTCTACCAAACTGGCCATGTTTTTTCCTCAATTTTTTTCAGCATTGGCTCCCCCACCTTCTCCAGTATCAGGCTTCTCCTTTACCGCAAATGATTCCACCACAAAGTGGATAACTTCTTTTTTTCTATCTACCGTCAGGTGGAATTCTTTGAAATTTTTTCCTTTGAAAATCTCTTCGTGACTCAGGCCTTCTAGAAACTTTGGGACATATTCTGGTCGTTGCGAGAATCCTTCCAATTTTATGTAGCTGCCATCACCTTGCAACACAAAGCTTGTCAACCAGATCCCAGAAAATGATTGCTCTGCCAATGCTCTCAAATAACCTGAGAAGCCTTGCGTTTTTGTGCTTTGCATCACAGACAAAGTGGAGAGAATTTCCTTTCTGGCATCCAGATCGCTTTGCAGTTTTTTAATAGTGAGCTCTAATTGTTCCTTAGTTTGCTGAGGAGGTACTTTTGCTGAAACCTCAAGCAATTGATTATTGAGTGCGTTTTGTTTTTTTTGCAGATCCGTCAAACTTTTCTTATTGAGATAGTAGTCATAAACATCATAAAGCGTGATAAGAGCAAACAACGCTATGGCACCAAGCATAGCCAACACAATCTGCCTGAAAGAGAAAAATTCCTCTTTCTTTGGAGTCACTTTATATAAATTAATTTCTTGCGTCATTTATTTTGTCCAGCATCGTTTGTAGTTTTTACTTGTTCTGATACCTTCTTGACCTCCTGTACCTCCTTTCTCTTTGCTGCTATCGCTGCCGCGTTACCGAGATCCAATCCTGAATCACTGCGTAGTACGCCGCCAATGGCCATCAGGCATTGTGCTTGCTTCTCCTTGGTGAGCGGCTGATCCAAATTCAACACGGCTGTTAAATCCATAGCATGTACTTCCATGCCTGTATTTGACTTTAAATAAGATGCAATCAGTTCTTGATTTAATACTGTAGGTGACAGCAAAATCGAAGCAGCCACAGTCTGTCGGAAAGTCGTACTGGCGTAATCTAGCGAACGCTGAATTTCCAAGGAAATGAATTCTAACAAGGGTTTTGTGGCATCATCCAAAACTGCATTTTGGTTCAAAGGCTCCAAGCGAAAATCAATTGAACGCGCCATAAAAATTATAC
Source organism: uncultured Gammaproteobacteria bacterium (assembly GCA_963784575.1). GTDB lineage: Bacteria > Pseudomonadota > Gammaproteobacteria > UBA6186 > Azoamicaceae > CAWARU01. The sequence continues at coordinate 2,102,213 of CAWARU010000001.1, forward strand.
CCTGGCGGCAAAGTATTAATTTACCGCCCCAAGGATGCAAATAAATAAAAATAACACCCTTGGATTCTGCTGGATGCAAGACTGCGATATTCCGAAGTACGAGCTCTGGAATATCGATGTATTTCAAACTCAAACCAGTTGACTTTAATGTCCCCTCAAGTTTTGGAATGATATTCTTCCGAATGACTGCCACATAGGACATTTTGGCATTGTCCCTGGCACGAGGCAGGGGAAGTTGAAAAGCATCCATGACGGCATCTGTCATGGGAAAATTAATGTATTCGCGCACCAACCACTGCAGAGCCCTATCCATCTCTTCCTGTGCCACATTGGGGGTGTCCACCAAGTTAAGGGAATAATCTTGTTCCGGAACGACAATACTGCAAGACAAGCCTTTTAAATTATTTTTTTCTACAAAATTTCGGATTTCTGGGGTAAAATCCCCTAGTTTCTCATAATATTCGGCCCCAAAATGTGGAATATTGGCTGGTTTCTCAGCCAGAGCATAGGCGAGAGCGATGCTTTGATGCGTCATTTGAATCGAAACGAGCCCAGAAACTTGACTTTCTGTCTTCTTTTGCCCCAATATCCATTTCACCTTGTATGCCTCTTTGTACATCCATAGTTTTATTGTAGGATTGTTACTAACTTGTGCAAGTGCACTCATTAGTATTTTTATTATTATGGTAGAGAGTTAGAAGACTTAACTTCTGAAGTTCTATTGCATTTAGCCGATAGCTTTAACGCTAGGGCATAACTCAACAAGTAGTACAACTTCAAAAAAGGTATAACTTCAAGGCTGGTGATTATATGAAACAAATGAAAGCTAATGACAATTATTTGAAGCTTAATAAATCTCGAGAGAGAACAAGATTTCTATTCTTGGATTTTTTCTTTCTATTCATGTTAATTTGCCTAACAATCGCAAAATCTGATCCTGTTGAGGCTCTAACGTTTGCACTGCCTCAAGATGGCGATATGATTGGCTCAATACAAATGACCACGGTTCGAAAAGGGGAATCGCTGGGTGACATCGGCAGGCGTTATGATGTTGGTGTCTATGAAATGATTGAGGCGAACCCAAAAGTCGACCCTTGGGTTCCAAAGTCAGGTTCTGTAGTCGTTGTTCCTACTCAATATATTTTACCCTCGGGACCGAGAAAGGGCATCGTCATAAATTTGGCGGAAATGCGGCTTTATTATTACCATTCCGATAAGCCTTTGGTGACTACCTGCCCATTAGGCATCGGAAAGAAGGGTTGGGAAACACCTTGCATTGTTTCCACTATTGTAGAAAAGAAAAAAGATCCAGTATGGGTGCCACCACCAAGCATCCGAGCTGAGCACTTAGCAAAAGGGGATCCGCTCCCTGCAGTGGTGAAAGCTGGACCAGATAACCCCATGGGACGCCATGCGCTCTATTTGGCTGGTGGTAGTTCCATCCGCATCCATGGAACAAATAAACGAGCTGGTATCGGAGTTCGAGGTAGCCATGGCTGCATCCGTTTGCTGCCAGAAGATATTGAGTATCTTTATCACTCGGTACCCATTGGCACTTCTGTCAGAATTATCCACGAACCCTATAAGGTCGGCTGGTACAAGAATAGATTGTATCTTGAAGCACACGAACCCCTTTCTGAACCGCGTTATCGAGGGTCTGATAATGTTGATAACTTGGTAAGAGCCATTCAGCGCGCGATTCGAGGCAAGTATGTGGTGAATTGGGCAAGTGCGCAATTGGCTGCTAAGACACGGAACGGCTATCCGACTAGGATTGATTGATAGCCTACAGGCCTTGTAAAAAACGCCCATATTTGGGCGTTTTTTTTAACAAATATAAAAGAATAATACAAAAAAAAACCCCCCATGAAGGGGGGCTTTCTTTGCAAGGTAATCAAATACTACCAATTATTTTGGACAGCATTCTCTTTTCATTGCACATGGTGGTTCTACTCTGCATGGGTTGGGTTCGCAGCATCTTTTTGCGCAACCAGCCAACATGCCTAAAGATAAAACCATTAACAGACCTACTACTACTGCTTTACTTACATTTTTCATAATGACTCCCCTTTTATAAAGTTTAATTAAACTTGCATTTTAAGGTTAGACAATTTTTACGCTATTTGCCAAACCTACTCGCTTTTTAATGCTCTGGCAAATAAAGTTGTTACCGCCTGCTTTGGAGACAAGCCTTGTTTCACAATACGAAACACTTGTTCCGCGATAGGCAATTCAACATTGCGCTTGCGCGCTAATCGACAGAGTTGCTCCACATTATACACGGCCTCAATAACTTGACCAACTTTTTGAATAGCTTCAGATTCATTTAAACCTTCTGCGAGTGCAAAACCGAAACGGCGATTGCGTGATTGATTATCAGTACAACTTAAAATAACATCCCCACAACCCGCGAGGCCCATTAAGGTTTCCCGCTTAGCGCCCAGCGCTTCTCCTAAACGCATCATTTCCGCCAAACCCCGTGTGATGAGGGCTGCGCGAGCATTAGAGCCCAATTGCAAGCCATCAGAAATGCCAGCAGCCACCGCTAAAATATTTTTGACCACCCCTCCCAACTGAACACCTATTAAATCTTGGGTCGAATAAGCTCGAAAGAAATTGTTTGAAAATTTTTCTGCCAATAAAAAAGCGTAGTCCTCTTGATTCGCTGCAATGGTAACGGCGGTGGGAAGTTCTTTGGCTACTTCCTGTGCAAAGCTCGGACCTGATAAGACGGCATAGGGACGTTTGCCTAATTCGCGTTCAATGACTTGATGCAAGAATTCACCGGACTTAGGTTCTAGACCTTTTGTTGCCCAAAAAAATCTTTGCGGGTTTTCTTGAAGCGAGGGGGTTTCGAAAATAACTGCCTTGATTTTTTGCAGCATTTCCACAAAAGCATGGCTTGGGACAGCAATCAAGACATCCTGCGAAGATTCCAAGGCTGTCTTCAAATCTGGATAGCAAGTAATATTGGAGGGCAAGACAACGTCAGGAATATAACGCTTATTTTGACCTGTCTCTGTTATTTCTTTTAAATGTTTTTCGTTTCTATCCCAAAGACGAACCGGGGAACCATTTTTTGCGAGGACGATAGCCAGGGCAGTACCCCACGATCCTGCCCCTAATACTGTTACTGGCCCAGAAACATTTGTCACAAAATAATATTAACTATCTGCAATGTTTGATTTAAGCAATATTTGATGTCTCAATGCCCGTTTCTTCCTTTGAAAGATGCTGGGCATACATGGCTTCAAAATTGATGGGGGGTAATATCAATTGCGGGAAGCCTCCACGCTGCACCAAATTGGCAACTGCTTCTCTTGCGTATGGAAATAATACGGTGGGGCAAGCTGTCGACAAAATCTGCTTTAATATTTCTGGGGTGAAGCCTAAGACCGTAAACACACCGGCTTGTTTGACATCGATGACAAAAGCAGGCTTATCGTCCTTTAATTTGACAGTGACAGTAAGATGTAAGACCACCTCATGAATGCCTTCTGATTCAGCAAGCAGTTTAGATCCCATCTGCAAATCAAAATCAAGCTTTGGCTGCCACTCTTCGTTGAAAATATGAGGGGTACCGGGTGCCTCAAAAGAAATGTCTTTTACATAGATGCTGTTGACGGAGAAAATTGGACCATTTTCTGCTGATTGATCGTGGCCATTCGGAGTATTGGGAATCTTGGTATTCATGTTATTGGACATACTATCTTTTCCTATATATTTTAAACACTAAGTTTACATGCTAATCTGAAAGCCATTGATCCAATTCACCTCGATCATTTAGGGCTTTCAAATCATCATAACCACCGACATGACGTTCACCAATGAAAATTTGGGGAACAGTCCGTCTATTGCTCATACGCTCCATTTTTTCCCGAAGCTCTGGATTTTCATCCACTCGCAATTCTTCATAAGGCACATGCTTCATATCTAACAGTTGTTTAGCACGAACGCAATAGGGACAGTAGTCTGCGCTATAAATCACAACCTGTTTCATACTCTTGAGCCCTTTCCAGTGTTCAAGTCATTACTGATTCGAAACTTAATTGATTCAAAACTCAAATCTGTTAAGACGATTTTGTCAGTGGCAATCCTGCCGTTTTCCAAGCCTGCAATCCCCCTGCAATACTGACAGGTGAGATATCTTTCTGCGCTAAGAGATCTCGCGCTTTTTTCAAATCATTTTCTGAGGATGCCACCAAAATGACAGGCTTGCCAGAATATTTCTGAACTTGAGCTATTTTTTTCGGAAGCACTTCTAGAGGGATATTCAATGAACCGACGATATGCCCCTGTGAAAAAGAATTTTCACCGCGCAAATCTAATACTAAGGCCTCCTGATGATTCATCAAAAGGACCACTTCACCTGGCGGTAACAAAAATGAATCTTTTGAACCCCTGAGTTCATTCACAATAAAAGCTAGCAAAAAGCAAGCAAATAAACCACTCAAAATCCAATTTTCAGTTAAAAAACTAACAAACATAATTATGTGCCATCAAATAAAAAATTACATACAAAATTACAAATCTAAGTAAATTTTTACAATAAAAATTTTAGATAAGCTGATGATACTACTGGAAATGAGGCTTTTTGACAAGCAAAAGAGGATAATCAGACCCAAAATTGTTTATTTATCTGTCTTTTTCTCATAGAATGAGGCAATATGCTGATTAGGTAATAAATATACGCCATCCTCAACTTAAAAAACAGGTAACAACCCTATGCAACGTAAAGCAGTAGCACTTATTTCCGGCGGACTCGATTCTATGTTGGCTGCAAAGGCCATTCTGAACCAAGGCATCCATGTCGAAGGCATCAATTTTTTTACTGGTTTTTGTGTAGAAGGGCACACACATGCAATTCGCAAGCAACATAAAGAAAAACAAAAAAGAAACAATGCTCTTTGGGTTGCAGAACAGCTCAATATTAAGCTTCACATTATAGATATTGTGGAAGAGTATAAAGACATTGTCATTAATCCCAAATATGGCTTTGGCGCAAATTTAAATCCTTGCTTGGATTGTAAAATATTTATGATCCGAAAAGCTAAGGACTGGATGCTGGAAAATGATTTTGATTTCATTATCACTGGCGAAGTCGTTGGACAAAGACCCAAATCACAACGCAAGTACCTCATGCCAATCGTTGCCAAAGAATCTGGCGCAGAAGATCGTTTACTCCGACCTCTCTCTGCAAGAAATCTCGCACCAAGTTTTCCTGAAAGAATGGGCTGGATAGATCGCGAAAAATTATTCAAGTTTTCAGGTCGAAATCGCAGACCTCAAATGGACCTTGCCGCAGAATATGGCATTGCAGATTATGCACAACCCGCCGGAGGTTGTTGTTTTTTAACCAATGAACACTATTCCTCTAAATTAAAAGATCTCTGGCAAAGCCGCGGTACAAAAATGTATAGCTTAGACGATATATTGTTGTTGAAAGTTGGTCGGCATCTTCGTCCCATGCCGCATTTTAAATTAATCATTGGAAGAGAAGAGGGAGAAAATGATTATCTCGAAAGCTATCGCTATGCCTTTACGCATCTCAAGCCAGAAAGTCATACCGGTCCTACCGCTCTCATAGAAGGTCAAAACATCGGAGCCGAAGAGCTGCATCTCGCTGCTCGAATAGTAGCGCGTTTTTGCAACGGCCGTAACGAACCCTCTGTGACTGTTAGCATCGGGTTCCCCGAGCAAGATGATCAAGAAAGCCGAACTTTGGAGATTCAGCCGCTGCCCGCAGAAGAATTATTGGAAAGCTGGTATTTATGATGTCCTACCAGAATATAAGAAATACAAAGAGTTTTAACAGCCATGAAGCAACATAAAGTTTTAGATGTCCGTAAGCTACTTTGCCCCCTGCCTGTCATCAGAGTAAGTCAGCAAATTAAATTTTTAGAGAAAGGGGATCTCTTAGAAGTATTAGCCACTGACAGAGGGGTATTGTATGACATACCTGCTTGGTGCCGTATTCATGGTTATACTGTCTCCAAAACGTCTGAAATTCGAAATGAAATTCATATCGAAATCGTAGTATAATTTGAATACTATTTCATTTGCCTAATGGGCAGGGAGGATCTGATATGTTATCTATTAAAAAGATATTAGGACTTATCACTGAAAAAAATATCAAATTTGTTGATCTGCGTTTTACCGATACTCGAGGTAAAGAACAACATGTCACCGTGCCTGCTCAAACTGTCGATGAAAATTTTTTCAATGAGGGCAAAATGTTCGATGGTTCTTCCATCGCAGGATGGAAAGAGATCTGTGAATCAGACATGCTATTGATGCCAGATCCAACAACTCCCGTTCTAGATCCCTTCTACAAAGAAATCACTCTAAATATTCGCTGCGATGTGCTGGAACCTATCAACAAGGAGGGTTATGAACGCGACCCGCGTTCTGTGGCAAAAAGAGCAGAGTCTTATCTCGAGTCTACAGGTATTGCTGATAAAATATATTTTGGTCCTGAACCCGAATTTTTTATCCTAGATGATGCGCGTTGGCATATCAGCATGAACAGTGCTTATTATTCGGTAGACTCACATGAAGCAGCTTGGAATTCTGGCAAAGCTATGGAAAAAGGCAATATTGGCCATCGTCCTAATGTGAAAGGGGGCTACTTCCCAGTGCCGCCTGTTGATTCTTCTCAGGATATTAGATCATCCATTTGCTTGATTTTAGAACAGCTCGGCATCAAAGTAGAAGCCCATCATCATGAAGTTGCCACTGGTAATCAAAACGAAATCTCTACACAATATAATTCCCTGGTGAATAAAGCAGATGAAATTCAACTGTTAAAGTATGTTATCCACAATGTTGCTCATTCTTATGGAAAGACAGCAACTTTCATGCCTAAACCTATTATGGGGGATAATGGCAATGGCATGCATTGTCATATTTCACTTGCAAAAAATGGTGAAAATCTTTTCATGGGAAATGGCTATTCGGGCCTTTCTGAAACCGCTTTGTATTTTATTGGCGGAATATTACATCATGCACGAGCTATTAATGCGTTTACCAATAGCACAACCAACAGTTACAAACGCTTAGTTCCTGGATTCGAAGCGCCGGTACTGTTATGTTATTCTGCAAGAAACCGATCCGCTGCAATTCGAATTCCACACGTCGTAAATCCCAAAGGAAGGCGTATTGAAGTTCGTTTCCCAGACGCAGCCACCAATCCCTATCTCGCTTTCTCTGCGCTGCTGATGGCAGGCATGAGTGGCATACGGCAAAAAATTCATCCAGGCCCTGCTTTGGACAAGGATTTATATGGTTTAACAGAGGAAGAAACCAATAAGATTCCGAGGGTCTGCATTTCATTGAATCGCGCTATTGAGGCTTTGGATGAAGACAGGGATTTTCTGAAGGAAGGCGGGGTTTTCAGTGACGATCTTATTGATGGGTATATTAAGTTGAAGAGGGCTGAAATTAAGCGGCTGCTTGCCACAACCCATCCTGTAGAATTTGAAATGTATTATAGTCTGTGAGACCCAAAATCCGGATTTTTCGCACTGTATTTACGTTTTTTTAAGGAGAACTTTATGAATTTTAAAAAAAGTTTTAACATAAGTTTAATTATATTATTTTCTTTATCTTCAGGGAGTGTTCTTGCAACCCAAACCTTCAGCGATACCTCAAATCAATTATACGAAAAACCACCTGCTAACACGACTATCATTAATACCGGACGACCAGCCGCTCCCACAGCGAATCCAAACAATCCCACGTCCACCGCGGCTAAAAAACCTGAGCCAATTCCGCATTATACTATAGAAATAACAAGCCCCACTAATGAGCAAACCTTTCAGAGCAATACTATTTCCATCCCTGTCAGTGTAATGGTAACCCCTGAATTGAAGAAGGGAGATCAGGTTGTTCTTTTTATAGACGGGATGCAATTCAGTGAACCCGGAGACAGCACAACATTCAACACACACCGATTAGACAGAGGCCAGCACACACTACAAGCTAAAGTCATTCAAAAAAATGGACCAGGCGCTGAAAGTCCATTGGTTACCATTTTTCAACATCGCTCATCAGCACTTTTGCGGCCAGCCGCGATACAACCTTTAATTCCATTTGGTGTAGTACAGGCCTAGTTTGTGGTAGCGGACCCAGTAGGATTCGCTCTACAGGGTCTGGACATTATTTTTTCCTGCAGATTTAGCCTTATATAAGGCTAAATCCACCCTTTTAAAGGTTTCATCCACAGTTTCCGAGGGCTTATAAAAAGTAGCTCCTATACTCATTGTTAGTTGAAGTGTAGGTTGTCCCAAGGTTTGCTTTATTTCTTCAATTATGGCTTTAACGTCATTAATGACGGAATTCAAGAGTTTTTCATCTGCGTCCGGTAAGATAATGATGAATTCCTCGCCGCCAATTCTGCCAAAGAAATTTCCTTTCTTGAGTGATTTGGCTATTTTGATGCAAAAATTCTTGATGATCTTGTCACCGAACTCCCGGCCAAATTCTGCATTTACTTTTTTGAATTCATCAATATCCAAAAGGCATATGGTTTGGCAGAGCTTACTTCTACCAAAGTTTTGTGCTGCTCAAAGATGTCAAAAACGCCGCGCCAAGCCTGCACTTCTGAAACTTCATCTAACATCATACCTTCTGATAAGCGAGTTAATTCTTTCCTTAAAGCGCCGTTTTCTGCCTGCATTTTTTGCCTAGAACTTGCAAGCTCAGCAGCAACCATTGAAAAGCAAAGTGTAACCAAGCTGTATCCCAATAAAATTAATATTTCAGCTCTTAATAAAAAAACGGGTAGCCGGTATGATAGAATGAAAAAAATGATAGCATACACAATCACCGAATAAATGGCGATGAAATTAAATTGCCGCCATGTCAGTTGAAACCATCCAAACATAAAAGCCAGAAATCCCAACATCAATAAGACCGGCCGAAGCAAAATATCTGCAAAATATACTGTGATCATCAGACAGGTGATGCCCCAAACCAACATAGGCAAAGTAAGATTATGATCGGGTAATTTTCGGTTCAAACCCGTAATGACCAAAAATGGAAAGAGTAGGTGGATCAGCCAGAAAACTCCAAACAATATGATAAATTCTGGCAGAGTTAGCCGAAGATAACCTTGTTCCCGAAGTGAAAAACAAAAAAAAGTATGCAATACCGCAACGATTAAGGCTATTGAGATCCTGCGCAACCTAATCTGTTGATACTCATCCAAATCAAGCATAAGCACAGCTCATCATTCCAGTACCCTGAAGTCACCACCTTCGCTGGTACCTTGACTTAACTTAATCTTGAGGCGCACTTCATTTTCAGAATCAGCATACTTCAATGCCGATTCATAGCTGATCTTGCCATCAATGTATAGCCTGAAGAGAGCATCATCAAAAGTTTGCATCCCAAGCTCGGTAGATCTCGACATAAATTCTTTTAGGACATCTACTTCACCTTTCCTGATATGGTCTGAAATGACTGGCGTATTGATGAGTATCTCAACCGCAGGAACCCGCCCGCTGCCATCCTTGGTGGGAATGATTAACTGTGCCACAATTGCTTTCAAATTCAGCGATAAATCCATCCACAATTGCTTCAATTGGCTGTCTAAAAAAAAGCTTGCTATCCTATCTAAGGCTTGACTGGCATTATTTGCATGCAAAGTAGCCAAACAAAGATGCCCGGTCTCAGCAAAAGCAAGAGCATATTGCATGACTTCCTTGGATCTTATCTCACCAATTAATATCACATCGGGGGCCTGGCGTAAGGAGTTTTTCAAAGCAATCTCGAAGGAATTTGTATCGATGCCAACCTCTCTTTGTGTGATGATGCATTTTCGATGCTCATGAATAAATTCGATTGGATCTTCAATACTGATGATATGGCCGCTCGCCATTTCATTGCGATGCCCAATCATTGCAGCAAGCGTAGTACTCTTTCCTGTGCCAGTGCCGCCCACCAAAAGAACCAAACCGCGCTTCACTAGGGCAAAGTCATTTAAGATTGGCGGAAGATTCAATGCTTCGACGGTTGGAATCTCTGTTTCAATACGCCGCAATACAGCGCCGTGTTGTAAACGCTGCTGAAATGCGCTCACTCGAAAACGTCCTAACTCGGGACGATAAATGGCAAAATTTAATTCGTGAGTTTCTTGGAATTTTTGGACGTCTCGCTCATTCAACATTGATTTTATTTCTGCGTCAATTTGATCAGCCGTGAGCGGCTCTTCAGAGATCTTCACAATTGATCCATGTACTTTAATGCTTGGCGGCATTCCAACGGTCAAGAAGAGATCTGAGCCTTTTTTTTCTATCATTTTTTTTAGCCAATCATTCAAAGACATGATGACCTCATCTAATTAAATAAATCTTTATTCTCTGCTTTTGCTTTCGCATCCTTTGCGCTGACAAGATTTTTTTGAACCAAATCTTGCAAAGCTTGATCTAAAGTTTGCATGCCAACAGATTTTCCTGTTTGTATCGCTGAATACATCTGAGCTATTTTTGCCTCGCGGATAAGGTTACGTATCGCTGGCGTACAGATCATTATTTCATGAGCCGCTATTCTTCCTCCTGCTAAATTCTTGAGTAATGTTTGAGAAATTACAGCTCTTAAGGCTTCAGACAACATGGCGCGAACCATTTCCTTTTCTTCTCCAGGGAACACATCCACAATACGATCGATGGTTTTAGCGGCAGAAGTGGTATGCAGCGTGCCAAAGACTAAATGACCCGTCTCTGCAGCCGTCAACGCAAGCCGTATTGTTTCTAAATCGCGCATTTCACCCACCAAGATGACATCAGGGTCTTCTCGCAAGGCTGAGCGCAATGCTTCTGCAAACCCCCGCGTGTCTCGAAAGACTTCTCGTTGATTAATAAGACATTTTTTGCTGGCATGAACGAATTCGATGGGATCTTCAATGGTGATGATGTGATCATTCTTATTTGCATTGATATAATCAATCATTGCTGCGAGCGTGGTACTCTTACCGGAACCGGTCGGCCCCGTCACCAAAACGATGCCTCTCGGATTATCAGAGACATCCTTGAAAATTTTGGGAGCATTCAATTCTTCTAAGCTTAAGACGTGGGAAGGAATAGTACGAAATACGCCTCCTGCGCCCCGATGTTGATTAAAAATATTGACGCGAAACCGTGCTAAATTAGGAATTTCAAACGAAAAATCTGTTTCTAAAAATTCTTCATAATTTTTTCGTTGTTTATCTGTTAAAATTTGATAAATTAAGTCATGCACTTGTTTGTGATCTAGTGGTGGTAGGTCAATCCTTCGCATATCCCCATCAACCCGAATCATGGGAGGCATACCTGCAGACAAATGCAAATCCGAGGCTTTATTTTTTACACCAAATGCGAGTAGTTCTGTAATGTCCATTTAGGGTCCCTTGTTTATGTTAATTAACTATATAAGTATAGTCTCTGCAAATCTGACCTATGAGCCTACAAACTATGAGCTACAAGTAGTTACAGTGAATTTCGCAAACACTCCTAGTGTAATGACAGAAACAATAAAATTTGGAAACTACGATGTTAAATAAGCAGATTCAATCCCTACTTAATAAAATCGAAGAGATTAAGGCTGAAGCTTCACGATCAAAAGATAAAATCACAGTAGTAGCTGTCAGCAAAGGACAGCCGCTTGAAAAAATAAAGAAAGCGATAAGTTTAGACATTCGAAATTTTGGAGAAAATTATGTGCAAGAGGCAATCCTGAAGATTCGACAACTTTCTCAAGATGTACATCAAGATGTAAATCAAGATATGAATCTATCGTTAGATACAAAAAATCTGTACTGGCATTTTATTGGCAGAATTCAATCTAATAAAACCAAAGATATTGCTACCCATTTCGATTTTGTTCAAAGTCTCGAGACCTTCAAGCATGCAAAGCTGCTCAATGATGCAAGACCAAAAGAAAAAAAGCCCTTAAATATCTGTGTTCAAGTAAACTTGCCTGAAATCACTCATCCCGCGGGTGTATTGTCAACAGAACTATTTCAATTTATAGATGCTTTGATGCCACTAGAACGACTTAAAATTCGAGGGCTGATGTTTATATTACAAGAGAATATTTCCTCTGCAACTCTTGACCAACAACGAAGTGCCTATAAAAAATGTTATGAACTATTCCAATCGCTTAAAAGCAGCTATCCATTTCTGGATACTTTATCCATGGGAATGTCGCAAGATTTTGAGGCTGCAATCTTGGAGGGTTCTACAATGCTTCGGATTGGAACCGCTTTATTTGGCGCAAGAAGTGGTCAGATTTAACCCTTTTCCTTCCCCCTATCCACGTTTATGCCACTTTTATGATAGAATTATAGATACTAACAAAGTTCAAAATTAGGATCAGAGTATGGAAAACACTATCATCAGCTTCATTGGTGGCGGCAATATGGCGACAAGTCTCATTACAGGACTCATCGACAGTGGGTTTGAAAAACAAAACATCTGGGTATCCGATCCTAATCCAGAAAAACTGGAGCGATTCAAATCCAAACTGCATATCAATGTTTCAAAATCTAATGCCGATGCTGCAGAGAAAGCAAATGTTCTGGTACTTGCTATTAAACCTCAAGACATAAAAAAAGTTGCACAAGATATCAAAGCTATTACAGATACGAAAAAGCCTTTGATTATCTCCATCGCTGGAGCCATCACCACAACTCAGCTCAATCGATGGCTTGGTGCAGAGATTCCGATCGTCAGAGCGATGCCCAATACCCCGGCACTATTACGTGCAGGTGCTACAGCGCTTTATGCCAATAGCAAAACCAGTGATGAACAAAGAAACTTGGCAGAATCCATTCTTCGTGCGGTTGGCGTTATTGTTTGGGTGGCTCATGAACATGAAATGGAAATTGTGTCCGCACTATCGGGATCTGGACCTGCCTATTTCTTCTATATTATGGAAGCTCTTCAAGAAGCTGCTCTAGAGTTAGGACTCTCCAGAGATGCTGCAAGAATTTTGACCCTGCAAACTGCGCTTGGTGCATCTCGTATGGCTTTAGAAAGTGATATCCCGTTAGACTTACTGATAAAGCGTGTGGCTTCACCTGGAGGCACTACGGAAAGAGGGCTTGAATCTCTGGAAAAAGGCGGGATTATAAATATTCTCAAAAATGCCCTGAAAGCCACAAAGGAGCGAGGGGAAGAAATCAGCCATCATTTTGATTCAAACTAAGCAACCTCCTGGCACTGCCCCTGAACGCCCATCTTCTGACTCGCGCCGTCCATGGCGCTCACCCTTCGGGCGCACCAGTAGGTGCGCCCAAAAAGGCTGTCCTGCCGTTTTGTGCCTAAAAGTCTTCCCGTTTTGACTAATTTCAAGCGGGAGACCTTGAACAGTTACTAGTCATTTATGGATAAATTTCATTCAAATCTTATTGTTTTTTTCTAAATATTATGCTAATTTCGGGTCTGTGTTCTAAATCTAGGGGTATTCATCTTTAATACAATTAATCCAACTAATCAAGCTAATTCCGCAATTATGAGCCAAAGCTTCAATTTTAATAATTTTAAAAAAACTTTCCAATTATTCATCCCGCATCTGACGAGTAATGCTTCCTCGCGAAGACGTTGCGGAGCTGCAGTATCACTCATCATATTGGATATTATCGCTTCAAGCCTCGTGCCTTATTTTGCTAAAAACATAGTAGATTCACTCACGGTTAGTCTTGCTGCAAGCTTCGCTGTGAGCCTCATACTCCTTTGTATTTTTTGGACATTCGAAAAAATTGCAGAACATGCTCAGGAAATCATATTTTTCCCCTGCATCAATAACAGCATCCGCGGTATTACTCGCGCAGTAGTTGATCATATCCATAAAATTCCCTTGCAATCCTATCAAACACTCTCAATGCCAGAGGTCTTAAGCTGCATAAAAAGAATCAGTATGAGCAGTCGGAATTTTTTCCGAGTTCTTTTTCTCTTGGCTTTTCCAACCACCATAAAATTATTAATAGCTGCATTTGTTACTTTAAAACTTGGCTGGTTAGGCTTGCTCTTAATTCCTAGCTATTTAATTTGCATCACCAGTCTTTATAAGGGAACCCAGTGGTATATGCGAGCTCGAGAACAAGCCTGGGAAATCAGTGATACTGTCACAATGCGGGTCAATGATAGCATCGCCAATACTAAAATTATTCGACCCTCCATGAGTTTTGAAATGGATTCCATTCAAAATTTGCTCGATGAAGAAGCCAGACTCTGGTATCGTTCCAATACACGCTTGCATTTGGTCCATATATTCATTGGCATGCTGTTGGGATTAACCTTATTGATCATCCTTTATGCCGCGATTGTCGCTATCCAGCAAGGTACCCTTACTTTAGGAGATTTTGTTTTAATAAAAGGCCAACTTATTGCAGCATTCCTTCCCTTAAAAAAATTATCGATAGAATTTCGGCAAATGGCCGAGGCAACCATCGACATCAGTAAGATAATTAAAATTTTTGACATTCCAAAACTGGATGTTAAGAAAACTGAAACAGCGCATGGGTTTTTGAGTCAGAGCACAGGAGAACGCGGCCTTGAACTTAAGGATATTTCATTTGAATATGATGATCGCTCTCCCATTTTTTCTGGGCTTTCCTATCACATCAAAGCAGGTGAGAAATTTGTGATCATGGGAGAGAATGGTACAGGGAAATCGACTCTCGCCTGCCTCCTTGGCGGGCTTTATAAGCCTTCAAAGGGGGAAGTTACTATCGATGGAATTCCTCTACAGCACTATTCCGAGGCATTACTTGCCAGAAAAATTCATTGTATCCCCCAAGATCTCAGACTTTTCAACTTGAGCCTCTATGATAATCTCAGTCACGGCACTGCAAAGATTTCAAAGCAAGCGCTGGATGAGGCCATAGAACTTATGGAAATTGATTCCATCATCCGACAATTAAAACACGGCTTACACACCCGAATCGGAGAAATGGGCATCAGACTCTCTGGCGGAGAAAAACAGCGCGTCGCACTGGCTCGTGCCTATTTACAAAATCCAAATATCTTGGTGTGTGATGAAACATTGCAATCACTTACAATAGAAGGCGAGACGAGAATTCTCTCGCATTTGTCTCAAAAAATTGAAACGATCATTGTGGTTTCGCATCGGAAATGCCTATTTCCCCTGATGAATCGGGTTCTAGAAATCAGAAATGGCAAGCTTCTCGAGTGCGGGACAGAGTCGGTTTTAAAGTCAGGAGAATTAAAACAGAGGGCATCAAAACAGCGGTCAATAGAAAGAGTAGAAGGATCAGAAATTGTTGACAATGAGGTTCTAGATGTCATCCTCTAAGATAACTCATCTTGATATACTGAAAACCGCATCGAAAATCCAGGGTAATTCCCTAAATATCCCCCTCAGTCTTTATATTCATATCCCCTGGTGTGTTAAAAAATGTCCTTACTGTGATTTCAATTCCCATGCCATTTCTGGCAATCTACCAGAATCTGATTACATTCAGGCTCTGAAACAAGATCTACAGCATGAATTGCCAAAAGTGCAAAACCGGGAGATTGAAACAATTTTCTTTGGCGGAGGAACTCCAAGTCTTTTTTCTCCTCATAGCATTGAAGCAATTTTGAGCATGGTGCAAAAAACCTTGAACTTAAAACAGAAGGCAGAAATCACTTTGGAGGCAAACCCTGGCACTGTAGAACATCGTCATTTTAAAGATTATGCACTTGCCGGTATCAACCGCGTTTCCTTAGGAGTGCAAAGCTTCCAAGAACATCAGTTAAAATCCCTAGGCAGAATTCATTCCCATAAAGAAGCATTCAAGGCAATCGAATCCCTCCATTCTTCTTTCAATGCAGGCTTACAAAGCTTTAATCTTGATCTCATGTATGGTTTACCTCATCAATCTCTGCATGATGCAATCTCAGATATCGAAACAGCTCTGTCTTTTTCTCCCCCCCATCTTTCTTGGTACAATCTTACCATCGAACCGAATACTATTTTTTATTCAAAACCTCCCGTTCTCCCCGATGACGATCACATCTTTGAAATTGAGCAGGCAGGAACTGCATTACTCCAAGAATCCGGATTCGATCACTATGAAACATCGGCTTTTGCACAAGCAGACCACCATTGCCTCCATAATTTAAATTATTGGGAATTTGGAGATTACATCGGGATTGGCGCTGGCGCACATGGTAAAATAACTGCAACTGATCTTTCTATCATTCGTTATTCTAAAAAGCGGATGCCAAATAGTTACAGGCAAGCTCACGATCTCAAAAATGATTTCATTGCAGAAATTAGAGAAGTCAGCGCCCATGAAATCCCCTTTGAATTTCTGCTGAATGCATTACGTTTACGCAAAGGCTTCACAAAGGAACTTTTTCAAGCACGCACCGGTATAAATATTGATTGTATTAAGACATCACTTCTACAAGCTAAAGAAAAAGGATTACTCAAGGAGACTAATAATTACTTTACTCCAACCACATTGGGCCGTAGATTTTTAAATGAGTTACTTCAACTATTCATGCCCTAACGTTATTGCGTACAACCTTAACGAGCGCGAGGTGATTCTTTATTAGAAGCTCTTGCTGCATCGCCAGCTGCTGGACTTGGATCTGGTTTTACTGCTTCTGTAGAAGATGAAGCTTGTCCAGCTTCGACAGCTGCTGGACGTGACTCAGATCTTGCCTCTGGACTTGCCTGCTGTCCTGATGACCCCGCTCCTTCCATTTGTGCCCTAGTGAGTATAGGTGGACCTGCCTGCTGATCTTGTACCTGTGGTGGAGATGATGACGGTGTTAGCATCGCTTGAAGTTGCCCTAGAATGTGCGCTTGTGATTGACGTGATGCCTCTGGTTCGGTATGTATTGTTACTTGTCCTGGTGTTTCAGCTGCAATAGAGCCAGTTCTTGAAGGCGATGCACTATCACTTGCTGGAGTTGATAATGAAGGTGTGGAGGAAAAAGCTTTTATTTGTTCGCGAATGAATTGTTCAGTTTTTGTTCGTGCTGCTGAATAATGTGGTAGTTGATTTTCTTGTTTTTTACCACCATCCCAATAATTGTCCCAACAACTTTTTTCCTGAACCAGCACTTCTCTTAGCTCCATTAATAGTTTTTTGTTTTTGTCTAGGCTTATACCGGAATTATTTCTTTCAAAGTTTTCATAACCATTAATCAGCTCAATGACTCTAGGAAGAAAAAGCGTACGCTTTTCTGTTTTCCCCTCTCCTATTTCTCTAAATAAATTATCCCTAATTTTATCTAAAAACTCAGGAGTATTTCTATTATTTGTATCTATTCCGTATTTTTTAAATCCATCATTTAATTGTGCAAGTGCTTCACAAAACGCTGGATTTTTCATAAGATTTTCCATCATTATTTTCTTTTCACTGAGAGCGTCTATTATTTTTTTTGCTCTCATTAATTCACTTTCTATTTTTGTTTTATCTCGCGGTTTCCCTTCCTTTGATATTTCCTGCCCATGATGGGCTTGAAGATATCCCGAGATTAGTTGTTCGTAAACATGGGATTCATCCTCACGGCAATTTTTTAAATCATTTACAAAATCATCAATCTCCATATCTCTCATAAGGCTGGTAAATTTTTTATATTCTTTGTGTGCGAAATCCTGAGCCTCTTTCTTGAGTGCCTCAATTGCTGCTATTTCCGCACCCAAAAGTGGTGGTTTATTTCGTTCTCTTGTTGACAAGGTTTCTAGGTTTTTTATGACGGTTAGGTTTTTTGAACTCTGTAATAATGTTTCTAAATGCAAAAGATATAGCATACCTATTACAGAGGATTTCGGATTAACAACAGCGCATGTGCCCCAATTTTGAGGTTTCATATTGAAATTTACTTTATGTGGCATACTGCCAAGCAAAATATTCTCTTTTCTTGATTCAGATAATTTTGTAAAATTCGGATGGTCTTCTTTGATGAAATTAAAAATTTTTTCTGGTGTGACATTATCTACGGCATAAACACTTAACACTGGGTCGTTTTCATTCTCGACTTCCTCATCGGTCGCTCGACCCCGATTACATTCTAAATAATAACCTTTATAAGTAAATCCTTGGATTACGTGCTTTGGAAGTGATATTCGAACTGGAATTATATCCTGTGTCACATGCAAACTAGCTATCTGATGACTTTTTTCAGCATCATCAAGCTCATAGATTTTATCTTGTACTAAAAATAAATTCAGTATTTTGGTAAAATAGTTTCTTTGAAATCCTTCAACATTACTAGTAGCATCCCTTACAGCAATGCTCCCGCTTTGCGCGGTAGCCACGCTTGCAGATACAGGTTCTGAAACAGGTTGTTCTGATAATCCTATCATTCTTTCTAAAGAACTGAGCAGATAAGAACTTTTTCCTCCTCCCCAACTTTTTATCATTTCCTCGTTTTTAGCTAATGGTGGCCGCAACGTAATTTCTTTCTCAAACCCAAGTATATGCCCCATTTTTCTGATTCGGGTTTCTATTCTTTTCGGACGACTAAGTTTCTCATTTTTGCATAATTCATGCCATGCCTGCAAACTGATTTTATCTTTTATTAATTTTGATATATTTAAGGTTCGTAAAGTCTTGACTTCATTATTCGGCATAATTAACACAGCATTAGAAAGGCTAACGCCATATTCTGTTGTTAATTTTTCAAATAATTTGATATTTTTATCTATATTATTTTTAATACTTACATTATAGGCAACCATATATAAAAGAGTTTTTCTATTTCCTTCTCTGTCCATATAGAATTGATTAAAATAATCTTTTTCTAAAGAAGTGCTTAAGTTCTTTAGCATTTTTAGTATATTCACTATTTCATCATCCGTCCTTGCACTGTCTAAAAGTTTTTCAACTGCCAACCCGACACTTGCTCCCTCAGCAATTAGATTTTTGATGGCATCCAGATCCAATTGTTTCTCGCCTAATTTCTTCTGAAGCTCCTCTGTTCGGTTATTTTCATAATCGCTAGGTCGAGCGTTCCATGCTATCCGGACCATCCCTTGTGTGGGTGGAACTGGTAGAGTAGGTAACGTCTGTGCAGAAAACATCGTAGGAATATTGAGGTTTTTCCCGGTTATATCTATTAGAAACTTTGCACTATTGTAATCGCCCTGCATAATAAGATCAGTAAGTAATGTACTTTTACTTTTTAAGTATTCTTTAAATTCTGGGGGCAAGTTTCTACATAGTAGTCGCTTTTCATTATCCGATATCATTATACCTTTTAAAATCCTTCGAAGAGCTACTTGGCCCGCCTCATGGTCAGTTCCAATAATTTTTTTCCATTGATCCTCTATGGTTTTACGAACTGGAGGTGATTTTGCAAGCTCTGGTTTTATAGCATTTATAAAAATGGTAACAGGTTCATCATCTTTTGGAGGTGGAGGATTACTTACCCCTAAAGTAGATAGAAAGTCCCATTCTTGGTTAAATAATAAATTCGATACTGCTTTATTTCCTGAAAGTATTGCATCCGAAAGTACTGTTCGACCATCTGCTGAACCGTATGGTTGAACAAGATATGGTTTAATTTCAGGATCTTCAATAAAAGCTTTTAAAACTAACTTTTTAACAAGAAAATCTGTTCCCGGATTCAATAAAAAATCTCTTATGACCAAAAAGGGATTTTTGCCATCTTTTATATAAAGCTTAGCCTGTTCTAAAAATCCTGTTACAATACTATCTTCGTCTTGAATAGAAAGACTCTCTTCATTTCCTTTTCTGTCCAGAGGTCTGGTCTGTAGCTCTGATGACATATTAGTATCCCCCTTTATTATCCATCTACTTCTAAATATTTAATAAACATAATCCATTCCCTTCCTTGGGTTTACTTCATAAGTATAATTATATTTCATTATATTAAAATAAAGTGCGCACCTCAAATATTGCTCAAAAAATCAGATTTATGCCAACCAACATCACAATCCAATGCAGCACTGTCAAACCGGATCCCACCTTCAGAAAATCTTTGGTTTGATAGTTGCCGGGCCCTGTGACGAGAGCATTCGCTTGTTGCATCGGCATGATGAAAGTATTTGAACAAGCAACCGCGACGATCAATGCAAAAATCTTGGGATCGGTGCCAATGCGCGTCGCAAGCTCCATCGCAACGGGAACGAGAACAACGGTTGCGCCGACACCAGAAAGAACGAAGGTGAATACTATGGCTAATATAGCGAGCAAGCCTTGTATGACATAAAGGGACAGGGGTTCCCAAAGGTGAATGGTGTGTTGGATGATCCAGTCTGTCGTCTGGGTGGACTGCATTGCTAATCCAAGCGGAATCAGTCCTGCCAATAAAAATACTGTTTTCCAGCTTACCGATTCATACGCTTCATCAATCGTCAACACGCCGGTTCCTATCATACCGACAGCTCCGATCAAAAGCGCTACGGAAACAGCATAAGTCCCAGTCACAATCAAAATGATTGCCAGCAAAAAAAAGCATATGGCATAGCCAATTTTTTTGGGACGAATGATTTCACGCGGATAACTTGTGGTCAACACAACAAAATCAGGATTGCTGTGGAAATCTGCAAGAGCTTCCCAGCGGCTAAAAATTCCCAAGGTGTCTCCGGAACGAATGATAAGATCGCGAAGTTCTTCACCTCGATATACTTTTTGTTCGCGATAGAGTGCAAGCACCAAGAGTTCGTAATTTCTGCGCATATGAAGTTCGCGCAGTTCATTGCCAATTAATTGAGAGCTTGGCGGGATAACTGCTTCGGATAACCCAGCTCGCATCGGGTGCAGTAATTCTCCGAAGACATTTAATTTTCGATAGAGTCTTAAATGATACTTTTCCGCAAATTCCTTGACATCTTCCTTAATGCCAATAATCGCAATAACAGAATTAGCCAGCATTGAAGTTCTGCGGAGAGGAGGGAAGTGCAGTTCATTTCCTTGCATCACTGCAATTACCGAGCAGGAGAGATTGAGATTTTTTTCAAAATCGCTCAAACTCATGTTTACCAAAGGGCTTTGCGCGAGAATCTTTAATTCAAAAATATCGCCGCCTTTTCCATATGTTTTTAAAAAATGGGTTTTGGTGGTGCCGCTATAAATAGAAGTTCTGGGTTCATAGGGTAAGAGTTTCTTGCCGATGGTGGAGAAATACAAAACACCCAGCATGATGAACAATATACCGAGTGGAAATACCGAGAAAAAATGTAATGATTCTATTGGAGTATTCAAAGAAACATAATCATGCGCATTTCTTAACAGACCGTTCAGCAAAATAAGCGGTCCCGATCCTACCATCGTCAATGTCCCACCCAGCAAGGAACAAAATGCAACGGGCATCAAAAGTCTTGATTTCGGGATACCAGTGCGTGCTGTAATCCTCGTCACAACGGGCAATAGCAATGCAACCGTGCCAAGGCTCCTCATGAAGCCAGCAAGAAACCCAGAGGTGATCATGAGAACTGTGCTAATTTTCCCGGGATGCTCCTTACCAATACTTAAAATCCATCGCGAAGCTTTCGACGCAATTCCGCTCTTTTCTAATCCTGCTCCTATGATCATGACAGCAATCATTGACATCACTGCTTCACTGGAAAAGCCAGAAAATAATTGCTCAGGCGGCAGCAGTCGAGTAATCCCTATGACAACAAGAACTAAGACAGCAACCACATCCACCCGGATAAAATTGGACAGAGAGAGGACAATGGTAAATGCCAAAATGCATAGGGTAATGACCATGTCCTGGCTTAGGGTGAGGGTTAGAGGCGGCACGCAGCTATCTCCCGTCTGGCGATTCTTACGATTCTTGCGATTTTATTAATAAAGGTCTTATTTATTATAGGTTATAGCTGTCGTTCAAAAATAAGATCCCAGGAAGGGTGCCCTAAATGGATGCCACGTTGTTCATATTTTGTAATGGGCCGGTAATCAGGTCTGCTTGAAAATTGTGTATGCCCTGCAACATTTCTAAATTTGGTATTATTTGAGATAACTGACATCATGTGATTTGCATAATCCTTCCAATCAGTTGCCAAATGAAAATAGCCGCTGTTTTTTAATTTGGAGGCTATTTGCGCCACAAAATTGCGCTGTATTAAACGCCTTTTATGATGGCGGTTTTTCGGCCAGGGATCAGAAAAATAGATTTGAATGCCGTCTAAGGAATCATCTTTTATGGAATTCAATAGATATGCCGCATCCCCCCAAAAAATCCGGATATTGGAAAGTTGCATTTTCTCGATGAGATTTAATAATTCAGCTATTCCTTGTTTATAAACTTCAATACCAATAAAATCTTTCTTCGGTGATTGTGCTGCCATTTGCGCTAAAGATCTTCCATTTCCAAATCCAATTTCTAAAATTTTCTGCGATTCCCGCTTAAAAATTTGGGCGGGGTCAATGAAGTCTGTTATGAGTTCTGTTATTTTAGTTACCTCTCTAGTTCCTTCTCTCTTTTGAGGTTTTTGTTGACACCCATGGATTTGAGGTCCTTGAATTTGAAATCCTTGAATTTGTGGCCCTTGGATAAAATTTTGGTTTAACCCAAAGTGAGGCCAAGTTCTTTCCCAAACTTTCTCAAGCGAGGGGGATAGTTTACTTCCCCGACAAGCAAAACTTTTTATACTACGATGACAGTCTGGTTCTGATCCAATATCATTATCTACACCACTAAAGAGCAAGCTAGTTTTCTGAAGATTACTTATTTTCTCATTCTCAGTTTTCATCAGGGTATTTTACCTGATATTATGCACATGTCAAGCGACTAGCTCTGTAGGCTGGGCTAACTTATGACGAATTCGTTATAGTAATGCCATGTGCAATTAATACTAGATTAATCATGGATTCCCGCCTCCGCGGGTGGAGGCGAGAATCCACTGATAAAGACCAAATCGAGGTATCCAAATGAAAAACTATAGACACTTTTTATGTTTCCTTTTGGTATATGGTCATACCCTTGCTCTTTCTGGCTGTGGTCAAAGCGGTCCACTGTATCTGCCTGGCTCGCCGCCGCCTATTAAAGTGGCCCCGATTCCTGCGCCAGAAGTGGATCAATCTGATATCATACTGGAAGACTGAGTGCTGAAACACTACAATTCTAGTATCTAGAAGTCTAGTACCTAGAAATCGAATATCTAGAAACTCGATGCTAAATTCTAGATGTTCGATAGATCTTAGATACTGGATGTTAGAAAAAAATCGTATCTTTAAATTAAACGACATGAAACGCGGAATAATGCATGCTGGTTAATTTTGCAAAAATGCACGGACTTGGAAATGATTTCGTGGTCATCGATCTTATTACACAAAGCTTTAGGCTCCATGGTTCACAAATCAAACGAATAGCAGATCGGCACTTAGGAATAGGCTGCGATCAGCTGCTGATCATTGAACCTCCTATCCATAAAGATTCAGAATTTTTTTATCGAATTTATAACGCCAATGGACAAGAAGTAGAACAGTGCGGCAATGGGGCTCGTTGCGCTGCGCGTTTTTACTATGATTCTGGATTTGTGATGGATGCTTCATTTAAGGCAGATTGCCTAGCAGGACCTATTTATTTTCAGATTGAAGCAGATGATTCAGTAACAATGAGTTTGGGTAAGCCAAGCTTCAATCCCAAAGACATTCCATTCCTAGCTAAGCAGCAATCGCTTATTTATAGCGTTAATATCGAAGAACATATCGTAGAATTCTCTGTTGTCTCGTTTGGCAATCCACACGCTATTATCGCGGTGCCAAATATTGATACTGCACCCGTTAAGAAATTGGGTGCATTACTTGCAAAGCATCCCTTATTTCCTAACCAAACCAACGTAGAATTTATGCAAATTCTCAATCGAAATACCATTCGACTGCGTGTTTGGGAGCGCGGGGTGGGAGAGACTCTTGCCTGTGGCAGTGGAGCCGCCGCCGCCGCTGTAGCAGGAATCAGATTAAAGCTCTTGGATAATCCAGTCCATGTGCAATTTCCTTATGGAAATTTGATCGTTGATTGGTCTCCTGATAGAGAATACGTGACTTTGACAGGACCTGCATCAAGCGTTTTTTTAGGACGATTTCGACTTTGAGAGACTGAGACTTTAGGAAATTTAACAAAAAATGTTAAGAAATATCGATATGAAAAATCAAATGTTCATTCATTTACGCAATTTATTGCTTGGCGGCTTTTTGATGTGCGCATTCCTTCTTCTCGGAGCCTATGCATTGCAATTTGGTTTTCATCTGAAGCCTTGCTTCCTCTGCTTGCTACAACGCTATATGTTAATACTGACAGCGATAATCTTTTTCCTTGCCTTGCTACACAACAGTAGTCGTGTGAGTCACTATGTCTATATTCCACTGGCGATGTTTTTCACTTTGCTTGGGTTTTTGATTTCGGGACGACAGATTTGGATTCAAAATCTACCTAAATCGGAAGTTCCCTCTTGTACCGCTGGTTTTGAGAAACTGCTCCAATTTCATTCTGCGTTTGATTCGTTTCGAGAAAGCATTGTCAGTTCTGGTGAATGTGCTAAAGATGTTTTTATTTTATTAGGGCTTTCTTTGGCTGAATGGTCTTTAATTGGTTTTATTATTTTACTTTTATATTCTGCTTATCTTTTTTCGCAAACAAAGAAAGGGCGGATTTAACCGCCCTTCTTTAAAGTCTTCATCCCTGCTAAAATATTAGGTCGACAATCCTTGTCAGCCAAATCCTATGGCCAATCCCTTGCTTCCATCCATAGATACAGTTTTAGAATATCAAATCCAATAACTTTCACAAGACCATAAAAAGAAGGCAAAATTTTTAAATTTTTATTGTGAAATTGCGCTTATTCATTAATTTTTTTTAAAATTCAATATGTTACAAATTACAGAAAGTTCCGGAAGGGAAAATTCTTACAGAACTTAAGTCTTTTTCTCATGCATTCTTAAGCCTAGGCTTACAAAATTTGGTGCTGGAATCCTAAAAAGATTCCATATTCGCGGCCGATAAACTTGACTAAGTGCAAAGCTTGTCTTTAACTCAATAAATGAGTGCTCAATTTGAAACTAGGAGATACAATATTTTGGTCTTGCAAAAGGATTCAAATAGGTCACGCTGGATTCAAATGGATCGGTTGATCACGCAGTGGCAGCTAGAACGTCAGGCATTGCTTGTCTCATATAGTGACTTATGCCTAACCCAAAATAAAGAAGGCAAAGTAAGTGATCAACAATTACAAACCTTCTGTCAATTATTAATTGATTATGTTCTGTCAGCCCATTTCAGAATCTTCGAAAAAATTGCAGCAGCACAAGCCAGTATTTCATCAAATCATACTGAATTGGATCATGCCGCTCTTTCTAACATATTGCAATCTTCTCTCGCTGCTCTTGATTTTAATGACAATTATGAAAATTACAACGGCCATCCAAATCCGACTGAGGCAGCACAACTCTCCAGAGATATATCACAAATTGGAGAGATATTAGCAAATCGGATGGAATGGGAAGATAAGCTTGTAAAAGATTATCAGAAGCTTAGAAGATCAATTCGAGATAAAGCCATGCCAGAACCGAGATTAGAAGCAGCAGCCATAGAAGCACCCAAAATGATGTTGCATCAAAAGAGAAGACATAAAGAAGAACATGAGCACAAGCATGCGCATGAGCACCCATATGAACATACTCATAAAAAAAAATCGGGTGCTAAAGTTGAAGATGGTCAAGTTCATGAGCACTCGCCCAAGT
Source organism: uncultured Gammaproteobacteria bacterium (assembly GCA_963784575.1). Lineage (GTDB taxonomy): Bacteria > Pseudomonadota > Gammaproteobacteria > UBA6186 > Azoamicaceae > CAWARU01. The sequence goes on from CAWARU010000001.1 coordinate 2,127,864, forward strand.
CCAAAAAACCCCGCCATTAATGGTTAAATAATACTGTTCAAGGTTTCCCGCTTAAATGTAGTCAAAACGGGAAGACTTTGAGGCAAGGTCGCGTTAAAAATTTAACAAAATAGCGGAGTTTACAAATAGTAAATGAGCAAATTTTGTTAAATTTTTAACGCGAGATTGCCCAAAGATGGGCGTTCCTGGGCAGTGCATTTGGGTTTTGTTGCTACTTCTCTAAATACTTTAACTTGTCGGGCACATCCTTCCACTCTTCCGCATCCGGCAATCCGCCTTTGTTCGTAGTTATCACCGGCCACTTTTTGGAAAGCTCTGCATTCAATGCAATAAATTGCTTCTGTGTCTCTGGCACATCATCCTCGGAATGAATGGCATTTGCAGGACATTCTGGCTCACACAAAGCACAATCAATGCATTCATCGGGATCTATGACAAGAAAATTGGGCCCCTCTCGAAAACAATCCACGGGACAAACTTCTACACAATCAGTAAATTTGCATCGGATGCAATTCTCAGTCACAACAAAAGTCATTTTTTATTTCCTTTCCTCTTGTTTTTGATCCTCTTTTTTTGAGTTCTTAATAATTGCCGTTCCAGGCTTCGCAATGCGATAAAGAAGGACTCAGTTAAAGGACGTTTTGATAGATTAATAAAGGGTTTTGTAACCCACTTTGCCTGAACCCCTACTATATTAGCGGCTAATATCCCCGTGAGCAAGCGATCATCAATGAGCAAGAGTTCCTCAGGAGAAATCCCGGTTTGTGACAAAATTTGTTGTAATCCATCTGGATAGGGCTTCTTGCGTTTTGCCTTGATCAGTTGAATTCCATGCGCTGCAAACATTTCAGTTCTGTGATGGGTTGGTTTATTTGTCAAAATAAATACATTATTGGCCCCAAAAACTTCTCGACCCTCTTTAAGCCATTTAACTATATTCTTATCAAGGGCATCTTCTCCATGCGGAGCCAGTACGCCATCGTAATCAAGGGCAAGTACTTTTATCCCTTCTGCCTTAAGGATTTCAGGCTTAAGATCTAGAATTGTTTCGATCTGAAGATTGGGATCATCACGATAGGGCTTTAATCGGTGGCGGTGAACCCACCCCATCCGAAGACCGTAAAAAACGCGAATAATCATTCTGTCTTCGCAACATTAATATACCAGGCAAACAGTGCGGACATTACGATGAATGTCACAGAAAGTGAAGACAACAACCACAACATGTTCATTAACTACCCCCCATCCCTACATTTTCTTGTAGTGTTCGTTTGAATATGATAGTCTGGTTAGATGTTCACTGCAAAGTTTTTTCAGGATTTTAGCAAACAATTTTCAGAATCCCTTCCTCCACCGTTACAAGCACTCCGAAAAGAGTTTGAAGAGCATTTTTCAAGGGGGTTGGTACTTGCTTTCAGCAAAATGAACCTCGTCACCCGTGAACAATTCGACATTCAAGCCAAAGTCTTGGAAAGAACCCGGGAAAAACTCGAGCAGCTTGAGCAAAAGCTCGCAGAACTCGAAAAAAACCTTGAACCGAATCGTGATCCAAACCTTGATCCAAATATGAGTCAGGGCAAAAATGATACCGTTTGAATATATTCTCATTTTACTCGGGTGGGCAGTCGCCTTCGTGGCGCTGTTCCGCCGTTTTCATCTTCCCCCCATCCTAGGCTATCTATTTGTCGGGATGATCATCGGTCCCGGCGGATTAGGGTTTATCCCAAGACTAGAGGACTTGAGTCTCTTAGCAGAATTTGGCGTTGTATTCTTGATGTTCACCATCGGGCTTGAATTCTCGTTGACACGATTGCTCACGATGAAACGCGCACTTTTAGGCCTGGGAGGAATTCAAGTCCTGGTCTGCACCGCGGTTGCCTTGGCGGCAGGTATCTATTTTGGTCTGAATCCGAAAACTGCGTTTGTCGCTGCTGGGGCCCTGGCACTTTCGTCTACCGCAGTGGTGGCAAAACAGCTCACTGAACAACATGAATTGCATACCATCCACGGACGACTGTCGATAAGCATTTTGCTCTTTCAGGATTTGGCGGCGGTTCTTTTTCTGATCATCATTCCAGCCATGGCTGGATCCGGAGACGCACCGATACTGATGCCCATCCTATGGGCCCTTCTGAAAGGCGTTGGTGTTTGTATCGCTTTGGCTTTAGCGGGTCTCTGGCTGCTGCGGCCATTATTTCATGAAGTGGCCAGAGCGCATTCAACTGAGCTCTTTATGCTGGCAATTCTTTTGGTGGCACTCTCGGCGGCCTGGATCACGCATAAACTCGATTTATCCATGGCCCTCGGTGCATTCTTGGCCGGCCTGATGCTGGGAGAAACAGAATTTAGGCACCAAGTGGAAATCGACATCAGACCCTTCCGCGATGTATTACTTGGACTATTCTTCATCACCATTGGTGCTTTGTTTGATTTGTCCACTTTTCCAAAACATTGGCATTGGGTATTGCTGCTCTTAGCTGCACTTATTGCCCTAAAAACTTTGCTCATCATGGGACTTACGCGTTTGGTGAGTCGAGTCACCCCGGCAAAGGCTTTTCGTACTGGACTCATTTTAGCTCAGGGGGGTGAATTTGGTTTTGTGGTCCTGACAGTGGCCATCAACAATAAACTCATTGATCCGGAGCAAAGTCAAATTGTGGTCGCGGCCTTGGTACTCAGCATAGTGGTCACGCCTCTTTTAATTCGTTATAACAAAAACATCGCAAATTGGATCTTCAAACCGACTACCGCACAGCCTGCAGAAGATACCAATCCTTATCAACTGGAAACACACACTGCCCCCCTAAAGGATCATGTCATAATTTGTGGCTTTGGCCGTGTCGGACAGATTTTGACCAGATTCTTGGAACAAGAAAATATCCCCTCCATTGCGCTCGACTTAGATCCGGTCCGAATTTCATCAAGTTCTTTGGCCGGAGAACATGCTTTCTATGGTGATGCCAGGCGAGCTGAAGTACTCGCTGCAGCTGGCCTTGCAAGAGCCAGAATGGTTGTCATCAGTTTTGCCGATGAGCCAGCGGCACTCGAAACTCTGCAACATATCAGAGCATTGCGGCTTGATGTCCCAGTCTTTGTCCGCACCCGAAATGATTCAAATCTGAAGACTTTCCAGGAAGCCGGAGCAACCGAAGTGGTTCCCGAATCCTTAGAAGCAAGCTTGATGCTTGCCTCGCATTTGCTCCTCATGTTGGACGTACCCGCGTCACGGATCCTCTTTAAGATCCGTGCAATCCACGCAGATCGCTATCGCATCATGCAAGGCTTTTTCAAAGGCATTGACGATCCCACTCTTTTGGAAGATGAAGCCAATGCCCGCAGAAGCTTGCACAGCATCACAATTCCTGAGAGTGCTTACGCAGTCGGTAAAAAAATTCGGGATCTCGATTCTCTAGATGTTAATTTCGTTGTAAAAGTCCTCACGAGAGATTCCACGCGTTATTCCGATCCAACTCCCGATATGGTGATCGAGCCCGGCGACGTCCTTGTCATCTATGCTTCCCCAGAAGATTATTATATTGTGCATGAACGTGTTCTGCGCGGGGAATAAGTTTTTGCTTATCATAGTCTAAGAAGTGATCTACTGTATTTGCTGTTATCTACCGTATGAAGTGATTTACTGCATTAATTGTATTAAATGCGATTTCCACAACCCCTCTCGCTTTAAACATATCTTCTACCATCCTCTCTACCCTATAATATAACTATAATATAATAAGCCTACAACAATTCATCAATTTCAACGTCGCCTTAACCTTCATAAAACATTTGTTCTTCTTCAGGATCATTCCATAAATTGCCAAAGCCACCGCCAATGAACATGAGATCACGCTCTTTTCGCGCATTGAACTAATTAAACCTTATATAAGTCAAACAATTAGATTTTCGGCATAGTTTTTCCAAATAATTACTCATTATCCAAATTATTACAAAGAAAATTTACCAAAAATCAATGAGGTATATGCGGCCGAAACTCACCTTAAGGTAGGAGAAGGGTGCATGTCAACTGATCCAAAAGAGATTATATACCAGGAATTCTTGAAACTATACCAAGACAAAGATCAATTTCAAAAATGGCTGGAAAGTAAGACTTTGGAAGAATTGAAAACATTGCAAGTTTTACTTAAATTGAAGGGCGCCCCTGAATGGGGTTGGAGTGAGTCTCTGCAACAAACTGGAAGGGCAGAATATGATCGGACGCGCAATATTTTGCAACACCAGATAATGCGCATGAATAAAGAGCTTTCGGATGAGCTTGCAAATTTTCTTATCAATTTTTTTTCGGATGTTAAAGATATCAAAGATTGTTATAAAAGTAATCATGCCAAAGAATTCCCGCTTATAAAAGCAGTTAATTCAGGAAATACGAACCTCTTTCTAGAACTTATCAATCTGCAAAAGGAATCGTTCGACGCTCCCTTTGATGAACGCACTGATTTTGTATATAAGGCAAACTTCGAGAAAGAACTCTCTCAACCTCTCATTCAAGGCTTGCTGCAAAATAAAAATACAAAGATGTTTGAGGGATTTTTGAAATACCTATTTAAAACAAAACATGGTACTGGTATTAAACACTATGTCAGAATCATCGCACAGGAACTTTTTTTCAACGAGCCTGTCAGCGACAAGGAACCCGATGCTTACGAAACATACAAAAAAAATAGAATTTTATTTGAAGATTATATGATGAAGAGTGATCTTGACATTGAATCTATAAATCAATTGTTCAAAATGATGATTGCCAGCAAGAAACTTGAGGTTCTGGATACAATAAAATATTATTCATCCTTCAGAAGAGGTTGGGAAGTAATGAGTACAATTGGCGAGCTTCTAGAAGGAATCACAAATTCACGAAAAGAAGAAGATAAGAAAAAATTATACGACTTGATTGATGATATATTGAAGGAAGGAATGAAAAATAAAGCTGATCTTAGAATCCCTTATCAGTTTCAATTCTACGATTATTTGCATGCTCATAAGCTTTTCCTTCAATGCATCCTAGATGACAGACCTGATCTCGCACACTACCTCAATGAGATATATAAATCTTATTCAAAAGAGGTCCAGCATAAAACCTACCCATTCAATGTAAGAGATTTAGTGTCTGCCTACCACTCAAAGAATAAAACATTCCTGAATATGATCGAGGATGCTATTGGCCAGGATCCAAAAGACAAAGCAACCTTTATTCTTCAAGCTTTGGATCGAAGGCGTGATGATACTGAGCAAGATTTTCTGGATATTTTTTCCTTGCCTATCCCCTGGAATAAGCAGGATGAAGCCAAACTATTTGAAAAAATTGATGAAGACAGATTCTTATCCGCTGATGTCAAATTTAATTTAAAGAAAACCTTCGAACAGACGAGAGACATCGTTCAAAAAAAGAAGCTAGAATCCATCCAAGACATCAACGCCATTTATGCCAAGCTAAAAAAACAAACTGTCATACTAGATGCTCGTCTTTTTGGCAATATTCATAACGATCCTAATTTTCAGGGAACCAATATTCAAGGCGATACCATGACCCGCAATGTGCGTTATTTAAACGATTTAATACACAGAATTGCGAATGGTACAACTAAGATTCCTGGTATCGCGGAGGTAGATCAAAAAAAATATGCCGAAACTTTGTTGCCTCTCAAATCGAAATTCAACACTATTCTCGCGATCGACGATAGGATAGATAGTTTTTTAGCAAGCAAGGACAGTGAGTATACCTATAATGAGCCAGAAAGAAAAGCACTTGCTCTTAAAAAAATGGTTGAGGAAATCAATGCAACCATTCTCAATGAACTTAAAAGTACAGGATCTGTTTTGATTCCCGGTGGGTGGAGAGGCATAGGCCAAATGCCTGGCCATGCCATGCTCTATGAATTAAAAATAGAAGACGGACAACTGATATTTCTGGTGCATAATATGGGGTCTGGTATAGAGATGCACGCTCAGAAAAAGCTTGCTGATAAAACCTATTATTCCAGTGTCCGTGCCTTTCAATGCCCATGGACTGGAAAATTTGAGGATATGCCAAAAAATTTGGTTCCAGTAATAGAAAGTCTTATCAGGCCGCTATATCTTCCAGTGGCTGATTATGCAGGCCAAGATTCCCAAAAAGTGTATGCTCGTATTAGAAAAGCCGTCTTAGACTTAGGGATGCAAGAAGTCGACCCTTTTAATTATTCAAAAGAGTGGGTGACAGGGCAATTATCAGGCACATGTTCTTTCCGAGTATTTGAATCTTTTTTAAGCAGCTATCCTTTCTCGCCGCCATTCGAGTATCAGGATATCCATTATGAAATTTTACGCAATAGCTTACAGGAATTCTATCAGAAAAACAAAACGGAAGGCACTCTACAAGATGAAACTATACAAAGACAAATGAATTATGCGGTACAAAACCTCGCCATACTGCTGCAAGACCTGAGCGAAAAAGAACCTAAGGTTTTAAGTGAAAGAAGAATTGCACTTGGGAAAGACTTGATAAATCACATCTATCAAGATTTAAATCGTGCCAAAGGACTTGAAATAGCCCAGCCAATGAAACCTACAGAAGAACTTTCTGCGAAACCTTCACTTCACAAAACATTGACCGGTACAATTGCCTCTGAAGCACTAGCAGCAGAGACTGAAGATGCCGAGAATTCAGAGCTATCGCAAAAGACCTGGATTTCGTCACCCCCTCCCCGGGATGCTGATCCCAAGAAAATATTTGAGTTTATCTCGAGTTGTAAGAATAATTTCGAAGCAGGTTTCTATAGAGCAAACTTAGAGGCAATCGAAGACTTTTTCGTGAATTTTCCCTATGACAAAACAAATTGGACAAAATTGTCCCGGGATGATTTGGAAATTGTATTAAAATCTATCAGAGACCTCCAACATCTCTATGGCGAAAGTGTAAATCGTATCGATGATAAGCCCTTTGCAGAACGACAAATCACCTTTATGCTGGCACAAATCCTGGGAGAAGAAATATTCCAAGCATATTTTAAGGACAATGAGAATGTTACAATAAAAGCAAAAAGATATTTATTAGCAAAGAATGGTCTATCTATTGGGAACAATCTCAATTCACCCTTTTTTACGGTTTTAGATCCCAAGTTTCGCGAAAAAATCTTATTTATTCGCGAAAAATATGGCAGTAAACTCAGCGCCGAAGAAAAGAAAATTATGGAGGAGGGGGTAGAAAAAGAATTTCCTCTCGGCATGTTCTATTGGCTGTTGGATGAGAAAACCAAGGCAGAATTAGAGCGCATATTTGCAGCGGAACTCAAAAAATTCAAACAAAACGGGAAATGCCGCTTTGAAGATTCGCAAATGAAAAAAGCCGATAAACTAGAAAGTCGATTCAAGCCTCTCTATTGCTATTTACAGTTATATGATGAAGATCCGAAATCGTTTCGTACCGAATTTCCAAAGCTCGCTCAAGATTTTTCGATGCTCATGAAAATGCTGCAACTGGGACATCTTAATAACTTATCTTTACAAGGCAAATTAAGCGCAATTAATAGTCCAGTGCCAGATGAAGAAAGATATTTCAGAATGTATAACGTAAAGTTAATACAGCAAGACTCTGGTGAATATGCCTGTCTGATTACTGATCCTTTTGTAGACGAGTATCAAAATCAAAAAATCTCTTCTTTAGCTGACACGCAAACTTTTATTGTCAATCCCGATGTCAAGAAAGCTCTTGAAACAAGAAGCGAAACAAGCAATACCATTCAAGTCGAAACCATGGAACAGACTTTGAGCGATAAGGTCGGCTTACTGCGAACGCTGAAGAACATTCGTCTTAAACCAGAAACTCAGGTAACCCAAGCTTTTGATTTTATTAAAAGTCATTTATACAAAGTGTTATTGGATAAAGATCTGCAATCTTACAGTTTCTTAACATTATTTGAATCTCCACTGTTAGAACAGCAGTTGAAAAAAACACCAGAACTGCTGGATAATGTCTTAAATTTACTGCAAGAAGGCATCGATAAGTACAGTAAAGACAACATTCTAAGCCCAGAAATTTTGTTTTTTTACAAGTTTTTACTCTCGTTTCACCAAACATTGTTGACTGCAGAAGAAGGTCCTGAACCAGAACTCGCAAAATTACCAGCCCTCACCGCATTTAAAAAGAGCTTAGCCAAACTCGAAGAACGCGTCCCAGCCATAATCGCAGATCTGGAAACTAGGCTGCAGACTGGGGCCGGAAAAACACCTCAAAATGAAGAGTTTCTTTACCAATTTCATTTGTTTAATGCTGAAAGTTTTGGTCTTAAAATTCAAGAAACAAAATTTCTTAGGAAAAATGAAATTGTAAGCTTAATTTCTTCCATTGTGTATCTTGCAAATCATAGTGAATCTTTAGCGAAAGACAGTTATTTTTTTCATCTCGTAAATCACACCATCGCCAAAATTCAAGCGCCAATGAAAGAAATTTTAGAGAAGGCTTGGAAATATCCACAAGCAGAAAAAGCACAGGGGGAGCACTGAATGATCTCATAGGACCTTACGGGGTCGATGCTAGCAAGATACTCTCGCACTGGGAGCTTAATTACCCAACTTTTTCGCTAGTGGCCGATAAAACAAGAAAAACACTGATGAACGTAAATGTACTGACAGGCTTTGTCAACAGGGAAGGCATGGTATTAAGTCCTAATTTGCCAGAAGTAGTGGGGAATGTGGTGTTTAAAAGCTGCTTTACCGCGGAGACATTGTCTGGATTTGCAAGTGGCGATCGCAATCGTTTTGAATTCCAGCAAAATGGCTTAGATTACAGACTCATTTTGCAGCCAAAAAAGAGTATCAACAAATCAGGTGCATTGCAAAGAAAAGTAGCCATCAACGGTCAAGACAAATGGTTTGAACTTTGCTATGACGATGTTCCTTTTAAAATTCCCACCCCTATGCAGGGCATCAACTTAAAGGCCTGGATGAGTCTCGATACTTTGCCGGATGGAAAACGCGAGGTGTTGATCATAGACCAAAATACAGGTAAAGCCCAGTATCAATATGATGGCAATAAAATTTATGAACTGGACCCAGAAGGCCGTAAAACACCTTATTACTTGTTAGATCAAAATTCAACCTTAGAATTATTGAAGCTCTTCCCTGGAATTGCAAATTTTGAAGACATCAGATTTATCACGGTATTTAAATCAGATGTGCCCCCAGAAATCAAGATTAATCTGCCAAGATATAACCTCACTTTTGTGGCCATCGGTGACGAATCTCTCTTAGGTGACATGGTCTTGGTGCAAGATCCCCGCTATAAACTCAAAACAGAGGTCAGTGCGCCGTTTATTCCGAATTTCAATGCTACTCTACCCTTGACTCCCGTAGGCAAGGGATCTCTCCCAGATCAAGTATTTATTCCGGAGCAACAATTTCTAGCAACTGCAGGGCATGAAAAGGAGTATTATAGGCTGGAATTTGATAGGAATGCCAAAGTTATGGAAGAAATTTTATCAAATCACGATAAATTTCAATCAAAAACCCTAACCAGTTTCTCGGAATGGCGAGGATCCGAACATTACGCAGTATTTACGGTTTCAAAATCCGGACAAACTTTGATACCCGATTCTAACCGATCCAGATTTTTTCTAGGCTATTTGTATTTGGCAAGCAGGCAGCCAATGCTCGCATATCAACTACTTCGCACAGCACTGCAGGAAGATAACCCATTAAGCGAAGCTGATCTTGATATATTAAGAAAAATTTTGGTCGAAATCCCCGTTGGTCTCCAATCAAAGTATAGGGGTGAAGATTATATAAGATTACGCGAAAAAGCGCTGATCGATTCACCTGAGTTTACCGCGATCAGAATGCAAATACTGTTACTTTTAACCAAACAGAAAATGTCTGACTTTCAAATCCATTTTGCAGACAAAAAGCCGGTTCCAAAACGGCGCTTTTCTCACCAGGAATACCAAGAATTATTGCAAGGACAGTTAAAGGAATTCTGGCATAATAAGCCGCTCTCCAAACAAATGCTGGTATTCATGAGAGATTATTTAAATAAGGTAAAATATATTCCTGCCGAATTGCAGCTTGAACCAATGCAAGAACTGCAAATCCTGAGATTCATCATGTTATATCAGAAAAAAGCCGAACTTCCTCCCAATATTATTTATCGTAGAAGAGTTCTGGAACTCAATTATCTCACCCGAGAAAAAGATCGACTATTAGAGATAGCGCGATCTAGACGACAAACACCTGAGCTAAAAGATCGCTTAAAATGGATTTCTGATCGCATCGCTTCTTATCCAGCAGTTGCAATAGAATCGTTTCAATTTCCTGAAGGTTATCGAGCCAAGGAACAAACATTCCTTTCGAGTTGGGCTAGAGCGGGAGATATCCCCCATTATACAACGGAAGAAATATCAATTGCAGAGGTAGGAAAGACAGTTGTATTGCAAACCGTGCAAACTACGCTTGAAAAAGAAAGGCCGTTACCAAAGCTCAAAGCGATAAAAGAAGCGGAAGAGCTGCTTCCAGAGCAAGTTTATTTCCAAAAGCTCTATAATGACTTATTCAAGCAGCAATCATCTCAGTATAATACCAAGCATGCTGTTGATGCACTATTTAATAAACAAGGTATTACTGAGCCTGTCATTGCCGCACTTTATAAAGAAGATAGAGAAGAATACCAGCAGGGGTTGATCAATAATCTCAAGCTTACATCAAGAAACGAAGCAGCACAAGATTTTTACCACAAACACCTTGAGAAAACGCAGGGTGAATCTTTGAGGATCACCCTCACCGCTGCTGTTAAAGAGGAAAGTACCACACTAAAATCTCTCGAAGAAGAAATTCTAAAGCTTGCCAACCTGGAACCCACAAATCCCAAGAAACGCGGCGATTGGCGTCTTAGAAAAGCGGCTCGGCAATTGAAAGATTTGAGCTTCAAGGAAGTTCTGCACCTTTTCCTAAAAAGTGACAAATCACTTTATCAGGCAAAAACCAGTTTAGATGATAAGCAAATTTTAGAGTTACAGCAGAAAATATTTGATTTTTTACTGTTAGCGAGCAAGCAGCAATATCAAAAACGTCTTATAGAACAACTAGAAATATTAAGCAAGAAAAAACTCAAAAAAGAGGAACGCGAGGATGCCATCAATCAGATCGGTATGCTGCTTTCCATGAAACGTTGTTACCAACCAGAAATGCATCCTGAAATCCTGCTTTTTGAATACCTGGACAATAAACTGATTTATCCAGAGCAATATTCCTATATTGAAAGCTTGATGAAAAAAGATAAGGGAAATTTTGTCTCGGAGATCATTAAATTAATTATGGGTGGTGGCAAATCCAAAGTCTTACTCCCTCTGCTTGCCTTGGAGAAAGCCAATGGCAGCAATTTAGTGGTGCTTGAAGTACCGCAAGCTCTGCTTCAAATTAACCGAGCCGATCTCAATGTAACCACGGTAAATTTATTTGGCCGCGAAGCTAAGGCATTTTTCTTCGATGATTCTGTAAAATTTACCAGTCGTCAGTTATTGAATCTTAAACGAAGATTGAAACAAATTATACAAAACCGTGATTATCTTGTTACCACCAAAGAAAGTTTGCAGTCGTTAGAGTTAAAATACTTGAAATTATTGCGTTATGGAAATGTGAAAGATCGCAACACTCAAAATATGCTAAAGCATCTCGGAGATATCATCAGAATTTTCAAACATCAAGGCGATTTTCTGATTGACGAGGTAGATTCCACGTTGGATGTTAGAAAGCAATTGATTTACACTGTGGGGGTCACTCGAAAGCTCAGCAAGGAAACAAGCGAGTCTGCCTATAATTTCTTTGAATTCTTAGACTCCCTGACATTAAGTCTCGATAAAAAAGGGGGTACCATTAGTCTAAAACAGATTATTACACAAGAGAAAACTCCGACCAAAGAACAGTGGCCATTCATATTGAATCAAATTGTCACTAAATTCCTACAACAAGATTCCAGTCCACTTTTAAAAATCTTGCAGCAAGGTAAAATTAAAAAACTGGGAGCTAAAGAAAAGGCACAATTGACAGATTATTTATTAGGAAAGGCCAAGGTTGTCCCAGAAATTGTGATAAAACTGCGAGCAGAAGAAAAAGAAATCCTTGCCTTCTATAAATTACAACTTGAGTCCTTATTAATGAATACCTTGTCGAAGAAGAAAAATGAAAATTTTGGCAGAACCAAGGACAGAAATAAACCAGTCTTAATACAAGAAATTGCTATTCCTTATGCTGCAAATGATACCCCTAATGAAAAATCTCGTTTTAAAAATTCTATCGAAACCCTGAATTATACCTATCAAATGCATTATGGTGAGACTGTCTCCCATGCATTGCTCCGCAAATTGGTGGAAGAATTCAAGACACAGAATGAACAGGAACTGAAGAAAGGACTTGCAGATCTGAAAGACAGTGCGGCAGCAAGATTTTTAAAATTGACAGGTCAAAAATTAAACACTGTTGAAGTGAGTAATGAGCAATCCTTCAATACTTTTTGTAAAGCAGCTTGCGATCTGCCCAGTGTGAAAAAACACTGCTTAATAAACTACGTATTCCATAGCATTGAAGAAAGTGAAGAGTACCTGGCTAGTGACGCGCAAAACCATTGCGGCCAGGGCAGATCTATTCAGGGCATGACTGGCACAGATTGGAATAAACGCTGTCTGCCAAAATTTATTGGCACAAAGCAGGCTTTGGCGGGCAGTGATGGCCAAGTCATGGATTATCTGATGCGAAATGCTGTCTTGCCCCATATATTGTCTGAAAGTGTGACGGGTTACGAAAAAACCATGGCCGCTGCCTTAAAACTCTTGGATGATAATACTCAAAAATTCGCCTTTCATGCCTGGATTGATTTAGGTGCACACTTTCGAGGCGTGCCTAATAGTGAAGTCGCCGCAGGGTTTGCAGAACATTTTAAAAATCACCCTAAAAACTTTGCACATCTCAAATTTGTGCTCTATTTTGAACCCACAGGCAAACTCTATGCCCTGCCTACAGCCGGCGGAGAGGCAATCTTTCTGGAGGAAACCAGTCCCGAATACATCAGGGCGAAATTGAACGTTTCCCCTGACAATTATTTTACCTTCTATGATCAGCTTCGTACCACAGGAACCGATATTAAAGCTGCTAAAAATGCCCGCGCCTTTGTATCGTTGAGTGCCGCCACCTTGAAACGAGACCTGTTGCAAGGCGTAATGCGCTTACGAGAACTTCGCGATAAACAAAGAGTTGAGTTTGTAGTACCAAAGGAACTCCAAGATTTACATCCCGAACTTCAAGGGCAATGGTCAGTCGCAAATATCATTCAAGTCTGTTCAGATCACCAGACAGAGCGTTTGGCTGAAGATCACTATCGCGCTGCCATACAAGAGATGCGGCAATTGATTCGTAATGATTTTATGAACAAATTGCTAGAAATTAAGGATGTTCAAGCAGAGAATTTGATGCTGCAGCAGTTTCATAAAACATTTTTCAGCCGGTCTTCTGCTTCTTTATTTGAATTGTATGGCGGAGTTAAAGAACCCAAGTTGGTGATCAGTTTATTAAAAGAACAGAAAAAAGCGATTTTATCAGAGTGGCGTTCAATAATAGAAGACTCTTCGCTTGATTCGTCAGAAACAAAAAAAATTATTGCAGACATGGAAGCCAAAATGAATGACATTATAAAAAAGACCGTGCCCTATTGCTTCAGGAAAATGGAAGCAGGTAAGTCTCATCTATCAGAACTCGATATCGGATCGGAAGTGCAAACCGAAACAGCAACAGAGCGAGAGCAAACTCAAACCGTAGAAGTGACGGTTGCCAGACAACAAAACCAGGAATTCACATATTCGCAAATGCTCGGAGCTGAACCTGCATCAACACTTCTACTGCGTTCTCCTCCAGACTTTTCGGCTGCAGATATTCTGAGTGAAAATCCGCGCATTAATTATTTGAATTCATTGGTGGAGAGTGGATTGGCTTCAAAAACACAATCTGGTAGGATACGGATAGAAAGACAACCCTGGCGTTTTTCTGAAAACCTTTTTGCAAGCAATTTTTTCAAATGCTCTATCGTAGATCAAAGTGATTATATGGATGGTTATAAAAAAAATGCCGCATTTTTACTGGTAAATTATGATAAAGATGCTCGACCACATCCTATTAAAATTGTGCTTATCACTCCAGAAGAAGCAATGTCGATGAGCGAAAAACTTTATAAGACGGACAAGGGAGTGAATTGGATTGAAACGCCGCATCAAACATTATATGCAGGTAAGAAACCAAAAGAATTTCCTGCCGAAGTTAAGAAAGAATATCAAAGAGCTATGGAACAAGTCGCCTTTTTCAATGGCGATTCCGATTTACTATTTCAAAATTTAGATCAAAACAGCTGGCTTAAGACAGAAACCCAGGCTAAATTACGCTATTTTGAACGGGTGATCCAGCCTCATCATGAAGACAAAGTAGATCTGCTGCATTCATTGCGTGTGGAAGCAGAAGAATTATTCAGAGTAACCCCACCCGTAACCTTTAAACAAAAACAGCATGCGGAGATAACTAGAAATCCACTAAAACCACTACAGCCAAATCCAAAACCCGGTCTCAAACACTAGGGCCTGTTGACAATTCTACTATGTTGGCCATAAATCATTGATTTCTTGTGCTCCGTTGCTCATTTATTTCAATATAAACTGCGCTACGGTGCTCAGAAATCAATGATTTCTGGCTCAACCTAGCGAATTGTCAACAGGCCCTAGACATACTGTAATTGTTCAGCTACTTCAACTCTTAAATCTATTATGGATTAGGTTTGCTTGTGTTTACTTCTTGCCTTTGGCTTTCCCCTTGACTTTCCCCTAAGCTTTTCCCTTGGTCTTCACCTTGGGCTTTTTCCGCACCAAAAAACTTCCTGCATTCAGGTGTCATTTTGGAGTAATCTATTTTTCTGTGTTTAATTTTTTCATCTAGCAATCGAGCTGTTTCTGCTTGAATATTTACTCTATCCATGGCTTTTTGAACCATTTGCATGCCGACGTTTGCTGATTGCGAAGCGATTACAGGCTGCAGTTTTATTATTTTTTTTCCTAGGGGTTTTTCATAGAATGCTATCAATTCTTTCAATTCATCTTCACTATAATGCTGTAGATAAATTTTTGCCACTTCAGCTTTTGCATCTTGGAAATCTTGTTTGATTAGCATATTTTGCATAACCTGATCGAGAAACATCGCGCACATCATCCTTGAATGGTGCTAAGCAAGGTTGGTTTTTAATAATCAACGCTGAAATATTAGCACTCATCGGTCCTATCATTTCTTTGTAAGTTTGTTCCATGTCAAAAAGGTTAACCAATTTTTTCGCAGTTTCAAGATTCCCATTTTCAGCAGTTTTTTCTGCAGCTAAAACATTATTTGATAACGCAATAAAAAAAATTAGAAAAGCAGAAAATGTTTTAATAAATTGCATATGCATCCTTCCTTGCCAATTAAGTTGAAGAGCTAGTCGATTACGAGTCTATTTGTTATATTATAATACACTTAAAATGAGAATATACAAGTTATTTTTATTTACAAACATGTAAAAACTATTCTTCCTCCGATAAAAAACGGAGTGAAAAATCATATTTTTTGCTATACCCTTTTCTAAATACATTTTTTAGATACCTTTTTGTTAACAGTTGTTAAAGACCTTGATTGCAATTAAGGGTAAGATTTAGTTATAATTGCGGAAATAAAGTATTAATTTTTTAAAAGCATTACATTGGATAAAGTGGAGAAAAGAAAGTATGAGCGCTATAAAAGACAAAACTGATGCAGATTTGAAAGATATTTTGGCAATCATTGCAAGCTTAGAAAATAAAGATAAAATAAAAAACACTAGTGCTGGGCACAAAGAGAAAAAGGAAAGGTTGGAGCGCGAACACAAAAGAGATGCGGAATTTGCTCAAAACTTACAAGATGAGGAATATGCGCTCAAGTTGTCGATGAGAGAACAAAGAGAAGCTCAAGATAGAGCACTTTCACTCAAGATGCTTGCAGAGGAAGATGCAGCCTATGCGATAAGAATTTCTGGTAGTAAAACTCTTCCAGCAGGATTTACTTCCAAAGCTTCAAGTCCAAAAATATTGCATAATGGCGCCGGAGCAGGACATCCACCGAGTGAAGTTGGGCAACCTCCGAGCGCAGTTCGGCATCCCCAAAGCGCAGCAGTGCATTCCCCAAGCGCTGTATTGTTGTTTAGCGTAGAAAGAAAACATACTACGGAATCTGATGCATTAATAGCCCTCACACTCCATCATGAGTTTTTAGAAGAAAGAAGCCGCGCAGTGCGAATAAAAGAAGATAGAAATTTTGCTCTTTTACTTCAAAATTTAGGGAATGAATCGGGTGATTGTGAAGCTGATGCGGGACTTGCATCCTACTTACAGGGCTTAGAATATGCCGGCGGCTTGCAAGATTCTGAAGCAGAGTTAATGAAGTTTGCGAACCGAAAAAAACTCCTAGCTCAGCTTTCAACCGCTGAAAAATCCAAAATTGAAGCGGATCTTCAAAATATTTTGCAAAGCCCAGCAATAGTGGGGGATTGCCCAAAACCTCCTTCTCCGGTGAAGGGAACAGCCGACACCGCAGGAGCAGGAGCTCCATTTGGAGCCGTGTCACTTCCTGGCGGAGCACCCGTATCTGATCGGGCTGATGCGCATCGTTTCACCAGATCCTTTATCCGTGCTGGTGCTCCTGTGTTAACTGCCATAGATGATAAATTTAAATTATCGGATCCAAACTTGAGTCCTGATCAGGTATTAAAGGAAGTATTGGCATTTGTGGAATCCATCCCAAAGAAATATATTAAACCTGAAGTGGTTGGACTCATTCAAAATACTATTAATCTGATTGCCATAAATAGAGCGAATAATGAAAAACTCGCTGCAGAAGGAAAGTTGGCTTCCGATCAAGTCAATGTGGAATATGGTGAAACCGCAGTGAATATTCCTCAATTCCTATCGCGTAGCTGGACTTTGGCAACAAGACTAGGCCAAGTACATATGGGAATAATTACATCCTGTCTTGGGGACAATATTGCAGACGGGGGCGGTTGCATGGCAGGTTTGATTGCCAGATTATATGCAGTCTATGCCCGAATGGTGGCCCAGGAATTGGGTGTAGAGCTTCGGGCTGTGAACGTACCTAAGCCCGCGAGTTAGATCGCTGGGGTGGTAACTGTTCAGGCTGTACCAAATCCTCTGGATTGCGTGAACAGTTACCTTGCCGGCTCTATGCAAGGTCCTAATTCTGTGATATCATTCTAACATGTGTACTAAAACCCTTTTCATACATTTCTTCAGTAATACCTGCATGATGATGCCTTCGGGCATATAATTCTTTGTTATATTATTAATTTCTAAAACATGACTCTTAAATGGGAACGTAATTATTCAGGATCTTCCCCTTGGCAACTGTTCAAGGTCTCTCGCTAGGATGTAGACAAAACCGGAAGACTTTGAGGCAAAAGCCTGTTAAAAATTTATTGGAGCTTTTATGAAACCTACTATACCTCCTCTATCCGGCACTATATCTAGCACTAACATTATAGAACCTAAAAGTATTAAACTTTCTTCACTATTGATAACTCTCTCTCCCCTGTTATTATTTTTTCTCATTTTCATAGGAAGCGGTGTCTATTTGAGCATCAAAGGACATGATTATGCCTTTTATGAAGTCTCTGCTTCTGTTGCCATATTGCCTGCGATCTTGCTCGCCTTTTGGCTGACTCGGATCCCGTTTAGTAAAAGTTTGACTCTATTTTTAGAGGGAGCCAGAGACAACAACATCATCATTATGTGCCTCATTTATCTTCTCGCAGGCGCATTCGGATCCGTTTTGCAGGCAATTGGTGGTGTTAATTCTGTCGTAAATCTGGTGATGCACTTTGTGCCTGCAAAAGCTGCTCTACCAGCACTCTTTCTCATTTCTGCCGTCATTTCCACAGCCATGGGAACTTCCATGGGCACCATTGCAGCTGTAGGCCCTATTGGGTTTGGCATTGCAAACGCTGCGGGACTGCCGCTTCCCCTCACCATGGGCGCCATCGTCGGCGGAGCCATGTTTGGCGATAATTTATCGATAATTTCTGATACTTCTATAGCAGCAACTCAAATTCATGGCTGTACTGCAATGGAAAAATTTAAGAACAATATCATTGTTGCAGTTCCAACCATGCTTGCTACCTTAGTGATATTGACAATGCTATCTTGGAATGCGCCTGCTGCCACTATTCCCTCAGGTGATTATCAGTTAATTCATTGCATTCCCTACCTAGCTGTTTTAGTGCTAGCATTGTCTGGTATTAATGTATTTGGCGTATTAATGATCGGCATTGTGGTTGCTGGCATCGCAGGCCTTATCAGCGTTCCAGAATATACTCTGTTAAACTTTTCAAAAAATATTTTTGATGGTTACAAACATATGACTGAGATCATGATCCTCTCCATTTTAATTGGGGGGCTCGGCGCACTTATTAGCTACAAGGGTGGATTCACACAAATTGCAAAAGTTGTGACAAACTTGATTCCTAAAAACAAGCCTCACGCTGCAAACAGCTCCGATCTGCTTGAAAACCAGGAGAGCCAAAAACACCCCCGTAGTGCGATGGCAGCGATTGGAGCAATTGTGGGACTCACAGATATTTGTACAGCTAATAATACCGTATCTATCATTCTATCTGGTGATTCCACTCGAGAGATTGCAAAACAGGAAAATCTGAGCCCTACAGATACTGCCACGATAACCGATCTCTTTTCCTGCGTGGTCCAGGGCTTAATCCCTTACGGAGCACAAATTTTAATGGCTGGAGCCTTGGCTGGAATTTCACCGATCAGTATTGTGCCTCATGTTCATTATTGTTATCTTTTATGTTTGGCAGGCGCGGTTGCAATATTTCTGCAAAAGCCCAAGTCAAGGATAAGTAGTTACCCCGAAATTATTGAAGCCACAGAGAAGTAATAGGATACAAAGTATGCTTAAATATACTGTTGCGACATTCTACAAATTTGTAAATTTGTCTGAAATTGAATTGTCAGAATTGAAATCATCACTTCGGCAATCCTGTAGTGAAAAAGGAATATTGGGCACAATTTTACTCGCAACAGAGGGTATCAACAGTACGATTTCAGGGTTCGATACAGCCATTCAACTTTTCTTTCAAGAATTGCGTTCGAACCCTAAATTTGCCAACATTGCACCTAAATTTACGCAGAGTGCATTTATTCCCTTTAAAAAGTTGAAAATTACGCGCAAAAAGGAAATAGTGACTTTCAAAGTGGATGGAATCAATCCCTCGCAAAAAATGGGCATTGAGGTCGATGCATCCCAATGGAATGAAATCATCTCCGATCCTAATACCTTTTTGATCGATACGAGAAATAACTTTGAATTTGAACAAGGAACCTTCAAGGGCGCACAAAATCCCAATACACGAAAATTCAGCGATTTTCCAAATTTTGTCAAAAACACTCTTGATCCAAAGAAACACCAGAAAATTGCGATGTTTTGTACTGGCGGTATTCGCTGTGAAAAAGCATCCGCTTATCTTCTGCAGCAAGGCTTTGAAACTGTTTATCAGTTGAAGGGCGGCATCCTCAAATACCTGGAGCATGAAAAAACCCTTTCAGATAATAGCCTCTGGGAAGGCAAGTGCTTTGTTTTTGATGACCGAATAGTGTTGTAAGTGAGTGTAAGGGGTCAGATCTGACCCCAACGTTTACTGCCTGCGTTTCTCCGCTTTTGCAATTTGAAGAAAACCACTGGGACTTTTATGCCGAAATTCAAAAAAGTCGTTGGATGGCGAATAAGCGACAGATTCTTCTACGGGAGGAATCGAGGTTAGTGGGGTACAATCATTAAAAAAAGCAACACTCTTTCCTATATAATCACCAACCAAATCTGTAATATTCTTCCTACTTTCAAAGAGAGGCAATAAACAGTTTGTAACTTTTTTTAACATCCTTGGTTTATCTATCATCGCCTTTTCAGCTTGAACGAGCGCTTGGATATGTGGCGCAACTGAAGGTTCCTCCCACCAATTTCCTCCTACTAATTCAGGTGGAATGGGTTCACGCTCAGCCCAATCGACTCCGCACATACCTTCCCAATCATGCCCTCTTGGGATTAATAATAAATCATCACAATTGCTGTTATAAGTACACCAACGTAGTTCCCGAACTTCTCTAGTTTCTTTGGCTTGCTTAGATTCCTCCTCCCTTTGAACCACGACAAGTTTCTTATATAAAACAACAATGGTAGATTGATTAAATGAGGGTTTCTTTTTATCCACATAATTAAGTCTTAATACAATAGCCGGATCTTGAGATTCTGAAAAATGTCCAATGACTATTGAAGCAGAATGTGTCATATTCATGAGAGACTCATAACGAGGCCGAGCCGAAATCCCCTCAAAGTCTTGGTGAACCGCACGAGTTAGCCTTGGCAGCGTAAACCAATTTATAATGAATTCAGGGAAGTGTTTTTTAATATACTGTGCGGCTTTGTAAGTTTCTTTACCCTTTCCTTGCTTAGCATTCATCATTAAGCGAAGACAGAAATGATTCCAAAGCAATTCATCATCAACTGAACGCAAAGCTTTATTGGTAAGTGACAATGCAATGAGATCTTGATGAGCTAAAAAAAGACAGGTCATGCCTATTAGATCACCAGGCAATTCTTGACCCGCAAGAACTAAGCCTTGAAAAGGAGCGACATCTTCAACCGCATTCGCTTTTATTTCACTAAACAATTTTTTAATATCTGAATTTTTTACGGACATGGTGATAAGCTCCTAATAACGTATAAATAGATCAAATAAAAAAATTATGAATTTAATATCTGTAAATGCACTTAAATTATGTAAGCGTTATATAATATAATCCGACAGTATACATTGGTAGATAGGGTGAGTCCAGAAGAAAGGTGAAGGGTAAGTTCTAGAAAAATGGGTCAGAAAAGGGGTCAGGTTCAAACAGTCAACAAGGTCGTACTTGTTGATTGTTTGGACCTGACCCCTTTCTTTTTTTTTATTGTGGATTTATTACGAAATAAGTAGAGGGCCAGCAATTGGTAGACGTTGTAACACCATTGCTTTGGATCTGAACTACGGTTGGTGTTACAGATGATAAATCAGAAATAGGTTGTGTAGAACAAACATATTGAGTGTTATCCAAGGTGTAATAATAGTACGGAACTGTTGCCCCTGCTGGTACTACATAAGTGCCATTGACAGTTTCTAAGGGAACTGGCGTCTGTTTAATTGTGTAAACTACTGTGTCTGCAACTACTGGCATTGCAATCGCTAAAAGTGCAACAGCCATTGTTTTTAACATTGAATTCTTCATTGTAATCCTCCAATCTGATGAGAAATCATACATGTATTCATATTAAGAATAGTATAAAGATATCAAAATATGCCCCAATGAATAGAATGTGTCTGGTTTATTTTCATAGTATGTCAAATTGAATCGTTATTTTCTTACTACTTGTTCAACTTGCCTATTACAATATGGATGGTTCTTAGGGGTAATAAATCTTTATAGGTCTTTTAGTTCTATCCACAACCGCAAATGAGGTTAATTGGTGTTCGTGTAGGGCAGTTTTACTCATGATATCAAGCACTTTAATCCCTCGAACCACTTCTGCATCTGCCACGAGACTCCGATGACATCGCCATGGTAATGCTTCTGCACACATGATGACTATGTTTCGATGCTTTGTGTCAGTGTTGCAATGCGTTTCTTTCATGAACGCATTCAATTTCTTAAGCCCATCGAAAAATTGCCGTGTCTGCATGTAATCCGCATATCCTCGAAAGCTTTTGTTTTTCCACGCCATATTGATAGAATCTTTAGTGGTGTGCCTGAGCCCTCCCAATTCTACAAGATGATGATAGCGAATTTTTCTTTTTTTTAATGCTGCCTTTAATTCATCCTTATTAAACCAAGGTACATGTCGAGACCGCGGAATAGTTCGTATATCAATAAGCTGACCGATTTCATACGCCTGCAGAATATCCAGAAATTCTTGCAAGGGATGATTGGAATGTCCGATGGTATACAGTATTTTCATAGCATCAATCGGTTAAATGGCGGATTGAAGGATTTCTTTAAAATTATAGATAATTATAGCTATATTTTTTCGTCTAACATTATTTCAGGTCCGTTCATGACACTTGCTGTTGTTTATAGTAGAGCGCAAGTTGGTATTAAAGCACCGCTTGTCACGGTAGAAGCGCATCTGTCGGGAGGTTTACCAGGTTTTTCAATTGTTGGATTACCTGAAACTGCAGTGAAAGAAAGCAAAGAGCGGGTTCGATCAGCACTCATCAATAGCCAATTCGAATTTCCGGCACGCCGAATTATTATTAACCTCGCACCAGCAGATCTCCCTAAAGAAGGAGGCCGCTTTGATTTTCCGATTGCTTTGGGAATTTTAGCAGCCTCGGGACAAATCCCAGCAAATGCTTTACTGCCATATGAATTTGTGGGGGAACTTGCACTTTCCGGAGAGTTGAGACCCATCCAGGGTACTTTACCTGTTGCTCTTGCAGCACGTGAGATGGGTCGTGCTCTGATGCTGCCTTACCTGAATGCAGAAGAAGCCGCTCTCCCAAATGATAACATCGTCTACCCAGTCAAACATTTGTTAGAAGTATTTGAACATCTTAATGATAAAAATCAGCTGGAGCCCTATAAAAATTGCAAATTATCACAATCCGCCTATTCATTTCCATCTCTCGATATTTCTGAAGTACAAGGCCATTTGCATGCTAAGCGGGCCCTGGAAATTGCTGCCGCTGGCGGTCACAGTATGCTCATGGTGGGCCCGCCTGGCACGGGTAAAACCATGATTGCTTCTCGTTTGCCTGGTATCATGCCTGAACTTTCCATTAACGAGGCCTTGGAAGTTATCGCTGTGCATTCCCTGGTTAAAAACTGCAGTGAATCGATCGAATGGGGCAGGCGGCCGTTCCGTACCCCGCACCATACAGCATCAAGCGTTGCTTTGGTCGGTGGCGGTTCCAGTCCAAAACCGGGCGAAATTTCTCTAGCCCATAATGGCGTATTATTTCTCGATGAATTGCCTGAATTTGATCGCAGAGTCCTTGAAGTGCTGCGTGAGCCTTTGGAATCAGGCAGTATTTTGATTTCTAGAGCCACTCGAAAAGTAGAGTTTCCGGCACGGTTTCAATTGATTGCCGCAATGAATCCTTGTCCTTGCGGCTATTTAGGTTCTAAGAAAGGCTGCCGTTGCACCCAAGAACAAATTCAGCGTTATCGGAATCGGATTTCCGGTCCATTATTAGATCGCATCGATATGCATATTGAAATGACAGCGTTATCCCCAGAAATTATCATGAGACGTGGAGAAATGCCTACTCAGTCGAGCCAAAATATTCGTGAAAATGTGGCTCGAGCCATCGTATTACAGCGAGCGCGTACCAAGAATTTAAATGCCAGGCTTTCTACGATGGAGATACAGCAATTTTGTGACTTGTCAAAAGAAACACAAAGTATACTGCATCGCACCATGGAAAAATTGGGGCTGAGTGCGCGGGCTTATCATCGAGTACTGCGCGTAGCAAGAACCATCAGTGATTTATCCGGATCTGAAAAAATTCAAACTGATCATGTTTTGGAGGCTATTTCCTTCCGAAAATTGGATAGAGTCATTTCTGAATGAATATGTCTGATGAATATGCGAAGAAAATCAAATCCATTATTTTGAATGTGAAGTCATGTAATCTACGGCCTTCTTGATCTCCTCATCGCTGCAATTCGAGCAGCCACCCTTTGGAGGCATGGCCTTGTAGCCATGTAAAGCGCGTTGATATACAGTATCCATACCCTCTTTGATCCTGGGTGCCCAATCCTCTTTGTTACCAAATTTTGGAGCTCCCGCAAGACCGGTTGCATGGCACATTTTACAAGTTTCTTCGTATCGTTTTTGCCCAATATCAGTGATGTTGCTTGTTTGTGCTGCAACTTTCGGCGCCCCCCCGATTACCGTCACTTCACCTGCGGGTTTTAATCGTTCAATAATTTTGTCTTCTTGTAAAGAACCTGAAAGATCAGCAAAAGATGACAGCGCAGTGACTGCCATAACTCCTGCAAGCAACATGCTTGGAATTACCCAAGAACATTTACTGGACTTTGTATCTGGAAACTTATAAAATTTCAATTAAATATTACCTTTAAACCATACCTTTAGTATAAATTTTTATGGCTAAAAATCCATCCACCACAAACCAACCAGTCTCAAAATCAAATGGGAAAGCGGCGCATCCCATTCATGAAAAAATTGGTTCTGATGTTACCTATGCAGCCCATCTTATTAAAGAAGGCAAGCTTGTTGCCATCCCTACTGAAACTGTCTATGGTTTGGCGGCAGATGCTAAAAACCCAAATGCAATTGCAAAGGTATTTGAAGTAAAGGGTAGGCCCCCAAGCAACCCTTTGATTATACACCTATCTTCTTATATCGCAATCTCCGACTGGGCGATAGACATCCCTAAAGAAGCTTTCCAACTTGCTGAATGCTTTTGGCCAGGACCCTTAACACTCGTTCTGAATAGACATCCGGAAGTTCCCAAAATTGTCACTGCAAACCAAGAAACCGTGGCTCTTCGAGTTCCGAACCATAAAATTACTTTGGAGTTATTGCGAGAATTCAAAGGGGGGTTGGCGGCGCCTTCTGCCAACCGTTCAGGACGTATTAGCCCTACCCAGTCCAGCCATGTGCAAGAAGATCTGGGGGATGCTGTAGAGTACATATTGGAAGGAGGCCGTTGTGAGCTTGGGATTGAATCAACCATCCTTTATCTTCCCCAAAATGTGAGCGACAAAAATCCCGCTAGAATTTTACGTCATGGCAGTATTGATGCACAGGAAATTGCGTCAGCGTTAGGGAAGAATATTTTTGGCCGTGATGAATCAAATAATGTTAATTTTAATGTTAATGCTAACGTTATGGTCTCCAGTCCCCATACCAAAGAAACCATTCGCACACCAGGTTCTGATTTGAGCCACTATGCACCGCATCATCCGCTTTACCTCTTATCTAGAGAGGATTTATATAAGCAGCTTAAAAATAAGCAAGATAAAAAGGAGCATAAACTTAATAACGCTCATGAAAATAATATTAATAATAAAAAAATCGCTATTTTATGTTTCCAGGAAAATGATGAGAATTTTCAGAATGTAATGAAAGCTTTATCCCCTCAAGTTGCTCTTTGCTTACAAATAGATCGGGATCCCAAGCAATATGCCCGGGACTTATATAGCAATTTACGAAAATTAGATGCAGCAACGGAAACCTATATCTTGGTGGAAAAGCCCCCCTTGCATGAAACGTGGCTTGCAGTATTGGATCGTTTGCAACGGGCAGCTACGAAATAACTTTATTGAAAATGTTAAGGCATAAAAGATTAGGTGTGGAAAAACGTCCAGATTTTAGGCAAGGTCGCTTTAAAAAATTAACAAAATAGCGGAGTTTACAAATAGTAAATGAGCAAATTTTGTTAATTTTTTAAAGCGAGATTGCCAAAAGATGGGCGTTCAAGGGCAGTGCTTGGACTACGCCTTCTCACTCTTAAAATTGGTTTGCAACTTCTGTTCCGCCTCAAATCTTTTTATGGCAAGTTCTATCAATTTATCGATGAGTTCAGAGTAGGGCAGGCCGCTTGCAGCCCATAATTTGGGATACATGCTGATTTGGGTAAAACCTGGGATGGTGTTTAATTCATTCAGTATCACTGAACCATCCTTTTTAAGAAACATGTCTACTCGCGCCATGCCTTCACAGCACAAAGCTTTGTAAGCTTTTTTAGCCAGTTCTTGTATGGCTTTGCATTCTGCCTCAGTGACTTTGGCAGGAATTTCAAATAAGGCGCCATTTTCATCCAAATATTTTGCTTCATAGGAATAGAATTCATGTTGCGGAATGAGTTCGCCTGGCAGTGAAGCGATGGGGTGTTCATTTCCTAAAACAGAACATTCTATCTCGCGGCCCTCGATAAATTCTTCAATCAAAATCTTGCGATCGTATTGAAAGGCGTGCTCAATTTTAGCTTGAAATTCTGCTTTATTTTTCACTTTCGACACGCCAACAGAAGATCCTAGGTTTGCGGGTTTGATGAAGAATGGAAGACCAAGTTTAGCTTCGATGTCTTCAAATTGAATGGTACCGTCATGTCGATGAAAAACCATAAATTTTGCGGAAGGAATGTTGGCATCTCGAAACAGCCTTTTCATGACATCTTTATCCATTGCTACGGCTGAGGCCAGCACAGAAGCGCCCACAAAGGGAATGTTAGCTAATTTTAACAAGCCTTGAATGGTGCCATCTTCACCGTAAGTACCATGCAATACGGGAAAAATGACATCGATGCCGCAATCCAGTGGACGTCCTTTTAAACTGACCAAGGGGTTGCCATTTTCTTTCGCCACCATGGTGACATGTTCATCCGCTGCTTTAAGCTCGATGATGTTGGCATCCTTTGCATTTAATAAGCAGAGATTCATATCTTTTTGTAAATACCATTCGCCGGATTTATTAATACCGATTAATACAACTTCATATTTATTTTTATCAATGGCATCTACCACACTTTTTGCGGAAAGGAGCGACACTTCATGCTCTGCAGAACGTCCCCCAAATAGAATTCCTACGCGTATTTTTTTGCTCACAGTTAGTCACCTTAAGTAAAGCTTTAAACTTCTTTGCTTCAATTATTAAATACTATCATAATAATTAATTTAGCACTTATCAAAAATTTACAAGTGTTGTTGGAGCCCCTTATGCCCTTACCCCAAGGATTTACATACCTAAATGATCCAAGAATCCTGTTAGCAATGGCCTATGCCACCAAAAATAATTTTGTAGGCAGAGTGATCCAGGATTATTATGCCAATGTCTGCATCATGACAGAAGCTGCAGCTAATGCTCTCATAAAAGCCCAGGATGCATTACAGCAACACAATCCAAATTATCGGCTTAAAATTTTTGATACCTATCGGCCAACAACAGCAGTACTGGATTTCAAACATTGGTCTCTAGATGCAGAAGATCAGAAAATGAAAGATCTGTACTATCCAGACATTACTAAATTAAATTTGTTTGAAAAAGGTTACATTGCGGAAAAATCTGCACATTCTAGAGGAAGTACCGTTGATCTTACTATTACAGAATTAAAAAACTACTCAAAGACA
Organism: uncultured Gammaproteobacteria bacterium; assembly: GCA_963784575.1. Classification (GTDB taxonomy): domain Bacteria; phylum Pseudomonadota; class Gammaproteobacteria; order UBA6186; family Azoamicaceae; genus CAWARU01. Next base: position 2,155,097 of record CAWARU010000001.1, read on the forward strand.
ATCACAAACACAGATTCTAACTCTACAACTTACACTTTTGATGAAGAGCTCGATATGGGAACTGCCTTTGATTTTTTTGGAGAACGCTCTCATACTGCCAATCCAAATATTAGTGATGCAGCCAAGAGTAATCGAGCCTTGTTAAAAGAAGTGATGGAATCAGTTGGTTTTGAAAATTATCATTTGGAATGGTGGCATTTTACGCTCAAAAATGAACCTTTTCCGGATACATATTTTAGCTTTCCAGTTAAATAAAGATGTAAAATAAAGAAAGAGCTAGGGCGTGTTGACAATTCGCTAGGTTGAGCCAGAAATCATTGATTTCTGAGCACCGTAGCGCAGTTTATATTGAAATAAATGAGCAACGGAGCACAAGAAATCAATGATTTATGGCCAACATAGTAGAATTGTCAACAGGCCCTAGCATAAAGCAAGACATGAAGGGGAAATTACATGGCACAAACTTTGGTCGGAATCTTGATGAATGCAAAATCAGACTGGGAAATCATGCAGCATGCCGAATTGACTTTGGGGGTGCTTGGCATTCCACGCGAAATCAAGATCATTTCCGCGCATAGAACTCCGCATCTCCTTACTCAATATGGTAAAACTGCGGAAGAACGCGGTTTGCAAGTCATCATCGCGGGTGCAGAAGGTGCAGCACATTTGCCTGGCATGATTGCCGCAAATACCATTTTGCCAGTATTAGGCGTTCCCATTCCGGGCCAGTCGCTTCAAGGTATGGATTCTTTGCTCTCCATTGTGCAAATGCCGGCAGGAACCCCAGTTGGTACGCTTGCCATTGGCAGGGCAGGGGCCATCAATGCAGCGCTGCTTGCGGCACAAATTTTAGCTCGACAAAACCCTGCAATTCGCGATGCTGTGCAGGAATTTCGAGAAGGCCAAGCTAAAAAGATCGTGGATTACCCGGATCCCCGGGAAAAATAGTTATAATTTTAGTCAATTATAATTGACTAAAATTAATCATTAATTATTGATGAAATAAACAATTTATGAATATGCTTATATAAAACAATGTGTTACAAATAGGTCATTCTTCTAGAAATTGGATGCGAAACTATAAGGGTGCAGCGTGCAAGACCGTCTTCAGAGTTTAGAAGCTTAATAATATGCTCACAGAATTCTTTTGAGTTTGCATCAGATGCAATGAGTTCGGTCGAAGGTGTACTCATAGGAAAATCCTCTTAATTAATATTAAGTAAAAAATTGTTTTATTCATATAATTACCAAAACCTTAAGCAAATTTACGTGCTTCCACTACTTTTTCCGGTTTCTCACTCTCGGAATCAGTTTGTTCTTGAATGAGGTAAGATAATTCAAAATCCTCTTCTCGCTCTTCCGGCAACTTCTTACCTTTACACGCAAGTAGCTCTAAAAATTCTTTCTCGCATTTTCCTTCCTGTGCGCACATCAGTAAGACTGATTTGGCTCTTCCTGCAAGACTACTTATCTTTTCATTCAAATCTACATTTGCATCGAGCAAAATTTCTACAGCATCCAGTTTGCCATTCATTAGAGCAACTTTTAAGGGGCTTTCTTCATAATAACTATATTCATTGACATCTACACCCGCTGCAATAAATAATTTAAGATACTCAGGTTTATCTACCAGCCATGCTAAGTAATTTGCGTAGGTGGCAGAAGCAACTTTCAAGCGCACTAAGAGGCCATTTTCTATCAATTCCTTCATGGCAGCGATATTATTAACATCATTACTATCAAGTTTTCTAAGCCGATCAAATTCTGTAAGCATTACGGGTGTGAAGTCCGGAGATTCAGCTTGGGCTTTTCTCTTTTCCCAGCACCAAGCTTTATATTGCTGTAGTATAGATTTTTCTCGCGCTGGGTTGTAAGACGTAATAGGTAATTCAGACTTAAATAAATTTTCGATTTTTGGGGACAATTCCAGACTCTTCTTGTAAGTAATGTCCTTGAATATAAAGCTTATCATCAAATCAGCAACATCACTTGAAAAATATTCTTGAAGAAGTTTTCCAATAACCTCGCATTCTCTTACGCGCTCTGCAAATACGCGCTTCACTTTGGGTTCAATTACGGAATCATCTGCCTGCAAGACATTTTCTCGAATGGTTCCGAGATGCTCTAATTCAAAAAGTTCTTCATCTTGGGTTATTAACTTTTTCAAATCCTGAATGGAAGTGAAGGTTGAATAGAATCCTTCGCCCAATTCATTCGATTTACTTCTTGCCGTAAAAAGAATTTCTGATTCGTAATAAAGTTCAGAAGAGCTGGTAGAATGATCTTTAGTTAAATATCGTTTGTCCAAGGCTGCAAATTCCGGAAATATATCTGAAAATTCATCAATCCAATTAAAACGATGCTCTCTTCTGATAAGTCCTAGACCCCAGGATAATAAGAAATAACCGGTGTCAAAGGATATCCCACGAGTGCTTGGCAGGACGTACCAGCGAAGTATACCATTCAATAGATTCCGGCCTTGCCCTGGATAGAATGGATTGGCGCCAAACAGTAAAAGAAGTCTTATCGCATTGATATGCCTGCAAATAATCATTGCATCGCAAGAAATAATTCCCAAAAATGTTTCACCCGTTAAATTTTTATAGTTTATTCTTTGAGATAAATTTGATAAATCTCTAGGATTTTGAGCTGACTTTGATAAATTACCGGTATTATGCAGAATTGTCATCAAAATTCCTAAAAATTGTTCATTATTGAAATTGGGACCTTGCTTTGCTAATTCCAACAATAATGTGTTCTTATGCTTTCCAATATAACCTTCCAGCAAAAACCCTTTTTCTACTAATAATTTGCATATTTCTTCATGCCCTTGACGAACGCAATAAAACATGAGCAATTTTTTACTTGCTTCCGAAAGATCCAAACAATGTGTAGCAATCCATTTATTAAAAGTTTCAAATCCCAAGTATTTCTGCAGAGAAATGCACAATGCAAAAAAGCTTAACTCCACATCACGTTTCGAGAGAAGATCTAAGGCATGGGGTATATTGCATCGAAGCCAAGATGGGCATGCTGCAATGCATTGAAATATTTCCATGCAAATTGCTTCATTGCCAATAATATCAAAATCTGCATAATCATCAAAACTTCCTACAGGCGCTTTTTCCAGCAATTCCACAAAGACTTTATAGTATTCATCATACAATTTATTGATTGGACTGGTTTCCTTTGGCAGACTTGCGTAGATCTTGAACAAGGCTTGTAGGCCAGGGGATAAGTCTTCTTCACATGCCTCCAAAACAAAATGCGTTATTTGTTCAATATTAGGAATTTCAAAATGTTTGGATTTCCCTTTTAATATTTTTTCCAGATCAGAAATTTTGGTAATCCAAACCCGTTTGTGATCTGAAATGGTGCGACCAAGCAGCACAATTTCCTGTTCTAAAAAAAATTCCATAAAATTAAGTTTTGCTAAATCCATCCCAGGCGCTAATGATAGAAAGATATCTTGGGAAATATAAGGTCGTAACTTTTCGGAAACAGAATCTATTACACCATTGACTATTCGTTGTGCAAATAAAGGATCTAATTTTTTGAAATCAGTTCGGAATAAACCAGCGCCAAATTCAACGAGCGTACAAAAACTTTTCACAAAATATTCTATGTTTGCCGATTTCTCCAAAGTTTTATGGGAGGGATGCAAAGAAAAAGAAACGCGTTCAATTGGATCTGGTATTGAAAAAAGTTCAAATATAGAACAATTCAAAACCTGCATTTTTTTTGTCATATCATATGGATCGCCGCAAAGAATCGTAGCTCTGTGCTCTCCTTTAGTCCAAATCCGAATTAAGGGGTTTGCACCTTGTTTTAAACAAAGCCTTAAAAAGGGCTCAAACAGAGGACTTTCATCTCCCCAATTACAACTTAAAATTAAATGATACAGTACGCCTATTCCAAACTTGTCGACATGCCAAGTTTCATAACCAGAATTCAGCAAAGTTTTGATTTGTTCGGATGAGAGACAGCGTGCGAGGCCGTTTTCAGAGTTGATAAGTTTTATGATCTGTTCGCAAAAATCTTTGGAGTTCTCAGGTTTTGCTGCAGGTTCAGATTTTGATATGTCTGTAAGGGGGAAAGGTAGTAATGTGCTCATAATTGAAAAACTCTTGTTAAAAAAGTATATATTATTTATGTGTAACTACAGTATAAATTCATTTTCTGGATTGCTTCGCATTCGCTCGCAATGACGCAAGTTCATTGCAATATTACACGGGTCTTGCGTCATTGCGAGCGAATGCGAAGCAATCCAGAGAGAGAGTATTGGAACAAACCAACATTATTAAGCCAGAACGCTTAATTTGTCAATATATACTACATAATATATTACATATAAATTACACTTTTTTACTTTTTCTTAGAGCTCTTTTTGCCATATTTTTTGCCATAATTCTTTTCGCAAGCCTTTCCTTTACAGAGCAGATACACCTTTTTATCCCCTATACTATATTCTGCAACTTTTTTGGATTTTGGAAAAATATCATTTTGATCGCTGCCGCTGATTAAAAAGCCTGATTTTAGATCCCTTGGGACCCGCACGAGCGGTGCATTCGGGAATCTTTCAATATTGATAAGTGCAGTAATACTAAGCCCTGAGGAACTGTCATTTTCGGTATACAAAGGATATTGTGATTTTTTCTGTGTCTTTTTCAGGATATCTTCCGCTATTTCCGCATAGCGTTCTCCATATCTATCTTCATAATAGGGATATGCCCAAACGGAGAGCACATACTTCAAAAAGATGCAGAGACTGAGCCAAAACAGAGTAACTTTGATTTTCTTGTTGCCCAATTGAAAAATACTATGCGCAAGAAAAATAGCAAAAAAGGGATACCAAGGTGCTAAATATCGAATCCTAGTTTGCGGTGCAAGCCAATAGGGTAGGAAATTTAAAATCACAATCCAACAAAGGATAGTAAAAAAGGGCTTTTGATACTCTACAATATTTTTTCTGTCATCCGCGCTACTTCTCAACATGAAAAATAATAAAAGACCTGCACCAGGCAAGGTGCAAAGTAAAGTTTCAAGCGGAAAAATCATTAAACGATGTAGATAATGCTCGGTATTATTAATAGTATACTTACTGGTGATATCCCAAATCATTCCTCCGCCGTGTGCACCCTCCGAGATATACCAATACCAAAATATTGGAAAAAGAAGTACCGCTACATGCCCCAAAATCGAAGGTGTTTTCAGGAGCCATTTGCGATTTGGATGAAAGATCAGTAAAGCAACAACTGTCTGAAAATAAAATACATATCCGGTCATTGCTTTGGTCAGAAAAGAAAGAATGAGCGCTGCAAAACTTAAAAACAGAAAAGAGCCGCGATTTTCATTTAATGCGATCCAGGTACAAGCGACCGCAGAAAATATAAATAATGAAAATAGTGGATCTGCATAAGCATGCCAGCCGCGCCATACCAATAAATCGCCGCTAAAATAGAGTAGGGCTGCAAAAACTGCCAAATACGGATTTCGTAACAGTCGATTGACAAACCATACCACAAGAAAACCTGTCGCAACCGTGGCAAAGGCTGCAATTAGGCGGGACGAAAGTAATATATTCTCCAAACCCAATATTTTGGTTAGTGCGATGATAAGCCAATTATAGAGTGGAGGCCTGCCGTAATTAGTGCCGTATAAAAAAGGACGAATCCAATCCTCGCGATGCCACATCTCTAAAGAAGTAATGGTGTAAACCGCTTCTTCCCCGATATAAGGCAATCCCAGCGTGGTAAAGAAACTTAAGGAAGCAAAAGAAAAAAGTACCCATAGAAAGGCGGTCTTCCTGTATACTGCTGCAGTGAGCTCTGCCGAATTCAAAGGGTTTAGTAATGCCATAGGTCTCATGGTTGTATGTTAAATAAGAAACTTATATCCTTAATTGTTCCTGTTTTTAACGAGGCTACCACACTTTCCTTGTTTAACCAACGGTTAATGAAAGTGGTGAATAGCACTGGGGATAATTTGGAATTCGAAATTATTTATGTCAATGACGGCAGCAGCGATGAGAGTATTTTGCTCTTAAAAGAATTGTTAGCAGAAGATCCGAGACTTGCCATCCTAGATCTCAGTCGCAATTTTGGCAAAGAGATCGCTCTGCAGGCAGGCATCGATTTTTCAAAAGGCGATGCCGTTATTGTGTTAGATGCAGATCTCCAAGATCCTCCTGAACTCATCCCACAGTTGATTGATGAATGGCACAAAGGGTTTGACGTCGTCTATGCAAAGCGTTCTGCGCGTCTCGGCGAGAGCTGGCTTAAAAAATCTTCTGCACATCTTTTTTATCGAATCATCAATCAAATCAGTTCGATTGAAATTCCGAAAGACACTGGTGATTACAGATTACTCAGCCGGCGCGCCTGTGAAGCTTTGAAGCTGTTACGGGAACGGCATCGATTCATGAAGGGCTTGTTTAGCTGGGTAGGGTTCTCTCAAACAGCCGTGCTTTTTCAGCGTGAGCCTCGTATTGCTGGCAAAACTAAGTGGAATTACTGGAAACTTTGGAATCTCGCCATTGAAGGTATCACCTCATTTACCATTGCCCCTTTAAAACTTGCAACATTCTTAGGGTTCACTACGGCTTTATTTGCTTTTATTTATGCTATGGTCATTGTTTACAAGACTTTATATTTTGGTGAACCTGTTCAAGGCTATCCTTCTTTGATGGTAGTGATTCTTTTTTTAGGGGGTATACAGTTGATAACTCTAGGGATCATTGGCGAATATTTAGGCCGCACTTTTGATGAGGTTAAACAGCGCCCTCTTTATATAGTTAAAGACTTTCACGGCAACCGTTCAGACAATGAATGTTTTTCCACACCAGATTGTTGAAAAAGGATTCAAGAACTCGATTGAGTAGGCTCGTTTAGACTGGGCGCAGGATTCGGCTGCACCCCTGGCAACCTTGTTGGTTCTGGAGTCGGCATTGAAGGAGAATTTGGAACTGGCAAAGAAGGGGGATTAGGGGTTGGGAGAGCTTCCCCTACAGTTTCACGTTTGATCACGAAATTCAGCACTTCCATGACTTTTTCTTCAGATCCAGCCAATGCAGCTGACAGCAGATAACTTCCTGATGGGCTATTCACAATAAAAATTGGACTTAAGGTGACTTGGAACGCATTCGCAACTTCAGTGCTTTGAGCATAAGCACGATTTATAGCAAAGGAATTATATATCTCATCAAACTTCTCATTGCTGACGCCGTGGCTTGCAAAAAAATCTTTCAAGATTTTATCGTCTATTAAATTAATGGCTTTTTGATGGATGGCATCAAAAAAATCTTTGTCGAGCTCTTCCGATCTGCCGAGTTGCTCTACCACATAATAGGATTTGGCCAGTTTATCCCAACCTTGATGAAAGTTGACCGGGAAACGATAGAAAACCACCGAACCAGGCATAGTGCTTTTCCATTTCTCGATAGCAGGATGGAGGCGATAACACCAGAAACAAGCATAATTAAAGAAAGTTAAGACCTGAATTTTTCCTGGATTTCGATTAATAAAATTTTGCACGGTTGCATTGCTTGTGACCTTGGCAGACAATTTTTGGAAATGCTTACCTTCTTCATAGACACCATTTTGCTCTGAACCTGCTGCTGCAAGCGTAGCCGAGCCAGATGCATTTTGGTTTGATTTACCTCTTGCAAGAAAAAAGGTGCTGCCAAATTTCTGCGCACAAAACCGAGAGACTTTCCAACCATATTTTGGCCAATAGCAAAATCCGATGACCAAAGTAATGATCAAAAAAATTGTGATAAAAAGTTTAGATTTAATGAAGTCCTGAAACATAATTACTCACCGCGTCGATTTCTTCATCTGACATGCGTTTCGCGATATCGCGCATGATGGAATTGGGATCCCCAGCTCGCGCGCCAGATTTAAATTTTTTCAATTGGTCAATTGTATACTGTGCTTGCTGCCCGCTCAATCGAGGAATGCTGGCCAGTGACAGCCCTTCTCCACGAGGACCATGACAGGAAGGACCGCAAGCGGGAATACCAGCTTGCATATTGCCACCTCGATAGATTTTTTCTCCGAGAGACAAGAAGTTTGCTGGCGTTGTGCCAGTTCCAGGCTTAAGACTCGCAAAATAAGCTGCAAGGTCGGCAATATCCTGATCTGAAAGATTTTGAACCATGGCAAACATGCTGGGATCAAAACGAGTACCTTTATCGCCTTTTCGAAATTCAACCATTTCTTTGATGAGATATTTCTCCCCTTGTCCTGCAATGCTTGGCCAAATAGGGGTTACACTGACGCCTACTGGGCCGTGGCAGGCAGTACAAACTTCTGATTTGCTCTTACCTACTATGGGATTGCCGGGCTCTGCTTTAAAGGGTGCGTTGGCTGCGGGGGTCGGAGTGGTTGGTGTTGCTGCGGGTGCAGGGGCAGCTGCGGATGTAGATGCAGGAGTTGGAGTTGCATTAGGCTCAGAAGTATTTGTGGCAGCTGTTCCGTTTGCTTTTGTAGCAGAGTTTGTTGGAGATCCCAAGTTTGATTCTGCATTTCCATTTGTTGCTGGTTTTGCATTGGCAGATGGAGCCGAAGTCCCATCTGCACCGAACGCAGTGGAAGTAAATAAAATGAATGAGAGTATGAAGAAAAATCCTACTCTTTTTTTATCTAGCATCCTGAATAAAACACCTTGAATAGAAATAAACTGAAAAAAACTAATACCTAAATAACCTCACGATGGTTATTTAAGTTAACAAGATTACTCTTGACTCAAATAGATTGTAAAGTTTAATCATACAATAATTTGCTTCGCTAAAACACTAGGGTCAGCATTTTTAAGTGAGCATTTTTAAGTGTTAGATCTATTCTAGAGACGGACTTTAGTGCACGCCTCTAGTTGCGCGTTACCTATCAAGCTCTAGAGGCCGACGTCACCTTGCTTTGGCCTTTGTTCATCTCAGCACGTAATTGTTCCAATTTCGCATCCCCTACCTCCTTAATAATGACTCGAAGAGAAGCATCGTTATCATCAAAGTTCTCAGGATCTTTGACATATTCATTAACTATCGCTGCGGCCTTTTGGTATTCCTGTTTCTCCAAATCCCCATCTTTTAATTTTTGATCAAGTTCTTCAAATATTGCTTTTCGAAGTGCAGCTTCTAAGGTTACAGGACCTGATGTTTCAGCCAGAACTGATTTTCCTTTTTCTCTCTTTTCTGATTCTTTAGTGATCGGAGATTTGGGATCCTCAGCACCCTTCTCTAGGGTACCTTTCTCCCGCTTATCTTTTGAAAAAATTATCTCTTGACCCTTTTTGACCATTTCATTTTCTTCGAAGCGTTTCTGAGTACGTTCTGAAGAAGTAGTGCTGTCTTTTTGCTTATCTTTATTTTCATCTTTAACTTTTTCTTTCTGTGAGTCCAAAGCTGATTCACTGGAAAGTTCTGCTTTCGTCTTATGTTCTGTGTCGCTCATTGACATTGACATTGCCAAAGCCAGTTCCAATTCCTCTTTTTCTCTGGCAGAAGCTCTACTTAAATCAATTTGAGCATCTGGCGATCCTTTTCCTTTTTTGGCAGGAGGTACAGGAACTCTCACTGCCACTCTTGTAGAAGAAACACTTCCTGGTGCCCCTGCACCGGCTCCACTAAGAGAAGCGGCTTCAATTTCTGCAGCATATTTAGTCAAATAAGGTTTGATCCTGGCTTCAACATTTACTATCTGACGTTCAACTTCCAGTTTTTTGCTGCCTTGGAGCTTTAAAGCTTCCGTTTTAGATTTAATGGATTGAAGAGCATTTTTAAGAGCTCTCACTAATATTACTACTGTAGACTGCAAGCCGGTTTCAATTGCATAATCCACCACAGATTTGCCTCTAACGCTGGTTTGAAACAAAGATCTGCCATTGTAGGGTTCACAAATGGCTCTTATGCATTCACTTGGATTGGAACGAAGGAGAACCTTAAGTAATTGTTCTACAGTAGCATCTTGATTTTTTCCAGGTTTTTCAGTAATTATCGCAGCTTGCAGAGCATTGAATCCGAGCTTATTTGCAACCATGAAAACTGCTTGAACTTGCTCTTCCGCACGCAGCTCACCCAGCAGGGTGCATAAAAGTTCTGCATGGTGATTTTCTGCAAGGATGTGGAAAATAGTTCTATGATGCTGATCTTTTAACTGCAACATAATTTGAAAGCGATGCTCTGCAGAAAAAGGACTCAGCAAGCTCATAATGGTTTCACCGTCCCCGATTTTTGCGAGTTCCAGAAAACGATTACTTCCAAAAACACCAGCATATTCCTCTAAGGGTTCTATCGCTTTGGGCGATATACTTTTGCTTTGGAAAGTCTCAATGATCTCTTGCAATTTTTTGATGCTTAATGCCCCTTGACTGGTTACTGCCTTTGACGCATCGGCTGGCAGTTCTGGACTGAGTACGCTCTGTTCACCTCCTACTGTGAAATATTGCGATTCGACAATACCACGCGCTTTTGCAATTTTCTTCATCATTTGAATCTTATTTTGCTCTTCACGCTGAAGCTCTAGAGGGTAAGTTGCAAGATTCGGAAGTAGGATTAGAGTGAGTGGGTTCTGACCCAAATCATCACATCCATTCATAATGTCTTCAAAAATGGCCTCTTTTGTTTTCCCTGTTTTGAAAGTCGTTATAATGCTATCGATTTCGAGACCGGCTTTAACAAGTTCTGGCTTTAAATGTTCAAAATTGCTTTCATTGGTATCGCTGTAGATAAAAAATCTTGCTTTTGGAGCTTCGGATGAAATATCCATAGCCTCAGATTTCGCCTGTTTTTGCATTTCAGCGATTTGCTTTATGATGAGCTTATTTTGTTCTGTGATAACACAGCAACTGTTCCAAGCTTCGAGAATTTTTTCTGCAGATAATGGCAGGCATTCTTGAATTTTTAGGATTAATTCTTTTTCTGTGAGTTTGCCGAGATTGTACAGTTTGAATATTGGAGCAAGTTTTGGAATGAGTGTAGCAACAAGTAATTTACCGCCTTCCTGATTTTTTAAATCAGCTTCATCAGCAAAAGCCTGAAATTTTGCGATGGCACGCTTGATATTGGTATCGACGATCATTCCTAGGGTTAAAACGATTGCTAATTTCATATTCTTTCTCCAGTTTATTGTCCCAAAGTTTATTCGAATTCAAGGTTAAAAAGTAAATTACGTTATTATACTCGTTTATTTGCAAAATATCCTACATATTCTCATATTCGTATTTGAAATGCAACTCAATTATCTAGCATCTTTCGCACCTATCAAAGCAATCTTGTCTATAGTACCCTTGCCCCCATGGACTTTGTCCGTCCAGATTTTAGGTGTTTCAGCACTTTAATATTGAGTAACACATCCAAATTTGATATATTTCTACTGTTTCCCGTATATTGCTGTATCTACTATATCTATATATTTGTTCATTCGTTAAATGTAAGGATTTTGAGTTTATCTCCAAGAAATATGAAAACTATCAACTACAATCAAATACAATTTCTAAAAAGTGCTGCTGCCATAAACGGCCTTCCCCCCGATATTGGAGCCGAAGTCGCTTTCGCTGGTCGATCCAATTCCGGTAAATCTTCCGCACTGAATGCCATCACTGGTATTGGCCGTCTTGCAAGGACCAGTAAAACCCCTGGCAGAACGCAATTAATCAATTTTTTTGATTTAGGGAATTCCCGACGACTCGTTGATTTGCCTGGATATGGCTATGCCAAGGTCCCTGATGCAGTTAAATTACAGTGGCAGCATTTCTTATCTGAATACATCACCACCCGTGAATGTCTAAAAGGAGTAGTAATGATGATGGATATTCGCCACCCCCTAATGCCGCTCGATTGGCAAATGATTGAATGGACTGTGTCGCATAGTCTGCCCATGCATATTTTGCTCACAAAATCCGATAAATTAAAACGGGGCGCTGCACAGAATATTTTGTTAGACACAAGAAGAGAATTGAGCGGCTATGAAGATTACATTACAGTGCAGTTGTTTTCAGCTGTGAAGGGGACAGGTGTCATAGAAGTCAAAGATAAATTGGATGGTTGGTTAAACTGATATTCTATCCAGTTTCTTAATAATCATAATTATGTTAAATTTCTCACTACTACACTTTATCCCAATATTAACCAATATTAAATATTAATAGGTATAATTAAATGAAATTACTCGGAAACGTGAGATGTCATCTCAAATACTACTTAAAACAACTCGAAAAAAAACACGCTGATAAACTTGTTATAGAAACATTACAAAAAATTTTAGACACAAATAAAACCGTTGATGATGTTAGAAAAGAGATATATCAATTACAGCATTTGGCAAATGGTGTGCCTGAGCTAGAAAATGAGGCTCCTCTTTCTCTGCATCCTGGTTTAGATGCCTGCTGTGTCCTCGGAATATTTTTTATAAATCGCAGTCGGTTAACTTCAGCGGGCTCCATTGAGGGAATAAAAATGCTCCGGAAAGCAGCAAAATATAAGCATGAAACCGCGCTCTTTACCCTCGGGAATTGTTATGAACATGGCAGAGGGGTTGCAGCAGATTTAACAAAAGCCGCAGAATTGTACCGTCAAGCAGCTGCACTGGATTATGCACCTGCAGAAGTTGCTCTTGGAAGTTGTTTTGAACTCGGTCATGGTGTTGTCCAAAATCCTCGTGCTGCAATCAAACTTTACGAAACAGCAGCAAAAAAAGACTATGCCCTCGCGATATCGTTTCTCGGAAGGTGTTTCCATAGGGGTTTTGGTGTTACTAAAGATTTAAAACATGCAGTTCATTTATTTCAATTGGCTGCAGAACAAAATTGTTCAATCGCCATATCAAACCTTGGAGCTTGCTTCTTAAACGGTTTAGGTGTTGATAAAGATATCGAACGTGCGTTTAAACTTTTTCAAGAGGCAGTGGAGCTGGGGTCTATCAGCGCTTTACACAATCTTGGAGTTTGTTATTACGAGGGCCTGTCTGTTCCTAAAGACTTAAAACGCGCAATGGAATTGTTCGAGAGAGCTGCAAAAGAAGGAGATATAGACGCACAACTTCAGCTAGGTGTTTGTTACGAACAGGGTAGGGGAGTAATCAAAGATGATAAACGAGCAGTTGAATTATACCAAGCGGCAGCTAATCAAAATGATGCAGCAGCGCAATGTATGTTGGGAGTAAGATATCATTTAGGGTCTATCGTTCCCAAAGACTATGAGCTCGCTGCAAAATTTTATCAAATGTCCGCAGAACAAAACCATACAGAGGCCCTTTTTCATCTTGGATTATGTTATTGGAGTGGTACGGGTGTAACACGTGATTTAAGACGTGCAGTGGAACTATTCCAACAGGCAGTGGAGCGAGGATTTAGAAATGCTAACCATACGCTTGCCATAACCTATAGGGATGGCCACTGTTTTAACCCAGATTACCGGCGAGCAATCCTATTATTTCAAAATGCTGTAGTACTTGGTTATGAACAATCAAAACGAGATCTTACTAGTTTACTCGAATCAAATTGGCATATTTTTATTCCCTCGCTAACAGAAGCGCTCAGTTATTATGGGGAAATGAATGATTATTCTAGGCTAGGATTTTGTTATCAATTCGGGCTCGGTACTGATAAAAATTTGAAACAAGCAATCGAATTATATAAAAAAGCAATAGAACTGGAAGGCTTTCCTTGCCTTTGGGACTTGTATTCTTGTTATAAAAGTTTGCATGAATCACTTCCTGAAGAAACATTTCAGGATTTCTATCAAAATCTAGCCAAATTTTGCAAATCAGAGAAATCCGAGATAAGGCAAGAAGCTTTGCATGTGCAGGCATATTTATATGAAAATGGTGCTCCCTATTTTCCTCAAAATTTGTTTTTTGCATTGAAGCACTATCAATTGGCCCACCAATTTGCAAAGCTTGAACAAGCAAGGATAGAATCTGCAACAAAACTTGAAGCATATGAATTTCTGCCCAGTTTCAACATGAAGCTCCAGGAATTTTTTCCTTTCAATGAAGCAATGACTGCTATAATTGCAGAATATGCTTATGAGAAACCTATAATTCAACCTCCAAGAAGTTGAAGTTCAATCTAATTCAATCTAATTAGTTCGTTAGTTCGATCTAATTTTAGGCATAAAAAAACCTCGGACTGAATAGCGGTTAGGAAACACAACCTACCACATTTTCTTCTTCTACGAAGAATCCGAGGTCTTTAACCCGAAATCCTACACAGGCTTCGCTAAAGCCATAAGGAAAACGGGGCACCTTCAAGAATTGAAGGTGAAAAGGCAGATGGAACTCACTAAGAGATTCCGGTTCTACCTGATAAGTAAGACCATAATCTTAATAATTAGTTCTATGTCGGTTTAAAAAATAACCGTGATATGGCACGGTTTATGAGAGTTATTCATGAGCCTCATCCCAATTATCACCAACCCCTATCCCTACTTTTAATTCCACAGATAATTTTACGATTCCTTCCATAATGGATTTTATTTTCTCACAAATAGCATCCAGGGAATCTTCGGCAACTTCAAACACCAGCTCATCATGAACTTGCATTATCATACGCAGCTTGCCATTGCTTTTATCTGCGACTTTATCCAGTTCTATCATGGCAAGCTTGATAATATCAGCATTGCTCCCCTGCATGGGTGCGTTTACAGCGGCGCGCTCAGCAGCTTTTCTTCTCATCACATTAGAAGAGTTGATTTCTGGCAAATAAAGTCTTCTGCCAAATAAAGTTTCGACATAGCCCTCTGATTTGGCCTCGCGCAAAATTTCAGCGATAAAATGCTTTACACCGGGAAATGCTGCAAAATACCGATCGATATAGCTTTCGGCTTCAGCTCTCGGCACACCGAGCTGCTTGGAAACACCAAACGCTGACATCCCATACATTAAACCGAAATTAATGACTTTAGCGCTTCTTCTTTGGTTGGCGGTAACGTTATCTAAAGAAACATTAAAGATACCACTCGCAGTACTACGGTGAATGTCATCGTCCTTGGAAAAGGCCGTTACCAGGGCTTCATCTTTTGACATGTGGGCCATGATTCTGAGTTCAATTTGAGAATAATCAGCCGTGACAATTTTAAATCCGGGGGATGCGATAAATGCTTTGCGAATCTTGCGGCCTTCTGCATTTCGAATAGGGATGTTCTGCAAATTTGGATCGCTGCTAGAGAGCCTTCCCGTAGAAGTAATTGCCTGATGGTAACAGGTGTGAATGCGGCCGGTTTTGGGATCAATTTGCTCGGGAAGTTTGTCAGTATAAGTCGATTTTAATTTACTTAAGGTGCGATGTTCCATGATAATTTTGGGGAGGGGGTATTTTTCGGCTAATTCAACCAATACTGCTTCTGCGGTTGAGGCTTGGCCAGTGGGTGTTTTTTCGATCACAGGAAGCTTTAATTCTTCGAATAAAATTTCCTGGAGCTGCTTAGGAGAGCCTAAATTAAAAGGGCGGCCCGCCATTTCATGAGCTTCTGTTTCAAGTTCCTGTAAACGTTTTTCTATTGCCTTGCTTTGCTTTATCAGTGCGTTGCCATCCACCAGTACCCCGCCCAGTTCCATTTTAACGAGCACGGGAACCAAAGGCATCTCAATTTCTTGGAAAACCTTATTAAGGTTTGATTCTTTTTCTAATTTTGTCCGGAGGAAATGATGCAATCGAAACACAATATCGATTTCTTCTGCAGCGAATTGAAATGCTTTTTCTAAGGGAATGTTATTGAATGAAAGCGCTTTGGCGCCTTTACCTGCGATATCCTCAAAAGGAACAGTTTGGTATTGTAAGCATTGATCTGCCAAAATAGCGATACCGTGCCGAGTGCCAGCGCTGTCAATCACATAAGATTCAAGCATAGTATCAAACGAAAGGCCTTTTAATTGAACGCCGTTGTTCGCCAAAACTTCCGCAGCATATTTGAGATTATGGCCAACTTTTGGTATCTTATCATTTTCCAGAATGGGACGGAGTTTATTCAGAACAAACTCTAATTCTAGCTGTTTCGCAACATTTTCGTGCGCCACTGGCACATATACTGCTTCATTTTCTGCAACGGCAAAAGAGATGCCTACTATCTTAGTCTTCATATATTCGAGCTGGGAAGTGCTTGTTTTAATATCTAGTGCCAGCAAATCAGAATTTTGATTTTTTTTAATCCAGCGTTCCAAAGCATTTTCGTCCACAATAAGTTCATACTGCACACCGGATGTTTCACCTTTCTTTTCTTTTCTGGTCTCTGCTCCGGTCTCTGTCCCAGTCTCTGCCTTATCTGCAGCCGCGCTGGATGCATGAGGAGCAGGCATTGATTGCGTCAAATCTTTGAGCCAAGTTTTAAATTCAAGATCTGTAAAGAGAGCTTTTAATTTATCACTGTCCGGAGCTGAAACTGCAAAATCTGCCATACTTTCCTTGAGAGGCAGCCTGGTATTGATAGTGACCAGTTCACGAAACAGAGGGAGTTCTGAAAGATGTTCTCGAAGACTGTCACCGACTTTACCAGGGATGTCTGCTGCATTTTTAACGATATCATCGAGGCTGCCATAAGCTTTGAGCCATTTCAGTGCGGTCTTAGGGCCCACATTACGGATACCGGGAATATTGTCGACGCTGTCCCCAATCAAAGCGAGGTAATCGATGATTTGTTCTGGGGGAACTTCAAATTTTTCAATGACACGATCTCTATCGAAGACATCCTGTGACATAGTGTTGATCAATATGATATTGTCTTCCACCAATTGGGCAAAATCTTTATCCCCTGTTGAGATTAAAGTAAAAAGTCCCTGTGCTTTTGCGCGGGAAGCCAAGGTACCGATGATGTCATCGGCCTCGATGCCCGGCATCACGATGAGCGGCAGACCCAATGCGCGAATTAAATCAAAAAGAGGGGCAATTTGGCTTTGTAAATCATCCGGCATGACAATGCGATTTGCCTTGTAAGGTTCATAGAGTGCATGCCGAAAATTCTTTTCCTTGCTATCAAACACAACGACCATATGGCTCGGTTTATAATCTTTTAAAAGTTTGCGAATCATGTTAACTACGCCATAAATAGCACCGGTCGGCTGGCCAGATTTGGTAGTCAACGGCGGCAACGCATGATAAGCACGAAATAAGATAAGAGGAACCGTCAACCAGAATGAAGGGATTTTCAGGGATTTGTTTCATAATATGTTATGCCTATGCCTCGAGACAAAAGAAAAAGATTGAAAATTGTTGCAAAAATTTTCAAAAGTATTATATCAGCTTTGAAATTTTCAATCTAGAGTCTATTTATAATACCCAGGATGCCCGGGTTTCACCGCTACAAACAGCCCCTCGCAAGTAGCGCACACTTTTCCATTGGCAGTGAGTTTTGCCTCTATCGTGGCGCGATCTTTGGCAATATTCTTTACTTTGGCGCTGAGTTCAATAGGAACATCACTCGGAGTAGGACGTAGTAATTTGATGGTATATTCTGCAGTGACAGTGCAGGGCAGGGTAGATTCGCCGGATTGCTGCATTAGATACCAGGCGGCGGTATAATTCGAATGACAATCCAGCAGTGTCCCAATAATGCCACCATTTAAAACACCAGGAAATGCTTCGTATTGTGTTTTGGGAATGAATTCTGCGATGACTTCATCGCCTCGAGGAAAGCTTCTGATGTGTAAACCCGCGGGATTTGCAGGGCCGCAGCCAAAGCAGGCATTATGAGGCGCATATTTTTCCTGCAAACTCTGTTCTTCATTCATGTAGAACACCTATATTGTGGCAAATATTTGCTTAAGGTTTTATAGGATTTATTATGCGGGTTCAAGCTTGGCATACGCCAGCGCCAACCACTTACTCCCGCATTTATCAAAATGAATATGAACCCTTGCACGCTCGCCATTCCCTTCATGATCCACCACTGTCCCTTCCCCAAATTTTGGATGCGAAACGCGTTGTCCTAAACAAAAGCCCTCTGAATCCGCTGCATATCGCTTTGTTTTGCTGCCTAACATTGAGCTCTGCGCGCTATTCATGGATTGCGAGTTGTTATTGGCAAAAATGCTGTTATAAGCATTAAAACTGGAACCGCTGGATCGAGGCCCCCCAAAACCTTGCGGAGAAACTCGGAAGGGGTGCTGTACCGCTACTTTTCTCGTGAGCGGCTGCAGCAAATGGGAGGGAATTTCTGCCACGAAACGCGAAACCTGGCGATCTTCATCGCGGCCAAATAAGCGGCGCTTTTCAGCATAAGTAAGATAGAGATGTCGCATGGCCCGAGTGATACCCACATAACACAGTCTGCGCTCTTCTTCCAAACTCTTGGGATTTTCTCGTGAAAAATGATGTGGAAATAATCCATCCTCCAATCCGCATATAAATACAATGGGAAATTCGAGTCCTTTTGCAGAATGTAAGGTCATCAACTGTACAGAAGATCCTTGATTTTCTTCACTGCTTTGTCGCTCTCCCGATTCAAGTGCCGTGTAGGATAAAAAAGCATTCAAAGCACTGATGGATTCATCATTTTCTTCAGCTCTTTCCAACTCCTCTGCTTCAAAATCTGTGGTGGCGTTTAATAATTCTTCCAAGTTTTCCGCTCGGCTTTGAGCTTTTTCCCCGAGTTGTTCCCGGTAAAATCTCAAGAGACCACTGTCTTTGATGGCAGCTTCCACTAAACTGTCCAATTCACCCGAGGTTTTCGACTTTAATCCTTCAATAATATCCTGAAAGGAGACAAGTCCGTGGGCCGCCTTGCCAGAAATTAAGTTTTGAGTTAAGGCTTTTTTCATGGCCTGCCAATAAGAACACTGTTCGGCGCCAGCAATATCTTTGATTTTTTCGAAGGTTTTATCACCAACACCGCGCGGCGGTACATTCACAACCCGTTCAAAAGCAGTATCGTCTTGTTCATTCGCAGCCAAACGCAAGTAAGCTAATGCGTCTTTGATTTCAGCTCGTTCAAAAAATCGCAGGCCCCCATAAATGACATAGGGAATTCCCGCACGCACTAAGGCGTCTTCAATCAAGCGCGACTGAGCATTGGATCGATACAAAATACCAATTTCTCGCAAGGCCTGTCCTTTTTCTACCAAAGCACGAATCTGCCGCACTACAAAAAGTGCTTCATCTTCTTCATTAAAGGCAGAATACACGGTGATTGGATCGCCTTTTTCACCTTGGGTCCAAAGCGTTTTTCCAAGGCGGCTGTCATTATTTGAGATCAGTGCATTTGCAGCAGACAGAATGGTTTCCGTGGAACGATAATTTTGCTCCAAACGAATGATACAAGTATCCTTAAATTCACGTTCAAAACGGCGAATATTTTCAACTTTTGCACCCCGCCAGCCATAAATAGATTGATCATCATCTCCCACGATGGTGACAGATTGACCCTGGCATGCAAATTGTTTCAGCCAAAGATATTGAATGGTATTGGTATCTTGAAATTCATCCACTAAAAAATGTAGAAATCGGGATCGATAATGATTTAAAATCTCTGCATTATTTTGAATTAATTCGTAGGATCGCAGGATAAGTTCTGCAAAATCAACCAGCCCGCCTTCATTGCAAATTTTTTCATACTCTCGGTAGACATCGGACATGACTTGATCATAAATGCCTGGCGGCGCAGTGATTTTGTGGGCACGCAGGCCTTCATCTTTCTTGCGATTAATAAAATGCTGAGCTTTTTTAGGCTCGAAGCGATCTTCATTAATGCTTAAATTTTTGAAAATACGCCGAATGATATGCAACTGATCATCGGAGTCAATGACTTGGAAGTTTTCTGGGAGATTTGCGGCGTCCCAATGCAGACGCAGTAATTTATGAGATAAGCCATGAAAGGTGCCTACCCACATATGACGAATTTCAGGCCCTAACATGTATTCCAAACGGCCGCGCATTTCAGTAGCAGCTTTATTGGTAAAGGTAACTGCCAAAACACTATAGGGCGATACCTGACATTCACTGAGAAACCAGGCTATGCGGCGCACCAATACCAAGGTTTTTCCACTGCCTGCCCCTGCTAAAACCAGATTGTTTCCGAAGGGGGCCGTCACAGCTTCTTGCTGGGCGGCATTGAGAGAATCAGTGATTTGTGAATTGCTCATATATCCACTATTTTACAGGAAATGGAGGCTAAAGTGAACCTAAAATAAACCCAAACTAAACCTAACTAAACGTATCGCATATTATCCGTGTAGTATCATACAAATAATCGCTATAAAAGGAAAGCTCTGCGCACTTAGACTATTATTAATATTAACCAGCAGCTTATTAACTACAATTTGTAATTTGGAATTTGATTCTCGACTGACGGACCCGCACCATGACTCTATTCGCAAAACGAGTGTTTGAAATTGATACCGAAAATGCTTTCAAGCTAGGACCTATCATTTCAAAAATTGAAGCCACTGGCAACAAAGTGATTAAACTGAATCTGGGTGAACCCGATTTTAAAACTCCAGATTTCATCAAAGAGGAAATAGTACGCCAATTAGAGCAAGACAATACCCATTATTGTGATCCGAAGGGGATTTTGTCACTTAGGAAAGCTGTTGCAAAATTTATTTATGAAACGCGCGGTCTCTCGGTTTCCGAAGAACAGGTCGTGATCTTTCCAGGTGCCAAACCCAGCATTGGATTTTGCCAAGAGGTGTATTGTAATCCAGGGGATGAGATCATCTATCCCAGTCCCGGATTCCCTATCTATGAATCTTTCATCAAATATATCGGTGCCATTCCTAAACCCCTGCATCTCAAGGAAGAAGAAGGATTTACATTCACTGCAGCAGAGCTTGCAAATCTTTTAACGCCTAAAACTAAACTTATTTTCATCAATTTTCCTTCCAA
The DNA here is from genome assembly GCA_963784575.1 of uncultured Gammaproteobacteria bacterium. Lineage (GTDB taxonomy): Bacteria > Pseudomonadota > Gammaproteobacteria > UBA6186 > Azoamicaceae > CAWARU01. The sequence continues at coordinate 2,175,905 of CAWARU010000001.1, forward strand.
TCCAACTGGCGGCGTTGCGAGTATTGAGCAGCTTGAAGAAATTTCTGAATTGATTACCAAAAAGGGCAATCCAGATCTGCGGGTGTATTCAGATGAAATTTATGAAAATATTATTTTCGATGGTGCAAAACATCATTCCATAGCTTGTCAGTCTGGCATGCAAGAACGAACCATCATCAGCAGCGGATTTTCTAAGTCTTTTTCTTGGACTGGTGGGCGTGTGGGCTATGCTATTTTCCCCACAGTACAAGAAGCAGATGTGATGAAAAATATAAACATCAATTATTTTTCCTGTGTGCCTCCTTACAATCAAGAGGCTGCTCGTGTTGCACTCAGTCATGTCGAAACGCCGAAATCCATAAGGGCCATGGTGAAGCTCTTTGAAGAACGCCGCAATGCCATATTGAAATTCCTGCATCGCATCCCGGGCCTCACTTGCCAACAACCGAGTGGTGCCTTTTATGTATTTCCTAACATTGCTGAACCTTGCCGCCGCTTAGGGGTCATTGATGCTTTCGAACAACTGAGCCCAAAACAACAATCCCTGACTTCACCCTCAACTCTATTTCAAGCTTTTGCTTTAAATAATCATCATGTCGCGGTACTCGACAGAAGATCTTTCGGAAAAATTGGATCAGAAAACAAGCATTTTATCCGACTTTCTTTTGCCTCTGATGTGAAAGAACTAGAAGAAGGTGTTAATCGTTTGGCGCGCGCCTTTGATGACAAAGCAGGCTTTATTGAATTCATGCAGCAGCGAGGAGCGGCCTAAATTTGAAAATTGTCATCGCGCCTGATTCCTTTAAGGGATCACTTTCCGCACTGGATGTAGCGATCGCGATTAAGCATGGATTTCAAATTCACTTTCCCGCAGCAGAATATATCCTCGCTCCCATGGCGGATGGCGGCGAAGGTACTTTACAATGCATCTTTGCCCATAAAAAAGAGCAATTAATGGCTGCAACTGTCCAGGATCCTTTGGGAAATTTAATTGAAGCAGCTTATGGTATCACCAGCATCAAAGATGATCGGACTGAAGCTCTAACAAAAACAGCCGTCATCGAAATAGCAGAAGCTTCTGGGCTTAATCTCGTTGCTAAGAAACTTCGAAATCCACTTGTGACCAGCAGCTATGGCACAGGTCAATTAATTTTGGCGGCCCTGGATCAAGGCTGCCGACATTTTATTATCGCACTCGGTGGCAGCGCAACCTGTGACGCTGGCATGGGTGCACTCAGTGCACTTGGAATTCAATTTAAAGACGCATCCGGAAATACTATCACTCCGAATGGCGGTGGGATGTCTCATCTTCATTCGATTGATAGTAGTGCCCTAGATCCTCGATTGGCAGATTCTTCTTTCATCCTCGCGCATGATGTCGACAACCCACTACTCGGTTTAGAAGGATCTCTGATGTATGCTGCACAAAAGGGTGCAACCCCTGAACAAGTGGCACTATTGCACAAAGGTTATGAACAATTCGCTCATATTATTCAGAACACAACCGGGCGCAATATTGGATCTTTAAAAGGCGCCGGTGCAGCAGGCGGCATGGCAGGAGGCCTTGCGGCATTTTTGAATGTGACCTTTAAATTGGGTGCCCTTGTCGTGATGGAAGCAGTCAATTTCAGAGACAAAATACAAGAGGCTTCATTGCTCATCACCGGTGAAGGACAGATTGATAACCAAACCATTTATGGCAAAGCTCCCATCGCTGTCGCAGGACTTGCCAAATCTTATCAGATCCCTGTCATTGCAGTCTGCGGCAATTTAAAGGAAGGCTTTGAAGTCGTTTATCATCATGGTATTGATGCTGTGTTTAGTATAACGCGTGGGCCAATGACGGAAGAAGAATGCTTTACGGAAGCAAAATCTTTACTGATTAATGTTGCGAATAATATTGCGCGAATCATGAGCTTTCGCCGGATGAGTGAAATTACTTGACTTCAATCCTTGGAAAGAGCGATCGTTCATAAAAGAAGAGTTTTTAGGTTTTTACCGGAAATGTTTTTTTTCAACACTTTTTTCAACCGATTTTTTTTCATCGGAATGAACTGTTGCAAATGCTATAACCCCGGGAAAACTTCTAGACGTTTCTTCAGATTCAGCAGCACATGGAATTGCTTGTTCTGCTCTCACTTCAAGACTCAATGGAGTAGGTATTTCTGATTTGGAGAACATCAGTGTTGCAGGCTGCTGCTCTGAAGTTAGTGGAAGAGCGGATGCAGGCGCAATACTCACTCCCTTTAATGAACATAAATCTCTCAACTTACCTTCCGGGAGAGCTGCATATTGCAAGATTAAACTCATGATGCCCATTTCTAGAGAAGTTCGAGGGGATAGAAGGAATGACATAGTAACGATAATAGAGTCTATTTTGCTATTGAAAGTTTTAAGCGGCTCTGAGACGCCTCCAATACTCAGGGACAATTTAGAGGGAAGGGCAACACCATATTCAAGCAAAACCTCGCATAGACGGTAAACCATGGGTAAATTTAAGTCAGATACGGCGGTCTTCAGAGCTCCCTGATGGAAAGGCTTTAATGTGCCTTGAGTCGTAATAAATGGTTCATCTGAAATAAATTGTTCTTTCATTGTATTCAATGTAGGCAAGCGCTCGAGAAGCTCCTCAAGTTGTTCCATATGTACAGCGCGAACAGTTGTATAAATGAAACGCTCCCTGATTGAATCGACCTTGAGCAAGCGATTAAGAATAGCCAGATTCCCGTGATCGACAGCTTTTTTTAAGGCATAATTATTAATTTCACTCTCTCTTTTCAGTAAGTCGGCAATTTGCGAAGGAGGGAATTCCTGTAATACACGATTCAGTAAGCCTAAATCATTGCCATCAATTGCATAATGCAATGCAGTGGGTACAAACATCGTCTTTTTCAACATCTCTAACACTTCTGGAATTTCAAATAAACGGCTTGTTATTGCAGAATTGCGACTCATATGCAATGCATTATTTGCACCTTCTTTCTTTATTGCTTCTATGATGTGAGGAATCTCGAGTAATCGATTTAATTTGTCTACAGAACCCGAGCGGCAAGCTTGATCCACCGTGGTTATTGTGCATCTTTCTTTTACGCCGGGTATTTGAAGCAGGCGCTCTAGTATTATAGAACTAGCCGAATATGATTCTGCCGCGCTATTTATAATTTCATCTGAACTTACAACAAGATCAACAATATCTTTGATTTCAAGGAATCGGTTTAAAATATTCAGATCTTGTACATTATAGGATATAAAATATTTGAAGGAATCTTTTGCTTTTTTTAATGCTCCTGGTATTTCAAGCAATCGATTCACCAGAGCTAAGTTTCTACTCGATATTGCACCTGACAATAGTCTTTGAATTTTATTGTTAATAAGCATAGAATCTTTAAAACCAGAGAATTGAAGAAGATAATTGACAATATTCAAATGGCCATTTCTAGTAGCAAGCAATAATAGAGTAAACAAGGTGGAATCATTCAGAGTAGCTCGATTTTCTATCAATTGTTTTAACTCTTCTAGTTTTCCCTGAGATGCAGCCTGCCTCATTTGTATGATAGGAAATTCAAGGAGGCGCTTTGCAATATCAAAGTATTTCATATCAAATGCAAAATCCAGAAGGTTATAAAAATTAGTTTCCAGCTGCTCTAATATATCTGGAAAATTCAGTATCAAATTTAGCATTTCCAATTTTCCAGACTGAACTGCAAAGATCTGGGCTTTGTGAGCTTGAGATTTCATTTCTTCAAAAACTGAAGGAATTTTGATTAAACGATTCACTATTGCCAAATTTCCATCTCTAATAGCATTATATAATGCAGTATTTCCTTCATCAGCAGCATGAGATTCCACCTCTGGAAATTGGAGTAAACGATTCATGATATCCAAATGGCCTTTTTGCGATGCTAACTGCAACAAGCGGTTCTTCTCAAAAGTAATGGTTTCAATCAGTTTTTTGTCTGTTTGGCTGCTATATGCCAATAGTTTATTCAAAGCATCCAGATCTCCGCTTTCAACAGCATCTTCAGCCAATTTCTGCTGCGATGAAATATTTGCGAAGCTGCCTTCTTGTTTTTCTGCTTCTCCCTTAATTTCTTCTTTAATTTTGTCTTTAATTGTTTTTAGACATACGATTTTCCCATTAGCTATTTATAATTTACTGCCTCCAGATAGTAGGAAGATACAGTGACAAATCAAATCCGTAATTTTCTGAAAATTTTATCATATTTTAAGTGGCTACGCTGTATTTTTAAACTTTGAAAAATTAAGCTATCCAACTTATTAGAAGCGAGTTACACAGCCTCTATTAATTTTATCTGATTTTTTCGAACTATTGACTCAGCACTTAGGGTCAGAGCCAAGCAAGGGACAAGAGCAAATTTGGGGTCATGTATAGACCCGTTAGTTTTGAAATATCTATTCTATTTTCATACACCTATTCTCCTCTAAACATTTAATTAAATATCCAATCAAGTAACTATGATCAATTCTTTCTTCTATATCTTGATTTTCTACAAGATCTGAAAAAGCTATGTCTAACACTTTCCAAATATCTGTTTCCACATATTTTTCATAGATTTTTGCCACTTTTATTTACCTCTATAATGAACTTAGTTTTTGGTAGTTTTTTGTTTTTCAATCCATTCGTTCAAATTTGATGCCCATAAAAATCTATTTCTTTTATTTTTTCGCCTTTTGAATTTTTAAAAGTTGGGACGTGAGATACCTCAGGGTCAGGTCTAGCAAAGCGATAAGCTAGCTTGTCGCTTTGCTAGACCTGACCCCAACAACTGCTAGACCTGACCCTAACAACTGCTAACAACTTGCCCCTAACAACTGCATAACTTAAGAAAAACAAATTTAGCTATTTAAATTTCTTTCTGATAAAAACATTTTTTTAAACTCTTTAATCTTTCTTTATAGCTTTTTTTCTGTTATCGTGAGATTTAAACAAAATTTTATAGAAATTTACCCATATTTGCGTGTAAATTCATTTAAAATAAAAATCTAGAATTTCACTAACAATGGAATAATAATAGAGGAATAATAAATGCTCATTTATGATTTATATCTTTTTAAACATTATTTTAGCGATAAATTTTCTAAACAAATATCGGATACACCATTATTCGACAAGATGAGAGAAATGATTCCTTCGGTGGAAGAAGTCATTTTTGATTATTCGAAAAAACTATATCAAAAAATCGATGCAGAAAATGAAAAAAATAAAGAAATCGTTCCTGATGAACAAACTTCGGATGAACTTTGTGAAAGAATCTTAAGTTGCCTGCAAGATCTTGCTCTGAATTATGGATCAAGCATAAATAAACGTTTAAGTGAATACTTCATAAAATTTAATTTAACCAGCCAAGAACGTGCATCAATTAATCGTTTCATGAATTTTTTGGATAAATTATTAGAACCCGAAGTTTTTCTATCCCTTGGTCGATCTGTCAGAAATAAGATTCATGGTTTATTATATGGACAATATAATAATGGGTACTTACCGCGCCTGAATGAAAGCATTTCTTCTGAAGCACTGAGCCGATTATTATTACAACTCCCTTGGTCATCTTCTCTTTTGAAATTGATGTCATATGGTTATTTGCCCACCGAACTTGCACTTAAATATCATGCTTCTGGCCGTATTACTGAAAATACTCAATTTTTGTTCAATGAAGCTGGTGCTTTTGCTTGCATCGTTGAAGCTCATAAAGTCATGCATTATACCCACGCCAATGGAATCCTGAAAAAAATATTGAGTAACGACAGCATCAACCCTGATGACGGGGAGCTATATCTCAAGGCAGCAATTTTATATAAGATAATAGAAAAGGAGTACAACAATATATATCCTTCATGGAATCTAAATGAAATCGGTTTATTTATTGAAGATTTGGCAGTGAAGAATATAAGCAAGGAATTGCGTCTATCATTAAACAAACTTGAGCAAGCCGCAAAAACAGAAAGTCAAGAAACTATAGGGTCTCAATATGCACAACGACAGCTCTTTTTATTATTAAAAAATTTTGCAAGTCAAGGTTCAATTTATGCTCAGTGCACATTGTCGTTATTGTGTTCTGATAATAGAGGAATAGACTATTCCGGTGTTCTGGATTCAGCTAAAATGAGTTTTCGTTATGAGCAAGCTTTTCATTGGGCCAAAAGCGCTGCGCTATCAGGGAGCGTCCCTGCTGCAATCAGGCTAGCACAACTATTTGAGGCTAATTTGGGAATTCCCTTGGTTGAATATGGTTCCCTAGTAGATCAAAGAGAAAAGTTTCTCTATGAAAGTCAGCAAATATTTCATTGGAGGCGCGTTGCTGCTACAAAAACCCCGCAACCAGCCATACAATACTGGATCTCGCAATGCTATGAGAAAGATTATGAAGGCATTCCCGCCGCAGAAAGAAATCAATATGGCAAGACCTCGCAAAACTGGCGAGAGCATCGCATAAATCAGGCCTATTTTTGGTGCAGGAAAGCGGCACATTACGGGCATGAAAAAGCAAAAGAACGATTGACATTATATTATAAAATACTGAAAAAAAGTGATCCTCGAATCATCACAGATACCGCATTACAAGCAGCCGAACTTATACAATGTTTTTTGCCTCTCAAAGATTTTATAAGTCTTGCCCGCTCTTGTAAAAATGCATTGATGGTTGCGAGAAATAATATGCAGTATTGGAGCTATATATTAAATGATATAGACCCTTCTTATCATCATTTCAAAATAGTAGATAGAACATTGAAATCCAAGCATTATAATGTCGTGAGAAGTTTTGCAAAGCGAGCTATAAATCTAAAAGCTTATCTAAGTATGAAAAAAAGAATCCATGATTTAAAGGATATGTCAGTAAAGGAAAAAATTCAAGCCATCTGCGATATTAACACGCAAGTGATTTTCTGCTCAATATGCGGCGAAATGGATAGACCAATCTATCATTTAAAAACTACCGCCGCTTATTATGGCTGGGAGCACATGAGCTGTAATAATTGCATTCCGCATAAACTATGGAGTAAGAGTGAAGCTGTGGTTATCTGGGGTTTCTCCCATCAGCAATTATCGAGTGTGCCTTGTTGGAATATTGGAGGTAAGGCTGTTTATTCTACTGAAGACTTACTTGATTTTTTTCTAAAAGAATCCATTGAGGCCCGGACCTTGACTTGTGAAATAATCACTGAATACGGATATGCAATACTGGATCGCTTAAGCGATTTACCCCCCGTGGTTCGTAATATAATAAAATTCCTGTCTGAGCCTTCTATTGATATTAAAGCGACACTAAAGCCTACAACGTTGTCAATAGATAGTTCACCTCTTGATGACAAATCTAAAAACCTCGCTTCTCCAAAACCATTCCTACTTTTTTCAAGATCACCTGAGTCTTTGCAAACATGGTCACCATCAACGCCAGTATCATTATCTTCTATATCAAGTAAACCTTCAGAATCTATAGTAAAGATATTAAAAGATAAAGAAAATCCGGAGGAAGAAGAGACCATAGAAGAAGTGGATGATGAGCAGGATTTAAATTATTTAGAGTATTATCGCCCATTAAAACAAATATTAAAAATAGATAATGTTATGCTACGTACTGAAACAGGAGAAATTTTCAGTTCAATCCCTAAACCGACAACAATTCAAGCAGAAAAAATTGAAGTCACTGTGACTCATTCGTATAAACCTGGAAAGTTAACTATTATGGAGCCACTCACAGTAACAATAAATGCAAAAAGAGCCAGCCACATAGACAAACTTCAAACGGCTGAAACGAATACTACGGAAGCTCCAGGAAAAGTTCAAAGTTTGGCTGCAGAGAAACTTCCTGAAAAAGGTCAACCTAAGCTAGCCACAACTGATTCAAGCAAAAGGAAAAAAAAGAAAATAAAGAAAAAAAAGGAAAAAAAGTTTTCTTGAATGTTTGGGGTCAGAATGCTTGGGGTCAGGGCTAAGCAAGTTGTGTATTCTCCTCCAAAATGAACAGCAATTCTCCTTTAACGTGAACACGAATTCTCCTTTTGCGTGAACAAAGATTCTCCCTCACCGTGAACACTGATTCTCCTTGATCGTGAACATGATTTCTCCTTCAAGGAAACAGTAAGCCGTCTATCTCTCAGGTGATATCATGCTCTATTTAATTATTAATTAAGTGGAGTTTCAAAATGAGAGGTCAGTTATCTATGCGAAAAATAAGTGAAATTTTGAGACAGGTTCACGAGCTAAAATTTAATTATCGTGATATTGCAAGTAGTTTAAATATTGCAGTAGGTACCGTTGCGAAATATGTGGCGAAGGCTAAGGCAGCAGGGTTAACTTGGCCTTTGCCTGAAGGCATAACAGAGGATCTACTATATTCGCGTCTAAATTTGCCAGCAGAAAAAAATTCTAAAAGGACACTACCAGATTTTGAATATGTCCATAAAGAACTAAGACGAAAAAGCGTTACTTTACTTTTGTTATGGCGTGAATATAAAGAAATGCACCCCAACGGCTTGAGTTATAGCCGATTTTGCAAAAGTTACAATCAATACTCCAAATCAATTACCCCTGTCATGCGCCAACTGCATAAAGCCGGTGAAAAATGCTTTGTTGATTATGCCGGCATGACAATGCCTTGGATCGATATGAAGACAGGCGCTATACAAGAAGCTCAAATTTTTGTAGGAGCATTAGGAGCTTCCCAATATACGTTTGTTCATGCTGCGGCTAGCCAAAAATTGCCTGACTGGATCCAATCTCACAGTTACATGCTTGAGTTTTTCAAAGGTACTCCAAAAATTTTAGTGCCTGATAATTTGAGGGGGGCTGTGCAGAAATCACATATTTATGATCCTGATATCAATGCCAATTATCAGAAGTTTGGCGAACACTATGGCATTGCGATTGTTCCTGCTCGAGTAATGGCTCCGAAGGATAAAGCCAAAGTGGAAAATGCAGTTGGCTGCATAGAACGCTCTATTTTGGCTCCATTGCGTCATAGAACATTTACCAGTTTATGTGAAATTAACATGGCGATTAAGGAGCTTTTAACGCAATTTAATAATGCCCCTATGCAAAAGATGAAAATCTCACGAGCAGAGCTTTTTTTAGCATTGGACAAGCCTGAGCTCAAACCATTGCCTGAAGAGCGATATCAATATCACCAATGGGCAAAGGCAAAAATAAATATTGATTATCATTTTGTATTTGATGACCACTACTACAGTGTGCCTTACCGATACATCCACCAATATATAGAAATCTGTGCATCATTAACCACGATAGAGTGCTTCCATCGAGGCAAGCGTATTGCAATACATGCCAGAGACTATAACAAATATCAATACACAACCCAGAAGGAACATATGCCAGAAGCCCATAAGACACACGCCGAATGGACGCCGGATCGAATGCGGCGTTGGGCAGAAAAAATCGGACTTTGTACTTCAAAATTTATTGAGGCAATGATAGCTAGCAGACCTTTTCCGGAGCAGGCCTATCGAGCTTGTCTTGGTGTCTTAAGGCTTGGAAAGAAGTATGGTAATGACCGTCTTGAAAAAGCTTGTTCGAAGGGCTTAGCCCTTGGCATCACGAGATACCAACAAATTGAATCAATCTTAATGAATAAAATGGAAAATACTTCCGTAAGCAAACCGATACCAAACCCCATATTGCGTCACACCAATGTCCGTGGCGCATCCTATTACCAGTAAATAAGGAGACTTGAAAATGTTAAACCAAGCAACGATTAACAAATTAAATGCCATGAGACTGACAGGAATGGTAGCTTCTTATAAAGAACAGCTTGCAATGCCTTCTGATTTAGATTTTGATGCTAGGATAGCCATGCTCGTAGATCGAGAATGGGACTTAAGAGAGAATAGGAGGCTCACAAGACGTCTTAAAGATGCAAAACTTCAACAACCTGCATGCATTGAAAATATCAATTATGAAACCAGTCGTGGATTAAACAAATCAAAAGTGATGGAGCTAGCGCAAAGCAACTGGATCAGAAGCCATCTGAATCTTTTGATTACAGGGTCCACAGGATGCGGAAAAACTTACCTAGCCTGTGCTTTAGCACACAAGGCCTGTCTACAAGGGATGACTACTCGGTATATGAGGCTTCCAAGGCTTTGGCACGAGCTCAAGGTAGCTAAGGCAGATGGTACTTTCCACAAATGGCTTGCACAAATAGCTAAAATTAATTTAATTATTTTGGATGATTGGGGGTTAACTCCATTAGATGATGAACAAAAACGTGATCTCCTAGAAATATTAGATGATCGCTATCAAAAAGCCTCGACAATAATCACAAGTCAACTGCCAATTATTCATTGGCATGAATACATCAATGATGCGACTCTCGCAGACGCTATCCTTGACAGACTGCTCCATCAGTCTATTAGGGTCGAGCTATTGGGTGAGTCCTTAAGAAAGCCAAAGAAAGCAGATAAGAAGTCAGAGATAGAAGGTGGCTGTGCAGAGCTCTCCGAGGCGCTGGGGCAAGCTGATGGATAAGCTATGGACAGGATCTGTCCACGAGCTTACCAACAGCTTGCCCCAGCTCTCTGCACAGCGCCTTTGTAAATACAACTATTAATTTAAAATTGATTTTTTTATTTCCTTTGGACAGAAGGGTCTTTGCAGAATGCTTAGGATTTATTAATATGGTGGAGAGATAGAAATGTTCACGCAAAAGGAGAATCGTTGTTCACGTTAAGAGAGAACCAGCGTTCATAGTAAAACGAGAATCTATGTTCATTTTGACGAGAATACGCAAGCAAGTGACAAACGTTTCTTTAAGTTCTCTATATCTTGGAGCAGAATGACATTCTCCTTAAGCTCGTTTTTAAGCCTTCGACTTACAGATGATAGGCTTTGATACGAGATCCCCTGAAAATAGTATGCAACTTCTCTGCGCTCTTTTCCGCTATATTTTAAAGCAAAATACATGGCAACATGCCGGGGTGTGTTTTTAAATGTTTTGCTTGAATTCTCAATAATAGATTGACATTTTATTTGATAATAATTTGCAACCGTTTCGATAATATTCTCGACAGATGGCATTAAACTTTTTGCAATCATTTTATGTTCAGGTAAATTCTCGTAAGTGCTCGTGATCACATAATTGGGATGTGTTTTTTGTACAAAATCCTTTGAGCCAAGTATGGGTAAATTTCGCTTTTTTGAATAAAATTGTTCAACTTCAGTATCAATGCCATCATTAATAAATCTAACGTATGCGGCAATTGGGTTGTCACCAGAGAAGCGATTTAGAGTATCATCACAATACAGCCATATTGGGCTATGAGTTCTATTCAAATAACAGCAGTAACTAGACCATCTATAATCTTTAGGATTTTGAACCAGATTCGCTTTAACAGGATTTAAATGTATATATTTTGAGAGCGCCAATAAATAATTATCAGCTTCTATCAAAATAGCCTTATATCTTCCTCTAAATAAAGGACCATCTGTTTTTTCAATTTTGTTATATTTTTGAGTATATAAGCCATTAATAAATCCCATTGCTTTACTTAAATTTGGTAAGGGGGTTTTAATTAATAGGTGGTAATGATTACTCATTAAACAAAAAGCGTGGATTTCAATTTTAAATTGGTCATGAGCTTGTTCTAATAAATCATAAAATAATTCGAAATGGGAGGAGTTATGAAAGATATTCTTTCGACCTGCTCCTCGATTCATTACATGAAACCATGCTCCAGAATGTTCATATCTAATAGGACGAGTCATAGAGTTTCTGAAATAAGGACATAATCAATAACATTTTTAATTACGAAACTGTATTATTATTCAAAATTGTATAAAGAGATATCGGTTATATAGCGTAGCTTTTTTATATGATCGAATTTGACCTTGTCCCTTGCTTGGCCCTGACCCTAAGTGTCCCTAAGTGTAGGTTTGGACCTCAACCTTCTATTCGTTAGTTTGATCCTTCTAACTACTCTGCAGATTCACTTTCCAGCATGAAACTATATTTAGTTAAATCAATTTTCTCCACAACATATGGCTGCAGTTTTTCCGCTTTTTCGGCATCAATTCTGTAACAATCGATCAAGTCACGGACAGCCGGGACTTTGTGATTAGGATCAATTCCAAATATTTTTTGAAGCAATGATAAGGGGACAGGTAACAAATCAAAACTCACCTCTAATGGATAATTACCATACTTATTGGGAATTTTAGAATAACCAACAACTACTCTTTTTATACCTTCTATGTCATCTGCCATATCGATGTTCTCCTTATAAAGAATCAGTTTACATATTTTTTAATATTGCGGCCAGGTTTACTATCCTTTACCATATTGCCAGTAACTGGATCAAACTCACCTAAATGCTTCTTACCCAACTTATCATACATCTCAACAGTCCCATGTTGACTATCCCATTCTAACAATTTTCCGTTTGGCAATTCCCATCTCCTCCGGATTCCACCACCTATTTGTGGAGTCATACCTTCTATTCTTACAGCATTTTTGAACCCCGGTAACTCCTTAGGGGGAGAAAAATATTGTTTATATGGTTGCAGGGCATGAGGTCTAACTGTTTTTGTAAATTTCCCTTTCGTTTTTGCCGCGAAGCCTACAAACAACACTCCAAGACCCGCTTTGTCTTCTTTGCTTAATCCATATTCATCACACAGCTGGGATAGTTCAGAATAAGCTTGTTCTGCACGATTTGAAAGTGCTTGTTTCTCTTTTTCAATATCTATTCCAGTTCTTTTTGAAGCTTCATGCAGTTCTATTCCTTCTATTAAACCAAGAGCTTGCGAGCCTATATCCATTAACATTGCTGCTCTGGGATTTTCATCTCTTAACTTCTGTATAGCGCTACCTGCTTTTGCCACTCCTTTTAAAGCTAGTTTTCCAATTTCGCGACCCGCTTTTCTGAATAAGCCAAGCTCCTCAGAAACAACTTCGGTTTCATAAGCTTGGACTTCAGATTTTGCCATAGAATTTTTCGTTGGGCTATGCTGTGTATCAATCTCAGCACTAATAAAGTCATCATAGGATCTTAATCCGGTAGTTTCTCCTTGTTTTGCTGGATGGGATTTTTTTGAGGCTTGTGTTCCAAATTCCTTTGTTAATTTCACTATTGCAGGTTTATCTTCTTTTTCTTTAGCTGTTATGGGTTTGGCTCCTATAGATTTTGGTGTTTTAGCCTTTTTATCTACATGCTGGGAAGGTTTTGCTACCTTATCAGTGTGTTTGTCTGCAAAAACCTTATTGCTACGCTCTGCTGCAGAAATATCCGACAAGAGTTGTCCAAGGCTTGCACCTCCCACTTGTGCGGCGGTTGTCAACCAAATATTCGCGGCAGTTTGTACGAAGTTAGAACGGGTAATGGCGGAGGTGACTGCCGCAGAGACCAAAACCGACGTCAGCTTTTCGTTTAAGTTTCGAACAAATCCAAGTTCTCGAGAACCTCCTATGGCAATTGTGGTGCCGATGGAAGTTAAGAGAGCGGGGGAGAGTTTGCCTCCATCGAAGCCTACTTGGATTGCGGCTTTGGAGGCTGCAACTACGGCGTTGGTGACTACGCCTTGAGTGAAAACTTGGTTACCAATTTTGATAATAGTCAATTCGCTAGACTTAAATAGGGAGTTCATGTTTTGGAATGCAGTGGTGCCGCCTAAGGCGTTTCCGAGGTAAAAACCAAATGCAGAGAGCCCTGCAGATATGGCACCATCTTTTAGAATTCGGTTGGTATTGCCAGTGAATGCAGCGGTGAGGGACCCCATTAATGCCCCTTCTACGGCTAAGGTAAGGGCTGCCATGCTGGTTGTGGAGGAGGTGATCCCAAAGGCGAGCCCGAGATTCGATGCAAGCGTTGGCGCAATTTGAGGGACGATGACAGCTACTGCAGCAATAACAGCCAGGTTCTTGAAAAAGCGTTCATTTAGTTTGTGTTTGGCATGTTTGTAATCAGAATCGATTTGCTCTCTTAAGTCTGCAAAGGTATTGCGGATTGATTGAACTGCGTTATTATATTGCTGCAAAACTTCGGAGTCTGCCGCATGGAGCGAATTTATGACGTTGTTTATTTCAGCGATATGTTTATTAAAGGCGAGCTCTCGTTCATTGAGCCAATGCTCGAGCTCTTGTTTTTCAGCAAGGAAGGCTTTCTTCATTGCCGCCTCTTCCTTGTCCATTTTCTGCTGCATCTCATCACGAGTCTTTTGCCAGATTGCCATTTTATTCTTTAATGTCAATTTTGGAGGAGTAGAGATTAACCCAGAATTTATTGCTCCCTGCGTCATCTGGTAGAATTTTGCACCAATAAAGTTTTTAACATTGAGGTTAAATAGTACTTGGTGCTCCTTTTGATATTCAAGAGACTCTTTGGCGGCAGTGTCTGTCACAGCCAATGTTACCTGCCCCATTCCAAAGACTTGTTTCCCGAATTCTGCAATAATACTCGCGGTACCTGCGATAAAGAGTTCAGGATGAGTTTTATAGAGCTCTTCTATTACTTTAGGGTTTTCGGGGGCAAGTTTTAATTTCAGAGCAAGTTCTTTCGCTTTGTTTTTCAATTGCATACTTTTGATAATATAGTCATAGTCCTTTTCGTCTTCTAAAGTTGCGTCAAGCATGTCAAAATCAATAAATACGCAATGCAGCGCTCGGGTCGCCATAAAGAATTGCTGTGCAAAATCCATAACTTGTTGTTTGTAAGTGTCTTCTATAGAACCCTGAGCAATTATTTCCTTGAGGTGTGTGAGCATTATCATCATTGGAAATACATAAAGTGCATAAGGCTCTACTCTGCTTAACCACAGGTAATAACTTAACATCGCTTCTATTTTCTGGATAGGCTCAGGGTATTTATCGAGATATCTTTGAGTTCTACTGCATTCTGCATCGAAAGCAGCAATGGTATCTCCGTCTGACGTTTTTAAGACTTCTCGAATACCAAGAATGGGTTCATCATTCAAGATATACGCCAACTTTGGTATCTGTGTTTTGGCCAAAGTTGAGGTGGTTTCATGATTAGCATTTTCATGATTGATATCAATACCTGCCTTCTTTAAGACATTAAATAATTCTAATGAGAGCTTTTGAGAGAGAATTGCTCTTTGTAAGGCATCATAACCTTTTGCGTCAACACTATTGATGTAGGCACCTTGAGAGAGACAAGCTTCTACTGCCTTCCAATCCCCAAGTTCTGCGGCGCTGAATAGTTTCAGCGCAAGTTCAGATTGGCTCTTCAAACTCGCATTCATTAATTGTAAAGTTTCTGGGGATAAGACTAAACCCAAAGGTTTTGGGGCAAAATGATGTTCCAAGGCGTTTAAATTCATAGCGTGCGGCCAGCAAAATATCCCGCGTCTGCCTCTCGCAAAAACAAAGATGTGGTTTTGATGTTTGACGCGTAATGAATGCACTTGAATGGTTGAAAAATGCGGCTCTGCATTCCAGCCTGTACCATCTGCCAGCGGAACATGGAAGGGTAATGGAAGCCAGTTGTTTGTTCCGGGATTGAAGGCATGTGCCATAACTCCCTGCCCGCCACGGCCAAATAATAATACGTAATCGTTTCCCTGGTGTCCTTCAGCAATACCCATTTGAATCGTGGACCAATAACACTTTTGATCCCAACCACATCTGTCTGCCCAGGCTGGACCAGGAGCATGATGTTTCAATGCTGAAGTATTGGGATTATAAGACCATAAACCGATCCCATAAGTGCTTCGTGCTATCAAAAATAGATAGTCTTCTCCTTTAATCCGTCCCACTTTGATTTGGATGGTCCCATAATATTGTTCTGGAGCCCAACCAGTGAAATCAGAACAATTAGGTCCAGGTGTAAATCCAGACCATTTGTAAGTGTTGGGGTCGAAAAATCCTATCTTAACGCCAGCTGCTTCACGGTACACTAATACGATTTTATCTAAACCATGAGCGTCCCGCGCTGTCGCCAATTGTAAGGTAGAATAATATTGTTTATGAGCCCAGCCGCTGCTATCTGAACAACAAGGTCCCGCACCGCATCCAAACCATTGATAAGTATTTGGGTCAAAAACCCACATCATAGTCCCGGCACCAGCACGATACAATAAAAATATTTTTTCTTTTCCATCTGCGGTCCGTGCTGTAGTTAGACGAAATGTGGAGTAATATTGTTCATGCGCCCAGCCGCTGCCATCAGAACAAGCTGGGCCCGGGCCGCATTCTGTCCACTTACAAGTATGCGGATCGTAGCAAGACATATGAATTCCATACCCACTACGAATCAATAAGAATAATTTATCTAAACCATCAGCTGTATGTGCTTTAATCAAACGGATGGTACTATAGTATGGATGGGCTCCATAACCAGATGCATCTGCATACAAGGGCCCTCTCGGAAGTGTGGTCCAGGTTTCTTTGGTAAAATCATAACTATGTAGATGGATCCCGTTGCCAGCACGGCCAAGCACAAATAATTGCTGTTCGCCATTGACCTTGGCAAAGACACTTCTGATGGTTGAATTGTATTTTGGATCACTCCAACCCCCTTCATTACACCAGTCAGGACCCCCCGCAACTAACCCAGAATAGTTTTGTGCTCTGATTAATTCTTCCCATTCGCAGTCTAGAAGATAAGTCTTGACTCGAAAATCGGGATGTTCATTTGCTAATTCAACTGCGGTTTTTTTTAGCTTATTTTCTTTGTGGGCAACGTCAGCGCCAGCCTCAACTAAAGCATGAATAACTTCAAACGACTGCTTACTCAAAATGGCGAGCTGCAAAACGCTATAGCCATCTGCGTCCAAAACATTGGGGTCGGCTTTAGCCTTAACTAAAAATGGAACTAATTTAGGTTGATGCTTAATTGCATAAAGCAGCGCATTGTAGCCTTCCGGATGGCTGAAATTAATATCTGCTCCCAGGTCTAATGCAGCCTGCAGAGCATCACTATCGCCTTTTCGCAAAGCAAGCCAAAATTTTTCCGTATTGGATACCACCTCTCGCAGAGCATCAATCACGGATTCGTGATTCTGCAATTCTGCCAAATCAAAAGCGGTATATCCATCAGAATGCGTCCTGCACAAATTAACACCATTTGCGCATAAAAGTTTCACAATAGCAGCTTGATTATGTTCCGCCGCAATGTGTAAAGGGAGCAGTGAGAAAAAGAACAATCTTAGGGAAATATTGCTATTTTTAAGCAACGCTTCAACAACTTTAACATCCCCGCTCATACAAGCCATCAAAGCCGCTTTGACTAATCGCATATTGTTCTTTACATTTTGGCACGCAATCTCAAAGGCTTGTTTTCTTTGTGTCTGCGCTGCTTCAAGCTGCTGAATTGCAGCTGTTTTTTCTTTCAGATGCTGCGCCGTTTCCTGTTGTTTTACTACTTCAAGATTGGCACGTTCTGCAGCTAATTTAGCGAGTTCATTTTGAAGTTCCGAATTTAATTCGGCTAAAATTCTAGATTCGTCCTCTGAAATTTTTTCAATACTTTGATCGTATTGTTTGCGAAGGTCGTGTTTGCCAGATACTTTATTGAATCCTTTCTTTACCTCTTTCCAAAAACCCATAAGAATACTCCATTACTGATTACATAGTCTATGTAAGGGGACAACAATCCTTAAGAAACGGGACAGAAAATAATATTACCAAGACCAAGGTAAACCACAAGAGATCATTTTCTTATTTTTTTGTAAGTTATTTCTTACAAAATTTGGCTTAAGCTATTTATTATTCTTACAAATCTGACTACTGGCTAAAGGATGGGTAAACTCTAAGACTCTTAAATTGTAATACATTGTCATACGATGGTCATATAAAGTGAGAGGGAATTTACAAGGAAAATAGCAAGATATTGCTACAATGTAGCTTATTGAATTAAAGAATGTGAAGTTACAGCTCTTTTTCGGGCTTTGAATGTAACACTCCAATGACATGATTTCAGCTTGTTTTATGATAGCCCCCGCTGCCTATCCCCGAAGCCTCAAGGTCGTAAAATCCAAACCAGCAAGCCTTAACACTTCAGCAAAATCTTTTCCAATATCGCCGGCAGCTTTTGTGAGATACACCTTAATATAACCTTTTAGGATGTAATTTAAATCAGGTTCTGTCAGGACTTTCAAGATCTTCTTGGCGCGAGTCATTTCCTTAGGCTGTCTTGGGCTGCATCTTTGTAACAGAATTGCGCCTATGATAGAAGCCTTGGCAGCTTTATGCGCTAAATCTTTGCTGGCATAAATATCCTGAATGCATTCATCAAGCACGCGATCTCGGTCCCATTCTACCCAGGTGTCATAATAGGACATAATAGAATTTTTAAGTGAAGCGAGCTCACCACGATTGTTCGGATCCCCCCGAAACATGAGCATCAACATCATGGCGGGAACACTTGCTTCCACATTGGCCCAAGAACAGTTACCGCTCACTTGATAACGTGCTGGCAATGTTGTAAAAGGCGTTAATTGCAGTAATTTTTTGATTTCGGTATTGATGTATTCATTGTTTTTATTATTATACATTAAGTCTTTCATGAAACTCGCATTCAGAGCATAAGGGTTGCCCACTTGATAAGCGATGACAGTATCGACAATTCTTTTGACGCCGCGATCATTTTTAGCAAAAAGTTTGCTGCCATATTTTACAAAAGTGATGGCGTGTCCTTCATAGGAAACGGGTATCACACTCAAATCTCGATTTAACAATTCATTAATTTCTTTATCATGGGCTTTGGGGCCTTCCATGGTGTATCTGAATTGTACTAATTCGGATGCTTCGCGCAGGGTGCGGATAATCTTTTGCAGCACATTGGAGAAAGCCGAAAAAGCCTTACCTTCTTTACTATTAAAAAATGTGATCAGAGTTCGTAAGATGATACCCACGGTAAATTCAAGATAAAATCCTTCAAAATCAAGCTCTATAAATTGTCCCTTGGTGTTAATGATATCGCCCTTGCCAACCAATTCGAATCGATGTCCAATAAGTTTTGCGGTGATGTAATCATTTGCAAAAGACAGATCTGCGCCATTGTTGACCAGCAATTGAATCAACTCGCTTTCGCCTCGCAAAATGGGATTGACGAGAATTGGCTGACCATCTGAGGAATAATGATTGGGATTTGCTTTATTTTCGAGAAACAATTTAGCGAGTGGCAGATTGCGTCGGTTGACCGCCCATTGTAATGCGGTTTGACCCGTAATATCTCTGAGATCGATTTTTGCACCCTGTTGCAGGAGTAATTGCGCCTCATCAAATTTATTGCAAATGGTTGCCTGAATTAAGGGAATAAATCCCCAAACATCGCGTTCATTGACATTGGCGCCCGCTTCAATCAATTGTTTAACGCCTGCATAGGAACCATACAGTATTTCTCTAGAGATAGATTGCGTAGCGGCCACGATGGCTTAAGCTCCTGGTGGCCTTGGAACAGGGGGTGTCCAAGAGGGGCGTGGTTGATACTTGAGCTCTTCTTCCAAGACAGGTTTTTTCTTCATATCATCCAATGCCATCTTATATTTTATCACAAGCTCATTCACCTGCTTTTGCACTGGCTTATAAGCAGGTTGAATCTTGGCTTTGGCTTTGAATTCAGCCTTCATCTTATTCAGAAGTTTTAATTTGTCTTCCAATTTCTTTTTGATTTGATTTTGAATTTCTGTTCTATCTAGGGTGGGATTAACACCCAATTCAGTTAAGAAATCCTGATCGAGATTATCCAATTCCATGGGCATACCGCCCATGTCAGGAAGTAAGGGATGTTTTTCAATTGGAATGTTATCGCCAGAAGGACCGCTTGCTTGTTGTCGAAAATTAATTTCTTCCGGTGCGTTCTCAGGACGATTCATATAGTCATTGAGTTTGCGGGCCGCTTTATCGATTCTTTGTTGAATGTTCTCCACTTCGGCGATCTTCTGCTCGTCTTTTAATTTTCCAATATAGTGTACCTGCTCCAAAATTTTTCCAATGAATTGATCAAATCCTTTGAGTCTTCTGAGATCTGCCTGACGGGTTTCTTCATTGTGATCTTTTTGGAATGCCAAGATATCATTGGGATTGTTGTTTTGGGATTCTTTTATTTCCATAGTATTCTTCAGCCTATAGATTTTTTGCATATTTTGCGTATATTGTTACAATAATTTAGGCACAATATTTTGCTACTAGTTCAATTTTATCATATCCCAGTCTGATCCAGCCTATTAGGAGCGTGCATATGCATTTATATCAATCCTCGTTCAAAACTCCACTTGGTCAATTTCTAGGTATAGCTACTGAATATGGGTTATTCTCTTTGACTTTTCAAGAGGATGAATCCAATTGGATTGAGGCTAAGAATAAAACGTTATCTTAGCATAGCTAGCATAGAGGGTAGCCATGAGGATAAACATTCTGCCGAAATAAGTGGTAAAAAGCAAAGTAAAAAGAGTAAAAGAAGCGAAATTCTTAAAAAATCTGGGAAAATCCGGTTAAGTACAGTCCGGTTAAATACAGAAGGCCTCAAAAAATCAAAGATCCTCCAGCAAACTGAGGAATGGCTAGAGAATTATTTCTCAAGAAAGTTTTCAAATTTGAAAATGCCTGTCCTTGACCTACATGGGACCCCTTTTGAAGTAAAAACGTGGAAAGAATTATTAAAAATAAAGACTGGAAAAACGACGAGTTATGGGGATATAGCAACGAGAATAAAGAACCCAAATGCGCAGCGTGCGGTGGGTAGGGCGGTTGGCTCAAATCCAATTGCGATCATGGTACCCTGCCATCGCATTATAGGGGCTAATGGAGCTCTGACAGGGTTCCGAGGCGGCTTAAATCGTAAGGTATGGTTGTTGGAGCATGAAGATTCTTAAGTTAGATAAAGCTCTCGATGGCTTCTACTCTTAAGGCCTCTGATAATGCGACGAGAGAGGGCCAATTGAAATTCGCTAGGCTGAGACGAATTGCAATGGTCCTCTCGTTATTCAGCAACCGCCTCTTTCAACACTTTCAACGCCGAGATCTTAATCGCATGGCGTGCCGGTTTTCCTGGAATTTCAACTTCCTGACCGGTCAATGGGCTCACCATATTTCGTGATTTTGTGGCTTTTTTCTTAATGCGACGAATTTTGACGCCAGTCATTGGGATAGTGAACTCACCCGAGCCACGTTTTCTCATGTGAGATACAATCAACTCTGTCAATGAATTGAAAACCGTTTCAATTTGACTTTTACTTAAGCCAGAAGTGTCTGCCAGTGTCCGCAAAATATCAATTCGAGTTTGCTTCTCACGTCCTAGATTTTGCTTTGTTATGTTGGTCTTTTTCGCTTTTTTAATTGCCATAATTATCTCCATTTTTTACAATTTGTAAAAACAACTTTATTAACCACTATTAACAATATTTTTAGGCGACATTATTAATAAGATTTTGTATGTGATGCCGATTATGACAAGTAAGCATCATGAAAGCAAGTTTTTTTAACTAAGGTTATCCCGAGCTGCATTAATGTTTATCAGGAGTTCTACACTTAATGCAGCGAACGAATACATTCGGGATGATCGAAACCAGCACGATTTACTTTGGTTGATACTGGGATGATTTTCCAAGGATCTAATAACAAATTTTCTAAAATAGGAGAAATACTCTGTTTCACATCTAGCTTTGGATTCAACCAAGAATCAAAAAAATTTTTTGATATGATAACTGGCATTCTGTCGTGAAGTGTGGCTAACTCTGGTGCTGCTGCTCTGGTGATAACTGCGACGGTATCGCCTTCCCAAATGCCAGCCATCGCAAAAGGAGCCGAATCCCGGCGGCTAATGTGATAGGGTTGTTTGACCCTGCCAATGGGTTTCCATTCATAAAATCCATCTGCAATGATTAAACAGCGTCGATTTTTGAAAGCTTGTTTGAAGGAAGGTTTTTCCATAATTGTTTCAGCACAAGCGTTGATATGCATTCGCGGATTTTTGAAGGGGGGCAGAAAATCCCCAGCGTAAAAATTCTATTTCACCTGGATTTCTGATAATGGGAATGAAATCTGTGGGGGCGATATTATAACGTGGCTTCATCACAAAGCTGTTTTTTAGGTTGAAATATTCAGTCAACACATCGATTGAGACAGAGAGCGTAAATCTTCCACACATGATGCACTATACTACCATAGAGTGTCAGCCAAATAAAATGACGTTTAAACATTTAATGAAGTCAGCATTGCTATATTGCTTGATGACCTGGGAATTTTATGAAAACACCTTTTTTTGAATATTTGGCAGCAGAGCTAGCAACGCTCCGACAAAACGGACTCTATAAAGAGGAACGGGTTATTACCTCGCCTCAGGGCGCCATCATTCAAACTCAAAATGAGCAGCAGGGTCGCCTGATTAATCTTTGTGCCAATAATTACCTAGGTCTTTCCAATGATCCTGATATCATCAAAGCTGCTCACGAAGCATTAGAGAACTATGGCTATGGCATGTCTTCGGTACGCTTTATCTGCGGCACCCAAACTATTCACAAAACATTGGAAAAATCGATAAGTCAATTCTTAGAAAAGGAAGACTGTATTTTGTATTCCTCTTGTTTTGATGCCAATACGGGACTATTTGAAACATTATTGGGTGAAGAAGATGCCATCATCAGTGACGCTTTGAATCATGCCAGCATCATTGATGGAATAAGACTTTGCAAAGCGAAACGATATCGTTACAACAATAATGATATGAAGGATTTGGAACGTTGCTTACAGCTTGCCGGGTCGCAGCGATTTCGGATAATAGCTACCGATGGTGTATTTTCCATGGATGGCACATTTGCAAATCTGCCGAAAATCTGCGAACTTGCCTCCCTGTATAATAGTCTGGTGATGGTGGATGATTCACATGCCATCGGTTTTATTGGGAAAGAAGGTAGAGGCACTCCAAATTATTTTGGGGTTGAACACGAAGTCGATATCGTCACTGGAACGCTCGGCAAGGCTTTAGGCGGTGCCTCCGGGGGCTATACAGCCAGTAAGAAGGAAATTGTTGAGTGGCTCCGGCAACGATCGCGACCCTATCTTTTTTCAAATAGCCTGGCGCCGGTTATTGCCGCTACTTCTATTAAGGTATTGGAACTTATCCAAAACAAACCAGCGCTTCAAAAAAGATTGCAGGAAAATACTCAATTTTTTAGAGCGAGTTTGAGTGATCTCCATTTCAAATCGATTCCAGGCAGCCATCCCATAATACCTATCATGATAGGGGATGCTAAATACGCGCTACAATTTGCCGATAAACTATTCGAACAAGGGGTTTATGTGACAAGTTTTTCCTATCCGGTCGTACCTAAGGGAGAAGCGCGCATTCGTACTCAAATGTCCGCTGCCTTAACAAGACAGGAGCTCGAAACTGCGGTTCTGGCATTTGAGAGGGCAGGGAAGGAGCTTGGGATAATCTAGCGATCAGCAATAGCAATTTAGCGTTCTAGGATTGCAGCAATCTGAATTAAAGTAAGCGGTACCATATAACATGAAAGATACTATGAAAGCACTCTTAAAATTAAAGCCCGAAAAAGGTCTTGTCATGCAAGAAGTCCCGACACCAGAAATTCGGGACAACGAGGTCTTAATCAAAATCAAATTGGCGTCACTCTGCGGCACCGATCTGCATTACTACACATGGGATGATTTTGCAAAAAGTGCTCTGAAGCCTCCTATTATCTTGGGACATGAATTCATGGGTGAAATTGTAGCGACCGGGAAATCCGTCACCCAATATAAACCTGGTATGAGAGTCGCTGCCGAAGGACATCTGACCTGTGGTATTTGTCGCAATTGCCGAGGCAGCAAGCGTCATCTTTGTCCCAATACCAAGGGCATTGGCAGCCAAGTGGATGGTGCTTTTGCCGAATTCATTAGCATTGATGCCTATAATGTGGTTGAGATCCCTGCCAGCATCCCAGACGAAATTGCAAGCATCGCAGATCCACTCGGCAATGCGACGCACACTGTGCTTGCGGCGGATGTTGCTGGGGAAGATGTATTGATCACTGGTGCAGGTCCGGTGGGTTTAATGGCAACTGCGATAGCACGAAAATTGGGTGCCAAAAATATTGTGATTACAGATTTACATGATGTTAGACTTGATTTGGCAAAACGGATGGGCGCTACTTATGCTTTGAATGTCAAAGATAAGACCTTAGCCCAACATCTGCAATCCTTGCAGCAAGAGTTTAATTTTCATCCAGAATTTACCGTTGGTTTTGAGATGTCAGGACATGAAACTGCGATCAATGCACAGTTGGAGGCACTCTACCCCGGGGCGCAATTAATTTTGCTTGGCATTCATGCAAAAGAGGCTAAATTGGATTGCAATAAAATAATATTCAAGGGCTTAAATGTTCAGGGAATTTATGGGCGTAAAATGTTTGAAACCTGGACAAAAATGATAGAATTGTTGGAAGCGGGGCTTGATGTGTCACCGATCATCACGCATCATTTTGCGTTTGATGATTATGAAAAAGCGTTTGAAGTATGCAAATCAGGCGAAGCAGGGAAAGTGATTTTTCACTGGTGGTAATAAAAAAAAACTACTCGACCGTTACCGACTTCGCAAGATTCCGCGGCTGATCCACATCCGTTCCCTTCAACACAGCAACATAATACGCCAGCAATTGTAAAGGTATGGTATATACAATTGGACTTAGCAGTTCGCCAGCACTCGGAACCTTCAAAACATGAATGCCGTCAGCCTTTGTTATGCATGATTCTGCATCCGCAAATACAAACAATTCTCCTCCTCGGGTACGAACTTCTTGCAGATTTGATTTATTTTTTTCAAGCAAATTATCTTTAGGTACTGTTGCGATGACTGGCATTTCTTTATCAACCAGGGCAAGAGGACCGTGCTTTAATTCCCCTGAAGGATAGGCTTCAGCGTGAATATAAGAAATTTCTTTTAACTTGAGTGCCCCTTCCAATGCTATAGGGTATTGCAGACCTCTTCCTAAAAACAAGGCATGTGATTTGTTAGCAAATTGCTTGGCAATTTCTTTTATGGAATCCGCCATCGCAAGGGTTTCAGTGATAATGCCGGGTAATTTCTTCAAGTTTTCTAAGTATTCTTCATAACGTGAGTTATCTTTGGCATGATGACGCATTAAGACGAGTGACAGCAAATGCAGGGCTATCAATTGGGTCGAAAATGCTTTTGTGGAACACACTCCAATTTCTGGTCCTGCCTGTGTCATGAATACAAGTTCTGATTCGCGCATCAAAGAGCTGTCTGGTACATTACAAATACTAAAGCGTGCCGCAGAATTCATCTTTCTTTATGCCGCGGAAGGTCGCTGCAATGGTATCTGCCGTTTCTCCAGATTGAGAAATGCAAACCAGTAGAGTATTTGGTTCCAATAGCCCGATTACGATAGCGAAATTCGCTTGCTATTTCCACTTGACAAGGGATCCCTGCCATGGAGCTTCGATCCACAATCTCCCCACCAATCCCGCATGATAGCTCGTGCCACAAGCCACTATTTCGAACCCGTTTGGTTTTTTAAAAATTTCAGGAGCGGTCGCACCAAATGCCTGTTCTAATACTTGGGTCTTCGAAATTCTGCCCTGTCATTGTGTCTTTGATGGCGGTAGGTTGTTCGAAGATTTCCTTCAACATAAAATGCTTGAACTTACCCTTTATCGAGTGGAATCATAGCTAAAGGTTCTATTAATAAATTTTGCGCTCTACTTCATTGCCAGTTTTGTCAATTATCTGGAAATGCTGTTTTGAGATCTCTGCAATATCACCTTCTTCTAGATAGATAAATTGATCAGAAACTCGCTGCAAAGCCAACACATCGGAAGCGAGGAAATTTTCATCTGAACCAATTCCCAATACTAAAGGAGGACCATTACGCACGCCAATGACGCGATCGGGTTCATGTGTATCCATGATGCAAAGCGCATAAGCGCCCTCGATTTCATCGACAGTGCTTCGCACTGCTTTTAAGAGCGGCATGCCACTTTTAAGCTTTTCATAAATATGGAAGGCGACAATTTCTGAATCAGTATCGGATAATAACTCTTGGCCCTTTTGATTCAGTCGTTCTCGTAGCGATTCATAATTCTCGATAATGCCATTATGCACCAAAATAAGGCGATTCCCAACGATATGAGGGTGTGCATTTCGTTCGCTTGGTTTGCCATGGGTGGCCCAGCGGGTATGAGCAATGCCTGAGAAACCAGACATCGGATTTTTAGTCAAGAGATCTTGCAGTGCTGCAACTTTTCCTTCTACCCGTAAGCGTTGAATTTTGAGATGCGAAGTGGCGCTTAAATTTTCATCGGGTTCTTCTGCAAGCACGGCGATCCCGGCTGAATCATAGCCTCTATATTCGAGGCGCTTTAAGCCATCCATTAAAACGCTCACCACATTTCTTTTCGCAACGGCTCCAACTATTCCGCACATATATTCTTCCTTATACGAATAAACAGCATACGAATTAACAGCTCAAGTATACTTCTGGATTTTTTTGACTTCATTTGGTCGCATTCTCAACATCAAGAGGCCCAGCGTCTTTACTATCGTCCTCTCTTCCTGACCAATTTATCACCGAACGATGCGACACTCGATTATGGAGTAATTCTTTCGGCAATATATCGCGCACTACTGTAGTGCCTGCTCCAATGGTGGCATCGTCACCTACCCTGACAGGCGCGATAAGCTGCGTGTCAGATCCAATAGATACGCGATTGCCAATGATGGTTTGATGCTTATGCTTACCATCATAATTACAAGTAATCGTTCCAGCACCTATATTGACTTCTTCTCCCATACGAGTGTCGCCAATATAGCTTAAATGATTGATCTTGTTCTTTGCTCCGACGCTAGAGTTCTTGACCTCAACAAAATTTCCAATGCGGGCATTTACGCCAAGCTCTGTGCCAGGTCGAATCCTCGAAAAAGGTCCGACAGTACATCCCGCAGCGATGACAGCACCTTCAATAACACTATTGGCCAATATTTGAACCCCATCATGTATTTCGGCATCTTTAATAAAAACATTTGGGCCAATGCTGACTTGATTGCCCAGCCGCACATGACCTTCAAAGATCGCATTCACATCAATGCTGACATCCTGTCCAACCAATAATTCGCCACGCAAATCAAATCGATAGGGATCTGCCATGGTCACCCCTTTTTGCATTAAGAGATTTGCTTGATTGCGCTGAAAAGTGCGTTCTAATTCTGCGAGCTGAGCTTTGTCATTCACGCCAAGGACTTCAAAATGATGACTTGGAGATGCCGTATGGATGGGTAGGTTCAAAGCCAGAGCCACTTTAACAATATCGGTTAAATAGTATTCTTTTTGGTTATTTTGATTCTTTAAATTTGGCAGCCATTGCTTCATGCGCTCTGTGGGTGCCAGAAATATCCCGGCATAAATCTCGCGAATTTCTCGCTCTTTTGCTGTCGCATCTTTTTCTTCAACGATGCCTGTTACTTTTCCTTGATTGTCACGCGTCACCCTACCCAGTCCAAAGGGATTCTTGGCCAGAAAAGTGATGAATCCAATCGAATTCAGGCACTCTTCTTCACTTTGGCTGCTGTTTAAAAGTTTTTTCAAAGTGTCTGCTGAAATAAGCGGAACATCGCCATAGAGGATCAAAATTTGATCTGCTGAAGCAATCTGGGGTAGGGCTTGAAGTACGGCATGACCAGTCCCCAATTGTTCTTTTTGTTCTGCGAAAAGGATATTTATTTTGGTTTTTTTAAGCGCTTCCTTGATTTTTTCACTTTGAGCACCATGAACGACAACAATGCGATCGGGATGAAGCTCCTCTGCGGTACGAACAATGCGCTCCAAAATAGGCATACCCCCAATGGGGTGCAAGACTTTTGGCAGGCTGCTTCGCATGCGAACGCCTTGTCCTGCGGCTAAGATGACGACTGCAAGCTTCATAAACAAGCTACCTTCATTAACAAGTCTAATTTATTGATCACTTGTCGCTTTCAGCTTGTGGCTTGTAGCTGGCTTTTCACTTATGCCTTGAGTGACTGGGGTGGCTTCTGAAGCTTCTGCAGTTTGAAGAGTAAAAGTTTTCTCTGCCAAAACTTTGTCTTCCGCCAATAATTGCACCTTCCATTCACCGGGACGAAGTTTTACCGATGAATAAGTGCGCCATTTCTTAGAAGCATTCACTGGCAGAGTAAATCTGGCATATTCATGACCATTGCGATACCAAACAAAAGTTATTTTGGAATTTGTCTGTGCGCGGAGTCTTGCAAAAGCAAAGCCACGCTCTTCATTGCTGGTGAAACTGTCTACTAAATTTTTAGGTTCCCTGTTTTCTACTTGATTTGCTAAAACAAACTCCAAAACTTCTAGATCGTTTAATTCTGCTTTGGCTTGTTCTGCTGATGACTCTGTTTTAGCTTGATCTGCTGATTTTGTAGCATTGGCCTTTAAATCTAGTTTTTTAGAGTCACCTTTTTCAGATTTTGACTCAACTTTAGCAGTTGCTTCGACTTTCGTATCAGATTTTGCATCGACTTTCGCAGTTGATTTTGTAGGGCTTACGTTAGCTTCAGATGCTGATTCACTCTTCTTGGCCTCTGGTTTTGTTGCGGTCTCTGATTTAGCACTGATGACATTCGTTTTTACTGCTACTTTTGATTCTTCTTTATCAGCTTTTAATGTTTCTTTTTGCTTATCTGCTTTTAATTCGGCTTTCGATTCTGGTTTCGATTCAGCTTTTTGAATGGAAGCAGTTTGGAGCGCTTCTTGACCACCAAGAGACTTGGCTTTTGCCTGATTTGCCTGTGAAGAACCTGGCTGCATGAAGGATCTTCTGAAATTGTGTTAGGAGACACATATACATTTTCATTAGATTTTCTTGAGTCAGTCATACGAGAAAAATGTTTCTCGTCTGCTGATTTTGTGTCCGCTAACGTTAAGGGCTGATCTTTTTTCTGAAGCATTTGCAGGCCCGAAGGTAGCAAAAGAAATAAATAACATTGCAGCAAATAATGATTGAAGTGAACGTAGCATAGATAGCCCCCTAAATTGTTTTACGGATTAGATCTTCCTTCTGGCCATACTTTATCACGACCAACCACAGTATTACCAGTGAAAATATTGATTAGTTATAAAATCAAATTATATTTTTTAGCTAGAAAATTCAGCCAGCGATGGTAAAATGGAGTGCAGCAGTCTTTCTGTCTTTGGATATTCTGTTTGTTATGTTTTCTTCACTTCGCAAAGAGCTAACAGTCATACTGGTTATTAAATTTCTTTTGATGTCCATTCTCTGGTATGTCTTCTTTAGCCACAAACCCGAAAAAGCTATGAGAGCCAAGGCTGTCGCGACCATCTACTATAACTTTAACAACAAGAAATAAACATGATTCATGATTACCTTATGTGCTGGGTTTGATTGCCACGCGTTCTATAGATACACCCATCCTCGGATTGAAAGATTTGATCGCCCAAAATGAGCAAAGTATTCAAAAGGGGATAGCGGCTTATGGCATATTACAAAAAATGTGGGAAAATAAATTCAAGCAAAGTAATCAAAAAAACAAATCAAATACTAAATCAGTTAATGTTACCGAAGCACAGAATGACCTAGACAAAAAAGCATTTGAAGAAAATAAGCAATCTCTGGGCTATGCGCTCTTATTAAAACGCTACACGCCGAACGTCGTGGACGCCACTCCCGAACAAATCAAAATGGCCGCAAACAACAGCATTCCGAAAAGCGCACCGCTTTTTTGGACTTTCCGAGTGATGGTGGGCTGCGGCATGCTGATGCTCTTTATCTTTGCTGCAGCATTCTACTATAACGCCAAGCGTAATATCGAACAACATCGCTGGCTGTTATGGCTTGCGTTCTTAGGGATACCACTTCCCTGGATAGCCAGCGAATGCGGCTGGTTTGTCGCGGAATATGGCCGGCAACCTTGGGCGATTGGTGAGATTTTACCGACATTTCTAGGTACCTCGAGTTTGTCTGCAGGGAATGTGTTGTCAAGCTTGACTGGATTTATTGTACTGTACAGTTTTCTTTTAATTGTTGAACTCTATCTGATGTTCAAATATGCAAGACTGGGACCCACGGTGCTTGGTACTAATCGCTATCAACTGACGCCAAATGGTTCGCCTAATGGTTACGGATCAAGATAAAGGTGATTTCAAACACATAGGATCATAGGAACATAGGAATAGCATGATGCTCGATTACGAAACGCTCAAAATTATATGGTTTTTCCTCATTGGTGCACTCTGCATCGGATTTGCAGTCACGGGTGGCTGGGATTTCGGTATCGCGATATTGCTGCCTTTTATTGGAAAAAATGATGACGAGCGCAGGGTCATCATCAACAGCATTGGTCCCACTTGGGAAGGGAATCAAGTATGGTTGGTAACCGCAGCCGCTGCTTTATTCGCTGCCTGGCCCATTCTCTATGCCACCATTTTCTCTGGGCTCTATTTTGCACTGCTGATTGTATTGCTCGCACTGATACTCCGGCCCCCAGGTATCGATTATCGCAGTAAGATTCCTAAAAAATCGTGGCGGACCTTTTGGGATTGCTGCTTGTTTATCAGCGGATTCATTCCCTGTCTTTTAATTGGCATCGCATTTGGGAATTTGATCCTGGGTCTTCCCTTCGAATTTGATAATTCAATGCGATCTGTTTATCATGGTCATTTCTTTGAATTGCTGTCCCCTTATGCCTTATTAGCGGGACTTTTCTCCCTCGAAATTTTCATTTTTCACGGGTCTATTTATCTGCAAGTCAAAACAGAGGCCCCCATCAGCACACGGGCCATGAAAAGCGCAAGCCTTTTTGGGATACTCTTCCTCATTAATTTTATCACCACATTGCTTATCACTCTCTATTTTTTGCCCGGATATACTATCCAAGCCATGCCCGATCCAAATACCAGTTTTGCACCGATGTTGAAAACGGTATCAGTTTCTAAAGGCAGCTGGATGGAGAATTTTATCAAATATCCCTTAGGTATTCTCGCGCCGATTGCAGTAGTTTTTACCATGCTTGCCATCATTTTATCGGTGCTTAAACGACCCTCACTAGCACTTATCATGAGTGCGCTAACCATGGCAGCGCTCACCGTGACAGTTGGGTTCATACTCGTTCCCTTTATTTTACCTTCCTCCGTTAACCCAAATCATAGTCTCACCATCTGGGATGCATGTTCAAGCAAGCTCACATTAACTTGGATGTTTGCGGCCGTGATAATTTTTCTGCCCATTATCTTGATATACACCAGTTTTGTGTTCCGAGTCATGCGAGGCAAGGTTCGTATTGCAGAAGTACGTGAGAATAACGAAGCGTATTAGATTTACTAAATCAAGTGTGTCTCCTCCTGAACAAATTAACGAAAACGTTTTATTGCCTGTTTCGGAGAATCTGTTTTGTCTGCAGATTCGTCTGCCTGTTCTTTAGTAGATGCAATTTGTTCAGGAGTCGCTTTGCTTAGATAAGAGTTGAGATCACATTTTTTAATAAAACTATTATAAATCCAGACTTTTGCACACACTAAGTCCCCTTCCTTTGGTATAGCAAGTGCACATCCCGGAGGTGTAGAGGACACTTTTCCTGGTTCCTGCACTGCATTACCATCAATCATGTGCTGTTCTAACACCCAAAAGTTTAAGTCTATATTATGTATTGGATCGAGTCGCACTCTTATCCAATATGCCTGTTTGCTAAAACATTTTTCTAAACCAGGGCCACCAGTCACGGGAGTGATTTTTCGGCAAATCCCTTGAATATAAGATTCATTGCTTCGAAGATCTCCTTGCGGATCCTTATTTTTTTCATGCGGTAATATTCCATGAATAAATTCATAACCCGGGCAATAAGGATATGGCCTTTGATCAGTTTCCTCTGCCGCATGCATTTTTTCTTGATGTAATTTTGAAATTACTTCGGGAGTGTCTGTAACGTCTGTTGCTTTCTCTACATCTAAGCCAAGGGATGCCTTGTCTTTCTCTGAGAGGTTAAAACTTTTAGCATCAGACAAGGTTATAGGCTTAGGTTTACGAACACACCAAGACGCAATGCCTGCCATGAATATCTCAAGTACATCTCCTGATTCAAAATCTTCGTAATGGCTGAAAAAACTGATTGGGTATGATGTTAAACTGAGTTTTTTAGCTTTGGTATCGAGTAATGCACGAGCCGCAGCTTCTTCAGGCTTTTGAGCCTCCAGGGCATTCAGGCAATCCTTCTGATCAGAATTAAGTATCGTTATGTTTAAGCAGCATTCTAAGGAGTTTTGAAAGATAAACACTTGCTGAACTTTGCAATAATATTGAATTTCTTTATTTACTGCTACCGGATATATAGCATGAATTTCGGGATCTCCAGCCACAATAGAAAGTAGTGTATACATAAAGATTGAGTTGCCTAATCCCACTTTTGCTGAATAGAGGGGACCCGATACTGCTCTTCCATTAGAATAATGCTGGCGGTTTGCAATAATTTCAAGACCAGGAACCTTGGTTTGGATATCGCGTAGCCAATTACGGTTCATATATTTCAAAACAATTGGCATAATAACATTTTTATTCCCAGTTACCGATAGCCAGTGCTTGGTATGATAGGCTTGATCATGAATTAAAGAAACGGTAATTCCACGGGCTTTAAGTTTTTCTATCATCATTTTAGAATCCGCTATCTTATTTGATTCTAGTATTTGATAAATTTGGCTTGCGCTAGGACGTTTTGTGGGATCCCTTTGAATACAGTCCAAGAATCAACGACCGCAAAGCCTTAGGGACCCATTTTGGCAATTTTATTTTAACATCGGCAAATAACACCTTTTCAGATTGTAAATATCGTTCCAATAAAAATTTAGACAGTGCCCGGCTATCGTCTGGTCTTTTCATTAAACTGCTATTCCGACACCAACCATCTTCCCAAGAACCACCCGTTAATAATACAATCAAAGTATGAGCGAAATGAAGTATATCGGAAGCTTTACTGAAACAATTTTCACCCAAGCTTTCCTTATCCAAACTTTCTGGCGCCACTGCTCTTAGGGTTTTGGTTCTTTCAGCTTTGAAAAATTCTTCTGCATCTTGTTGTGGATTTTGGCTTAAACGAGCCGAGCTGAGATTGCCATGAACTTGTTCGTTTTCATGCAGCGAGCTCAATTTTTTGGCGACAGTCATAGCAAAAGTGAGTATTGGTTCAATTTTTTCTGGATTCGAAGTACTCCAATCTTGTTTTGCTTTCAATTTAGCATCATGCAAGATTTTTTTGCTGATTTCATCCAAACTCAAAAGAATGGATTCTAATCTCTCTCTATTGAGAGATCTATTTTTTTCAGCTGATGTCAAAGACGTGATAGAAACAATTTCTGATCTCTCTTTTGAAGGAACCGGATCCTTGTCTTCTTCATCGTCAAATATTTTAATAGAAGCTTCAATTAATTCTTTTACGCTGGAATCATTTAAAAAAAGTTTGCAGCCTTCTATTAGGCAAGGTGATAGAGAATCTCTCTAATGCTTGTCCAAAATCAGCACCATTCTGAACCAAGTCAAACGCAGTTTTAAATTGTCCGTCTCGAAGAGCAAGATGGAGGGCAGTGAATCCCGATTCAGTTCCGCTTCCCGGAATAGCAGCATCAAGTTCTTTGCAGCCTTTTTTCAATAAACTTCTGACCAGTCCCCACTGCTGCTCCATTGCGTATTCTAGGATTGTCCTCTTTTTCTGGACTATTTTTTGAGTTTCATCAGTTTCTTTAGCCTCTTTCGCTTCTCTAACTTTTTTTACTTCTGCTTTACGCTTTAGCTGGCCTGAATCTAAAACAAGCATAAATACTGCAATTTTATCTCGGTATGTTGAATCTGAATTACTCATAACACGCCAGCTCATAAATTGTTTTGCATTGAGTTTGCTGGTGAGTGCAAAAGCATTATACTCTTTAGGGTGCAGATAAGGTAAGATCTGACGCATCAACGCATCAGGCAGGCCTATCAATACCTTGGCTTGTTTGGGACGGCTCTCTCGGTCACAACGGCATTGTTCTGATTCACCCCCGCACCACATCTGCAATTCTCCAAGTCGCGGTGGTTTTTTCAATAGTTTTTTAGGATTATTTTGAGTATAATCATCCAATTCTTCATCCGAGTACAAAACGGTTCCAAGAGCAAAAGAGGGCAGATGACGGATACCATAGAAAGGGGGAATTGTAATGCTATTCCAATTAAATAAGGGATCATTACAAAAATGGTGGAGCGTGTATTCCAATTTGGCTCGAGTTCTCTTTGCTAATTTTGAATTGAGTAACTCCACAGCCAAACCTTTGGGTATTGGTTGAATTTTATCTCGAATGGGTATAATTGTATCGGGCAGTTTTTCGGACAGAATTTTTGACTTGCGCGATTTCGGATCATATTTTTTTAATATCTCAGCCTGCACTTTGTTTGTATAGAGGTGCTCATATATACCACCAGGACGCAACTCTTCTTCCTCTGCTATTAAGTCAATACAAACATTGCTTAGATTTATCCAGATCTTTGGCTTTTCTAATACTGGAATAAAAGATTGCTTAAATTTTCTAAGTTCTGTAGCAATGATCTCTATTCTCGGCCGTTTCGAAGGCGTATAATTCAAGCATTTAAGGATAATCTGAGACAATGCGTCTGGACACCACTTCGGTATATGATCTTTTATAACTGCGTAGTCATTTTTTACAGCTTTTAAATATTTGTAAAATGTGCGCCTCCGATCTGAATCGTTTTCTTCATATTTGCTCCAATTATTTTCCCAAGAACCGCCAGTAATGAGTTCAATTAATGCATGTCCGAATTGGAAGACGTCTGAGGCAGTACTGAATTTATCTGAACTGATGAAACATTCTGGAGCTCGGACTCTTTTAAAACCTGCGCCAGTCACAATCTTTGCTACATTCAGACCAATTCTCATGTGGTCTACAGAAACATCTCCATGCACAATACGATTTCTATGCAAATGTGATAATCCATCTGCCACCCCCAATGCTAGATTCAACAGATCGATTACCTCGTTCTGTGAGTGTTTAAGAAATCTCTTTTTTCTGACAGCTTTTTCTTCAAAAGGTGCAAACAGCAGAGCAAAGGGCAATATTTCCCCATTCCCCATTTGAACGTTGCAGGTAATCCCAAATGGGCCAATAACATTAGGATTGGCTGCTGCGCAACGTTCCAAGAGTCTCCTTGCATCACAGTGTTCCAATTGTGGGACAATAAGTATTGCTTTTCTGCCAATGACGGAAGCGCTGAAGCAACGTGACCACGCAAACATGCACAAACCTGCAGTTTCTGCCGGAAGATTTTCCAGGATATTTTGAAAGTCTCTGCCTCTTAAGAAAAATCGGAATGGAAATTCATCAATTCTTTGCACTTGCATACTTATCATTGCACGAGCGAGTGCAACTGAGGGAGCTTTGATCAAAGCCTCTTGGCCTATTTCTAAATTGCCTACTTGATTAATCAAATCTAAAGCAGTGTTTATATCTTGTTCAGTGCCGTCATGGCCAAAAAAATACTGGAAAGCAGCATCTAGAAATGAACCTGCTGATCGCTCTATCGTATTGATCCTATCTTGCTCGAGTTTTGATTCTCCAATTTTTTCAGGTGTTGTGCTCATAAAGTTCTCCAAAATTTACTGAAATTATTAATCTTTAAATAATGAATAATGATTTTAATGTGTATTTGCTCTTTATTTCGTAAATATTGTATCTTATCAATTTAGAAATTCTATCAATTTTACATAATTACCGCAACAAAGTAAATCAACCAACTTCATGTTATCTTATTCGGCCTTTTAAGAAGAAAATCCGAGATTTTTATAGATTTCTTGATGGATTAATAGCTCTCCCTAAGGAATTGGAGATCGAGTATAATAATGAAGTGAAGAAGATTAAAGAGGAGAGGTGAGCTACTCAACTACAACGGAGCGAATTGGCCGTCAAAAATGTAAGCTACTGTTAAATTCTCTATGGTTCAAATGAGGTATAAAATGTGGTATTTTACTTGGATATTGGGTGTTTTATTCGCTTGTGCCTGCGGCATTATCAATGTCATGTGGCTTGAGCAAGAAAATATTTTGGATGAAAGCAAATCGAAAGAACTTAACTACAATAAACCGAAATCGAAATAAGGAAAATCAGGATTTTAGAAACCTCTCGATTCGAAGTTCACAAAAAGTAAAGACAAACCAGCAAAATTCTATTATAATAACCGCCTTAATCTACATATATTTATTTTTTCGTAACTGATCAGACCCAATCAGAATTGCTTCGAAACGTTCGCAATGCATGGGAACTTTTTAGAGCCTGAATAGTTAACATTTTCTCATTTGCCTTAGATTCATTATTTATCTTCACATACGTTATAGATGGAGAATCAAATGACTACACCACTTGCAGCACGATTAAGACCTCAAAAACTTGACGAATTTACTGGCCAGAAACATTTACTGGAGCACGGTAAACCCCTGTGGCAGATGATCGAGGGCGGTGCCCCTTTGCATTCTATGATATTTTGGGGCCCGCCTGGGACGGGAAAAACGACATTGGCAAGGATTATTGCGAATGCTTCGCATGCACAATTTTTAAGCCTTTCTGCCGTTATGGCGGGAGTGAGGGAAATACGAGAAGCGATGCAGACAGCAGTGGAAGCAAAACAACGTTCCAATCAAAATACTTTACTTTTTATCGATGAAGTACATCGCTTCAATAAGGGACAGCAAGATGCATTTCTGCCATTTGTAGAAGAGGGTATTGTTACCTTTATCGGTGCTACTACCGAAAATCCATCCTTTGAATTGAATAATGCCTTGCTGTCCCGATGCCGAGTCTACGTATTAAAGTCCTTCCAGCAGGATGAAATCTTAGAAATTATAGATCGGGCTATGGTAACGCTTTGCAATAATTTGCCACTGCAATTTGAATTGGAACTTCGGACACGACTGGCAAAAGCTGCGGATGGCGACGCAAGACAAGCACTCAATATGCTGGAACTTTTGTTCGCGCATTGTCCGATAAAGGATGGCGTAAAAACTGTGGACGATGCAATCTTGCATCAAGTGATTACTGGCAATGTACGGCGTTTTGATAAAGGAGGAGATTCATTTTATGATCAAATCTCCGCGCTCCATAAAGCTGTTCGAGGATCTTCGCCAGATGGCGCATTATATTGGTTGGCACGGATGTTAGATGGCGGCTGTGATCCTTTATATATTGCTAGAAGAATAGTCCGGATGGCGAGCGAAGATATAGGGAATGCAGATCCCAAAGCACTCGGCCTTGCACTCAATGCCTGGGATGTTCAAGAACGTTTGGGATCTCCGGAAGGCGAGCTTGCATTGGCACAAGCAGCAGTGTACTTGGCTGTTGCACCAAAGAGCAATGCAGTTTATACGGCTTTCAATGCAGCCAAACAAGATGCTCAAAATGAAGGATCTCTTGCAGTACCTATACATTTGCGCAATGCTCCTACAAAATTAGTAAAATCCCTAGGATATGGCAAAGAGTATCGATATGATCATGATGAAGAGAATGCTTTTGCATCAGGTCAGACATATTTTCCTGATGAAATTGGAAAGAGAAAATATTACTTTCCAGTTTCGCGTGGTTTAGAAATAAAAATTGCGGAAAAATTGAAATCGTTGAGAAATCATGAATAATTTTTTACTATTTTTACAATACTTTTTGCAATTTTTGAATTATAGTGAAGAAATGTAAATTGAAAAAGTCTTGCATTTTTCAAAAAAAACTGATTATAATGCATTGACGTTTTGAAGTAGGGGTTAAACATTCATTGTACTCAAGGAGGAGCTGTGATATGTCGACATTCTATGATCCTTATGACATTTTAAAATTGGTGAGCGTTTCAGAGCTAGGTGAGGAAAACAAACTCCATACCACCAACAATATGGAAGAGCTCTCAGAGTATTCTAAGCCGGATCTCAGTTCCGAAGATCTGAGAGAATCAAACGATTTGGTTACTCTTACATTTTGTCATTTAGGAGATCCTATGGATTCGCTCTATTATGATTTTTGGGATGGGTATTTCCACAAATAGGCTAGGCATGTTAAATATGTTAAGTATGAGATATGCTAGAAAAGGTGGTTTGCCCTATGCCAGGGATGGCGTCTCGAAGGGTCAGATCTTTAATTGCAAATTCTATTTAAATTGAATTTACAATTAAAGATTCTGACCCTTTAGAGCAGTAACTATTCGTAACTGTTCAGGCATGGGAGATCCGGTGTGGGAAAACGTCCAGATTTTAGCAATCTCGCTTTAAAAAATTAACAAAATAGCGGAGTTTACAAATAGTAAATGAGCAAATTTTGTTAATTTTTTAAAGCGAGATTGCCACAAAACGGCAGGATAGCCGTTTTGGAAACGCCGAATAGGCGGAGCCCAAAGGTCTCGAGCGCCATGGACGGCGCGAGTCAGAAGATGGGCGTTCAAGGACAGTGCAAGAACGCTAGCGGTGGTGTTTTTCGCGGAGCTTCTTGAGGGCACGCAGTTGAGCTAAAGCTTCCAATAACTGGCTTTGTGCCCTTGCATAATCAAACTCCGTCGCTCTGCCAGCCAAAATTTCTTCTGCACGACGCTTCGCTTCCATCGCTTGTTTTTCATCGACATCTTTGGCACGAATTGCCGTATCCGCAAGAACAGTGGTTGCTTTCGGTTGTACTTCAAGCATCCCGCCAGAAATATAAAAAACATCTTCTTGACCGTTTTGCTTAACTATCCAAACTGGACCGGGTTTTAAGGCCGTGAGCAGGGGCGCGTGACCATGCATAATTTCCATATCTCCCATAACTCCTGTCACGAATAATTTTTCGACTAAGCCGGAAAAAAGTTCCGCCTCTGCGCTCACGACATCAAGATGAAAACTAATCGCCATAATACTGAATACCTAATCCTAATAAAGAGCCCACCCTATAGTGATTTGGCCTTTTCTATTGCTTCCTCAATGTTGCCGACCATATAAAAAGCTTGTTCAGGCAATGCATCGTATTCACCCTCCACAATCCCCCGGAAACCTCGAATGGTGTCCTTCAGTGATACATATTTGCCAGGGGATCCCGTGAATACTTCTGCCACGAAAAATGGCTGAGAAAGAAATCTTTGGATCTTACGAGCGCGCGCTACCGTTCGTTTATCTTCATCGGAAAGTTCATCCATACCTAAGATGGCAATGATGTCTTTGAGTTCTTTATAGCGCTGTAAAGTCCCTTGTACCATGCGGGTAACATCATAATGTTCTTGCCCGATCACCAAAGGATCAAGTTGTCGGCTGGTGGAGTCTAGAGGATCAATGGCAGGATAAATACCAAACTCTGCAATTTGTCGCGATAAAACGACTGTCGCATCCAAGTGTGCAAAGGTTGTTGCAGGAGAAGGATCGGTTAGATCGTCTGCTGGCACATACACTGCTTGAATAGAAGTAATGGATCCTGTTTTGGTAGAGGTGATCCGCTCTTGCAATGTGCCCATTTCTTCCGCCAAGGTGGGCTGATAGCCTACAGCTGATGGCATACGACCGAGAAGCGCTGAAACTTCCGTACCAGCCAGGGTATAACGATAAATATTATCAATGAAAAGCAGCACATCGCGGCCTTCATCACGAAATTTTTCTGCGATGGTAAGACCTGTCAAAGCAACACGCAAGCGGTTACCCGGTGGTTCGTTCATCTGTCCATAGACTAACGCAACTTTATCCAACACTTTGGATTCTTTCATTTCATGATAGAAATCGTTTCCTTCACGAGTTCTTTCACCGACACCTGCAAACACTGAGTAACCACTGTGTTCCATTGCGATATTACGAATGAGTTCCATCATGTTGACGGTTTTACCCACACCTGCACCACCAAACAAACCAACCTTACCGCCTTTCGCAAAAGGACAAATCAAATCAATGACTTTAATGCCTGTTTCGAGTAATTCTTCATTGGCTGCTTGTTCGCTAAAGGACGGGGCAGGGCGGTGAATAGGTGCGAAATCCTCTGCGCCAATATCGCCTTTTTCATCAATGGGTTCGCCCAAGACATTCATGATGCGTCCCAAGGTTTTCTTGCCCACAGGCACAGAAATGGGGCCGCCGCTGTTCACCACTTTTAAACCGCGCCGTAAGCCATCAGATACGCCCATGGCGATGGTTCGAACCACGCCGTCGCCGATTTGCTGCTGCACTTCAAGTGTTAATCCGAGATTTTCTACTTGTAAGGCATCATAAATATTGGGAACGCGCGTTCGCGGAAATTCTACGTCCACCACCGCACCCATGATTTCTACAATTTTGCCTGTTTGCTGCTTCATTTTTCACTTTCCTCTATCCATTATCCTCTATTTCGAAACCACTAGTACCGCTGCTGCGCCAGCGACAATTTCTGACAATTCTCGCGTAATCGAAGCTTGTCTTGCTTTGTTATACATCAATTGCAAGTCATCAATCAGTTCTGCTGCATTTTCTGAGGCGCTTTTCATCGCGACCATTCGTGCTGCTTGTTCGCTGGCAACATTTTCTACAATGCCTTGATAAACTAGAGATTCAATATAGCGAATCAAAACAGCGTCTAAAAGTTCTTTGGCATCTGGTTCATAAATATAATCCCAGGATATTGGGACAATTCCTCTCCCCCAGTATCAATGATCGGCAAAAGCATTTCCACACGTGGTTTTTGGGTCATGGTATTTATGAATTCACTGTACACCAAATACAAGCTATCAATTTCTTCCGCATTGTAGGCATCGAGCATCACTTTGACAGTACCAATAACATCAGAAATACCCGGCTTATCCCCTAGATGCGAAATAGAGGCTACCACATTGCCCCCATGCCTCTTAAAAAAGCTTTCCGCCTTGCGTCCAATGGTGCAAATTTCGATGGGGATATTTTTTTCATCCCAAATCCGCATGGCCTGCACTGTGGCTCGAAACAGATTGACATTCAAGCCGCCGCAGAGACCTCTGTCGGTAGAAATAACCATAAAACCCACTCTTTTGGGCTCGCGCTCAACAAGATAGGGATGTTTATATTCAAGACGGCCTGATGCTAAATGTGAGACCACCGTACGTATGCGATTGGAATAGGGACGAGAAGCAATCATGCGCTCTTGGGCCTTCCGCATTTTACTCGCAGCCACCATTTCCATCGCCCGAGTAATTTTTTGCGTATTTTTGATACTTTTTATTTTGGAGCGAATCTCTTTAGCGCCTGACATCTGTTTTCCTTTGTTTTCCTAAAATTTAACCCACACTGCAAGTGTTTTTTTGAAACTTTCAAGCGCAGCTTTAAGCTTTTCTTCAATTTCGGTGTAAGTTCCATTTTTTATTAATTGTATCTAACAATCCTGCATGTTCTGTACGCATGTAACTTTGCAATTCTTGCTCGAATCCAGACACTTTCTTCAAGTCAACATCGTCTATATAACCCTTATCCACCGCAAATAGCGACACAGCCATTTCTGCAACAGATAAAGGTGAGTATTGCTTTTGTTTCATGATCTCCATCACGCGTTGGCCACGTTCTAATTGCTTACGAGTTGCTTCATCCAAATCAGATGCAAATTGAGCAAATGCGGCTAGTTCGCGATATTGTGCCAAAGCAAGACGCACACCGCCGCCCAGTTTTTTAATGATTTTGGTTTGTGCTGCACCGCCGACTCGAGAAACAGACAGTCCGGCATTGATGGCAGGACGGATACCTGCGTTGAACAAATCTGTCTCCAAGAAAATTTGACCGTCGGTAATGGAAATGACATTGGTGGGCACGAATGCTGAAACGTCACCAGCTTGAGTTTCAATGATCGGCAATGCGGTGAGCGATCCTGTTTTGCCTTTAACTTTTCCTTCTGTCATTTTTTCCACATATTCTGCATTGACTCGTGCTGCACGTTCTAATAGACGTGAATGCAGATAGAAAATATCTCCGGGATATGCTTCTCGTCCGGGTGGGCGACGCAAGAACAAGGAAACTTGTCGATAGGCCCAAGCTTGTTTGGTCAGATCATCATAAATGATGAGAGCATCTTCGCCCTTATCTCGGAAATATTCTCCCATGGCACAACCAGCATAAGGTGCAATATATTGCATGGTGGCAGATTCTGAAGCAGTTGCGACAACTACGATGGTATGTTCCATTGCGCCATGTTCTTCAAGTTTGCGAACCACTGCAGCAACAGAAGATGCTTTTTGGCCAATGGCCACATAAATACATTTTACGCCTGTGCCTTTTTGATTAATGATGGTATCAATCGCAATCGCAGTTTTACCGGTTTGGCGATCACCGATGATCAATTCGCGTTGTCCACGTCCAATCGGCACCATGGCATCGATAGATTTCAAACCTGTTTGAATAGGTTGCGTGACCGATTGACGCGAAATAACGCCAGGCGCTACTTTTTCAATGGCAGATGAAAAAGGCGTATTAATGGGGCCAAGCGCATCCACAGGTTCTCCCAGTGCATTAACTACTCGGCCAAGCAATGCTTCACCCACAGGTACTGTTAAAATTTCACCGGTACAATAAACCGATTGCCCCTCTGCTAATCCTTCCGTAGAACCCAACACTACAGCACCCACGGAATCTCGCTCCAAATTTAGAGCAATGCCATAACGTTTTCCTTCAAACTCTAAGCGCTCACCATATTTTGCATCATCCAAACCATGGATTCGTACAATGCCGTCGGAGAGGCTGATGATTTTGCCTTCGGTACGAATTTGAGCTTCCGGTTCAAATTTTTCAATTTTTTGTTCGATTAATGCGCTTATTTCCGCAGGATTTAATGACATAAATTTTTCACCTTATCTTGTTTCATTCACGTTTCACAAGGTTCGCACCCAACATGGTATCTTTTAACCTTTCAATCTGCCCCTTCAAAGATCCATCGATCACTTTATCCCCAGCTCGAAGCACAAATCCGCCCAGTATGGCTGGTTCGATATGACATTTCATTTTTGCAACAAGACCGAGATGCGATTTTATGAAGTTCTTAAATCGCTCGACATCTTGTTCGGAGGCTGCGACGGCAGTCACACATTCCGCGTCTACCGTGTTTTCTGCTTCGTTTCGAAATGTTTCATACAGTTCTGCAATTTCTGGCAATATTCTTAAGCGACGACGCGAGGCCAGGAGCTTTAGTAAATTTCGACCTTGATCATTCAACTCCTTGCCGGAGATATCACTGAAAAAATCTGCCATGTCATACGGATTGATGGTGAAATCGGATAGAAGACGCCCGACTCTTGCATCCAGTGCAATAAATGAAAGCAGCGCTA
The DNA here is from genome assembly GCA_963784575.1 of uncultured Gammaproteobacteria bacterium. GTDB lineage: Bacteria > Pseudomonadota > Gammaproteobacteria > UBA6186 > Azoamicaceae > CAWARU01. The sequence continues at coordinate 2,219,131 of CAWARU010000001.1, forward strand.
GCATTTTAGACCAACGCTCATAATCTTTGCTGTTTTTTGCTATCTCAAAAACTGCTTTTGCATATGGTCTTGCTAATGTTCTCTTTTCAATCATTACTGCCTCATCACATTATCATTTTGAAGTTCAAGAACTTTTTCCAAGCAAGAGTTCCTTTTGCTCGATCTCAAGCAACTTCTTCTGATCTGCTTCACTCAAACTTCGATGCAACAATTTTTCAGTACATACCATTGTGAGTTTCACAATTTTGCCTTGCAACAATTCCTGCGCTGCTCGAATTTCTTGCTCAATTTCAGCTCTCCCAAGCGCTAATATTTTTTCTTTCTCTTGAGTAGCTTCAAGCTTCGCGGTTTCTACGATCATATTCGCTTGTTTTCTCGCAAGCTCGATAATTTGCTGGGCTGATTCACGTGCTTCACGCATATTTTTCACAGCATTTTTCTGCGCCAATTCTAGTTCTTTGTGCCCACGCTCTGCAGCATGCAAGCCTTCAGCAATTTTTTGTTGCCGAGCTTTTAAGGCTTCTTCTAGCATTGGCCACACGAACTTCATGGTGAACCAAACGAATATGGCAAAAGTTATCATTTGCCCAATCAGCGTTGCATTGATATCCACTCTAAAAGACCTCGTTCATTAAGTAAGGATGTTACAGGGTATTACTTTGCAACAAGCTGGTTTAGCGTTGAGATAAAGGGATTTGCAAAGGTGAAAAACAACGCAATACCAACGCCTATCATACTGACGGCGTCCAAAAGACCTGCGATGATAAACATTTTCACTTGCAATTGCGGCATCATTTCAGGTTGGCGGGCTGCGCCTTCCAAGAATTTTCCACCTAAAAGCGCAAATCCAATCGCGGTGCCTAAAGCTCCGAGACCAATCAATATGGCAACTGCGAGAATGGTCATACCCTGCAGATTGGCTACCAAAGACAGATGTTGTAATGATGCTTCCATTATTCCTCCTCAATTACTGTTAAATTCAAAAAAATGGCCCCGATCAACGATATCAATCCCATCCATGACATCAACGATAGATGTTAATGATGCTCTTCACTCGCCAAACTCAAATACACAATCGTGAGTATCATGAAAATAAATGCTTGTATCGTGATCACCAGAATGTGAAATATTGCCCAAGGCCCACCGAGCAGCCATTGCACAGGCCAGGCGAGCAAGGCGATCAAAATAAAAATCAGTTCCCCAGCGTATAAATTGCCAAAAAGTCGAAGCCCCAGTGAAATGGGTTTTGCTATCTCTTCAACCGTTTTCAATATGAGATTGATGGGAAATAAATAAGGCCCAAAAGGTTCACATGTCATTTCCTTAAAAAAACCTTTTACACCTTTGATTTTTATGCTGTAAAAAAGGATCAAGAAAAAAACCGAAAACGACATGCCCAAAGTGAGATTCGGATCTGTTGTTGGGACTATTTTAAAATGCGAAACACCCGCAATACTTAGGATACCAGGAACGAGATCTACCGGCAAAATATCGGCAAAGTTCATCAAAAAAACCCACATAAAAATGGTGAGCGCGAGCGGTGCAATAAGGCTGCTTCGACCATGAAAACTGTCCTTTACTTGAGTCTGAACAAATTCATAGAGATATTCGACAAAATTTTGTAGCCCCCCTGGCTGTCCAGAGGTGGCACGTCTTGCCACAAAATAAAAAAGACTTAAAAATATAATCCCTATTACCCATGACGTTATCAAAGTGTCCAGGTAAAAAGTGCCGAATCTGGTTTTTAATTCTAGATGTTCAAGATGATGTTGAATGTAATCTGAAGTCATTTATGTTTCTTTCGCTCTCTAACCGTCTAACCTTCTAACCATCTAACCATTCTCGCACTGTTCCTAAACGCCCATCTTTTTCACAAGCGTTCACTTATTACCTCTATTAAAGTTAATCAAAGCCTACTTTCGACGCCCAAACTGCAGAGCCAAAACTAGCCAGTAGGTCATTAGCGTCGCTATATAAACTACAAACAATGGTAAAGCTTTTAGCTTACTCCATTGAAAGACAACAGTAAACAATATTAAGGTAGTCAACAATTTAAGTATTTCACCTAAATAGAAGGACTGCACTACTTTTTTGGCAGCCAATGCCCCTGAATATCTGAAATAAATTAATGCAAACATTATATTTGGGAAAATGGCGATAATACCGCCAAAGAGGGAAGACAGACCTGCCTCATTTCCTCCGCTGCTCCAGAAGAAAATGGAAAAAATAAAGATAACAATTAGCTGAAAAGCTAATAAAGACCTTAAGAATTTAAAATTGAGGAGACTCATTCAGTAATAATTTACTTGATATGCTCGATAATGCCGTCGAGCTCATCCAAACTATGGTATTGAATCACCAATTTGCCTTTACCCTGATTTCCCTGGACGATTTGCACGGCGGCACCTAATTTTTGAGACAGAGAATCTTGAAGTCTACGCACATCGGGATCGAGCGTCATGGGTTTCTGTGAAGAATTTGAGGTTTGAAAAGAATCGTCCAACAATTTGGAAACCAGTCTTTCAGTTTCACGCACGGATAAACCACGGATTTTAACTTGACGTGCTACTTGATTTTGCTGGTGCCCACGCAAGGCGAGTAGAACTTTTGCATGACCGAGATCAATTTCGCCGCGCTCTAATAAATTTTTTGTTTCGTCGGTTAAGGTCAATAATCTAAGAAGATTGGTGACTGTTGCTCGAGATTTACCTACTGCTTCTGCAACTTGGATGTGCGTTAAACCAAATTCTTTTGATAAGCGATCGAGTGCTTGTGCTTCTTCCAGAGGGTTTAAATCGGTTCTTTGAATATTTTCAATCAACGCCATTGCCATAGCGGATTTATCTTCAACTTTTTTCACAACCACTGGAATTTTTTCTAAGCCAACAAGTTTTGCAGCACGGAAGCGGCGTTCGCCTGCGATAATTTCATAGTTATCTTGAGATAAATGCCGAACGAGAACGGGTTGAATAATACCCTGCGCTCGGATTGAATCAGCCAAAGATTCGAGCTCTGATGGTTCAAAATCTTTGCGCGGCTGATATTTGCCAGGTTGTAGATTTTTGATAGGTAATTCAAAAAAATTTTGCAAGGCTTCAAAGGTATTAGGATCTGGATTATTGTGATGAGTCGAGTTGATCGGATTAATATCTAGATTGTTTGGGATCGTATGAGAGATGCGAGTCGTTTGAGGAGCCTGAGGCGCTTCTGAATTTTGAGTAACATGAGAAGTTTTGGAGGCAGTCATCGTTGATGACTGGGAACCAGACTGTTTGCCTTGCGAAACTTGTGCGTTACCCTTGATAGCTGGGGATTCTTCTCTGGCGCCCGCAAGCAAAGCACCCATTGTTCTGCCTAAACGGCTCTTTTTTTTGTTTGACATCTTTTTACCTCTAGTTAAATCTTAAACCAAGTGCAACTTTTCACGACTTGTATTGTTACAAAAAACAAGTGACTACTTTAGTTATATAAAATCCAGAACAGAACCTGAGCACAATGCAAAGCTGGGATTAAGCCGTCTCCAAAGTTTTTTCAGTGCTTTGCATCTTTTGATTCTGCTTCAAAAATTCCTTTGCCAATGACAAATAAGCTTCTGAACCACGGGAACCTTTGTCGTATATCAAAATTGGCAAACCATGGCTTGGTGCTTCTGCCAAGCGAACATTGCGCGGTATAACTGTTTGATATACTTTATTTCCAAAATGTTTAACGAGATCTGCAGAAACTTCTGTAGACAAACGATTACGCGGATCATACATGGTTCGCAATATGCCTTCAATTTTCAAAACGGGATTTAGCTCACGGACCTGTTCGATGGTTTCCATCAACGCTGACAAGCCTTCCAGGGCATAATATTCGCATTGCATTGGGATTATCACTGAATGCGCAGCCACTAAAGCATTTAAAGTAAGCATGTTTAAAGAGGGCGGACAATCAATCACGACGAAATCGAACAGATGATTGATGGTTTGCAAAGCTTTCTTTAAAGTGGCTTCCTGATTCGCTTTTCGTAACAAAGTAACTTCGGCAACCGTCAATTCACCATTCGCTGGGATGATTGAGAATCCTCCTTGCGTATCGAAAATGATTGCTTCTTGTATATCTTTTTCACCCAGTAAAACTTCTGTGATCGTCGTGGTAATTTGATTTTTATCAATTCCGCTTCCCATGGTGGCATTACCTTGAGGATCGAGATCTATCAAGAGTGTCCGTTTCTTTGTGTGACTCAAGGATGCAGAGAAATTTATACTGCTAGTTGTTTTACCAACCCCGCCTTTTTGATTTGCGAAAGCGATGTTTTTTGCCAAAGAACTCCCCCAAACTAATTTAGATCTATTTCTTTTTAATCAAGACAACTGAGCGCTCTGCTTTTAGTGTAGGTACAGTCAAAGAGCGGATTTCCAGTAAACTGATTTTTATGGAAGATTCCTTTTGCAAGTCTTTGACTTCAGCCTTTGCTTGCTCAATTTGTCCTTTCATTGCCATCAAAATACCTTCAGGTTTTACTAATGGCATTGCCTTCACCACGAAATCTTTGAGAGACGCAAAAGCCCTAGAAATTGCACAATCAAACAGCTCCGCTGGAGAATAGCGCTCAACTCTCTGACAAATCGCCTCTACGTTTCTAAGTCCTAATGATAGTATCACATGTTGAACAAAATTGATTTTTTTTTGATTACTATCTAATAAAACAAACTTTAAATCAGGCCGAACTATCGCTAAAGGTATCCCTGGCACACCTGCACCAGTTCCAATATCGATGATTCTTTGGCCATTGAGACTCGATGTTAAGACAATGCTGTCAAGGACATGGAGTTTAAGCATTTGTATGGGATCTTCGATACCAGTCAAGTTATGAACAGCGTTCCATTCTTGCAAGATAAGAAGATAGTCAACAAGCTTTTCTTGAGCGTCGGTTGATATACTTAAATTGCTAAGTGATTCAGACAAAGCCAGGCTTAATTCCTGTCTTAGTACGGAAGGCAAATCCTGTTTAGGTATCATCTTCGGATTCCAGGCTGATTGCACGCATATGATCAATTTTTTTTAAATACACCAGCAGCATTGAGATTGCAGCAGGCGTAATGCCGGGTATCCTGGAAGCTTGTCCAATGGTGGTTGGTTTCACTTTTAACAATTTTTCTTGTACTTCTTTTGAAAGAGAAGGAATTTTTGCATAATCGAGATCATGAGGTATTCTCTGCATCTCCTGTTTTTCAGTTTTTGCAATTTCTTTTTCCTGACGATCTATATAGCCTGCGTATTTCAACTCAATTTCAATTCGTTTCCAAACCGATCCCATATTTCCCAAAAAATCAGCCGACACGTGATCCGAAACATGATCCGACAGATGATCCGTCAAAAGCCCGGTATTTTTCATTGTCAGCAATTTTTCGCTGCAAATTTCAGGCCGGCATAGCAATTCTGTGACCCGTAATTCTTTTTCTAAGGGCTTATCTAAGAACTGATTTATTTCCTCAGCAAATTCACTGCCAGGTCTTATCCACACCTCTTTTAATCGAGCACGTTCTTTCTCAAACAATTCTTGTTTTTTAGAAAAATGCTGCCAACGCGCTTCAGTCACCAGATTTAAGCGTCTTGCTGCGGGTGTTAATCTGATATCCGCATTATCTTCCCGCAATTTCAAGCGGTATTCAGCACGTGAAGTGAACATGCGATAGGGCTCGCTCGTGCCCATGGTTATTAAATCATCGACCAGCACCCCTATATAGCACTCATTGCGCTTTGGTTCCCAAATTTCATTGCCAAGCGCAAGTCCTGCTGCATTAATCCCAGCCAAAAGGCCCTGTGCCGCAGCTTCTTCATAACCCGTTGTGCCATTGATTTGGCCGGCAAAAAATAATCTCTTAATTATTTTTGTTTCAAGCGTTGGCAAGAGATCGCGCGAATCAAAAAAATCATATTCAATTGCATATCCCGGACGGGTTATGTGGGCATTTTCTAAGCCTTTAATGGAATGTACCAAATTTATTTGCACATCAAATGGCAAACTGGTGGAAATTCCATTTGGATACACTTCGTGAGTCGAAAGGCCTTCTGGTTCGATAAAAATTTGATGAGAAGCTCTTTCTTTGAAACGTACAATTTTATCTTCGATGCTAGGGCAGTAGCGGGGCCCGATGCCTTCGATTGCACCAGAGTACATAGGAGAACGGCTTAAACCTGAAGCAATAATGTCATGGGTTTTTTGATTGGTATGCGTAATAAAGCAAGAAACTTGCTGTGGATGCATGGCAAGATCACCCATAAAAGAAAACACAGGACGCGGTTCGTCTCCTTTTTGTTCCTGCATCACAGAGTAATCTATGGTTTTACCATCGATTCTGGGCGGTGTTCCGGTTTTTAAGCGTCCTACTCGAAAAGGTAATTCTCGCAATCTTTTGGCCAACGCAATGGAGGGAGGATCTCCAGCTCTGCCGCCTGAATGATTATTTTCACCGACATGAATTTTACCCCCCAGGAAAGTGCCGGTAGTAAGCACGACAGTTTTTGCAAAAAAACGAATTCCTCCCTGTGTCACAACACCGGTCACTGTCTCATTTTCAATGATAAGGTCATCCACCGCTTGCTGAAAGATTTTTAAATTTTCCTGATTTTCAACCTGCCTTCGAATAGCTTTCTTATACAAAACCCGGTCTGCCTGGGAACGTGTTGCCTGAACGGCAGGGCCTTTGCTGGCATTTAAGGTTCGAAAATGGATCCCTGCTTCATCTGCCGCCAGAGCCATAACTCCGCCCATAGCATCTATTTCTTTCACCAAGTGCCCTTTGCCAATCCCCCCAATAGCCGGATTGCAAGACATTTGCCCAATTGTTTCTATATTGTGACTCAGTAAAAGGGTGTTCGCTCCCCTTCTGGCGGACGCCAAGGCAGCTTCTGTGCCCGCATGACCACCCCCGACGACGATAACATCAAACTGTTCTGAATAATTCATAAGTAAAATTCTTTTTCAATCTGCAATTAATGACCCAAGCCATAAAAACTAATACAAACTAACTATGGAAAATAAGAGTATATTCAATTTTTTAGGTATCTTGATTCTATTTTCCTATATAATTGCTACAGAGTCCAGCAAAGCTTGTTTTCCTCTTTGATTCCGATTAGATTCTGAATAAAGCCACAGTACTAAAAAAATTCTGCCAATATAGAGGACATAGAGGACCCTATTTTCCGATACAAAACTCGCCGAAAATCTTTCCTAATAAATCATCCGAGCTAAATTTTCCAGTGATTTCATCCAGGGCAAGCTGGGCGAGTCTTAATTCCTCCGCAGTGAATTCAAGGCCCTTTCTTTGATTAATCTGTTTAGCAGCTGTTTCCAGATGGTTTTGAGCCGATTTTAGGGATTCTAGATGTCTGCGTCTGGCGGTAAAATTTCCTTCACAGGAATTGAATCCAGAGGTTTTCTTTAAATGATCCCGAAATTCTTCGAGACCTTCCAAGGTTTTCATGGAAGTGGGGATAAATTTAACTCTACTTTCACTTATATTCCCAACGATTTTCGAGCTTATGCTGTCTATCATGAATTTAATCTTTTTTTGTTTTTCTTCAATCCCTTTTTGTAAATTACAAGCATCGATTTTATTCAAGAGCACAGTTATCGGTATATCGGCAAGTAGGTAAGCATGCAGCTCTCTGAACATATCAAGATCATTTACTTCGAGTTTATCTCGGTTATACTTTTCCTTCTCGGTTTCTGCTTTCTTCAATCCTGATTCTAGCAATTCGAATTCATTACTATCAACAACAAGAATGATATGATCTGCAAGCTTCAGCTCATTATATGCTCTCTTGATACCCTCTTGCTCTATAGCATCACTTGCCCTTCGCAAACCCGCAGTATCCACTAAATTTAAGCGCAAACCATCGAGCACGATGTCCTGACGCAGCACATCGCGAGTCGTACCTGGAATATCAGTAACAATGGCAGCATCCACGCCGGAAATAGCGTTCATAAGACTTGATTTGCCAGCATTGGGCTTGCCGGTGATGACAACACGTATGCCCTCAGAAAGCAGTGCACCGTGCGAAGCTTCCTTGAATAGAGTTTCGAGTTCTCCGCGTAGATTCTCAAGTCGTTTTGTAATTTCGCCTTCCTGAAGCAACTCGATTTCCTCATCCGGGAAATCGATGGCCGCCTCAACAAACATTCGAAGCGTAATCAGGGCCTCAAGCAAAGCTAGAATTTTACGGGAAAATTCTCCTTGCAAGGATCTCATTGCAGCTCGGGCTGCTGATTCACTGGAGGCATGGATCAGATCATGAACAGCCTCTGCTTGAGCCAAATCTATTTTATTGTTTAAAAAAGCCCGCTCTAAAAATTCTCCAGGTCGAGCCATGCGTGCGCCATGGAAAACTGCGGTTTTAATCAATTGATCGATGATGACAGGACTGCCATGACCTTGCAGCTCTAGAACGTCTTCACCCGTAAAAGAATTTGGCCCTTTAAAAAAAAGAGCAAGCCCTTGATCAAGAATTTCATTCGCTGTATTTAAAAAGGCTGAATATTCTGCAACTCGGGGGCGGAGAATTGCTTTTATTGCGTTTGAAGAATCTAATAAATCCAATGAACCTAATGAATCTTTAGGATTCAAAATCTGCAGTATTTTTTGGGCAATGCTAAGAGAAAGTGGTCCAGATAACCGGATGATACCAACGCCGCCTATGCCAGGCGGCGTCGCTCTCGCAACAATTGTGTCGCAGTAATTTGCGCCATTTGCGTTATTTGCGCTGTCAGATACTTTATCAGAACAGTTAGCGTTAAGCTTTACTTGGAGCTTGTTTGGCACCATGGGAAGCACTACCATTCATATTTCGCATGATGTACCATTGCTGGGCAATGGACAGCACGTTATTCACAAACCAATAAAGCACCAATCCAGAAGGGAAATTCAGGAATAATACCGTGAATATGACTGGCATTAGCATCATCACTTTTGCCTGCACCGGATCTGGCGGCGGCGGATTCAGTTTTTGTTGCAGCAACATGCTAAGCCCCATCAAAATCGGCAAGATATAGAAAGGATCTTTGGCAGACAAATCATGGATCCACAAAATAAAAGGTGCTTGCCGCAATTCCACACTGCCGAGCAATACATAATATAAAGCAATAAAAACGGGGATTTGAATTATGATAGGCAAGCAGCCGCCCAAAGGATTTACTTTTTCCTTTTTGTAAAGTTCCATAACAGCCTGGCTGAATTTCTGCTTATCATCCCCATATCTTTCTTTTAAGGCCTCAATTCTGGGCTGCAATTTTCGCATATTGCCCATAGATCGATAGCTGCTCGCTGAAAGCTTGTAGAAGAGAGCCTTAATAATGATGGTAATGATGACGATCGCCCAACCCCAATTACCAACCACATCATAAATTTGCTTCAAGAGCCAAAAGAGCGGCTGGCAAATTGGCCATAAAATGCCATAATCCACAGATAATTCAAGTCCCGGTGATATTTGACCCAATACCTCAGTCGTTTGGGGTCCAGCAAATAACCGTGCTTTTATGATATCTGCAGCGCCTGGGGCAACATTCGTCGCAGGAGCAACAAATCCAATGGCATCTGTCCCATCTGAAAGACGTGCAGTGTGATAGTCGTAACGAATGTTCGGTTCAGGAACCCAGGCAGTAATAAAGTAATGCTCAACCATGGCAACCCAGCCGCCCTCAATTTCTTCTGAGAAAAGTTTTTCTTCAATGTCTTTAAATGAAATCTTTTTGTAATGGTTGCCAGGTGTAAAAATCGCAGCACCCGTATAGGTTTGCACACCTAAAAATCCACCGCCGCTTTGAGTAGGGCGGCGCTTTAGTCGGCCATAGAAACTGGCTCGATAAGGCGTGTTGCTATGATTGTCGATCAAATATTCGAGTTCAATGATGTAGGATCCGCGATTAAAAGTGTAGCGCTTGGTGATATCTACCCCATTGACATCGTTGGTCTTGAGGTCAACGACCAAGCGGTTTTGGCCCTGTTCTAATTGATAATTAGAGCTGCTTGAAGTAAATTTTGCCCGCCCAACACCACTGCGATCGGGACCTTGTTCGCCACTCAATCCAGATTGTGCGATATAATAACGCTTCTGTGATTCATCCATCAGAATATAGGGATGTTGTTTGGGATCTTCGTTTTCTTCCTCAGCATAGCTAGGCAAGGAGGTATAAGTGATGTCACCGCCAAGAGGATTGATACCGATATTAAACACATCGGTTTTTACAGTAATTAATGTATTTTGAGGTGCAGCGGCTTCTGAAGCAGGTCTGTTTTTTTCACTGCCTCCCGCAGTTTCTTTCACTGCATTGCCGGCTGCAGCATTTACCTTGGAGGGCGTTGGAATTTCATTCGCCCCAATGCCTGGTGCAATTGTCTGGTTTTGAACTTGATTCGGGCTGGAACCTTTAGTGGCGGCAACTTGTGGCAGTAGATTAGCCGCCAGAGCTTCTTTTTTCTGCCAATTATTATACAGCAGCATCCCAACAACGATGAGAGCAGCCAAAAGAATGATACGTACATTTTGAACCGACATCATTTAATAATTCCTTAAAATTCCTAAATATTCCTATTAATACACTCTTTAATCCACTTTGATACGAGTTAACAGACTAGGGTACGAGATCCACCCCTCCCGCATGCCAAGGATGACATCTTAAAATTCTCCGGATTGAAAAATACGTTCCTCGAAAAATGCCATGTCGTTCTATAGCAACCTCTGCATATTCCGAACAACTTGGATAAAAACGGCAGCAATTTCCAAAAAAAGGGCTGAGACATAGCCGATAAACTCGAATGAGCACTTTTATTCCTTGGATTGCTGTGACTTTTTCCACCTAAAAACCACTTCCCGCCATTGTCGTTGCAATAATTCATTCAAAGATTCGTTACTTTTTTGCTCGAAAATATTACAGCGCAAAATCACTACAAAATCCAAGCCCTTCAAATTTTCTTGATCTAAGCGGAAACTTTCTCGAATCATGCGTTTAACCCGATTTCAATCAACTGCACGCTTTAATTGTTTTCTTGCCACAATTAAGCCGAGTCTTGCATATTCAAGTTGATTGGGTCTTCCCAGTACTGTAAAGAATTTGGAATTACTTCGAAAAGCTTCTGAAAATACGGCTTTAAATTCCGCGCTGTTTGAGAGCCTTAACTGTTTCGAGAATCCGAACTTTTTTATAGTTTGCTGAGTATGCTGCTTCATTCAAGATATTAAAAATCAAGAAACAAAAATAAAAGACAAGAGGCAATAAAAGGCAAAAAACAAGATTAAGGTATACTATCAGGATACTGTTAAGCGCTTACGCCCTTTGGTTCTTCTATTTTTTAAAACCAAACGCCCACCCTTTGTGCGTGTGCGAGCCAAAAAACCATGTGTTCTTTTACGGCACAGTTTGCTTGGTTGATAAGTTCTTTTCATTTTGCCCCCAAAATTTCAAAATTATATCCACAAATTAAATGACAAATTAAACAATATAAAAAAACTACATGCCTGATATAAATTTCATTTAAAACCTTATTCAGCAGTAAGACTCGTAACTCTATCTTAATTATCTTTCATTGTCAAATAATGCACATGCACCCATCTCATAATTTTATCCCCAGGATGCCGTGGATAAGTATGAAACCATATTGTACCTATGCTGTGGATAAGTTCAAATAGGGGTGCAGTATTTGCCACTGAGGAAGTTATCCACAATTTACTCCAAAAGCTTAAGCCCCCTTATCCCCCCAGAAAAAAGTTCTTTAAGATATTGAATAAATTGTACTTTATCAAGTTATGCACAGTTTTTCTAGCTCTAATAATATTAACTAGTTTAAAAGTTTTATTCATGTTTTATTAATGGATCTAATGGTTCTTAAGGTACTGCCCCTCCTTGTAACGTTTCAAGCAAACGGGCCAGTGGTTTGCACCGCTAAGCAATCTTCGGAAATAACCTTGGTCGGGACAGTAATGGTTTCTTGTGTCGTTATTATGGTGATATCGTGTTGCTGCCTTGAACTCGAAGGTATACACTGAACAGTCCGTGAATTTCGATTTCGAGCTTGACCCTAAGTCATTAATATTAATCTTCAATAGGAGGACATGTGTCTCATTCCCTCTGGCAGCAATGTTTGGAACGCCTGCGCGATTTGATTCCGCAACAGCAATTCAGTCTATGGATCAGTCCGCTTCAAGCAGAGGAGACGGGAGAGGGATTACTGCTCTATGCCCCTAATGAATACGTTTTGGACAGCGTCAGCAAGGAATACCTGCCTAAAATAGAAGACACACTGACTCATTTAAATCATGGAAAGTTTACGCAAGTTTCCCTCATGGTTGGAAAAAAGCCTTCCTTGGGGGCTTCTGATTGGCCAAAGGCTGAAAATTCATCCTATACGAATGGAAGTGGCAATGTTGCAACTGGGGGCTCCTCCGTCACCTTTTTTGGAGCAGCGGTCAATTCTATGGGGACTGGGGGCATTGGAAACAGTTCACCTACGAGTAACGATTTGCAATTTCAAGCACCGCTATCATCCCCGCCAAATTCAGCTTCTGTTCTCCCGCAAAACAACCTTAATGTGTCATTTACCTTTGAAAGTTTTGTGGAGGGTAAGTCAAACCAGCTAGCTAAGGCAGCTGCTATTCAGGTGGCTGAAAATCCAGGTGGCGCTTATAACCCACTTTTTCTTTATGGGGACGTTGGGTTGGGGAAAACTCATCTGATGCAGGCCATAGGAAATCATCTCCGTAAAAAACGCCCTAATGCTCGGGTCGTTTATTTGCATTCCGAACGCTTTGTGGCTGATATGGTGAAAGCCTTGCAAGCCAATGCCATCAATGAATTCAAGCGTCACTACCGTACCGTGGATGCACTGCTCATTGACGATATTCAATTCTTTGCCGGAAAAGAACGTTCTCAAGAGGAATTTTTCCATACTTTTAATGCTCTATTAGAAGGACAACAGCAAATTATTCTCACATCTGATCGTTATCCAAAGGAAATTGCTGGGATAGAGGAGCGGTTAAAATCGCGGTTTGGATCTGGTTTAACTGTGGCAGTTCAGCCGCCTGAGCTTGAAACGCGAGTTGCTATTTTGATGAACAAAGCAGAACAATCTCAAGTATTGCTGCCAAATGAAGTGGCATTTTTCATTGCAAAACGCATCCGTGCCAATGTTAGGGAGTTAGAAGGCGCCTTAAAACGTGTGATTGCGAATGCACAATTTACTGGAAATGAAATTACTCTGGAATTTGTCCAGGAAGCCCTGAAAGATCTTCTTGCCTTGCAGGAAAAATTAGTCTCGATCGACAACATCATGAAAACCGTGAGTGAATACTACAAGATCAAAGTTTCTGAACTTCTCTCTAAACGGCGCAATCGATCAGTCGCGCGTCCGCGGCAAGTTGCCATGGCTTTGTGCAAGGAGCTTACCAATCACAGTCTGCCAGAAATTGGTGAGGCTTTCGGAGGGAGAGATCATACCACTGTGTTGCATGCTTGCCGGCAAATAAAAGCTTTGCGTGAGTCCGGCGCTGATATTGCAGAAGATTTCTCGAATTTAATGAGAATTTTATCGACATGATAATATTGAACCCATTAATTTTATGGGTCTTATTAGTTTCATGGGTCTCATTGTCATAGACACATTGTCATATTGTCATGTTGGTCTCATCATCATGATTTCATTAGGTTTCATCAGGTTTATATCATGAAATTTAGCGTAGAAAAAGAAGCCTTTTTAAAGCCGCTCCGCGCTGTTGCTGGCGTGATAGAGCGGCGTCAAGGCAATTCAGCTCCCATTTTATCGCATGTTTTAATCGAAACTGAGGACAATCGTTTTACTTTAACAGGCACCGATCAAGAAGTAGAGCTCGTTGCGGGTGGAGAACTCTATGAGCCTGCAGAAAAAGCGCGTTTAGCCCTCCCTTTTCGAAAGTTGATGGATTTGTGCCGTGCTCTTCCCGAAGGCGTTTTGCTGACGTTTAGCAAAGAACAAGAGCGAATTATCATCCGCGCTGGCAGAAGTCGCTTTGCCTTATCCACATTGCCAGCAGAGGAATTTCCGAAATTAAAACCTGCCACAGAAGCATTTCAAGTTTCTATTGCAAAACAGGAGATGCGCGATTTGATCGATAGCACAGGTTTTGCTATGGCAGAACAAGATGTGCGTTATTATTTGAATGGCATGTTGTTGGAGGTTAAAGAAGAAAAATTGCTGTCTGTGGCTGCGGATGGACATCGCTTGGCTTTGTGTCAAACTTTGTTGCAAACGAATGAAAGTAGCTATTCACTTAGCAAAAATGTGCGCATTATTGTACCCCGTAAGGGCGTTTTAGAATTGCAGCGGGTTTTAAATGAAGGCGATGATGCAATCTCATTATTAATAGGTTCTAACTATATTCGGGCTGTCACTGAAGATATTACGCTCACCTCAAAATTAGTGGAAGGTCGATTTCCCGAATATGATCGGATTATTCCAAAGGGCGGAAATAAGAAGGTAGAAGGCAGACGCGAAGCCTTGAAAGAGGCTTTTATGCGAGCCGCAGCATTATTTAGTGACAAGTTTCGGGGTGTTCGGTTACAATTGGTTCCTGGAAAACTCAAGATTCTTGCGACCAATATAGAACAAGATGAGGTTGAAGAAGATCTCGAGGTCGAATACCAAGGTAGTGAACTTGAAATCGGCTTTAATGTTCGATATCTCATCGATTTTTTAACGGTGATCAAAACAGATAGGGTGAGTTTAACCTTTACGGACGCAAACAGTCCTGCTTTGGTAGAAGGTATAGGTGCAGGAAAAGCAGCTGTTTATGTCATAATGCCTATGAGAATATAGAAGATGTAGGAGGATTCTACTTATGCCACTAGAGTATGTGGAGTACTGGGAACAGTTTAAAAAAGATCTGGAAGACTTACAATCGCAAAATAAAATTGAAGATGAAAGACGCAGCGCCGAAGAAGAATCCCGTAAAAAAACATTACAGGCAGCACTTCAGCGAGGTCCAGGCGAAAAAGGTCCAACAACCCCTATAAAAACCTCTCCTACAAAAAGATCTGAATCACCGCAGACCCCCACGAAACCTTTGAGTCCTTTGGTTAGTCTTTCTATCTCAGTACCTGATAGCCCCTCTAAGGGAGAATTGGAAGATAGAGAGCAGAAGGATGAGGCTGAATTCAGGAAGCAGTTTGAAGCTGCTTTAAAACTCGCTGCAACAGGGCATGCTTTAGCGATAGAAGCAAGGAAAGCTCAGCACAAGCAAAATAGCGTCAAAAATAGTCCGAGCTCTTCGAGCCCTTCGAAATCGGAAGCCTCGCCAACAAAAGCGGTAGCAGACACTTATCCAAAGCTACAGCTCGAAACCTTCACAGCATCGATGAGTGCCAAACAAAGTTTGATGAAGACAATTGAATCGCAATTTTTAAAACCTGATTTTTTTGATAAATATCCTACAAGAATGAAAAAACTTGCTTTCATCTATCGAGTGCATTTGCGACGATTATTTGAGAAAAAGGTATTTTCAGAGAATGTGAGATTGGATGCCGATTTGCAGAATGGTAAAAAAGAATTGAAAAGAATTGCGGATGCCTGGGATGCAAAAATTGTGCCCTATCTTGAGCAGTGTAAGAAAAATAAATCTGTTCTGCCTTCCCCGATTCCTGTGCCGAGTAAACAAATAAGTCGAAGCCGATCTTCCTCGGACAAGGGATTTTTGGGACTGGGAAGTTTAGCCAGTGGATTTTCAGGTCTACTTTGGGGGGGGGCAAAAACAGCCGCAAAAGAGGCAGTAGAATCCATAGCAGAAGAGTCAGGAGATTTTTTTGAAGAAGACTGTATTCAATTCGAAAAGCTCGATATGGATGCTTCTTACTTATACAAACATCGGATTATTGCAAAACAATTACAGAAAAAATTCACCCAAGAACGATGGCCTGAGCTCTTACTCAAAACTTTGAACTGGTATTGTAGTGAAATTTTGAAGATAGATACCTCTTTTGTTGATTTTTTAAACAAAAATCATGAAGAATTAGTACCTAAGAAAAGAAAGGGAAGCACCGGTTCAGCCATGATCGAGCCTGAACTTAGAATCAGTGTTCATGAATTTCATGAAGAGGAAGACCCAGCACGCGACATCGGTTATGATGGTTTTGCTTCCAGGGCTCATGCTGATTGGGTCTCAAAGGGATATATTGCGAATTCCATCATTCAAACAGAACTCAACAAAGTAAAAGATGAAATTAACAAGAAAGTGCTCGATAAATGCCTGCTTGTTCAGGAGCTTTATAGTGTTTCACGAAGTATTAACCTGACCGAAAGAGAAGACAATAGTAAGTTAAGAGAATTCAGCAGAAGAGAGCGAGCATTATATTTCAAAGACACGTCTCAGCAATCAAAACTGGCTGTTCCCACACTGTCCGGAATTCCTGGCCCAGGTTTAACTTCATTACCAGGGGCTACGTCTGCAGGAATGCCTGTTCTTAAGTTGCCCTCATTACCCTTACCTGAATCCAGTCCTAATAGTCCGGTTCCTGTGGATGATTCCTTCAAAAAAATTGAGGAAGATAGGCGAAGTTGGGCAGCCAAGCTCTCCGAAGCTGCAAAAACACAGAGATTAAAGGGGTTGGAAGAAAGATTAGAGGTGATGGAAAAAGCAGTCAATGAAATCATGTCCCAAGCAAAATTTAATGCCAATGAAGATTCCATTGCTGCCAAAATTAAGATAATTGAAACCTTACAAAAACTTTATTTAGCGCTTTTTAGCCATGAACAACAATGCTATGCCTTCCAATTCAATATCAATGATCGCGAAAATGGCGATAAGTATTTTGAAGTCCTGAATTTTTGCATTGAAGTTATCAATGAAGCCGTTGTTGTTTTTGAGCAGGATCCCCGCTTCATTACACCTCTTAGCCAGATCCAAAAACGCTTGGGGGAATATCTAAAGGAAATGGATGATGCTGTTACTGATTATTGGACCATCAGAGTAGAAAGCGGCACGCCTAATCAAGCAAAATTTGAGCCCAAACTATTTTTATTCATGAATCAGAGAGATCAGCGTATAAAGAAAATAAAAGACGAAGCATCGAGGTATAGCGTTGATGCTGAAAACGCACCTTTTCTACCTACATTCAAGGCTGTCCCTCTCGGGATTGCTGCTCGAACAATTCCCGGGAAACGTGCAGAAGAAGCTGAGACCATACCAGATCTCGAACAGGAGGCTCTGCATACAGAAACAGTGGAACCCGCCCTAGTTGCCATTGCTGCCAATACCCAGATGTTTGGTACTAAATCTGATATGGAAAAATCAGATAAAACAACAAAGTTTAGTTAAAGCCTAATTGCTACCTTGCTGCTTTTCGTGGCAAGGTGTCAGGTCTCGACTATCAACAAAATGTATCTATTGGGGGCAGATTTTTGATTCTGAATTAGGAGCCTATTATGTTAATATATAATTAAAATTAATCCCTTAAAGTAAGATCATTTGAGCTCATGATTCTTCAAAACCAATTGTTATGATCCTAGAACATATTAAGTTATCTAGTGTACGAAATTTATGTAGTGCTGCCATCCACTTTTCTCCTAAATTTAATATTTTTTCAGGGAAAAATGGCAGCGGCAAAACAAGTATTTTAGAAGCCATTCATCTTTTAGTAACGGGCCGTTCATTTCGTAGCTCTTATGCCGAAGAATTTATTACCTTTGGTCATTCTCACTGTGTTCTTTCGGGGAAATCACTTCATCCCAGTCAATCTCTCGGAAGTGAATCAAATGAAACAATCAACTCTAATTCTAATAATGGTAGTGAAATCGTTTTATCCTTAGCCCACAATCCTCATTCTGGGTTTTCTCTACATTTTGGGATAGAAAAGCATAAATCAGGCGGGATGAACATTCATATTAATCAGCAAAAATGTCCTTCCATTGCTGAATTAGCGAAAATACTACCCACGCAATTAATTAATACAGACACTTATAAGCTTTTGGAGGGAACATCGCTGTTCCGTCGACAATTTTTAGATTGGGGAATGTTCCACGTGGAACATTCCTTTTTTCCCATATGGCGTCGCTATACCAGGGCACTCAAGCAGCGAAATGCTGCATTAAAACGCGTAAAACAGCAGGGTACGGCCAGTGTTTTAGCTTGGAACCATGAATTGGCAGGGACTGGGGAAATCCTTCATGAGCATAGGAAGCAATTTTTGGAATCCTTTGCTCCAATTTTTGAGAATGTTTTGCGCAATTTTGTTAAGGTGGACATGAATTTGAAGTTACAGTACCTGCGTGGGTGGCAAGAGAACTTGGATCTTCTGGATGCTCTAGCAAACTCATTAGAACGAGACATTATTAGGGGCTACACAAGCGCAGGGCCACATCGTGCTGATCTGGAATTCTTATTACCGCAAAATGAGAATAGTTATAATCACGCTGAATCCGTGCTTTCTCGTGGTCAACAAAAACTGCTTATTTGTGCTCTTATGCTGGCGCGGGCTGAGTGGTTATTCCAAAAGACTGGTAGACGCGGTTTGTTTTTAGTAGACGATTTAAATTCTGAGCTGGACAATGATTCGAGCCTTTGGCTGCTTTCTAGACTGAGGGATGTCGGAGGACAGGTATTAATTACTAGCATTGAGGGAGCCGCGGTCTCTGAGTTTTTAGAAAAGGGGAACGATAACTTTAAAATGTTCCACGTGGAACATGGGAATATATCTGAAACTCAGTATTCTCTGGCTTAAGTGTATCAATCAAATTGAGTGGTAAGGCCTCTTGCTTTGGTTAGAAGTTATAGTTATAAAGCTTTTACTAACGCCTAAACGGACTAGGCTGGCAAACCTGCGGCATTGAAGAGATTAAATCCGTCAAAAATGCAGCGATAATTTAGTATCTTGTTAGCCTCATACGCTACTTATTTCTTCTTTTGGTTTAGACGCTCAAAGAATTTCATCTTGATCAGCTGGGGTTTTGGCACATTCTAGAGTAGTGATTACGTTGTCTAATTTGGCGATTGGTGGGGAATAGTAATCATGAAATATTTAAATTTGGATTTTATCTTTAGTTCTCAATATTCGCATTAAATAGGGTCTCAGCGTCCGTTCGAGGGAGAGCCTCTGACCCACAGTACGCCTGCCCGTGTTCGCTGTCGCTGTGCGCGGCACATGGGGGCTTTTCCGTTTCACCCCTTGGCCTCCAAGACTTTAACTTTTTCGATTCTTTTGGGGTGTTAGAGGATTGTATGAAATGATATGTGCCCCTCTCGGATCTAATGTCCTTCAAATTGCCTTAGGTTCATTATGAGATTCAATCGATAGAAAGGGCTGTAGCGCAATAATGTTCCACGTGGAACATTTTATAATGCCTTGACCCTATGATAATAAATGTCATTAATACCATTATAAGTCTCTGGTTTAGGTTCTCATGGGGGGCTTGAGGTTAATTCGGCATCAATTATCCCACCTACTTAACCCGTCCGGATTTACTGTCGCTGCGGGTCGCACAGGTACCCCTCAGCCTCCATCTTTCGGGTTTCAAATATAGAATTTATTTATCATTTAAGTCTCCAAAAAATGGCTTCAATGGTGTATTGATCTAGGGGCTTTGATATCTCAATAATAGTTTTTGTTCGTTTTGAGATTTTTTTGGTAGAAAGATGAGGATTCAATGATGTTCCATGTGGAACATTCATCTCTTTTCCTTATGGCTTTAAATGCTTCTTTTATTAAGATAAAATTTTAGTTTCTGATGATTCTAGCTTCGGGGAGCTGAAAAAATTTTCACTATTATTGTGGCCTTCGCAGACATAGTGCCCCACAGGAGGGGGTACTTCTACTGTCGGTGAGGATTCAAAAATGTTCCACGTGGAACATTTCGAATACTTCGCCGCGATCATCATAAGGGTTCTAAATTGTAATATTAATAAGTTGCGACTAATAATGAACTGAATAGAGGCATCGTAATGAGTGTTTAGAAATTATAAATTATCGAGTAACGAAAAAATTGTATTCTTGGAAGCAGAAGAGTGACAATTTCTAGAGCTTAGAGGAGCTTAGAGGAGAGAGCTTAGAGCTTAGAGCTTAGAGCTTAGAGCTTAGAGCTTAGAGCTTAGAGCTTAGAGCTTAGAGCTTAGAGCTTAGAGCTTAGAGCTTAGAGCTTAGAGCTTAGAGCTTAGAGCTTAGAGCTTAGAGCTTAGAGCTTAGAGCTTAGAGCTTAGAGCTTAGAGCTTAGAGCTTAGAGCTTAGAGCTTAGAGCTTAGAGCTTAGAGCTTAGAGCTTAGAGCTTAGAGCTTAGAGCTTAGAGCTTAGAGCTTAGAGCTTAGAGCTTAGAGCTTAGAGCTTAGAGCTTAGAGCTTAGAGCTTAGAGCTTAGAGCTTAGAGCTTAGAGCTTCTTAGGATGATAAAGCTTCAAAACTAATAAACAAATATAATGGATTCGTAAACCCCCAATGTTGTTAATAGAACAATTGAGACTGTTCCGTTTTTAACCGGGTGATCCAAAGCTTAACCAGAGTCAAATAACTCCAATTACCATCAAAGCACAATCATAGAGGTTATCAAGAACCTATTCTTTTTGTGAATTAACTGTGGATAGAAAATAGAATAAAGAGCAATTGCATCGAGTATTTTTCAAAAACTACGGAATTTCAGGCGAATATTTACAGTATTTTCAAAATAGTTAGTATAAAGTTAACCTGTGGATAATCTTGTGGAAAAGTTATCGGATAATAATATATGTAACAAAGTAACTTGCTTAATAGAGTCCCTGATATTGAAAGCCATTATCTAAAAACGAATCTAAAAAACTGTTACTTTCTGTTTATGATCAATTGCAGAACTATGAAGTAAAAAAATTGACTTAATAATTTTGAATAGTGTACTATTACTTCCATCTTTCTTGTAGTCAGTTTTAGGGAAGAATATGACTAAAATTCACTGTGTTCATGACAAAGGCTTTAAAAATCTAATGGCTGATGTGGAAATTGCAAAAAACTTTTTTCAAAAGTTTTTACCTAAAAAAATACAAAAGCAAATTGATTTTAATACTTTATCATTATGTCGAAATAGCTTTGTAGATGCAGATCTAAGCAGTTATCACGCAGATGTTTTGTACGAGGTTTTGATAGGTGACAGCCTAGGTTATTTATACCTGCTTTGTGAACACCAAAGCACCGTGGACGAATTGCTACCATACCGAATCGTTCAATACATTGTGAAAATTTGGGAACAACATTTACAGCAAAATGGCACCGAAAAAATACCACTTGTAATACCTTTGGTATTTTATCATGGCAAAAAGCCGTACGATAAAAGTGTGGATATTAAGGATCTAATTGACGCTCCAGTAGAATTGATAGATAGGAATTTATTTAAGTTTCAATTAATTGATACAAATTTGATTGCTGACGAAGATTTACGAGAAGAAAGTTGGACAAATATCATTGCTTTCGTCCTTAAACACGTTTTGTTCAGAGATTTTCCAAACCATGTGGATAAAATTTTGTCACAGGTATTAAAAAGATATAAAATAGAGGAGCATGATCCCCGGTTATCCAATCGAATTGGAACTTTATTTAGATATATTTTTAGTGCATCTGATATGGATCCATACTGGTTTATGGATAAAGTTAGAAAATTTTTTCCCCCCTCACTAGGAGAACAAGTTATGAAAGCTGCCGATTATCTTAGAGATGAAGGTCGACTAGAAGGTCAACTAGAGTACGGTGCTAACACGCTAATTGAACTGCTTTGTATTAAATTTGGCACCGAAGCATCTCGTGCATATTTGCCTATAGTCAAAAAGGCAAGCATAAGTCAAATTGATGTATGGGTTAAACGCATTTTAACTGCAAAAACTGTGGATGAGATGTTTGAAGAAGAAACCGTTCATTAAATTCGGAAGCATCCCGTGCTCATCTGACCCTAGTTAAAAACTCAGGCAAATAGCAAATTGATGCATGAGTAAAAAATATCTTAACGGCCAAAACTGTGAAAGAAATGTTTGCAGAAGAACAGTTGATTAAGCTATTAGCTTAATTTTAAAAATGGAGTATTCTATTATGAAGTTTTCAGAAGAGTTAATAGCTAATTCACCAGAAATAACTTATGCTCATCTGTTTATGATTCTGCTTGAAGTAGGATTGGGAAGCGAAGTAGCAAGTGAATATTGGCCTAGGGTGAAAGATGCTAGTGAAAGACAAATTATTGATTGGTTTAAAATACTTTTAACCAAAAAAACCGCGGGTGAGCCGGTTGAAATTGAAGATGACGGTGCTTGATACGTAATCTAGGCTTTTTCTTCTGCTTCCGCAACAGGCTCTGCTGCCTGCTCTTCCTGCTTCATTTCCTTATCCACCAATGCCACCACACATGAATCCGACCATACATTCACAGTCGTTTCTAGCATGTCAATAAAAACATAAAAAGGCAGAATTAAGGCCATCATATTTAACGGAACATTCATGGATGCTAGGAATGCTGAAGAAAGGAAGAAGCAGCCCATGGGGACCCCAGCATTTCCGACTGCAGCGATGGTTGCGATAAAAGTCCAGCAAAACATCTCAAAAATTGAGAACGATAAGCCATTAGTGATGGATACGAATAATACTGTAATTAAAATGAAGGCAGCGCAGCCATTCATATTAATGGCTGTACAAAGCGGAAAAGCCATGTTACTGAGCTTTTTATCCATAGAGGCTCTCTCAACGGCGCAGCGCATGGTCATGGGCAGCGTGGCGCTCGAGGATTTTGAAAAGAAAGCCAAAGAAAGGGCGGGGAGCATCTGTGAAGCAAGTTTCATAGGACTGACGCCCCGCAGTTTGATATAGGCAGGCAATACCATAAATCCTTGCACCAAATTTGCTGATGTTATTGCAGCAAGGAAATAAATAAGGTATTTGATTTCCAGGCCTTTTTCCATTTCTTTAAAGAAAAGGGTGATAAACGCCCAGACCGCTACAGGTATGATCATTACAATCCAAGAAGCGACCTTTAGAAATAGGGCGTTTAAACTTGACAATATGGCTTGTAATGGGGCCCGTTGTTTTTCGGGTAAACTCAAGGTTGCAAGGCTAAAAATGATAGCTAAAAATAATACTGCAATGACATTATTTTCCAAGAAAGGCGTCACAATGTTGGTGGGAATGATATGAATCAGATAGTTTATATAGCCTTTTGAAGCCACATCATTGTTTTGGGCTAGGGATTCAATGGTGGCTGTTTGCACAGGATCAAACATAAAAAAGCAAAGCAATGCTATAAATGAAGCAATATAAGTCGTGATTAAGGTGTGTTTAATTATTTTTTTTCCGATGAATTTAAACTCTTTGGCATTTTTCATGCCTGCTACGGTAGAGAATATCGAAAGAAAAATGATGGGGGTACTGACCAGTTTCAATAAATTTATAAAGAGTTGAGAGAAAATATCCGCAGCCTGATTGATGGCGCTATTGTCCCAAATGCCCGAGATAATGCCTAAAAATAAGGCAAGTAATATCAAAATGTTGGTATTAAATTTAAATTTCATTTGAATTCCATAAATATTAAATATATCGCGCAAACGCGCTACCACTTTCACATTGCCCTTGAACGGTTCTCAAAGGCATCTATTACTTTAAAACTTGTGTATTAAATCATTTAAATATGATGCATATGCCTATATTTAAAATTAATAAAATTATACATCAAAAATAACAAATAACTCTAACATATAAAACTAACATATTCAATATCACCAAAATAGCAGAATATAAAAGCGCAATATAAATACGATATAAATATAAGCGAGATAACAACCCAAATCGTTAGTACGGATTCATGTAATTGTTTCATTTTTAAAATTACGCATGCATCCTTAGTAAATAAAAGTAAATAAATATCCTTAGCATTTGATATATAAGACTTTTTTAAAAAGTGTCAATAATTTGAATTTTTGTTATTTAGAGTTCATACTGTGTATATCCAAGTTTTAAAACTGAGTAAATTATAGAGACCTGCTATGAATTATATTATCAGATCTACATTAGAAAACAGATTAGCAAACAGCAATGAATCGATTCTAAAAATAAAGCCAAGCAATCTGAGTAGTTTAAGCTGTCTCTGCAGTGCTAGCAGACCAAGCAATAAGGTCATTCTGTTTATCATTAGCATTTTCTTTGTTCTCTTCACTGCCATAGTTTTGAGTGAAGACGCCTATGCTGACGGAGCAGCAGTTGGCTATGGTAGATCGAGCAAATTGAATGCCGCTAGGTTTAGTTTTCAAAAAACATCATTTTTCTTCGGAAGCTGCTTAGATTATTGGGAATTTAGTCTATCCCATATTTGGGGCCAAAAAAACAAGTGTTGTTGCAATTTAAACACACACATCTCAGGTGCTTCTCTAATCTATGTTTTTAGATTTGAGGGACCCCTCTGCGGCAGCCCCTTTGCCTTCTATTTGGAGGGTGGCGCCGGTTTGGCAGGGTATACCAAAAAGCAGATTTGTTCGAGAAATTTAGGCTCAAATGCATTGCTTGAGTTCAAGGGCGGCGGCGGATTTGTCATCGATAAGAATTTTGATTTTGGATACAAATATATCCACAATTCTAACGCGTATTTAGCCAAACACAATGATGGCTTAAATCTTCATTTCTTTATATTTTCCTATAGGTTTTAGCGAGATTGCCAAAAGATGGGCGTTCATGGGTAGTGCGATGACATTATGCTTAAATGTTTGAGAAGTACTTTTTGGTTCCGCCGGCAAGCACCGCCTCACCAATTCTATTTAATGCACAAATATAAGCGGCATTTCGCAAATCTATTTTATGTTTTTTACTCATGTTTCGAACATTATTGAAAGCTTCAGTATAAATATCATGCAATTTTTGATTAACCTCTTCTTCAGTCCAATAATAGCCCGTCCTATTTTGAACCCATTCAAAATAACTTACTGCAACTCCTCCTGAATTTGCCAAGATATCTGGCACAATCAATTTTCCTTTCTTGGCTAAGAGGGTATCTGCATCAGAGGTTGTTGGGCCATTAGCCATTTCAAGAATTACGGGTGCTTTTATTTTGTCTGCATTGTCCGAATTAATCTGATTTTCCATGGCAGCTGGAATCAGTAAATCAACCTCTAGGGACAGAAGATCTTGATTAGAAATATTGCGTGCATTGACGTTTTTGGCAACATCACGTACTGATTTTTTATAGTAGCCAGTTTGACTGAAGTAGGTTTCATCTCTGATTTCATCGATAATCTTTGGAATATTAAGACCACTTTCTTTATAAAGAGCACCGTCGACATCACTGATCGCAACAACATTAAACCCTGCTTCATATAGGAAAGTAGCGACGTTTCTGCCAACATTTCCAAATCCTTGAATAGCAATTGTTGCTGATTTTTCCAAATACTTATTCTTAATGAGCTCTTGTACGCAAAAAAGAGCCCCTTTACCAGTAGCAGCTTCACGACCTCGACTGCCGCCAAGTTCAATTGGTTTACCAGTAATGACGGAAGGATTGTGATACCGAACAATATTATCGTATTCATCCATCATCCAACCCATGATCATAGCATTTGTATTGACGTCTGGCGCAGGGATATCGGTATTAGGACCTATAAAATCGGCAATTTGAGAAATATAGCTTCTGCTTAATCGTTGCAATTCTAAGTGAGTCAGGGATTTTGGATCAACGATGACGCCCCCCTTTGCGCCTCCAAATGGAATACCAATCAAAGCACATTTGATTGTCATCCAGAAACTCAAAGCCATGATTTCATCGAGTTTTAATTTGGGGTGAAAGCGAATCCCACCTTTGGTTGGCCCGCGTGTATCATCATGACGTACTCGAAACCCGGTAAAAAATTGGAGGGATCCGTCATCCATCCGTACAGGGATAGAGACTTGCAGCATACATTTGGGGTGTTTTAGTTTCTCCAAAGCCTCCGGGTCAATACAGGAGACATGTGCTGCTTTGTCAAGATGTGAGAGAGCGTCTTTAAAGATATCCATGCTTGTATGGCTTGCATGCAATTTTTCAGGTTGCATGGACTCCTTTGGAGAGCCTTTCTGTAAGTTTTTTTTGGATTCCATTTAAGAACTCAATTTTGATACTCTATCTTAGATTGTCTAAAACTTTATCAAAAATCCTTTGTAAATCTTTGAATGCTTTTTCATTCATTGAAAGAACCCCATCAAAATCGAAATTTTTTCCTTCAAGTGAAACATTGAGCGTCACGGTTTTTCCCTTACTTTCAACGGTTCCTGAAAAATTGCCGAATTTAAAACTGCTGGTAAAATCCCTATCTTCTCTTTTCATCCAGGGCAGGGTGAAGCCGCTGAGAGAACGAGTAGATCTCGCTTTGGCTTTGGCTTTGACCTGGGCTTTGGTTTTGGTGCTAATTTTCACAGTGCTTTTTTTTGCGCTAGATTTTCCTGCTTTTTTTGCAAGTTTTCGTGCTTTTGACATAGATAGTTTCTCCTATTTGAAGATTAACTTGTTTTTGAGCAAAGATAAGATACTTTATTGAGCCGAGAAATTCGTAAAAGTTCACTTTTTTTCCTTTCTTCATTGTGTGCTTTCAAGAATTCTTGAAAGCTAGCTAAAGTTATTTACAGATCTATCTTGATAATAGTATTATAGGGCATGAGATATAAATTTTACTTGAAATTACTCACATTCTCTTTATTATTAGTAGTAAGTGCTATGTCACTTATTTTAGGAGGTTGTGGGTCCTTGAAAACAGATCAGAAAGAGGAAGCTCTAAATCCCATCGTCTATGATGAGGCGTTTAAAAAATCCATAGCGAAGCATAGAATCAGGCTTATTGCACCCGCATCGGGTACCGAGCCAGAACTTATCACCAAGCTTCAGAACATTCAATGTTTAAATATGGATGTACCCAGCAATTTAATTACTGCCGATATCCCCTTCCATGCTAATACCGATGAAAAACGCTTAGAGCTCTTAAAAGAAGCCTTATATGATGACAGCAATGAAGTCATTGTTTGGACATATCGGGGCGGGTATGGTACCGCACGGCTTATCAATGAACTGAAAAAATTAGAAAAACCGAAGACTGAAAAAATCTTTATTGGATTTAGTGATATTACAGCCCTGCATTTATTTCTGTCTCAAAATTGGAAGTGGAAGACCATTCATGCTCCTGGACTTGGAGAGCTGTTGAATCCGAACAGAGATCCTGAAAATATCCGGAAAACACTTGAAATTCTGGATAAAAATCAGAAATTTGCGAAACTACACTCACTTAAGCTGCTAAATCCTGCTCAATATAAAGGGAAAAAAATTACTGGCGGGATGACAGGCGGCAATTTAACCATGGTACAAACCAGTCTTGGCACCCCGTGGCAAATTAAAACTCGCGGCAAAATCCTGTTTTTGGAAGATGTGAATGAAAAAGGCTATCACGTGGACAGGGCACTTAATCATCTAAAACAAGCAGGGGTCCTAAAAAATGTAAAAGCGATCATTTTTGGGGACTTTGCGAATCCCGGAGACGATAAAGTTGATTTTGCATTACAACGTTTTGCTGCGGAAATGCCTGTCCCAGTGTTTAAAACGGATGAATTTGGTCATGGAATCAAGAATTACCCCATTATTTACAATTCAAAATCAGAAATAGTAGAGTTGCTTGATTCCGATTCCCCGGATAATTTTAGTTTAAATATGAAAATTCTCTAAAAAGAAATCTCCCCTAACCCCCCCTTTTAAAAGGGGGTTACGGGGGATTTGGCGTTCAAGTGTAACGTGAACGGTTGGGTTGTTATTTTTTTCTTGTTTCTTGCAAGGCCTTCAACTCAGCTGCATACTTGCGCTTGCGCTCTTCTCTGACCTTTTCATAGAAATTATCCACTGCTTCAAGATTTGAAAAAGTTCTTTTTTCCAGGCATTTTCCGGTATTTGGATCATCATAGAGATGTCCATTTAAATGATCATTTTCATGCTGCCAAACTCGGGCAGGAAAGCCGCTTATCTCTCGATGAATTGTTTCACCAGCCTCGTTTTGATAAGTAACACGAATGCTTTGATAACGTCGAATATAGCCTGAGGCTAGGGGAACAGAAAAACAGCCCTCCCAAGTCTCATTCATAGTTTTCAAGGTTTCCATGGTTTTTTTGGTAGGTTCGTTCCTTTCTTGTTCCGAAGAATCAGAGGTTTCAATGGGTTCGTAGCTTGGATTTATCACAACCTCTAAACCATTGACTGAATCGCCATCCGGACAATAAAGAAAAATACTTTTATTGATTCCCCATTGATTTGCAGCCATGCCGACCGCTGCATCCCAAGGAGCATCTGCTTTTTTAAGTTGTTCTGCTTGAATCGAAAAACGCATGTCACGAATGATATCTTGGTCTTCTTGACTGAGCGGAAAATTTACTTTTTCTGTGGGTCTTCTCAAAATTTCATTATCATAATCAACAAGGTACAACAATCGAGGAGAGTTACTGTGAGACATTGCTATATCCTATTCCTATATTACTTATCATTCACGCCTTCCATGGCATAAGAAATGATGCAGTAATGATAGATATTGTGGCGATTTACTTCCTACTCAACGCTTTTTAGAATATCTAAAAATTCTTCAGGATTTTGTGGGGGGACAAATTTGCGAACGACTTTGTGATGTTTGTTATAAATGATTACAGTAGGCGTCACATAGACATCGATTTCACCTGTACTCGCGTTTACTTTTTTATAGTTAAATCTACTCAATTCCTGACGAACTGCACTATTTTGTAGAACGTTTCGTTCAAACACGACACAGGCACGGCAATGATTGGAGTATACATAGGTGACAGAAGGTTTGCTTCCGCCCACTGCTGCACCGACTCCAAATGTCGCCGCTAAAATTAGAAATAAACTGGATATTGCAATTAAAATTTTGTTTTTCATTTCAAGATTCCTTAAATGAATTGGTTAATTAACTAACAACTAATTACTTGATATAAATTTTGCTAAGGTCAAAGCCCATAATTGAGTTTATTATAGCAGTCTCAATATTTCATGGAAAAAATTTAACAAATAAAATCAAGTAATAATATATATTTGGGTTTTTATTAAGCTCAGATTAACATATGTTTGTTGTGTTGTCGACTTTCGTTTGCGCACTTTTGAGTGTAGATGCCCCTTTCTTTTAACTTCTCTTTTTTTTCTTTTAGCAGGTTTAGACTTTTAGCTGGTTTAGATAAGAGCAGGTTAGGCAGCGGAAGTGTTAAGGGCAGGCGGTTCCAGGTTGCAGCGAAGCAATTCCCAAGTTATCGATGGCCACCCATACTGAAGTCGAGCAGCCCGTGGGCGCAACACGGAATAATCCGGTGTATCCACCTGTTAAAGAGGTACCGCAGCCACTCGTAGGCGTTACACTTGTTGTAGTGTTTTGATCAATATTACCAGTAGAAATAAAAACAATCGCATTTGGGGAATAGCTTAAACCAGAAGGTGAAACCGATGCAGCACAAGAGGTAGTGAAGAAAACATTGCCTGTTGAGGGCGGGCTTATAGGAAACATTTGAATATTGGTAGTGGCTGCAGTTAACTGTATAATTTGCCAACCATTTTGCCATGACGCAGTGCCATTCACATATAAGTCGATAACTGCAACACCATCTGGTGATGAAACGTTTCTCTGAATGGCATCAGCACGAGCCAAACGTAGTGCGGCCATAAGTTGAGTCGCAATTTGATCTCTCTTGCTGTCTGCCACCGCTGTTTTGAAACTGGGAACAGCTATTGCAGTCAATAGCCCTGCAATTGCGATGGTGATGAGCAGTTCAAAAAGTGTGAAACCAGAGATCTTGTTATGCCGGATGAGCTCTTTAATGGGCCTGTTATAAGATAAGCCGCTCTGAGATTCGCGTTTTGATCTGAATATTTTTCCGTGCATAGATAATAACTTCAGTTGTGGTAACATATCACTGTATCGGCAATGCTGAAATTATCTTTAGGCTGCCAATCAATGCCTAGTAAAATTGCATACCTATATTGCTCGCATGACTTATTTCACTTGTGATTTATTACACGTGTCCCCATATTAATTGTAACTCATAAGGATATTTTATGATGACTGTAAAACGCTTCTTTAACTCTTGGATTAAGGGCTTATTAAGCGCTGGATTTTTACTGATTCTTTTAACATATGCAAGTATTTTCAACAGCCCAATGGTTTTTGCCAAACCCAGTTCTTCAATTGCTAGGATAGACGATATAAAACTTTATACCGAGAGTTTTGGTAACAAAAGCAATCCAGCCATCTTATTGATTATGGGTGCGGGAACGGAAGCCTTGTTTTGGCCGGAGGCTTTTTGTGAAAAGCTTGCCAAGGAAGAATTATTTGTTATTCGCTACGATCATCGTGATACAGGTCGTTCTTCTTCAGTTGATTATGATAAAGAACCTTATACGCTTCGCCACCTCACAGAAGATGCCTTGGCAGTTTTGGATGCTTATAAAATTGAGGAAGCTCACATTGTAGGATTTTCCATGGGGGGAGTGATCAGCCAATTTATAGGCGCCTATTATCCGGATCGTGCAAAAAGCTTGGTTTTGATGGCAACCACTACAGATTTGCAGCCACTTTTGCATGCTTTGGAAGGTGTAAAAGCCTTCCCGGGAGAGCTTTCACAACCCAATGCAGAGTATATTGCTTGGATGACTCGGAAAAACGATCCTGCCACGCAAAATGATCAGGAAAAAATACAGGATAAAGTACAAACTTGGCGAATTTTGAGCGGCGAGGCTTCGGATTTTGACGAAAAATTGTATCAATCGCTCACCTTGCAAGGCATCAAGAACAGCAAGAATGAAAATCCACTACTGAATCATGTAAGGGCAGTACAAGCCTCTTTAGCGGAACATCAAGCTGCGACGAGACTCATCAAAACTCCAAGTCTCATAATTCATGGTACTTCTGATCCCACCTTGGGAATGGATCATGCACAGTCATTAAAAAAATTCATACCAGAGGCAAAATTGGCATACATACAGAAAATGGGGCACTGCTTGCAACCGCAGTTTTATGATCAAATCATTGCACTGATTAAAGCACACGTGACTGCGGTGGAGGAGATTTAGTACGTGTAGTGGCTGGGTAGTAACAGTAAAGACTAATTAATAGAATTTTCGCATCGCACCCAGGTCCTTTGGCTTGATTTGGTCCGGATCGATAACGTCAGAAGATGGCAGAGCTTCACCATTTGCCGGACGTATAGTCGCAGCCATACTTCCATCTTGTTTTTCACCTTGTTTTTGGGATTCTGATGTGGTCAGATACAGGGGGGCAAAAATGGAAGTCTCGGGATTTAATCCTTTATTATCCTTCGAAACGAGACTGAGTTCTGTTTTCATAGTGAGCTTTTTAGAGGGCACAAGTGGTTCAGACGGTTTTGCTAAAAGTTCAGTGTGTTTTTTCAAAGAAGCGGCAAATTGTCTTGCAATAAATATATTAACATCTTCTTGCCAGGGGGTAATTTTACTAAAATCTCGACCGTATTTGGGTTTAAAAGTATTCGCATGTCTTACTTTGTTCCCAATGCTCCTAATGGTTTTTAGGCTGAATCCCTCCAATAATCCGCCAGAATCTTTTTTGGCATGGGTTTCCATAAATTGGAACAGAACTCCTCTTGCTTTTTGCTGTAAATCCCCTGACGTCTTGTCGCTAACTTTTAGAATGTTTTGCAATCGTGCAATTGTGCTGCCAATTTGAGCAAAGAGGGAACCAATTGCAGTTCGCAAAAGCTTCAGATTACAATTTTTTTCTTTGAGATAAATTTGCTTGCATCGTTCCAAATGCTGCATGGCAAGCATGAGCTCTTGTTCATAATATTCTGGTGTGGTATCCAATTCCTTTAAATCTGTACAGGCAAGTTTTGCGAGTAGCCCAAACTCTGCAGTTTTCCCCGATTTAACAGCAGACTCCTCAGTACTAGGTGGATCAATGGCATTCAGAAAATCGATCAGGCTGGAACCAGGCTTCATCGGGGCTTTCTTGTTTGAAAGTGCCTCCATGAGTCTTGTTAGCATAGTACTCAAAGATTTAAAATCCATTGCAACTTTACCATGAAAAATCACATTTCGAATATGCCGGGCAATAACTGGAGTTAATAAACCTTGAGATACCTCTTTTAATTTTTCCAACAATTGCCCTGAAGCTGCTATCAAAGCCAAATTTTTCAAGAATGCCAATTCATCAGTGGGTGTTTTAATTGCCAATAGTTCATTGACCTGGATTTTTTGATCCATGACAAATGAATTTGCAGAAGCCTCTGTCAGTGAATCCAGGGTTAAAGTAACAGGACCTTCTTGCCTTCGTTCCTGTTCATAATGACTCAATCTTTCAGGAATGAAGTTTGGAGCCGAGATTATCGGCTTATGTTTCGCTATGAAGGCTCTAAGGTCTTGTTCTGCGTCAAATTTACCTGTTTCTTCAGACGAAAGTGCTGGTGAGAGGCTTGATGGTTCGCCGCGTAATTCTGTTGGACCACTTCTGAAACTGTGCGGTGTTCTCGTCGCTTCACTGCCGAGTTTTTGGATGCCTGTCGGATCTAGAGTCCCGACTTGTTTTGAAATCAAAGCTTGTTTCGCTGGTATTGAACTTTCTGATTCTGAACCAGAAGCAATGTGAGTATTGTGAGTATTCAAATCATAATGGGAAGCAGGATCTCTCTCTATGGGTACAACTCCAACTCCAGTCTTAGCTTGTTTTTGTTTTATTTTCTTTTTCTTTCTTTTGTCTGCCTGAGACTTTGCTTTGGCAGCTGATTTCTCTCTGGATTTTGCGCTGCGATAATCGCTTTCTTGCCGCTCGAGTTGCTGTTCCAGCTTTTCCTTTATTTTTTGCAAGGAATTTTTATACCCAGTTAATTCTTCTTTCAAAGCGGAAAGTCCTTTTTTACTTGCATCGATCATGCCAACAAGCATTTCCTTTTCCTTCTTTGTTTCGGGCTTTGTTTCGAGGGCTATTTCTCTGGATAGAGACTTGAAAATAACTTCCTTTTTTAAATCTGCAGCAATTAAGATGTTTTCTATATCTAATTTTTTCAGTGCAACATCAGTGGCTCCACCATTTTCACCAAAAATTCTTGCTTGAAGAAGCTCTAATTCCTTTTTAAAGGTATTATTGTTAGCGATATGCTGGACTTTTTTGTGTCTGTCCTCCTCGCGTGCATAATAGATGCCAGATTCTATGTGATCAATGCTTAAATTCAGAGATTTCGTCGTCATTTCCAGCAATTTGCTGAACTCTTGCTTTAATTTTTGAATCCATTCTTTAAGGGATTTGTATTCATTAGAGAGGGCCAACACCATCTTTTCGACCTCAGCCTGAACTGCTGCTTGTAAGAGTTGCTCTTTAGATTTTGGCGCAGTTTTTTGCGCGATTTCTGGCACATAATTTAATAAAATTTTCAGCACTTTCTTTTCTAGAGCTTTCTCTATCGACATAATAGGGCCAACGGGATCGCCTAACTTTTCGATGGCAGAAACAATGCCAAAAATATCTTTATCAGCAATTTTAGCTGCCACATAGTTGCGACCTTGCTGTATAGCGAAAATTAAGGTACCAGATTCATCACAAAGCAAGCGATCGTGATTCAAGGCAAGAAAGTTGCCAAAGAAACAGTGGGCATTCATCAATTTATCATCTTCTGTTTCAGGACAGTGTTGCATGAATGGTATGAGGGTTTTATTCCAGAGCATCGTCATCAACAAGGTTTCATATCTTCCTTTTAGATATCGATCCTCTAAAAATTTGGCCTTGAAGTTTGGATCCAAGAATGAAATTAAATGCTCTGTTTGAAACAAGGAAGCGTTATATTGCCAGAAAGTGGAGACTGCCTCATCACAGACTAGATTAATCGCGTATTGGATAGCAGTGTTGCCTTGCTTATCTTTGGATTGGAATAAATAATTTACCATAATAGGATTTAGTTCTAGCAGCAGAGATAGCACGCCTTCTTTGGAATGCTTGAGTGACAGGACTGATTTCAAACGTTTGACAGGATTCATCATCGGTGTGAGATTTTTTTCTGCACAGCATTGGCAGGTAACGACTGCGGACTTTCCGACGTGTTTGATGTCGGCTTCGTCTGAGAGTTTATCAATATTCTTAAATCCATAGACTAACATCATCAGAAAGTTACGTCCCATTTCATCAGTGTGACTTAAATTTGCACCTGCTTTAATTAATGCGGCTACCATTTGAGTGTTACCATAGTAAGCTGCCTCTAGTAATGGGATTTCTTTTTCAGCGCCGCGTAGAAATTTTTGTTTCTCGCTTTGACCTAATTTTTTTGCCCCTAGCAATAAAAGTTCAAGAATGGGTGCTGAACCATGCTTAATTGCTTCTAACAATAAGCAGATATTTTCTTTTTCAAACAAACCTCTGTCGATGAGGGTTTTGTAAATCTTCATATTTTTTCTCAAAAAACCTTGGATCTCTTTTTCATTTTCTAATTGCTCAGAAGGGAGTAAATATTCTCTTTTGACGCATTCGATTGCTTCTTTCGAAAGTTTTGATTTGAAAAGACCGGTAAGTTTCGCTTTGGTGTTTTCTGTCAAATATTTTACTGTGGAAATCTGGTTAAATGTAATGGCTAGAAGAAGAGGTGTTACCCCAAAAAGATTTGGTATGTTGACATCAGCGCCGCGTTCACAGAGTAGTTTTAATTTATCTACTTGGCCAAGGCTTGCGGCGATAGAAGCAGGCGTGTTCCCATCCTCATTTTGAACATTGACTGCAACACCTTCATCCAATAAAAAACGCATTGTTTCCAAGCTGCAGTGCTCTGTCGCACTGAAATGCAAGGCAGCATGTCCAACAAAATTTGTAATGTTCAGATTGGCTTCTGCTCTTTTGCAAGCTTTTACAACTAACTTCACGATTTCCAAATCACCATTCCTTACGGCTGAAATAAGCGCGGAACCACCAAATTCATTTCTGTGATTTAGGATTTCTTGTTGCTGTGGTTTTGGTAATTTTGCAAGATAGTTTAAGAAAGCGATGACAAGTAAAGTGTTTGCTGATGTGATAGAGAGAATTATGCCATTCATTCCTTGATTATCAAGCGCAGTAGGATCCGATCCGACCTTTAGCAGCATTTGCCCTATGAGGGTTTTTTGTCTGGCAATTGAAGATAAAGTACTTTGTTTCTCGAAAAGTATTGGGTCGGCACCCATTTTTTTCAAACTTTCTCCCAACACGGTCTGTTTTTTCACTTCTCTAGCAGGAAGAGTGTCAACCTCCTCGGTTGGCATAAAAATATAATGTAAGGCTGTGCGATCTAAGGAGTTTTTTCTGTTAATGTTATCCTTTATTACAGGAATTTTTAAAAATTCTTCAATGGCTTTTTGTTGACCAAATGCTGCAGCATACATCAATGGCGTGGTTCCCATCCTGTTTCCACAGAACAAGTTAGCCTTTTTTTCATAAAGAAGCTTGATAATATCAGCATGGCCATTTCTGGCTGCGTATTGCAGAGCAGTATGGCGAACAGAATCTTGTGCATCGATATCTATCGCAGGTACTTCACATAAAACACGAACAATGTCTAAGAGACCTTCATTGACAACTTTACAGCAAGCCATAATGAGCGGTGTTGCATCACTGTGTCCAGTAATACCAGTGCTGCATCCCTCTGCGGCTTTGATGTTAATCGAAGCCCCTGCCTCGATGAGATCTCGGACCATTTCAACATTTCCAAAATGCGTGGCTGCATGCAAGGCGGCAGCGCCTTCGTGGCTTAACTTATCAAGACGTTCAGGGCCAAAGATCTCCACAGTTTTTTGGATTAAAAATTTTACAATTTTATTTAAGTCTTTCGTCTTACAAGTTTTGATAACCACATACAGCAAATCAGTTTCAGGCAGGCTGTCGATAGTAGCTTTATCCATGAAACCAAGCTTTTCGTATTTTTCCATCTCGGGGAGCAAGATTTTATGAACTAAAATGAGCTTTTGCGTTTCAAGGTCCACTTTGAATAATGAAATTAATTCATTGTATGTGCCAAAACACGCTGTAAAAGAAACCTTTCTGCAATACTCAAAAAGGTTTTTGGAAAGTCGTTTTTTAACGGCGTCTTTTTTCTTGGATTTTTTGAGAGCAGGCGCTGGAGTAGACATGAGCGTTTTTCCTATGAATTAATGTTCAAGTTAATGTTAAAAAGTAATAAATTATTGAGTATTCAATCAAATATTTAATTCTACTGCTTTTCTCAATAAAATAAAAAATCAAGCTAACTAAGTAATTTAATTGTTTTATAATAAAATTAATAAGATAACGAGATTAATACATTTCCTCGCTTAAATCAATCTAGTCAACCCAAGGTTCGTAAGTGGTTTGTTCTTTTCTTTCTATAACACTATAACTATCAAAACTATCAACGTTTGCTACAGGACTGGCTATATTTACAGTAAAAAATTGCAATGTAACAGCCCAGGTGGCTATTAAGTTCCGTTAAAAATGGGTATCTGGCCATTCAAACCCTCTTCAATAATATTTAGAATATTCCATCCCTGTTTCCTCGCAGTACTTAACAGTGAACGTACTCTACAGAATGTTTCCGCACCCGAAAAACTTCGGAAGCAGCCAGAAATTTTTTGTTTTACTTTCATCATGCGAATATCCTGTTCCGCTTGGTTATTCGTGAACGGTACATTTGGATTATGTAAAAATCGCAATGTCTCTTCGCTATAATGTTGTAACCGTAACAGTAAATTATGACCCACACGTCTTTTTGGCTTACACTTTTTCTTTTGCATCAGAGGAGCAAGGTTTTCATGATATAAAATCCCCGCCTCGATTATTTTTAAATATTTATCTTCTATAAAGTCAGTCCACTTCTTTGGAATTCCTTCCGGATACTTATTTTTCACCTTACAGGCTAATTGTAATAATCGAAACATATTTTTTGCCCATATCTCTTTGTCTTCCTCTATTATTCCTTTTAATTCTCTTAAAATATGGATATTACAAATAGCATGCTTTGCTTTTTTGATTGAAAAATATGAACGCCAATGATCATGAATAACTATCCCTAACATTTTATCAGGAATGTTGCCGCGTTCTGATACTCTATAATGGGTTACTTCCTTAGTGCAAGCTACATGCAACCATTGGGGCCTTTTTTCTATTTGCATCCCGGTTTCATCTAGATGCTTAATTTTTGCTCTGTAAATATGATTGTTTACAGAATCTAAAAAATCAGATAATTTCAAAGAAAATACTTGACTAAAATTACTTAAAGTTGCACAAGCTATTGGTAAATTAAATATATCTTTAAAAATTGTTTTCAATCGTGCTTCTGGTATGAAATGTTGATTTTGCAAGTAAATAGAAAATGCTTTTACACGGGGACCATATTGAACAGGGGCATTCACTCCATTAGGAAACTTCGATGAGATTTTTTCATCACAAAAAGAACAGCATTTCACTTGAATTTGATGTTCTGTAATTTCTACTTGGGGAATAGATAAATCAAAGACTTGTCGTTTAATAATATCCAAAGGCTTTCCATTTAGAAGATTATTGCATTTAGGACATGATTCTAATTTATGAAGAATAACACGATCTGGATGTATTGATTGGTAAAGAGTGTCGCCACGATGGTTCGGTTGTCCTCCAGATTTATTTTTTCCCTTTTCTCGCAAGCTTTTTGGATTGGGTTTTCGCAATCCGTCGCTGGAAGGTGGTTTGGAACTATTTTGACTATTTAAATTTAATCGTCTTTCAAGCTCAGCAATTCGTTCTTTTAAAAAAATAATCTCCTGTCGTTGAGCTTCAACAGTTTTTAGCAGTTCTTCAATTATTTCAGCTTGGGTGCGCATATGCACCTTTATCTCAAGCTTTAATAAGTTTGTCAAGATCCTGAAAATGACCTATGGGTACCTGGGCTGTTACATTGCAATAGAAACCAATTAAAATCTAAAAATGCATCATATTACTTTAAAAATTGTCTAATTTATGAGATAATAAATTCTTATATTTTTAAATACTTAAAAGAGATTATGATGTTTGATAGAGATTCCGTTGCTGAAGAAAAGTCCTATGATTCCTCCAGTATTAAAGTTCTAAAAGGCCTAGACGCTGTTCGTAAACGTCCGGGCATGTACATTGGTGATACGGATGATGGTACTGGTTTACACCATATGGTATTTGAGGTCGTCGATAATTCCATTGACGAAGCCTTAGCCGGTCATTGTACCTCCATTGAAGTCATCATGCATGCAGACGATTCTATCACCGTGAAAGATAACGGACGTGGAATTCCTGTGGACATACACGAAGAAGAACAACGTTCTGCAGCCGAAGTGATTATGACAATCCTCCATGCGGGCGGTAAATTCGATGCAAATTCCTATAAAGTTTCTGGTGGTCTGCACGGGGTGGGTGTTTCTGTTGTAAATGCGCTTTCCGAAGTGCTTTACCTCAAAATTCGCCGCGGCGGCAAAGTCTATGAGCAAACCTACCATCTTGGCGAACCAGCTGCCCCTCTTGTTGAAGTGGGTGAAACAGAAAGTAAGGGAACAGAAATTCGATTTAAACCCAGCAATACCATCTTTACCAACATAAAATTCAGCTATGAGATTTTAGCCAAGCGGCTTCGAGAGCTCTCCTTCTTAAACTCCGGTGTTCGCATTCATTTGATTGATGAGCGCGGCAGCAATAAAGAGGATGTTTTTGCTTATGAAGGCGGCATCAAAGCCTTTATTCAACATCTGCATCGCAATAAAGAAACAATTCATCCACAAATATTTTATTTTTCCACCGAAAAGCAGGGTATTACTGTAGAGGTTGCCATGCAGTGGAACGATGCTTACCAAGAAAACATTTTCTGTTTTACCAACAATATTCCGCAGCGCGATGGCGGTACCCATTTGGCGGGTTTCCGGTCGGCACTGACACGCACACTGAACAATTATCTTGAGGAAGAAGGCCTGTTGAAAAAAGCCAAAGTGGTCACAGTAGGGGATGATGCTCGCGAAGGGTTGACCGCGGTATTGTCTGTCAAAGTGTCCGATCCCAAATTCTCCTCTCAAACCAAAGACAAATTAGTTTCCTCGGAAGTCAAAGCAGCTGTCGAATCGGCCATGGCTGAGAAATTCCAGGAATTTTTATTAGAAAACCCCGCGGCAGCCAAGGCAATCGCTGGCAAGATCATAGAAGCAGCGAGAGCGAGAGAAGCAGCCCGAAAAGCACGTGAAATGACACGTCGTAAAGGTGCCTTGGATATAGCTGGGTTGCCTGGAAAGCTTGCCGATTGTCAGGAAAGAGATCCCGCGCTTTCAGAATTATATATTGTGGAAGGGGATTCTGCAGGTGGTTCTGCAAAACAAGCCCGTAATCGCAAAACACAGGCAATATTGCCCTTGCGTGGTAAAATCTTAAATGTCGAAAAAGCCAGATTTGACAAGATGCTATCGTCTGCGGAAGTGGGTACTCTTATTACTGCGCTGGGTTGCGGTATCGGCCGAGAGGAATATTTTCCCGAAAAATTGCGCTATCACAGCATCATCATCATGACAGACGCCGACGTCGACGGCTCCCACATTCGTACCTTACTCTTAACTTTCTTCTTTCGCCAAATGCCAGAATTAATTGAACGCGGCCATGTTTTCATTGCGCAACCGCCGCTTTATCGCGTCAAACGAGGCAAACAAGCCACCTATGTGAAAGACGATAAGGCCTTGAACGAATATTTGATTCAAATCGCCTTAGAAGACGCCAAGTTATTTGTGAACGACAAAGCACCTCCCATCACCGGAGTTCATTTGGAAAAAATGGTAAAACATTATCTCGATGTGATGGACATCATCAATCGCTTGTCTCGGCGTTATCCCTGTGCCGTATTGGAAGCGATGATTGCAGCCCCTAAAATCACGCTCAATGAACTTCAAAACTCTACTGAGATGGACAAATGGATAGCCTTAATCACAGCAGAGCTCGAAGAACATGCAAAGAGCGGATTGCACTATAAATTAAGCCTAGTAGAAGATCGCGAACACAAAGTCTATTTGCCTGAAATTGCTATGACTTCCCATGGCGTAGCCAACACTTATAGGGTAGGATATGACTTCTTCATGTCGCATGAATATGCAAGTCTTGTTTCCTTAGGAGATGAACTCCGCGGATTATTAGAACCCGGTGCATTTATTCAGCGTGCCGATAAGCGTCAAGCCATTTATACCTTCAAACAAGCCTTAAACTGGTTGATGGAAGAAGCCAAAAAAGGCCAGCAAATCCAACGCTATAAAGGTCTTGGAGAAATGAACCCAGATCAGCTCTGGGAAACCACCATGGATCCTTCGATTCGCCGCATGTTGGAAGTGAGAATTGAGGATGCGGTTGCCGCAGACCAAATCTTCACCACCTTAATGGGCGATAACGTCGAAAGCCGCCGTGATTTTATTGAAACCAATGCGTTGTTGGCAGGGAATTTGGACGTTTAATAAACAATTTTATTGTTTCTTCTGGGGGCAACCCCCCACTCCCGCAGCCTTTGCGGCACCTAGCATGAATATAACAGTTTACCTAGAAGATAAGTTCGCCGAAAAAATTGCAGTAGCTGCAGAGCGTGCTGGTATAACTGTAAGATAAGTGAGTATTCAAATAACCAAAAGCCGTTGACAATCCTCACTCATTTTTGATATTATTAAACACTTACTTACAATTTAATGTAATAAAGGAGCATGCACATGCGTCTCGTTATTGGTAAAAAAGTCCGGGTCGTCGACCGTTGATGAGTTGAAGAAAAACTCAAACCCTATATCCATTCAAATATCACCATAGACATTGGTACCGGTGACGGTTCATACCTCATCCGCCAAGCTCGTCAGTTCCCTGATCAGTTCTTCATTGGTATAGACAGTAACGCAGAAAACATGCGTGACTCATCCTCGAAAACCTCTGAATTCAGAGCTAAACGGGGTTTAGAGAACCTTTGGTACGTTCACGCAGGTGTTGAGGCATTACCGGAGGAGCTTACAGGTTTCGCTTCACATATTAGTATTCTTTTACCCTGGGGTTCTTTGCTTTCTGCCGTGGCAAGGCCTGATATCGATCTTTTGCAGAAAATTGCTTGTTTGTGCCGTCCGAATGCCACAATTCGTGTTGTATTCGGTTACGATTCCAGCGCTGAGCAAAAAATGATTCAGGAATTGAATTTGCCAATTCTCAGCGAACAGTATTTAAATACCACCTTAACTCAAGGCTATCGACAGGCAGGATTTAATATTAAATGGAAATTCTTGCAGCAATCCGAAATAAGAAATATCGGTACTACCTGGGCTAAAAAGTTGGCTTATGGTAAGGATCGCCGCTTCGTCGAGATTAATGGTAAATTGCTTTCATAGGCTACTACTCAAAAGCAATAAAAAAGTTACTCTTGCTTTTGTGTAAATATGCGGGATCTACAATGAATAATTGCTATGAATGTTAGGATTTAACTTCTGGTATTAAAGTGTTGCCACTGCATTACCCATCCATTAATACGTTGATACTTATCACCGCTACAGCGGAATTGTAACAAATCAGGTCTATTATTTTGCAAATGTGTATAAAGATGCATCCCGGCGAGATTGCCATTTTTCGCTGTTTCATCGTGGGATCGGAAAAAGGCATTTGAATCAGTATGTTACAAACACATGTCTAAAATAAGAAAAACATTATCTATAATGCCAACCGCTGTTGCAAGTTCTTGGCGCTATGCTCCAAGAAAAGGTTCAAAAGTTCGCGGTGCACAAATTGATCTGTTGTTTGATCGCAAAGATAGCGCAATCACTATCTGTGAAATAAAATACTCCGAAGAACCATTCACTCTAACTAAAGACTATGTGGAATTCCTAAAAAGGAAAGAAGAGGTTTTTAGAGAACAAACAAGAACAAATAAACAAATATTCCTTGCATTTGTTTCGGCAAACGGTATAAAAAATAATTACTATGCTGAAGGTATGATTGATGGTGTTGTTATATTGGATGATTTATTTACATGAGGGTAGGGGGTTTTCGGGTCGTTTTTTGAGAATACAGACAGGCTCCTCATACCTTATGAAGGTTTTTTTATGGTAACACTAACTTTGACTGAATTAAGAGTAAATTTAGATAAAATAGTGGATGAAATAATTCATACGGGAGTGCCTGTTGAGATTGAAAGGCGTGGTCATAAAATAAAAATTATACTTGCAGATGGATCTTCTAAGTTTGATAAATTAACGTATAGGCCTGAGGTATTTAAAGAAGATCCTGAATCGTATGTTCATTGCGATTGGGTTCATGAGTGGTCTGAGTCGAAGGGGTGGTTGCCAAGAAAGCATTTTTTTTAGAAACTCAGATCTTGAATGGGCCCTTTCAATTTTCTTATGCTGGCGAGACTGCCTTGGTTGAGATCTATGCAATTTGAAGGGTTAATCTCCTTCTAAATTGCAAATGGCATACAAATGTCTTAGAGTTATAATGTGAAGTTTCAATTATTTTTGATTGTTATATAATCGGGGGTCTAATGTCAGAAAGAAAAGATCAGGAAGAAAAAGATCGAGAAGAAAAAGACCGGGAAGAAAAAGACCGGGAAGAAAAAGAGTGGGAAGAGTGGGAAAAAGATAGTCACGATCTGGCTTTATTAAGTCAATACCAACAGGAACGCCAGAAGAGTTATATTCCAGTTGGTGAAGCTTTATATCAAAGAATATTGGCATTAATTCTAGATAATGATCGAAGTGATCAAGAACTTACTCATTCTATTGAATCTATGAAAAGAAATCCTGGAGACATCAAGCGTAATTTTAAGGCTATAGTCGAACAAGAAGCAGAGCTTAAGAAAGTAAAAGACTTAGAAAAAAACCTGATGTGGGTATTGGACATCGCTGATAAAGCAAGAACAGGCGGAGCTTTGAATATTGATGAATGGACTGGTCTTAAGGCATTCAGTCTAATGGATGCAGGTCTAGATCGCCCTTCCAATACAGTTCTAATGATAAATAATCTCCTCAATGCAGAGCGCATTTTTTCAGATGAAACGATGAAATTGCTGGATAAATTAGGACAACTTTATGAGACACAAAACATTATTAAAATCAAATTGAAAAAGGAAGGAAAGCGAGCCGAACACGACCCAAGCACAATAATACCGCATTTAAGAGGAGATATCGAAACACTCCTCTTGGTTTTAAGAAATAAAGAGCTTACAGATGAGGCATCGAAAAGAATAGCTGAATTGAGAAAAAAAATCATAGACAGTGATCAAGACCCTATTTTTGTAAAATTACTCGATGAATTTTGTGTTGTCTATGGACCTCACGTTAAGGGAGTTCCTGGGGGGCCAGCTTAAGGGATAGTGTCAAGAATTTTTCACTTTTTTCATAAGATGTCCTGCCCCAATTCCTATGCAACCATGGCTTGATTGATTTCAAAACCAGTATGGCTACCATACAATTCTTCCATATCCATGTATCTCTGTAATCCCCATTTGGTACCCGCAATATGCCTTAATCTAGACGCACTTAGCATAAGCGCTGAATGACTGTCAGGGAATGCACCTACCACCCTGGTTCTGCGTCTTATTTCACGCAAACACGCTCTAATGGATTATTAGTTCGTATCTTCTTCCAATGAGTAGATGGAAAGGTATAATAAGTAAGTGTTTCTTGTATC
The DNA here is from genome assembly GCA_963784575.1 of uncultured Gammaproteobacteria bacterium. Lineage (GTDB taxonomy): Bacteria > Pseudomonadota > Gammaproteobacteria > UBA6186 > Azoamicaceae > CAWARU01. Next base: position 2,262,750 of record CAWARU010000001.1, read on the forward strand.
ATATCTCTTACTTTTTCAGATGCTTTACTCAGCCTCATAATCTCAAGTTTTTCAGCAACAGCTGCAGCCTTTTGCATTGCCGCTTCTCTATCTTCGCAAGCATGGATTGCTTTCAGCATCATGGCCACTTCCGATACTTTTCCTCTCGGTATCACACTAAACACATTGCGATAAAAATGAACCGCACAGCGTTGCCAAAGGCTATCCGGGTAGTACTCAGATATCGATTCAATAAGACCCATACAAGCATCACTTATAAATAACTTAACGCCCTTTAGTCCTCGTGATTTCAGGTGCTGTAAAAAGCTACTCCAGCCTGATTTATCTTCCTTCGTTCCTTCTGCGATACCCAGTACTTTGCGATATCCACCCATACCAACACCAAAGGCTGCAAGCATTGACACATTTCGAATTTCACCTGCCCAGTTTCGTTTTAATACTATGCCATCAAGAAAAACATAGGGATAATCGCCTTCAATTTTTCTAGTGCGCCAGGCTTCAATATTAGCGTATGCTTTTTTATTTAAATTGCTGATGGTTCCTGAACTTACTTTGTGGTGTCTCCTCATGTTTGTGCTAAACATATTGTGCCTTTACGGCATTAAGTGGGGAACCACACCTACTTAAAAGAGCGAAAAATATTTTACCTTATCGCTTAAGGGCATAGGTTCTATTGAGGTGGCTATGTCTTAAAGACATTGCCCCTTCATATAAAGCCTAACTCGACATCATGCCTAAAAAGAAGTCACCAATGCGCCTAATGACAGGTCTTTCGGATTCTTCATCCTCACCTTTTTGATCTTCACGAGCCGACGCTTCACCTATACCATCGGCTGCTTTACTTCTCTGAAATAAACTTCTGGCAACTCCGATGATTTCTTCCCGGTTTTGTTCCCAGGAAATGGGCTTTTCTTGGCTGTAAACCCAGGTAAGTAATTCTTTTTGAAGTTTCACATCTTCTTTTCTGAGACCTGATGCTTGTCCTGAATTGCCACCAAAAACATCGACATAATCCGCAATGATATCGGTAACTACGCGCGGGAAATGTACGGCAACGCTAACACTGCTTCTAAAATCTTTCATATAGGCTGCTAAAGTGATCGGCATAGGAAGCATGGCGTTTCGATGCAGAATGGCTTGTAATCTTGGATGAGTCACTGCTATGTAATTTCTGTGATCATCAATCATTTTATAGCCGAGTTTACAGTGCGTTAAAGTAAAATTAATATCTTCGAGGGCTGCAGCAAATCTATCAAGCATTTCAGTTGTAGGGATACGACAACTGGACAGATCTAATTTTGTAATGGATTGGTTTTTTTGCAGAGCTGCAGTTAACGCAGGCAAACCGAGCTCAGAAATGTCTGGAACCGTAGAGAGTTACATCGGTAAGCGATTTATGATTGCCAAGGAGCTCGCTCATTTCTTTGATATACTCGTCAGACATTTCTTGTTTAAGTGTTCCTTCACCCAAAGCCAAGGTAGTGATGCTATCAGATGCTCTCACCGTATTTGCGAGATTTCGGATCCCCCACAGAGTTAATTTATATAAATAGTTTGTCAAACGTAATGTTTTAAGATGTGGTTTTTTTGCTTTTGGGCCAGTTTCCTTATTGATCCAAGCTGCAAGCTTGATAGCTCCTGCATCTCCGATATGACAGCGTAAAAAACTTAATTCTGTTAAGTTTTGCTTATTATTCAAGGCAGCCAAGAAACGTTCTAAGTCGTCATCGCCAAGGCCTGAATTCCAAATTGTTAAAGATTTTAATGCATTATTTTTTCTAAGACCTTTCACAAATTGATGATAGCCGTGATATCCTGCGGTATCATCATTCCCAATTTCAATGGATTCCAGTCCCGTATTTTTTCCAAGGTAACGTCCTAGATGTCGAAGGGAGTGTTTGCTTAAACTGAGTTTGGTAAGGCTTAGAGATTTTAAAGTAGTATTTGACGCTAAAGTTCTAAAAAATCTCCTTGACACTCGGCGCCGTATATCGCGATAATCCATCACAGAGTCAGATTCAAAGAGTTCCAAGCTTTCTAGATTTTTATTATTGTTTAATATGCCACGCATGGCCAATAATAATCTGTCCGCGCCGACTTTTTTCCAGGAAGAGAGTCGAACCTTATTGAATGCACCATGTACTGCATGTTGAACTTTGTCTGGCACCGGAAGACACAAGATCATCACGCAGCAACCAGCACAGGAAGGAATGAAAATTTCCCCTCCGGTGCTTCCCCACCAACCGCTACCGTGTCTTCCGCCTCTTTCATTTACCAAAAAATTACAGATTTTTAATTGTTTAATACTTCGATTTTGTTCTAGGGCCAGTTTCAGTGCCGCATAGGTTTCTTCAATATCGCGCGAGTGGGTGAAGTCGAGCGTAAGAGTTTCCAGTGTTTGAGTGCTTTTTAAATATTTTGATAATTCTTGGAGACCGACACGACTTCTGATGTCAATAGAAAGTGTCTTGACAGTATTATTGCTTAATAATGCTCGAGTAGCACGAGCAACAAGAGCTTCATAAACATTCCAAGAGGTATCCCAAGTGGAATGTAATCTGAAATCTCTTACATCGTCATTATCCTCAACTTTGTTTAACAGCTCGACAATTCCAGGATGTTGCTCAAAATATTGCTTCTGTTCACTGCTCAGAAATATGTCGTCCTGAGCTCTTTTGGTTGCTGCAGCGGTTTGTTTTTCGATGGCAAATTTTTCAATCATGGTTTACTCCCCAATGAATGTGTAAGAAAAATAATATAAGAATATTGACTCGGATGTCTCATAATTCAAAAAATATAAATATTAAAACGTTTAAAAATTTGAATGTATATCAACTATATTTTGCATTGAAACGATAATTGAATCACGTGAATCACGTAAGTTCTGCACCCAGATAATACGGTAATACAGCCTTGCAGTCAATCAATTGGTTGAAGGATAAGGGAAGTTGCAATCATTAATCCTGGTTATAGTTTAGCCTTTTCTATTTTTTCTTGTGCTTTGCCTTTGTGTTGTCCTTTTTGGGCAGTATATCAGCCTCCTTTTTTTTCGCTGTTTTTTCTGTTTCTGCATTTTTCACATCGATCTTTTTCTGATCAGGCTTCTGAACAGTTTTTTCTCTATAGAGATCTCGATGGAGATCTCTATCAAGAATCCCTCCTTCCACAGCCTTTTTTGTGTGTTCCGCTTCAGTTTTTCTGGTTTCTGGGAAGATATCTTTTAAGGCCGGGAACTTGCCGGTCAGGATGATCCTATCTTGTTGAACTTTTTTAAGCAGGGGCAGACGATCTTTGCCCGCAAGAGTAGAATGCATTATAGCTTTTTCAATTTTTACTAAGTTTTGATAATATTTCAAAGTAGGAATGGGAATTGCACTGCTATAAATATCATTTTTTTCAGCTACTGATTTGTTTTCTATTTCGTAATCCGATCGTGCTTTGTCAAATTGCTCTTTAATATTAATATTTGAAGTTTTTACAGGGGTAATTTTTGGCGCTGTAATTTTTGCAGGCTCGATTTTTGCTGCGGTTATCTTTGGAGTGTCGATTTTTTTTGCAGTTTTTTCAGCGGTAATTTTTTGAGGCCTGCTTTGTTCATGCTCTTTGCGTGCAAGTTTTCTCTCATGTTGCAGCGCTTGCATTATAATTTGCCAATCGGCCATCATGAGATAATTCAACTGTGTCTTCAATCTATAGAAATCATCAAATATTTCCTTTCGCATTTCTTTCGGCACTTTTTTTAAGATGCCATTCGAATCAGGTGACCTTGGATTGTCGAGCCAAGTTAATACCATAAAACCGCTGAGATCAGCATAAGTTGTAATTTTACTCAGAAAATCAATCCCTTTCTTTTTAAGCTTTTGCTCTATAAGAAAGATCGATTTTGCAGCTTGCTCTAAATTGTTATCATCTGTATTTTTTGGCATGCATAATTAGATAAGGGTAGCTAGATAAAGTTCCTACCCCTACCTTTTTCTTTTATTAAATTTTATTACATTTTTTGTATATGCATGGAAATGATCGTTGGTTTTAAGTACACTCTGCGGTGATAGCACGTTCGCCAATACTAGCGCCGCTTGAACTCTTGCACCCACTTGCTTGTGTCATTTTAGCGAGCAGCTGCTCTCCGAGCTTAGGTTTCTCAATTTTCTTTTTAAAATCACCGGTTAATTGTTGTAAACGGCTGTTTGCAGCATCGCTTGTTTCTCTTGCCAATTTTTCCAAAACCCAGGAAACCAGTTCACGTTGTTGATGCGATAAAATTACCATATCACAGCCCGCGTCCAGTGCCATTCGTGCTCGAACGACAAAATCGCCGCCAATGGCAGCACCTTTCATAGAAAGGCAGTCGCTAATGATGGCACCTTGGAAACCGAGTTCGCCGCGCAGAATTTCTTTCAGCCATTTTTTGGAATAACCTGCTGGCACTGAATCAACATTGGGATAAATGACATGCGCAGGCATAACGGCTTTTAATTTTGCTGCAAGTTTTTGGAAAGGAACGAGATCCGATTGCATAATTTTATCGAGCATTCTGTCATCAATAGCTTGTTCAAGATGGGTATCAGAACGACAGCTGCCATGGCCCGGAAAATGTTTTCCGGTTGCCTGCATGCCGGCTTCATTCATGCCTTGAATAAAAGCATCGCCGAGCGCTGTCACAATAGCGGGATCAGAACCAAAGCTCCTATCGCCAATCACCTCACTTATTCCAATATCCAAATCAAGCACGGGCGCTAAACTGAGATCTACCCCTATTGCTAGTAATTCTGATGCCATAATTATGGCAGCCTCTTTTGCTTCTTTTAATCCCTGCGCTGCATCTTTTTGATAGACTTCCAAAAAATATTTCGCAGGCGGCAGAATTGTAAAACCTTCTCTGAAACGCCAAACTCGACCCCCTTCGTGATCTACAGCAATCAATAACGGATTGATAGAAATAGTTCTTAACTCAGCAATCAGTGCTTTTAGGGCAGAAGGATTATTATAATTTCTAGAAAATAACAAAACCCCTCCCACGGCAGGATGTTGTAATAATACTTTTTCTTTTGCAGAAAGTGTGGTTCCTTCTATGTCGATCATCACAGGACCGTATTTCATGTGTTCCTCCTAAAATGCTCATACTAAGGGGTCTTAAAAAATCTTCGATGCTCAGTTTCATCGATACTCAGTTTCATCGATACTTAGTTTAATTCATTCTGAGCCTTGTACCAATTAGAATTAATAGAAAAAAGCATTAAATTAATAAGCATTAATAAGTATTAAAATAAGTTTGAATTAAAACTAATTTTAATAATTTTAAATAACTTGCTAAAAATGCGCTTTTTCAGTATCTTTGAATAAATTGAATCAATATAAGTTTCGTTATTCCTGCACACGCGGGAATCTAGGAGAAAACATTGAAAACTCAAATTTTAACCACTGTTTCCCGAATTCTCTTGATAATTAGCGCATGTTTGGTCTTCTTTATATCCATATCCCCACTTCATGCCCTGCAGCCAAAGGTGGTATTGGCTAAAGATATCGAAATTTGGACTGAATCTTTTGGCGATAAAAAGAACCCTGCCGTCCTATTGATCATGGGTTCAGGAGGACAGGGGCTGCTCTGGCCGCAGCAATTTTGCGAAGATCTGGCTTCAAAAGGCTATTATGTGATTCGTTATGATAATCGCGATACCGGCCTTTCGTCCTCTTTCGATTTTAAAACATCTCCTTATACCTTGTTGGATCTTGCCAAAGATGCTGTGAGCATTCTGGATGCTTACGGCATCAAAAAAGCGAATGTTGTCGGTGCCTCAATGGGAGGCGAAGTGGGCATGCTCCTAGCTGCACATTATCCAGAGCGTGTTTCAAGTCTAAGCTTGATTATGACAACAACCGATATGAAACCTGCATTTTCTGCGCTACAGGGTCAAGCTTATAGCAGCGCACTATCCGGACCAAAATCGACTGTGATAGAAGCTGCGAAAAAAATGAGCAATCCTCCAAAGACTTTAAAAGAACAAATAGAAATGTTTGTCGAAACTTCAAAAATTAATGCAGGAACAAAAGTGCCAGTGGATGAGGCTATGATCCGAGAACTCGGTCTACAAGCGTTCATCAGAATGAAAAACCCTGCAGCAGCTGCCAATCATTACGCTGCTACGATGGCTTCTTATCAATTGCACGAGGAAGCAGCATCAAAAATTAAGGCGCCTACCATCATCATTCATGGTGATCAAGATCCCGTTTTTGGCTTGGATCATGCACAAGCACTGAATAAGGCAATCGCACATTCCAGGATGATTGTTATTCCAGGAATGGGACATGGTTTAACCAATGCGATTTTTTACAGCCCGATCGTGCAAGGGATTCATGAAATTGCCAAAAAATGATTTGAAAAAACCTTACAACATAAAAACCTTCCAAGGGATGGTTGCCACTCTCAATCAATTTTGGGATAGACAAGGTTGCGTGCTTTTAGAACCTTATGATCTCGAAGTAGGGGCAGGGACATTCCATCCGGATACTTTCTTGCGTGCCATTGGGCCTGAGCCCTGGTCTGTGGCTCATGTACAAAGTTCGAGACGTCCTTCAGACGGTCGTTATGGTGAGCATCCTAATCGAGGCCAGCATTTTTATCAATATCAAGTGATCTTAAAACCTTCCCCTCTCGAAATTCAGGAAATTTATCTCGAATCACTCTACGCATTGGGGATTGATCCGCTACTCCATGATATCCGTTTTGTCGAAGATAACTGGGAATCTCCTACCCTAGGTGCAGGAGGGGTAGGTTGGGAAGTATGGTTGGATGGCATGGAAGTCACACAATTTACCTATTTTCAACAAGTCGGTGGTCTCGAATGCAAGCCCGTGACAGGTGAAATTGCTTATGGTATTGAGCGGCTTGCCATGACAATTCAGGGCGTTAATCATTTCAAAGATTTGGTTTGGGCTGAAGGACGTCATGGTATTATCACGTATTCTGATATCTTTAAACAAAACGAAGAAGAAATGTCTAAATTTAATTTCGAAGTAGCCGATGTTTCTTGGCTATTCACGCAATTTGATAATCATGAGACCGAATGTCAAAAGTTAATTGAGCTTGATTTACCGCTTCCTGCTTATGAATTGGTACTTAAAGTCTCCCACATATTTAATATATTGGATGCGAGACGCGCCATTTCAGTTTCGGAACGACAGCGCTTTATTTTGCGGGTGCGCAGCATGGCTCGCATGGTTGCAGAAAGCTACTATAAAAAACGTGAAAGTATGGGATTTCCTTTGTTGAAGGTTCCAGGATAGTAAATATGCCCCACACCAAACCTCGAAATGATTTATTATTTGAAATGGGCATGGAAGAGCTTCCCTCCAAATGCTTGCAGGATTTCTCTAAAGCTTTTTTAGAGAACATTGAGAAGGGTTTTGCGGCCGCAGAATTGCCTTATGATGAAATAAAATCTTATATAACCCCTCGCAGACTTGCAATCACTATGACGGGCATTATTCCTGTGCAACCTGTGAGAAAAATTATCAAGCGAGGTTCCTGCTAAAATGGCCGCCATTGATCCTAAAACACAAGCACCCACCAAAGCACTGCTTGGTTTTGCTGCATCAAACGGTGTCACAGTTCAAGATCTCAAATTGGATGAGACTGAAAAAGGTGCTTGGTATGTTTTCGAATCAGAAGAGCCAGGCAAAAAGGCACAAGCTTTGATTCCAGGAATTATCCATGACGCAATTAAAGCGCTGCCTCTGCCTAAACGGATGCGTTGGGGGGATGGCGATGATGTTTTTGTTAGGCCGGTGCATTGGCTTACTTTGCTCTTCAATGATGAAGTGCTGCCTTTAACCCTGTTTGGAATTTCATCAGACCGCTTTACCCACGGACACAGATTCCATCACCCTGGAAAAATCGCAATTACTTTTCCCCATGAGTACGAAGAATTGCTTTTCAAACAAGGAAAAGTGCGCGCGGATTTCGATAAGCGCCGCAAACATATTTTGCTTGAAAGTACCATACAGTCTGAAAAAAATCATGGCTTAGTACTTGGCGATGAAGCACTTTTGAATGAGGTAAATGGTCTGGTTGAATGGCCTGTTGTGCTGGTAGGTGAATTTGAAACAGAATTCTTGCAGGTTCCAAAAGAAGCACTGATCTCTTCCATGAAAGTTCATCAAAAATGTTTTCCAATTGAAACAGAGGATGGCAAACTCTTACCAAAATTTATCATCGTCAGCAACATTGAAAGTAAAGATCCAAAAGCCGTTATAGCTGGCAATGAATCTGTGATGGGCGCACGTCTTTCAGATGCAGTATTCCATTACCGCGTTGACAAGGAAAAATCCTTAGAAAGCAGACTTCGAAGTTTAAAGGACGTCGTATTCCAACAAGGACTTGGCAGTCTTTGGGATAAAACAGAACGAGTCGCAGCACTCACCAAAATGATAGCAAAGCAAATTCCAAATTGTAATTTTACTCTGGCAGAACGTGGAGCCTTACTCTGCAAGACCGATCTTCTGACGCAAATGGTGGGTGAATTTCCAGAGCTCCAAGGTATCATGGGACGTTATTACGCTTTGCATGATGGTGAGGAAGAAACCGTCGCTTTTGCAATTGAAGAACATTATTATCCTAGATTTGCAAATGATATGCTTCCAAGTACACTGGAAGGTGCCGCTGTTGCATTGGCAGATCGCATCGATACTTTAGTCGGAATTTTTGGGTTGGGGAAACGCCCCACGGGTGATAAAGATCCTTTTGGATTGCGAAGACAAGCACTTGGCATTCTCAGGATTTTAATCGAAAAAGAATTGAATTTTGACTTAAAGGATTTATTCATTGCCGCGAAAGAACTCTATGGCAATTTACTGTTAGAAAATACTGTTACCAAGAATGTCCCCATCATAGAGCCCTTGCTTGATTTTTGCTTTGAGCGTTTTCGTGCTCTCGCAACCGAACAAAAAGTGCCTGCTCGAGTCTTTGATGCTGTGCTTGCTCGGTGGCCGACACGACCTCTAGATTTTGAGCGCCGGATTTTAGCGGTTACAGAATTCCAGCGTCTGCCAGAAGCCGAAAGTTTGAGTGCCGCAAACAAGCGGGTCCATAATATTCTCTCCAAAAGCGAGGTCCCTATTCCACCAGACGCAACATTTGATAAGACATTGCTGAAAGAAGACGCTGAAATTCTGCTTGCAAATCAAGTGATAGCCAAAGAAGAGGAAATCAAGCCGCTGTTAAAAGCCAGTAACTATACCCAAGCTCTACAGTCTCTTGCTAGCCTCAAAGAACCTATCGACAGATTCTTCGATAAAGTGATGGTAATGGTAGATGATGTTGACTTAAGAAATAATCGAATTAAACTATTGAATCGATTACGCGCATTATTTTTGGAAATTGCCGATATTTCGGTGCTCTGAGCAAGCAATGACGAAGTCGTACTCTGTTGCAGAAGCGTTTAATCCTACCACCAATGCTACTCTTAGGATTGTAATTCTAGATCGCGATGGCGTTATAAACTATGATTCACCCGATTTCATTAAATCGGAGGCCGAGTGGAAACCGTTACCCGGTAGTTTTGAAGCAATTGCCAGGCTTAACCAAAATGGTTTTAAGGTGGTGGTTGCAACGAATCAATCAGGACTTGCCCGAGGCCTTTTTAATACAGAGACCTTGGATCTCATTCACCAGAAAATGCAGCGTGAAGCTAATGAATGCAATGCCGAAATTGATGGTATCTTTGTTTGCCCGCATGGTCCAGAAGATAATTGCGATTGCCGTAAACCCAAAACGGGTTTATTTCAACAAATAATCAAGCACTACTGTGCTTCTAGCCTTGTTTCCAGAATTCCTTGTATAGGGGATTCGCTCCGAGATTTAGAAGCAGCTTATAAAATGGGATTTAGACCGATATTGGTATTGACTGGTAATGGATTGAAAACAAAAAATAGTTTGCCTCCCTATTTACAAAATATCGAAATAGTTTCTGATTTGCTCGAAGCATCAGATTTATTGATTCTCGGAACAAGCACCGCCGTGAGTCTTATGAAATTAAACATGATTTTTCGAAACATGCTGTTTTATCTCGGAATAATTCCAGTCACCGCAATTCTTACTCTCTCCGGCTGGACGCTTTTTTTTACGCCCCATTCTGTTCGATATTGGATAATAACACGTTGGTCTCATTTTTTTATTTTTTGGGCGGAAGTAACTTGTGGATTACATTTTCATGTAAAAGGTCTCGAAAATATCCCCAAGCAAAGTGTCATAGTATTTAGCAATCATCAATCTACCTGGGAAACCGTATTCTTCCAAGTGTTGCTGCCCACGCAAACTTGGATTTTAAAAAAAGAATTACTGTATATTCCAGTCTTTGGCTGGGGTCTTGCTCTTATCGAACCCATCGCCATAAAAAGAGATCAATCGAGCCAAGCAATCAAATCTCTGATTCGTCAAGGCAAGGAAAAATTGCAGTTGGGTCGCTTTGTGATCATTTTTCCAGAAGCAACCCGAGTGGCTCCTGGAGAGGAAAGACGTTTTACCCGAAGTGGCGCCGCCCTGGCACATGCCTGTCACGCACCCATTTTGCCCATTGCGCATAATGCTGGCCTTTTTTGGCCGCGGGGATTTTTTGTAAAAAGACCAGGGACTGTAGATGTGGTAATTGGTCCCTTAATCCAAACAGAGGGCAAATCAACCACAGAAATTAATGAAGAAGCTGAAGCTTGGATTAAAAATGAAGTACGGCAATTGTTAGGGACCATTGTGTGAGTAATATAGGGAAGTTATGCAAGAAAGACTTGTTTTAGAAACTGAAAAACTTATTTTAAAAGAACCTAATCAGGCAGATATTTCGGCAGTTTTAGCATTTCTACATGAAAACAAGCTGTTTCATAGGCCTTTTGAACCTATACGAAATGAAGAATACTATTCCGGAAATAATTGGGTAAAAAGAATTGGGGATATCGAAAAAAATTATGGCAATTATGATGCTCCCTTACAACTATTTATTGCCAGAAAAGTCTGGCCAGAAACAATCATCGGTTATTGTAATTTTTCAAACATTGTTAGGGGTGCTTTTCAGGCTTGTCATTTAGGATTTGCCCTCAGTGAAACTTCTCAAAGACAAGGGATTATGGCAGAGGCATTGAAAAGTGCCATACAATATATGTTCACAGAAAGAAATTTTCATCGCATCATGGCAAATTACATGGTGAATAATGATAAAAGCGCAGCTTTATTGCAGAAGCTTGGTTTTGCAGAAGAAGGGAGAGCACATAAATATTTACTCATCAATGGAAAATGGCGTGATCATATCCTGACGAGCTTGATAAACGACAATTGGAAAGTTGGAGAATAGAGGTATACTATACACCTCATCTCCTCCAATAACTGGGGGAGAACAGCACCAGCAGGGTGAAAAGCTCCAATCGACCCGCAAGCATTGCAAAGCATAAAATAAGCTTTGCAGAATCAGACAATGGTTGGAAGTGATCTGCAATGCTGCCAAGACCAAGTCCCGTACTGGTAATGGCGGCGACCAATCCCGAAAATGCCGTTAAGAGATCTTATTCCCGTTGCAAGCAGCAACAGCAATAATATTGCAAAAATGCCGACGAAAGCTCCAAAAAATCCCCAAACTGCGTCTAAGGTGCGTTGGCTTAGGCGGCTATAGCCGAGTTTGATTACGTATTGTCCATTGGGGTGGATAAGTCTTTGAATTTCGCGTTCCCACTGCTTGAACATCAAAATAATACGAATCATTTTAATGCCGCCAGCCGTTGAACCAGAACAGCCGCCAATCAGAGCAATCAGCATAAGAAGTACCGGGAGAAAGCTTGGCCAAATGCTGTAGTTGGTATTAAAAAATCCGGTTGTGGTAGAAAAAGAAGTTACTTGAAACAGACTTTCTAGAAAGGCGATGTGCGGCTCCTTGATCATCATATAAGCAACAAGCGCAAATGTTACCAAAAGAGCCAGCATCAAGAGATAATATAAATAAACACGACATTCTCGATCTTGCCAATATTGACTTAAGGTTTTACCTTGGAATGCGGTAAAGTGTAAGGAGAAATTGATGGCTCCCAATATCATGAAGAAAGTGGAAGCCCACAATACAGCAGAATTGTTGAAATGCCCTAGACTTTTGTCATGAGTGCTGAAACCGCCTGTTGAGACTGTGCTAAAACTGTGGGTGATGGCATCAAATAATCCCATTCCCGAAAAGTAATAAGCGATCGCACATAGGAGCACCAATCCTAAATATATCATCCAAAGTGTTTTTGCCGTTTCTGCAATGCGCGGTGTTAATTTATCTTCTTTAAAAGGACCTGTCATTTCGGCACGGAATAGTTGCATGCCGCCAACGCCGAGCAGCGGCAATACTGCGATTCCAAAGACGATGATTCCACCGCCGCCGATAAATTGCAATTGTTGACGATAGTAGAGAATACTTTTGGGAAGTGAATCAAGGCCTGTTAATATGGTAGCACCTGTTGTTGTGAGACCCGACACTGCTTCAAACAGCGCATCCACCATGGAAATATCTGGTTTTTCTGAAAAAGCAAAGGGAAAGGCACTTGCTAGGGAAAGGAAACACCAAAGTAACGTGACAATTAAAAATCCTTCTCTGGAACGGACTTCTCGGTGTTCGTGCCGGTTAGGGAACCAGAGAATGAAGCCTAAGATAAGAGTTGCTACAGTAGCTGAGATGAAAACAGGAATTTGTGCTTCATGATACCATAACGCAACCAGTACAGGAGGTAACATGGTGATGCTAAAAAGCATCAAGAGCATGCCTAAAATTCTGAGAGTATTGTATATTTGCATGGAAGTTACTCTTCAAGTATGAATTTCAGGAAGGAAGATGGCGCTTTGGATTTGCTCATAAATTACGAATTACGTTTTACTGCTGAAAAGACTCTCTACTTGACGAATTTTATGCTTATTACTCAAGAATATGATTATTCTATCGTTTGCTTCGATGATATCTGTATCTTCTCCCAATAAAACTTGCTCTCCTCTTACAATAGCGCCAATCATCGCTCCTCCAGGAAGAGGAATATCTTTAATAGCTTTTCCAATAACCTTAGAATTTTTACTTCCTTCAGGGACACTCACTTCTATTGCTTCTGCAGTGCCACGACGTAAGGAGTGTACATTAACCACATTGCCGCGGCGAACATGGGTTAAAAGACTACCAACCGTCACCTGCTGTGGGGAAATGGCAATATCGATATTGCCGCCTTCAATGACATCGATATAAGAAGGGCGGCTGACCAGAGCCATCACTTTCTTGGCACCCAGGTATTTAGCCAATTTTGCAGACATGATATTGATTTCGTCATTATTGGTAACAGCGCAAAATACGTCCATATCTGCGACATTCTCGTTGATAAGAAGTTCTTTATCAGAGGCGTCTCCCTGGAGTACTACCCCATTAGAAAGCTCTGTGGCCAAGAATTCAGAACGAATAGGGTTTTGTTCGATGACTTTTATCTGAAAATGTTGCTCTAACGCTTGAGCTAATCTTGTGCCGATATTGCCGCCGCCAGCAATCATGATTCTTTGATGAGGTTCATCAAGATGGACCAATTCAGACATGATATCTCGCACATGTTCTGAGGCCACCAAAAAATATACTTCATCGAAAGGTTCGATAGTTGTTTCCGCAGTAGGTTGAATAAAATCGCCCTTACGGTAGATAGCTACTACTCTGGTATTAATCTCTGGCAAGTGCGTTTTGAGATCTTTCAGAGGACAACCAACAATGGGACCGTTATCCTTTTTTGTTTTGACTGCGACTAATTGTATTTTTTGATCGGCAAAATCTAATACCTGTAATGCATTGGGATATTGAATCAGTTTTAGGATATAATTGCTCACCAGTTGTTCTGGGCTTATCAATTCATCAATAGGAAATGCGGTTGCTTCGCCAAATAAAGAGGGGTGTGCAAGATATTGCAAAGAACGAATGCGAGCGATCTTGGTTGGTATATTGAATAATGTATAAGCAATTTGACAGGCTACTAGATTAACTTCATCACTGCTCGTAACCGCAATCAAGATATCCGCTTTTTCAGCTGATCCTTTTTTTAAAACATTGGGATAAGCGCCATTTCCTGTGATGGTGAGGATATCCATGCGTTCATGCAGTGTGCGAAGCTTATCGCCATCTTTATCAATGATGGTAATGTCGTTATGCTCTGTTGCCAAATGTGAGGCTAGGGTCGTACCTACTTGTCCTGCCCCCAATATAATGATTTTCATTATTTTTCCTTCAACCGTTTGGCACTGCCCAAAGATGGGCGTTTTGGCTACATTCAAACGGGAGACCTTGAGTAATTAAATTTTCCTGATACTTGCGTAGTAAAACCCATCCATATCGTTTTGTCCAGTCATAATTGATAAATTCAATTCTAATTTGAAACTCTGGGGAGGCAAGCTCTTGCAAAATTTATCAATGACTTCTTGATTTTCCTCATTTAGTATAGAGCAAGTGGTATAGAGCAGGATACCTCCTGGTTTTAATAGTGTCCAGAGCGTTTTTAAAAGAGCAAGTTGCACCGAAGCAAGTCTGGTAATATCTTGAGGCTTTCTTTGCATCTTAATATCTGGGTGTCGTCTGATGACACCAGTGGCGGAACAGGGGGCATCGCATAGAATTCGATCGAAAAGCACCCCATCCCACCAGTCTGTTGGCTTTGAAGCATCCGCGCACTGAATGGTCACTGTCGGGGCAGGAGTAGACTCTGATTTCGGCGGCCACAATCGCAAACGAGATAAATTTTCTTGGATAATTTTGATTTTGTCTTCTGCGCTATCTATGGCCACAACTTCTTTAAGCTCAGATTCGGTTTCTAAAATATGACTTAATTTTCCGCCCGGTGCACTACAGGCATCTAAAACTCTCAGTCCTGGCTCAAGTTGCAAAAATCCTGCAACTTGTTGTGATGCAGCATCTTGTACAGAAAAAAAACCTTCATTAAATCCTGGTAATTTCACCACATCACAAGGTACTGCAATTTTGATTCCAGCAGCTGTTTTGTCGATTGGACTGGCTTCAATTCTTACGTTTTTTAAATTGTCGAGGTAATCTTGTCGTGAAATTTGCCGTAAGTTAACACGCAGTATTAAAGGGGGGGGACTGTTATTGGCTGCGATTATTTTCTCCCAGTCTTCGGGCCAAGCATGCTTTATCTTTTGAAGCAACCATATTGGATGAGCAGTTTTTGCAGCAAGAAGATAATCTTCGTTTTCATTTTCTGCAATCTCATGAAAAAGAATGGCAGGATCGGCGGCATCGATCTCCTTTTGGAAAGTCTCTGCATTGCGTTGATAAGATCTGAGTATCGCATTGACAAGTCCCACTGCCCACGGTTTTTTGAGCAGACGTGCTCCTTCCAC
Organism: uncultured Gammaproteobacteria bacterium; assembly: GCA_963784575.1. Classification (GTDB taxonomy): domain Bacteria; phylum Pseudomonadota; class Gammaproteobacteria; order UBA6186; family Azoamicaceae; genus CAWARU01. Next base: position 2,278,135 of record CAWARU010000001.1, read on the forward strand.
AGTTTCTGACAGCGCAGCGTGAGGGGGGATGCGCATCCACTCTAATTGATATAGTCCGACTAAAATAAGATGATAAATATCTTTATCATTGTCTTTAAAGGGTTTTTTTAGAAGTTTTGCCGCAAAAAATTCTAACCGTGGGTAAAACCGCATCACACCGTAGCAAATTGCTTGTAATAAACTGCGATCTTCTTCTTTTTTGCAAAAGGTTTTATATTTTTGCAAAATTTGACTCAAGGGAGCATTTTCCTGCAGCGTTTCTGTAATAGTCAGTGCAGCAAGTGCCCGAATATTATGGAGTTTGTGGAACTTCATTCCATTTCCAATACATTTCCGATGCGGAAAAGTTCTGGTTTGCCATTGATGAGAGCGTTTGCTGATAATCTTTTTCCGCCTGGCAATTGCAATTCAGTTAATTTTAATACTCCTTCACCAGTTGCAATGTCTATGCCTTTCGAATTTGCTTGCAAAATAGTACCGGGCACGGCGCCGGACAGGATGCTTGGTAAAAATTGGGTGATCGATTCTACTGGTTCAGCAGAAAAAATCCGCAAAGTTTGCCCGGCAATTGTGGTATAGGCGATTGGCCAGGGATTGAAAGCCCGAACTTTTCTATCAATCACAATAGCAGATTCTGTCCAGACTATTTTGGCATCCTCTTTGCGTATTTTGGATGCGTAAATTGCATGTTCGTCTTCTTGTTTTAGAGGTCGGATTTTTCTTCGTTTAATTTGTTGCAAGGTTTCGATAAGAAGCTCTCCGCCTATCTCCGTTAATCTTTTATACAAGCTGCCGGTGGTTTCACGAATTTCAATAGTGCAGGGATATTGTGCTAAAATGTCACCCGTGTCCAAGCCTTCATCCATTTGCATGATTGTGATGCCAGTCAGGGAATCACCCGCTAAAATGGCATGCTGAATGGGCGCAGCTCCTCTCCAACGCGGCAGTAGAGAAGCGTGCACATTAATACAACCAAATTTTGGGATTTCTAAAATTTCCTTAGGTAAAATGAGGCCATAAGCAACTACTATTAAAATATCTGGTTTAAGTTCTTTGAGAAGATTTTGAGATGCCGGATTCTCGGAGAGTTTTGGGCTGAAAAATGGGAAGATTATGATGCAATGCCAATTCTTTTACAGGACTGATTTCAAGTTTTTGTCCTCGACCTTTTGGCTTATCTGGTTTTGTGAATACGCCAACGATGTTTGCAGAGAGATGTTCAGAGGCATGGATTAAGCTCTGAAGAATTACTTCCGCAAATTCTGGGGTCCCAGCAAAGATAAGTCTCATAAAATCTTGGACAATTCTACTATGTTGGCCGAAAATCATTCATTAACGCAGCGAAGCTGCTCATTTATTTCTAACATAAACTGCGCTTGCTTCGCTCGTAAATGAATGATTTTCGGCTCAACCTAGCGAATTGTCAACTATTCCCTAAAGTGTTATAGCGTTTTCTTGCGAAGCTTCTCTAATTTACTTCTCAACAAAGTTTGTTTGAGGCTGGAAAGATGATCATAAAAAGTAATACCATTCAGGTGATCAATTTCGTGCTGAATGCAATTTCCAAGTAAACCTTCTCCAACAGTGATTTGATGCAATCTGCCTTCATGATCTCGGTATTTGAGATCGAATTCTTTGGCTCTTTTGACTTTTGCGTAGACGCCATGGAAGGATAGACATCCTTCTTCATACTCCACCGTCCCTCGGGAAGCTAGAATTTCAGGATTGACGAGACAAAAAGGTTCATTTCGAAGTTGGGATGCGTCGATCACAATGACCCTTTTATGTACATTGACTTGTGTTGCGGCCAAGCCTACGCCCCGCTCTTCATAAAGCGTTTCGAACATATTATTAACCAATAGGGCGAGTTCCTGATCGAAGGTATCGATAGGTTCTGCAACCTTTTTCAGACGGGGATCTGGAAATTGTAAAATATTAAGTAATGCCATAAGAAATAATTATACCTTAATTTCGCACTATACTCTATTGTAGAAGGATTGGAGTAATACCCCGGGTTTTAAATAATATGCTGAGACGTTTTGAGTCAAAGGTTTTGAGTCAAAACGAGTAACGAGAGTAGCGAGACAAGCTTGGAAGAGTAGAAAAAAATGCAGCACCAAGGAATGCCATATTGTATTCGGTTTTTATTGATTTTCTTTATATTAATCAATGGATTAAGTTATGCTGACACAGTGACCGTCCCCAGTACAGTTACCAACACTGGAGCTTCTGTGTTTCCAGCAGCACCTGCTCCAACACCACCCTCAAAACCTCCCACGCCAGTCGTACCTGAATCAACATCCACGCCACCCGCAACACTGCCGATTCCCGTAGTTCCAGAAGAACCTAAACCAACACCACCCCAGAACCCTCCAACACCAGTTGTTCCCGAATCAAAATCCGTGGCACCCTCATCACTGCCAATTCCTGTGGTTCCAGAAGAATCTAAACCAACACCACCCTCAAAGCCTCCAACACCAGTTGTTCCTGAATCTAAACCTGAGCCACCACCTTCCACTCCACCCAAACCTGTAGTGCCAGAAGCAAAATCAAATACAAAACCCTTTGGTTCAGCAGTCATTCGTCGGGGATCTCATCTCGGACCCAATACAAGTATGCAAGCCGAAAAAGCTCCCGCGGTGCATGAAACTGAAATCGGTGTTATCCCCATGCCGCATCCTGAAACCCCAGCCAAGATCGAGAGCTTCAGAGAGCGAGGCAGAGGGATGAGAGTACAAGGTCCCAGACAACCCATTGTAAAAATTGAACCCCATATTAGATCATTTGTTCTCGATCTAGATCCTTATCCCATGGACATTATTAAAACTTTTATGTTGGATGGATTAATAGTTCCATTTCGGGAAGATTTAGAAGGAACAGCTTATTTAGTAGGCTTGCAAGATCAGCATCGAGTTGTTGGGACAGGATATTTTATCTATGCACGGGGACTCTGTGATGTAGAACAGAAGCATTATGCCATTTTAGGCCAAGGCAAAAGCTACTTCCACCCAGTGACAAAGGAGTGTCTAGGCTATCACGCACCAATCATTGGCAAAGCAGAATTAACCATCTTAGGCCCTGTTTCGCAACTTCGAGTTCTTGACGCAGTCGAAGTAGTGGAACGAAAAAATCTATTAATTCCAACTTATTTGTTGCCGCCAATACAAGATTTTAAGGCCAAACCTGCGACTACGCCTATCGAGGCAATGATTTTAGATGTGAAAGAAGATTGGATTGGGATAGGAAAATACAATACAGTTATTTTAAGTATTGGAGAACGCGAAGGATTACATGAAGGCGATTATTTAGATGTGTATAATGTCACTGCTCGCGGTGCAATTTGTATTGGTTGCCCACCAAAGCTGCCTGACTTAAAAATTGGACGTGTTGTCGCATTCCGGGTTTATGAAAAAATGAGCTTAGCTTTGGTGGTGGAAGCAACTGAGGAAATTAATTTACTTGATAGAGCCAGAGCGCCTATGGATTGCAATCCACGGCCTGGTATTGGAATTTTTGAACCACCCAGTTATGCTTCACCTGGTATAGGATTTCCTCCACCGCCGCCGCCGCCACCTGGTTATTTCGGACCTTGAGAATCCAAAAACATTAGTGGGATGTAATTTTTAAGGCGTAAAAGTGTGGATATAGAAAAACGTTCAGATTACCCAAAGATGAACGTTCAAGGGCAGTGCATTACGGGTTGTGTATGAAATTAGAATATCTCCTGGCTTTACATCGGACGCCAGGCATTGGAACTCATAAATTAAATCATTATCTAAATGAAGTGGAAACACCAAGTCTATTAGATCCGGATGAAGTTTTGAGAGAACTAACTAAATCTGTCGACAAAATCGTTTGGCAGGGGGTCGAAAAAGATTTGGCTTGGGCTGAACAAGAAAATTGTTATATAGTTCCCCGTTGGAGTCAGGATTATCCTGCTTTATTAAAGGAGATACCCGACCCGCCGCCAGTTATTTTTGTTCGCGGAGATCTTAGAAGGTTACACCTGCCGCAAATTGCTATCGTAGGAAGTCGCAATCCAAGCCCACTTGGCCTAGAAACGGCAGCAAATTTTGCAGCACATTTCTCTGCGGCAGCCATCACAGTGACAAGTGGTTTGGCGTTGGGTATAGATACGGCAGGGCAAAAAGCAGCTGTTTCGGAAAAGGGTGGAACGATTGCAGTACTTGGAAATAGTTTAGAAACTGTATATCCTGCTTCTAACCAGAAACTATCGCAGTTAATTGTAGAGAATGGGGCTTTGGTAAGTGAGTTTCCCATTGGGACCCCTGCTATCCCTTCCAATTTTCCACGTCGTAATCGTATTATTAGTGGTTTATCTCTGGGAACTTTGGTGGTAGAGGCTGCCCTAAAGAGTGGATCTTTGATTACCACACGTTTTGCTTTGGAACAAGGGCGTGAAGTATTTGCCATCCCTGGTTCTATACACAGTCCTTTAGCGAAGGGCTGTCATGCTTTGATTCGTCAGGGCGCAAAATTGGTTGAGACGGCAGAAGATGTATTGGAAGAATTGAAGTCGCTCCTGCACTTGGCTAAAAGCCAACAGGGGCCGGAAAGAGGCAAAGGAAGAAAAGGAAGTAAGGGCAGTAAAGAGAATTTTGGAGAAAATCTTAATAAGAAACAGCGAGCTGTACTGGATAAATTGGGATTTGAAGTAACTCCGATAGATATCCTGGTACAAAGATGTGGATTGACTGCAGCAGAAGTATCAATCATTCTTTTGGAATTGGAGCTGCAATCGCTCGTTGCATCAGTCCCGGGTGGGTATTTAAAACTGGGACCTCTGAATTAGGAACTAGAGACTGGGAAATTGAAACTTAGATGAGTAAAAATTTAGTTATTGTTGAATCGCCTGCAAAGGCAAAAACGCTCAAAAAATACTTGGGCAAGGATTTTGTGATTCTTGCTTCGTATGGTCATGTGCGCGATCTCGTACCCAAAGAGGGTGCGGTAGATCCCGATCATGATTTTGCCATGAAGTATCAAATTATTCAAAAGAACGCGGCACATGTAGAAGAGATAGGAGCACAACTCAAAAAATCAGATACCCTCTATCTAGCAACAGATCCTGATCGCGAAGGAGAAGCCATTGCTTGGCATGTTCGTGAAATCATGGAACAGAAGAAAATCCTGAAAAATAAGCCTGTTTATCGCGTTGCTTTTCATGAAATCACAAAATCTGCGGTGCAAGCAGCCGTAAAATCTCCTCGAGACATATCCATGGATTTAGTCAACGCCCAGCAAGCCAGGCGTGCGCTGGATTATCTGGTCGGTTTCAATCTCTCCCCCCTGCTCTGGAAGAAAATCAGGCGTGGCTTGTCTGCTGGCCGTGTTCAAAGTCCTGCGCTTCGGATGATTGTGGAAAGGGAAGAAGAAATTGAGAAATTTATTTCTCAAGAATATTGGACCATTGAGGCAGCACTCAAAGCAAAGAAACAACCTTTCAATGCAAAATTAGTGGAGTATGACGGAGAAAAACTCGAACAATTTTCAATCCCCAACAAAGAACTGGCTGAATCCATCGAAACGCGGCTTAGAGGCTATGCCAAAGAAGCGGGTGGAAAACTTAAAGTCGAAAAAATTACCAAAAGCCAGAGGAAGCGTAATCCTGCAGCGCCTTTCACAACTTCCACTTTGCAACAGGAAGCCTCTAGAAAGCTTGGATTTGGTACACAGCGTACTATGCGTGTCGCGCAACAATTATATGAAGGTGTCGATGTAGGAGATGGAGCAGTGGGTTTGATCACCTACATGCGTACCGATTCAGTCACTCTTTCGAAAGATGCTATTGAAGAATTTCGTGCCTTAATTGCAGAACGTTATGGTGCTGAATCGCTTCCCTCTGAAGCTCGAGTTTATAAAACTAAAACCAAAAACGCTCAAGAAGCGCACGAAGCCATTCGCCCTACCATGGCTCATTACACACCAGAAAAGGTTAAACAACATTTAACACCAGATCAATTTAAACTTTATAATTTGATTTGGAAACGTGCTGTTGCCTCTCAAATGATTCATGCAACGATTGATATGGTTGCCGTTGATTTGAGCTGTGGACCCGGGAATCGTTTCCGCGCTAATGGTTCTACCATCACTTCTCCTGGATTTATGCAGGTTTATCTAGAGGGCACAGATGAAGCAGAAGCAGATGATGGTGAAAAATTATTGCCTGTAATGAAAGAAGGGGACCTCGTTGATCTCACCTCACTGCAGGGCGAACAGCATTTTACAGAGCCTCCGCCCCGCTACTCTGAAGCATCACTCGTGAAGGCCTTAGAAGAGCACGGCATCGGCAGGCCCTCCACTTATGCTTCCATTATTTCGACTTTGCTCTATCGCGAATATGTCAATCTGGAACAAAAACGTTTTCGACCGACAGATGTTGGCAGGATTGTTAGTAAATTTTTAACACAATTTTTTAATCAATATGTAGATTATGATTTTACTGCCAAATTAGAGGATTCCTTGGATGAGGTTTCGCGGGGTGAAAAACAATGGGTGCCTTTGATGGGCGAATTTTGGCAACCCTTCATTAAATTAGTTCATACCACTGAGGAAAATGTTCAGCGCAAAGACATCACACAAGAAGCTATAGATGAAAAATGTCCAAAATGTGGCAAGCCCTTGTCCATTCGATTGGGTAAGCGAGGCCGTTTTATTGGCTGCACAGGTTATCCAGAGTGTGATTACACTCGGAACTTAACTGAAGGCAGAGAAGAGTCATTAGAGCAACCTGAAAAAGTAGAAGGACGGCAATGTCCAAAATGCGGCAGCGATTTGGTCATTAAGCGCGGGCGTTTTGGCAAGTTTATTGGCTGCAGCGGCTATCCGGATTGCAAACACATCGAATCTCTGGAGAAATCCGAGGATACCGCGGTGACTTGCCCGCAATGTAATCAGGGAACACTTATCAAACGCAAATCTCGTTTTGGTACTTTTTTCTATTCTTGCAATCGTTACCCAGAATGCAAATATGCTGTGAATAATCCACCAGTTGCAGAATCCTGTCCCAAGTGTCACTGGCCCATTATGACCATAAAAACAACGAAGCGTCGGGGGACAGAAAAAGTATGTCCGCAAAAAACTTGTGGCCATGCTATTCAAATAGCGCCTCCAGAAGCCAAGGGAAGTGCGGAAGAGGAAGCGTAACTTTTGCAAAATCAATTTGTAACCAGGGATGTTATTCCAAATATTCGTTCCTATTTTAAAGAATTGCAGCAAAATATCTGCGAAGCCCTCGCTGCAGAAGATAATCATGGCGCGTTTGTAGATGATGAATGGACTCGTGCGGAAGGCGGCGGAGGCAGCACTCGCGTTTTAAAAAAAGGCGCTGTATTTGAGCAGGCAGGTGTGAATTTTTCTCATGTGTTTGGCGAGTCCTTGCCCCTTGCTGCAACAGCTCATCGCCGCGATCTCCAAAATTCGACTTTTCAAGCGCTCGGTGTTTCTATCGTCATTCATCCCATCAATCCCTATGTGCCGACGACACATGCTAATGTTAGATTTATCATGACTGAAAATGAAAATCATACTACTTCTTGGTGGTTTGGCGGGGGATTTAATCTCACTCCATACTACCCTTTTGATGAAGATTGCCATCATTGGCATCAAACTGCTGCCAAAGCTTGCGCGCCATTTGGATCAGAAGTTTATCCAAAGTATAAAAAATGGTGTGATGAATATTTCTATCTCAAGCACCGGGATGAACAGCGCGGTATAGGCGGACTTTTCTTTGATGATTTGAATGATTTGAATAATTGGCCTTTTGATACTTGTTTTGCATTTATCAAGTCCATTGGAAATCATTTCATGGAGGCTTATCGTCCTATCGTTGCTCGTCGCAAAGCGTTGGCCTTTGGATCAAAAGAACGCGAATTTCAACGATATCGTCGCGGCCGCTATGTAGAATTTAATTTGCTCTATGATCGCGGAACTCTGTTTGGATTACAATCGAATGGCAGGGTGGAATCTATACTGATGTCATTGCCGCCAGATCTGCGTTTTGAATATAATTGGCAAGGGGCACCAGGTTCTCCAGAGGCAGATTTGATCTCCAAATATTTGAAGCGGAGAGAGTGGCTTTGAAACGAAGATTATTTTTAGGCATTCCTTTAACGGAAGAAGTTCGCAGAGAACTTAAATCACAATTAAGAAACATCGATGGCAAGGCCGTTCCTTCCCCGAATTGGCACTTTACAGTACATTTCCTAGGTGAAGTAGAAGAAGAAACTCAGAAGCTTTTAGAGCAAGCTTTAGAGAAGGTGGCTTTAGGAAAGTCTTTCGAAGTGACGATCACGCACTTAGGAGCATTCCCGACACCTCGATACGCAAAAATTTTATGGATTGGAGTGACGGAAGGCGGCGAAGGTGTTGCGGCAATAGCAAAAAACTTGGCAGAACCTTTGCGTGCACTGGGATTTAGAATCGACGAACGTCCCTTTGTGGCCCATATGACTATCAGCCGTTTTCAGCGCCCCAAAAATCTCACGAAATGGCTAAGTCATCATTCCCTGAAACACATTACCATGCCTATCACAGAGCTTGTTCTGTATGAAAGTGTTTTGGGCGATGGCTCTGCGGAATATACTAAATTGCGCAGTTTTCATCTTGCCGGAAGCTAAATCAGTGCGGCGAGGGTCTGTTAAAATTTCGGCCAGCATAGTAGAAATTTCAACAGACCCTCTAAAAACCTAGTTTAAAATTTAGATAGGGCCCGTCTACTGAGAAATTGCTTTGTGACTTCACCATAGTCGCAATGGGCACTGTGCCTGCCTGTATAGGAGCTCCAACGGATTGTGGATTGTAAGACAGCAGTGCATTGATAAATGTGTAGGCTTGATAGCCTGCTTCCACAGTGAAGAGTGAATTATTTGCTATTGCAAAGGAATAATTCAAGCCAAGTCTTGCATCTAAAGCAGGCACTACTTGATGCGCACTATGAGAACGGATGCCTTGCTTGTTCTGAAAAATTCCTGCAGCGCTTAAATCATTCGACTGGGAATAGAAACGCGCTTGCTGTCTTTGGTTTCCAATCAAAAGAGATCCTGCCATATGACCGACAATATTAAAGCAATCTATAAATTCATAGCCGCCGCCGAACCCTAACCTTGGTCCAAGACCGGTAAACTTTGAAACATTTTTTTGAGTAAGGAAAAAATTGGGACTTGGGTCATTAAAGGTTGCATACAATTTTTGTTTAATTTCAGCACCGGTCAAACCGCCAAAAAATCGCAATTGTAAATCTGAGCAAACACTCATGAAAACGCCAAGATCTAGATTTACAACATCAAAGCTGAATTTTGCTTTTCCAAATGCTTGCTTTAATGTAAAAGAATCAGGGCCCACTTGGTAGAAAGGTGCAACATATTGTGTGGCATCTGCTTGAATAGAACGTTGCCGGTGATTTCTAAGATGCGACCAATTTAATTGAATATCGCTCCAAGAATTCGGCAGTGAATATCCAGCGCCTATATTGAATCCAGTTTTGAAGCGAGGCTTGATAGTTTGAATATCCCAGTTTTGAGGCGCAGGTGAAAAAGAATTGGTTAAAATGGCATAGTCGAGGTTGCTGCCTGTTGGCCTAAGGTATAGCGCACTGAAATTTAATTCGAGACCCGGAGTGAGATCGGGTGTAGTTATTTGAATAGGACCATCATTCGCAGAAAGTGAATGTATTGGTAAAAATTCTAAAACTAATGAGATAAAGGCAAGTTTCAGCAGTTGTCCTCTCATAGCTTTCATATTCATATATGGAATCTCCCTATAATATTAATAACCCTATTATTATCTTATTATCTTAAAATTTCATTAATTTGTCGATGTGCATATGAGTGATTCAATTTTTACCAACTAACTAAGTTTGTTCTATATAAATTTATTTTATCTCATCCTTTCACACATATAACCGGCAGCATTTGTGCCACCTTTTTCGAGATACCCGATCTTTCTGCCACATCAACCACAATATCAACATCTTTATAAGCGCCTGGTGCTTCTTCTGCCACACCTCGATCAGAAATACTGCGAATAAGGATATTTTCTGCAGCAAGCTCTTCAATCAGTTGTCGTCCCCGCCATTTTTTGGAGGCTTGATGTCTGCTTAAGCTTCTGCCTGCACCATGACAGGAAGAACTAAAGGACAGCTGTTCATTTCCTTTAGTGCCAACCAAAATATAAGAACTGGTTCCCATGCTGCCGCCTATCAAAACAGGTTGACCAGTTTCTTGAAAAATGTGCGGTAGAGCTGGATGTCCCGGACCAAAAGCGCGTGTTGCACCCTTGCGATGCACGAATAATTTACGTTCGCGACCTTCTACTGTGTAAGTTTCTTCCTTACAAGTGTTATGAGACACATCGTACAATAAACGAATATAGGCTTCTGGGATAAGACGGCCAACAGTTTCACGCACAAGATGCGTTAATATTTGTCGATTTGCCAAAGCACAATTGATGCCTGCACGCATAGCACCCAAGTATCTTTGTCCGACATCAGATTGGATGGGCGCGCAAGCGAGTTCGCGTTCCGGTAAATGGATATGATGTTTATTGGCTTCAATAACCATTTCACGCAGGAAATCTGTCCCAATTTGATGACCAAGACCGCGTGACCCGCAATGCAGAGAGATGAGAATATCATCTAATTCTATGCCAAATTTTCGGGCAATTTTTTCATCAAAAATAGTGGAGACTTGCTGCACTTCTAAATAATGATTGCCAGAACCCAAAGTTCCCATTTCACCCTTTTGGCGTATTTTAGCTCGTTCAGAAACATAAGCAGGCTCTGCACCGGAAGCCTTCCCATAATCTTCCGTATGTTCTAGATCTGCTTCGATGCCATACCCTTGTTTTACAGCCCAGGCTGCGCCTCCCTTTAGCATTTTATCCATTTCATGTTCATTGAGTTTTATATGGCCCTCGCTGCCAACGCCTGCAGGAATTGCTCTAAAAAGAGCATCTGCCAGTTCTGTTTTAATGCTTTCAATGTCTTTTCGTTTCAGTCCAGTGAGCAGCGTCCGAACACCGCAGGAAATATCAAATCCAACACCGCCTGCGGAAATAACACCATTTTCCAAAGGATCAAACGCAGCGACACCGCCAATAGGAAATCCATAACCCCAATGGGCATCGGGCATGGTGTAGGCAGCTTGTACTATTCCCGGCAACGAAGCCACATTGATGATTTGATCAAATACTTTGTCATCCATACAGTCTATCAGTGTTTCATCTGCAAAAAGAATGGCAGGCACGCGCATGTCACCGAATGGCTCTATCATCCACTCGTACTTATCACGCTGTTTTAATCGAGAACGATTTGTGCCGTTTCCCACGCTATTTTCCATGAAATTTCCTCAATTTAAACATTTATTTTAAATATACATAAGGGTTTTTCTTAATTTATATGTCGATCACACACTGTACCATCCAAGCTTTCGTACCTCTTTTATCTTTATCTTCATCCTCATCCACTTGAAATGAGTCTACTTTTAGTTCAGAGAAAGTGACTGCTTTAGGCTCTACAGCAGGGGCATGACGTAAAATGTCAACAACTTCTCCCCAAATATTTCCATTCAAATGAATTTTTTCCTCATCGATCTCTACTTTAAAACGACTGAATAGCATATTACGTGTTGCCATCTCATAAATAATACTGTTCAGCCAATCCATGAATAATATGTCTGGTTGGGGGGCCTTACAAGAAATTGGAATTTTCTGCATTGCGGTTACTTTATCAAGAATCGGTTACCATTGCAGTCATTGCATACCCTGCCTGCTCAAATGCTTCAGCCATGGTATTTCCAAAGCCACGAATACCCATATCTGATTTATGGGAAAATAGTTCAAAAGAAGGGATGGAAGGTGGTTTCATTCTAGCTCATGCTCACTTAATCTTATTCTTTCCATTTGATATTACAGCCCATACTTGGCTTTTGTTCTGAAGAAACTGATTTCCCTTGCAACAAGTTGTCAAGTGCTGCTCTCAAATCTTTGCCAGTCACAGGAACATCATTGCCAGGTCTGGAATCATCTAATTGGCCGCGATACACGCATTTCAATCCGCCGTCAAAAATGTAGAAATCAGGAGTACAAGCGGCATCATATTCCTTTGCGATTTCCTGAGTTTCATCAAATAAATAAGGAAATGAGTAATGCATTTTTTCTGCCACCGCTTTCATTTTAGCGGGAGAATCTTCAGGATAACTTTCAATATCATTCGAGTTGATAGCGACGAATGCAATTCCCTTTTTTTGGTAGTCATTGGCGAGCTTGACCAATTCACTTTGAATGTGTTTTACAAAAGGGCAGTGATTACAAATAAACATGATCACTGTGGCTTTATCAGATTTCAAAGAATCGAGAGTGCGATCTTTATTGGTTGTAACATCTGGCAGGGTAAAATTAGGGGCTTTGGTTCCCAAGGGAAGCATGGTAGAGGCGGTTAATGTCATTGATAGTCTCCTTAGACTTTAACTTTAAAGGTTCTAATCCTTACTTTAATTAAAAATACCATTACATCATATCTAATATATCAGTTCTAAGATATCATTTTTTTAGCATATTTTTCAAACTTGACATATCTATTTTTCCATCCCCATCTAGAGGGAATTGCTCCAGGATGAAAATTTCTTTTGGCTGTTGAAATTGTGATAATTGTTCTTGACATAATTTCATCAGCTTTTCCTTTATCTCACCCAAATCCATTTTCAGCGTTGTAACCGGTTCTTTTATTTCTACAAATGCAACAGGCACTTCGCCTTCAACTTGGTCAGGTGCAGCTATCACAATGACGCGTTTAACCTGTGGAAATTTAATCAATACAGCCTCAAGGGCTTGTGGATAAAGCGAATGTTGGCCTTTATGAATGAAAAATGTTTTAGGTCCTTTATACCAATAAAATCCTTCTTTATCAAGTAATGCTAAATCATCGGTCCTAAACCAACCATTCACCAACATTTTCTGCGTTAATTCTGCAGCATTATAGTAGCCAAGGAAGCTTGCTTTGGATTTTATCCAGATTTCCCCCACATCAGAAATTCGAACAAATCCTTCATTTTCATCTCGCAAATCGATAGAAGCAAATGGAATTTTTTGTCCTATTGAACCAGGATTCTTTAACCAAGGCATGCGATTTATCGTGACAATCCCTGTTTCCGTCATGCCATAGCCGAATTGAATGGCAGCTCCTGTTTTTTCATGAAATCGCTGTGCCAAATCGATTGGAATATTTTTGTAAATAGCAAAGCAGGTGTTGATACGATCGAATCCTTTTTTATTCACCGAACCAGAATTTGCTATTTCATATATTTCATGATCGCGAAGCCAAATGTGACTCGGTTGAAACTCAGTCAAAGCATCGAGATAATCATGGATTTCGAACTTTTCTAATAGCACCACAGTACCATTTTTAAGCAGTGGAAAGAGAATTGCAGCAATGCCTTCAAGATGACCCATGGATTGTGCCGTAACCGAGCTTAAATTTTCTCTAACACCCATGACATCATAAAGCAACTCTATGAAACAATGCGCGCTTTGGTAAGAATGCATAATTCCTTTCAATTCCAAAGTCTCTTTTACCTTTATCTTACCATCATGTGAGAACGCAATCATGGCAAGTGCCTTTGGATCAACTTTAGATAAATCTCGCGTAGGATTGAAAATCAAATGTGTTTGCTGTTCAATATGTTTGTATAAAGATTTATAGGTGTCATCAATTTCTTCAATTTTGCAAAGCTTTGGAAATCGAATTTCCATCAGGTCGCGTTTTTTTCTCGGGCTAGTATAAAAAGCCTGAGGTTCTGTAATCCTAAAAACTTCTTCAATATACTTGGGCTCTGCCTCATACGGAATCGGAACAATAGCAATACCGAGATGAATGCAGGCCAAATGCCAGCACAAAAGTTCCGGGGAATTCGGCAGACAAAATGCGATTTTCCTATTTTCACCCTGCATTTTTTGCAGGATTTCTATGATTTCGTAGGACCGCACCCCCAATTGATAGGCAGTAAACTTTTTGTCTTGGTAGATAAGCAAGGCATCCTTTGAATTGGCGATGTGAAGCAGCGCGTTTTGCAGCATAGTATCATAGAGTCCTTATTCTCTTTATCATTATTATCAGTATAACGAGATTATCAAAATAACGAGAAATGAGTGATAATTTTTAAAAAATTACTGTTTTTAAACACAGCTATAATGCTACAAAAATTACTAAACTTCAAATAGCTATTGGAACTGAGCAGGCGATTTGGCTCTCTAAAAAGTATATCAAAATTAATTTTTGGAGAAGCATCGTGACCCCCGAATTGATGGATGCCATCACGAAGGGAGATAAGGACAAGATAAAGGAGCTGATCAATCTTCCTGATGCGGCAGGAATAACGCCGCTGATGGAAGCGATATTATTCGAACCGAAACCAGATCTGAATACCATAAAATTGCTCTTGGAGAATGGCGCTGATGTTAATGTGCGCATGGCGGAGGGTAAGCCCTTTATTTGTCAACTCTTTGCAAAGGGTGGGGAGACCATTGACATACTAAAATTGATCTTAGAAAAGGGAAATTTAAACCCATTCTTTACATGGAAAAATGTTCCTTACACTCCACTCACTGAGGCTAAGGCATTTTTACTACCGGAGCATGCGAAACTTCTTAAAGAATATGAAGATCAATATTTAGAGAAACATCGCTTGGAGGTTGAAGATAGTAAAAGCTTGCAACGCGATTTAGATCATATAAAAATTATGGATTATATAAAGCAGAAAGGACATGTGCTAGGCATCAATGGTATAGTGTTGCTAGAGGATGCAGAAAAAAAGGAGAAAAAGAAAATATCGGTTTTGAAGGGTATAAGGATGCTCAATCATTAGATTATTTACGCCAACTTGCGTCAAAATATCAGGAGAGCATTGCGGGAAAAACAGAACGTCAAGAGGTTGCAAGTTTTTGGCCGAATATACTTGATTCTTACAAGGCTTTATTTGACTATACCGATCTTGCAAAAAACCCAAAAGATATTCTGGAGAGAATCACAAATCAAAAAGACAAACCTACGATTCTGACGGCGGGGTGGAAAACTCATACCGTATCTATTGCGATCTATGGCGATTACATAATCTTATCTAATCGAGGTGGCGGTCGCGCTAAAGAAGGATTTGGATCACGGATTTACAAATTCACTGATGATGCCAAAAAGCTATTAACAGCAGATTTTATAAAAAGTTTGGTAGACAGAGAAGCGAATGATGCGGTTATCCTTGAAAGAATAAATAAATTATTACCGGAGTCTGCCTTTCTTGAAGAAATTGAATCACAAGATCAAAAACATGGCACCTGTTCATTTGTGAATCATAAATCTATTATGAGACCATTGCTCTATGTGATGGAACGAAAAAAATTAGCAAAAGAACGAGAAAAATCGGAAGATGATAAAACAATCATTGATGATGCAAGAAAATTTGCTAAAATGGAATATAAAAATTTTACCAGCTGGGTGCGAGATCGTGAAGTCGATGATCTTATTTCGCAGTACAGAAGCGGCAAGATTCCTAAACCGGTTTTAGAACAGATCATACGATCCTATATTAGTACTCACTTTAAAAAGAGCGCGATTACTAAAAATCCTGAAAAGAAAACTGCCGATGTGGAAAGAGCCTATAAACTTTTAAATATTTTAGAGGAAGATGCTAGGAAAGCAATGCTAGATAGTCTTATAGGTATTGCGGATAATTTGTATGTAGAAGCAAAAGCTGTGAAAAACAAAAAAACAACGAGATTTATCAAAAAGTATCGTGAAAAGAGTAAGGAAAGAGGGCTCATTACAGCGATGGTTAATAATAAATTTGATGATATGGAAACTATAATCAAACAAGGGGGTAACCCGAACTTTCCATTTGTTATAGGATCTTCTTTCTTTCTTGAGATGATAAATCGAAAAGCTCCCGTCCAGCTCATCAAAACAATGATTGACAAAGGGGCAGATTTGCATTCAAAACTCTACATGGAATCTAATGTTATTCCGGCGGTGCATCTTGCAGCAGCAGGGGATGATGCTAAGATCGAAGTGCTGAAATTATTGCGGGATTCCGGCTTGGACTTGAATGAAGAGGATGATCATGGTGTGGCAGCCATCAATAAATCCTGTCGCAATGGCCGAGTTGAATCTGTTAAAGCCTTGTTAAAATTGGGGGCAGATCCCAATCATATTGCTAAACTCACCTTGAGTACTCCTTTAATGGATGCCATATCCTCGAAGAACGGAGAGTTGGTCAATCTCCTCCTGGATAATGGCGCCAAAGCAGATTTTGTCAATGAAGCGGGAGATTCTCCGCTGCTCCGTGCCGTGGATACTAATAACCCTAGTATTGTCACTTTTCTCATCAAAAAAGGAGCAAATGTCAATTATCGCACCAAAGGAAATGAAACGCTCTTTATGCTGATTGCGAAAAATCCAGAGGTGAGTACTGAAATCGCAGGCATCTTGTTTACGTATGGGGTACCTTTAGATATTAAAAATAGAAAAAATCAGACAGTGCTCGATATTGCCATTGAATCAAAGAATGCAGCTCTGGAAAAGTTTCTAAGAAAAGCCCAGAAATTGATTGATTTGAAACTCGCAGACGCATTGCAAAAGAAAAATCAGAGTACTATGGAATCTTTGCTTAAGATTGGTGCAAATCCAAATTTTAAGCATGTGGAGGGTAGTTCAGTTTTTCTTCAAGCACTTGATGAAGAGATGCCAGCAAGTCTTATCAAAGCGATGATTGATCATGGCGCAAATGTAACAGAAAGGCTTGTTTTGAAAGGGAGGCCTGCAATCCATTTGGCGATCTTCAACAAAGAAAGTAGTGAGATCTTAGAAATATTATCAAAAAAAGGTGCCGATGTGAACGAGGAGGATGATAATGGGGTCTCAGCACTGAATAAGGCCTGCAAAAATGGTCTACTCGAAAGTGTTAAGACCTTGTTAAGATTGGGTGCTGATCCAAATCACGTAGCAAAAATGGGTTTCACTAATCCTTTAATCGATGCTGTGCAGTCAGGAAATGTTGCATTAATTGATTTGCTGCTGCAAAAAGGGGTTAAAGTAAATCATATCGATAAACAAGGCGAATCTGCGCTCACCTGGTCGATAGATAGCAACAATCCTAAAATTGTAGAAATGTTACTAAAACAGGGCGCAGACCCGAAGCATTCTAATGAGGAACAAGAAACAGCGCTCATCCTGCTCGCAAAAATGCCTAATGCGAATGTTGAGATCGCAAAAATATTACTCGAACATGGCGCCCCTTTAAATGCTAAAAATCAAAAGAATGAAACCGCTCTAGATATTGCTGTTAAATCGAAAAATACCAAACTAATAGAATTTCTTCGCGCAGCCGAAAAAGAGCCGCTGCTATTTTCATCTTCTTCCAGAATTTCTATAAGAGAGGAGGCATTGCAAGTAGAAGGTGAGGGCAGGGAAATGGATTCAGAAAAACCGAAAGGGCCTAAGCAGTAAATTTAAGAAGTCTAAGTCTGCTTAACTGTCATGTTCTCCATAAGCAATGGTTGCATCTAGAACCGGCCTCACAAACCCAAAAAAGCTAAGCCTTAAGCTCTGTGAAATAGTGGGTACCTACGGTTATTGCAAGTTGATTTTATCAAGTAAATACTATAAAATCCTTTTTATTATTAATTTAAAGAAATGAAACATGGGTAACGAAAATGTCAGAATTAAGAGATAAACAACTTGAATTGTTAGAAAAAATTTACGCCCTCGAAGCGAGTTCTAATGGAAAAGATAAAAATAAATCTTTGCTTTCACCGCCAATTAAATTAACACGTGACTCAATTCGTCATTCGGCTTCCTTTCTGCATACGTCAGATTTGGCAAATTTATGTGGAACATCTCGATATTTTCGTATTCAGTTTACAGAAGAAATGCAAGATAAAAAGAAAGTGAGAGAGAAACTTATCGGTCATGTTTTCAATGCTGATCCAAAAAGTGTGATGGAATTTTTCTCAAAGCCTGATGCCAAGAAAAAAATGATTTTGACCAGAGTTTATTATTTCGAAGGCTATTTTAGCAAGAAATTACAGCGATTCATTTGTTTTAGAAAATGGGGTTCTGTGAGTCCGATTCAAGCCGCAGCACGATGTTTAGATAATTTTTTATTGCTTAAGCTTTTATCCATTATAGAAAATGAACCTGGGCTTAGATTAATAGCCGCTCAACAATTAAGGGAAGTTTTAAGAAAAGCTCGAAATGAGAAATTAGAAGCAGCCATCCCACCATCAGGTGATACAAGACTCATAACAAAACTCTCTTCTGATAAACAAAAAGTAACTGCTGAAAAACTCAAAGTTGAATATGAAGACTGGGCTGCCTATGGTGCTCCCTATGAGGAGCTTTCAAAAGCATCTAATGAATATACTACAAAACATCCCTTATTATGTTTAAATTTTAAATGGAAAGAATTAGAACAGCTTTTTGAAAAGCTTAGTGAGTGCCATAAAAAGCTTCCCCAGTTTGGTAAACAAGAGTTCTTTGATACAAAGCCTTTCAATCCAACTCCCAAATTTGACATCGAACCTAAAAGGGAAGAATGTCATTACTTCGATGGGACACCATTGGATTTGGATGATATTGGTTTGGGGACTGAGTATGCATGGTATAAGCACACATGGGAATGTCCGACGAAAGCACGGGTTTCGCCACCTTGTAGCAGTGGACCGGATATCGTTGCACAAGATACTGCAGCGATTGACCACTTATATAAAGTTCGACTAGCAGAATTAGAAAATATTATCGTTTGTTTAGAAACCCCTGGAGCTGCTATCACTTTGGTGAGGCTTGTCAAAAGTGAGAGATCTGAGCCTTCTAAACCTATTTAATTGCTGCAATGTAAACAAATCAATTGTAATTTTGCTATGGCGTTATCATACATGGCAACATTTTAATATGTTTAAGATCTTTGTTGCACCGCATAATATCTTGCAACTACTTAAAGAAAAAATTCAACTGCTATTCTTTCATTCTATAATCATTACTTTACTTAAAAAAGATTGACTTTTTTAAAACGGAATTTAATAATGACTAAATCAAATTTTTAATTTTGGATAATTAAAAAATTTTTACAGCTAGGATAAATATCGGATGTTTATTGCTAACCCACATGATAAAATGTTCAAGAATGCCATGAAAAACATGGAGGTCGCAAAAGATTTTTTTCATCATTATTTACCAAAATCAATTCGATTATTAGTAGATTTGGAAAGTCTCGTAATACAAGATAATACTTACATTGATGATAATCTCCGCGAATGCCAATCAGATATCCTTTTTCAGGTTAAAATTCAAGATAGTCTTGGGTTT